>NZ_JACXAA010000030.1 GCF_014699035.1 Spirosoma validum
ATCCCATTCTGGTTGACTGCTGATAAGCTACTAAATCTTGAAATCTTACCGGCCCTCAAACCTAAAGGGCGGCCCGGATCAGTAAAGAGTCGCTTCAAGTCTGCCTGTCGGTAATCGACACTGACGGCCTAGTCGTCGTCAAAGGGTCGACTAAAGTGGCCAACAAACCGGCTACTTTTGTTCAGTTAGAGCACTGGGTTAATAAGCATTGTAAAAAAGCGGACGGCTTGCCACTCCGCTATGTGATGGAGTCGACAGGCGTTTACCATGAAGCTGTAGCCTGGTACCTCTATCAAACGGATCAGTCGGTCTGTATTCTATTGCCTAACAAGGCGAAACATTACCTGAAAAGCTTAGGCTATAACCGGGGCGCCGGAGCGATCCAAGAATGATAAAATTGATGCCCAAGGGTTGGCTCGAATGGGTCTGGAACAACAACTTACTCTGTGGAATCGGACCGATTTCTATGATCTAAACAAGTGAATGCACATACTTTTCGTCATAATTTCGGTCTTCCCGAACGCATGCGAAAATACGCAGGACAATCTTGTTCCGGACGTTATTAAGTACTAACATTTTGTTCTTGCCTTCACCCACTTTTCGGTCGTAGTAGGCTTTGAGTTGCGCACAATGCTGAACCGCTGACATGGCCCCCATGTGAAGTAGCGATTTGACCACGCGGTGGCCGCTTTTTTATTGGCTCGATGACTCACCTGAGGACGGCCTCTACGCTGACCTGAACTCCGTTCGAAGGGAACTACTCCAGCATAGCAGGCAAACTTTTTTGGATCAGCAATGGCTTTAAACCGCTCCGGCGGCCCGGTCGTTCGTCGTGACAATGATCTCAGCAGCCGTGGTCTGGCTAATACCGACTACGGAACCGGGCCGCCGGGCGGTGACTCGCTCGAAAAGTCGATTGAGTTCAGGGTCTTGCCTGGCCAGTTCTACAATTGATTTATCGACTGATTTGAGCCGGGTCGCCGGGCGATCAGCCTTGAGCGATTTCAACGAGGCCGTACAGGCCTGCTGATTGGCTTTTCGATCCGCTTTGTCAATGAAGCCCTCCGAGCCGGTTAGTGGTGTCTGTAAGATTTTGATCACCTTCACCAGGCGAGCCCGCTGAGCAGTCAATCGGTCTAACTGGGCAATAACAGGGCGTGGTGGGGTCCACAAACGGGCTTCGTCGCGGTCGCTTCGGCGATCCGATTTTATAAGCAAATAGGGCAATCCGTTTGGCATCAATTTGATCGTTTTTGCCCCGCGTGAATCCTATGCTTTCCCGGATGTGAACTGCTCGCTCGATCCAAATGGAAGCTGAAAGCTGATGAAGTTTTTTTAGAAGTGGGTTATTGTAGATGCCTGTAAATTCCAGGCAAAATAGACACTGTTCAATACTTGCTTTGGTTTGCTGACGTAACGCCTTAAGGAAATCAGTAATGCCTTTTTGATCATTGCTGACCTGCTGATGAAACAGGACTTGATTGGTTTTAGCAACCGCAAAGTCGAGAGTAACTTTGGACACATCCACGCCAATGAAATACGGGGCCGCCCGCGCGGTCGAATTGCATAACTTTACCGGGTAAAAAGTAAACGAGTTGACCAACATATAGACACCCGCTCCGGCGGCCCGGTTCAATACCTTGCTCATGGGCCACGAACCCGCATTTCTATGGCACAGGCCACCCTGCTGAAGACAACGTCTAAGATATCCCAGCAGAGTCTTTACCGCGACGGCGGACCGTTCGGTCCATAGGTCGTAAGCCTTGCCGACGCGTTAAGGTACCTCTGCTGGGGTTGGTCGCTCACGCTTTGTGAACGGTCCGCCGTGGCGGTGGCATCAAGTTACACGACTCATCTTGGAATCATACAACGGCTCAAATCTAAAGGCCGAAGCGGCCCTTATCCAAGAACATCTACAGTTTACGCTTGCTAACCCGACAGCATCAGCGGCTTCAGGACCGGGTCGCCGGTGCGATGGAAAACCCAGTGCCGTAACCAGCAACATGCCCTGGATTACAGCGCGATAGGCGATGATTTTATCACAAAACAGAACGCCAAACTACTAGCTGTCTATGATCAACAGCTAGAATCTTTGGAGACAGCTATTCACCAACTCATTGAGCAGGATGCTACTCTGAAAGAACAGATCGAACGCCTGACGGCCATCAAGGGGTTAGCACTTCTATCGGTGGCGGTTTTGATTGCTGAAACCAATGGGTTTGAGCGGGGCGCCCCGTGGCGGCTTCGCTAACCAACGACAATTAGTCAGTTATGCGGCCGGGCCGCCGGGCGGCTATGATGTGATTGAGAATCACGGGGGCGCCCGTGCGCTCGGGCAATCGTTCTGGCAAAACTCGGATATCTAAAAAGGGTAATAGTCGTATTCGCCGTATTCTGCATTTACCCGCCTTCAATGCGGTTCGCTTTGGGGAGCCAACTTGTCAAGCTCTTTACGAACGAGTCTATCAAAAGACCAATACCAAACCGGGTCGCCGGAGCGATGAAAGCCTATGTGGCTGTTAAGAAGAAATTACTCCTACTAGCTTACGCGTTATGGCGTCATCAAACTAAGTATGTTCCAAAGCAGTCGACTCCGGCGGAAGTAAAAGCTTCGTTAACTAGCAAGCCAGATCAGAGTGCAAAAAAAATAGTCCCGACTAGCGGGACTACACAGGATCAATCTGCCGTGGCAGAGTTGTCCTTTGGGTGAATCAAAGATATTAAAAAAATCCTAACCCAAAACTTGCTTTTCACGACAGTACCAGCGGTTTGAAACCCCTAATTTACGCTCTATTTCAAGCAATACCCTGACTCAGCAAGAAGCATGGTTATAAAAAAAGAGTATGCGAAAATGACACTGGACCAACTGGTGGCAGAAGAAAAAAGATGACCGCCCAGAAAATTCCGTTTGCGTTGTTTGTGGGTATTTTGGTTGGCTTTGCCATTTGGTCAGCCACCCATACAGGCGGTTTTATGGTGACCTCTTTTTGCTTATTGGTGCTCTTTTAGCGGGCCGTGTGTACGCAAAAAACTTGACAAGTGTCCAAGCGGAAATAAGCTGCAGAAACACGGTTAGTTAACTCGCTACGCTTGGTTAAGATATACTACTTATCCCGGCAAGCTAATGCCTAAGCGCCCGGCCACTCATCACAAGTGGTCAGTCGCTTATTTTTCCGACACGTGGAAATTAACCCTTCTATGGATTGATATTCAGCGGGTAAATGCGCTATTTTTAAGCCGACAACTATTCCTCCTTCTTATTATGAACCCCTTCTCCCAAATGAGCGTAGAAAAGCTCCAGAAGCAAGCCAAAACAATCAAACTAGTCACCGGTATGCTGGCTGGCATGCTCGCGGTGCTTCTAGTGATGGCCATCCTACTCTCAATCAAAAAAGGATTTAGCACTCTAGTTGTAGTCCCCTTCGGTCTACTACCTATTGTGCTTATAAACGTGAATAGTTTAAAGCAGATCAAAAAGGAACTCGAATCGAGAGGAGAAGCGATTTAAAGGAAACAAACAGTATTTGGGTAGTTCTGAGGAAAAGTACATTTTTCGTCGTTTGAATGTTATTGGCCACTTAACTAACTGATTTATTTTTACTGACAGCTCAAAAAGTTGGTGTCATAAAACGAAGGGGAGACTAATTTCTGAATCCATTTTCTGAACCTAATTTTTATCACAATTTGACCTCTTAACTATCTAATAGACTAAGGTTCATAAAGGTATGACTTTCTGAACCGCTATCCATCCCTAACCATAAAAGCGGCTTCCCCGCAATCGGTTTGACATATTGACGGGGGAGCTACCCTGTTGAGCGAACTTTTACCTACTTTTCGAACAAGCAGTGTTCCGCTTGCCTGGGTTTTAACATCCTTTATTCACTTACCCCTTATAGATGCAGTATCTTATACAAGCTCACTCCCCACTTGGTACGGTTTTCTACGCCTACCGCCACCGACGTATGGTGACAGGGGCGCTGCTGGGGCTGCTGTGCGTGAGCAGCTTAGGCTGGTCCCAATGCTTTAGCCCCCCTACCACTTTTAGGGTGGGTAATGCGCCCTCCTCGGTCGCCATCGGGGATCTCAACGGCGATGGTCGGCCTGACCTGGTGACGGCCGATCGGTTAGACAACACAGTGTCGGTGCTTTTGAACACCGGGTCGGGAAGCTTTGCTGCCCGTACCAGTTTTAGGACGGGTAATGCGCCCTTATCAGTCGCCATCGGGGATCTCAACGGCGATGGCCAGCCCGAACTGATGACGGTCAATGGGGTTGACAAAACGGTGTTCGGGAACGGCAACACCGGGTCGGGAAGCTTCACCGCTGCCCCTACCCCTTTTGGCGTGAGTAGTATGCCCTTATCAGTAGCCGCCGGGGATCTTAACGGGGACGGCCTGTGGGACCTGGCGACCCCTGATCGTGATAACTTCACAGTGTCGTTGCTTTTGAACACCGGGTTAACAACCGGGCGTGTAGGCTTCCGTACCTATGACCGTTATCCTGTGGATAATTTATCCCTATCCGTCGCCATTGGGGACCTCAACGGCGACGGCCGGCCCGACCTGGTGACGGGCGATGGGGAAGCGGTGGCGGTGCTCTTGGACAACGGGTCGGGAAGATTTGCTGACCGTCTCGTATATCCGATATATGGTTTACCCTACTCGGTCGCCATCGGGGACCTCAACGGCGACGGCCGGCCCGACCTGGTGACGGCCAATACGGATAGAAATACGGTGGTCTTACTCTTGAACACCGGGCAGGGGCGCTTTGCTGCCCCTACCGGTTTTAGGGTGGGTGAACGTCCCTCCTCGGTCGCTGTCGGGGACCTCAATGGGGACGGCCGGCCCGACCTGGTGGTAGCCAATCAGGATGACGACACCGTGACGGTGCTGCTGACCACCACGCCTACGGTCACCATCAGCCCGGCCAGCCAGACCATCACCCAGGGCCAAAGCGCCACCCTCTCCGGTGGGGGGGCCAGCTACTACGAGTGGTCCACCGGCCAGACTGCCAACCCCATCTCCGTCACGCCCACCACCACCACCGCCTACTCGGTGACCGGTATCAGCCCCACCTGTTCAGCTGTCGCATCCGCGACGGTTACCGTGCGCTCGGCCCTGCCCGTTAGGCTGGTCTACTTCAACGGACGGGCCACCGCCAGCGGCCACCAGCTCGAATGGCAAACCAGTCTGGAAACCAGCAACGCGGGCTTCACCCTGCTCCGGGGTCCTCAGCCCACCAGCCTGGAAGCCATCGCCAGTTTGCCCTCGCTGGCCCCGGCCGGCCATGCCAGTAGCTTGCTGAGCTACAGCTACCTGGACGCTGCCCCCCCCGCCGGGTTGAGCTACTACCAGCTTCGCCAAACCGACTTTGACGGTTCCCAGCACCTGAGTGCGCTCATCGCCATACGTGGGGAGGGCCCACTGGCGGGGGGGGTGCTGTTTCCCAACCCCGCCCCCGCCAGTGGGCAGCTGAGTCTGGAGCCGGCCCAGTCCTATGAGCGTTACGAGCTGCTGGATAGTAGCGGTAAGGTGCTCGTCTCGGTGGGGCAGCCCGGCCGGCTCGCCCAGTTTGGCTTACCGGCGAATTTGGCAGCGGGGCACTACCTGCTGCGGCTCTATGGGCGGGGTTCGTCGGTGCAGCACTACCGGATTATTCGCTAAGTCTTCGCTCATCTATTTCACCGATACTAGCTACGAATAATGAATCGCGCACAAGAAACCTCGCGGACCGCAACTTTGGCAAAGCGACGTTACCATAAGCCCCGGCTGCGTAGCTATGGGCCCCTTTCTTTGCTAACCCTGAAGGGGGGGAGTGGGGTAGACGCCGATCTGAGTAACACCTATCAAGGCTAATAAACTATGACTTTTTGACCCTTATAACCCCCTTGTCTTGGTTGAGGCAGTTCACCCGGTTAAAAGGGCCAAGTGACGAATTATTTCCCTTTCCGCCGAACTACCCGTATTTATAGCCAACGCCTAGTTACTATGAAGTAGCTGAGCGTTTGCTATAACGCTCATATTTGAAAAAACTATATGCATCTCCCCTTATGGTTTATAGCTACCCTGCTGATCCTGATCGGTAGCCTGGGGCTCCGACAGGGGATTCGCCAGTTGCTAAAGTGGGTCGGTAGCTCCCTGATCGGCAACCTGCCCCCGATTCAGTCGATCAACCCTTTTTTGGTAACTAAAGCCGGCAAGTATGCCATTTGGCAGAGCCGTAAAACCTATGGACAGGCTTCCCTGAAGATGCCCGCGCCCATCATTGCCTCCATGCCAACTGGTAAACCCCTGTTGATTCACAAAGCCTATTCCAATGTAATGGTCAGTGGTATAGGGGAAACACGTTTCCAATTGTTCACCTTCTGGGCTGAGCCCGGAGATTACCAGCTCGAAATGCCGGACTCTGACCCAGAGCGAACTTACGCGCTTGAGATCAGAGCCTATAAACCAACCTATCAAATGGTCTTGGCCATTCTGTTGACTATCTTAGGTGGGGCTGCTCTACTCGTGGGCATCGTTATTCTGATTCAAAGCGCACTTCCTGAAAGCAGATTGTTACCCTAGAGTAACCGCCGTCAACGCTTCTCTTATTGCTGTTTTACACCCAGTTCATCCCTTAAAAGGCTTCTGACTAGATGAGACAGGCAATAATGTAATAGTCAGCTATCGAAAACAAAATTCTCATCAAAGGCTCCAAAATGAGACGAGAGAATATTCCTCTAAGCGGTCCTTAGAATGGGCGTTTACTGAAACAGATAAGCCAACCTCCGCCAATTAATTACCAGCCTACCCTGCTTGGCACGGAGTAGCCCTGGCCGCTACCCAGCCACGACTCAGCTTTGGGCAGGGCCCCACTCGCACACCAGGTGGGCTTCCTGGGCCCAGCTACCTCGGCCAAGTCTTGACCAATAAATGCGCCCGCTCCCCCGGTCAGGAGCGGAATTTGTCCAAAAAATAACCGCTTTTTCCCCGACTGGGACAATTGTCCGAGTTTTTGGGTGAAATCTCCGAGTCCCTCCCTGGATAAATCCTTAATCTTGCTTCGGCGATCGAGGGGGCCTTTGGCTTCGCTACGCCCCGGCCATCCGCCGGTTTTCCAGGCTGTCCGCTCCGTTCGCTAACGGGGGCGGTCTCCATCAATCTGTTTACCTAATCGATGAACACACGCCTACCGCTTACTCATTTTTCGGCCTGGTCTTTTTACCGCCTTTTCTACACGTTCCTACTGTTGGTTAGTATCAGCACCGCTTTGGCCCAAACCCCTACTATCCGCTACGTCAAAGCGGGGGCCACCGGTAATGGCAGCGCCTGGGCCAGCGCCAGCGGGGATCTGCAGGCCATGATCAACGCCAGTGCCGCGGGCGATCAGGTCTGGATGGCCCAGGGCCTCTACAAGCCCGGCGGCCAGGCCAACACCAATCGCAGCCTCAGCTTTGCCATGAAGAATGGGGTAGCCCTCTATGGCGGCTTTGCGGGTAGCGAAACAACCTTGAGCCAACGGGCCTTGAGTAGCCCTTCATCCACCACCCTCAGTGGCGACATTGGCACCGCAAACAACAACGCCGATAACAGCTACCACGTCCTCAACAACCCCGCCGGACTGACCAGCTCGGCCATCTTGGACGGCTTTCTGATCACCGGCGGCAATGCCAGCGCCAGTGCCTCACCTGATAATGCGGGTGGGGGCATGCGCAACAATGGTAATGGAACGGGCAACACCTGTAGTCCTTTGATTCGCAACTGCATTTTCCAGACCAACGCGGCCGCCGACCGGGGCGGGGCCCTCTACAATGCGGGTTACTCGAGTGGCAGTAGCAACCCCAGCCTGATCAACTGCCTCTTTTTGAGTAATAGTGCCAACAGCCTGGGTGGGGCTCTCTACAACGATGGGAGCGCGGGCGGCAGCAGCAACCCCAGCCTGATCAACTGTTCGTTTCTGGCCAACTCGGCTCCTTCGGGCGGGGCAATGGGCAGTGTGGGCTATCAGGGCGGTAGCCACCCTGTGTTGACCAACTGCGTAGTATTTGGCAATGGCGGGGCAAGTACGTTCACCAATGGGCCGGTGGCCTTCATCACTACCAGCTATAGTTTGTTTGAGGCCTCGGCGACGGGCTACAATGCAGGTACGGGCAACCTGACGACGGCCTTCACGCCGTTTGTGAGTTCTACCGATGCCCGGCTCAACGCCTGTGCACCGGCCATCAACGCGGGCGATAACGCAACTTACACTACGGCCAATGGACCGACCACCGACCTGGCCGGTAACCCTCGTATCTTCCCCAGCGGGGGCCGTATCGACATGGGGGCGTATGAGTTCCAGGCCACGCCGGGTCTTACCCTCACCGCCCCCAGCGTGAATACTGCAACAGTGGGCGTAGCCTTCAGCCAACCCTTCACCGCGTCGGGCGGCAGCAGCCCCTACAGCTTCTCGCTGGCCAGTGGCAGTCTGCCCCCGGGTCTCACGCTGGCCACCACGGGGGTGTTGTCGGGCACGCCTACCCAGGTGGGCAGCTTCACTCTGTCCGCCAAGGCGGCCAATGCCACCGGCTGTGCGGGAGTGAGTACTCCCTACGTCCTGAAGGGGCAACTCGATTCACCCATTCGCTACGTCCGAGCCGGGGCAGCGGGTAGCGGCAGCAGTTGGGCCGATGCTAGTGGCAATCTGCAAGGCCAGATCAACCTGGCCGGTGCGGAGCAGGTCTGGGTGGCCCAGGGCACCTACAAACCCGGCCCCACAGGCAACACCAACCGAACCATCAGCTTTGCCATGAAGAACGGGATAACCATCCTGGGAGGCTTTTCCGCCAGTGGCAGCCCTACCCTGTCTCAGCGCAACCCGGCCAGTTTCACTACCATCCTAAGTGGTGACATTGGCACTCTAAGCAACAACGCCGATAACAGTTATCACGTCCTCAATAACGCGGGTATCGACAACTCGGCCGTTCTCGATGGCTTTCTCATCCGCGATGGCTATGATAACGGTCAGAACTCATCAGCACTCTATGGGGGTGGAATGTGCAATAAAGGCAGCAGCCCACGTGTAACCAACTGTATCTTTGAAAGTAATACGTCTTTTTTGGGCGGGGGAATGTTCAATGATAATGCCAGTAATCCGACTGTAACCAACTGTAGCTTCCAACGCAATACAGCTATTAATGCTGGCGGGGGGATGGCCAATGTTACCAACAGTCGTCCCACGTTAATTAACTGCAACTTCCAGGGCAATTCAGCTCGCGGGGGCGGGGCAATGACCAATGATAACGCCAATCCAAGTGTAATCAACTGTACGTTTCAGGGTAATTCAGGTAGCGAGTTTGGCGGAGCGATGTTCAATACAAGTAGCAACACCTCAATAAGCAGCACAGTTACGTTGATCAACTGCGTCGTATTCGATAATGGAGGAGCCAACACGTTCGCTAATAATCAGAGTAGTGTGTCGGCGACCTACAGTCTGTTGGAGGCCTCGGTAACGGGCTATACTGACGGGGGCAATAATCTGACGACCAGCGTATCGCCGTTTGTGAGTTCTACCGATGTCCGGCTCAACAGCTGCGCACCGGCCATCAACACCGGCAGCAACGCAGCCTACTTGGCAGCCAACGGACCCGCTACCGATCTGGCCGGTAACGCCCGGGTCTACCCCAGCGGAGGTCGTATCGATATGGGCGCCTACGAATATCAGGCCGCTCCCACAACGATTTCGCTCACCGCCCCCAGCGTGAATACTGCAACAGTGGGCGTAGCCTTCAGCCAGAGCTTCACCGCGTCGGGGGGCAGTAGCCCCTATAGCTACAGTCTGGCCAGCGGTAGTTTGCCGACGGGCCTCACGCTGGCCTCCACGGGTACACTGAGCGGTACACCCACCCAGGTGGGTAGATTCACTCTAACCGTGTTGGCGACTGATGCCGCTGGTTGTTCGGGGGTGAGTGTCCCTTACGTCTTGGATGTGCAAACCGATGTACCCATCCGCTACGTCCGGGTAGGTGGAGTGGGTAGCGGGAGCAGTTGGGCCGATGCCAGTGGCGATCTGCAAAGCCAGATCGGCCTGGTGGGTGCGCAGCAGGTCTGGGTGGCGCAGGGCACCTACAAGCCCGGCGGCCAGGCCAACACCGACCGTAGCATCAGCTTTGCTATGAAGAGTGGGGTGCGCATCCTGGGGGGCTTTCCGGCTAATGGTAGCCCTTCCCTGTCCCAGCGCAACCCTGGTAGCTTCACCACGGTGCTCAGTGGCGACATCGGTACGGTTAGCGACCCCGCCGACAACAACTACCACGTCATCAACAACTCAGCTATTGACAACACGGCAGTGCTGGACGGCTTTGTCATCCGCGATGGGAACGCTAACGGAAGTAGCGATCTGCGCAATGGCGGAGGTATGTATAATTCTACCAGTAGCCCTACCCTAACCAACTGTAGCTTCCTGAGCAACTCAGCTTCTTATGGCGGGGGGATAGCCAACTCGAGTAGTAGTCCAACGCTGACCAACTGTAGCTTCCAGAGCAATTCGGCTCAGTCTGGTGGGGGCCTATATACAGCTGGCGGTGACCCTACCCTAACCAACTGTAGTTTTCAGGGTAATATAGCTTCTAGTTATAACTTTGGCGGGGGGGCAGTGTTTTCTGTTGGTGGTAACTCTAGGCTAATCAACTGTGTGGTGTGGGGCAATGGCGGAGGGAATACGTTTTCTCGGTACGCTGGCGATGTAATAATCACCTATAGTCTGCTGGATGCTTCAATATCGGGCTCTAGTTACACCGATGGCGGCAACAACCTGATCACGACTACCTCACCGTTTGTGAGTGCCACCGATACCCGGCTCAACGCCTGTGCACCGGCCATCAACGCGGGCGATAACGCAACTTACACTACGGCCAATGGACCGACCACCGACCTGGCCGGTAACCCTCGTATCTTCCCCAGCGGGGGCCGTATCGACATGGGGGCGTATGAGTTCCAGGCCACGCCGGGTCTTACCCTCACCGCCCCCAGCGTGAATACTGCAACAGTGGGCGTAGCCTTCAGCCAACCCTTCACCGCGTCGGGCGGCAGTAGCCCTTACAGCTACAGTCTGGCCAGCGGCAGTCTGCCCCCGGGTCTCACGCTGGCCACCACGGGTACGCTGAGCGGCACACCCACCCAGGCAGGCAGTTTCACCCTCACCGTGTTGGCGACTGATGCCGCTGGCTGTTCAGGGGTGAGTGTCCCCTCCACCCTGACCATAACCCAGCCCGCTCTTATCCTGGCTGACCTGACGCCCATCCTCTACGCCCGACCCACCACCGCCTACGGCACTACTGATGTTAGTGTGGTGGTGGATGTGGTGGAGCTGAACGGGGTGGCCACCAGCGGTAACCTGACGCTCAAGATCACCAAAGACGCGAAAGTCGCCCTGAGCTGGCCCCAGAGTGCAACTTCCGTTGGGGGGCGAGGGGTGCAAAACGACGTCTGGACGTTTAACCAGACGGACCCGAATTATTACGTGTTGACGACGAATCAAATTCTTGGGGCTGGGGGCAAACTCTCGGTTGGCCTGAGTGGGGTATTGCGTCCAGGGGCCACCACGGGTGTGATCAACCTGAGTGTTATTGTGCTGCCCAGCGGCATGACCGAAGCCCGGGCCACCAACAACGTCGACGCTGACAAGACTGACTATTTCCAGCAATAAAGGCCGATCGGGGTGAGTTAAAACGGGCTTTTTTCTTGGAGCCCGTATTAACTCACCCCGCCCTATTTACGACCGGCCCAGCCAAACCGCCCACTGATTCCAGGCAGCACGTTTCGGACAAAAACCCCGGTGGTATAGCTAGTGCCCCGCTGCTGGGGAGTGCGTAATCTATTGACTATAGAAATTCTCACAAAATGCTGCATTTTTTTAACTTAAAAGTAATAGTGATCTTAGCTACTTGTCCCACCGGGCTGACTGCTTATCAGACAGCCCTGCTCACGTTGATTCGATTGGCCCATGAACAAGCCGGTACTAGAGGTAATTGTTGTTGGCGCGGGTCATGCCGGCATTTGCGTCAGCTATTATCTGGCCAAACAAGGCATTGGCCATCTGGTCTTTGAGCAGGGACGAATTGGGGAAGTCTGGCGTTCCCAGCGGTGGGACTCGTTTAAGATGAACTCAGCCAATAAATTAAATCTGCTTCCCCACCAGGCGCCCTATTTTGAGGACCCCGATGCCTTTGCCAGCGCCACTGAATTCGCGCTAGCGCTGGAAAACTATGCACAACAGGAAAAGTTGCCCGTCAAACAATATTGTACGGTGTTGTCCGTGCAAACAGATCAGGAACAAGCTATTTATCGAGTTACCGTCTCGGAAGCGGGTAAAGAGACAACCTACTTAAGCCAACAGCTTGTTATTGCTTCGGGTGGGCAAAATAGGATTCGCCTACCTGACTTTGCCCATCAGCTAGCCAAGTCGGTGGTGCAACTACACGCTAGTGAATACAAAAATGCCCGTCAACTCCCTGATGGGAATGTGCTGGTGGTAGGCAGTGCCCAATCCGGAACCCAGATCGCCCAGGATTTGCTGCGTTCGGGTCGGAACGTTTTTCTCTCGACGGGCCGGGTTGGCCGGATTCCAAGACGATACCGGGGTAAAGATATTTTTGACTGGCTGGTTGAGATTGGGTTTTATGATACGCGTACTGATGAGGTAACTGAGCCATCTTTGTTACAGGTCAAAAACCCGCAGGTGTCGGGGGCCGGGGAGCGAGGGAAAACCTCAAGCTTACAGTCCCTGGCCAGAAGTGGAGCCGTCATCCTGGGCCGAGCGGACAGAGCCGAAGCAAATACTATTTTTTTTCAGACCAATACATCCTCAAACGTCAAGTATGCGGACGAATTTTCCCGGCATGTGAAACAGCTCATCGACGAGTACATTCAAAAAAATAAGGTATTAGCTCCGCTTGCCGACGTTGATTTAGATGACGTGCCGGATGAAGATGCCTCCTGCGCGTCTGATCTGACTAAACTGAATCTGGTGGAGGAGGCTATTACCTCAATCATCTGGACCACCGGGTTTAGCGGTGATTTCAGCTACCTGCCACTGCCCGTGCTCAATGAAGAAAAGTTACCCACGCATCGAAACGGCGTAGGCGTAGTCAATGGACTTTATTTTATCGGGCTCCCCTGGTTAAGGAAACGCCATTCGGCAATAATCCTGGGGATCAGGGAAGATGCAGAATTTATTGTGGGTCACATTGTAAAAAGCAGCCGTCCTGGCGGTCAGTAAACAAAACGTCCGAATGAATTCTATCATTGCCATTCACTCGATTGGACGGTTCCGTCAGCGCTAATCCGGCCTCAAACTCTAACGACCCAAAATCGTCTGCGACTGATGGTGTTTGACGGACAGTAAAAAATTACAGTCTCACAATTCGCTCATTTACTGGGTAATGCGTTTGGGATGATGGCACTCCGTCCAGTAGGCAATAATGGCCGCTAACTGTGCTTTCCAGGCAGCGTAAGTGGCCTTCTTTTCAAATAAGCCTTGAATAGTTAATTCATAGGCTTCTTCGACCGCCCTCTCTTCCACGGGATGGGTCATGAATACGAAGGGAATACACTTTTTGCGCAGGCCTGGGTCCCGATCAATTTGTTGTCGAAGCTCCAGTCCACTCATCCCCGGCATACTCATTTCAGAAATAATTAAAAAGGGAATATCCGGTGTCGTCTTCAAGTAGTCCAAGGCGGTTTGGCCATTGGCAAAAACGAGGACAGGATGCGGTAGGGCCAACTCCGACAAGACTTGTTTAAACATATCATGATCATCTTCATCGGCGTCAATAAAGATGATGGGATGCTCATTCATGGCTACCTGGTGAATACAGTTAGGATAAAATAAAAGCCCGGTTCAATACCGAGCTTTCCAAGTTTTTCTATTTTTTCTAACGTTGAGTTAAACGAAATCGATCTATAGCAAAGCTGCGCGAAAAGCAGCGAACAACTGAAGATAAAAACCCGTCCACATCCCCCTGTACTCAAATCATGCCAACTATCAAATCGAAGGTTAGTTAATTATTTATCAAGTCATTACATTTAATTAGTTGCGTCCGCATTGATGAGTAGCCGTGGATTTTTTGCCCATTTTTGTGGGTATAAACTCCCAACCTATACCAGGGCATTTGTTCTAGCTGGTTTACAAGCAGCGTAGACGGCCCTCAATCAATTCGATTGGCCGCAGCGATCAGTGAATAATGCTTCACGCGGCTTAGTGGACCTGATACCTTTTATTGGCCATGATACTAAGTAACATTTGGCCGGAAGAGTAGCAAGTCTAATCTCAAAATACCCTCCCACAT
Source organism: Spirosoma validum (assembly GCF_014699035.1). Classification (GTDB taxonomy): domain Bacteria; phylum Bacteroidota; class Bacteroidia; order Cytophagales; family Spirosomataceae; genus Spirosoma; species Spirosoma validum. The sequence goes on from NZ_JACXAA010000030.1 coordinate 14,309, forward strand.
GAGACGAGGATTCATTAATTATAAATTACAAATCTCATTTGAATCGGAGCGCCGAAGCGACCCCTAATTTACACTCTATTTCAAGCGGTACCCTGACTCAGCAAGAAGCATGGTTATAAAAAAAGAGTATGCGAAAATGACACTGGACCAACTGGTGGCAGAAGAAAAGAGATGACCGCCCAGAAAATTCCGTTTGCGTTGTTTGTTGGTATCTTGGTGGGCTTTGCCATTTGGTCGGCCACCCATACAGGCGGTTTTATGGTGACCTCTTTTTGCTTATTGGTGCTCTTTTAGCGGGCCGTGTGTACGCAAAAAATTTGAGAAGTGTCCAAGCGAAAATAAGCCGCAGAAACACGGTTAGTTAACTGGCTACTCCTGGTTAGGCTATACGGCTTATCCCGGCAAGCTAATGCCTAAGCGCCCGACCACCTGTGATAAGTAGCCGTGCGCTTCGTTTTCCGCCCCGTAGAAATTAACTTGTATGTGAGTTGATAATCAGCGGGTAAATGTGTTATTTGTAAGCTAACAACTATTCCTCTTAGTAGTATGAATCAGTTCTCCCAAATGAGTATAGAGAAGCTCCAGCGGCAAGCCAAGACAATCAAGATAGCCACAGGTACGCTGGCTGGAATGCTCCTGGTGCTGCTGGTGATGGCCCTATTCCTATCCATCAAAAAAGGATTTAGCGCCCTGGTTATAATCCCCTTCGCTTTACTGCCTATTTTGATTACAAACGTGAATAGTCTAAAGCAGATCAAGAAAGAGCTCGAATCGAGAGGGGAAGCAATTTAAGGTAGCACCTGGTCCCTGTAGCAAACACCCATCTACTTCATTGTAGCCGGGTGTTTTATTTTAACGCCAAACAAAAAAGCAGCCTGGCAGTTGCCAAGCTGCTTTTCGTCACGCGGGGCTGCCCCGTTCTATTCACACCATTCAGCAGACATGCTCCTGCTTAAAGGTACATAAGTAGTTCATTTATAGCTACGCAAATGAATACTTGAAGGTTTTCCAACCACCTCTTAGCAACTTTTACCCCGCCAAATCAATGGTTACGCGTTTGCTGAAAGCACGCTGGGAAGCCATATGAACGCTCCAACGGCTTTTCTCTCCTGGCTAGGACGCGAGACACTATTGCCCAAGACGATGTTTAACTGGCCTTTTTATTTACGTCTAAAACGGTGTCCAATCGATGCTGCATGGGGGAAGTGAACCGCTCCTGCTGATCGATGCATAACATGCACTGCGCGCTCCAGCGCTCCATCCAGTCAGCTGACTTACGGTACCTAGTGGCTGGTTTAGCTAGAACATCTTTCCATTCGGTGGCAAGCTACCTCACCGGCTGAGAGAAGTTAGCGCCGTCGAAACTCTCAGTGGGTAAACACATCAAGCTGTACCTATCAACAACGACTCCCTGCTGAGACAAAAAATCTTTGTATATTCTATCCAGGCGTTTAACGAACTGTCCCACATGCCCTCACATTACACCAGACTGTTTACTAGTTCCTTCACTCAATACGCTTTGCCCACGCTAATACGGGTAGGTATAAATCGGCGATAGTTTGAGTGGGGCCTTTGGCTTTGTAAAGTCGTTGCAATTCGTCTAGGAAGGCCTCAAAGCGGTAAAAGCCACGTTGGTTAGTATTCAACTTGACCCGATCGGTACGTACGAGTTGGTAGACATCAGCCGGGTAATGGTCATGGATGTAAAGCAGATGAACACCATGAGTCATATACTCATTAAATACCTCATACGCACTCCCATAATGATCCGAGTCCCCTTTTTTTGTCCACTTCGAGCGGTCATTAAAGGCATCATTGATCGCCGTAAGGTGTTTGTCGCTGATAGGATTTACATAGTTGTGATCGATCTCCGTAAAGACGATACCCGAATATAGAGCCGAAATTTGGGCCTCCGAGTAGCGTGTTTGATCGAACGCTTTAGCATCACTGATAAACAGTAGGCTCTCCCGATACCCCTGATCGGCAAATTTCTGGGCTGCATGAGCGCCACCAATCAGGGGTGAAAAAACAAGACGTTGACTATCATAGCGAATGCCTGGAAATTGACCTTCCAGCCAGGCCTGCATTTGTTTAGCCGGTAAGAGTCGTCTTAGTTGGGTAATGTCCTGCTGATAAAACGGCTGGTTGTCTTGATAGAATGTTCGGAAACCGGATTGACGCACGAAATCAGCCCATTCGTCAGCGTGTTCGGCCATGTCATTGGCTCCCGGCCACATAGCCTCATAGATCCCCCCCAGAGTGAGTTTACCTTGCTTGGTTAAGGCCATCGTGTACGCGTTCTGGCGAACACCTTGATAGAAGGTATACCCCCCCGTCTTCAACTGCTCATTGAGTCGTAGGATCGACCGATGTTTACTCACGGGGGAGAAATACTGCTTCATGCGGGCAAAATAGTTTCCCTTCTGCTCAATCATATTGGGGTCTTTCTGACCGACTTCCGTTAGGGCCATGGCGATATTGGCCAACTCGAAAGCTTCTGGGATTTCGTAGGTAACCTTCCCCCGAAATTGCCGTTGATAGTCAGCCGAAAAGTGAGCGGATATATCGCCAAGAAATCGAATCTGAATGTATTTGGTGAGCGAGCCACTCGTTAAGGCGATTCGCTGGGTAAGCAGCTTACCGTTCTGGTGGCCAGCGGTAAACGGCTGGTTCCCCGTGGCTAACACAAATGAGATGAGTTCACCTTGGTATTTCTGGGGTGAGTTGACGTTTTGCACCGAGTCCATGGTGGAGAAGCGAATGACATCGGTTAGCTTGAATGCTTCCACCCAATAGCGAACCGTATCCCCCCGAACTTGAAGCCTATAGGTAATGGGTACTTGTGCGAGGGCGAATTGAGCCAAAACGAGTAGGGTGCTGATCAAGGCAATTTTCATGGGGTGTACGCTATCTTTTAAGCGTATAGAAACGGGAATAGGTGATTCTTATGCTAACCAGGAGGAATGTTGAATCTACTCGAAATGACAACTTACATTATAACTACTCTCAGAAAAGGCCCCTATCTGGAACGAACGGGCGTTAGGATATCCGTTTCGTCAAGGGGCATTTTTAAAGGATGATCGCTACTTTTTCTATCTTAGTGAGTCAAATGTAACCTAGTAATCTGCCATCAATGCGTCTTTTCTGCTTTCGGGTCACCATTCTTTGTTTCCTTTCGATTAATCTGGGCGCCCGGGGGGCTTGGGGGCAAACGCCTTCTCCTACGCCTCCCCATATCAAAGTCGTGCTGATGGGCACCTTCCACTTCGGAGCCACGGGCGATAAAGGCAAAATCTCGTTTGATGATCTGTTCTCGGTCCACCGACAGCGGCAATTACAAAACCTGACCAATCAACTGGCTGCCCTCAAACCCGACCAGATCTTCGTGGAGCGAGAGCCGGGTGAACAAGCCCAGTGGGATAGCGTCTTTGCGCAATACCGGGCGCATCGACTCGACACCAACGCCATCCGCAACGAAATCTTTCAGGTGGCCATCCGGGTCGCCAGCAAAGCGGGCCTAAGCCGGGTGGTGTGTGTGGACCAGCAGCAGCCCCTGCCCTATGATAAACTGGAAGCCTGGGCCAAGCGATTGCCCACCGACTCGCTGGCCCAGGCCAAACTGGCTAGTTATAAACTACTCAGTTTGGATTACCCCTATCCCAAGAAGACCAAAACCTTAGCGGCCAGTTCCCTGGCGGAGTACTATCTGTACATCAACTCGAAAGCCTATGGCGCCATTGATCGGGCTGACTACCTGGTGTATCCCCCGGCTTATGGCTACGATAGTGATTACACGGGAGTCGAGCTGCTGACGAGCTGGTACGACCGGAATGCCAAGATTTTCACCAATATCTTGCGCCGGTCGCCTCCCGAGGATAGGTTGTATGTGGTGTTGTTTGGCTCCTCGCACATGCTGCCCCTGCGGCATTACTTTGAGAATCATCCTTATTTTGAGGTGGTTGAGCTAGGGGCGGTGGTGCAGCCCTGAGGGCCAAGGGCTGGCGAGATGAGCCGGTGTTGAGTGGCTTGCGGCCTGCTTACAGCCCTTACGAATGCCCCCCACACGGTGAGCCATCACCGTGTGGGGGGCTGATTAGATCAGATCGCTATCAAAAGCCAGCGTCGCACTAAACGCTCCCAACTGAGACGATGAGAAATTGGCGTATCGATAATTCGGGCGTTTTTGGTGTCATTCGAGAGTTGACAATAGACGCATTAAGACTGCCAAGTTGGATTAGTATTCTACTCAGGCTCACATGGCATACGGGTCACAGCCGCTTGCTTGTTTTTATATTCATGAAACTTCAGGAAGCCAATTGTTACTGCTAAAAAAATAAGTAATATGGGCAGGCTTGGCGGATTTACATTGACCAGGGCGTGGGCCATGCCTACAATTAGCCACGATTTTGTTTTTCGGTAAAACTCGGCTAGTCCGGCACTTCCCCCCACAATCATAGCTAAAAATCGTAATGGATGCTCCATCGTCAGTCGATTAGCAAAGGAGTAATGCCAAGCAAACCAGAGCACTCCACTTACTAGAACGGTCGTAAAAAGTGAATACTTACTCAATTCATTGCCTAAGAAAACGCGCCAACCCAATTCTTCTAATAGTGCATAGAAAAGGGCATACAGGGTCCAGAAAATGATCAGGTAATAATCGGTCTTACCGGATAGGATATTGGTAAGGAGTGTCCCAACTAAAAATACGACCAGTCCAGTAACTTCCATGGTTCTTACCCAGCTCGTTTTACTAAAGAGTCGCAGTGACAAGGGCGTTTTAGACCAATAACTGACTACTATAGTCGATAAGAAGGGGCCGAATCCGACCGTAAATAGCCATTTCATACCTGGTAAAGCCAGCAGGCTCGGCAATAAATGGAAGCCATAGGAAATGCCAAAGGCCAACACAAAGTAAAGGGTAATTTTTAGGACGACTGCCTTATCGAAGGTCGATGTAGTGGTTCCCATGGTGGATTGTTTTGTCTTGCCTATGTTTTCCTGTTGGCTCATAGCCTAGTGATCGTACGGCCAACGAATGGTTGACCGAGTTTGTCGTGGCAAATGATTGGGACAAACATGGCCGATGTGTCCTGTCCCCACAAGGGGGTGGGACACCTGGCAAAGGGAACGGGATAAAGGGGGCTGTTTGGGGGCTATTCGGGACGTTTAGGGACGAATGGGAAAGCGGCTAATGGCCTTTAGACGGCCATCGAACGCACTCAGCAGGCTCCGCGAAACCGGTGTCGTCTGGTTTACCCCCTCGAGCGTGAGCTGATAGCCGCGGGCGTTGCCATCGGCATGAACCACCGCCGACAAATTCACCAGATACGCCCGGTGGCAGCGGAAAAACTGCGGATGCTGCTCCAGAACGGATTCGATGCCTTTCAGCGTCGAACGCAGGACCGTCTTCTGGGCCGTATCGCCGTCCAGCCAATGCACCTCCACATAGTTGTCCACCGACTCGACGTAGCGTAGCTGATCGAGCGACAGAGTTAGCCGCTCCCGCCCACTCTCGGACACCAACTACACGAGCGGTTGCGGTAAGCTAGCATTGGGTAACGGGTTGAGCGGGGCAACCGGAGCGGCTGGATGCCAGTCGAGTTGCTGATTGAGCACCTGGGCCTGGGCCAGATGGCGTTTCAGCCGCCGTTGTTCGGCCACAAACACCCCCAGCATTATCGGGAATAAACCAATACTGGTCACGATCAGGTACATTTTGCCAAACGAAGGGGCGAGTCATGCCTAAAACGTCTAGAGTCAACTCATTACAACTCGTGATGAGCAGCAAGACCACCAGCGTGTGCACAATATGCCGCCCTAGGGTACAGCGGTCTTCATCGTAGATAACAGGGAGCAACCGGGGCAGCACACTATTGGCAAACACCACCGTGGCTACGCACCCCAGCGACAGCCCGGCTACAGCGGCCAATCTCTCCCCTCCCTGATACGCCCCGTTGAGCAGGCCGGCCAGCAAAAACACGTATAGTCCTGACTGCAGAGCCAATCGAAACTGGGTTCGAGCATAGAAATTTTCGGCCAGTGGTCGGTTTAAAAACGATCGCATTGAGTGGAGCATAGCCGCAAAAATAGAGCTGAAAGTTCATATCTTGTCATAAGACTGGGTATGCCCAGCCCGAGCGGCTGGTCCGCCACGGCGATAAAACTCCAAACTGCGTAGGCTACTGGTAGAGATTGACAGATATGAAAATTGAAAAGTACATTCTCATAAATGGCTCCCAAATGAGATGAATTTTGTTGTCAACTAATTGAACTTCTACCAAGCTTAGGGCAGCTATAACGGATAGTGGTCATCCCGCTTTACCATCCCTGTTCATGCAACACAAAGCCACCACTTAGTGTCTTTCGAATGAATTACACTCTATTTTATATGCGTGGCACTCTAGTAATATTGGTTTCTGTATTTGTACGTATTGCATTCGCTCAGCACCCAAATGAGCTTCTTTTCGAGCATTATCAACTGCAAACCGCTTCGCTGGGCAAACTCAGTATCCATGTCACCAAGACTTTGGGGGCAAAAAAACAAAAACCGCTACTACTGTATCTGGATGGGTCAGGTAATATGCCCATTTTTTATAAGCGAAGACCTAACCGCTATTTTACCTCCGTGCCACTCGACATCAAGCGCTATGTCGACGACTATCACGTGGTGTTGATTAGTAAGCCAGGGGTTCCCTTCTCCGATTCCCTACATTACGCCCAGACCGGCCAGGAGTATTACCCGACTAATGCGGAATACGAGTCTCGCTATAGTCTAGATTGGCGGGCCCAATCGGCATCTCAGGTAATCGACTGGCTACTTAAAAAGCTACCCGTTGATAGAAGCCAGGTCATTGTGCTAGGCTACTCGGAAGGGTCTCAAGTGGCTCCACGAGTAGCGGTACTGAACAAGAAAGTGACCCATGTGGTCTGCTTTGTAGGCAACGCGCTGAACCAGTTCTACGATTTTTTACTGACTACCCGCCTACAAGTAGAGAAGAGTGAACTTACTCCTGAACAGGGACAAACCATTATTGACTCCCTCTACACCCAGTATGCCGCTATTTACCAATCACCGACTGACACCAAGCGGTATTGGTATGGAGCCACGTATCAGAAGTGGGCTAGCTTTTGTACGACTCTGCCCTTGGAAAGCATGATACGCTTAAGCATTCCTATTCTGTACATCGCCGGGGGGCGCGACCACAACCAGACGATTCTGGATATGGATTATGCCAAACTGGAATTTATTCGTCGAGGGAAAGATAATTTAACCTACAAGGTCTATCCGTATTGCGATCACTACCTGCAAGAAGAACGTATCGTTGAGGGTAAATTAGCGAAAAAAGATCGGCTTAATGAAGCCCATCAGTTTGCCTTGGATTGGGTCAAGCCGCTAAAAAGATAGTTTTCTAATCTGGCCTTTGCTCCCCCTAACTCTACACGAACAGCGCACCCCTGTCGAGGATGGCTAATAATAAGTTGAAGGAGGCCTTCTCCTAGTAACCGATATGCCGGTATTTCCAGCACGGTCCAGTTACGCTATTATGTGGAAAACCTCGCTAACCGGGGCGGGCAGATTGTGTTTTTCTGTCTGCCCCAGCCAAATACCGATCTCAAATAAGGCTCCCCAAAATGAGACAACTTTTTAAATTGATGATGCCAATAACGATTTTGATTGTCCGCTACTACGGATCGATTTTTTCAGATCTATCTTGTGTCATCCAGACCCTTATTTAGTTAAACTATAGAAGTCCAAATTAGGTTAGGGTGAAGAAATACAACCTCGAAAATGGACGCTGATAAACCAATTACAATCCAGCCCAACAAATCAACGACAGCTCAACCTACCAAACCAGTTAGACCCAAACGGCCTCGCATCAAAAAGACGAACTGAAGCTTATTGAAATCAATGGCTAGTTTGACGATAATGACTTTATTTTAAGTCTAGGTTAACATAATGGCACTTATATAACACTTATTCCGTAAAAATGACGATAAGCTTTAACGAGCATAAAGCCTTCCACAATGATCTTTATGTCAATCTACCGCAACTAAAGATAGACCATTACTTTGATACATATTATTTTGTAGTGGATTATGAATTTTTGCCAAATGAGGAAACTGAAGAAAAAGTCAAAATAAGTTTAAAAAATTTACTAGCTGATTGGGAAAACGCAGTCAAAACAATGGCCGTTGGCGAAACAATCTATCTGCCTATAGACTTTTCAGATCAGTATATAGGTACTTTAAAAGTTTTCAAGCAGATCCACAACCTATTAAAGATATCTTACTGTACTCATTACAATATGGCGATGTTTCCCTCTCAAATGGGCAAAGTCAAATTCAGTGAAAAGACTGAGAGTTATAATGGTAGTGAGTCCTTTGGCATTTACATGGATAATTTTATAGATGAATTGCAAAGAGAATATTCGAAGATTAAGTTTTAGATAGCTTTGTCAAGTTATCTAAATACATAAAGGAGTTTAATTGAACATATTGAAGAATAAATTCACGAAACGATGTTATGCGCTTCTTAAAATAATCTCTTTACATAAAGTGAGTTATGAAACAGATCTAAGTTTTGTACAAACTTTCCCTAAATAGTAGAATTGTATTTTCACGATAAATCACTTATCATTGATCACTAAAGATCTGATATAAATGAAGTTTTCATTGATAATAATTGGCTTAAGCCTCCTATTACTGAATTGCCATCGATCCGTTTCTACAACCCCCAATCACGCTCTCAATGAAAAGCCGTCATCTACCCAGATCGATTCACTTCGCCCCCCTAGCAATGCAGTGATTCATGTTCTTGGAAAAGGAGAAAGTTTGGCGGATACAATTAGTATGGAAGAAGTTCGTCGTTCGTTGAAAAAGCAGGACCCATCTACCAGGACCTATAGTACGGGTGATAACTCATTTGAAGCGGTTAAAGACACAACAGGATTATAAGTATGCACACTCCGTTAAATTCGGAAAGTACAATGTTTAACTTTTTCGTAAAAAAGTTAAACATTGTATAAAACTTAGATCTGTTTTATAACTACCATTATATAAAGGAATTTAACTTAGATACGATGTACAGTTACATAATATGCTCTGAGGAAAAAGTTATATTTGCTGTTAATTGTATCAGCTAACTGTATGACAATTAAAACTAAACGGATTTTAGATTTATCCGCTTTATTCTCAATCATAGTCATTTATCTAATTGCCTGTACTGGAAACTCCTTCAATGTTAGGAGTGCCAGTCAACGACATGAATTCAAAGTCAAACAAACTCACTTTCAACTAAGCATTGATGCCCCCGTTGTTGCCGAGATTACCGGAGTACTCGACGGAAAAGCCGTGGTTTTTATGCCTAATGGTCCTCAGGATAGTACAGGCGTACCAGTTTGGGATAACAGTTACAGCGTTGTTAAACTTTCAAAAGGGAGAGTTAGCAAGAAAGTGTATATCGGTGAAATGTCTGGAGATTTTAAGTTAATCTACCAACCAACCACAGCAAAGAACGGCTTACTGAATATCAGAATAGACTATTAACCTTGTTGTATAACTGGCATTATAGTACGTTTGAACAGGTTTGAAAAATACTCAAAAAAACGGTTATTCTACCGTGAATTGAGCCACCAGCATGGGTAAGTCCGAGGCATTATTAGCGAAACCTGTTTAACATGTTTTGACTCCTGCTGGTGAATTTTAAAGCCTGGACAGTTCAATTGGGTCGCCGGTGCGATGGTGAAAAACCGCGTATGCTATGCTAGGGTCTAAAATTCAAGGCGTCAATCCCCTGTTATTTGTTTTCTTTTCTCCTTTGTAATTATCTATTTATATGACCACTTACATTGGTATTGACCGGGGCCTCCCGTGCGGTGTCTAAAGATAGTCTTTCTGTGGCTATCCCAAAACTAACGGCGGGCTGGAAAGTGAGTAGCTTCGTCAATTCGCCTGACGGCATTCGCTCGCTGGTAAATTAACTTCCCGAGCAGGCCCATTGCGTGCTGGAAGCTACCGGCTCCTACTCTGTTTTAGTGACCTATATGCTTACCCAAGCCAAGGTGACGATATCGGTCATCAACCCGAAGCAGAGCCATCACTTCGCCAAAATACATTTATCGATCACCAAGACCGATCCGAGCGATGCTATTTTATTGTCTGAATATGGGAAGTCTATTCAACCACCTGTTTATCAGATGAGTAATGATAGTTTGCTGTTACTTAGGCAGAAACGAACCTTGCTTAGACAATACCAGAAACAGCGAGTAGCGCTACTCAATTTATCCGAATCGTTCCAGCCTTTACCCCTAAAAGACCTTACCGTTCAGCAGAGTTTGCAACAGATGATTGCTCATTTTCAGGCGGCCATTGCTCAACTAAAGGCTGAAATCAATCAGATTTGTCAAGCTGATTTTGCCGAGCAGTACAAGCGATTACGGTCTATAAAGGGTATCTCTTATGCCGTTGCCACAGCCCTGATTGAGACCACGAATCGGTGCGCCGAAGCGTGGCTTTCGCGACTTTACATCCGCTAAGGCTCTGGCCAAGTTTATCGGTGTGGCTCCAATGATCTATCAATCGGGGAAAGTAGGGATCACCAAGGGAATCAACCGCTCGGGGGATGCTCATTTAAGGGGTCAATTATATATGGCTAGCTTGTCCGCTATTCGCTATAATAAACCGTGTCACGAGTGTTATCAGCGGCTGAAAGCTGCGGGCAAGGAGACTAATGTGGCCTTAATGGTCGTTGTCAACAAACTGCTTCGTCAGGCATATGCAGTCGTTAAATTCAATGAAAATTTTGACCCAAATTATCAACCTATTTTACGCTCGATGGCTTGACTTTTAACACAGTTCATGTTAACCTAGACTTAAAATAAAGCCCTTATCGTCAAACTAGCCATTGATTTCAATAAGCTTCAGTTCGTCTTTTTGATGCGAGGCCGTTTGGGTCTAACTGGTTTGGTAGGTTGAGCTGTCGTTGATTTGTTGGGCTGGATTGTAATTGGTTTATCAGCGTCCATTTTCGAGGTTGTATTTCTTCACCCTAACCTAATTTGGACTTCTATAGTTTAACTAAATAAGGGTCTGGATGACACAAGATAGATCTGAAAAAATCGATCCGTAGTAGCGGACAATCAAAATCGTTATTGGCATCATCAATTTAAAAAGTTGTCTCATTTTGGGGAGGGTATTCTGAGATCAACCAAAACTATGCCCCAGCATCAACGATTGTTGATGCTGGGGTTGAATGAATCGCCGTACTCGTATTACTGGATCAGCGCTTCCTCATAGCTTAGATCAGCTAACAGTGGTTTGGTAGACCTTGGCAAATTCAGTCGCAAATTCACTAAAAGACCGTCTTCCAAACACCTGTTCGGTGCTGTTTTGATAATAATCATCCAGTAAACCTTGGCCAATAGCTATACCCATATCGACCATGTAGTGCTGAGCAACATCGGCTTGAATACCATTCTGCACCAGCGCACTCAAGAGTAGTTGATCCGAAAGAGTGACCCACCTTAAATCCGGGCGACCAATGGATGCGCCCAATACGGCCGCCAGTTCATGGCCAGTCTTTTGGTCGCTGATGATGTTGACGGCGGTGCTACCCTGGAATGACAAGGTATTGAAGGCCTCGGCTGCGGCCTCCGCGATATCGTCCGGGTGAGACATCACTAAATCCACATCCCCATCAACATTGTTGCCAAGGATGCCCTGATGGTGGATCATGGATATACTCCCATAGAAATTAGAATAAAAACCGGCTGGTCTCAGATGCAGGACATGAACGTCTGTCAAGGCGCTTAGCCAGGCTTCCAAACTTTGATAGCCCAGTAAAGGAGGACGACCTGCTAAGACCGAACCCACACTGCTTAGATTCACTACATACTGAACACGGGCTTGACTGATGGCACGGGCATAGTTTTTACCTACGTTTTGGACAAACCGGTTGTAATCAGGCGTGTGAAAATGAGGGGGAATCATTGTGTAGACCGCATCACTGGCTTGAAACGCATTCAAAATAAAGGCTTCATCCTCCAGTGCTCCAATGAGCGGGGTTGCTCCCAAGGCTCGTATCTCAACAGCCCGATCAGGGCTTGAACTAATGACTTGTACCTGGTGACCACTGGCCACTAAGGTCTGAATTAAGGGGCGGCTAACGTTGCCAATCGACCCGGTTACTGTAATGTTCATGGGTTTGAAAGTTTTTGTGCAAACCAACCGCTGAACGTAATTTTGTCCAAGAACTGGCCCCAAAGTAGGTATAGTATGACCCCCATAAAATTAGCATCAGTGGTGCAGGAAAATAAGCGGCAGGCCTTTGTGAGCTGCCCCGTTACGTTTGTGATGGACAAGATTGGCGGCTACTGGAAGCCCATTATTCTCTTTAGCCTGTTAACGGGCCCCAAACGCTACAGCGAGCTGCGAAAAGCCATTCCCGGCTTGACCGAAAAGGTGCTTATTCAACAACTCAAACAATTGGAAACCGCTGGTTTAGTGATCCGACGGTCCAAACCTGTTGTTCCCCCTCATGTGAGCTATGAGTTGTCGGCGTCGGGTAAAGCGTTGCGCTCGGTCCTGTATGCGATGGCCGAATGGGCGGTCTCAACGGGTGGTGAGGAGTCGGCTACGTTTGCCAAGCAGATGGCTGACTTTCCGGCCGAGCCAATGGTTTAATAATAAAGTCAGGTAGGAGAATCAGATTCTTTGTTGCCGACCAATTTGCATAAGGTGTATCCGTCTCTAGTCAATGGCCCAAGAATCGCCCCATTTATCAGGACAACAGTGTAAAGCTGATAATAACGTTCATTGCTGAGGAGATCAATCTCAAATTGCCATCTCACAATTCAAACTCACATTCTCATATATTAAATGAGTTTAAGATACATACTAGTGACTAGCAAATGACGGATTTGTACCCAACGGCAAAACACCTATTATTCTACTTCCTCAGCTTCATGTCTAAACTCAATGGGTCTTTATTATAAGCGTATCGATTACCTTTGTCAATATGGAACCCATATCTGATCAACCTCCCTCCCAGCCTGATCCAGTAGCGATCCAGAAACAGCGCGTTGAAGCGGCCACTGATTTTCTGAGCATCTGCGACCGCCTGTCGACGGGTTATGACAGTGGCTACTACTGGGAAGATGTGCAACGAGCTTTACGGATTGCTGCCGGTTTAGAAAAGTGGCCTGATTGATTCTCCCAAACTTCACGTTCAATTATTTTAGCCAATAAGTAACCAATGCCTATAAACATATAACAATGAATATTTGTAACATTTTCACAACGCACCTTGTAAAAAGGTTATAGGCTAACTATAAAAGTATTGGGTTTCTATGCCGTACAGTACTTGCAGAACGCCAGACATTTTATTCCTTTACTCCTCTTTTTAAAGCCTAAATTCGTTGCTTCCGGCCGAATTAAGAACACAAGTCGGTCCTACTTAAATAGGTACATGAACTATATATAATAACCTATTTTTCAGCAAGTTAACTACAGAAAATAAGTTGCTTAATTACGACGAATTTGGCACTATCAAGCTCGGTTTAGGGTTATATTACTAGCGACTAAATACCCATTACATGTACTGTATTACCTGTGGGCATTTAATTCCCGAAGCTCGTCTGAAGGCCCTACCAACGGCCAAAACGTGTGTCCACTGTTCACAAGCGCAACGAGTAGCGGGCTTTCCGTTGATTACCGGTAAAACCGAGTATTCTGCTCTTCAACTCGTATCACAAGCTGATGCCCAACAGCTGCATAAAATGGGAGCTCGACGAGGCACCGGTGCCTCTACCTATATGAAGCGCGAGAAGCGGACCTAGTTTCCTTGATTCGAAACCGGTAGGTTTGCTGCCTTCAACTTAGCTTACTACTCTTACTACTGGCTGACTCCTCCACGAGTTAGCCTTTTTTATAGACCTGGTGTAAGAATGGTTTTCTGGTATTACCACTAAGGGTGCGCTTGCCGAATCGCACCCATAAGAGCTAGATTGATTTTAGCCGCAATGTCCTATTTTCGTTGAATGAATCAAAAGGTATGCTACTTCCTGAAGACGAGCGCATAAATATAGCTAGCCTGGCATCCCGTCTTTTCAGACACAACCAACTCCTATAAATTTTACTGGTTGCTAGCGATACTGGACAGTCTGCGTGAAAACGGTCGGACACGAATAGCCATGCGGGATCTATCAATACGCATGATCGCCAGTGTATGGTACCCGCTCGATTATTTCAAATTGTCGTTTGGTAGGCAGGATAGCTTTAAGTTGATCGCCGATTTCGTATCAGATCGAATGGTAATTGACAACGGTCCAACGGCCCCAGGATTGGTTGATCAGCTACGAAGCGGTTTGTCCGAAAGCGATTTGACAACCCTGTATGGTAAAGCTGGCAACTTATTGCGTTTTGTACCCTATCGCTTTATCAGACCCTTCTTCGCGCAGGAATTGCGAGGGATACCCGATTATCAAGTCAACGCCCGACTCGTTGAACTAGCCAATCAGTCGTCAAAAGCACCATACCGCTTTATTGGCGATGACATCGAAATGACCCAGGACTGGTTCAGGTACCTGAACTAGCATCAGGCTATACTACGGGGCTATACACATTGGCACCTGGTTCGGTTTCTGCAAAAGCATAATCCGAATGTCATCGGCTTGACGGAAAAACTGGAAAAACCTGGAGTTCGGATATTAACCAGCGCCAGCAAATTCTGGAAAACCTATTTAGTAGCCAATCCAACTTTGACCTGTATTTATTCCGGTCAGCCAATCACCGAAGCTAACCTAAGCTTAGACCATTTTCTACCCTGGTCCTATGTAGCTCACGATCAACTTTGGAATATCATTCCAACGCCCAAAGCGATTAATTCCCGGAAAAATGACTGGCTACCGTCGATAGATTTATACTTCAATGCCTATGCCTGGCTTCAGTACCAGGGTTTCCAGTTTCACGCAATCAACGGCAATAATAAGCTACTGGAAGATTACCACCTGTTCTTTGCCCAAAGTCTGGATTCGTTACGAGATCAGTCATTTGACTGGTTCAGGGAACGGTTGGAGCGCCAGATTATACCTCATGTTCAGACTGCCCAAAACCTAGGTTTCCCTTATCCTTTTAAACTATAAATGAAAGAGTAGCGAATCGCCAACGTAGTCATCATAGCCACTCCCCTTCCTTGTTGCATGAGGGTTCTCTACTAACCTCCGAGCTATGATTAGCACTACTACCTTGATGTTAGTCCTTGGCTGTCTGCTGTTGTCGCTTCAGTAAGCGCATGACCTGAGTGGCCTGAAAAGCACAACCCCGTACGGTATGAAAGCCGGTCTGGTTAAGGTGGTCGGCAATTTGAGAATAATTTTTGCCAGCCTTATACATCATGTCGGCAACAGATAAGGCCCGCCGGTTTGCCGGGTTGGCTACCGCATTCCGCCGGGTAGTTTCTCCGCCTTTCTGCTGACCCTGGGCCGTTAGGTTCTCGGGCTTACCCAGTTTAGCCCCCTGGGCAATCTTAGCGGCTAAAGCCGATCGGGTGCGAGCACTGATCAATTCCCGCTCATGTTGAGCCAGGGAGGCAAATATGCCAATGGTGAGTGTATTGGCATCGGGCATATCGACGCATTGGAAATTAACCCCCGAATCCCTCAAGGTAAAAATAAAGGATGCATTCCGGCTCAAGCGATCCAGTTTGGCAATGACGAGTATAGCGCTCTCTTTTTTGGAACGCTCAATGGCCGCTGCCAGTTGAAGACGCTGGTTGTTCTTACCCGATTCAACCTCAGTATACTCGGCTAAGATATCCCCTTTAATAAATCCGGCCACAGCCGTGCGCTGTGCTTCCAATCCCAACCCTGAATCCCCCTGTTCTTTGGTGGATACCCGGTAGTAAGCTATATATTTAGTGAGGCCTATAGGGATTACGACAGAGGTTGGTTTCTTCGCCATTCGCCTACAGAATTACTTTATTAATCCGAAAGGTGAGAAAGGGGTATTTCTTGGAGAAATCCATCAGGCGGGTTTCGGCCTCTTCCAAACTCAATTGTTCGGCCGAGTCGGAAAGGGGTAAAAGTGCCCCGGTCGAGTCATCAAATTCTTTGACGGTGGTCCACTCCCCCTGAACGAGTGAGAGAAACTGAACTTCGTAATAAACCATAACATATATACTTTATTTCACAAAAATATATTTTCTTGTTCGTTTTACAAGGCTTGAACGCTCGTTGTGAAAATGTTACAAACACCCTATTTTTCCTATATTCGCCCGTGGAACACTTGAAATTAGAAAATTTGATGGAAAAAGGAATGGAAAAATAAAATCCCCCCTTTTTTAACCCTTATCTCTATACGTCATAAAATTAAATGAAGTACGTTCCTTACTACCGAGTCTCAACGGCCAGCCAAGGTAAAAGTGGATTGGGACTATCGGCCCAGCAGGATATTGTCCAACGCTTCCTCAAAGCCGGCGACGAACTGCTTGATGAGTTTATTGAAGTCGAGTCGGGGAAACGAGCGGACCGCCCCCAACTGGCCTCGGCCATTGCACATGCCAAACAGCACAAAGCACGCTTGCTCATTGCCAAATTGGACCGACTTAGCCGCAATGTGTCATTTATATTTTCGTTGCGTAATTCTGAAGTTGACTTTGTGGCTTGTGATATTCCTGATGCCAACATCCTTACTGTAGGCATCATGGCTGTATTAGCTCAACATGAACGAGAGCTGATCGGTGAACGCACCCGATCCGCCTTAGCCGCAAAGAAAGCCCAGGGTCATAAGCTAGGCATGCCTAACATTACTACCGAAGTGACTCGTCGAGGTTTAGCCGTCCGTCAACAGAACGCTCAGGTGAATTTAGCCAATCGACAAGCTGCGGAGTTGATTCGCTTGTACCGCAAAGATGGACTGACCTACCGGGCTATTGCCGATCGGTTGAATCAAATGGGCTATCGCACTCGCCGTGGCCAGGAGTTCTTGGCCATGAGTGTTAAGCGATTAGATAGAACCTTGTAAATGGAGAAGCAGTAACGTATGTTGAAGAAAATTTTTATGGAACGAATCAGGAATAATTTCCTTACTGATTTAAGCTGAAACCAAACGGATAATTTATTTCATGAATCAAGAATCATAGTTTTTCCATTCGTCAACAGAACCGTATTGTACTAAACGAGAAGAGACATGGTAGACGATTATAAAAAAATTGATTTATTTGGAAAGTCATTCCTTCAAAAAGTTGCCCTAAAACCACCTTTTACATTTGATTTTCCAATTGCGAATCAAGCCTGCTTTATATATATACTGGAAGGGGATATACAATATCAACTTGATAATGAGCAAAAAAATATTCCTACGAACTACTCCTTGTTTTTAAATTGTATCAACTCAGGAGGACAAATACACGGCACAAAAAGTAATTGTGAACTGATCATCGTTACGTTCTACCCGGATATTCTAAAGAAAATATATGATAGAGAAATACCACTAATACACCAAGCGCCCCAGAATCTGGTATCAAATCAATCCAGTGAAAAAATAAATAATGACTTTTTAATTCAAAAGTATATTGAAGGTTTGTTGTTTTATTTCGAAAACCAATCCTTAGTGAATGAGGATATTTTAATACTGAAATTAAAGGAGATTATGCTTTTACTGTCGCAAACCCGGAATGTGAAGGCCATACAAGTTATTCTATCGCAACTTTTCTCGCCAACTACCTATACGTTTAAACAGATCATTGAAGCTCATTTGTTTTCGCAGCTTACTCTGGATGAATTGGCGCAGCAATTGAATTTAAGTATCTCTTCCTTCAAACGAGAATTTGCCAAAATATATGGCGATACACCGGCCAAGTACATAAAAACAAAAAAGCTTGAAAAAGCGGCTCAACTCCTGTTGGCTTCTGATCAACGGATTACCGACATTGCTTACGAGTGTGGATTCAATGACCTGGCCAATTTCACCAAAAGCTTCAGTACTAGCTACAAGTGTACACCTACAGACTACCGGCTGAAGCGATCGAATAAATTCTAGTAAAGATAATTGCGTCTCAACCGCTGATCATTCTGGCTTTAAAAGCTAGATTTTAGAGTGAACTAAATTGCCAAACAATTGAACTAAATCATAAAATCCGTCCCGTTTTTCCCCTGCACCTTTGCCCTGTTCAAACAAATGGGAAAAATGGGACTATCTAATTTAGGAATATTTCATACAGTGATTGGCCTTGTTGCTCTTATAGCGGCTATCCTATCGTTTATACGATACGGCAAAGTAAATTTGTCGCATCCTACCGGTAAAATTTATTTTTTCGGTACAGTCACTACGTCGTTAACGGCCCTAGGCATATCGAAACATGGGGGCTTTAATCCTGGTCATGTTTTTTCTATACTCATCGCCATTTTAGTAGTCGTTGCTTTTTTTCTTTACGCTCGAAGAAAAGGCAATAATGCCTCTCGTTTTATTGAAAATTTTTGCCTGTCATTGAGTTTTTTCTTATCATTAATTCCTACCGTAAATGAAACATTTACTCGCGTTCCTATTGGTCATCCTTTGGCAAAGGATATTACGGATCCCTTGATTGGTAAAACGCTTCTAACTCTTTTCATTCTGTTTATTGTCGGTAGTGTTTATCAATTTATCAAGCAGAAGCGGATTAATAAAACGATCCATGCCTAATTTAATCACTGAAGTTACGCAACTGGGTTAACTGGACAAATTATCTTTGGTCATGCAAACCAACCTTGATCTCTACACGGACTAC
>NZ_JACXAA010000031.1 GCF_014699035.1 Spirosoma validum
TGAAACCAAGGCCAGTAATTGGCTAGCTCTACATTGGTTGGCCTTTTGCGGCCTTCTGATGCGACATCTTAAACTTTGCACAACTTCAGTATTAAAGTACTGTAGTTATTCAGCAAACTACTTTAAAGGGCTTCATACTGGCTGCTACCAGTTCATTCCCTTTGTCATCTTCGACTAGTAATAAATGAACACCTTTCTCTTCAGCAATGGCCTTAACGGCTGCGATACCTCCACCTTTTTTTTCCACTGATGTGAGCTTACGTTGACTCATTGTATTCGATCCATTCCGTTACCCATCGGGTAGTATCTCGAGTGTTAGGAGTGTTCATGAATTTTTAGCTTTAACTAACTGAAAAACAATAACCTAAACATACTAAAATTTGACCAGAGTGCAGTTGGTAAGCTAACTTAGCATAATCTTAAACAGGCAACAATTTCTCATAGCTCCCATCTGAATTGAAAATAATAAGTAGGCTTCCCCCATTTCCCAATGCATGACGATGGGCACCCTCTTTCATCTTACGATCCGTAAAGGGTAATACCATATCCGTCCAGCGGCCTTTAATGACAGGTCGAGTATAAACACGGTCGCCAATAATTTGCTCTAAGCATTGATTCAATAAAGTTTTATCACCGATCGTTGGCTTAACGTTTCGATTTGAATCAGCGTCAAAAACCAGAATAATATCCCCCTCAAATGAGGCAAAGCGGTTAGGCGGGTTATCTTTATAGCTATCATCAATACTGGGTAAGAGCAACCAACACAATTTACCCTGTTCATTCTGGTACTCTCTTAACAGCACAATTCCCTTATCATTCAGCCAGTACTTACCGACACAGTTACGCATGAAGTTGATCAAGATCAGTCGCTTATTCTGATCGGTGTCTAGTTTTACTTGCTTGATCTGATCGCAAGGTGGAGGGTAGCCAGCTTGAGCTTGGGCGAAATGAGGGGCAAGTCCAAGGGGAAGCAAGTAGTACCAAGCTATGAAGTATTTCATGTAAGAAACTATTGTATAAGTGCCAATATGTTCGTCAAACATCTTGATCCACTATTTTTTCTGAACAAGTTTTTGAATAAGTCAATAATCTTATCCGCGAGCTGTACTCCTTCACCGAACAGAAAAGTTGATGGGCAAATTATAAAAGCAATCGACAGCTTGGCCATCCACTTTGCCGGGAAGCCAACTGGACATACTGGCCACCATTCTAATTGCTTCCGTATCGATCTCAGGGGACACCCCCTTTAAGACTTTCACCTGCTCAATGCCACCCTGTTTATTAATCAGGAATCGAATAAAAACCCGTCCAGCTAATCCCGCTGCTTGGGCTGCTTTGGGATACCGTAGATTCTCACTGATGTACTGACCTAGTCTACTCATCCCACCCGGAAATTCGGATTGCTGTTGGACAACGGTGTAAATTGGATGGTCAGGCGTTGAGCTAGAATCGGTTTGAACTGTTTAGGCCCGAAGAGGCAGCCAAAATAGAGCTATCACTACTGTAATAAGAACGGACGTAGGCATGTTAGGGGTGATTTTGTAAGTACCGCTATATTAATTAACCCTTAAATATACAAACAAATAGCAAAATAGTTAAAATAAAATCATCACTAGTGAGTAGCCAAAACTCGGCTTTTCATTCAATAGCTGCCCGCCAGAGCGGGACCCTCAACACAGTTATAAACCGAGAAGAAGCATCTCCATTAACGCCCGAATTATAGATACGCCCTCGTCTCAGGTGGGAGCGATTAAGGAGATTGAGTGTGCAGGTAGTAATTTCGTTTCGTTTAATGAAAAGATGGCAATAAGCCTCATCGATCCACCATGGAGGTTCGTAGCAATTCGGCAACTTCCCTTGCCTACACGCCCGCTGACAGCCCGCTTCCAGACGGCTTTACGCACGACTACCAGCGCCGTTACAACACATAGTTCAATTTGTAGTATATTCGACACCCAACCAATGATTCAGGGTCAAGGGTAACTACTCAACCTATGAAACGATCTAGCTTTACCCGTCTTTATCTCATCAGCCTAGGCTTCTGGTTGGTCAGCTGTCGAGAAGTGACCCTGTTGGACCGATCCTATAAGCGGCTCTACATCGACAATTTTACTACCCCAGTTCGCTCCCGATTAGCCGCTCGTGACAAATACCCTAGCAACATGACGCTTCGGATTACTGGAACGGTTAACCGGCCCGTCGCCCTGTCGGTTTATTACTTAGAAGCGGGGCAGCAGCGTTACCCCGCTTTGCAGGATACCTTAGCCGCGGGGACCCACACCGATCGGCAGCTGAGCCAAGATTTTTACTCGCGGGAGGAAGTTGAGCTACAAGTCACGGGCTTTCCAGGAACCACGGGTTCGCTTACGATGGAATGGTACTGTCAATAATGTGTGGAACTTTCTATGAACCGGTTTATTTTACTGGCAACGGGCTTAGTGATCTCGGGAGTACTTCGGGGGCAAAGCCCCCTCAAACGGTATTCAGCGCGCCTGGGTGTTGATCTGACGACTTTAGATGCGCCCGACGATATTAATCCTCGCTACATTGCCCGCCTGGCCAGGCATCTTCGCCAGGACCGCATCATCATAGCCGCTGAAGCTGGGTACATGCACATTACAACCACTAATCAATTATTCAATACCATTGATCCAGGCCCTAATCGGCGCGAGCGGTTCACTACAGAGCTAAGCGTGCTGGTCGATGCTTTATCCAGCCCGCATCACGCCTTGCGGCTATGTGGGGGCCTATCGGCCTGGTACCGACGTGATGACCTTTACCGGGGGGCGAGCACCCTTGGTGGAGGCAGTTACGCGATTGATCGGCGGCTACAACGTGGCTTGACCACTGGCTGGCACCTTGCGGCCGAATACGCTTGGCAGTTTGATGAGCGCTGGAGCGTGGATGGGCGCTTTCGGGTAAGTAGTCTTCAGGAAGCGGGTGTAAGTTCGGCCTTGGGTACGGGCATCAGTTATCACTTCTAATCGATGATTAGCCAAATAAGCCTTCTCTTAATAATCAGGGTTCGGTGAGATAGCTGGATACCCTACATTTATTCTTCTAACTTGATCAATGCTTGGCCACTTTTAGCATCATACGGTACCGAACTATGCTCGTGAATAATCAGCCAGTGGCCGTTCTGTTTGCTTAAGCAAACGGTTGATCGCCATCGCATATTAATCTCATCACCATTAGCTAGTGCCCCCTTGACATGATTAAACGAATAGCCAAAGCCGAGTTCGTCACTGGCAACGACGGATAGCTTTTCAATCGCGTAGGAAAAAGACCCTGGAAATTGAGACAGCCAACTTTCTAACCGTTCTCGACAAGCTTGTAGTCCTACTTTTTGTAGCGTGTTGACTACGTCAAATGAGACTACATCCGTCGAGTAGGAAGCCATTGCCCCATCAATATTCTTCTGCTGAACGGCCTGTTCCTGACCTCGAATGATTTGTTCAATCTGATCTTGGTTTGACATTGATCTAAAGGCTTGATTACCTGCTAATAACATGCCAGAATACGAATGGTTTGTCCTTTACTCTGCCAATGGTTGTATTTGATTTTCAATTAGAATCTATCCTACAGTCAGATTCATGATGGTTTTATTGTCTCAGGGAGGAGGGTTTTAAGAGACGTTTTTTTTAACTGTCAACGCCAACTAGCCGTTTGTGACCTTCCCAAAGAGACAAACCAAGAACAAGACCGTAAATCCAGCCCTAAAAGCCATACCGGGGTAAGGCCAGGCCGTTCAGTTGTTGATCAGCCTGGTCAGCCGAGGGCTTCAACAGATTGATCACCGTCTTGACCGCACGACTCGACAGTAAACCCGCCAGTTTATTGACGATCGCTACGCCCGTAGCACTGCTCGGATACAGCAGCTCAGGAACTCCCGGTGGCAGCCCTTGCACCGATTCGACATAAGGACGCATCAGCCCCTCGTAGCTCGAAAAAGCATCCTCGAAGCGTTGGTGGCGCGATAATTCACCCGCCAGCAGATACGCCCCCACCATGGCCAGGGTAACGCCCCGCCCCGTGATGGGGGAGGGACAATAAGCCGCGTCGCCAATCATGCCCAGACGACCCTTGAACCATTGAGGGGCTTTGATCTGGCCGATGCCATCGAAATACATTTCTTCCCCCTTTTCAATGGCCTCGCTAAGCCGAGAGGCTTCCCAACCGGCATCCGCTAATTTGCTTAGCACTAAGGATTTGTGATCCTGGGGGGCCAGCTTTTCAAAATCGGTTTGCGGATACAGAAACAGAACAGAGGCTCGGGTGGTGCCTTTGCTGTCCGAGCGAAGCAGGATGATCCGCGACTCATCGGCGGTGTACCAGCGGGCCCAGTTGGTATCGGTTGGGGCCCGGGGAATGGTTAGATAGGCCACACAGACCCCCAAATATTTGAAGACGGATTCATCCTCGAAGATTAGTTTTCGGGTTTTTGAGCGGATCCCATCGGCGGCAATGACCAAGTCATAGTGCTCACACTGGCCATCCGAAAAGGTAACGCTCACCTGCTGATCGTCTTGGTCTAGCCGCTCAATCTGGGCGTTGAATCGGTAGGTTACCTGCTGACGGGTGAGTTCATAGAGGATGTTGACCAGATCCCCCCGCAGAATCTCCATCTCATCGGTGATGCTGAGGGGGTGATCCCGGGGGAAAGCGGCCTCGATGTGGTTGTTTTTGTCAACCCACTGGATGCCCGCTTCGTTCGAGCTGACGGCCCGGATGGCGGGCTCAAGGCCCATCCAGCGGGCAATTTGGCGGGCGGGTCCGCTGGCATCGATACTTTGGCCACCGAGTCGCAGGGCGGGCGCTTTTTCGATAATTGTTACCTCGAAGCCATGTTTGTGGAGCCAATAGGCCAGGGTTGGTCCCGCAATACTGGCACCGGCAATGAGGATTCGCGCGTTTTGTTTGGTCATAGGGGGCAACCCATAATTTAGTTTTTGGTGCTGTGCGTAGAATGCGTCACCAATAGGGGTTTTCTAAGTATAACTACTTATAGGTACTTAAGTTTAGGAGTTGAGGCCAGCCCAGCTGGTGGTACATTAGAAGTCAGTGGTTGGCCGCTGTCGCTGGCTGTTAAGGCGACTCTGGCCTCAACCGGAGGGGGTGGTTTGAGTCGATGGGTTAGGCTTCTTCCTCCGAAGCCGATCAGCCAGAATCAATCGATCGTTTCAAGTAGGAGCGTTTTCGAGATGATTATTTTAAATGATGGTCAACGCCACTTAGTGCAAGTAAGCCTCGTCTATTGAATCGTTGTCAGGCCTTAGTTCGCTCAAAAACGTATTGCTTTTATCACACATCAGCAGCAACCTATATTTATCAAAAGTTGTGAGCTGGGGAACACGATCTACTAGCGAGAATCTAGGGTCGCTGGTAAGATGTATTCCTCCATCATCTTATCAACCTGCGCGTGAGCGTAGGGAGTGCCGAAAGCCGTTGCCGTGATCACAACCACTAACGGCTGATCCTTGAAAATGTAGATCTTGTTGCCCCCGTTGCCCGCACAATAGTAGGTTTCGTACAGTTTGTCATTAACATGGTACGTTCTATTCCAGAATAGGTAGCCATAATACTCGCCGGAGCGGCCAGGGATAGCTTTATGCCGAGTAAACGTCTTGTCAATCCAGACTTTGGGGATCAGTTGCTGGCCCTGCCAAGCCCCCCCGTTCTTGTACAACTGGCCATACTTAGCGAAATCCAGCGCGTTCATCCGAATACCACCCGCCGTGTTAGCTACCTTTTGGGGAGTATATTGCCATTTATACGCCGTAATGCCTAAAGGACCAAAGAGCTTCTGATCGGCATAGCGTTCCAGGCCGCCGGGTACCGTCTTGTCAAGAATGTCGCCTATTATCACAACCCCGGCGGTAAAATAGTGCCATTCGCCCGCTTTTCGAACTGAATCAACGGGTAAATCCAGGGCAAACTTGACCCAGTTCGGGGTGGGATACATGTTTTCCTCATTACCCGCCGACTCCCGCCGATCATCATCCCCCTCGAAGACTGAACTCATCGTCAGCAGCTCTTTCAGCGTGGTGTTGTCTTTTTGGGGCGAGTAGTGGTCAAAATCTTTCAAGCGGTAGAAATCCTTCAAGCCTTGCTGTTCGCTCATCAAATAGCCCTCCCCGATGGCGATGCCCGCTGCGGTAGAGGCAAACGACTTGCCAACCGAGCGCACATCGTGCAGCGTCTGGCGGTTAGCCCCGTTAAAATATTCCTCCATCAGCAACTGCCCGTTTTTGAGCACAACCACACTGGTAATGTCTTTGAAAACGGACGCATTAATCTTTCCCTTCAACGTTTTGATATGATCCACATCGATCTTATCTGAGGATATGGCTATGCCAGTATAGGGTGTCAGCGGGCTTAACTGAACCGTGGCCGGATCAATCACAGGGTCTAACTGAACATCCAAGACTAATTGGCCCTGGGCTATGATTGGCCCTACTTTTAGGGCAGGATCACTCAGAAAGGGACGCATTTCCAGGGTAAACGTATGCTTGCCTTCGGTCAGGGCCTGCTGGCCACCGTTGCGCAGAAACAGGGTCCAGATCGATTCCCCCCACTTGCGTTGCCGGGGATAGGCAACGAAGGGCTGGCGGAGTACGGTTTGGGTTTGTTTGGCGACTGCTTCAATATGATCCGGTGGCAGGTTGCCCGTATAAACCAGCTTGCGATCCACATAAAACGAAAATTGGTAGCTGCCCAAACCGATCCGCTCGGTTGCCGACTGTTGGGGAGCTAGCTTCGCCAAATAGTCGCTCAAAGGCTTCGCCAGAAAGGCGGTGATAAACAGTTCACTTTTTGGCGTTAGGGTGTAATCCGTTAGAAAGTCCGACGCTTGGTAATGGTCAAGGGGGATGTCACGGGCCGCAAACGTCAATTGGCCTTGATGAGCTTGGTGGACCGACGAGACAGGAGGATGATTGGTTGCCAACGCCAGGGTTTGTCCCCAAGCCGGTAGGATGCTGATGAGCACTAAATGGGTAAGCAGTAGCGAGCGAATCACGATTGAGCAGGTTGTTTGAATAGATTCATCAAACAAAAGTAGGAGTCAAGCCCGGCCCAAAATAGAATAAAATTAACATGGGTGCTTATCGGAGTAAATGACGGCGGTAGGCCAACGGCTTATCCCCACATAAAGCCTTGAAACAGCGGATAAAATGGCTCTGGTCGGCAAAGCCACACGCCAAGGCAATATCCGTCAAAGAGGTATGTTTTTGGGGCATCAGCGCCAGGGCGTGCTGAATCCGGATGGTTCGGATATACTGACTCAAGCTACAGTGGAAGTACTGCTCGAACGAGCGCGAGAGATGGACCGGATGAATGCCTACCGTTTGGGCTAAGGCGGGTAGGGTCCAGTTCTGGGTAGGCGTATCCTGTAAGACATCTCTAAGCTGGTTGACCCAAGCCGGTCGATTTCGGTCGGTGGCCTGCCCATCGCGGACCAGGCGGGAAACCACCTCAATCAACACCGATTGAATGGCTAAGGGCCGGGTTATATCGGTCACTTTTGACTCCATAAAGAGTTGATAGAACAACACTTTTAGCTGGGGATCGGCGAGATTCAGGCTACCCTGTACCCGATTTAGATCTAAATCGAAGCGGGTCAGCCATTGGGGTTCCAGTTCCAGGTGGAAGCCTCGGGTGAAGCCCGGGGGCTTTTTGTTGTAGTGAGCCTCCTGCCAGTGATGAAACAGTAGACTGCCCGCCGAGCAGTGATAGGTGTGTTGTTTGTTGCCTTCCAGCACGCCCCCTTCCAGAATAAAGGTGAAGTACGCGTTCTGATGATAATGCCAATCGACAAAATCATGGGTATACTCGGTATCCGTCAGCGTCAGTCCTTCAACCTGAATTAACGCACTGGTTTGGCCATAAAACTGACCGGTTGTCCGGTTGATCATGCTGGAGGACGAGTTGATGGGCTAATATAGCTAATTTTATTATCAGCCTTTTAGGGATGTGAGTCCCCGTGTGTGGCTCAACTTATAGCGATCGCATGGAATGAGCGTTTTGTGAAAATTTCAACTTTCGAGAGCTTGTTTATCATAATGTTTGATTGTCCAACAGGCTTAGGGTTCTATATGAAGAAAATCAAAGGGTTCTGGATAATGGACCATTCCCCTTACCTGAGTGCTATAAGCTGGTAAGCGGTAAGCCTGCCATACCGCTGGAGGTAAATCAAACGGCGGATTAATCCCTAAGGGATGGGCCGCTACAAAACCAAATCGGGGATAGTAAGAAGGAACGCCTTCTAAGATAACTAGTGGATACGGACTGGTTTTTAACCAAGTCAGGGCATGGAGCATCAAAGCAGAGCCAATATGTTGCCGTTGGAACTTAGGCAACACGCCTAAGGGTGAGAGCAGCGCCAGTTCGTGACCCGAGGTGATCCGAGCTCGACTAAACATCAGGTGTCCCACAATCCTATTCTCAACTTGAGCCACTAAGTTTAATTCCGTAATGAGGGAGTCCGAGGCCCGCAAGCGCCGAACCAATTCAGCCACTCTAGGATCGGGATCAAAGGCCGCTAAGGCTAGCGCTTCGGTGGCTTGGTGGTCGGAGCTTTGCTCCTGACGAACATGAATAGTAAGCGGGTCAATCATAGCGGACTTAACCTAACGAGCGATAAATAGTACTCCCTATAAAAGTACAAAATTCGGGTTGCTTATTTGGTCTCTTCAAACGCCCTTTTTCGAAGGCAATGTATGAACCTTTTCCTAGCGGATGAGCGCTTAGGACGACCCGCCAAAACAACGGGGCAACGTTTACGTTTCTTTTGAAGTAGCTCGGTAACGCGTTAGTAAGCGCACCAGCTCGTCGAGGTCAATGGGCTTGACCAGATGCGCATCGAAACCCGCTTCTTGGGCGCGCTGCTTGTCGTCAACCTGCCCATAGCCCGTGATGGCCACAAAAACCAAGGTTTGGCCCCACGTTTGCTGCCGGATCAGACGGGCCGTTTGGTAGCCGTCCAGCTCAGGCATGCCGATATCGCACAAAATAACGGTAGGCTCAAGAACAGCTGCCGCCTGAATCCCTTCCTGACCACTGGGGCGGCTGTGGACTTCATAGCCTTTTAGGGTCAACAGCATCGACAACGTCAAGGCCGCATCCGCGTTATCATCAATCACTAAAAAGCGATGCACTTGGGTTGGCGTGTCTGGGCTGGTGAGGGCCGTGGTAATCCCTTCGACGGCCTCTAAGAGCGGTAAACAGACAATGAACGTACTACCCTTTCCCAAGCCCGGACTCTGGGCTTCGATGCGTCCCCCGTGCAACTCGATCAAGCGTTTAGCCAACGTCAGGCCCACCCCCAGCCCCCCCTGCGAACGAGCCAGCGAATTGTCGCCCTGCACAAATAAGTCGAAAACCGTTTGTAGCTGATCCGGCTCTAGCCCAACGCCATTGTCGGCTATCGCCAAAACGGCCTCTCCATTTTGAGCCCGCAAGCTCACCCCTACTTGCCCATTCTCGCCCGTGTAGCGTACGTGTAGCGTAAGCCATTGGTGAGCAGATTGGTGAGGGCCTGGGTCAGCCGGGTGGCATCCCCCCGTAGAACCAGCGCCGATGGCCAAAAACTCGCGTGCAAGCCTTTGTGGCTAAGTTCATACTGGGGGCGTATGGCCTCAAGAACGTCCACTACCAGGTCTCTCAAGTCGAGCCGTTCCCAGCGCAGCTCAATCTTGCCCCGGCTGATGCGGCTCACGTCCAGCAAGTCATCGACCATGCGCACCAGATGATCGACCTGACGGTTCATCATGCTCACCGTTTGACTCGTCGTCGCATCGGCTTGGCCCGTCAGGCCCAGAATGGTCAGGCCGTTGCGCACGGTGGCCAGGGGGTTACGCAGCTCATGAGCTAGCATGGCCAAAAACTCATCTTTCCTTTGGTCCGCCTGGAGAAGGGCCTCCTGGGCCACTTTCCGATCGGTGATGTCGAACATGATTCCGCTCATGCGCACTGAGCGGCCCTGGTGCTGCTCGATCACCCGGCCGTAGCCACTCATCCAGCGCAGCACCCCATCGTCGCGAGTAATGCGAAACTTGGCATCAAACAAGCCTTGCTGCTCGACGGCCTTGGTTAACAAATTCGATACATACGGCCGATCCTGGGGATGAATATGATTTACAAAGGCCTCGGATGCTAAGGGACCGCTCTGGGGGGCATGCCAAAGAGCCGGAAGTGCTGCTCATTCCAGTACACCTGATCGGTCAGGATATGCCACTCCCAATTGGCCATCTGGACCGCTTCGATGGCCAGCCGGAAGCGCTGATCGGCTTCGCGCAGGGACTCTTGGGTTTTTGCTTGTTGGCTTGGTAGGGGTTGGCTACCGAACTGGCAAAGAATGGCTATCTGTGGGTGGTGAGCAGTCCCCAGGGGGAAGGCCAAGAGATCATAGCTGCCCCCCTCATGGGTTAAGTGGGTCAATGCTGTTCTCTGGTGAACGGGCTTATTGGTCTGAAGCACCTGGTCACCCAGTTCCCTCCAAGATTGCCCGTCCGGGGGTTGGAGTTGAGTGATCGTCTTGACCAGGGGGCTAGCGAGTCCGGTTTGTTCTTCAAAAAGGGGATTGACGTCCACGAATCGGTAATCGATTCGTGGGCTGGTTTCACTCGCTAGGGCTTCCAGCAGGCAGAAGCCCAGGGGCATGTGCTGGATGAGGGCTCGATACGGATGGGGGTCGGGGGGCTCACTGGGTTGATCGAGTGGATTCATAAAAAACAGGTCCTGTAGTAATGTCAACTAGCGGGATTCGAATAGGTTAGGCTAAGGGGTAAATAACGAGGCTGGGTACTCAAGGCTTGATGGATCAGGTAAAGCCGTATCGATCAATTGATCTGCTTAAATACTCTACTTAAGAACATATAGGTGAAATACATTCATCTCATGCAGGAGCGTTTCTTGAGAATTTGCATGGGTAGTAACTGTTAGCCGCTTTTGAATACGGCTGCTCTGGTTAAATCAGTAAAGCTTACCAAGCTATCGAGACCTATCAGAACAAATGTAGAAGATTTAAGGAGCTTCCCCGTCACTACAGATGTAGGCATCAATACGGATGGGGCGAAATACTATTTTTTAGCTGGCTATCCGTCGGTTTTTGACGGACGGTGATGGTATCTGCCTCGTCTATTTGAATCAAGCCCATGTCTTCGAATCCTTTCAACCAGCGCTGCATGGGCAACACATTCCATTTCTGCTGGTATCGCCTGGCGTTCTGGATAATCGAATTGAAATGGTTTACCGGTGGATCATGTTTATCGTGATACTGGTGTAATACGTAGTCGTGTACAAAGATCAGCTCGACACCCGCCCGATGAAACATCATGGCAAAATCGGTATCTTCTGCCCCATACCCTGTAAAAGATTCGTCAAAGCCACCAATCGTCTTAAACGTCTTTTTTTGAATAGCAAATATCAACGACCAGAATTGCAGATGATTAACCGGCTGGCCGACCGGTATGCGTTCCCGAGCAGGGTGTGGAACCGCTTTATGCTGTAGATCACCATAATTTCCTGTGTCTGGCACGATCGGCAGATACAAAGGATAAGCAGTAAGTATAGTTTCAGGCTTTAAACCCGTCAGCATACGGGCAAACAGGGTTGGCGAAACGATGCAGTCAACGTCTATAAAGATGATGTTGTCCGTTTTTGTAGCGGTAATTCCCTTATTTCGGGCTGCAGCGAGGGGCAGTTCATGGGTTTCGCTACTTACATGGATGCTCACGGGCAAACCCTCAGGAATGGTAATTCCGTCCGGGTCGTCCATACAAACGATTTGTATATCGTAGGGGAGGATCGTCGAGGCTTTTACCGCGTACAGAAGATTGGCTAATTGATTTCGCCTTCCTTTAACAATCGTTACCACACTGAATTTAGGCATACCAATCTCTTAGTTGATGCGCTATTGCTTCGGGTGCTGATGTATTCACCAGATTTTCGTACGAAGGGGTCAATACGTTCGCTTTTTGCCGTATGTTTTGCCACTGCTCAGGGCTGAACGTTTCCTGTGCTAACAGGGCAATCTGTTGATTCGCTAGCATAGTCGCATGGACCAGTTGCTCATCATAGGGTCTGGGCTCCGGAAGAAGGATCAACCGTTTATTAAGCGACAACAGTTCGGCAATGGTGTTTTGACCAGCGGCCGAAATCACGACGTCTCCGGTAATCGCTTCGCTGATGTCTTTAACCGGGCCGAGCAGTACACAGTTTTGCGCTAATTCGTAATCCAGCTTATTGCCGATAATCGTAAACGGTGTGTGCTGATCGTTCGTCATCGCTTGAAGCACCGATCTATCGTAATTATCGTAGCCTAGCAAAATTGTTATGTTATTTATAGTCAGGCTGTTGTCTGGCTTCGACCCACGGCCAGCATACTGTGACATATAGCCGCTGTAGTAGGTTTTGGCCGCAAATGGGTAGTATGCCTGTTCCAGCGAAGCCGGAAAATGAGCGACGATATGATCCGCCAGTTCATGCGCAAAGACCTGTGTCGGATCGTTCATAACATGTCCGGGCAGGTGCACCAACACGACGGGGACGCCCATGCCCCGAACCATGATGGCCAGCTCAGGAACACCGTCGCAGTAGAAAGCTCTGGGCCGGTAGCGCTCGATCGCTTCGGCCAGTGCTTTGGCCCGCCCGGCCGGTTCAATCGCGTACGGGGTCACTTCAAACGCTTTCGAAAACGTATGCACTGGTATGGCATAGCCCGCCGGGTATTTTGGCGGCAGCTCCAGCACGTCAACGTCGTGTTTTTGACGCAAATACTCCGTGACTTCGTTGTTCGTCGTTAGCGCGATAACCTTAAAAAAGACGGACAATGCCGGGTACAGCAGATTGAATGTTGCCCGATGGCCGTTACCGTGGGCATGTACGAAATAGAATATCGTTGGCTTCTTCATCAGATCCTGGCCGGTTGTATCACGCGTTCGTAAACGTTTACATACGCTGCCGACATGCTTGCCATATCGAATGAGGCTGCAAATTCCCGACACGCTTCCGGTTCCGACTGTCTGGCGATAAGTAGCGGCTTCAGCAGATCCCGCCAGTCCTGTGAGTCAACGGCTATGGATACGTTTTCGTGGCGCAGTTCCGGAGGAATGGCGGTCGTAAACCCGACTACGGGTAAACCGCTGGCCAGCATTTCCACCGTACTCAAGCCGAAGGGCTCCTCCCAGGTAGCGGTTGCCAGATAGGCCGAAGCACCTGCCGCCAGTTTACTTAATTGCTGCTGAGTGGCATGGGGTATATAGTCAATATGTTCATTTAACTGCGGCTGCACGTGATCACGGAAATAGTGGTTGTCAAATACGGGGCCGACAATCTTGAGTGGCTGTTTTAAATAAGTAGCCAGCTGGATCGCGGCTTCCACGTTCTTTTCTCTGGCAATTCGCCCGCTCCATAACAAATACCCGTCAGTCTTTCTTGCGTGTAAGGGCCATTTATGGAGCACTAGTCCATTTAAGATTACGTCTACATCACTGCCGAGTGCAGCCATCCACTGTTCGCCCATTCGATTTGAAATACCGATCGGTACGACTGGCGCATGCTTCATGAAAAATTTATACATCAGGACAAATTTCTCGGTTGGCGGCAGGTGCAGTGTGAGTACGCTTGGCGTTTTGACGAGTGCGCCGACGGCATAAATTTCGGGTATAAATGAATTGTAGTGGATGACGTCGTACCGACTAACGTCGAACAGTCCGTACTGTAGCGTCTGATAGTGCTGCTGGCCGAGCCATTCCGGACAGGCCCGGTACGAATCATCTTTCATGCTGAACGAGCTTTCACGAAATTCAATCACCTGAAACAGATTTATTTCGTCGGCATCTTTGGCTATGACATCAACGATATGCCCCAGGCGTACTAATTCGTTGGCGAGCTCGACGATGAATGCTTCCGTGCCGCCATTATACGGCTCACGCAGCGAGATGAACGGACCGGCAACCAGGAGTATCTTCATCGTACGTTCTCAAAATACGTTATGTATCGCTCAGCCATCGTTTTCAGCGAAAATGTTTCGGCGTGGCGCCTTACGTTGGCGCTCTCCAGTGGTATCGCAGCGACGATTGCTTTAGCGAGCGATTTCACGTTTTTCTGCTCAGCCACAACTCCGCTTTCCGCATTTACCAGTTCCCGAAAAGCACCGCGGTCAAACCCGGCTACCGGCACGCCCGACGACATGGCCTCGATGGTCGTGAGGCCAAACGGCTCTTCCCAGCGGACGGCATTGACCATAGCGGCTGCCCCTTCCAGGTGCATCCGTAGTTCAGTCTGGTTTAAATGACCAAGGTAGGTATCTGTTCCCGTCATGCGTGGCCTGATCTGGTCCTCAAAATACGTTTTATCATCGAGCGGTCCGGCAAACTTTACCGGCATGTTCAGCTCGTGGGCCGCGTCGATCACGATGTCCAGCCCTTTAGCGTGCACGATCCGGCCAAACCAGAACAGGTAGTGCCGGTTTTTACGGACCAGCGGCCACTCTGCCAGGTCGACACCGTTAGGAATGATGGTGGAGCCATTATGCAGGTAGGGCTGCCACGTAGCGTCAAACGATTGGGAAGGCACAACGAAATGAAGATTTTCGGAACCCGAGCAAAGCGTAATCGCTGCTTTTAATTTGCTGATGGGTGGCGTATGGATGGTTGTGACTACCGGCATCTGCGCCTTCATTCCCCATAGTATGGGTAATTCATGCGTCGAATTGTTATGAACGACATCAAAATCATGTTGCTCAATATCCGCCAGTATGGATAGGTATTCGTCGGTCTCATAGAGGTCGAATAGCCTGTCTTCCCGATGCGCATCGCCGTAAAATCCTTTCACATTCAGCTCAGGGTCGCTATCTGCATGGGCATACAGCGTGATGTGGTGACCGAGACGTATGTACGCTGTGCACAGTGCGTGGGTGAACGCTTCCAAGCCTCCTCGAAATGGCTCCGCTATCGGCAGTCTCGTTTTGGCTATAACCGCAATGTTCATAGGTCAGCGCTACGTTAAGGGTTGCGGTTGGTGAGCGGCCCCTGGTAATCCGCGGTCTTCCACAAGAATGGCTTTTTCACCAGTTTCTTGTTGCCGCAATACGGCTCTATAGAGCTTAACGTAGCTCGACGTCATGTGTTGAATATTCATGTTCGAAGCAAAGGCGGCACAGGTACCTGGACTGATCGTATGACTTTTTTCGACCAGCTCTACTAAGTCTTGCCAACGGAGCGACGCCGTCGTGGATACACTTTCATGCGCCCAACTGGGCGGAACAGCCGTATCAAATCCTACGACTGGCACACCGCTCGCCAGCATCTCCAGAGCTGCCAACCCAAACGGCTCCTGCCAGGTTGCCGTTGCCAGATAAGCAGACGCTTTTTTGGCCAGGCTGCTCAGTTCACGTTGCGTTACGTGACCAACATACTCAATTTGATTGTCCAGATACGGTTTAACCCGCTTATCAAAATAATGCTGGTCCGCAATTCGGCCAGCGATCTTCAGCGGCAGCTGCATGTGTTTTGCTACGCGAATGGCCGCTGCAACATTTTTCTCTTCGTTGATTCGGGCCGACCACAGCAGGTACTCACGGCCCCTGGAGCTGCTCGTCGGCCAAAGATTCATGTCTATGCCGTTGTGTATGAGTGGTATGTTTATACCAAGCGCCTGGTCCCATTCCCGTTTGACCCTTTCCGATATGGCAACGAATGTCATATCGCTTCGCCGGGAAAGTTCTTTATACACGGCTATTCGGTTTTTGTCCGCCGGTGAATGCAGCGTCAGAAACGAAGGTTTATTGAATGGCAAGCCTGCCCTTAACAGATGCGGATAAAACATGTTGTAGTGAATCACATCATAGGAGTCGACAGCCAGCTTTCTGAACTGACGCTTTTCCCTAAAGCGTTCAAAAAAATTAGGTTTATCGGTAGACGATCCAGGAAACGGATTGATAAGTGTGAATTCAGCGCCGGACGCTGCCTCGCCTGCAACAATACTTACCGTATGCCCTTCACCAACAAGCTGGCTGGCGAGTGAAACGATAAACGCTTCAATGCCGCTGTTATAGGGCTCTTTCAGGGATATGCCAGGACCTGACACAAGTAAAATATTCATAATAAAAGCAGCTCTGTTGGCCCCATACAGGTGTATGGATTAAAAGCAGGCCGATTCGGTTGATTGCGTGTTTTATGGTGTTTTGTTGGAAGTCCCGTTGGGTAGCGGGTCATTTGGTTTCCGTGTGGTTCCTAATTCGTGAACTGATTTGATGTCCGTGTATTGCCGGGTCGCTTCGGGTAAGCGGATGGTCCAGATCACGACGGCCGCCATGCTGAGGGCACCGAAGAAGAAAGGGGCTTTCATGCTTACTCCCGACAATAAACTGTTGACCAGCGCGGTGGCAAACGTAGCCATACCCCCCAACCCCTGAATGTTGCCGAACATTTCCCCTTGGCTATTGCCTTCTTTGATCATAACAGACAGGAGACTGCCGGTAATGCCCGTCAAGATAGAGACCGTTATAGCATCGACGCCTGCTACGACGTACAGCAACGTAACGGACGACTTCGAAAAAGCATAGAGCACCTGTAACACGACGCTCAGGGAGGCCAGAAACAGAATGACTTTGCGCTTGTTGACGCGTTGGGCGATGTACGTAAAGAAAATAAGGTTTGCCGCTACGGCCAGACCCCCGAAATACATAAAAAACTGAACCGTCTCGCGTGGCGTCATAATCAGACTGCTCTTGGTCAGGAAGGCGACGAAAAAGGCGTAATAGCCCATACCCAGGGTGGCCAGGATGTTTAACAGGAAGAGCGGTTTCAGGCCAGGCATCTCCTCATCGGCATCGGCCAGTTGTTTCCACAAGGACACAACTTTCAGGGCATTTCCTCCCTTCTGCGCAATCTCTTTGAAAGTAACGGGGTCGTGTTTAGGGCTGGTTTCCTTAAATAGAAACGCCAGGCATACGTTGACAATGCCAAGCGCGATCAGCAACGTTACGATGGGTAGCGGGCTCAGTCGGGCTTCACTAAAAACGAGCATAAGCCAACCGGCGCACATTGGTCCCAAAATTGTTCCAGAACCCACAACGAAGCTCATCAGACCTGCATACCTGAGCAGTTCATCTTTTTCGGTCAGGTCCGCTACGGATGAGCGCATCACGGAATACAATCCGTTGGTAGCCCCTTTGAAACAGCGGTTCGCGATATACCCCCAGGTTTGTACCGGTATCAACAGCAGCGTTGTAAGGGTTGAGGCAATGGTCGTTGCAATTGTTGCGGGCCGTCGGCCCCGTTTGTCGGACCAATAGCCGATGGCGGGTGAAAACGCAAGCTGGATACTCAGCATCAGGGCGGTACCCGCCGTTAGCATCACCGATTGGGCCGGTAGGTTGATGAGATAATCGGTTAGTAGGGGCCCTAATCCATTCGCTGCAATAACGTCGAGTAAAGCAATTGCAAAGATGATTCCGAGAGATGGTTTCTTTAACATTGAGTTTAGGGAAAAGGGCATGCACCTGGATCAATTAGCGGCTTTCTGTCACCCCAACCAAGCTGTAGACTAAATAACGGCTTACATACTTTCAGAATAGGCAGGCTGGGCAGGCTGTTCTTTTGTTTCCAGTTCGTTGATCTGCCTGTTCAGTTTGCCGATGTTTAACAGCAGCAGGCATACCCAGGCCAGTGCCATCAGCGCGGCAAACAACAGGAATGTGATCTCCCAGCTAAAATGCTCTTTAATCGGCCCGATGAACGTAGCGCCCACCATCGAACCGACGGCGCCGATGGTCATGTAAAATGTAAACTGACTGGCGGATACCAGCTTCGAGCAGCATTCCATCGCAACGGCATACACCCCGATCTTCGCAAAGGCGTTTAACCATCGGTAAGTGATAATAAACGCGTAGATAAATGTATCGTTTGTCCAGTAGGATTTCAGGACAACTAAAGCGGCTGTTATGGACATGATCAGTAAAAGATAAATGCTGATCATGCGCTTCTTCCCGAACCGTTCGATGAGGTAGCCTCCCAGCAACATCCCGCCAACGCCACCGATCAGGTCAGCGGTAGCAAAGGCTCTTGAATAGGAGACGTTGGTCCAGCCAGCTATTTTTACCGTAAAAAGGGGTAGCAAGGTCTCAAAATAGTTGTAGGAACCCTGCGTAATGAAAACCAGAACGGCAACCAGCAATGAATTTTTCAGCCGAAACAAACTCCACAACGCCCTGAGAATCGTCGACCAGCGGGTGATCTGCATTTTCTGAGTCGCTGTCGAAGGCTTTCCCGGTGTCCAGGGTACGATTTTTTCGCCTGGTTCTTCCCGCAGGAGAATCGGGACGACCGTCAGCAACCCGATCAGCAAGGCGAGCGCCAGCGTGGCGACTTTGAAATCGTAATGGTTTAGTAGCCAGCTTCCTCCGGCCAGTGACAGAGAACTGCCGATCATACGCGCGCCCCCCATAAATCCGTTCGCCCGCGCCTGCTCGTCGCCCGGAATCACGTCGACCGCCATCCCATCCGTAGCCGCATCCTGAATAGCCCCAAAGGCCGAAACCAGAAAAGCAGCCCCCATAAATAGCTGTAAGTTCGACAGCGGGTCGGGTACGAACGCCATAACCAGCAAGCTGGCCATCAGCCCCAATTGACCAAAAAGGACCCAGGGACGCTTTCGGCCCATCGGCAGGTAGGTATACCGGTCCATGAGTGGCGCGACCACAAACTTAAACGTCCAGGGCAGCGCGCAGGCCGTAGCAAAGGCCCCGATTTCGGTCGGCGTCTTATTCTGCATGGCCATCCAGGCAGGAATACCGACGAACAACATGCCCATATTCAGTCCTTCGGCAAAGTACAACGCGGTGAAATTGAAATACCGAACAAATGCCCGGTTAGAAAGGGCCGGAAACGGATGGCTAAGCGTCATGAGAAGTGGGGTAGCGGTTGGTTAATGAAGTGGGAACAGGAACTGTTTTTTTTCTGTCATCCCGACGCAGGAGGGATCTTCGGTGATTGCCGGAAAGGTTTCCTATTGCCAAAGATCCCTCCTGCGTCGGGATGGCAAAAAGTGCATTGACGAGGATCACCAATCCCCCCTTTCTAAAACACCGACACTTTCGTGAACTGATCAGGAAGAGGATTGGGTACGTTTGGGTTGGTGTTGATTTCGCCCTGCGGATAAATGAACCGCTGCGGTTTTTGCGTTCCGGTGTACAGCGGGATGGGTAGCTGTACCACCGGCGTTGCTTTGGCCAGCCGACGGTAATCGTTAAACGCTTCGTATTGCATCAGCAGCAGGACGTAACGCTGGCTGATAATCTCGTACAGTAAGGCGGTCTGAACGCTGGCTAAGCGGGTTGGATTCGCCAGACCGGTTGTACCAAAATCGTCCAGCGTATAGGCGTCGTATTTTCGCCCCGATGCCGGAAGGGATTTGCCGTTGACGTAACCCGTTGCCAGCCCCGCCCGAACCGTGTTGAGCGCGGCCAGGGCGTTGTCCGTGACCCCCAGGCGCGCCTGTGATTCGGCAATGATCAACTGATTTTCATAGTACGTGAGAATGGGGTGGGGGGCGCTGGCCGTGAACGCGCCGTCGACAGTGTTCGGGTCCAGGCTGCCGGTGGCTGTAATCCCCACCTTGATATAATGGTTGTAAAGCGCCGTTTCGTCGGTTTTTGTGTTGGCTGACTGGATCCGCGATTGTAACAGTTTGGGTAAGTATGCGCCGTCGAAACCGGTGTCGCCCGCCCGGTTGACCCGGAAGAAATCGTAATTCTGGTTTAAGTCTACGCCCAGGCTCGTACCGTGCGGAATCAGAGCGTCGCCCGCCGTGCTGCTGATGCCCTGGCTGGCGCTGGCAATGGCTTTGGCGTAGTCGCCGGTGTGCAGATACAGCCTGGCCTTTAAGGTATTGGCGGCTGCTTTCCACTTTGTTACGTCGCCTTTGTAGATAAAATCCTGCGTCGAAAAGGCCAGTCCTGTTGAGGCTGATAGATTTGAGATGGCGTTGTCGAGAGTGGTCTGGAGAGCTGCGTAAACGTCGGCCTGTTTATCGAACACGGGGGTAGGGTAGGTCACGTCGTTGAAAGCCTGGCTGTAGGGAACGTCCCCGTACAGGGCCGTTGCTTTGGCAATCACCAGCGCTTCCAGCACCTGTCCGACGCCCTTCGTCCATTTGTCGCCAACGGCGTCGGCTTTCGTTTGAATCAACCGGGCCTGGCTACCCACCGGATACAGCGGACTCCAGGTAAAACTCTGCGACGAAACGATGTACTGGGCAAACCCCTGATGCGCCCGCGACAGACCGTTCAGTTCTCCCGCCCATATCGAAGCAATGCGAACGTCGGTGTCTTCGTGCAGAAACGACACTCCCAGTAGCGTCCCCGCCAGCAACGTCGCCACGTCAACATCTGTCACCGCGTTGGGATTGCTCTGAATATTCGGCTCTACGAACAGACGCTGGCAACTGCTCAGTCCATTAATCGTTAGAAACGCAATAATTAATGTATAGGAAAACCATTTTTTCATGTTTGTCTTTGGAAGAGGTCACTAATAACTGATGCGTACCGAAAAGAGAATCGATTTCGTGTTAGGGTTGGTAAACCAGTCCTGCCCGCGCGACAGTCCTGCCCCCGTAATGTTCACCTCCGGATCGGTACCCGTGTACTTGGTCCAGAGAACCAGGTTACGGCCGGTCAGGCTGAAATCGACGTTAGAGAGGTGAGTGGTCCGACGGAAACCGGGACTGCGTAGGCTGTAGGTGAGTGTGATTTCGCGCAGCCGCGATACGCTCGCATCTTCGACGAACTGCTTATACGAGGCTGAGTTGGACGCCGAGCCCCGGCCCTGCCACCATGCCTGATTGATGGCTACCGGCCCCGCTCCGAAATCCCGGATCTGCCCCTGAAACGCCGTTCCTGCCGGAATAACCGTGCCGTTAACATCCTTCAGGCCACCCGCCGGGGCTACAACGGTATACCCCTGATCGGCATGGACGCCGAAGTTGTAAAGTGACCCGCGGGTGCCGTTAAAGAAATCGTTGCCCGCCACCCGGTCGAACAATACGTACAGCGACAATCCTTTGTTGCCAAACGTACTGCCTAATCCGCCCCGCCAGCGAGGGTTCGGATTCCCGATGATCTCGTTGCTGATACCCGCCTGCGGAAACCCATTGGCATCGAGCAGGTAATTGCCGGATTCATTTTTCCGGAAATCGGTCGAGTAAAAAATACCGAAGGGCTGGCCCGGAATCAGTGATGCGTTCTGCATGTAGCTGTCGGGCAGCGTGTACACCGACGCCCCCGCCAGCGACACTACGTTGTTGCGGTTCATGGAATAATTGGCAGACACATTCCAGCTAAAATTACCCTTGGGCAATAGGTCGGCGCTTACGTCCAGTTCCAGTCCTTTGTTCGACAGTTCGGCTGCGTTGCTGTTGCGAATCGTGTAGCCGGTTTCGTTGGGCACGTTCAGCGATAGGATAACGTCGCGGGTGTCATTGCTGTAGGCGGTGGCCGACAGGTTGATCCGGTTCTTGAGGAAGCGCAGATCGACCCCAATTTCGGCTTCGGTTTTCCGTTCGGGCCGCAGGAAATCGTTACCCGCCGTGGTGCTGCGGATGTAGCCTCCGCTGTACAGCGCGCTGGTACCGGTTACGCCCCTGGTGAACATATCCGCGAAGTTAGCCGGGCCGAACGTCGTGAAATTCAGGTAGGGCTGCGGCTGAATACCAACCTGTCCCCACGTAAGCCGCAGTTTCCCGAAGCTGAGCCACGAACTGTTCTCCAGCCCTTTCAACTGGCTAAACTGCCAGGCCAGCGCAGCCGAAGGAAAGAAGAAACTGGCGCTGGTTCTGGCCCCGAAGGTCGAGGCACTTTCGTTGCGGCCGGTGAGGGTCAGAAACAATTGGTTGTACGCCTGAAGTTCGGCCTGCGCGTAGTAGGCGTACGTACGGATGAGCGAATTGGTGTTTCCCGCTGTCAGGTTCGAGT
Source organism: Spirosoma validum (assembly GCF_014699035.1). Classification (GTDB taxonomy): domain Bacteria; phylum Bacteroidota; class Bacteroidia; order Cytophagales; family Spirosomataceae; genus Spirosoma; species Spirosoma validum. Next base: position 21,974 of record NZ_JACXAA010000031.1, read on the forward strand.
TGAGCGCGTTGGTCAGAATATCGGGCGCCGTCGGTACGATCAGATTGGTAATCGCGTCCGATAGGGTGGCTCGTCGGCGACTGTTGTAATTACCCCCCAGCAACAGTGAACCGCTGAAATTATTGCTGAACGTCTTGCTGGCATTGGCAAAAACGTCGGTGTTGAACTGCTTCTCGGTGATCCAGTTTTTCGACAGGTACCCATTCAGTTGCAGGGCTGAATTGCGGGCGAAACGTTCCAGCCGGTTGTCTGTAAAATTGTCGATTCCGGTTCGACCCGTCACCGTCAGCCAGGATACAGGCGTGATGTCCAGTTCGATGTTGCCGGTCAGGCGGTCGACGTCGCTGGTATTGCGGTTGTTATTGATCGTCCAGATGGGGTTGGCATAAATGGTGCTCAAATCCTTACCCAGCGGATTCCGGTACGATACGTGTGCGTTGTTATAAACCTGTCCAGTCGGACTCGTGTATGTACCGGTGTAATAGCTGTTGTCAAAATCGGGTGGTGTTCGCAAGGCGCCTAACATAATCCCATCGACGTTGTCTCCCTCCTGCACCCGCGATGAGTAAATCTTGGCATACCCCACATTGGCCGATGCCCGAAACCAATCCGTAAACTGACTCGATACGTTCACGCGGGCAGTGTTGCGCTGGTAATCACTGTACGATTTGATGACGCCCTTCTGGGTCAGATTGGCATAACTGACCATGAAGTTGGTCCGGCTGTTGCCCCCGCTGAGGTTAAGGCTGTTGTCGGTAAAGTGGCCCGTCTGGAACGCATCGGTGGTGTGGTCGTAGGTATCCCGCGCATTTTTGCCCCCGTTCGGATTGGCGGCCGTTCCCGATGCGATGGCGTAACGCTGCGTGCCGTCGGGGAACGTAGTGAATCCCTGATAGCCGGATGCTTTCGGGTCGGTAATGTACGTATCGGGGCCACCCGTTCGGTCGGCAATGAGGTCGCCGAAGCTGTTTCGCTGGCCCTGCACGTACAGGCCACCCGATCCCTGGCCGTAGGTGTGCTGCAACGGCGGCATTTTGTTCACCCGGTCAACGGATACCGTCGATTTGAACGTAATGTTGATTTTACCCTTCGAATCCTTGCCTTTTTTCGTCGTGATGATGACCACCCCGTTGGCGGCCCGCGTACCCCACAAAGCCGCTGCCGAAGCCCCTTTCAGTACTTCCATCGTTTCGATGTCTTCGGGGTTGATGTCATTAATGCGCGACTGCTGCACGATCCCGTTCCCGGCGGCTGTGCCCAGATTATCGGTGGCATTGCTGACCGGAATCCCGTCTACGATGAATAGCGGCTGGGCGTTTCCGTTGATCGTATTCTGCCCACGAATCTGTATATACGCCCCCGCACCGGGGTCGCCCCCGTTTCGGGTAACTAGGACGCCCGATGCCTTGCCACTCAAACCTGTCAGCAGTCCAGTTTCGCCCGTTCGGGTAATGGCCGTCCCGTTGACTGTTGAAACCGATGAGGCAAACTTATCCCGTTCGGTCCGGGTCCCGATGGCTGTAATAATAACCTCGTTGAGGACTCTGGATTCTGTCCGCAGCTGGACGTCGAGGCTAGTGCGGCCGTTGATGGGTTGTTCAACGGTTTCCATCCCGATGGCCGAAAAGACCAGCGTATCGGCAGTGGAAGGCACGCTTAACGTGTAGGTGCCAGTTGCATTGGTAATAGTCCCGATTGACGTGCCTTTGACTGTGATATTGGCTCCGGAGAAACCTTCTAGGCTTCCTTCAACGGTAACGCTACCCCGAATTTGTCGATTCTGTGCCCACACTTGCCCACAATACGGTAAAAGTACGCATACGCTTATTAGTACTAGTTTACTCATGCTAATTAGTTGAAAACGTAAAGATTTGATCTGGACGCAGCTTGTCCGAAAGAAGACTGCACAACGGTCAAACAACAAGTGATGCCGCCTGTTAAAATGAAGAAGTGTTCAAGCTAAATGTTTCAGGAAATCTCTAAAGCAATTAGCTGACAAGTCAAGGATGTTCATGCATCGACTACCGAGAATAGGTAATTGCAGCCGAGACGCCAACGCGGGCAAAAATTATATACTAGCTTTTGCTTACTACTTAGCAATCGAAACCGCAAGAAGCGATGATTTCAGCCACTCGATTAGTCATGCAGTGACGGTGTTTTTTCTAAAATGCTCATTTTCTGAAGCAGATACATGAATGTTCTAATCGGCTCATGCAGAAATATTACATGAAACCCTGATTAAACTGGCTAATTAGCCAAGTTGTGTCCCCAAATTTGTCTTTACGTCAAATGGCATATATATTCGTGCCAAATAGCACTTATTATGGAGCTAGTTATTGAAACAGGTCGAGAGGATAGCGGCTTTGGCTTAGTCGAGCAGGCTCGCGCTGGTCTCAGTCGGCATAAGGCCGACGAAGTGGCTCAGTTGATTGGACTAACCGACAAAGAGATGGCCCCTATCCTTAATCTCTCGGAGCGTACCCTGCACCGACTTCGCCCCGAGGTACGGCTCGACAGCAATGCCTCTGAGCGGCTCCTGTTGCTGGAAGCCCTGATTCGCCATGGCCTAGACGTGTTCGATGAGCGAGCTGATGTGTTGAGCCGCTGGTTACGAGTGCCCCTGGCCGAACTCCACCGGCAAACCCCACTGGCTTTGTTAGACACGCTGGTTGGCTTTGGGATGGTCCATACCGTGCTGGGCCGCATTGAGCACGGCATCTACGCGTAACGTCAGCTATGAGCTATACTGTTTATCGCTTGATTAAAGAGCGGTTTTTAAGCACGCCCTTGTCAGCAGAAGGCGCCCGTTTGCATAGTGGCCGCTGGCATTCTGCTGGTCGGGGCATCCTCTACACTTCAGCCAGTCCTGAGTTGGCCTTGCTCGAACAAATGGTTCACTTGCCAACACTGCCTTATGAGGACCTGCCCCGGCTGATGCTACTTACGCTATCTGTTCCAGATAGTCGGCGAGTGCTCAGCCTGGAAGAGCTGCCGGTTAACTGGCGCAATGAAGCCAGCTTTACGGACAATCATCGTTATATGGCTAACTGGCTAGCCAATCCTGATGTGCTGATTATGGGTGTACCCTCAGCCGTAGTCGCCGAATCCTACAACTATCTCTTACATCCAGCTCATGGGTTGTTTCCTGAAATTGATGTTGTCAGCGCCAAGCCTTTCCCTATTGATCCTCGGCTCTGGCGCACCTCGTAACGCCATAGGATTATTGAAGCAGTCTTTTTATGAACGTTTCTTCGTCTGAGATAGTAGCAGTTTTTGAGAATCTTAAATTTTAGTAGATCGACTGACCTACTTCATTACGCACATTGGTAAACCAATGAAATCGATCTATTTGGGGTTAGCCACTCTAGGAACCCTGCTACCCCTGACCCAATTTTATGGATTTCTCACCGAGTATGGCCTTGATTTCGACCCTTTCTTTGAGCAACTCTTCGTTAATCACGTGTCCTCGTTTTTTGCCTGGGATGTGCTCATCTCCGCCCTCATCGTTCTGGTGTTGATTTAACAAGAACGGCACAAACAACCGATTGACTACTATTAGGTAGCCTACGTTAGCTTGTTTTTAGCGGGCGGTCGGGCTTACCGCTGTTTCTGTATCTGTGAGAAAGAAGCAGGATACGTTAGGAATGGTGATGACTAAGCAATGGCAGACCGCTACTGTCCGTTAGATCATCAGACTACTATTGAAAACAGGGTTAGCTAGTACATGTCTGGCTTTGCTGACCGCTGATGAAGCTTACTTTGTCTCAATTGGGAGCCTTATTTGAGATCGGTAAGGGCAGATCCAAATTGAGAAAATCACCAAAGTTCACACGCATTTCATCCCCTGGCGCCAGCCGCCGCAGCTCACCCCGTTGCTACCCATTCAACCTATCAATCGGCTGGCAAGTCGGCAGCCTCACCCAGTTAGGGTAAAAATGTATCCACTACCAGATCCGTCAGCTGATGGCTGGTCCAACCCGCCCACAAACTCTTTGCCTTCAGTACTGCCCAGGCCAGCAGCCCAGCCCCCAACCCAATGGCTATGCTCTTTTCGGTTAACCCATGAGCGAGGCCGAACACCACCGATGTCCACACCACGGCCCATAGTCTGGTCCAATAGCGAACGCAACAAGCCAACAGCAATCCGCGACAAATGATCTCTTCATACAGATTGGTAACCCCGTTGATGCCGTAGCGATACAGGTCAACTTTAGGACTAAATGTCTGTCCCATTGCAGCCACGATCAGTACGGGAATAGTGCCTAGGATTAGTCCGGCAATCAGTCCATATCTCAACGAAGCAAACCTATACCTGGTCGTCCCGCTCCATTGCTCACTATACTCCATGTGTAGCCCATACTTGCCAATCAGCAGCAGGCCAAGCGCTAAGGGTAGTAGCCCCACAAGCCCGTTCCCGTAATCATAAAACAGGAGGTGATTCAGCTTGTCGCCCAAGCCCAACCAAGGGACCACCACTTGACGAGTCACTTGAAAGCCATACAATCCAGCGAAGATGAAACCGCTTAAACCGAAGGGAATGTAGAATTGGTTTGTAAGCAGTTGCCTCCTACCGCCAACAAACCCCAGTAGCGCCAAAAGTAAGCAGATAATAGTCAGGATTAAATAGTCATTCATCCGGGCAATTTAGTAAAACTTGGCCTAGCCAGCCTCAGAACGGCAAGCAAGTAGGTTTGAGAGTAGTATCCAAGTGAGAAGAGGAATGAAAAAGGTGGGTGAGCTATCTGCATTTGGCGGGGACAACTTGTCACAAAGTGCGTAGCTTCGGAAAGTGTTCGTATTTAGTCGATGGCTAGGCCCGGTTTGAAAAGTAAAATAGGAACGCCCCCTCATCTCGTTTTGGGGAGCATTTGATGAGAATAGTTAATTGAAATAAGTCGGATAGTAGGAATTGACAGAATTCAACCTAGAAAAACGGA
>NZ_JACXAA010000032.1 GCF_014699035.1 Spirosoma validum
TTCAGGCTGCTTTATCGGAATTAAGGCTTATGCAACAAAACAATCTGCTGGCAGACACACTGCCTGCGTAACTTCAGTTAACAGAAGTTAGTTGAAATGGCCAATCTGGTTTGCAGTGAGTTTCCACTATTTCTATTTATTCAAGCACTGTAACCTCGTTCGATGAAATTTCTAGTCAGGTTATTTATTGGCGCGTGGCTTACCTGTTTACCAGCATTTCTCTGCTGTGCATTACAGCTGCAGTTATCCGACACGATGACCGTTTCTCCACCCTCGATTAAACCCATTACGAAGCAACAGGATGTCGTCGATGTTTTCAAACGCTGGTACCCTCGGCTTCATATTGCCCCACATGATTCGGCCACTTTGCAGGAAGGAAAGCATTTTTTGCTGGTAATTCCTCAGGTTGGCTATACCCTCCAGACCCGGGGACTGGTAGCCGTACTTGTCAATGCAGCCTTCCACAAGGCCCATGCGAATATGTCATCCATGACTGGTCAGATCTCGTATACGCAAAACAACCAGGTTATTCTTACCGCTAACTCGCTAGTCTGGATGCCCGGCAACCGCTTTCTGTGGACGAACGACTGGCGGCTCATGCATTACCCGCAGGCTACGTATGGCTTGGGTATGTACACCTCTACGGATCGGGTGATCAACATGGATTACGCGTATTTCCGATTTTATCAGAGTTTATTAGGACGGTTAGCACCCAATCTGTACGCGGGAATTGGGTATTATTTAGATCTTCACTGGAATATTGAAAGCTATGCCCGAAACCGGGAGTTGAGCCGTATATCCCGGTATCCGTACGGCGTTGAAGGACGTTCTGTATCATCAGGGCCAACGTTACAGGTGCTCTACGACAACCGGCGTAATTCGATCAATCCTACGGGCGGCTTATATGTGAACGCTGTTTGGCGGGCGAATATGGCGTTTCTGGGCAGCGATGATACGTACCAGTCCCTCCTACTGGAAACCCGCAAATACGTTCATTTGCCCGCAAGCTCTGACAATATTTTAGGTTTCTGGTCCTACAACGCGCTAACTCTAAGCGGCAATCCCCCATTTCTGGATCTACCCAGTACCGGTTGGGATAACACCGGAAATCTGGGTCGGGGCTTTATTCAGGGCCGGTTCCGGGGAAAAAATCTTCTCTATGCCGAAACCGAATATCGCTTTCACATCACGAATGACCGGCTCTTGGGTGGCGTCGTCTTTGCAAACGCCCAAACCGTCACCGAGCCAGACCAAAATAGCGGCCAATTTGAAAAAGTAATTCCAGCGGTAGGCGCGGGACTACGTATCAAAATGAACAAGATCTCGCGCACCAACCTCTCCGTCGACTACGGCTTTGGCATGGACGGTTCCAAAGGTTTGTTCTTTAATTTGGGGGAAGTTTTTTAGGTAATACTATGTAAGTTACTGCCGATCATAAATCCAAAACTATCTCGGTGCAACTAAAAATACAACGAACAGAATAGCTGACATTCGGCGGAAAAAAACTAGAGGAAGTGCTGGTTTGATACCGATTTTGCATACTAGAACGCTCAAACCGTAACTATTTTGCTTTTACCGAATGCCGATCAGGCCATTATTGATGATCAGAAGATAACTGACTACGTCTTAAATCCCGAACACGAAGAAGGAAAGCACAAAGCATTTGTTTTCAAATCGGTGTTGGGTATCACAGCTTCAGAAGCGAATGAAATGAAAGCGCAGATTCTTCTTGAACTATTCAGAAATCCGGCCCATACGGGTCGCGAGGATAAACACGGTAAGCGATATTCCGTTAAATTTGACTGGACTCGTTCTGGACGAACAGCTACTGTGCTAACGAGTTGGATTATAAGAACCGGAGAAAGCGCCCCCCGATTAACAAGTTGTTATATAATTTGACTGAATATGGAAAAGAGCCTGCGTTTGTTGGATGTTGTTGCCCTTCTGATTGACATTCCCAACGAAAAACTTAGCATAGGGCAGGTAGGAACCATCGTAGAAGTACTAGCAGACGATGTGTTTGAAGTCGAATTTGCCGACACCAAAGGCAGCACATTAATCACCTGCGCCGTTGAAGCGAAAGATTTGTTGAAGTTGACGCATGAATTAGCGGTTAAGTAATTTACATTCTATTTACTAGACCGATGTATTCTAAGTGAGAATTGGACCTTTATTTATCCAACTTAAAATATAACAATTGTTGAGATTTTTTTCATATTCAATCAAAAAAGCCCCGCTAAGTTTTCTCAGCGGGGCTTTTTTATTTTTTCAATTTTTACTTCACTTCTTCGTATGGTACGTCTGATACGTTGTCGCCGGCGGGTTGCCCTTGTCCAGGGTTGGTGTTACCACCGTCGAAGCCAGCCCCGTCGGTTGGGTTAGCACCCGCACCGTTGGTTGCGTTGTAAAGTTCCTGCGAAGCGGTTGACCAGGCTTGGTTCAGACCTTCGAGGGCGGTGTCGATGGCGGCTGCGTCGCGGGAACCGTGGGCGGTGCGGAGGTTCGCCAGTGCGCCTTCGATCGCCGTTTTGTTACCTTCTGACAGCTTGTCTCCGTACTCTTTCAGTTGTTTCTCGGTCTGGAAGATCATCGAGTCGGCCGCGTTGACTTTCTCAATTTTCTCACGTTCCGCTTTATCGTTCGCTTCGTTGGCTTTAGCTTCTTCGCGCATCCGGTTGATTTCCGCATCGGTCAGACCGCTCGATGCTTCAATCCGGATTTTTTGCTCTTTGCCGGTACCTTTATCTTTCGCCGTTACGTGCAGAATACCGTTGGCATCCACGTCGAAGGTTACTTCGATCTGAGGTACACCGCGTGGTGCAGGCGGAATGTCGGACAGGATAAACCGGCCTAACTGACGGTTCTGCGCTGCCATTGGCCGCTCTCCCTGCAATACGTTGATTTCTACACTTGGCTGATTGTCCGAAGCGGTTGAATACGTTTCCACTTTCTTGCTCGGAATCGTGGTATTGGCGTCCACCATTTTGGTAAATACACCACCCATCGTTTCGATACCCAGCGAGAGCGGGATAACATCGAGCAGCAGTACGTCTTTCACTTCACCGGTCAGAACACCGCCCTGAATAGCAGCACCAATGGCTACGGCTTCGTCGGGGTTAACGGCTTTCGAAGGTTTCTTACCGAATAGTTTTTCGACTTCATCCTGCACTTTTGGAATCCGGGTTGAACCACCTACCAGAATGACTTCGTCAATCTGACTGGCCGACAAACTGGCATTTTTCAATGCCCGGCGGCAAGGCTCCAAACTCCGTTGAATCAGCGAATCGGCTAATTGCTCGAATTTCGCCCGGCTCAGCGTGCGGACCAAGTGCTTCGGAATACCGTTGACCGGCATGATATACGGCAGGTTGATTTCCGTTGAGTTCGAACTCGACAGTTCAACTTTCGCTTTTTCAGCCGCTTCTTTCAGACGTTGCAGGGCCATTGGGTCCTGACGCAGATCAATCGCTTCATCTTTCTTGAACTCGTCGGCAAGCCAGTCAATAATAACCTGGTCGAAGTCGTCACCACCCAGGTGCGTATCACCATCGGTCGATTTTACTTCGAAAACACCATCGCCAAGTTCCAGAATCGAAATATCGAACGTACCGCCACCAAGGTCGAATACGGCAATTTTCTGATCGTGGTTCGTTTTATCCAAGCCGTAGGCCAGAGCGGCTGCGGTTGGTTCGTTGATGATCCGTTTTACGTCGAGACCGGCGATTTGGCCCGCTTCTTTGGTGGCCTGACGTTCGGCGTCGTTAAAGTAAGCCGGTACCGTAATCACGGCTTCCGTTACTGTTTGACCAAGGTAATCTTCAGCCGTCTGCTTCATCTTCTGTAGAATCAGCGCTGAAATTTCCTGGGGCGTATATTGACGATCACCAATCCGAACGCGGGGCGTACCGTTGGGACCGTTTTCTACATTATAAGCAACGTTCTTGATTTCATTCGTTACTTCGCCATACCGTTTCCCCATGAAACGTTTGATCGAAGAAATTGTATTCTGGGGGTTGGTGATGGCCTGGCGTTTGGCGGGGGCTCCGACTTTACGTTCGCCGTTGCCATTGTCCATAAACGCGACTACCGACGGTGTCGTCCGGGCGCCTTCAGAGTTGGGGATTACAACGGGCTCGTTACCTTCCATCACGGCCACGCACGAGTTCGTGGTGCCTAAGTCAATACCAATAATTTTTCCCATAACTGGATTTAGTTTCTTTAGTTGACTGTGTATAAGCTGACAGACATACCTATCCAAGCAATCCAAATGCCAGCCAGAGAAAAAGTATGGATTGCTGTCAGATTGGCAGAAAATGTACCTATCAAGGCCAGATTGTCGCGTTGACCGTAACGGTTCGTTTCAAACGTGGCAGAACGGCACACTCCTGTGAAAGATGGGTGGTAAGTAGCCAATACGGTTTCTTTTCTTACGTATATAAAAGCTGTTACGTAGTCCTGTTTATTTGTTGCCTTACCCTCCTACCTCATGAATCGCAGAGCCTTCGTCCGTACTGGGACAACCGCATTGTGTATATTGCCCATATTGCATCCTACCGCCTTTGCCCGCGCTCGAAGTACCAACCCAAACGACAAACCGGCCTGGTTACTCGAATTGATCAAGGCGAATGATCAGCAGCTTGTTGCGGTACGTGCGTTGCGAATTACCGATACCGCTAATAAAGCGTTTGGCGGGTTAAAAGATGGCGAAGATATCCCAAATCCCCATTCAACGGCTGACTTTGTCAGGCGGGCGGCCTGTGCCATGTCCTGCAAGGAGTCTGAACATTACCAATCGAAAGCGTTACTGAGCGAAATGAACGGAGCGCTCAACTATTTGCTCAAGATTCAGCATACCGATGGTACGCTCGATTTACTATCAACGAATTTTCACTCGACACCCGATACGGGTTTTATTGTCAAACGGTTAACAACCGCTTATTCTTTATTAGCCAACTCGGGCACTCCGGCAATGGATGGGGTTCTGGCGACGTTCAAGACATTTTTGTTACGAGCAGGCGAAGCGCTGACCGTCGGCGGTATCCATACGCCCAATCACCGCTGGGTCGTATCGGCCGCACTTACTAAGATGAATAATTTATGGCCCAATCCCCGATACGTAGCACGCATCGAACAGTGGCTGGGCGAACACATTGATATGGATGCGGAAGGTCAGTATAACGAGCGCAGTACGTTAATTTATTCGCCCCTGACCAACCGTTTGCTGATTACGATTGCCAGAGGTTTAAACAAACCGTACCTGCTGGACTACGTTCGGCGAAACCTAGCCATGACGCTGTATTACCTCCACCCAAACGGCGAACTCGTGACGGAAGCATCCGGTCGGCAAGACAAAGCGGGGGTGGGCACACCTGAAGGGTATTTTTATGCGTATCGGTACATTGCATTGGCAGATAAAAATGAGGAAATGGCCGCTATGTGTCGCCAGATCGAAAAAACACTCATGCCGAAATCCGTTTACTACGTCGATTATTTCCTGGATGATCCGTCGTTGTGGCGCGAACTGCCACCCAGCAAGCCCCTGCCTACGAACTATGTAAAAGCCTTTCCAAAGTCGGGTTTAGTCAGAATTCGGCGCGGTCCGTGGGATAGCACCATTTTACAGGCGAATCCCGTCTGGCTCACGTTTCATAAAGGCAACGCTATTTTACAAGGTATTCGGTTGGCGGCTTCCTTCTTCGGCAAAGGCCAGTTCCAGACCGAAACAATTGAGAAACAAGGTGATAGCTGGATACTAACGCAATCGCTAGACGGACCGTATTATCAGCCCTACCCGCCGGACGCGATACCCGCTGATGGCGACTGGGAGAAAATGCCCAGATCGAATCGAAAACAAAGCGAAGTGCAGCGGCTTCAGACTCAGGTAACCATTCGGGAAACAAAAACCGGGATAGAAGCGCAAATCCAGATGACCGGAACCGATGGTGTACCGGTAGCGCTTGAGCTTATTTTTCGGCCCGGCGGAAGCTTTACGGGCGTTACAAAGCTTCCTAATCGGGACAATACGTATCTTCTTGCTGATTCAGGCACATATACGGTTCAAAATGATACCATTACGTTCGGACCAGGTCTGATGCTCCACAAAGGTGTACAGTTGCGGGGAGCTTTACCAGCTATGGATGCACCGACTGTCTATCTAACTGGTTTTACCCCGTTTCAACACACACTAAAACTTTCCTAAACTATTCCAGGTATAGGCATCAGTTTTCCCGATTAAATATCAGGCTAAACAAACGACAAGCTAATACAGATGAGTTGATCTTTGCCAGAAATTATTGACTCAGAAAGTAGTATGAGACAGCTAGAACAGATTCAGGAAGTTGAGCAGCGTCTTCGCCAGGCAATGCTTATCAGCGATGTAGCCGAACTAGATGCTTTGTTAGCCGATGATCTTCTCGCCGTCGGTCCAGATGGTCAGTTAGTGGATAAGGCAGCGGATTTAGCCGTTCACCGTTCGGGTACCCTTCACATAAAAACGATGATCCCTCTGGAGACCACCATCAAGCTCTTACCAGACGTAGCGATTGTTTTTGTGTTGATGAATTTACAGGTTGCTGTTCAGGATCAACTGATCGAGGGGCGCTACCGTTATACGCGGGTATGGAGTCGGCAAACGGGTAATTGGCAAATTATCGCTGCTCATATTAGCTCGGTACCCAACTGATTAATATCCATAGCTTTCTCAATAAAACTACTCCGTAGTTCAGTAGCAAACGTTCATATTCTTTAATAAAAAAGGCAGCCCCGTTCGAGACTGCCTTTTTGCAGGTTGACAAAAGAATTATTAGCGGTTACCAAACAGGCCACCCAGCATACCGCCGAGACCGCCACCCTGCTGACCAACAACGCGCATCAGGTCGTTCATATCGAGTTTTCCATCAGCCATCGCTGACGAAGCCGCTCCCATCCAGTCGACGCCCTGATTACCCGTTGCCGCACCCAGAATGCTGTTTCCATCAACGCTGGAATCATTTGGGTCAGACGCTTTGTGCATCAGTTTGCTCAAAACCATTGGCACAACCGCAGCCGCAACCGACATGGCTACCTGGGGCGAAATGCCTAATTTTTGCATCAGATTTTGCTCAACGTGTTCCTGAACACCCTGCGTAACGGGGCTTTGCTGAACGTTACCGCCGTTGACAACCATACCCAGTAAATTGCCTAAGCCACCGCCCTGTGCCTGTTGGCCCAGACCACCCAGGATACTGCTGGCGATTGTTTGCATGACACTGTCGTTTTGGTTGTTTGGGATAGCCGGATTATTGACTACTGCCTGGCCTGCCTGCTGCTGGACCAGATTCATTAGGGTTTCTAACATGCCTGTAAAGGTTTTGTAGAGTTTAGCGAACACAACTGTTATTCGCGTTAAATGTATATAGATCCTAACAGTTACAATCCGAAATGGTTAATTTGTCGCGAATCTATTTCTTACCTATGACGAACGAAGAGTCTAAAAGTAGCGGTACCGCTTTAGAAAATAAGTCATTCAGCGATCAGATCAGTCCACTACTGACTGACCTGCTTTACCCCAGCGAATCCGATGAACCCCTTGAACCGGTTACATGCTATCTGAAGCAACCTGAGCCCATTACCGTTAGCCAGATTAAAGACTGGCAGATGCTACCACCGTCTGTGTATGTCGAAGAACTACCCGAGGCTGATTTCTGGGAGCCCGTCACGACGGAACAAGAGTGGTATGGCGATGAAGAAAAAGCCCGAACGGCTAAATTTCAGGAACTGAAACAACTGTTCGAGAAGGAGTTGACGGTGCGTCAGCAATTTCGCGTTGGCGAAACGGAGATGGACGTTTACCTGCTCGGACGGCAAACTGACGGCGAACGAGTGGGCATCAAAACGAAAGTTGTGGTAACCTAATGTAATCGGAGCCCATTGATGATCAGGCCAGGCGCTACTTAAGCAGTAGCACGTGGCCTGTCTTTTTATATAACTGAGGTTGCTGACCGGGGTTTGACATAGGAACTTCTATCAGCCAGGTATATTCGCCTGTCGGGCAAAGTTCACCCCGGTAATAGCCATCCCAGGATGGTTTGTTCGTCTTCAGGATTAATTCGCCCCAGCGATTGTAGATGAACAGGACGACATCTCCGGCGAACTTACCTTTGATTTCAAAGACATCGTTTAGGTTGTCGTGATTTGGCGTAAACGCATCGGGAGCGAATAGCATGGGCGAACAAAATTCCGCTACGGTCACTACCCCTGTTTTTGAACACTGTTGATGGTTCGTGATCTGAATTGAATAGACCCCTTCTTTCTGCACGTTGACCGTACGGCTACTGTCGATAAAAATGCCATTGGGATCATACCATTTGTACTGGACAGTACCGGTGTTTCCAGCATCCAGCGTAAGGATGTCAACTGGCACCGTTGAAAAACAGCCCGTGTAATTTTTGACAGGCAGGTTTATCGCAGGAACTTCTTTGATCTCGAAGCTAACCATGGCGGGAGCGCTCGTACAGGTATTCCCTATGGATTGCGTTAGAAAATACACCCGCTTAATCGGTTGTAGAGGGGAGACATTCAGCCTGAGTGTATTGCCGCTGCCAACCTGAACCTGTAAGGTCGAATCACTAAACCATCGGATATTCGTTCCGGTAGCCATCAGCGCAGGCAGAGCGTCCCCCGCGCAAATGCTGACATCCTTCGTTACAGGAGCCGCGGGCACCGAAACAAAATTTACAGCAACTGTATCCCGGCTTTCGCATCCGGTCGACGAACTGGTTGCCAATACACTGTATTTTCCGGTTGTGTGAGCGGTTATCTGAGCCTGATTCGCAATGGTTCCATCTGGCGATTGCCAGCGAAAAGAATCCCATACATCGGCTTTCGGTGCCTCAAGTACCGTCGATGTACCGCAGCTCGTTTTCACATGCTCAGCCAGACGATACGTTGCCGGAGGAGCAAAGTTTACGAGTATGTCCTTTTCAACAGTGCAGCTTGTCCCCGCTATATCTGTTGCCCGAACCTTATACGTAGCGGTTCCGCGAACAGTGACAACGAGCGTATCCTGATTCGCGCGGCTGCCTGTTATACCCGGACCTGTCCACTGAACGCGTCCCGACGAATTGGCGGAAAGAACAAACGTACCACAGGATTTAGGTACGCTCTGAGGGCTCAGCTGAACAGGGGGCAGCACCGTTACCCGTACGGTATCTTTTCCCGAGCAGGTGCCGTTTGTCGCTGTAACGACGTAAGTTGTACTGACAAGGGGCGTAGCAACTGGATCTTTTACAGCCGGATTATCCAGGTTTGTAATCGGGAGCCACGAAAAATTGGTAACATCACTGGTTGTCACCAATTTTATCGCTTGTCCTGGACAAATGCTGGTATCCGAGAGTGTCTGCAGCTTAAGCGCATTGGTCATTCCCACTGTAGCCCGGGAATTTGTGATACATCCCCTCGCATCTTTTACGTAAGCCGTATAAGCACCGGGGCTGACGTTGAACGTGTTGGCAGCCTGATATCTCACCGAATCTATTGAATATTGGTACGGAGCGGATCCATCCATGGCATTGATGGTCAGACTCCCATCATTGGCTCCGCCACAGCTTGCATTCGTTGTCGAAACAAAAGACGAAAAACTCCCGACCGTTAGTTGCCTGGTTTGAGCAATTGCTCTTCCACAACTCGTGCTTGTTACGGTCAACTTAATGCTTTTGGTTCCAGATGTAGGCCAGTTAACTACGTAAGGACCAAAGCCGGATCCTGAAATAACCTTACCGCCATCCCAGTTCCAGTTGACTGTATAATCGGACTCCGGGACTAGTTTATCACCCGTATAAGTTATGGTGACTCGTTGGGATGGACTACAAGCCGACGTAGGGTTGAGAGCAAAATCAACCGTTTGCGTCGTATTGGCAATTGAGCAGATGTCGTTATAAACCGCGTTGACCGTAGCCTGTGACGAATATTGGTTCGTGAAGGATAGATAAGCGAAATTAGCTTCACCCGATTCGCAGCTTACCGCCTGATCGTCGCGAAAAATATAAATAGGCGTACCGGTCTTCCCGACGTATCGCCCGGCAGCATCATTATACGATACAAACAGTTTGTCATTCACATACACATCGATAATTCCGGTCTGACCATTTCGCGTGAAGGTCAGCAAATAATATGTTGACGTATTGAAGTACGGACAAGGACCAATAATCCCGCTTGGGTAAAAATCGATACACCGATCGGCAGCACTTCCGCTGTTCTTAAAATAAATACCGTTGTCGGATAAGCCGTTCGAGAAGTCAATAATTCGTGCCCAAGTTGGCCCCCAATTGGTGGTCTTTACGTACATATGAATCGTATACGTACTGCCCACTGTTCCTGAGGAATTCGGATACTTTAGTCCCCAATGAAGATTGGTATGATAAACCGTTCGCCTTTTCGCACAGTACGGTATTGTATCGGTAATAAAATCACCTGCTAATCGAGCAAAATTACACGATCCTAACGCCCGCTCCTGCGTCAGATCAGGCCCGCATTCGGATTCAGAAACCGAGAAAAAATTATAAAACCGATATGAATGTTTGACAACCTGACCCTGCGCTAGAGTCACCGTCAGCAGAAGACCGCAAAGAAATAGTAAACGGTTAAGAATCATCTTACACTAGTGTGGGCGTCTGATCAAGCACAGGACAAGTATATATAATTTACAGATAAAATCCACCTTAACCGCTGTGTTCTAATGTATTACAGCAAGTCTATTTTTGATAAATCACTACGCTCTTATGCTATCTCTTGGGAAGCTCCCTTATCTACAAGCTTTACAATAAATACTGTTTTTAATCTAGCTTTAACAGGTTTTTAAACCATTAGCTGAACGGCCTTCCTGAAATGACAATATCCTATAAATTGCCGAGAAAATGATATAGATATTGCCCTATTTTTTAGCCTTATTTTGAGCTTGATATACAATCTGATCATAGGCCAATCCTTAACAGCTCAGTTCGTGATTCAGGAACATAAAAAATGTACGTTGCCTAACAGAGACTCTTATTCGATGAAAAAGCTAACGATTCCGATTGCCCTTTTCGCTGCCCTTCTTTGTACGCAGTACACTGCTTTTGCTCAATATCCGACCATTCCGGCGGATGTTCAGAAGGAAAGCGACGATCTGCTGAAAGAGTCTCGCCGTCAGTCGGATATTGCCTGGGAAAAGGCGAAGCCAATCATTGCAAAAGAAGCAAAGGAAGGCAAACCGTATATTCCCTGGGCCGCCCGCCCTGTCGATCTGCCACAGGCCGGCATCCCGGCATTTCCGGGCGCTGAAGGTGGCGGGGCATTTACGTTTGGTGGACGAGGGGGCAAAGTGATTGTTGTTACCAGTCTGGAAGATCGAGGTCCAGGTACGTTACGGGATGCCTGCGAACAGGGCGGTGCTCGTACGATTGTTTTCAACGTAGCGGGCATTATTAAGCTAAAAACACCACTGATTATCAGAGCGCCGTACATCACTATTGCTGGCCAAACGGCACCGGGCGATGGCGTTTGCGTAGCGGGCGAATCGGTCTGGATTAATACTCACGACGTACTGATTCGGTACATGCGTTTCCGGCGGGGCGAAACCGGTGTCGGCCGTCGCGACGATTCGATTGGTGGCAACCCAATTGGCAACATCATGATCGACCACGTATCGGCAAGCTGGGGACTGGACGAAAATATGTCGATGTACCGCCACATGTATAACGACAGTACCGGCAAGACCGTGGAAGAAAAACTACCAACGGTAAACATCACGATTCAGAATTCTATTTTTTCGGAAGCACTCGATACATGGAATCACGCCTTTGGCAGTACGTTGGGTGGCGAAAATTGTACGTTCATGCGTAATCTCTGGGCCGATAATGCAGGCCGGAATCCGTCGATCGGCTGGAATGGCATCTTCAACTTTACCAACAATGTCATTTTCAATTGGGTACACCGATCAACGGATGGGGGCGATTATAAGGCGATGTACAATATTATCAACAACTACTACAAGCCGGGCCCACAAACGCCAAAAGATTCGCCCCTTGCCTACCGTATTCTAAAACCTGAATCGGGACGTAGCAAACTGCCTTATCGAGTCTATGGTCGGGCGTATGTAAATGGCAACATTGTCGATGGCAATGAGAAAGTGACGAAAGATAACTGGGATGGCGGGGTGCAGGTGGAGGAAATGGCTAATGCTGGTGAATACATGGCCAACATTAAATGGAAAGAGCCGCTTCCGATGCCTAAGCTCACGATTTTGCCCGCTGAACAGGCATACAGCTACGTATTGGCCAACGCCGGGGCTATGCTTCCCAAACGCGACCCCGTCGATACGCGCGTCATTGAGCAGGTACGTACCGGAAAAATCACGTATAAAGAAGGCGTAAAACTGCCTGAAACTCAGTTTAAGCACCGTCGCTTACCGATTGATTCGTACAAGAATGGCATCATCACCGATCCCGCTCAAGTCGGTGGTTATCCAGATTACAAAGGCACGCCTTATGTGGATTCCGATAAGGACGGTATGCCTGATGCGTGGGAAACCAAAAACGGCCTGAATCCTAAAGATCCTTCGGATGCCAGCCTGGCTAAGAAGAAAGATGGCTATACCAACATTGAAGAATACCTTAACAGCGTCGTACCCGTTCAACAGGTAATTCCCAGAACGTAGTATTGTACTCTAGTTTTTGTCATTCCTCCTAAGGTCTGAATGACAAAAAACATAAAAGCGTAATCTCCCTAAACCCGTGCTAAAACCTACCCTACTTATCGCCTTGCTGTCGTGGCTAACCATTGGTTGGCACAGCAGCGATACGTATGCGCAGAAGAATAAACCGGTTCCTCCAAAACCGGTCGCGCTGGGGTCGGATGGTCATTTAGTGTACACGCCTGACGCGTTAGGCAACCGCATTCCTGATTTTTCATTCTGCGGCTACATGGCTGGCGAACAGGCGATTCCGAACGTAGCGATAAAGGTGGTCGTACCCGTTCGCAAAGGTGATGCAACCCGCCGGATACAGGCGGCAATTAACTACATAGCGTCATTCCCAATTGGTACCGATGGTTTCCGGGGTGCGGTTCTGCTCGAAAAAGGGATTTATGAAATAGCGGGAAGCCTAAAAATTTCTGCTACGGGTGTCGTGTTACGGGGAAGTGGCATGAACACAGGCGGCACAACGATTCTTGGAACGGGTTTCAGCCGCGATAATCTGATTACGATTGCTGGCAAAAACGACCGAAAAATAGAAACGCCAGTTTCCATTACCGATAGCTACGTTCCGGTCAATGCGCAGAAAATCCACGTAACAAAACCATCTGATTTTAAGGTCGGAGACTTCGTTCAGATCCGTCGACCTTCGACAAAAGAATGGATTCAGAAACTAGGTACCGATACGTTTGGCGGAGGACTTTCGGCACTGGGCTGGAAACCCGGCCAACGCGATCTGTACTGGGATCGACAGGTTACGGCGGTCAACGGTTCCGAACTTACCCTCGATGCGCCCTTGACAACGGCGCTGGATTCGGCTTATGGTGGCGGCACGATTGCTCATTACGTCTGGTCTGGCCGAATTGTGCAATCCGGTGTTGAGAACCTTCAGCTAGCATCGTCGTACGACAAAACCAATTCGAAAGATGAAGATCACCGCTGGATGGCCATTGTTCTTGAAAACGTACAGGACGCCTGGGTGCGTCAGGTGGTTTTTCGGCACTTTGCGGGTTCAGCCGTAAACATTCAGGAAACGGCAAAGCGCATTACGGTTGAGGACTGCCAGTCGCTGGAACCCGTCTCTGAAATTGGAGGAGAGCGACGTAACACGTTCCTGGTTAGAGGACAACAGGTTCTGTGTCAGCGATTGTACGCCGAGTCAAGCATTCACGATTTTGCCGTTGGTTATTGCAGTGCGGGACCCAATGCCTTTGTGCAGTGCGAATCACATTTACCCTTCAGCTTCAGCGGAAGCATCGATAGCTGGGCATCAGGTGTTTTGTTCGACGTAGTAAACATTGATGGCAACGCAATCCGTTTCGCTAACCGAACGCAGGACGAACAGGGCGCAGGCTGGAATGCCGCCAACAGTGTTCTCTGGCAGTGCACAGCCGCCCGCGTCGATTGCTACCAACCACCTACGGCGCAAAACTGGGCGTTCGGTACGTGGGCGCAATTTTCGGGCGATGGCTACTGGGATAATTCAAACGAACACATCCAGCCACGAAGTTTGTACTACGCCCAGTTAAAAGACCGGATGGGCGACAACATAGCGTCCAGAACCATTTTATTACCCGTCGAATCGGAAGCGTCGAGTAGTCCCAAAGTAGACGTAGCAGCAGCGCTGACGAAGCAAGCTATCAATCCCGCCCCAACATTATACGATTTTATCACAACGTCCTCAAGGCGTCAACCTATTCCCACTACGTCAACGGCTAAGTCAATTGATGTAATCGGTTTACCCAAAGAAACAAATCTGACTAAGGCTGAGTCGATGCAGGTTCAGCACGGGAAGTTAGTACGCGGCAGTTCGTTGGTTGTAGGGCATCGGCAGGAAGTACCCTGGTGGAATGGCAGCGCCCGACCGTACGGACTATCCAATGCCAAGTTACATATTACCCGCTTTGTTCCGGGCATGATCGGTCGTGGCCTGACCGACAATCTGGATGTAATGACCGATTCAATGAAGGCCGACAACATCGTCGCGATCGATCATAATTACGGGCTTTGGTACGAACGTCGGCGAGATGATCACGAACGTATCCGACGGATGGATGGTGAAGTGTGGCCACCGTTTTATGAACTACCCTTCGCCCGCAGCGGCAAGGAAACGGCCTGGGACGGACTTAGCAAATACGACTTAACAAAGTACAACCACTGGTACTGGGATCGCCTGAAACAATACGCTGATTTTGCCGATCAGAAAGGCTTGACGCTGATTCACGAGAATTATTTTCAGCACAATATCATCGAAGCGGGCGCTCACTACGCCGATTTCCCCTGGCGACCCGTCAACAACATTAATAATACAGGATTTCCCGAGCCAGTACCGTACGCGGGCGACAAACGAATTTTCATGGCCGAGCAATTTTACGACGTATCGCATCCGGTTCGTCGGGCATTGCACCGGGCTTACATTCGTAAATGTCTTGATAATTTCGTCGGCAACTCGGGTGTCATCCAACTGATTGGTGCTGAGTTTACTGGCCCCTTGACTTTCGTGCAATTCTGGATTGATACGATCAGCGAGTGGGAAAAGGAAACCGGCAAAAAAGCAATCGTTGGCCTGAGCACCACCAAAGATGTTCAGGACGCGATTCTGGCGGATGCGAAACGAGCGTCGGTGGTTAATCTGATCGATATTCGGTACTGGCATTATCAGGCCAACGGCACCGCTTACGCCCCCGCGGGTGGCCAAAACCTGGCACCACGTCAGCATGCTCGTCTGGTGGCTCCGAAGAAAACGTCGTTCGAACAGGTGTACCGGGCCGTGCAGGAGTATCGCCAGAAATATCCGGAGAAAGCCGTTATATATGCCGCTGACAGCTACGACGCTATGGGCTGGGCTGTTTTAATGGCAGGTGGTTCGATGCCGAACGTACCAGCCGTAACCGACCCGCAGTTTTTGGCGGATGCTACGTTAATGCACCCAATGGAGTTAGCCCAAAAACAAGCCGGTCAATGGGCATTAGGCGACGACAAAACGGGGTACATCTTGTACAATGAATCAGCCAGTCCGGTCGAATTAGATCTGACAAAATCAGCGGGTTCTTTTTCGGTGAGTTACATAAATCCCAAAACGGGCCAAACTACAAAATCGAAGGACGTAGTGAAAGGTGGCGGCATGGTTCGTTTGACGAAACAGTCGGAAGGCGGAGAGGTGGTCTGGATTAAAAAAAGTAAAGGGTTATGAATGTAAATCGACTTACCCCCACCCCCCTAAAGGGGGCTAAAACCTCCGGATGGAAAGCCCCCTTTAGGGGGGTGGGGGCAATAATCCTTGCCCTGTTTTTTACCAACACCCACGCTCAGGACACCGTCCGCTACGTTGGGCAAACGCTGTCCAATGTCGATTATCATCACGGGCAACTGAGTCCGGCGGTGGGTGTACATAACATTCAAGTGTTTCGGGCCAATCGCGAACATCCGGAACTGGCAGGGGGTATGAACTGGACCTACAACCATGCGCCGATGCTGGCGTACTGGAACAATACGTATTACCTGCAATTCCTCAGCAATCCGGTTGGCGAACACGTACCACCCGGCCAAACGCTACTGCTGACGTCGAAAGATGGCTATAGCTGGTCCAAGCCTTCCATCGTTTTTCCGCCGTATAAACTGCCGGATGGCTGGAAAAAAGAGGGTCGCCCGGAAGTAGCGAAAGATTTATATGCGGTCATGCACCAGCGCATGGGCTTCTATGTAGCGAAGAACAAACGGCTGCTGACGCTGGGTTTCTACGGCATTGTGATGGGTCCGAAAGATGATCCGAACGACGGCAACGGCATTGGTCGCGTGGTCCGCGAAATCTATCCCGATGGCAAGTACGGCCCGATTTATTTCATCCGGAACAATTCGTCCTGGGATAAAAATAAGTCAGCTTATCCGTTCTATACCAGCTCGAAAGACAAAGGGTTCGTGGAAGCCTGCAACGAGCTGCTGGGTAATACGCTCATGATGCAGCAATGGATTGAAGAAGCCGACCGCAACGACCCGTTAATTTCGCTCAAGAAAGACGTAAAAGCGTTCAGCTATTACCATTTGCCCGACAATCGCGTCGTGGGTTTGTGGAAACACGCCCTCACAACGATCAGCAAAGATGACGGCAAAACGTGGCAATATAACCCGCTTCGGGCACCGGGTTTTGTGAACAGCAACGCAAAAATATGGGGCCAGAAAACGTCGGACGGGCAATACGTTACGGTTTACAATCCGTCGGAGTTTCGCTGGCCGCTGGCGCTGTCAACCAGCAAAGACGGACTGAATTATACGAATCTGCTGTTGGTAAACGGAGAAATTACGTCACTACGTTACGGTGGCGCTTATAAGTCGTACGGGCCGCAGTACGTTCGGGGCATCGAGGAAGGTAACGGTACACCACCCGATGGAAATCTGTGGGTGACCTACAGCGTGAACAAGGAAGATATCTGGGTTTCCAAAATTCCAGTGCCCATCACGGATGAAGTGACTGCCCATCCGAACGAAACCTTTGCCCTGCTCCCGACCGGTGAAGAACTGAAGTACTGGAATATCTACAGCCCGATTTACGCGTCCGCCAAAATTGAATCTGTTACTGGTGCAAAAGCCTTGGTTCTGCGGGATAAAGACCCATTTGATTTTGCTAAAGCCGAGCGCGTGATTCCCGATTCCAAAAAGCTAACTGTCGAGTTTTCAATCGTGCCGCAACAAACAAATAAAGGTACGCTACAGATTGAATTTCAGGATGCAAAAGGCAACCCAGCCGTTCGACTAATGTTCGATGCCGACAGTCTGTTCAAAGCCAAAGTTGGCTACCGCGATTCGAACATTCAGAAATACGAAGCCGGTAAACAGTATGACGTACGTATCAAGCTGGACCGCGACAAACGCATGTTCACGACGTTCGTCAACGGGCAATCCAAAGGCAACCGACTGTTTTTTGCTCCCGTTGCTTCATTCCGGCGTGTCGTCTTCCGAACTGGCGCGGTACGTCGTTTTCCGGACGCCGATACGCCCACCGATCAGAATTACGATTTGCCCAAAAGTGGTGAACTGGAGTCAGCCGAAGCCGTATTTGTGATTAAATCATTTAAAACGAGCGGTTTACAAAGTAGAGTAGAGTAATTTTTTGTCATGCTGACGAAGCCGGGCGGCCGGTGCCGAAGCATCTTCGGGTGCGGCTTTTTTCTTCTACTACCGCTCCGGCGGCCCGGCGAAGATGCTTCGGCACCGGCCGCCCGGCTTCGTCAGCATGACAAAAATAAAAAAGATAAAATGACCAAACGTAATCTGTTAGCTATCACCCTGTTTCTCCTTTCAGCAAACCTGAAAGCGGAGATTGTTTTGCCTCGAATATTCGGGCATAACATGGTGCTGCAACAGGGTAAGCCATTAACATTCTGGGGCAAAGCATCGGCGGGTGAAACAATCAATGTTCAGTTCACTGGACAAAATCAGACAACATCCGCCGATGCATCGGGCAACTGGAGCATTACGTTGAAACCACTCAAAGCCTCCGCCATACCATCAGAACTAGTCATTGCGGGGACGAATACAATTCGGTTGCAAAACATTCTCGTAGGCGAAGTATGGCTGTGTTCGGGTCAGTCGAACATGGAATACACAATGCGGAAAAACAGCAAAGTGAAGCCATCGTTGGCCACGCAGTCTATTGACGGACATAACCCTGTCGATGAGCTGAACTACGCCAACAATCCGCAGATACGTATTTTTCTGGTTAACCGGAAAGAGTTAGTTAAGCCCGATTCGCTGCATCGTGGGTGGAACGTAGCACAGGACTCGGCGCTACGTTCGTTTTCAGCACCCGCTTATTTCTTCGCCAAAGAACTGCATAAAAATCTGAACGTACCGATTGGCGTCATTTCATCGGCAGTACCCGGAAGCCGGATTGAGCCCTGGATCTCAGAAGCGGCTTTTCGGGAGGATTCGTTTTATGGCAACCAAAAAATAGACGGCGAACCAGGTAAATTTTACGAACCT
This sequence comes from Spirosoma validum, assembly GCF_014699035.1. GTDB lineage: Bacteria > Bacteroidota > Bacteroidia > Cytophagales > Spirosomataceae > Spirosoma > Spirosoma validum. The sequence continues at coordinate 18,689 of NZ_JACXAA010000032.1, forward strand.
ATGATTCGGCCGCTAACTCCGTTTGCCGTGAAAGGCTTTCTGTGGTATCAGGGCGAGTCCAATTGTTTTCTGAAAGAAACCACTACGTATTCGCACAAGCTTAAAACGCTTATTACCAGCTGGCGAAATGCCTGGAATGACCCGAAACTACCGTTTTACTACGTCCAGCTTGCGCCGTTCAAATATTCTGAATCGAAAGGGAAAGTGGTGCTGGCTAAAGAAACCTTACCTGAATTTCGGGAAGCACAGGAACAGGTGCTCAGCCTGCCCAAAACTGGCATGATCGTAACGACCGATCTGGCCGATGACCTGTCAGATATCCACCCGCCGTTCAAGTGGGAAATTGGCCGCCGACTGGCTCTGCTTGCCTTAGCCAAGGCTTATGACAAAAATGATGTAGTGGCGGAGGGACCAATTTTCGAAAAAATGAAAGTGAAAGGCCGGGCAATTCAGCTTTCGTTCACCCAAACGGGAAGCGGTTTAGTGAGTAAAGACGGTCGGCCGCTTACAGGCTTTATGATTGCTGGAAAGAATGGAATTTTTTCGCCCGCCGAAGCGCACATTGATGGCAAACACGTTCTGGTTTCGGCCGACAACGTACCGAATCCGGTGGCTGTTCGCTTTGCGTGGGACGAAGCCGCTCAGCCAAATTTGTTTAACGAAGAAGGCTTGCCCGCTCGCCCATTTCGGACGGATAAACCATTGATAAAGCGTTCGGAAAGTTTGATCGAATCATATCAAACCAAGACTACGGCCAGATCAAATTCAAGTATTCCAAACTCAAAATAACGATGAAAAACGCCCTAACTGCTTATTTAGTCGTAGCTGCTCTGGCCACAACATTGTCTGCCTTTAGTCAGCAGGAGTCAGCTCAACCGGTGACGTCAACGGATGCAAAAGCAAAAACCGATGCCGAACAGGAAAAGAAAGCGTCTGAGTGGATTGCGTCGCTGAATCTGAACGATGCCGAAAAAGAAAAGCGCCTGACCAACGTAGTGGCTACTCATTTGAAGGCCACACGCGACTGGCATAATGAGCATCCGGCCAGTACCGTTCCGGCGGGCATCAACCCCGTAACCGGAAATCCCCTGTCTGAACTGGACCGCCAACTCATTGCTGATTCGGCGATTCCAGCATCGGTTCATCAATCGCTGATGACCGGTTTGCAAGCCGATCTGGACAAGAATCAGGTCAACGCGGTGCTGGATAAATACACCATCGGAAAAGTGGCGTTTACGGTGAATGGGTATCGGGCTATTGTGCCAAACATCACGCCCAAAGAAGAGGAAACCATTCTCGGGTTTCTGGAACAGGCTCGCGAACAGGCTGTCGATTATAAAAGCATGAAAGAAATCTCGGCCATTTTCGAGATCTACAAAACCAAATCAGAACAGTATCTGAATGCAAACGGCCGAAATTGGCGGGACATGTACAATACCTACACAGCTGCGATTAAAGCCAAGAAAGCGGCTGATAAAAAGTAGTCAACGAATTGATATTGTGACCATGATAAACAAAACCCTATACCTAACCTTGCTTATTAGCCTGACCCTGTTCGGCGCTACGTATGCTCAACTGGCCAAATGGCAATCGGGTCTGGTCGTGGATGAGTTTGTCGTCGAAAACCCGCCGTTTCCGGAAAGTCATGCAGCGACGATTGCTGAAACACCAACGGGACTGGTATCGGCCTGGTTTGGCGGGACCAAAGAGCGGAATCCGGATGTGTGTATTTGGGTGAGTCGGCAGGAAAAGGGAAAGCGGGGTGCCGCCCAATGGCTGGCACCCGAGAACGTAGCGAATGGTATCATCAACGATACGCTCCGGTACGCCTGTTGGAATCCGGTTTTGTACCAGATTCCGAAAGGCGAGTTGATGCTTTTCTACAAAGTTGGTCCTAGTCCGTCGAAGTGGTGGGGATTGCTGAAAACCTCATCCGATGGCGGACGTACGTGGTCGTCAGCCCGAAAACTACCCGATGGTTACCTTGGTCCAGTCAAAAATAAGCCCGTTTTGCTCGCCAACGGCAATCTGTTTTGCCCGACCAGCACCGAGGGCGACGGCTGGAAACTGTATTTCGAAGTAACACCCGATTTCGGAAAAACCTGGCGCAGAATCGGCCCACTTAACGATGGAAAAACCCTGAACGCCATTCAGCCCAGCATCTTGACCTATGGCAACGGCAAACTTCAGCTTCTGGCACGTAGCCGGGACCGCGCCATCGAGGAATCCTGGTCAACGGATAACGGCGAAACCTGGTCGCCATTGGCCAAAACAAACTTGCCGAATAACAACTCGGGAACCGATGCCGTCACGCTAAAAGACGGTCGGCAGGCGCTGGTGTATAACCACGTATTGCCGCCGGGCAATCTCGCGAAAGGACCACGCACTCCGTTGAATTTAGCGATCTCGAACGATGGTAAAACTTGGTCGGCCGCGATGATTCTGGAAGATTCGCCGATCAGTCAATACTCCTATCCATCCATCATTCAGACGAGCGACGGGATGATTCATGTGATTTACACCTGGCGTCGGCAGAAGATCAAACACGCGGTAATTGATCCAAAAAAACTGAAGCTAAAACCCATTGAAAACGGCCTCTGGCCTTCACTAGAAGGCTATACAGCACCAATTGCTAAGGAGATTACAAAGGATTGAAGTTGTTTTTGTCATGGCTCCGGCCACCCGGTCCGACGGCAGGAGGAATCTTCGGTAATAGAAAAAAAAGCCACACCCGAAGATTCCTCCTATCGTCGGACCGGGTGGCCGGAGCCATGACAAAAAATACTTAGGAAGAAGTTTGAAAACGAATGACGCAGGAATTGAAAATACACTTTCCAGGCAAACTGGTTTTTGGCAAGGGTTCTCTTGGGAGCCTGACCGATGAACTCGTGCAATTGTCGCCCAAAAAGGTGCTGATCGTGACGATTAGCCCGTTGCTGGAACAGTTGAAAAACCTGGTTGATACGTTGGAAGCCAACGAGATCGGCGTTTGGATTGACACCAGCATCGTTCAGGAACCCTCATTCGCGGATTTTGAAAAGCTGATGCAAATTGTTTCGCCGTTCAACCCCGACGTAGTGCTGGGCATTGGTGGAGGAAGCGTGCTGGATGTTGCCAAACTGATTGCCGCCCAACTGGACAATGACCAGTCACTCACTGATATATTAGGCATTGGAAACCTGAAAGGACGTAGCAAAAAACTCGTTTGTGTACCCGCTACGTCCGGGACGGGAAGTGAGGCTTCGCCGAACGCTATTCTGGTTGATGACGCTGATAATCAGAAGAAAGGAATCATCAGCCCGTTTCTGGTGCCCGACATCGTGTACGTCGATCCGTTGTTGACAATCAGCGTGCCTGCGTCCATTACGGCGGCTACCGGAATTGATGCCCTAACGCATTGTCTGGAAGCGTATACCAACAAATTTGCCCAGCCATTCATCGATATGTATGCGTTTGAGGGAATGCGTCTGATTGCGGCCAATATCGTGCAGGCGGTACGTAACGGCACCGACGAAGAGGCCCGCACGAACGTAGCGATGGGGAGTTTGCTGGGTGGTTTTTGCCTGGGTCCGGTGAATACGGCTGGGGTTCATGCGCTCTCGTATCCGCTGGGTAGTACGTTCCACCTAGCACACGGGTTTTCGAATGCGTTACTGCTGCCTTACGTCATGGAATTTAATATTCCGGCGGCCGTCTCCCGGTACGCACAGGTAGCGCTGTCACTAGGTTGCGAACGGGGGAAAGACGATGCCGAAACAGCCGCGAAGGGTGTCCAGAAAATCAATGAACTGATTCGGGAATGTGGCATACCGGCCCGTTTGCGCGATGTCAATATTCCGAAAGAAGCGATTCCTCAGATGGCCGATGATGCCCTGAAAATCACTCGCTTATTAAAAAATAACCCGCGGGAAATTACTCGCGACGATGCTATCGCTATTTACACAGCCGCTTACTAGCTATGAGTATGAAAAAGAAATACCAGGGTGTTGTTGTTCCGCTGGTTACGCCCCTGACCGAAGCGTATCGATTAGACGTAGCGGCCGTTGAAAAGATGATAGCCAACCTTCAGGCAAACGAGGCCATGCCGTTTGTATTAGGCACAACGGGCGAAGCTACCTCTTTACCGCTCTCTGTTAAAAAGACGTATGCGAAGACGGCCGCTCAGCTTAAATCGGCGAATACGGTTTTGTACGCGGGCATTTCGGGCAATTGTCTGGAAGAATCGGTTGACCTGGCCAATTACTGTTTCGATGTGGGTGTCGATGCCGTAGCCGCTACGTTGCCGTGTTATTATGCCCTCTCGGATAGCCAGATGAAGCGGTATTTCGAGCAGTTGGCCGACCAACTGAATGGGCCGTTGATCATTTACAACATCTTCGCGACCACGCGTATGTCGATCCCGATTCCGGTACTCGATGAATTAAGTTATCATCCAAACATCGTGGGCGTTAAAGACTCCGAACGTAGCACGGAACGGCTTGATGAATCAATTGCGCTCTGGGCCAATCGTCCCGATTTCAGCCACTTTATGGGTTGGGCGGCCCGGTCGGCGTATGCGCTTCTGGCCGGTAGCGACGGACTGGTTCCCAGTACGGGAAACCTGGTTCCATCCATTTACCGCGACATGCTGAAAGCGGTGCAGGAAGGCGACGAAGAAAAAGCGTATTATTTTCAGAATCAGTCGGATATGTTCGGCCATGTGTACCAATCAGGCCGCACGCTGGGTGATTCGTTATGGGCGCTGAAAGTGCTGATGCAGGAGTACAATTTATGCGGAACAACGATGATGCCGCCCCTCCAGTCGCTGTCAAAACAGGAAGAAACTCAGTTGATAACAGCCCTTGCAGAACTGGTTGAGAAAGAGGAAATTCAACTTTGAATGAATTGATAACGATGAATAAGGAAGATAAACCGATAGTCGGCATTACAATGGGTGATCCGGCAAGTATTGGTCCCGAAATAGCCGTTAAGGCACTTCTGAACCCAACTATTTACGAGATCTGCAACCCCGTTCTGGTAGGTGATGCCGGTGTGTTTCGCGACATCGCCACGCGGTTGAACCTAAACGTAATCATCAATCCCATTACGTCGGTTCCCAATGCAAAATTTGAGTTAGGAACGATTGATGTCTATGACCTTGCCAACGTCGACCTCGCCAATCTGAAATTCGGGGAGATTTCGGCGATGGCGGGTGAAGCGGCTTTTGCATCGGTAAAAACCGTTATCGACCTCGCCCTGGCCGACGAAGTTGACGCTACGGTTACCGGCCCGATCAACAAAAAATCCATCAACGAAGCGGGCCACCATTTCGCGGGACATACTGAAATTTACGCGCAGTTTACCAACACCAAAAAGTACGGTATGCTGCTGGTGGAAGACCAGTTGAAAGTGATTCACGTATCGACGCACGTATCGTTGCGGCAAGCCTGCGATCTGGTGAAAAAAGATCGTATTCTCGAAGTTGTCGACCTGCTTTACAACGGCTTGATTTCGTTGGGCGAAACCAATCTGAAAATTGGCATTGCGGGCTTAAATCCCCACGCTGGCGATTCTGGACTGTTTGGCACGGAAGACGATGAAGAAATCCTGCCAGCCGTTGAGGAAGCGAAACGCCGGGGATACGATGTCGAAGGGCCGGTTCCGGCCGATACGTTGTTTTCCAAAGCGGCAACGGGTTATTACGGGGGTGTTGTAGCCATGTATCACGATCAGGGCCACATTCCCTTCAAGTTAACGGGCTTCAAATGGAACGCTGACAAGAAGCAGATGGACAGCGTTAAGGGCGTCAACATCACGATGGGATTGCCCATCATTCGCACGTCGGTCGATCATGGAACGGCGTTTGAAATTGCCGGAAAAGGCGTTGCCAGCCCCGATGCAATGATCTTAGCGATTGAGTCAGCGGTTCAGTTGTCGAAGTATCGAAAGAAGAATTTGCAGGCTGTGTAACATTTTGTTTGTCATCCCGACGCAGGAGGGATATTTGCCGGGCCGCCGTTGCGGTAATAGTATGCTTTAAGATCCCTCCTGCGTCGGGATGACAAACAAAAATGATAGCAGTCATTGCAGACGATTTAACGGGGGCAGCCGAATTGGGCGGTATTGGGTTGACGTACGGACTCGATGTGGAGTTAGCCATGTCCGTCAATCCACAGTCGAACGCTGAGTTGCTGGTCATTGCAACGGATGCCCGATCGGTTTCGGAGTCGGAAGCGATAGCCATCATGAGCGAAGTCAGCGCAGCTTTGCACGCGATGAAGCCCCAGTTGATTTTTAAAAAAGTCGATTCGGTACTACGTGGACACGTCATTCCGGAAACTGTGGCACAGTTGGCCGTTCTGGGTTTGGCCAAAGCGCTGATCGTTCCGGCGAATCCGGCATTGGGTAGAATTCTGATCGATGGACATTATTACGTTCAGGGAGAACTGATCCACCAGACCCATTTTTTGAAAGACCCGGAATTTCCAATCACCGAATCGAATGTGTTAAAGCGACTGGCTCGAAACGACGTATCAATAACGGTACAACCGTCAACAGAAGCTTTGATCCAACCGGGAATTGTTATTGGCGAAGTTGGCACCCAGGGGGACTTACAGGCATGGGCCAGTCGTGTCGATGAGCAAACGTTGCCGGGTGGTGGATCGGGTTTCTTTACAGCTATCCTGGGGTCACACTACGTACCCAAACGTGCTGCAAGCCTAACAGCTGCCTTAGGCCAGTGCAGACTTTACGTATGCGGAAGTGCTTTTGGCCACAGTGTTGAGTTGGTAAAAAAAGCGGCTATGACCAGCAATTTTGTTTGTTACATGCCCGATACGTTGATGCATCCCGGAGATCAGGAAACGACTGAATTAGAAAATTGGGTAGCCACGATTGTCGCCTGTTTTCAACGGCATGAGCAGGTGATCATGGCGATAGAATCCGAGTCAGTAGAAAACGCTAGCGGGCAGACGGTTCACCTGAGAACCGTTATGGCGAAAGCGGTGAAGCATGTGCTCGACCAGTTTCCGGTAGATGAGCTGATTATTGAAGGCGGTTCAACGGCATCGGCAGTGCTTCGCGAAATGGGCATTACGCGACTGGCCGTCACGCAGGAACTGGGGGCTGGTGTCGTTCGTAGTGCCGTTGTCGGGCAGGACCATTTGCATATTACCGTAAAACCCGGTAGCTACCGTTGGTCGCCAGATTTATGGACGTTCAATAGCCATTAAGTGCTTAACGTGAATTGTGGATAGTAGTTTTTTGTCATCCCGACGTAGGAGGGATCTTCGGGAATAGGCATTTCTTCGTATCTCCGAAGATCCCTCTTGCGTCGGGATGAACTGTGTTAAGAAACAATAGGTAAGGCTAATTTTTGATCATATTTTACCCCACTTCGGGCGACG
>NZ_JACXAA010000033.1 GCF_014699035.1 Spirosoma validum
AAGCAGCGCCCACTTAAATGAGCGCTGCTAAAAAGAAAAACAGTCAATAACCTGTCAACCTATTTTAGGACGAGTCAATGGGTAGTAAGGACTACAATTTCCATTGCACAACCCAACCGGACTTAACTACTTTCGGGCGAGGGACTCCGGCCAGACCCGTAGCGGGATTCATGGCAATGAGCGTAAGCGGAATGGTCGCCTTGGTTGTCGCCGAAATGGCTTTGGTGGCTCGCAGGAATAGATTCCCGCTCATATCGATGTCATCGACAATGGCATAGATCATATCACCTGTTTTGAGCATATCTTCGCCAATCTGGACATCTTCTGTCAGAGCGAAAGACCAGCTTTGCCCTACTTTCAATAGGCCAGCTTGTATTAAACGGGCAGTAGCATCGCCCTCGAAAACAGGTGTGGTCGACGGCTTGTTTTTAAGCAATTCCGTCAATACACTGTCCATAACATGCGATTCGTTCCGGATTGGTACCGCCGATTCATATAACGACTCGATTGGAACACCTACGGGTTCGGGTTCATCGTCCTGAAGCCAGCCCATACGTCGGGCCTGCTGACGTTCCAGTTCATACGCATTTCCTGACGAGGCCAGCAACGTCCCTACTGAACCGACTCCGTATGATGGATTCGTGAACAACTCTTTCATCGCCAGAATCCGGTAGAGATAATAGCCCGTTTCTGGATTCATACTCATGGCATAATAATCGCGGTGCCCTACTTTAGAAATTTTTCGTTGTACCATGCCAACTCCACCGTTATAAGCTGCTGCTACTAATGTCCAGGAACCTAGTTTGTCATGTAGAAACTTCAGGTATTTACAGGCCGCTTCTGTCGATTTAACGAGGTCGGTACGTTCATCGTTACCTGTAGCGATCGAAAGTCCCATATCCTGGGCTGTCTCGTCCATAAACTGCCAGTAGCCAATAGCTCCAGCCGATGACACGGCATTAGCCTGCCAGGCGCTTTCGATCAGGGGTAAATACTTAAAATCGTTCGGAATATTGTGCTTATAGAGGATGGGCTCTATAACGGCAAAATACGGAGCAGAACGTGCCTTTAAGCCATTTACGTGCCGGATATAGCCTGAACTACCAGCCAGAGCAAACGCGAGTTTCGCTGATACGTCCCCTTGCTCCATTGGCACGATTTCTCCGCAAAAATGGAGCCGCTGTGGGTTCAATCGCTGTGGTTGAAGAGGTTGTGGCCTGGCCATGACCGAATGCTTTGGGCTGGCTTTTGCAAAAAATACTCTCTTTTGGGCTAAAACAGGAGAAGTGAGAATTGATACACCCAAAACCACTAGAGTAACGTATCGTGAAACAACTATCAAAATAAGTAAGCCGTGTGTTGATCCCATAGACAACGATGCGAAGTCTGGGTTTAGTTCGATGAGAAGATGATGATTGGTTCGTCGGTTGCCGTTTTCACGACTTTATCAGTATAGCTTAAACAACAACCGACAAACTAGCTTACAGCCAGTCCCAGAAATGTAATGGACGATTGCCTTCGCCTTTTTTCGATTGAAGAAAACGTGGCCGACGAAAGCGGAGAACCATCAGGCCCATCATCAGCTTCCGGATCGGGAAATGGGGTCCCTGTTTCTCTAAACTAGCATCTGGTGCATCCGGTAGGACTTTAATAGACGCTGCGCGAGCAATCAGTTGTTGGGTGTCTGATGGTGTTTTGGTTAAAGCTGTATTTGGGCGCGGTCCCCAGGTAGGAGCGGCATACTCATCGTCGACTAATTCAACGGTAGGAGCATCCTTAATCTTTTTGGGAAGAGCCAGTGGCTTGTGCCAGCTGGGAAGGGGCTTCATCAACTGAGCAATCGTTGACCCCTGTAGCAATGTACTATATTGACGCGGGTTACTGAGCAACTCTTTAAACGCGAGAATCCGAAACAAATAATGGCTGGTTTCGCGATGCAGCCGAAGCCGGTAATAATTGGAATGACCCTGTTGCTCCATTTTGTTCCGAACGTGGGTGATACCGCCGTTGTAAGCTGCAGCTACCAATGTCCAGGAACCTAACTGATTGTAGAGTTTGTGGAGATAATGGCAAACGGCTACGGTCGCTTTGGGTAAATCATAGCGTTCATCTGTTTCGCCGTTTACGGTTAAGCCCAGTTCACGAGCGGTTTCGGGCATAAGTTGCCAATAACCCGACGCGCCTTTGTAGGATACGCTACTGTTTACTAAAGCACTTTCAGCTAACGGCATGAACCGGAAGTCGCGAGGGATTTTGTGTCTGCGTAGAATCGGATCAATGACGTGAAAAAACGTAGAGGCTCTAGAACGAAGATCGTACAGGAACGTTTCCTGGGCTCCGTAGGTACGTAGCGTTTGCGCCCACCGGCGGGCTACACGTGGCTCATCGACGGGGACTTCTTCGCCACAGAAATAGATAGGAAATAAATGTTTGGTCGAGTCCGCAACTAGTAATTCGGGGGTATCCAGACCTTTTGACGCCGGAAATATTCGGCTGGTATCGACTCCAAGAAGGGGAAGTGCGACAGCCGGTTTTAGAGCGGCCATGAGCAGTGAAAAACTTACTTCTTTAATCAAGATAACAGAGGTTTGATGATACATTAAGACAGTAAAACCCGTACCGAAGTAACGGGCCTGTCCAATAAGATAATACGAATATAGCTGATAATCTGGTATATACCAAATAGTTAGTCTAAGAATTATCCTATAGAATATGTAGAGACATCAATTTATAGGCCCATCAAACCCGCTACGATTGTGAGCTTTCCGTAGTCGTAGCGACCTCCCAAATAATCGAATACGGGCTTTAAACGGCCTTCTTCAAGGCCTACAGTAGCTATGGCTTTTTCAATTTCCTGGCGTTCATTTGGGGCGATGAGCGACGCCAAATCAATGCTGTATCCCGAGCGCGAAAGTTGCACCAGATGCCCGGCAATGGAGCCCGTCGTTAGCTGACGTTCGGATGCAATTTCATCAATCGTCAAGCCATTGTTGTATAAATCATAGGTCACCAGTTGGGTCGAACCTTTAGGCTTTTCACCCGCCTGGACCCGACCCCGAACGTACCCAACGATCTCATCCAGGAACCGCTTGCCGAACAACTGGAGTTTCCGCTCGCCCACTCCGCTCACGTTACGTAAGGCGTCGGGAGTGATCGGTCGCTGGCGGGCCATGTCTTCGAGCGTCGTGTCGGTGAAAATAACGTAGGCCGGTACGTTCTGCTCATCGGCGATTTGTTTCCGAACAACACGTAGTCGCTCAAACAGATCGTCGCGCTGCGTTTCAGTTTTAGTGCGAACTTTCTCTACAACTGGCTTTGGTGCATCATCAGGACGTACAAGGTCGATTTTGCGACCGCCGTAGAGCACCTGATCAGATAGAATCCCCCGGCGTAAGGCATAGTGCTGATCGTAAGCGATTTCGATCACGCCAATATTAATGAGCTGATGGAGATAATTCCGCCAGTCCTCAAATCGTATGTCGCGACCGGCACCGTAAGTTTTTACCTGATCATACCCTCCTTGTAACACCTGCTGGCTACGAGAGCCACGCAAAATATCAATCAGTAAGTTCATCGGTACCCGCTCACCTGTGCGAACTATAGCTGATAAGGCTTTTTGTGCCAAAACGGTGCCATCGAACGTAACACGCGGATCGCGGCAAACATCACAGTTACCGCAGGGCTCTGACAACTCTTCCGAAAAATAGGAGAGCAGAATCTGACGGCGGCAGGTGTGCGCATCGGCGTACTGCTGCATCCGTTCGAGCTTGGCTAATTGCAATCCCAGATTGGCCGGGCTATTTTCGGCTAGCATCTCTTTGTACGTCGCTACGTCGGCAAAACTATAGAACAGAACCGTTTGAGCAGCCGCACCATCTCGGCCTGCGCGCCCGATTTCCTGATAGAAGCTCTCAATGTTTTTGGGCATGTTGTAATGAATTACCCACCTTACGTTCGATTTGTCGATGCCCATGCCGAACGCAATCGTTGCGCACATAATCCGGACATCGTCGCGCAGAAAGGCTTCCTGCGTCTTAGAACGATCCTCCGAGTCCATCTTAGCATGATAGAAAGCCGCCTTAAACCCTTTCTCCTGCAACTTGGCTGCCAATGATTCAGTCGATTTACGGCTCAGGCAGTAAATGATACCCGACGTATCAGGTTTCTGTTGCAGTAGCCGCATAATTTGCTGAATCCGATTCTGGCCGGGCAGCACCTGTAAACTCAGGTTCGTACGATTAAACGATGCCACAAAAACAGCCGGGTCAACCATGCCGAGCCGCGTAGCAATATCGTGACGAGTAAGTTTATCAGCGGTAGCGGTAAGGGCAATGGTTGGTATCGTCAGAAACTGTTCCTTCAATACGTGCAACTGGGTATATTCCGGTCGGAAATCGTGACCCCAGGAGGAAATGCAGTGCGCTTCGTCAATAGCAAAAAGCGATACGTTGATGCGTTTTAGAAAATTGAGGAACGACTCAGTCAGTAACTTTTCGGGAGAGACATATAGCAATTTGAGCTTACCGCTAAGGCAATCATCTTCAATATCGCGCTGTTCCCGACTTGTCTGCGTACTGTTGTAAAAGGCTGCCTGAATCCCGTTCATGTGCAGCGCACCAACCTGATCTTTCATCAGGGCAATTAGGGGCGAAACCACCACCGTAAGACCGGGCAGCATCAAAGCCGGAATCTGAAAACAAACCGATTTGCCGCCCCCCGTGGGCATAAGTACGACCGTATCACGCCCGCCCAGAATCGACTGAATAATCTCTTCCTGCATTGGTCGGAAGCGATCATAGCCATAGTAACGTTTGAGATAATCGGTGGGTTGCTGGGTACGGGTCTGTTGCGAAACGGTCATTGATTTTTGGCTGGCGGGTAATAAATCGAGTAAGCTAAGCAGTACTTGAGACGTAAAAAAGGCTGATAAGTTGCTAGCGGAAAATCAGTTGATCCTCTATCAAATTTAAGGAAAATTTAAGTGGTTTTCGTTACCGAATTCGTGATTTTATCCTCATCTTTCCGTCTCAAGAACAAAAATTTGATTGTTTTTATCACAAACCTAAATCGAGATCCATGAAAAAGACCCTTTCTGCATTGTGTCTGATATTCAGCCTGCTGGTTGCTTTTAACGGTGTGGCGCAAGATGATAATGCATCAGCAAAGAAGGCGAAAAAAGAAATGAAGGAAGCGGATAAGTCCGCCAAAAACGCGGCTAAAGCAGAGAAAAAAGCTGCGAAAGATGCCGTTAAAGATGCGAAGGCCGATGCAAAAACAACAGCCGATGCGGCTGTTGACCCGGCTAAACAAGCTGCCATGAACGATCGAATGGCAAAGGCCAGAGCCGCAAAAGCGGCTAAAAAAGCAGCGAATGACGGTACAACGACTACGGCTGCACCGGCTGATAATTCGGGCCTGAAAGATGACAAAATGAGCAAATCGGCGAAGGCAAGCGATAAAGTAGCCAGAGCGTCGAAGACCACCGTGAAAGAGGAAAAAGCGACTCCTGCCGATTATAAAGCACCGGTCGATGCTTCCATGAAAGGCCCCGGTGGTGAGAAAGTGATGACGGGCCCACGGGGCGGAAAATACTACATTAACAAGAACGGCAATAAGACGTATCTGAGCAGCATAAGAGACTAAAGCAATGTAGCCTGGCCGGGCTGGCGTACCAGCGGCCAGGCTACATTGCTTTAGTTAGGCAACCTTGATCTGAACACGCAATAGAAACTCGTCCATCGGAATTTCTGTGACTGACGGTCCGGCGTCCCGGCCGTTCAAATCACTGACTAAATCGAGCGAAACGGCCTGAACTTCCTGGCGGATGTAATCCTGATTCGTCTCAACAGCTTCTGCCAGCAATTCGTCGTTCCGTTCCAATGTAATGGCAATTTTATCGGTTACGGCGAAATCACGGTCTTTTCGTAGATTCTGAATCCGGTTCACAAAATCGCGGGCGATTCCTTCACGCCGAAGTTCATCCGTTACGTTTACGTCGAGCGCCACCGTAAGTCCTCCTTCGCTGGCAACCAGCCAGCCCGGTATATCTTCCGTCAGAATCTCAACATCCGCCAGTTGAATGTCGTAAGGAGCCAGGCGCACAATGCCGGTTTGCTCGAGTGTTTTCAGGTCTACCTCCGACATCGTTGTAATGGCGGCTGCTACGTCTTTCATCTGCTTTCCAAATTTCGGACCGAGGGCTTTGAAATTAGGCTTGACTTTTTTCTTGAGAATACCACTGGCATCGTCCACAAACTCGACGGCTTTTACGTTTACCTCCGACATAATAATCGGCGTAACGTGTTCGATTTGTCGACGCGTATCGGCGTTCAGGACCGGAACCAGCACCCGACTGAGCGGTTGCCGGACTTTCAGTTTATGGCCTTTTCGCAGCGAATGCACCAGCGACGATACGTTCTGGGCAGCCTCCATCGACTGCTCCAATTCAGAGTCGATCAGGGTTTGATCAGCTGTTGGGAAGTCGGTCAGATGTACGGACGTAGTACGCTCGTTTAAATTACGATACAACCAGTCGGCATAGAACGGCGCAATCGGCGACATCAGTTGGGCCACTGTTGATAAACACTCATGTAGGGTTTCATAAGCCGCACGTTTATCAGTTGTCATTTCGCCCGTCGGCGCGACCCCGGTCCAGAAGCGCCGACGCGATAGCCGAACGTACCAGTTCGACAATTGGTCATTAACAAAATCCTGAACGGCGCGACCCGCTTTGGTTGGGTTATAGCTATCAAACTGCTCTTCTACTTCCAGAATCAACGATTGTAATTTCGACAGAATCCAGCGGTCGAGTTCGGGTCGATCGGCTACAGGCACGCTGCGTCCGTCAAACGAAAACTGATCGAGGTTGGCATAGAGCGCGAAGAAGTTATAGGTGTTAGATAACGTACCAAATAATTTCCGTTGTACTTCCCCGATTCCCTCCGCATTGAACTTGAGGTTATCCCACGGCTCCGCGTTCGTGATCATGTACCAGCGCGTAGCATCAGGACCGAATTGTGCTAACGTAGCAAATGGATCGACGGCGTTACCCAGCCGTTTCGACATTTTGTTGCCGTTTTTATCAAGCACTAATCCCGTCGATACAACATTTTTGAACGCTACTGAGTCGAACAACATTCCGGCGATGGCGTGGAGCGTAAAGAACCAGCCACGCGTCTGGTCAACGCCTTCCGAAATAAAATCCGCCGGGAATGCTTTTTTGAAAACGTCCTGATTCTCAAATGGATAATGCCATTGGGCATACGGCATCGCGCCTGAATCGAACCATACGTCGATCAGGTCCGACTCGCGTTGCATGACTTTGCCCGAATCCGAAACGAAATAAACCTCATCGACATAAGGCCGATGCAGATCATAATCGCCCGAGGACAGCTTTGTCAGAAAAGCATCATTCTTCGATCGTTGCTCATCAGTCAATACGTCTGACTGTTGCGCTTTCTCGACCAGCGTTTTCAACTCTTCTACCGATCCAACGCATACTTCTTCGCCGATTTCAGACCGCCAGATTGGCAAAGGCGTACCCCAGAAACGGCTGCGGCTAAGGTTCCAGTCAACGAGGTTCTCGAGCCAGTTGCCGAAGCGACCTGTGCCCGTACTTTCGGGTTGCCAGTTGATGGTTTTATTCAACTCAACCAGCCGGTCTTTCTTTGCTGTAGTGCGGATGAACCAGCTATCGAGCGGGTAGTACAGAATAGGTTTATCCGTCCGCCAGCAGTGCGGATAAGGGTGTTCGTATTTCTCAACCCGAAAGGCTTTATTTTCCTCCTTCAGCTTGATCGCAATCAGTACGTCGGTCGGCTTGAAATCCGGGTCTTTCCGTTCTTCGTCCGAATAATATTCTTCTTTAACGTAGCGTCCGGCGTAATCGGTGATTTCCGAAACGAACTGACCGTGTTTATCTACAATCGGTACGTCTTTGCCCGTCTCATCCTTCACCATGATCGGCGGAATACCAGCAGCTTGTGCCACGCGAAAGTCATCCGCGCCGAAGGTAGGTGACGTATGCACGATACCTGTACCATCTTCAGTCGTAACGAAATCGCCCAGGATAACTCTGAAAGCAGGCGTTTCGGGTGTAACGTAGGGCATCAACTGCTCATACTCAATACCTTCGAGGTGTTCGCCTTTAAACTCAGAGACCAGTGCCCAGGGAATTACTTTATCGGTAGGCAAATAGGCGTCAAAGGCAGGGCTGTTTACGCTATCGACCTTTCCCTTCTCACTGAACCAACGACTCACCAGGTTTTTGGCCAGCACTACGTGCGCCGGCAGGTACGTGTAAGGGTTGATCGTTTTTACCATGACGTAGTCGATGTTTGCACCGACGGTCAGGGCTGAATTAGCGGGCAGGGTCCAGGGCGTTGTCGTCCAGGCCAGAATATATACGTCGGCATCGGCCGAGTCAAAAAAGAGAAAGCCGGATTTACCACTGGGCTTTACCTTAAACTGGGCCACGATGGTCGTGTCGCGCACGTCTTTATACGTACCCGGCATGTTCAGCTCGTGCGAACTCAGGCCAGTCCCCGCTTTGGGTGAATATGGCTGAATCGTATAGCCTTTATACAATAAATTCTGATCATACAACTGCTTGAGCAGATACCAGACCGATTCGATGTACTCGTTTTTATACGTAACGTATGGGTTATCGAGGTCAACCCAATAGCCCATTTTCTGGGTCAGGTCGTTCCACTGATCCGTAAACCGCATGACCGTTTCGCGGCATTTCTGATTATACTCCTCAACGCTAATGGTCTTGCCAATGTCATCTTTCGTGATACCGAGTTCTTTCTCGACTTGTAGCTCAATCGGCAATCCATGCGTATCCCAGCCACCCTTCCGGTCGACCTGAAAACCTTGCAGGGTTTTATATCGGCAAAAAATATCCTTGATCGTGCGGGCCATTACGTGGTGAATACCCGGCGTACCGTTCGCGGATGGCGGGCCTTCATAGAACGTAAATGTTGGCTGTCCATCACGGCTAGCGACAGATTGCTCAAATACCTGATTCTGATTCCAGTAGGTCAAGACCTCGGCCGCGATCTGCGCGTAATCGAGGGATTCATATTGTTGATACGTCACGTCTAACAGGATCGGACGCCCGAATCGACCCGGCTACTATGCAGGATCGCCCGTGCGATTAAAAAATAATTGGCAAAGATAGGGAAATTTAGGGCATAGGGCAGGCTACACACATGTTCCATTTCTGGCTCTCTTTGTGTAGAACTGAACAAAATTCACGACTTATTACGTTCAAAGGCCATAACCATAACGAGTCAGGGATATGGAAAATAATTTGCGTAGTCCTCTCGTTGAGCCTCAGCTCGATCTGCTGAAGATGGTTTACCACTAAGCAGACAATGCCGATTGGCTGGCAATCAAGCGTATGATTGCTCCTTGTTTTACCCAAAAAGCTAGTAAAGACGCTGATCGAGTATAGGGCGAAGAAGGCTGGAATGATCAAAAAGCAGAGGGCTTTTACATATTCATTCACGGACACCGTACAAGCCTTCCATGTACTGATTTCTGCTTTGATAATAGGCAGTTTTGGCATACATGACCTTACCCCTCTGCCCAATGCGCTCAAATCGTCAGGATAACAAACTCCACCCGTCGGTTTACTTTCCGTTCTTCGTCGGTTCCTTTGGTCAGAATGGGACGGGTGTCGCCGTAACCAACCGCCTGAACGCGTTCTAAATCGATACCTTTCTGTGCCAGATAGCGTTGACAGGCAATGACCCGATCGCGGGAAAGCTGAAGGTTTTTGTCATGATCGCCAATGATGTCGGTATGACCTTCGAGCCGGATGGTCATATTCGGGTTGTCCTGCATCATCGCAACTAGTTTATCTAATTCAGCAAACGAAGCCGACAGCAGATCTGACTTCGACATCTCGAAGTAAATGTTCTTCAGCGTGATTTTGTCGCCCACGGCTAAAGGTGTTAGGGTAATGTCGCGCGTAAGTTTTTGGCCGCCCGCTAGTTTGCTTAAATCCAGCACACCACTGGCCGATTGATAACCCCGCGCTGAGGCTATATAAGTGTACACTTGTCCTTTGTTTAAGCTCATTCGATAAGCACCCGTCGAAGCAAAACTCTGTACAGAATCAATCGCCTGCTTGCTGGACGAAAGCTGATAGTCGATCGTAGCCGTAACGGGACGCTTGTTTTTTGCATCACTCACTATCCCCGATACCGTTACCAACGTAACGATGGGTGCAGGGGCTGGCTTGGTCTTCGGAACGTCCGTTCGGGGAGCTTCCATTTCACCACCCGACTCGCCTGAGGTCTGCGGTAACGTCGTTGGTTTTTTAGTCGGTGCTGGTTTCGGTGGAACAGGCGTTGGCGTAACGGGTGGATTGTAAACGACCGGGTCAGCAGGGTTATTGACGTGCAGGTTATAAATATTCCAGCAAACGATTTGGTCATAATCATTGCACTCAAACAAGTCGAAATTTTCTAAGCCTTTATCTAGTCGCTCAAAATAGAGCGTAAATGTAACCTGGTCACCAGGGAGTGTACTACGTTTTTGCGGCTTTATAGGAATACCTTCAGCTTTAATAAAATTAAATTTTCGTGCACCATTAGCGGCTACTAATTGACCCGCTGGATCGAACTCAATAGTATTCGTTGATATCAGCTGCCCGTTTTGATTATACCTCGGCTGCGACTTATCCGTAAATGTCAGATTCAGAATCGTATAGTCCTTCGTTAAATGGATACTATTGACCGTTACGCCCGGATCGGCAGCGCGCCCATTACCCGGTTGATTACCCGTGCCAGGATACGAATTTGGATACGTATCGTCGGGTGATTGCTGGCCACCGGATGGGTATTGTTGTCCTCCACCTGATGGATAACCCGACGGATAAGACCCCATCATACAGGCCGAGTTTAACCCGGTCAGAAGAAGAAAAAGAAAATAGTGTTGACGCATCGAAGAAAATAAGAAGATAAGTGTATGCCAACGGCATGCTGGATCGTTTGACCCAATCCACGCCATTTCGTTTAATCTGATACTGTAGTAAGACGGGGAGATAGGCTTAGGGGTTACAGCTGCGAATGACATTCCTGGCGGAGAATTATACCAAACACTTTGATTAGTAAAAATCCGTTCGTTGACAGAAATTCGGTAGGATTATGAATTGCGTATTAACTGCCTGGTTGATAAGAAGATAACGGGTAGACTAGGATATGCCCGCCGAGCTATCTATTTTTACAGTAATCTTCTTTTAATCAATGAAATACAGTTTCCATTTAGTTACGTTATTCGTCTTTTTTCTGACTTTGATTCAGGCAGTTGCTCAATCGCCTATCGTCGTGCGTGGCCCTTATTTACAAGTTGTTACGCCAACATCGGTTGTGGTTCGCTGGCGTACGGATCAGCCGACGACGGGCCGGGTCTGGTTTGGTGCTTCGGAGAATCAGTTGACAAGAGACATGCGTGAGTCAGAAGCGAAACTTGAACATAGCCTGACCCTTACCGGCTTGCAACCAGCAACAAAATATGCCTATGCCATTGGCTACGATGATACAAAACTAGCTAGTGGTTCGGATTATTACGTTAAAACGGCGGTACCCGCGGGCGACACACGCCCGTTGCGGTTTTGGGTTCTGGGTGATTTTGGTTCGAATAACGATAATCAGAAAAACGTTTATCAGGCCTATCGGAATGCTACAGCGACGCGCCCGGCTGATCTGTGGGTATGGCTGGGGGATAATGCTTACTCATTTGGATTAGAACAGGAATATCAGGACTACGTATTCAGCGTGTACCCGCCTACGTTACGGAATACGCCGATCTTTATGACGCCTGGTAATCATGACTACGCCGATAGCCGCACGAATTTCAACATTCCGTATTATCAACTCTTTTCCTTTCCCGAAAAAGGCGAAGCGGGTGGAATTCCATCCAATACGAAGAGCTACTATTCCGCCGATTATGGGAATGTCCATTTGATTTCGCTGGACTCTCAGGCTAATCAGCCGGAAGACGGATTTCGGATTTATGATACAACGTCGACGCAGATTCAGTGGCTGAAACGTGATTTGGTGGCCAATAAATTGCCCTGGAAAGTCGTCATTTTTCACCATCCGCCTTATAGTAAAGGCGGACATGATTCCGATACGGAAGAGCAAATGAAGCTGATCCGTGAAAACCTGACGCCTATTCTGGAGCGTTACGGCGTGGATTTAGTGCTCAATGGGCATAGCCACGGCTACGAACGGACGTATCGTATGAAAGGGATGACCGGGCTAGCCAAAACATTCGATAAATCCAGACACGTAGTGGAAAGTACATCAGGGCGGTATGATGGATCGCCTAATTCCTGCCCAATTCTGACGAAAGGGGAGGGGACTGTTTATGTGATCAACGGTTCAGGGGGGCAAATAGGGGGACAGTCCGTGGATTTTCCGCATCCGGGTACGGTCTATAACAACGTAACGTTGGGTGGATCAATGATTCTGGACGTAAACGATAATCGGTTGGATGCCCAGTTTCTGATGGCGGATGGCTCCATTCAGGACAAGTTTACAATCGTGAAAAACGCCAATAAAATCACGGTCCAGAAAGCGGAATATGGTGACGAACTTCAGTTAACGGCTTCCTGGCCAGGCACATCTGCATCGGGAGACTATCGCTGGTCTGGTGGGCAAACCAGCCGCAGCATTCGTTACGTGGTCGACAAAGCCGGAACATTTCCGATTGTCGTTAAAGATGACAGGAACTGCTTGGTCGATGAGTTTCGGCTAACTGTCCCGCAGCCCCGAATCTCCGCCAAAACATCGACTTCGGCCTGTGGCGGCAATACGCTCAACGTTACGGCGACGCTTGAAAACCTGACCAAGGCGACTGACTGGCAATATGATGTTCTCATATCGAATGCGGCTGGTGATTTTGCCAGCGAACAGCTTGTGGGTTCCGGAAAGCTTACCGAACTAAAAGCAGTGATGCCAGCGAATCTGCCTGCCGGATCGAGTTATCGGTTGCGCGTGCGGCCACGCGATAGACCTAACATTGACCTTATCGCGAGCGAACCCATTGTACTCAAAGCGTTGCCAACGGCCACTTTGTCTGGATCAACGACAATAGCACAGGGAGAGTCGGCTTCGCTGACGCTCACGTTTACGGGAGACGGGCCCTGGAAAGGCACGTTGTCTGATGGAACACCGTTTGCGGGAGCAACCACCCCATTGACTGTAGCCGTCAAGCCAACTCAATCTGTGTCTTATTCGATCACAAATCTTGAGAATGGTTGCGGGAAAGGAACCGCTTCCGGGCAGGCATCCGTAACGGTGCAACAGGCACTGAAAGTAACAGCGCAAACATCGACATCTGCTTGCGTAGGAACCAGTATTCCCGTTACGATCACCTTCGACAATACAACCCCATCAGCCGACGTAGTGTATGATGTTTTGTTGTCGGATGCGTCAGGTAATTTCACGAAAGAACAAATCGTTGGTTCAGGAAAAAGTAATGAACTGAAAGCGACGATTCCAATGGACCTACCGTCCAGTACAGGATATCGGTTGCAAGTACGTCCACGGGGTATTCAGTTCGTACAACTTATTGCCAGTGGAGGTATTGCCGTTAAGCCGTTACCGACCGCTACGTTGGTAGGTTCGACAACAATTACGCAGGGAGAATCCATGTCGTTAGCGATTGCTTTTACGGGCGATAGTCCCTGGAAAGGTAGTTTGTCTGACGGGACCGTTTTTTCGGCAACGGGCAACCCAACGGTGTTAAGCCTCAAACCAACCAAATCGATGGTCTATTC
Source organism: Spirosoma validum (assembly GCF_014699035.1). Taxonomy (GTDB): domain Bacteria; phylum Bacteroidota; class Bacteroidia; order Cytophagales; family Spirosomataceae; genus Spirosoma; species Spirosoma validum. The sequence continues at coordinate 13,796 of NZ_JACXAA010000033.1, forward strand.
CGTAAGCAGCATTGAAAATGGCTGTGGAAAAGGAACCACTTCTGGACAAGCATCGGTGACGGTACTGATTCCGACGGGGGAGGAAGATTTTGCGGGCGGACAACTCCGCATTTACCCTAACCCGGCACACGACGTTGTGCACGTGGAGTTGACAATTAATCAAAAGAAAGAAGTTAGTCTTATGCTCTTTGATTTACAGGGACGTTCAGTTTTTCAGAAACAGGCTGGTCAGGTAGTAACCCTGTCCGAATCGATTCCTATGCCGCCTATTCACGGAACCTATCTCCTGAAAGTAAAAGTGGGTGAATACACTCTGACGCGAAAAGTAGTGCGGCAATAAGGGTATCCTGGCCGGACTACTAGATTTCACAGCACCTGTCCCAATCCAAATAAGACGACAAATAGCAACGTAGTAAGCGCCAATTGACCGAGTCGGGCATTGAGTTCGGCTGGTTGTTTGTGCGTAGCCACCGCTCGGCCATTCAGGAAAAATAATGGGAAGGCGAGTACGTAAAGATAGCTAAACCAGGACGCGCCGGTGAGGAAAGAATAGGCAACGGCGCAGAACATACCGGTAAGCAACAAGCCCCAGTGATAGCGAATGGCTAGTAGCAATCCCAATCGCGCAGGAATCGACTTCTTCCCCGTCATCGTATCGGTTTCGATGTCGCGGATGTTGTTAACGTTCAGAACGCCCGTTGCAAATAAGCCGACGCTTGTAGCTGGTAGTAACAGTACGGGGTCGAACGATAGCGTGTGAAGGAAATAGGTGCCCAGAACACCAACCCAACCGAAGAAAATCAGCACGGCAATATCACCAAAACCTGCGTATCCGTAGGGACGTTTGCCGTTTGTATAGCCAATGGCCGCGGCAATACTGAGTAGACCGACGACCAGAAAAAACCAAAAGAGTTTGGGCCGGAAGGCCGTACCCCCAGAATTGTAGAAAGCGACGGTCAGTAAAGATAGGCCACTGATGAACGACAGAATCGACGTAATGATAATAGCCCGCAACATGGCCTCTTTCGTGATGTCGCCGGTTGCTACGGCTCGTCGGGGGCCTACGCGGAGTTCCGTATCCTTTCCCGAAATGGCATCACCATAATCGTTGGCGAAGTTGGACAGAATCTGAAGAAAAACGGTCGTTAGCACGGCCAGCCACGTAACAGACCAGCTAAACTGATGATCGGCATAAGCCAGAAAGCTGCCGAGAATAATACTGGCTAAGGACAGCGGTAATGTACGCGGCCGGGCAGCCGCAATCCAACTTTTCATGTTGAATGATAGAATGAGTGAATGACAGAATGAGTGAATACTATTTACTAGAAGTATTATTCACTCATTCTGTCATTCACTCATTCATAATTAAATGCCTACTGCTTTCTTAAATTCTTCGTCTTCGGGCTTTACTTTCGAAGCAAAGAAATGGGTCAACTCGCCTTTCTCGTTGACAACGTATTTGCAGAAATTCCAGGTAGGAACTTTATCGTTCCAGCCATTCATGTCTTTGGTTGTCAGCCATTTGTAAAGTGGTGACTGGTCTTCGCCAAGCACCGATACTTTCTCGAACATCGGGAACGTAACGCCGTAATTTTTCTTACAAAACTCCGCGATTTCTTCGCTGCTACCGGGTTCCTGGCTTTTGAAATTGTTGGCCGGGAAACCTAATACGACAATTTTATCGCCATGTTCTTTGTAGAATTTCTCCCAGTCGGCGTATTGTGGCGTAAAACCACATTTCGACGCTACGTTCAGAATAACGACTTTCTTTCCTTTAAAGCCGCTCAGCGATACGGGTTTGCCATCGAGCGATTTTACCGTGAAATCGTAAAGACTTTTTGTTGGAGCGGGCGTATTTGCCGGGGCAACGGCAACTTCGCGTTTGTCGGCGAAGATGCCCTTAACAAGCGTTGATAAAGACATAAAACTACTTAGGGTAAAAACGAACGCGAGTGCGATCAGGCTAAAAACAAGATTCTTTTTCATCGTTAGTTCAACAATTTGTAAAGGATTGGGAAATGATACGAATGTACTGAATTTGAACGCGTTAATCTACATTTTTTCTGGGACATCTATTCCCAATAAACCCATTGCCTGCTTAATAGTTTCACCAACCGTTCTCGACAAAACAACACGTGTCTGCAACTTCACGGAATCGGTTTCTTTCAGAATCGAAAGTTTGTCGTAAAACTGGTTAAATGCCTTTGCTAATTCATATACGTACTGAGCAATGTAGGAAGGGGCAAGATCCTTCCCTGCCTCCATCACGCGTGACGGATATTGGCTCAGCAAAAAGATCAATTGTTGCTCAATCTCACCCAATTGCGTTGCACTGACTGATCCTTCTATCGACACCCCCATATCGACCGCTTTTCGCAAAATTGACCGAATTCGAGCGTGGACGTACTGTATATATGGCCCCGTGTTACCATGCAAATCAACCGATTCAGCCGGATTAAATTGCATTCGTTTCTGCGGATCAACTTTCAGCAGATAGTATTTCAAAGCCCCCAAGCCCAACATCTGGAAAAGCGCTGTTTTCTCGCTTTCGCTGAATTCGTCCATTTTTCCTTTCGCGGCTTCATCGGCGGCTGTGGAGGCTGCTTCGGTTGTTTCCTGAATCAAATCATCGGCGTCGACAACAGTGCCCTCGCGGGATTTCATTTTACCCGTCGGCAAATCGACCATGCCGTACGAGAGATGGTAGAGCTCGTTGGCATACGGCCGACCTAACTGGCGCAGGATCGCAAACAGAACATTGAAATGGTAATCCTGCTCATTCCCGACAACCCAGATCGACCGGTCGTTGTGAAAATCCTGGAATTTCAGGTCCGTCGTGCCCAGATCCTGCGTCATGTACACCGACGTACCATCGGAACGTAGCACCAGTTTCTGATCCAACCCTTCTTCGGTCAGGTTGATCCATACTGAACCATCGGCCTTGCGGTAGAAAACCCCTTTTTCCAAGCCTTCCTCAACAATTTCCTTACCGAGCAGATACGTATTCGATTCGTAATAGGTTTTGTCGAAACTAACGCCGATGCTGCGGTACGTAGCGTCGAAACCAGCATAGACCCAATCGTTCAGTTTACGCCATAACGCCACCGTTTCCGGATCGCCCTGTTCCCACAGACGTAACATCTGCTGGACTTCTTTCATGAGTGGCGCCTGCTTTTCGGCCTCTTCTTTCGGTGTGCCCTGGCTGACCATTTCTTCGATCTGGGCTTTGTACGCTTTATCGAATAGTACGTAGTATTTACCGATCAGGTGGTCGCCTTTCATGCCAGCAGATTCAGGCGTTTCGCCGTTACCAAACCTCTGGTACGCCAGCATGGACTTACAGATGTGAACGCCCCGGTCGTTGACGATGCAGGTTTTCACTACGTCATAGCCGTTCGCTTTTAAGATCCGGCTGACCGAATCGCCCAGAAAATTATTCCGTAAGTGGCCGAGGTGAAGTGGTTTGTTCGTATTGGGTGATGAAAACTCGACCATCACCGACTCGCCTTTTGTGGGCAAGGTGCCAAAGTCGGGATTGGCTGCTATGTCATTTAGGACGTCGACCCAGGCTGTATCAGTAATGCTGAGGTTAAGAAATCCTTGTACTACGTTGAAGCCGCTGACAATCGGGCTGTTTTGCGTCAGCCACGTGCCAATTGCCTGACCGATCTGCACCGGCGGCTGGCGCAGCGATTTGGTTAGCGGAAAGGTAACGAACGTATAAAGTCCTTCAAATTCTTTCTTGGTAGGTTGTAACGTAACATCGATTTCCTGCTGATAAAGCTCGGCGATAGCGCGTTGAACAGCGCTCATTAATGCTGACTGAATATCCATTTGGCTGCAAAAGTACGAAATGTAGTCTGGGAGTTATGTTGCTAGACTAGTTGCGTCTAATTAAAATAACAAAATCAGCTCCGTATGTGTGCCTCGTTGTGTAGTCTATCTGATATTACGGTTTTAAGAACGTAGTGGTTTCCGCTACGTTCTTGATTTTTTCTTTGGAGAAGAATGCCGGGAAATAGCCGTTTTCGGCCCAGAGCGAAAACAAATCACCGTAGTGCGGGCTATTGGGGTTACCTGATTGTCCGGGATTGTTGATTCCCAGTGTTTTATCCCAGTCTTCTGTGTCGACCAGAATACGGAATGATACCCCATGCGTTTGATTAAGGTCAGCACCCGTTGCGTTAACCGTCTCGCCATAGCCGCCCCGAGCCACTGGACCCAGGTTGATTTTTTGCTGCATCGCCTTATCGACCAGATTACTCAGTGGATGCGTGATGGTGATGTGTTTGTTCTTTCGCTGCCCATACGACCACTCATCCGTATCGTTGCCAAGCCGATCGGTTAGTTCACTGACGGCCTGGTCGAGGCAAGTCAACAGCAAGCTATCGCGGGATGGGGTTGGAATGAGCAGGGCGTCGATAACCCGTTTGGACGGAAGAGATTTCAAATACGGTCTGGCTACCTGAGGAACTTTCTGTTCATAAACAGCCTGCTTCAATTGACCTTCCCAGGCTACATAAATTGCCGCAGCAACGGATTCTGGTTTCAGCTGATAATCCCACTTGCGCAAAAAGCCTAATGCCCGTTCGGTAGTGCTATTGGGCGACGACAGATTCTGAAGCAATGGTACCAGCGTTCGGGCCGGGATCGACAAATAATCGGCCTGCAACGTCATAAAATCAACCAGATTCTTCCGTTTACCATCGCTCAATACTTCCTCGATGCGGTGCGCCCGACTCGGTGAAGCCCATTCCCAGCCAATAGCATCGCGGTGTGGAAAATTGGCGGGTGTTAAATTATTATTGGCCGTTACTACGTAGCCTTCGGGCGGGTTGAGTTTATGGGGCAACTGCTGAATAGGCAAATACCCGCCCCACTCGAATCGACCATCGCCGGGAACCGGTACCAGGCCTGTGAAGTTTTTGCCCGGGCTGGATTGCCGGATGGGCGCTAACCCGACGGCCTGCCAGCCAATCGTACCCGTTCGGTCCGCCCAGATCATGTTCTCGCCTGGAATCCGGCTAAACGTACAGGCTTGTCGAAATTCCGGCCAATTTCTGGCCTGATTCATGCGTAAACTGGCTAAATACGGCGCACAGCCTGTTTCAAGCCAGCCAGCTCGAACGGCGTAGGCTTTATGATGCGTAGCGTCTTCAAACACAACCGGTCCATGTTGCGTATATTTCAACGTAGCAGTGACCGCCTGACCAGTCTTCATCGGAATGCGCTCGGTGATTGTTTTCATCGTCACCCAGCGGCCTTTATACCGATACTGATTGGGATTTTTAGGATTGGTTTCGTAAACGTACAGGTCCTCGTTATCCGTCTCGAAAATCGTCAGGCCCCAGGCACCGTAGTCATTGTGCCCAATGGAAATGCCGGGCAAGGTTGGTTCTCCGGCACCAATTACGTTCCAACCCGGCGTGGATTCGCCCAGCGTGGATTCGCTCGGGGCATTGAGGTGCACCCAGTAACGTAGCGAAGGTGTTGATTGCGCCCGGTGCGGATCATTCGCCAGCATGGGGTAACCACTCGTCGATTTACTCCCCGAAAGAACCCAATTGTTAGAACCGACGTATTGTTTCTCCGTATTGAACCAATCATCTATTGCCTCCTTGGATCGCCGGACCTCGTTTTCGTCGATTTTCGACGCCTTTCCACCGAACTTCAGGGGCAATCTAAACGCTTCGTAAAGCTCCAGAATGGGTTGAAATAGCTCATCGCCATTGACACGTAGTGTGAGATCTGGCTCCGTCGGTTTTATAGTGGGATGAAACCATTGTAATTCGCGCAATTTATCTGGGCCAATGAGCTTTACCAATCGGCCATAATTCAATTCTTCGCGGACATTTTCCAGCAAACCCTGATGGCGGCTGATAACGACTTCGGGTGTCCAAAGCCCTGGTTTTGTGTTAAGCACCTGAAATTCGAACGGCAGCTTTTCGGGCGTTTTCAGGATGTCAGTAATGTAGGCGTTGATGCCTTCAACAAACGCCCGAACAATTTGAGGACCATGCGGATGATAGTGTTTTAATTCCTGATCCATGTTCCCACGAAAGCGAAAGAGTCGGGCACCTATGTCTCGCTTTGTTTCCTGCGGACCGAGCAGTTCAGCTACCGTACCGGTTGCCTGTCTGCGCCAGATTTCTAACTGAAACAGCCGATCCTGAGCCGCGGAATAGCCCTGCGCAAAAAATAGGTCGTGTTCGTTTTTGGCGTAGATATGATTTACGCCCCAGCGGTCGCGGATAATTTCGACGGGTTGCTGCAAACCCGTAGCGGTTATTGTGTTTGCTGATTGAGATTGACAGCATACCGATAAAAGAAAGCTAAGCAGGAAAAGCAGATAACGCATACTGACAAGTTGATGAGGTAATCAGTGGATAACGACAGGGAGGGGCATAGGCTTTTAACAATCGAAACGTACTGATGTTATTTGTGTTGCGAATCCTAACGTTGATACGGCATCACCTATGAAAACGATGATCTATCGAATTGTTCTGCTTTGTTTGTTGGCCAATCTACCTCCGCGTCAGATTGTAGATCAACCGATTAAAGATGGGGTGCTGGAAACGCGAATCTCTCCGGCCAATTAGCTGCGTTCGATAATCTACACAAACGCCGGGAAATCATCCATAAAGTCAACCTTGCTTGACGCGTGATCGACACAGCAGCAATAATGCATCATGCCGTTGGAAATCACTACGTAGGGAGCTCGGTGAACGTGATTATACCGGCTGATTTGGTCAAATACGCTTTGGGTAAGCGGGATGTGGGGCGCCTTACATTCAACAACTAGGAACGGCTGACCTTGTCGATCGAAGACAACAATATCGGTACGTTTCTGCGTCTGATTTAGTACGAGGCCACCTTCCGAGCGGATAAGCGCTTTCGGATAGGCGTAGTGGGTCAGAAGCAGATTGACGATGTGCTGCCGAACCCACTCTTCAGGCGACAGACGCACGTACTTCCGACGTAGCAAATCAAAAATATAGGGTTTCCCGTCGACTTGCTTAGTTTTGCAATCATAAGGAGGGAGGTTCAGCGCAACCATACCACTAAGATAATGAGCGAAAGAATGAATGAGCGAATGATTGACTAAAAATAGATTTCACTAATCATTTGCTCAATCATCACTTCGACGGTCCGATCGTTCGCTTACTCACTGATTGATATCCATGAAAACAAAAGAAGAAATCGTTCTGAACTGGTTGCCAAGGTATACCGGTACACCAATCGAGCAATTCGGCGAATATATTTTGCTGACCAATTTTATCAACTACGTTGAGTTGTTTGCCCAGAAGTTTGACGCTGAGATCTTCGGTATTGGACGAGCGATGCAAACCGCTACGGCTAATAACATTACGATCATCAACTTTGGGATGGGGAGTGCCATGGCCGCTACGGTGATGGATTTACTATCGGCCATCGATCCCAAAGCCGTTCTATTTCTAGGAAAATGCGGTGGTCTGAAAAAAACGCAGATCGGCGACCTGATCTTACCGATTGCCGCCATCCGGGGCGAAGGGACCAGCAATGATTACATGCGCCCTGAAATTCCGGCCCTGCCCTCTTTTCGATTACAACGAGCTGTATCGTCGACCATCAAAAAATATGAACTAGATTACTGGACTGGTACCGTATACACAACCAACCGGCGGATCTGGGAGCACGACGAAGCCTTTAAAGATTATCTACGTGAGCTTCGTACAATGGCAATTGACATGGAAACGGCGACAATCTTTACGGTGGGCTTTGTCAATTCCATTCCGCACGGGGCTTTGCTGCTGGTTTCCGATAATCCGCTTGTGCCGGAAGGGGTGAAAACCGAAGAAAGCGATAAGCGTGTAACAAGTCAGTTCGTTACGCAACATCTGGATATCGGTATTGACGCGTTACTCGAACTCGAATCATCGGGAGAATCAGTGAAACATTTACGGTTTGAATAAACGGGTACGTAGCACTAGAATATAGCTTTACATCAAAATACAGTCATTTGGATGGACTTGGCGAAGTGATGATGTCATTTTGTCACTAACAACTTAGTGTAATTTGGGTAAATAAGACATTTTGTCATATTAGTTTGTTGATTTTGCTTTGGTATAGGGTTTGTAATAAGGAGGATGTGTTTGATAGTAAACAACCCAACCAAAATAAAATAAACACTAAAATCATGGCAACTTTAGTTCGATATAACAACATCCCTACGTTCTTCAACCCTTTCTATGGTCGTCCAGTTATTAATCGGTATCAGAACACAACGCCGAACGTACCGGCCGTAAACGTAAAAGAAACCGAAACCGCCTTCCATCTTGAATTAGCGGCTCCTGGTCTGAAAAAAGAAGATCTGAAAGTGAACGTAGCGAATAACATGCTGACAATTAGCTACAAATCAGAAGAGAAATCTGAAGAAACAACCGGGAAATTTACCCGTCAGGAGTTCGGTTTCGCTTCCTTTGAACGGAGCTTCAAATTGCCCAAAACCGTAAACGCCGACGAAATTAAGGCTGCTTATGCCGATGGTATCTTGACCATTGAACTGCCTAAAGTCGAAGTGAAAGAAGAAAAAGCAGTTAAAGAAATTGCTATTGCTTAGTTGCAAAGGGCATTGGGGTTCATCCTTGCTGTGTAGCCCACCGAAAAAAGCTCACACTAGTTAGTGTGAGCTTTTTTGTTTTTAACAGCGGCAGAAACACTACGCCCCATTCCCTACGCCTAATGCCATCATAAACGCTTCTAACTTTCTCTCATCTAGATTTCCATCCGTCCGAACGCCACTGCAAATATCCAGACCAAAAGGTTGAACTGTCTCAACAGCCTGGCGGACGTTCTGCGGATTTAGTCCTCCGGCTAGAAATACGGGTACAGATGATTGGTCTACGATTTGGCGGCTTACCTGCCAGTTATGCACACGCCCCGTACCACCGAGTTCTTTTACGGCCAGCGTGGGATTCCCCGAATCGAGTAGGAGAGCGTCGGCTCCATCCTGAACGGCCTTTAGGGCTTCGTCAATATTTCGTTCGTCAATGATGTGAATGACCTGCACCAGTTTAACCGTCGG
>NZ_JACXAA010000034.1 GCF_014699035.1 Spirosoma validum
GCTGTATTTTTTCAAATCAAAGCGAATTGGCTGTCGGATCGCCGCTGCGATGAAAAAAAAGATAGACGGGGCCGCCCTTTAGGTTTGGCCTTTGGTAAGATTCTAAGATTTAGGATAGCTTGCCAACAAGTCAACAGGGTGGGCTAGCCTATGGGGCCGCAGAGTGTCAGCTCTATGCGCGGATTCAGGACCCACCCTGTTTGCTTACCCAGACTCAAATGGAAATTCGGGGATGCAGCCCCATTAGCAAGGGTTTGAGTGATTAGGTAAGTGATTGCTTGTTGGACCGCACAGGCGGCCCTGCTCTAAATTATCATTGCTCATGGATATTCGCTATTTTATTGGCGTTGACGTTTCGAAAGCCACACTCGACTGGGCTGTTTATGATGGCAAAGCTATCGTCTTACAAAGCCAGTCAGATAACACAGAGATAGATATTAGGGCTACAATCAAACTGATCAAAGTACTACCTGGCTTTACAGTGACCAAAGCTGTCTGCTGCTTCAAACATACTGGGATTTATAGTGCTCACCTCTTAGCTTCCCTTTACAAACTGCATTTGCCGATTTGGCTAGAGAGCAGTCTGCAAATTAAAAAGGCAGGTGGCCTACAACGGGGTAAGACGGATGCCATTGATGCAGTACGTATTGCTGAATACGCATTTCGATTTCGGGATAAAATGCGGCGTTGGCAACTACCCCGCCCTATTTTACAAAGACTATCAGCTTTGAGTGCATTACGTCAACGGCTGTTGTCGGTTCGTCAACAACTTCAACAACCCCTTACCGAACAAGCTGGCTTTGTTGATTCTGCGCTACAAAAACAACTCATCAAAAACTGTCAAGCATCGCTTAAAGCCATCAATACTGATTTAGAAGCAGCAGACAAACAGATCGATGAACTCATTCAAAACGATGATCGACTTAAGGAACTCTTCAGTTGGATCACCTCGGTACCTGGCGTTGGTCCAGCTACTGCTACTGAGGTGATCGTGGCCACCGATGAATTTAAAGCGATCAATGATCCTAAAAAACTGGCCGCATCGGCGGTCCGACTGTCACGCTGGTGTTGTCCCCTTCGACAGGGCCGCCTGTGCGGTACAAATCAGGGAGTAGTGTGCGCGGCAAAACGCGCGTGAATCAACACGCCCGTTTACGATTGAAGTCGGTTTTTCATTTAGGAGCCATGTCAGCAATTCGTATGAAGCCGGGCCGCCGTTGCGGGCGAACTACGGGATTATTACCAACGCAAACTGGCCGAGGGCAAAAATAAAATGCTCGTCTTAAACGCTGTATGTAATAAGCTGATTCATCGGGTCTGTTCGGTAGTGCACCGCCAGCAGAAATATGACGAAAATTATACGCTCACGCTTGCATAAACCATGGAAATCCGTGCGGTAGTAACGATGATTTCAGCCGCCGTTGTTTGGCTGATACCCACTACGCAGGTCACCCGCTCGAAGAGTCGCTTGAGTTCAGGATCAGTCTGAGCTAATTCAGCAATCGCCCGATCGGCATTCTTAAGATCTGCTTTGAGGGATTTCAAGGATGCGGCACAAGCTTGTTGATTGGCCTTTCGGTTAGCTTTTTCGATAAAGCATTCTGAGTCAGTTAATGGCGTTTGTAGTATTTTAATGACTTTTACTAAGCGGGCTCGTTGGGCTGTCAATCGGTCCAATTGGGCGATTACAGCACGTGGTGGGGTCCACAAGCGGGCTTCATCGCGGTCTCTTCGGCGATCCGATTTTGTAAGCAAACAACGCAATGCGTTTGGCATCAACCTGCGGGGCAGCCCGCGCGGTCGGTTTTACCACGAGTGAGACCTACGCTCTCCTGGATATGAACGGCCCGTTCCACCCAAATACTGGCTGCTAGTTGGTGAAGCGCTTTTAGCAAAGGGTTGTTGTAAATTCCAGTATGTTCCATGCAGAATAGACATTGGCTGATGGTCGTTTTGGTGTGCTGACGTAACACTTTAAGGAACTCAGTAATACCTTTTTTGTCATTACTCACCTGTTGGTAAAAAAGAATCTGGTTAAGTTTTACGACAGCAAAATCGAGTGTGGCTTTAGAGACATCTACGCCAACGAAGTACGGGGCCGCCCGCGCGGTCAAATTGCATAACTTTACAGGGTAAGAATGAATGAGTTGGCCAACGTTAGACACCCGCTCCGGCGGCCCGGTTCAATACCTTGCTTATGGGCCGCGAACCCGCATTTCTATGGCTCCGGCCATCCGGTTGAAGTCAGAGTCTAAATATCCCGGCAGGATCTTGAATCGATCCATAGGTTTTGCCTTGCCGAAGCGTTAAGATAGTCCTGCCGGGGTTGGTCGCTCACGGTTTGTGAGTGGTATCAAGTTACACGCTAATCTTGGAATCGTGCGACGGTTCAAATCTAAAGGCCGATGCGGTCGACCTGACCAATCATGGCGTGTCGTGTACGATTGCGATACCGGCTACAATGACGCTGCATGATCTGCACAATATAATTCAGGAATCCGTCAACTTTGACAATGATCATCTCTATAATTTCTACCTGAACTGGCGCAATCCGCTCAACGGAGAGTGTTACAGTTCGCCCGAAGATGACTGGAGCGAAAATCCATCGGCTGATACCGTTACGCTCGCTCAATTAAATTTATACGAAGAGCAGTATCTGCTGTACATCTTCGATTTAGCCGAGCGCTGGGAGTTTTTCATTACGGTTATCCGACATTTACCCGATGAGACAATGACCAAGCCCCGCATTGTAGAGAAAGTGGGGAAATCTCCAGAGCAATATCCGGATTGCTCAGCAAACTATTGTCGAACTTTATGAAGACTCCTCTTTGCTAAATAACGCCTTTGCTTCAGCGTCATAATCGATGACGAACCACTCGTGGTAGAGGGTCGTGAGGTAAAATCCTTCGGGTTGGCGGTCACCGATGGCGACGTATCCGGCTCCGAACAGACTATCATCGTAGGTAGTGTCTTTGAGATAAACAACCAGCTTAGCGTGATCTTCGCTCCGAAAGTGGTGTAGAATAGTGATGTTGGGGTGATGGCTTCGGCTGACTGGTAATAGTATCCAATGAACGCTTACCTGCATGAACTGTGGGCGGGCCGCAATCGGGTTGAAGCCTGGGTCCCACTGGAAAATCATATCATCAGGCTGGTACGTCTTAAACTTCAATTCCCATGTTTCAGGGCCTTCATGTTTCTCAATAATCCGGTCCCAGCGGTTGTGTCTGATCCGGTCGAGTGTTTGGGGCGATAAATCTTCTACGCGCATTAGTTGTAACGGGTTCATATTTTGACGCTTAGCACCCAGCATTTAGGTATGTCTTAGCGTTTAGATCGAACCGGAAATTCTGGATTACTCTAACGCTCCATGTGTCAAAAAAGTCAATAAAGAAAGCTCGCGTCATTGACCAAAAAAGTACGACAGCGATCAGTGAATAGGATTAGAAGGGGCTACGAATTGTTAATGCGCCCTCAATAACTTGTCCATCCTGCATATCTTCTGAATATAAAACGGAACAGTTTGCTTCTAAAGCAGCAGCAATAATAAGCGAGTCATAAAACGAATAACCATACCGATCTGCGATGCTAATGGCTTTGCTAATCGTATCGGCGGAATTCTGATGAATGGTAAACTGACTGCTTACCTCATTCAGAGTAGCACTAACTTCCTGCCACCCCTTTTTGAATTTACGACGCAATGTATTAGCCATTTCCTGTAACACTTGTGTCGATACCATTCGACCGCTGAGTGCTACAATTTGCCGGGCTTTCAATTGCTTATCTGGTTCAGTCACGGTGTAGCAATAAATCAGCACATTGGTATCGATAAAATAGTTACCGTTCATTCGCTTCCTGACGGTTGAACGTAAATCCCTGTGTATTTAACTGAGTTGCTTCAAATCGAGGAGGAGAATCTAGCTTACTGACCTCTTCTGTCTGCTCTGTTCGCTGAATGCGGACAAATTGAAATTTTTTAAGCAGCTCTGCCAGAAAATCCCATTCTGAATCGTTGACTTCTAATACTACTCGCATAGCCTACATAAATAATAGATAACACTGCAAATTACAGCAATTTCTGATTTTTCGCTAAACCTTTCATTATCAGCTTTTTCTGGCTATTGCAGGTTGAGCGTAAGAATCACCTCATATAAGTCCGACCAGATAATAACGCTACGTCACTCCGGAATCAACAACACTGTAAACGTAGGCCGAATCCGCTTCTTAGACGCCTGCTCATACCCATAACCCATTGACAGTAGTGTCCCCTCCTGATATGCTCCAGCGATGAGGGAGAAGCCGACAGGTAGGCCATGAACGGTGCCCATTGGGATGGTCAGGTGAGGGTAACCGGCCATGGCGGCTGGCTGGCAGAAGTAAAAGCCGGTGTCGTAGTCGCCGTTGATGAGGTCGATGCAGCCCGCCGGGCCGATGCTGGTACCCGCGATGGCATCCAGCTTGTTAGTCGTCATCAGCTGGTTGATACGTTGACGCCAGGCTCGGGTTTTGGCTACCGCTTCAATGTATTCTTTGCTGGTCAGATCGTCTTTGGCTTCGCTGCTTTCAAGCGTTTCCTGTTTGAAGAACGGCATGGCTTTTGCCTGATTCGCTTTGTTGAAGGCAATGACGTCGGCTAAGGTTTTGACACGAGCGTTGGTTTTCGACAGGTACCGATTTAGGCCGTCTTTAAACTCGTATTGCAGTACCGTAAATTCGGCTCCGCCCGTTTCCCGAAGTCCTTTCCGCAATTCCACTTCTACGACCGTAGCGCCCTGTTTTTTCAGTACGTCGATAGCGGCTTTGTATAAGGCCACTACGTCTTCGTGACCTTCCAGAAAGGATTTTTCGACGCCAATCCGTTTGCCCGACAAACCGTCTGCTTTCAGAAATTGCATATAATCGGTTACGCTCTTACCACGGCTTTCGAGCGTAACGGCATCGGCTGAATCGACACCCACCAGTGCGCCCAGTAAAATAGCCGCATCGGTTACGGTTCGGGCCATTGGTCCGGCGGTGTCCTGCGTTTGGGAGATGGGAATAATGCCGCTTCGGCTAACTAATCCTACGGTCGGTTTCAGACCAACCAGCCCACACATGGATGCGGGCGCAATGATAGAGCCATCGGTTTCGGTACCTACCGCCACGGCGCAGAGGTTGGCCGACGTAGCCGAGCCGGAGCCTGAACTAGAACCGCTTGGATTTCGGTCCAGTACGTAGGGATTTCGGGTTTGCCCACCCCGGCTACTCCAGCCGCTGGTGGAGCGACTTGACCGGAAGTTGGCCCACTCGCTCAGGTTGGTTTTCCCCAATATGACCGCGCCAGCTTTCCGCAACTGCGTAACGATAAACGCGTCGTTGGCAGCTTTGTGACCTTCCAGCGCTAATGAGCCGGCCGTGGTCATCATCTGGTCGTGAGTATCGATATTGTCTTTGATGAGCACCGGAATGCCGTGCATGGGTCCCCGGAGTTTTCCATCCTTACGCTCCTGATCCATCGTTTTTGCTATGGTCAGGGCGTCGGGATTGAGTTCAATGACGGCGTTCAGACGAGGGCCCTTTTTGTCGATGGCATCGATACGGTCCAGATAGAGTTGAGCGATGGCTTCGGCCGTGTACTCACCCGACTGCATTTTCTGTTGCAGCTCGTTGATGGTGAGTTCATTGAGCGCAAAGTCGTCAACAAAGGGAGTTTCTTTGCTGTCTGTCTCTGACGTTTTTGGCGATGAGCAGGCGGTTGCGGCCACCGTAGTCGCGGAAACGGAAACAACTGAACTGGTTTTAATAAAACTCCGTCGGTTCATACAGTGTGTTAGTGAAAATCTGGATCGGCGTAAATGCCCAAATTAGCACATTTTAGCCTGTCTCCACCACGCCTTTTATCTCTAATAAAGGCTATCCTACCGGTGCAGGTTAAAAATAGACCGCAGATAGTTATGATTAGTATGATCTACAGTGATACAAAATCATCACGAATCATAGAAATCATAGCCGTCTGCGGTCTATTTCTTTTTGTGAAAAGCTCTGCTTACACACCAAATTGCGTTAAATGGTGGTCTAAGTGCTTGTAAAACATATTATTCCACTCGTCTTTGGTCAGTACGCCGAACGCGGGCGCTTCTCTGCCGTCGAAATGATTTTCACCCAACTGCTGTGTCTTTGAAATATGGTTGATAAGCCGATTTCGTTCCAGGGTAAAATTGCGTGGGTTGGTAACCCGGAAAGCAGGGGCCGTCTGTGTATTCCGTTTGTAAGGGACCGCATTGGTTACCGTTTTCTTGACAAAAGCTTTCAGAAACAGCTTCATCAGAAAATTGGGTTTAGGATGTTTGTCCTCGTAAATCAGTTCATACGTAACGTTGCAATGGGCCAGCATTTGAGCAACGTCCATTTTTCCCCAATTCGCAGCGGTTGTTGGTTTCAGTTGATTAATTCGTCGAATTACGTTGTCTGAAACGTCGGTCGTAAAGATGTTCGGTAGTGTCATGGTATGAATGTTAGATTGTCCGTTTTACCAGGCAGCCCTACTCAATAAAATGCCAGCATACGCCAGCCAGATCAATAACATTTACTTCCCGGCCGTAGGGTTGATTAGTGGGATGGCTGATCCGTACATTGAATTTCTGGGAGAGTTGTTTATCGGTTACGTCCCGCCAGAATTCATCGGCGCTGGTGATGCGTACGCTGAGCATAAAGTTTTCGGCAAACGCTACGTTATCAAATTTCTGTAGAATGAATTTACATCCGTCCCGTTCAAAACCGACAACGTCACCAGCGTCCCAGTTCATGTGGAATCCTAATGCCTGAAAAAATTGCTTTGAGCCGTCAAAATCACTACCAGAGGGGACGAAAGGCTCAATGGAGAGATACTTCATTATAAAAAGGGAATCGTTAACGTAACCCGTGCACTTAGGCAAAAACCCTGTCCTGACTATGCTTTTAGCTCATTACGTGAGCCAGTTCTGATTAGCGTCAAGCTACAGCGATGGGTTTAGAACCTGAAGTGTTTGAACCTTAGTGCTTTATCAGTCATAAAACCTCTACCCAGCTGTTTTATCTCTGCTCCAACTCATCGTTCGGCTCCCAAAGCTCAATAATGTTGCCTTCCGGGTCGAGCACGTGTACGAACTTGCCATAGTCATACTCCGCTATGTCATCAATAACGGTCACATTGTCCCTTTTTAATTCATCCACCAGCGCAGCTAGATTTTCCACTCGGTAATTGATCATAAAGGGCTTAGTCGACGGATTGAAATAGGGTGTGTCACTCGGAAACGCACACCAGGCTGTCGATCCTTTTTTCGACGGATCGTCCGCCTGCCGCCACTCAAATGTTGTCCCGTATTCGCCGGTAGTTAATCCCAGGTTTTTGGCATACCAGTCGTTCATGGCTTGCGGGTCATCGCATTTGAAAAATATGCCGCCGAGGCCCGTTACTTTTTTCATAGTCGTCAATTCTAGTATAACCTATACAAATGAAGAGTCAGACCTATTTTCGCTTACGCTAACACGCCCTGAAACAAGCTCAGTCGTTCGCGGAGGACGTAGCTGCTCACGTCGGAATTCCAGCCGCCCCGCACACTGAGCGAAAAAACGCGGACGTCTGCCGGTAACGTAGCGTATTTATCCAGCGCTTTAAACCAGACACTCGGATTGCGATAGGGGGCCAGCAACGTACGCGCCTGATTCAGCGCCCGGTGTTGTCGGGGCGACCAGATTGGGCGTTGACGATATGCGGCACCCTGACCGTTGAGCAGATCGGGCAGAAACTGGGGTGGAACCAGCGGTAATAATTCTGCCAGCAGATACAAACCCAGTTCAACATTAAGCATCCGGTTAGCCACCATGCCCGGTAAGGTATGACGATAACGAAGGCGGGTAACCAGCGGCTCCTGCCAGCGCAATAGATTCGCCAGGCCGGGGCGTATGGTTAGGTTAGTGGAAGTTGATAGCGTGTTCATTAGCTGTTGTTTACTGTTCATATCAAAGATCGCACCTTTAGGACGTAATTTTTTTACGTTGTTCTCAGGTTGTCAAACTTTTTTTACCAAAATCGCAAAAAAGTTTGGGTCAGTTTTTGGGTTAGGGATCGGGCAAAGGGCTGATACGTCAGACAGAGGAATCGGGAGTGCCAAACGAGTAGGCCAATCAAGTTCAGATAGCCCCAATAGAGATGGCGGATCAGTTTACTTCCGTGCTGTATGACTAGAATATGACTTTTTAGAGCCCAACAAATCATCATGACTTCGCTCTGGGTTGATTGTTGCTCCTGTATCGTATCCATGGGCTTTAGCCCGCGAATAAACTTATTGCGGAAAAGCGCCTAGGGTAGGGAAGTAGTAGACCTGAAACAGACCATTGTCGTTGATGTTCCAGCCTTCCTGCGAAGCTACGGTCGACAGGCATTTTGACACTTCCTCCTGATGCGCTCGATAGCCGCGGTTCCGAAGGAATTGCTGAACAACGAGCGTAGATGTGCCGCCCTCAGCGAGAATTAAGGTTGTAGCCGCCTGACAAACTGCGGTCGGAGTAATTGACTTCAAGATTGCGTTCATTTCAGATCTTACTTTTAATCAATTAGTTATAGTTTATTCTTATCCTACCATCTGGCGCAACGTAATGACCCGGTTGCGAAAAAAGCCGACGGTCTTTTCGCCAAACCGGCTACGGTCGGCGCTGATGTCGTACGCTTGCAGTCGATCGGGAATGGTTGTGTAGGCATCCAGCAGCGCGTTCCATACGTTATGTTGCAGAATGTGGCTCAGCAACAGCCGTCCCCGATTCAGCAGCTTATGTTGTTTAGGTGTCCAGGTCGGACGGTCCAGAAACGACGAGCCATTATCCGTCAGCAGGTTCGGCAGTACGTCGGGCGAAGCCGTTGGTAGTAACTGCGACAGCAGAAACAAACCAAGTTCGATGTCGAGCAATTGCCCAGCCGACAACGTAGCGCGTTTGGCACGGTTCGTACCAACTGATGTTGACCATGCAGTTGAGGAGCTCAGAGCTGGGAAAAGCGAGGGAGCGTATCCGGCGTTATGGTTCTGGTTAGTGTTCATAAGAGTGTTCATTAGTAGTGTTGTTAAAAATTCACAGAACAAAGTTCTACCCGGTAAAACGTAATCTTTTTACGCTCTTCTTTTTTTGTGAAAATTTTTTTCTCTTTTTTGTGGTGGCAGAGGGCACGGGGGTAAGGGCAGAGGGTAAAAAGAAACAACCTCGTCCTCTGCCCCATGCCCATAACCCCCTGCCCCCTGCCCTAACCCCTCTGCCATCATGCCTATTACCCGCTCCGCGTTTCAACGCTATCGCCTGATCGACGAAATCATCAGTCGCCATCCCCGCCAATACTCTAAGCAACGTTTGTTTGAACTGTGTCAGGATAAATGCGGGATTCGCTCCATTTCGTCACTGGAGAAAGATATCCAGCGCCTGCGCGAAGATCACGATGCGCCCATTGCCTACGACAAACGACGGAATGGCTATTACTACACCGATCCGCAGTTTCGGCTGCTACGGCTGATGCTCTCGCCTGACGATATGGAAGCGCTCGATTACGCCCGCGAGGTGCTGACGGCCACACAGGGCGCTTCAGTGGCGGGAGAACTGGCTAATGCACTGCAGAAAGTGCGTCAGAGTCTGGATATTATTCGGGAGGTGAAAACGGAGACCCTGACTCGCCGGGTTGTGTACGTAGAAGAGCGGATAATGGGCAGCAATCGGCATTACGTTCCGGTGCTGATTCGGGCTATCAACCAGAACCGGCAAATTGCCTTTCACTATCGCAAACACGAAACCGGAACGGAGGAATCGGCTACGTTAGCCGAAAAACCAAAACTCCGCATGTTGCACCCCATTCTGTTACGTGAAGTGGCGGATAGCTGGTACGTTATTGGGTATGATGAGCCCAGCGGCAAGGAACGTACCTTCGCCCTCGACCGGATGAGCGACCTGGAAATCACCGATGATCGTTGTGCTGTTCCAGATGATGTATTAACCAACGTCAGTGAATTATTTGAGCATATTTACGGAATAACCGATAGTAGTGGACCCGTTGAGGAGATTCTGCTTTCATTCTCGCCCTTGTTCGGACGGTACGTAAAAGCCAAGCCTATTCACCAGACGCAGGAAGTTGTACGCGATACGGATGCCGAATGCGTGATCCGTCTGCGACTAGCGCCCAATCGGGATCTGCTTATGCACCTGCGTAGCTACGGCGAACATCTGACCGTATTACAGCCTGCCAGTTTAGCGAAGGAGATTCGCGAGTCACTAGCGGCTACGTTGGCTCGTTATACCGAGAAGGCTCAGTGACTGTAATTAGTGATTAACGTATTAGTCGATTCGTAGAAAAGAAAAATGACAGCCCTCGTAGCAAAGTGGTGTTAGTCGTAACGTGTCGTTTTTCAGCGTGAGGCCTTGATAGACCAGGCGACGCGTTTTTGAATCCCAATACCCAAATCTGAAATAATTTTCGGTTGTAGGTGTTTTTTCGGCTCTGTAGCGCTGTATGGGAACATACAAACTTATGAAGAATGGATCAGATCCCTCTGCCTTGAATCGTCCGTTACGTGACAACGTAATGGTCTGAGCTGGGACTGGGCGAATTGATTTAACCACGTAAGTGCCTCCACCCGGCGCGTCTCCCGACTCATATAGCCGCCACGTTCCTGCTATTTTTGCGTTTATTGATCCTTTAGGAAGAGAACGGCAGGAAGTCAGGATCGTGAGAACAACGAGTAAAGGTGCTACATGCATCATGCCTCAATACTTTTGATGATCGGCAAATCACTGTACCCGAATCAATTCTGTTCCAACTACGGGCCGTCCGTCGGCCGTGATACCCTGCACCGTGATCCGTACGGTGCGAACTACATCCGACAGGAAAAATAGTAGTTGACTGTGGCCTTGAGAATCGGTGCGGATGATGGGTTTCCAGTAGAGCACATCCCGTCGGTCAACGCGTGACGATACGTCGGTTTGTGCTTCGTCGGGTTTGAGGTCGTAGCGTGGTACGTAAAATTCGCGCTGAACCGATGGGTAGCCGATGAATTGCAAGGGTTTCATGCCCGGTTTTATGGCAGATTTATCCTGGTCTGGTCGAAAACGCTTTGAGTAAAACGCAATCACCCCATTGCCTCCGCGAACACCGTAAATTCCGACATTGGTCCCGTTTTTCAACACTTCGATACGTTCAACATCACCGGGATTAAAACTTAACAAACTGGTTCCGTCCGTATCCTGAATCGGCATTCCATCCATGAGAAACAGAGGCTGGGTACTGCTTTTTAAACTCCCTATTCCCCGAATAAGTACCTGATAACTGTTAGTTAGCGTGTTTTGTATGACACTCACTCCAGGTGCCCGTCCTCGAATCATTTCGTAGAGATTGGCGAAGCGGGGTGATTTGTCATCGAACAAAATCGTGGCATCGGCGCCATTGTGTAAACTCCGCTGGCGAATATCATCTGGCCGCTCGTCGAATTTTCTGGCGCGAACGATCACCTCTTTTAATAGCTTTACTTTTTTGTCCCGGTAAAATTCAGCGTCGCTCTCCTGGCGCATTCGGGCGGCTTCCAGCTGTGCCCGCAAGGCGCTCCAGTTTGGCAATACGTTTGTTGTGTCGCGTTCCCAGTTTACGTCCGGGCCTTCCAGCACCAGGTGTGCTTCTTTGTCGGATAGGTCTTTCAACTGTCGGTTCGTAAGCTGGGTCATTAACTGTGTTGTATCAGCAATGGCCAGGCCCGCCAGCCGAAATCGCCCTCGTTCGTCGGCTCCGGCTGATTTAACGAACGATTGACTGGCTTTGGTCGAGGCTACGAATACCTGTGCTCCGGCTATAGGCTGATTTTGCGGATTGAGGACCCGTCCCATCAACGATACGCCACCGAGTAATTCGGTAGCCGGTGTACCACTAACGCGTCGCCAGCCTTGCGTTAAGAGCAAATCATCCAGCGCCCAACGTGTTTCGGAGGTCGTGTTTTTAACGTAATAATTCGGTTGCTCCACCCGGCCTCGTAGTTCGCCTGTTAAGAGTAGATGTGTGTGAATAGTGGCTTCCGCCGTATCGTCGGGAACCTGCGTAGCATCCGTTATCGAAGCTGACAAAGCGGCCAAGGCAGGGCGTCCATCGTCATTTAACGTAATGCCCAGGATTGCTTGTTCGCGCGGTTGATAACGCTGTTTATTCAGGCCGATAATGACTTTTATAGGCGGGATTCGCTCCGGTAGAAAAACCAATCGTTCAGCCTGCGGTCGGGCAGTGGCATCGTATAAGGTAATCTGATTTAGGCCAGACGGCAACGTAGCTGTCGATAAACTTACGCGCGCTACACCATTCTGTAGTAGAATTTTTCGCTGATCAACTAGCCGACCCCGGTGCTGAATCAACACATAAGCCGAATCCTGCGACGGAAGATTTTTGCCCATCACGGTTAAGCCAAGTCTTGTGCTATCACTAACGGCATCAACCGATAAGATTAGTCCTTCCGGGTCAACAGCGGGTAAAGGAATCCGCTGTTGCTGATCCGCCTGAACGACCTCTGCGTAATACGTTCGGCCCGCTTGTGGAGTCAGGGAAATATGGCCCATGCCTAGCCTATTGGTTATTAACCGACAAATTTCTACCCCCGTATTGTCAACAATTCGACCTGATACAGCAAAGCCATGCCCATCCGTGCCGACGACTTTGACGCCCAATCGAGCGGGTAGGCCAACTATCCAGCGTCCACCTTCAGGGAGAAACTGAATGTCGAGTGATTTTGGTGTATTGTCCGTTAAAGTTGACGTTGTTGGCTGAAGCGTATTGTAAACGGCAACGGAACGTTCAAACGCGGGTCGTTTCTGTCTATCGTCCTCATCTGTATAACCCCGAAGCCGATACGTACCGGAAGCCAGGGAGTCCGATAACCGAAAATTGCCCACCCCGCGACCATCTTCGATACGTAACCACTGATGCTGGACCGTCCTCCCTGATGCTGTCAGTACGTCAACATGAATGGCTGTTTCACCGAGTGGTTGTTGATGAGTCGCTGCGTCCAGCAAATAAGCGCTAAACCATATCCGATCGCCAGTTGCGTAGAAGGGCTTATCGGTATGAAGAAATAGAACCGGAGCTAGGGCCTGGAAGCGATCGTTAAACGATGTGGCGATTCGACCCAGTCGGGCATCGGGCGGCAGAAATTTGCCCTGTGTTGCGACAGGCGTACTGGTTTTGGAATCCGCATCCAGTGCATTGGGTTGCCATTCGGCAGGTAGCAGTCTCGACAGGCGGTCGTCGGCCAGCGACCCCTGAATTTCCATGCCTTCCGGCACCGTGATGGTTCCATCGACGGTAAACTGAAATTGTCCGGTCGGTAACGTAATCTGCGAGTAAGCATATCGCGCATCGGCATAAGGCGAATAGGGCGACGTAGCGTGGATATAAAAAACCACCAGTGGCTTTGGCGTTACCAACCGGCGTTCAAACGGAAGCTTCCCTGGTAGAATCAACTCATGAATACGTAGCGGTAGTAATCGTCTTTTGATTGACCCGGTCAACGTGGTGTGCATGGATCGGTCCCGATCAATTGGGATGGCCATATTTTCCTGATAAACCAGAAAACCGGCCTGTTCATACGTACTGTCGACCAGCGTAGCCATCAGGTGTCGGGTTGATCCCTGGTAAGCAATCATTCGGTTACGTCGGAAGCGGTTTGCCTGTTTTTCGTTCTCCGGCTTCATTTCCTCAAAACGAGCTGTACCGGCATAATAGACTTTCTGGTTCGTGCCATCGAAATACAGCATGTCATACCAGAGCTTATAGCCAAGGGCCTGATTTTCGATAGCAATCGGCTCCGTTGTCGTTGCCTTTAGATGCCCGTTTTCTTCCTTAAAACTGATTGCATCGCTGTTCAGAATCTGGCACTGTCCGCCAAAGGGCTCGCCGAGTAATTGGCGTTTGAACTGACGGAGGTGCTGTTGCCACTTCTTTACGTTTCCCCGGACCGTTACGGCATTCAGGGTCTGATCGCTCGGCTTGAGTCGGAACGTAGTTGTTTTGGCCTGTGTATTGTCAAAGCGAAGGCGTTTCTTTTCGGATTGATACCCGACAAAGGAAGCCACTACTTCAGCCGTACCAAGTGGAATGCCCGTGAGTGAAAACGCTCCTTTCTCGTCGGTGAGCGTACCCCGCGTACTGCCGTTCAGATAAACATTTGCAAAGGGCATCGGCTTGCCCGTAGAAGCATCTGTTACGTGACCCGAAAGGGTAATGGTTACGGTTTGGCCAACTACGGACGCCGTCATTCCGGCCAGCAGGCAGGCCGTTAGCCAAACGACGCGAACCAGACGATACATAGTCGTTGAAGCAGTTATTTTGCTATCAACAAGAAGACGCGTATTCGGTAATTTTACTCACTACGTCAGCCTGTTACGTCTTCCAGCTTCTCATCCGAAAAAGCTATAGCCCGGTCCGCAAATAAAGCTTTTATAACGACCGGTAGAAGTAAGATCGTTATATTTATCCAATAACGAGACGTAGTAGAACTCTTAACGATAAGTCGTTAATTTTGTCTTTAAAGGAATTAAGTATATGGAAGCTATTGGAGTTAAGGAGGTTGCTAAACAAGGGGCCGATTTTCTGAAAAATCTTTATGAAGATGCATCGGATATGCTGGTAGAGGAAGTAGAAATGGACGACCAGCAACAGTATTGGTTCATTACCTTTAGCTACCTGTATAAAAAAAAGCGGGACGAACGAATAAGCACCCCTCTTAACGCTACGCTTGAATCATTATCGACCTTGTATCCAAGCCGGGAAAGAAACTATAAAACGTTGAAAATCGATGCTAAAACGGGTGCTGTTTTGTCGATGAAAATTAGGGAGCTTCAGGGATGAGTCTCCAAGTACTTCAACAAAAAAAAGGTCTGCTGCTCGACAGCAATATATTAACGGTTTATTTGGTTGGCCTTTATGATGTTAAACGCATTACAGAATTTAAACGGACCAAAGGGTTTTACACGACCGATGATTTCTATCTTCTACAAAAATTCGTTGATCTATTCGATAATCGCTTAATTACAACACCTCATATTCTGGCTGAAGTCAGCAATCTGCTCGAAGGAACTCGATATCAATATGGTCCGCTTCTTAATACGCTGGCTGCGTATATGGCTGTTGCACAAGAAGTTTATTTGCCCAGTCAGGGAGCGGTTCAGCAGCAACCTCAACTATTTACCCGATTTGGCTTAAGCGATATTATAGCCGGTGAATTGGTAAAACAGGATTATCTGCTTCTTACAGATGATCTCGATTTTAGTGCTTATTTGAGAAATAGGGGGATGCCCGTTATAAATTTCAATAATCTACGCTTCAACCAGATATACTAATTTTCTCTAAGCTTTCGCCCGAGAATGCCACTGCCCGGTCCGAAAATAAGACTTTCGTGGCCGCCCACGTAGCACGAAATAACTCACTCTGTCGGTACGCTTCGAGCGCGTCGGCTGATTCCCATAGGCTGTACGTCATCCGAACATTCGGCTGGTCGGGATCACGTAGTAACTCAAGATGATGATTGCCTGGAAACGCCCGAATCTTATACTTTGAGTTGTCGAAAATGGTATGAAAATCGGGAAGTTTATCTTCCTGAAATGTCATGCGAACAATACGTACGAGCATAAATGTAGCCTGGACGGCCACGTCCGGGCGATATAAAGAACAGAATGAAGTAAATTTAGCGCAAACAATCTAAACCTCTCCCGGACGTAGACGTCCAGGGTACTATCTCATGAATTACCGAACATTTGGCCGTACGGGCTGGCAGGTCTCCGAAATTGGTTATGGCATGTGGGGCCTGGCGGGTTGGACCGGCTCCGATAAAGAGGAAGTGCTACGTGCCCTTCAGCGCTCCGTTGATCTGGGATGTAATTTTTTCGATACGGCCTGGGCCTACGCCGATGGAGTCAGCGAACAGATTCTGAATCAGTTGCTGAAGAATAATACTGACAAGCAACTGTATGCCGCCACCAAGATTCCGCCTAAAAATCGCCAATGGCCTTCCAAGCCGGAATCTAAACTAGCCGACGTTTTTCCGGCTGATTACATCGTTGAATACACCGAAAAAAGTCTGAAGAACCTGGGTGTCGAAACGATTGACCTGCAGCAGTTTCACGTTTGGGAAGACGCCTGGGCCGATCAGGACGAATGGCAGGAAGCCGTCACGAAACTGACGCAGCAGGGTAAAGTGAGGGCGTGGGGCCTTTCGGTGAATCGCTGGGAGCCAGATAATTCACTCAATACGTTGCGGACAGGACTGATCGACGCCGTTCAGGTCATCTATAACATCTTCGACCAGAATCCTGAAGACAACCTGTTCCCGCTCTGTAAAGAATTGAATCTGGGCATTATTGCCCGCGTGCCGTTTGACGAGGGAACACTCACCGGTACGTTCACCAAAGAAACGACCTTCCCCGCCAGCGACTGGCGTTCAACGTATTTCGTCCCCGAAAATCTGAACAGCAGTGTCGATCATGCCGACGCGCTCAAGCCACTTATTCCCGCGGGCATGACGATGCCGGAAATGGCGCTACGGTTTATTCTGAGTAATCCCGACGTGCATACGACCATTCCCGGAATGCGTCAGATACGTAACGTAGAAGCTAATATTGCCGCCAGTGACGGAAGTGGCTTAGAGCCAGAGTTACTGCACGAACTGAAAGGCCATCGCTGGGACCGGACACCAACGGAATGGAGTCAGTAGGTAGAAAAACACCCCCAACCGATACGTCGGACCGCCCCTGAAGGGGGCTTAGCCTGACTTAAAGACCAACTAAGCCCCCTTCAGGGGCGGTCCGACGTATCGGTTGGGGTAATTACACATTTTCATGAAAATCCTCTTGGTCGAAGACGAGCCAGCCCTGCAAAAAGCCGTGTTTCAGTATCTGGAAGGGGAGGGCTATATCGTAACGACAACGGATACGTATCGGCAGGCGGCCGAAAAAGCGCACGATTACGATTATGACTGCGTCGTAGTCGACCTGATGCTGCCTGACGGTAACGGTCTGGATTTGGTACGGGAACTGAAACGGCGGCAGTCGATGGCCGGGATTATTGTCGTCACGGCTAAAGATGCAATGGCCGATAAGCTCACCGGTCTCGACGCGGGTGCCGACGATTACCTGACCAAACCGTTTCACCTGCCCGAACTCAACGCCCGTATCCGCTCAGTGCTACGTCGGCGCTTGTTTAATGGGCAGGCGCAAGTACAGGCTGGAGTACTTACGCTCTGGCCTGATCAACAGCGGATAAGCGTTCACGATACAGATCTGAAACTAACCGGAAAAGAGTATGAGCTTTTACTGTTTTTCGTGACAAATGCCGACCGGCTACTATCGAAATCGGCTATTGTTGAACACGTTTGGGGCGATGGGATGGACGCGGCCGATTCGCACGAGTTTCTGTATACCCACGTCAAAAATCTCCGCCGGAAACTGATTGCTGCCAATAGTCCGGATTACATTCAGACGCGTTATGGTTCCGGCTACGTTTTCTCGACTCGCCAGCCATGAGTCTGCTGAATCAAACGGCTCGCTATCTATTACTGACTGCGCTGGTTATTGCGTTGGTTGGATCAGTCGGATTTTACGTGCTTATTCACCGAACCATTCAGCGCGAGGTCGACGAAATTCTGACCAGCCAGTTGGAGCAAACCAGTCAACGGCTAAAGCAGCAATTACCAGGTGCCCGTTTGCTGTCTGATGGGGACGATAACCCACATATTGAGCGCATAACCGGTCGACTACCCGCTCATCTCGGCTTTATTTACGTCTCGGCGCCTGATCCTTTAGACCGTACTAACATGGTATCTATACGGCAACTTCGGTCGACGGTAGAGGCTGATGGACAAACGTATCTGGTGACCGTTAGCCAGCCTTATTATGAATTTGATGAGTTGTCCCGAATCATGTCGGCGGGGGTGATTTTCGGATTTTTGCTATTGATGGCGTTGTCTGTTCTGGTGGGATTGGGGCTGGCGCGTCGGTTGTGGCGTCCCTTTTATGGAACCATCGATCAGCTTCGGGACTTTCGGCTTGATACGGGCGTTGAACCAAAATTTCCGGACAGTCGCATTAGAGAGTTTAGTTTACTTAGCCGGTCGTTGAGTGAACTGACCCAGAAAATACGTCAGCAGTTTTCGCTGCAGAAACAATTTACTGAAAATGCCTCGCATGAATTGCAGACGCCCTTGGCCGTAGCATCGGCAGAGCTGGATTTCCTCTTGCAGTCGGAACAATTGACGGAAACCGACCACGCCCATCTGCAACGCGCAACGGATGCCCTGATTCGATTAAGTCAGTTGAATCGTTCGCTGCTACTACTAACCCAGGTTGAAAACGATCAATTTTCTACTGATGAGATGCTGAATCTGAGTGCCTTGCTCAATCAATACGTTGACGAATATGAGCCATTTTTTCAGCATAAACACCTGGTTATTACGCGGGTAATCGCGCCAGACGTATCGTTACGTATGAATCGGCAACTAGCGAGTGTGTTGCTAACGAATCTGTTGAAAAACGCGTCCCGGCATGGTACGTCCGGAGGCTTTGTCCGTATCGAGTTAGTAACTGATACGCTAACCATTCAGAACACAGGCAACCCATTGCCGTTTGCGGATAACCAACTCTTTAATCGGTTTGTGAAAGACCCCGCCCGACCCGATTCAACAGGTTTAGGGTTGGCGCTGGTAAAGCAGATTTGTGATCGCTATGGCCTGCCGCTTACGTATCAATACGATAGCGAACGATACGTACATTCGTTTCAGATAAAGTTATTGCACTAATGGGCGTAACGTACCGCAAAAAGCTTTGCGCAGATTTAGAAAATACCGGGCCGCTGATCAAAATTCTTACCTAAACACAAAGTATACGTTTAACGGGTTGATAGGCTATGGAAATCGAGTTTGTGACTAGTCCCGACTATAATTTTTTAGCCCATTTTAGTGAGAAGTACAATATCCCAATTACCGGAGATACCCTGACCATTCCAGCTTCACTGGGGTCTGGGTCTATAAAAAAAATTGATCTGGCGCCTGACTTTAAATTACTAGTCCACGACTATCGCTTAAAGGAGGAGTTCATCATCAAACGACGGCCCGCTCAGTCACACTTTGACCTGATCAGCATCATCTGCCACAGCAATGACGAACTGGTAAGCCTGTCTACGCGCGAACGACAAATCAAACTCGCTAAAAACACGGAGTTCGCCATTCAGATTTCATCGACGGATCTGGACTCCGTGATCCGTTTCCCGGCCAATACCCATATCTATTTTACCGTAGTAGGTATCACGGCGAGAAAGTTGAAGAGTCTGCTGAACCTGAAGCGGCCAAACTCCATTATTCAAACCATTCTGGATAATAAGCCGGGATTTTTGTTTTATGAAAGTATTAGTCCGGCGGTACAGGCCATTCTTCGGCAGATACGTAACGCCAACGAAGACAACGATTTAGGTTTGTTTTATTACCAGCTCAAAGTCCAGGAACTGGTGTATCTGGTCTTTAAGAAACTACTTCAGCGCGAAAGCAGTCGGCACAATCCGATCAGCAGGACCGATATGGATAAATTGCTTCAGGTCCGAACCGCTGTACTGGCCGATTTGAGTGAGCCTCCGCACTTACAAGCGCTGGCTAAACTGGTTGGTTTGAGTCAAACTAAGATGAAAGATCTTTTCAAACAGGTATTCGGCGACAGTATCTATACGTATTACCAGAAAGCCCGGATGGAAGAAGCCGCGTTTCTGCTCCGGCAGGGCGACTACTCCGTGGCTGATGTCGGTAGCGAATTAGGCTTTGTGAACCTGAGTCATTTCAGCCGCCAGTTTGAAAAGTATCAGGGGATTACACCTAAAAAGTATTCATCGGGCGAATAAGACTGTTTTTCGGGCGTCGAGGGTTATTTTAAACGTATTGGTTACCTGACTTTTGCAGGAAAACCTGGAAGTTTTTTAATGCAATTAACCACAAGATGAAGAAAGTCATTTACGATCAGTACGGGGATATAAACGTACTGACATTAGCCGACGTACCTGTTCCAACGCTCGATAAAAATACCCTCCTAGTTCGGGTGAAAGCGGCCTCCATCAATCCGCTTGACTGGAAAATCTGGCACGGAGACATGAAAATCATGACGGGTTTCAGTTTTCCCAGAAGCGTGGGTATCGATTTCGCGGGTATTGTGGAGGAAGTAGGCAGCAACATCCACAACTTCAGCAAAGGCGACGAAGTGCTGGGTATAGCAGACATCTTCAAAGGGGGTGCCCTGGCCGAATACGTAGTGGTTAAAGAAGAGGCCATTACTCACAAACCAGCTACGATCTCGTTTGAACAGGCGGCAGCCCTGCCCGTGGTTGGTTCCTCGGCCATTCAGATTTTTGATAAGCTGGCTCCGCTGAAAGCCGGTATGGAGGTGCTCATCAACGGCGCAACCGGCGGTATTGGCACGATTGCTGCCCAATTAGCCAAACGACAGGGTGCGCACGTAACAGCAGTTGTGGGCAAAAACGGAATCGATCTGGCTAACGAACTGGGTAGCGACGTAGTGATTAACTATGAGCAGGAAAATGTGCTTGAACAGGAAAAACAGTATGATGTTATCCTGGATTTTGCCAACAAGTTTCCGTTCGACAAAGCGGAAGAAATCATGAAGCCAGAGTCGGTATATGTCAGCACACTTCCCTCGCCAACGGCTTTGGTCAGCTCGTTTGTGCATGATTTATTTTCGAAGAAAAAGCGCGAGATTCTCAATCTGAGTCCTTCTCAGGCCTACCTGAAACAGATAGCCGACTACGCAGCGGACGGACTAACCATTGTCGTGAGCGCTACGTATCCAATCGATGCATTTAAGCAGGCCTATACCGAAGCCGCCAAAGGTGGTGTTCTGGGTAAAGCGGTTATTACGATACCGTAACTAACGTGAATCATGGCTACTGTTTTTTGTCATCCCGACCAAAGGAGGGAGCTTGTATCTGCTTGATACCGAAGCTCCCTCTTTTGGTCGGGATGAACTGTGTTAAGAAACAATAGGTAAGGCTAATTTTTGATCATATTTTACCCCACTTCGGGCGACGGCA
>NZ_JACXAA010000035.1 GCF_014699035.1 Spirosoma validum
GTAAAATATGATCAAAAATTAGCCTTACCTATTGTTTCTTAACACAGTTCATCCCGACGCAGGAGGGATCTTCGGGTTATTCTATGGGCTCACCCGAAGATCCCTCCTGCGTCGGGATGACAAAAAATAGCCTAATGTTTTTAGCTGAGCTATTCATGCGTGAGCACTTAAATTTATCATTCTGCTACTTGATGCTATTATTGAACTATCTTATTCTTTTTCAGCCATTTCACTACGTTTGTTTCGGCTTCTTTTGTCTTCTCTCCTTCAATAACCAGCAATTGACCATCTCTCTCTACTCCACCCCGCATCGTAAAACCTTCCAGTACGTTGCTGTTCGGACATAGTTCCTTTACGGTCTGGAACGTGCTGCCAACCCCATAGCCCGCATTGGTATTGAACGGAATGACTGTTTTGCCTTTTAGATCATATTGCTTCAAAAAGCTTTTCATGGGCGGGGGCAATTGTATGCCCCAGGTTGGAAAGCCGACGAACACTACGTCGTATTGCTGGATGTTGTCAATTTTTGTTTTCAATGGGGGCAGGAAACCCGTTTCATTTTCCTTCGCTACCTGCTCTACTGTAGCCCGGTAGTTTTCAGGGTAGGGCTTCTCTAGTTCAATGGCTACTAATTTTCCGCCTACCTGCTTGTGAATAATTTCCGCAATGGCCTTGGTGTTATTTGTTCGTGACAAATACACAATCAATACGTTGCGGGGAGCTAACGTAGCGTCAACATCAGCCGGAATGTCCTTCGTTTGTGTGGAAGAACAGGCTGAAATCAGCAGGAAAAATGTCAGCAGTAGGTGCGTCATAAATTTGATTCGTTTTACCTGTTTCCTGACTTGTTGGCTACTAGCAGGCTGTATGGTTAATCGGGGGCTAAAGCCTTCCGGTTTTCACCTTCAGTGAGGCCGAAATGAGATACTTCGTTAATGCTTGATAACGTGCGTGTCCCGAACGCTGCTAAATGTCAAGGCTAACATTTTCCAGGCATTCGCTTGTTTTTGATAAACTTCAGTAACCGTGAACTCCGTCTTGGCCTCGTTGCCCCGAACCATGGCTACCAGCGTGATGCGACCGCATCGGCCTTTAGATTTGAGCCGCTGTACGATTCCAAGAATATCCTACCTTGGGAGACCCTCAAAATGAGAGTAAACCAGTGCCAGTGGGGATGCCCTACCGTCTTCGGCTGAGTTCGCGACTCATGGATCGATTCAGGACCCCACTGGACTACTGAAGCACAAGACTCAAATAGAAATTCGGGCTAATGACCCATGAACAAGGTATTGAGTGTGCAACAGACTACTGGCTTTATTATCAATTAAAACTCATTCAAAAGTATGGAAACTTTCACGTTTTTTATTGGTATTGACATCTCCAAAGCTACCCTAGATTGGGCTGTTGACCTGGCCAACAAATTGTTGTTTCATTACCAATCATCGAATGATAAGAAAGGCATTGAAAGCTTCATCAACTACTTAACCCAACGATGTCCAGAGGCTAGTATGGGCAATAGTCTGTATTGTATGGAACACACTGGAATATATAATAATCACATCCTTAGTCTGTTGGAAGTCAATAAGGCAAATGTTTGGGTAGAACACCCTATCCATATTAAAGAAAGCTTGGGCATGATTCGCGGTAAAAATGACAAGATCGATGCCCAACGAATCGCTTTATACGCCTACAAGAATCGCGACGAAGCTCGTCTGTGGACACCTAAGCGAGAGGTTATTCAACAACTGGATCGATTGACAGCCACCCGTAGTCGCCTAGTGAAAATCCGAAAAATGCTGCAATCTCCGTTGACTGATTCCGATGGCTTTATCTCCAAAAAAGACCATACGGCTGAGAAGAAATCTTGTCATAGAACACTGGATGCACTTACCAAAGACATTAAGCAGATCCAAGCAGACATTGCTGCTACAATTGCCAATGATCCTTATTTAAAAGAACTGTATGGGTATGTACAGTCGGTTAAGGGAATTGGGCCAGCCATCGCGACGGAGCTGTTGATTATCACCAATGAATTTAAAGCTATTACTGATCCTAAAAAATTAGCTTGTCACGCTGGAGTGGTCCCTTTTGTTTATTCATCAGGTCAATATCGAGGGAAGGCTAAAACCAGTAACAAAGCGAATAAGCCTCTGAAAGCCCTCTTGCACAATGGGGCCATGTCAGCCATCCAGCATTCCCAGGAGCTAAAAGCGTATTACGTTCGTAAAACAGCCGAAGGCAAGAATGAGATGTTGGTTATTAATAACGTCTGCAATAAGCTGATTCAGCGGGTTTTTGCCTGCGTACAGCGGAAAGAAAAATATAAAGATTTTTATTCCCCCTTAGTTGCTTGAATCATAGAAATCGGTCCGATCCAGATGATGGCCGTATTGTTGCCAAACAGTTCCACTGCTGTATCATGTACATCCGCTTGCTTGTACCAGATGCTTCCGGTCTTGATGATATCGAGTTCTTCGTCCTTTTTCCACGTGCCACTCATGTGGACAAATTTTGCCTTATCGTCGAAGAGCCCGGCCAGCTTGTCCACATTCTTATCGGCCATCCACTGCCATTTATCCTTTGAGAGCGTAATGATTTCCTGCTCGGCATTCGTAGGGTTGGTTGCCGAAGAATTCACCTGGGCCGTTTGGGCGGAGGCTGACAGGATACCCATGCTGAAGAAACTCAGCCCTAGAATTAATGATTTCATGCTGGTTTTTAAGGGATTATATTGGTTTGTTGTGTTTCTTATATCCGTGATCTAACTGTTGAGTTTACGTTCTCCCAGCCATTTCACCATAGCCGGGTCACGATGATCGAAGAAGAGACTTGCGTTTGTATCCAGGCGTTTGATCGCTTCCATATCGTCAGCGCTTAACTCAAAATCAAGACTATTGAAGTTCTCTTCCATGCGTTCTTTGCGAACGGATTTGGGAATGGCCACGACGCCCCGTTGGGTAAGCCAGCGCAGGACAACCTGAGCAATGGATTTGTTGTACTTTTCGCCGATGGAACGTAGCAGTTCATTCTGAAACAGGTCGTTTTTACCTTCTGCAAAGGGGCCCCATGATTCAATCTGCACCTTGTTATCGATCATGAACTGCTGCGTGTCGATTTGCTGATGGAACGGGTGCGTTTCAACCTGATTGACCGCCGGAACGATTTCATTGTGAATAATCAGATCGATGAGTCGGTCAGGCTGGAAATTGCTGACGCCGATGGCCCGAACCTTTCCTGCTTTATAGAGTTCCTGCATGGCCCGCCACTCGCCATATACGTCCCCGAAGGGTTGATGAATCAGATACAGATCCAGATAATCGAGTTGCAGCTTTTTCAGGGAATCCTCGAAGGCCTTCTTTGTCCCCTCGTAGCCATCCGACTGAATCCAGAGCTTGGTCGTGATAAATAACTCTTCTCTATCTACGCCACTTTTTTTGATCGCCTTGCCTACAGCCTCCTCATTACCATACGAAGCCGCCGTGTCAATCAACCGATAGCCGGTGGCGATGGCATCCAGTACGCTACGTTCACATTCGGCCAGATCGGGGACCTGAAAAACACCAAATCCCAGAATGGGCATTTCCACCCCATTATTCAAAATTACTTGTTGCATAACTAGTTTACGTTGACAGGACAAAGGTCCCCTTATTTCTTTGCCCGAATGGTATACAGATTACGGGTATATCTACCAATATCCCTGATTGGGGAAGGGTGTAATGGCTTTGTTTTGACGAGTTAACTTTCCGGCAACAGCCTTGTTTAGCTCGTTCACAGTAGTCGTCATAGGCTGCGACATTCCTCATTTTGATTACAAATTCCCTCAATTAGACTACAAGTGACGACGCGTATACCCTGACCTTTGACGTATCATTAAATGACAAGTAAAAAGCATGATACATCAGCATGAAACGGTTAGCGATCGATCTGCGCCAACACCTGTAACGTCTCCTAAAGTATGGTTCATTACGGGCGCTTCCCGTGGTTTTGGGCGCGTTTGGGCCGATGCCGCCCTGAAGCGTGGCGACAAGGTGGCGGCCACCGCACGTAAACTGGCAAGCATTGCCGACCTGAATGAAACCTATGGCGACAATGTGCTAACCCTGGAACTTGACGTAACGCGGCCCGAGCAGGTAAAAACTGCCGTAGAGCAAGCTTACGCCCACTTCGGCAGACTCGATATTGTTTTTAATAATGCCGGGTATTCGCTCGTTGGCACCATTGAGGAAGCCAGCGCGGATGATATTCGTGCCCTCTACGAAACGAATATTATTGGCCCGGTTTCTGTTATTCAGGCGGCTTTGCCCTTGTTAAGAAAGCAGGGTAGCGGCCATATTCTCGGCACATCGAGTAACCTGGGTCACGTAACGTTACCTGTGATTGGCTACTATTGTTCGTCGAAATGGGCATTCGAAGCGATCCATGAAAGCCTGGCCACGGAGGTTAAACCGTTTGGTATTAAGGTAACCATTATTGAACCGGGGGCTTATGCCACCGAGTTTGGCAGTCAGGAATCCCTGAAGTTCGCGCAAGGGCTCGACATTTATGCTGATTTTAAAGCGCATTTCTTCGGGAATCTACGCTCTTTGGAACGAGGTGATCCGAAGGCAACACCCGAAGCGCTTTTCAACGTAGTGGATGCCGAAAATCCTCCGCTACGCTTCTTTCTGGGCAGTCATAATTTGCCCTGGGTACGTACCGCCTATGCGGAACGGATGGCAACCTGGGAAGAATGGGCAGACGTTTCCAACGCGGCTCAGGGTCAGGCCTGCTAAGGAACCCGGACACAGAAAAATTGCTTGATAATGCATCCGTGATAACCGATCGTTAGGCTAACTACCGGTTATCCTATTTTACAGGCTTGCTTATAAAATGCCGTAGTCGGACGGCCGAAGCCGCATGGAATCTTTGTAGAGCAAAGTTGAATTGTTTTTTAGAACTCCGTAGGAGTGACATAATTATCCGAAGATATCACTCCTACGGAGTTCTAGATGGATAACAAGACTGCTTTTTCTACAAAGATTCCACCTCTACGAGGTTGTGTTTTTTATAAGAAAACCCTACATGTTTTAGGTACTGAGCTATGAAAAAAGAAGAAAACAGCCCGTATAAAATTGAATCGCTAACTGACGCGCACCGGGCCTTTGGTTTACCAACACCGAAACATCCATTGGTCAGTTTGATCAACGGCGCTCATACCCCCGTAGCCATGAATGCAATACCTGGCTCTCATGTACTGGGTTTCTATAAAATATCGTACAAACCAAAACTCAGTGGCAGATTAAAGTACGGCCAGAGTTATTATGATTTTGATGAAGGGGGGTTGTTATTCGCGGCTCCCGGCCAGGTGATTGGCAGCAGTGAGAACGATGGCACCATCTGTTCGCAGTATACGCTGCTCATTCATCCGGATTTCTTTTTAGGGTACCCCCAGGCCAAAACCATAAAGCAGTACGGCTTCTTCTCGTATTCGACCCATGAAACGCTGCATCTTTCGGAAGATGAAAAAGAAACGATCATTGAGATCTTTAAAATGATCGAAAAGGAATTGAATAGCCGAATCGACGACTTCAGCCAGGCCGTTGTTATTTCTCAAATTGAGCTATTGATGAACTATGCGAATCGTTTTCACAAACGTCAGTTCATTACCCGCAAAGCTGTAAACCACAATCTCTTACAAAACCTGGAAGACGTATTGGATCAGTATTTTACCAATGAAACCTCGTTAAGCCAGGGATTGCCAACGGTCAGCTATCTGGCAGAGTACCTAAACCTGTCGCCAAGTTATTTAAGTGATATGTTACGGTCGTTGATCGGCCAGAATGCACAGCACTATATTCACGATAAACTGATTGAAAAAGCAAAAGAAAAACTGTCTACCACCAATTTATCAGTAAGCGAAGTGGCTTACGCGTTGGGATTCGAGCACTCCCAATCGTTCAGTAAACTCTTCAAAACGAAAACGAACCTGTCGCCACTGGAATTCAGACGGTCGTTCAATTAAATAGATTGTCAACGATTGTTCCTACTGTAATGCATGGGTAAGTAGGAAAGTAACGTATCATCCGATATTACTTGATTCGTTGCGCCGATGCATCGAAGGTATGCAGGAGCCCTTTGATGCGTTGGCGTCCACGATTGAGGCCTAAATCCGCTTTTTCGGGTAACACATTGCGATCTCGTCGACCACCGCCGTATACAGATTACGGATATACCTACCAATATTCCTGATTCGTAGGGGCTTATCCGTGATGGGGCGAATAATGCAGTAATTTTGACATAGAGAAATCAATAGCGACATGGATACCCTGCGACGATTTGAGACAATAAGCGATTACAACGCATTCAACAATAATGAAACACTCCACCCAATGGTGAGTGTGGTTGACTTATCGAAGGCGGCTCCCCGACAGGGTTCCCGGATGTATTTCGGTTTCTACACCATATTCCTGAAAGATGTAAAATGTGGTGATTTGGTATATGGTCGGCATACGTATGATTATCAGGAAGGAACACTGGTTTTCCTGGCACCGGGACAGGTGGCGGGGATGAACAGCAATGGAGAAACGTATCAGCCCAAAGGGTATGCGCTGGTTTTTCATCCTGATTTAATTCATGGTACTGCTCTGGGACGGCATATTC
This sequence comes from Spirosoma validum, assembly GCF_014699035.1. Lineage (GTDB taxonomy): Bacteria > Bacteroidota > Bacteroidia > Cytophagales > Spirosomataceae > Spirosoma > Spirosoma validum. Next base: position 6,640 of record NZ_JACXAA010000035.1, read on the forward strand.
AGGAATATACGTTCTTCGGCTACCAATCCTACGAAGCCTTGCACGTGTCCAAACGAGAAAGGGAGCTTGTGCTGGATTGCTTTTCGAAAATTGAATACGAATTGGAGCATGCCATTGACAAACACAGCAGGAAGCTGATTGCCAACAACATTGAATTGTTTTTGAATTATTGCGTCCGCTTTTACGATCGCCAGTTTATTACTCGGAATCATGTGCATCAGGGTGTTTTGGAGCGGTTTGAGAATTTATTAAACGCTTACTATCAGACCGATAAACCACAGACGATTGGGTTGCCTTCGGTGGCCTACTGCGCCAGTGAACTAAATTTATCGGCTAACTACTTTGGTGACCTGATCAAAAAAGAAACCGGCAAAACCGCCCAGGAATACATCCAGTCGAAGGTCATTGACGTAGCCAAAGAACGAATATTTGACTCGGACAAATCGGTTAGTCAAATCGCCTATGACTTAGGCTTTAAGTATCCCCAGCATTTTATCCGGCTGTTCAAACAACGGGTTGGGCAAGCCCCTAATGAGTATCGTCGGACCGCCGAAGCAGATGCTTGATTAATTGTAATCTGGTTTGTTAAACGATGTGTGGAATCAGCCACAACTCCTCCCCAATATGTATCGCAAATCCACATTTTAACTGTTAAGCTTATTGTGGATTACATAAAAACGTGCGTTTCTCTCGGTGTGAAGATCTCAGGAACGGGTACCGCTTTATCGTCAATCCGCTTTGAATTTTGGCTGAATCGGTCTTGAAAGAACGTACCAAATCCGGCTGAAACGGCTTTTTCTGATAAGCCGAAATAGATTTCCCGCCCTTTCCGTAGTTTTTTGACCAAGTGCTTCTTATGCATATAGCGTAAATTGCTATAGATGATAAATTGATCGACTCCCGGTAAATGATCCTGAAGCGTAGGAATACTGACAATACGTTCTTTGACTAAAATCGTAATGATTTGAATACGTAGTGGATGCCCCATTGCCTTAAGCATATCCGCTAATTGAATAACTCCCTGCTGATCACAAATCATGCTGCCTGATTGCTTTGGCACTAAATAAGATGGGACGATTAGTTTGCTCATTTGTCGTACATACGAGTGGTCTAATTCAGCTATAAATCAATGTTGACAGGCATAAGCAAAGGCTTTTTCTCAGCCTGATTTTGCTCATTGGTTGCCTCCTTTCTGACGACAGAGTTGGGCGGTTGAATACTATAAGCAAACCGGGTATCCTGTCGTCTTATGTTGTAGATGAACGGCTTGTTATCAATCTGAACGACAACCTGATACGAATCCTGAGGAAGTGCCGATAAATCCAGTTTACGCCGGTACTGATCATGGTTGGTAAACTCCTCGTAGAGCGTCCTGTCTCTTTGATCCGCCACCAGTATTTTATAGCGTAATCGTTCGGGGTTATCGACGATCAGGTACAGTTTACCAATCGAATTGACATAGGCATGCACCCGATACGTAGCGTCTGCCGACGGAGCATTTTGCGGGCTGTTCGACCGGACCGTTACGTTGGGTGGCGTCGGTAACTCAGGCGTTGGTGGTAAGATTTCGGTTTTGATCCGTGACGTTACCAATTGATTGGCCAGCAACTGTTCTAATAATTGATCGAACTGCTTTTGATTTTTCCGGCTGAGCTTGACCCACTTTTCGGGCAGGTTTTCTACGTAGAGGAGTTGATTATTAGGTCCAAAAAACTGGATCAACGTAGTGCGACTAGCGGCCTCCGTTTTCAGTCGCCAATAGCCCCGGCTCGAATCAGCAACAGTTTGTTGAGTCGTTTGATCAAACTGTGCTTTTCCCATTTGAGCGTGGAGTAGCAGGCATACAGCAAGCCATATATAATTGGGCTGCTTAATGCTGGCCAGATTCGTAAAAAAGGACGTAGCAGAATTGGCTAGTCGTTGGCGTGCGATGGTTCGAGAAAGTTGCATAGACAAGGAGTTGTTTGACGAAATACGATTTAAGGTTGTACTACCGTCAGCAAAGCAACGCACTACGTCTATACACGAAAGGCATTTTAGACCAACAACCAAATCGCTCCTTCACACGACGGCTGGTACTCACGTAGTGCAGTTGGTCGAGAAAATTGGTTGTTTGTCGAAGGATTCTCCTTTTGAGGAGTTTACACACGCAGTTGGTCAAATCAGGCGACTTCTGATGAGAAGTTAACTGTACTTTTACGCCCTCATTGTGAAACAAATACGTGGATAATGGCTCGTTTTGGTGCGCTTAAACCCTACCGGGAAATCGGAGCACAGGGACTTTTCTGGCTGGGTTATTTTCTGTTTGAATGGCTCAATACGGGGGCTTACCTGGATAACTTTCAGCAGAGTTTCTATGGCATCTCGCTGAATATCCCCCTATTAATTATAGCGGGGTACTGGCATCTGCTGGTTACCGTCCGACACTTTTTACTGTCCGGCCGTATGGCGGGTTTCTGGGCCAGTTTACTCGGGGGAATCCTGGTTTTTGGGCTGCTTCGGCGAGCCATTAACTATACCTGGCTTTATCCGGCCTATTACCCGGATGGCCTGCTCAAACCCTACCTATATTGGCCAAAAATCCTGGCCGAATCCATGCAGTTGCATTTAGTAGTGGCTCTCTTTGTGGCGGTTAACCTGGTTCGGCATGCCCTGCATCAGCAGCAGCTTAGTGAGACGTACCGTCGGGAAAAACTATCGGCTGAGTACCGTTTGCTTCAGTCCCAGGTTCAGCCCCATTTTCTGTTCAATACGTTAAATAACCTGATCTCTGTTTCGATGCATCAGCCAGCTCAGATGCCGAATTTGTTGCAACGATTGGCCGGTCTGCTGAGCTATCAGCTCCACGAAAGCCATCGCTCAACGGTACCGATCACCAAAGAAATAGCGTATTTGACGGACTATATTTCGCTGGAACAGATTCGCTATGCCGACCGTCTGGACGTCATGACAAACTTCGATGAGTTGACCGGGATGACGAATTTGATGATCCCACCGATGCTGCTCTTACCCTTTGTGGAGAATGCCTTCAAGCACGGAGCGGCCCAAACCGAAGAGGCCTGCTGGATTCAACTGCATTTGTCACGTAATGGTAACCGCCTGATTTTTTCGGCCGAAAACTCGCTACCTGATGAACTAACCAGCGCATCTACAACGGGTTTAGGATTAACCAATTTAAAAAAACGACTGGATATTCTCTTTCCCGATAACTACGAGTTAGTCACACTTAGGGAGGATAGTCAGTTTCTGGCCGTCTTAAAATTTAATGTAAACTGATGGCGATACGTTGTTTTGTGCTCGATGATGAGCCGCTAGCCACTGATTTGCTGGAAGACTATATCGGTCGGTTACCCGATCTGGAACTGATTGGCGTGTCTAACAGCCCTACGCAAGCCTTACGAACGTTGCAGCAAACGCCTGTCGATGTTATTTTTTTGGATATTCAGATGCCCCGCTTAACTGGATTCGATTTACTACGTCCATTAGGCTACCGACCGAAAGTAATTTTCACGACAGCCTTTCGGGAGTATGCATTGGATAGCTACGAATTTGATGTACTGGATTTTCTGGTAAAACCCATCTCGTTTGAGCGCTTCCTCCAGTCAGTAGGCAAGATTTACCGCTTTTCACCCGCAACGCCCATCCTATCAGAAACCCCTGAACCGACAAAAATCAGTAAAGACTATCAATACTTCAAAGTCGACAAAGAGATGGTCAAACTCTTTCTGGAAGATATTTTATGGATTGAAAGCCTAAAAGATTACGTGCGGATTCACACCGTATCAGGCACGCTAGTGTCTTATCTACGAATCAGTTATCTCGAAGAAAAACTACCGCCCGATCGATTTGTCCGGATTCATAAATCGTTTATTGTCGCGCTGGATCACATTCAGGCCGTCAGCGCTACGTACATTCGAATCAATAATGAAGAGATTCCCATTGGCCGAATCTACAAAGCCAAACTCGAAGAAGTTCTCCAGCGCGATTGAGCTGAGTAGGATTATTATGTACGAAACTCTGTTTGTTTGGTAAGCGTATTCATAGAAACCCCAAAATTCACATTACTTAACTAGCTGAATCAACAATGAAAACCCAATTTCTGCTATTCATAGCAGGTGCCTCGCTGGCATTGCCATCTTGCGGCCAAACTACGTCTGACAACACAACGGCTTCTACGCAAACCAGTCCTGTCGAAACCAAAGAGCCCAATTCAGACTATAAACCGGCTTTTGCCGGTCAGACCCGAATTGCTGGCGTAAAATCAGCCACGAATTACGAAGGCAAAGTGCTAACCGAAGCGCTTAAATTTCCGTGGGGGATTACGAGCCTGCCCGATGGCCGTCTGCTTGTTACCGAGCGAGAAGGAACGATGCGTATTGTTACCCCAGCCGGTAAAGTAGGCGAAGCGATTACAGGCCTTCCAAAAGTTAATCCATCGGGTCAGGGTGGGCTATTGGGTATTCGGGTTGATCCCGCTTTTGAGACAAACCGAATGGTCTATTGGGTGTTTTCCGAACCCAGCGCTGAGGGCAATCTGACAGCCGTTGCCAAAGGGAAACTCTCTGCCGATGAGAAAAAGATTGAGGGTGCTACGGTCATTTATCGAGCCACACCCGCTTATAAAGGAAACCTGCATTATGGCGGACGGATTCTGGTTGCCAGTGATGGTAATCTAATCATCAGCACCGGAGAGCGGTCGGATCTGGTCACCCGGCCACAAGCCCAGTCGCTCAACTCAGGCCTAGGCAAAGTGATACGTATCACGAAAGACGGTAAACCCGCTGCTGGTAACCCATTTGCGGGTCAGGCAGATGCGCGCCCGGAATTGTATTCGTATGGACACCGGAACGTACAAAGCCTGGCGTTCGATCCGGTAACGGGCGATTTGTGGGAAGCTGAATTTGGGCCACGAGGAGGTGATGAACTCAATCATATTAAACCCGGCAAGAATTACGGCTGGCCAACCATTACCTACGGAATCGAATACAGTGGCAAAAAAGTGGGCGACGCCATTCAGCAGAAAGACGGACTGGAGCAGCCCGTTTATTACTGGGACCCGGTCGTTTCACCCAGTGGCATGACGTTCTATAACAGTGATCGCATCCCGGAGTGGAAAAATAATCTCTTTATCGGTTCGCTGAGCGGCATGCACCTCCTTCGGCTTATCATCAAGAATGACAAAGTAGTTGGTGAAGAGCGGTTGCTGGCGGATCAGTATCAGCGTTTCCGGGACGTAACGCAGGGAAAAGATGGTGCCTTGTACGCGGTCACGGATCAGGGACGATTGTACCGCGTCGATAAAAAATAACAGTCGTCACGCAGAGTCAGCCACTTTGCGGGTAATCTAGTGTTGCTGTGTAGCTTTTAAATACGTTGCCTGCCTCGACAACTAGTCGAGGCAGGTTTTTTTATGGACTATACTGGTATCTATCCACTAGGGAGAACGTTATGGATAAACTTTATCTCCCTGTTTGGTTCGAGTGGAGCCTATGACGTAGCACAAAAATTATTTCTGAAAGCGGTATAGATAAGGCGCCTTGTTGGCTGCACCCGTGTATATTTTCTCAAGCCGTTCTAATGCATTCATACTCAGAATCTTTTTCTGGAAATTGTTCCTCGCAAACGGCTTATCAAAGATGGTTTCGTAAAGTTCCTGTACATCCTTCATCGTAAAGGTTTCGGGAAGCAGGTTAAAGGCATTCAATTTTTGATCGAGGGTTAGTCGAAGCGTTTCCAGGGCCTTTTCTACGATCTCATTGTGGTCCATAATCATCTGGGGGAGGTGCTTAACCGCGTACCATTCAATGGACTGATCGAGATCCGTTTTTTGCGGAATAACCTTAGTGAGGTCCACTAAGGCATAATAACCAATAGAGATGAACCGCCGGATGAACCAGTCATATTCTCGCCTGATGGTTGGTTCTTCACGCAAATTCTCAGGATTACGAGCAACCAACTCAGGATTCAACTCAATCAGCCGATCCAAAAAGGCTCTGCTGTTGCGGCCCGCCTTGCCCATTACCTGAAACTGTTCCAGGTAAACGTCTTTAATACCCGTTCGGTCTTGAAGTATTCGGCGGGCAGCTTCATCAATATCCTCATCCTGATACACAAATCCGCTGGGTAAAGCCCAAAAATCACCCTGAAAATAGAGTTTGGGTACCAAAACGTTGAGTTGCCTGTCTTTATAACCAAAGATGACACAATCAATGGAAAGTTGTTGAACATAGTCTTGCTCACTTGGAGGATGCATACAAGATCAATTAATACCCTGAAGAAGTCAGCGCCAAACTTAGTGCTTAGTGCTCACTTACGGCTAACTACGTTTTCTGAAGAAGCTATTTTTTTGTCCAGCGAGAGCGTAAATAATAGGCAGCCGCTTTGGGCTTTCGGTCACGGGTGAAAACCCCTTTGTAATTCATACCTCCAAAACGGATGATGCCCTGCCCGGTTTTGAAGTCTGAAAATGCCCATACGTGCATGCCTGCTACGAAGTCCCGGCTGGCTGCTACGTCGAGATAGGCCTTGATGAAGTTGGTCTGGAATTCTTCCGTAAACATCTCCGGCTCATCGGTATGCATACCTGGATACGTATCGGCGCCGAATTCCGTAATCATCACCGGCTTGTTGAATTTTTTGTGCAAACCATCGATCTCCATGGCCAGTAGTTTCGTTGCTCCGTTCATGTCGCCCGCGTGCGTATACCAGCCGTAATACCGGTTGATGCAGATTATATCGGACATCCCGACCCACTCGGGAGGACCACCCATCACCCCAACCAGAACCGCTAACCGCGTCTTGTCTTTCTGCTTGACCAGGTCAAAAAGCTCCTTAAACGCAGCAAGACTCTGCGGAGTAGCTTCCCGACCGCTCGCACCCCCATTGACACTCACATCTCTCGGAAAAGGCTCGTTGGCCACGCACCACATAATTACTGAGGGATGATTTTTGTCCCGGCTAATGAGCTCGTTAATATACTGCTTACACATCGCTTGCCGCTGGGCCAGTTCAGTGGTATCGCCGTGGAAATATAAACCAACCGCCGGAATTTCGTCGATGACCAAAAAGCCTTCCCGGTCGGCCATGCGCATGAACTCCTCGTCGTACGGATAGTGCGACGTACGGAATGAATTTGCGCCTGTCCATTTCATCAGCGAGAAATCTTTGACAATGACCGGATTAGCGGCTCCCCGGCCGAAAATAGGGAAGTCTTCGTGTTTGCCGAATCCTTTCAGGAAAATAGGTTTGCCGTTGAGCAATAGCTGATTGCTGGTAGCATTGATCGTTCGTACGCCAGTCTCCAATTGGTAATGGTCGAAGGTGGTTTTAGCATCACCAATTGTTACGTTAACAGTATACAGGTAGGGATCATCGGGCGACCACAGGCGAACGTTTGGAATGGAAATGGTCGTACTGGCTACGTTGTTGGTAAAACGGATTACCGCTTCATAGTTCTGTCCGCTGCCCGAGATTACAACTTTGCCCTGAGTAGCTTTACCCTCGGTAGCAACCGTTACGTCGACATGGCCCGTGGTGTTGGTGAAGCCTGTTTTTACCGTAATATCTTTTATGTAGGCTACGTTGGGGAGAGAATATAGCCACACATCCCGATGTAAACCTGCATAAGGAAAGAAGTCATAGTTTGATTTTGGAAAGTTCGAGAAAGGACTGCCTGCTACGTTGCCGGTGGGTACACGCGTTGGCTTAAGAATGTTTTCAAGCTGAATAGAGATGCGATTGGTGGCGCCCCAGTTGATAAACGAACTGATGTCAAAGGCAAAAGGCAGGTTTCCCCCTTCGTGTTTACCGACGGCCTTGCCGTTGATCCAGACTTTGGCTGCATACGTAGCAGACCCAATGCGGATAAAGATATGGTGGCCTTTCCAGCTGCTGGGAACGTAGGTTTCTTTCTCATACCAAACTACACCTAGGTAATCCCGACTGTCGGTGAACTGCTCGTTCCAACTCCCCGGAACCGCAATAGATCGTGTTTCAGTCAGACCGTTTTGCCAATTTTCTTTCTCGCCAACTTCCAGTGAGTCTTTTTTGAACTGCCACATACCGGATAGGTTCAGGGTATTTCGAAGATCGTTCTGTTGCGGAAACAGCGCGATACGTGAAGGGTCAGTGGAACTGACTGATTGGGCCAGACAGGGGGCCATCCACACTGCGAGAAGTAGCGTGAGCAAGTAGTTATGAGTCATTGAGTGAGGAGTAAGCGAATCAGGCATATGGACGAAAGATTGCATTACAAAGGTATACAATTGTAAAAAAATTATTGTCTATTTTAGTAGACAATAAGAAATTTTCTTTTTTATCTTTGCTTATCAATTGAAATACAGCTCGCTAGGGTAGAGGTAAACGGTCGTGAAGGTCGCCGATACGTGTCCCTACATTTTGTTCACAGGACTTTCGCTCACCGGGTTTTAACCCGGTGAGCGAAAGTCCTAATTCAGTACGTTTCATAATTCATAAACCAACAGTTCAAATCAATCACAACAATGAAAAAAGCTAGCACGATTTTATTCCTTTTATTGCTGAGTGTAGCGTTTATGGGTTTTTCGCAAACCGCTGCGCCGACTGACTTCTTCGCTGGAAAATGGGAGATTAGTGTAACAGGCACACCACAGGGAGATTCTAAATTATTGGCAGACCTGGTGCGAAAAGATGGTAAACTGACCGGTCAGTTGACAAATATGGCCGATCCTACGGGAGAGAAAATCCCCATTAACAGCATTGAGGAAAATGGAGATAAAATGGGTATGGCCTTTACGGCGCAGGGCTACGATGTCACGATCGACCTGAGCAAGGTGGACGATAACAATCTCAAAGGTACTCTGATGAATATGTTTGACGCTAAAGCCAAAAGGGTAAATCCGTAAGGAAAATTTGTTCTATCCGGCCGAAATGGTCAGGAAAACAAGGACGGTAGCAAATGTTCGCTACCGTCCGATTCATTTGTAGGCGCTGGATTAGAGTGAGGTGGCTGACCTGATAGGTTTTCTTTGTCTCAAGCCCCAGTTAAATAAAAAATTACCTGCCTGCCTATCCGCTACGTTAATTTCTCATTGAAAAAGTCAAGGGTACGCTTCCAGGCAAGTTCGGCAGCGGCTTTGTCATAACGAGGGGTTGTATCATTATGAAAGCCATGGTTTGCATTGGGATAGATGTATGCTTTGTATTCTTTATGATTCTGTTTTAATGCTTCTTCATACGCGGGCCACCCCGCATTAACGCCTTTGTCCAGTTCACCAAAGTGGAGTAGGAGAGGAGCTTTTATCTTGGGAACGTCTTCGCTCGCTGGCTGACCACCGTAAAACGGAACCGCTGCAGCTAAATCGGGAACGCGCACAGCCATCATGTTGGCGATCCAACCACCGAAGCAAAAACCGACAACACCTATTTTTCCGTTGCAGTCTTTGTTACTTTTCAGGTAGTCGTAGGCTGCTATAAAGTCTTCCAGCATTTCATTTCGATCTCGCTTACTTTGCATTGTCCGGCCTTCGTCATCATTACCCGGATAGCCTCCTAGTGGCGTTAACGCATCCGGCGCAATCGACACAAATCCGGCCAAAGCGGCTCTCCTGGCTACGTCGGCAATATGCGGATTCAACCCCCGGTTTTCATGAACTACGACAATGCCCCCGAGTTTCTTTTGGGTATTCGCTGGCATCGATAGCAAGGCTTTGATAGTTCCGCCCCCTTTCGGTGACTGGTAGGTGACGTAGTCTGATTTTAAGCGGGGATCATCGGGTTTAACCTGGATTGCGCCCTGATAATCGGGCATGAGAAAGCCCATGAGCGACGTTACCGTAATACCGCCGACGGCATAGGTAGATAGTTTTTGCACAAAGTCACGCCGGTCGATTCGGCTATGTGCATAGTCATCATATAAGTCAAACACTTCCTGTTTGATATCTTCTTTTTTGATTTCGTTCATAGTCGTCTGGATACGATTTTTTCCTAAATCTAACGAATTCATATCACGGGAATAAATTTTATAGAACCAGCATCTTGGCTTATAGACAACTAAGGGATAAGTCGTAAGACTGACGGGCTGCAACGAATCGAAAATAAGTCGCGTATTCGGCTTCAGTAAACTTAATACGTTACCCATAATGAAAAACTTAGTTATTACGGGCCTGATCGCCCTGTTCGGTGCAACCATCTGGAGTTGCAACCAGAACCAAACCGTTTCGCCTGATACGAACATCAGTGCGGCCCGGTTGTCTGCTGACTCAACCGGTTTTTTCTGCCGGGACAGTTTAACGAAAATTGAGGTGTCGGCGCTGCCTGCCACGGTGACTAGCTACATCTCGACGAGCTATGCGGGTGCAACGATTGACTATGCTGCTACAGATGATGCGGGTAATTTCCTGGTGGCTATTACGCAAAATGATCAGCGAAAAGCGTTGCTGTTTAATGCAGACGGTAGCTTCAACAAAGAGTTGTCGTTACGTGGCGGAGGTAAGGATCGCGGTGGCAAAGGTCATGGCGGCAAAGGAGGAAAAGGAGGAGACCGCGATAGTCTAACGAGAGTGACTGTCGCTAATTTACCGACCGCTATTACGTCTTACATCACAACCAATTATGCCAGTGCAACTATCGTCACGGCTGCCCTGGATGCTACCCGTGGCTATCTGGTGATGATCAAACAAGGTACGGATCGGAAAACTCTGCTTTTCGGCACCGATGGTACGTTCACGCAGGAAATTGTCCGGGGATTGGGTAAAGATTACACCACCATCAACGCAAGCGCTTTGCCAACGGCTGTAACGTCCTACATTACAACGAAGTACGCCGGAGCTACGATCAAAGTGGCAGGGAAAAGCAGCACCGGACAATTTAAGGTGGTCATACAGCCCACCAGTGGCCGGACTATTGAGCTGTTGTTTGCGGCTGACGGTACGTTCGTTCAGGCCAGAAAAGGTCGTTGATCGCCTAAAAAGCGCGATGCTGGACGAGTATAGCTGCGCTTGACTGCTCAAAAAAGCCGGTCTCGCTCCGCCAAACTGCATGAAAGGTTAAGAGACGGGTAAGCTTCAGCATACGGTTTTGCTCATTAAAAAGCCGCGTCAGAAGGTTCTGTACGCGGCTTTTGTGCCAACGGATCAGTACGGTGTCCCCGGTTGGTCGGCCAGATGATACGTCCTGTACCCTAAAAATGCTCAACTAAACTTCTGAAACCAGATTTAGGATTGTTGGCTAAAAAAGCTTGCTAATAAGCCAGATAATCTCTCTTATACCTTGAGGGTGGTTAGGATGACCGAATGGCGTACGTTGATGTAAATCGGTCGGCAACAGATACCGTGTCTCTTCAGAAGCCTTTTTTATAGAAATCTCAGAAAAGACCCGTGGCTATTATACATCCCGAAATTCCCGGAAAAAGGCTCATTACCCAGTGCCAAATGATTCTGACCTGAGCAATGAGCAGATAATAGATTTAGTAAACTAATATTGAGACAGACCTATACGAGAAGCCTTCGAATCTTCTCTATATATCATAAGTAAAGGCTTTTCTGAGAACTTCAAGGCTTTTGGGGACGGCTATATTCGGGTCTTCTTTGCCCTCGAATTCTAATGATACAAAACCTTTATAATTCGCCTTCTGGAATATTTTGCCGATACGTGAGTAATCCATGTCTTTATCATAAAAAGTGCCTCCGCCGTAATACGTTTTCGCCTGAACGATGGTAGCATAAGGGGCCAGCCGTTCGAGCCCTGCGTACGGCTCTCCGACAAAGTTTCCTGTGTCGACGTTCAATCCCATAGCTGGTGAACTCTTCAGCGCGTGGTACATTCTAAGCAGATAATCGGTGTTAGAGGACAGTCCCCAGTGATTTTCTAACGCCAGCGTTACCCCCGCTTTTTCGGCATAGGCCAGACATTCCCCCATTCCTTCAATAACCCACTTAATACCATCCTCGTCAGTATAGCCTGCAAGGGGTGGTTCGATGCCTGTTTTATAATAGTCCGTTTGGATTTTATTTTTAACCGTGCCCCAACTGCCGGTATTCATCCGAACACAGGGAATGCCCATCTGAGTAGCAATATTTATGCACTTAAACGTATGCTCAATATCCGCTTTCCGTTTAGCGAGATCGGGCTGAAGGAAATTCTGGTGGATGGATAGCAGTGGTATAGAAAGCCCACAATCAAAAGCCAGTCGCTTTAATTTGTTTTGATAAGTGATCGACTCGTCTGCCATTTGTCTATGTAATACTTCGACACCATCAAAGCCTAGCCGGGCCGCTTCTTCGATTACTTTTTCGATTGGGAATTTCTGGGGTGTAAAATGCCAATAGGAATAGCTGGAAACGCTAATGGGAATTCTTCGGGCTACTGTCGGCTTCAGTTTAGCCTCTGCTTCCGGGAATTGCCCTAGTAGAAAAGTGGTCCCGAGTAACGAAGATTTCTTAAGCCATTCCCTTCTTGAATTTCTGTCAAAATTTTGCATAAACGGTAGGTGTTCAGGAGTAAAATAAAGAAGCTAAAACTGAAGTTGCGTAAAGTTTAAGATGTCGCATCAGAAGGCCGCAAAAGGCCAACCAATGTAGAGCTAGCCAATTACTGGCCTTGGTTTCA
>NZ_JACXAA010000036.1 GCF_014699035.1 Spirosoma validum
GGCTGCTTTATCGGAATTAAGGCTTATGCAACAAAACAATCTGCTGGCAGACACACTGCCTGCGTAACTTCAGTTAATCACTAATCTGATTTTTTTTTTATTGGGAGCCGTTTTATATACTCCCTATAAAAGCATTCACTCCGAATTACACGTCTTTTTGACGATGTAAATCGGGGTGAATGCTTCAGATTAAATTGAGTAGTTACTAAAACCAGCGTTCTAGCCTTGTGACAAAGCAAATCTAAATCATCAGCCACGGCTTTTCCTAACGTAAAATCTGCCAGCTTGACAGTTTAGTTAAAAGTTGGTGGCAACCGAAACAAAAATGGGCTGTTCTGTATAACTGGTAAAAAAGTTTCATCTACTTAGTTAAAATAGACTCTAACTAATTAGCTATCAGCATATTTTTGTGTAGTCATTTCATTCAAACGGTCCCTTTCCGAATGCAGATGGCGTTTTTCAGTTTAAGCTATCCCTTTGATCGTTATTAGTCATTTTGAAACGGTAACAGATATGCATTTTAGTTTTAAGTAGCACATACTTAAGGAATTAAATTGTTGCCAAGATGTCTATTGCTTACTTTTTCTGCTATCATTGTGCAGTTTATTTACTTAGTTTCTTATTTACGTAAATAGACTCCTATAGCCTGAGCCATACAACTGAGGCAAAGGCATTAACCACATCATTCCCATGACAAACAAAGAGAATTCCGGAACCGTCCCGGAAAGCCGCTTAAATCTGGCTATCACAGGTGGCATTGGGGCCGTTGCGCCGGATATCTTGCTGCTCTACTCCAAACGCTGGACGATGCCCGACATCACCTTCAGTTTAGAACTTTATCTAGTAGCAACCCTGATGTATGTATTGCTGGCAGGATTTGTTGCCAGCATTTTCCCGTATGGCAAACTCGCCCGAGGAAAAAATAGCCTCTGGGTTGCCTTTGGTATCGGGGTATGCCTGCCGATAGTCATTGCCGGCGTAACAACTATTTTTAAAAGCGAACCCGTCGCCACGCGTGGGGAGGCTTCTGTAGGCCGCTTTGTCGATTTGATCGCCTTCTAACCGGGTGATGAGCCATGATCCCAAAAAAAACGGCTATCCTGCTGGCGGCTTTACTGAGCCTGATGCTAGGAGCGTTTGTGCTGTTTTATCACACAACAGAACCGGCTAAACCCAAACTGGCTTCATATCAGGAGCCTGACTGGACCGCTTTGAACAACCAGTTATCTCTGGCGGTCTCCAGCGGCAATTGTGCTATGGTCCAGGTAGTCGATTCCGTACTGGAGAACGCACCGGTGCGCCAACTGACGAAATCAATGAACTTTCTTCGTGTTGCATCACGGACGGTACAGCTAAAGGATAGCATCTGTCGGGATGACCCGTACCCGGTGCTGGTGAAGATAAGTGAGCTGTTTGCCCAAAAAAAAATTCACAATGAAACCTCCGACTCGATTGCCTTTGAGGCTGTTCAGACGTATATACAGTTAGGCCTGTTAAGGCGGGCGGATGAGTTGATCAAGCTGGCTCAACTGAAAAGCGATTCGATTACCCGGTTACAAACGCGCATTCAGTGGGTTTTAGGTATCGGTGATACGAACCTGCGTAGGCACACGCTACTACCCGATCAACCAACGGGTGAAAACACGAAGTTGATTGGGCGATTTGCCGATCTGCTGGCTGCGTTACCCAATGCTGGCTGGTATGATGAAGTGACCATCGGGAAAGATAAGCTGGAGGGCGTGATTGATCTGGATCTGGACTCCAGTCGGCGAAATGAGCATTACTTCAATGCCTTGTTAACCCATAATAAGCGAAAGCAATTTATTCAGCCAGAAAAGCTAGTTCAGCCGGATTCTTATACCCTTACGCCAATCTCACTTCCCGATAGTAGTCTTAGCCACCTGACCGAGTTGTTTCAGTATACGGACTCGACCTTTTCAGTCGAAATCGTTCAGCAGAATAAAGCGTTTGGTATCCTTCGGGATTCGGCTGCGACGAAGTCTATTGGCTATGGTGAGTCCGATACTCCGGATGAACTCAGGCTTGAAGAAGTACATCGGCAGGGAAATTCGATCGTGCTTGTTTACTTATCCGAACGAGATGATCTAACCACGGAAATTATTCAACACACAAACCTGGGTTACCAGGTGTTCGTCGTATCCCTTTACGGATTTGAAGCGACTTATTTTAAGGATGTGACCGGTGATGGTAAAAAGGAGTTGATCCAAACGGGCAGATCAGGCAGTGCAGGCTTTCTGGATGCCGCTATATATGGCTTAAACCCATTCTCGATCATCCATGAGATAAATGAATACGATCATGGCGATATTATATTGCTCAACCTGGATGATGAGCCGGATCTAGAATTAATTGCCATCAACCGATTAGCAATCGGGGTAGCTGAATGCAATCAATGTCCGAAACGATTTGTCTCCGAACTTTATAAATACGATGCCCGGGTGAACGCCATGCTTCAGATCGGTGAACTGCCCAGCTCTTCAGAAATGATGGTTCGAGCTCATCGCAGCATCATGGGGCTAAGCCCAAACATAATCCGAAGATTACTTCGAGAGGAGCGGGAATACCCATCGGTTTACGCTTACTTAAATGCTTCGTCGGCGTCGCGATCGCCCATTCAGACCGAACAGGATTATCAAAACCTGGAAATGGCCTACATGGACGAAATGGAGATACTGAGTGAAATGAGAAACTGGCTGGCCGTCATTGAACTGAACAAAAAAATGATTTCCTTTCTCAGTAATCTGGCCCGCACCCGAAAGGTGAATGCGGACTTTATACTGAACTGTAAAATTCAGCTTTTTGAGGCGTTTGTCCGGACAAGTAACCACGCCGAGTTCGATGTTTATCGAGAGCAACTGACTTCCCAGGAAAAGCAAACGACTCATATCCTCAACCTAATGGGGCTGAATTATCTCGAACGCGGTCAGTTCAACCAGGCGTATCGCAGTTTTTTCTCGCTGGATAGTACCTTAGGCGGAAAGAATCAAGTTGTAAAAAGTAATCTTTCTTTGTATTTCAATGCCATCGGCGACCAGAAATCGTCCAATCAGGTTGCCCGTGCCGCTTTAAAGCTGACCTTTCTGGGCGAAAAACCCGTGCAACCGATGACGGCAGAAGACAAAGCCGAAGAGGAAGAAGCTGAAGAGGATGACGATGGCATCGATTATGGAGCGATGGCGATCAACTTTCAGATCATTGCCAATACGTTACCGGCCAGCCGGTCGATCGAAAAGCTGGATTATTTGATACGGGCCGTTCGGATAACACGTGGCTTCAGAACCGGCAATCAAACGCCGGAACTCCTGCTGGCAGGAGCGCTTATCGCTTATACCCAAAACTTGCCCGATATCGCATTAAAGCTCTTAGACCAGGGGATTGCTTTTACGAACGAAACCGAATGGAGTCTATACGCCAGCGAATATACATACCTATATGCCAGTTGCAGTCTGGCCTTGCAAAATACCGAAGAAGCTACGTATTATTTCCAGTTAAACCAAAAACTAACGGCCGGTATTCCCAATGCGTTTACCTGTTATTCGGCTTATCAGCTGTCTAAACTCTTTTATAAAGCAGGGGACCTTGGTCAGGCGCTCTCCTATTCGGCGCGTTCCTTTGAGCTGGTCAAAGATATCCGAAGGCTAATCGGGGTGAAAAATCATAAATACGCGTTTCTAACCGGGAAAAATGACATTGCGGGCTGGCATTTCAAACTACTGGTTGACACCAAAGCACCGACAACCCAGTTGTTCAACGCACTGGAGGACTGGAAACTGCAGACCTTCTTTGACCAAGTTGACAATACCCGATTTGCTAGCCGTTCTACGCAGGCAGATCTGGCCAAATTTGTAGCAAGTACGCTTAATAAAGGCGATGTCTTTTTGAATTATTTCGTTTCTCCCGACATTGCCTTTGTGCTTATGCTGCAAGCCGGTAAACCAATCACGCTCAAGATCCTGGACATTGATGATGCAGAGCTTCTGGCCAGCCTGCAGAAAACCCGAGTGTTCCTTAACGTCGCCAACCCGGCGGCCCGCTCATCGATTCTTGCTGACGAGTTGCCCGATGAGCTACGTCAGGAACTTGCCTTTCTGGGAGACCGACTTCTGAGCTGCCTGGTGGGGCTACCCGATCATCCCAGCCGGTTGATCATTGCCCCTGATCAATCCCTGTACGGCCTTCCCTGGTATGCGCTGATACGTGAGGATAACCAGTTGATCGATCAATATGAGGTTTCGCTGATTCCTTCAGCGCGGATCGCACAACTGCTTTTCCAAAAACCGAAAATACCCATTCAGCGTGCCCTGCTAGTAGCCGCCTTATCCAGCGTTTCGGGGGAAGCGGTGTTTAGCGAAATTCCCTCGCTGCGGGAATCAAACCCCAATTATCGGCTGGCCAGTCTGCAACATGGGGTTCAAGAGCTGACTTCGGTCGGGAAGGTCCTCGCCCAGCGGCACTGTTCTGTTACATACCTGGCGGATCGGGTGACAAGTCAGAACAGCCTGATTCGTCCCTACGATCCGAACCCATCCAGTCCGGAGAATTTTCTTCGGATGGCCAGGGGGAATAACCTGATCCATATCATCGCTCACGGTGTATTTAACCGATTTGATCCGATGGGTTCGGTTATCTTTTTAGCCAAGGGGGACAAACGCACTGTACTAAGACCGACCGATTTTCAGACTTTGGACCTCAAGAATACCGAGATCATCTCACTAGCCGCCTGCCAAACGGGTCAGAATGAAGTCATGACGGGGGCTGAACCCGTTGGGTTTCTCCAGGCGCTGATGCAAGCGGGCGCTTCTACGTATCTGCTGACGGAATGGGAAGTAGACGATCGGGTGACAGCCATCCTGTTTGAATCCTTTTATGCCAGCATCAATCAAACCCGCAAGACAACAAGCCTACGCCAAAGTCTATTGCGTGTTAAAGCTCAGCACGACCATCCATATTACTGGTCGGGGATTACTCTGTACGGAAATCCGAATTAGCCATCGTCCCACTTGTCAAAAAGCAGCGAAATAAATGTTTAATCAGCGTTTTTATGAGAATAAAGCAAACATGGAGTAACAAACCAGTAACGAAGGTTACTGGTTTGTTACTCCATGTACATATGCATAAGGTCCGTCATGGCTTTGTTACGAAACAGGGCAACGTATGTAGACTACATGACATCCTGACAGATTGGCCAATTTTAGCATCGATTATGCCAAATAAGTTACTAGTCTTTGAAACTTTGGGAAGTTGCTACTTCGTGTAGAAAGAAAAGATTAGCTTGGGTTTATGAGCGAACATAAGCAAACGACCATCCCGAATGCGGATGAGGAAATTGACGATCCCTATATACATACGGTTTTAACGGAGGAGTTCGTCGAAACTGTGGAACAGGCTAATCGTAACTAGGTTAATAAATGATTACTCTACTCCGTAATAAAATCATATATAATAACCTAGTTGCGATTAGCTAGCTCTATTGTATATTGTAAAAAGGGACCAGTTGAAACAAAATCGGTATCAACTTTAGTGTATTTTTTGATTGGTACGCTTAGCCTAAACTGACTTTTAGGTGATATTTTAAAATCTATAAATGGAGTAATAATCTGCTGGTATGAAATACTATCTTCATAAAATTTTGGATTTCCTGTAGCGTTCAATGTTTCAAGCGAAAGGCCTATTAATATTGATGGTATGAACAGAGAACTTCTGTAATCAGCATTGTTAATAAGTTTGTCTTTTGGAGTTAACCATATTACTCTTCCAGTTATTGAAGTATTGAAACCATAATAATCAGCTAACTCTTGTCCTTCCACAGCAGATAGTCTTTGTCTTTTATACACACCGCCAACGTTAATTGCAAAATTTTCATTTACTCCATAGTTTACATCTAATGAGTAGTTATGAGATTTTGTAGAAAATTGATTGCTGATTAAACCGTTGTCTGCACCCGTTGAAACTATAGGGACAGGCGTACCGCCTATTAGTTCAAAAAGAGAGATATTATAGCCAATAGTAAAAGAAATCATGTTTTTTGCTAACTCTTGCATGAATCCAATTCGTGCAAGAGCTAAATCATCAAGATATTTCTTTTGTCTTTTTTTGAAATCATCTTCAGATTCACCTGCTCCCCGTGGAGTCAGAGCAGGGAAGGGAGGTAATCGCATAAAAACATTAGCTACTCGTTTACCTTTATTGTATGGGTTTGTATTATCAAACCCATATGCTATACCAAAAGTAGAAATCCCGTTCTTTTGTGAAAAGTTAATTCTTGAATCTTTAAAAATAGATGGATCATTAAAAAGTTTAAATGGAGAAAACACTACCTTTTGTAGGGAATTATCTTTTGAGAATTGCAAATTAGCTGCCAAAAGGTCGAATCCGCCAAAACTGATATCATTGAACAATTGTGGCTTAATATTTGTGCTTATAACAGAACTGAAAAAGTTGACTCTGTTTGTATCTGCTGTTTGAGAAAAAGCAATTCTTATACTCAAAAAGTATAAAGATATTGCATAAAAGAGTATGTATTTTTTCATGTTTACTGGATAGTTATAGAGAAAGTATCTTGCCAAGTCTCACCACCGCTCAAATTTTTAAAACCTGCATCTGGTTTTCTTTCTAAGATTAAGCTCGGATTTGCTTGCACAATCATAGAGACAATTTGAGGTATTGCTAAAAAAGCATTAAGTCCAAAGGTTATCTTTAGTTTGTCGCCCTTCTTGAATACTCCAAGGAAGATACTAATGTCGCCATCTGTATCTTTAATTGCAGTTCCGTTTAAAGCATCTTTTTCATCCTCATCATTTATTTTTACAAATAGTTGAAAAAGCACCAAGGGACCTCCCTTTGTCCATTTAAGAGCAAAAAAGAGTTGTTGCCCATTCAAGGCTTCTAATACTTTTTCTTCAAAATTTTCTTTTTCAATATTAGCCTTTTTAAATAACGATGTGTTTAACATAGCTTGAAATTCTGGTTTAAAAGATTTAGTATGGTTCAAATTTCAAGACTTTTATAGTTCATGACTAGGGGGTTTTTCCCGTATTTTTTGAGGTTTTTCGCATAATTATTACTCTTGTAAGACAACTGTAGCACATACATTTCTTTCTGTATTTGGTAGTGGCCTAACTGCGTTGAAAAGGGTACCTTGGGGTGGTCCTATTGTGATCTATCCTCTTTTCAATTCAAGAGCGGTTTATAAGACGATTAATTTTACATCAGTACAACGCTATCTGTAGCGTACGCCGAGTAAACGACTACCTCAATGTGACATAGTTGATCTGTTCAGGTAATAGTGGACTAGAATGATTACTTTCGTACGTATTGATACCTATCATGGAACCTGAAGAGGAATACATAGCGAAAATAATCAGGCAATTAGAGAATATCTCGAAACATCCACCAGTTGACCGACAGGACGACTGGCTTCGATTCATTCATCAACGCTATACGGAACGTTTCCTTAAGGACAACGACCGGATCTGGACTGTCAGTAGTATTTTTATTCCGCTTTCCTTAGCGGGGTTGGCTTCTGTAAAAGATGGTAATTTCATCAGCACCTTCCTTCTAGGGATGGGGTCTATTGTGCTGATAAACTTTTGGTTTAATTCGGCTGAGAAACACCGCTCTTTTCAGGAGAAATCACAAGACGTAGTTGAAGCGATTGAGAAACTTATTGGTCTTGATACAATGGCTATACCGTTGAAGGGACCCGGAGCCAAGTATAGGATTCGGAAAGGAAGACGAGATGTGAAAAGACTGGTCATAAGTATTTGGATGGTGGCCATATCGCTTATATTTATTAAATGTATTGTTGAAGCTAAACCTGCTTTTCAAAAAGGTACACTACAGGATGATTTAGCGAAAATGGGTAAATCACTCCTCGGCATTAAAGAGGAATCAGCTATAAAGAGCAATGGAAAAGTTACAATCGTGGCAGACAGTATCTACCCGTGAGTTAGTTAAATCCAAGTGGCTGCGCGTACGCCAGGACACATGCCGTCTACCCAGCGGAAGGGAAATAGATGATTATTTTGTCGTTGAAGCCCCGGACGGAGCGGTAATTGTAGCGGTTACGCAAGAAAATGAGTTAGTGCTTGTACGACAATACAAGCATGGATTTGGAGGGATAGTACTAGAGTTGCCAGCCGGAATTGTTGAGTCAAAAGAGGTCGCTAATGAAACGATTATTCGTGAACTCAGCGAGGAAACGGGCTATTTTACACCAAATGTGGAGTATATTGCTACGCTAGTCACCAAGCCAGCCCGAATGTCCGCTCGTACGTTTGTTTATTTTGCAAATGCTGTTACAAAAGATTCGCAAGGGCAGGAGAATGATTCAGAAGTTATCGAGACAGTTTTGGTGCCTATCGCCGATCTACCCGCCTTACTTCAACGGGGAGATATAATCACTGAGACATCACTTGCCGCCTTACTGATGGTTTGGAATCGGTTAACAGCGTAAAAGTCAGCCTTTTCGTGAACGAATTCATGAAAACTGATAGTTGTGTTTATTCAATAAATAATCGCAACTATTTTACTGAAGTTTGGTGTAAATGAAATAGTATATTTCCCATAATACACTCCCCTACCTGCCCATCAATTAAGTATTGGTGATCGATTACTAAATACATAGGTCAGGTATTGCTTCACCACGATCGTTGAGTCACTGCTAGACCCGGGCCGCTCCCACTTCCCCGGACAGTTCGTGACTGGACTGGCCAAATAAGCCCGGTTTATTAAGCCATTTTACTCTTTTTGAGAAATTCTGAGGTGTCATACGTTGTGTATGACACCTCTTGTTTTTGTCATACATAATGTAGTACTTAACATATAAGTGATTGTGCGATTCGTTCACCCTAAATGATTGACAGATCAGGGACGGGTGGCAAAGGGGGAAACCTCTTTGACAACTTGGTAGTCGTGAGGGTGCGAGTCCCTCTCTCCCGATGCAGGAGTAAAAGCATCACCCCTACGGTAGCGACTAGTCCTCAATCCGTAAAGCGGGGCGAAAAGACGGTAATGATGAACCTAACATCAAACTTCGACGAGCAAGAGACTATGGATAGCGAAAGCGAAGATGCGTGTAAACTGTCGTTAATATGGAACAGCCAACGTAGGTTAACAGGCTGTGGCCAAAATGGCACGGATAAGGGGCTGGCGGTAATCTTACGACCAGTTGCATCCCCAACAAACCCGGCAGATAGCATCATTCTAAGGTCTCAACCAACGACTACCAGGAACGAAGTAACCTTGTGTCGGCTCTCTACTTGTTAGAGTAGGTGCTAACCAGATGCCGGTACGAGGCAAGATTGCCTAAGAAGCAAAGGCCCACTGTAACGAGTGGGATAAGCTGACGTAGGCACGATGAGGTGGAGTGAATGGGTACTAGTAGCAGTCAACATGGCTAAAGCACGGAGTCAAAACCCGATGATGGACTGGAAAACGATCCCCTGGCACAAGCTGGAACGGAGCGTTTTTAAGCTGCAAACGCGCATATTCAAAGCCTCGCAACGTGACGATAAAAGAACAGTTCGACAACTCCAGAAAACATTGATGAGATCCTGGTCAGCCAAATGTCTGGCCGTTCGGCGAGTGAGTCAAGACAATCAGGGTAAGCATACGGCCGGGGTAGATGGGGTAAAATCACTTCCCCCGAAGCACCGTCTAGACCTGGTTAGTCAGTTGGCACCTACTCAAAAACCTAAGCCGACCCGACGGGTTTGGATACCCAAACCGGGCTCAACTGAAAAACGCCCTTTGGGTATTCCTACGCTACACGACAGGGCTTTACAAGCACTTGTCAAACAGGCGCTGGAACCGCAATGGGAGGCTAAGTTTGAGCCAAACAGCTACGGGTTTCGACCGCTCCGGCGGCCCGGCAGGACGCTCAGCCCATGATGCCATCGCGGCCATCTTTAGTAGTATCTGTCACAAACCCAAGTATGTTTTGGATGCCGATATTGCTAAATGCTTCGACCGCATTGACCATCAGGCACTATTGACTAAACTAGCCACATTCCCGAGCTTACGAGGACAGATTAGCAACTGGCTCAAGGCGGGTGTAATGGACGGCGATACCTTGTACCCAACCTTGGAAGGCACCCCACAAGGCGGAGTAATTTCCCCTTTATTGGCCAATATTGCCCTTCATGGTATGGAACAATGGCTAAAACAGGAAGTCAAGCCTAAACGAGGGATCGGTAACCATAAAATGAGTATAGGCAATCCCGTCCATTTTATTCGATATGCCGATGATTTCGTGCTGGTTCATGAGGACTTGGAAACCGTTCAATTATGCCGGGAACATATTGCTAGTTGGTTAATGAGCATGGGCTTAGTGCTCAAACCCAGCAAAACGAAAATAACCCATACTCTTCAGACTTATGAAGATAGTATCGGGTTTGACTTTCTTGGTTTTACGATTCGTCAATTTCCAAAAGAGCCGGATCAAATCAATCAAGAAAAACGTAGGCTGCGGTTTACAACCCTCATCAAACCAGCCAAAGAGAGTGCTAAACGACACTATAAACGCGTAGGCCAACTCGTTGACCGCCATAAGAGCAACAGTCAAGTAGCGCTGATCAATGAGTTAAATCCGGTTATCCGAGGCTGGTCCACCTACTATTCAAGAGTTGTTAGTAAAGAACACTTTACGAAGTTGGATCATCTCATCTTTGGGAAATTAAAGACTTGGGCTAAACGCCGACACCCCATCAAATCAGTCCGTTGGACCTATGCTAAATATTGGCAGATGGAAAAAGGGAAAGGATGGTTGTTTGGGGTTCGACTTAAAGGCTCACTTATCCGACTACGTCACCATAGTGAAACGCCTATCATCCGGCATATTAAGGTGCAGCGAAATCGGAGTCCCTATGATGGTGATTGGATTTATTGGAGTACTCGGTTGGGGCGTTCACCTCAAGTGAGTAATCGATTTTCCTTATTACTTAAAAAGCAAAAAGGAAAATGTCGACATTGCAATCTGTTCTTTCGCGATGAAGATATACTGGAGATGGATCATATTGTCCCCCGTTTACAAGGAGGGAAAGATGTGATGACCAATCTACAACTTCTTCATCGGCATTGCCACGATAAAAAGACAGCCACTGATCGACCAGAACTGTCGGGCAAGGTGTAGGTGACAACTACCACTTCATTGAGGAGCCGTGTGAGGTGAAAGCTTCATGCACGGTTCTGAAGACCAGCGGGGCTGGTGACGGCCCCGCTGAGTTTAATATACAACAGGATTTTCCAACTAACTGCCAGCTTAGAAGGTCTATTCTCTAAAAACTACCATTATGAAAAAGGCTCTAGCAATATTGGTTTTACTAGGTAGTCTGATGAGCTGTAATGAAGTACAGCCCTCCGAAATCGCAGCGACCGTAATCGGCATTGATCCTCAAATGTGTGGCTTGTGTGGGGGCTGGTTTGTGCGGGTCGATTCTACCCTTTACCGAGCGGACATACCTACGCCTTATGCTAAGGCAAATAATCCAATCTGGCTGCGTTACCAGCTCGACGAAAGGCCAAATTTTAAAGAGCTGGGTTGGATCACAGTTAAGTCTGTACGACAGCGATAATCGTCATACTTTTAAGCGTAGCTAACATAACGTCAGTGGCTGTTGCAAAAGTCCGGAGTGGGTTAATTCTGCTTAAATTGTCAGTGATTATTGCCCCAATCAATGGCTAATAATTGGCTGGAAGGTGAGCCAATTCGGGGCGATCCCGACTTTTGCAACAGCCACGTCACTTATACAACACAAAAAATGGATTCTAGCATGGCTGACAATTGGCGAATCTTTCCTCCTATAAGCATCGACCCTAATAGTGGCTCTCCTGGATCAGAAATCAGGCTTGACTTTGAGATTACTGACCAAACCAATGAGTTTGAAAATATAATTGGTTTTGATTGGAGCGGCTTATCTCGCCAAGAGTTGGGAAATGTATCAAATCTGAAGAAATCTCAGGAACTGAAGGAGCTGCTCTTTTCATATAACTATGGAATCAGTTGGGGCATGGCCATAGATACGTTGGCTAAAGAAGATCCTAATGACGCAGAGTGTGGTTTCAGTATCCATTCCAAGAACGCTATTACTGAAACATCAATTCAAGAAATAGTAAGCCTAATAAAGAGTTACAAGGTTCATTAGATTGCACTTTTATAAAATGTGATAGTGGCTTGTTAAAATGTCATTTACATCTTTTATCCACTAACATAATGCCAACTATATAACAGAAAATGGTTCTTAAAAACTTATTAATTTGTTTGTGTCTATTCTGTTGGAGTTGTACCCAAAAGGTGCTGCCAGAACCTAGTATCCAGCAAGCGAATAAACCACTATCGTATTATTTACCGCCTGAATATGATATATCGATTGACGAAGCGCAAAGCTGGTTATGTCCTTACCCCATTCGGTGAGCCAGTTTTGACTGGAATTTAAGCCACCTGTCGATACTCAACTGGCGTCATGAACTGCAAAGCCTGATGGGGTCGTTCCGTGTTGTACTCCACCAGCCACACAGCCACCGTTTGGCGTACCTGTCTAATACTCGCAAAAATATGAGCGTCTAAAACCTCTCGGCGAAAAGTACCATTAAAGCGCTCAATATAAGCGTTCTGAGTCGGTTTGCCCGGTTCGATCCAACACAATTCGATCGTCTGATCTTTACACCAATCTGGCAAAGCCTGACTAATAAATTCCGGGCCATTATCACTCCGAATCCGCTCCGGTTTACCGAATCGTTCCACTAATTGATCCAGTAATCGGATGACTCGGCGTGATGGTAATGAGTAATCTACCGCACGGGCGGCCCCGCTCAATACCTAACGCTTCCCTATTGTAGTCGTCAACTACATTCAACGTCCGAAACTTACGCCCACCTGTTAAACTGTCAGACGTAAAATCCAGCGACCAGCACTGATTACAAGCTGTTGCTTTGGGCAGCGGCTTGCGGACCGCATCCGGTAACCGTTTTTTAGCCTTTCGTCGTAAACTCAACCCTAACTTTCTGTATAATCGCCTAATCCGCTTATGATTGATTCGTTCGCCTTGTTTACGCAACCGCTGATGTATCTTCAGCACGCCCCAATGCTTGTGGCGTCGAGCCAACTGTTCGATCCGGCCTGCTAATGCTTTGTCTTTCTCTTTTATGGCTACTGGTTCCGCTACGGCATTGCGACTCAGGCCCACCCAACGACAGGCTTTACGTTGACTAACTTGTTTATGGTCAACTATCCACCTTACCACTATTCGACGCTCGGCGGGCCCTACCACTTTTTTGCCAGTGCCTCCTTGATGATTTCGTTTTGCAAACTTAGTTCGGCATACATCTTTTTGAGTCGGCGGTTTTCGTCTTCTAACTCCTTGAGCCGCTTCACCTCCGAGACCTGCATACCACCGTATTTGGCTCGCCAATTGTAAAATGTGGCCTCGCTGATGCCATGTTCGCGGGTGATCTGAGCAATTGTCTGCCCACTATCCTGCTGTTTAAGACCGGGTCGCCGGAGCGATCGCTACAATCTGCGATTCGGTGAATCGTGCTGCTTTCATTTCCCTTTTGTAAACCCTGTGAAAGTTAATTTTTTTACTCTACTTTTCACTGGCTCACTTTTAAGGGTTCAAGACACCGTTATATCTTTCGAGAACATCATTTTCAGCCATTTGAAATTCGGGTAATTTTAACTGTGCTTTAAGACCTTTATCTAGCCAATCCGAAAACTTCTCTTGATTTAGGGGTATCATCACCCCATTTTGACAAAGGTAGAGAGGGCGTCTTCTTAAAACTGGTTTAGGCAATGGTCCTTCCGCCCCCCTTGCATCTAAGGCTTGTTGATAAGAAAAAGGGGATAAAAGGTGTCAGCGACAATCAGTAACTTGCTTGCTAGCTTACTAATTGTCTGATGAATGATCATATTGCCTTTTTGGATGAGTGGGGAAACAATGGCCTTGACTTTACTAAGCAAGGTGTTTCCACCCATTTCATAGTCACCGCCATCACTCTACGCAAAGAACAGCTGAGTGAGGCTGAAACTCAATTAGAGGAGGTGCGTAAACGCTTCTTTCAAACCGGCCCTATCAAATCAGCCAAAGTAGGCAGCGATGATAAGCGCCGGATCTTGATCCTTAAACAACTGCTGACCGTTCCCTTTCAACTATTTGCTCTTGTCGTCGATAAAAGAGAGCTGCGCGGGGAGGGCTTTTATTACAAAGGGTCCTTCTACAAGTTTCTGCATGGACTAGCCGACCGAGAACTGTACCGGAGCTTCCCTAATCTGGAATTAGTGGCGGATCGACACGGTGACGAGAGTTTTATGCAGGGATTCACCCAGTACATCTATAATCGACACGTGCCGACCCTGTTTAACCAGGCTAGTTTTCGCTTTGTCAACAGCCAAGCAAGTCTTCTTGTCCAAGCGGCTGATTTCGTAGCGGGCACCCTAGCCCGGTGTTATGATGAAACGGTTCTATCATCCGAACGAGCGAGCTTCGTACGATTATTGAAACCTAAGTTACTTACCCTAAAATACTGGCCAGACGTATTTGCCCCCGTGGTGGCCCAGAGCTTGCCCGATCAAGCCAACTACAATGCTGGTCTAGCTGAACTGTGTGTGGGCTTAGGCCAAGACTTTTTACATCGCAAACTGGCCAGTCGTTCCCCTCAAGAAATTGACCAGGTTACCTGCTTAAATTATTTGTTGTTTCACTTCCGCCATGTTGATCCCACTCGTTACATTTCAAGCCGGGAATTAATGGCGCACATTGAGGAACGGCGCGGCAGTTTGCCCAGCCTACATTACTTTCAAACGCGAGTGATTGCTCCGCTCCGGGATGCGGGCGTCATTATTGCTAGCAGCACTAAAGGCTACAAAATCCCCTCATGTGAGGGAGACCTCTACGATTTTGTGAATCATAGTAATACCATCATTCAACCGCTGTTATCTCGAATCAGCAAATGCCGGGACCGAATCCGATTAGCCACCGGGGGAACGATTGACCTTTTAGAGCGGGAAGAATACGCGAATCTGAAACAGTTGTTAGCGGACTAGCGCTAACTGGATTTGGCCGTAATAGGTAGGGGTTACAAACCAGGAACGACCCCTGCAGGTTTGTACTCCATACACAAGCGAAAGGTCGTCTATAAGGGTAGCTAACACATTCAGGGTATATCCGCCACGTATAGCCTATAAGAAATTGTTAATCAATTAGTTATGCAGATTTAACTACCTAGTCTAGGAGCTACTTTGGCAAGTAGCGTTTAGCACCCGAAATAAGTGTAAGATTGGGTAATTCACTGCTGTATTTTGGGCTGGGATGGTCTTAACGTCATCTAAAGGCTTAAGAGTATCTAAAATGACTGCTTTTACACGTACCTAAATAGCAAAATTATTAACTGCTATAATCGAACGTTAAGAGTATAAGTTTTCTAACAAGTTGCTAACGTACAGGATGTTAACTGCCCTTGGTGGCGGATATACCCCAACTGTGTCAGCAACCCCTATATGTATATAAAAATGTCAGAACGTGGGTCTTTAGTGCAAAACGGGGCTATTTTCATTTTGGCCCCGTTTTGCACTAAAGACCCACGTTCTAAACTTCGTTGGTGAAACTGGCACTAACTCACCATTTTTACCAGCAACTTCTAAAAACGGTCGACTTTCGCTTTGTCAGGCCGCTTTTTGAGAGGACAACGAAAAACAATATGCCAAGCCCTATTGCATATTGAACCGACTTTAACGCTTGGCGAAAGAAGGCCACTTTGTGCTAAGAACTCAAAACACACTATTGTATAATCCTTTCGGTAGCCTTTTCACACTACTAAAGATCTAGATTCAAGTGATTATCTAGCCATAATAGACCCAGTGCCTGAGTAGTATATAGCAGAAAGCAGTACAAGAGAGCTCTTTTGGGATTGCCAATAGTCCTGTTAATTAAAGGATACACAATGAATAATATTGTCAAAAATGAAGCAGAAAAATATAGCGGGTAAAACATAGTAGTATTCTGAGTTATAGTTGAAACTACACAATCCAATACCTCATTAATAGGGACAGCCACCGCAGCCATTCATATCGTCGTAATATTTCGCGTCTATTGTTGCCTTTTGTGCATTATATTCTAATGCAGTGTCAACTAAACAATCTATATCGACAACTAGTGCTCCTAAAGCAGAGATTGCTTCTACCGTGGCCGTACCAACACCAGGCAGGACATGAAGCCAAGAACTTACAACATTTAATGTAACGAAAGTGCCACCTGCAATGAGGTGACAACCAACGCTAAGCCTCTTTACCATTCTCTCTTTTGCTAAAGTCATTTGGGCATTTCTTTCTTTTGTGTGCATGGCTTTGCATTCCTTGCAATTTTTTTCTGTATCATTTATGCCCCCCCCCTGATTACTTCCATCACAACTTCTACCCACATACTGTTCATCGACGATGGTTCCTGTTTCACGTTCATAGGTAACTAGCCACCAATCTGTGCAATTTCCTCCTGCAGGTTCATCACCTGCTTCATAGGGACCATTTGCCGTTATCGGACCATTGGCCGGACCATCTGCAACCCCTAATCTTCCACCCTTAGTAGATTCTCCTTTCAATTGATCTACTGTTCTAGAGTTTTGTCTATTATCTCCAATAACAATAGACTGCTCGACGGGGCTGACAAACGTGATAACTGCAAACCCGTCCTGCAATCCTGTACTTAATCGAACCAGTTCGTCTTTTTGTCTGAGCCATTTTCTTCTTGAACTAAGTAATTGCCCCATTTTATCATATAAAGCAATCGTAGCAAAAGTTTTGATATTATGTTGCCCAGATATACTAGTGAATGTACCTATTCCAATCGTTGCTCCAGCTGTTAATTGATTATTTCCTAATCTCGGACTCGAATTATCGATCTGCCCGTTTTTTTCTTGGCTTAATTGCGCCATGCCAGCCCCTATAAATGGGGTTACTTTTTTAAGGACATTCCCTAATTTTAAGGGGATTCTAGTGTGCACTCTTAAGTTAGCTACCTCACCAGTGTGTAGATAGACTCTATGCTCGTATGGCTGATTAGGCTTAAGTTTAATAGTTTCAGTTGGTATACTAATCCTGGTTAATGTTTGGAACGCCGGTTCGGCTTTTTGTTGGGCATAAAGTTTCCGAAAATTACCTACTACAATCAGTAAGCAGATACAGGCTGTGTAAATGAGTCTCATAATCTTGTAATTTGATAGGGTTGAACATTTGTCTGGGATTTTCGCTGAGCGAACTGAAGTTGGTGTCTTTTAGCCTAGTCTACTAAATGGATCTGTCTGAAATCACCATTTTTCCAGACGAAATCACCCAAAAAGTTTATAATTATCATTTGATGACTATAAATTATAATTAAATCTATTATTTATACCACACTTAGTATATTCGTTATCTATATAAATATACCTCATTAGATTTTTCGCTTATTCATATAGCTAATTATTGTGTTTATAGTAGTAAGTGTCAGTTTGATATAATTATCTTCGTAAAAACTTCTTTTCGGCTTTGTAAGCTACTGAAAATCAATATAAACGGACAAAGAATTTCCTTATCGTAATTCTTTGTCCGTTTATTTAAAGAAGCTCAGCATAGCTCTTTTGTTAACATACAAACGAACGTATACGTAGCAACAAAAGAGCCTCTGAATCGTCATTATGCCAAGCGTTCAGGCGCAACTAGGGCGTTAAAGAACGCTAGCGGAGTAGATGGTAGCTAAAAAGTGGAGTGTGATAGACAGCCTTTCGATCGGATTAACGTTTCTGGTTTTTGCCTTTCTTTCTAGCTTCTACAAAACCCGTTGGCTGCGCCCTGACCGCTAATAAACCAGGCTGTCTACCGGCCACTCCGATCGTCATTACTGATTTTCTTGCTCGGCTTACTGGTCCCGCTTTTCAGCTGACCAAACTGCCATTCGAAGGCTAACTGAACCTGCCGATTGACAAAATAATTAACGCCCTGAGCGGTAAAGGTTGGCGCTTGCTGCGTGGTGGTGATCCGCACATCCCGTGCTAATGGGTTGGTAACCCGCAGCGTCAGGCTGGCTTTTTTGTCCCA
>NZ_JACXAA010000037.1 GCF_014699035.1 Spirosoma validum
TCAAAACAAAAACTGCCCAATCGCCCTTAGCGTTCAGGCAATCGTTCAACTAACAGGCCCTCGTGCTGTAGTTGATCGAACAGTTTTCAAATAGCTCCGCTCAGGCAGATGTAAAGAATAAAGGTCCGTCTCATTTATGAAATAGAAGCAAAACACTGCCTGAACAGCTGTCTCAGCAAATGCTCATTTCTATATTACTGGCCACCCTGCTGAATCTGGTGGTCAAGCAACCCCATAGAGGCTTAGATCTACTAATAGCCGGGCCGCCGGACGGTCTTATCTGATATACGCGTTAAGGCGATTCTGTGGGGCCTGTCGCCAGGGCCGTTCCGACGTATCGGGACCGCCGAAGCAGCAGGGTAGCTCACGTTTGTGAGTAATCGAAGGTATAAGGAGTATGGAAGTCAACCTTGGACTAAGATCATGAGACAAACCTAAGGGATACCAATCCTATGGTTCACGTTAGCTTCTTCCTCTTTTAGTGCTAACCCGCTACTTATTAGCTATCTTGTAAACGATTTCTGATTATAAGCCGAGCCTGATCTGTCGTTGTGAGTGAGTTTGTTAAACGGCTGCTTCTCATCTGCTGGATGTTTAATCCAGGCGGACAGGATTCGTATCGTCTCTTGGCGCAACCGCTTCGCTTACCTCATCCTCATATCCTTACCGATCAGCATGGGTTACCCCAGAGTTTTATTCCCAGTATTGTACAGGATCAGCAGGGGTTTATCTGGATGGCTACCCGCGATGGCCTCTGTCGCTACGATGGCAGTCGGTTTAAGGTTTTTCAACCAAAAGCCAGCGGAGGTCCTTCCCTGTCGTTTCCCGCCGTTAACTCGCTTAGGCTCGACGCTCATGGCCGAATCTGGATATTATCCGAACAGGGCGACATTGATATTATTGAGCCCGCTACTGAAACGTTCATTAATTTTTCCAGGCTTCCCGTTTTTCAGCGGGCAGTCGGCCGTTATTCAGTTAACACGCTTTATGTAGATCGTCAGGATCGGTTGTGGATTGCCTTACAGTCCAGGGATCGGCTGTCTGGTGAAGGGTTGATTTGCCTGAATACCCGCACCGGCCAATTTCGATGGTTTAGGCACCAACACCAGATCCTATCGTCCTTAAGCAGCGATCGGGTCAGAGATATTGTTCAGGATTCCAAAGGGTTTATCTGGCTGGCCACGGGAACCGGCGTCGATCAGCTTGACCCATCGACGGGGCAGTTTATCCACCGATCGCTGCTCCCTCAGGTTTCGGACGATTTCCGGACGAATGGCACGTACTCGTTGGCAAACGGATCCAAAGGTGAGCTATTTGTTGGAACGCTAACGGGATTTGGAGTCATAAACCCGGCCCGATCTGAACAGCGCTATTATTCGTTACCCAGTCAGGAAAATGACTCGCATGGCGTCCGGTTTGCGGCTGATCCGCGCGGGGGCATCTTCCTATCGAATCGAAATTATCTGTTTCACTACGTACCCGGTAAAATTCCTCAGCTGCTGAACCGTTCCTCCACGCGTATGGGCCGTTGTTTAACCCTGCTGGTTGATCATTCGGATGTACTGTGGCTGGGTACAGACGGAAAAGGCGTTGACAAATACGATCTGCGAGCCTACCCGTTTCAGACAGCACCCTATCAACTTAATTTTCAACAGGATTTGTTGATCCACTATCTAACCATCTCCCCGGAACAGGCTCAGGCTGTTGGCAAGGGAGGTGCTTATTTTTTTCGGTATACCTACAATCGGCAGGGTAAGCTCTGGATTAATTTTGGTAGCCCGACCTTTTATCAGATTGACCTGAACAGCCATCAGGTTCAGCGCATCCCGTTTCCCATTCCACATAGTCCGACTTTCAAACCCCTGGCAACTGACGAACAGGGGCGCGTATGGACACTGTATGAACAGGTGTTGTGGCATTACGATACCCCGCAGCAACGGTGGATTCCATGCCCTATCCAGACGAACTGGCAACGGATGGGCCTGGTTTTACAAATGGTTGCCGACAAGCAGGCCTTCTGGCTAGCGACTGAAACCAACGGACTCTTTCGACTGGATCGACGAACGGGTCAGCTACAGCAGTATCGCTACCAGACTGACCAACCGACATCCATCGGCAGCAATGCGTTATTGTGCCTATCGGCCGATCCGCAGGATTCCGACCGGCTTTGGGTCGGTACATTTGGGGGTGGGCTGAGCGTGTTTTCCAAACGGACAGGCACCTGCCAACGCTTGACAACCCAACAAGGATTACCCAACAATGTCATTTATTCGGCACTGCCCGACCATAGTGGCAACGTATGGATTGGTACCAATAAAGGCTTGTGTCGCTTACAGGCTCGCTCCTTCCGGGTCAGAACCTATACCCGCGGAGACGGTTTACTAGCCGACGAGTTCAACCGGTTTCATTATCTATCGCTTCCGGATGGGCAGATGATTATGGGCGGGCTGGACGGCTTCACGACCTTCTATCCCGATCAGTTACAGGATGATTCGTTTGAACCAAAAGTCGAATTAACGACCCTGACCATCAACAACCGACTGATCGAAACAGAAACGGACTCGGTACGGGGATACCCACCCATTCAGGCTATTCATCAGCTGAGCCTGCCTCACGATCAGAATTTTATTACGCTTGGCTTTGCGGCCCTCCAGTTCAATCGTCCGACGAAGAATGCCTACCGCTACCGGCTGGACGGGCTGGAATCTGGTTGGGTGGAAACCAGGCAGGCACAGGCTGTGTATACCGGTCTTCGTCCCGGTCAGTATACCTTCTGGGTGAATGCGTCCAATACATCCGGTCAGTGGAGCCCTCACGTTCGAAAATTGCGTCTTATCATTCATCCGCCCCTATGGGCTACCTGGTGGGCCTATACCCTCTACGTGCTGGGCCTGGTCGGCTTAATTGGGTATGGGATCAGCATGTACCTGAATCGGCAGCGACTGCAACAAACCATTAACCTTCGTCAGCAGGAAGCACAGCAGTTACGATCGCTTGATGCGATGAAATCCCGCTTTTTTACCAACGTAACGCATGAATTCCGTACCCCACTAACGCTGATTTTAGCGCCGACAGAAAGCTTGCTGACGGATTTACAGAAAACGCCTTATCAAAAGCGTTTAGCAACCATTCAACATAACGGACAACGGTTGCTGAGCCTGATCAATCAATTGCTGGATCTGGCTAAGCTGGATGCGGAGGCTCTGTCGGTCGATGAAGCGCCGGGACTGCTGAACGATTTTGTCGCCCAGCTTGTGGCTGATTTCGATGAGCAGGCAAAGACTTGTGGGCTTTCTCTCACGTATCGAAGTGAACTACAGGGTATGTACTGGTTCGATGCCGATAAGCTAACGAAAATCGTTGCCAACCTGATGAGCAATGCCCTCAAGTTTACGCCATTGGACGGACAGGTAAAGGTAGAACTGACCGCTGTGCAGAGGCCAACCGTAGAAACGGTTATGCTCCGTGTTACTGATACAGGTGTCGGTATCTCCAACGATCAGCTACCCCACATTTTTGATCGCTTCTATCGCGTCCCGTCAGATCAACCGTCGCAAAACCACCCGTCTTCGGATAGGGGCCCTGCCCCCGGTGTTCGTCAACAGGAAGGGTCTGGCATTGGCCTGACGCTGGTCAAAGAGTTGGTCGATTTGCAGGGTGGTCAAATCACCGTAACCAGCCAGCTTAGGCAGGGAACCTGTTTCACTATCGAACTACCCTACCGGCGAGTAGACGAAGGACGAGCCGTAACCTTGGCCCCTTCTGCCGACCAGACTAGCAGTGTGGAAAACGTAGTTCATGCGACCGATGAAGCCGTTTCGATTTTGCTGGTAGAAGATCACACCGAACTAGCCGATTTAATTACCGAAAGCTTACCGAATTCTTACCGCATTCGCCGGGCCGTGAATGGTCAGCAGGGACTGGAGATGGCGCACCAATACCTACCGGATCTGATTATTTCGGACATACTAATGCCCATTCTGGATGGCGTCAGTATGTGCCAGCGACTGAAAGCAGACCTGACTACCAGCCACATTCCCGTTGTCCTGCTGACGGCCAAAGCGGCTCAGCAGAATCGCATGGAGGGCTTATCGGCTGGCGCCGATGAGTACCTGACCAAGCCTTTCCGTCAGGACGAACTACAGGTGCGCGTACGGAATCTGATCCGGCAACGGCAACGATTACAGGATTGGCTTCATCAGCGACTGACCCAGGTGGCTTATGTTCAGCAGCCGCTACCTACCCATGATCCGCTGTTAAAAACCATCTATTCGTTGCTGGAAGCGAAACTCGACAATTCAGCGTATGGCGTCGAGCAACTGGCCGATGAGGTAGGCATGGAGCGAACCTCGCTCTACCGAAAAGTAAAAGCCCTGACCGGGCTAACGCCTACCGATCTGGTACGTAACTACCGACTCAAACGAGCCGCCCAGTACCTTCGACAAGGCTACCCCAGTTCCCAGACGGCTTACCTGACCGGCTTTGAAACCCCGTCGTATTTTGCCCGTTGCTTCCGGGCATTGTATAAGCTTTCGCCAACTGAATACGCTCAGGAGACTGCCTAGCCCTCAAAACCCTCTTTTTTTAGCCTTTTTTCATCTGTCTGCAACCAGAGTGTTCGTCTTTGCAACCAGAGTGCTCTTCTCTTAAGAACCGAAAAGCCAGTTTTGTGGCCAAGTGACAACCAATCCGGTTGGCGCTTTATCGGATCACCAGGGTCGGGTGAAGCGGCCCGCCGGAAGGGGTTAGCCAGCTTTTGTTTCTTTAAAGAAAGTCAGTTATGGGCACAACTGTCCTGGTCTTCTAGTAGCGTGCTTTCCAACTGCGCCATCGACTCTTAAAAGAGTTCAAACCGAGATGTAGACTGAATCAAAACGGATTCGTCCATAAACAACACAACTATACTTTTTAACCAAAATCCTATGAAATCCAAACGTTACCAAACAAGATGGCCACTGGGGATACTACCGTTGTTGCTCCTCTTCATCCTAAGCAAGCTTCACGCTCAGTCAGCCTGGGCCACCTTTTCTGGAACCAGTGGTGGTACTTCGATGACGGCTATTATGAATGGCCCTTTAGCAATTATTACTGCGGCAAGCGGTAGTACCACAACCTTTATTCCTACAAGAAGAAACACATGGACAAGTGGCCCCTATAATAGGGTGCCTATTAACGATCCACAGGTAAATGCAAATGGCGATCCGAACAACGCAACCAGTTATGATATAACCTTTCCGACTGGAGCCAACACCAGCGATCTGCTTTTAGTGTTGAATGACATGACTCCTGACGCAAGCGGTGGTGTAACCTACTCACTAACGGCTTATCCGCAAAGTGGCGCTAATCTGGATTTACGCACTTGGACGACGGACTTAGGCCAATTGGGAGGAGGATGTACGAATGGGGTCAGGGTAGTAAACAATTTAAATGGCAATGCTTTTCAGATGGGTCTTGCCCCTGCTCCCAATAGCGGAACCTGTGTCAGTTCAAGTGCAGCGCTTATTATTCGCATACCTCAAGCTAATGTGAGATTAATCCAGATCAGGAAGGTACAAAACCTGAATGATGCGACAACACTGGCCATAGGCCGAGTTTGTAGGGTTCCCAGTATTTCAAAGCAACCCGTTAGTCAAGCCTCATGTAACGCTACCAATAACGGGCTTCAGTATTCGGTGATAGCTGGTGGCACAGGCTTATCGTATGATTGGCAATACAGCGATAATAACGGTGCTAGCTTTACTAGCTTATCGTGCTGTCCAAATTCATATCCAGGCTACAACACCGCTACCCTAACAACGAATGGAACAGAGTCAAATGGCCGACGATATCGAGTTGTTGTATCGAATCTTTGTGGCACAGTCACGTCGAATTCAGCAACATTTACCCTGGATACGGCTCCTACGATTACTGCGCAGCCTACCGCGCCAACAGTTTGTTCAGGTAACTCCGCCACTTATTCAGTAACTGCCAGTGGGACGGACTTAACCTATCTCTGGCAGTATAGTGATGATGGCACTAACTACGCCAGTCTGGCTCCCTTTGCGTCCACCTATCCCGGTTACAACGCGGATACCCTGACTGCTCGAGTCAACGGTGGCCGTCGTACCTATCGGGTCATCGTGACGAACAGCTGTGGGCTCTCAGTTATCTCGAATGCCGTAGGCGCGACAGTGATTGCCCCACTCTCCACACCTACGCTGGCCGCAGCCACACAGCCTACTTGTAAGGTGGCGACCGGTACATTCACGATCAGCAACTATAATGCCGCTTCCACCTATACCATTAGCCCCGCAACGGGCGTGACACGCAATGGCGCCATGGTAACCGCTCCCGTCGGTACGTATACGGTAACGGTTATGTATAATGGCTGCACAGCTACTTCTAGTCCAATTACCTTCAGCACTCCTACCTGTGTGGCCGTTTCTGGTGCAGTCTTCAATGATGCGAATGGCTTGACGGATAACACAGTCAGCGGCACGAGTGTGAACGGGCCAACCCTGCCAGTATATGCCAGCCTAGTACAAGCGGGCAATTTGATAGCCACCGTACCCGTCAACGTTAACGGGGCGTATAGCTTCACCAGCGTTGACGGGTACGGTGGCTACTCGATTGTGCTGACAACCAACCTCGCCGGTAGTACCACGCCCAGCCTACCCGCCAACTGGACCAACACCGGCGAGTACAATGGTGCGACAGCCGGTGACGATGGCACACCTGACGGCATCCTGCCCGTGACGGTCGGTGGTGTCTCCGTGACGGATGCTAACTTTGGCATCGAGCAGTTACCCGTGGCGGGTAGCGGTACCAACACAGTGGCCAATGCCGGGGGCACCAGCTCCATGAGTGTGCCCGTGAACACATTTACCAACACCACCCCCAGCAGCGACCCATCACCGGGTAATGTGATTAGCATCCGCATTACGGGCTTCCCATCCAACACGACCAGTCTGACCATCAATGGCACGGTTTACATCCCCAGCTCGCCTGAGTTCACGGGAGCGACGCCAACGGGGGTAGTGGTGCCCACCGATGGCAGCGGCAACCCGACCGTGGCTGTGCTGGTGGACCCCACCAACGATGCCAGTCTGGTGAGCATTCCTTTCAAGGCCATCGACAATGCGGGCATGGCCTCCACAAACACCGGTACCGCTGTGATTAACTCGTCAGCGGTTAGTGTCCCCGATTTAACACCAATCAGTTACGCCAGGCCGTCAACTGTCTACAACACAACCACTATAACCGTTGTCGTCGATGTGGTAGAACTGCTGGGAGTAGCGACCAATGGCCTAATTACCGTTCGAGTTACCAAAGATGCCAAGCTGCCGCTGAGCTTCGATCCAGCCGCTACCCGCGTCAATGGCCGCTCGGTGCAGAACAACCTGTGGACTTTCAACGCTACCGCTAACCCCAATTACTATATGCTGACGACAACCAGTGTGGTGGCGGCTGGCGACAAGCTAACATTCGGTTTCACAGGTCAGTTGATACCCGGAGCGACGACGGGAGCGTTGACAGTTAGTTCGGTGATCATTGGGGGAAGCGGAGGAGAGGCCCGTGTCAATAACAATGTGGATGCCGACAAGATGGACTACTTCCAGCAGTAGTCCATGCTGCTTATCTGGTGTTCGGGCGCGAAAAACGTAGCCGAACATCAGACGTCCTCAGTCTGTTAGTATGCTTAAAAACTGGTTTAAAACCTACAACCAGAATACGGCTATAAATTGGAGTGGTGCTATTTGGCCGAACACTTAACGATTGAGAGTTTGACAAAAAGTTTGGTAAAAATCATATTCTAAGGATTTGGTTGGACAGACATTGAAAAATCACTGTCCTATAAAAAGGCTCCTATTTATAGTACGTTCCGCTTTTTATTAGTCAAGTGAGGAATTGCCTACTCGGCGTCGCAGTGGCGCTCCGCCCCCTTCCACTCAACTACTTAGCCTTCAGCGATCGGTTCAGGTTAGTACGGGTCTGGTTTACCGTGAAAACTAAAAGCAGGCCCAATACAGCCCCCGCCAGGAGAAAGGTTATCGACATGTTCTTCATCCGTTTCCATTAATTAGTTAAAAAGGCAACTCAAAACGGGGTTATTTGTTAGGGCGTGTGGACAATTAGGTAAATATAGACTGGAGCTGCAATTTTGTGGAATGCGACGCTACGAAATTACTTATTCACAATGGTCAAAAATTGCCCAACTTTTACCCGGAAAAGTCGGCGATGTGGGCCGCAGTGCAACAGATAACCGACTCTTTATCAATGCCGTGCTTTGGATTACTCGCAGTGGAGCTCCTTGGCGTGATTTGCCGGAACGATTCGGCCCTTGGAAACGCTCCGGCGTCCCGGTCGGTCTATCGTCGATTTCGACGGTGGGCAAAGGCCGGTCTGTGGCAAAGTATCTTTGATGAACTCCAAGAGCCGGATTTAGACTGGCTGATGATCGACTCAACGATCGTGCGGGCTCATCAACACGCAGCAGGTCAAAAAAAAAGTGATCCCGCCAGCGAGTGCTTAGGTCAATCAGTGGGCGGTTGGACCGGGCTGCCGGAGCAGTACAAAGATTCATGCCACGGTCGATGCGTTGGGGAACCCACTGCGCATCATTTTGAGTGTAGGCCAACGCTCTGACATTACTCAGGCAGAGGCTTTATTAGCTGACTATGAGACCAATGCTGTACTAGCCGATCGAGGTTATGATGCAGATTCATTAATTGCTTATTTGCATGGTCTTGACACGGAGGTAGTCATACCGGCTAAGAAAAACCGGCTTGAGCCACGTGTGATTGATGGAAATCTGTATAAAGATCGTAACAAAGTGGAGTGTTATTTTAATAAGCTTAAGCAGTATCGCCGGGTGGCCACTCGCTATGAAAAGACGGCGGTCAGTTTTGCCGGATTTGTTTACTTGGCCTAAATCATGATTTTATTACTTTGATTGTCCACACGCCCTAGTGGAGCAGCTCCTCAAAGTGAAACAAAACGTATCTACTTCTCAAATGGGGCGTCTAGTTAAACACTTGTATACGGGCCTGACGGCCGCCCCACTTATATAACCGAGTTGACTGCGTTGAATTTACTGATTCTATCACTAAGTAGACTATTATTTTTTCGGCTTATCGGCGGGGGATGGGCCAGGGCTGCCTGAGGCTTGTAAAGCCACTACTTTTTTTCGCGTTGCCGATGTCTCTTTCAGCGAAAGCGATTTCTGAAAATTGGCGATGGCACTGACGGTGTCTTTTTTGGCCACAAAGTAATCCCCGTACGAATCATAGGCCTTGAAACTGGCTGGGTAAGTCGCCACATTAAGTTTGAATAGACTTTCCGCTTTTTTAAACTTCTTCTGAGATACCATATACGAGCCCAGTTCATTGACCATACTTTCCGGGGGCTTCACCGGATAGCCTAACTGCCTGGTGGCGGCCTTAAAATGGATTGTCAGTTTATCGGCTAACCCGGTATTGTCTTCCTCATAGTCCTGGTCGGTCAGCTTGAATCGGTAAGAAGCAAAAATAAAATGGAGTGCGTCGTATTCTGCGATGAGTGGCACGGAGCTATGGTCATCGAGGCCGTAGTATTTCCCCTGGTAGCG
Source organism: Spirosoma validum (assembly GCF_014699035.1). Lineage (GTDB taxonomy): Bacteria > Bacteroidota > Bacteroidia > Cytophagales > Spirosomataceae > Spirosoma > Spirosoma validum. The sequence continues at coordinate 9,587 of NZ_JACXAA010000037.1, forward strand.
TAAGCCGGTTTGTCCATTGGCCTTTAGTAAGCGATCCAGGGCTAAGATGGAGCGAATGTGTTTGGTCGCGCCACTCGTATCCGCCTGTACCCGTAAGGTATCCATCTCCGGCTCCATCGTATTGGCGATACCAACAAATAAGGCTTTGCCCGCATAGTTCTGGCTAGCTATAACCTGCTTAGCGGTAGTGAGCAGCTTTTGATCAGCCCACCACATACTCGGGTCGATGGCCACGTAGGCGTTGAACAGGTTTGGGTGATGAATCAACGTATTGATGACCAGCAGCCCACCCAGCGAATGGCCGATGAATACTTTGTAGGGCTCGGTGGGATACAGGGAATCAATGTGAGGAATCAGTTCGCCTTCGATGAAGGCGGTGAATTTCTCTCCTCCGCCCGAGTTCTTGATTCTGGTACTGTCGGCAGCCGATGGAATCATTGAGCCCCCGGGTGTGGGAGTCAGATCCCGCAGCCGGTTGGTATTGGGAATGCCCACCACGATCATCTCGGGGCAGATTGTATTGCCATTGACGGTACTTAGTTGGTGGATCATGCCCACCAGTGACGGAAAGTGGCTATCGCCATCCAGCAGATAGACGACCGGATACCGTCGTTTGGCTGATGCTTCTTGTCTATAACTGTCTGGGAGATGCACCCATAGTTTACGCTTCTCACGGAGAATTTTTGAGGTCAGGCTGTCAATCTGACCAATGACAATTTGCTGAGTTGATTGGGCTAGTGTTGGCAGGGGTAAGAGGACAGCCAGTACAAGCAGAAACCATTTATTCATTGAGTTCAGGGCATGATGATTGATAACGTAAACGGGCACAAGCCAACGCATAAAGGACGCAAAACTACTTGTAAGGACGATAGTGGTTAAGCGCAACCGTTTATTTTACAGCAAGTTAGTACTATTCATAGACGTGTTGTATAACCAGCTATGGTTTAGCTAAAGTACGAAAAACGTTAAACTAACTACGCTTGGATTATTTGTCTCAATAATCGCTCCGAATTCAATAACGGTAACCCTCTTTTACCGAATACCCCCAAGTAGGGTGGGTAAGTTCGCTCGTTTCTTGATCAGTTTTGCGCCTAATCCAGCAAAACATCCCCTTTAAACGATCGGTTAGGCTCCTGATCAGTTACCTGCTTCTTATGACCGCTACGAATCCATTTCAACGCTACGACGAAACCGACGACCGGCAATTTTACGGGCAGCCCCGCCTGGTCAACCACATCGACGAGGCCGCCCTACGCGCCACCACCCACTTATATGCGGAGTATTTGCCCGCTGGCGGTAACATTCTCGATCTAATGAGCAGTTGGGTAAGCCACCTGCCTACCAACATACACTACGGACGCGTGGCCGGACTGGGCATGAACGAGGTCGAGTTGAAGGCCAACCCACAACTCACCGAGTACCTGGTACAGAACCTCAACCAAATACCCAGCCTCTGCTACGGCGATAATACCTTCGACGGGGGCATGGTCACCGTGTCGGTGCAGTATCTGACGCAGCCGGTGATTGTTTACCGGGAGCTGGCGCGCGTGCTGCGGCCCGGCAGTCCGTTCCTGACCGTGTTCTCCAATCGCATGTTTCCGACCAAGGCCGTTGCCATCTGGCAATCGCTCGATGATCTGGGCCATCAGCAGTTGGTCCGTTCGTATTATGAGCAAACCGGCCTGTTCGACCAACTAGAGGTCCTGGATCGTAGCCCAGGTGGCTGGAGTGATCCGCTGTTTGCGGTGGTAGGCTGGGTTAAAAATGAGCCTGGCTCAACCGATGATTCATACGGTATTCGTTCGATAAGCAACTAAGGGGGAGTGCTCCTATTCATACGAAATGGTCCACCAACAGTACTTTGTATAGCTGGTCAATGTGTTATGAGGTCAAGTAAGAAAACGCTCTTTCTAAACACACTAGATTTTAGATTCAGCTCCCTTGCTTGTTACCCGCCCAAGACATTACTGCGTATATTGGTCCCATCATGGAAAACCCAAGCCCGATCCTGCGCTACCTGTCAACGGCTTACCGAGAGCAGACGCCCGTTATGGCCAATACCAATGCGTGCGTGAGCCACCTAACCATTATCTCGGAAGATCCCCTGTTGTTTGAGGTCGAATTATCCATCGGCGCGGATCAGGTGCGGACATACGCCATCCAGCAGCTATCGACCGAGTCGATCGACAATCCTCTCTATCAAGTCGCCCCGGTGTATCAGGGCGCAACGGGGTCTTTCTCTAAACTATCTGAGTCGGACTTGTACTATATGATTAGCGGCAAATCGTTGACCGACGAAGAGTAACAGGTTACCTTCGACAAGCCATGGCTTAGATGGCTGGCTCTCAACCCGCAGTGCATCTGAAAAGCAGCTAATCATTCAGGAGATTAATAATTTCTGTCCTAATCTTGCAAATCGCTCCTGCTTGAGACCAAAATGCATATGGTCAAAAAAGTTGAGTTAAAAAGGTCAGCCTTTCGGCCGGGTTAATGGTTCTAGTTTTTTATTCCCTCTCAAACGCCTGCCAAACCCGTCGGCTGCGCCCTGATGGGGAGATCAACCAGGCTGTCTACCGGCCACTCCGATCGTCATTACTGATTTTCTTGCTCGGCTTACTGGTCCCGCTTTTCAGCTG
>NZ_JACXAA010000038.1 GCF_014699035.1 Spirosoma validum
TCAGCAACTCCTGAGCAGCGGCTCAAGCATCACGTATTAAAACCGTGCTTGTTTCAGTCAGTCAAGTCAACTGAGCGATTTCGTGAGAACAAGTAACTAGTGACCCGCTCTGGCTCGTGAGCATTAGCACCCTATGGCTAGCTTTTTCGCAAAACTTCCATGGTTTGCAGGCAGATGGCTATCGAGCAGTCCTGGCGAACTGGTATAAAAGCCGTTGAATGTCCTGATCTGTTGAATGGCTTTGTTCGTCATTTTCCTACCAGTAAGCGTTAATGGGCCAGCTCAAAACCAAGATTCGCGTTGGACATGCCTTCGTGCAGTCAACGCGAATCGCCGAACAACCCGATCGAACCTAATCCATGATGGGAATCAAAGGATTAACAGACTGATATTTACTAGTACAACGAATTAGTCGATCTATCTTGTTAACGCCCGATTAATAGACATCCTTTCGTCTCAGTTGGGAGGGTTTGGCGAGATAGTTGACCCCTTGCCACAAACGGGCTCTTACGTACGTTGTCGTAGTGGAAGTAAGTATGTCTAACCAGTTACCAGAACAAAATTTTCGAAGGCAAGCCTCACAAAATGCGGCAGAATCCGCCAGTGGGAGGCCATCCGTCGCTTTCTAGGTAAACACTACGTTGAGGTAGAACCTAGCGGCAAGCTAATCGATAGCCAATGGCTTCTAGCCCGTTGGATTAGCTAACGGCGTCAAACGGGAGAGCCAGATCGACTTGGTAGCAGTCCGGCTCGTTCACTACCTGAAGAACATGACCGGGGTACAGTAAAGCCAGCCGCTTCCGGACGTTGACCAGCCCTAACCCGCCAATGCTGGCTTCAGGCGTAACAGGTTTGCTGTTACTGATGGTTAATCGCAGGCCCACGTTATTGACCACGACCGCTAGCTTGATCCAGGATTTACGCGCACTCCGTTGAACGCCGTGCTTGAAGGCATTCTCCACGAAAGGAATCAGCAGAAAGGGCACAATGTGAACGCTGTCGTTGACGGTTTCGGGAAGAGATACCTGTAGATCAACGCGTTTGCCGGTCCGGGTCTTTTCCAGGGCGATATAATCCCGGATAAACTGAAGTTCCTTTTGCAGCGGGACGGTGGGTTCGGCGGTTTCGTACAGCGTATACTGCATCAGGCCGGACAACTGATGGACCAGTTGGGCCGCTGGGGGGCAATCCTCTTCCGTCAGGGCGTACACGCTATTGAGCACGTTAAACAAAAAATGCGGGTTAATCTGGCTTTTCAGATAGCCCAGTTCAAGCTGCATATTTTGCTGTTTGAACTGAGCGTTGCTGATCTGGGAGGCCATGTTGTCGTATAGCGCTTTAAAGGCCAGCAGCAGCGCCGGGTAAGTAAACGACAGCAGAAAATTCCAGCCGAATAAGGAAGCGTTGGTGAAAAGGCCCAGTGGTCCATGCTGCTCCATGCGGTGCCACATGAGCGATAGATTCGACCAGATCTTGGCGCGGGGTACCGACAGCACGCCATGGTCGGGAAAGCCGACGGTCTGATGAAGCCAGTTGAAACCAGCGTAGTTGGCCAGATAAACGCCCGTATACGTCAGGAAAATAAGGGCCAGCAGGGGAAGCGGCTTGAATCGATACAGAAAACGGGGGGAAAGCCAGTAGCCCCAGCCATAGTAAATACCCAGTTGCAACAGAAACTGCCCGTTCGTGAACCACTGCCCACTGTCACCATAGCGGTAACTTAAGCTTGCCGTTAGTCCATCGGCGCTCACCAATACATATAAGGCAAGGATAACAATGGCGTGCGCCAGTAGCCGACGGGCTGAGCCGGTGAGAAAGGGGAATTGAACCAGAGACAGTTTCATCCGTCAAACTTCGTGTGTTTCTCTGATTGATGACCCATTTTTCGACCAAAGTGCCCATTTTTTCGATGAACAGGAGCGGAGAGACTTGGTCGAAAACAACGGCGGGTTCACCGAATTAACTGGGGCTACCGACGGGGCAGGGCTAGGTTTGCATCATCAATCACGCAACGCAAATCATCCCATGAACGCCCGTCTTGCCTTCTTTTTTCTTTTCTTCTCAATACCAGCGATCGCCCAGCACCAGCTAACGGGCCGGGTTACCGATACCGCCAATCAACCCATGCTGTACGCCAGCGTAGCCTTGCTGCGATCGGCTGACTCGTCAATCGTTAAAGGAGCGATTACCGGCGAGGACGGGCGTTTCAGGATGGACAAACTCGCGTCGGGGACCTACCGCACCCGGATCAGCGCGGTTGGCTACAGCGACCGCTACTCGTCCTTGATCACCTTAACGGCCGAGACGCCAGCCGTTGATCTGGGCGTGTTGACCGTCGACGCCAGTGCCAAAAACTTAACCGAAGTCACCGTAAAAGCGCAGCCATCACTGGTTAGCCAGCAGGCCGACCGGCTCGTTCTTAACGTAGAAGGCAGCGTTATTACGCGGGGCAATAAAGCGGAAGATCTGCTTCGTTACATCCCCCGCGTACGCTACGACGGCGGAACGATCAGCATCGGCAACAAATCCAACGTCCTTTTGCTGGTCGATGGGCGGCAGATGGGGCAGGGCAGTCTGGCCAGCTTTCTGCAAAGCTTCTCGGCGGAAGATATTCTCCGGATCGAAGTCATCACCAATCCATCGGCCCGCTACGACGCCACCGTGGACGGGGTGATCAACATCATCACCAAAAAGAGCCGGGAGCAGGGTATCAATGGCCGCTCGACGCTGACCTACTCGCAGGGCCAATACAGCCGCTCGTCGGCCAACGGATCACTGACGTATCGGCAGGGTAAGTGGACGGTATTCGGTAGTCTGAATGCAACCCTTCCTTCAAGCTCGTATTCGACACAGGACCTGAACCGAACCTTCCCCGGTGCTACCCAGCAAAACCGGTTGCTTACCCTGAATACCTACCGCTCGCTGGCGACCAACCTGAGTCTCGACTACGCCTTCGATCCCCAGCACGTACTGAGCCTGCGTCTGAACGGCAACTGGCGCCGGGACAACAAAAATACGGATACTCGTACCCGATCGATGGTGGCGCCATTGGCTGACTCGACCATTCGTACCGAGAACAGGGGGCTGGATCAGGCTGGCGTGTACGACATGAACCTAAGCTACAAAGCAACGTTCGGTCCGAATAAGAACAAAGAGCTGACCGTCCTCGTGACCGAGTCGGTGGTCGACAAAGACGCGTCTCAATTCATTAGCTATCAGCGAATTGGGTTAGACGAGGCAGCAAACGGCCCGGTGACAAGGCTCCGTATTCTGAACCCGAATCAGCAACGAAACCTGATTGGTCAGCTGGATTATGGTACCCCCGTACTGGGCAGCAACTGGCGATTGGACGTAGGCACGAAGTATGTGTTCATCCAGAATAACAACACGCTTCAGCAGGACAATGTTGTCAACGGTCAGTACCAGTTCGATCCGGCGTTTAGCCAGTCGGGGCTCTACCAGGAGCATACCTATGCCGCTTACTCGAACCTGAGCCGCTCGTTTGGTAAAGGCTGGTCGTGGCAGGGTGGCTTACGGGTAGAACGTACCGAGCAGCACCTGACTCAATCGGCGCTGGCCCGTAGTTATGCCGGACTTTTCCCAAGCATGGGTCTGAACCGAAGCTTGCCGAACAGACGCTCGTGGGGTATTACGGTTAGCCGGAAAGTAAGCCGTCCCAGCCTGGGCAGCCTGGTTCCCTACCGCAACCTGATCGACCCCTACACGATCATCGAAGGAAACCCGCTGATTCGCCCATCGTTTGCCCATACACTGGACGCGTTTTATTCGCTTGGCAGCCTGACCCTGTTCGCCAACTATTCGTACATCCGCGATCAGATGACCACCGTGTTGCGGGCTGATCCGGCTACGTTCGTGTACACCCAGGTGATGGACAACCTGCGGAACGGCAACGACTTTTACGTGGGAGCAACCTACGCCAAAAACGTAACGAAAAGCTGGCAGACGAATACCACGCTGATGGGCATGGGCAATTACACCAGTAGCCCCGTCAACGAACTGAGCCGCTACCAATCAACCGGCCTGTGGGTGATGGCTACGTCCTCGAACATTATCTCTCTGCCCCGCGACTGGAAATACGAACTGACGGCACACTACATGTCACCCGCCCGGTCGGGGCTGTTCACCCAAAAAGGATTCGGGGGCGTATCGATGAGCGTAACGAAATCCCTGCTGGCCAAACAGGCAAATCTCCGGATCGAGGTAAGCGATGTGTTCCGGACCATGACCAGCCGGCTAGAATCGGCCTACGGTCAGGTGAACTTCACCATGCGGAGCTACAATGACAGCCAGCGCGTTAAAGTATCGTTCAGCTATAATTTTGGCAAAAAGACCGTCAAAACGGCCCGGCAAGGGACGTTAGGTAACGACGATGAAAAGAGCCGGATGCGCTAGTCGCTGGTTGTTAGCCAATCTGTTCCCGCCGGATTCGCTCTTTAACGGCATCGCGGTAGCTGGGTCCAATCACCAGATTGTCACCGGTCGACAACAGCACCGAGTTACCCTCGAGGACTTTTACATGGCGGAGCTGGATGATGAACGACCGGTTGATCCGCAGAAAGCGGTCCGGGGGCAGGGTTTCGGCCAGTTTGGTCATCGTTAGATGCGTCACCACGAACCGATCCGGCAAAAAGACCTTGATATAGTCGCCCAAGGCTTCGGCATAGACCAGCTCATTGAGGTGAATCTGTTCGAGTTTCTTGTCGGTTTTTAGGTAGATGAAGTCGGCTGTCGGCGAGTCAATGGTTACCGGCCCAGTGTTAGAACGTGTTCTGGCTTCATCCGGCAACGGATTATTGGCTGCGGGGGCCGGAGCCGTTTGGGGCATCCGCTCCTTGACCCGACCGATGGCTTTGAGAAAGCGGTCGAAGGCAATAGGCTTGAGCAGGTAATCAACGACGCCCAGGTCAAAGCCTTCCAGGGCATGATGGGGATTAGCCGTTGTCATCACCACGAGGGGGTGGGGCGAGGGATAGGCCTGTAAAAACTCCAGCCCCGTCATCTCGGGCATGTTGATATCCAGGAAAATAACCTCGGGCTGCATGGCGGGCAGTTGCTCGAACGCCGTAATGGCATCATCGAACGTAGCCATAAGATCAAGCGAGGGGACACGCCGGACGTATTTCTCGAGAAGTTGTTGAGCTAATGGCTCATCTTCGATAATCGCGCAACGTAGCGAGCCAATCATAAAAAATAGTAACGGAGTAGGATTTCAGCTCAAAATTACGGGAAAAAGTGGTGGTAGTACTAAACGGGCACGAATAGCTTGTCGTGACAAACGACAAGCTTGAGCAATTCGATAAGCTGGTCTAATTGTCTTGGCGAATGATAAAGATCCGATGGACCAATAGAAGGAATCCATGATATCAAAACCGCTAACTCTCATTCGCAATGCACAGGTAACAGGTTGGCTGGATCACGAAACATTCGACAAGATTTTCAGTAGATTGGGTCAAAGGGGAAGCGGCTGATCGTTGACCCGACATAACCTACTAAATAGAATGCACATGTGTAGTTCCTACTGTATCTTCGTTTCGGTAGGGCAGTTTCCCGCTGGCTTTGTATGATTCATGATTTTTATTTAGGGGCGGTGAGCACAATTCTTCTGCTAAACGCTGTGCAGTGGAGCTTTTCGCGTGGCTGGATACAGGGATTTTTCACCTTTCAGCCCTTTGTTTGGCTGATCCTTGCCCTGGTCCAAGGCATGCCGTTAAGCGAGCCTGAATTTCTAACCATTCATACCGGCGGGGATGGGCTGATCCTACTCAGTTACCTGGAGCTGGTCCATCGCCTGTTTGTCTAGGCTCAGAAGCAAGCCCGCTTTGAGCGATGGTTTCGTTCGGTTCAACTGGGCATAATGGCCTATACATTCCTTGAGGTAGGTCTTTTGCTGCTAGCACCAGCCCGCTGGTTGCCAACTGTGATTTATCCCTACGTTTCGCTGGTTTACTGGAGTACATTAGCCGGTTGTTGTGCAGTAGGTATCCGTATTGCGGCCCGGCATAGAAACGCTATCGGCTGGTTCTTTGCGACGGGCAGTTTTTTACTGATGCTCAACGAAGCCCAAAGCGTGTATTACTTCGTCACGCGACTGTTCCTGGATGGGCCTCCTAGGCCATCCCCGTCAACTATGGCGCTCATTCAACAACTCATCATTGGCGGATTCATTGTCAAACTGCTTTGTTTCTCGTTATGCTTAGTTTTCTGGCAGCGCCGAATGGCCGTAGCCTGGGCACTCGCTCAGGCCCGGATCGAGGATCAGTTGGTACAGGAGCGCTTGCAAGCCGATCTAGTGCTGCAGCGGCTGGAACAGGAAAACTCCCATATGCAGCTTCGCGCCTTGCAGGCCCAGGTAAATCCGCATTTTCTGTTCAATAGTCTCAATTCGCTCTCCTCCTTGATTGACGAGGAACCGGACCGGGCCAGCCAGTTTGTGGATCGCTTAAGTGTGGTCTACCGCTATCTACTGAAAGCCAACGATCAGCCGCTGACGACCCTGGGGAAGGAGTTGGATTTTATTCGCTCGTACTATCAGTTGCTAAAAACCCGCTACGGCGATGGCCTGACGCTGACCGTACGAGTTGAGGAGGGAGCTGAGTCAAAATTACTGCCTCCCCTTACCCTGCAGCTCTTGGTGGAGAACGCAGTCAAGCACAATAGTACCCTGACTCAGCAACCCTTGTGGATATACCCCCTAGTGAATCGCCACCAGGGGCATTGCTGGTCGGGGGTTTGCCGGGCTTGTTAGCCGGTCACGACGAACGTAAATTCGAGAGTCATCAACCAAACCCACGTACTGGTAGTGACGTTCAATGAACAGTTTTAATAACCGACAGCTCTCATACCCTTGAGTGGCTCGGTCCCTCATCCATAAGTTATGACTCCCTACCGCATCGACAAAGACACGGGGCTGGGAGCGGAGCAGGTCCGATACGTATCGACGTTGATAAAGCCCTCTTAGGGGATGATTAAAACAGCTCCGTATGGTATGGTTTTCGGCAACCCCCTGCGCCAGTTGCGTCTGAACATAATAGTCACAACGCCATCCCCATACCGCCAGTTTATCCCCCGCCCGGGTGTATTGCCGGATCACCTTGGCGACGGCCGACTGGGGCAGTTGCCAACCTCCCTGTTGATCCGATGGATAGGCATTCAGCGGTTGCCCTTGTCGGTAGCGGCTGGCCAGCGGAAAACTGAATGCCAGCAGAAAGACCGCCATCAGGCTGGCCGTTAGCCAAGCCTGATGGCGTATCGTTGATCCTAGTAGCAGCTGGTGACAGCCGTAGGCGAGCCACAAAAGCAAGGGCCCTACCAGAAAAAATAAGTAATGCCCATAGTTCGACCCCGTGCGAGTGATGGCATATAAACCAGCAAAAAACAAGGCTAGCAGGAACCCACCAACCCGCCAGTTCCAGTTAAGTTTTTCCCGACCGGTGAGGCCATGGACCAGTAAAGTAACGAGCCAGATCAACCCCGTTAGTTTGACTAGCCCATCGAAACCGGCGTCTTTTCTGAAAAGGCCAGGTAGATTCTGTAGGTTCGCAAAAAAATCATTGTTTGCGCTATAATTCAGATTGGCTTGAAGATAGAACGTGATAAAGTCGCCATAAACATTGTAGATCATTGTAAAACCAATGAAGGCAATGGGGACGAGACTGCTTCCCAGGATCAGGCAAGCAAGTCCCTTACTTTTATTGGTAAGGGTCCATCCTGAATAAGTCAGGATGTGCATTACCGCGAACAAACCCACTACCCCCGCCAGGGGGGTGCCTTGCAGTTTGCCCAGGGGTACCATTCCCAGTAAGAGACCCAGTAGGGCAATCTGTTTAAGCGAAGGCCTGGCCGAGCTTACCAAACCAGCGTATAAATAGGAAGCCCAGCCCAGCAGCATCACCGCGATGAGTTCACTGCTGTAATGCAGGAAGTCGCCTTGCTGAGTCAGGCCCAGCAGCCACAGGAAGGGCAGCAAGGCAACGCGAGCCGCTTGCGGTCCAAACCACAGCTTAGCCGTGGCGAACAAAGGCAAAAGAGTCAACCCTAGGAGCAGGAAGGCCGTCAGATGGGCCGTGATGTAGTCAAAGGGTAAGCCAAGAAAGGTCGGGACGATCAGGAAATAACTGTCTAAGGGTCCCCCCGTCGTACCGTCCACGGCCCGGAAGTAAATCGGATCGAGACGTAGGGTCATCGCCTGAGTAATGATCTGACTTTCGTCAGCATCAATTTCCTGGTTATAAACAATACTGGGCAAGCGCAAGAGGAATAGTAAGACAAACGCACTGATGAGAAACCAGCGAACGCTAAGGACTGATGGCCAGACCGTCAGTATGAGCAGGAGCCAACACAAGATATAGACTGGCACGGCATAGGTAATTGGAAAGGTATCGAAGTTGAGCATTCGTGAGACTTTAGAGGATTCAATAAACTTAGGTACAGGGGCGCTTTACTTACTTAAGACGACAAGTTGGTATCGTCCTGGCGAGTGATTTAGCCTTAGTTCATAGTAGCTGATCATGGCGAATGTAAGATTAGTTTAACGCACCGGGATAGCTCAAGCGGTAATCAAAACAGTCCCGATTTTAAGGGCATCCTCCTCAGTACTTAAACCAAGTATCCCCGTCCAATTGGGCAAAGTAAGCCCTGAATCGGCAGAACGACTGCGTTATTGTGCGGAAAATTTGGCTCAAGCTGAGTCAATGGGGTATAGAGTACCCCAAACCAAACGAACTGAGTACCCGGACCAGCCTCGGATGCATTCGTTTAGGGAAACTGTATTATAGAAAGAGCAGGGCTCTATAGTCATCGTTGAGCACCAGTAAACCAGATTTTACATTCCCAATGAAGCGCTCCAAAAGGCAATCTTTTCATGAATGTTTTCAGACTTATAGTTAACTGGTTATACTGCTAAAAAAGCTTTGAATGGCTAATCATTTATTGAAGCCTTTTAATAAGACGGTAATCTTTTACTGGCTGTTCAATACAATCCGTCGCATACGCCACTAACCGGGAAACTTAGTCGGCTACCGTGACCTAAAGAACCCAGCCGGGAAAACCAGGTAGTCAACTGGTAAAAACAAAAACCCCTACGCGTCAGGTTGGAGAACCGCTACGTAGGGGACGCGTGGACAAGGTTACCAATCAAGCCCACCGGGGTAAAGGTAAGCCCATTCTAAACAACATCTAGTCTACATGCCAAAAACACCACTCAACCTCCAAGGGGTTCTATGCCGCTTATTCGTCTCGGGTGGGAGCGATTCATAAGACAGCGTTTTTTATTATCTGCCCAATGCAATCAGCCGCCTACGTGTCCTATTCAACTGACCCAACAGTCACCAAAACGGACTCCAACCCTTGACTGCGGTATAGGCTCAACTTTAAGCCGGGGTTTTAAACGAAATATACCCCATACACCTGCTCTAGCTGTTGTGCCCGTTGGGCCATTACTTCGGACGGGGGAGGCCCCGGCCGAACCGGCACCGTGACGGGTTGTTGGGCCAATGGCTGACTCCAGGCAAGGATATACTCAACAAAATTGCCTGGCGTAAACACGTTCAACAGCCGAGCCTGCGGGGTCAGAATGGTGAACTGGTGTGGTACATTTTTAGGGGCCAGCACCGTTTGTCCTGGATGGGCCAGGATAATCTCATCTCCAATCTGGAAGCGTACTTGACCTTCGATCAGGTGAAACAGTTCGTCTTCCCGGGTATGAACGTGACGGGGGCCTTGGCTGCCTTGTCCCGCGGTCAACTCAATCATGGCTAGGTTACCGCCCATGGGGCTGGGGGAAATAAGTAGGTGAAAATAGCCGCCCGGGTAGGCATGTAGGGTGGTCGTTTGCGTCAAAACAGGTGGTTCGGTTGTCATGTATCTGGTTGTTAAGGGGGAACTTGTGGGTACTAAGGAAATTATTGACTATTCTCTTTATTGTTTACCAAAGTAATCCTGGCCACGGTGCCCGGTCCGGTCAAGCCCGTTCGGAATCTTCACGGGAGCACTCATCCACCGCGATGCATAGACGTCCAACGCTTATAAATCCGTTACGTCTATCACCAATCGATACCGATCAGAACCCGTCAGGATGGGTTCAAAAACGCCCATCGTCGATGCCTGGTAGCTTTTATCGTAGTAGTAATTCTTAACGGCCAGTGACTTATTGGTGGCGATATCACGCGCCGTGATTTTATACTGACCCACGGGAATATTATACGAGTATAACCAGTCGGGCCGGGCTATCTGGGTTTGACCATTACTGCCGTCTACCAGCGGCCCAACGGGCTCCAGGGTCACTTCAATGTTGGGAAAGTGGGCATTCCGAGTGTGATTGTCCACTTCGATCGTACCCCCATACCAGCCGCTGTCGCCGACATTCGACCGGGGCCCCGCCACCATCAATTTTAGATTTTTGACGGCCCCTTCCTCGGGCGCAAAAGCGCGATCGTCTTCCACAAAAAGGGCCAGCTTGAAGGGATAGTTCAGGTAGTTGATCGTCACGTGGCCCCGCACGTAGTAGGAACCAATCAAGGGTCCTCCACCCGTACTTAATTTTATTTTGTAATTGCCATTCGCATCGGAATACCCAATGAGATTGTTGACTACTTCACCGGTGTTGTTAATGGTAATTTCAGCCCCGTTGATGGGTCGGTTTTGGGCGTCCACCACCTTCCCCGATACGTATCCTGCTTGAGGTGTATTAGGATCAGGGGAAATAGACTCACCCGTTGGTTTAGAGCAGGCCACCAGATAAATTAAGCAGGTCGCCAGCAGGAATGGTGCCATTGGTTTCATATAAGGAAAGTTTGCTAGTTAATTAGAAAGAGGGGTTCTCTATATGGTCAGGTTGTCCCCCTTAGCCAGCGCTTTTTTATTGGCTACTGGTAGTCAACCCCCTCCTTAGTGGCCTCAAGCAACAGCCTTAAAGAAGGTGCCTGCCACTTGAGGCTACAAAAGTGAAGAGGGCCGTTGAGGGAGCCATGGAGAAGATGTATAAATTGGAGAAATCAGTAACTGGGTTGTCAGTTAGCCGGGATTGATTGTCCAAGGTTAATAGCTTTACCAACCAGAGTAGGTGGGTGATACGAGGGATTAAAGTTAAGTGGACGTAAAGTTGATCTCCGTATTGGAACAGCATTCGAAACATGTCCGATCAATCGAACGTGTTTACCTCATCGGCACAGATCAGTAGATAGGATTTTATATGGACGTCCTACCCTGACTATCCGAGAGTGGGACCGTGTCTGCTGTTTGGTTACTCCTTATCCATGTATAATCTTAACTGAAGTTACGCAACTGGGTTAACTGGACAAATTATCTTTGGTCATGCAAACCAACCTTGATCTCTACACGGACTA
>NZ_JACXAA010000039.1 GCF_014699035.1 Spirosoma validum
TTCAGGCTGCTTTATCGGAATTAAGGCTTATGCAACAAAACAATCTGCTGGCAGACACACTGCCTGCGTAACTTCAGATCTTAACTAAGAGTAACTTAAAAACACCCGGTTATTGAAGTATTACTTCAGTCTCGGTCTTCTCAGGTTGGGGAGCCTTTTTTGAGATAAATCAACTATACATCACATCATCATACTTGTAGTCAGCCACTATTAGATCGAATTTCAACTACTGAAAAATATGGATTGTGATGTTTATCTACGAAATTACCGTACATTTACGAAATGTTCGTAGATTTATGCATAAATTAACGTCCCAAGAGGAAGAAGCGATGCGAGCCATTTGGGCCGAGCAGGGTGGCTTTATTAGTGAGCTCTTAGAGCGAATGCCCCAACCCCAGCCACCCCATACCACACTAGCCTCCACCCTTAAGAACTTAGAGAAAAAAGGGTATGTAACGGCTCAAAAGCTGGGTAATTCCTTCTATTACCGTCCCCTGATTGACCAGCAAGCCTACAAAAAAGAGAGGATGACCGAGTTCGTTGGCCACTACTTCAACCACTCATTTCGAGATATGGTCGCTTTTTTTACCACCCAGCAGCAGATCAGCCCACAGGACCTCCAGGAAATTATTCACTTGATTGAATCGGGAGAAGATCATTGATGGACTCATGGTTACTTTATCTGCTGCAAGCCAATGTGAGCCTACTCGTTTGGTGGGCGCTCTACCGACTGCTGTTACAGCGGCTCACATTCTACGGCTGGAACCGGCTTTATTTACTGGGGAGCCTTCTGTTTAGCCTACTCTACCCCTTGCTGGACTGGACCGCTTTGGCGGATCAGTATCCCACCTATTCGCGGCCCGTTAGTCAGCTGGCCGATCAGCTTCCGTTTGTTAAAAACCAAACCTTACCCCAACTCTTACAGAAGGGCCTGCTTTTAGCCTACGTCTATGGGGCCGGGGTTTTGATCATGAGCCTGCGGATGGTAAAGCAGCTGGAGCTACTGCGCCGGGTGTGGCAATCTTCTCAGCCACAGCAAGTGGGCGCGTATCGGGTTCGGTTATTGACCGAGCCAATGGCTCCCTTTAGCTTTGGTCGGTGCGTGTTCATTAATCCTGATGCACTGGCCGATCCAGACGCAGCCAGTATTCTGATCCATGAACGAGTCCATGCCCAACAGGGTCACAGCCTGGATCTACTGCTGGCTCAAGTCGCTACCCTTGTACTCTGGTTTAATCCCGTTAGCTATTGGGTGGGTGATACCATCCGACAAAATCTTGAATTTTTGACCGACCGGGCCGTGTTGGACCAGGGTGCTAATCGGAAAGCGTATCAATATGGTTTGTTACGGCAGAGCGGAGCCATTCGTCCCCCGACGTTGGGTAGCCACTTCTCGCCCGTTGACCTAAAAACCAGAATCCAGCAGATGAACCGGGCGGTTAGCTCCCCCCTTTGGCGTCCCTTGTACGGGATCATGATATTGCTGCTACTAGGGGGCTGTGGGGGATGGTCCGTGTTTCAAACCTACATGGCCAATCATTATGCCTTTAACGGGCAAATGCATGATCCGGCCTTTATTCAGCTCCAAATTCGGGCCGCTAGTCCTGCGCTACACCAGGAGTTAGATTCCCTACGAAGCTATTATCAATCGGCTAGCTGGCAGGCCACACAACAAGCGTTCGACGCTCAACTAAAAGACCCTGACTTTATCCGGTTACAACAACAAATTTCGCCTTAATGAGGACTACCAAGCACCAATTATTGATTCACTGATAACCCCCTACGTATGCGTTATGTGGCTTTTTGGCTAATTGCTAGCCTGCTGATTTCTTGCCAGGGCTTGGCCCAGACTCGCCAGAAACCCATCCGACGTACAGGCTTTCGGGCCAACTAGAGGGGGGCGCTCATCAGAAAGTGTATCTCTACGAACGGGCTATTTACAAAGCCAAGAATCGAGTCGATTCCACCCAGGCAGATGCTCAGGGCAATTTTAGGTTTGGAGGTCATGTGAGCGAACCAACGTATTATATGCCTCAGACTAGCCTCAATACCCAGGCGCTGTACTTTTATCTGGAAAATATACCGATGCACATTAACGGTCAGGCCGACTCGCTCTACCAGACTAGGGTAACAGGCTCACCCCAGGAAGCCATCCGACAGCAGCATGACCAGGTGTCTTAACATTACAACGCGGAATTGGCTCGTTTGGAGCAGCAAGAAAACCAAGCCCGGACCAAAGGCGACACCATCCACCTGAGTCAATTAAGTGGATAGACCCTCCAGCCCCTGTTTCAACAAAACGCAGCGATCTGGGCTTTGCTAGAACAGTATCCACTCGCAACAGCCTCGGCCAATACGGTGTTAAGCTATATTTGCTCACATCACTTGTAGAGTGTTCCGTCTTCAAGCAACTAAGTGCTCCTCGGGCAAACCATCCAAAGGAGCTAACCGCCAACGTTATGACCCTGAACAAAGTCTAAGCACGGAAAGGCAAACAGGTTAATTATTAGGCCAAGGCGCTTAGCGGGAATACTAAACGTGGCAACGAGTAATGAAAACGAAACATGATACTATGAAAACGACGCATTTCTTTCTAGTCACTCTACTATTTTTTACAAATTTTATAGGCTATGGCCAAAAACCTCAATCAATTAAACCCTTCGTGATAAAGGGTAAAATAAGCAATACAAAAGAAAGCAAGTTTATCTTATTTTTCAGAGACAAAAGCACCCAGTATAAGGACTATACAATTGAAGAAATTAATCTGGATAAGGAGGGCTCATTTCGATTAGAAACCCGAAAAGTAGATCGGCCAATGATGGCCACATTACGCCAAAATGACTTATCGACTAATTTATATATCGCTCCTGGTTATGAGCTAACGTTTAACGCTGATGGTAAAGACTATGCGTCATTTTTTAAGAGTAAATCGCTCTCTGGTAAGGGCTCCCAAAACAGTAACTATCTGTTTGCGTGGGACGTATTACAATTCAATAGGCGAAACGACACGCCGTGGTTTGACTTGAAAGAAAAACAACTTCTCTCGTTTGTCAAGCGGGATCAGGCCGTTAGAGATTCTTTATTTAATGCTTCATTTCGCCCTGGTAACACGAATGATAAATGGTTTTCTTACTTTAAGAATAGCACCCGCTTGGATAACCATTTCATGAAGCTATACTATCTAATTAGCTACGTAAATAATGATTCCAGCTTTACGTATCAAAAAAGTGTTTCGTTCGTCAAGGATAATTACGACAGAATGGTGTTAGAGAATTTATATAATGATGATTACTTAGTATCAGAAAATTATATAAGTTGGTTGATGGGGACTTATTCATCTTATTTAAGAACACTTGACTGTAGACGAGTGCCGAATTACTGTAACGAAGCGAAAAAGGAAGCCCAAATTATTCAGCAAATAGCGACTCATTATCAGGGAGCGATTCGCGAAATAAAGCTGTACACTAAATTAGATCAGTCGATTAGATATGCTGGCTCAATTGAGGAATTAAGTCGAGTAAAAAAAGAATTTGTGCCCTATGTATCTTCCCTTGTTTCGGTGAAAGATAGAGAGAAGATAGAACAGTTATTGTCAACGACTGCTTTATCGCTTCTAAAAACGGAGATTGGAAAACCAGCCCCTGTTTTTGTTATTGAAGATAGCGTAGGCAACCAGTACAGTTTGGGTAATTATAAAGGAAAAGTGGTGTACCTGGACTTATGGGCAAGTTGGTGTGGGCCTTGCCGAGTAGAAACTACTCACTTAAAGACTATCGCCAAGAAGTATAAACACGACGATCGAGTAGTCTTCATCAGTATTGCGGTACATGACAAAGTAGAGAATTGGAAAAGAGCGTTACGCAAGGATACCCCGGATTGGCTACAGCTTTTTGACCAGAACGGCAAAGTACAGAATCTGTATTCGGCCAGTGCTATCCCTAAATTTATCTTGGTAGACAAGCAGGGTAATATAGTGAGTTTCGATGCGGCTAAACCGAGCAGTGGAGCCAATTTGGAAGCGATGATTAATCGTGAGCTTAGCAAATAACGTCGAGAGTATATCCACGTAAATGCTCTAAAATGGGGCGTTTATATGACTGAACGTTCGTCTCATACTGGAGCGTTTTACGAGAAGACTTAACTTTTAGTGGCTTTAGAATGGTCCGTTTGTTTTTGAGAAAATAACCACTCCAGTAAGCCCGGAGTCTTGATGACTTCCTCCCATACACTGTGAGCCAGATGGGCATATTCCGTGTAGCGGGGAGCACCGCCCGCTTGTTTGAGCGCACTAACCATCTGCCGAGACCCGCTCACCGGTACATTCATGTCTTTGGCCCCGTGAAAAGCCCAGACCGAGATGCCTGCCATACCAGGGGCCTGGCTAGGATCGCCTTCTCCGCATACGGGTATAGCGGCAGCAAACAACTCTGGGTGGGTGCCAATCAGATGCCAGGAGCCATACCCTCCCCGCGATACGCCCGACACGTAACGCCGTTGGGTGTCAATCGAAAATGCCTTATCCAGAGAAACAAGGGCCTCAATGGCTAGGGGAGCTACCGAAGGCGTATTGGCGACACCACCCCAGCCAGAATAGGGTGGACAGCGAGGCACAAACACAAAACAAGGATACTTACGCCTGTTTTCATCCGTCGCTAGCCATTTGGCTATGGGGCAGGCATCGATCTGACGAATATTGTCTAGCCGGCAGGAGAAAGGCAGACCAACCACCAATGGATACCGTTTCTTGGCATCGTAATGCAGGGGCTTTAAGAGTCGGTACAGCAACGTATCCCCTTGGCGGCTGACATAGCTTCCTTCCTCAAAAGGCTGTGCCAGGGCCTTTTCGCGGGCAGATATATGGGTATGGTTGTGGTTGTCCCCAATGAGCTGAAAAGCGAGTACCGTTGTCGAGATGGCAAGAATCACCACCATTCCTTTGGCAAGTAGCAATCCGGCCGGTAGGTCAACTGGCTCCTTACCGTCAGGAGTGTTCGTTAACTCATCAACAAAATTAAACAGGAGTAGAACTGGAATGATCCGGTCAGCTAAGGAGAGCCATTGCTGGATTACATCGAGCTGGGCGGTTGGGGGATAAGGGGGGATGTCGATAAACCACACCAGGGCTGCCAACTGAGCCCCATAAAGTAAGGCCATCGCAATACCTGCCCCCTTTAGCCAGGGTCTGCCCCCGGACTGAGAAGCAGCCAGTGTCGTGCCATAAACCAGATCGGCTAATACGCCCACCAATACAGCCACTCTGACATATTGACCCAGCAGTGGGTAAAGAGTGGCTAGGATTAGATAGAGTAGGGTTACAAATGAGATTAGGGTGGCTACCAATCCTGCCCAGAATGTCGCCCTAAAGTTTTTGCGGTAGTAATAGGTTAGTAGCAAACTAGCCGTTATGAGCGCAATGAAGTCGAAAACTAGAAACCAGCTTCGAAAGGAGGTTAGCATGTATAGATCAATGCCCCGTTGAAAATGAAGCCAACTTTGAAATAAGCCAGCCGCCAAGGATAGCCCTAAGCTGGCGCAAATAGTCTGGTGAACTTGTTTAATCATAAAGCCAAGTGTTGACCTATAAAGGCTTTATGCTAAAAGCTTTACTAGGCGTGCATCGACAATAGGGCATAGCTCGGGCTGCCCTAGGGGCTTCGTCTCAGATAGGAGTGTAATTTGAGAATATAAACCTGTGTGCGAAATCTGTTTTTGAACGTAATTAAGTGTCAGCCCAAGTCATGACCTACACACTCACGACAAATGGATGTCGTTGCTAGAAAACATGATTTTGTTGAACAGAACCAGATCTTCCTAGTCGTTTATTTCAATCGTATAGGACGTTATTTCGGCCAGTTTCCCATTCTCGAAACGATACCAATCACATGAGGCCACCTTCGAAAGCTGATGTTCGCCGTCTGCGTAAGTCGATAAACTGTCGATCACTATGTTGTTCTCCGTAGAAAGCACTAAAAATTTATCGAACGTAGTGGTGACCGTTTGTAGATAAGCGGCCGATTGTTCACATGCAGTAATGATGCTTTGGGTTCCAGTTAGCAGCTGGCTGCCGATTAGATTCCACCGAATGGTATCCGATAAATAAGGATAGGTACTGGCAAAGTCATGTCGGGAAAAAGCTTGTGCAATCTGTTGATTGGTCATGTTCATCGGATGTTGTTGTTTATATAGAGCCAAAAATAGTCAGATTGACTGGCTTTCTGGACCTGTAAAAACGACAACGTAAGGGGCAGAATGCGACATTTTCTATTATTGTATTAGACTTTGGTAGGGTGCTTATTGAAGCAGGATAGGTTCGTCTCCCTTGGGAGGGTTATCTGAGAATTCGAAATTTTACTAGCTTACCAACTATTTCCTGAAAAGATTAACCCATTTGTCATAGTATAGCCACATAGGGGCAATTCTCTGCACATACTTTCGACAAATTGGGTGCTTTAAAAATGGTACTTTTTTTAGTCAAGTTGTATATGAGTTCTTATGTTAAGGGAATATTCTAAGATCAACCACCACATAACAGTCCTGAATACGAGTAGAATTGTCCTTTAAAAAGGGAAGGAGAAAACCCTGTATTATGTTAATGGAATATCCCTAGATTGATTCTCTTTACTGCGAGTAAAGGACCGCTAAAAACGGCTTCTGAGTTATCACAATGGAGACTATATAACAGGTTTGAATGATTAAAACCTATACCCTTAGTCTGTTTGCTGACTACTTTCAGATATTTATCTACGATGCTGGTTTAGATTGGTCAACAGTCCGTATTGAAGCAGATTGGTCGACTGACCAGGCTCGTAGAGATATGTTCTCTTCAAAAGAGAATGGTAGGTTGATCGTAATAGAAACGTTTAGAAACTTCACTGTCCCTATCGAAGTAGCTGTTCTAGAAACAGATCCGCTCATTCATCCCCTAGACGAGTGGGACCAAATTGTTGAGTGCTCAATCAGAACCCAATCTTCAGGTATCTTAATCGCTGAATTAGGTAATGAAGGACAGAATGGATTGCTAGTTGAAGGAGCTACACCTAATTGGCGGCTTCGAGTCTACTATGGTGGCCAGCATACAATCGATCAAATGGGTATTGAGGGGAACGATCACTACCTGATTGAATTATGGCCAGCCGCATCTGTAGAGGATGACAAAATAATCAAGCAAAGGCATTTAGGTTAACATATAGCAAATTATAAAACCAAAAAACAATGTTGAAGCTCACTCAAGAGCAAATTCAATTTATTAAAGACAAGATTTTTGATGTATTCTACAGCTTATCTAAAAAACAGCAGTGGGAGATTGAAAAGAGTGCTGATGAAAATACAGAAATACTAAAACTTCGTATAGAAAATGTAGAGAAGTTGAAAACGGCTGAAGAGTTGCATTATTTAATAAAAAATTGGAATTGGGATGATGGAGATGAAATACCCTTACTGATACTTACTTATCCAGAATGTGACCGAGGGACAGCTCTAATGATTTATTGGCTTAATACACCTGATTATTATGCACGGTATGAGAAATCTCAAGACGTACCAAGTTTTGATATTGATGGTTATCTGCTGTATAAAGAAGCAGAGAATCTGTTGCTAGAAGGGTTTTTTAAGCAGGAACGAATAAAGTTTAACCCAAGGTCGATTGCCTCGTGGGAGGGTTTCGACAATGAAAAAATACCTAGCAAGCTCAAAGAGCCGTCAGAAGGGGAAGATTTCTTATTCTAGGACTGACTAAAATGTTATGGAGATGTTACAGCAAAGGGAAAACCATCCGATCAATGCCTAGCTTTACATAATGCCACTTATACAACAAGCAAAATGAGGGTATTTGTAGTCACTTTGATGATCACTTTAGGGTTTTACAACAACCTATTTGCTCAACCTGAAATAACCAATATTGACAGCCGATCAATTGTCTATGATGCTTCATTAATTCAACTAATCGCAACGCCTGAGAAATATCATGGCAAACTTGTACAAGTTGTTGGTTACCTAAACTTGGAATTTGAAGGTGATGCTATTTATCTTCATAAAGAAGACTTCACTCATAGTTTAATTAAAAATGCATTCTGGGTAGACTTCTCCGAAAAGATCAAAAAAGAGAAAAAAATGAGTGACTACAGTAAGAAGTATGTAATAATTATTGGCCTATTCGACATGAATTCAAAAGGGCATATGAGTTTGTTTAGTGGCGAACTCAAGAATATTATTCGACTTGATCACTGGACGTCGGGCAGATAATTGTACTTTATTGTGAATGTTTACTTTTGTTGAATACCAATCACTTCTAAGTTTAATTCATTTACACAAGTCTAGTTATACAACACTCCTTGAAAAAATGTAATTTAACCTACGTATAATAAGACTGGTCAAATTGTATAAAATTAATAAGGCCTATTAAAGAAATATGGATCAATTCAAGCTTGATTTGTTTAAACAGGAATTCGACGAACCTTTACTATATCAAGTAATTTCAGTGCAAGATGAAATTAAGTTAGAAAATATTTTATTTAGTTTCGAAGTCAATGTAACTAATAAATCTGATCTGTTTAACAGACTTTTGAAAAATCTTCCTTATAAAGTACTATACAAGAATCTGGAATCAACTAATAATGTACAAAATCTACTAGAAAAATTTAATATAACTGACGAAAAAGTAAATTTAATTTGGTCTTATCCTGATGAGATAGACTCATTATCAATCAGTTATTTAATTGATGATTGGAAATATATTTGGTATGCTACCTCAGACGAAGCAGTCATCTTATTTTTCGCAAAGACAAACCTGTTGATTTTAATTACTGATTATGGTGTTTATTACCATAATTAAGTCTTTCTATAATATTTAATTCTAAATAAAATTCAATTCGGTATGGTATTTGAAAATTGTATTCTTTCTAGCCCTGTTGTATAACTATCTTTATGTTAATGAACGCAACTTAGAGATTGGCATATTTAGATTAGAAAGCCAACTTACTTTCGTCTAATTTCAGTGACTTCAAGACGTGAGTGATAATTAAAGTCGCCATAGTTACAAGGTCCCCGCAGATTACCACTGACATAAACTGTATCAATCTCATTGACTTTCCCCCGAATGAAGTCAGGATTAAAATAAGTAGCTGTGTAGAGTTGCCACCCTTGTTGGAGATGCTCAGGATCTAGAATACTAATGAGGGATTTGTTGTGAATAGCCAAAGCGCGATCTATCACCTTGGAGGGTTCACCTTGACAATCACAACCCGATTTTACTGCTAGTTCTTCTTTGTTTTGGCAGGAACTTACGGCCGCAAGTAAAGAGGTTATTAACGCTAAAAGTAACAGGGTTTTCATAGTTAATTAAGTTTATATCCCACAAAATTCAAGAAGCTCGGTTGTAGTTGGAAGGTCTAAAAGATCTGTTATATAAGTGGCATTATGTTAGTCTGGAAACTATTCGTATCGAGTTGCAGCCGTTAGAATTTCGGCAAATACTCGCCAATTAACATCTTCTGGAATCGGCTTACCCATATTGATATAGTAGCCATCCATATCTTCAGTCCAACTTTTGATTCCGTCCAAGTACTCATCCAAAGTGTTATTCTCCCAAGAAGATCGATCCGATTGAAGATCTTCAAGTAAACTACCTAAGAACTTAGTGAAGTCTTCTTTTGAAGATATACTATCGACTTGGGCTTTAAAATCTCTCATTCAAAACGGTTGTATAATTTGCTTTATGTTAATTATAGACATTAACCCCCAATATTACCATAACATAATATATAGTCCTGCGATTCACTCCTCTCTATTGAAGAGTGTTCATTATTGTCTATTTTCCTAAACTTCAATAAAGCGTCTTTTTCGGTATCTAGCCATTCTCCTCCGTAAGGAGACAGTATCTCAACGCCATCCAGACCGCACCAATGGATATAGCAAAAATACTCGCCGTCCATGCCCGATATAGGCCAGATGAAACTTGGCGGTACTATTGGTTTAGTAAACCTACCTCGCGTAAAATAGACTTTTCCCTCATGCTTCACGACTGTAATTGCGTTACGTTTATCTGGAGAGGTATAATATTCGAATGTAGTCTCTGGTTGGCAGCTTGCAAGGCAAATCATCAAGCCTACTAACACGATTTTCATGGACTAATCTGTTATATAATCAAGATTATGAAAACCTGTGAGAAAAGTTAAACAAAACTCCAGTTTTGTTTAACAGCTAATTTAGGTACTTTCTACTGATTATTAACTCTTGTGAAGGCCGATCGATCCACGTCGCGGTAGCATCCCTCCTGCGGTGAATTTGACGGTCGGACATCAGGTCTTTTTTTGGGTTTAACCGATATTCTCCCGTTTCCATCGCCTTCCTGCGCAGTGTTTTTAAACGCCCGTTTCTTTCTACAAACACATGAAATTTTCTTCGTTTTGTACAAAAGCATTTTTGATTCTCTCTTTTCATTAACAGAATCATGCCAACGTAGATGGTTTTAGAGCGTTGATTTAGCGCATGCTTTTACAGAATTTGTAAGTTTATAGTTGATAATGTAATTTCTAATCCATACCTTTAGTTTGTATTAGGGAGATATTAATGGTCATTATCAGCAAAACCATTCTTAACGAGTTCGGCCTTCAGCACACTAGCGCGGTTGTGGCTCTAAATGAATGGTATGCCATCGTTAAAGCCGCTGACTGGAAATCGCTGACCGATGTCAAGCAAACCTTCAACTCCGTCGATTATGTGGGCAACGACCACTACGTTTTTAACATAAAAGGCAACCATTACCGATTGGTAGCGATGATCTTCTTTGACAAACGAACCCTGTTCATTCGTTTTGTTGGCACTCATGCCCAGTATGACAAACTACCGGACTGCTCAACTATTTAATCACTTTCACCCATGCAACAGCCAACCACCTACGCCGACTATCAGCAACTGATGGCTCAGATTGAAATCCTCCTTCAAAAAGCGACAGTAGGGGGAGGCTTCGTTGCGTTGAACCCTGACGAGGCCACGGAGTTGGCCCAACTCTCGGAGTTAGCCGAAGCTTATGAAGACAGCATTCCCCTGATGCCCATTAAAGTGCCGCAGTCGATTCCGGAAATGATTGAGTTCAAGATGTACGAAAGGAAGATGAAACAGCGGGAGATGGCCCAACTATTGGAAGTGCCCGCAACCCGTTTATCGGAGATCCTGAGGGGCAAGCGCCGGGTTAACCTAGCCATGGCCAAGACCTTGCGCACCAAATTAAAGATCGATGCTGACTTTATTTTAGAACATGCCTAATATCACAACCATCTCATTTGGGAGCATTTGATGAGAATAGTTAATTGAAATAAGTCGGATAGTAGGAATTGACAGAATTCAACCTAGAAAAACGGA
>NZ_JACXAA010000003.1 GCF_014699035.1 Spirosoma validum
GCTTCAGCCCGTACAGCGCCTGACATCCGATACGGGCTGAAGCCGAACGCGGCCCGGCCCGTGGTACCGATCCAACTGCTCAAATAATCACCGATTACAAACCGCTATTACATGAAAATCAGAGCCGCCGTTTTGCACGAAATGGGTAAAGACCGCCCGTACACCAGCAGTAAACCGCTTACCATTGAGGAAATCGACTTGCAGCCACCACAGGCAGGGGAGGTGTTGGTCAGGATTAAAGCGGCCGGACTTTGCCATTCCGATCTATCGGTCATCGACGGAAACCGACCCCGTCAGATGCCGATGGCCTTAGGACACGAAGCGGCTGGTGAAGTCGTTGAGCTGGGTCCTGGGGTTCACGATCTGGCCGTTGGCGATCACGTGGTCTTCTCGTTCCTGCCCATTTGTGGCCATTGTATGCCCTGCATGACGGGTCGTCCGGCGCTCTGCGAAAACGGGCTTGCTGCGAACAACAAAGGTGAATTATTGGGTGGAGGCTCCCGGCTTCAGGACCAACAGCATCACCTGGTTCACCATCATATGGGCGTATCGGGCTTTGCTGAATATAGCGTAGTGTCCCGAAAATCTATCGTAAAAATTGATCCGACCCTGCCCTTCGACATTGCCGCGCTGTTCGGCTGTGCCATCATGACGGGCGTAGGCGCTGTGATCAATACGGCCAAATTATCCCTTGGACAAACCGTGCTGATTACCGGGATGGGCGGAATTGGTTTTGCCGCTCTGCTGGGTGCGCTGGCCGGAGGAGCCAGTAAAATCATAGTGGCCGATGTGAACAAGGATAAACTGACGAAAGCCCTGGAGCTGGGTGCCCATGCGGTTGTCGATTCGTCGGAGGCCAATGCCGTGGAGCAGGTGAAAGACCTGACCCGTGGGGGAGTGGACATTGGATTCGAATTTGCCGGTGTCGTACCTGCGCTGGAGTTTACGTACTACGCCACCGCGAGAGGAGGAAAAACCGTCACGGCGGGTTTGCCGCACCCCAGTAAAATGATGCAATTATCGCCTACGAAACTGGTTGCCGACGAGCGAACCCTGCAAGGTTCGTACATCGGTAGCTGCGTTCCGGCACGGGATATTCCGGCTTACATTTCGCTCTATCAGGCGGGTCGTCTTCCGGTCAATAAGCTGATGACGCACAAGCTGCAATTGGATGATGTCAATGAGGGATTTGAACGGTTAGCCAAAGGCGATGCCATCCGTCAGGTAATTACGTTCTAGCTATGAACTCGATCAGCACGAATCAGGATTTTCAGACAGCGAACTCGCTCATCCGAACGCAGGCCTACGTAAACGGCCAGTGGGTAAATGCGGCCAGTGGCGCTACGTTCGACGTCATCAATCCGGCTACTGGCGACGTAGTGGCCACGGTGACCGACATGGATCAGCACGACGTTCGCCAGGTCATTGACGTAGCACACAACGCCTGGCCCGCCTACCGGGACCTGACCGCCAAAGAGCGGGCTGCTATGCTTAAAAAATGGTTCGCGCTGATTCTGGAAAATAAGGAAGAATTGGCCCGGCTTATGACGATGGAGTGCGGGAAAGTTCTCACCGAAAGCCGGGGCGAGGTCGACTATGGTGCTTCGTTTATTGAGTGGTTTGCCGAAGAAGCCCGACGTATCTACGGCGATGTGATTCCGGCCAATACCCGGGACAAACGCATCGTGGTTGTTAAGCAATCCGTGGGCGTAACGGCAACGATTACCCCCTGGAATTTTCCGCTGGCTATGATTACCCGAAAGGTCGGCCCGGCGCTGGCGGCTGGCTGTCCGGTCATTGTCAAACCCCCTTCCGAAACGCCGTTGACCGCCCTGGCTGTTTCTGAGTTAGCCGAAAAAGCGGGCTTCCCGCCGGGGGTTTACAATACCATTACCACCTCAAAAAATGCTGAAGTTGGCCTGGAGCTATGCGAAAACAGTAAAGTGCGCAAACTCTCGTTTACTGGGTCGACCGCTACTGGCAAGCTGCTGATGAAGCAGTGTGCGTCGAATCTGAAAAAGATCTCGCTCGAACTGGGCGGTAACGCGCCATTTATCGTCTTCGAGGACGCCGACATTGATGCTGCCGTAAAAGGCGCGATTGCATCCAAGTTTCGAAACAGCGGCCAGACCTGCGTGTGCGTCAACCGCCTGTATGTGCATGATAAAATCTATGACGAATTTATCGGCAAACTGGCAAAAGCCGTAACGGCGCTACGTGTAGGTAATGGGTTGGACGTCGACTCGCAGATCGGGCCGTTGATCAACGAAAAAGGACTGGATAAAGTGAAGCGTCACCTGGATGATGCCCTGTCGAAAGGAGCGAACATAATGGTCGGTGGGCATGAACTGGAAGGGTTGTTTTTCCAGCCAACAATTCTGACCGGCGCAACCGCCGATATGATCATTGCGCAGGATGAAGTCTTTGGTCCGGTGGCGCCCATTTTTCGCTTTAGCGATGAGAAAGAAGTCATTGAACAAGCTAACGCAACCCCATATGGACTGGCTTCGTACTTCTACAGCCGGGACATAAACCGTTGCTGGCGCGTGGCCGAAGCGCTGGACGTGGGTATGGTCGGCATCAATGACGGCATGATTTCGACCGAGGTGGCCCCGTTTGGTGGCGTTAAAGAATCGGGCATTGGTCGTGAAGGCTCCAAATACGGCATGGATTATTTCACGGAAGTCAAGTATATGTGCTTCGGCGGAATTAGCTGATTGATTTGTGTTTAATCCTGTCCATCCGAACGTCGGCCCGACTGTTCATCCTGTCAAAAAACGTACGATATGCTCGAACCTATCACTAAATCCCGACCATCGGTTTCTCCGTCGCTGCTACGTCAGTTGTTACAGATTCCGGTCATTGTGGCGGCACTAGGCTATTTTGTCGACATCTACGATCTGCTTTTGTTCAGCATCGTTCGGGTGCAAAGCCTCAAAGATCTGGGTGTTGCAGACTCGGCTATGCTGTCTCAGGGAATCTACCTGATCAATACCCAGATGGCTGGTCTGCTCGTTGGTGGCATCATCTGGGGAATCCTGGGTGATAAGCGGGGTCGTCTGTCGGTACTCTTTGGCTCGATCCTGATTTACTCGCTGGCGAACATTGCCAATGGCTTTGTTATGTCGGTCGATCAGTACGCACTACTTCGCTTTATTGCAGGTGTTGGCCTGGCGGGCGAACTGGGCGCAGGCATTACGTTGGTAGCGGAGATTCTGCCGAAAGAAATTCGGGGCTACGGTACGTCGCTGGTCGCTTCCGTTGGACTCCTGGGCGCTGTATTAGCCTATTTTATTGCCGATATGTTTGCCTGGCGAATTGCCTATTTCATTGGTGGAGGGCTGGGGTTGTTGTTGTTACTGATGCGTGTCAGTGTGTTTGAATCGGGTATTTTTACGAAAGTCAAAGACAGGGAAACGGTATCCAGGGGTAATTTTTTACAGTTGTTTGCCACTAGTAGCCAGTTCCTGAAATACCTGCGCTGTATCCTGATTGGCCTGCCTGTCTGGTTTGTGGCTGGCATTCTGATGACCTTCTCGCCCGAGTTTGGGAAAGCGCTGGGTCTGAGTGAACCGATTGTCGCCGGGAAAGCCGTCATGTGGGAATACATCGGTTTAGCCATCGGCGATTTATCGAGTGGCGTGTTCAGCCAGTACATGAATAGTCGGAAAAAGGTGCTGGGCTTGTTTTTGTTATGGACTGCTTCGCTGGTAGTGGTGTACCTGTACGTACCGTTTCAATCCGCTACGATGTTTTACGCGATTTGTGTAGCCCTGGGCTTCGGTGTCGGCTACTGGGCTTTGTTTGTCACCATTGCCGCTGAGCAGTTTGGCACCAATCTCCGGGCCACGGTCGCCACCACGGTGCCAAATTTTGTGCGGGGAAGTATCAACATCATGACGCCATTGTTCCTGCTGTTCAAAGATCAGTTAGGTATCATCAACGGGGCGGCCTTATTGGGCGCACTAACCATTCTGACGGCCTATCTCGGTCTCTGGAAGATGGAAGAAACGTTTGGTAAAGACCTCAATTTTCTGGAAGAGTGATTAGTACGTAACGAATGTTCAACTTGTTTGACGGCTACCGTATGAAACGTTTTTATTGTACTGGATTTTTGGATTCGTTAGCTGGCAATTCTGTAAAAAGAATGCTTACGATGCTGATCAGTCTAACCGTTCATTGTGCGCTGGCGCAAACGAATCTTACGGGCAGAATCACCAACGAACAGGGGTCAGGTCTTGAAGGTGTTTCGGTACGTATCAGCGAACTAAAGAAAGGGACGGTTACGGATAAGACCGGTACGTTTGCCATTGAAGCGGTGCTGCCCGGTACGTACACGCTGCTGATCTCGAACGTAGGATTCAACAGCCAGAAGCTGAACGTGACCGTGCCAGACGGACAGCCATCGCCGATAGCCGTTACGTTGAAAGAAGGAATTTATAACCTGGATGAGGTTACCATCGAAGAGCGCAAAAACAGCATTCAGGTGGAGCGACTGCCCGACGTACACAACGTATACCTGACTGCTGGCAAGAAGAACGAAGTTGTTCAGCTTGAATCGGTAAATGGCAATATCGCCGAGAAAACCGGACGACAGATTTTTGCCAAAATTCCGGGTGTGTTTGTCTACGATATGGATGGTAGCGGAAACCAGATCAACATCTCGACGCGGGGGCTCGATCCTCACCGGTCGTGGGAATACAACATCCGGCAGAATGGCGTCATTACCAATTCCGATATGTACGGCTACCCCGCTAGTCACTACAGCCCCGCCATGGAGTCGATTGAACGGATTGAGTTGGTGCGCGGATCGGCTTCGTTGCAATATGGCGCGCAGTTTGGGGGCATGATCAACTACGTTACCAAAGCACCAGACACCAGCCGTGCGTTTGGCTTCGAGAGCATCAATACAGCCGGTTCGTATGGTCTGTTCAGTTCCTACAATGCCATCGGCGGGAAAATTGGGAAGCTGACGTACTCGGCGTATTACCAGATTCGACATTCGAATGGCTACCGGAAAAACGCCCGCTCGGATGCTGAATCCCAATTTATTAGTCTGACCTATGCCTTCAGCAAATCATTGCAGGTGAAAGCTGAACTGGGTCGTTCCTCGTACGTATTTCAGATTCCCGGCCCGTTGACCGACGCCCAATTTGCGCAGGACCCGCGCCAGTCGACCCGATCCCGTAATTATTTCAACCCCGACATCTACGTGCCGTCGCTGGTGCTGGACTGGAAAATCGGCCCGTCGACCCGGCTTCGCTGGACCAACTCGGGTGTGTACGGCGACCGGAACAGCGTCATGCTGGATGCATTTGCGACGGTAGTCGATACGATCAATCCGGCGACGAATCAGTACCGGGCTCGTCAGGTCGATATTGATAATTTCAACAGCTTTACGTCGGAGCTACGGCTGGTACATCAGTATCGAATTGCTGGTCTGACGAGTATTATGGCGGCTGGCGTTCAGTACATGCACAACAACCTCCGGCGTCGTCAACTCGGAAAGGGAACCACCGGCAGTGACTTCGACCTGAGCGTGACCGATCCAGCTTTCGGGCGCGATCTGTACATGAACACGAAAAACATTGCGTTCTTTCTGGAGAACCTGCTGTACATAACTCCGAAAGTAACGATAGCACCCGGCATACGTATCGAGAGCGGTTCTACCGATATGACCGGAGCCATCTCGTACTACGCGCCCGCTGATTTGCCCAACAGTATTCGCCACGGCTTCCCTCTTTTCGGGATCAACGCGCAATATCGTCCGAACGAAACCACGAAATTTTATGCTGGTATATCGCAGGCGTATCGCCCTGTTGTCTTTAAAGACATCATTCCGGGTTCGGTGCTGGAAAAGGTGGATAAAAATCTGAAAGACGCCTTTGGCTATAATTTCGAAGCTGGGGTTACGGGAAATGTCGGCTCGTTACTGACCTACGACATCGGCGTTTTTCAACTGCTGTACAACAACCGGATGGGTATGCTTTCGATGAACGACAACACCAGTCAGGCCTATCTGCTACGAACTAACGTGGGCAATACGCTGACTAAAGGCGTTGAACTCTACGCGGAGTATAAACCCATCCACATCGATCACAAACTGGGGCTACCAACTGAGTTTTCGGTTTTCACGTCAACGTCTTATTTTGACGCTACGTATAGCAAAGGTAGTGCGATCAATAATAATGAAAACACCAGCATCGTCGGCAATAAACTCGAAGGGGTGCCGACCTGGATTACGCGAAACGGGCTTCAGGTTCAGCACCGGAAATTGTTTGCCACGTTGCAATACAGCTACGTAGGCGCGAGTTTCGCCGATCCGCTGAATACCGTTACGCCATCGGCAAATGCCGCTCGTGGCCTTGTTCCGGCCTATAGTCTATGGGATGTGAACGCTACCCTGCGACTGACCAAGAGTTACACGCTTCGCCTGGGCATCAACAACATTGCTAATAAACAATACTTTACCAAACGTCCGACGATGTATCCGGGGGCCGGTATCTGGTCTTCCGATGGACGTAGCGCCGTACTTTCGTTCGGCATAAAATTATGAATGACTGTACCTTTACATCCGACCGCAAACCGGTACGTTACTAAGCTGACTAATACGATCGACAACCCTGACAATTATGATTAACATTCGCCCTCATCTACAGGACCTTTACCCCGACGTCTACACGCCCGAAGCCCAGGAAGCGCTCGCCGTTCTGGCTCCTTTCAACAAACGGATCAAAGAGGTCATGGACCAGCGCATGCAGCGTCGGGCCCGGCGGCAGCAGCAACACGAGCGCATTACGTTCCTCGACCCGCAAAGCACCATTCCCGGAACGGATATAAACGTCCAGGATGCCCGCGATGGCAAGTTCGAAGGAGCGGCCATTCCGGCGGATTTACAGCGGCAATGGATTCAGGGAACGGGTCCGGCAGCTAAACCCAACGCTCCGGTCGAAAGTAGCATCCGGAACGTAGCGTATGCGCTTTTGTCCGGCGCTGACGGCTGGATGTTCGATGGGGAAGATGCCCTGGGACAGATTACGATCATGTCACTCGACAACCAGCGTAACCTCAAACTGGCCATTCACAAAGATCCGCTCTTTCTGAACGTAGCGAAACAGGTGGCTGCTGAGATAAACCGCTGGGCCGAGTCGTTCCTGGGTCGAAAAACAATTGATAACTGGGAAGACCAACTGAATTTCACGACCAAGATTTTCCGCGCGCGGGGACTGCATCTTGATGACCGCCATATCCGCGATGCCGATGGAGAATCTATGGCCGCTTCGATCGTGGATCTGACGCTCTACGTCGTGAACAATTATCAGGCGCTGCAACAGGCGGGTTCGTCCATTGTGCTGTACCTGCCCAAAATTCAGACTGCTGAGGAAGCAGGTGTCTGGAATGCACTCATCAGTGCGCTCGAAAATCACCTGGGTCTGGCAGTCGGTACGGTTAAAGTTTATGTACTGGTCGAACAGTTAGAGGCCACTCATCAACTGATGGAAATTCGGGCTGCGCTGGGCAAGCATTTTGTGGGTTACAATACCGGTCGTTGGGATTACATCAACAGCGTATCGGACGCGCTGGCCTGGGACAAAAGCTTCGTCAATCCCAACATCGAAGCGATTACCATGACCTACGGTTACATGCGAAATTACGAAGATCGCGTGCGCCGGGCCGTCAATACGCCCGATCTCAATGGCAACTTTGCGCTTTGGCAGGGCGGCATGGAGCCTAACATTCCGGTGGGTTCAGAAGCGGGCGTGTCGGCCAGTATGGCGAAAGCCGTTGCCGGAGCCGAGCGGGAGCAGCAGGCCGGCGCCAGTGGCAAATGGGTGGCCCACTGGAAAATGGTTCATATCGTCCGACCCGTCTGGGAGAAAGTGGGGCAACCGAATCAGTTAGGCCGCGAATTCCCTCGTCTGACCTATACCCAGGCCGACGCCGATGGCCTGATGCAACTGGAACCGGCACCGACCGACATTCGGGGCGCCCGCAATCTATTGAGCGTAGCGCTGCAATACGGAAATGCCTTCGGACAAGGGATGCAGGCGGCTGCGCTGAAAGCCGCAGACTTCTTCGGTAACGACGACATTCTGTACCTGATGGAAGATATGGCTACGGGTGAAATCCGGCTGAGTATCCTCTGGGAGTGGTTACATAAAGGGGCCGTTCTGACCGAAGCTGATGCGGCCACGGGTGTTAAAGCGGGTGATGGTTTTTCGACAGATCTGTACAAAAAACTACTGGACGAAGAGTACGAAA
The DNA here is from genome assembly GCF_014699035.1 of Spirosoma validum. Lineage (GTDB taxonomy): Bacteria > Bacteroidota > Bacteroidia > Cytophagales > Spirosomataceae > Spirosoma > Spirosoma validum. Next base: position 8,263 of record NZ_JACXAA010000003.1, read on the forward strand.
AACTGCTGAAGGCCGATAATAAAGACGTATTCGATGCCTCAAAAACCACTACGTTACCAATTTCGAAGGAGATTGCTGAGGTGTACGTACTAAGTGATGTCAAAGCGCCCTGGTTCATCGATTTGCTGAACATCAATCTGAACAATACGGACCTGGACGAAGCCAAAGACCGCATCCGGTTATATATGGATACGTTGGTGAACGAAGGGAAACGGATCACCGAAAACCTTGATTTTGTAGCTGCCTGAATGCGTTCACCTCTAAATCCCCTGAAGGGTAGGGTTGTTACGTTCTGATCCCGAAGGGATCCCATGTCTATAGGGGAAATAGCTTCCTGTGCGCTTTGCATGCCGAAGGTATGCCACCCCAGCGATTGTGGCATACCTTCGGCATGCTGGATACGGGTGAATGATTGGGGTTTTCTATAAACATGTGATCCCTTCGGGATCGGGCTACACGAAAAGTGACGCTAAATACGAGAACTCAACGGCCCTGCCCTGAAGGGGGCTTTAGGAGTATATAAACAAGAACTTAACTGTCCTTTGGGATTTTCAAACAGTCTTATCGATACGCATGGCAACAGTGCGGCTGATCCTGCTCTTAATTGGTCTGACGGGCCTTCTCTCTATGAAGAGGCCTGATGCCGATAAGCCGAACGTGGCCAAGCGTGGCCCGGTCCGACCGAACGCGGCCCGACCCGAAGCGAATCGGTTTACCCGTGTCGTGCTGGCGGAGAAACTGAACGAACCGATGGCGCTGGCTCCGCTGGAGGACGGCCGCGTCTTGTTCATCGAACGGAAAGGAACCATTCATCAGTACAATCCTACGACCAACCGGATTAGCGTGGTCGCGACGATTCCGGTCAATACCACCTATACGAACCGGGAGGGAAAAGTACGGGAAGCCGAAGATGGCCTGCTGGGCATTGTCCCCGACCCGAATTTTGTGCAGAATCATTGGCTGTACCTGTATTACTCGGACCCGGATGCATCCAAAAACGTACTGGCTCGGTACGAGATGCTGGACGATCGGCTAGTGATAGAATCGAAAAAAGTGTTGCTGGAAATTCCAACCCAGCGTGAAGAATGCTGCCATACCGGGGGCGGCATGGTGTTCGATCCACAGGGAAATCTGTATCTGCTCACGGGCGATAACACCAGTCCATTCAGCAGTCTGGTTTCCGGCTACGCGCCCATCGATGAGCGACCAGGACGTAGTGCCTGGGATGCTCAGAAATCATCCTCTAATACAAACGATCTGCGGGGGAAACTGATTCGGATTCACCCTGAGCAAGATGGTTCCTATACGATTCCGAAGGGTAATTTATTTGCGGAAGGACAGCCAAACGGTAGCGATCCCGGCGGGGAAGCGCGCCGAACCCGTCCGGAAATTTACGGGATGGGTCTACGGAATCCCTGGCGGCTTTCCCGCGACAGCCGAACGGGTTACGTGTATTGGGGCGAAGTGGGCCCTGATATGAAAGATTCGGTTGGACTTGGTCCGTATGGGTACGATGAATTTAATCAGGCGCGGAAAGCCGGTAATTTTGGCTGGCCCTACGTAGTGGGTAACAACGCAGCGTACTGGGACCGGGACTACACTACTGGAAAAGTCGGAGCACAATTCAACCCGGCTAAACTGATCAATGACTCGCCCAACAACACGGGGTTACGGGAGTTGCCGCCCGCTCAAAAAGCACTGATCTGGTATTCACACCGGGCTTCGGACGAGTTCCCGCTGATGGGCAATGGCGGTCGAAGCGCGGTGGGTGGACCTATTTACCACAAAAGCGATTTTAAAAACGCCCAGCGTCCCTTCCCGGATTATTACGAGGGTAAATGGCTGATCACCGACTTCATGCGGGGCTGGATCATGTCCGTAACCCTGGATGCACAGAGCAACTACGTAGCTATGGAGCGGTTTCTTCCCAACGAGCGTTTCGACAGCCCCATCGATATGAGGTTTGCGCCCAGTGGCGATTTATACCTGCTGGAATACGGTAGTGCCTGGTTTCAGGGAAATGACAATGCCCGACTGGTACGGATCGAATACAACAGTGGTAATCGGAAGCCCGTCGCGCAGGCATCGGCTGATAAAACCGCCGGAGTCGTTCCGCTTAACATAGCGTTTTCATCGGCAGGCTCAACGGATTATGATCATGACACGCTGATTTACGAGTGGCAGACCACGCCAAAAGCAGGTGGCACCATCCAGACATTTACGTCGGCCAATCCGACGGTCCAGTTCGATAAAGCGGGAGTATATACGGCCCGACTGACGGTAACGGACGCCAAAGGAGCCAGCAACAGCAAAACACTGGAGATCAAAGCAGGCAACGAGCCGCCTGCTGTAGCGATTACGCTGAAAGGAAATCAAACGTTTTTCTTTCCAAACCAGTCGATTGAGTATGCAGTGAGCGTATCGGATCGGGAAGATGGAAGTTTGTCGAACCCGGCGCAAATCACGCCCGATCAGGTAGCGGTGAGTATGGAGTATCTGCCCGAACGTTTCGACCGGGTAACCGTGGCGATGAATCAGCGTAGCGCCGACATGACAGCCAGTTACGCCACTGCGCAAAGACTCATTTCCGAGAGCGATTGCCGGGCTTGCCACTCGATCAACCGGCCATCTGTCGGACCAGCGTATCAACACATCGCCCGGAAATACAAAGGCGATCCCAACGCCGTAGAGCGGCTGGCCCGGAAGGTGATCAGCGGAGGAAGCGGCATCTGGAGTGAAGCTACCATGAGTGCGCATCCGCAACTCTCGCTGACGGATGCTTCGACCATCGTGACGTACATTCTAAGCCTGTCCGAAGAGCCGAAAACGGCCAAATCGCTGCCCACATCAGGAAGTTATCCGTTTATTATTCCCGAAGGCCAGACCAGCACCGGCGTTTTCATCTTTCGGGCTGCCTACACCGATAAAGGAGCGCCGGACGTTTCCCCCATTTCGGCGGAAAAAGTTGTGGTGCTACTTAGTCCAGTGTTACTGCCCGAACAGGCGGATACGACAAAAGGCACCGAACAGACTACGGCCCAGAACCGACCGTTTTACATGATCGGGTCCGGCGCTTATCTAGGCTACTCACAACTCGACCTGACGGGTATTGACCATATCGACGTAGCAGCTCAGGCTCCGGCGCGGGCCGATGCGGCTGGAGGCATCGTGGAGATGCGGTTAGATTCGCCGGCGGGGAAACGTGTTGGCGAATCCCCCATGATCAGTAGTCGAACTCCCGGTTTGTCGGCCGGTTCATCAACTACGCAACGCTCAACCATAACTATCCAATCAGCCCCGATTGCGGGCATTCATGACGTTTACTTCGTCGTTAAAAACCCCGCTGCCCGACCCAATCAGGTATTGCTGCAACTAACGTCTATTACGTTCAAGCCAGCCGACGTAACGAAATAACAGGGTTCTCATGCGGGATAGTTTTACTAAAACAGACCGAATCCTTGCGTGGCTTAGGTCAGCAACTGTGCTCATTTTCAAAATGAAGTTTTTGACCGATAGCAGGTTAATGGTTCGATGAGAGTTTCATCAGAATAAGGCCAGCAATAAGTAAAAAAGCCGCTAGAAAGCGAGTAACGCTGATTTGTTCACCAAGAAAGAGAATCCCAACCACAAATGCGCCTACTGCTCCAATGCCTGTCCAGATGGTATAGGCGGTGCCCAGCGGTAACGTCCGCATGGCTATAAGCAGTAATCCAAAACTGCCGATCATGGCAGCTATGGTAATTAAAGATGGAATAAGGCGGGTGAACCCTTCCGACTGTTTCATGAAGTAGGCCCAAACGACCTCTAACAACCCAGCGACAACTAAATAAGTCCAGGACATAACTCTGACCTCTGTTAAGAAACTGGGTCGTCCCGAATTATTTTCCCATTGTGGGGGAGGTCGTCCTCCTGGTTACCACGAATCCTCTAAGGGATAAAGGATTCTCAAACGAGGTTGCAAATATAGCCTATCTGATCCGCCGGGCTAACTACTTTTTCTGAAAGCTTTTATTCCGGCTTACTCAAGAATGACAAAGTTGTGCAGCAACCACGAGGGGTTGGTGAGAATAGAGCCTTAACGGGTATAAACTCATTTTGAGTATGATAAGCTGTCAGAATACACCCTTTCCTGAGCGGTTATTTAACTTGCTTTCCCGTTTATACCATAACTCAGGGCAACCAGCAACAGCAAAAAAGCTAAGCTGCCCAATGCAATACTCAGTGAAAAATGATAGGCGATAAAGCCCAGTAAAGCCGGGCCTGCCAGCATACCCGTATAGCCGATCGTCGTGATGGCCGATATACTGACTGTGGGAGCAATACCGGGCAGTCTGCCTGCTGCGCTGAAAAATATTGGTACAATATTGGCCGCCCCCAGGCCCAGCAGCACAAAGCCGGTCAGTGCTCCGTATACCCAGGGACTCAGAATGGCTATCAACAGGCCCACTGCACTCAGTAAACTGCCACCCACCACGACTGTTTTGCTGTTCAGACGTGCCACTATTTTATCGCCTACTAACCGCATTGTGGCCATAGCAACGGAAAAAGCGGCATAGCCCGTCCCTACCAACTCTGGTTCGATTCCTTTGACGTCCCGTAGAAAGATGGCACTCCAATCGAGGATGGCCCCTTCGGCCAGAAAAACGGCAAAGCACATCAGTCCCAGGAACAAGACACTACTGTGCAACCAGCCGAACCGCTGCTTACCTTCCGTTGGCTTCTCCTTCGTAGTGGAAAACTGAGCAATAACCTGTCGCTCAACAGCAACGGGAAATAAGTGCTTGTACTGGGTGATGGTAATGATGATCAGTAACGCGGCAATACTGACAATGGCGTAGACTGGATTGAGTCCCAGCTTAATCAAAAATCCCAATCCCAGCGAACCGAACAGGCCGCCCACACTAAAGAGACCATGCAGGGACGACATAATGGGGCTGCCGTACAGATTCTGCACCTGCACACCATGGGAGTTCATGGATACGTCAATGGCACCAACGCCGGCTCCAAACATAAATAACGTTATCGCTGTGGCCGCAGTGGAGGGCAGGATGAGCAGCAGCGGCAAAGCAATAGCCATAATCACCACGGCACCAGTCATGATGATGCGGCTACCGAAACGGCTCACCAGCCAACCCGAGGTAGGCATCATCAGCATAGCCCCAGCGCCCAACAGCAGCAATAACAATCCCAGATTGGCGTCGTTTAACGCTAACCGATCTTTAGTATAAGGAACCATCGGAGCCCAACTGGCCATCCCCAGCCCACAAACCAGAAAAATCAATTGGGTGGCTATGCGAGCCTTTGATACACGTACTGATGGTATGGCTATATCCATTCCACGATAAATATAAATGTGATTCCCAAATGTATAAAAAATGAGTATTCAGCTCCGATTTTAGTCGCATGGGTAGGGGCACGACTTTTCCTGATAATACTCTGAGGTAACACCTTCTTTCGTACAATCACTGAGCTTGTTTGGAGTGGAAAGTAAGTGAACGCTGCCGTGGGATTTTGCGATCCCGTTTTGGCAAGACTACCCAACGTAGGCCTTCCTAGCGTTCCTGTTTTTGACATACCAACCTTGTCCAGGACACTTTTTCTTTGTGTTGCATCAGGCTCGGCTGATTCTCAATACACATTAATGTGGTTAGCCTGGAACAGTAAGCATCCTGTATGGTTTGCCTGCCACTTGTGGGAAAAAAGTGGCTTCCTGCGCCGGGTGGGCCATGGCGAAGCGAAAGGGCTACAATGTCATTTATTTTCAACAGGGAGGCTATTCTTTCCATGGCCATAGCTTGTTCTTCATCGTCAAGATGATACCACACACCTGATGCCAGAATAAAGTCGAACTGGTTAGCCTGATCACTAAGTAGGCTAAGCTTTGGTAGGCAGTCATCAATCCAGTCAATCATTGGAGAGTGGTATAACTTCTTTCCTACTATTCGAAATTCTTCCGTAGGCTCTACGGCGACAACTGAATGTCCTCTTTGTGAAAATTCAAAGGCATCTCTTCCAATACCGGCTCCCAGATCCAAAATGCGACCTGCCACTTTAGGAATAAACGGTAAGAAATCCTGATGCAATTTCGTGAAGTCAATGGCTGTTGTAGCTTCAATAAATTTTGGGGCAACATCCGCATATCCTTTTGTCCCCGGTATAGACTTCATTTCCATTTGTTCTACGTTGGGCAACAGCCACGCCCGTATTAGGAGACGTTTGCCGCGAATTCTTTACTATTGTGAAGTTGAGTTAACTATTGGCTGCAACAGCATCGTAGGATTATTACTCTACAACTGTATCCTAAATTAGCCAGTTGACCCCATTTTTAGTGGAAATCCCCATGTAAGCTGACAAGTCGTCCAATCTATCGCTGGTAAAATCAATCGTCTCCTGCCTTATTAAATTCAATTTTTTGAAAAAATAAGTAAAAAAGACTAAGTGTTATTTGATGCTTAATCGTCTTGATTATGAAGTTGGTCATAAGCTACTTTGAATAGAGGCAGCAACGGATTGGAATACAACTTACCAGCGAGGTTCGGTAGAACTGTGTGTAATAGTCATGAAAGAAATCGATCTATAAATCGCTAACGAAAAACCCTTACCAAACGATGAACAAACTGTTTCGTATGCTACTTCTGATTGGGGTGGTGCTGGGAGGAGTACGGCCCGGATTTTCGCAGGTGCTGGCAAAAGCGCAGCAACTTCCCCAGAAAGAAAAACTGTGGAAAGCCTCTCCGCAGAAATTAAAAGATGTTCTAAAAAAGCTACAGGAATATTACGCGACTGACATTCTGTTTTTCGACCGGAACGTCGAAGGGCTTGTGGTGACGGGTAATACGGTCAATTTCAACACAGGTATTGAGAAAAACTTAAGCGCCATTCTGAAACCGCTCGGACTTCGTTATAAAAAGGTGAAAAACGGAGGTTACGTAGTGATGTCGAAAGAACCATCCGGCCGGGTTGAAACCGGGAGCGGGCCGGAGTCGGTTGTCGCACCCGAATCAGCCGAGCGGCCTGAACCCGAAGCTGATAGACGCGAGTCGTCATTGGTTGTACCTGGAGTGTCTTTGGAAAACAGGCTGGCGGATATTGCCGTTCAGGGAACCGTAACGGACGAAAAAGGGGAGAGCTTACCGGGTGTGAGTATTGTTGTCAAGGGTTCCCAGCGCGGAACCACGTCTGATGCCGAAGGGAACTATAAACTGGACGTACCGACCGAAGCAGCCATACTAATCTTTAGCTACGTTGGGTATCTGGCCCAGGAAATCAGTGTGGGTAGTCGAACGACTGTGGACGTTACGTTAACGGCTGATAATAAAACCCTTGATGAGATTGTCGTGGTGGGGTATGGCACCGTCAAGAAAAAAGATTTAACCGGTTCGGTAGGGGTGGTTAGTGCCAAAGAAGTAAAGGATCTTGGCGTAACCCGTATCGAACAGGGATTGGCGGGGCGCGTGGCAGGGGTTCAGGTGAAAACCGTTTCGGGCGAACCGGGGGCAGCCCCACAAATTCGTGTACGCGGTATCGGGAGCATCTCAGCCGGAGCTACCCCTTTATACGTAGTGGATGGGTTTCCTACGGATAATATCCAGACCATCAATCCGAATGACATCGAAACCCTGGATATTTTGAAAGATGCGTCGGCCACGGCCATTTATGGCTCCCGCGGGTCAAACGGGGTCGTAATTATTACCACGAAGCGGGGCAAATCCGGTAAGGCAAACCTGTCTCTGGATACGTATTACGGCTGGCAAAGTGTACTGAAAGTGCCTATCATGAAGAATTCACTGGAACAGGCACAATTCTTCTACGATGGTATGCGGAATAAAAATCTGGATGCTGGCCGGGACGTATCGGGCTCACCGACCGCCTGGGCAACGCCAGTGCCTGCCATCATCATGGACGTACTGCAGGGACGGAACACGACAGATGAGAATTCGCTGGACAAAGTACTCGTTACGGCTCCGCAGCGTCAGATTCAGTTGTCGGCTACGGGTGGTTCCGAAAATATTCGATATGCCGTAAGCGGAGAGTATTTTAACCAGGACGGGATTATCGTTAACAGCGGTTTCAAGCGCTATTCACTCCGAACCAACATTGACGCCCAACTGTCGAAACGGTTGGCAATGCGCGTTAGTGTCAATCCGTCGTATACAGATCTCCGTTCATTGCCGTCAACGGGTGTAAGTGGTGGTACGGCCGCTACGTTGGGCATTGTTGCATCTACTTTGCAGGTACATAATTTTCGCCCGCTGCTGAATCCGGATGGAAGCTATTTTAATTACGCTGGCCTGGCTGATATGGCGGATATTTATAACCCATTGGCCGTTGCTCAGGAAACCGTTACGTCTCAAAAAAACCTGCGTCTGTTGGGTAACGTTGGTGTTGACTATCAGGTCATCAACGATTTAAAGTTCAGCGTGTTGCTGGGTGGCAGTGTCCTGAATAATAAGGGAATGTATTTCCGGCCGCAGCGGGCTTATTTTGCCAATGAGCTGCCCAATGGTTCCGACAATGCCTCCATGATTACCAACTGGCTTACCGAATACACACTGAACTATACCAAAACCCTTGACAAACACTCGATTGCTGCTTTAGCGGGCTACACCGTCCAGAAAGAACGTGGCGAAGTCAGCAATATGAGCAGCAATAAATTTCCCAATAACCTGGTGCCGACCCTAAGCGCGGTGGGCGGTCTGATCAGTAACGGAACGGCTTCGATTTATGAGTGGTCGCTGCTGTCGTACCTGGCCCGGGTCAACTACAATTACAACAGTAAATACTACGTAACGGCATCCATCCGAACGGATGGATCGTCGCGTTTTGGAGCCCGGAATAAATACGGTTTGTTTCCTTCGGCTGCGCTGGCCTGGCGTATTTCGGACGAAGACTTTCTGAAAAATATACGGAATATTAGTGAGCTTAAACTACGGCTTAGCTACGGCGAAACGGGCAATAACAACATCGGAAATTATGATCAGTACGCTACCGTCAACTACGAAAATTACGGGCTGGGCGGAACCGTGGCTACGGCCATTGCACCGGGTCGGATTGCGAATCCGAACTTAACCTGGGAAAAGCAGAAGTCCATCAACATGGGCGCTGACGCCAGTTTTTTTAACAGCCGACTTAACCTGTCCATCGATCATTTTCAGTCCAGAAATACGGATCTGTTGCTGAACGTAAACATCCCGAACAATACCGGATTCAGCACCGCTTTACAGAATATCGGGGAAGTACGGAATACGGGCTGGGAGTTTGTCTTGAACACGGTCAATATTGATCGAAAAATCAAATGGTCAACGGATCTGAATTTGTCGACGTACCGCAATAAGGTCGTAAAACTTGGCCCACAGGGAGACCCAATTTACTCCGGTAATAGTGTCACTATGATTGGGCAGCCGATTGGTATGTTTTTTGGCTGGAAGGTCGATGGTATTTTTAAAACCCAGGCCGAATTAGACCGGGGACCCATTTACAACCCGAGCGGAAGTGATCGTTCGCGCGTGGGCGACGTACGGTTCGTTGATATTGATGGCGATGGCGTTATCACGAACGCCGATAAAACGATTATGGGCTCACCGTATCCCGATTTTTTTTACGGTATGACCAACCGCGTTTCCTATAAAAGCCTGAGCCTGAGTGTTAGTCTGCAAGGTTCGCAGGGAAACATGATTTACAATACGTCGCGGGGTGGTGGAAATAGCGGCCGGGCCCGCGTTCGTGGATATTCCTTCAGCAACAATTATTGGAAATCGGAGCAGGACCCCGGCGACGGGAAAACACCCCGCCCCAACGATACGCCTACGGGTGGGGTTCGGTTGCCTAGTCAGCTCTTTCTGGACACCGGTACGTATCTGCGGGTCAACAATATTACCCTGGCATACGTAGTGCCCGGCTCCATTACGCAGCGGCTGAAGCTCAGTTCGCTTCGGGTTTATGTGAACGCCAATAATCCATTCATTTTCACGAAGTACACCGCGTTTAATCCGGAATCCAGCACAACGGAGAATCCCCTGCAACCGGGTGTCGAAGCCAACGATTATCCGTTGCAGAAAAGCTTCATGGTTGGTTTAAACGTCGGTTTTTAACGTAGTGAATCCCTAAACAGGAACGAGATGAAAAAGACTGTCTGCCTATTACTACTGAGCATGCTGGCGACGTCGTGCCAGAAAAGCTTTATCGAATTGAATCCGATTTCGACGGTTAGCGTCGATGCTGTTTATAAAACGGACAAAGATTTTCAGGATGCTGTTGTCGGTATTTACAGCGCCCTCCGCAACCAGTACCAGGATTTCTGGATTTTCGGTGATCTGCGAAGCGACGGTTCCTGGCACGCGCTGGGCAATGACGCTTTTCTGGTTTCGGTCGACAAGTTTAACATGAATAGTGATGCCAATTTGATGATCTCGACCTGGCGAAATTATTACAGCGCCATCAACCGGGCCAACCTGGTCTTGTCAAGTATCGAAGTAGCCGATCCAGCCGTTGTAACGAACAAAGATCGTCATGTAGCGGAGGCTAAATTTCTGCGCGCATTCGCGTACTTCGATCTGGTACGCATTTTTGGCGACGTTCCATTGAACACCAAACCGACAACAATTGAGGAGGGCTATACGAAAACGCGCGAAAAAGTCGATAAGATTTACGATGAAGTTATCGTCAAGGACTTACTGGATGCCGAAGCGAAACTTCCCGCAAAATATACGGGCGTCGACGTCGGTAGAGCCACAAAAGGAGCCGCCAAAGCTATTCTGGGTCGGGTGTATATGACCCGAAAAGACTTTGTCAAAGCGGAAGCGAAGTTACAGGAAGTGACAACGTCCGGGTATTCACTGCTGGCCAATTACAATGACCTGTTCGATTACACGAAGGATGAACATCACAGCGAATACATCTTCGATATTGAATATCAGGATGGTAATCTGGGTGCGGGCAGCGGCTTCTCTAATAAATTCCTGCCTAAATCGGCCAACTCACTAGCCGAAACGTTTTACGGAATCAAAGGGGGAGCCGGTGAACAGAATACGCCAACGCTGGCGCTGTTCGACTCGTTTGATCCGAAAGATCCCCGGCGCGATGTGACCGTCGCGAAAGGATACACGGACAATAACGGCGTTTTTCAGGGCTTTTTGCAGATCGCTACGTTCACCAAGAAATATTTAGCCATCACCAATACGCTGAACGACAGCAAAGTAAACTGGAAAGTGATCCGGTATGCCGACGTGTTGCTGATGCTGGCCGAAGCGTTGAACGAAAATGGGAAGACGGATGCCGCGCTTACGTATCTGAATCAGGTACGAACCCGCGCCAAAATGCCCGCGTACACGACCATGACCAAAGATCAGCTACGTAGCAAAATTTACGATGAACGCGTTTATGAACTCTCGATGGAAGGCGTGCGCTGGTTTGATCTGGCCCGAACGGATCGGTTAACGACTGTAATGGCACCCCTTGGTTTCAAGCCGTATAATGCGCTATTCCCGATTCCGCTGGTCGAAATACAGATTATCAATAACCCTTCTGTACTCCCTCAAAACCCGGGGTATAATTAGGGGATGATTAATGCAAATAGGTATAGGACTCTGGTATGTTGGTATGACGGCTGCGGCCGACCGTCCCGTCGGGGTCAGATGTCTATAGAGATAACGAGGTGCTATAAACATTTGACCCCAGCGGGACGGTCGGCCGCAGCCGTCATACCGAGCTAGGGTCTTGGAATCCTTCTGAGAGTATTCTTTCCGCAAATCGTTTTTTTATAGAGTAGAGCTAGGAATAGCTCAACCGTAATAATGTTTGATGCCTTTTCTCGATCATGATGAACCAAAAAATCAGCCTGCTATGTAGCCTGTCAATACTTCTCCTGTCAGGAATTCAGGTCAGCTTTGGGCAGAAAAAAGCCAACAACTCAGCGAATGGATTAACCTACATTGATCCGACGATTGGGAACGTAGCGCCCTTGCTCAACACCAACCGGCCGGTGGTGCATCTGCCTAACCAGATGGTGCGGATGTTTCCCAAACGGCAGGATCATCTAGATATGCAGATCACCGATTTTCCCATGCTTTCCCAGAACATCATTACGCCCCAGATGGTCTTCGCCATTAAGCCATTTGCCGGAGTACTGGCGGACACGGGTTGGTATCGTCGGCTAACCTACGATCATGATTTTGAGACGATTCACCCCTGGTATTATTCGGTCCGACTCACGGATGACAATATCTTAACGGAATTTACGCCGGGCGCTAAAACAGGTATGTACCGGTTCACGTTTCCGGCGGGCGTGAAAAAGAATCTGCTCCTGTCACATTATTACGCCAATGGTAAATACGACTTTAAGGACGGGAACGCCATTGTAGGGACAGAGTACGTGAACGATGCGATCCATGAGCAGAAAGGCATAGCGTATCTGTATGGCGTTTTTACGGGTAAGCCGCAGACGGGTAAGAAAGAGGGCGAGAAAGATTGGGGACGGTATACAGTGACTGGTACGCAGGAAAAACCGAAGAAAGTAGCTGGTGAACGCGCCTTTGCCAGCTATTCAGAAACCGATTCGCCGGTAGTTGAATTCCGGTACGGTATTTCCTTTATCAGCCATGAGCAGGCCAAAAAGAATCTGGAGCAGGAACTGATGAACGTTAGCTTCGATCAGTTGAAAAATAAAGCGCAGGCCGCCTGGGTAAAAACTATTGGGCAGATTAACGTAGAAGGCGGAACCGACGCTCAGAAACGCAGTTTCTATACCTCGCTCTACCGCTGCTACGCCCGCATGGTCGACATGTCGGAAGAGGGAAAATACTATAGCGGCTACGACAAGAAAGTACACGTAGATAAACGCCCGTTCTATACTGACGATTACACCTGGGGCAATTACTTAGCCTTACATCCGCTACGTAGCATTCTGGACCCTCAGCGCGAGGCCGACATGCTGGAGTCGTACGTGCGGATGTACAAAGAGAGTGGGTGGATGCCGGAGTATCCGAAACCGTACGGGGATCGTCCAGGAATGTTTGGTTTCAAGTCGTCGGTGATGTTTCTGGATGCGTATCGCAAAGGCATTCGCAATTTCGATACGAAGACGGCGCTGGAAGGCATGCTCAAAAATTCGGAGAAAGCTACGATGCTTCCGTCGCGAAACGGTCCGAAGGGGGCGCTTGAGGATTTTTATTACGCTAAAGGATACTACCCGGCGCTACGTCCCGGTGAGCAGGAAACGGATTCGGTTACGGCAGCTAAGCGTGGTCAAAAACGGTCGGCCGTTGCCGTTACGTTGGGAAATAGCTACGACAGCTGGGCGTTGAGCGAGTTGGCCAAAGAACTGGGTAATCAGGAGGTATATAAACGCTACGCCCCGTATGCGCAGAATTACAAAAACCTGTATTACGCCAAAACCGCCTTTTTTATGCCTAAAGACGCGCAGGGTAACTGGATTGAGATCGATCCGAAGTTTGATGGTGGTCATGCCGGTCTCGACTATTACAACGAAAATAACGGCTGGAATTACCGCTGGAATGTGCAGCAGGACATAAAAGGACTAACGGAATTGATGGGCGGACCTGACAAGTTAGAGCAGAACCTCGATCAGCTTTTTCGGGAAGGATTGGACCGGCCAAAGCCGGTTTTCTGGGAGAAATTTCCGGATCAGACGGGCCTGATTGGTCAGTTTGCGATGGGCAACCAGGTTACGTTCTTCATTCCGTATCTGTTCAACTACACCAACTCACCCTGGAAGACCCAAAAGTACACGCGCCTGCTGCTGGATACGTGGTTTCAGGATACCATTTTCGGCGTACCGGGCGATGAAGATGCGGGCTCAATGTGCTCATTTGCCGTTTTTTCGGCGATAGGTTTCTACCCAACCACACCCGGTATTCCCCGTTATTCGATCACCAGTCCACTTTTTAGTAAGGTGACAATCAAGTTGCCGAATGGCAAAACCTTTACGCTGTCGGCACCAAAGTCATCCCGAATCAACAAATACATCCAGTCGGCAACTTTAAACGGAAAGCCGTTGACGTCGCTATCCTTCTCGCACGAAGAATTGATGCAGGGCGGTACGTTAGTGCTGGAGATGGGCGAGAAAACCGACAAAAAATGGGAGATAACTTATTAGCCGATATGAATTGCTCAATACGTCCTAACCGACTGGTTAAACTCGCTTTAACGACTGTCATTATTGCTTTTTGTGCCCAGACCAGCCGGGCACAAAATGGGAAGGGAAGTAACCCTACCCTCAACTATATCGACCCCACGATTGGCAACGTAGCGCCTTTGCTGAATACCAACCGGCCGGTCGTTCATCTGCCTAACCAGATGGTGCGTATGTTTCCCAAGCGGCAGGATCATCTGGATATGCAGATCACCGATTTTCCGATGATGGCGTTGAACATCATTACGCCCCAGATGGTCTTTGCCATCAAACCGTCGAAGGGGAACGTAGCGGACACGGCCTGGTACCGTCGACTGACGTATGACCATGATCTGGAAGTAACCCAGCCCTGGTATTATTCCGTCAAACTTACGGACGACAATATTTTAACCGAGTTTACGCCCGGCGCCCGAACGGGTATCTATCGCTTCACTTTTCCGGCGGGTGTGAAAAAGAATCTGCTCCTGTCGCACTATTACGCTAATGGCAAGTATGACATCCAGAATGGCAATGCGGTGGTGGGAACTGAGTTTGTCAATGATGCGATTCACGACCAGAAAGGCATGGCTTATTTATACGGCATGTTCACCGGTAAACCGCAAACGGGTAAAAAGGAAGGCGAGAAGGACTGGGAGAAATATACCGTTAGTGGTGTGCCGGAGAAACCTAAGAAAATGCCTGGCGAGCGACTTTGGGCAAGCTACGGTGAAAACGACCCTTCGACCGTAGAGTTTCGGTACGCTATCTCGTTTGTTAGTCCCGAACAGGCCAAAAAGAATTTCGAGAACGAACTCAAGGGCGTTTCCTTCGATCAGCTCAAAGCTAAAGCCCAGGCCGCCTGGGCAAAAACCATCGGCAAAATCAACGTAGAGGGTGGAACTGAAGCCCAGAAACGCAGTTTTTACACCTCACTTTACCGTTGCTACGCCCGCATGGTCGACATGTCGGAAGACGAAAAATACTACAGTGGCTACGACAAGAAAGTGCATGAGGATAAACGCCCGTTCTATACTGACGATTATACCTGGGGCAATTACCTGGCCCTCCACCCACTACGTATTATCCTTGACCCTCAGCGCGAAGCCGATATGCTGCAATCCTACGTAACGATGTATCAGCAGAGCGGCTGGATGCCGGAGTATCCAAAGCCGTACGGGGATCGTCCAGGAATGTTCGGTTTCAAGTCGTCGGTGATGTTTCTGGATGCGTATCGCAAAGGCATTCGCAACTTCGACGTAAAAACGGCATTTGAGGGCATGCTGAAAAACGCTGAACAAGCTACCATGCTGCCGTTCCGTAATGGCCCTAAAGGTGACCTGGAGACTTTCTATGTCAAGAAAGGCTACTATCCGGCGCTACATCCCGGAGAGAAAGAAACCGACGCGTTTGCTTCGCAGAAACCCGGCCAGAAGCGATCAGCGGTGGCCATTACGTTGGGCGATTGTTACGACAGCTGGGCGCTAAGCGAATTGGCGAAAGAATTGGGTAACGAACAAGTGTACGCTACGTATGCGCCCAGGACGCAGAACTACCGAAATCTGTGGAGCGATAAGCATACGATGTTTATGCCTAAAGATGCCCAGGGCAATTGGATCGAGATCGACCCGAAATTTGACGGTGGCCATAACGGTTTCGATTATTACAATGAAAACAACGGCTGGAGCTACATGTGGAACGCCCAGCAGGACCTGAAAGGGCTGCGTGAATTAATGGGCGGCCCTGAAAAAATGGAGCAAAATCTGGATCAGCTTTTCCGCGAAGGCATGGGTAAAAGCAAGCCCGTTTTCTGGGAGATGTGGCCAAACCAGACTGGCATGATTGGTCAATTTTCAATGGGCAATCAGGTCACCTTCTTCATTCCGTATCTATTCAATTACACCAACGCGTCCTGGAAAACCCAGAAGTATACGCGACTGCTACTGGACACTTGGTTTCAGGATACTATTTTCGGTGTTCCGGGCGATGAAGACGGCGGGTCGATGTCGTCCTTTGTCGTTTTCTCGGCGATGGGTTTTTACCCAACCACGCCGGGCATTCCCCGCTATTCGATCACCAGTCCGCTCTTTACAAAAGTCAGTATTGCCTTGCCCAACGGGAAGACGTTCACCCTGTCGGCTCCAAAATCATCGCGGACGAATAAGTACATCCAGTCCGCTACGTTAAACGGAAAACCCTTGACGTCGCTCTCGTTTACCCACGAGGAACTGATGCAGGGCGGTACGTTGGTGCTGGAGATGGGCGAGAAAACCGACAAAAAATGGGATATGCAGAACTGATGGGTAATCCATTCCTACCAATCGAGAGCTTATTCACTTTAAAGGGAAATAGATCACCAGAATTAACAGCTATTACATCCTACTCAATAAAGCCATCGGATTATGAAATGGACCCAGGTCATTGACCCACTCAATAATATAGCGTTGTCGGTACTTGTGGCGGCAGTGCCTATTCTCTTTATTTTCTGGGCGCTGATTATTCGAAAAATGAAAGGCTATCAGGCCAGTTTACTCGCAATAGCCATTGCTACGGTCATTGCCATATTGGTTTACGGCATGCCGGTGAAGCTGGCGCTCTTATCGATCGGTCACGGCGCTTTATACGGTCTGTTTCCGATTTGCTGGCTGGTAATTATGTCCGTCTTTCTGTTTAATCTGACGGTAAAGAGCGGTCAATTTGAGATCATCAAGCACTTTATGGCATCCATTACGTCTGACCGACGCTTGCAGGCCTTACTGATTGCGTTCTCGTTTGGCTCCTTCCTGGAAGGTACGGCAGGGTTTGGCGCTCCGGTGGCCATTACGGCCGCCATGCTGGTCGGACTGGGGTTCAATCCGCTGTATGCGTCTGGTATTTGCCTGATTGCCAATACGGCTCCGGTTGCTTTCGGGTCCATTGGAATTCCGATTACCGTAGCGTCGCAAGTGTCGGGTATTCCTGAACTGCCCATTTCGCAGATGGTGGGTCGGACGCTGCCCATTCTGTCGGTGATATTGCCCTTTTATCTGGTAACCATTATTGCGGGCTTCAACAAGACCAAAGAAGTGCTGCCAGCCGTATTGGTATCGGGCGTTTCGTTTGCCTTCCTGCAGTGGTTCTCATCCAACTATATAGGGCCGTCGCTGCCTGACGTGATTGCAGGTCTCGGGTCCATCATCAGTCTGATGGTGTTTCTGCGGTTCTGGAAACCCAAAACCGTTTGGCGCTTTGCCAACGAACCTGCTGCTACGTTTAACACCGACGTAACGTATACCGCTGGGCAAATGCTACGAGCCTGGTCGCCCTTTATCGCGCTGACCATTATGGTGATTGCCTGGGGGATGCAACCGATCAAAGACGTTCTTAATTCGCTGGGATTATACCAATTCGAATTTCCAGGGCTTCACAAGATCATTCAGGGGACAGACGGTAATTTGATTCCTAAGCTATTTAAATTCAATTATTTATCCGCTGCCGGAACGGCTATTCTCATTGCGTCGCTTGTCTCCATTCCGATGGTCGGGCTAACGTATCGGGAAGGAGGGAAGGTATTCATCGCTACCCTGAACCAGTTGCGATTTCCGATCCTGACCATAGCCGCCGTACTGGGATTTGCCTACATCGTTAACGACTCTGGCATTACGCTTACTCTGGCCGAAGTGCTGGCTAATACGGGTGTTCTGTTCCCATTTTTTGCTCCTGTGCTGGGTTGGCTTGGCGTGTTCATTACGGGTTCCGATACGTCGGCCAATGCTTTGTTCAGTAAATTACAGTACGCTACGGCTCAGTCAATTGGCGTCGATCCGGTTATAACGGTTGCTGCCAATGTATCGGGTGGGGTAGTGGGTAAGATGATTTCGCCCCAATCCATTGCCGTAGCCGCTGCGGCTGGCGATCTGGTTGGTCAGGAATCCCAGCTGTTTCGCTTTACGGTGAAGCATAGTTTCCTGATGCTGGGTGTTATTTGCCTTATTACGCTGGCGCAGGCTTACGTGTTCACCTGGCTAATTCCCGTTTATGACATGCTCAGCACGGCGAAAGTGGCTATTAGCCCTGACGTAGCGCGAGGATACACATACCTCGTCGGACTAGCAATTCTCCTGGTTGCGTTGGTGACGGCAATCCTGCTTGTTGGGAGAAAGAGAACCCAAACGCCTACGCTGGTGAATTAAGAATTAACAGGGATTACAATAGTCTAAACCTATCTTGTTCAAACGCCATGAACTTGTTCAACCCCAAAAAAGCATGGTTGCTGGCATGCCTTGCCGGTCTATACGCAGTCCATTCAACAGCGCAGTCGATCCCGCGTTCGAACGTACCAGCTCCGGCTTTCGAGGTCACGGGCAGTATCTATCCGTGGGAGGTGCATGACGAAGGCATCGATCTCATTCTGGACAACATGACCGGTATTGCCGGAGTAAACTCGGTTTACCTGATTGCCGTTATGCACCAGGAGCATCGACCGTTTAACAATGATAACCTGCCAGGGACGTTCAACTTTATCCATAATCCGGTCCGAACCGAATGGGATGCCGAAGATTCGCGGGCGTATTTTAAGCCACACATGGAGTTGTATGGGAAGATTAAACCCCTGATGTCGCGCGAAGCCTGGCTGAATGATACCGATTGGCTAAAAATCGTGCTTGACAAAGCCCACGCGCGTGGATTACGAGCGGGTGTCGAGGTATCGCATACATACATTCCGGTAGACTACCTCAACCAGCACGAAGAGTACAAACAACGCGACATCACCAATAAGCCGGTTGATCGGCCCTGCACGAACAACCCGGATGTACGGGAGTATCTGGTTACGCTTTATGGCGATCTGGCGAAGCATTATGATGTCGATTACATTCAGACGTGCATGTTGCTATTCAGCCGGTCGGATGATCCGGTTAAAGGCGGTACGTGTTTCTGCGAATCCTGTAAGCACAAGGCAAACGCAATGGGCTTCAACATGGAGGAAGCAATTCCGGTTTTGAAAGACAACCCGTATGCCGAACCCCAACTGACCAACTGGCGAAATTTTAGAAAAGCCTGTACGACAGAAATTTATAAACTGGTTACGGATCGAATCCACCAGGAAAATCCGAGCATTGATTTTCGCCTGAATGACCTGAATGACCGAACATCGGGCTTAACCCTGGAGGAGTTGAAAAACAACATCAACTCGGTTCATCTCTCCACCCATACCGAACAGAATGGCTATCAGAAATCGGATCGAAAATCGCGCATATTAACCACGAAGTATTTCATGGGAGACAACATTCCCATTATTCCTGGTGTACCAACTCGTTTACTCACCACACCGGAAATCATCAAGTCCAGCATCAAGATTTCGGTTGAAAATGGTTCCAAGGGCATCGGTATCAAACACTACGATGGATCGCCGTATTCGAATCTTCGCGCAGTACGTAACGGATTAAGTGAAGCAGGCGTTGCCGGATTTAAACCCGTTATAGGAATGGAAGTTGAAGACATGACGCTTACGGGATACACGGTCGATAAGTTCCTGATTGAAAAATGCGTACAGACAACCGGCAAGGGAACCGCCAAATCTACTTTCAATAAGCCATCGGGTGTATATACGGTCGTGGTTTCGTACGCGGACGAAAAGAATGGGCAGGGCAATCTGGCCCTGGCGATCGCTGGTAAGCAGAAAGCATCCTGGAAGCTAAACGAGGATGTTGGTTGCTGGCGCCGAAAAACTATCCCTAACGTTAAAATCAATGCGGGTGATACGATTGAACTTACGGGTATTGCCAATGGTAGTGAAACCGCTAAGGTCGATTACATCGAATTTATCGCCCAACCGACCACAGGAAAACTGAAAATAGCTGGATTGTAAATTTGTATGGTTAACTCATTGGAGCACAAACGCCCGTGCTGAAGACACAGATTATAGGCGTTTGTTCAATATTTTTACTTCTCAATGCTACTGTGGAGCGGTGGTAATTTTGCATCGATTAGATAGGTAGCCGACATTATTTTGAACGTCGGCTACCTATCTTTTTAGGAAAGTTTGGCCGCAATTTTTTCAATGTTGGCTGTTTCTTCTCCGCGATCTTTTCTGAAGGTAATAATTTTGGTAAGATTATCTTTTGTCGTACCAAACATCCAGCTTTCTACAGCTAATGGTTTTGCTTCGTAATAGAACTCTTCTGCCTCGGCAAATCTATTCTCGATGACTGCCAATTCGAGTAACGTAGCGTAATCCCAATAGTCGGGGTCCTTCCGTTTCATTTTTGATAAAACAGCGTATTCAACAGCCGGTACTATACGTAATGCTTTTTCTTTCTGCCCCGATAATTCCAGACAGGTAACGTAATTAACACCAGGAAAAGCATCTCTTGGATCAAACTCAAAGCCTTTTTCGTAATATTTAAGTGCGGTTTTTAAGTGCACTTTTGCCTCGCCTATATCGCCGTGTTTGTAAGCACGATCAAATTTGTCCTTATAAATTCGGCCCCAAATGCCATATGTTTCACTGCTCGCTTTCTTATTACTTTCTAACTTCCTCAATACATCTTCTGCTTCGTTGATCATTACGTCATCAACTGGTTTTTTCTTGCTTCCATTCCGGTTCAAGATAAGCGCATATTGTTCCTGAACCATCACTGTTTCAAAGACATATCGAGGTAATTGTTTGATGAAATCCATCATCTCCGTAAACGCTTCGATGTTCCGGTAGGATAGCATCATATCGATTAATAAGGCTGTTTCTACATTTTCTAATGGCTTATTTTGATCAACTATTTTATTGATTGCCTCAATTCGTAAGGATTTAATTTTGGATTCGTCCTGATCGGTAAGACTGCGAGCATAGGCTAAATCTTTTTTAATATCGCCATCATAGATTACTCGTTCTCTAAAGACATCGGTTTTTTCATGTTCAACTGAATTCTGGAAGGTAATTCCATTGATCATATCATACAAAGGGCTATCGGTTAACCGGGATTTTTTGGCGCTCAAAAGAATGGTAGTCAACTTTTGTATGTCATTTTCTTTATCAGATAAATTAAAATCTTTGTCTACCTGATAAGCAAACGTTCTGTTAAAACCAATATCAAATGGAAGCGGAAAATGGGAAGAAGCAATAATGGGAATTGTTGTAAAGGGCCTGACAGCATAGCGCATACCTAACTCATAATAGGCATTAGGATTCGCATTCGTTAAATCAGCTACGCAGAATTCGCAGAGAATAATTTTTTCATACATTGTTTTTTGGATGGAGCCAAAGTTGCTTTCTTCCCGTTCGATTAAAGGCTCCATCCCCGCCCTCACAATAGCAGGCTTTACTAATTCTTCGTAGATCTTATCGAAGTCAATTTTCTGTATTGGGTCATTTACGTTTTTTGACTCGAATTTGGCCTGGAGATCTTTTAGATTAGGCTTTTTATCAAAAGAGGTGATGACAAAGCAAAAGGGTTTCATGAGCTTGGAAGGTTAAACGGTGTTTAGAGAAAGGGAAAAGAGTTCACATTACGTTAGGAGCGCTATCTAGCCTTGCTACTGAGACCGCGCCAATGGTTCTGTTAGAGGCTATCCTGTCTGATTATGAGGTTGGTGTAACAAAGAAAGTAAAATTGCGACGTTTTTTTTAGTGAAGCAATTCGACACAAGTCCCCAACGGATTTGAGTGGCAACACCTGCTGATCAAATGCTACGTAATGAGGTGTGGGGATTCTTGGAGATTGCCGACTGGAGGATCGACGGGCACTGGACGACGTGACGAGAGTTAGGTAGAGAGTAATCACGGTGAAGACTAAAGCCTGCTTAGCAGTAGATAGAAGAGTCCGGCATTAGTAAAAAAGTACCCTCTTGTGGCTTCTGTATCGTACAGGTAAGTCAATCCTTAATCACTCATTTTAACAGTCTGAAAATGGATAGTGAAAACATACACGTAAACCGGCGAAGCTTTCTTAAACAGGCAGCCGCTGGCTCGGCTACTGCATTGGCGACAATTGCTTTTCCGACCATCGTTCCGGCATCGGTTTTTGGCAAGAACGCCCCCAGTAACCGGATACATATCGGACAGATCGGTTTCGGACGGATTGCCATGACGCACGATCTGCCCGAAATTGTGAAACATGGCTTTGCGCAGGTCGTAGCGGTCGCTGATCTGGACGCTAAGCGTTTAGCGCAGGGAAAAACCTGGATTGAAAAACAGTACGTCAATAAAGAAACGGGAAAATCGTCGGTCGATGTGAAGACCTTCAGCAATTACCGCGATCTATTGAACAGCAAGGATATTGATGCGGTAATTATCAGTACACCCGATCACTGGCATGCCCAGCCTGCTATGGAAGCGGCTATCGCCGGGAAACACGTTTACATGCAAAAACCCACTTCGCTGACTATTCAGGAAGGGCGTATGATGGCCGACGTAGTGAAGAAACGGGGGATTGTATTTCAACTGGGTAGTCAGCAACGGTCCATGAGCCCGTGGCCGCAGTTTCACCGAACCTGTGAACTGGTGCGAAATGGCCGGATCGGTACGCTCAAAAAAGTGATTATCGGCTTACCAGGCGATCCCGCAGGAGGCAATCCATCGCCGATGCCGGTTCCTGAAAATCTGAATTATGACATGTGGCTTGGGTCAACTCCTAACGTACCATATACCCTGGACCGGGTTCACTCCCAGACGGATATCGGCTCGCGGCCCGGTTGGCTGCGGTGCGAACAGTTTGGCGCGGGCATGATTACCGGCTGGGGCTCTCACCATATTGATATTGCTCATTGGGGAATGGATACTGAACTGACCGGACCATTGGAAGCGGAAGGACGAGCGAGTTTTCCAACCTCAGGGCTGTGGAATGTCCACGGTGATTTTGAGGTAGAAATGCTGTACCCAAACAACGTGGTCATGCAGATCAGCGGAGCGAATCCCAATGGCGTGCGCTTTGAAGGCACGGAAGGCTGGATTTTCACCTCCCGGGGTAATGTTGGCGTAACGGCTTCTGATCCAGGTGCTGCTAAAGGGGGCGAAAACAAAGCCTTTTATGCCAGCGACTCGAAAATCCTGCAATCCGTTATTGGCCCTAAAGACATCAAGCTTTACGAAAGTCCCGAACAGCATCTTAACTGGCTGGAGTGCATTCGGGACAGTAAAAAGACCATTAGCCCGGTCGAAGTGGCCCACCGGTCGGGGTCGGCCTGTTTAATTGCACATACAGCAATGAAATTAGGTCGCAAACTACGCTGGGACGCGAAAAAAGAGCAGTTTCTTAATGACAAGGAAGCCAACGCTACGTTGTCCCGCCCACAGCGTTTCCCCTACGGTACGCAATACGTTAAAGGCGCCTGATAAATTGTCCCCCACGGTAACAGTTGGCCGTTACCGTGGGAAATACGTTGAATGAGTAGTACTAGTACTTGACCAATTTGAGAAAAAGGTACCACGAGTTTTAACCCGTTCAGGAATTGTCCCAAAAAACGGGTTAAAACCCGTGGTACCGGTAATACGAATTAAAGTGGAGCAGTACTAGGCTGGCTCTTTTTCAAACTGAAAAATCTGATCCATCAATATCCACTTTTCACCATCGGTAGCCCAGGGTAGTGGTTGCTGAAAACGCCACATGAGCCGTTCCCACTCCTGTACGTGCGGATTGACCGAATCGAGCTTCGCTTTCTTCTCGAAGGTAAACTGATCGTCGGTTTCCAGAATCATAAACATACGGTTGCCCGTCCGATAAATCTGAAGATCCAGAATGCCAGCCTTCAGATCATTTTGGCGCACTTCCGACCAGCCTTTCCCTTTGGCATGCCATTGTTCATACTCGGCGATTAATTCAGGGTCATCTTTCAGATCGAGGGCTAAGCAAAATCGTTGCATAGTAAAGAAAATTGTTTTTTTAGGCGTTGTATCCGTAATCGGGCATCTTACCGAAAATAGGTGTTGAAGGATCGAATGGTTTGTTGGGCGGCCTGGTCAGGGGTAGGGAAGGGGAACGCTTCGGCAGAAACGTAGCCAGCATAACCGATCTCTTTTAATGCCGTAGCCACTTCAGCCATAGCGATGTGCCCCAGCCCTATCGGCCGCCGGTTGCTGTCCGCAAAGTGAACATGGCCAATAGCAGAGCCTGCCAAGCGAATACTCTCGGGCAACGAAGATTCTTCAATGTTCATGTGAAACAAATCCGCCAGCAAAACCACATGCCTGGTATTCAGTCCATTGATGAAACTCGTACCCGTTCCGAGGTCATTGATCAGATTGGTTTCGTAGCGATTCAACGGTTCGTAAATCAACTTTACCCCTTGTGCGTCAGCCTGGATACCCAGCGTATTCAGCCCATCAGACAGCCAACGTAACGCCTGATCTCTGTCAATACCCGGCGCGACATTTCCCTGCATCGACCCAATGATCGCGGGAGCACCAAAGCGGGCTCCGAACGTAATCATATCGGTAATAAAGGCAACGGCTTCGGCTCGGATCGCCGGATTGGGATCGGTTAGCGTTAGCCCCTTGATAACCTTTCCCGCTCCAGTGCCCACAGCCGCGAGGCTGAGACCAGACTGGTCGAGTAAGCGGGTCAATCGATCCGGATTGATGGCGTCTGCCGAAGCGGTGAACAATTCAACCGCATCGAATCCTAACGTAGCGGCTTTCGTTATACTGGCTTCCAGGTCATTCCAGTAAATCCAGGGACCGGTTTTGATCTGGGGAACTAAGGCAATCGTTACGCAGGATTTCATCTGGAAGACTCGTTGTCGAGATTGACCATGATTTTTGTGATGGGCCCCGGATTTGCTGACCAGTCCGCCAGGGCTGCCCCAGCTTCTGCCAGCGACACCTCCCGGCTGATGACAGCATCGACGGGGAATTTTCCGGATTCCAGATAGCTGATGACATCGGGGAAATCGCCGAGGCAATTGCGCGAGCCCAGAATCTCAATTTCCTTTCGGACAAACGTACCGGTATTGTAATCCACTGGTTTCTTGGCGTATCCGATGTAGACAACACGTCCGGTATAAGCCACTTCGTCTACGGCGGCACGATACGTCGCCGGATTTCCAACAGCTTCAATAATCACATCCGGTCCGTCGCCATCCGTTATTGCCTGCAGGGTCTCGTGCAAATCGACTTTGGTCGTGTTGATGGTATGGGCTGCCCCGGCCAGTTTGGCAATCTGCATTTTAGCATCATCAATGTCGATGGCAATGACCTCCGCCCCTCGATTCACAGCAGCGGCCACAGCGCCCATGCCCACGATGCCGCAACCGATAACGGCCACTTTTTCACCCGCTACAACGCGGCCTCGGTCCACGGCATGAAAACCAACCGTGAGCGGCTCCACCAGGGCTAATTCTCGAACAGATAACTGAGAAGAGGCATGTAGTTTTTGCCAGGGAACACTGATGAATTTTGTCATGGCACCCGGTCGACGAACACCCATCGTTTTATTATCCTGACAGGCATTCGGACGACCTTTTCGGCAGGACAGACAGGTTCCGCAGTTCAGATACGGATTCAGCGTGACGTTCATACCTGGCTTCAACTGATCAGGAACCTGACTGCCGACCTCCAGAATAGTTGCCCCCACTTCATGGCCTAATACGTTCGGGTACTCCTGCAATTCGAACAGGCCCCGGAATCCGTTGAGGTCACCACCGCAAAAACCGACCCTATTCACCTGCAACAACACTTCGTCTGGCTCGGGGGTCGGTATATCAATCTGGCGAACCTCTGTTTTGCCGGGCTCGACCAATACTAAAGCAGGTTGTGTACTCATGCGTTTGTTGGCTTAGGAATATTGTTTTCTGGTTTTCCCTCGAACCATGTCTGATTTTTTACCGGAGCCACCATCGTTTCAATTCGCTGGAGCAGTTCCTCAGGAATATCGACCTGGAGCGCCCGTATGTTTTGCTCCACCTGCCGTTGCTCCGACATGCCGACAATGGTCGTGGCAATAACGGGGTGACTTACCGCATACTGCAAGGCCACATCGCTCAGAGCCAGCCCGTATTCGCGGCACAAGGCCAGTAGTTTGGGTTGCATGTCCTTAACGCCCTGTGGCGAACTCTGCCAGGTCGGGATGGGAGCGTCCGACAGAATCCGTTGCATCAGCGGAGCCGCGTTCATTAGGCCAAAGCCTTTTTCCTGAGAAAGCGGTACCAGTTCGTCGTTGATTTCGTCATCCAGCAAGGTATAGTGTCCCCAGGAAAGTACTGTATCGACATCGACCTCACGGACAATCTGAGCGAGGTAGCGAACCGGCAAGCCCGAGAAACCGACGTAGCGAGCCTTACCCATTTCTTTGATCCTGAGCGCTGCTGGAATGGCTTCATTTAGTACTTGCTGACGATCGCCAAACTCGATGTCGTGTACCTGCAATAAATCGACGTAATCGACCTGCAAACGCTTGAGGGATTCGTCAATACTTCGCATGACACGCTCATACGAAAAATCGAAGACGCCGTTTCCGTAGCGACAGCATTTAGTGGCTAGAAGTACAGAGTCGCGTTTGTTCTTCAGGGCTTTACCCAGCCGTTGCTCGGCCAGTGTGTCGCCGTAGAACGGGGCCACATCAAAAAAATTAATACCGTGCTCAATGGCTGCGTGAACCGCCCGTATACCTTCCCCTTCATCGGTTTCATTGAACACATTACCTAACGGAGATGCACCGAAGCTCAGAAGCGAAACGTTCAAATCCGTCTTACCTAATTGACGATACTGCATTACTTATACGTAGTGGAGAGTTGTTGTTTCAGCCGAATTTCCAGCACCTAACCACGCCTTGAACTTCATAACGCAGGTTCTGAGATAGTTATCAGGATGGTAGGCTTTACTGGAGTCGCTGGTGTTCTAAAATAACTTCTCCATGACTAACCAAGCTACTGACGTAATCTACTGCTTTTGCGATGACTTCTTTCGACAAAGCGCTAAACCAGTAAGATAGAGATTCCCATTGCTTCCTACGTTTATGGATTTACCCATTTTTTATAAACGGCTGCTTTGGGCTACGTATCTGACAGCCGGAATGCTGCTGGTTTGGATTGGGCTGAATACCTGGCTAAGTAGTTCGGTCTGGATGGGTATGCGGATCAGCCAATCGGCCTTAACCGTGGAGTATTGCGAGTTTAATCATCTCAATCGCTTCTTTCATCAACCCATCAATACGTACTCCAACCTGGCGTATTTCTTTTTGGGTGTACTGATTTTGCAAATCGCCGGAGACGATGTAAAAAATCAGGGTAAATCGGGTCTGAATCGACTGGAAAGTTTTCCCTTACTCTCGGTCGTGACGGGAGGCTGTTTTTTGTACCTGAGCATAGGCAGCGCCTTTTTTCACGCATCCCTGACATACATCGGCCAGCGCGTAGATATGAATGCGACCTACTCAATTTTGCTGACATTGGTGGCAATAGCGTTGTATCACGTTTTCTATCGCCTTACGCTAACGTCCGTACAAAAAAAACGTTGGGTAGTGTCGTTACTGGCTGTTATTATCTTGTTTTTTCAACTAGCGCTATGGGTACCCAGCGCCCAGTTAGTACCTGCGTTAATTTTGCTGTTAAACGGCCTGATGGTTATCCATTACGTTCAGTTCCGAAACGAGCGTTCCATCTGGTTAGTGATATTGGGCTTCGTTCTAGTCGTGATCGCGATTAGAATTCGGACGCTGGATGTGCAGAAAGTAGGCTGCGATCCACATTCTTTTTTCCAAGGCCATGCCCTTTGGCACGCGCTAACAGCCTTGAGTAGCTTTTGTAGTTACTCGTTTTTTCGCTTCACGTTTAACGCCGGGCATACACGTTCTGAGAGCTAATTTTTTAAGGTTAGCCTCGGATAAGCCGAATTACGTAGCACGGCTGATTACGCCAAAATGGGTTTGACAATTTTTCCTGCTACGTCCGTCAGGCGGAAAGGGCGTCCCTGAAATTGGTACGTTAGTTTTTCGTGATTGAAACCCAGCAAATGCAGAATGGTTGCCTGCAAATCGTGGACATGTACTTTGTCTTTGACGCCGTAATACCCAATATCGTCTGTTTCACCAAAGGAGAAGCCCTTCTTAACTCCGCCACCTGCCATCCAGACCGTAAACGCATCCAGGTGATGATCGCGTCCCATGAACGGTAACGTCTGCCCATCGCGATTCTCCTGCATGGGTGTCCGTCCGAATTCGCCACCCCATACGACCAACGTATCGTCCAGCAAACCGCGCTGTTTCAGATCGGTCAGTAGGGCTGCTACGGCTTTGTCAGAATTTTGGCATTTTTCTCGAAAACCCAGATCGAGCGCGGTGCTGGTATCCGTTCCGTGCGAATCCCATCCCCAATCGAATAACTGTACAAAACGAACACCCCGTTCGACCAACCGACGGGCTAATAAACAGTTTCTGGCAAACGAACCCTGACCCGGATTGACCCCATATAGATCGAGCATGGATTGCGGTTCACCTTTAATATCCATTGCTTCCGGCACGGACATCTGCATCCGAAAGGCCAATTCGTATTGTGCAATTCGGGTTAATACTTCCGGATCTTTAACTTCGTCGTACTGCTGACGATTAATCTCAGAAATAGCCTCAATAGTTTGCTTGCGGAGATCACGCGGCATACCCGCCGGATCAGATACGTACAAGACGGGGTCGCCATCCGTACGGCACTGGACGCCCTGATAAACCGATGGCAGAAAGCCACTTCCCCAGACTGACTTTCCCGCATCCGGTTGTTTGCCACCCGACGCCAATACGATATAGCCCGGCAGGTTATCGTTCTCAGAACCCAATCCGTACGTCACCCACGAGCCAATGCTGGGTCTTCCCAACCGGGCCGAACCGGTATGCATGAGCAACTGCGCCGGAGCGTGGTTGAACTGGTCCGTGTGCATAGCTTTCAGGAACGTAATGTCATCGACCACGCCCTGCAAATGCGGCATGTAATCAGACACCCACGCCCCCGACTGCCCATGTTGTCCAAATTTACCCTGTGGCCCCAGCATTTTGGGTACACCCCGAATGAAAGCAAATTTCTTACCCGTCAGCAATTCCTGTGGGCAGTCTTTGCCGTTATATTTGACCAACTCGGGCTTGTAATCAAACAGCTCCAATTGCGAAGGAGAACCGGCCATGTGAATGTAAATCACGCGCTTAGCTTTACCCGAAAACTGCGCTGGACGTACGGCCATTGGTGAGCCGTCGCTGTTGGTCTGAGCAGACGTCTGCGATGTACCCTGCTTGTCCGATTTATCTAAAAACCCACAACTTTCCAGGAAAGAGCCCAGCGCCATTGCCCCGAGGCCAGTGGAGCAGGTATGCAAAAAATGCCTCCGGGTTTCGTGTTGCAGGGAAACCTGCTGGAGTTCGTCAAGGAGCTTTTTCATTTTGGTACCACGGTCTTCAGACCGTTTTTAGTTGTGTAGTACGGGCTAAAGCCCATGATACCTATTCTTTCGTAATAACCTCGTCCAGATTCAATAACGTGTTCGCCGTTACCGTTAGCGCGGCCAATTGGGGCGAGTTGTCTTTGCAGTCCAGTAAGGTCGCGGCATCTGTCGGATGTTGTTGATAATACGTTTCGGATTTCTGATACAACCGCAAGAGCACAGCCACTCTGTTAGCATCAGGATTACGTAGCATAACCTGGCGGAAGCCCGCTCGTATTTGCTGATCGGGCGTTTTACCTCGTTTCAACATCAGAGCCGCTAAGGTCTGGGCCGACTCCACATAGACTGGGTCGTTCAACGTAACGAGTGCCTGCAAGGGCGTGTTGGTGCGAATACGTCGTATCTGGCAAAATTCCCGGCTTGGACTGTCGAACGTCAGCATGGACGGATAGGGCGCGGTACGTTTCCAGTACGTATATAACGCCCGACGGTGGCGGTCTTCGCCCTCGCTCAATGTCCAGCTTTCGCCGTTGTAAGGCGATTGCCAGATGCCGTCGGGCTGGGCGGGTTTTACACTCGGCCCAAACTGCTTGTGACTTAGCAAACCACTGACAGCCAGCGCCTGATCCCGAACCTGTTCAGCTGTTAATCGCACACGTGGTCCGCGCGCCAGCCACCGATTAAACGGATCTTTGGCCACCAAATCCGGCGAAGCACTCGAACGTTGACGATACGTAGCCGACATGACGATACGTTTCAGCAGGCGTTTCACGGACCACTGATCCGTTTCCATAAATTCAGTTGCCAGATAATCCAGCAATTCCCGATGGGTTGGTGAAATGCCCTGCGTACCCATGTCCTCAACCGTTTCGACCAGCCCGGTGCCAAAGAGTTGTTCCCAGAAGCGGTTCACGGCTACGCGCGCCGTTAGCGGATGATCGCGATTTGTCATCCATTTCGCGAGTCCCAACCGGTTACGCGGTACGGGTTTTCCATTCGAATCGGTTGGCAGAGCCGGTAATGATTTAGGTACGTCTGGTTGCACAGCTTTTCCTTTTACTAACCAGTTTCCTCGCTCGAAAATGTGGGTTTTTCGGGCAAAATCGCCTTTTCCTTCAAACAGCACGAGGGATGTTTCGGGTTTGCCGTTCAAAACCGCCTGGAGTTTATAATCGGCCTCACCCAACGTAGTAGCCGACGTACCAGGCAGAGCGGGCAGAAACGACAGCCACTTAATCATGGTCCATTCCTTCGGCTGTGTCGGATTATCGAGCGTCAGATACAGATGATGTCGACCTGAAACGGTCGGTAGCGGATACACCATGATCGTGTCTCTCCATTGGCTACCGGTTCTCGGTACGGGCAACGTCAGTAGAGATGGCCCCGTCGGACTATCCTGGTGGATAGTCAGGCTAGCCTTCTCCGACTTTGTACCGATTGCCACAACGAGCCGGTTGGTACCCGTCAAATTTACATTTTTGATACGCGACGATCCTTCGTGATATACACCGTAATACTGCGCTCCGATAAGCGACGAATTAACGTACTGATCGAAGTCGTGCGAGTTAATTTTAGGCTCGGTCAGCCGGACGAAATTCATCCAGTCCTGTACCTGCCGGGGGGCTGCTTTGTGCGCCAGTATCCAGTTTTTTAACTCCGCTACGTTCACCGAATCCTGTCCCGAAAAAAACCGAAGTTTGGGCGTATCGTTCTCGACGTCCTCATCGCGGGTATTGTTGAAAAAAGCGAGGTACTTGTAGTATTCGTCGTGCGTGAATGGATCGTACGGATGGCTGTGGCACTGCACACAGGCAAACGTAGTGCCCTGAAATACGTCCCAGGTGGTGTTGACCCGATCAATGACGGCTGCGGTGCGGAATTCCTCATCCTGCGTTCCGCCTTCATCATTGGTCATTGTATTACGATGAAAGCCGGTGGCAATCAGCTGGTCATCAGTACGGTTAGGGAGCAGATCGCCCGCCAGTTGTTCAACCGTAAACTGGTCGTACGGCTTATCCTGATTGAAGGCCTTGATCACCCAGTCGCGGTATCGCCAGATTTTCCGTTCCGCATCTTTTTCGTAGCCTTTGGAGTCGGCATAGCGGGCCAGGTCGAGCCAGAGGGCGGCCCAGCGTTCGCCGTACGAGGGAGCGGCCAGAAGCCTGTTCACTACGTTCTCATAGGCATTCGGGGATTTGTCGGCCATAAAATTGGCGACCTCCTGTTCCGTTGGCGGCAGGCCCGTCAGATCGAGCGAGAGCCTGCGGATGAGCGTAGCTTTCTCTGCTTCAGGCGACGGTTTCAGATCGTGTTCCCGAAGTTTCTCGATGACAAAATGATCAATCTCGTTTTTCGCCCAGTCCTGTTCGGGATGCTGACTTATGCCCAACCGACTCCAGAACGTACCAATCTTGGGAACATCCGGCTTTTCAATACGGGTATACGCCCAGTGATCACCCCATTCGGCACCCTGGTCAATCCATTTCCGGAGTGTCTCAATATCGTCGGGTTTGAGAGGGGCAGCCTCCAGCGGCATTCGTTCGGTATGATCCGTCAGCGTTAACCGACGTATCATTTCACTGGCATCCGCATCGCCGGGTATAATGGCTGGTTTGCCCGACTTCGTTTTTGCGAGCGCTTCGTGTCGGAACAACACCGAGAATCCGCTTGCTTTTTTAACTCCACCGTGACAGGCAATGCAGTTTTTATTCAGGATCGGTTTAACCTGTGTGTTAAAGTCAATACGTTCCTCAAACAGACCCAGGAACGACGAAAGCGCCAAGCCTATGCCAATAACCACACCACTGAAAAGAATGACTTTTGACTGCATATGTCGAGCGAACAGGATAGCCAGGTATTAACTCAACACAAATCTAAGTGACTATAGTCCAAAATGGAATAGAGCAAATAGCTCTTTTCATGGATAATTTTATGGTGAAGTGGTTTTGGATGGTCCCGGTTCGGTGGTGTCAGGTTTTCGAGCCTGACACCACCGAACCGGGACCATCCAAAACCACTAAAAATTAACTCACTTTTTTGGAGTCCGGAATATACGTAATGGTCCTTTGTTTGCCGATACGACAATAAGTCGATTCGCACCGTTGGTTAACCCAACCATACTTTTGCAGTCGCCATCGGCCAGAAAACCGCTTTTCGGAAAAAGTAAGGGCTGGAAGTTTCCTTTACCGTCGCCTTTCAACACCAGACCCGTCAGCGCATCGTACTGCCCGGCTACTGATTCCGCATCGTAGGCATTACCAACGGCCAGTACGTCCAGGTGACCGTCGTGATCAATGTCCTCGACCAGCAAGCTTTGAATCGGTGACCACTGAGCCAGAGAAGGTAGCGGTTTCAGGCGAAAACTACCTCCTGTATTTTCGAGTAAGATGCTCTGCTGCTGGCAAGCCTGGAGAACCGAACTGGATTTTTGCTTGTCGGGCGGTAATAGGTCGGCGAGTGTGGCTTTGGCGTAGAGCGCATAATTCGTGAATTGCTTTTTTATAACCGGCAACTGACGGCCTAACTCATCGCGGGAAGCAATGGGATACTCAACACCCTGCAAATAATACGTAGTGATGGCATCCAGCCGACCGTTACCATCATAATCACCCGCGTACACCCGCATCGGCTGGCTGGGCGATACGTGGTAGCGACTGTTCAATCCCATGTTGCCAATCACAAAATCAGGGTCGCCGTCGTGGTCAAAATCACCGGAACGAATGCAGTTCCAGAAGCCTTCCGAACCCTTCAGCGCATCTAACGCCAAACGTTCCAGTCGCCCTTTGTTATTTTTAAATACCATAATCGGCATCATTTCGCCAACCGCTAATAGATCCGGCCACGAATCGCGGTCGATGTCAGTCCATACAGCGTCCGTCACCATGCCAACGTTACGTAGCGCGGGTGCTACGTTATCCGTTACGTCCGTAAAGCGACCCTGATCATTTTTGAGTAAATAGCTGTCACCGGGCATTGGGTATTGCAGCGCCCGGAGCCGCCCACCCCGAAACAGATCGAGGTCGCCATCTTTGTCAAAATCGATTGCTGCGACGCACGAACCGCTGTGCCGGATGGGAGGCAGTCGGTCGGTAGCGTTTGTGAATTTTCCGGTTCCGTTGTTGAGATACAGCCGATCCTGGTAATATTCAGAGCCATCGTAGTATTCATTCGAGCCGCTTACAATGTAGAGATCGTTATCACCATCGCCGTCCGCATCGAACAAGAGCGCGCCGACATCTTCTTCGTCTTTCGGCTGGGATTCGTCGATATATGATTTCTCGATGAACCGACCCGTTGTAGTTTGTAAAAGCAGTTTTCCGTAATGTCGAAACGCGCCACCTACAAACAAATCCTCCAATCCATCGCCATTAACATCGCCAGCGGCCAGTTTGGGACCTTGTTGGGAAAGCTTGTGCGGCAACAGCGGTTCCTGATTATAATCCAGATACGATTCTTCCCGATGCGTAAAGTCAATACCGGACGAACGCGTTACGTCAGTCAGTAGAGTAGGTTGTACTTTTTTTGGCTGTATCTGAATGCGCTGCGCCTGTTTGTAGTTCAGCGTTACGAGACGGTCAATTGGGAGATTTTTCTGCGTCTGCGATTTACCGTCTGGCCAAGTGATACGTAGTGAATCAATCCGATTGGCCGAGCCTAGTCCGAAGTGAATAACGTAATCGCTGGACGATTGATAGCCCCGTGTAACGGCCTGATGATACGTTTGCATTACCCCCTGACTATATAACGTTACGTCGGATCCCAGTCCGAACGGATTGGTTTGAGAACCCTCTAGTTTTACCTGCAAATAGTGGGTGTTTGCTACGTTATTTTGCAGAATATACGCGTCCTGATTGATGTTGTTGACAATCAAATCCAGATCACCATCCCGGTCGAGGTCGGCGTAGGCAGAGCCATTTGACAGAGACGGTTCCGAACCAAACCAGTTGGCCGTAACATCATCGAACGTCAGGTCGTGGCGATTGCGAAAAAAGCGGTTTGGCTTTGTAATACTGGCCATTTTCGACGCGCCCTGCCGTAAGTACTGATTAACTTCTTCCGGCGTCCGGCCACCCGCCTGCGCGAACTGGTCGTTGAACGACACAAAATCCAAATCGGTAATATCACGCAGGTAACCGTTGGTGATGAACAGATCGCGCCAGCCGTCATTGTCCAGGTCGGCCAGCAACGGTGACCAACTCCAGTCGGTAGCCGATACGCCCGCCAACTGGCCAATTTCCGAAAAAACCATGCGTCCGTCGGGCGCTTTGCCGCCGTTCACCTGCAACATATTTCGCATGAACTGGGGATGATAGCCCTGGCTCAGAATACTTTCGAACTGCTGGTAATTGGCCGGTCCCGCCATTTTCTTGCGCTGCTCATTATCCGCAGGCAGCATATCGGCCACCACAACGTCCATCAACCCGTCGTTGTTGATGTCGGCGGCATCGCAACCCATCGAAAACTGGCTGTGGTGCTTGAAATACGTTTTACTGACTTCGTTGAATGTACCGTCGTGGTTGTTGACGTACAGAAAATCATTTGCCAGAAAATCGTTCGCTACGTAGATATCTTCCCAGCCATCCTGGTTGAAATCCGACACGGTGAGCCCCAGTCCGAATCCGTCGTGCAGAATACCCGCCGACTTCGTTACGTCGGTGAAGTGCGGCCCGGCAGCATCCGAATCGTTGCGAAACAGTTTGTCGTTTGCCAAACCGGAGCCGTCGGCAATAACGGGCGTTACCTGATTGGGGTTACGGATCAGATTCGTACTGGTCAATAAATAAACGTCCAGATCGCCATCCTTGTCGTAGTCGAAAAAGGTAGCCTGATTGGTGTAGCTGGTGTCGGCCAGACCGTAGCGTTCGGCGCTCTCCTCAAAGTGCAAATTTCCTTTGTTGATGTAGAGCTGATTTTTTCGGCGATGGCCCGGATAATTTCCTGATTTGCAAACGTAAATATCTAATAGTCCATCAGCGTTGACGTCGGCCATTGTTACGCCCGTCGACCAGCCGCCTTTTTTAAGACCCGCCGTTTCGGTAACGTCCTCGAACTGCGGATGACCCGAACCGGGGTTGGTTTTATTCAGAAACAGCCGATCACCAACTTGGTTGCCGGTGAAATACAGATCGGGCAAATTGTCGTTGTTCAGATCGCCGACGGCAACCCCACCGCCGTTGTATACGTAGTAATAGTCAACCAGGTTAAACGTATCGTTTTCGGTAACGGTATTCTGGAAATAAACGCCCGATTCGGCAGCTGATAAGGTGGTAAAGAGTGTCTTTGGTTTCTGTTCGCAGGCGAGTAAACTTCCCAGAACCAACAGCAATACGACGTACTTCATACGGGGAAAGGTCGCGAAAAAACGGGAATCAAAAAAGGGCCTGACTAAGCCCTTTTTTGATTTTCTGCTCTTACTTCCACGCATCGACCTGGGTCACGTTGGTGTTCCCCTGCAACTCCTTCAACGGCAGCGGAAGTACATAATCCCGCGCTTTGAGGGTTCGGCCAACGGCGTATTTAGTGATGTAATGCTTGATGTGATCGCCCAAATAATCCGGCGTTCCACCGAATTTACTTTTTCGGCGCAATTCGGGATACATCACTTGCTCGAACACAAACTCCTGCTCGCGTTCTTTAATGATCGCATCACGTAACGCCGACTGGCTCAGGCCGCTCAGCGCAGGCAAACCAGCCCGGGCACGCACTTTGTTGATGCTCACGAATTTGTCACCTGTATTGCTTTCGTTACAGGCTTCGGAGTGGCCAAGCAATACGTCGGCTAACCGCAGATAGATGGTATTTTTCTCGGTGTTGTTGTAGTTGATACCCAATTCTACCAGTTTACCAGCCCACGCTTTGCCAAAAATCATTTGCGCCGGATCGTTCGGATTGGCATCGGTTTTCACGATTCCCCCAAAACGTGAGAGGTTAAAGTCCGCTGTTGGACTCCACTTCACTGTGGGATATTGCCCATTGATTTTCCCGAATCGTCCGGTTGGATATGACTCAATGAACGTAGCGTCGATGCGTTTGTCTTTGCTGTCGTACGACGCTCGGAATTCCTGCGTAGCACTTAGCCAGCTCCAGCCCGCACCGCCCAGTTCGCTGGGGTAATCTTCCGGATTGAAGTGCGCCGAATGCACCGCCCATTCGTTGGCATTGGCCCCCGCCGACACCTGCCCTTCGAAGAGTCGTTCGCCCTGGTTTTCGTGCGCTAAGTCGAAGTTATACCCAAAATTATCGTACAACTGAAGCCCGCTGGTGTTGATGATTTCTTCACCCGTAGTCTTTGCATCGGCCCATTTCTCATCCCACAACTGGGCTTTCATAAGAATCGCTTTGGCGGCCCATTTCGTCGCACGGCCTGCATCAGCGCCCGTATACGAAGCCGGCAGTACGTCAGCAGCGGCTTTAGCATCGGCGTAAATCTGATCGATGACGGCCCGTTTGCCACCCGTATTGGTGGGTAGTTCGCTGATCCCTTTGGTCGACTTTATGGTGAGCGGAGGGTTATCGAAATACATCAGCAGTCCGTAGTAATAGAACGCCCGCAGAAATTGCGACTCGGCTTTCAATCGCTTGATTAGGGCATCATTGGCCGGGTCTTTCAGAGCATCGGCGATTTCAATTACCGCATTGGCCCGGTTGATCGACCGGTAACTGATTTGCCAGTAAGCCTCGATGTATTCATCGGCATTGCTGACGTTGCCCAGATTGTATTGGAGGGGTCCTTTTTCCCAGCCGATCTGGTCGCCGGTTAAGCATTCAAATACGTAGCGGTCGTAGAAATAGCCGGAGTAGCCAGAGTTCAAGTCGTCGTAAATGCCGTTAACGCCCAGCTTCAGTTCATTGGCCGACTTATAAAACGTATCGGGATTGATAAAGTCGGGGTTTTCTTTGAGGTCCGAACAACCAACACCCACGGCCATGATAGCCAGTACGGTCAGGTATTTCATTCGGGAGGATATATGCAGATTCATGTGTCGTTGAAATTGAAGGTTTACGAGTTAGAAGCCAAGATTTAGACCGATTGTAGTCATGCGCGCCCGTGGGTACGCATCGTAATCGTCGCCCCGGTTGAGGTTGTTCTGGCCACCATTGTTCACTTCAGGATCGAAGCCTTTATACTTGGTGATCAGGAACAGATTCTGGCCGCTGACGTATACCCGCGCATTGCGGATGAACTTGCTTTGAACAGGCAGCGTGTAGCCCAGCGATACGTTCTGTAGCCGGACAAACGACCCATCTTCGATAAAGAACGACGATCGACGGAACGAGATGAAATCCCGGCGACCATCGATAACCGGACGGCTGGCTCCCGTATTGGTTGGCGTCCACGAATCGGTCAGGATGTTGCCCACCTGATTGATTTTCTGCACACCGTCGCCCATTTCCGATTGTTGCAGATTGCGAACCTGATTGCCCTGAACACCCCGGAAGAAAATGGCAAAGTCGAAGTTTTTGAACTTGACGGTCGAGTTCAGTCCCCAGGTGAATTTCGGGTTTGGGTTGCCCAGGATTACGTAATCGTCGGCGGTGTATTTTCCGTCGCCGTTGGTGTCCTGATATTTCGGATACCCGGCTTTGGCGGCAAAGCTTTTCCCTTCTTCGTCGCTCTGGAACAGCCCGGTGTACTTGTAGCCTTTCCAGGTCCCGATTGGATTGCTTGCTTCGACCCAGCTTCCG
Source organism: Spirosoma validum (assembly GCF_014699035.1). GTDB lineage: Bacteria > Bacteroidota > Bacteroidia > Cytophagales > Spirosomataceae > Spirosoma > Spirosoma validum. Next base: position 46,401 of record NZ_JACXAA010000003.1, read on the forward strand.
AAGATACCCAGGTGACCGCTGGGGCTGCTGGCGAAGAATGGCGTGCTTTTACCCAGGTCAGTGATTTCGTTCCGCAAGATCGACAGGTTGCCGCTAACGTCCCATTTGAAATCCTTGTTGTTCACAATTTTGTAATTCGTCGAGAACTCAAACCCTTTGTTGGTGAGCGAGCCGGAGTTGAGCATTATGGTGCTAAAACCCGTGCTTTGCGGAATCGATACGTCGAGCAGCAGGTCGGTGGTTTTGTTGCTGAACACGTCGAACGTCATCGACAGGCGGTTGCTCAGAAAGGCGAGGTCTAATCCTATGTTAGTCATAGCGGTACTTTCCCATTTCAGGTCAGGGTTAGCGATCCGGTTAGGTCCATACCCAGCCACCAGTCCACCGCCAAGTACGTAGTTGTAGGGCACCAGACCGCTCAACGAGCGATACACCGGAATCTGCGAGTTACCCGTCAATCCGTAGCTGGCCCGGAATTTGAAATCGTTGAAGACTTTGCTTAAGCCTGAGTTCTGGAAGAATTTCTCGTTGACAACCCGCCAGCCGATAGCCCCCGACGGGAACGTAGCCCACTTGTTGTTTGGCCCGAATTTCGACGAACCATCGCGCCGGAACGTAACGGTCAGCAGGTAGCGGTCGAGCAGGTTATAGTTGACCCGTCCCAGCATTGATTGCAGTGACCAGTCCAGTCGGCCCGAGTTTGGAATCTGCGGTTTGCTACCGTTCTGCATGTTTACCGACAACGGGTCGTCGGAGGGCAAATCACGCGTGGCAGCCGAGGTGAACAGGTTGCTTTCCTGCTGATATGTATAGCCCAGCGTTACGTCCAGGTTATGTCCCGGCGCTACCTGTTTGTTGTACGTCAGGATATTTTCATTCAGAATACTGCTCACGTTCCGGTTCGCTTTTTCCAGCTGACGATTGTACTGACGACCGGTGTAAGTTGAGTTATTGTAATACGTAGTCCGCTCGGCCGTTACGATGTCGGCGCCGATGCTGGTACGGAATTTCAGCCCATCCAGAATATTGAACGTCAGCGCCGTTGTCCCGAACAGGCGATTGGTGTTGTCGCGGTCGTAACCTTCCATCGCTTCGGCCAGTGGGTTGATGTTAAAGCGCTGATCATAGCTTGGATAGTTATACGCACCGTTCTGGTCGTAAATGGCGACGGTTGGATCAAGACCCAGGGCCGTAATGACGATCCCACCCGGACCGCCCCGGTCGGTTGCTACGTTGCTGCTGCCCGTTCGGTTAAACGACCAGCTATTGCTCAGCGTCGCGCGACCATTCAGGAAATCGTTATCGAGGTTCAGTCGGAAACCGTAACGTTTGAAAAACGTATTCTTAATAATTCCTTTGTTATCGAGGTAGTTACCGACGACGGCGTAGCGCATCCCTTTATTGCCGCCCGTAAACGAAAGCTGGTGGCTCGACAGCCCCCCCGTCTGCGTAACGGCGTCCATCCAGTTCGTGCCCTGGCCAATCTGGCTGATTTGAGCATCGGTAAAACGAGGACTTCCTCCCTGACTTTTCTCCAGCAAATTCAGGTAACGAGCGTAATCGCCACCGTTCAGTACGTCGATGTTGCGGGCAATGGTCTGGGCTGAATAAGACCCTTCATAATCCACCCGGCTCTGTCCTTCTTTTCCCCGCCGGGTCGTAATCAGTACAACCCCGTTGGAGCCCCGTGAACCGTAAATCGACGTAGCGGAGGCATCTTTCAGAATTTCAATCGACTCAATTTCGTTAGGGTTGATGGTTGCCATGGCGTTGCTGGCCTGACGGTTTCCCGACGTACCGATCGCGCCGTTGTCAGGGTAGACCGGAAACCCATCGATGACGTACAACGGCTCACTACCACTGTTGATCGAGTTGGCCCCGCGCACCCGAATCGAAATACCACCGCCCGGAGCTGCTGAACTTTGCGTAACCTGCACACCCGGCGCCCGCGCCTGAATCGCCTGATCGACCGAAACAACCGGCATTTCCTTGATGGCGTCGGATTTGATCGTTGATACCGAGCCCGTCAGATCACTTTTCCGGACCGTTCCGTAACCGACTACTACAATTTCTTCCAGACTGCGCGTGTCAGGAACAAGTTTCACCGTAAAGTCGGTCCGGCTGCCAACTGTAGCTTCCTGCGTTACGTAGCCGACGTAGCTAAATACCAGCGTTTCGTTGCCGGCTGCGTTGATGCGAAACGTACCCGACGCATCCGTTGACGTTCCCCGGGTAGTGCCTTTGACCGAAATCGTGACACCCGGAATCCCTTCGTTCTGTTCGCTCACTACCTTGCCGGAAATTGGGGTCTGGGCAAACGAAGTGAGTGACAGGAACACCAGCAAACAGATTAGTTGCAGGCACCGTATAAAGTCGTGCATAATGTTAGAGAAGTTAAAGGTTTGGTTTAAAGCGAGAATAAATGCGAATCAAACGATGTGATCGGACTGCTAAAGTGCAAAACTTTATTCACTAAAGTCTATTCTTACAAATATGGACGTAGTAATCCCCTAAATCAATAGAGAGAATTTTGATAAAGATGGATGATCTGATGACTTTTTAATGAGAAACGAAGGTTCCTTCCAATTCTTCCAGCGTTTTTCCCTTTGTCTCCCGCACATTGCGTTGCACAAACCAGAAGCCGACCAGACAAATACCGGCATACAGCCAGAAAGGGCCATACGTACCGAGCTGCTCGGCCAGAATCGGAAATGTGAAGACCAGCACAAAATAGGCCGCCCACAACGCCAGAATCGCAATCGATGAAGCCATTCCCCGAATCCGGTTCGGGAAAATCTCGGAAATCAGGACCCACGTAATCGGCGCCAGCGACGTAGCGTAGACGCTAATGGCCAGCAGGACAAATACGGAAAGCAGTCCCGAAGACGCGCTGTTTTTGAGCAATAACGCGATCACTACGTAGAGGACGGACAAGCCCAGTGTACCGACCAGCATCAGCGGTTTACGGCCCAGTTTATCCACCTGCCACATCGCCACCAGCGTAAATAACAGGTTGACGACGCCGATAGCCACCGTTTCGAACAATTGCCGGTTCAGGCTGGCCCCCACCGTTTCGAAAATGGTTGACGTATAGTTGAACACGACGTTGATGCCGCACAGTTGCTGCAATACGGCCAGACCAATACCGACCAGAACCGCAGGACGCACATTTTTTTCAAACAACGTTGCAAAGGAAGGTTTCTCCGTTTGTGCCATCGACTGCTGAACCGCCGTAACGGTACGTTCCACGAAAGCTTCTCCGCCAATACGCTGTAAAATCGCTTCTCCCTCGGCGATACGACCCGTCTGAACCAGCCAGCGGGGACTTTCGGGGAGCCAGATTACGCCCACCAAAAAGCCTAATGAGGGCACCGCGCCCAGCCCGAACATCCATCGCCAGGCATCGGGTCCACTATCCGCTAGACCGTAATTGACCAGATTGGTAATGAGAATTCCGATCACAATCGTCAGTTGATTGATGGATACGTTGCGGCCCCGTACTTCGGCGGGTGAAATCTCGGCAATGTACAGGGGGCTCAGTGTCGAGGCCATTCCCACGCCAATACCGGCGATAAAACGCATGACAATAAACCCAGTCAGTCCAGTCGAAAAGGCCATTCCCAGTGAAGACAACGCAAAAATCAAAGCTGCCAGCATTAACCCCGGCCGTCGACCGTAGCGGTCGGCCAGATTGCCCGCCAGCACACAACCGACCATGCATCCCAGCGCCAACGAACCTGTGAGAAACCCTTCCCACCAGGCGTTCAAACCAAAATACGTTCGCAGGAAAGGCAGGGCACCCGAGATGACGGCAAAGTCGAATCCAAACAGGTAACCGCCCAACGCCGAGATAAAAGCAATGCCGAATACGTAACGCGCGTTGAGGTCTGTTTTTTTCATACGGGTAGAAGTTAAATGATTCGTGTTTCTTTAGAAAAAGGCTTGCGGATACCGATAATTCAGTCGTTTGCAGGCATGAATACCTAGACAAAATGACGGTATGCTTAAGAAAAAAGAAGGCTTTGCCGGGCAACGCAGCTGCGTATTACCGGCAGAACTAACGAAACAGATCGCCGTTCACCCCCTGTGCGAAAACCTGTACATCACCGATATTGGCTATTATCCAAAAGCTGTTTTTCACGACCGGGAACGGCGTAAGGGCAGTCCGCAGCACATCCTTATCTATTGCATTAAAGGCGAAGGCTGGTACTACCTGAATGACCGAAAGCATACTGTTAAACCCAATCAGGCGTTTATTCTTCCGGCCGATGCCGCCCATCGATACGGTACCGACGTTCAAAATCCCTGGACAATTTACTGGCTGCATTTTACGGGTTCGCGCGCGCATCATTTTCTGCAATTTTTACAACCGGACGCCGATTCATCCCCCATCACGGTGTCGCCCCAACCCGAACGGTTTCAGCTCTTCGACGATATTCTGTCCCACGTTGAAATGTCGTTCAACATGGATAATATTGTTTATGCCAACAGCAGTCTGGCCCGCTTTTTGGCAACGTTCAACAATGCGGTGTATAATCCCAGTCGAATCACGCAGGTCGAGGACGACCCCATCAGCCGGACCATTACGTTCATGCGGGAAAACCTGAGCCGAACGCTGAGTCTGGAAGAACTGGCCGAAATCGCAGGCATGTCGGCTTCCCATTACTCGGCGGTTTTTCGGGCGAAGGTTCAAAGTGCTCCCATTAACTTTTTCACATTTTTGAAAATTCAGGAGGCTTGCCGACTCCTCGAAAACACCCGACTACGTATCAAAGAGGTCGCTTACCAGATCGGCTACAGCGACCCCTATCATTTCAGCCGGGTGTTCGCCAATGTGATGGGCGTTTCGCCACGCGACTTCCGGAAACTCCGAAAAGTTTAACCGGCTACTTCCTGCGCCATCAGAAACGCGACCATGTTCCGATGCAAAGCCGCTCCCTGATGGTTGTTGTCCAGACGGAGTACGGTATCAAACTGCGTGATTGCCTCAGCGGTATGACCGTTGCCGAGTCCCAGATTCCCGAGCGCCATCAGGTAGTAGCAGTGAATGCGATTGCGTTCGTTCAGGTCAGCATCGAAGACCAGCATATCGGGTAGCGAAACCGCAAAATAATCGATCCGGATTACGTCGTTCAAATGGGTTTCTCCGTAGTGAATCAGCCTGTTGAACAACGTTTCAGCGCGTTTGTATTGCCCCAGTTTTTTCCAGGCCAGACCCTGATAGAAGAGTTTATCGGGTTGCTGGTCGTTGTAAAAAACAGCTTGCCCGAGCGTATCTACGCCGATTGTTGCCTTTTCGTAGTAAGACTCAGCTGTTTGCGGCTGGGCTAAAGCGTCGTAGGCTAACCCTTTCAGGTAAAAAATGTCGGACTCCTGTACACCATAGAGTTTGCCTTCGCCCAGATTCTCAGGATACGTTTCGGCAGCGGTCAGCAGCGCGAGAGCCTCCGTGGGATTTCCGTCGTTCAACGCCTGTTTGGCCAGTTCAATATAGGTAATCAGGTATTGATGAACCACTTTCCCCTCACCCCCTTCCCAGGGATGAAACTGACGGGCGGCCAGCAATTGACGAGCTGTTTGATAATCGCCCAACTGATTGTACAATGTCACTCGTTCTAAATACAGATCGTCCCGGTGTTCGGTAACGGAAAGGTATGTTTCCAGCCGGGCCAGCCGTTCGGTATGGGGGTAATTCAGCTTTTTGTACAACTGATCCAGTTCCATCAGTACCCGCGCGTCGCTGGTATCCAGTGCAAACGCTTTCTCCATCGCCGTTAGCGCTTTGACTGACTGCTGAAGCTTATTCTGATACGCTAGTGACAAATTCCGGAAAACGGTCGGGAATGTATCGTCCAGTATCGCCGACTGTTCCCAGGCCTCGATCGCTTCCGTATACTGCCGATTGGCGTACCAGAAATTACCCAGAAAATACCAGGTATGCGCCTGATTGATAGCCTGACCATCAGTCTTTTGTGTAACAGCCCACTGGAGTACGCTTAGCTCTTCCAGGCGGTTGGGAAACACAAAGTCCGGGCTGGCATCCGTCGCTTTTTGAATGTATTCGTTGCTACGTTCACGCTTGCCTAATTGGGCGTGGAAAAAGGCCAGGAAATAATAGACCATCGGATAAACAGCCGACTCGTCCGACATCGATTCCAATAGCAATTGAATCGCTTCGTCGTAAAGCCCGGCCTGACTGTAATCCAGCGCATATTCCAGGTAGTTATGGACGTAGTGCCGCATCAGGTGATTGAGGCTGGCCAACGTATCGGTGGCCGTTATCGAGGCACTGGTTTGTTCAATAAGCACCTTTTCGAACAGACAGCCAAAATGAAACCGGTCAATCACTAACGTATCGTCAATGAGCCGCAACGCTTCCTCTGTTCGGCCGGTCTTACGCAGTAGCGCGACCTTCAGATGCCGTGCCGACTGACCGTGCCAGTTTCGGGCCAGTGACTTATCCACCAGTTCGAGCGCCTGCGCATAGTTTTTTCGTCGGGTAGCAATACGGGCCAGTTCAAGAAAACTGGTATCCTGCCAGGCGGCATTCCAGGTCGCTTTGAAAAACGCGTCGAACGCTTCGTCGTAGCGGCCTAATTTCGATAGGCACAGTCCCAGGTTGTAATACGGTTCGCCGTCGTATGGATTTGGGTTGCGGGCAATCAGCGTTTGAATGGCTTGCTGGAAATGAGGTTCTGCTTTGGCAAACTGACCGTGCTTAACATACCAGAGTCCCAGCGCATTGTTACAGCGAACATCCTTCGGATCGCGACGTAGCGCTTCTTCGTAGTAGTCGGTAGGCGAATACGTAGCGTGGCGATACTGCTCAATGTGCAAACCAGTCAGATACAATTGCTCGTTGTTTTCTACCTCAGCCGGGTCCTTAGCCGCCAGCGCCGGTTCGGGAATGGGTTTCTCGTCGGCAACATCCGGCTGATACGCGACCAGTTCGACCCCTTCGGCCGTCGTTGTGCTTACCCGCATGGCGGTTGGTTTCGCGACGGTCAATGATAGTGTGTGCTGAAAAGGCTGCTCCGGCGAAAGGTCAACTCGTTGCTCGAAAATCACCTGATTGTTATCGGTCAGGCGCACACTGGCCCCGGCATATATAGCCGTTGTATAGACGCTGATCGTTACGTCGGTTTCGCTAATTTCCAGATTGACAGCCGCTTCCTTCGTGGCATTTTTGACCAGACCGATTTCGCTATATGGCATGAAGTACTGCACAAAGCTGCGTTCTTCGTTCGGCATGATCCACGAAAAATCGGGCTGATTATCGGTAAAGACACCCGTCATCAGCTCAATGTAAGGCCCGTCTTCGTCGGTCAGGTTACGATCCCAGGCATACCCGAATTCACCGTTGCCCCAAGTCCATTGTTTCTTGCCGGGCGATAAGTGATGGCTGGCTACGTGTAACACCCCGCCCTGTGTATCGTGTTCGTAACCGCCAATGAAATCGTACTTCGACGCGACGGCCATGTACGAGGTCGGCACGGGAATGTTTTTGTAGCCGGAAATGTCCGTGCCCGGCGAGTAATCAACCTTGTAATATGTTCCTTTGGCAATCGGAAACGACGACACATCCCGTCGGCCATGATCGAAAACGGCGTGGACATCGGGCGGGAAAACTGACTGGTACCGGTCGTTTACTTTGACGGCCGGATTGGTCCACCACAGGAATGTCTGCGGCACCTTGGTTCGGTTATAGAGCACGCCATGCACTTCGAGGTACGCTTTGTCGGGATACAGCCTGAATCCGGCCATGCCCTTCGTACTGAACATCCGTTCTACTTCGCTCACCCAAATCGTTTTGGAGCCGTCGGGGTGGGCTTCGGTCGTGTAATCGATGGCTTCGAACGTACTGGGCCGGTGGTGTTGCGGCCAGTTGAACTCAATGCCGCCCGAAATCCACGGCCCCGTCAGCCCAACGAGTGCGGGCTTGATGACCTGGTTATAATAGATGAAATGACGATTTTTGATTTTATCGTACGCCATCTGAATCCGGCCGCCCAACTCGGGTAAGACCATGATTTTCAGGTACTGGTTTTCGAGAAAAACCGCTTGGTACGTTTTATCTTCTTTATGGTCGTCAATCTTCTCGATAACGGCGTTCGGATAGACGACTCCGCTGCTGCCCTGATACACCCGTTTTTCCAGAAACATCGGGTTTTTCTCGGGCGCTCCGACGCCATACGTAGGAATGGTTACCTGTTCTTCCCAGACATTTACTTCCTGCAGGGCCATAGATGATTTATCGTAAAAAGGTGGTTGATCCTAATAGGGCGTGGTGTCCGATTCTCAAATCGGACAGGTGAGGACGGTTCGCCGTTGCGATTCTCAAAACCGAACGACACGAGGTTTTGAGAATCGCAACGGCGAACCGTCCTCACCTGTCGGTTAAAAGTAACCGACATCACAGAACACGTAATAGATGAATTCATTACTCATTTCTTACCCGGAGTTACCAGTGACGTTTCTTCCTGAAACAACTGTTTTACCTGGTCAATAGCCAGCTCGTTTGTTGGGTTGAACTGGTTGCTGTTAATGTAGTTAAGCAGGCTGTATTTCAACTGGCGGGTCGATGGACGCCGGGCGATATCGGTTTCCAGATCAACACTGCAAACCATCAGTTTTCCTTTACAAACCCGTCCTTCAAAGGCCAGTGACAGCCGACGGTTTTCGAACCACGTATCGATCGGCTGAATCAGCGGACGTAGCGTTTTTGAAAAATCGTTCAGAATAATGGTTTGGGAATGACTGACGATATCCTGCCATTGGTAATTGCTGCTGTTTTCGGTTGGGAAAGTCGCAAACAACGGGTGCGCCGGGTTGCAAACGAGGCCCAGCGTGTGTGGCGGTTGATTAGTGGTCCAGGAGGTGTTCCAGAAAACGGTGGAAAAGCCAATCGCGACTTCAGCCCCTTTGCCTTGTTTTACGTGACCATACGGCAGTAGCAGTACATTGGCACCATTTTGGAGCTGGTTTACTACATCCGGCGTCAGCGAATGAGCAACGACAACCTTGCCCATTGCGGCATCGGCGTTTACGTTCGCCGGATACACCCACACGTTCCACGAGTTCGTGATGTCGGTGCCTTTCAGCGCGACTTTTAGCGTAAGCATCTCTGGTTTTTTGAAGCCGGTTAGTGGTATCTGAATCGTCCCAACTGTCTGAAGATTGTCGATCACTACGTTGTCTTTCGTCAGCGTACCGCTACGTTTCGCTTTCCCGTCCGCATCCAGCAATTGCCAGCTGATGGTCTGATTTTTTAAGTCCGAAGCACCGAAATGGGCGATCTCCAGAGCGGCTTGCATCGTTTCGTTGTTCTCATAGATGAGCTTATCCATCCGGGCCAGCAAAACCGTTGGGTTGCAGAATGTGCGGTATTCTTCCGGCGTCGTGTACCCTTTCGATTCCCAGAAAACGTCCAGTGCCCCCACCAGCGCCGTGCCCTGACCCGGAAAATCATGCAGTCCCAATAGTTGAAATCCGGCGAAACCGGGGGTACGTAGCGCGGCTTCGATATCCGCTTTGTAGCAGAGGGTTTGTAAGCGCCCTGACGAGTGCAGGAACGCTTCGGCCTGATCGCCCATACCCGCTTCGTCCAGCGTTTCTTTGAAAATCTCGAAATTGGTTGGCTTTACAACGCCCTTGTATTTAGCCATTTCCTTGAAATTCGGATAAACGCACCACTGACCGATCTCGTGACTCACGTAAGGTGCCGTCGCCGTTTTGGTAATTTCCCGCCAGTCGTAGCTCGTTTTAGGCGCTCCAGCATTGATGATGCTTTTTAGCCCTTCGCCCCACCGCTGAATTCGGGCGTCGGAATGAATGTGAAACTGATTTTCGGGAAGCATCGGCCAGCCCGCACCGCTGGTATAGAGTCGGCGCTTATCTTTTTGCTTGAAGTGATCAACCCAACGACCCAAAAACTCATTCTGATCAGCGCCCGCCGGCTCGTTACCATACGACATCATGCAAAAAGAAGGATGATTCCCGTACGCCTGAAGAATGCGCTCCGATTCCTGATAAATAAACTCATCCACTACGCCACCGGTCCCGACGGCACTGCTCTGGTTCGCCCAGAGCGGACTTTCTACGTATAGATAGATACCGAGCCGATCTGCTACGTTGAAAGCGGCCTCGGGTGGGCACCACGAGTGAAACCGCAGGTGATTCAGACCATACGCTTTGGCCGTTTTCATGATTTTCTCCCAGGGCGCTTCCGTCGTCGGTGGGTAGCCCGTTAAGGGGAATGCTGCACAGTCGACGTCGCCCCGCAGAAAAATCGGTCGTCCGTTAATGGCCAGGCGAGTACCGCGCGTGCTCATTTCACGCATGCCAAACGTCACTTCTTTTTCCGACACCAACTGCCCCTGATCATCCACCAGGCGAGCCACCAGCTTGTATAGATTAGGAGTAAACTCATCCCAGAGTTGGGGAGTCGGAATAAGGTACGTTGGTGTCAGCGTAGTGGTTTCGGTGGAAAAACTAACGGGCTGCGTTATTTCTGGCAGAGCTGCGCTAGTAGTCTGCAAAGGCCGCGCTTGGAGAATAATTTTTCCGCGAAACGTCTGATGGCGGGGTTGGCGAAACGCAAGTGCTACGTTAATTGATTTGGCGCTCAGGTCCGGAAACACCTGAACATCGTCCATATACGTCAGCGAACCAACAGTCAGCGACAGCTCGCCGACGAGCCCGTTCCAGTTTGTCTGCGTATGATCGGCAACGCTGTGCGAATTAGGCCCCAGATGGATTTTATACCGATTATCGACGCGAATGGCGATCGTGTTCTTGCCGGGCCGGAGGTGCTTTGTCAAATCAAACTGATGCGCCGTGACCAGACTATTGCGGGTGCCGCAAAACTGCCCGTTAACGTAGACCATCGTTTCCCAATGGCAGCGTTCCAGATTTAACGTAATGCGTTTTTTTGACCAGTCGGCGGGTACGTCAATCTGCCGTTTGTACCAGGCCGGACCCGCGTAGTATTTGACGGGTTTAAGCCAGAACGGTATTTTAATGTCGCCCTCCCGGTACTTTTTAAATTTGTCAGCAACGAAGTACGTACTGTCGATAACATCGCCAACCCAGGGCGTTTGGAGCGTTACGTCGTTTCCTTTCCCGTTTTCGGTTAACGAGCCGGGCAGCTTAACGCGATCAGAGTAGTTTGCCTGCCACCAGTGTTGCCGCAAACCCAGATCGTTCGGGTCCAAACGGAGTTGCCACTCGCCAGATAATGAAATCTTGTTCTGGCCGATTGATTGTAGTGGATTAGCCAGAGACAATCCAATCGTCATCAGAAAAATATACAATCTGCTTTTTTGCATCATTGCACTGGTTAACCGTTTTTATTAACATAGTAGCCGGCTAATCATCATGCAAAAAACACAAAATCATATTAGATAAACCATAGAGCTTATTTGGGAAAAGATGGATAATTTGATGACTACAGCCAGTGAGTGTAATGGCTGAGTACGTAAGCATACGCTAGGCTGTCGGATTGGAAAATATGGGTATAAATGCCTCGCAGAACGCCTTTGTTTACTTCTCCAGCCAGGATAAATTGCTAAGGAACTGGTTGTATACAAGTTGAAACCTCTAAGCTGGACCAATGAGCCATTTAAATTTTGGCGAAAAAGGCCGGAAGGTTGGTCAAGCGTAATTCACAGAATGCGATGAAGAAAGTATTTTTTCTGATTTTTATTGTCACTACGCTGTTTGGGCGACATCTGATGGCTCAAACGGCACAGAGCGTGGTCGCGGCCAAAGCCACGTATGTTAATCCCTTACCGGTGCAATTCGGTGATCCTTATATTTTGCAAACTCAGGGCATGTATTACCTGTATGGTACTGGGGGAGGAGCGGACAAGGGATTTGCGGCTTATTCATCAAAAGATCTGGTGAACTGGAAGGCTGAAGGGCAGGTCTATTTCCACAACAACAAAAATGGCTGGAGTGACCCTAAAGCCAGTTGGGGTGGAGCGTACTGGGCACCTGAAGTATATGAGGTGAAAGGGAAGTTTTATTTGCTTTACAGCGCACAATGGAAAGAGAATCCAACGAAGGAAGTGGAAAATTTTCGGATCGGTGTGGCCGTTGCCGACAAGCCCACCGGGCCCTTTATTGACCTGACCGACAAACCGATTTTTGATCCTGGGTATCCGATCATCGATGCCAATGTGTTTTTTGATACGAATGGCAAAGTCTACCTCTATTATTCGCGTTGCTGCTACAAACATCCGGTCGAAAGCGAAGTAGCCGATCTAGCCCGGAATAAAGGTTGGTTTAAGGAGATTGAAGAAAGCTGGGTGTACGGCGTTGAACTCAAGCCCGATTTTTCCGGCGTCGTTGGTGAGCCCGTTCTGATCCTGCGGCCACCTGTGGCCCTCAACGACAAGCAGGCCGAATGGGAGAGCCGGTCCGTTACGGCCCGCGAAGTAAACCGGCGCTGGACGGAGGGCTCCGTTACATTCAAAAAAGACAATACGTATTACATGATGTATTCGGCCAATCATTTCGGTGGTCGGTATTATGCCATTGGGTATGCTACGTCCAACTCACCGTTGGGTCCCTATAAAAAAGCGGCTAACAATCCAGTCCTGCAGAAAAATACGGACCAGGGTGGTGCAGTGACCGGCACGGGGCACAACAGCATTGCCTACTCGCCGGATGGCAAAGAAATGTTCTGCGTCTACCATGCCAGAACGGATAAAACAGGTGACGAGCGAGTTGTCTGTATCGACCGTATGGACGTGAAAAACGGGCGAATAACGATCCTAGGCCCCACCACTACGCCCCAAAAAATGCCATCAGGCGTAACAACGGATTAATGGTACGTACTGAATCGATGTGGGTTACGACACCGGTAAGGGCCTATACTCAGTCTATGATTGTCTGTTTTTAGTTGCAGTTGGGCAAAACCGTTACGGCCGCTCGGTTTATTTGTCGTTCGCTACGTTCACCGCGTAAGTAGCGCATCGCCATACGGACTGGTACGGTTTGCCTCCCTGCTCACCCGTTTCCTTTTCGCTCTTCGAGGCTTCTATCAAATAACGGCCTGGCCAGAGGGGAGTAAATTCAGCTACGCCTTCGGCATTTGTATGGATTTGTTTCGACCAGCCGCTAGGCGAATAAACAGTCAGTTGAATTTTTTCAGCTGGTTTGCTCTTAAATAAGCTCGACAGGTTTACGGGCTGATTGGCTTTATACGTTTTGCTTGCATCCGTAAAAACAGTCAACTCATTTGAATTAACTACGGGGCTATTACCAGTGTGGGAAGTGCCTACGGTAACGAGCGCACTGGCATTAAATTGATATTTGGTCGTGCCGCCCAAATCCTTTGCCGAATGCCCAATCAGCAACGTGTAGATACCCTCTTTCGCTGGCGTAAATTCAGCCGTGTACGCATCATCACCGGCAAGCGTTGTCAACTTCGTTCTCTGCTTGTCAGGACTTATTAGCCAAAGTTCGAACGATTTCACGTCCGAATACCAGTCGGCTACTTTTTCTGGTTTATCGCCGGGTTCCGAATAAACAATCCGGACGGTCTGTTTCTGGCCAAGCTTGCCCGTTGGATTGGTTTCGAGCCATAATGCATGTGCGTATATGTCGACAGATGCCAGTGCGAAAAGAAGTGTAAAAAGGGTGAAGAGACGGTTCATACTAATTTATGATCGTGTTACGTGTGAAATGATTGAGTTGATTCTGTACTACCTTCCAGAAGTCGTTATAAACAGGCAGCGCGCGCGAGTCTGTAAATACTGGTTCGATCCTGACGGACCGTGCGCTGACTGATTCCGGCGTTTGTTAGCCATTGCAACGCAAGATAGACGGTTCCCCGGCTGATCCGGGGGTATTGTCTGCGCAGGAAAATCCAGAGCGAATCGGCATCCGTATCGGTGTCAATCTGGTTGAGTGCCATGGCAACCGCTACCCGTTTTTTCGCCAGCCGGAAACCTTTCTGTCTGGAATAAGCAATGATCTGATCCAAAAGTATCTGGTTCATGTAGCGGTATTTTGTCGGTGTATTATCCAGTTACCCAACCCCTCAATCAAGTCCAGGTGTTGAGTTCGGTTGTACAGTGGGTAAAAGAACAGTTCCGTTAGCGGCTCTGATGGGCGAAGGTCGGATGGCTTGGGCTGATGGAACGGCGTTGGGAAGTTTTCCCGCACTTTCTTTCGACTTCCTGCCTTTCCCTTTCTTTCCTTTTTTCTGTTTTCCCCACCAGATAATAAAGCCGGTAATCGGCAGACTGGCGCCAATCAGACTGGCAAAAAAGGCCAGGATTTTGCCCGGAAGTCCTAGAATCGAGCCCACGTGAATATCGTAGTTCATCCGGCGAAGTTTAGCTCCGGCCGGAGCTTCCGAAAAAGAAGTGCCATACACTTCATGTTTCGGCATTTCGGCTAGGGTAAACTGGTCAAACGCGTATCCCTGGTTGTCGTAAAACTTCCCGATAGATGGATACACCGTTACGTTAATGACCGTTTTCCGTTCGGAAGAATCCGGGAAAGTCATATAAAATCCTTTCGCTTCCGGATGTTTGCGAGCCACTTTGTTCCAGGCCAGGTCCATCGCCTGAGCGGGCGTGTAGGGTCGGCGCGTTTGTAACGTATCTGAGTGGGTATCGTTGAAACCGGGGAGGGTTTTGCCGCCAGACGTTGTCCAGTATAAACCTTTGCTAAACCATTCGATGCCATACACCATGCCCGTTAAGCTGATGGCCATGACAACAAGCAGCGAATAGAAGCCCAGTACGTTGTGTAGATCGTAATTGACCCGCTTGAACTTACCGTTCCATTTGATGCTGAAGCTTTGCTGGCGGGTACTCGTTGTCCATTTCTGGGGCCACCACAAGACCATGCCCGTAATGAGCGTAATGACGAAAATCAGGGTGCTGTAATTGACAATCGGTCGGCCGATCTCGAAGGGTAGCCACAGAAAACGATGTCCGTTCAGAATCCAGCGAAAGAAACTTACCTGCCCTTCTTTGCGCTCTGTTTTACTGATAATCTGACCGGTGTAAGGATTTAATTTAAGTGTCGTACCTCCTCTGCGTCGCCCGCCGATATTGACCTCGATGGCTTTCCCCTGATGATACATCGCATAAGAAACCCGTTTTCCCGGATACGCCTGTCCGGCAATGGCCATAATCTGCGACGGCTGAATGACTGGTTTTTCCTGCCGGGCAACGTTCGATTCGGGTTCGAGAAATACGCTGGTAATTTCGTCCTGAAACACCCAGATGCAACCCGTCAGGCAGACAATGATCATGACAATGCCCGTAATGAGTCCCAGCCACAGATGTAGCCAGGCAGAAATGCGGTAGAAAAGCGACCGGGAAGATTCTTTCTTTTTTTTGACGGTCTTGAGGCTCATAGACGAGAGAACAATAAAAAGTTATGCAACTAGGTTTGCCAGGCGATCATATCAGAAATAGACTATAGAGGTGTCGTGGCAATGGCAATGCATTTACACGACACCCCTGTTGGCTACGTAGCAAGCTGCGCGATTATTTGTAGGTTAAGGTACTGATAGCCTGAATGGTACCACCGTCTACTTTCAGGCCACGCGTCGCTTTGGCAGTAGAGGCATCGACCTGATAAATGTAGCTGGCTCCATCTGTCAGCGTAAGGCCAATGAAGCCCGTTTTGCCGTCTTTGGGAGAGTAGTTATTCCGACCTGCCAATTGTGTGATTTCGCTGACCGCCGGTAATCCATCCACCCATTTGAACGTCTGGTTGTAGACATTGACAACAGCTAGCTTTTTACCTACAGCATAGGCCCCTTTTTCAGCCGCCGAGGTCATTGTCAGAATGAAATTGCCCTGACCGACGTACAACTGGGTAGTCAAATTGTAGCCACCCGATGCCTGCTCTACGTTGAAGAGGTAGGTCTTATCGAACTCGGTTGTGCCCGACTTAATCCGCGTAATGGCCGATGGCTTGGTTGACGTAAGTTTGCTGCTACTGGTGGCTACGCCCGACGAGAACGCATACGTATCACCCTGCTCATCAACGGCCAGTCCGTCGGTGAAATAGCGGCCGATAAAACTGGTCCGATTGTCTTTGATCACTTTTTCGACTTTTAAATCGGGATACGACAACACGGCTACCCAGGCACTGTCGGGATAGCTGGTGCCAAACCCGTCGGGCGCTACGCCTTTGATACTCATGTAGGGCGCAAAGAGTTTGTCGCCTACCTGCGTGGCCCACGTAAAGTGCGCCCGTTCACCGTTACCGGCCAGTTGCACGATATTAACCTGAGCTTCTCCGACAATCTTTGAACTTTCGGCCTGGATGCGATAGAACGACGCACTTTCGTTACCCGAACGAGGTACTTTCACCGTGACGACGTCATCTTTCATCGGGGCGAAAACCTGAACCGTTTCGGCCTGAAAATCCGATACTTTTTCCAGCTTTCCGGCTGAGTTAACGACGTATGTTGTTACGGCTCCCGGATTTCCCTGCCCGTAAAGCAGACTGAAAAAACGGTTCTTATGCGTTACGTAGTACCGGTACGTACCGTCCTGCTCAATGCCCGATCCTTTCGTTGAGACCGTACCTTTCGTTAGCGTATCGGCGGTTAGTAAGTAATCCGCAACTCCTTGTGAACCAACGGGCGTGGCCGAGATGATGAATTTTACCTTGGAGCCATCGGTTGGCGTGCCCGTTCCCGGATTAAGTTCTGATTCCTCTTTTTTACAGGCAGTCAGTGACAGGCCAATAGCCAGCACTGTCAGTACGTATTTATTCGTGTTAAACATAGTTGTATGAAAATTGAAAGCGATTATTTACCAACGAAGTATCTGAGTTTCACATAAAAGCCGCGGCTTGGCTTTTGCAGACTGAAGTTGTCGTACAGCTTACTGTCGAGTACGTTTTTACACTCAAAGCCGATATTGTATTTGCCACCCGCCAGCGCATAGACCAGATTGACGTCGTGCGCCAACTGCTCCGGAATATCCAGCTTATCCTGGCCTAAACTGGGCCAGTAGAGGTAGTAAGCGTGTACGTAAAGCAGATTATAGCCGACCGACAGGGTGTTCCCCTGACCACCCACATTGCGCAGAAACAGGGAGGCATCGGCGTTCCCGAACAGGAAAGGCATGTTGGGGATTCGATCGCGGAAGAGCGGACTTTCCGTCGTATAGCCGTCTTCGTAGCGGGTGTTATTCCGCAGGTTCTGATACGTTAGATTCGTACCCACCGTCAGGAATTGCCGGTAGGAGTAACGGATTTCGCCGTCAAAGCCGAGGTTTGTTACGTCGGCCAGATTATCCATGACCTGTTTGGTCTGGTTGTTGTTGAGCCGGGGCCGAATGAAGCCCTGTGCATCGCGGTAAAGTACGTTACCGGCAAAGCTGAACCGATGTACTTTCGCCAGATTCGTCAGGTAGCTGAAACCAAGGTTATAATTTCGGCTGGTTTCGGGTTTAAGGTTGATGTTGCCTTCCAGATTCAGCAGGTCACCATACAACTCATCCGTTTCGGGCAACCGGTAACTCTTCTCGAAGGAGGCTTTCAGCTGTAAATTCTTCTGGAGAAAAAAAGACGTAGCGATGCCGTATCCTAGCTGATTAAACCCGTTTTTCTGGGTCATGTAGGCAACATCGCCGTAAGTACCGCTGGGGTTATACGTGATGCCGTATTTGTTATTCTGTGAGAAATGCTTGATAAACAGGGACGTATTCCAGCGTTCGCTGTAATCGTATTTGTAGCCAATGCCCAGCACATTCTTGGTATTGACACGCGGCTGTTCGTAGTTCGCACTCGTCGGATTCAACTCGTCGGAACCCGTCCGATTGAACGTATTGAACACATTATTGATGCTCAGCGCCTGCTTTTCGGAAATCTGGTAACTGACGTTGGCCGTTACCAACCCATTGTTGTTGCGGAATTTATAGAGCGATCGTTCACGTTCACTGCCTTTTCCTGGATACTGTTTATACTGCTGAAACCAGTTATAGCGCCGGTAAACCGTATCGACGTTCTGCTCCTGACCCAGATTAAAATTACCCGTCAGCCGAACGTTTAACCCTTTGATGAGCAGGTTATCTTTTTGATACCGGACACTGGGCATGACGATGTTGCCCCGCCGGTACCAGTCGCCAAATACGCTGACCATACGGGCACCCGTCTGAATCTCGGCGCGGTTCTGGCCCAACGTAATACCGAACAAAAGTTTATCGGCAAAACGCTTTCCTACTACGCCGACAGTGGCCACTATCGTTTCATTGCGATACGTATCATGGAACCGTCGGACGCGCTGATTGCGAAAATATTCACCCGTGTTGATGTCGGCCACATCGACCGTTACCCAGTAGTTGTTGTTCGAATAGTTCTGGAAGGCGTTTAGTTGAACCGTAAAACCCGATTTCGTCGTAACCCCCGCATTAACGGCGGTACGGTGCGTATTGAATGAACCATAGGAGTACGACGCATCCAAATAATTCCGCTGTCTGTTTCCCGTAACAATGTTAACGGCACCCCCCAGAGCGTCGGAACCTAACCAGATGGGTACAACCCCTTTGTAAACTTCGACCCGTTCGGCTAGGTTGATGGGAATGTTGTTGAGCTGAAACGATGAGCCAAAATTGTCCATTGGGATGCCATCGATAAAAAACTTCACCTGGCGACCCGTAAAACCATTCAGCGAAAAATTGAAGTTAGATCCAACGCCACCCGATTCACGAACCCGAACTCCCGACACCCGGTCGAGCGCATGCGATAAGTCGAGGGTTGAATTGTGGAGTTTCGTCGCATCAATGGCCGTTACGTTGAATGCCTGCCGACAAACTTCTTTGGCTTCGCTACGTCCGATCACGGATACCGTCTCCAGTTGTTGGGTCGATGAGACCAGTCGAAAATTATGTCGGAGAGTTTCACCGGATTTAACGGTTACAGTCTTTTGCTGAGTTTGGTAACCCACAAAGGAAGCTGTCAGGGTGTGCGTACCAGGCGAGAGATTGTCCAGTTGAAAATTACCCGATTCGTCCGTATTGATTCCCTTCGAGGTACCCGCCAGCATAACGGTCACTCCCATCAACTGATCGCCCTCTTCGGAGACAATTCGTCCACGTAAGGCGCCCGTCGATTGGGCATGGGCAAGATAAGATAACATACAGACGAGTCCTGTATACAGTAATTTTCTAAGAGGCATTGGGACGGAGTATACGGTGTTTTATTGTGTTCAGTTAATCGATGCCCATAACCAAGGAGCGTGGTGTAATTAGGGCGCTACAGAGCGCGTGTTCCGGAAAAAGCTATTGACATTGCTGAGAGAGTGAACAAGTTGGTTATTAAGCATATTGGCGCATACATAGTGAAACTGATGGACAACTAGCCAGTACCATCTTCTGCGTTTGACGGTCAGCGACGTAGTGTTGATAACTATTCTTATTTAGATTAATTAAATTTTAATGCAAATTTGCAGCTCGAAATCTTGTGATAGGTATCGTAAATGGGAGTATTACTACCGAAATCGGGCCAATATGGAAATAATGATAAAAGTTGAAGGAAAGGCTACAATCCTGCGTCGGGAGGAAATGGCTGGTTCCGAAGAACATAATCCCGAACTGTTTACGGAGCGACGGGTCGCGATTCAGGATGAACAAATTGGTCTTATTACCGATACCCAGATTACGACAGGTGATTTCTTAATGGCTCATTGTGATTTTCAATTAACTCAGCCCATTCAGTTAATCAAGGAGGTTGAAACGGATATTATTCAGCTGGACTTTGCCTTACAGGGTGATAGTCAGGTCCATATGGGCGGGCGGCCAACTCAACATAGCTTTTCCAGTGGACAGCATAACATAAGTTATATGCCCAAATCAAAAAGCACGTATGCATATCCGGCTTCAGAGCAGGATTACAGCGTCATCATTATCCCTAGGGAGGTATACTTTCACTTACTGCCTCCTGGCTGTGAACTACATCGGCAATTTGCAGCCCGGGTCAGGCAGCACAAAGCCGGTTTCATTACGCCTAAAAACTTACCCATAACCCCGGCTATGGCGTGGCTCCTTCAAGATATGCGAACCACTCAGCGAACGGGCTGTCTGAAGCGTTTATTTCTGGAATCCAGGATAATCGAACTCCTAATGCTCCAATTGGAACAGATACAGGGTAATCAACTGATAAATCAGCCATTGAAAAAAGCCAACTCAGTCAAAATAACGGAAGCCCGTGAACTGCTGGATGCTCGCTATACTGATCCGCCCACGATTGTCGAGCTGGCGAAACTGATAGGACTAAATGAGTTCAACCTAAAGCGGAATTTTAAGGAGCAAGTGGGCACGACCATTTTAGGCTATATTACCAAAAAGCGAATGGAAGAAGCTAAGCGGTGGTTGCTGGAAGGTGATAAGAGCATTAGCGAGATTTCGTATTGGGTAGGCTATAAAAACCCCGCTCATTTCACGGTAGCCTTTAAACAATTCTATGGCCTGCTTCCAAGTGCGATGCGAACAATTCCGGGCCTATCCCAACAAATATGAATATCGTTTTTGGTAATTCAGGCGAGTGGTTTTTAAAGATAAAGCTAGAAGTCGTCTGAGTGAAGGGCGCGATACGAGACCGTGAACTGCATTTTTATAATTTGATACTATTATACCAGGGGTAGTCTTTACTTTTAATTAAACGGGATTAGTCACCGGTTGGTAGTCATTGTGTAAACAGCATCCATAAAGTAAACGAAATATGAACTCCAGCATAGAATTTCTAAACCCGGACGAATTATTGAAAAATCCTGCTTTCTCTCAGATTGCTATTACGAACGGAAGTGGAAGTACGATTTATATTGGTGGACAGAATGCAATCACAAAAGACCTGGAAATAATTGGGAAAGGTGATATAGCCCTGCAAACAGAATATGTGTTGAAAAATATTGAAATTGCTTTAAATACCTGCGGTGCAACGTTAGACGACTTGTTTAAATTGACAATCTACATTGTACAGGGACAGGACGTACGAAAGGGCTTTGAAGGGGCACAGGGTTTTTTGAAAAAATTAAGTAACCCGCCTGTTATTTCTGGTATTGTGGTCGCAGGTTTGGCAAATCCTGATTATTTAGTCGAAATTGAAGCGGTTGCCTTCAAAAGAGAAAAATAATTACGAAGAGGGAAACAGGTCTGATTATAGACTACGTTCAACGGATTGATTGACTGATGATGTTTATGGCGCTTACTCTAGCGCCATAAACTCCGGTAGCCCGGTTCATTAATCCGTAGGTAGGTCCAGATGACCATGATACTCAGATCCATTATAGATTGCCATCATTAGTTGGCTGAGTTACTCGATATAGTGCTCCGGCTCACTGCTACTATTTCTTCAGGGTTTAGCTCAGCCAAGGTTGAGTTGACCGGACCGGTTATGGAAAGAGAGCCGCTGGAAAATCAAGTGATAACGTACTAGTAGTTTAATGCAGAAAAAACGTCCTGAGCGATAACTCAGGACGTTTTTTCTGCATTAAACTAATAACTCCAGTACCCGTCAACCCAAACTTTTCCACGGGGAGTTTGTCGCCAATAACCGGGATTCCAGGTTTTATACCGGGCTGGTTTTGAATACGTAGCATACCGAGCAGGAGCTGTTCGATAATAGCCATTTACCCACAGATAATCCCGTCCTCGACGGATGTAATGACCCGGTACCCATACTTGACGGACGGCCGGGGCACTTGGAACGACGATAACCCTTCTGGGCCCAGGTACCTGGGCTGTGGCATTATCGGCATCGACTGTACACAACGCGGTGAGCAACAAGCTCGTTAATACCAATACTTTCACGTTCGTTTTCATAGCGTTTACTGATTAAGTTCGGCAGAAAAGCAGCTCATTCTTCGGTTGAGATGGCCATTTTCTGCTCCAATTATCTTTACTAGGCTATGGTTTATAAACCGAAAAGTTTTAAACCTGGCTACTTATCAACCCAACTGAGAACGATATTGTTGGACAATTTTGCTGATATATAGTCTTGTTGACAGAATCTAACCTGACAAAACTCTTAAAATATCCTGTCTAGGTTGGGAATAGGACTACTACAAATCCAGTGATTTTGCTGCCAATTGCCCGTGCCAGGGTAGCTACTTCCAGGATGGCTTACGGAATTTATTAACACCTGACCTTGCCCAGACGTAGACACTCGTAAAATGACTGTACTTATAGGAGTTTAGTTTACATCAGGTCAATAAGTTCAGTATCGATGAAACGGCTTGTTATTGCTTTGTATATCCATTAGGTTTAATCGGCTGACGTATGTTAGGGATTAAACTAGGCAGTTATTGAATAATTACCGTTCAGTTAAACCCATCAAATGTGCATCTGAAAACATTCACGAAAACGCTGATTAATGAATTGGTTATAATTGAGTTAGGGTTTGCTTTTCAGGTTTATCTCCTCTGACGTAACAATGGACAAGACAATGGAACAACGACTGAGTGTGATTACGCTAGGTGTCGACGATTTAGCTGCCATGAAACAGTTTTACTCCGAAATCATCGGCTGGCCAACAGTGGCTGAAAACAAAGACATTGTCTTTTATACGCTGAATGGATTTCTGTTCAGTCTTTTTGGTCGAACGAGTCTGGCTAAGGGGGCGGGTCTAGCCCCTGAAGGAAGTGGTTTCCGTTCCTTTACCTTAGCTTATAACGTACCGACCAGACAAGAAGTGGATCATTTGTTCGAAGAGTTGAAAAAGAAGAACGTTCACATGTTAGGCGAACCGCAGAACACGCCGTTTGGTGGATACTTTTTTTACTTTACTGATCCAGAAAGCAACGTACTGGAAGTGGCTTATAATCCTTACATCCCGTTGGATGAACAAGGTAATGTCATCACCCACAATAGCATTGATGATTTATGAGCCAAGTTAAAGAAGGGCTGTGTCTGCATGGCTAAACTGGATAATATGGGTCTATGAGAACACTTGGACTTGTCGTCGTAAGCTTGCTGATTAGTTATGTATGTATCGCTTATTTAAGTGACGAATGGAAACCCTTTCATTGGAAAGTCGAATCGCAAGCCTGGGCACTAGTAGGCGAAGTAACGTTTCTAGTGCTCTTTCTGCTGTTTCGGCACAAACTGAATAAAGATTAAAACCTGCCGATTTCAAAGACAACTTTTCGGTTAGCAGTTGTTTTTTAGGTCAAATCCAGATACTACGGGCTCATGTACCGGCCTATGCAGGCCGTCCAGATAAAGGCTCGTTTGGTTCCTATGATTTATAAAGCACCTTATTTTTTCAGCGCCTGAATTTGTTGTTTTAACCGAAGAGCATCTACATTATGACTACTGAGTCGTAATGATTTCTCTACATATTTAGCGGCCGCCGTTGCGTTGGCAAATTTGAGATAGCTGGCAGCCAGTTGATTGCTTAACGTTACGTTGGTAGTGTCCTTTACGAACTGTTGCTTTACTGCAATCAATTGTTGTACAAACGTTTGTAGCTCATTTAAGCTAAACTGCGACTGGTTATGTTCAGCTGCGTAGTTAAGATACGGTACCGCTTCTTCGGGCCGGTCTAGTTTTAGTAGTGTAATGAATAGATTCTGCGCGGCATCGAATGTATTTTCCAGACGAAAAGCCTTTTTCAGATACGTAACGGCCTGGTCATTTTCATTCAGATTTAGGCACAGTTTACCTGCCTGTTGGCACAAAGCCGGATCGTACGGGTACTCCAGCGATAGCGCTTCCGTTACTTGTAACGCTTTAGCCAGGTTATTCTGCGCTACGTAGTGATTAGTCAGCTGGTTCATGGCATCACGCCAATTAATTTGCTTCACGACCAAAGCTCCCGCCAACTGCTCTTCCACCGTTTTGGTCCGCTTCTCTTCCGGTGGCATCGGTATGTTGAATGGCCATCCTTCTTTCAGAATCATTATCTCGTAAGCGCCCTTCAGTGAATCTACAGCCGTAATGGGCATACGCTGCCTCAACGTAGTGAACGACATTTCACCCCGGCGATCAGAAGGAATCAACTGCTTCTTTTTCATTGCCTCATAAAATGCGTCTGAAAGCAGAGCGTACCCATAGACATTCGGATGAACGTGTTCCAGCAACGTTTCCTGGCCTAAGATTCTGTGGAGCGAGTGTTCTTCAAAGAATCGTTTCGTATCGACCAACGTAACGCCCGGATACTTGATTGCTACGTCCTGAATGATCTGGTTCATAGCCTCGGGCGCTCGAAACCGTAGAAGATCCAGTTCTTTCGCCTGTATGTATGCCTTTTTGGCTTCGCCAAAATTGTTCTCCGCGTAGATTTGATTGGCGACCTGAAATTTCGCCTGAGCAGATGAAGCACCGTCACCCGGAGCGCTGATAAAGGGTTTTAAATCTTTTTCATTACTGACCAGATTGCTGATAAAAACTGGAATCTTCCGGTTGCTCA
Organism: Spirosoma validum; assembly: GCF_014699035.1. GTDB lineage: Bacteria > Bacteroidota > Bacteroidia > Cytophagales > Spirosomataceae > Spirosoma > Spirosoma validum. The sequence continues at coordinate 70,791 of NZ_JACXAA010000003.1, forward strand.
GAAGCTGGCAGAGGTCGTTCAGATTGGTTTTGAATTGGACGATACCTGCCTGATAGATTGCTGAACCATATGGAATCTGCTGATCGGCTGCCATGCGTTTCATCAGATTCTCCCGCAAATCCACTTTCTGATTCGAAACGGCCTTTCGAATCCCGCTCACGGCCTGATTAATGAGTTGTATTAGACGGAAATCACGGAGCCTGATTACCAGCCGCATCAGCGAAGGGTTATGGGCTATAGCGTTAGTAGAGCCAACTCCTAAAGCACCGTAGTATTCGTTATGACCGGTATAAAGCAGTACAGCGTCGGGGGCGTAATCGACTAATTCCTGGGCAAAGCCGTAGACGGTATACGAATTGACGGCTGTCAGCGACAGGTTGATGATCTCGAATTCCTTATCGGGAAAGGTGTGCATTAGCCGGTATTGCAGCCACCGGTGAAACGAACCGTTGTGCATATACGGATAACCGATCGTGGTTGACTCGCCCAGCACAAAAATCCGTAACGTACCATTGGCTTTGCGTTGCGGAAAGGGTTCAAAATTACCGATGGTCGCGTTTTCGGTTTCTGTGAAATACCGCTCTGATGCGTATTGATTCATGACCCAATAGCCCTTGCGATCAGAATCTTCAACGAACAGACTTAGATCATGACCATAGCCGAACAATCTAAGTAAGAGCTCTACCAATGCCAGTACAAATAGGGGCAAGAGCACTGCGATTCCCTTAAACAGCCACAGCCGCTTTTTCATAAAAAATTTCTACCGTTTTTGCTGCCTTCAACTAAAAATAGCGATACGAGTCACTTCCAAAGCGTATCGCAGTTGAAAGTGACTCGTATTGCTGAATTACTCGCTGGTGATTACGGCCGGATGAGGGTGCCATCCATCTTGCGCACCTGCCAGTTGGATTTGGTACTGATGGGATATTTGGCCGCTTCCTTCTCGTTGATGTCTACACCAATGCCCGGCACCTCGTTAACCGACATGTAGCCCTTGTCCATCGTTGGGCAACCACTGAAGACCTCCTTCATCTTGTCCGAAAACGATACCGCTTCCTGAATGCCGAAATTCCACACCGCCAGGTCGATGTGGGCATGGGCTGCGTGACCCACCGGCGATACGTCCCCCGGACCGTGCCAGGCGGTGCGCACATTGAACCATTCGCCCAACCGGGCTACCTTCATGGCCGGGGTAATGCCCCCAATTTGTGATACGTGTATCCGAATGAAATCGAACCACTGGTTGACCATCGGCTCCTTGAACTCGTTGACGTTGTTGAACAGCTCACCCATCGCAATCGGCACCGAGGTGACCTGACGAAGTTGAGCAAACCACTTCATGTTCTCGGGCGAGAAAGGGTCTTCGATGAAGAAGGGTCGGTACTCTTCCACCTTTTTGATCATGTTGATGGCTTCGATGGGCTGCACCCGCTCATGAATGTCGTGCAGTAATTCAACCTCGTCTCCGCACTGCTTGCGTACCACCTCGAACATCTTGGGTACCGATTTCAGATACAGCTGCACGTTCATGTAGTTGTCCGTTTCCCCCCCAAATCCAGCCACTTTGAAGTCGGGCTTATCGGACGTAGCGCCCACGGCTCCGTAACCGCCCTGCTGAATGCGGATGTGCTTAAAGCCCTGCTCCATAAACTTCTTGACGCTGTCGGCGGCCGCTTCGGGGGTATTGCCCCCCGCATGGGTATAGCAGGGGATGGCGAAGCGAACTTTGCCGCCCAGCAGCTGATAGACGGGCATTTTGGCGCGTTTGCCTTTAATATCCCACAGGGCCTGATCGAGTCCACTCAACGCATTATTGAGCACGGGACCATTACGCCAGTAGGAGCTGACGTATGCCCCCTGCCAGATGTCTTCGATGTTGTCGACGTCCTTACCGACACAAAATTCGTTGAGATACGTATTGATGGCCACCACGACGACGGCCGCCCGCTGGGTGAACGTAGCGCAGCCGAGTCCGTAGAGTCCGGGTTCCGTGGTTTCGACTTTGACGACGATGAGGTTTGATCCCTGCGGGGCTGTGGCGATGGCTTTGACGGATTTGATTTTGACGGGAGGAGCCCCAACGGCATATTGCGGCTTGCCCTGTTGCTCCCGGGCTTCAGCGGTTGACATGCCCCCGAAGAGGCCCAACAGCCCAGCCGATGAGCCGAAACCCAGCATCTTCAACGTATCCCGGCGGTTGGCATTAAATTGATTCTCGTTTGATTCACGGCTTGTATTCATAGAGTTAGACTTAAATGGTTAACAGGTTTATTTTGAGGTATCACGGGTTTTAACCCGTTTTTAGACCAGCTCAGGTACGGATTAAAATCCGTGATACCTAATTGGGCAGCGCAAACGCGATATAGGAACCGCCTGGTTTATGACCGTTTTTAACGCCACCAGCCGCAATAACGACGTACTGCTTTCCGTTCACCTGATACGTAATGGGCGTGGCAAAACCACCCGCCGGAAGTTGATACTCCCAGACTACTTTGCCCGTTTTCCGATCGAAGGCACGAATGCGCTCATCATACGTAGCGGCAATAAAGACCAGGCCACCCGCGGTAACAATCGGACCGCCGTAGTTTTCAGTGCCTGTTACTGGTATACCTTTCTTAGTCAGTTCGGGGAACTCACCCAGCGGAACTTTCCACAGATAGTCTCCCGTGTTCAGGTCAATGGCATTGAGCGTTCCCCAGGGTGGTTTTACGGCTGGGTATCCATCGGGATCGACGAAGCGCGTCCAGCCGTTGTTGATGTAAGGCGGAATGTAAGGATACTCGGATTTGGCTACCGAAGCCGTTGGGGCTCCGGCGCTATGCTGATCGCCGGTTTCGCTGGCTTTGGCTTCGGTATTAAGCAAAAACCGGACGAGAGTACTACGGTCCTGCTCAGAAATATGCTCGAAGGATGGCATCCGGCCTCGCCCCGTTTTCAGAATAGCCTGTATATCCTGACCCGACAACCGACTCCCAATATTGACCAGACTTGGGTAGGCGTCACCACTGCCTTTCCGGTCGATTCCATGGCAAGCTGCGCAGTTGGTCTGATAAAGCGTTTTCCCTTTCGAAACTATTTCGGCGTTACGGGCCGCCAAATCCGCCATTTTCAAATCCCAGACCATTTCGTTGGAATTCTGGTACAGGATTCCATCCGGATCAGCTGCGTTACCACCCCACTCGGCCCCCCCGCCAATGCCAAAGAATAACGTTCCTTCCAGACTTGGAGGCATGAACTTATTGCCGGATCGGGTTTTCTGAAACCGCTCTTTCACAAACGCATGAGCTTCGGGTGTGCGATCGGTAATGTCTGCTTCGGTGAATACCTGCCGGGCGAATGGGGCGGGCTTCAGTGGAAAGCGTTGTTTGGACCACGGCTGCTCTCCTGGCAATCCTGACGTTGGTACGGCCCGCTCCTCAACCGGAAAGAGCGATTCGCCTGTGTCGCGGTCAAGCACATAAATTAGCCCATCTTTCGTAGATTGAGCCACGGCATCCACTTTGCGGCCCTTGTGGGTCACGGTAATCAGATTTGGTTGGCAGGGTATGTCACGGTCCCATAGATCGTGGTGAACCGTCTGGTAATACCACTTCAGTTTACCCGTTTCGGCGTTCAGGGCGAGAACGCAATCTGAATACAGGTTCTGCCCAGCCCGGCTTCCTCCATAAAAATCGACGGCGGGCGAACCGGTACCCAGATAAACCATGTTCCGTTTCTCGTCGAGAACCATACCAGCCCAATTGTTGGCTCCGCCTATTTTCCTGTAAGCGTCTTTTGGCCAGGTTTCGTAGCCCGCTTCACCCGGTTGAGGAACGGTATGGAATGTCCAGCGAATTTTGCCAGTACGTATATCGAATGCGCGTACGTGTCCCGGGGCAGCATCGCCGTATTCGGATACGGTCGCTCCCAACACCAGCAAATCTTTGTAGATAACCCCCGGACTGGTTGCCGAAACCGACAGCTTCGTAATATCAACGGTAGCGTTATCCAGTAAACCCTCCCGCAAATCCACTTCGCCGTTTTTACCAAACTGAGCGACAGGCTCGCCCGTCAGGGCATTGATGGCGTACAGCGTTGGGCCAGCCGAATAGAGAATGCGCTTGTCCGTGCCCTCTTCCCAGTACAATACACCCCGATTCTGGCTAAAACGAGGAGTTTTACCGTTGAACGGATCGAATGTCCAGAGCTGTTCGCCCGAGTGGGCACGTAACGCAAATAGTTTCAGTTTCGGCGTATTGCCATAAAGTACCCCATTCACGACGATAGGCTGACATTGAATCTCCGGCTGACGGCCCGTCTTACCGTCGACAGCGGCCGCATCGTACGTCCAGGCGACTTTAAGGTTTTTAACGTTTCCGGTATTAATCTGGCTAAGGGTTGAATACCGGTTTCCAGCTTTATTGCCGCCATAGCTAGCCCAATCAGTATTGCCTGGCGTATCAATCGTTACGTCGTTTCGATTTGGGTAAACAGCCATGAGTGTTAACCCCAGCATAGCAATCGATCCGAGTAGTAGTATCTGCTTCATGGAATCCTGTTTAAAATGGCTATTACATCGGTTAGCGGTACGACCCCATCGGGGTCAGACGTTTATAGAGACACCATTGGCTATAGACATTTGACCCCGATGGGGTCATACCGACCGATCGTGTATAGGTCTAATTCTGAGTAATCACTTGGCCTCTGATTTTACGTAATAGTCGTAGGTGATTTTCCAGGTGAATTCCTGCCCCGGTTCAGCTTTTATGCGAACATAAGGTTCTGGACAAACCACCGTGGCGATCGACCAGAAAGCCAGCTGTGCAATTGGCTGATCGCTGGTGATGTGCACACCCGCGCCAGTTTTACGGTTTTCAATTCGGATATCATAATCTTTAGACGTATCGCCAAAACCAGTTAAGTATGAATGTGTGCTTTCCCCTTTCGCGAGTTCCCGGAGATACGCAACTTGATTGTTACGTGTTTCGAATAGCGTTCCGAGCCCCCGGGCTTTGTCGTTCGTTTGTAAGGTAAACGGGAACGTAACGGAAACATCCGGTCCAGTCGGCTGATTGTCGATCATGTAAAAGTTGTGATCGTAAACGGTCGTTTCAATCGGTTTTCGCCCTGTATTCTTCAGCGAATGTTCCAATACCAACGTTGGTTTCCCAGGTAGCAATCTCAACGTTTTTCGATACAGGTACGAATAGCCCGCGGCATTGGTCAGTTCATGGGTAAATTCAACCGCGTCTTTTCCAGGCTTTACTGTCCACTTTCCTAAATTTACAGTAGGATAGGACGTAGCAAACCGATACGGAGCATCGGCTGTTTTACGTAGTGAGCCAACACCGATTTTAAGAAAGTCTTCGCCTATTTTGGCTTGCTCATACCCAATCGGCGTAAATTCTTCGACGGGACCACTGATGGCATCGTGCAGTTTAGGGTCGTATTTGTCGAACCATTGCCCAAAGTAACTGTGTCCGTTATACGTAAGGCTGGCTATCACGCCTGACCAGTCGAAGCGCACGCCCTGATAGTACCCCTGCGTTGAATCTGGGAGGTAGATCTTCGCTTGAATTACTCCATTCGAAATGTCCGTTTGCGGAAACGGGGGTAACAGAACGGCACTGATCATGCCAGCCAGCACAACCAAAACAATAATTGCCTGCTTCATAAGCGTTGATTCTATGTAGATTTATGTTGTGGTGTCGGGTTCTCAAACCCGACACCACAACACTACAGGTTATTAATACCCCGGATTTTGCTTGATATTCACGTTCGAAGTAATCTCATTGATTGGAATTGGCTGTGCATAGTCGGTAGGTTCCCATTGAATCGCGCCCCCCCGAACTCGCTGGTAGTAAGCGGCTTCCTTATCGCCAATTTTCCATCGACAGACGTCGAACCACCAGTGACCTTCCCCAAACAATTCCGCCCATCGCTCGTATTTAAGCGGGTCATTTTTCAGAATATTGTCAGGGGCACTGGTCTGATCATTCAGGGTTTTGTAATCTACTGCCGAGGGCGTATTGACAGCATAACCATACGCTCGCCGTCGGACTTTATTGACGTACTCCAGTGCAGTTGCATTATCGCCCGTTTTCGTCAGGGTTTCGGCGTAGAGCAGGTAAACGTCGGCCAGTCGTAGCCAAAGGATATTGCTGCCATTCGCCATATTTACCTCGCCTTCTGCACCGCCCAGATAGAGATATTTCCGGAAACTCCAGGCTTCCATATCAATCTCCGAAATGTCGAGGTAGTGCGAAATCGGCTTTTTAACCCCGCTGACAATCATCGAATCAACGTAAGGTTGCAGGCAGGCCACCCACAAACGCGGATCAACCGTTTTGTTAGTCCGGGCGGTCACCGAACGCGTAATGTACGACTTATCGACATTTGCTACGTTGGCCGTAGCGGTTCCTGCTGGGAAATAGTGCCCCAGATTAAAACCAAAACGGGCTATATTTTTGGCGTGCGGAAAGACATTCGACCAGGCCGAAGCAGCCTGTGCGCCGTTGGTACCGACATACGTTGGCGCAATTACCATACCGATGCTGGACCCCATCGATAGATCGGACGTACCACGATAGGTCATGTCAACATTCAGGTTGAGTTCGACTAAGGATTCGGAGTTAAACTCATTCTGCCCGTTGAACATGTCTTTATACGTATTAAACGGAACCAGCGACTTGCCACTATTCGTTACAACATCGCCCAGGTACGTTTTTGCGTTCGTCCAGTCCTGCGTATACACGTACACCTTCCCTAAGAATGCCTTAACGCCCCACTCGCCCATTTTATACTTGTCGGTTGCGCCGGTCCAGCTTTTTCCTTTCAGCAAGGTTTCAGCGGCTTTCAGATCACTAATGATAAAATCCCAGCTTTGCTTGACCGTACTACGTGACACCTGCGTTTCGGGTAGACTGGTCGACGTTTTTGTGATCAGTGGCACGCCCATTTTATCGCCACCCTGCCCATCGATCAGAAAGCTTTCGCCCCACAACGTAGTGAGGTAGAAATAATACCAGGCCCGCAGATACAGCGCCTGGCCTTTAATCAGACTAATAGCAGCCGCATCGGAAGCCGCAGCATTAGGGCCATACGTATCAATCGTTGCCAGCAGTGTATTCGCCCGCTGTACGCCCCGCCACAAATCCTGCCAGGTTCCCCGTAAGAAATCGTCGTTTACCTGCGAATTGTTCTGCGCCAGTTGAATCCAGGTTGTGGTTCCCTGCCAGCTTAAATCCGTTGTATGGTCCCACAGATACGTATTTTTGGCGAGCATGTTATGCCCGAAGATGCTGGGTGCATGCTGGGTTGCGTAAACACCTGCCAGGAGCTGTTCCAGATCAGACACCGAACTCGGGTAACTGCTTGTCGAAATTGCACCCGGATTGTCTACATTAACGAAATCCTCCTTACACGATGCCAGACTCAGTAGTGCGGCAAAGAGAGCGAGTTGAAATAGTATTTTCATGATCAATTAGCGTCTTTAGTTCACGTAGTAAGTGAAGGATTATTAAAAATTTACGTCGATACCCGCGGAAACAAGCGAGGTGCGCGGATAAGAATAAATCGTGTCGATGCCGCGCCCGGTGGTAGCCGCGTTCGAACCGCTGCTACGTCCCAGTACTTCCGGGTCAAGCCCCGAATACTTCGTGAACGTTAGTAAATTTTGCCCCTGCACGTACACCCGAATCCCTGACATCTTCCATTGTTTCAGCAACGAAGCCGGAAGCGTGTAGCCGATCTGAACGTTACGTAATTTAAGAAACGAGCCACTTTCAACCGCGTAATCCGAGATTCGGGTATAGTTGGCATTTGGGTCGCGGACGTAGTTGCCAGACGCGTCCGTATAACCTATCCGGGGCAGGTTGGTGAGACCATTGCCATTGAAGAACGACGTATTGAAAATGTCCCGGGTTGTGTTATAGTCGCCAACGAAAATCGACGTATAGTAACGGTTTGCGTTGAACACATCTACCCCGGCGATTCCCTGAAATAAGGCCGAAAAATCCAGCCCCTTCCAGGCCAGGTTCAACGTAATGCCGTACGTCATTTTCGGCCAGGGGTTGCCAATAAAGGTTTTATCGGCTGAAGTAATCCGACCATCTCCATTTATGTCCTGAAACCTAAGATCGCCCGCTCCCGTTGCAGCCGCCTGGTAATACACGCCGGTGGTGGTGCCGCCCGCTGCAGCGGCTGCTTCCTGCGCCCGTTTGTTTAAGGTCGCTACGTCGGCATCACTTTGGAAAATGCCATCTGTTTTGTAGCCATAAAACTGCCCGAGCGGCTGACCAGCCTGCGTGCGCGACACGACACTCTCCAGGTAATCGCCAGCCGGGCCGTCGTTGATCGGATTGTTGTTCGTACCATCTAATTTCTTCACCAGGTTGGCGTTAAAGGCGGCATTGCCCGAGATTCCATAGGTGAACTCCCCGGCTTTGCCCCGATAATCCACGGCGATCTCCAGGCCTTTATTGCTCATCTGTCCAATGTTCGTGTATACGTTGGAGCTACCAAAACCGCCGGACATGGGAACGGGAACCTGGTAAATCATATCATTGGTCTGACGACTATACCAATCGACGGTGATGTTCAGCGCGTTTCTCAACAAACCAACATCCAGACCGATATCCGTTTGAAGTACCGACTCCCACTTGATGTCCTGGTTGGCTAATTGAGCGGTCAACGAATACCCTTTCTGACGCGACCCGTCGGGAAGCCCCATGCTGGTAATCGCATTCGTTCCGCCGTATGAATTTTGATACGTATATTGAGGAATGCTGCTGGTGCTTCCCAGTTTTCCGTAGCTAGCCCGAAGTTTGAGGTTAGATACGTAGCTCAGGTTATCCTGGATAAAGGCTTCTTCATTCAGTTTCCAACCAATGGAAGCCGACGGGAAAACGCCGAATTTATTAGCTGGGCCGAAGCGGTCGGAGCCGTCCCGACGAACCGTTGCCGTTATCAGATACTTATTGGCATAGGTATAATTGACCCGTCCGAATTGAGAAAGCAACCGGACCTGCGGAAATTCGCCACCACTGGTTACGTAACTACTGGGGTTAGCTGTCAAACCCAGGTTGTACGTTACATAGGGAAAGCTTTGGGCCTCACCGTGTAAGGAACTCAGGTCGGATTTATACGCTTCGTAACCGGCCAGCACTTTGAATTCATTCAGGCCAATGGTGCGCCCATACGTCAGAACAAAGTTGGCGGTGAAGTTCCGCTGGTTATTGATATCGCGGCTCAGAAAGGCATTCTTGTTGGCGACCGTGCCGTAGTCATACGCTTCCGTGAATCTGTAATTCTTTACGTTATAGATCGATGCCCCAAACGTAGAACGGAGATTGAGACCTTTTACAATTTCCCAATCGGCATACAGATTACCCTCCAGCGCATATTGTTCATTCAGCGTATGGTTCTGGTATTCCTGACCGACAAGATTTGGCCCGGTAAAGAAAGTACCCGTCTTGGCCCACCCACCGAGCGGATTTGTTGCGTCATAGATGGGGACAACCGGTGCCGACCGGAACGGGAACGTACTCGTCACGACCGGATTGTTTCCCGTTTTCCAGGCATACAGCGTTTCGCCTACTTTCAGTTTATTGTTGATTTTAAAATCAGCATTCGAGCGAATCCCATAGCGGTCAAACCAGTTGTCGATCAACGTACCGCCTTCGCGCTGATAATTGGCCGATAAGTAGTAATTGGTTTTGGTTGTGGCTCCCGATAAGGATAGAGAATAACTCTGGTCGGAGCCGTTCATATACAGATCTTTTACCCAGTCGTTATCGGGTAACGTATTGGGGTCGCCCCATCCGCTCGTACTGACACCGAACGCTTTCTTGGCGGTAATGTAGTCGGGGGTGTTCAGCAGCTTAAACAGATTCCGGGGTTGGCGCACGCCGTAATACGCATTAAAATTGATTTTCATGCGATCCGTACCGGAACCACGCTTGGTCGTAACCAAAACAACCCCACCGGCCGCCTGTGCGCCGTAAATGGAAGCCGCACTGGCATCTTTCAGAATCTCAATGGATTCGACATCCTGTAAGTTGAAGTTGTTGCCCGCCGACATCCGAATCCCATCCACAATATACAGCGGAGACATGCCTCCAATCGAACCCACTCCACGAATAACAATATCCGAACTGGCGCCCGGCGATCCATCGTTACGGGTCACCTGGACCCCGGCGGCACGTCCCTGCAAGGCTTCGTTAATGCTTCGAACGGGCAGGCTTTTTACGTCTTCGGCTTTCACCGAAGAGATCGATCCGGTCAGATCCGACCGTTTCTGCGTACCATAGCCGACAACGACGATCTCACTTAAGTTTTTTGTATCGGTGGCAAGCCGGACATTCACGGTCGATTGATTCCCTACAGTAACTTCCTGTGATAAGTAGCCAACGAAGCTGAAGACCAATACGTCATCACCAGTGAGCAAGGTCAGTCGAAACTGTCCGGTTGCATCCGTCGTGGTTCCGCGCTGAGTTCCTTTCACCAGGACACTAACGCCCGGCAAACCGTTTCCGGCTTCATCGGCGACCGTACCGGATAGGGAGCGATCAGTTACCGCAGCCTCATTGGCCAGCTCCGTCTCACTGAGTGATTTGAAGGCTGTTGGCTCCTGGTTCAGAATAATCTGTCGGCCTTTTACGTAATAGGTAACGGCAAGCGGCTCCAGGAGCTTATCCAGCACTTCGCCCAAACGCAGATCTGTGGCATTCAGCGAAATGCGATTATTCAATTGCACAAGGGCAGACCGATAGGCAAACCGTACGTCGGCCTGGCGCCCCAACTGGTGCAAAACGGCTTTCATGGTCATATTCTCCGCGCGTAGCGTAACGCGCTGGTCCATAACTTGCTGCGCTTCAACTGGTCGGGCCGTTGCCAGACCGGCGATCAAAGCTGCCAGGAGTAACTGATAGACAGTAAATTTCATAAGGCTACGCAACAGGCTAAGCGGTTGTCGAAGTTCTTTCATACTTTTGCTTGTTTTTTGTCTGTTTGAATTTAAGAATGGGCAAGCAACCCCCTGCCTCATCTTGGATGAGGGTTTCGATATGGGTGCTTTTCAAGTCAGTGATGCCGGAATCATCACTGGCTTTTTTTATTTATAGACACTTATTTTTCCATAGGCGGGGCGTGTAGTTTATGGGTTTAGAAGTATACACATTGCTTATTGACAGCCTTTACTGGTAATGACTACTTGCCCATCGAGTACCTCATAGGTTGCACCAATGGTCTGGCATACTACGTCGAGTTGCTCCAGCATGCTTTCGTTTCTAAACGTAAGATTCACCAGGCAAGCTGATAGGTCTTTTTCGTTATAATGTATTTTTACGCCGTAGGTATGTTCAATAGCGGAGAAGACTCTGGCAACCGGGGCATCGTCAAAATTCTGTTCCTGAATCGCACTGGAAGGCGTCAGCGCCACCGGTTTTTCAACCAGCGCCTTCATCAGCCGATTGTCTTCCAGATTCAAGGTGATCTGCTGATTGGGTGTTAGAATAACGCCCTGAATCCGGCGGCTACCCGAGCGCTGTGCTGTTTCGAAATCCTGCTGTTTATACACTGAAACACGCCCGGTTCTTACGGTTACAGTGATCGATTTTTCGCTTTCAAAGGCCCGTACCAAGAAGCTGGTACCCAGTACTTTGGTAACCATCTGGCTGGCATAAATCAAAAAAGGCTGGGCCGGATTTTTCACTACGTCGAAGAAGGCTTCTCCATTCAGATAAACCGTTCTGGTTGCACCCGTAAATTTTCTGGGGTAACTCAGTCGGCTTTTGGGTCGTAAGGTTACGAGACTGCCATCACCCAGTAAGATCGTAGCATCTTCATGACTGGTATTGATTTTTTCCTGAAGCGGGATTGGGGCTGATTTGGTTAACTGAGCGTAGGAAGGCGACTGCGCTTTGTGACCGACGTTGACGTATTGCCAAACACCCACACCAACCGTAATGACAAGGACAGCGGCCGCAGCCCAACGCCCCCAGGACAATCGCTGAAAGAGGGAAACGACTGGTGTACTGGGTTCTGCATCCCGTCGTTCGACAGCCCGTTCCATCAACTGTTGTAATTCGCTGGCAATTCGGTCGTCGGTAGCCTTATCGCGGTAATATTCGTCCAGGGCGCGAACGAGCTCCTGGGCCTGACGGACTACATCGACCCGATCCGAATTCTGAATCAACCACTGCTCCCAGAATTCCGTTGCCGTTGGAGACGTACCAGTTGTCCATTGGCGAAAGGACTCGTCGAGCAGAAAATCGTCAGCTGTGTAGGTTCTATAGTCCATGTCGGAGCCAGCAGCATGTTGTTTTCTTCTATAGTGCTGTTTTTCCAGGGACAATACTCAAAAAATATGAAAAATATTTTCGCCTAGAGTACAATTACGGCCCGCGGGCTACTTCGACCAGAGTAGCAGCAGCAGCGACATGAGCAGATCGGGCGACCAGTGGCTACGGAGTTCTTTAAATGTTCGATGAAGCAGATTGGCAACACTTTGCCGTTCCATTCCCATAATCTGGGCAATCTCGTAATTCTCTAAATTTTGGTAAAACCGCAGATACAGCACTTCCTGCTGACGTTTGGTTAGTGTAGACATTAATTGATGAAGCAAGCGCGTTTGCTCGGCATGCACCTCATTGTCAATAATTTCTTCTTCAACCGAAGCGGAAAAAAGCCCGTTGATCGATTTGGATTCATCAATCGTAACCGTTGTGCGATGAGATTGGGCCTTTAATAACTTATACCGAAGGGCCTTAAGCAAATAAGCTCTTACAAAAACAGCATCGCCAATTTTGTCCCGCCGGTCCCACAACTCCAGAAACATATCCTGAATGGTGTCCCAGACCAATTCAGAGTCTGAGGTCATCTGTAAGCCATAATTGTATAGACTAGGATAGTGTCCACGAGCTAATTCTCCCAAAGCCCGTTCATCCCCGGTTTTGAAGCGCTGCCATAGCTCTTGATGAGCCAGTTGTCTGTAATCAGTTGACATTAACGTTCGCAGGAACAAAGATCACACTCTATGCTACCTAAAGACGTTATCTATCCAATTATATTGATTTACTAACGGATTTGTTTTATTGAGTAGCTACTCTATATTACCCTAAGCTATTTCACAACAAGGGTCCGATGGTATTGCCGTCAGGATGTTGTTGAATCACGTGACGAACATCAGCCAACTTAATGACAACGCAGCCAGCAGGCGTAGTCACTGCCCAGGCATTCCTAATCGAGAAAGGTAGATTTTGCCAGCACATTTTCAGGTACCAGAAAGCCACGCTAAAGTCTGACAGGCGCGGCTTTTTGGCAAATTGATTATTTCGGGATTCTTCACTGGTCAAGAGACTAATTGAAAAGCAGGATGGAGTTGTCTGGTATGCCTATTTTTTTTCTGCTCGTGCCACATTCGTTCCAGACTATACGTATATCTTACTAAGTGAAAATCCCCAGTGACAAATAGAATGAATAGAAGAATCCTCTCTGTAATAGGCATATTACTAACATTTATTTTGATTTCCCTGTCGTGTAAGACAACCGAAGTGGAAACGAATACGCCGAGTATTATTGCGCTCAATTGTTCGGCTGCCACATTTTCGGCTACGGCAACCAGCGGAGCCTCGTATACCGCTAAAGCCAGTGTACCTTATACGGGCGGAAATGGCATGGTATATGCCGAAGGAACGGCGGTTACTCCATCAGGAGTAACGGGCTTAACTGCAACCTTATCGGCAGGAACTCTGTCCAATGGAAACGGTACGGCCAGTTTCGCCATTACCGGTACGCCAGCATCGGCAGGAACAGCCAGTTTTTCAATAAGTTTGGGTGGGCAAGCCTGTGCGTTGGCGTTGCCCGTAGCTGTTTCTAAAGCCAGTATGTCAACCTTGGTCTGTACGGCTGCTCCAGCAAATGGAACAATCGGCGTTACTTATTCGGGGACAGCCACGATGGCCTACACGGGTGGAAATGGTGGAACGTATGATTTGTCAACGGCCACCTCAACGGGTGTTGAAGGGCTGACGGCAACCGTAGCGGCAGGAACACTCGCCAATGGTTCTGGTACCTTAGTTTATACGATTTCGGGCACACCCACTTCAGCGGGCACGGCTACCTTTGCGCTAAGCCTGGGCGGTCAAAGCTGCACGGTGACGGTAACCATCGCTGCTTCAGGAACGGCCACGGCGGCCAAAGATACCGTTGTGATTGTGTATGGAGGTACAACGGCCAGTGTCAGTAATGCGTTTCAGGACGCGGGCGTAAGTGTGGCAGTGAGTGGCGCAGATGTAACGGTAACGTCGACAAACACGACCAAAGAAATTGTCTATGCCCTATCAGGGATATCCCCCAAAGGTAGTTTCAAGATTTATAGTCAATACAAGTACAATATCACCCTGAAAGGGCTGAGCCTGACCAACAGCGCCGGGCCTGCCATCAATAGCCAGTCAAGTAAGAAAGGGACCATTAATGTGGTGAACGGTACAACCAATACATTAGTCGATGGGGTTACCTACACCACAAGCACAGAGGATCAAAAGGGCACTTTTTTTAGCGAAGGCCAACTCAGTTTTATGGGAGCCGGAACGCTGAACGTAACCGGAAATAATAAGCATGGCATCGTATCCGACGATTACATCTATGTGAGTGAAGCAACGATCAATGTAAAATCGGCAGCAAAAGATGGTATCCACGCCAGTGATTATTTTGCGATGGATAACGGAACGGTTACGGTTACGGCATCGGACGATGGAATTGAGGCTGAAGAAGGGTACATAGCCCTAAATGGAGGGGCATTAACGGTCAATAGTGTCGATGATGGCATCACGGCATCATATGAAGGCACAGACGCCACCATTACGCCTTATGTTTTAATCAAAGGAGGAACTATAAACGTAGCGACTACGGGCGATAAGGGAAATGCCATCAAGAGCGAAGGCTACACAACAATCACCACCAATAACCCTGTTACGTTAGCTGTTAGTGGAAAAGGAGCTAAAGGCATCAAGACAACTGGCGACTTTACCCTCAATGCAGGCACAATAAAGATCACCACTTCAGGGGCTGCCTATTACGTAACTGCCGATGCGGATATTGCGGCTCCGGCGGGTATCAATTGTGATAAAAATTTAGCCATTAAAGGCGGTACGTTAACCATCACGAGTACAGGAGCCGGTGGGAAAGGCATCACCGTTGATGGCACAGCTACGATTAGTGGAGGTAACACCACGATTTCGGCCACCGGTGCCAAATACACCTACAGCAGTGCGCTAACCAGTGAAGCGAAAGGCTTTAAAAGTGATGGTGATTTTACGATGACCAATGGCGAACTGAACATAGCTGCTACCGATGATGGACTAAAGTCAGAAAAATCCATTACGATAAGCAATGGAACGCTTAACGTAACAAAATCGTATGAAGGTCTGGAAGCGCCAACGATTACCATTGCCGGTGGTGTTTCGAATATAACCGCTACCAATGATGGCATTAATTGTTCTTACGGAACGGTTTCTGGCGGCACCGAATCAAACGACGGGAGCAACCTGTTCATCAATGGAGGTATAGTCATCGTAACGGGAAGCGATGCGATCGACAGCAATGGAAACATTACCATAAAAGGTGGAACGACCATTGTCTGTGGGCCAACTAACCAGCCGGAAGAAGGGATTGACTATAACGGTACGTTCCTGGTGAACGGCGGAACGTTAATCTCTGCGGGCTCCAATGCGAACATGACCAAAGCCATGGCGAGCACGTCCACCCAGGTTGGGATGTATCTGAAGTCGAGTACCCAACTGGCTACAACCTCAATCCTGCATATAGAAAACGCTTCCGGAACAGAAATGGTAACGTTTAAACCTAAGAATGCGGTCTATTATTTCCATTTCTCTACACCAAATTTAGCCAAAGGCACGCAGTATAAAATCTATTTTGGTGGAAGTTATACCGGTGGAAGTTTTGTCGGCGGCTCGTCAGGATGGGGGCTATACACGGGTGGCACCTATTCCAATTCAGGCGCAACTTTAAAAGCGAGCCCGACAACATCGGCTACAAGTACGGTTAATACACTATCTCTCTGAACCAGATTGGTGTAAAAGCAAAAACCGGCACAAGTTTTATTTGTGCCGGTTTTTTAGTGATGAACGATGTGTTGTATGGGTACGCTCCTACCCAATCAGGGGAAGGTTTTCTGTAGCCAAACAAAACCTTACCAAACGGTTATTCTTTCCTTTTCGGGTTTGTACATTTTATCGCCTGGTTGCACATTAAAGGCCTTGTAAAAAGGAGTGAAGTTCATCAGCGGGCCATTCACACGCCATTTGGCCGGTGAGTGTGGATTGGTGTTTACATACATGCCCATATACGCATCCCTGGTTTTTACCCGCCATATCCGGGCTATCGAGATGAAGAACCGTTGATCGGGGGTAAAGCCATCCAGTTTCGTCGTGTCTTTGCCAAGCGTGGCCCGGCCTTGTTCGGTCAATTTAAAGGCGTCATAAGCAATGGCAACCCCGGCAATGTCGGCGGTGTTTTCTCCCACGGTTAAGGCCCCTTTTACATGCACTGAGTCCAGCACGGTAAACGAACTGTATTGGTCAATCACCTGCTGGGTTCTCGCTTTGAACTTGGCATAGTCCGCTTTGGTCCACCAGTTTGTTACGTTGCCGACTTTATCATATTGGGCGCCCTGATCGTCAAACGAGTGCGTGATTTCGTGACCAATCACCATGCCGATGCCGCCGTAGTTCAGCGCATCATCGGCATTCACATCGAAATAAGGAGCTTGCAGGATGCCAGCCGGGAAAACAATTTCATTCAGCGGAGGATTGTTGTAAGCCGTTACCGTAGGCGGTGTCGTATGCCATTCCGTTCTATCGACCCGCTGGCCAACTTTAGCCAGACTGTAGAGGTAATCATTTTTATTTGTCGCCAGCCGGTTTTCAAAGTAAGCATCTCGTTTCACGGCCACTGTCGAGTAATCTCGCCATTTATCGGGATAACCAATTTTCTGATTGAAAGCGTACAATTTTTCTTTCGCCTTTGTCTTGGTGGAATCACTCATCCAATCCAGGCGGTTAATACGTGCTTCAAATGCTTTTTTGAGGTTGTCTACCAGGGCCGCTATCCGTTTCCGGGCCGCTTCTGGAAAATACTTCTTCACATATAACTGGGCCAGTGCATCGCCAAGCGAGCCATCAACCGCTTGCGTCATTTCTTCAGCCCTTGTTTTCTTGACCGCTTGTCCGGTCAGGATTTTGGCATAGGCAAAAGACGCATCCACAAACGGCTGGCTTAAGAAATTCGCATAGTTGGTCAGCGCATGAGCTTTTAAATAGACTTTCCAATCATCGATGGAGACCGATGTTAACAACGTATTCAGCTTGTCATAATAAGCCGGTTGCCCTACGTTGATCGAATCCACTTGTAAGCCTAAGTCGTTTAGCAAGGTTGTCCAGCTTAGAGTAGGGTGTTTTTTTGACAACTCAGCGACCGCCAGTTTATTGTAGTTTGCCTTTACATCCCTGCGTTCAATATTGGTTCGATGGGCAAGAGCCAATTGTTTTTCCAGGTCATAGACAACGGTTGCGTTTTTCTCAGCCGCCGTGGGCTCCGTCCCGATCAACTCAAACAGGCGGGTGAGATAGTTTCGGTAAGCTTGTTGAATTGATCGAGTTGACGAATCGGTCTTGACATAATAATCTCGTTCCGGCAGGCCAATTCCGGTTTGACTAAATTGAGCAATATTGATCGTGCTCTGTTTATTATCAGGACCAACATAAAAACCAATGATGGACCGATCACCTGCTTTTTGTTCTTCAGTCACTACGTTCAACAACGAAGGGACATCCTTCACGGCATCGATGCGGGCGAGGAGGGGCTTGATGGGTTCATAACCGCGTTTATTAATCGCGACTGTATCCATGCCTGATGCATAAAAATCGCCTACCTTTTGCTCGATGCTCCCCGCTGAATTCCGACTTGTCGAAACGCTGTCCAGAATCGCTTGCAGCCGTATACGTTGGGGATAATTCAAAAACGAGTAAGAACCTACGCCGGTTTGACTGGGTGGGATCTGGGCGGTATCATTCCAAATGCCGTTAGCGTACGTAAAAAAATCATCCCCGGGTTTTTTAGATGCGTCTATTCCCGTTATGATTACGCGTTTTGTGGTTGGCATAGAAACTCGATGACAGGCTCCTGCCAACAACAGCATCAGCGAGAAATACATTAATCGTTGCATAGTTTGTAATGAATAGAGATTAGTCAATGTTCACCAACAATTCATATCAAAAATGAATCAATCTAAATTAATCTGAAAAGGTAGAGCGGCAATAAACAGGTTTAGAACGGTCACGAATGGTTCCTGCTTCGAAGGCACGACCAAAGCTAGTCAATAAGCGCGCACGATTGCTGTTTAAAGGACGGTTTCAAGGGTAGGATCAGCGTTTATTGGTCATTTCGTTTTCCATCGGGTTGGTCATGGCTGGCCGTGCTGACCAAATTGAGCATGACACCGGAATACAGCCCGTCGACGGATGATATTGATGAAGTCGTGAGCGACCGCTGTGTTACCGTTCAATCGGGCTTCAGCTTCGGCCGCAATCAGGAACGCGTCGGCATAGCGATAATCCGGCCTATTATTGCTCTTCCTGTCTATTCAAACGTACTGCCGAATTTACATCTATCATAATTCACAGAAATTATTTAAAAAAAGTGGCAATAAGAGCAAGGGTATGTTCGGGAAAAATACTCTTATAGGTAAACCCGCTCTCTGCTTGTTGCATGAACCATTCGGCTCCTTTTGAGAATGAATCCGACGCTGGTCGACGCCAATGGTTGCGGCCTGGTGATCCTAATGCGAATACATCCCAGCCTACCTTCGTCGATTCGGAGATATTTATCCGACAAACGTTTGAAACCGATTGCCGAAAGGGATATGAGTTACTATTTAAGCGGTATTACCAGCCTCTTTGCAATCATGCTGTTCGCTTTGTGTATGCCAAAGAGGTTGCCGAAGATCTGGTCATCGAGGTATTCAGTCAGTTCTGGCAAAAACAGCTACAGCACGCAGTCACTACGTCTTATCGAGCGTATCTATTTACCATGGTACGGCATGCTGCCTTTGCGCATTTGCGAAAAGAATTCGGTCGGGAAATTCCAACCGAAGATTTCTCCGAACTGGTTTCAGATACGGTCCCAAGCACTCCCCAACAGGAATTACAATTCAATGAGTTGTATCTTAAAATAGAGCAGGTCATTCGGTTGCTGCCGCCCCAGAGTCAGAAAGTGTTTCTTATGAGCCGGTTCGAGGGGAAAAAGAACGTAACGATTGCGGAGGAACTGCAAATTTCCGTGAAAACGGTGGAAGGCCATATCACCAAGGTATTGTCGATTCTGCGGCAGGCACTGCGGGAATACGGATTGATAACCTGGCTGATTGGTTTCGGTTTCTGGGTACTCGAGCAAGGGGTAAACAGACTTTTTTCACTCGTATAGGTAACAGCCCGCTCCACGTATGAAACCGCTTCTATCGAAACAAACGATCTGGAACTTCTTCGAAGGAAAAACTACGCCCTTGCAAAATACGCTTATTCAGGAGTGGTTGCTGGAGTCAGCCAATCTGGAACTGTATTTTCAGTGGCTGGAAGACTGGGAACGAGAGAATCCTCAGTTTACACCAAATGTTGATCAGGCCTACATGCGCTCGCTTCAGCTAGCGGGTAGCGCCGTCGATACGGCCCCCGAAACGCCTGTTCGTTCCCTGGGTAACCGAATTCAGCTTTATCCATGGGCCGCTGCTGCCTGTTTGCTATTGACGCTTGGCATGTATTTGGGACGCGATCTGTGGCTATACAAACGCTACGAAACCGGATATGGCGAAATTCGAACCATTCGATTACCCGATAACAGCCGGGTGAGCCTGAATGCACACTCAAGCCTGACTGTGCCGAGGTTTGGCTTTGGCAGTGGTAGCCGTGAGGTTCAGTTATCGGGTGAAGCGGAGTTTGCCATCCAGCATTTACCGGGCAATCAACGATTCATTGTTCGCACACCGGATCAGCTCGAAGTGCAGGTATTGGGTACCGAATTCATTGTATACAGCCGTGAGCGCGGTTCCAAGGTGGTGTTGAGTCAGGGTAAGGTTCAGCTACGTTCGCTGACCGACCTGACGGCCCAGCCCGTTGTTATGGTACCCGGCGATGTCGCTACGTTGTCCATGAAAGGGCAGCTCACACTACGTCACCAACAACCTTTATCAACCCATCAGGCCTGGAAGCATCATCGGTTTATGTTTGAAAACACACCCGTATCGGAAATCGCCTACCAGATAAGCGAACAGTTCGGCGTCAACGTTGTCGTTTCTGATTCTGCCCTGGGCCGACGAACGCTGGGCGGAACGTTTCAGGCTAAAACCGCCAGCGATGTATTACACGTAATAGCGGATATACTGAATGCCCAGATTACCCGGACAAGTCAACCTGATCAATCTGTAGAAACGTTTGTACTAACCCCAATTCATTAGCTGATTCCTTAACCCTTTCCTTACATGACCCGATCCTTACGAATTCTCGTTTTAGTGGCGGGAATAACGGGATATCTATTGGATATTCCGCCCCTGCAAGCTCAGTTGCTGGCCCAAAATCGCGTTAAAAATGTTGGCCACAATACCTCGTCGTCAGGCAACCTTACACTACGTGAAGCGCTGATGCAGGTAAAAAAACAGTATAGTATCGATATTCTTTTCGAAGAAAAATTACTGGAAGGAATTTCAGTAGCGCCCAGTCAGATTCAAACCAGCCAATCCCTCGAACGTAATCTGGCTAATCTGCTTCAGCCGGTTGGGCTGCGGTATAAAAAAGTCAGCAAGGTTACCTACGTAATCCTGATGGCCCGCACAGAATTGAAAACAAGCTATCAGGAGACCCAGGACGTACCCACATTACTTATGTCACCACAACCGATGGTGAATTTGCTCCAGCCCTTATCGGTGCAGACCAGCAACCAGGTCCAGGCTGTTGAAAAGGTAATCAATGGTGTCGTTACAAGTGAAACGGGGGAAGTGCTGCCGGGTGTAAGTGTGGTTGTTAAAAGTTCGACGCGAGGTACCACAACTGATGCCGATGGTCGATACCGGCTCAACGTGCCGGACAATACCGCTACGTTGGTTTTTTCGTTCGTAGGCTATCAGAATCAGGAAGTAGAAATTGGCAATCGAACCACGGTCGATGTTCGGCTGCTTCCCGATCAGAAAACGCTGAACGAAGTGGTGGTCGTTGGGTATGGTACGCAGAAACGGGAACAGATTACCAGTGCCATCGCCAGCGTAAAAGCGGAGGATTTTGTGAAAGGTCCGGTTCAGGATGCCGCTCAGCTAATTCGTGGGAAGGTAGCTGGCCTGAGCGTTATTACGCCCGACGGTAATCCAACGTCGACCGCTCAGATTTCGCTACGGGGAAACGCGACCATCAACGCGAGTTCTGCGCCCCTGATTCTGATCGATGGCGTGCCGGGGGCGCTAAATACCGTAGCGCCGGAGGACATCGAATCCATTGATGTTCTGAAGGATGGTTCGGCAGCGGCCATTTATGGAACGCGCGGGACCAATGGGGTCATTCTGATTACAACCCGAAAAGTAAAAGGCGAAACCCCGCCGACCATCGAGATAAATTCGTACGTCACGACCCAGCGCATAACCCGTCAGCTCAGTTTTATGAATGCCGATCAGTATCGTCAGCTGGTAAGTCAGCAAAAACCGGGCGCTACGGATTACGGCAACAACACCAACTGGCTCAACGAAGTAACGCAAAAGCCACTGTCGCAGGTGCACAACGTCAGCCTACGGGGCGGCTCCCGGACAACCAACTACATCATGAGTCTGGAATACCGCAACCTGAATGGCGTGATGAAAAAATCGGACAACTCTTTTTTGTATCCCCGCATTGAGGTGAACCATACCATGTTCAATGGGCTGCTGAAACTCAATGCCAACCTAAGTGGCTATCAGCAAAAATATTTTTCCGTTGACGGTGGTACGTATTCGGGGTTGGTTTACCGAAATGCACTAACGTTTAACCCGACAGAGGCAATCCAGGATGCCAATGGTAACTGGACGGAACGCACCGATAAAACCGACTACATGAATCCGCTGGCACTCATCGAAGAAGCGCGGGGCGAAAATCGCAACAATAACCTTCGTACGTACGGGACCATTTCACTGGCTCCCATCGAAGGGCTGGAAGTCAAGGCATTGTTCGCGCGGGACATGTATAACAGTACACGTGGCTATTACGAAACAAAGCGGCACTACTCAACGGCACGAAGTGGCCGAAACGGATTTGCCTCGCGCGGTACGACCCGGACGCAGGATGATTTGTTTGAATTGACGGCCAATTACAACAAGACCATTAAGGACCACAACTTCGTGCTATTGGGCGGGCACACCTGGCGTCGTTACAACACCGAAGAATACTGGATGCAGAACTGGGATTTCCCGACTGATAACTTTTCGTATAACAACATCGGGGCAGGACTGGCGCTGAAGAGAGGACAAGCTCCCGAAAGTTCGTCGCAAGCGGAAAATAAGCTGATCAGTTACTTTTTTCGGGTGAACTACAGCTACATGAACAAATACCTGTTGATGGCCAGTATCCGCCATGAAGGGTCTTCCCGTTTTGGGGCTAATCATAAATGGGGTGACTTCCCGGCTGTTTCGGTGGGATGGAATTTGCAGAAAGAGTCGTTTCTGCAAAACGCCAGAGCTTTGTCAACGCTTAAATTACGGGCAGGTTTTGGCGTGACCGGAACCGAGCCTGGCAGTTCCTATCTGTCGCTGAACCGTATCAACTTTAATACGTATGCACTCATTAATGGCCAGTGGATACAAGCCATCAATCCATCGAACAACGCAAACCCGGATTTACGCTGGGAACGGAAAGAAGAAATTAACCTGGGCGTCGACTATGGCTTTTTAAATGACCGAGTTTCGGGATCGATTGATTTGTATCAGCGAACCACCCGCGATCTGATAGCGAATTTTCCGGTAGCGACCCCACCCTATTTGTACAATACCATTACGGCGAACGCAGCTTCGATGCAGAACAAAGGTCTGGAGGTGCAACTGAACGTAGTGCCGGTCCAGACGACGTCGTTCCGTTGGTCTACATCGGTCAACTTCTCGACCAACGCCAACAAAATCCTGTCCTTATCGAATGACCGATTCGCGCTGGCCAGTGGGTATTTCGATACCGGCAATACGGGCGAACCGATTCAGCAGACAACGCACCGTGTGCAGGTAGGCCAGCCCATCGGAAATTTCTATGGATTTAAAACCGTCGACATTGACGAAGCAGGCCGCTGGATTATCGAAGGGAAAGATGGTCAACCCAAGCCCATTGCTCAGCAACAGGCTGACGATAAGAAGATTATCGGTAATGGCTTGCCCAAGCGGTATCTGAACTGGAACAACACCGTTACGTATAAAAACTTCGACCTGAACGTAACGATGCGGGGTGCATTTGGCTTCCAGATTCTGAACATGACGGAAATGTTCTGGAGCGCTCCCGTGATGCTGACGCGTGGCAACCTACGTACCAACGCATACGATCCGATTTATGGTAAACGCCCACTTGCCGATGATCAGTCGCTGAATTACGTTAGTTATTACCTCGAAAATGGGAATTACTGGAAAATTGACAACGTAACGCTCGGCTACAATCTGAACCTGAAAAACAAGTACATAAAACGGGGTCGGGTTTATCTGTCAACCGCTAATTTGTATACGATCACTGGCTATAAAGGAATCGATCCTGAAGTGAGTATCGGCAGTGCAGAACCAGGGCAGGGGCTGGCACCGGGCATAGACGATAAAAACCGCTATCCTGCCACCACCAGCTACACCGCCGGAGCCATGCTGACCTTTTAATGCTACGGCTATATCACACTCGATTGGCAAACGTATTTCCTAACATCCGCTAACATGAAATTCATAAAACCATACCTCTTTACGGTTTCGCTGATGGCATTCACCCTGAGTGCCTGCAATAACGATCTCGAAGAGAAAATCTATTCCGAAGTCACGGAAGAATCCTACGCCTACACCGATGCGTATAAGGCGATGAGCATTGTATACGCCAATATGCGGGGTCTTATAAACCACACGAATTACTACATGGCCCAGGAATCGACGGCCGACGGGATCGTGATGCCGGCTAACGCATCGGGCTGGGACGATGGCGGTATTTATAAACGAATGCATTTGCACACCTGGAACTCCGAAAATCCACAGATGAACAACATGTGGAATAGTTTTTATGCGGGGGTTATTAACGCCAACCGGATTATTGATCAGATCAACAGCGGAAAAGTTACACCACCCACCGGGGTTACCAAAGAGGCTCTGGTATCGGAAGTACGTGCCGCGCGGGCGTTCTTTTACTGGATGCTCTGTGATAACTTCGGCGATGTTCCACTGATTGCTGATCGGTCTGACGAACTGAAGGGAAAAACGGCGCGGAAAGATATTTATCAGTTTATCGTGAAAGAGCTTACAGAAGCCATTCCGACTTTGAGCGAGGACCGGAATCAGTTGATGTATGGACGGTTTAACAAATGGGCCGCTAAAACACTGCTGGCCAACGTATACCTGAATGCTGAAGTGTATACGGGCGAAGCCAAATGGCAGGAGTGCCTCACCCAGTGCAACGACGTCGTTGCTTCGGGCAAGTATCAGCTCGAGACGTCCCTTCGGGCGCCGTTTGTCACTAACAATCAGAATTCGCCGGAGATTGTGTTTGCCATTCCATTCGACGAAAATCAGGCTGGCGGATTTAACGTGGAAATGTTTTCCTGGCATGCGTCGCTGAAAGCCAAGTTTGGTATGCTGGATACGCCTTGGGGGGCAGGTTCAGCCAAAGGTGTTCCGCAATTCATTGATACGTACGATCCGGCCGACGGGCGGCTAGCTTCTACCTGGATGATTGGCCCACAGTTTTCAGCCGACGGCGTTACGCCACTAAAAGGTTCGTACGATCAGGCGGGCAAGAACATTGTGCTAACGAAAGAAATCCCCGACGGGCTTTACACCGGAGAAGCGGAAGGCTACCGAATGAATAAATTTGAGGTGAAGCAGGGTGCATTGGCCAGTCTGAGCACTGACTTTCCATTTTTTCGTTATTCGCAGGTCCTGATGATGCAGGCAGAATGCCTGTTACGTACCGGAAAAGGCACGGATGCTGCTGCCATCATTACGCAGGTACGTACCCGCGCCTTCACGGCCACGCCAGCCAAAGCAACGGTTACCGCTGCGGATCTCGAAAAAAACAGCAGCTATCAATACGGCTATGTTGAAAATTACAAAGTGGTTGATCCGGGTAACACGACGACTGTCAAATATGGCCGTATGCTGGACGAACTGGGCTGGGAATTTGCTTGGGAAGGGTTTCGACGGCGGGATATGATTCGCTTTGGCATCTATACAAACAAAAGCTGGCTTTCTCACAAACCGAATGGCAATCACCGTGCTGTATTTCCGCTCCCTCAGATTGCGATTAATTCCAACCCGAAGCTGGTCCAAAATCCGGCTTATCAATAAGGTGAAATGGCTGATTGCCAGTAGTCTTTTTCTTTTTGGTCTGGATTCGTTCGGTCAGTTGAAAACCCCGGCCGCTACTGTGTCAGCTGAAATGATGCAGACCATTTTTGACGAGGTAAAAACACCTTTCAAATATGGGATTGTGCTGCCACAACCCGATTCAGGACGGATGGTGGATAGCCCGACCATCTTTCGGAACGAGAATCACTGGTACATGAGCTACATCATTTTTGACGGGAAGGGCTACGAAACCTGGCTGGCAAAAAGTGATGATCTGCTGAAATGGACTACGCTGGGCAAGCTGATGTCATTTACGGAAACCGGTTGGGATGCTACGCAGAAAGCCGGGTACGTAGCGTTGGTCGAGACGGACTGGGGTGGCACATACAAAGCCGAAAAATACCAGGGGCGCTACTGGCTGTCGTACCTGGGTGGTTCCGAGAAAGGGTACGAAGCGGGCCGACTGGGTGTCGGTATGGCAACGACGAACGACCTGACCCAACCGGTCGAAACAAAACGTCTGCCCCAGCCGGTTCTGTCGGCGGTTGATCCCGATGCGCGCTGGTACGATGACAAAACCATTTACAAAAGCCTGATTATTCGGGACAAAGTCAGGAAAACAGGCTACCCGTTTGTGATGTATTACAATGCCAAGGGGACCAAACCCGATACGAACGGCAACGGCTTCGAAACCATCGCGATGGCCGTTTCAACCGATATGACGCACTGGAAACGCTACGGCCAGCAACCGTTGATTACCCGGCAGACGGGCATTTGTGGGGATGCACAAATCACAAAAATCGGCGATCTCTACGTCATGTTTTACTTTGGAGCCTTCTGGAAACCCGGTGCTTTCGAGCGGTTTGCCTGCTCGTATGACCTTGTCAACTGGACCGATTGGCAAGGCGACGACCTGATCGCTCCATCCGAACCGTTCGACAAAACCTATGCGCACAAACCCTGGGTCATTAAGTGGAACGGTGTGGTGTATCATTTCTACAATGCCGTTGGTACGAAAGGGCGGGTAATTGCCCTGGCAACCTCCAAAGATTTGGGGAAGAGCCAACTTAATGACTAGCGAAAACGCAATGATGCCAAAACGACTGACTGTTTGTTGCTTTTTGTTGTGCTGTCAATGTCTGGGCGGACTGGTTTGGGCACAGGATTTTATCCTGAAACCCGATACGTTCAAACCGTACGTAACGGCCTTTAATCACGCCGATGAGGAATTGTATAAGCAATTGATTCCCAATGCAAAATCCTGGGATTTTCTTTCGAAAAACATTCCCTTGTTCGAGTGCCCGGATAAGCAACTCGAGCAGACGTATTACTTCCGCTGGTGGACGTATCGAAAGCACCTGAAACAGACGCCGGCGGGCTACATTGTTACCGAGTTTTTGCCGGATGTTTCCTGGGCTGGAAAATACAATTCCATAAACTGTCCGGCGGGGCATCATTTTTACGAGGGACGCTGGCTACGCGACACTGCGTATCTGAAACAGTACGCTCGTTTCTGGTTTCGGTCGGGAGCAAGCCCGCGTTCGTACAGTTCCTGGGCGGCTAATGCGATCAGTTCATTCGCTAAAGTTCAGCCCGATACTACGTTTCTAATCAACTTATTACCTGACTTGCTGAACGATTTTCAGGAGTGGGAAAAGATGCGGCTGGATTCGACGGGTATGTTCTGGCAAACCGACAATCGCGACGGTATGGAAGTTTCTGTTTCCGGGGCGCTGGGCCAAAAAAATCAGGGGTACCGGGCTACGATCAACAGTTATATGTTCGGAAATGCGCAGGCGTTGGTCACCATTGCGCGTATGGCAGGTAATAAAGCCGTTGCGGACGAGTATACGAAAAAAGCGGCCATGATTCGCCAGCAGATTCTGGGTAAGTTGTGGGACGACAACGCTAAATTCTTTAAAGTCATTCCGCGCGGAACCGGTACGTTGACCCGCGCCGATGTTCGGGAGCTACATGGATTTACACCCTGGTATTTTTCTATTCCCGACGAAAAACAGGCCATCGCCTGGGCGCAGCTGTTTGATGAACAGGGATTCTGGGCACCGTACGGACCGACCACGACGGAACAGCGGCATCCGGGTTTCCAGATTGCCTACGAAGGGCATGAATGCCAGTGGAATGGCCCAAGCTGGCCGTTTTCGACCGCTATAACCCTCACATCTTTGGCTAATCTGCTGAACGATTACAAACAGAACGTAGTGGACAAGCGCGATTACTGGAGATTGCTACTCACGTATAGCCGTTCGCAACAACGCCTGTTGCCGAACGGAGATCGGGTACCGTGGATCGATGAAAACCTGAATCCCTACACGGGCGACTGGATCTCGCGTACCCGGTTATCGACGATGGAAACGGGTACCTGGTCTGAAAAAAAGGGCGGTCGGGAACGTGGCAAGGACTATAATCATTCGTCGTTTTGCGATCATATTATTTCCGGCCTTGTGGGCATACGTCCGCAACACGGTAATCAACTCGTTATCAATCCGCTTCTGCCTGATAATACCTGGGACTATTTCTGCCTGGATCGAGTACCGTATCATGGAAAAACGCTGACCATTCTGTACGACAAAACCGGAAAGAAATACGGAAAAGGAATCGGACTTCGCGTGTTTGTGAATGGTATAGAAAAGGCTTCTTCTGCTTCTTTACAACGAGTTACCATCGCTATTTGAGTAATTGGCAACCAATCAAGTCCGTATACCTGCATGAAAATCAACGTTACGTTTCACCTTCTTTTGGCAAGCTTTGCCCTGACGGCAGTTGGGCAGGTAAAAACGACTAAAGTCCAGCCGGTAACCTACGCGGGCAGCCGGGCGCCGTTACGGCCAAATCCGTATATCGAACTGCCGCTGGGTGCCATTAAACCGCAGGGCTGGCTGAAGGAAATGCTGATCCGCCAGAAGAATGGGGCAACCGGCAAGCTGGACGAGTTGTATCCGCTGGTGATGAATAACCGGAACGGCTGGTTAGGGGGCGATGGCGATCAGTGGGAGCGGGGACCGTACTGGATTGATGGTCTTTTGCCACTCGCTTACATTCTGGATGATCAGGGATTGATCGCTAAAACCAAACCCTGGGTGGAATGGGCTCTTAACAGCCAGCAACCCGACGGTTATTTCGGGCCATCCAAAGACTACGGTCCCGAGCCGGGTATTCAGCGCGATAACAGCCGCGACTGGTGGCCCAAAATGGTCATGCTCAAGATCCTGAAGCAATACTATTCGGCAACCGGCGATCAGCGGGTGATCAAGCTGATGACGAACTATTTTAAGTATCAGTTGAATGAGCTTCATAAGAAACCGCTGGATCACTGGACTTTCTGGGCGCGTTACCGGGGTGGCGATAACCTGATGGTGGTGTACTGGCTGTATAACCTTACGGGCGACAAATTTTTGCTGGACCTGGGCGATCTGATTCACAAACAGACGTTTGATTACACGAATGGGTTTCTGAGTACGGATATGCTGACAAAGCCCGGTAGCATCCATTGCGTCAATCTGGCGCAGGGAATCAAAGAGCCGCTCATTTATTATCAGCATCACCCGGATCAGAAATACCTGAACGCTACTAAAAAAGGCTTTGCGGACATTCGTAAATACAATGGCATGGCACATGGTCTGTACGGGGGCGACGAAGCGTTGCATGGCAACAACCCAACGCAGGGCTCGGAACTGTGCTCGGCGGTTGAGATGATGTTCTCGCTGGAAAGTATCCTTGAAATCACCGGTGACGTAGCCTATGCCGACCAGCTCGAAAAAGTAGCCTTCAATGCCTTGCCGACGCAGGTATCGGACGATTTTATGACCCGTCAGTATTTCCAGCAGGCGAACCAGGTGATGGCGACCCGGCACACGCGTAATTTCGACGTTAACCACCACGGTACCGATCTTTGTTTTGGCTTGCTATCCGGCTATCCATGCTGTACGTCGAACATGCACCAGGGCTGGCCTAAATTTGTGCAGAACCTATGGTACGCAACCGCCGACAAAGGCATTGCGGCCCTGGCCTATTCGCCTAGTGAAGCGAAAATGTCACTGGGAAATGGGCTCGACGTAGCGGTAAAGGAAGAGACAGGCTATCCATTTGAAGAAACGATTCGCTTTACGATAAGTCCGTCGAAAACCGCCAGTTTCCCATTCCATCTTCGTATGCCTGCCTGGTGTAAAAAAGGTACGGTGAAAATCAATGGAAAAGTCTGGAAGGAAGAGGTCGGAAATCAGGTGGTAAAGATTACTCGTGAATGGAAATCGGGCGATGTTGTGGAGCTTGAACTACCCATGCATATTTTCAAAAACAACTGGTACGAAAATTCCATGTCGGTGGAGCGGGGCCCTATTACGTATGCGCTGAAAGTTGGCGATAAAATAACACCCGTTAAAAACGACAAAGACCCGATTGAGTACGGCGCTACGTATAACGAACTACACCCCACAACCCCCTGGAATTACGCCCTGATTCAGGTGCCGGAAAACAAACTGGACGATCAATATAAAATAGAAAAAGTAAAGCCGGTTTCTGATTTTCCGTGGAATCCCGACAATGCGCCGTTGCAAATCAAAACCAAAGGTCGGCGCATTCCGTCATGGGGGATTTACAATGAAATGACTGGACCGATTCCGTACAGTCTGACGTATCAGCTTGAGACAGCTAACGAGCTGGAAGACATTACGTTGATTCCGTATGGTTGTACCAATCTGCGTATTTCACAGTTCCCGGTTGTCCGGAAGTAACAGTTCAAGACGCATTCTCATGCCAAGCCATCCGATGATAAAAAGCATAAAACGTTCAGCCTGCGCGATTGCCGTGATCGGGCTATCGACGCTGACAGGCCACGCGCAGTTGATGATTCAGCGATTTGAGCCGGTAGGCTTTTCGCAGGTGACGATTACGGATCGATTCTGGAAACCGAAACTGGATAAAGTGGCCACGGCAACGCTTCAGGCCTGCATCGTTCAGACAGAACAGAAAACGGGACGCATCCGCAATTTCGAAAAGGTGGCCCGCAAACAGGGCGAAAAACACGAAGGCATTTATTATGACGACAGCGACGTATACAAAGCGATTGAAGCAATGGCGTATTCGCTTAAAAATCATCCGGATGCGGCCGTTCAACAAAAAGCTGACGAGTGGATTGATAAGATTGCTGCGGCCCAATTGCCGGATGGTTACCTCAATACGTATTACACGCTGACGGGACTGGATAAACGCTGGACCGATATGGAACGGCACGAAGATTACTGCGCCGGTCATCTGATCGAAGCGGCCGTTGCGTATTATAACACGACGGGTAAGCGTAAGCTGCTGGACGTAGCGATCCGCTTTGCCGATCATATTGATTCTACCTTCCGGGTCACCAATCGTCCCTGGGTGAGCGGCCACCAGGAGATTGAACTGGCGCTGATGCGACTCTATCATCTGACCAAACAGGACCGGTACCTGAAACTGGCTGACTGGTTTCTGGACCAGCGCGGGCGGGGTTACGGGAAGGGCAAAATCTGGGATGACTGGAAGAATCCGAAATATTGCCAGGATGACGTACCGGTGAAGCAGCAAAAAGAAATTACTGGTCACGCGGTTCGGGCCATGTATCAATACACCGGCGCTGCCGACGTAGCAGCCGCTACAAACGATGCGGGCTACCTAAAGGCCATGACAACCGTTTGGGAGGATGTCGTTTATCGGAACATGTATCTGACCGGCGGGATCGGCTCATCGGGCCATAACGAAGGCTTTACGGAAGACTTTGATCTACCCAATGAATCGGCCTATTGCGAAACCTGTGCATCGGTAGGCATGGTATTCTGGAATCAGCGGATGAACTTGTTAACCGGTGAAAGTAAGTACATCGACGTATTGGAGCGCAGTCTATACAATGGAGCACTAGACGGTATGAGTCTGAGTGGAGACCGCTTTTTCTATGGTAACCCGCTTTCGTCAGCCGGTAATTATGGACGTAGCGAATGGTTCGGTACCGCCTGTTGTCCGTCGAATATTGCTCGACTGGTCGCGTCCCTGGGCGATTATATCTATGGCCGTTCTGAACAGGGAATCTGGGTCAATCTATTCGTTTCCAGCAACACGACATTTGCGGTCGGTAAAAACACGGTGCCACTTCAGCTGGAGACTAATTATCCGTGGGAAGGAAACGTAAAGATCACGGTGAACCCAGCGAAAAAGGTGGCGTACGCGCTGCATATCAGAATACCGGGCTGGGCCAGCAACGTACCGGTACCTGGCAAGTTGTATCAGTTTACCGATACTAACGCTTCGAATGTCGAGATCGTGGTAAATGGCAAACCCGCAACGTATCGTCAGGAAAAAGGCTATGCTGTTCTCGACCGGACCTGGCAAAAAGGTGACGTTGTTGAGGTGAAATTACCGATGGATGTTCGACAAGTAACCGCCCGAAGCGAAGTAAAAGCCGACCAGAATCGAGTGGCTCTGCAACGTGGGCCCTTGGTATATTGTGTAGAAGGTGCCGATAATAACGGACGGGCCTATAATATTCTCGTTCCGAATCAGGCAACGTTTACGACTAAATCGCATCAGGTACTTGACGAGCCCGTTGTGGCCATTCAAGCCAACTTATCTATCGTTGAAGCCGCTGCCGACGGACTAAGTGTCCAGATAAAACCTAAGTCAATTACGGCGATTCCGTACTACACCTGGGCGAATCGTGGGAAAAGTCCCATGCAGGTGTGGTTACCGAACCGGATCAGGGAAGTGAAAATTGCCGAATAAGTAATTTATGGCCAACAGTCCCCAACTATTTCCTTGTACCAACCCTTCCCCAAGATTAGCCTGAAGGAGGGATTTGGGACGGTCGGCCGTTGAGCAAAAAATTAATAAATGAGCAGCTTTCATCGCAAACGTCTGTCAAATTCCTACAGGAAACTCTCTTTTAACGTCCCACCTTCGTGTTCTTCTGATCGTCATTATTGATCTTCCGGCTGTTGCTGGCTTTGAATAGGCTGCCAAACTCCCAGTTCAGCGAAAGACGGACAGTACGCATCAGATACCGGTTTTGGATAGTGGTTTCGAAATCAGTTCCACGCGTGAGGCCCGTCTGGCTGATGTAACCCCCAAATGGGCTGACAGTAGTGAGTGTAACGGTCAGCTTTCGGGTAGTGATTTCTTTCTTGGCCGAGAAGCTGTAGTAGAACCAGGAACCTTCGTAGCCCTGCAACGTTACGCTTTGGGCATCGTAGTCAGTATAAGCCTGCAGGCTGAACTGGTTCGGAAGTTTCCAGCTACTGTTTACGTTGATGCCCCAGGCCAGATCACTGTTGCTAATCGCCAACGCACCGCTCTGGAAACGAGCATGCCGCAGGTTGGCATTGCTGTTGATTTTCCAACCCGGCAGTACGTTAAATGATGTCGATAGATTAAGACCGAATTGCCGGTTCGACGCCAGGTTTTGTTTGGTGGTGGTGGCAATTCCTGCTGCGTCAATTCGAATAAGGCTTTCAATGGAATTGGTCGTTTCTCGCCCGAACAGCGACGCGTTGAGGAAGAAATCGGAATCGGTTTGGAGCGCATACGTGAATTCTATTTGGTTTACGCCTTCGGGACGTAGCGACGGGTTACCGATTTCGATATTCTTGGGGTCCTGCGCATTCTGGTTGGGGTTTAGGGCCCAAATGGAAGGTCGCGAAATGCGTTTCGTATAGCTCAGGGTCAGGTTATTTTGGCATTCAACTTTTTGAACAACGTAGCACTTGGAACAAAATTCCAGAAGTTATTCCTAAATGTAATGTTCTGATTCTGTTGTCGGCCTTTCAGAAATGTACCTTCCAGACGGGCTCCGGCGTGTAGTGCCCAGCCATTTTAATTTAACCTGACTGTATCCCGCCAATACGTTTTGCGAATACGTAAACAGGTCGCTACGTGACACTACGGGCACCAGTTGGCCAGGGTTTTCAATCTGGCTGGCCGACAACTGATACGTACTGCGATTGTCGCGTAGGATTAATTTGGCTCCACTTTCCCAGGCATGTTGGCTCCCAGGTCTGGATCAATTCCCCGGTTGGGCGATTTAGTCGTTATGTTCTGGCGAAAATCTTCCAGTAACGTACCATTAGCAAATGGTATCTATTGTTTACGGATTGTCCACAAATTTTCGCTGGCTTACCGCATTTTCCGTAGGGAAATCGCCTGGAACAGGAATATCTACCTTGCCCGTAGCGGCCCATTGCGTGCCGCGTTGCAGACACGTAATAAAGCCCACGCACTCAACGGAGTAATCTACGTGGCCCAGTGGGGTATGGAAAATCCGTCCTTTCCCCATTTTGATGGTCATGAGCATCGGTTCGTTGCGTCCTGTACCGTGGTTGTCTTTTGATGAAAAAGCAGTTGCCAATACGTCCATTTGCTCGGCAGGTCCACGCAAACGATCATACATTTCGTCTTTAGTGTGCATCCAGTTGAGAGGCATTCCTTTGGTAATAGGATGGTTTGCATTTCGAATGGTTATCAAAAACTCCTTCTGCGCTCCATGCGAACCTGCTTTTCCAACGCTGTTGTCTCTCACCAGTTTTCCGTCCTGATCATAATACACATAAGGGCCGTCTTTTTCGGTGCGGTCACCCCAACCTCCCAAACCGATCATTCGATTGTAGGCTGGCCATTGCTGAAACGAATTATCGGCGGCATGGATAACCACCAGGCCTCCTCCGTTTTGAATGAACTTTTCAAAATCGGCCTGCGTCGCATCGGACCAGGGAGCGGCATTCCAGCCAAAATTATTGATCACTACGTCATACTTCGAAAAATCAGGGTGAAAGGCCGAGTCCATTTTGGGTTTAGGCAGCGACTGGGTCGTCGGTACACCCTGTATTTTGTATTTTTCGACTAAATCACCTCCATTCCAGGTGTAATACGAACGCTGTACATCGACCGAAAATTTACCTGTTTCTTCGAGATACCGTTTCATCATGTAGGTGATTTTGGGCCATTGGTCGTGGTTGTTTTGCCCATCGACAATTAATACGTTTATCAAAGGTTTTTTTGCCTGAGCGAACGTAGCCGGGGCGCTACCAATCCCCAAAAATAAAGTCAGCAATAGGTAAATTAGTGTTTTCATTGGCCTGTATTCTAATGTAAGCGTGAGTGGTCATTATGATAGCCAAAGCTCAAAACTTCACAGAACTATTCATGAAGTATGCTGCTTTTTGAAAAATCATTATTCCACGATTTACAGACGTACTGTTGACATCAGGAGTGCCCCTTCGTGGTCGCATCGAATATCCGGCAGAAGTTACCACCGCCTATCCTGCCAATTTCATCTTCGTTGAAGCCGGTTTTTAACAAAGCATCGACAACGGCGTAATAAAATCCAACCCTTTGATTCTCCCAGGCCATATTCGTACGTTCGCCGACTCCCCCGAGATTTCTACCGGGGTCATTCGGATTCTTTTTATCGCTTGGGGGACCTGCTTGCTGATTATCGGGATTTCCCCCGCCAGGTTGTGGGACAGAGCCAGCGGGTTTGGGCCCGACATTGCCGGGAGATCGGTAAGCTGGAGTCATCTTGGTATCTGTGCCGATGCATACATGATCGATGCCAATGGCGTCGACCAGGCCCCGGATGTTCTGAGAATACGCTAGTGGTGTGTCAGCCAGGTGTGTCCATACGCCAATCAATCCCCCGGCGTCGGCAACGATTTTAGCCTGCTCCTTGCTGATAAGTCTTGGTCGCATCATCTTGGCCATGAACGGGTTGTTGCCCAGCTGAGTATTGAGGCCAGTGTGCGAGATGATCACCGGTTGGGTCGCCACTTTGAGGGCTGCATTCAACGTTTCATCGCTGGCATGTGCCAGGTCAATAAGAATACCTAGCTGGTTGCATTTTTTGATGACATCCTTTCCCAAAGTGGTCAGACCACCAAATTGTGCAGCGTTGGTGTAAACATCGCCCAATGGTACTGATGCATCGTTATCATGGAGTCGTCCGAGATGCCGTACGCCCCGTTTGTAAGCTTCTTCCACTCGCTCTAACTGCCCTTCCAGGAAATGACAACCCTTGTTTGCGTTGCCACACTGCCCGATTAAGCGTTGCTGTAGCGCACTCAGAGCAGCTATTTTTTTGTAAAACAGGTATAAGCGGTTATTATAGTCGCATCTTATCACGAAAAGCGAAACCAGACCGCCGGGTCGGGTATATTCAGTAATACGGACAGCATCAGTAGCGTCAGTCTTATCCCCAAAAATAGTGTGATGTCGGCCAGGTCAACGCTGATTGAATTCGATCGCCTATGATGTTCAGCCCCATTCATTGTACATGGAACATTAAGGAAAATTAATATAATTCTAAGGCCACCTTCAGTCGTCCTCTCTACTTTAGCCGCCATAGACTGGCTAATGCAATTAGCAAACTAGCTGATGTAGCCAGGCAGATTTTCCTTCCTAAATCTCGCGCTGGTATGAAGTACGTTTGGCTGTATAGCTGGCTTTTTGGCCTTTGTTGCACCCTGGCCAATGGTCAGCAACTCGATTGTAACAACATCGGCTTTGACCAGGGAACCACCACGGGATGGTTACTCACCAATGGGCAAGTTGCGAATGTGGGGCAGCAGGTTGTTTTTCAGCAGGAAACCGTCGGTACACTCGAAAACGGGCACCGGATCACCAGCCTAAGTGATGGTAATGACCCTAAAATAACCAGTGAAGCCATTCCGATGGTTGCTCCGGGCAGTACACATTCCATCCGCATTGGCAACGTAACACGGGGTAGTCGGTTCGACCGCATTAAAGGATCGTTTGTCGTTACGTCAGATAATACGCTGTTTCAGTATAAACTGGCCGTCATCCTGCAGAATGCCAACCACGAGGCCTACGAAAAGCCCGGCTTCACCATTCGGATTACCGACAGCGACGGGCAGGAGTTGCCCTGTAGCTTTTACGACGTACAGGTGTCGGCTGCGGGCACAGTGGACGGATTTAAAACCCAGGGCGATATTCAGTACCGCAATTGGACGGTGGGTGCCATGGACCTTCGAAACTACGTTGGCAAAACCATCACGGTTGAAGTAACCGCCCACGGATGTACCCACAACGGGCATTTCGGGTATGCCTACTTCGACGCCCAGTGTCTCAAATCCGAAATTGTTCAGGCGTCGGCCTGCGCCGATGCCGATGGGTATACGGTACTAAAAGCACCCGAGGGTTTTGACAAATACACCTGGAGCACCGGCCAGACGAGCGCATCCATTCGGGTAAAGGCGGTGGTCGGGCAAACGTATTGGGTGAAGCTGGTGCCTTTTTCGAGCCTGAACGCTACGTGCGAACTCCAGCTCGACCACCAGATCAAGTTTCAGGCGGTGCAGACTACGCTTATTAAAGCCATTTGCGAAGGAGATGGCTTTGTCGTGGGCGATACCATCTACCGAACCAGCGGGCACTACATTCGCAAAATTAATCGCAACGCACTGTGCGACAGTACGATCAACCTGACGCTCACGGTGAAAGCGCTCGGTAAATCAACGCAGCAGGTAACCATTTGCGAAGGCGGAAATCTGACCGTTGGAGACTCAATCTATCGGTTACCCGGTACGTATCTGAATCGCTTTACAGGATCGTCGGGTTGTGATAGCGTCGTGACCACCCAGTTGTCGGTCAATAAACTGGCGGTGACGCTCACCCCTGATGTGATTGTTACGCAGGGCGATAGTACGCTGTTACAGGCCATCGCTATACCACAGGGGACGTATCGTTTCGAGTGGAGTCCTGGCAATAGACTAAGCTGTTCTACCTGTGCAGACACCTGGGCGAAGCCATCAACGACCACCAGCTACGCAGTGACGGTTTCCGACGCTACGCGGGTTTGCCAACTTACCAGAACCGTCACCGTAACAGTGATTCCCTGCGGAGTATATTTACCTACAGCCTTCTCGCCCAATGAGGATCGGATGAACGATCAGTTTGTGATACGTGGCAACACGTGTGTGAAGCAGATCCGGGAACTGGTGATCTACAATCGATGGGGTGAAGTGATTTTCCAGAAGCATGATTTCCCGATAGCAGACCCTGCTTCGGGTTGGGATGGTACGTATCAGGGCCAACGGGTTCTGAGCGGTGTGTACCCTTACAAACTTCGGGTAGAACTTCATAACGGCGACCTGACCCACTACACGGGCGTCATTAACTTAGTCCGATAACCGCAGCTAAAACGCAGGCAAACCCACGCACATTTTTTACTGCAACAAAATAGGCGAAATAAGGTAGTCTTATCGAAACCATAGACAACACCATGACCACTCTATGAAACAACCGCTACGTTATTTGTTTATTCTTATCATTTTCTGGTCTGGCTTGATACGTACCGCTGCGCAACCCCCTGCGTCTGTCTCGGGGCGGGTGCTGGGCTACCTGTCGAACCGAATTGGCGATTATGATGGCCTTCGGCTGCGCACAGGGACGGGCGAAGTACAGCTGTTTTTTCCTCCCCATACAGCCGCTAAAATCCGGGGACTGGCCGCCGTGGGGCAACTGCTGGTTGCCGACGTTAAGCCGGGTGATGGCGGCCCGGGTCATAGCAGGCCGGGCATTGCCCCGCCCGGCTTAGGGCAAATACCCCAGGAAACAGCGGAAGCAGAGCCACCGGTTATAAAGACGTACCGGTTGATGCGCCTGCGGAATACCAGTTCGGGAGCCGCCTTCCAGGTTTCGGATTTGCCGCCCCCACCGCCCCAATCAGGCCGGTTGGTGCAAACGGAGGGGCGTTTGGTAGGGGACATGCATGACGAAAATGGGCAACTGGTGGCCCTGCTTACGGATAATTATCTGATTGAACTTAAACCCCATCAGGCCGAGCAGATTAGCTCGCTGCTGGAGGGGGTCCAGCGGCTGGGTGTGGCTGGATACGAACGGGCGATGGATGGTTTCGTCAATCGAACGGGTCGGCCGCTGCTCCATCCTACCGCCTTAACCATACGTGGACAAACGTTTGCACTCTGATGAAAATTCTGTTGATCGACGACGAAGAAAAACTGGTTATTCACCTGCAGAAAGGCCTTCGTCAGGCGGGTTATTCAGTCGATACGGCCCTGTCGGCGGCCTCGGGACTTGAGCAGGCCGCCGTGGGTGAGTATGACCTGATTCTACTGGACCTGATGCTGCCTGGTACGACCGGCTTCGACGTGCTCCGTACCCTGCGGGAGTTTGGTATTGAGGTGCCGGTTATGATTTTGAGTGCGCTTAACCAGTCACAACACGTCGTGCGGGGGCTGGATTTGGGGGCGGTCGATTATCTGCGAAAACCCTTCGAACTAGACGAGTTGTTGGCTCGAATCCGTACTGTTCAGCGGAGTCAGGCTGGGAGTCGACTGGCCGTATGGCGCGTGGGCGAGTTATCGATGGATCTGGCGAGTCGCCAGGTCAAGCGTGCCGACCAATCCATTACCTTAACACCCCGGGAGTATCAATTACTGGAACAACTCATGCGCCATGCCGGTCGGGTAATCGCCAAAGCCCAGTTGACCGAAAAAGTCTGGGATTCGGATTTTGACCGGGGAAGCAATGTGGTCGAAGTACACATGCATCAGTTGCGCAAGAAAATTGACCGGGGCTTTGCTGAACCCCTGCTTGAAACCGTAGTCGGGGTGGGTTATCGACTGCGCGGTGCGCTGGAAATCAGGTAAGTAGTTCATTTCATTTATCGCCTATGTCGTTCCTGCGCCCGGTTCGTAGCATCCGGCTGAAAATTGGTTTAGTTTTTGGTGTTACGTTCTTTCTTGGCTTTGCCGGTGCCGCCACCTACGTATTTAATCGGGTAAAGGACGTCCTGATTCAGCAGGAAACCCGAGCCCTGACCGACCGGGCGGCCCGACTGTCTGAACGAACTTCTGTCTATCCCCTGGTCATTCCGCTACCGGAGCGGGGCGAAATGCTGGCGCTTTGGTATACAACCGGCCGATTTACGAAGCGACTGTATCAATCGCCCCGATTTCCGGGCCTAAACGAGAACAATACGTCAGCTGCGGTTGCCCAATCCGATACGTTCCAGCTCGCTCGTTTTGTTCGAAATACGGACGATGGCTACGGAAGACTAACGACGGTTGTTGGTCGTAGCAACCGCCCACTGGCACGCCAATTGCAACAGATTGGATGGTTGCTGGCCATTACGTTGCTGATGAGTATGAGCCTGTCCGGCCTTGGGGCGTGGTGGCTGAGTGGCTGGTTGCTACGTCCCCTGCGCGCCATCATCGAATCGGCCCGATCCGTGAACCGGGCCGAACAGGCCACGCCTATTCCCACGCCTAATACGGGTGACGAGTTGCAGGAATTGGCCGGTACGATCAACGACATGCTGGCCCGCATCCGGCAAGCGGTCGATACCCAGCACCACTTTTTTGCGGCTGCTTCGCACGAATTGCGCACACCGCTCAGTATCCTCCGTACCGAGATCGAAGTGGCGCAACGAGAAGACATTACTGACCGTGAACGGCGTTTTCTGGCTAGTCAGCTGGCCGAGTTACGCCGGTTGAGTCGTCTGGTTGATGATTTGCTGGCCATGAGTCAGCTTCGGGCTGGTACGTTGCAACTGCGCCCCGAAGCTATTGAACTCGACGATTTGACTTTGCTATTGATTGAGCGATACCACAACCCGATTAATCAGCGACAACTTTATCTGTCGGTCCGGCTGGATGATACGGCTCTTTCACTGACCATCATAGCCGACCAGGATAAACTCACAAATGTATTGCTAAATCTGCTGGATAATGCCGTCAAGTATGCCGTGCCAAACACCCAGCTCGACCTCAGTATTCTCCAGCAAAACGAATCTATTGTCTGGGCACTAACCAATCAGACGAACGCACTCGTACCGGACCCAAATCGGCTGGCCCGCGAGTTTTACCAAGCCGATGCGCGGCACGATGGCTACGGATTAGGTCTTTGGATTAGTCACCAGATTGTTCGGCTTATGGGCGGAACCCTCACCGTAGCGGCCAGCGATGGCTGGTTTCGGGCAGAGGTATGTTTTGAACGACAATAAGGCCAGTCTGCTGTCGCGAACTGGCCTTATAACAAACAGGCAATACAGGAACAATTATCCCCTCGCTTCGGCCATCAGCAACTCACCGGCTGCCGAGAAGCGGAGTTTATACAGTTGCTGACCTACAGCTACGTCCACGTTATATTCGCCACTTGTGCCCATTGGGGGCGTATGCAAATCAGCCGCCAGGTAGGTGTAACTACTGAAGTTGGTTTGCAAATACGACGTAATGGCCGATGGCAATTTGGTGGCATCCAGGATCAGTTGATGATTGGCTGGGGCTCCCGGTGTTAATGTGCCTGAAACCGGAGCCGTTAGCGCACCCGGTTTGGGACCCGCTGGTCCACCCACAACTGTGCCCGAACTGGGGGGAGTCGGTCCACCCACTACCGTTCCTGACCCAGGGGCTGTTGGGCCACCCACCACGGTACCCGACGCGGGACCACCAACGCCCGGACCCGCCGGAGCGACCAGCGCACCACTCGTATCGAAATGCAGAACGATGGGCTGATTATTGCTAAACAGCTTGACGTCGTAGGTGGTCGTTCCATCGTGTACATGCTGTTCAGCCCATCCGTAGGTATAAGCCGCATAGGTACTGCTCAGCGCCGTTTTTATGGCAGTCGACAGATTATCCCGCGATACATAGCTAACCGAATGCGTTGTGGTTAAACTGCCGGGAGCCGTGTGCGCATCACGGAACGTACCAGTACCGTCAAAATGAACGTCGATCCGTTGGTTATTCGATACAATCTGCACCCGGTATTCCTGCACCGTTCCGTTGATCTGCATTGACTCGGCCACTACCAGTTGATAACCGGCGTAGGTCTGGCTCAGGTAGCTACTAACCGAAGCGGGTAGCTGGGCGGCTGTTAAGCGGGTAACAACTTCGCCCCGTGGCCCGGCGGGTCGGGTGGTTGGGGCGCCATTGGTGTCGAAGAAATAATCGACGGGGGCACCATTCTGAAGAACCGTTACTTTGGTTCCCCAGTATGTTGTCGTGCCCGGCTGGATCATTTTCTCCACTTTAATCAGAGTGTACCCCGCTACATTCTGATCCAGGTACGATTTCACGTTCGCGGGGAGCGTTGCGGTCGGTAAGGCAATCAACCCGGCCGACGCGCGGGCACTAAACAAGGAGCTAGTTTCGACAGCCTGAGTTTGGTCGGGCATCATCGCGTTTTTGCTACAACTTGCTGTAAGCAAGGTCGCCAGAATGGCGACGGATAAAAGGGTTCGTTTCATTCGCTTTCTGTGGTTAATAAACCAAAGTTGCTTCGACCCTATTAAGAAACGCTTAAGATAAAATTAATTCAATCCCATATCTGGGAATGACTGGTTGCCAATTAATTTATCGCTTTGCGATAGGCCGGACGATTTCATTGAGGAGAATGGTCAGGTCATTGTTCATGAGCCGGATCTCGGTTTCCAACTGCCCCAGCATGGCCGCCCGAACGGTCAGTTCTTCGGCGGTGTACGTATCGCCATCATCAAAATAAGCTACCTCCCGGTGCGCATGCTTACGGGCGCGTTTTGCCCCCGCATCCAGCGAAACCAGTACTTCCCAGCGGTTGCGCAACACATCGACGAGCGAGGGACTGTTGCCTGATTTAGGTTGATTGAGATAATACCAGACGAGGGGTGGGAAAACGGTCGATGTTTTCGGGTGATTCCAGATGTCACGAAGGGGATTGCGGGGATGCCTATACTCGGCTTTAGGAGGTTTCTGGCGCAAGGCCAGCACACCTAATCCACCTTCGCCGAGACCACCAGCGATGTGAAGCCAGTCAGCCGTTACGTGGTGTTCTCCCAGATTTAAGAGACTAGCGCCGATAATAGAAACAGCACCAATCGTAATGGCACTAATAGTCATCCGCTTTTCCCGGCTATTTTCCCGACGGGTGAGCAGAGTGGCCGTAAGCGTGGCTCGTTTGCTGTCACAGTCCACCAGAGCAGCGGCCGTGGCAATATCAAAGCTGGCCAGTTGAAGCTGATCGGTCAGTTTCTGACGTAGCGACAGGTACTCGTTCGATGTGGGCTGATCGGGTTTCTGCCGCCCTTCCAGTCGGGTTGTCTGGACCAATAGGGGAGTAAGACCCACGGCTTGCGCCATGCGAAGTCCGCGCTCCCCGTAGCGATGTCGCAACAAAGAATCCTCCGAAGAGCCAGGTGCTAACGTAACGGGGTGAAATACGTAGCCCGAAGTGCCACTGGAGTCAATATCGCACTGGTCACTGGCGACTCTGGCCAGGGTGGAGCTGGCCTGTTTGCTCGATAAACAACCCGTTAACATAACGACGACTAGAAAACCGGTTGTAACGGCACACATGGATGTAAAGCTTCTTTTGCTCATAGTTTGATAAAGTAAAGTCAGCCCTCGCGGGTCGTTGATACATAAGAATTTGGTGATGGGTTGCCGCATGGGTAGTTAGTAATTGACCATTTCGTAGAGTACGGATTCGAAGG
The DNA here is from genome assembly GCF_014699035.1 of Spirosoma validum. GTDB lineage: Bacteria > Bacteroidota > Bacteroidia > Cytophagales > Spirosomataceae > Spirosoma > Spirosoma validum. Next base: position 113,846 of record NZ_JACXAA010000003.1, read on the forward strand.
CGCTGGCATCCACGCTAAAGCCACCCCGAAACGGATTATCCATCGCGGCCGTCAGAAACAGCAGTGAACCCAATAGCAGGGCAATCAAAGACGTCAGGGCCAGTTGAGGAACGATGTCATCGGAAACGAAGAACCAGGAAATCGCTACGTTGATCAACGCCCCTAGGATAATGACCCACCACAGGAGTTCGGGTAGATTAGCCTGGTTTCCCCGCAGGCGCAACCGATGGGCAATCAGCAACTCATTGAGTTGATTGATTGCCTGCTCGTGAACAACACGAAGCCGGGGAGTTGGCGGAACGAAATCGAATAAATGATTCTTGAACGAACGCAGAATTGTACTGCTTGCCTGAGACACGGTGCCCTGGCTATGGGCAGGCCAGTCCTGCTCAATAACCGACCTGACGTACGCCTTCAACTCCTGCTGATAGGCCTGGCGGTAGGCGGGTGGATACGTCGCCATGTCCTGATAAAGGGCCGCGGTGATGGTTGCTTCACTATCGACCTGACTCGATAAGGCCTGAAAATTACTCCATACCCCGGCGGCTACCAGACCCAGCAAGATGCCATAAATAACCCCCGAAGAACCTAGAAAGTAACTGACCAGATCGTTGTGTTCGGCGTAGGACGCAACATGCGATTTAACCCACGGACGAAGCCACACTAAACCCGCCAGCGAGAAAAGTAACGTGGCTGAGCAGCAAAAAATAAAAAACAACCAGTTGGGTATGTAATAAATCCAGTCCACTATCGGCACGTTATTGGTCGGTTACTGATCTTATTTGGCGATCGATGCGATTGTGAAAAGCCTTTTCTCTCGGAGTAGATTTTTGGGTTTGCGGACTCGCTTCTGGTACGAAAACCACAAGACAAATCGGATAACCAACGGGTACAGTAAAATGAATTCATAACGACGAGTTGTTATTGATCAGCTATAGATATGGTACAGCCAGATCGCGGCCAGCGTGAATAAGAGGGCGGTTGTCATGACCGGAATGCCAAGTTTAAGAAAGGCCCACGCGCTGACGGGCTGGCCTTCCCGGCGCAGAACAACCAGCCAGAGTATGGTAGCCAGTGAGCCTGTCACGGATAAGTTGGGGCCGAGGTCAATGCCAATCAACAGGGCACTTTTGATCACGTCGGGGACCTGACTGGCCTGTACCACCGTACCCGTAATAAGCCCGGCAGGTAAATTATTGACCAAGTTGCATGTGAGAGCAACCCCAATACCACTCGCCCAGATAGTCATTGCTACCGAACGGGACGTACTATCGTGCAGTAGAGTTGTCAGCACCTGAATCAGGCCCGTTTTAATCAGGGCTTCGACCAGCACAAACAAGCCCGCAACCAGTGGAAGTACGGACCACGATACGCCTTTGATGACGACCCACGGATTCAGATTCGCCCGAATCAGGACCAGCCCGGTTGTGAGCATACCCGTAATGGCGGTTGGCAGACCGAGGGGCCTATCCAGTGCGGATGAAACCAGTAAGACGACAGCCGTAGCGGTAATCCCGAGGATGGCCAGCCGCCCACCAGTCGATAGTGCTGGAATAGCAATAGAGGTCTCAACAGATTCAGTCAATGCCTCTCGCTGGGTGAACCGTAGTACGCCATACGTAACAGCGATCGACACCAGCGACGGCAAGGTATATTGGGCTAACCAGGCCAGCAGGGGCGGCATATGGCTCCCATAAATAACCAGGTTCGCTGGGTTGGAAATAGGTAGGACAAACGAAGCGGCATTGGCAATGAACGCGCAGATAAACAGATAAGGCAGTGGATTTTTAACCTTGGCGGCTTTAACCGCAGCTGCCACGGCCGGGGTAAGCACCACTGCCGTAGCATCGTTGGATAAGAACGTAGTAACCACGACGCCTACCAAATAAATCAGTAGAAAAAGACGACTGGCTGACCCCTCAGCGCGCTTGGTGGCATGAGCCGCCAGCCAGTCGAACAGGCCTTCTTCCCGGGCAGTCTCAGCCAACAGCATCATGCCTGTCAGAAACAGGTACACATCGAGTCCCTTGGCAACACCCGCCAGCCCTTCGGAAAGGGATAAAAACTGAAAAAGCAGCAGTATAATCGCTCCGGAAACGGCCCAAACGACTTCCGGAATATTAAACGGTCGGATGATGACACCCGCAATAGATAAAAACGCAATAATCCAGATGAAAATAGGAGTCATGTAAGCTTGTTTACTCGTCGTTAAGAGAATGGTTTACCGTTTCGATTCGGCTCTAGTTGCGTACCAAAAATCCCGTTTTCGGGCCAGGCGCCAATGGAATCTGCGTCGCTGCCGTTTTTTATTCGTTCGGGTATTTTCTGGCCTGCCCGGGCCAGTTGTAAAGTGTGATGACCGGACCGACGGTAAGACAACAAAATTGAGGGTGGATTCGTATTTGGTTTCGATCTGGCTATGATGGGCGGGTAATCCACGTAACTCTGTCTCTTACCCTGAGTAATGTGTAAATCACTAATATGCGCAAAGAGAAGTAGGCTTTTTTCTGCTTTAATAGATTGATCAATTAATAGACTCATTAGGGTGTAGTTAAGCATGAACGATATTGGTAGACGTAGTATTACAGGCTGATTTAAGTGTAGCGGCAAAGAGCATCCATAACCCAATCGATACAAACGCAAAACTGCCTAGTGTCAGAAAGGTCGACGGATAACCGATTTGCTGAGCCATCCAGCCACCGATAGCGGGACTTAAGGAAGCGCCCAGCCCCTGCACGGTCATGACAGCCCCTTGTCCGATGTTTATCCGCCCCGTTCCATTCAGCAGGTGCGCCACGAGTCCCGGAACCGCCACGCTTTGGAGTCCAGCCCCAATGCCGTCCAGAATTTGTACGGGATACAGGCCGGTATGATCGATAAAGTGCGCAGCAATAAAACCACGTAGCGGCAAAGCCATAAAGGAAATGAGCATAACCAGCCAATAGCCACTTTTTTCAGCCATACGCATGGCCACGATGGAAACGACGATCATGGCCAGTTGGGCAATAATAATCGTCATCGCCACAAATTCAGTTGGATTGCCTACGTTTTTCGCGGCAGCAGCCAGCCCATAGAGAGGTAGCATCGCGCCGTTTCCCAGGTGAAAACAGGCCAGAGCAGCCGCCAGAATAAGCAGGGATTTATTTTTCAGTAGTACCTGAAATCCGTTGGCTTCGTTTTGCTGATTTTCTTTTTCTGCCAGACCGCGAGCAGCATTATCATCAATTTCCCTAGCGGGAATCAACAAGACTGAGATGATGGCTAATACCCCAAACAGGGCCGCCAGCACAAAAACGGCTGGCATACCATACTTCATGCCCAGGTAACCCGATAAAGCGGCACCGACTACGTTGCCGGCATGGTTATAGGCCTGATTATAGCCATTTTGCCGATTAAAGCCGCTTTGGCGCACGATCCCCAACGTAATACCAACTACGGCGGGGCCAATCGCAGAACCCGCAATGGCTGTGGCTATTTGTGATATACTGACGAGCCAGAAATTTTGGGAAATAAGAATGATTCCAGAAGCCAGGGTCGTAAACAAAGCTGCAACAACGACGTACATCCGTTTGCGTTTGGTAGCGTCAATGAGCGCCCCAGCGGGTGCAGTCATCAGCATACCGGCCACCCCGCCGATGGTCATCACGGAACCGATCAGCCCGCTTTTCCAACCATGTGCCAGCAGGAATATACCCAGAAAGGGACCTATGCCCGCCTGCATATCGGCCATAAAAAAATTCAGGGCCTGAAGCGGCCAGACAACGCGGTGTTGATCAGACGTATTGGCTCTAGGTTGATGCATATTGTCGATATTCAAAAAGTAATAACTTACCGGTCTTCAGGCACGGGCACTGCCCCTATGAGGAGACAAGAGAACAGGCTCGTATCAGACCGCGGTAAAGCAAATCTGGTTGGCTGAAGCTTCGATTAGATTAGTATTAATTTACCTTCATTTATGAAGCAGACTGATTCGTTTCTGTAGTCAGAGTACTCATACGAACCAGGTTGCTACATGTCTAAGCTGAAAAATCATGCCATTAACACGCTGTGATTGCCAAATACTTGGCTAGTAGTAATTTGTTGATCGGAGATGACTAATTTACTTTAACTGTTTGTGGGTATTTTTACTCAGTATTGTGGAAGGTGTGGGTTTACCACTTGTCGACATAACAGCCTTTTGGATTAAAAAAAGATTAAAAATATATGGTATAACTACTTAGTTTTGAGAAGTACAGAATATTGCCACCATTGCGTTAGTTAAGATAATCGTCATGGACGAATCATGTTAACCGGATTCGCTCAACACGCTTTCGAGGGAAAGACTCACTGCATCCTCTCAATTGTTTGCAACTCGCCGGTGGTCCCATTCATCAGAAGGATTGGTAGGAAATAAACAGACTTCTTTGCCCTTTTTCATTGCTCAATAATCCCCTGGTCAGGGAGTATATGCCTTCCAGGACTTCCCGACCCGTCTGGGCCAGTGGCACGTTACGGGAAGGAATATGGCTAATTGGTAAACACCTGTGAAACTTGGCTAGTTTTACTAGATATAATGCCTGCACTCAACGATGCTACATCCTGATTCTACCGAGGAAACCAATAGACTGGAGGCCTTAAGAAGTTATGATATCCTGGACACCTTACCCGAGGCAGACTATGATCATATTACGAGCCTGGCTGCTCAAATCTGCCAGACCCCCATTTCGCTAATTACGCTGGTGGATGAAAAAAGGCAATGGTTTAAGTCCAGTCAAGGGCTTGCTATTCAGGAAACACCTCGCCAATTTTCCTTTTGTGCCCACGCCATCTTCAATCCTAACCAGGCCTTACTTATTCCGGATACCCGACAGGATGAACGGTTCGCGAGCAATCCGTTCGTTACGGGGGAACCCCATATCGTTTTTTATGCAGGGATACCGCTGGTCGATACGGATGGATTTCCCTTAGGCTCTTTGTGTGTTATCGATGAAAAGCCCAGGCAATTGAGCGAGTCTCAACTAACGGCCTTGAAAACGCTAACTAACCAGGTGGTGAATTTATTAGCCTTACGAAAAGCCAACAAAGCCTTACAGCAGAGTGAGCAGCGCTATCAGATGTTGACGACTGAACTGGAACAGTTAGTTCAGTCACGTACCCAAGCACTCAAAATCGCGAATGATGAGCTTAATAAAGCCAATGAGTTATTAACACACGCCAATGATAACCTGCAACAATTTGCCGCTGTGGCCTCGCATGACTTACAGGAACCTCTGCGAAAAATTCAGTCATTTGGCAACCTGTTGCAAAGCCAGTATGCCGACCAGTTGGGTGAAGGTCGTACTTATCTGGAGCGAATGCAGTCGGCGGCTAGTCGTATGTCCGTGCTAATCCGGGACTTATTGAATTATTCGAGAATCTCCGCCCTCCATGACCGTCGACAACTAATCTCCCTCTCAGCCGTTATCCAGACTGTACTGATGGATTTAGACGTAGTGATTGCTGAAACGGGGGCTATTGTCCAGGTGGAGCCCTTACCTGAAATCTTAGGAGATTCTATTCAGTTAGGCCAACTCTTTCAGAATCTACTAAGCAATGCCCTGAAATTTAGTCGGGCGGGTACTTCTAAGGAGCCATTCATTCGAGTTCGTGTCCAAACACTCCTAGTCAAAGACTTACCAGCAGCGGTAAAGCCTTCTCTTTCGGCTCCGCTTTATTACCGGATCGATGTGACCGACAACGGCATTGGCTTTGAGCAGAAACATGCCGACCGAATCTTTCAGGTCTTTCAGCGGCTACACGGCAAGAGTGAGTTTTCAGGCACAGGCATTGGTCTGGCCATCTGCCAGAAAGTGGTTGCCAATCACGGGGGCGCGATCACGGCCACTAGTCGACCCGGTAAGGGGGCGACCTTTAGTGTTTATTTACCCAACTAGATAGGCCATCTGGCTAGGTTGTTCACAAGTCATGGCGACTCGTTAGCAAGCAGAGAAATAGAAATTGGCCCCATGAACTAACTGAGTGGGGAAAGCCATCCACATCACACGACGGCTACCTAACTCTTCGTGTTCAATGATCACTACAAGTTGGGTAATGTGTTCACGCAATTCGGGGTTATGAGAGGCAGCATGCGTTCATAACTGGTAAATTAGTCACTAGCTGTGGGGGACAGGCCACAAGATTGGGAAAAAAAGTCGCAGGTGTTTTTGTAATGTATCTATATATAGTTTGTTAAAAATCTGATTATTAGATGCTTAATCGCCTGCGGTTTAATTGGCACAATTTAGGTTCATAGAGAAACTGGACGGGTTCTTATCTTCAGTTGTTCGCTGCTTGTAATGCAGCTCTACCATAGATCGATCATCGTTTCACTCAACGTTACGGAAAACAGAAAAACTTCGAAAGCTCGGTATTGAACCGAGCTTTTATTTTAACATTACGTATTAAGCAGAGAGCCATGGACGAGCATCCTATCATTTTTATTGACGCCGATGACGATGATCACGAGATGTTCAAACAAGCCTTATTGGAATTGGCTCTTCCTCACCCAATTTTAGTTTTCGCCAACGGCCAAACCGCTTTGGACTATTTGACGACGACGACTGACATACCCTTTTTGATTATTTCTGAAATCAGTATGCCGGGTATGAATGGTCTGGAACTTCGCAAACAAATCGATCAAACTCCTGAACTCCGCAAAAAGTGTATCCCGTTCATTTTCATGACCAGTCCGGTGGTGGATCACTTGGTAGAGGAAGCTTATGAATTGACGATTCAAGGTATGTTTGAGAAAAAGGAAACCTTCGCTGCCTGGAAAGCGCAGTTAGCGGCTATCATTGCCTACTGGACCGAGTGTCATCATCCTAAGCGCTTTACCCGTTGAGATCTATTCTGAAAAACAGGACCAGCTACGTTTTGTGAACAGCAGAGTATAAAAGCATGGGTTAATATAGGCGGAACACGGCCTATCCACCTAACTCCGTAAGAAGACGTATAGTGGCCTCAAGACCGCTCCGATAGCCGTTTCCCGCACCAATAAATGACTACATTCTCCAACTTACCGGCTCGTCAATGAGCAGCTTATCAACGAGAGGATACCTCCTTATACAACCTGATGGGCTAAGCCCAAAACTTGATCCCATTCGTTATACGCTTCCAGAGATGACCGAACGTAGCGCAGAAACTGCTGAATCACACTTGGCACGGTAACCGCCCAGTCCGCCTTGGAGTCAATCAGGGTTTGAGCAATTCCAAAATGAGCTACCTACCATTTAGCCGCCTGTAAGATTTTAGGACGTATCGTCGATAAGGTTACATTCGCTTCAATGTCCAGCGGGTCTGGTTCGCACTAAGGCCCGAACCAGACCCGCCACCAAAACAGCTTCATCAATGGTTAGGCACATATTGGTTACCCGGAACTCCAGGGGTCAAAATGAGACGAGGGTCGTACGTCCCAATAAATTTTGGAGGCACCAGCAATGCTGTCCATGGTCCCACCTAACCAGCTTGCCGTTGCCACTATTGATAATAAGCCTGTCGGGTAAAACTAGCATGGTCAACATTTGTCTGGACAAGTCAGGCCCCTTTTTTACTTTTCTGGGTAAAGAGCCGGTGAAAATCCGCACTTTCGGTTTTCATCCACTTATCCCAAAACGTGAAATAGAGACCATAGTTATAACGGAATTGACTGTGGTGCAAACTATGATGCGTGGCTCCGATCAACCATCGGCCCAGCCAATGTCGATCGAAGGCGTGCGGATATATTTCCGTGTTTAAATGATTAATCGCTCCCGATAGGGTCATGATAATCAGAATGAGGCAAATGGCCGTACTGTGAATAGGCAATACGATGATTAAAACCGGAAGTAATATTGCCTGTAATGTACTTTCAAGGGGATGGAATGAAAAGGCTGTCCAGGGTGAAGTTGTCAGGCTATCGTGGTGGATTTTATGCACCCACCGGTAAACACCCGGCCGGTGCATCCAGCGATGGAGCCAGTAGTAATAGGTTTCCTGAATAAACAGGACCAGACCTATGCTCATGGGATACCAAAGTAATCCATAGGCATGAAAGTCCGTATAAATCTTCGTATGGCCAGTCTGATACGCTACCATGACGCCTAGCCCAATGGCCGTAAAAATAATTGAGGTTAGTACCGACCACCCTATTTCCCGCCATTGCTGCCCCGGTTTTCTTAGCCGGTCCTGAATTAATCGACGGGTCGACTGATCCCTGACTGAGCGAGCGAAGAGCCACCCGAATGCCAGCGAGAAGAAAATATATCGACCAAATATGGCTATAAAGAGCAGCAGTGCCGTAAGGCCCATAGTAGCAAGAGAAGTAATCGGAATCATAGTACGTTGAGTAATCAGACCCTGTAACAAGAGTAAACTCCTTAAAGTTAGCCAGGGCGGTATATGAAGTTAGTTAGATGCAGCATAACCCACTAGAAATGCCTTTCTAAATGCACTTGCAGGTTTTCGACCGGCCAGATGTATTCACAAAGAGAGTAGAAAAATGAAGCCAGATCGACTAGTTTATTTTCCTGCTTTTAAGCTGAACGCTACTTAAATAATAGCCGGTTTCTACCTGATATCAAGACAGTTTACACAAAGACAAAAATAGTTGACTATAGGGTCAGTCAACGTTTATCTTCTGATAGTAAGTGTCAAATCTACTTTTAGAAAAATCTCTGAAAGGCCACTGCCTCACTCCCCGAAATTTATTTAAAGCAAGGGGGATATAGCCCCTGTTCTCTTGTTAGTCAAAGCTTACAAACGGGCTTGACGATATACGTTATGGAAACAATGAATGATTTTTTTGAGCACACAGTCCAGGACCTGTACTCAGCCGAAACACAAGCGTTACTAGCAATGCCTAAGATTGTGCAGCGCGTGCAGAATGAGCAGCTTCGGCAAGCGTTGCAAGTACACCAACGGGAATCGGAAAGCCAGGTTATCCGGCTGGAGCAGATTGCCAAACAATTAGGAATCGACCCAGATGGTGAGACATGTCTGGCTATGCAGGGACTGATCGAAGAAGCCCAGGATTTACTGGATCAACTGGAAGATGGTCCTTTAGCCGACGCAGCTATCATTGGTGCTGCTCAGAAAATGGAGCATTATGAAATTGCCAGCTACGGTACAGCTCGCACCCTGGCGCAGCAAACTGGTCTGGGTCAGATCGCGAATCTGCTGGAAACGACACTTCGGGAAGAGAAAGCCGCTGATGCCAAGCTGACTACGATTGCGACCAGTACCGTTAATGAGCAAGCGGCTCTCGTCTAAGAAAACTAGGCCAATTGGCCAATTCACTGAGTCAGGCAAAGGCTCGGCAAACCATTACCCTAAAAAATAGAAAAAACGTTATGAACATCAAATCAATTACATTGAGCCTATTACTGGTTTCGTGCGTGACAGGCGCTTCATTTGCCCAACAGAACAGTGGCACCATGAGTGCAGGAGCCGCCAGTAAGGTTGGTAAAGAAAGTAAGGCGGAATTTGATCGCCAGAATCAAAAAGGAGCCGCGGCCGTAGGAGCCGTTTCAGCTACCCCAGCTAAACTCTCTTCGTCAGACCAGAATCTGATGATGCAGGTTGCCAAGGGCGGTATGATGCAACTGGAAGTTAGTAAAGTTGCTGTGCAAAAGGCTACGAATCCAGAAGTTCGTCAACTGGCTCAGGCCGAAGTGGATGAGCAAACAGGTCTCTCGGCAAAATTAACCGAAATTGCTTCCGCTAAAGGAATCACGTTACCTTCGGCACCTGATGCTGAAACTCAGGCGATGGTGGCCAAACTGCAAGGCATGTCGGGTGCTGCCCTGGATAAAATGTATGTAAGCGAAAGTGGCGTAAAAGGCCATCAGAAACTGGATACCGTTATGTCAACGGTTGAATCGTCGGCTAAAGATCCTAGTTTGTTGGGCGTTGCCAAAGCGGCTCACCCACTAGTGAAAACGCACTTGAAAGTGGCTACACAAATTTTGAATAAGATGTAAGTCGCTAAAGATTCTAATGCAAAAGGGTAACAGCTGACCAGGTTGTTACCCTCTTTGCGTTTTTAGTATGACCGGGACCGTTACCTCTTCAGCAACGTATCAATTTCAACTATCTCTGACAGGGTCAGTTGAGTCTGGAATAAACGTTTCCAGCTTGTTAAACAAACCCTACGATTATGATCTTAAAAATGGATCGGCTTCCTATTGAGTTGCCAACCCCCAAAAATCCTTCTGCCAATGATGCTGCGGCTATTCAGGAACTACTGGGTGGAAAATTCGGTGAGATGTCAACGCTGATGAATTACACCTTTCAGTCGTTCAACTTTCGGGGTCGCAAGAAAATTCGCCCGTTCTACGACGTGATCGCCAGTATCGCCGGTGAAGAGTACGGTCATATCGAGGTAGTCTCCTACGCCATTAATCTATTATTGACGGGGGTAACTAAACGAGGGTTCGACCCGGTTGCTGCTCCATTAGCTGATGCCGTCAATGCCCGCAATACGTATCATTACATTGCCAGTGGCCAGGGTTCGCTGCCTGTCGATTCGATGGGTAATTTCTGGACGGGTCAGAACGTATTCAGCAGTGGTAATCTGAAACTGGATTTGCTGCATAATTTCTTTCTGGAATGTGGCGCTCGGGGCAACAAGATGCGTGCCTATGAAATGGTGTCTGATCCAACCGCTCGCACGATGGTTGGGTATCTGCTGGTACGTGGCGGACTCCACATTGTGGCCTACGCCAAAGCGCTGGAGAAACTGACGGGTGTTGAGGTAACGAAACTGTTACCTATTCCGGACTTAAGCAATAACGCCTTTCCGGAAGCCCGCAAATTCATGGACCAGAAGCTTCATTTGTCGCTCTACACTTTTAGTGAGCATGATTATAAGCAGGCAGGTTTAATCTGGAATGGTCCTCATCCGGATGATGGTCAGGAATGCTACGTGGTAGAAGGCGGAATGCCAGGTTATCCGGTTCCCGATCTGGAAGAAGAACCCCAACTTAATGCGCCAGGCGCTGATGATTTCGACCCGCAGGTATTCGCTGATATGGCGAAGAAAATGGGGATCAAATACGAGTATTAGTAACGTAACGGATCAGCGGGCTTCCCTTTTCTGAATTCATCCATAATGATGATGGGATAAGTTGAGGAAGTAGTTATTACGTTATTAGGATAAACAATTGGGGGTGAGCTAACACAAGTTTAGCTTACCCCCAATTGTTTAGGCGACACTCCCGGATTTGTTACTTTTTATCCGTTTTATCATGCCCTTCCAGCTTGACCAGCTTATTATACAGGCCCAGCAACAGGAATGGAGCCGGCCATTGGCCTACAAATAAGCTCCGGTCACGGTCGCCTTTTGCCTGTAGGTATAAGGAAACGCCTATAGCCCCCAAGGCTGCCCATAAAAATAAATCGGAGGGAAGTTTCGCGGTTTGTTCTTCAATGGCCGTGGCCACAGGTCCTTCTTTGTGTTCTGGATTATCTGACGGATTCATAAAGTTGATTTGATTTTAAAATGAGTTATGCGTATTCACTAAAATGCTTGTTGAGCTACGTATCGCTTTCGCTTTTCTTGCTGGATAGGAGCGCGACGGCAGCTGAGGTAACCAGCACGCCAATCAGAATGGATTGTAATAGCCCTTTACGATTGTATTTCCAGGCCGCTTTCAATCCTTTTTCGGCAAAAATGTTCGGGATATGACCATGTTTAAGATCGTCCAGAATCCCTTCCACCATATTGACGCGGTCGGCGAGTAGTAAAGGTAACCAGTGGCCATATTCTGACTCGCTGGATTTGAACGCAAATCGGCGGATCTGTCCACTCAGTCCGGTTGGCGGAGCAGACGTTCCGAAAACAGCACTCACCGTTGGTCGTTCAATAGACTTGAGTACTTCGATGTCAACGGGTTGCTGCGTGGGTCGCTCCCAGTTAGAATCACTTGGCTCTGGCGCTTTGGTGGCGCGCTCGATCCGGTGCCGGTAAGGATAGGTCGGATCGTTCTTCGGGTCCGCATCAATTCCCCAGCCTGGTATATGCGAATAATCGTTGTTTTCCATGTTCGTTTGTGGTTACCCTTTGGCAGAAGGCGGAATGAGAACGGTTTTGATGCAATTATCGAGTTTATTGGAAAACATGTAGTAGGCGTCCGCAATGTCTTCCAACGGCACCCGATGCGTTATCAGCGCTTTTGGATTTAAAACCCCATTCTGGACATGCTCAATAAGCCGGGGCAGGAGTCGTTTCACGGAAGTCTGATTGGCCCGAATCGTAATGCCTTTATTCACTACGTTGCCAATCGGAACCAGATTATCAGTTGGACCGTACACGCCCACGACGGAAACAATGCCTCCTTTTTTAACAGAGTTAATAGCCCAGTGAAGCGCCGTAGCCGATCCCGCCTGTAGCAAAAGTTTTCGTCCGGTAATGGTCTGCAGAGCGCTGCCGGAAGCTTCGGCTCCGACCGCGTCGATACAAACATCCGCTCCCATCCAGTCGGTAATTTTCTTGATGAACACGACTGGATCATCCATCTCTTTGAAATTGTAAGCCTCGCAGGGAGCATAATTCCGAGCGAATTCCAGACGGTACTCGACCTCATCAAGCACGATAACTCGTCCTGCACCAAACAGCCATGCGCATCGGGCTGCCATAATCCCTACAGGACCAGCGCCAAATACCACGACCGTATCGCCCGGCTGGATACCGCCCATTTCGGCCGCCTGATAGCCCGTAGGCACTACGTCGGTCAGTAAAACCGCATCGTCGGGGTCCATACCCTCAGGAATAACCGTTGGTCCTACATTGGCATACGGTACACGGACGTATTCAGCCTGACCGCCATCGTAACCGCCCGCTGTGTGCGAGTATCCGAAAATGCCGCCTACCGCTGAAGCCTGAGTATTCGATTCGTGGCAGTTTCCAAAAAGGCCCTGCTGACAAAATACACATTTGCCACAGGCCACGTTGAAGGGCACCAGTACGTTATCGCCTACCTTCACTTTTTCTACTTCGGACCCAATGACTTCGACCACGCCAATAAATTCATGGCCAAAGGTCATGCCTACCCGCGTGTCGGGCACATTGCCGTTATATAAGTGCAGGTCAGATCCGCAGATACAGGAGCGGGTAACCCGAACAATGGCATCTTCAGGATGCTTGATTTCCGGGTAGGGTTTATGGTCGATTCGGACCCGACGTGGGCCCCGATAATTCATAGCTAGCATACGTGTCTTTTGATTTTGATTACGTACTGAAAAAAATACTGATCACTTATCAGATGTTACGATCGAATCATCACCAGTTTTGTGGTTCCGGTTTCGGCCAACATGTTTTGAAACGTAACGGGTGGAGTTAGCTTCACTTGACCCCGCTAAAGAGTCACTAGTTAAGAAACAGGGCAGGCCATGACTATATCGTTCGTTGGTCGAATTGAATCAGCGCCGTATCAGCTACGCTTGAGTTTAACTCGTCATACCCGCACAGTGGCATCAATATACTGATCGAAAGTAAGGCAACGGTACTAACGTAGCACATAGCGTGGTAATGGCTGGAGTCTGTTCCGAAGTAGATTGATGTTCAGGTAGTTTATTACAGACTGTGGACCAAACTGACTCTGTTTAAACGATTTACCCGAAAACAAGTACAGCTTCTACCTGGCTGACAGGAATTCGTATTGGCTCGCCACGCATAAAGCCTTTGCTGTAGCTACAGATCAGACATTCCAGATCATTTCGCAGAATGATCATGACAACTTCACCCGTACATACGCTTTTTTGTCCCACAGTATTTGTAATAGGCTGGCTACCATGTAGTGAGGTTACCTGAAATACAGGCTCCCTAAAAACTGAAAACCCCATTTGTTGCAGGCGCGTCTCCACCCATTGACAGACGAGTTGGGCCTGCTCCGGATCAGTAGTGAATGGAACGAAGAAGTTCATAATCGGTGGATATTTTTGGAGTGCTGGATAAAATGAACGTAATCAGGTGCTTATGTTCGGTAAGCTCATCCCTGCTACGTTGACGGATTGACCTATACTAGATAATCCCTATTTTTAACCGTTTAATGCCAGCCAGTCGCTTCCAGAGCCGAAGGAGAAGTGAGGAAAAGGCCCCACGCTTCGTTCGTTGATTTCTATGAACGAATGGACCATTCCCTCATAGGATGAGCCGTCAAAAAATCCTTTTACCTGTTTGGTACGTTAATCCTATTTATGCTAACCATTTTTACTATTTCGCTTCATGCAGTATGATTTTGCCATTGTTGGTGCCGGCTTTGCTGGTAGTGTATTAGCCGAACGCTTAGCCAGTCAGGCCGGAAAAACAGTCCTTCTCATTGACAAGCGGCCCCACATCGGTGGTAACGCCTATGATTGCCTCAACGAAGCAGGGATTCTAATTCACCAATACGGTCCCCATATCTTCCACACAAACTCGCCTGACGTATTCGCTTATCTATCGCAGTTTACCGAGTGGCGGCCTTACGAGCACCGCGTCCTGGCATCCGTCGATGGAAAATTGCTTCCCATTCCGATCAATCTGGATACCGTTAATAACCTATATGGCTATACGTTTACGTCTGAGGAACTGGCAGAGTACTTCAAAACCGTCGGTGAGTCTGTAGATGAGATTCGGACATCGGAGGACGTAGTGGTCAGCCAAGTGGGTCGCGATCTTTACGAAAAATTCTTCCGGGGCTATACCCGCAAGCAGTGGGGCGTCGACCCGTCGGAGCTGGACAAAATGGTGACGTCCCGGATTCCAACCCGCACCAATCAGGATGATCGCTATTTTACGGACGAGTTTCAGTATATGCCGCTTCACGGATATACGAAAATGTTTGAGAAGATGGTGGATCATCCCAATATTCACCAGATGCTGGATACCGACTTCAATCAGGTGAAAGATCAATTATCCTTTACAGAGTTGATTTATACCGGACCGGTCGATGAATATTTTGATTTCTGTTACGGTAAACTACCGTACCGGTCGCTCCGGTTTGATCACCAGACACTGGACGTAAACGATTATCAGCCCGTTTCAGTCGTTAATTATCCGAACGATCACGCCTATACGCGAATCACGGAATACAAGAAATTAACCGGGCAGGAACATCCCAAAACCAGCCTGACATTTGAGTATCCGCAGGACGAAGGTGACCCGTATTATCCGGTTCCACGGCCTGAAAACGCGGCTCTCTATCGGCAGTATAAACAACTGGCGGATGAGCAGGAAGGGGTTCACTTTGTAGGCCGACTGGGTACGTATCGGTATTACAACATGGATCAGGTGGTTGCCCAAGCTCTGACTTTATACAAGAAGTTAGTCGGTGCGGAATCGCTTCAGGAAGTAGCGAAAAGTGAGTAACTAATTGATACTAAAAAATGTTAGCAAGGCTGCGCCAATGGGTGCAGCCTTGTTTGCTTTTAGTTAAAAAATCAGACATGGATCTTCACGTAGGCACCTGTGGCTTTACGGATGCCAAGCCGGAGTATGCTCAGCTCTTCTCCTGCGTTGAGGTGCAGCAAACTTTTTACCAACCG
The DNA here is from genome assembly GCF_014699035.1 of Spirosoma validum. GTDB lineage: Bacteria > Bacteroidota > Bacteroidia > Cytophagales > Spirosomataceae > Spirosoma > Spirosoma validum. The sequence goes on from NZ_JACXAA010000003.1 coordinate 129,365, forward strand.
CCCCGGCTGGCTACGCTTGAGCGATGGCGGAAGGAGGTGCCAGCCGATTTTGAATTTGCCCTTAAAGCCTGGCAACTAATCACGCATCCGGCCAAAAGCCCAACGTATAAGCGACTGAAACGGAAACTCTCAGAGCGGGAATACGCTGATGCCGGTTATTTCAGGCCAACCCCCATTGTTGAAGAAGCCTGGCAAGTTACGCTCGCCTGTGCGCAGGCGCTGAAGGCTAAAACCATATTGTTTCAGTGTCCAGCCAGTTTCACCCAGACGCCTGAACATATCGACAATCTGGTTCACTTTTTCTCCAGCATTGAGCGTAACGAACTGATTTGCTGTTGGGAACCCCGTGGTCCCTGGGACAAGCAAGTCATCAAAGACCTCTGTGAAGAGCTTAACCTATGGCACGTCGTTGATCCATTTTCCAATGCAACGATGACGCCTGATCAATGCTATTTTCGCTTACATGGGCGAAGTGGCTGGCGCTACCAATATGAGTCGGCTGAGTTAACCGATTTAGTCGATCTATTGCCAACGGATAAGCCTGCTTATGTGTTCTTTAACAATGTTCACATGCGACAGGATGCATTGGCTTTTAAGCGTATCCTTCAAACAACTATTGATGGCAGAGTCTGAGCGTCAGCTAACAGACTCTGATGTATAGGGTTTACTGATCGTTTCTGCTACGTATTGTTTTGAGCGCCCAGCGATGATACGTTGCATCTGTTGCCAGGTAGACTCCCAGGACTGTTCCTGCAGGAATACATCCAGGTCTGTCCGATTGGCAGATTGAGTCGTTTGAATAAACTGATTCATTTCCTTGGCAATCTCATCCGCAGAGTTGGCAATAAATACCTGTTCCCAGCCGCCATAAGTACGTAGTACATCGCGTATTGGGGTCGACACAACAGGCAATCCTGCAGCCAGGTATTCGGGAGTTTTGGTTGGACTGATATACCGGGTGGCTTCGTTGATGGCAAACGGCATAAGGGCCGCATCCCAATTGCTGAAATAAGCAGGTAGCTCCGTATAGTTTTTCATGCCCAGGTAATGCAGATTAGGCCCTTGTGGCAACGTTGCCGGGTCGATCTTCACAACTGGCCCCAACAGAATAAACTGCCAGTCGGGTAAACGTAACGATAAGTCGCTCAGTAAATCCAGATCGATACGTTCGTCAAGAACACCACTGTAGCCGATACGTGGTCCGGCCAGGTTTCGCTGATCAGCCGGATCGGGTAAGGGTTGTCGCGCTTTGACAAAGTGATCATAATCGATGCAACTAGGAAAAGCATAAACACATTCGTGCCGGGAGCGTTTCGCTTCATACAGGCTATAGCCACCTGTGAACACAATGTCCGCCTTTTTCAATAAACGTTGCTCCTGGTCAATCAGCTGAGGAGAAGCGCCCTTAAACGCCGATAACTCATCCATGCAATCATAAATGGTAACTTTAGGCGTCAGATGGTCACTAAATGCCAGTGCCATGGGTGTATAATACCACAGCGCATAGTTCTGGATGTGTTGTTCAGCCAAAAGTTGGTCGACCAAGACTTGTTGCTGACGGATAGCCTCCTGACCACTCGTAGAATGGACTAGATGGGGGATAACCACTGAAAGCTGCTGACCGATTGACTTTATCTCCAGGTAAGACGTATCGCTCCATTTGGGCTCTTCAATATACCAAACCCGGCATTGACGAGCTGCCCGATTAAGCAGGTGCTGAGGCCGCTGGTAAACAAAGTCCCAACGCAAGTGGGAAAAGCAGATTAGATCATCGAACTCATTAGTAAATAGTAACTGGCCGTCTTTAGCCGCTTTTTTCAACTGAGGTGATGTTTCATTGAACGGGAGTAAATCAGCAGGTACGACTTTACCTGGCAACATTGGAAATAGGTCTTGTCTATCAGCCATAATAATAAGCGTTGAATCTATTTACCAGTCGGTACTAAGGTTACAACAGAAGCGACTGGTTATATAGCCAACACGTTAATCAGGAAGAATAGCTCAGTCAACTAAACGGCAAGTGAGGAAACGGACCTTAAGTAAACGTACCAGAAGTAAAATTCATTCTGGTTAGAAGCGAAGCCCAAACACTGACCTTTTTAACCACGTATCTTTTGGCATAATTACTACGGCAGCCAGGAAATAAGCCTGCATCGTATTGTCGCCCGAAGCCGCTAACCAAATAATCGGGTTGCCCCAACTAAGAATGGTTGTTGAGGGCCTGCAAGCTTATACTACTATCATCACTCTCGCGTCGAGCGTCAATAATTAAATCCGGCCTGGTTTTCGGATCTTTCTGAGGTAAAACTGATGCCAGGACCTTACCCGATCTGTTGTGATGCAGAATACAGGGTAAGTTTAAATTACAAAGGCACTTCTGCGCCAAAAGCAGGAATAAAATAGTACGGCGTATAAGTGTTCCAGAAGGGCTTCGACACCTGGAAAAAATAGCACTGTATCCTGTGGTGAAAACCGAGCGAAAATAGGCTCTACTAATTGACAATAATCGACTGAGTGATCAACAACATAAATTAGTTGCTTATTCATTGATAGTGATTATTGGTCCGTGAATTAATCCGTAAAGAACTTATGAGCTTAATCTTTGACAAAGTTTAGAACCGCTCCGGCGGCCCGGTTTGTCAAAGGTGATCGTTGGATAGTTTGGTAGACTTTACAAACTTATTCACGGGTCAATAACAGAATCGGATATGTTGGTAATTAACATACCGGTGAAGCGCTCTGCGAATCAGTAGTCGCTAGCCTGGAAATTGACACTATCACGGGCTGGGGAACACGCTTTCGGGTAAGGATGCGTAAGCATACGAACTCTTAACTCTTCATCTGGTAAAGCCTCCTTAGAAGTTATTGGGCGATGCACATCGCTTCCAGTATTCCATAATAACCGAAATGGTTTTCTCCAGCTCATCCAGGGTGTTTTGTTTAATAAAAAAGCCCTGGACTGATAAGCTGTAGGCATCGATAACCATTTGCTGATTTACAGCCGTAGAGAAAAACAAATAGGGAATACATTTAACCTGGAGTTGTGCATCAATATGAATTTTGTGTCTTAAGGCAAATCCATCCAGTTTAGGCATATTGATATCGGACAGGATCAGAAACGGCATTTCATCTGTTTTATCTAAGAAATCAAGCGCTTTCTCACTGTCAAGGAAGTATATGATTTTATTCGAATAGGCTAGTTTCTGAAAAACCAGATTTAACATAAACTGATCATCCGTATCATCTTCAATTATAATTACAGGTCCATTTTTATTCATTAGTTAGCTTTGATTAAACAGAAATTTCCTGTCAATGTGGTAGCTTAAGCTGGAAGACAGACCTCCTGAAGTACTTGCCACCAGCCCTCACCAGCTGGTATCAATTCGTTTACCGGTCTACCGTGTGCCAATTGAGCAATCATCTCATCCAGTCCTGTCGGTATAACTCGACCGCTATGAACATTGAAAACGCCTGGTTCATATCGATTTTCCTGGCGGGTTAACAGACAATGCCAGTCGTAAAGGCCAAACAACGCCCAGACCGTAACGGCCCGCACATCTACTCCATCTTGTCTGGCCGCCTGGGCCTGCTGCCAAATTTCACCCAACCAACGTTTTTGTTCATCCACACAATCACCCAGATGGGCTTCCGTCACCACGATCGGGAGACCGTATCGTTCCCAGACCTGCTCTATCAATTTTCCGATACCCAACCGCTTTTCAGGCGCTGCCCGCACCACTTCGGTGTCTACATATCCCTGCCTTCCATTCGTGCTTTGCATCCAGCCTGGGTAGTCCGGGGTTTGTTCATCCAGGTAGCGCTCACTAGTAACGTAGTGATTCACGCCAATTAATGAAGGAGGACATGCGTGCTCAGCGATGGCCCAAAGTTCAGCTTCGGTTGCTCCAGACCGACGCAGGTAATCCCACAAAGCATGGTCGGACGTAACCCGCCCACAGAGTAAGTCCCAGGTCAGCCACCGTCGTTCATTCTCAAAATCCGCCTGATATTGTACGCCCGGTACACTGTGCACATAACTTAAATCGTCGGTCTGAATGAGCCGTGCCTTCGGTTGTACCGTCCTGATTTCAGCCATAGCTGCCATAGTAGCCTGAATCTGACGTAGTAGTAAGCGAACGAATTGCTGGTCTGACCGACCATGCGGATACCAGTGCCCATACAAACCCGCAAAGCGGGCCGTCGTTAGGGGTTCGTTCACGGGGGTATAGTCAACTAGCCAGGGATACCGTTCCGCTACGTGACGGGCATACTGAGCTAATCCAGGCACAAAAGCCGGGCTGTCGAACGTAGCATACCGGGGGCCGCAACCATGATGGACCAGGCCGGCAATCGGGCGAATGCCCAAATCGCGTAATTGCGTTATCCGATCGTCCGCCCATCGCCAGTCGAGTGAATCTGGATGGTCAGGGGCTGTGCGTTCCCACAAAACCGGGTAACGTAGCGTTCGAATTCCTAGTTCTGCGATATGATCAAGATCCTCCGGGCGATCATGGTGCCCACTTCGTTTAACCTGGTCCTGATAGACATCGCCCACCCGGTTTACGGTGCATTCGATGCCACCCCAGAGTTCGATTTTTATTTTTTTTGAAAGCATAATAACATCTCTTCTGTCAACTAAAGCTATCGTTTATTGATAACAGCTATAGTGACGTGTCTGTATCATTGACTACATCCTGTTCAGCCAATCGATTGCTGCTAGTTGCAATCAAATGAGGTAACGGTCACAATTAACGGTACGAAGATTACAGTCAACGTTTAGAGCGTATGTTGCTGACTGAGTTTGGCTTAGAGTACGTATCATAAGCGATTTGTAAAAGAATCCACTTTCGCGCGGAGGCTTTTGTATATCGCTATAAACTGGAGGAGATACATTTTGAGCTTATTATCTTTCAACTCATTGGCAGAACCAGGCGGCTGAGTTTGATCGCTTTTTAACTGATTTCGCTAATCTGTGTGATGGGTTTCTTTAATCAGTCGCTTTAAGAGGGAAATAGCAGACCACAGCCAGCATGACTATCACCATCAGCAGAAAACTCAGAGACACATCCAGTTTAAGGCACCATCCACCCGGCAAGGCTTGAAATAGCTCAATCAGATCGTCCCTATTCTTGACCCATTTAGAATTCTCAGTCCAGGCTCCTTTTAGCAACTACTACCCTGCGCCGGCCAGGCCACTAATTCGTAAAAAGCCCAAGAAAATTAGTCAACTCGTTTATATTCGGAATTTCATAATAACTCCTAGCGCTAACCACTCAACAACTTGTCCGGATCTCTTATTTACCTTTTCGCTAGCAGTCATTTGGCTTTGTGTACACCTGAACTTAGCGGCATCTGTGTCATGCCACTACCTGGGTAGGAAAGAGCTCGATTGTTATTAGCAATTTGTGGGCTTATGAGGATCAAACGAGACAAAAAAATTAATCCAGGTCAAGCGGGCCAGGCGGAAAACAGGTGGGGTCAATAGAACAATTAACGTTACTAAAATGATCAGGAAGTACGTCAGGTCCATATCGAGCAGAACCTCAAGCAAGATAAAGCAACCCACAATCAGCGCTACGTAGTAGGCGTAACTTACATACAGCGCACCCGTGTAATAGCCTGGTTCTTTGAGAAAGCGTTCCCCACAACAGGGGCACTGCTCATTCATTTGATCAAATCGTTTGAGGTTATATGGATTATTAACCGCAAAGAAATTGCCGGTTTGACAGCGGGGACATTTATTCAGAAAAATGCTGTAGAGTTTAGTCCCTTTGCCCATATGTTACGTACCACCTAAATTACCTCTTCGATAGACTAGCCACTGAAACGAGCGCTTCGTCTGATATCACTACTGAATAAAATAGCTTTTTGTTCAGCCTGTGGTTTATGGCTTTGAAGAGGGAATAAGAGTAAGTAGAGCATGGAGACGCTCATCTTTCAGGAACAGACTATGTCGTATGCAGCCGATTGTTGTTGACAGTTATTGATAAACGGCCGGATTATTTGAACCATGCTTGACTACAGCAGACTAACCCTTCAAACGAAATGGAGCTTTGTACTTGATACGCGGAGCATGCCCATCCACAGCCTACTTTTATGGCCTTTATGCGAGTAGCCAGCTACTTTGTTGTAGGCGAAGCCACTAGCCAGGTGCCAATTGATCAATGAATACGGCTGGAAATGTAGTTGAAAACTTATTGAATTTGGTTGACCAGTACCCGTATTCGCCCATTCAGGTGAATTGTGTCGCCTACGAGCTTTACCTCTTCTCCTATCTGTAAAACCCGATAAGATTGTTCCATGCGCACCCGGCTCACCAGAGCATCAAACTCGCTTCCATGTTCATCAAGTAGGTTGGCCGTGAAACCATCCTTGCCCGGCTCAATTTGTTGAACGACGCCTTTTATAGAAAAAGGCTTGGGTCTGGCACATGAATTGACAAAAATAAAGAATACTAGGATTTCTAAGATACGAAAAATAGGAACAGAAGCCGCTTTAATATGCATAAGTAAGTCTATTTTTAAGAAAGACCCCATGTGACGTAATAAAGTTGCTATATGGCAAAATTTCAACCCGGTTCAGATACTATTTAGACGATTTCGTAAGCGACTTCTTGTTGGTGATAGGATGGTGCCCTTTTTGAAAAGCAACGGATTTCAGTTCGCTGTACTGGACCTACTACAGCCACTAAGCCGCTCTTGCATCGGGTTGGATAGGGAAGACGGGTTGGCCGACCGTGCCGGTACGATCGGATGGGCGGATTAAAGCACAATCGATAGCAAATACAGGAGTAATGAAACAAGTAACATCACTGATCCAATTTCGGCAAAGGTTACTACAAATCTGTTTTTTCTCACATGGATTACTTAGACATGTTGGAAGTGCAAGTTTAGTTACGTACAATTTTTTCTTGATAGTGTCTAGAGATCTAAAGGGTGGACAAACCGTTCAGGGACATAAAAAAACGTTCAAAGAAGTGGACAAACCGTTCGATTTAGATTATTTCGACATTTTCTAGTCTCCTACTAATTAATATTGTTTCATAAAATGAGCAAACCGAATTCACTTAGTAAACAAACCCGATGAGAGTCGATGACAGTACGTATCCTATTGGTCTAAATCTTATGAAAAGAAATGGTGTTCATGTCAGCCGGTGGATCTGGTTCGCCTTGCTGATATGCCTGCAATTCCCATCGCTGTTGATGGCTCAGCAATCCGCCCCGGTTTCTGGGAAAGTAGTCAGTGCTAGTGGGGAAGTTGTTCCCGGAGCGAACGTCGTTGTGAAGGGTACAACAACCGGAACCTCCACTAATGCGCAGGGCAATTTTAGTCTGAACGCTCCGTCTGACGGTACGTTGGTTATTTCGTCGCTGGGCTTTGTTTCGCTGGAAATAGCTATCGGCGGTCGCAGCCAGCTAACGGTTAAGTTGGCCGAAGATCGGAAAGCGCTCGAAGAAGTGGTGGTGGTGGGGTACGGTACGCAGCGAAAAAGCGACGTAACGGGCTCTCTTTCGTCGGTGACGGCCAAAGAGATCAAATCCGTTCCGGTAACCGGCGTCGGGCAAGCCTTGCAGGGCCGGGCCGCCGGGGTGCAGGTGACGCAGGCATCCAACGCGCCGGGTGGTGGCGTAACGATCCGGATACGGGGTGGTAATTCCATCAACGCCGGGAATGAGCCGTTGTACGTGATCGACGGTTTTCCGGTTTACAACGAAAGTGGGGCCAACCTAAACCCGAACGACATCGAGTCGATGGAAATCCTGAAAGATGCGTCGGCCACGGCCATTTACGGATCTCGGGGGGCTAATGGGGTCGTGCTGATTACGACCAAACGCGGGAAGTCGGGTCAAAACCGCATCGAATTTGAGACGTATTACGGAATTCAGCAGGTGCGAAAAAAACTGCCGATGCTGAATGCTACGCAATACGCTACGCTGGTGAACGAAGCCAATACAAATGTGGGCCGCGCACCGGTTTTTACGGACGCACAAATCGCCGGTTTTGGCGAGGGAACCAACTGGCAGGATGAAATTTTCCGGGATGCACCCATTCAAAACTACCAGTTAACGGCTTCGGGCGGTTCAGATAAAACCCGGTATGCGGTTTCGGCCAACTACCTGAACCAGCAGGGAGTCATCATCAATTCGAACTATGACCGGGCTTCGTTTCGGTTCAATTTCGATCACAAAATCAACGATAAAGTCAACATCGGAACCAGTCTGAACGTCATCCGGAGCCGCAATAACGCCGTTCCAACGGATGCGGATGGGGGAACGAGCGGAACTGTGGTGTACAGCGCCCTGAATTTCTCGCCCACGCAGCCGGTTTATAACTCAGACGGTACGCTGGTGGTATTCAATACGCCCGGTCGGATTCAGATTGGTAGCCCGGTGGGCCAGGCGTTGGGGACGTATAACCTGACGGTTGGCACGCGGATGATCGGGAGTGTATTCGCCGATTACAAAATCATTCCTGGTCTGACATTCCGGACGAGTTTCGGGGCGGATGTGAATTACTCCAAACGTAGCTTGTATCTATCGCGGAATACCGCAACCGGTACGCAGCTAAGTGGTCAGGCGTCGATCATCAACAACCAATCGTCGACCTGGCTGAATGAAAATACGCTGACCTATAACAAAAGCTTCGCGAACGTGCATAACCTGACGTTCCTGGCGGGGTACACGATGCAGGGCAACCGGTTTGAAAGTGTCGAAGCCCGTTCGCAGGGATTTGCCAACGATATTCTGACGTACGAAAATCTGGGCTCGGCCTCAACGGCACTGGTTCCGGCGTCGTCGGCCAGCAACTGGCAGCTCAACTCGTACATTGGCCGGGCTAATTACGATTACGCCGGTAAATACTTACTGACCGCTACCGTGCGGGCCGATGGTTCGTCCCGGTTCGGAGCTAGCAATAAATGGGCGGTTTTCCCCTCAGCTTCGGTGGCCTGGCGGTTGTCGGAAGAGAGTTTTCTGAAAGGCAACGCCGTTATCAACGACCTGAAGTTGCGGGTTAGCTACGGGTTGAGCGGTAATCAGGAAATCACGCAATATCAATCATTGGCGACATTGGGGACCCAGAATGCCAATTTCAACAATACAGTGGTAATTGGAATCGGGCCATCGCGGGTGGCTAATCCGGATTTGCGCTGGGAAACCACGGCCCAGGCGGATATTGGTATCGATGTGGGGGTGCTGAATAACCGCATCACCCTGACGGCGGATTATTACAACAAGAAAACGACCGATCTGTTGCTCTCGGTGCCGCTGCCCTACGTTTCCGGCTATGCGTCGGCGCTGCAAAATCTGGGTAGTATCCGCAACCAGGGTTTCGAGCTGGGGATCAACTCGACCAACCTGAACGGCGCTTTCAAATGGACGACGGCGTTCAACATTGCCGCTAACCGCAACAAGGTGTTGAATCTGGGCGATCAGACGGAGTTTGCCGCGGGTGATGCCAGTGGACACCTTCAGTTACCAAATTCGGGTCTGGTACGGGTTGGTGAGCAGATTGGTTTGTTCTATGGGTATCAATCGAGCGGTATTTTTCAGAACCAGGGCGAAGTGGATGGCTCGGCGCAGAAAACCGCAAAACCCGGCGACCGCCGGTATGTCGACCAAAACGCCGACGGGGCGATCAATGCCAGCGACCGCGTCATTCTGGGATATGCCCAGCCGAAACTATACGGTGGTATCACCAACACGTTCTCGTACAAGGGCGTTGAACTGAGCGTTTTCATGCAGGGAACGTCTGGCAATAGCATTTTCAACATCAACCGGTTTGAACTGGAATCGCTGACGGGGGTAAGTAACCAATCGGCAGAAACCCTGAATCGCTGGACGCCAACCAACCCGAGCAACGAGATCCCACGCGCCAATGCCGTCGGAAATGCCTACGTACTGTCGAGTCGTCAGATTGAAGATGGTTCGTACCTGCGGGTAAAAAACATCAATCTGTCGTATACGTTACCGGCATCGCTGGTGAGCAAAGTCAAACTCTACAACGTGAAAGTGTACGTCAGCGCCCAAAACTGGGTTACGATCACCAAGTACAGCGGTTTTGATCCCGAAGTGAACCGGTTTGGACAAAGCACGTTGAGCCAGGGTAGTGACTACGGTAGCTATCCGGGTAATAAAATGATTCTGGCCGGACTGAACATCGCACTCTAACCTGCCTTCTTTTAGCTCTTTATGAAAACGAATCGAATCTTATTACTGGCCACGCTGGCGCTTGGGCTGGGGGCCTGTTCGCTGGAAGAAACGCCACCTTCGTCGCTTGCTCCGGTCAATTTTTATACAAATGCCAACGATGCTACGGCGGCTGTCAATGCCGTCTATGACGTCGCCAACCAGGTAGGTGACCAAAGCCGGAATTTTATCATCATGGGTGATTTGCCGTCGGATGACATGGACCCCCTGCTGAACAATGCTGACCGGGTGCAGCTCTGGAGTTTCCAGACTATTGCCACCAATAGTGTGGTCTTGCAAACCTGGCAGGTGATTTACCAGGGCATCAACCGCGCTAATACCGCTATCGACCGGATTCCGGGGATTCCGATGGACGAAACGCTGAAAAAGCGGCTGATCGGTGAAGCGAAATTCCTGCGGGCCTATTATTATTTCTACCTCGTGCGCTGGTATGGCGGGGTGCCGTTGATTTTGACCGAAACCCAGTCATTGAGTGTTGGAAAAGACGTGGCCCGTGCGAGCGCCGATGAAGTGTATACGCAGATTATCAAAGACCTGGCTGATGCCGAAACCTCTCTGCCGGACAAGTTTAGCGGTGCCGATCTGGGCCGGGTGACGGCCGGTGCAGCCAAGTCTATGCTGGCGCGGATTTATCTGACCCGCAAAGATTTCGCCAATGCCCGCGCCAAATCTAAAGAAGTGATCGACAATGCCGCCAAATACGGATACGGCCTGTTCGACAAATACATCGACGTCTTTGCCATTTCGAATAAAAACGGCAAAGAGTCGGTTTTCGAGATTCAGTTTGTGGGTGGAGGCAGTGGTCAGGGCAGCGGCATGGTGACGTATTTTGCGCCGGAAAACTCACCCATCACGGGCCGGGGTTTTGGGTCATTTATTCCGACGATGGATTTGTATAACAGCTTCAAGACTGGTGATAAACGCCGGGAACTGTTTATTAATTCGTACGTCGACGGTGCCGGAAAAACCGTCAATACGTTCCAGCACTTCAACAAATACGTTGATCCGTCGGCCAGAGCATTCGGTGATGCCAACAACAATTTTCCGATCATTCGGTACGCCGATGTATTGATGATGTTTGCCGAAGCTGATAACGAAATCAATGGTGCAACGGCTGCGGCTCTGGATGCCATCAATCCCATTCGTCGCCGGGCTTTTGGTTTTGCGTTAACCGGAGCCTCATCGGCCGATTTCACGACGGCTTTGACCAAAGACGCCTTCAGGCAGGCCATCTGGGACGAACGGCGCTGGGAATTCAACGCTGAAGGTCATCGCTGGTTTGATCTGGTACGTACCGATCGGCTGGTGCCACTTCTGAAAGCAAAGGGCAAAACCAGCATTACCGAAACGCATAAGCTGTACCCCATTCCGCAGCGCGAACGCGATCTGAACCCGACCCTGACGCAGAATCCGGGCTATTAATTACACCGTCATTAACCCTTGCAAAACCGTCAGGACGAGCCATATAGCTAGTTCCTGACGGTTTTTGCCTATAACGGGATTCCTGGCGGGGGGCAGATGATTCCGAGGTGTTTTAGCAACTCCGCCTGGCTTGTTTCGGGAATTGTCAGCAAGGTTCCGTTAGCCTAGCTTGTTGGATTTATCTACAGAAATGTACCGTAGCCGCGGACGTTTATGACTCCGTTGCAGTACACTTATTTCCTGAATAGGAATCAGTCAACTTGTTAAAATCAGATTTAGCTCATCAAACCGATTTGCGTTATGTTAATAATAACCTTTCTCGAGTAATTGACGATCAGTCGCAGGGTTTCTTTTAAGCTTGTTTTGACGAATCAACTTTAGCTTACCCAGCTGAATTAGTTTAAACGATGAAAGTATACACCCCAGCGCTCTAATGAAATAGGCTGTAGTTGAAGGTTTTTCTGAACGATTTTTATGTGTTTATTTTTTATGTGTTTATTGAAAAAAAGGAAAAGCCATATGCAAGTATATCATTGCCTAATCGTATTTATGAACTTTTTTGGCGTTAACAGCCGCAGAATTTCTCGGGCCTCCTTTAATGATCGGTTGTTCTCTTGCTTAAGTAAGGCCAGGGATTCTTTCACGTATACGAAGTATTTTCTCAAATAGGCTTTCTCCAAACTAGCTTCATCTTTCCTGAGATTGTACGTGTCGAAATTAGCGAGCTTGAAATCGATATACATTCGCTCGATATAAACCAGGTGAGGTAACCCTTCTTCGTAAAAGGCAATGATTTTATCCCCCAGTAATTCATTCTCAATCAGCCGAAGATGCCCCGCGCTTTTAAATCCTTCGTACCGGCCATGATTGGGCTCAAAAAGAGTCATTGCGTAGAGTAGTGGGCCATTGAGGGTTAAGAAGTTCTGCAAACTATCATCTGTAATACTATCACGATTAATCAGCGTGCTGCCTAAATCGACGCTCTTGTATTGTAGGGCCAGGTCGGCCGAATCATTCATCATTTCCGTTACGTCGGCGCTGATGTCATGATGAAGTCCGGCTAGAAAACGGCTCTCTATTTCTTTTTCATGCCGATGTTCCGCTAACTCATGAAACCAGATGCTTATCGTGACGGCAAAGACAATAATAAAAATTTCAAGGGCAAGCTCTTTTAGTTTATGCCACCAGGCGGGGGCAGGATCTCTCAAGATTTTGTATATCTTTTTGGTATGCTTGGCAACTTCTAATTCGGCCATTTGCGTATACTGTTAATTGATTGATAGAACATAGCCTTCGACCGGGTGACCAATCGTGTCAGTAGCTCTCCTGGGCTATCAAAACCGTACGGATAAGCCCACACCCACCAGATACTGCCGCTTCTCGTAAAAGCTTTCCCGCTTGCCATCGCCATTGATGTCAGCCGTTACGTTGGCCAGACCGATATTGTATTCTGCGAAAGCCCCTACGTGATGGCCAAACCAATAGCGCACACCCACTGGGGCGAATACGGTTAGTCCATTATACGAGTAGTGTTCGTTTACGATGGGCCCCGAGTTGAGTTGGGTCGTACCGGCAATGAAAATTTTGCCCGCACTCAAGCCCAGATACGGATCAAGTCGCTCAGTCAGGTTGGCAAAGAGGGTGTTGATATGAAAATCACCCCGCAGACCGATAAACGAAGCCGTTGCTTCTCCCGTAAGAACGTTGGCATTTACGGTTAATACATCCTTTTCCTGGATGGCATAGTACTGGGCTCCGACACTCAGACCCCTGGTCAAAAAGTACTGGCCGGCTGCGCCAAAGCCAGCATTTTCCTGACCAGTTATGATCCCGGCGTTCAGCAGAAATTTATTCTGTTGAGCCCGCGAGCTGGCCGATACAACAAGTAAGATACTGAGCAGACTGAGGGTGATGAACTCTTTCTTGATAGACATAATCATGGTATTTTTTGTTGGTTTGCTACTATTGGAAAGAATTGACTTTGTCGGCGTCAATGTTGTTATTGATTCGGGTCTCGCCGACCACTGGCTCGACTACCCCGCTGATGGTGAAGGTGCCCACCGAAGTCCCCGCCATCAGCATTCCACTGAGCCCCACGCTGAGCTTGCTCCCGGCGGCAAGAGGCTGGGTCGTGGTCAGCACGTAGTAGTTGGGGTTGTCCGTCGATAGGCGCCAATGGCTGTTGTCAACCTCGCGCCCACCAACGGCTGTTGCTGAGGCAGGCAGCGAGAGGTCCAGCGCTGTTTGTTTGGTGATGCGCAGGGTGATCGGTGTATTGGCACTGGCTCCGCCGATCTCAACGATGTCGACCACCACCGTTACGGGTTGGTTGTTGAAGACGGTGCTGGGTCTCGCATAAAGAATGGGTACCAGATCGGGAGCGGGCGGGCTAACCGAGAGGGAGTAAACAGGACTGATGATCATACACCCTTCATCATGCTTAACTTGTACGGCGAGGGTAAAGCTACCCGCCTGCGTGGGCGTTCCACTGAGAACGCCCGTTCTGGATAGGCTCAACGACGGGGGTAGGTCGCTGCTCAATACATTGAAACGATACGGGGCTGAACTCCCACTGATCGTAAAGGGCTGGCTAAAGGGTTGACCGGCCAACGCGGTATTCACGCTGGGCAGGGTGATGGCTATTTGCGTATACTGGAACTCAGAAGCCCCCATATCGATGGCCGTTCCAAAGATGCGGGGATTGCCAGCCAGGTCGGTAGTCGTAGTATTGGCTGCATTGTTACCCGCATTAATGGCGGATGAACAGGAATTAAGCCGGGCTTCAGTCGTCGAGACGAACGGGTTGAGACTGGTCAGTAAGTTGTTGCTGCCGGCATAGTTCGTTACCGACGGCTCAAGCAGACTGTTGGTGATGGTGACATCGCTTGCAACATTTTGGATGGTATTACCGGCGCCATTGCCAAACACTACGCCGTTGACGATCGTGTAACTGCTATAGCCACTGTGAACGGCTCCGCCCTGTCCGGCGGAATTAGTCAGGAAAGAGCAGTTGATCAACCTAACGTTCCGGGAATTATTGAAGTAGATGGCCCCGCCATCCTCCCTGGCTGTGTTACTGGTGAACGCACAGTTGATCAGGGTTGGAGCGCTCGCCAGGAAGTTCATGATCCCCCCACCACTGATGGCTGCATTATGGCTGAATAAACAGTTTCTGATGGTTGGATGAGCGCCATGATTCAACATTCCGCCCCCATATTTTTGGAAGTTATTGGTCTGGTCATCATCGGCATTTCCATAACTGATCGTAAACCCATCGAGAATGGCGGATCTATCGATAACCTGGCCGTTATTGATGACGTGGTAGCTGTTGTCAGCATTTACGTCTGGTAAGCCAATGTCGCCACTGAGCAGGGTGGTATAGCGGCCGGGCATCCGCTCCGCCAGCGTTGTGGAAGTGCCCGTTGGCGCGAAGCCGCCGTAGATAGTCACCTTGTTTTTCATCGAGAAGCTGATGGAGCGGTCAGTTGTCGTGGTAGGCTTGTAGGTACCCTGGGCTACCCAAACCTGATGGTCGCCCGGGACATTGATCATGGCCTGCAAATCGCCACTGGCCAGGGCCCAACTGCTTCCATCACCCGTTCCGCCCTGCCGAACGTAGCGAATGGGGGCGGTGGTGAGGGTGTAGACCCCACTCGTCGCTGTACACCCGGCGGTTTCCTGGGCCAGCACGGTGAGGGTATAGGTGCCTGCCTGGGTAAGCGCCCCGCTCAGTACGCCTGCCTCAGAAAGCGTAAAGGAGGCAGGTAGAGTGGTGTCAAGCACACCGAAACGATAGGGGGGCGTACCGCCACTCGCCGTAAACGATAGACTCAAGGGCTGATCTACCACCGCGGTCGTCACACTGGGCAGGGTTATCGTGAGGCCATTTTTGGAGGGAGTCTGTAACTCGTAAGCGCCCATGTCAATGGCGGCTCCAAAGATCCGGGGATTACCAGCCAGGTCGATGGGTGTGGTATTGGCCGCATTACTGCCCCCGTTAACGGCCGGCGAGCAGGGGTTGAGCTCGACATCGATCATCGTCGATAAGCGAAAGGGATTGGTTGTGGTGGTCAGGTTATTGGTGCCACTATAGCCAGTCACGCTTTCGTCAAACAATGTATACGTGGCTGTTACCCCGGTATACGTTTGCAACCCGCGACTGTCAAGCGTTTTCTTGCCTCCGTTTTCGAACAACACGCAGTTGGTCAGGCTGGTAGTACTTTCATCATTCCAGATTGCTCCACCGGATGTTGAGGCCGAGTTGCGCGAAAAGGTAACATTGATGAACATGGGGGCGCTATTGTAGTTCTCAATAGCGCCCCCGATTCCGGCTTTGTTGTCGATAAAAACGCAGTTGATCAACAGGGGACTACTCTTTTCATTTCCCATAGCCCCACCGGCAATTTTAGCCTCGTTGAAGTAGAATACACAGTTCCTTAGCGTTGGACTACTGTAGTTATTTAGCATGCCAGCTCCCCCATAATCTGGCCAGTTGCTATTGGCATACCCATTCGTGATGAGAAATCCGTCCAGGATTGCCGAATTGGTCAACCCGTAGCTGCGGATCACATGGTAACTATTGTCGGTTTTATCCAGTAACCGACCGATATCGCCATCGAGCACGGTCATAAAGTTGTTCGGGTTTCGTTCGCGGAGCGACGAGGGATTGCCCGATGAGGAAAAGCCGCCGTAAATAGCGACTCCTTCTTTCATTTTAAAGCTGATGGAACGGTCGGTCGTGGTGGTAGGCTTATAGTTACCCTGAGCGACCCAGACCTGCTGAGCGCCCGGGTCGTCGATCATGGCTTGTAAATCGCTACTGGCGTCGTCCCAGCTACGACCGTCACCCGTTCCGAATTCCCGCACGTAACGGATCGATTGGGCCTGGGCACCTAAACCCCAGAGCAGGCTGCTCAGGGTAATCAACAGGATGAATAGGATCTTGTCAAGTTGTAGACGATGCATCATAAACGAATGGGTACAGTAGGGTAACCTGGCCAATGACCAGGAAGCCTTTACCACGAAAACAAATCAGGTCTCATAGGGAAAATGCCAGTTCCGGTACTGGGGAAACTCGCCAGGCTTATTGAGTTATTCGTTGTGCCCGGACGGGTATGGCTGACAATATGGTGTTCACACTGTCCGCGGGGATAACTGAAGCCGTTGAGCTTCCAGTTGGGCCGATGTTTGGGCAGGAGGATGCGTTATTGGCTCGCGTGGTGGTACATTGAGCGAAAAGCTTATTGCCTGTTTTACTGGCGAAGTGCATGTATGTACTGCTGGCCTTTACGTAGACACTATCGCCATATTTGTAGGTGACAGCCAGCTCGAACGAAGTGTCCTTTAACATGACAGTCCTGACTTTCTGCGTTGAATCCAGGTACGATAAGGTTATGGGTTTGGCGCTACTCAGTGGCGAGTAGCGTAAGCTGTATTTAAAGGTATAGCGGCAGGAACTGTAATCGGCTGGCGTGGGAGTGGGCGTGGGAGTAGGGTCCGAAGAGGTGGACTGGCTACAGCTGATCGCCGTAATAACCAGCAGCAACAGGAGAATTGTGTTTGTTTTCATCGAATACATACGTAGTTCTTTTATCGGTCATGTTATAATGCAAACCTAGTGTAGGCTTTTTGGCGAAAACATACCTGCTACCAGGTAGAAACGTAACTTTTGTTCCTAAAAAATGAGTGAGTTTCCTCTTGCATATACCTGTTAGCAGGTATATGTTTATGTCTTAATGGGTGTGATCTTTACAGCACGATAGTGGCTTTGTAAAAGCGATCCTGTCGCGGACGTAAACGCATACATCCATCGAAACATACCCGATCTATAGCTTCATTCGCAACGCTCTGCTAGGGGCAACGTTGGTCTGCCTGGTCGGCACGAGCCCGCTTTGGGGACAGCTCAACCGGTTGCCGCGAGTTCACATGCCCAGGCCACTGATCGTGGATAGTCAATTTAGTACGACATCTGTGAACGATAAAGTACTGGTGTACAGGGGAGATATCTCTGGGGTACGTATTTTACAAACAGTTCGACCAACGATTCCCGACGGTTTTTTGCCCAATACCGATCCGAGGCAAGTGCTGGTTGGACCGGCTTACCAGCAGCCCCAGGCCTGGGTCTATCTGCCACTGGTCAATTCTTCCAATCGGAAACGCAACCTAGTTATTGAGCTGGATCACAACCGTTGTGATACGCTGGAAGCTTTTTTACTGACTGGCCGCCAGCAAGAGCAAGAGCCGATTTATCTGGGAAAATTGTTCCGCCGTTTGCCGCTCAGCCAGCGGGCGATTCCAGGTCGGACTTTCGCTTTACCCTTCGCACTGGCCCCCCAGGACAGCGTAGCGCTATTGTTACATAGCCACCGTACGACGGGTGTTCATGAACTTTCGATTGCCATCTCGACCCCAAATCAATATGCCATCCAGCATGAGCAGGATCAGCTTATCCGGCTGTCGGCTCTGTCGAGCGCGTTTTTCTTTGTTTTTACGGTATGCTCGCTGGGGCTGGTTTTTAAGCACTGGCTGTTGGTTTATTTCGGTTTGTATATGTTACCTGTCGCTCTTGGGCAACTCAATTACAATTACTTTTTTGATGATTTCCCCTTTCCGCCCTGGCTGGGTCTGAATGCCAATTCAATTGGTTTATTTATTATCTTCCTGGCCAACTGTCTGCTGCATCCCTTCGGCCTAACCTACCTTAAAAACCTCAACCTGTATGGGAACTGGCAACGATACGTGGTGGGGATTTTGGTGGGTTGTAACCTGCTGCCAATGGGCCTGCTGCTGTTACCACTTACTCCTTTCACCAATGCCGTCGTGACCAATGCCAGCCTCCTGTTAACGACGGTGAATATTGGCTGGCTGTTTTATATATCGATACTGGGTTTTATCCAGAAGCGGGAAAAGTATCTGCTACTAACGGCTATGCTGGTGTTTTTGCCGCTCCTCTACCGGACGTATGGCCAGCCTACGCCGACCTTAAACTATAGCTATTTTCAGCCGTTTTATCTCCTGCTTGTATTTGGGTTTTTAATTGTGGCCCTGTTCCGGCGGGAACTCATCAGTCGTCAAATGACTCAGCAGACCATCCAGCTGGTCCAAACAAAGCTGGAACAGCTACGCAAATCTGAGATCGAACAAATTGGCCGCAATCTTCACGATCAGTTGGGCAATACGCTGGCCTCAGCCCTGGGGTATCTGACCATGCAAACTCCCAGAGTAACCCTTGCCCGGGACATGATCCTGGAGGCTATTAACCAAACCCGGGTCATCAGCCATAATTTAGTCAAGGACGATGAGCGGCCCCTAGCCGAAAAGCTGGACGATCTGGCCGAGCGGTTCAATGATTTTTCCCCGATTCGCTTTACCTACGATGATTTTACGGAGTATAAACTCAATCAGTTGACACCCCTCAAACAGCAGGGTATCTACCTGATCGTTCAAGAGGTGCTTAACAATGTGATTAAGCATTCCCAGGCCCAGGAGGTCACCATTCAGACCTTCTTAAGCGAAGAGATAGTCCGGGTGAGTATCGACGATGACGGCGTTGGCTACTCGGCTAATACCCAGACCCATGGCATTGGTATTGATAATATGTATAAACGGGCGGAACTGGCCAGTTTGAGACTCGTCATTGATGGGGGACCTGGGGGGACCTCGGTAAGTATTGAAACGCCCTTGGCTGGGTAAGGTACAGTCAACATAGAAACACTATCTACTCGCATGAAAATAAGAACTGTTATCATTGACGACCACGCCTTGTTTAATGACGGGCTGGCGCTGATTTTGAAGGAATCGGAGTTGTTTGAGGTGGTGGGCCAGGTCTATGACAGTCGTCAGGCGATGTATATCTGTCAGGGGAAAGTTTTGGATTTGATTCTGGTTGATTACAACATGCCCCATGTGAATGGTTTAGAAGTAGTGGCTCAGTTGAAAACCCTGCTCAACAAACCCCGCATCGTCATTATCAGTATGTACGCCCAACGCAAAGAGCTAAACCTGTTTTCGGCGGCCGGTGTAGACGGATATCTGGCCAAGACCACCCCATCGGCCGAATTGATTGCCAGTTTACAAAAGATCATGGCAGGGGATCGCATCCTGAGTGTGAATCGTCAACCCAAGGAAAGTACGGTTAACGATTTTTTTGCCTTAAAACACCAGCTAACCAAACGTGAGTACGAGATTGTATTGGGCCTGAAAGAAGGAAAGACGACCGAGCAGATCGCTCAGGCGATGGGCTTGAGCTATTTAACGGTAGAAACCCACCGCAAGAATATCAACGCCAAATTGAAGCTGACCAGTCGGCAGGAGTTTTATGATTTTCTGCAGAGCCTATAGCCCGGAACGAGTCCGCGTTGGCTAATCTCTCCAGAAGAGCCTTCCACTATAAGGTAACGAACTTTAATCATCTGGATTCTTCGGGCCATTCAAGTGAATTGTGTTCAGTCAATTGAATGCTTAAGAAGTTTGGAGGACTTGTAAAACCGTTGGTTCCTAGTTGACAAGTGAATCCAGCTTCGCTAAACGATTTAATGATTGAACCAACATGTGAAATCGCTGGCCTACCTGTGCTTTTAGCCAATCAACCCCAAACTATTCATGAAAATGTTGCTTTTCGGGTAAATTACTGAGCCGTTTGTAAGCGGCTCTAGATTGAAGGAAAAGTACTATTGGTGTGAAGAGTAATCGTAGCTATTAAAAGTATATGATTCTCAATGATTACACTAGCTTACCAGCAGAGCCGTTTGCGATAGGGCATTGATTATTCACGTAAAACCGGTTTAATTAACTAATACGTATATCGGTATTCGTTAATTATAAGCTAATTCCGTGCAAGGTATCTCTGCCAAACTTGTATTTCCGAATTAACTATTGAACGACTGCCGCTACTGTAATGGTAAACGCTTTGTTTTGGCCTTAAACAGTTTGTTAAACGATTGCGGATAGTCAAAGCCAAGCCGGTAAACGGCTTCTGCCGTAGTCAGGTTGGCGCCTGGTTGCGAGCACTTTCCAGCCTCTTGACTGGAACAGTTTTGCTGTGGCTTTGCTCAGACCAGACTATGCGCCTGTGATGAAAATAGTTTGCATTGTCGTTAGTGTTGGTTCAATGCAAAGCTCACCATTACGTACCTGAGCTTTGTTTCCAGATTGGTAAATGATGTATCAAAGTCTGTTACGTTGCTGCGTCATCTTTGAAATTCATAATAGAAGCTGTGCTATTCGTACGAAGCCGCTCCCTTACTCGACCCAATTTTGCATCGTCGGAAAGGGATAAACAGAAAACACAGGTAGTATGGAAACCACACAAAAACAAGCTGCTCAGGCGCTGAACCAGGCCACTGAAAAAGCAAGGCAGATAGGGGTCAACGCGAACATTGCCATCCTGGATACGGCCGGGTATCTCAAAGGCTTTTTACGCATGGATAACGCCTTCCTCGGTTCCATCGACATTGCCCTGGGTAAAGCGAGAACCGCCATGCTCTTTCGCATGAACTCCGAGGCAGTGGGTGAATTTCTTCGTCCGGAAGCGCGTGCGTATGGCATGGTAAGCACCAGTGGTGGACTCGTTGGCTTCAAAGGGGGAATGTCCGTCAAAGCAGCCGGCGAAATCGTGGCTTACATCGGTGTATCAGGTGGTAGCCCCGACCAGGATTTCGACATCGCAACGGCCGGAAGTGTACTGTGACGCTGGTCGTCAACCACCTCTGATTCGTCAAGCAATCAATTAGTTAACTCATTCATAACTCCATTACACCCATGTCAACGTCAAAAACAATCTTAATTACTGGAGCAGGCTCTGGTTTTGGTGAAGGCACTGCGATTGGTCTCGCTAAATTGGGCCACAAAGTTATTGCTGGTGTACAAATCTCTCCACAGGTGACGGCCCTGCGCAAAAAAGTCGAAGAGTTTGGTTTGCAGCAAAATCTGCGGGTTGAAAAGCTGAACATTCTCGATACCTATGACGTAAAGAATGCGCTGAAATGGGATATTGACGTTCTGTTCAGCAATGCCGGGATCGGGGAAAGCGGGCCTGTTTTCGAAATACCGGTAGAACTGGTTCGGCGCAATTTTGAGACCAATGTGTTCGCCCCGCTGGAACTGGCTCAACAATACGTTGCTAAGTGGATCAGGGCCAATAAGCCTGGGAAAATCGTGTTCACCTCATCGATGGGCGGTCTATTTACGCCCTCAGGTTATGGTATCTACGTATCGACCAAGCATGCGCTGGAAGCCTTTGCCGAGGCCTTGTCAGACGAGCTGAAGCCATACAATATTAAAATTCAAACGGTTAACCCCGGTGCCTACCTGACCGGCTACAACGAAACGATGGCGGATAATGCCTTCCGCTGGCTCGACGACGACAAAAATTTTACGAAACGTGCCGATACGAAAGCCAATTTTGACTCCCTGCTCGGTACGCCCCAGGGTCGGCTTGACCCCAAAGAGATGATCGACGCGATGATCGAAATTGTTCCATCTGATACGGGTAAGTTCCGGAATGTGGTTCCGCAGTTTGTGGAAGATATGCTGAAAGAGCACCAGTTGAAAGCCTGGGAAAACACGATCTGATTACAGAGTTATTCGCACAGATTAAAGCAACAAGCACGGATACTGGGATAGCATCCGTGCTTGTTTTTATTAGTTTCGTATGAACGCCCGGAACCCGCTATGATCAAGACGACTTTAGACAGCAAAGTGATCGATACGCTACGTGATCTGCCGGACATGATCCCGGTTTTTCGTGAATACTATGAGGACTGGACAATCCGGGTATTTAACCGCGAGCAGCATGAATGCCGAAACTACCTGTCGCCGAACCGACGGGAATTTTTTAAAATCCTGCTGATCACCAAAGGGACTGGTGTGTTCACTATGGGGCTCAATACGTATTACATTGACGAACCGACGCTGCTGTTCATCCATCCAAACGACATTATTTCCTGGAAAAATTTATCGGAAGAGTCCGGCGGCTACTACGTTCTTTTCAAACGAGCCTTCATAAATAGTCATTTACAGCTCAAAGCGGTTATCGATAAATTCGCCCTGTTCACCGACAAACCGAAAAGTGTGATCCGTCTGAACGAGGACGAAGTACCCCGGATCAGTCAGTATTTTGACAGGATGCAGGAGGAAGAACTGAGTAATAGTCCTTTTAAAGACGATGCGATGCAGGCCTTTCTTCAGCTCCTGATGGTCGAAAGTATGAAAGTGGCACGTCATCCCAAACCGGATGAGGTTACCGCCGATTACACGCACATCCACCATTTTTTTGATCTGTTGGAAAAAGAAATTTCGAGTATTAATTACAACGCCCCCATCCGAATCAAAACTGCCAAGGAATTCGCCGGGAGCCTGCACATGCACCCCAATTACCTGAATCAGTTATTAAAGAAACATACGGGGCAAAATGCCAGTACACACATTCAGAACCGTATTCTGGATGAAGCCAAGGCCTTGCTGATACAAACCGACTGGAGTCTTCAGGATATCAGCCATAGCCTTGGCTTTGCCGAGCAGCCCAGCTTTACTGTATTTTTCAAAAAACACACTGGCTATACGCCAGCAGAGTTCAGGAGGAGCTTCTAAACTTTCCCCGAAATCAGAAAAAGCCCTCTGCTACGTAGCAGAGGGCTTTTTTGAGGCAAGATGGTATACGTTCACCTGGCTGGTGCTAAACTGGTCGGATTATAGCCAAAGTATTTTTTGAAGGCGAAGGAAAAATGGGAAAGGTCTTCAAACCCGACATCAAGATAAACTTCAGACGGGTTTCGCTTATGTTCAACGATCTGATAATGGGCTAATTCCAGCCGTTTTTGCGTCAACCAGCGGCCCGGCGTCATGTTAAACGCCCGGTTGAAATCCTTTTTAAAAGTAGTCAGGCTTCGGCCCGTCAGGTAGCCGAACTTCTCCAGCGGGAGTTTGAACATGTAATGCTGCTCCATAAAATCGACCAGATCCACCTTTCCAGGCTCGTCAAAATGGCCCAGTATCCCGTCTACATCCTGGTCAATGGCCCGGAGTACCCGAATCGCTTCTTCGACCTTATAAGCCGCAATATCGGCAGGCAGGGCGTCCGCCAGCTCAAAATAGGGCAATAAGGAATTGAACAGGCTTTCCAACAAAGGATGTTTCTGGAATTGTTTAGGTTGATGGACTGGCAGTGCGCTTAGGGTAGGCTGGTTTACGGTGTAAAAGTGCTGTAACTTTTCCTTCCGGAAGAGGACGGAGATGGCAATACAGGGTTGTCCATTCAGGGGTAGTTTGCTCATCCTGCCCAGCTGATTACGGGGAAGTAGCACCGTATCACCGGCAAAAAAGTGGTAGCTCCGCTCAGCCGCTACGATCCTGACTTCGCCAGAAACCACACGTAACAAGGCCGGTTGTTGCAGGATCAACTCCCGACTGTAGTGGGCCTCTTTCTTGCAGGCGATAAATACTTCAGCGATTTCCATCCAATAAAAATAAGCATTTATTGATCTAACAGATGAAGACGTATCAGGCTTTCGGCGGTTGCCAGTACGGCCTCCTGGGTAGAACGGGGCGACCAGTCCAACAGGTGGATCGCCTTGGCGCTGGTCACGTTCATCATTCGGCCCAATAAAGGAATCATCGATTTAACCATGGGGTCTTTCAGGGCGGCAATACGTAGCAGAGTATTAGGTAGTTCTCTGGCGTTAACCTTGCTGGCGGCCTGGCCCAGATGCGCTTTCAGTGTCTTAGCGATTTCGATTAACCAGACGCTTTCGCCTGCGGTGGCAATAAAACGTTCGCCTTTCGCGGCTGGATGCGTCATGGCTCGCAGGTGCAGGTCAGCAACATCCCGGACATCAACGAAACCGGAGTTAATCTTAGGGCATCCGGGCATTTTACCCGTCAGGAGATTTTTGATCAGGTGGATCGAATGCGAATAATCGGGTCCTAATACCGGACCCAGGACGGTTGCCGGATTGATCGCAGACAGTTCCAGTCCGTCGCCTTCCTGTTCGATAAAATCCCAGGCCGCCCGTTCAGCCAGCGTCTTTGATTTCTGATAGGCGGGCGCTTTACCGGCGACATTCGTCCAGGTCGTTTCGTCATAGGGGGCCGTCTGCTGGGGGTGGCCGTACACGATCGCACCGATGGCCGACGTTAAAACAACCCGTTTTACTCCCGCATCTCTTGACGCCTTAAGTACACGTAATACGCCCTCTCGTGCCGGGATGATCATTTCATCCTCATTTCTGTAGTTGAGAATAGGGGTAGGCGAAGCAACATGGACTACGTAGGTGCAACCGCTCACCGCTTCGTTCCACTGCGCATCGGCAGATAGATTCGCCTGGAAAAAGGTTAATTGCTTACCCGCATCGCTGCCGCCTTCTTTTAGCATGGCTCGCACTTCGGCTTCCCGGTTTAAGGACCGCAGGGTTGTCCGTACCTGGTAACCTGCCTGCAACAACTGGAGGATACAATGGACAGCAATAAAACCCGATCCACCGGTTACTAATACTACTTTGTCGGAAATTGAATTTGTGGTCATCTGCTTTGGTTTTGATGAGCCAAAATTCGGGTTAAACCGAACCTCCCGCTTTGTTCAAAAGACGCAATATGCTTTGTTTAAAAGGCGGGATGTTATTTGTAATCAATTGCCTCACCCCGGTCCTGTTCAGTAGATGCACCCAATAGAGATTAGTTGAATCTTTGAGATTCATAACACCTGTTTTGCAATTCGTAAGCCCCGGACCAGCCCTTGTGGCGAATTTTGATCTGTTCAATTAAGGGACAGAAATCATGAAAGAATCTCTGTTAATCGTTGGCGCAGGAATTGGACTGAGCCGCAGTAGCAGCGACTGCTCGGACACTCCTTGATACTAAAAAGATTATTCAGGCCGGTTTTGACCGATAGCTAAAGGCGAAGGCAGCTTTTTCGACCTGCTTACCGATGATGTACAATGGACCATCAATGGCAGCACGCCCTTATCGAAGACCTACCCGAATAAACAGCAATTTTTAGATGAGGTCATTGATCCGCTGAATCAGCGGCTTTCGCAAAAGATCATTCCGACGGTTCGTAGCTTATATGCCGAAGGCGATGTGGTTATCGCCTTAATCGACGGGAAAGCCACGGCAAAGGATGGTAAGCCTTACAATATGTCCTACGCCTGGTTCATGAAAATGAAGGCTGGCAAGATCATCCAGGTCGATGCTTTCCTGGACGGGATACAATTTGCTGATATAATGAAGCGGTTACCTGTCGGGAATTAACGGCCTGATTATGCCAGTAACGTTTCTTTGAAATTCATAATAAGGCCTTTGATTCTGATACATAACTCTGGTCAGTAAGAAGCCAATTTTGCTTCATTAATTCACGTAACCAACGTAGCAACATGGAAACTCCACAAGTCACGATTCAACTGCCCGCTCGGAATACCCAAAGCCCATTCAGCCACATGCGAGGAGCACACGTAGCGGTACGGGTGCCTGATTATGAAGCTAGTAAGCAATGGTATATGGAAAAGCTGGATTTTCGGCTCATTCATGAATGGCCCTTCGGTGATTTGCAACTGGCTTATTTAGCACCCGCCAATGACGACAATTTCTGGGTAGAGTTGCTGGCTGGTGGGCAACCGGAAGCCGGAGCCAACTACACGGATCTGGATGAAAGCCTTCACCCGGCGGGATATCACCACTTTTGTATTGATGTTCCGAGCGTCGATGATACGTTGCGTGAACTTAGCCAACGGGGAGTTACCCTGGTTGGGGAAGCCTTTAATTTATCGGCAATTGGCAAACGACTTGCTTTCATTGCCGATCCCTGGGGTAATTTGATCGAGTTTGCCGAACAATTAGCCTAAGGTTGTTTTATCGCTAACCGATCCATGCGTTATGTTTGGACTATGAAAGCGTTCAAACTCATTACCCTGAGCCTGGTCATCACCCTGAGCGGTGTTGTTCAGGCTCAACAAGTAAAACCGCAGGGTCAACCCGATTATCCGCTTGATTCCAGTTCGACCCTGGTCTCCAGAGTGCAACCCGCCACGACTACGGTGTTACAGATGTTTCGGGATGCGGGCATGTCGCCAATCGAACATCGCCTTACCGAAGACGAACAGAAAAAGATCGCTGCCGCTTTTAGCGCTTTACCGCCCCTGCATCAACGTATCCTCAAGGGCCGCTTACGTAGCATTAATTTTCTGGACAACATGCCTAACACCGCTTTGACCTCAACCGTCAATCCGAGTGGAACCCACAAGCTCTTCGATATTACCTTTCGAGCTGAAATTCTAAATCAGGATGTCTCTGAGTGGTTGACCTGGAAGGAGCTTACCTGCTTCGATACTACCGGGTCAACGCTTCGGGTATCGATTCAGGCCGGTCACCTAAGTGCGTTTCAATACGTATTACTGCATGAGGCAACTCATGTTGTTGATGGTACTCTGGACATCACACCAGATTATGCGCTTGCAACGGGTCAGCCTTTGCCTGGTTCGCTCGCAACAGATTTTATAGCAAACGTCTGGACCCAGCACACCGTGGTGGCGTCGGCATACAAGAGCACGTTGCTGGACGGAATCGTTTTTCGAAAAGGTGGCAAGCCGTTGCCCATCAGTCAGGCCAGTCAGATTTATCAAGCGCTTAAACAAACGCCTTTTGTCTCGCTCTATGGCAGAAGTAGCTGGCATGAAGATCTGGCCGAATACGTAACCGTCTACCACTTCACCCAAACCCTTGGACAGCCATTTACGATTACGGAAGGACAACCAACGGGTATTCTTCTACAACCCCATGCAGTCGGCCTTAGTCAGAAAGCGATTTAAGGACATGAACCGTTTCTATCAGGTCTGATTTTATAGGGTCATAAGCACAACGTGGGCTGGCATTTCTCGACACGTCATCTCACAGTCATTTGTAGATTCATAAAATACATCCAGCAAAGTCACTTGAGATTGGTGATCCTATCGCTATTTACATTAAAAGCCCAGTTATGGACATGATTTTCATGTCCATAACTGGGTAGGGGAAAAGACGCTGGTTATCTACTTTTATCCAAAGGCCGAAAGCGGAGTTTATGCCAAAGAAGCATGTGCTTGAATAAATTCGCCTACACTGGGTCCTACCTACCAAGCACTTCGTGATTATAGGTAGGACTTAACCAAAATCCCAGCTTAGCTTGCTTAACAAGGTCGTGATGCTATTTTTGTAGTTATTCCTCCGAATCAGTTATCGCTCACTTCATGCCTTGTCTCTTTTGAGATTCCTTTCACAACCCATACGCATCGTTATGTATCAATGTCGAGTTTGGTCTTTGTTATGGCTTCTATGGCTGCTGGGAGCCCGAGCCGATCAACCAGCCGACCGACTCATTGGCCGGTGGCAGTTCCCCTCTAAGGGGTCCAGCGTCGATATTTACCAACAAGGTGGTCTTTACTTCGCTCGGGTAGCCAAAGTTGACCAAGCCGGTGAGCGAAACTTCGGCTTGGTGAAAGATAGTATTCTGATTCGCAACCTTCGCTACGATGGAGAGGTTTGGTCTGGAGGGCGCTTAATTCATCCCAAAACAGGGATGTCCTTAAGCGCGGAGGTCGAAATGCCCAGGCCGGATGCCATCACCGTAACGATTTACAAAGGCATCAAGCTGCTTCATCGAAAATTCATCATGACTCGCCAAGCTAAGCAATAGCTTTTGGAATGAGCACCTTGATTAAAGAGTTATATAGGCCTCTAGTCAATTAGAGAAGGTTTTAATTAACTACCCGAATGGCCCAAAGTTCAGTAGTTTACCACTCGTTCTTGCGCTATTAACCAATAAAAAAAGTCTTCAAACGTAGCCCTGGGCCACATTTGAAGACTTTTGTACCTCTTTATATACACTATATTCGAGCCTCCTACGGGATTCGAACCTGCGACCTACGCATTACGAATGCGTCGCTCTACCAGCTGAGCTAAGGAGGCTTATTGAAGATTTTTAATTGGCGATGAATAATGTAGAAATCGACAATCAAAAATGCTGTTTGCGGCTGCAAATATAATTGTTTGGAATTTAAGAACGCAAGTAACCGTTCTATTTTTGGTAAATTTGCGTCCATGATTTCCATTACAAACCTCTCGTATTATCTCGGTAGCCGGGCTCTTTATGAAAATGCCTCGCTTCATATCAAGCCTAACCAGAAAATCGGTCTTATTGGCCTGAATGGTACTGGCAAATCAACGTTGCTACGTATCATTAATGGCGAATACCAGGCTGATGGCGGCACTATTTCCAAAGCTGGTGACGTAACGCTTGGCTTTTTGAATCAGGATTTGCTATCCTATCAGACCGACGATTCGATTTTGTCCGTTGCGATGCAGGCTTTTGAGCGGCAGAATCAATTGCAAAAGCAAATTGATGAGCTACTCCATGAGATGGAAACCAATTATCGTGACGAACTGGTCGATAAGCTCGGCAAAGTTCAGGAAGAGTTCGATGCGCTGGATGGCTATACGGTGCAGGCTCGGGCAGAAGAGATTCTGGAAGGACTAGGTTTCTCAACCGATGATCTGCAAAAGCCGTTACGAACATTTTCGGGAGGTTGGCGGATGCGCGTTATGCTGGCAAAATTGCTTCTTCAGAAACCATCTCTGCTGATGCTTGATGAGCCGACCAACCACTTGGACTTACCGTCGATTCAGTGGGTTGAAAAATACATTCAAACCTACGAAGGAGCCGTCATTGTGGTCTCGCACGACCGCGAGTTCCTGGATAATGTTATCGACGTAACGATTGAAGTGGCTGGTGCCAAACTGAACTACTACGGTGGCAATTATTCATTTTATCTGGAAGAGAAAGCGCTACGTAACGAAATCCAGAAGGGGGCTTATGAAAACCAGCAGGCTAAGATCCGGCAGACAGAACGGTTCATTGAGCGCTTCAAAGCTAAGGCCACCAAAGCAAAACAGGCGCAAAGCCGGGTGAAGCAATTGGCTCGCATGGAATTAGTCGACGCTGTAATTGATGAATCGGCGCGGGTAAATTTCAAGTTTCAGTTCTCTACTCAGCCCGGTCGTCATATTCTGCATCTTGACGATATTACTAAACATTACGGTCCTAAGCGAATTCTTACTCATGCCGATGTTCGGCTTGAACGGGGCGACAAGGTGGCCTTAATTGGGGCTAACGGTCGTGGGAAGTCGACGTTGCTACGTATCATTTCGGGGTCAGAGCCAGTGAACGATGGCAAGCGGCAGTTAGGCCATAACGTATCGTTTAGTTTCTATGCTCAGCACCAGTTGGAATCGTTAAGCGTGGATGATACATTGCTTGAGGAATTGAAACATGCCAATCCGAACAAGACCGAGGGTGAATTACGTGGGGTGCTGGGCTGCTTTTTGTTTTCCAACGATGAGGTATTCAAGAAGATAAAAGTCTTGTCTGGGGGAGAAAAATCGCGGGTGGCGTTAGCTAAGGTGTTGCTTTCACAGGCCAATTTCCTATTGCTTGACGAACCGACCAACCACCTGGATATGCAATCGGTGAATATCCTGATTCAGGCGCTTGAACAATATGAAGGCACCTATGTAGTGGTTTCGCACGATCGGTATTTCGTATCGCAGATTGCCAATAAAATCTGGTATATCGAAGACGAACAGATCAAAGAATATCCCGGTACGTATGATGAATACGAATGGTGGATGGAAGAACGGAAAGAGGGTAGAGCTACTGAACTTCCTAAAACACAACCCGTTGTTAGTTCTGCTCCGGCAACGAATGGCCAGTCGTTGAACGGCAATGGCCATAAGCCGTCGAACGGTCGGGCGTCGGATGAGGAACGAAAAGAATGGCAGAAAAACCACAGGAAACTGACTCAACAGGCTGAAGAAGCTGAAACGAAAATCGATCAGCTGGAAGATCGTAAAAAACGACTTGAAGCCGAGCTCGCCGATCCTGCTACGTATGGTGATGATAAACTGATGCAGGCTAAGAACGACGAATATCGGCGCATAACGGCTCAGATTAGTCAACTACAGAATGAGTGGGAAGCCGCCATGCTGGAAGCCGAGGAGTGGGAGAAAAAATTAGCCTAATCAGCAATTATAGTCATTTTTCATACAAAAGCCGGAATCGATCAGCGTTCCGGCTTTTGCTTTACCAGTGTATTGGCTACCTGCCGAATCGTATGTAGAGAAAAACAACGCTACCCGATAAAGCTACCCAACTGATCAGCGCGAGTAAGGTAGCGGCACTGGTTTTAACGTAGTCAACGGGTTTTTGGTAGTGTAAAAATTGGAAATAGGCAATTGACAGGTAAAGCAGTTGAAACAAAAGCAAGGTTCTGTTCAAAAAAGGGAGGTAATGTTTTAGCGCCAGACCCAGCAGTAAGGTTAGAAGAATAGTAAACAGCGAAAAAAAACTCGAAAAGAAAACCTGAGCCACTAAATGTTCTGCATAGTTAATATCGCTTCGCCGGAAGCATAGCCAGAAAATGAAGGCGAATAAAGGAATGGCTGCCAAACCAATGATGTTAATATTTTCTTCGATGAAAAACGTCGCCTGCCGCCGACGTTCAATATAAGGCAAGACGTCTTTCGGTACGGTTGGCGTTACGTGTTGAATTGTGTCTTTCTTCGTAGAAAATCGGGCTGTGTACGGCTTTATCAGGACATTGACCGATAGATTCAGGCCTAATACAAGCAGGAGAAACGAGAACGGATTGACGTATTTTTTACGCTTTTTTTCTAGTACGTATGCGCGGGCCGTGACACCAGGTTGAGTCGCTAAATTTCTGATCAAAAACAGGATGCCCCGATCAACGCTAAAAATAGCCTGGAAGAATTCATCAAGGATATGCCGGATTTTAAAGCGGGGTAGATCTGTTGTCTGACCGCAGCCTGGACAGTAAACAAAATGATTCTCTAACATAGTCGAGCAATTCGGACAGTTCTCCATAGACGACAAGTAGCTGGTAAGGTCCTGATTTCCTGCAATCTGGAATAAATTCATGAGTTAGTCAATCCATTGTGCTTATCTCCAATCAGAAAAATTTATTCGATTAGTAGCTGTTGAAAACTTGCCTTTGTCGTACAAGTAAAATATAATTGCATTTTACTTGTATATGTATGGGCAGCTATAAAAAAGGCAGAGGAGCACAATTCAATACAGCTAATTCATTTGCCGCTCATCGATACGAGCCAGCTGATGACCTTACAGTTGCCGATGATGATTTTCCTCCACCGACGCTGAGAACCCAGTTTTTCGAAGAAACGCCTAAACAAATTATTACCCATACCAAAAGCCCCGATGTAGGATTTTGGGCGTCGATCAACCCGTATCAGGGCTGTGAGCATGGCTGCATCTATTGTTACGCGCGTCCCTCACACGAATACTGGGGTTTTTCGGCAGGACTTGACTTCGAAAGCAAGATTATGGTGAAGAAAAACGCGCCCGTGTTGCTGGAGAAACAATTTCAGTCACGTTCGTACAAACCTGAGATCATCCATTTTTCAGGAAATACCGACTGCTATCAACCTGCCGAACGAACGTACCAGCTTACGCGACGGATGCTGGCGCTCTGTCTGCATTATCGGAATCCGGTTTCGATCATTACGAAAAATGCGCTTATTCTCCGCGATTTAGATATTCTGCAACCGATGGCACAGCTCAAGCTGGTGAGTGTTGCCATATCGATAACAACCTTAACCGAAAGTCTGCGATTATTGATGGAACCACGTACCGTAACGGCTACGCAACGGTTGAAAACGATGAATACCTTGCATCAGGCGGGCGTACCGGTAGGTGTTATGACGGCACCGATCATTCCCAGTCTGAACGATCATGAGATTCCCAATCTGGTTAAACAAGCGGCTGATCACGGTGCGTGCTGGTCGGCTTATACGATCGTACGGCTAAATGGGGCGCTTGGCCCTTTGTTTATGGATTGGCTCAAACAGACCTTTCCCGATCGTGCCGAGCGCGTTCTGAATCAGATTGCTGATTGCCACGGCGGACAACTGAACGATTCCCGCTTTAAAATCCGTATGTCAGGCGAAGGGCAGTACGCTCAGCAAATTGGACAGTTACACCGAATTGCCTGTCAGAAATATTTTGGAGATAATAAATTTCCTGCGCTTACAACAAATTTATTTCGGCCTGCTGGGCAAATTGGCTTGTTTGAATAACTTTAGACCACTTTCAGCAATACTACCGATCATACGTAAAGCCGGCTTTGGGGGTATCGATTCGGTCAGGCTGCTCCAGGGTAAGCGTATGGTCAAATGACTGCGTTACGGTCTTTTGAATGCCCTTGCAGATCGTATCGAGTGGGAGATCGTTGTCGTCGGTGCCAAACGGATTTTCAATTTCTTCCGCGATGATTTCCAGGCTAGCCAATACGTAGAAAACGAATATAACCAGCGGAATGACCAGGTAATGCAGGTTTGAAACGTACCCGAGTGGTAAAGTCAGGCAGTACATGGAAATGAATTTCTTGATGAACGAGCTGTATGAAAATGGAATAGGTGTGTTTTTAATCCGCTCGCAGGCTCCGCAAATGTCCATTAAGGATTGAACTTCGGCATTCAGAATAATCAAATGCTCTGGAATTAAAATTCGTTGACGCTGTAATTCATTGATTTTTCCGAAGATCGCCATCGCAATCTGCTGCGGTACGTGTTCATTCAAATGCAATTTTTGAAGATGAAAGGAAGACGTTTCTGCAAATTCAGGTTCGACGGGTTTCTGGCGCAGATGATTTTTTAACGCGTAAGCAAAATTGGGAATCATGGCACGAAAAAAATGGCGTGGTTCCCTTTGCTCAGGTTCTAGTAACTGGTCTAGTTTTAGGGCCAGATTTCGACTATTGTTCACGAGACCCCCCCATAGTTTTCGTCCTTCCCACCAGCGATCGTAGGCTGTATTGGTGCGAAAAACCAGCAGCATCGAAATCACAAAACTCAGCAGCGTGTGCATGAGCGAAAAGTTTTTAAGATGCGGGTTTTCAGCCAGGCCGAGTAACTCAATGACATGAACGATAATGAACGAGTAAACGCCGATTCCTACCAGAACGGGGAGCAATTTGCGAACGGTATCGGCCCGATTGAACGTAATGAGAAACCGGCCCCACTCTTTCGGATTGTAATTGACCATCGATACGTTTGGTTGAGTAGAGGATTAGACAATTTTGCCAAAGTTAATCAGGATTGAAAACCGATTACATTAGCAATTCGATATAATTGTGTCGACTCAGTAACGTTTACCTACTACGGACTGTCCGTTAAAATCAGTATTCATGCGCGTTTCCGCTACGTTGTTTACCCATTTATTGCTTTGGATGATTTCGGCTCCGTTACTAGCGCAGCAACCTCAGACAATTGACCACATTTACGACCCGAATGTACAGACGGTGCTGCTGTTTCCGCAGGTAAGCGCCAATCCGAACGATCCGGCGTTGACGTTAAATCCACCGGTTATTTCGCTCGATGAACAGGTCGCGCTGCAACTTGAATTTGATGATCTGACGGCCAATTACCGGTCGTTTCGGGCCCGGCTTGTTCACTGTAACGCTGATTGGCAACGCTCTATTCTGAATGATATTGAATTTACCTACGAATACAACGACAACCCGATCATTGAATACCAAACCTCGATCAACACGAAGATTCCGTATTTTCATTACCGCTTTACGCTTCCCCGTGTGAAGCTACCGGGTAATTACGTATTGGTTGTTTACGACGAACGCAACCGGAACAACATCATTTTCACCCGTCGGTTTAGTACGTATCAGAATCGCATAACGGTGGCAGCTGGTGTGCGATTCTCATCAGCACCAGATCGGCAATTCAGCGATCAGCAGATTGATTTGAGTATCAATTACAAAGGTTATCAGGTCATCTCACCACAAGACGATTTTAAAGTCGTTATCCGGCAGAATTACCGCGATGATCGCGAAATCCGGGGGCTTCGTCCGACGAATGTACAGGCCTTCGATCAGGTGCTGGATTACCAGTTGATTGATCTGAGCAATACCATGCCCGGCGGCAATGAATTCCGCTTTTTCGACACGCGAACGGTGTTATCCCGCGCTAACTACATTGATCGAATCGACCGACCCGCCGACCGGAATATCGCGTATGTGCAGGTAGATAAGCCGCGTAGTCAGGGAGCTTACATTCAGAGCGACGATTTTAATGGTCAGTACGTTATTGATCATCGCGAAACGGGTAACGGTGCCACCAACGCCGACTATATAGAAACGATCTTTACGCTCAAAATTCCTGAGGTACCGGGTGTCGATGTGTTTGTTAATGGCGCCTTCAATTTCTGGCAACTGAACGAGCGGAATAAAATGGCGTACGATGCCCTACTGGGCGCTTATCGAGGCTCGGTGCTACTCAAACAGGGTGTTTACAACTATGACTATGTAGTGAAAACGACTTCTGCACCACCAAAAGTAGATGAGAATTACATTGAAGGCAGTTACTCGTCTACCGAAAACGATTACGAAGTATTTGTGTACCATCGTCCGCCCGCATCCCGCGCTGATCAGCTAATTGGCTACAGACGAGTGGGAGTGAATAAGCGGAAGTAGAGCTGTGATCTTCTGAGTAAGTAGGTCCGTAGCGTGGGAGCGTGGTGTCAGGTTTTCGAACCTGACACCACGCTCCCACGCTACGGATTATACATATCCTGCTTAGTGGCTTAAGTAGATGCGTTATGCTACGTATATACCCCAACAGGTAGGCACCCGAAATTTCTGTTCCGTGTCATGAAATACCATCGTAGGAACCTCACTGGTAAACTCTTTGAAGTCCCGGATAAAGTGAGCCTGATCTGAATAGCCAAAGTTGTATGAGATATCCAGCCAACTGGGTGCCGTACGATTTTGGTAAAAATATTCATACGCGTTCCGGAAGCGAATGATACGTTGATACACCTTGGGCGTAGTGCCGTAATTGTCTTTGAAACTACGTTCCAATTGCCGCTTGCTAATGTATAAACGCTCACTAAGCGCTTCGATGGAGACGTTTCCTTTTGATTGGCGAATCAACCGGGCCGCTTCAAATACATAATTTCGTTCGGCGTTTAGATTCCGTAATTGTGCCAGCAGAAACGTTTCAACTGCTGCGATTACCGACGTAATATCCGGCTGGTCATAGACATTCTCAACCAGGCGGTTAATCTTCTTGCCAAATACGTTTTCGAGATCGGTGAAATCGTTGAACAGTGAAGCCGCTGGCACATTAAACAGCTGAAGCAAACTTTCTGGTTTAAGCTGAATCCCAAACTTACGGCCCGAACCTATGCACTTCCACTGTACAGCATCGCGGTAGAGGCCCACAAAGAACGCATGTGGAAGTTTCTGCCAATGGTTATTGTGCAATACATGGCAATGATTATCATCCAGTTGAATAATGATCTCCAGGACTCCGAACGGCAAACAGCGCTGAACGGGAGACTCCTGGTTACCGATGGCTTCGAAACTGTGAAGCCAATAATTATTAACGAAAGGCTGTAAAGCTGTGGATGGCTTAAACTCTTGATAATTGCTGGTCATTAGTTATCGATACGTAGTGAGGTGTGAATGATGTCGCAAAAGTAGATAGTCAATCTGGGTTGAGATTGAAAAAAAGCGACATCTTCGTAACCGGTTACGCAAGGGCTAAAGCCGTCTTTACTCTGGCCAGCCGTTCCGGCGAAAGTTCATCTTCGGCCATCTGAAGAAAGCTGGTAAAAACCTCCGCCGGAGCGCTCTGTTTCATACCCGATAACCAACCCGTCACTTCTTTATCGTTTATGGAGCGCATCATCCAGCGACTTTCAGCAAACAGCGTTTGGGGCGGAATGGATTGGATAATATTACCTTCCATCTGATGAATTTCCGCGTCGGTATAATGCTTCCAGAGCTGGTACATCAATACGTTCTCTTCCTTGTTCATGTGGTACAGATTAAAGGCAATGAACTCATTGAACGCAAAGAAGATTCGTTGGCCAATCAGTTCTTTCTGATCAGGCTGCGTAGCAACTTTCCATGCCTCAATGCTCTCGAAAAGGGTTTGTGTCAACCGATGATCGACGTCATGATCCTTCTCCAGTTCATCAACCAGTTGAGGATTGTGCTTTTTAATATGAGGCAGAATAAACCCATCCTCATGTTCGGCATGTGTATCAAAAAACAGTAGTACCTGCTCTAATTGCTGGATGGTAGCGTCGGCTTCGGGAGCGGCAAAATCAGTTTGCTGAATCTGGAGCGCTGTGTTGTACAGCATGCCCCGTAATCCTTTGTGAATTTGATTGAATACGTTGTAGCGTTGCATTTGTGTGGTTTGGTTAAAAGAGAGGAAAATTTTATTTGACAGCCGTGGCTTCGATTTCGACCATCAGTTCCGGAAAGGCTAGTGCGTTGACTTCGACCAACGTGCTGGCGGGTACGCAGCCCCCGGCACTTAGTCGACCAATGACCTGACCATAGGCTGCGAAGAACTGCGGGACAGAGGTCGTGTAAAAGTTAATCCGTACTACGTTCGCTAACGAATAACCGGCTTGTTGCAACACCGTTTCCAGGTTGTCGAGACAGGCGTCGATTTGTCCGCTCATATCGGCTGCGATCGGTCTGCCGTCGGCATCCATGGCCGCCTGGCCAGCGCAATAGAGTGTGTGGGTTGGTTGTATAACTTCTACGGCTTGTGCATAGCCCAACTGGTTCTGCCATTGCCAGGGGTTGATAATTGACTTTTGCATGTGGATAGTGTTTTAAAGTTCACTGCAAAAGTACCGGTGCTGAACCGCCTTGTATTGAATAAATGCGACATGATTAGCGAAAGCACGAAAAAAGTAAAAACGGATCATCTACATCATCCTCAAGGTAAACGATTGGCTCATCCGTTAGCGTTACTGTGAGTTGGAGTATAATAAGCTGGAGCGGTTAAATTGCTGTCAGAGCGGATAAGAAAAAAGCTGCCCATGGGCAGCTAAGGAAATGTTCATGATGGAAGTGAGTGAATACGTATGTAACTATGTCCGTTGCCTAACTGTTTTATTTTTTTGAAACACGTTTGCGTTCCACGGCAGAATCGCCATCGGCTAATTCGTTCGACGCGTTGGAATCCTGGCCAGCCCAAACCAGTATAAACGTATCTGCTCCGCTAAATCGACCAGATCCTGATGGTTAATGGGCTTGGTAATGAACGTATTCGCTCCTAATTCATACGATTGGTTTATATCACTTTCATTAGCGGAAGTAGTCAGGATGATCACCGGTACGTGTCGATATAGGGTTGAACTTTTAAGGTGCTTAAGCACGTCAAAGCCGTTCATAACAGGCATGTTCAGATCCAGCAAAATCAGATCAGGTAGAAACTGAGTATTCTCAATTTTTTCCAGTACGTCAGTTCCATCAGTAGCAAATCGAAGATTGAATTGGGAGGAGTTCTTCAGAAAGGCACTTTTAATCAGAAACTGATCGTCTTCATCATCATCGACGATCAGCACATTAAAGAAAGTTTTCATCAATTTACGGTAGGCCGAATAGAGTAGATATACCTATAGTTTTGTAAGGCTAAAATACGAAAAAATGCATTGGACGGATTGCCCTTAATCAGCGTTTAATGTATTCATTGATTGGCCAACGTAAGAAATACGTAACTGCCCAGGCTAGTCAACAAAAAAGCGGGTGGTCCATTTAAGCAACAGGCCACCCGCTTTACGTCTATGTAAATTTGCTTACGCTCCGTGTAAAAACTCCATAATGTCGCCGTCCTGTACGACGTATTCTTTCCCCTCGA
The DNA here is from genome assembly GCF_014699035.1 of Spirosoma validum. Lineage (GTDB taxonomy): Bacteria > Bacteroidota > Bacteroidia > Cytophagales > Spirosomataceae > Spirosoma > Spirosoma validum. The sequence goes on from NZ_JACXAA010000003.1 coordinate 167,728, forward strand.
CGGCTAGCTTACCCGCTTCACGAACCCCCGCTTCGGTTTTAAACTGCGAAAAATCAGGGAGTTTCATGACTTGAGCCCGAATAAATTTCCGCTCAAAATCTGAATGAATTACACCCGCGGCCTGGGGAGCCTTCCAGCCCCGATGAATTGTCCAGGCGCGGACTTCCTTAACGCCAGCCGTGAAATACGTAATAAGCCCAAGCAATCTGTAAGACGCTTTGATGAGTTTGCTCAATCCTGATTCCGTCAGGCCATACTCGCTCAGGAACAGTTCTCGTTCGTCGGCATCTTCCATCTCGGCAATCTGCGCTTCGATACCGGCGCTGATCACAATCACTTCCGCTCCTTCGTCTTTAACGGCTTCCCGAAGTGCATCCGAGTACGCATTCCCGTTGGGCAGCGAAGATTCATCCACATTCGCTACGTAGATGACGGGTTTTACGGTCAACAGCGCAATATCGCCGATAGCCGTTTCCTGATCCTCGGGCGACACTTGCACGGTACGGGCACTCTTCCCGGCTTCAAGAGCCGATTTATACTGTTTCAGGATAGCTAACTCCGCTTTTGCTTTGGCATCGCCAACTTGGGCGGCTTTGGCAATGCGCTGAATCTTTTTATCGACAGACTCCAGATCTTTCAGTTGGAGTTCAGCATCGATAATTTCTTTGTCGGATACGGGATTGACTTTACCTTCAACGTGAACGATGTTGTCATCTTCAAAGCATCGAATCACGTGAACGATCGCGTCGACCTCGCGAATGTTGGCGAGAAATTTATTGCCCAGACCAGCGCCCTGACTGGCGCCTTTCACCAGACCCGCAATGTCGACGAACTCAATGATAGTTGGTACCACTTTTTGTGGTTTCACCAACCCTTCGAGCGTATCCAGACGTTCGTCGGGCACGGTTACTACCCCAACGTTTGGTTCTATTGTACAGAACGGATAGTTAGCTGCTTCAGCCTTGCCGCTCGAAATGGCATTAAATAGCGTCGATTTACCCACATTTGGCAAACCCACGATTCCACATTGTAAGCCCATAAGTATGAATGAGTGAATGAGCGAATGACCGGGCCGCCGGAGCGGTGATTGAGTGAATAGCTGACGCATGTCCGGTAATATTCACTCAATCTGTCATTCGCTCATTCACTGCTTGGTTTTTTTACAAAAATACAACCGCTACGGCGGACCGCAAAAAAAGCCTTCGGCGCTGGCACCGAGGGCTTAGGCATTTCACAGCTGATAAGTATAAGAAGAGAGTATAGTTAAAGCATAAATCGTATTGAGAGATAATCAATTCATTCATTCCCACTTGAGTTCACTGGCGAAATCGTCCTGCTCATTACGTTCACGCTGGGCAAATTGAGCAAAATCCACGTCGGGCAGGAGTTCGGTTTTAACGTGATCTACGGTTTCCTGTAGGGCTTCAACGAATTTGTCGAAGTCTTCTTTGTAGAGAAACATTTTATGCTTCTCATAAATAAATCCCTCGCCCTGCGGATGCCGACGACTCTCAGTAATGGTCAAATAATAATCGTTCGTGCGGGTTGATTTGACGTCAAAAAAATAAGTTCGTTTCCCCGCCCGAACTCGCTTTGAGTAGATTTTCTCCCGATCTCTTTCGTCCACAATCTAATAGGTTTAGTCAGTTCACAACCACTAAAGTACGGGCAATCAGGATAGAACAAAAAGAAAGCAGGTAAATATATTTTGTGGAGAAAGAACCCCGAAAACTACTACGTGTGTGGAGACCGTTCCACAGTTTTTTGTGTAATAGCTTGGTTGTTAAGCTGATATAAACTATCTTTGTTTTATAGGAATTGCACTTTTTGGGGACGGAGGTATGGGTAGAGTTTAACAACATACATTCCGTCTATTTTTTTCACCTAACCGATAACTGTATGAGTTTAATCATGTCCCTTATGTTGTTTTTTAGCAACATAAAATCGGCGGAGGTCCTTCCGGGCCTCATACAGAAAGGCAAAGCGTCTTTTTACTCCAAGAAGTTCAATGGTCGTAAGACTTATTACGGTGAGCGCGTTAGCGCAGGATCCCTGGAAGGTGCTCACCTAACCCTGCCGTTGAATACGTTGGTTGAGGTTACAAATCTAGATAACCAGCGATCCGTAATTGTACGAATCAATGATAGGGGTCCTTTTTCCAAAGGTCGTGTCATTGACCTAACCCATGCGGCTGCCCATGCCCTTGGCATGGTTTCGAAAGGAATCGCCAACGTATCGCTGCGGGTTGTCGGAAAAGGCCGTGCTATAGCTTCAGCCCCTTCAGTGTTTAGCACACCCATCGCTTACCAGCCCCTGTTAGAGCCAGTTTTGTAAGCTAGTCACGACCGACTACATGGCCCGAGCCGTTCGATATCTCCCTGTGCAATTCCTGCGGGCGATGTCGAACGGTTCTTTTTTTACGTTGTAGGTAGAGAAAGAAAGCGTAACGATGATCGAAAAAAGACCTATCTTTCCTCTAGCGTCTTACGTCTTTCTTCTGTCAACGGAAATAGTATGAAACAACCGCTTAATCTGGGTCAGGTACGTTCGTTCGGTAATGTCGAATTTCTGGCCCGCCAACTGGTCGAAGGCTTTATTACCGGCCTCCATAAATCACCTTTTCATGGTTTCTCTGTGGAGTTTGCGGAACACCGGCTCTACAACACCGGCGAAACGACCCGGCATATCGACTGGAAAGTATTTGGTAAGACCGAAAAACTGTTTGTCAAACGCTACGAAGAGGAAACGAACCTACGCTGTCATTTGCTGATCGATACGTCGTCGTCTATGTATTATCCCGAATCGAATTACGGGAAAATGACATTCAGCGTGATGGCCGCTGCCTGTTTAGCGTATATGCTTCAGCGTCAGAAAGATGCCGTCAGTCTAACAACTTTTGCTGATGCTATTGACCTACAGACGCCCACGAAGTCGACACCGTCGCATGTGCATAAACTGTTTACGCAACTGGATCAATTAATGCAGCAACCCAATCCGTTACGTAAAACCTCAGCTGCTGACGTGATTCATCAGGTCGCCGAGAAAATTAACAAGCGGTCATTGGTCGTAATTTTCAGTGATATGTTCGATAATAGCGAAAAGTCGGATGCGCTTTTTTCGGCATTGCAGCATTTACGGCACAATCTGCATGAAGTGCTGCTATTCCACGTAACGGACAAGAAAACCGAAGAGAATTTTGCCTTCGATGAACGCCCGTATGAATTTATTGACCTCGAAACGGGCGATAAAGTAAGACTGCAACCCGGACAGGTACGCGATACGTATCAGCAGGCGGTGCGGTCGTATTTTCAGGAGTTGAAAATGCGGTGCGGTCAGTACAAAATCGACTTCATTGAAGCTGACATCGCTCAGGGATTCGACCAGATCCTAACGTCCTATCTGGTGAAACGGACGAAAATGAAATAAGTAAGGTAGCGTGGGCTTTAGCCCGCGTAGCCGTAGGCTAAAAACACAGCTATAAATTAGCCTACGGCTACGCGGGCTAAAGCCCACGCTACCTTACTTCTTCACACTTGCTTTGGCGTTGGCAGGTGCTTTGGAAACAGGATGTTGCTTTTTGTAAAACAGCATAAAGTCTTCAATCTGCTCCACAGGAAGTTTTCGGCCAATGATTCGTTTGTCCTTATCAAGCATGTAAACCGTTGGCGTCGTCCAGACATCGTACTGCTTGGCGTAATTCGTACGATTGGCCATATCCATACCGTTAATGGCGTTACCGAGTTTAAACTCTTTGATGAATTTCTTCCATTCCTTTACGTCCTGATCAATGGCAATGGCCATCACCTCAACGCCTTTGCCTTTATAGTCATCGACAAATTTTTGCAGTTTAGGAGCGCTTTCCCGACAATGTCCGCAGGTTGGTGAATAAAAAAACACGATCGTATAGTCGGCTTTAATAGTCTGCATAATAATTGGTTTGCGGAGCGTATCCGTGATCACAGGAGCAACCAGTATCTTGCCAACGAGATTCGGTTTCATGCTGGCCACCCGTTCGCCTACATTTTTCAGCGTCGATGAATCCGAGACGGTCATAATGCCTGTAGCGTAATACTTCTCGAACATGTGCACAAATACGCCATCGGTACCCATCACTTTCGGCTGTTCGTATGGGCTGGTGATGTAATAGATCGTGTAATATCTAATCTCTTTATTTTTTCCGGCGATGGCCTTACTCACTACGTAGTCGGCCTCTTTAATGAGCGAGTCCGACACCTGAACGGTTAGTTCCTTGATGTACCGATCAATTTTTCGTTGCAGGAAAGGCGTCCGTACGAGTCGCTCGTCGGCGAAGTCAAAACCATCCCAGAAGTGACTCTTAAAATAATTGAAAACCCACACGGAGTCGGGACGGCCATTCGCGAGTTTAGGAGCCGGTGGAACTTCAGGTTCCGCGCTGGCTTTGAGCAAGGTAACCGTGAACGTTTTCGCATTATCAGTCAGAAATTGCCGACGAAAGTCGTTGGCCTGTTTCTGCAAAGCACTCATTTGTTTATCGACGGTGGCATCAGTGCGTCCTTTCAGCGCCTGTGCTTCCGTGAATAATTTGCTAAGTTGCTGCTGGTAGGAGTAGAACAGTTCATTCTCTTTTGAGCCAGTCACTTTCATGGACTGTACCGTATTGACTGTGTCGGTATCGAATGAAAATTCCTGGTCGTCGGTAATGAGAAGCTCAATGTACCGATTTTTGGGCGCTACAGCGAGGTATAAGCCTTGTGGCAGGCTTTTCTTCCCTTCAAAAATCAAGTTGCCAGCACCATCGACACGCGCTGTGTCCTTAGGAATATACTGAGTTGCGCCCAGGTAATGAGCTAGTATGCAGGTCGTATCTTTCAAGCCTTTAATATGGCCCGTGATCCTGAAACCGTCCGATGCGGTGTTGTTGGCTGATTGCGCCCAGGTGGCAGATAAGAAAAGCAAACCGAGGAGCGCCGTCAGAACGAGGTTTTTCATAAAAAGTGGTACGTATCTTCGCAGATTCAGAGTAGTACAAATTTACGTAAGAAGTTCAATTTTCGGTTCCAGGTTCCAACCAGGCCCTGGTAGCAGTTCACTACGTTGCCAGCAGAGGAGAACAGGAACCGTAAAGGGATAGAACGCCTTAGTTTACAGAACGTTTTTCTCGGCTTTTATAGTCTATGTTTTATTTCTTTTCCAAAACGATTACGTATCTGTTGACGCCCGCTGGCTGGCTGATTACGGCTTTACTGATCGCTTTTTTTACAAAAAATGCCCGACGGCGTCGCCAATTAATTGGTTTAGCGCTTAGTATCTTCTGGTTATTTGGTAATTCGTTTCTGGTCAATGAGTTGGCTTTATGGTGGGAATATCCCATTCAACCAACACCTGCTGATTCATCGGTGCGGGTAGCGGTTTTATTGACTGGTGGCTTAGTAAACGGTATAAAAGAGATTCCCGGCGATAAACAACAGCGTGCTGATTGTTTTTTGCTGGGGCGCGAAGCTGACCGCGCTGGGCAAGCTTTGTATCTTTACAAGACTGGAGCGGTTCAGAAAATTCTGATCAGCGGTGGCTCTGGTAATTTGCCGTTTCAGACCAAAAGTCTGAATGATGAGGGGCAGATGACCGCTCAGTTTCTGCGAGTGGCTGGTGTTCGGCCTGATGATATTGTGTTGGAAAATAAGTCACGCAATACGCACGAAAATGCCCTGTTTTCAGCGCAGATGCTCCAGAAAACCTTCCAAACGAACCGGTGTGTATTGGTAACATCGGCTTTGCATATGAACCGGGCCGTAGGCTGTTTCAAGAAAGAAGGTATTGCGGTAATTCCGTTTCCAAGCACGTTTCTGAGCGGACGGCGGTCATTTGCCCCAGGCGAATGGCTATTGCCCAACGAAACCGCTTTCTTCAATGCGTATTACCTTACTCGCGAATTAGTCGGCTACGTCACGTATAAGGTGATGGGATATATGTAGACCTATAAGGTTTCAAAAACCCTATAGGTAGGGTGTCCAAAATAGAATAAAAAATTAGGCTGACTGGAGTTTTTTGGTTCGTTTAATCACCAGATTTTCAGTGAGGTTATTTCGCTCCCATTGTTGAATATCTTTCAGGAAAACGTTCTCTAGGCTTTTTTTGAAATTAAATGGAGCCGCAGTCGCTGAACCCAGGTAGGTATACAATGGCATGACCTGTACGAAGCCGGTTACCCCATAAAGTGGATTGGGCGATTTTTTTGCTTTATACATCCCGATAAGCGATTCGATCACATCAGAAGAGGCATGCCAACTAGGGCCCTCTGCTCTTGATTTACCACTCTCTTCACTTAGATAACGGTCAATCGCATGGATTAACTGGCGGGTTCTCTCATTGTTACAGTTTAGATGCCTGCCGATGATCGAGCGGCAAGTTTGGGCGGTCTTTCGACAAATCCCTTTTTGTTTGAGTTCGCGCTGCAACTGGTTGATACAGTCAATCACCTCGGTCAACTCCTCGATAAAAGAACCATAACGGGGAATGAAGCTAAAGATCTGCTGCTCGTGGCTGGTTAAGGTATGGAAATGCTGGAGCATCCGGACAGACCAGGCACAAATGGGCGACAGATTGAGGAAGCGGGCCAGGGTTCGTTGCTTGGGCGGCAGCAGATAAGCGATAGGCTTCATTATTTCACGAAACCGCACCTGCGAAACTTCCTTCATATAGGCAATGAATTCTGGATCGTTTTTGTAGACGCGCTCCAGTAACATCCCCAGAGTATGGCCCACATCCCGGATATGGACACAGCCCGAGTCTCGGATAGCCTTGCTCAGGCTGGATCCATTGTCACTGATAATGTAGCGGGGAGAAACTCCCAGTTTTTGGATGCTCTTGGCCAAGTCTTGCGCTATCTTTTGGCTGTTCCAGCTAGGTTGTACGCTGATGTTGAGCACGCATACATCTTGATGAGTAGTGGCAAGGGGCTCGGTCTTCTCAGCCTTTATGCCAAGGGTGAGCAACATTTTCTCGCTGCCTATCATCATGCTTTCATCCACAATCATGGCATAATCGCCCTCGTTTTCACCAATCGACCCAGGGGGCTCTTTGTAAATAAAATAGCCACTCTTTTTCACCCAGTTCTCAATCGAATTGCGGTTGGGTACACTGGCAAACTCCCACCCCAAGGTTTCTTTGAGAATGGAAAGCGTTTTGACCACTCCCCTGAACCCACAGCCGAGCTTTGTGTAAAGCTGTACGCTCAGCGAGACGACTAATTCAGGATATTTATGCCGCTTTATGGGCTGTAAAACCAGGCCTTTGTTTACTTTTTTTTTAACTCCAGGGCCAACACCTTATTCTTCTGCTGGCTGTCTTGTAGGTTCTGCTCCAGCTTGCTAATGGCCTTATCTTTCTGCTTGACAAGTAGTTTCAAGCGTGTATTTTCTGCCGCCAAATCTATATCCTTTGCCAAAATAGTAGCTTTGTTTATTGTGGGTGATAATAATAAACAAAGCTACTATTTTGGCTCAGATTCAAAGTAGGCTTTTGGACACCCTACCCTATAGGTCTGTCTTGATGCGTTACACACTCAGAATTTTTACCATTCGGAGTAAATCCTCACTAATTGGCTTGGGTAAGCGAATAGTATCCCGGAAGGGCGTGTAAACCAACTCATTGTTAACGATGCCTGCCATTACATTTTTTTCGCCATTCATTAAGCCTTCCAGCGCGCCCAAACCTAAACGACTGGCCAGAATCCGGTCGTAGGCGGTTGGAATACCTCCACGCTGAATATGACCCAGCGTGGTTACCCGCATATCAATTTCCGTTTGAACCTGCTGGCGAATCTTCTCTGATATCTCAACGGCATTGCCTTCTTCCTCACCTTCCGCAATGACAACAATAGAGGATGACTTCTGACGGCTCCAGCCCGATTTCAGTGCTTCAACAACTTCTGAGATAGGGGTTAGTACTTCGGGTACCATCACCATCTCTGCACCACCGGCAATACCCGATTGAATAGCAATGTATCCGGAATCGCGCCCCATTACTTCAATAAAGAAAATCCGGTCGTGTGAATCGGCCGTATCGCGAATCTTATCGATGGCTTCCAGAGCGGTATTTACAGCCGTATCAAAACCGATTGTGTAATCTGTGCCGTAAAGGTCATTATCAATCGTGCCCGGTGCGCCAACGGTTGGGATGCCGTATTCGTCATAGAAAAGGGTAGCGCCGGTGAACGTACCGTTACCGCCAATGGCCACCAAGCCTTCTATATCAAATTTTTTAAGCTGCTCGAACGCTTTCGCCCGACCTTCGGGCGTCATAAACTCTTTACTACGGGCCGATTTCAGAATGGTACCTCCTCGCTGGACAATGTTACTGACTGAGTGCGAAGACATCTGAAAAATATCGCCATTTATCATCCCGCTGTACCCCCGGCGGATACCGAACACTTCGATGCCGTGATAGACCGCCCCTCGGACAACCGCCCGGATGCAGGCGTTCATACCCGGCGCGTCGCCACCCGAGGTAAAAACAGCTATTCGTTTCATAGGTTGATTCTATTTTTAGAGAATTTCACAAAAAGGTTAGGTGGGTACCCGTAATAAACCCCGCAAATTTATCCGCATTTCCCAATCAAAAGATATGTATCCGGGAATTATCCCATTGTTTTCACACAAATTTCACAAAACATCACCAATTGACCTTTTATAAGCTTTTTGAGAGAAAATGTCAGCAATGTCTATGTAGAGCGAAATATTTTATCGGGGAAATGAAATTATACCAAATGTTTACCTCATATTGAACCTGCTGGCTCTTATAAGAATCTGAATATGATTACGTATTGTTGTCAGTAAGCCAAAGTGAGTTACCAAAACTTTAAACCGATCCATAAGTGATTTACGATGTTGTTGTACCGATAAACCGCCCATTAAATACCTGCACAAAATAAACGGCAGAAATTCGATGGTTTGAGCGGCTTTCAGACACCGGATTTCCCAGTCCAAATCAGCGCTTAGGTTATTTGTCAGATAATCAGGGGCAATCGACCGTTTCGGAACAAAAGCCTGATGACAAACTTTCATGCCAAGGCTCATATCCTGCCAGGTCAACTGTTGAGGAAGAACATGTGGAGTTACCTGGCTTCGTAAGCCAACCGGAACTGTTTCCCCTCCTTCATCCCGAACAAAAAGTGCATCGCTGTAGTAAACGTCAGCCTTTGTAGCACTAATTTGGTCTAACAGCTTCGATAGGGTTGTTGAATCATACAATTCATCACCCGCGTTCATAAACCAGACGTATTGTCCCTTCGCCCGATGCAATCCTTTGTTCATGGCCTCATAAAGGCCCTTGTCGGGCTCCGAAATCCAGTTCGTAATATGCGTTTCGTAGCGTTTAATGATGTCTATCGTCCCATCTTTCGATCCTCCATCAATCACGATATATTCAAAATCGGTTTCCTGCTGAGCCACAATACTTTGAATTGTGCGCTCCAGAAACCGCTCAGCGTTATACGTAATCGTGATGATGGAGACTGTTGGCATCGGCGAAAGAGTGAACGAGTAGTCTTACTCACTCATCAATTTTTGATACAGTTCAATATGCTGTCTTGCTACTACGTCTTCCGAAAACCGGCTTTCGGCGGATTGCCGGGCATTCTGACGTAAGCTTTCCGGATTCTGGTGAGTTAAGACAAAAGCCAGTCCGTCGGCCAGTTCCTGCGCTGACCCGGCATCAGCCAGATACCCGTTTTGTTGATGATCAATCATTTCGGGAATGCCGCCCGTACGAAACCCCACGACCGGCGTTCCACACGCCAGTGCTTCAATGACCGTATTTGGTAAATTATCTTCTAAAGAGGGCACCACCATTACGTCTGTTGCATTGTAAGCCGCTACAATGTCGTCTTCGGTGGTTAAAATGCCGAGGTGCCGAACTGGGTAAGGCAACTCATTAAATAAATAGGATCGTCCTTTGCCAAATATCAGAATTTCGGGGGTTAGATCGGGATGTTGCTGATTCAACAGTACCAGAGCTTCGGCGAAATACCGAAAGCCTTTACGCGTGTCCGTTACGTTGGCACTGCCAAATAATAGCCTTGGTTGGTCAGTGTTGGGTAAATCGAGTTGGGCATTCGCTTCCGTGCGGTCAATAGGGCAGAACGCATGTTGATCGATGGCATAAGGAATCACCGTAAAAGGAAAATCACGTAGCAACGTACTACGTTTGGCCTCGTTTGTCAGCCAGTGACTAGGTGGTGTAAAATGCACCTTAGCCTTTTTGAAAATTGCCTCTTTCTGTTTAAAAACGCGGTACGACAGATCTTTTTCGTCTGGTTTTTTAAGATACGGACAGTGATGGCAATGCGTTAGAAAATGATCGCAACCACGCGAGTAATGACAACCACCTGTAAACGCCCATTGATCGTGCAGAGTCCAGACGATGGGCTTACCTAAATCGAATAGCGAACGCAATCCGTCAAGTGACAGAAAACCGAAATTGATCCAATGCAGGTGTAATACGTCCGCTTGTTGAATGGCCGGATGAAAGTCGAGGTTTGCCCCGAATCGGGCTGGCGAAAACTGAAATCGTACAGAAGGATCGCGTTCCTGCGGCAAAAAATAGAGTCGTTCGGCGACAAAACGACCGAAAGCCGTTTGTTCCGCCAGAAAATTATTGGCCAGATACGTAACGCCGGGCGCTGGTCGGTGTGGTTCAAGCCGTTTGGCTGTGCCGACCAGTATCGTACTTTCGACCGCTGTACCTGTCCATATCTGCTTTTGCAGGGCCCGATGCAGCCGATTGGCGGCCACGGCGGCCCCACCAAACAGATGATACGTACTTAAGTGCGTGACTCTCACCGACCGAAGAGTTTATCGAATTTTTTGACTACCTCAGGCCAGAAACCCAGCCCGAATACTCGTCCCCAAATTCGCCGACGTGAGTAGCTTTCCATCTCGGCAAAAATCGGATCTGAAAACCGGCTTTTGGCTTTCTGCGTGAGAATGAGCGCGAAGCCATGCTGCTTCAGCGTTGTAGCAAATACCCAGCCCAGCAATAGATTCCGCTGAGTTAACGTAGCGCCATCGGCAAAGCGATTGAGGTACGTCATTTCACCCCAAACGGCGCTGTTTTTAAGTGAGAACAGGACGAACTTTTTCAACAACGGCTGACTCGTAAAACTGTCCAGCAGAGCAGGTGTGATACGTGGTGATCCTTTCGGAAGCAGTTCCGCGAGCCAATGACTCTTTGTTTCTTCCATGAATTGCAGGACCTGGTAAAGCTTGTCCTCACCATCATAAATCGACGCGATGCCGGGTTCAAATTCAGCGGTTAGCACACGCTGAATTCGGTTTTCCCCAAGATTACGAAACAGCCGGAGGTCGGTTCCCTGTGAGTCGGTTTTGAACCAGTCGACCTGTTTGATTTTCAGACCATCGAGCGTCGAGCGCAGGCTGCGCGTTTTGAGCTGAACGACCTTTGTCGGTTCGAACTTTGGCGCAAAGGCATATTCCTGAATCAGATCGGGTCGGGGACGTAACAAACTGGAACAGTGGGGCGATGCGGTCAGATAAAAATCGGACGTATCGTCTTCCGATTCCGTACCGGTAACAATATGGTTGAACGTGTACAGCTTACGAAAATGACTCGACTCACTTTCGACATAACCGAAATCGCGGTCGTCGGCGTCGAAGGCGATGCAAACGGCGTATTTGGCAAAGGGTTTCCAGCGCGCATGTAATTCGCCTGATGCACCAACATCCACCAAAACAGGTGGTTCGGTCTGGAATTCAGGGCGGGAAAGAATTTTATCAATCATCTAGTTAGACGTCATTGATTGTCATCAAATGGTCATTCGTGGTCACTGTTCGTCATTCTTTGTTTTGACGGTGCATGACAAGTAATGACTACCGATAACCACAAACGACTATTTTCTGTACGCAAAGATATTCAATTGCAGGTCCATGCTGTCGTTCCCTTTGTAACGATGATTGACCAATGGCGCGTGGCGGTACTGACTGGTGTTGATATAATACCGAAAACCGCTTTCTTCCAGCACCTGCATTACGTCGGCCAGCGTTTGGGGGTGATCGAGGTACGCGTGAAATTCAACGAACAGATTCTGAACATGGGCCAGCGCGTCGCGACAATCGAGTAATACGTCGGTTTCAGCGCCTTCAATGTCCATCTTGAGCATGTCGATACGTGTTTCACGCAACAGATAATCGCGAAGCCGCACAGAGGGCACCAGCTTCCGATCCGTTTGCGAGAAGATGGAGGCTGAATCAGCCTGATCGCTGCCAAACAAAATACCCTCGTCGTTCGTCCAGACGGCCTTGGTAATGACCTCAACGTTCGAAATCTGGTTTTGCTTCAGGTTATTCTGCAATAGCTCGCTGATGTGCTCATCCGCTTCGAATACCACGATTCGGGCAGTAGGATACGTCTGTCGGAAATACACAACGCTCGTGCCAATGTTGGTGCCACAATCGAAAATGACGGGAACTGAACTGGTTGTGTAGAATCGATAAAACTCATCGACGAAAATCTCCCGAAACTGCCAGATAAACGACAACGCATCAGGAACCCGAAATTGATAACGACCAAACGTAACGTCGGTAGACTGATTACGGGGCCTGTTTCCATATCGTAGTGCCAACCCCAGCAACCGACGTCCTTCCACCGAACGTAGCAGTCGGGCTGTTTCAGTAAATAAAAATCGAAAAACCCACATATATATTCTTGTTTTGTCATGCTGACGAAGGAAGCATCTTACACTTCGCTTATATGAACGTAATGAAGCTTTAAGATGCTTCCTTCGTCAGCATGACAAAAACAAATCAGTAGTTATTTCTGTAGAAACCGTTTTCTAAATCCCGCTACGGTCTGATTAACCTCTGACGATAGTTTCAACCCAACAATTAACCCACCAAACAAGGTTGTGATTAACGCTGACCGCCAGGCAATATCAAACACAAAGCGCCACTTTGGATCACCTGAACTCGGGTATGAAACCTGCACCGATAGCCACCAGACAGCAGCGGCCAGAACAATAACTGCTACGTTACGCCAGGTAAACGGCTGCATGCGAAACGCAAAGCCGACAAACAATGTCCGGGCGAGGTTATACAACAAGGTTGCCAAGGCACCACCAATAGCCGCTCCGTTGATGCCAAAACGCGGAATCAGATAATAGTTGATAGCGATGGTAAAAAACGTTAGCGCCACAAAAAACAGCGAATCGTAAATATAATACCGTGAGGTGTTCAGAATAATACCGTTAATACCTGTTGCCATATCGATCAGTTTGCCCAGACCCAGCCACAGAATGACATAGTAGCCGGCTTCGTAACCAGCAGGCAAAAACTGAAAGACGTTGGGTAGATTAGCCGCGACGCCCACGAAAACCAGGCAACCCGCAATGAGCTGATTTAAACAGCTTTTGCTATAAATCTTCGTAATGTTTTGCAGATCGTTACTCTTCCAGGATTCGGCAATGAGCGTCCCCGAGACTTTGTAAAGCGCCGTGGCCGGAACCGCAATAACCGTTGCAAAACTGGCCGCAATACTGTAAACCCCTGTAGCCGACAAACCCAGTTCCTTCGCGTTGTTAATCATCACCTTATCAATGGTCAGGATAATTTGCGATGATAGGGCGGTGGTAAGGGTCAGGGCCGCGTAGCGCGTCAAGTTTCGACGTAGTTCGGGGTCCATCGCAAAAAAGCGACGACGAAGAAATAACGATTCGTCGCGGGCAACGCTGAAAATCATGAGAACTGTTTGCAGAAAAAACGCCAGCAACCATAATCCTAAAAACTGCGGAAACGTAACCCAGCCTAACCAGTACGTTATCCCCGCCAGCAGAATCAGAACCCGTTGCACAAACTGTTGCAGCAACGTACCTGTAACAGGGTCGTAGAGCAGCCGGGCATAATTATCGAAAACGGTGAAATAGACCGTAAACAGCGTCAGCGGAATCAGTAAGTAATAATAATCAACGAACAAAGGCGACTGCCCCTGATTATTCTCGATAATCCACGGTCGGGCTAGCCACAGTCCCAATACGCATAGCCCAAAACCAATCAACGTCGTCAGGCTAGTCATGAACAGGTAGCCGTTATGCTGACGCTCGGCGTTTCGGAAATAAGGAAAATAACGTCCACCGGCTCCATTGGTACCCAGATTAGAGAGTTGAGCCAGCACCAGCGACAGCGAAATTAGCAAACTCAACAGACCGACCTGCGCCTTGCTGAACAGATTTGGAAAGAAAATTCCCTGCGTCAGAAAGCCGACGGCTACCCCGGCGTAGGTGTAAACCGAACTTTGAATCGTTTGCCGTTGGATGATACCCATGTAGTGAATGAGCGAAAGAGTGAAAGAATGAAAGAGCGAAGCCATTCGGCAGGTTTTCGCTCATTCATTCTTTCACTCTTTCGCCTTTAATTAAGCTCCACGCTAACGCCGTTCCGGCTTCAATGTCCTGCGTGGCAGTTTTGCCGATAATGTCGTCGTAATAGCGGGTATGCAAACCGTTGGCGGGACGGATGCTGCGGACGTTTTCAGCCGTAAATAATTCGCCTTCTTTTACGGGTTTCACTACGTACAGTGACCGCTTAAATTGCAGACTTTTTTCTTCTTTCGCTGTCAACGTATAACTGACTTGTCCCATCGCCAATTGCGCCCGTTCAGTTTCGATAACGAGGTTTTTTAATTCGTCAGGTTCCAGCGAAAAGGCTGAATCAACACCGCCATCTGCCCGACGTAACGTAACGTGTTTTTCCAGAACGACCGCGCCGAGTGCCACAGCCGCTACGGCCGCGCCAATGCCCATCGTATGGTCGGAAAGGCCCACGGGTACGTCGAATAGTTGGCGCATGTGCGGAATCGTGAGCAGATTAGTAGTCTCGGGTGTGGCGGGGTAGGTGCTTGTGCATTTGAGCAGGATCAGATCTTTGCAGCCATTGGCACGTAACACCTTTACGGATTCGTCCAGATCCGCCACCGACGCAACGCCCGTACTCATAATGACCGGCTTACCCGTCTGCGCTACTTTTTTGAGCAGAATATGGTCGGTATTTTCGAACGATGCGATCTTGTAAAGCGGTACGTCGAGTGATTCCAGAAAATCGACGGCAGTGGTGTCGAATGGCGAGCTGAACGCAATCATACCCCGCTTTTGAGCGTGTTCGAAAATGGGTTTATGCCACTCCCAGGGCGTATAGGCTTCGGCGTATAGTTTATACAGATTTTTATCGGCCCAGAGCGATTTGGCATCCCGAATGTAAAACTCCTCCGACGCGCCGTTGAACGTAATGGTATCGGGTGTGTAGGTCTGGAGTTTAAGGGCGTGAGCACCCGCATCCGCAACGGCATCCACGATTTCCAGCGCCCTTTCGAGCGACTGATTGTGATTCCCCGACATTTCGGCGATAACGAACGGTCGGTGTGCTGGACTAATTGTAAAGTGAGCAACCTGAATCGGTTGGGTATTCATCATAGTAAATCAAACCGCTTTGAACCGCAAACACACCGTCAGGAATGTTCAGTTCGATAAGGTTTTTATGTAGAGCAGACTCGGCTTTTCCTGGCCGGGCATCCCAAATTTACCGCTTTCGCCCGACAATCTGAAACCAGCCCGCTCGAAGGCACGTATCGACGCCTGATTCTCGGGTTTGATGTAGGCATGAATCGTGACTTCGCCCCATTGTTTGCGGCAGATTGTGCAGCCCCGTTCAATCAATTGACTTGCCAACCCTTTTCCTCGCTGGCTCGTAGCAACCGATACGCCAATGATCACTTCATCAGGCATGTCGGCGACGGGTGTCCGCTCAAAGCGCACCTGTCCAACGGCTTTTCCGGTTTCATTTTCAAACACCAATAACAACGTATTGGCATCAGCCAGTTTGCGCGTAAACCAGGCCGTATGCGTTTCTAATGAAATTGGCGCGGAGTTGAACGACTGCCGCCGGGTATCGGGGTCGTTGGCCCAGTCGAAATAAAGTTGGGCGTCGGTAAGTCGGGCGGTTCGGTACGTAAGCATGGCAGTAGAGGGACGATCCTGTCTGGCGAATTACGCACTTAATTCCTGAAATAATTCCCGGAATCGTTCGGGCGAATGACCGTCGAAAAAACGACGCTGATTGGCCAACGTTTCGTCAACCATTTCCGGCGAAAACTGAAACGACTGAATCGACAAACGGATCATTTTATCTAACGCAATGACCGGAATCGAACGGGTCAGCAGCGTCGGAAAATTAACCGAAAGCGCCAGTTTTTCTTCGGATAAAAATTGCGCTATCTGATTCTGGTTATCCGCTGTCACCACCGCAATCAGTGGACGATTCACGGCGCAGACTTCATACGCAATGGTGCTACAGGCCGTAATGGCTAAGCTGCATTGCTGCAATTCATCAACCATTTGTTCCGCCGTCAGATTTTGCAGAATCGTCAGATTTGGGAGTTGATTTTTAAACGATTCGATAGTTGTCTGATCTGGATGAAAAGGACCAAGAACAATATGAACCGGCAACGTAGCGTCAACCTGCCGAATGGCTTCCAGCACGGTTAGCGACGTATTGTTTGGGTCAGCGCCACCCAAGCTAACAAAAATATGACCGTCAGCTGGAGGTGCACCGAAACCTTCCGGCCGTAGAAATTCGGGACGAAGTAGCGCGTAGTGCGGACCTAGCTGAAATTTCGTGTAGTCTTCGGCGTCGTATTGGCTTTCGGCAATACTTCCCGCATGATTAATCACTACGTCGGCTACCTGATTTCCCTGGATCAGATCGTCAATAAAAACCAGCTTCTTCGCACGTGCCCGAACGGCCAACTGAAACGCTTCATCGAATGAGTAACCGTCCATTACGACAATATCTTTTTTCTTGATTTGCATTAAAAAGGCCACCTTGTCGGCCGAACCGGGTAACGCAATCACCTTCAACCCTACGGTTTCGATCAGTTTCCGAACCGTTGGCGTTGGCTCGGTAATGGCAAAGCACATCGAGAATTCGCCTTTCAGCATATCGGCCAGGGCCAGACAGCGCATTACGTGGCCCATCCCGATCTGGGCATTGCCATCCGCGCGAAAAAGAAGTTGAGTCATGGATTTATGGATAAGCAGGACCGCCCGTGCGGTAAAATGAATAACGATCTGTAGGGAAGATTATTCAATTTGGTTAGGATTTGGATTGTCCTGCATGGTTCATTTTATACTTGAACTCAGCCACTTGCCAATCGTCTTCTGTATCAATATCATGCGCGGCTAGTTCAGAGATAATAATGCCGCCCGAATTACCGGTAATCAGGCGGTGGCTTTGCTGAAAAGACGCTACGTTGACAAAATAAAACTGTCCTGCGTCGTGATAAGTGGGTTCCAGATCCTGTGAGCGTGTCAGCGCGTGTTCAGGATTAACCCAGTTCACCTTCTGATCGCGCAGAAACACCGCCCGCTGAATAGGAAAACCGAATCGTTGTACGGGATAGACGGTATCGAATTTTTTTTCGGTTAGTGTCGAAAAGGCCTGACGTAGTAAATCAGACGTAATAAATGGAGCGGTCGGGTAGAGGCAGCAGGCATAATCGAAAGTCTGATTTTGCTGTTCATACTGACGTAGCACTTCGGTCAGTACGTCGGCGGTGGTAGCAAAATCGTCGGCGGTTTCGGTGCTGCGTAAGAACGGAACGGAAGCGCCAAAGTCCTGGGCAATCGCTGCAATCTCTTCGTCATCAGTCGAGACCATCACCTCTGTGAACAAACCTGATTGTACAACCGCGTTAATCACGTAGCTAATAATCGGTTTACCCAGAAACGGACGGATGTTTTTACGCGGAATGCGTTTGCTGCCACCCCGCGCCGTAATGATCGCTACGTTGCTCATCAAGCGGTTTTTTCGAGCAGATACATGTAATCGACGTTGCCGCTTTCACTGGTGTTGACGTACGGATACAGCTCCTGTTTAACCAGCTTCAGCGATGGATGCCGTTGCTGGAACAGAGCCGCATAATCCGCTTTCCAAAGAAACCCTTCGTTACCCCGGTATGGAATAGAACTTAGCTCAGGACTGTAGTACTCAAATCCCCAGATGTATCGACGGCTACACCGAACCATCTCGTCCATGATCTTGGGCAAATCGTCGGGGGCAATGTGAATCAGTACGCCATTGGTACAAACGACATCGAAAAAATCATCCCGAAACGGCAAATCGAACCCCGATCCCTGAATGATATTGATATGCTGCGTAGTCTGTTTCGCTTTCTCGACGGCATAGGGCTGGAGTTCAACGCCATACAAGTTCGTAAAGCCAGCATCCTGCAAACCACGTAGCTGCATACCCGTATTGCAACCCACTTCCAGAATACGTGTTTCCGACGACCAACCCGACGCAAAACGGGCGTTCATTTCCGACTTGGTGAGGCCCCAATTTTGTTGGTAGAAGTTGTCCCATTCTTCGCGGTCGCGGGTGTTGCGGTCGGTGTATTGCTGGCCGAATTCACCAGACCAGAAAGTTTCCTGTTCAGTTTGTTTCATGAGTGGAGTGGGTTAAGATTTTACGATATAACAGGGCGTTACGGCAAATGGCAGTCGTTTCACCACTACGTTCTTGCCTGTCAGAAATTCTTCAACGGCAGCATTGGCGCCCGGAAATACGTTGGCATAATCGTCCAGCATAATGACGCCACCCGGCACAACCCGATCATACAAATGGTCAAGCACGGCTTTAGTCGGCTCATAGACATCGACGTCAATATTCAGCAGACTGATACGTAGTTCGGGGTGTTTTTCCAGATAAGCGGGTATCGTCTGACGAACATCGCCCTCTACCAGGTCAACGTTCTGGCCGACACCTTTATGATTCAGTACCGTCGTGAGTTGGTCTACGCTAATACCTTCGTCGCCCGAGTCGCTAATGAATTTCTCCCGCCAGGTTTTGTCTGCTGTAAAATCAGTGTCAGGAAAACGGCCAAACGCGTCAAAACCGATAATCTTTTTCGCCGTCGGATTGCTCATCAACTGCCGGAACGTAGCGAATCGAATCAGTGATGCGCCTTTGAATACGCCACATTCAACGATAGCACCGGGAACGTCAAGCGTCAGTTTATACAGTTCATAATGGGCCATCACTTTAGCCATTCGGTTCACATCCGACGCCCAGTAATAATTATTTTCGTACTCGAACGAACGCGAAAAATCAGGAAGTTGAATCATTAGGTATCGCGGACTTCAGTCCGCACTTAGCTATAAAAATACGGACTGGAGCCAAACGCGGCCCGCTCCGTGGTATCTTTAAAATAAATGGTCGGCGGCTACGGCACCGTTTGGATGAAAATCAAAATAATACCCGTTTAGAAATGGGTTGTCGGCACGTGCGGTCAGCCAGCCGCTGGCCTCGCCAAAAAAATGCCGAAGCTCATCATCCTCAGCCATCCGTATGGTGTACAAACCGTTGGGTGAAACAACGGCTGTGCGCTCCAGAACTTGAGCATCGGCTTCCCGATAAAACGACAGCGTTACGTTAGCCAACCGGTCGTATTGCTGCAACGGAGCCGAATTAGTGAGCACAATCTCCGAGTTGCCAACGTTGACAAACGGCGCCCATTTGAACGTACCGGGTTTATTCAGACT
Organism: Spirosoma validum; assembly: GCF_014699035.1. Classification (GTDB taxonomy): domain Bacteria; phylum Bacteroidota; class Bacteroidia; order Cytophagales; family Spirosomataceae; genus Spirosoma; species Spirosoma validum. Next base: position 187,310 of record NZ_JACXAA010000003.1, read on the forward strand.
GTTTGGATTGCCGACCTGGGGGGCAAAACAAACATTGCTTGGCAAGACTGATGCGCGTCCGTGCTGGCCTACGTTCAGGCCAAATTTTAAGCGCGTCGGAATACGTGTCGCATCAGTCCAGTGAGCAATTAATTGGGCAGTTTTAGCGGCTTCAGTCGAAATGCCTATCTGTTTTGCCAATTCCCCCAGATCAATCTGAACGTACTGACTATCAATTGAACGGAATTTATACGCGTCTAACGCTTCACCCAAGAACGTACCGTCAGCATCGAAAAACCGGAACGACAGCGTAAAATCCGATGGCGAGAAAATGGGATAAACGACCAGTTTTGTAAAAAAGTCGTTGGTCAGATAAAGCGGAATCGATGTCGACGAATCCAGAAACCGCTCATCCTGTCGTGGCCAGTATGCTCGCTTATCGTCTACGCCCGAACTGTCGTAATACGAGTGTGTAATACTGACGCTCTGGGCGTTTTGGTCAAGATTACCTACTAGAAACCGCGGAAAGAATCCCGAAAAATTATGCCCGAACCGAATCATACCCGGCTCATCGCCTAGAATGCTTTGCAGATCGAGGTAATCTTTTAGATACAAAAAAACAGTTTCATAGGGTTTTAGTGAAGGCAACGTAAACGTACCGGACGTAGTGTGGTGTTGCCCATCCACAATTTCATAAGTCACCTTTGGTTCTTCAGCAGGCAATGGCCCATTGGTAAAACTCAGAAAGGGCGCTAGTCCATCACGACCGTAAATATCGAAACCCGATTCGCTGACCTGATATTCGTTGTTCTGTTGCAGGTCTTCGATGTCGTTATAAATCCGGCCTACCGTGTGAACAACGCTGCTGGAATTTTCATTGAAATAAACCAGCACAAAAGCCGGATACGGAAACACAAGATCCTGCGTCGAGAAAACTTCCAGTTCCAGTGAGCCTGTAAACTCCGAAGGTTCGCCTGCCTCTTGTAACAGCTCTGTATATTCGCTCATCTGTACCGACCAGGCTTTAGCCGAATCGATCAGTACATATTTCCGAGAGAGCAACGTACCAGCCGCATTTCGTAGCGTATAGAGCAGGCCTACTTCCCAAATGTTCCGCTTCAGGAGCCAGTAGCCCATGAAAATGACTTTGCTGGAATACGTATCGGTGTGCATCACCGGGAAAATGGCTGATGAACGTAGTACAGGTTTGCGGTTGGCGACTAACGTTTCGCCCGCACTCTGGGTAGCCTGAAGATGACTTTGGTAGGAACGCATCGTGTTTACGTAGTAAGATTCTACCGAACAGATTTAAGAAACGTCATGACGTTTTCAACAACGTAATCCTGCTCATCGTTCGTCAGCGTTGGGAACAACGGCAGACTCAGGCAGTGCGCATAATAGTTCTCCGCATTCGGGAAATCGCCCGGCTTCCCGCCCAGCTTTTGGTAATACGGCATCAGATGAACCGGTACGTAATGTACCTGCGCCAGAATATTTTTGGTCCGCAAAAAGTCATACAACCCTTTGCGGTCGGGCGTCTGCACTACGTATAGATGATACGCATGGCCAACCTCCGTTGGTGGAACGATAATCTGCACCGGAAGACCATTCGCTGCGGCTTCCGCAAACGCAAAATCATAGCGAGCAGCCAACTCACGACGACGGTCGAGCATCGCATCGGCGCGGCTTAATTGACTTAAGGCCAGCGCTGCCTGAATATCAGTTAAGCGGTAATTGTAACCCAACTCCGGCATCTCCATGTACCAGCCACCCCGTTCGGGTTCGCCTTCATAGGGCGTTGTGAAATCCGCAGGTTTGTTGGTAATTCCGTGCGTACGGAGACGTAGCAGGTGTTTGTACAACGACTCGTTGTTCGTGGTAATCATCCCGCCTTCGCCAGCCGCAATGTGTTTGACTGGATGAAAACTGAAAATCGCCAGATCAGCCAGCGAACCATCGCCACAACGGTGTTCGGGTCCGGTTTCACTGATGAACGTAGCACCCGGCGCATGGCAGGCGTCTTCAATGATCCACAAACCAAACTCATCGGCCAGTTCCCGAAACGCAACCATATCCACCGGATACCCTGCAAAATCGACCGGAATAATGCCCGAAAAATAACCTGCCGGATGGCTTTCTAGTAGAGCACGTACTGCTGTAGGGTCGAGCAGGACTGTATCGGGATTTACGTCAGCAAAATAGACGTCACCTCCGCAATACCGAACGCAATTGGCCGAAGCCGAGAACGTAATGGGTGTCGTAATGACCCGCGTACCCGGACCAACGCCTAATGCCATACAACATAGATGCAGGGCAGCCGTCCCATTCGATACGGCAACGGCATATTCCGAACCGATATACGTAGCAAATGCCTGTTCAAGCTCGCCAATTTTCGGACCTTGTGTCAAATAAGGTGATCGTAGTACGTCGTTTACGGCGGCAATATCCTCGTCTGTAATATGCTGACGACCGTATGGAATGGGTTGATGCATAGTATGTAGAACGGGTCTTTAGCCCGTTCAGCCGCTGAAGGCGGCTAAAATAATGAATCGGAAATTAGCCGCTTTCTGCGGCTGAACGGGCCAAAGACCCGTTCTACACTTGAAATGTTGGGTCAACGTGTTCCCGGATTTGCTCCCGTAACTGTTCAACGTTAAGCCAGTCTGTATTCGTGCCGGAGTTGTATTTGAAGCCCATCTCAGCCCGTTTGCCATTGAACGCTTTTAAATAATCGTCTACATTCCACGAAGGTGTGGAGGGCGTAATAACGTAGTACCGATCCGTTTCTACCGTGTTTAGCGAGTCGGTTTCAGTAATCATTTCCTCATGAAGTTTTTCGCCCGGTCGAATGCCCACAATACGTTGTTCAGCGTTAGGCGCAATGGCTTCCGCTACGTCAGTAATGCGGTAGGAGGGGATTTTCGGAACAAAAATCTCGCCACCCCAGGCGTGTTCCAGCGCGTAAAGCACCATTTCGACCCCTTCTTCCAGCGAAATATTGAAGCGGGTCATATCGGGATGGGTAATGGGCAGTATGCCATCTTTCCGCTTATCGAGGAAAAACGGTACGACTGATCCGCGTGAGCCGATTACATTACCGTAACGTACCACCGAAAACCGCAGATCGCGGCTGCCGCGCATGTTGTTGGCGGCCACAAACAGTTTATCAGAGCAAAGTTTGGTGGCTCCGTACAGATTAATGGGTGCGGCTGCTTTATCGGTCGACAGGGCTACGACGCGCTTCACGCCATTGTCGAGGGCGGCATTAATTACGTTTTCGGCCCCGAACACGTTGGTTTTAATGCACTCCATCGGGTTGTATTCAGCCGCCGGAACCTGCTTCAGCGCAGCCGCGTGGATAATAATGTCTACGCCTTCGCAAGCGCGCTTGAGTCGTTCGGCATCGCGCACGTCGCCAATGAAAAACCGGATGGATTTGTATTTCGATTGCGGGTAATACTGGGCCATCTCGAACTGTTTCAGTTCATCGCGGGAGTAGATGACTAAGCGTTTTAAGTCTGGATAGCGCTGGTACACCATCTCGACAAATTTCTTGCCGAAGGAGCCGGTACCGCCCGTAATCAGAATGGATTTATTAGTAAGATCAAGCATGAATCAAGCAAATACAATGGAGCCAGTCAATTGGCGATTTCCAGATTGCTCTAGTTGGTTAGAAAAAGACCATCGTCCAATTGGGTTGGCAAAGTTAGCCTATCTGAATCGCATGAAAAATAATTGGTTATGAATAAGCGGCCAGGCAACGTCGACTTTAGGGAGTTAGTTAGCTGAAAGTCATCGAAAAGCCAAAAAATAAAGCCAGACGACCTAAGTCACCTGGCTTTTGGGTTTCGCTCTTGATCTGTATTTTATCACTAAACTATTTTCTCTTGAGCGAAAGACAACGATATAACGCAGTAGCCTATCAGATTGTTTTCTGTTTGGGGGAAATTTGTGATTTTTTTGTGATTTAGTTTGACGGATCGCCTGCTGCCTGACTAAGTGGTTGGTTAATAACAACTCGCTCCAGAGCATCGATATAACTTTTGCTACTGGCATTCAACACCCGAACCTTGCGGTAATCAGCATAGTCACGCAGAACTTCATAGCCCTTGAATACTTTGTGCAGCGATAAAAATTGGCTGGCCATTGAAAAAGTTTTGGTGCGGTGAGCATCGCTATAAACGGGCATATACGCTACATCTTTGGCTTTGTCATAGAAATGGATCTGCTTGATCTCTAGCTGATTCGTATCACTGATCCGTATCTGTTCGTGCCAGGACGTATCAGCACCAAACAGGAAAATCTCGTCGAATTTCCGGTTAACCATCAGAAAGAGAGCCGCAACGATAACGGTCTGCGCCTGAAGCATGCCCAGATTAGTGTCATACAACCAGTACCGAAACCATTGAAAACCCTGAATGACGGTCGGGTTAAAATAAATCAGTTTAATGCGTGGATTCCCTTTTTCGATTTGCTGAATAAAATACGATCCCTTCGCCAAATTTGGAATGTATAAGCACATAGGCCAGTCGACCTGCGTGATCAGTGCTTTTAAGATTTGGTGCAGATCCTCACGGCCAGTAGTCGCGTCATGAAATGTAAATGCGTTGGGATCGGCAATAATGTAGTTGGCCGGACGTAGTCGGGTAAAATACTCTGTGATGGCAAAACCATTGACGACGATCAGTTCGGTTTCCAGTAAAAAATCGAGGTGATTAGCGAGCGAATCATTTAATGATGGACCATTGCCAAGCACTGAACAGCGCGCGTTTTGACGTTCGGGCAATTGAACTCCCCACCGTGACCGGAGCAGCACTTTCGCAAAGGATAAGATTGATGTTAACAGGTTGGAAACGAAAGCCGCAACCGAATTAAAAACCGTTTCAAGCATTATAATCGACCGAAAAAAAAGTCATTTTATCCGGTAAAATTAGCCAATAATGAAAGGTTTCAATATCAGAAATGCTTTTCAAAAACAAACTTTGGCGACTCCTGTGCGCCAAGATTCCGTTTAAAGCGCATTAAGCTATGTTTGGGTTGATTGTTCTCGTCAAGTGACGTCCCTAAATCCAGTAGTCGTATTCCCTGCTGCTGACAGTACGTGTATAATCCATACGTTAGCATAACCATCGGGCTGAACGTTCGATAATTGGAATGGGAAGCGGGCAGAAACGAATACAAAATATCCTCACGTACACGTACTGCTACACTTAAAGCAGCCAGTCTTGGACCATCGTTGACCATAAAAACCAGAAATTGGTTGGGAAATGTCTGTAGCAAATTAGCCAATTTATCAGGGCAAATGGTGAGTTCGTATCCTTGTTGCTGTCGAGTTTCCTGTAAGAAATTCACTATGTTGGCTACGTTTGGCGATGACCAGTATTGAAAGTTAAGACCGGCTTCAGCACATTTGCGTAGACGCCGACGTTCGGCTGGTATGAGATTGTCAGTAAAAATTTCAGTAGTTACTGGCAGATAGAATGTCTGGTTCGTTTCAACTACCTGAAAACCAAGGGTCGATAGTTTTGCCAATAACTGTTTCATTTGCTGGGGCGCATAGCAATATGGATAATTGACAACGCGTAACGTAGTGGCAAAAACGGATTGAGCGGCTTCGATTATCGTCTGTAGAAAGGTATCCAGGACAGATTCGGGTAAATTTTCGGCAAATTCAATCGAGCCAAACGGAGCCGCTTTGGGGCTTACTGCTACGTTATTATCCAGGAAAAAAGCACAGCGCGCTTCGGCTTGTTGGCTACGTTGGTTTACGGCTGTGAGTAGATAAAACGGTTGCGTAGACTGTTGCTGGAGATGTTCAGTTTCGTTAAAGAAAAAACCGGGTTGGCAGAAGTTGGGAATATCGGAAGGTTTTGGATTACACTGGCAGATAATTTGGTAACCAGTCATGCACAGATAAATTTCTTAGAAATTTGGTTTACAGCGTTTTAGCTGGCCATAAACTAACTGAATAATGCCGTCTTTCAGGCCCAGGTCGGGTACGACGATTTTGTCGGCTCCAGCCCATTTCATAACGGCAATGTAAATTCCGGCAGCGGGCACGATCACATCGGCCCGGTCGGCGTTCAGGCGAAGTTTGTTAATCCGATCCTCCAGACTAAAACCGGAAATAAAACTCTGCATCCGTTCGATTTCGGCAAGCGTCGTTTCTGTATCCGATATTTTTGACGCTAGATTGAACAGTTTGCTGATGTTGCCACCTGTGCCTACAGCCGTGATTTCCTGCGACGTATCAATGTTATCCTCGACCCAGTCTTCCATTTTTCGCCAGGCGCCTTTCGTTTCTTTGCCTTCCAGCAAACGTACCGAACCAATCTTGAACGACTTGGAATTGATCTTCTGACGATTGACGTACACGTTCAACTCTGTACTACCACCGCCCACATCAATGTGCAGATACTGCCGGTCGTCCAGCGCCTGTACTACTACGTTGTTGATGAGTTCGGCTTCTTTCTGACCGTCAATGATGTGAATCTTGATTCCTGTCGTAGCTTCAATACGTTTGGCAATCTCATGCCCGTTGTCGGATTCGCGCATAGCCGACGTAGCACAGGCCATGTATCCTTCTACCTCATGTAACTCCATCAGCAGCTTATAAGCCTGCATCAGTTTCGTGGTGCGGACCTCGCTTTCTGGCGTTAATGCGCCAAAATTAAACACATCATGACCCAGACGTAGTGGAAACCGAACGTACTCGACACGTTTAAAGCTAACAATACTGTCGTTGTGCAGGACGGTGGAGATTTGCAGTCGAGCTGCGTTAGAACCGATATCAATAGCTGCTAATTTCATTTGTCAATGAGTGATTAAATGAATGAGGGATTGGGTGAGTAGCTAAGGCAACCCTTATTCGCTCATTAAAATCGGCCAAAGATAGTCTATTTTAATGTTGTGCGAACCAGGCACGCAGATGCCCATTATTTGACCAGAAACTAAGTCCGTGTGGGTGCCGTGCTACGTTTGCCAGAAAAATCCCTTACTTTTGACCCTGTTTTTCAGTCTACCATTCCATGACCATATTAGGTATTTCTGCTTTTTACCACGATTCGGCAGCTGCATTGATTGAAGACGGCCGGATTATTGCCGCTGCTCAGGAAGAGCGGTTTACCCGTAAAAAGCATGATCCGGGGTTTCCTACAGAAGCGATCAAGTACTGTCTTCAGTATAGCGGTGCCGATATTAATAAATTAGATGCCATTGTTTTCTACGATAAGCCCATGCTCAAATTTGAGCGGCTTCTGGAAACCTACTATGCATTTGCCCCTAAAGGAATTCGGTCATTTTTGATGTCGATTCCGGTTTGGCTGAAAGAAAAGTTGTTTCTGAAACGGCTGATCCGGGAAGAGTTAGAGAAAATAGGATACAAATCGGCTAGTAAAGTCAAATTACTTTTTCCTGAACACCATCTCTCTCATGGGGCCAGTGCCTTTTATCCGTCTCCATTCGAGCGGGCGGCTATTCTGACCATCGATGGCGTGGGCGAATGGGCTACAGCGTCGATTGGTTTAGGGGAAGGCAAAAATATTTCGATTCTGAAAGAGATGCGGTTTCCGCACTCGCTCGGTCTTCTGTATTCTGCGTTTACGTATTTTCTGGGTTTCCGGGTTAACTCGGGTGAATATAAGCTAATGGGCTTAGCGCCCTACGGTGATCCGTTTTCACCGGATATAGACCGGTATATCAAAATCATTAAAGATAAACTAGTCGATCTGCGGCCCGATGGGTCGATCTGGTTGAATCAGGAATATTTTGATTACGCTACCGGCCTGAAAATGGTGGATGAAGGCAAATGGGCCGATCTGTTTGGCTTCCCAAAGCGCCAGCCCGACGATGAACTAAAAGATTATCACTGCAATCTGGGGCTGGCCATTCAGCAACTGACCGAAGAGGTCGTGCTCAACATGGGGCGCGAAGCCAAACGACTGACTAATGCCGATGCGATCGTTATGGCGGGTGGGGTAGCCCTCAACTGCGTATCGAATGGTAAGCTTCAGGCGGCTGGCATTTTCAAAGACATCTTTATTCAACCCGCTGCGGGTGATGCGGGTGGTGCATTGGGCGCAGCCCTGGCAGCCTACCACATTTATTTTGGCAAAGAGCGAGACGTAACGACCGAACGCGATGCCATGCGCGGCTCTTATTTAGGGCCAACGTTCTCTGATCTGGATGTGGAGCTGATGGCCTTGAAATACAAAGCTGTTGCCAAGCATTACGACGATTTCGATGAATTAAGTCGGGATGCCGCTAAATTACTCTCCGAAGGAAACGTAGTGGGTTGGGTGCAGGGCCGGATGGAGTTCGGGCCAAGAGCCCTGGGTGGACGTAGCATTCTGGGCGACCCTCGTAATGCTGAGATGCAGAAAAAGTTAAACCTGAAAATCAAATACCGCGAGTCGTTCCGTCCGTTTGCGCCCTCGGTGCTGGCCGAAGACTGCGCGGAGTATTTCGATTACGATGGTATTTCGCCCTACATGCTGCTTGTGCATCCGGTCGCTGAAAAACGACGGACGCCCGTGCCTGCCGATTACGCCAGCTTTCCGTTACGCGAGAAACTTTACTACCAACGCTCTGATCTGCCGTCGATTACGCACATTGACTACTCCGCCCGGATTCAGACTGTCCATAAAGACACGAATCCACGGTATTATCAGTTAATTGACTCATTCAAGAAACTGACGGGCTACGGCGTGATTGTGAACACCAGTTTCAACGTGCGGGGGGAACCCATCGTTTCGACGCCAGATGACGCTTACCGGTGTTTCATGCGTACCGAAATGGATTATTTAGCAGTTGGGAATTTCCTGTTCGACAAGCGGCAACAGCCAGAATGGCAGGACACGGACAACTGGAAAGAAGAATTTGTTTTAGACTAACCAAACGCGCTCACCGAACAATTTGTCCTGATGGGTTCAAAACTTGTATCCAGTGTTATTCGCTTACTGTTTTTAGGTTTCTTAGCCTTTCTATTTTACTACGGCGATCATTTTCAGGTGCGTCTCGATTATCCACATCGGGGTGTTTTTGATAATATTTTCGTTAGGCTAGGTAAAATCAGCGTTATTCTACTCCTGCTGATTGAGTTACTGCGCATTTATTACTATGGCATCGTGAAAAACGATAAAATGCCAAAACCCCTGAGTAATCTGGCTACGTTATTTGTCCCAATCGTATTATTATTTGCGGCTCTGGAAATAGGGTTTATGTTCATTGCGCAAAGCCAGGAGGGTGGCCTAACGCTGGCCTCTCACATCTGGTTTGAACGCTACTGGCCACCGATGACAGGCGACTACCGGGATACTCCCAAAACTGATACGTTGGGGAAAAAGAGAGTATTGGTCGTAGGGGATTCATTCACGGCAGGGCACGGTCTCAAATCGCCCAATGATCGTTTTGGTAACGTATTGGGTGAAAAATTGGGCGATAAACAATACGTTACGTATAATCTGGGGATATCGGGCTCCGATACACGGGATGAATACAAACGGCTGGCGAAATTCGGAGTAAAGCCCGATGTGCTGGTCCTGCAATACTTTCCAAACGACATTGAAAAAGTGGCTCACGATCATGGGCTAGTCCCATCGGGGTTCACGCCTTATTCCGACGTACCGCGGGCTTTCCAATCGTTATTTATTAAGTCGTACTTATTTAATTATTTGTATTGGCAGTTCCCTCACGGTAATTTTGCTCCGTTTGATAATTATGCTCGCACGGCCTACGGTACGCCAGCCATTATCAACGACCATTTAAGCGACCTCAATCAGTTTGTTGAGTACGCAAAAGCGAATAATTCCCGGCTTTACGTTGTGTTGTTTCCGTTTGTTCATGACATCAAACGATCAGCGGAGTACACAAAGCCCGTCGTTGATTTCTTTCAGAAAAACAACGTACCGGTTCTGGAAGTCGGTAAGCTGATTGGCGATATAGACATAAAAGATCGGGTGGTAGGCCGTAATGACGGACACGCCAGCCCGCTGGTAAATCAGCGTGTTGGTGAAGCTTTGTTTAAACTGGTGCAGTCAAATCCAGGTGTTGCTCAATCGTCCTCAGTTAATTAGTTTTAAACATAACGAACGAATGGAATTCTTACAGGATATTTTCAAATTTCTGAAACAACGCAAAAAGTGGTGGTTGGCCCCAATGATTATTTTATTGTTACTCATTGGCGTTCTGATTGTTATCGGTGGTGGATCGGCCGTTGCTCCGTTCATTTACACGTTGTTCTAAGGTATGGATGTTATCGAGAAAGTAAAAGCCCAGTTGGTTATCGTGACTGGCCTGGTTGTCTTGTATTTTGTGTTTAAGTCGCCCTGGTGGCTGTACGGTGCCGCTGCTGTTGGGATATTGAGTATAGCCATTCCTGCTGCGGGTGACCTGATCGTAAAAGCCTGGTTCAAGCTGGCGGAGATACTGGGGAATATCAACGGCAAGATTATTCTGTCGGTCATGTTCTTTGTGTTTTTATGGCCCATTGCTATGCTGTATCGCCTGACGGCGAAGAATCCGCTGGCCATAAAGCGTACCAATGATTCGTCATTTTACACGGAACGAAATCATCTTTATAACAAAGAGGACCTGGAACAAACCTGGTAGCCTAGCTACCATAGAGTAGAAATTGAATTATTTTGGGCACATCACTTGTTGGTGTGCCTTATTTTTTGTTTACTTTTGTTTCGAGCTTATCCAGAAAGACGGAGGGAAAGGACCCGAAGATGTCTTGGCAACCAACCAATTCGAGGGAATGGTGCCAATTTCCGCCCGGTCGATAACCGGGATAGATAAGTTAGCCATCGTTGCTACCTATCTCTCTTTCGATAAGCCCTCTTTGTTTTTTGGACTTTTTTAAGCGTGCTGGTTGTTGTTAATGTCAGCAACTATGCTTTGCACTACTGGCTTTGAAAACTATATACGAACATCTCCGCGAACGTATCCTCGTCCTTGATGGGGCGATGGGGTCCATGATTCAACAGTATAACCTCACCGAAGCCGATTATCGGGGTGAACGGTTTCAGGACTGGCCCCACGATCTGAAGGGGAATAATGATCTGCTGTCGCTAACGAAACCGGAAGTCATTCAGGAAATACACCGCCAGTATCTGGAAGCGGGAGCCGATATTATTGAAACCAATACGTTCAGTGGTACGACCATTGCCATGGCCGATTACCGGATGGAGGGACTGGCTTATGAGCTTAATTACGAATCGGCTCGAATTGCCAAAGAAATAACGGATGAGTTTACACGTCAGAATCCGGATAAGCCGCGTTTTGTGGCTGGGGCTATGGGCCCAACAAACCGTACGGCTTCGCTATCCCCTGATGTCAATAACCCAGCGTACCGGGCCGTTACGTTCGATGATCTGGTTGAAGCGTATTATGAGCAAGTGAGCGGACTGGTCGAAGGTGGGGCTGACTTGTTACTGGTCGAGACTATTTTCGATACGCTCAATGCGAAGGCGGCTATGTTCGCCATTGACAAATATTTCAATCTAAATCCGCAGCAAACGGTACGTCCCATCATGATTTCCGGGACGATTACGGATGCCAGCGGTCGGACACTATCCGGGCAAACGACCGAAGCGTTTCTGTATTCAGTATCGCACTTACCGTTGCTAAGCGTGGGGCTGAACTGTGCGCTCGGTGCTGAACCGATGCGGCCGTATATCCAGACACTTGCTAAGGAATCGCCCTTCTTTACGTCGGCATACCCAAACGCAGGTTTGCCAAATGAATTTGGTGAGTACGATGAAACGCCGGATATGATGGCGTTGCAAATTGAGGATTTCATTAAAAGCAGCTTCGTTAATATCGTTGGCGGTTGCTGCGGGTCTACACCCGATCACATCCGGGCTATTGCGAAGGTGGCGGCTAAGTACCCGCCCCGGCAGTTGCCTGATCCTGAACCGTATCAGAAGCTGAGCGGTCTGGAACCTCTGAAAATTACGGAGCAAACGAACTTCCTGAACGTTGGCGAACGCACGAACGTAACGGGTTCGAAGAAATTTGCCCGACTGGTCAAGGAAGGCAATTACGATGAAGCACTAAGCATTGCCCGCGGGCAGGTCGAAGGTGGTGCACAAGTGATTGACATCAACATGGATGAAGGGATGCTGGATTCCGTGGAGGCTATGACCACCTTCCTGAACCTGATCGCTTCGGAACCTGATATTGCCCGCGTACCGATCATGGTCGATTCGTCGAAATGGGAGGTAATCGAGGCCGGTCTGAAGTGCGTGCAGGGCAAAGCCATTGTGAACTCGATCTCGCTCAAAGAAGGCGAAGAAGCGTTCATCGAACGGGCTAAACTGGTGAAGCGTTACGGGGCAGCTGCGGTCGTGATGGCGTTTGATGAAACCGGCCAGGCTGACTCCTACGAACGACGTATTGAAATCTGTGAACGAGCGTACCGAATACTGGTCGATAAAGTTCAGTTTGCGCCCCAGGACATTATTTTCGACCCAAACATCCTGACTGTTGCGACGGGAATCGAAGAGCACAACAACTATGCTGTTGACTTCATTAACGCTACGCGCTGGATTAAAGAAAACCTGCCACTGGCGAAAGTAAGCGGGGGCGTATCGAATATATCATTCAGCTTTCGGGGGAATGATGTCGTTCGGGAAGCCATGCACTCGGCCTTTCTGTACCACGCCATTCGCGCTGGCATGGATATGGGTATCGTAAACGCCGGGCAACTGGAAGTGTACGACAACATTCCGAAAGAGCTGCTTGAGCGTTGCGAAGACGTATTACTCAACCGTCGGGATGATTCGACAGAGCGATTAGTTGAGTTTGCAGAAACGGTGAAAGCCAAAGGCAAAGTATTTGTTCAGGATGAAAGCTGGCGGCTCGAACCCGTTCGTGAACGGCTTAAATATGCGCTTGTCAAGGGTATCACGGATTATATTGATCAGGACGTAGAGGAAATTCGCCAGCAAGTTGAACGGCCCCTGCACGTGATCGAAGGTCCGTTGATGGATGGCATGAACGTAGTCGGTGACCTATTTGGCGAGGGTAAAATGTTCCTGCCCCAGGTCGTGAAGTCAGCGCGGGTAATGAAAAAAGCAGTTGCTTATCTGACGCCGTTTATTGAAGCGGAAAAGTCAGGGGGCGGCTCGTCAAACGCAGGAAAAATTCTGCTGGCTACGGTCAAAGGCGACGTTCACGACATTGGCAAAAACATTGTTGGAGTCGTTCTGGGCTGTAATAATTACGAGATTATTGACCTTGGGGTAATGGTACCGACTCAGAAGATTCTGGACGCAGCGCGTGAACACCAGGTGGATATTATTGGTCTAAGCGGTCTGATTACCCCCTCGCTCGATGAAATGGTTGGCGTAGCGAAAGAAATGGAGCGGCAGGGCTTTACGTTGCCGCTACTGATCGGTGGCGCCACTACGTCGCGGATGCACACCGCCGTTAAGATCGATCCTCATTATTCAGGGCCCGTTATTCACGTACTGGATGCCAGTCGCAGCGTGCCCGTTGCCGGACGACTTGTGAGCGATACGGAAGGGACAAAAGCAGAGATTTTTCGTGAAATCAAGGCTGAATACGTTAAAATGCGGGATGACCACGCCCGACGTCGGCAGGAAAAAGCCAGTCTGACAATTGATAAAGCCCGCGAGAATCGTACGAAAATTGACTGGAGCCAGTTTGAGCCAACCAAGCCGACATTTCTGGGTAATCGCTATTTTGAGGATTATGACATTGCTGAATTAGCAAAATACATTGACTGGACGCCATTTTTCCAGACGTGGCAACTGAGCGGTAAATACCCCGCCATTTTCGAGGATGCCGTTGTTGGTAAGGAAGCTAAACTGTTGTTCGATGATGCGAATCGGCTTCTGAAGGAAATCATTGACGGAAAACTGTTGAAAGCAAAAGCCGTCGTTGGATTTTTCCCCGCTAATTCAGCCGATGACGACGTATTGCTTCATGATTTTGACGAGCAGACGCGCGATATTCCCTGCGAACGGCATGGTTCTCATCGACATATTGAATATAAAATCAGTCGTGCAGAGTCGAAGGCTTCCGTTAGTCCGGCTGGTGAGTTGATTTACGATACCAAGACGGTGTTGCATTTCCTGCGTCAGCAAAACCAGAAAGCGCCGGGTCTGCCTAACTTCTGTCTGTCGGATTTTATAGCTCCGCTCGAAAGCGGACGGGAAGACTACATCGGTGGCTTTGCCGTAACGGCCGGTATCGGTATTGAAGCGTTGCTGGATAAATACGAACGCGACCACGACGATTACAACAGCATTATGGTAAAAGCCCTTGCCGATCGCTTAGCCGAAGCGTTTGCTGAACGAATGCACGAACGCGTTCGCAAGGAATTCTGGCCGTATGCTACGGGGGAAGTGTTGAGTAACGAACAGCTTATCAAGGAAGATTATCAGGGTATTCGGCCAGCACCCGGTTATCCTGCCTGCCCTGACCATACCGAAAAAGGTACCTTGTTTGAGCTATTAGATGCTGGCAAAACGGGAATTGAACTAACGGAAAGCTACGCTATGTATCCCGCATCGTCGGTTAGCGGGTTCTACTTCTCACATCCTGAGTCGAGATACTTTGCCGTTGGTAAAATCAATAAGGATCAGGTCACTGATTATGCGCAACGAAAAAATATGCCTCTTGAGGAAATTGAGCGATGGCTGGCTCCGGTGCTGAGTTACGATGCGTAATTTATTGAGAAGACATAAAAAAATCCCCCGTGACAGGCCATATCACGGGGGATTTTTTTTATGCTGGATTGAACGCCGAATCCAAAGTTTAAAAATTTATAGCATAGATTCGCATTCATTGCGTCTCTCTTTTTTACTATCAACTTATGTCAATTAACAAGTGGCTGATTATTGGCTTGGTGTATTGTGTTGTTACGTTGATCAACATCAATAAAGCCTATCACATCGATGATACGTTCCATTTAGAAGCGGCCAACTGGATCAGACAGCACCCGTTACGTCCCATGTCGGGATTTATTAACTGGGACGAAAACAAGGAGCCGATGTACATGGCGAATCAGCCACCTTTATATTTTTATTGGGTAGCAATTGTGAGTAGTTTATTCGGAACGGGCGAACTAATTCTACACTTTTTTCAATCAATTTTTACGCTTCTAGCATTAGTCGCTTTTTTCAAAATAACTGAACTTTTAAACCTGAAAAAAGGGCTATTATTAACATCGCTTTTGGCGTTTTGCCCTGCGTTTTTAATCAATCAGAATTTGATGGTGGATATTCCACTCTTGTGTTTTGACTTATGGTTTCTTTACTACCTACTTCAACAGGACGTTCCATCTGAATCGGGCCGTTACTGGAAAGCCAGCCTTATTTTAGGTTTCAGTTTACTGATCAAATACACGAATATTCCTTTATTGGTTGTTCTGTTGATTACGCTGCTCTGGCGCAGGCAATATCGCCTTTTATACGTAGTACTTATTCCTGCTGCTATTTTAGGCCTTTGGTCGTTATGGAACTACGTTGAATTCTCATCAATTCATATTGTTAACAGACCACAAAATCAGAAAACACTGGCCTTATTTACTAAAAATTTACTTGATTTTATTACGTGTCTGGGGGCTATTTCTCCATTTTCACTAGCTTTTTTTGCGGGTTATTTATCCCGGTATAAACTCAGTACGTTACTAATTCCTGTTGTCGCTTTATCATTTATTGTCTTAACGATTGCCACGGTTAAAGATCGGATATTCATTTTAACATCGAATGATATTTTATCCACAGTTTTTTTAATAAATGGTCTACTAACTATAGTATTCGTAGTCGGCAGTGTCTGGCAGAACAGTTTTGTTCGTAATACGTCAATTGATTCGGTAGATGTAATACTGATTATCTGGATAGCTGCGGTGAGTGGATTTGTTATTCTATTCGCTCCGTTTATTGCCAGTCGCCACGTTCTATTAATCATTCCACCCGTACTATTATTGGGAGGCCGTTGGGTCGATACAATTTCTGCAACGAATGCTGTGCAAACGGTTTTGGCTACGGCTTCTATTACAATAATCCTCGCCGTATCTGATTGGCGATTTGCGGATTTTTATCGTCAAAAGGCGAAAGAAGCCGCAAGTATAGTACCCCGTCAACATCGTATCTGGACCGCTGGGCATTGGGGTTGGCAATGGTACGCTCAACAGAACGGGTTTAAAGAAGTGCAGGCCGATTCAATGCAATTCCGGACGGGCGACTATTTAGTGCAACCCCAGGGAATCGACAGCCAGCGAATTCCTGACGGTGTTCGTCTTCAACAGGTCAATTATCTAACCTCTCCTTTCAGTTGGCTGACCTTTATTTCGACCAGTTACTACAACTGTTTTTACGGTCGTGGAGCGGCCTGGGCTTATTCCCGGTTTCCGATCGATACGGTCAAAATATACAGAGTTGCCGTAGTGCCCATTAAACAGAGCCCGGCAGTAGAGTAGGCCATACAGAAACGAGACTTATGGTGTAAAAACACCTGCATATATGGTCCGTGTCATAAGTAGTCTATTCGTCGTTCTTCTACTGGTTGGTCTGACTGCTCCTGAACCCACGCTTCAATTCAAACGCTATTTTGTCGCTGCTGAGAGCTACGAATCAGTCGGTGTATTCGACGTAGACAAAAATGATACGCTCGATATTGTGTCGGGCGATTTCTGGTACGAAGGGCCTGACTTCCGGCGTCGGCATCTGATTGGTAATGAGCCGCGTAAGGATCAATATTTTGACGATTTTTCGACTATTCCCATGGACGTCAATGCCGACGGCCGTATGGATTTCGTAACCGGTGGCTGGTTTGACCAAACGCTACGTTGGGTGGAGAATCCAGGCAATGGCAAAGCCATGTGGCCATTGCATGAAATTGGGAAGGTCGGTAATGTCGAGACTACGCGCGCCTGGGATATCGACGGCGACGGCAAACTCGAAATTGTACCGAACAATCCCGGACATCCTCTGAAGTACATCAAGCTGGTCAGTCCAGGTGAATTTAAAACGATTACGGTAGCCCCAAAGCAGGGGCATGGCCTTGGCTTTGGCGATGTAAATGGAGATGGTCGGGGCGATTTGATCATCAGTGATGGCTGGCTCGAGGCTCCTCAGGATCGTACGTCCGGTTCCTGGACACTCCACGCTGAGTTTGCTCTCGGAACGGCGAGTGTTCCCGTTATCGTCACCGACGTTAATGGCGATAAACGTAACGATCTGATCGTAGGGCAGGGGCATGGCTATGGATTACACTGGTATGAACAAACGCAGGATGGCAGTGGCAAACGCAACTGGACGAAGCATCTGATTGACGATAAAAACTCGCAATACCACTGTCTTGAGTGGACCGATATTACCGGCGATGGTCGTCCGGATCTGATTACGGGCAAGCGGTACCGCGCCCACAACGATGGCGATGCTGGTGCTTATGACCCGGTAGGTCTATATTATTTCACCTGGGATACGTCGAAAAAACAATTTGTGAAGCACGATATATCCTACGGTCCAGCTGGCGTTGGAAAAGGTACGGGCATTTACTTTGCCATCGCTGATTTGCACAAGACAGGTCGTAAAGACATTGTCGTGGCTGGTAAGGACGGTTTGTTTGTCTTTTACAATGTCGGAAATCTGAAAAAATAATAGTCTTTTAACCTATCTATATAGTAGTTTTCTTGTAATTTTATCATTCGTACAATTTCTCTTCCGTAACTTATCTATTTATGCAACGTGCTCAATTAAAGGAGTTTTATGGCTATGGCCTCATCTTACTTGTACTGATAAGCGTTCAGATTTATTCCGTCTATGTGGCTTATACCACTGACCTATCGCTGACCTGGCAGCATTATTTGGGCTTTGGCGCTACTACGTTGGCAGGCATACTTTGGGCGTTTCGCAAACCCCAATACTTGTTTTATGCGCTCGGTTTGACCTTGATTCTGGGCTACGAGAATCTGCTGGGTTTTACACCAACGCTTGATTTTACCTCGACACGCTACTACGTCAACAGCATTGCTTTTCCGATATCGTATCAGGATTTTTCGATGTATATGCTGCTCATCTGGGCTTACGTAGCGCATAGCCGTCTGCGAACGATGATGCAGTCACTATTTGTAAAAAACCTTTAAGAACAGCACATTTACAGCAGGCTTGTTGACCACGTAGTATTTCTGTCCTAAAACAATGCGTCGTTTGGCTCATAAAGGCTGTTATCTTTTATTACGTTGACTGTACAACCAATGTTGACCGCTTACGTAATGAATTGAATTGAAAATGTAAGTATGCGTATCTTCAATTCTGTATGAGTCGGTCAGGTCAATCATAAGTTCGACTTACATGAATGATGAGGAAAGCCAGCGGTTATCATCAAGTAGCCTTAAAGATTATCCTGGTATTGCTTGTTTTGCGAACTATATCCGCGCAGGCCGATCATATCATTGGCGGAGATGTAAGCATGCGCGCTATTGGAACAACACCCGGTCTGTTCCGCTTGCAGCTAAACCAGTATTGGGATGCTACAAAAACCAGTACTGCTAACCAGGATCGCTCGGTAAGATTGCTGATCTATCGCAAACAGAATCCAATACTCGTTGATAGCGTTACGTTGCTTTTACGGGAAACACTACCCCTTACATTTGATAACGCGGCTTGTGCAAAGCTACGTCAGCTAAGCTTTGTGCAAGCATTATATTATGATACGCACCAATTTGATTCCAGGCAGTTCACCGATCCGGGGGGGTACTATATTGTGTGGGAAAGGTGCTGCCGGAACAGTGCGCTGACGAACGTAGATGCAGCTGCAACGGCCGGGGTAGCCATGACATTTTATCTGGAATTTCCTCCCATGATTAAAAATGGGACAAACTTCAAAAACTCGGCCCCTGATTTCCGCTTACCTAATGGCAGTTACATTTGTATCGATAAGCCATTCACGTTTAACGCCGATGCCACCGACGCTGATGGTGACCAACTGCGCTATTCTCTGGTAACACCCCTGAATGGATACACCAGTCGTTCAAACCCAGTCAGCACAAACCTCGCTCCCCAGACTAATTACCCTGCTGTTATGTGGGCACCAGGGTATAGCCTTACCAACATTATTCCGGGAAATCCAGCACTAACAATTAATCAGGGTACTGGGCAACTAAGCGTCCGCGCTTCTCAGGAGGGTTTATTTTTGTTTACGGTGCAATGCGAAGAATTCCGGAATGGCGTACGTATCGGTGTGGTCCGGCGTGATTTTCAACTGCCTGTCGTTGACTGTTCGAAAAATACCCCACCTCCTGCTGTTGTTGTAGCTAACGGGAAAGTAGCGACTGAATTGACCTTGTGCAAAAGCCAGCCGTTAATACTCAGTGTTGAAAAGAATTCGATATGGGCCTATCAATGGCAGAAAGACGGAACAAACCTGCGTGGTTCAACGGCTGATACGCTACAAGTTAGTGAGTCCGGGGTATACACGGTCATTAAAAGTCAAGCGAGTGTATGTGCCAATGACACCATATCGCAGGCGATAAAGGTGACACTGCTGGAAACCCGATCTGTCAGTCTCTCACTAACCGCAAAGCCTTACTGTACAGGTGATACTGTCACTATACAAGCAGAAGGGACCCCCGACACTCAGTTTCGATGGCGCAGGAATGGAACTGAACTAGTAGGGGAGCGGTGGTCTTCAATACGTACTACGCAATCGGGTTCATACAGCGTATTTATAACTTCCGCGTCATCCGTTTGCAATGGGCAGGATAGTGTTAATGTAGTCATTAATACTCTACCAGCTGTTCGGCTTAACGCATCGGCGCTGGTATTTTGTCCAGGTGCAACCGTTCAACTAATTGCCAACAGTAATCAGAGCGGTTCCCGATACGTCTGGCAAACAAATAACGCCAGATTAACGGACACGACCAGCCGCATCGACGCAAAGCAGGCAGGAACGTATCAGGTAACTGTAGCAGCACCATCGGGTTGTACAGCTATATCCGACAAATTAACCCTTACCCAGTACAGTACGCCTGCTGTACAACTGGATTCCATTGCGCCAGTATGTGGTACGGGCGGCCCCATTGTGCCACTCAGTGGACAACCGGCGGGCGGCACCTTCTCGGGGGACGGGGTGCAGGGTAATCAGTTCAATCCGGTAACGGCAGGGGTGGGTCAGCACAAACTAATCTATACCATCATCTCGGATAAGGGATGCCAGGTTACCCAAAGCCGTTCTGTTACTGTGTCATCTGGACCGACAATAACTGGGCAGACTACTTACGGTATCATGAAAGGCAACAGCGTGCAGCTAATTACCCAGACTAACGAGCCTGTTCGTCAGTATTTCTGGGAACCGCCTGCATCGCTGTCACAAACCAATGTGGCTAGCCCAGTGGCTACGCCAACAGTGACAACCAGTTATCAGCTAACTGCCGTTGGTCAGATAGGGTGTCCATCAACATTTACTACGGTGGTCGAAGTAACGGAACCACTCTACATTCCATCGGCATTTTCGCCGAACGCCGATGGCGTAAACGATTCATGGGTGATCCCGAATATCAGTGCTTTTCCCAAATGCGAAGTGTCGATTTTTAACCGCTGGGGCGAACTGGTATTTTATTCAAGGGGCTATTCGCAACCCTGGGATGGCACCTATCAGCAGACTTTCGCTCCGATGGGCAGTTATACGTATCAGATTCAAACGGGAGCTGTTGCTCAACCTTTCACGTATCGGGGCCAGCTGAGTGTTATTCGGTAAACGAATGACGTCATGGTACCAACTGGTTCTTCAATCATAACGTCGTTCGTTTATGAGCCTCATTGTCGCCAGTACGGCATCTCGGCTGAGCTAAATAGCAGTTTACGGGTGATTCCTCCCTGTACCTGCCGATTGATTTCGACCGAGTAAACAGATCGCGTTTCAGTGCCTGTATTGTCGGTATTCGTAAAAATGATTTGCGCACCGTTCGGCGAAAAGCGAGGTTCTAAATCATTCGTACCCGATGGTTTATTCTGGTTGTTCGAATTCTGGGAGGTCTGGTAAGACGACAAGTTGACCAGGCGATTTGTTGTCAGATCGAGCAGGTAGATCCGGGCATCGAGCTGGCGACCCTGCTCGTTCATAAAGCCACTTGAGTCTGCGGAAAAAGTCAGCTGTCGGCCATCGACCGAGAAAACAGGATTTCCAACCCGGTTCGTTTTCTGGCTGTAGACTATTTTGTAGTCGGACCCATCGGCCTGCGAGGTTGCCAGTTCATTATCGTAGATGCTGGTGCCTGTGGTGCGGGTAACGATTCGATTTCCTTGGGGCGTCCAGTCGCAACCGGCAAACACGCGTCCGGAGGGAGCCTGAGATACGACCCGCAGGCCTGTTCCGTCAGTGCGCACAGTAAATAGCCGATCATTGTTCGGGTACAATAAGTAAGTGCCATCCGGTGACCAGCTAAACGACAAGTCGGTCGGGTAGAGCCCGGCGATCGGAACTGTCGTGACCTGTCGCTTGTTGCTGCCATCCGAATTCATCACGAACAAATGCAGATCAGTATTGACGTTGGAGATATAAGCGATCTGCTGTTTGTTCGGGCTGACGATCGGACGCCAGTTACTGCCTTCGCTCGTAAACTGGGCTGCATTACCTGTGGCGTTCGACGCAAATATTTGATACCGTCCGTTTATTCTTCGGGCGAACAGGTAGCTGTAGTCAGGATAAGCCCCCGTAGCAAACGACCAGATAGACCCATTCACGGTATTCACACCGTCTTTCACGATCACCTGCCATAAATAGGTTGTGTTGTATTCCAGATTCGATACAACCAGCGTATCAACTTTCAGTCCCGTATACGATGAAGTAGGCGTAGAGACGCCGGACTTGTACAGCAATACATCATACGTTAAACTATCGCGGTTGGGGTCTGTCGCTTTCCATTTAAGCGTCAGCGTCGTCGATTGCGTAGAGCTGTTGAGACCTGGTGAAACAAGAGTGGGTGCCGTAGGAGGACGATTCTGTGATTTATCGTCGCTGAGCTGAATCGTGATCAGAGGAGACGCATCCGCCGTAGCCGAAACTGTGGCGACCTGTGTTACGTAGCCTGTTTTAGAAGCTTGGAGGGTGTAACTCCCCACCAGTACGCTGTCGAACCGAAAGTTACCGGACGAATCCGTACTGACGACCCGGCTGGTGGGCGAAAGGGTGACCTGTGCATTTCGGGCAGGCTGTTGATTGGCATTATAGACCACCCGACCCCGCACGTTGGTGTATTGAACAGGGTCTACGTATATGTCTTCATTACAACCCCAAAGGACCAGCAGTCCAACAAAAAACAGGGATAGATAGTGTAGCGATTTCATTGGAATCATGACTTTATGAGCTTGATGCAAACGATTATTTTTTGGGAGCGGCCACGGGCTTAGTGACTACGGGGCGGTTTTTGGCTGGGAAACGACCGACATGGATGACCAGGCCAAACGTACCGCGCAAATAATAATCGTTGCGGGTGCCAGCTACTCTACCGTCTAAAGCATCGGTAAAAGGCTGGTTGTACGACAGGGTAGACCGAAAACCGATCACTTTACTGGCTGAGAACTGAATGCCTGCCCCTGCCTGTGCCTGTAGATAGCTGGCCCCCTGCAAATCGAGCGCTGAAGAGCCTGCGCGTGATACAACCCCCGCACCGGCGTAGAGTAGGGGAGTCCAACGCTGATAAGGCATCATTCGAAAAATCAGGTTTCCTTCAAGGGAGGTGATGTTGGCAGAAAAAGCACCTTCACTGGCCAGTGTTCCGGTAGCGGCATTGAGCTGAATCCCAACAACAGGCGTAATGTGAAAATCCAGCGACGCTCCATAAGCACCCTTGTATGTACGGCGGGCATAATCGCCATAATAGCGCATGATACCCGTGTAAGCAGAAAGCGTCAGGAAGGGGGGAGCTACTTCCGGGCGCACGCCAAATACATCGGTTTCGCTCATGACGGCTTTGTCTTTGTCATAAGCGTCAATCACAGTTTTCATGGCGCCCATCGATTTATCGGCTGCTGACCAGAGACCGTCTTTGGTGCCTTCGATGATGAGTCCTTCAACAGCTTTCTCGATGGCTTCCGTAACCGCCATCTGGCCCGGCTCGGTCGTCGTGAATCCGGTCTCGGTTTCGAGTAGCCGTTTGAAACTGACGTACCGAAAAAGGGTAGCGTTAACTGTTTGTGACAGGATGGTCTTGGAGGTGTATATCGTTTTCAGAATCTTACCCGACTTAGTCGATACGGCTCGCAGGTAAACAGTCACCCGGTCCTGACGGTACTGCGTGGCTGCGCCAGCTCCGAAATACTGCAGACCAGCGCCCCCCGTAATAACGTTCGCATCGTATGATACGACCCCACCCTCAAGGATAATCCCGGCGAAGAGCAGCGGAGGAAGGTTTTCGCCCTCTTTAAACTGGGCTACGCTCGAGCGAACGATTTTCCGTTCGTTGAGCAGATTACTGATGTTCTCCCGTTCAATGGCCACGAACCAGCCGCTTTCTTCGAGGGCTTTCAGCAAAATATTCGTAGTACCCTGGGTTACGGCTGTGGAGAAAGTTGATCCAGATTCGATCTGTTTGTATTGACCTGTGAGGTCACGAAACTTATAGACAGCAGCTACGATTTTTTCCTTGACAGGGGGTAGCTGGTGCAGGGTTGTCGTGCTTGGTGTTTCTTCACCCAGACGGGCCCGACGAGCTTTTGTTGGCTGATGAAAATAAGCCGTACAGCCCGATAACAATCCAATTAAGCTGCTCAGGATAAGTGCCTGAACCGCTCTGGCCAGATAGCTTTGCATGGTATGGTAAAAAGAGGCAAGTGGCCGGATAAAGCCACGTAGCAAAGGAGTAAAAGGAAGTAGATCAGAAGTAAGGAATGGTAACGGACGTTTCTCCTCCTTTTCCATCAACAATCCGAACGATTACGCCTGCTGCATCATTGGAAATATCGACCTGAAAATCACCGAATTTGTACGTGCCGGGCTGTAGGGTTGTTTCGCCAAACTGCTTGTTTATCAAACTGCTTGTGATTCGACTAAGTAGCTGGCTCTGAAGGCTCTGAGCAAAATTATTCAGCGTATTATTGCTGGATGAGGACGAAGTCGTCGTTCGTCTGGTTGACGGATCAACGTTTCGGTCCTGCGCCTGCGCCTGGCTAAGCATCCAGGAATAATTAAATGTGTTACCCCCGAAATTAGGATTGTTCGGGTGGTAGACAAACGCCTGAGCCAGTGCGCAGACCGGCACACTAATCAGGAGAAGAAAAGAAAGGACAAGTTGTTTCATGGTTGAAAAAGAATATTGATGACGTCTGCATCAGAACATGCCGCTGCCACGCTGATCTTCACTTTCAAGTGAGCGTTGCACTTCCTGATAATTCAATACATATTGATTGATTGTTTCAGCCGCATTATTGGCATACAGTTCAAGAATTTCCTGTCGTATCTGAACGTAGTTTTGCCAGATCAGCTGGTCGTTCAATGACACAGATATGATGCTGGTGCCAACGCCGAACGCGGGTAGTTCGTCGATAGTAACGATGAACGCATTGAGATCCAACTCAAGGTTTGGCGTTATTTTCTGAGCTGTATCAGCGGCTGCAACTGGTCCGACAGCCTTGGGTAATTCGGCATAATGCCTGAAGAACGCTTCGTAAAAATCACGACCAATTTTCGATCGGGTATTATCCAGCAATAAGGTTTCTGTTCCTTCTTCAGTGATCACAGCCTCATTCATGGTCTCCTCGATGAGCTTCCCATCAAGCTCAGGGTCCTGGGCGTAGCAAACAGACGTAAAGCTTAGTAAAAAACTGAAAAAAATGTAGCGTAACGAATGCATGATTAATTGCCAATAACTTTTCCCTGCTGTATGGTAATGGATGCTCCCCCCGTCTGTTCGATGTGCAGATTCGGAATACCACTCCCCTGAAACAGGTTTGTATTGTCGAGGGTCAGTGAGTTGTTCCCGTATCCCTGTTTTACTTCAAGGCGTTCGTTATTTTTCTGGAGGCCCTGCATCTGAATCCGATCGCCCCCATCCTGCGCTAATACGTACTGATTGTTACTGCCGTTCAGCCCGAATGAGATCGAATTTCCGGTACCTGTCTGGTTAAGAAGCACGCTGTTATTGACTCCGGTCAAGGTTGCATCTACAAAATTCAGGCCTGTATACTGATTGACCTCTAGTCGATTTTGCGCACCAGACAAGACCGACAGCATCGCCGTATTGGCGCCACCTTCCTGCCGGGTGACAACTTCATTTTGCGAAGAGGCCGCAGGAAGACTGGCCGTACTCAAGCGTAGTGTAGCTTGTGTCTGGGTCGGAATTGTCGGTAAATTCCAGTAGGCATCCAGCGTACCACCTGTTACCAGATTGGTCTGAGCTTCAGCAAATAAACTAAAAAAGCAGAAGACAACTAGAAGGTGGCGGCTCATAACGATGAGGCATATTTTTTAGACTATAAAGATAATAAATATTAGAAATCATAAGAAAAAAATAGAACGATCGAATGAAATAATCTTCCGGTAAGAACTACGCTTATTTATTGATTACGGTATAAACAACTATTTTCCATGACCAGTTGTCCGAGTTCAGACTAAGCGGGTCATGGAAAAACTAACAAGTCAGTTTATTTAGCTAATTCGTTCTACTCTTTCGGCTTTTTTCGATCCACCTTCTTTTTCCGATCAGTTACGTTGCCGCTGGATTGATAGACACTGATGGAGTTGCCATCTTTTGTCTGATTGATGATCGTTTCGCCTTCGCCTGACTGAGTCGCGTTGACTGAATTCTGGGAATCGGTCGTGTTGGTATCGGCATTTCCCTGATTGATGGTAGCGACATTGCCCGAGCCTGACTGAACGACCGATACGTGGTTTGAAGGACGAGCACTTGCCTGATTGATAACCGACGTATTGCTGGCCCCCTGCTGAATAACAGAAACTTCATGAGGGCCGCCTTGTTGATTGATTACAACTGAATTTTGTGCTAGAGCCGTTGTGCCGCTCAATGCAGCTAGGCCGAGAAAGATAATACGTTTCATGATTATTGTTTGTTGTTATGGTTAAAAAGCAAAAGTATGCTTTAATTACTCGACTGGTTGATCATCAGCATGTTACCAGACCCAGCCTGGATTACATGCGCTGCGTTCCCGGTTCCGGTCTGACTAATATACAACTTATTATCGGACCCTATCTGTCGGGCCATTGTATCCGCATTCAGTCCGGCAACAATATTTCCATTTCCTGATTGGTTGATCATGGCCATGTTATTCGCGCCGATCTGCTGATTCCGGCTGATGTTGTTCAGCTTCTCCTGTATGACCGATGTGATATTCCCGCTCGACAAACCGTCTTCATAAGACCCCTGGAATACTTCCGCCAGATTATTACCATTCCCTCCGCCGAAACTGTTCTGATTCTGCACAATGCTGGTCTGACTGGCTGTGCTCCGGGTCTGACGGATCAGTGCTGTATTTGCCGAGCCCGCCGGATACTGATCGACGTAAGCGTTGCTGTTGCTGACCGATAGCGTCTGATAAATCTGGGCATTATGTCCATCACCAGACTGCCCAATACGGGCTATGTTATCGTGACTATTGATGCTTTGGTCAATAACCGCTGTGCCGTTGTTGACGGGTATCCAGCCATTTGGGTATTGCCCTGTCGGGCCGTCGCCCCCCATGTTGATCGTTGCCGTATTGTTATTGGAGCTTTGAAGCTGGCTAATTCGGGTTTCTTTATTGTTATTTCCGTATTGATTTAAATACGCTTTGTTATTAGAGCTGAAATAGTTTTGTAAGATGCTGGTAATTAAATTGTTGTTACCCTGCTGATATAGAGTAGCCGTGTTGCCAACCGCGCTTCCGCCACTGGTACTTTGCTGTTCGATCGTTCCTTTGTTGTTGTTTCCATGTTGCGTGAGAGTCGCTTTATTTTCTGATGATGTGTAGCTCTGTTCGATCTTAGCCTGAGAGTTAGTGCCCTGTTGACTGATGGTGGCTGTGTTGTAGGAACTGGAACTACGCTGCCAAATCTCAGCAGTGTTACCATGGCTGGACTGGTCGATCTGAGCATCATTGAAAAAGCTTTGTTTTTCTTGAGCAATGGCCGCTCTATTATCCGAAACGGCATTGTTCAAAGAGCCCTGTCGGATCTGTGCGTTGTTGCCTTCCGCTTCTTTGCTTTGGCTGATGCTTGTCTCCCTGTTGCCGGTACCGTATTGATCTATAGAACCGTAATTGCCACTGCTGTAAATCTGCTGATCGATTACAGAAGCATTACCCGCGCCCTGTTGGAAAATAGTGCCGTAGTTTCCTGTTCCTACTATGCCTAAACCCGGCGACGTACTGCGAAAAGTCGTTCCTCCGCTGTTGCTCGCCTGATTGATAGCGGCCGAGTTAGCTAGAGATGCTAAAGGGCCGCCCCCTTTCTGGACAATAGTTGCTTGATTATAAGCCGACCCATAATCCTGAAGAACGTTGGCAATCTGATAGCTACCCGATTGGTCTGTCTGCATCTGATTGTTTTTGTTACGTATATTATTGGGGTTACTGCCCTGCGTAACTGTAGATATTAGATTCGCACCAGACTGACTTTGATGGCTGGTCTGGTTAGTACCAACCTGATTAAGCGTAGCGGTATTCTGCGCATAACTCTCGGCCACAAAAACCAACAAGGCGAAAGCAGTAAGAACCTTTTTTTTCATGATAGGGAGACTATAAACTAAATATAAAGGCCGCTAAATCCTTCAGACTGCTTACTGACACTGTTTCGATTTGTTGCTTAAATGACTTGGTGAGAATCCTGTTGAAAGGCGCCGTTTTGTGTGGTCGTGCTTTTATGCTCTGTGCCAGACTGGTCTATAGTAGCTTGTTTCGACTGGCCAATCTGCGAGCTTGATGAGTTGTTATTGTTCCCATTTTGATTCAAAGTCGCGTTGTTATTTTGAGCGAAACTGCTTGTAGCAACAGCAATCGCTGCTATACCGGTGAGGATTATACGTTTCATGGCAAAGTTTGGAGAAAGCAGCGATCTGCTGCAAAAGGAGAGGATAAGGAACCAAACGCTGTACCCAGGAAGAGCAGTAAGTTAAACCAAAGCCTTTAGCTACGTTTACGCTGACCAGGGGGCCAGTTACTTTAAAAGAGTACCCGTAAAGAGTACCCTTTTAAAGCGAATTATAGCAAAAGCAAGTATTTCTAATTAGGGAGCAACACTGCCTTGTGTGATTTTGCCGACGTTACCCGTACCATTCTGACCTACCGAAGCCGTGTTAAAATTACTGTTCTGGCTAATCATGAGGCTGTTAGACGTGCCGATCTGAGTAGCGATGTCGCCACTCAACCCTTTGATTACGTTGTTGTTGCCAATTTGAGAGAGGTCAGCAGTATTCAGAACGCCTGTCTGCCCAAGCTTAGCTGTATTCAAATTGCCTTTCTGCGTAATGGTAGCCGTGTTCCCATCGCCAGTAGTCGCATCACCCTGCTTAATATATGCTACGTTTTTTTCACCGGTTTGAGTAAATGTAGCATACGTGCCTCCCTGACCGCTAACGTTATCGGCCTGGTCGAGTGTTGCTTCGTTGCTCGTACCGTTTTGGGTGAAGTTAGCCGTAGCCGCCGACCCGCTGTAGCTCGCCTGCTCAGACGTGATCTTGTTTGACGTTCCCGTTTGAGTCGAGTAAGCGTACGAACTTCCCTGTAATTTCTGAGTAAAGCTGGCCGAGTTCGTTGTTCCGGACTGCGTAGACTGCAGGTAATTACCAGATCCTATCTGGCTAGAGGTCAGGATATTACTACCCGCTCCAGACGAACCGTTGTTTTGTGTAACTAAGGCCTGGTTTTGGCCAGCTTGTTTTATTGTTGCTTGTTGGCTATTTCCAGATTGATCGAGCGTAGCTTGGTTTTGAGCAAAAGTAGTGCTGATTGCACAAGCGATAGCGAGGGAAAGAAATACTTTTTTCATGATTTGTAAAAGGAGTAAATAAAAATGGTTAAAATGAAAAAGATGATTTTTGGGCGGTTATCCGCCACACCGTAGGGATACTTCACTCAGCAACCTGATTGTTGACCAATCAATCCGGGTACTTTAATTGTCGTCCGTTCCATGTAGTCCTTTGGTAAGGGTTCAGGCTTGATCATTCCGTAAGTAATTCTCCCTGTTTGGGCTGATTGATACGTAGTGATCGTCGTTGGGAAACCATGTCGGCATCCGCATGCTCATCTTACTTTCTATATAATTTGATAACGAAAGTTCTATTTTGTAAATAAGTTCTATAGATTTTGTATGATGTAGTTGTAATTGACTAGTCAAAACCAGTATATCACATGGGTTCTCGAACAGGTAGGCGTGTGATTACTTAGGGAGTATTATATCCCATTGAACCGCTCAGGCCAAAAAATAAATCAGGAAACAAATTGATGAAACGATGATTCTACGATCAGAGAGATACGAGAATGGAGTAAGGCAAGCGCCAGGCTTTGTACCTATAAAGCAAATGATTGCAGTCAGAAGTTGTCAAGGAAAGTTTCATAAAAAAAGAGGATGTATAAGCCAAGTCAATTGTAACTTATCTGTATTAATACTGAGTAATGCAGATTTGATAAACTGATTTAGCTTTTGGTTATGTCAAAGGTATACAGCCTTTTTTGAAAAACAATTGTTATATTGAATCTAGGTATTTTCATAAAATTATAGACATGCCTGCTTTTGCTGAATAGTCTACACCATTTTTTTATTATATGAAGAATAACCATTTCTATAACTTACTGACTTTCAAGTCAGATAATCATTTAGTCAATGTTCATCTATGTATACTATAATAAGATAATAAATTAGTTATTAGTGTACTCGTACCAGGCTATGTAGGTAAAATCTAGTGACCAAATTTACTAAACGGTACTACTTTTATAAATTAATGCATACTGTTTTCAAACAAAATGAAAAGATATCTGTATGTATAAGGGAAGTGATAATTTGTTAATTAAAACTACTTTTATTGTTAAAAAATAACTTAACAATAAAAGTAGTTTTCTAATTTAAATAACAATAGACAAAAAATGGTGCCAATCATATGCTACTATTAGTATTAGTTTTAGGGAAATTTTGTTTGAATTTTACACTTACGGAGCCAGTTGTTTTTATCAGAAATAGATATGAGTTTGCCTGAGATTTAAATCTGTTCAGTAGCAAATGTTTCTTACATTATATGAATAAGCGAAAGCCGTTTGTTTATAGACCACGATCGGCACTTGACGAAAAAATCAGCCTAACACAGAGCAGACAATCTGTATGGTGTTGGATTAAGAAAATAGCGTCCAAACGAAAAGCAGATCATACTGGACAATCTGCTTTTCGTTTGGACGCTGGACGCTTACCAACAGCACTGATCAATGTAAATAACTGTATTAAAGATACTGTGGTATTTACCAGGTTCGTTTGCTCATTACTTTGTCCAGTTCGGGGCGGGTCATCGTGCCCAATTCTGGATGCTGCCCCAGCCATTTAAGAAATTCCGTTTTGATTTCGTCGGTCCACTGGCTGTCGATCTGTCCGGTTGTATACCGTCCTGACTTGACTGTTTCGAAGCCAAACTGATCTTTGCGGGTAACAAACTCACAGGTCGTAACTACCTGTTCGGCCATATGCGCCGGAACAAAAAGCACGCCCTCCCGTTGCGCAATCACCAAATCGCCTGGCAATACCATCGTGCCGCCAATACGTATCGGCGAATTCAAGCCCATTAATACCATTTCTTCCAGAAAAGACGGGTGAAAATCGCGGACGAAGGCATTGAATCCTTTAATGTTCTGCAACTCCTGTAAATCTCTGGCGGCTCCGTTGAAAATGACGCCATTGCCGGTTTTGCTAAAAATAGCATTCCCTAACGTAGCGCCGACGAGCGTTCCGCCACCGATTTTACCAAAGCCGTCTGCTACGTAGACATCGCCCCTGGTAAGCACTTCGATGGGCCAGGTATTGGTGTTCCCCTTCCTACCTTGTTTGCTTATGCCACGCTCTTTGATGTTTTTTTCAACGTCGGGTCGACTGGGCATGAACATAGCCGTAACGGCTCGACCTGCAACCACTACGTCGTTGTGAATGACTTTCCAGTTGCCTTCAAACTGATTGGTGTAGCCTTCGTTTTTTAAAACCGTCCAGGCGTCGTCAATGCCGATATTCCTGGCCCGTTCAATTAGCGCATCCGGAATTTTAGGACGCCCATCCGGAAAGCGCTCGCCTTTCCACTCGGAGGTTAAAAACGTCAATTCATCTTTCGGCATTGTTTGAGCGAACGTAGCACCTTTGACGAAAAAAATGGTAATGAGAGAAACTAAGAGAGCAATTCTGGACTTCATCGATCGGATAAATTAAGTAGAGGGTAACCAGTAAATACGAAACACAGAGCCACAAAGATCATAAAGGAATGGTTCGTATTTTGTGTTCTCCGTAACTCTGTGCTGAAAATCGGATGCTACTAATGACCTTTTGCTAAGTAGGCTTCTAAATCTTTTTGGGTGATCGCTAATTTCTTGGGGTATTTGGCAACCCAGGCCCGGAACTCATTCTTGATTTTGTCTGACCAATCGCCGTGGATCTCGCCCGATGGGTATTTGCTTTGCTGAAGAAGCACGCGTTCAAACTCGTCACGTAACCCCGTCATCTCCGAAGCGGATACCAGTCCTTCAACCAGATGGGCCGGAATGAACACGACACCATATTCGTTCGCAAATACGATATCGCCGGGCAGCACCGTAACATCACCGACACGGATTGGCGCGTTGATGGAGGTAGGGGTCATGTCTTTGATGTATGACGGATCATGGCCTTTTACCCATGCATTGAAGCCTTTCGTGTCTTTCAACTCCTGCATATCCCGAATCGACCCATAAAAGATGACGCCCTTTCCCGTTTTGCCGTAAATCGCATTCCCTAAACTCGAACCAATCAACGTACCGTCTTTAATTTTTCCATACCCGTCTGCTACGTAGACATCGCCTTTGGTTAAAATATCAATCGGCCAGATGTTAATACCGCCTTTCTGCGAACGACCTTCGGCTTTACCCTGGGCCCTTACCAGACTGTCGAGATCGGGGCGAGTAGGCATAAATTGCGCCGTCACGACGCGGCCGGTCATGGTTTCGCCGGGCTTAAGAATGACCCAGTTCTTCTCGACCTGATTCCGGTAGCCTTTGTTACCCAGATAGCCCCAGATTTGCTCCAGTGTGCAATTCTGTAATCGTTCCAGTACTAAATCCGATACTTTCGGACGGCCATCGGGTGTCCGTTCACCTTTCCAGTTGGCCGTTAAGGCGGTTACGTGTTCGGGCGATGAGCCTACCCGTTGGGCCTGGGCGAAAAGGCTGCCCGAAAGAGTGAGTGTTAGTACAAATAAAGTTCTTTTTATCATCGCTTTTTGGGGTCAACGAAACGAAGTTCAGTGGCTATTGAGATGGTAGAAACAGGGCTATACTGCGTTAAAAGAAACGTGGTTTACACCCACAAAAGACGGCTGGATAAGTAAAATACTGCCACTCGCTTATTTTATAGAGGAATAGCCAAAAAACAGACGACCTTTTGCCATGAAAAACTTTTTATCACGCTTAACCCCACCACCATCGGCCTCCGGCGACGCGCCCAACCGCCGGGATTTCATACGTAACGCGGGCTTAGGTGGTCTTTCGCTGGGGCTGATGTTCGACAAAATGCCCGGACGATTCGCTGCTGAGCAGGAAATGGAATTTATCACCCAAAAGGTAAACCGCTTTGCCAAACCGTCGGAATTGAAAATTACGGATATGCGGGTGGCTGTCTTGCAAGGTGTACCCTTTAGCAGCCCGATTATTCGGATTGATACAAACCAGGGACTTGTTGGCTGGGGCGAGGTTCGCGATGGTGCCAGCGCCAATTACGCGCTGATGCTGAAAAGCCGGATTCTTGGCAAGAACCCCTGTAATGTAGAGCAGATATTTAAGCAGATCAAGCAATTTGGCGGACAAAGTCGTGCCGCTGGGGGCGTTTGTGGTGTTGAGATGGCTCTTTGGGATCTGGCTGGTAAAGCCTATAACGTACCGGCTTATCAACTCCTCGGGGGTAAGTACCGTGATTTTATCCGACTCTATGCCGACACGCCTGAAGCAGATACCTATGAGGGGTTCGCCCAGAATATGAAGAAGCGTAGAGATCAGGGCTATACGTTTCTGAAGATGGATTTCGGTATTGGTATGCTGGCCGACCAGCCTGGTTTGTTGGTAAACGCCAATAACTGGAGCGTAAAACGGCAATGGAGTGATAATGAGCCTGGTAAACTTGGTAACTATGCCAACACAAAACATCCGTTTACGCGTATTCAGGTTACCAAAAAAGGACTGGATAAATTGGTGGAACACGTGGGTAAAGTGCGCGACATTGTAGGCTACGATATGCCTTTGGCCGCTGACCACTTCGGCCACTTTGACGTAAACACCGCTATTCAGATTGGTAAAGCGATGGAACCGTTCCGACTGGCGTGGCTCGAAGATCTTGTTCCCTGGTTCTATACCGATCAGTGGAAGCAAATTACGGACGCTATCGATACGCCAACGCTGACCGGCGAAGATATTTACCTGAAAGAAGGGTTTATCAAGCTGATCGATGCAAAAGCGATTGATATGATTCACCCCGATCTGGCATCGTCGGGTGGTTTGCTTGAGACCAAGAAGATTGGTGATTATGCCGAAGAAAAAGGGATTCCAATGGCCATGCACTTTGCCGGTTCGCCAATTTCGATGATGGCCAATGTTCATTGCGCAGCTGCTACCGAAAATTTCGTAGCGCTTGAGCACCACGGCGTCGACGTTGTTGGCTGGGAAGATCTGATTACGGGTATGAAACCGATTACGGAGAAAGGTTTTGTTAAGGTTCCCGATAAGCCCGGCCTCGGTGTTGAACTGAATGA
Organism: Spirosoma validum; assembly: GCF_014699035.1. Lineage (GTDB taxonomy): Bacteria > Bacteroidota > Bacteroidia > Cytophagales > Spirosomataceae > Spirosoma > Spirosoma validum. The sequence continues at coordinate 221,211 of NZ_JACXAA010000003.1, forward strand.
AGAAGTGGCTAAGAAATTCCTCAAAAAAGGAGCAACCTGGTTTGCGCCAACTGATACGTGGAATACAAAAGATTCGGCGGATCGGGAGTGGAGCTAGAACGTTGGTAATTTGCAAAAGCAATCAGGGAGCTGCATGTGCAGCTCCCTGATTGCTTTTTAAGGCTTATTTCAACAGATCTTCCAGCGCGTTCGTCAGGTCGCTGAACTTGTAATTAAATGACGTTTCTTCAGCGATACGCTTATTCAGTACGTAGTTGCCGCCAGTAACCACAATCGCCATTTCGCCGTAAAGCAGTTTAATCGCAAACGTTGGGATGTTGGGCAATAGCATCGGGCGATGTAATACGTTGGCAATGGTACGTGTCATGGTTTCATTTGTGACGGGATTGGGAGCTACGGCATTATAGACCCCTTGCCAGGTGTCGTCGGTTAGCGCGGTGCTGAACAATCGACAAAGATCATCAAGGTGTATCCACGAAATGTACTGCTGACCTGATCCAATCGGTGCGCCCGCGCCTAATCGAACGGGTTGGGCTAATTTAGGTAAGGCACCTCCATCGGTCATCAGCACGACGCCGATCCGAAACTTTACGGTACGTATGCCCAAGGCGGCTATCCGATCTTCTGAGCGTTCCCAGGCCCGTACGACTTGCGCCAGAAAATCAGTGCCTGCAACGGTCGTTTCGGTGAGCGGGCGGTCGTCGGTGTCGCCACCGTAATAGCCGATGGCCGATGCGCCAATGAAGGCTTTTACCTTATTGGGGTGTTCTTTTAGTGCTTTTGCCAGCAATTCAGTTGATTGCAGCCGACTGCCAAGAATTTCATCTTTTCGCGTGTCAGTCCACCGGGAATCGGCAATACCTTCCCCCGCCAGGTGAATAATATAATCGGCCGTAGTAATAGCTTTCGGGTCAATAGCTCCCTTCTTTATATCCCACTGATACACCGTTACATCGGGTATCTGTTTGTCGGATCTACTAAGCAGTGAAATCTGGAATCCCTGTTGACGAAGTACCTGGGTAAGTCGGCGACCGATTGAACCGGTGCCGCCTGTGATTAAAACGGTTTGACTCATAATTACATAGGGCGGGTATGTAAACGAATAACCGAGGCAGGGGGGATAGGGTTTTAGTTAAATTCTAAACTTCATATAATCAGATTAGTAGCCGCCAGACAGGTCGTTTAGTTTTGATTAAGCTTCATAAGCTATTGACAGAATGGTTCGCTTAAGCAACAGGACGTAGCTGACCTGTGCAATGACTTACTGTCGCTGCGTTCCTGACGATTCGTTTTTCTGGCTGTATTATCAAAAAAGTCAGGCTAGATCCCACTCTTTAGGTAAGCTCATCTGGCGGGCATAGTGCGCTGGAGCCGCATAATTAACCCAGCTAAGAAGTTTATTAATCTCGTCGGCAAATTCGATATGATAATCCGGATCGAGTTTAGCGACTTTTTTTAAAACCTGCTCGGTACGTTTGGCAACGTATTCGGCGGCCTTGTCGGTGCGTGAATTGTATTTTTGGAGTAGGTGAGCGTTCCGTTCATAGAATGTATTGAGCATGTAGAGCATTAACTCAACTTCACCGTATTTATCTTTCGTAACCTTCAGATGGCGGCTGATATAACCACTAACGGTCCGCATGTCCATCATGAGCCAGCCTGCCGAATCGGCGTGGAGGTTTGCCGTACGATCGATAAATTCCCGAATCATAGTACGTCTTTCGTCAACGGTTTTTCCCTGCTCTACCAGCTCGAACTGAAGTCGTTCGGTCAGCACGGCGTCTTTCGTAATCAGCCGTAGTAATAATTTATCTTTTTCCGTGCCCGGCATCCGGACAATGGCTTTTTTGAGATCAGGATCAAGCGCAGGCATCTTTAATGAAGAATGTAGAATGAATAGTGAAGAATATGATAGCGAGTACGGATTGACAAAAGTATTTATTCTTCACTATTCATTATACATTCTTTACTGTGCTAAACGCCCACCATGTCGCCTTCGTCGGCGCGGATTTTATCTTCGATGTAGGCGATGATTTCGGAGGCAATGTCAATACCAGTAGCCGTTTCAATGCCTTCCAATCCCGGAGATGAGTTGACTTCCAGCACCAACGGACCTCGTTCGGACGGAAGCATATCGACACCCGCCACTTTCAGGCCAAGCGCACGGGCCGCTTCGATCGCGGTTTGTTCTTCATCGGGGGTAAGCTGAATCATCATGGCATTCCCACCCCGATGGATGTTGGATCGAAATTCACCTTCGAGCCCCTGCCGTCTCATGGCACCGATCACGCGCCCACCGACCACAAATGCCCGAATGTCTGATCCTTTCGCTTCGGCCACAAATTCCTGCACCAGTACGTTTTTTTTCAGCCCGTAAAACGCTTCGATGGTCGATTTGGCTGTTTGTATCGTTTCTGCAAGCACAACACCGATGCCCTGGGTACCTTCCAGCAGTTTAATAACAACGGGTGGCCCGCCGACTAGCTTGATAAGCTGCGTTACGTCGCCATTTCTAGGATGGTTGGCAAAGATCGTTTTGGGTAAACCGACGCCTGCTTTTGAGAGTACCTGCAAACTGCGTAGTTTATTTCGTGACCGGGTTATGGCTTGTGATTTCGCAGTTGTGAAAACTTTCATCATCTCAAACTGTCGGACTACGGCGCAGCCATAATCGGTCACCGAAGCGCCGATACGGGGAACAATCGCATCCAGGTTGTCCAGCTCCTGCCCTTCATACAGAACAGAAGGCTTGCCCCCTTCAATCATGACCTGGCAGTTCAGATGATTGACCACAAGCCCTTCATGGCCGCGCTTTGTGACAGCTTCGAGAAGGCGTTGGGTCGAATATAAATTCGGTTTAGCCGATAAAATGGCAATACGCATTGGAGTAGTTCGTGGATAGTCGTCGGTCAATAGCATCCCTGGTGATTACTTTTTTTTGCTATCGACTGACAACTGTTGACTAGTGACTTTCTCTTGATAGGATAGGTTCTTTTGCGATACGTCTACGATAAAGCGGTTACGCAGGAGTTTACGGCCAAGTAATACAGGATTTTTTAGTTGATCACGGTCGGCAAGGGTGAACTCGGCCCGAATCGTGCGCCCAAACAAAACAATTCGCGTTGTAATCACATAGCGTAGTTCGGCCACACCGAACGAGTTGCGGATCATGCGCTGGCTGAACTTGTCGCTATAAAACTGTCGGGCGGGCTCGCCGGTTTTGTCGATTAGCCAAAAACTTAATTTCTTTCGCAAACCAGTTCGCTTTACCTGAACATCTTTGCAGTGAAGCGCTGACGTATAAGCACCCGTATCCACCTTAGCCTGCACGTCGAACAGTTCCAGATCCGGAAAATCAACCAGATCCGTCATGCCGATGATCTGCTTAGGCTTTGAGGAGAGGAAGTTCATAAAGGAATTGTAATGTTATAGAGCCATCTAGTTGTAAAGTCATAGTATGAGTAGATAAGGCGGAACGTTAAAACTCTACGACTTTATAACTGTATCGGTGCTACGTTCGTATTAATCGACTGAACGTGAGTGACATATCGAGCATAATCATTTTGGCCCGGGCGTTACGTTCGAGGTGATAAGCGGCTTCATTGAGGTCGGTGACAATCCGTTCGATATGGTGAATGGTTAAGACTTTAACAAAGTTTTTGACGAACGCCATTTCTTCATCGGGCAAGCGTAATAACTCACCGGCGCCCTGCTGCCACAGAAATAAATCGCGGTACATGCGGATGCTATAATCAAGCAAACCCTTCTGCTTTTCCTTACTGAAACCGTCGAACTGATCGGCCTGCCGGACCAGCGTAAGTAAATCCTGCCGATAGCAAGTCCGCATCCAGTCCGCGAACCAGGTATGCTGTTCCGATAGATTCGTACTCTGATCGCTTAGCTGGAGAGCCTCAGCCAGATTGCCATCGGCCAGATACGCGTTACGTCGGGCGGTGGTTTCGTCGAGATTCAGATGCTGTCGCAGGTACGTAGCGACTTCTTCATCCGTAAACGCACTCACGGCAATACGTTGCGTTCGCGACAAAATCGTGATGAGCAGCTTATCGGGCTGGCTTGTCACTAACAGAAAAAGAGTCTGAGCAGGGGGCTCTTCCAGCACTTTCAGCAGTGCATTGGCCGACGCTACGTTCATCAGTTCGGGCAGCCAGATCAGCATGATTTTGTAGGCTCCTTCGTACGCTTTCAGCGAGAGTTTCTGCAAAATATTTCGGGCCTCTTCCGCCGAAATGTTTCCCTGCTTATTATCGGCTCCTACGGTTTCAAGCCAATCGGGTAAAGTTCGATACGGCTGCTCAAGCAGAAACTTCCGCCAGTCGGTCAGGTATGCTTCCGAGGTCTTTCCCTTCGCCAGATTCGCCACTGGGAAAACCATGTGCAGATCGGGATGGACGAGTTTCCGGGTCTTTATACAGGACGCACACCGCCCACATGAATCCGTTGCTTGCTTGTCTTCGCAGTTGACGTATTGAGCCAGCGCCAGCGCCAGCGTCAGATTAGCGCTCCCGGCCGGACCGTCAAACAACAGTGCGTGAGCCAGGTGATTGCTTTGCACCGCCCGTAACAGTAACTGCTTGGTTTCATCCTGACCAATGATTTCAGAAAATTGCATAAGCTAATGTATACCAGCACGGCTACTATACCGGGTTTAAATCCGGTGCAGTAGCCGTACTGGCTAAAAATTGAACGACGACGTAGTATCTATAGGTCGGGAGCGTTCGAGAGAGAAGATTTCTCTCAATATGTCTTCCTCCTGCTTATCAAACTCTTTGTTACGTCGCTTAAACGCTTCTGCCGCTACCTGAAGTGCCTTCTCAAGTCGATACGTTGTAAAACCGTCAATGGCCCCGCCCCACGAAAAGGAGGAAATATGCTTCGGCTGAAAATTACTTCCGAATACGTTGGCGCTTACACCCACTACAGTGCCGGTATTGAACATGGTACTAATCCCTACTTTCGTAAAATCACCCATCATCAGGCCACAGAAAATACGACCTGTATCTTCCAGTTGACCCGTCGCATAGGAGTGGAGTTTAACGTTGCTGTAATCGTTCTTAAGATTCGAATTATTGGCATTCGCGCCCAGATTACACCATTCACCGATGACCGAATTACCTAGAAAACCATCGTGCCCTTTGTTGCTGTAGCCAAAGAAAACAGAATTTCCCACTTCGCCCCCAACTTTACAAAAAGGACCAATCGTTGTGTTGTTTCGCATTTTTCCGCCCCAGTTCACGGTCGATCCTTCGCCCAGCGAAAAAGGGCCAATCATGATGGTGCCTTCACTAATGGTAGCGTCCCGACCGATATAAATAGGCCCACCTTCGGCGTTCAGCGTAGCTGCCCGAATGGTAGCGCCTTCTTCAACAAAGATGTTTTCGGGCGCGTAACAGCGTGTGAAGGGGTCCGTGATGGGTTGTGATGTTCGCCCAGCGGTTATTCGGGCGAAGTCAGCGCGAATCTGGTCGCCGTTGTGGACGAAAATATCCCATGGATTATAAATGATCGTCAACGGTTCAGCGAATGTCTGAAAGTCATATTCTTCGCTGACGGTCGGGGGGGCTGCTAACGGATGATCTGTCCGCACAGCCAGCACTAACCCACCGGATGTAATGAGTCCGCTACCCACAGCGACTGCCGAAAGCGCTTCCTGCAAGGCAGGCGTTGGGCAAACCGCGCCGTTGACATACCAGTTGTCGGTAGTCGCTACTTGCGGAAATTTTGCCTGTAAATAATGTATTGTCAGAAAAGAAGGCGTCAGTTTCAGGAAATCGGCCCATTTCTCGGCCAGTGTTTGAATGCCGATGCGGATGCCTGCCACGGGTCGCGTGAAGGTAAAAGGCAGCAGCGCTGTTCGAATGCCTGGATCGTCGAATAAAATCAGGTTTGCCATGGCTTGCGTCAATGAAATCAGTGGGCAAATATCAACTCTTAATCTGGAAAAAAGCACGTAGCAAGCTGTACTTTTACTAAACTTATGACTGCCTTATCCACAGACGCCAGTATCCGACGCATTGCCCGATTGCAGGATAAAACGGGGTTATTTCCCTCGGTACGCAGCAATTCGATGATTGGGTATCGGCGGGCGGATACAAACGTGTTCTTTACCGCCAGTACAGTATTTACGCTAAAAAATCTCCAACCAGACGTATCGTCAGAAAGCCAGGCGCTGATTGATGCCATTCAGCAGAGAGCTGTAAAGGCTTATCCGATTTTCCAGAATAAAGATGGGCTGAATACGTATAATTTCTGGCCTACGCGCCCATCGCGTCACTTTTCGAATGGCTATATCTTCCATCGGTTCGAGCACTTTCGGATTCCCGATGATATTGACGACACGGCTATGGTTTACCTCACTACGGAACCGTCGCGTACCGATCAACTTTGGTTGAAGGATAAGCTGGCGCAGCATGCCAATGGAAGTCAGCCGCAACGAATACGAAATACTTACGACGAGTATCGTCAGTTACAGGCATACTCAACTTGGTTTGGTAAAAATATGGGAGTCGATTTCGATGCCTGTGCACTCAGCAATATGTTGTACTGCATCTATCAGTACAATCTGCCTCGAAATCAGCATGATACCGATTCGCTAACGTATTTACGCTCCATTGTTGAGTCCAGGCGCTACGTTACGGAACCCTTCCGATGCGCTCCGCATTACGCCCGAACTTCACTGATCATCTACCATTTGACGCGCTTGATGGCCGCTTTCGCTATTCCTGAACTGGAACCCCTTCGCCCGCAATTGATCAGGGACACGTACCAGGAATTGGCCAAAGTCAAAAACCGCGTTGAGCAGATGATTCTGGCAACGTCCTTAATACGTCTTGGCGAAGCGGTTGCTACGTCTGTGAATACGGAGGGTATTGAACGTGATATCAGTACGTTCAATTTTTTCATTGCGGGGCTGCTGACTGCTTACGAACAGCCGTTACTACGTCGCTTTGCCGACCGCTCAATTGTACAGATGCGCTGGCACTGCGAAGCCCATAGCTGGGCACTGATAGCAGAATATACTTCGTTAATGGCGTACAAATAACTCATTATAAGCTCATTCCTCCATCCACAAAAATTGTTTGGCCCGTAATGTAACGGCCAGCATCGGAGCTGAGGAGAACGGCCATTGCGGCAATATCGTCCGGTTGGCCGGCGGAGCCGTTGGGGATCGTCATACGCTTGCCAATTTCTTCGGAGATCGGTGGGGTGGGTTCCTCGATGCGGGGGGTGTCGATAACGCCGGGCGACAGGTTATTGACCGTTACGCCCGTTGCGGCAAGCTGTAGTGCCAGATTCCGTACGGTGTTGGCAATGGCCGCTTTCGTACCCGCATAGACGATCATGGCTGGATGCGGTTTCTCTTCCTGTACGCTCCCGATGGTCAGAATTCGTCCCCAGCCGCGCTCGATCATACTGGGGGAAAATTGCTGCATCATCAGCAGTGTCGATTTCCAGTTGGCGTTCACCTGCTGGTCAAACTGATCGGGGGTTGTTTCATCCCATTCCTCAGGTAATTGAACGGATGCGTTAGCCACCAGAATATCGATTGGACCAAACGGTTTTGTGGCCTGGTCAAATAACTGATCAATAGCACCAGGTTCCGACAGTTCGACGCCGATAACCGCACTTTTGCCACCCTGCTGCCGAATCTGATCCGCTACTTTCTGGGCCTCTTCGTCACCCTTTCGGTTATGAACGATTACGTTAGCGCCAAATTCGGCTAAAGCCAGTGCAATGGCCTGTCCAATCCCCTGGCTCGAACCTGTCACGAGTGCATTTTTACCGGTTAAATTGAATAAGTCTTTAATCATATAGAGTACGTTTCATGCCCAGTCTTTCAGTACCGTTTGGTGAAAGAGTTTGATCATTGAAACATAGTGTAGTTAGAAAAATCCCAAAAACTTATCGAACGAAACGCTTAATACGTCTTGGTCATATCGGCCGGAATCGCCAGAACAAAATCGGCCAGGTTTTGATTTTCGCGTTCTGGCTTGTCAGGATCGGGTGTTTCGACGGACGATAGGGTGACAATCTTCAAGTCAGGACGTTGTTTCCGCAGATACCAGACAATGCCCTCGAAGTTTTTTGAATGATAATCGCCGTTGAAATGAAGCATGGTCTGACCCGGCTTCAGATTTTGCAGGATAAAATGGGCCATCGTGGCATCTTTAATGGCCTGAGCACGGGCAAAATTAGCGGTCATGTCGGTAGTTGCGCCCTGTGGATTTGCCGCTGATGAGCTCGAGCTGCCACCATGCGCGGATTCGGACATCATCTTCATCATACCCTCATAACCCGGCAATGTCAGATCGACGGTTAATGGAAGTGGAGCCATTTGGCGCTTCCCCTCAGCCGATATGGTATCAAGAGAGGCCAACCCCTGGCGCGACACCTGACGGGCGTAGCGACGTGGTACGTTGGTGGCTATAAATGGAATGTGCTGTTCGCGGGCAAAATCGGCAATGGGTTTATAATCGGTATCATAATTTTGCCAAAGCCGGGCCTGCTGAGCTAATTCCTTACCGGTGGTACGTCCCTGTACGTAATCACTTAAGGCCGTTTGATTATCGGCTTCAAACATTTCCGCTCCCAGCACCAGGTTGCCTTTTTTCTCTGACTGAAGATCCTTCGTCAACTGCAATTCCAACCAGTGGCAAATTGGGTTGTTATGTAGCTCACCAAATAACACAACGTCAGCGTCGGCAGCCTGACGCAACAGTTTTATGTACGTAGTAGCTTTTAATTTAGGGGTGTATAACCGGTACGCGGGTTTGTCGGGGCCGTCCAGTCGGGTTCGGAAGGCAAAAGCGGTTAGACAGAGTAGCAAGAGGGCAATGCGCATGCGATGGGCGGAGATTTTAAAGGTTGTAAGTCAGCAATAAAGCAGCAATAATCTGCAAAATGAGGAGAATATAGCGGATCAGATTCGTTCTGTAACCAATTGCGTGTATATTTAGTTGGTTGTCTGGCAGAAGCCGGTCTTTTCCTATAAACATGAATTTAGTAGAAAACCTCCGTTTATTTCCGGCTTTTGAAGCTGTTCCCGACGAACAGCTTCAGTGGTTTATTGACCGCGCTGAAGAGGTAACGTTTCCCCGTGAGACGGTTATCCACAAAGCGAATGAGCCGGTCGATTATTTGATTCTGCTTCTGGACGGTCGTATTCGAATTGATGTCGGCGCCAACGGGGCTGGCGATGAAATCATCTACGAGACTCAGTCCATTCTGGGGATGCTACCCTTTTCGCGGATGAAGAAGTTCCCGAGCCGTCTGATTGCGGAGAAACAAGCTCACGTTCTCCAACTGCATCGCGATCATCTGCGGGACTTGATCCATACGTGCTACGAACTGACCGAAGCCTTTGTGCACCAGATGACGACCCGCGTTCGTGACTTTACAAAAATGACGCAACAGACCGAAAAAATGGCTTCGCTGGGACGATTGTCGGCGGGTCTTGCGCATGAGCTGAACAATCCAGTGGCGGCCGTAGTACGTTCTGTCGATACGCTCAAATCACATCTGCGTGCTACGCCGGAAGCCTTTAAAACGGTCATGAGCCTCGACCTGACTGATGAGCAGGTCGATTCGGTACGGACGGTATTTTTCGGGAAAGTCGATCAGCAATTAGCGGCTGATGTCAAAAAGCCGTTGACGTTGCTGGAACGTAGCAGTCGGGAAGATGACTTAACCGATTGGCTCGATGATCACGGAATTGATGACAGTTTGGATCTTGCCGGGCCATTAGTGGAGTTTGGGGTCTCGGTTGATGATCTGGACTGGCTTCTGGAAAAAATTGGTGATGAGAATCTGGTAGGCGTCGTAAACTGGATCGTCAATAATTTAGTGACAGAAAAACTGGTGCTTGATATTGGCGAAGCGTCCAAGCGAATCGCCATGCTGGTTAATTCCATCAAAAACTACACGCACATGGATCGGGGCGGGGGTAAAGAAGTCGTTCAGCTCGGCGAGGGTATCCGCAATACGTTAACGCTGCTGGAACACAAAGTCAAAAGCAAGCACATTGAATTAAACGTACTGATTCCCGATGGGCTGCCCACTGTTTGTGGATGGCCCGGCGAACTAAACCAGGTCTGGACCAACCTTATCGACAATGCTATTGATGCCATGCCCGACGGCGGAAAATTAGAAATCAGCAGCCAGCCCGACCGCCAGGCCGAAGGATTGGAGTTTGTGCTGACGAAAGTGATTGACAATGGTCCGGGTATTCCGGCTGATATTCAGGATAAAATTTTCGAGCCGTTTTTCACGACAAAACCCATTGGAAAAGGTACGGGTCTTGGACTCGACATTGTCCAGGGCGTTATAAAACACCATAACGGTTCCATTAAAGTTAACTCAAAACCCGGCCGTACTGAGTTCAGTATATGCCTTCCAGTTCAATGATGAATGATAAACGATGAATAGGTCTATGGCCTGTCATTTAGCATTCACAATTCATAATCGCACCGGCGACCCGGTCATCATTCAAATGAAGCTTCCTATCATTTTCTCCATCGACGACGATCAACAGGTATTGCAGGCAATCCAGCAGGATTTGCGAAAACAGTACCGGAAAAAATACCGTATTCTTGCCACCAGTTCGGCCCGGGAAGCGCTCGATACGTTGCCGGAATTAAAGAAGAAGGGTGAAGAAGTGGCACTGTTCCTCTCCGATCAGCGGATGCCCGACATGACCGGGGTCGAATTTCTGACAGAGGCTCGCAAGCTATTCCCGAATGCCAAACGGGCTTTGCTGACGGCTTATTCGGACATTGATGCGGCCGTACGGGCCATCAATCAAGTGCAGCTCGATTATTACATTGCCAAACCCTGGGACCCCCCCGAAGAAAAATTGTATCCGGTTCTCGATGATTTACTGGACGACTGGCAATCGGATTTTCGACCTGGTCATGAGGGCTTAAAATTAATCGGCTACCAGTTTTCGCCCCGTTCACATGAACTAAAGGATTTCATGGCGGGTAATTTATTTCCGTATCGCTGGCTTGATATTGAAAGCGACCCTAAGGCTCAGGAACTACTCGACCTGCACGATGTCAGCACTAAAGATTTGCCTGCCGTTGTGCTTGAAGATGGCTCAATATTGACTCAGCCGACTATTAGTGATCTGGGAGAAAAACTAGGGCTGAAGCCTAAAGCGTCGCAGAGTTTATATGATCTGGCCATTATAGGCGCAGGTCCTGCCGGATTGGCTGCTGCGGTTTATGGGGGTTCTGAAGGGTTGAAAACGGTTATGATTGACAAACGGGCACCGGGCGGACAGGCGGGTACGAGTTCCCGAATCGAAAATTACCTTGGCTTTCCGAATGGCTTGAGCGGGGCCGATTTAACTCGTAGAGCGATTACGCAGGCACAACGCTTTGGTGTGGAGTTCCTGGCCCCGCAGGAGGTGATGTCGATTAAATCGCAGGGGCAATACAAGCACATCAGTATGGTCGATGGGAGTGAAGTGGTAGCCCGCGCGATCATACTCAGCACAGGCGTAGCATACCACAAACTGGAGAACGAAAGTTTAGAGAAATTTACCGGGGCTGGGGTGTATTACGGAGCCGCCACAACCGAAGCGTATGCCTTCAAAGGAAAGCCGGTGTACATTGTCGGCGGTGGAAATTCAGCGGGTCAGGGCGCCATGTATCTATCCAGAACAGCATCAGAGGTATTTATTTGTGTACGACGTCCTGACCTGACCGAAACGATGTCACAATATCTGATCGATCAGATTGCGAATACGCCAAACATCACGGTGTTGGGCTGTACAGAGATTGTTGAAGCTTTGGGAAACGAACGGCTGGAATGTCTGGTGCTGGAAAATATGGATTCAAAAGAGCGAAAAACCGTACCGGCCGCCGGGTTGTTTGTCTTTATTGGTACGAAACCCCTCACTGACTGGATCGAGATGGACATCATAAAAGACCCGAAAGGCTTTATCGCTACGGGTCGGGATCTGGCTAAATATGCAGACTTCAAAAAGGTCTGGCGATACGATCGGGAGCCCTTTGCCCTCGAAACCTGTAGTGCCGGTATTTTTGCCGCTGGCGACGTTCGGGCTGGCGCCATGAACCGCGTAGCGTCAGCGGTAGGAGAGGGGGCTATGGCCGTGAGTTTTGTTCATAAATACCTGGCAGAAAGCTAACGTAGCGCGGGCTCCCACTCGCGTTACGTTAGCCAGGCCACATACTACTATGCTTAAACGAACCATCTGCGAACACCTCACTAACTTAAACGAACTACGTACTGCCAGGGAACATATCTGCGAAGAATGTGTCAAAACCGGCGATTCCTGGGTTCATTTGCGTACCTGCCAGACCTGTGGTGTCACGCTCTGTTGCGACGATTCGCCCAATAAACACGCAATGAAGCATTTTCACGCCAGCGGTCATCCCGTTATTGCCTCTGCCGAACCAGGTGAGCGATGGCTATGGTGTTACGTTGATGAACAAATGGCTTCGTACTAAACAAGAAGCAAGCTGTCAGTACGCGCTTTTTATGTGAATATAAGCACGTACCGACAGCTTGCCGAATTCCACCGTTGAATAAACGCCTACTCAGTCGATTGTCTGTTAACGGGATGATCGCCCGAATGTGTAACCCGCTTTTAGACTAAAGTATGAATTCTGACCTACTAACATTTTCCGGGCAACTGTATTTGTGATACTCGTATTACTGACCAGATTATAGGCACCTTCCAGCGTGATAGGACCAAGTGCCAACCCCACGCGACCTAAACCGCCTATCTTGGCTGTAGCAGGTAGAGGGTATTCGTAGAAACTGTTCATGGTATCGTAAAAGGTCTGATCACTCTTAGCCGTATAATATGCGCCTGCGCCTACCCCAATATATGGTTGTACAGTTGAACTAGTACCAATCCGATACGTTAGCGTCAGCACACCTGATAGAATCGATTGTGACTGGCTCTGATAGAGCAATACTTCATCGAGTATTTCGGGACGTTTGATAAACGCCTGTTCGAAGCGCAGACCAATATCCAGATTGCTGCCTAAACCGAATTGGGGTTCGATGCTGTAAACCAAACCACCCTTGGGTTGATCGCTGCTGCTGAATTTAGATGCCTTCTGAAATTTGGCAAACCCAGCCGCAACGTTGAGTTTAAATCCACTTTGAGCTTGGAGGTTGGTGCTGGTTACTAAACAACCCGCAACCATCATGGGGAGAATTAATAGGGAGATTTTCATAGAATATTTGAGGAGTAAAAAACTGCGGCAAGCTACCCAAACACCCTATGCTGCTGGTGCGATTTTTTTAAGGAAAAAGTGTGACCAGTTTTAACGGGTCTAAATTAACTACCTTTTTAAGCAAAAATATACGTCTTGCTGTAGACTAATTGTTTCTAAAGCTCATTGATATTCCAAAAGACAGTCTTTGTCGTTTTATCCGTTAACATAAAACAAACAAGCTCAACCAGAAAGGTTGAGCTTGTTTGTGTAGAACAGGAAGTAAATCGGTCAGCTTATTTGTCCCAGAATACGCGCGTATCTAAGTCATCAGCGCCTTGGCGACTAACGGCTGCATTGTAGTTATCGGCGTTAACTGATTTTTCGCTCAACGGATACGTTAGCCGGCGAATAAACGTACCAGCTATCGTCTTGCCGGGATACGGATTGGGCGTTAGGGTCGGGAAGCCACTTCGCCGAAAATTGGCAAACGCTTCGGGTCCGTTCAGGAAAGAAGCCACCCAGTACTGGGTATTGATCTGTTCCAGCGCTTTGGTTGCGTCGAATGGATTCGCCGTCAGATAAGCCGTGATGTCGGTGGCTGCAATAGTAGCAGAGGCATCGTATTCCTTCATCTGGTTCATATGAGCCGTAACACCGTTCGTGTAGAAAGTGGCTGCGCTACCCGTTGTCCAACCGCGTTGGGCCGCTTCGGCCAGGAGTAGTTGCGTTTGTGCATACGTAATGTAATGCTGTGGTGCGTCTACCTTCGCGACGGTACGTCGGTTAAGCTGCGAATATTTCCAGCCACCCGAGCCTACGTTACCCGGATAACCTGGTGCCGTGCTAACGTTACCGTTGTCGTAACCAATTGGAAACCCGATCTGATTGGCTGGCGTATTATCTTCCGTTGTTCCGCTGGGGTCTTTTGATGGCTCAGCATATTTGGTCGCGATGGGTTTCAGGCGTGGGTCATTCGTTTGTTTCAGGTAATTGACAAACGGCTGGGCCAGGTAAAAATTAGCTTTCTCTGTACCATTCCACAGATTACTCGTTGGGCTGGGAAAGATGCTGGTGTACTGAATTTTGACGTTATCGTCGTTGGATTGCATCACTCCTCCGGCAACGGCTTTCTGAACAAACGACTGGGCTTTGGCGGCATCGACTTTCGAGAGTCGCATCGCTACACGTAGCATCAGCGAGTAACCTAGTTTTTTCCACTGAGCGATATTTCCTTTAAAGTACAGATCACCCGTTTCAACCCGTTTACTGGCATCCAGTGCTGCGGTGGCCTGATCGAGTTCGTTCAGCAGATCGTTATAAATATCCTGCTGGTTATCGTACTTAGGCAAATAGGTAGACTGCGTATACGCCTGCCCGGCCTGTGAGTAGGGAACATCGCCATAGGAATCAACCAGCACCTGAAAAACGTAGACTTTCCAGATCCGGGCCATATTGTATAGGTTGCTACGGTTGGCATCCGATTTGGTCTGGTTCATTACGTCGGCCAGCAGCTTTATCGGCCCGTTATTGCCATTTCCCGTTCCGCTGTAGAAGAAATTCCAATTGACCATTGTGTTGGTGCGGTTGTCCTGATTATAATTCCCGCCGTTATTTACACCCCCAAAAGGCGTGTAAATCTGCTGAACAATGGCCTCTTCATACATAATTGTCTGAGCAGAAAATGTCGTAGTGTACTGCGCATTGGAGAACAGATAAATTGGGTCAATATTCGTTGACTGTACTGGATTTCGATTCACCTCCTCAAATCCTTTATCGCACCCGCTCAGGCTGGTTAGCAAAAGAGCACCTGCCAGGATATAATGTATTTTTTTCATGACTAAATAGCTGTAGATGGGTTGTCCTTAGAATTTCAGATTTACGTTAACGCCATAGCTGCGCGTTGTTGGCAGCGAGTGGGTTTCAATGCCCTGAATGTTATCGGAGGCACCCGCCAACGCTTCGGGATCAAGATTGTCTACGTATTTTTTGATTAGCAGTACGTTATTGCAAATGGCTGAAACGTTCAAGCCTTTGATAAACGACTTATTAACAAACCGCGAGAGGTCGTAACCAATCGATAAGGCCCGCCAGCGCACAAAACTGGCGTTGTAAACAAATCGCTCGGTATTGTTGGTACTGCGGTAGCTGGAGTAAAAATCTTCGGCTTCAACCCGGGTCGTGTTAGGTGTATACTCTGTACCTCCCGATGCGTTCTTCACTTCGTTTACGCCATCAAACAGGACACCCCCTTCCCGGCCAACTAACGATTCCTGCGACAAACCATGCCGGAGGAAGTTCAGATTCGAGTTGGAAAGCAGCTTATGACCGGCTTTAAAGTCAATTTGCGCGAAGACGCGGAAACCCTTGTACGTAAAGGTGTTTAACCAACCACCCGTGTATTTTGGGATTGCCGTGCCAAAGGTGGTAATATCGCCAGCCACGGGTTTGCCAGCCGCGGTAATGATACGTCCCTGTGGATCACGCTTGTAGGCAATACCCCGCAACGAAGCCATTGGTAAACCGACTTCATGCCAGACTTCGCCAAAGAAATCGCCCTGACCGACTTTAAGCCGTTGCTGACCATTGGCTAGTTCGAGTACTTTGCTTTCGTTGTACGTTACGTTGAAAGTCGTCTCCCAGGTAAGATTGTTATTTTTAACAGGCACCAGCGTTAACAGCATTTCAACACCCTGGTTACGTAAGCGACCCACGTTTACTTTGGTTTTGTCGTAGCCTGAAGCCGTCGAAATATCAACATTCAGGATTTCGTCTACTGTGTTTTTCTGATAGACAGCCAGGTCCAGATTGATACGACTGTTCAGCGCTCGTAATTCGAGACCAACTTCGGCTTCTTTGATTTTAAGCGGACGCAGGTTGGCGTTCGGACTGGTATTGGTTGTGATGAACCCCAACCCCTGACCCTGCAACGTATTGGCATTTAGTCCGTAGAACAGCGCATTTTGGTAAGGATCGGTGTCGCCCCCGACCACGGCATAGGCTGCTCTAACTTTAGCGTAGTTCAACCAGGTCGGGCGGGTTTTAAGCGCGTCACTTAATACCAAACTTCCGCTAACAGAGGGGTAGAGGTAACTGGATTGAGCGAGTGTCGAAAACCAGTCGTTCCGGGCTGTTACGTTGACAAACAGAAAATTCTTGAACGAGAATTCAGAGGCTCCATATAACGAATTAACCTGTTTGCGGCTATAAGCGTACTGCGGGTCCTTAGCCTGACCATTCTGAATCGTGTATAGACCCCGGATATAGAAGTTTGTGGCTGATGCATTGTTGTTCGTATAGATCTGCTGCAACTGATTGCCACCCAGCGTTAGGTCGATTCCAAAATTACCGAACGTACGGTTAGCACCCAGCAGGAAGTCCAGATTCCGTTCCCGGAACGTAATCACTTCCTGATAATAGTAGCCATTGAAACCCGTTGCAGCTGCTGATAAAGAGCGAGTGCCGGTAGGTCTGTTGAAATCATACGGTCGCGTGTAATAATCCTGCCCGATACGGCCCTGAACATACAACCAGTCATTGAACTGATACCGTAGCGAGGCATTGCCAAACAGTCGATCACGACGTACGTTTTCCGCGCGGTCATAGGCTACCCAATACGGATTGTTCCGATTCGTAAACCGTGATGTTGCTAGTTCATTACCATTGGCATCGTAGCGATTATCCCGCAACGTATACATATCGACTGTTGTGGCCGTGGTATAGACCGTCGTATTCGCGTTCAGATCCTGCAACCCAATCTGGGGTGGATTGTGGTTATACTCATTAGAGTAGTTGGCGTTTACCTGGGCTGAAAACTTAGGGGTGAAATTGTAATTCAGACCAACATTGAAAATTTTCTTGTGGAAATCAGAGTTCGGAATTATAGCGTTGGCGTCCGTATTCGAAAACGAGATCCGAAACCCACCCTTGTCACTGCCACCCGACAGCGCTACCGTGTTCGTGAACGTACTGCCTGTGCGATAGAACTTCTTGATCCGGTCGCGACTGGCTTCGTAAGGACGCATAACTCCGTCGAACTGGTACGTTGGTTTGCCATCGATTCGCTCCCCGAAACTGAAAACCCCCGAACTCTGGGCCTCGCCAACCGTTGTAGGGCGTTTGCCGAATTCACCCTGTCCGTATTCGTACTGGAAATCGGTGTAATCCAGCGCCTGATCGGCCGTGAAATTCGAGTTCACTTCGACACCAATGCCTGCGTTCCGACGACCGGTTTTGGTCGTAATGACGATAGCGCCATCCTTTGCCCGGAAGCCGTAAAGGGCAGCCGCTGTCGATCCTTTCAAAACGGTCATAGTTTCAATATCGTCCTGGTTAACACTCTGTAAGCCATCGCCCCCATCCGCAGCTGATCCGCTCCGGTTTGCTGTGCCATCTGTATCGCCCTGCCGACTCGAGAAATTAGAGTTATTGATGGGAACGCCATTTACGATAATAAGCGGAGAATTATCGCCTTTAAACGACGATTGCCCCCGAATCCGAATTTTGGCCGTGCCTCCTGGGCCACCCGTTGGTGCTGTAACGTTTACGCCCGCTATTTTGCCCTGCAAACTGTTGCCCAGGTTAGTTGTCCGGTTAACCGTAATCTGCTCTGTATTGACAGTTGCTGTAGCATAGCCCAGCTTTTTCGATTCCTTTTTGATTCCCAGAGCCGTAACGACAATTTCGTTAAGGTTCTGAGCCGACTCCTGGAGTGTAACCGTTATTTGTGTCTGGTTTCCCAGAGTAACGTCCTGACCACTAAAGCCAATGGCACTAATAACCAGTACTGCGTTGGCCGGGGCGGCAATGGCGAAATTACCTTCTGCATCGGTTGTGGTACCACTCGTTGAGTTACGTAGCAGAACGGTTGCTCCCGGAATGGCTTTCTGGTCGGCGCCAGAAATGACCTTACCCGTGACCCGACGGTCCTGAGCTTGAGCAACCTGTGTAATCAGGAAAGCAATCCAGAGCAATACGCTACAGATGCTGACCTTCGTTTGTACAGCGTGTTTCATGAAGGATAGAAAATTGAGTTATTAATCGAATAAGACAAAATGTTCTGCTTTAATTGAAAAAATACAAAAGCCCGAAATTAAGCGTATCTACTACTTTTTGCACAAACGCATGAAAAAATTTGGAAAAGTGAAACTCACTAATCACCTTTGCCTATCAATCTAAAAGAGTATATCATTTCATCTTATTCTTCGTATGAAATCTGATCAACAACCAGCAATTTTTGAGCATCGAAATGCTTACGTTGTCTCCTTCGTCATGCCTACGATGATGAATAGATGTTGTTGAATTTGCTTCCAGAATAAGTTATTAGCCTAGTTCTTTCTGAATCCACTTGTCAGGCAAACACCATGTTTGCTTTTTTATAAAAAAAAATACTATACTTAATCTGTATAGTAAATGTATTAAACCTTAATTCTTACGTCAATGGTACTTACTAAAAATCCGGTTGCCGTTCAATCTTCTTTCGCGTTAACAGCTGAGCAAACGGCTTTCTTTGATAAAAACGGCTTCCTCCACATCAAAAACTTTGTTGATCGCGACGTAGTAAAACTTTTTCTGCGGGAACTGCAGCGTGTCGAAGCCAATTGGATTGCCGAAAAAGTCGATAAGATCAACGGTATACCCATCAAATTTGGGCGTGATGAAAATGGCCAGTTGATTGTGCAACGCTTCGCTTTTGCCTCCCTGTTCAGCCCGGCGCTGCATGAGTTTTTGCAGGATGAGCGGCTCAAAGCGCTGACTCCACTATTGCAACCTTATAACGGACGTATCGGCGAAGAAGAAAAGGACGGTTTAGTTGTGAACCACTACGTCCGCACACCAGAGAGTAATTTTTCCCGTATGGGCTGGCACACCGATAGCCCGCGCGATTTGTTCCTGGGACAACGTATCCGGCCCATGCTCAACGTGGGTTTGCATCTGGACGATTGCCCAATGACTAATGGTGGATTACGAGTCTTGCCCGGCACGCATAAGCAAAATACACTGCTAACGCTCTTCCGTAAACGTCAATTTATTGATCACCGACCCGATCCCCGCGAAGTCGGGTTCGACATCGAAGCGGGCGACCTGACCATTCACAACGGTAGTTTGTGGCACCGGGTCGAACAGTCGCCGAATCTGGGTGCTGAAAGTCGTCGTCGGGTGATGTATATCCCGCTTGTTACGGGCGAATATCAGCCTAAGAACGCAGCCAGTAAAACGCCATTTTATCATCGATTAGGCGCTAAAATTCTTCGATAATGTATGCTTTACAGCTAACCGTCTGAGGGTAAACGTATTCAGCCATGAGACGTAATACCTTGCGCTTCTATACTAATTAACTCATGCATTTCAACTGGCTTGCTTTCGCGGTTCCGCTGTTTCTGTTCTTTATGGGACTGGAATATCTTGTGGCGAAATGGCAGAAGAAAAATTACTTTCATTTCAATAATTCCGTCGCGAATCTCAATGTCGGCATTGCGGAACGATTGCTGGACAGTTTTACGGTTGGTATTTTCTATTTCGTCTATAAGTATCTGCATGAGCACTACGCTCTGTTCGAGATTCCAGCGAATGCCTGGGGATGGATTGGGTTGTTGATCGCGACGGATTTTGTCTGGTATTGGTATCATCGGCTGGCGCATGAAATTAACGTATTCTGGGCAGTACATGTCGTTCACCACCAGAGCGAAGATTTTAACTACACCGTATCGGCACGTATCACGGTCTTTCAAGCTGCCGTACGGACGGGATTTTGGGCAATTCTACCGGTTATCGGTTTTCCGGCCGAAATGATCACCACGATTCTTCTCGTACATGGCTTATACCCATTCTTTATCCATACCCGAACCATTGGCAAATTAGGCTGGCTCGAATACATCCTGGTTACGCCCTCGCATCACCGGGTTCATCACGCCAGCAATCCGCAGTATCTGGATAAGAACTATGGCGACATGTTTATCATCTGGGACAAACTGTTTGGTACGTTCGCCGAAGAGAACGAAGAACCTGTATACGGATTGACGAAGCCACTCGACAGTCACAGCTTTTTGTGGCAACATTTTCATGGCCTGCTTGAAGTGTTGGTCGCAGCGGGTAGAGCAACGGGCTGGTCGGCGAAACTAGCCATATTGTTTGGAAAACCCGATGCCGTCGATCCAACTATTCGGCAGGAACTGGAAAGCCGGTTTTTATCGGCCAGCGCCATTGAACGCTCCGCTGCTCACTATAAGAGCCGACGCTTTCGGGGATACGTTGCCGGGCAATTAGCCGCTACGCTAGTGATCCTGTTCACACTTCTGTTGTTTGATCAATACGTACCAACTTATCTTCAGTTCTTAACGGCTCTGTTCATATTGCTTACCCTGATCAACTGTGGGGCCTTACTCGAGCAACGGCAGTGGGTGCTTTATCTGGAAATTGGTCGGGTAGGGGTGCTTTGGTTGGCTATATATGGTTTATTGGGCGATCCTATACTGATCATACTGGGCTACATCGGAGCACTATCACTTTGGGCATATTTCTCGCTTCTGCAGAAACGCTATTTTCAATTGGTTTACGGATTGGGACTACGTTCCGTCGATAAAAATTTATAGACAACAATAAACATGACACTTGAATTTGAAAATGAACTAGGCGACATTCGAGCCGTTAGCAGTACGCTGGACCGCACCCGAACAGAACGGATACGACCGTTGGTAACGGGCGATCCGGCCCCTTTTTTTAGCCTTGCCGGAGCGCCCAATAATTGGCGGGCCTCGGTTTTCGCCCAGAATGGATCTGAGCGCACTACGTCGGTACTGGATCTGGTCAGCGTCCGGCCTTTAGTCGTTAGTTTTTATTGCCCATGCTGGGGCCGTTATGCCCTGCCTTACCTAAACTCGCTGGTTCAATTACATCAGAATCTGTTGCTGGCAGGCGCTGATTTGGTGGTTTTCTCAAATGAGTCGCCTAAAACGCTGGAACGGCAGGTAAAGGGTCTGGATTTCCGGGTGGCCTACGCTGCAGAGTCAACCGTTGCGCAACGGTTTGGCGTATATAGCGAAGATGATCCTGTTTGGGAACGGGTATCAGGTATTTCTGAGGAGGCTTTTACGCCGGCACTTTACGTAATCGGTCTGGATCGCCGGATTGCCTACCATTTCTTGGATGAAAATTTTGATCGTCCGCTCGATCAGGATGCTATTTTCGATGTTGTTCGTGACCTTAACATTGCTCATTATGAAACGCGCTAAACGATCTCCGAAGGCATTGAATCCGTACTCAAGCTGTTTTTTCGGCTTATGGCTACTGACCATGATATCGATTGTAGGCTTTCGACAAATCGCCGACAGTCCAGCCTACAAAGCACAGATTGAGGAATGGCATCAAAAGCGCGTAAACTCACTTAAAAGCGAAAACGGCTGGCTGAATCTGGCGGGTTTATTCTGGCTAAAGGAAGGTAAAAATTCGTTGGGACGGGGTTCCGATTTCGACGTACCGTTTCCTGCAGCTAATGCTTCGACTGAGCTGGGCGTGCTTGAGCTAAATAACGGTGAAGTTCGTTTTGAGCCGAAGTTTGGCGCTGACGTATCGGTCGATGGAAAGTCCGTAACGGAACCGTTAGTCGTTTTCTCGGCTGACAATAAGCCAGCGGTTTTGGCTAATGGATCATTGCGGTGGGTAACTATTAAACGGGGTGACAAATACGGCATCCGGCTACGCGATCTGGACAGTCCGTTGCTGAAAGAATTTCATTCGATCGACCGCTTTCCCGTTGACGAAAGCTGGCGGATCAAAGCGAAACTGGAAAAACCCAGTACGCCCAAAATCATTCCGATCATAAACGTATTGGGCCAGGTGACGCAGACGCCATTAGTGGGTACACTTGTTTTTGAGAAAGGCGGGAAAACGTATCGTTTGGATGCGGTTGGTGAAGAGGAAAAGCTATTCATTCTGTTCGGTGATCCTACCAATGCCCACAATACGTATGGCGCTGGTCGATTTCTGTACGCTGACAAAGCCGATTCAGAGGGCGTAACGACGCTCGATTTTAATCAGGCGATTAACCCGCCCTGCGCTTTCACTACGTATGCCACCTGTCCATTACCGCCGAAGCAAAACAAACTAACGCTTGCCGTTACAGCCGGAGAGAAACGTTACGGTGATCATTAAGACGAGGGAAGTTTCTCATGCAGAGCGAACGAAATCATGACGGAGCGGCTTCTTTTCAGCGTTTATCCTATCAGGAACAGTTAAATCTTGTCTGGCAGCGTGGCGTACTGCTCGAAGCCCGGCGACTGCCGGGCTTTTGGCTGCATCTGTATGCAGTCAATTCTTTTTTTGTAGAAACCTGGGTCTGCCAGCGTCGGTATGACGTTACGTTAGTACGTTTACTAGGCGATACGAATGAACTGGAACCGTATCTTGATAAAATTTTACTGGGTAACGTACTGCCAGATTACTTATAAGCTATTCTTTTGCGCCGGTTGTAACCCGACGAATTCAGATCATAATGCATAAAATAATACCTACTTTATCAACAACAGGCCTTTCGTCAAAGCTCCCCAACGTTGGCACGACCATTTTCACGGTTATGTCGAAACTGGCTACCGAGACGGGAGCGATTAATCTGTCGCAGGGATTTCCGGGTTTTGATTGTTCGCCCGAATTAGTGTCGCTGGTTGAGTACTATTTACGGAATGGGTTTAACCAGTACGCGCCGATGACGGGTGTTCCTGCATTGCGCGAATCGCTGGCGCAGAAAACATTTGAGCAGTATAACGTAGCGTATGATCCAGACACAGAAGTAACCGTTACGTCGGGTGCGACCGAAGCCATTTTCGCGGCTCTTACAGCGGTGATCCGTCCCGGTGATGAGGTACTCGTCTTTGAACCAGCCTACGATAGCTACGTACCTGCTATCGAATTGAACGGCGGAGTTCCCATTTACGTAACGCTGACACCACCGGATTACGCCATCGACTGGCAACGGGTTGCCGAAAAAATTACCGATAAGACCCGGTTAGTTCTGGTCAATACACCCCATAATCCCACGGGGCACGTCTGGACACGTAACGACCTGAATCAACTGGCCGACCTCATCCGCGACCGCGATATCTGGATTGTCAGCGATGAGGTTTATGAGCACATCCTGTTCGATGGACGGGTTCACCATTCGCTGATGACCCATCCCGAATTGCAGGAGCGGACGTTCGTCGTGGGATCATTCGGGAAAACCTTTCACGTCACTGGCTGGAAAATCGGCTACTGCCTGGCCCCAATGGAACTGACAACCGAATTTCGGAAGATTCACCAGTATTTAACCTTTAGTACCGTTACACCGATTCAGTACGCTCTGGCCGATTACCTGAAACAACCGGATCACTATCGGAAACTGCCCGATTTCTACCAGCGTAAGCGCGATTTGTTTCTGGACGGTCTGCGCGGCTCCCGCTTTACGTTCACGCCCGCCGAAGGCAGTTTCTTCCAGACGGTTTCCTATGCCGCCATCACCGACGAGCCGGACTATGATCTGGCAATACGTCTGACCAAAGAAATTGGCGTAGCATCCATTCCGGTTTCAGTGTTTTACAATCGAAAAAACGACTACCAGATCCTTCGTTTCTGCTTTGCCAAAGACGACGCCATTTTGCAGGAAGCTGCCGAGCGGCTGAGTCGATTATAAGTTGCACTGGTACCACGGACTTCAGTCCGTTTTTGAGTGAGTCTAAAAACGGACTGAAGTCCGTGGTACCAGTGCGGCCGACCGTTGTACCTTATCATTTGCTGTTTATCGAACCTAATACAGCCTACTTTACGTTTTCTAGATAGATTCGTTTAGTTTTCGTTGCTCCCCGCTTTTAATACCTTATGCAGCCGACCATAGATCATACGCTTGATATTCAAAAAATTCGCCAGGACTTTCCGATACTCGATCAGGAAGTCAACGGACGACCACTGGTGTATCTCGATAATGCCGCTACCAACCAGAAACCGATTCCGGTTATTAACGCTCTGACTCGTTATTACGAAGGTTATAATGCGAATATTCACCGGGGAATTCACCATCTGGCTGAGCAGGCTACGGCCGCTTTTGAAGCATCACGACGGGCCGTTCAGGAGTTTCTGAATGCGAAGCACTGGCAGGAAATAATCTTTACGTACGGCACGACGGATGGCATTAACCTAGTTGCTCAGACTTACGGTCGTCGGTTTCTGAAAGAAGGCGATGAGATCATTATTTCAACGATGGAGCACCATTCTAACATCGTTCCCTGGCAGATGCTTTGCGAAGAAAAAGGATGCGTGCTGAAGGTTATCCCGGTAGATGACAACGGCGAACTGATTCTGGAGGAGTACGAAAAGCTCTTGTCTGAACGTACCAAGCTGGTATCGTGCGTACACGTATCGAATTCGCTGGGCACGATCAATCCGGTCAAAACCATTATCGATAAAGCCCACGAAGTTGGTGCTGTTGTGCTGATCGATGGCGCACAGGCCAGCTCACACCTTGACATCGATGTACAAGCGCTTGATGCTGACTTCTACGTACTGTCGGCGCACAAACTCTACGGCCCGACGGGTATGGGAGTTTTATACGGCAAGAAAGAAATCCTGGATGCTATGCCGCCATATCGGGGTGGGGGCGAGATGATCAAAGAAGTGACGTTTGCTAAAACGACGTACAACGACTTGCCCTATAAATTTGAAGCTGGCACGCCTAATATTGCCGACGTCGTAGCCGTTAAAACCGCGCTGGAATATATGGCTGGTTTGGGTAAGGAAAATATTGCTGCCCATGAAGACGACTTGCTTCAATACGCTACGGAACAGCTTAATGAACTCGACGGACTACGTATCATTGGGCAGGCCAAGCATAAAATTGGGGTCATTTCATTTGTGCTTGATGGTATTCATCACCAGGATACGGGTGTCATTCTGGATCAGCAGGGCATTGCCGTTCGGACGGGACACCACTGCACCATGCCATTGATGCAACGCTTTGGTATTGCCGGAACTACGCGGGCATCGTTTGCGGTTTATAACACCAGAGATGAAATTGACCGACTCGTACAAGGTCTGCGCCGGGTTCAGAAAATGATGTTGTAATAAACGTGTAAACTGTTAGTTAGTCCTATGATTAGTACTGCTGCTATTGTTGAATCTTTCCGCCAGTTACCGGAAAAAATATCGCTTGACGAAGCGGTTGAACGGCTCATCATTCTTGATCGCTATGGACGTGCCATGGAAGAAATTGGCCAGGAAAAGGGCCATAAAAATGAAGATGTCATGCGTGAAATGAAAGAATGGATTCAGGCAAGCCGATAATTTGGAAAGACGAAGCAAAAGAGGACTTGTGGGATGTTTTGCATTACCTCTCACGATCATCGTCGGTTTATGTTGATAATTGGTCGAATGAATTGACGAAAAAGCTTGGTTTACTTGAATCATTCCCGGAAATGGGGCGTAAAGTCCCAGAGAAAGAACTGACTCATCTTCGGGAGTTATTGATTGGGAATTATCGTTTGCTGTACATATATCTCCAAGATACAATAACCATAATAGCTATACGGCATCAGTCCAGCCAGTTAGGTAAACTTTGAATATGACTATTAATGAAAAACAGGACGAGATCATCGAAGAGTTTGACTTGTTCGATGATCAACTCGACAAGACGCAATACATCATTGATTTAGGTAAAAAATTGCCACCTATGCCTGAAGCCCAGAAAACCGATGAAAATCGAATTATGGGGTGTCAGTCGAAAGTATGGGTCGATGCTGAACTAAAAGACGATAGACTGTATTTTTATGGGGATAGCGAACCAACTGCTCAAATCTCGAAGGGGTTGGTTAGTTTGCTGATCCGGGTTTTATCGGGCGAAAAACCTGAAGATATTGCCAGAGCAGATCTCTATTTTATTCCGAGAGTAGGTATGGGAAACCTGATTACGTCGTTGCGGGCCGGTGGGCTGGCCTCGATGATCGAACGGATGAAAGCTTTCGGTCGTGCATACACCGAAAAAACTGTTTAATAGTTGTGTCATGACAGACGAAGAACTGAAAGAACAAGTTGTACTGGCGCTCAAAGGCGTATATGATCCCGAAATTCCGGTTGATGTATACGAACTAGGCCTGATCTACGACATCAAGATATTTCCGGTGAATAATGTGTACATTCTAATGACACTGACTTCACCGTCCTGCCCGTCGGCAGGTTCTATTCCGGCTGAGATCGAAGAGAAGGTGCGGGCTATTGAGGGTGTAAACGACGTAAGCGTTGAATTAACCTTCGATCCACCCTACTCAACCGAACTTATGTCGGAAGTTGCTAAATTAGAACTGGGATTTATGTGATCGGTAATTTTTGAATTGCGATTGATGATTTCAATCTTAGTTCAAACTTCGTCATCTCCCCAAAATCGTAAATCATACTTTCAAAATCATACAGTACTTATGTATCCTCCTCATTTGCTTATCCCAATGCGGGAAGACCTGACCAGCGTCGGGTTTGAAGAATTGACCACTGCCGATGACGTAGTGAACACTATGGAAAACGCCGAAGGTACCATGCTCGTTGTGGTAAATTCGGTATGCGGTTGTGCCGCTGGTGCGGCTCGTCCGGGTGTCAAAGCCGCTTTAGCAGCTAGCCCTGTGAAGCCTGATAAAATGGTGACCGTATTTGCGGGTGGTGATCTGGAAGCTGTGGCTAAGATGCGGGAATACCTGCTACCTTATCCTCCTTCGTCGCCTGCAATTGGCATTTTCAAGGATGGTGATCTGGTTCATTTCATCGAGCGGCACCACATCGAAGGCCGGTCGGCACAGATGATTGCTCAGCATCTCGAAATGGCGTTGGAAGAGTTCTGTACGCCCGCGAACGCGTAACAATCGTAGTATCGAAGCTCCGGCTTCGGGAGTGTAAGAGAAGCCTCTTCACTCCCGAAGCCGGAGCTTCGGCGTTACGTTACGGCAAATACCTTTGCCAGTAACCGGGATAGTGGCAACAGGCAGCAAACCAGTAGTGCCAGCGGAAATGACGCAAATGCGGCTACCCAGGCGGCATTCATGACGATCAGTGATAGTACGCCCGCTTTTACGGCCAGACCGATATTTCGGCCAATTGGCTCTTTCACGGCTCGCCAGAGTGGCGGAAAAATAAAATACCCGAATATTAATAAGAAGGGCAAGGCGGTACCTAACTGTTGCTGCCGTTGCGCTAGTGCCGCTACACAGCCAATAACGAGTGCGTAGAGCAAGCCAGCGGCACGTAACGTTGTGGTATTACCGCCGTGCACTTCGCCCCGGCTAATCATGGTGATGGCCGCAATGTAGATAATCGGTACGATGCCAACCCAAACCCACGGCAGTACCTGGTCGGGCAGAATGCTAACTCCCAGTAGCAAATTCAGCCCTCGGCACAAACCCATGTTAACGGGCCCCAGCCAGTTGTGATGCTTGCCGAATCGATCATAGACAAGCGAGGATACAGCAATACCGATGGCCAGAAAGCCTGCTGTTTGATTCACCATAAACGACGTACCAATTCCCAGAATCAGCAGGAGCGTTCCCAGCAACGTAGCAACGCTTTTACTAACGACACCGCTCGGTATAGGTCGCTCGGGCCGCTCGACGGCGTCTAACTCAGCGTCGAAAACGTCGTTGAACACGACTCCCCCGCCGTACAGACAGACGGTTGCCAAACTGAGCCAGCCGACCGGCGCAGGCGCTGGATTCGGAATTACAAAATACCCTGCAATAGCCATGCCGGCCAACACATCCGCAATCGCCGTGACGAGATTGGCCGGACGAGTGAGGGAAAGAAGCGCTTTAAACATAGTGAAGAATGAAGAGTGTAGAGTGAAGAATAAAGAGCAAAGAATGATTATGCGTCAGCTTTTATTCTACACTCTACACTCTTCATTTAATGATCGTTGATTCTTTATCTACTCTTGGCGCCTGACCACCGCGCAGAACGGAACTGCCATTAAACCGTTGACTCTGGTCGATGCCCATGGGTTGCGTAAGTTCGTCGAGGCTAAGCTGCCCGCTTTGAGCGAAAGCCGTAACGGCATTCGTAAACGTAACGAGCCGGATCGCTTCATCCGAAATGCCGCGTTGCTTCATTAAAGCTGCTGTTTTCGGTACAGCCAGGGGGTCGCTGATACCCCAGTCGGCTGCGGAGTTGATCATGATCCGTTCGGGACCGTACTGTTTAACTACCTCAACCATACGTTCATTACCCATTTTGGTAAACGGATAAATCGTGAAGCCCGCCCAGAAACCGCGGTCCAGCACTTCACGAACCGTTTCCTCATTGTTATGATCAACGATGACCATGCCCGGCTCCAGCCCATGCTCCAGCGCAATATCCATACTACGGCTGGTTCCCTGTTTTTTGTCGCGGTGGGGCGTGTGGATCTGCACAGGTAGATTGGCCTCCTTCGCCAGTTCCAGCTGAGCCCGGTAATACTTGTCTTCAGCGGCCGTCTGATCATCAAAACCTATTTCGCCGACGCCAACTACCCCTTCTTTATAGATGAACAAGGGAAGAATTTCCATAACCTGTTCGGCCAGTTCTTCCTGATTGGCTTCTTTGGAATTCAATCCGATGGTGCAGTAATGACGAATACCAAATTGCGACGCGCGAAACCGCTCCCAGCCTACCAGACTCGCAAAGTAATCCCGGAAGGAGTCGACGCCCGTACGAGGCTGACCCAGCCAGAAGGCCGGTTCGATCAAGGCCACTACGCCTGCATCGGCCATTGCCTGATAATCATCTGTGGTTCGGGAGGTCATGTGAACGTGCATATCAAAAAATGACATACCCCGAATCGAATCCATAAAATCCATAATGCGTTTCTGTTAGGTATTGATTAAGTAAAGGTACCACGGGTTTCAACCGTACTTCCAGTGATTAATACGGGTTAAAACCCGTGGTACCTTACTGTTGGCTAGATTAGCTTCATAGCCTGCAAAGTTCTCGAAAATTTGCCCTCGTTCCGTATGACTTTAGTCAGATTTTAATTGAGCTTAAGCAAACTTCGCTTTGATCTGTTCGTTGTATAATTAGTACAACAACAAATTCAACCATGAATCTGCTTCATCATCTTCGGTTAGGAAAAGGGAGCCTCTGGGCGATCCTACTGCTAACACTGGGCGGGGCACTTACCGCCTGTCGCGAGAATGCGATCAACGATTTAAGTCCGACGGATACGCCCGTCTACATTACAAACTACGACCGTTCTGTCAACTTTGGTCAGTACAAAACGTTTAGCCTGCCCGATTCGGTTATCATTCAGTCGAACGATAGTTATGCCGCCGTGAAAAACAGTATTTCGGATCGGTTTGTCACAAACGTAGCAGCCGCGTTAACAGCCAAAGGATTTCAACGCGTCACTAAAGGACAGACGGCTGATCTGGGCGTTGCGATTATTCGCGTTAACAACCTGTACACCGGAATTGCCAGCAACCCATATTCCTATTACTCAAATTACTGGGGGTATGGCGGGCTGGGAGGATTAGGTGGCTTGGGTGGTTACTACTATCCGAGCTATTACACTTATCAGGTGACGGATCAGTACTGGGAAATTCAAATGGTCGATCTGAAAAATAACCCGGCGACGGGCAGCGGTCAGCAGCAGGTGAACGTCATTTACGATGCTACGATTCGTGGTACCGATATCACCGATACACAGTCGGTCGATACGGCAGTAACGGCTATTTTCAATCAATCCTCTTATTTACAGGCAACCCGCTAAGACGCCATGAAACGCATAACCGCAATCATTGCCCTGCTATGCCTGACAACGGCGGCCTGGGCACAATACAGAAATGAATACGAGTCGTCGATCTACGACCGGTACGTTACATTCAACGTATCGGCCCGATATGGTCTGTCACTGCCGATGGGTGGCCAAAAAGGATACATCGATAAGGTTTCGCCTACGAACTTTGCATTAGAGGGCGAATGGTTGTTTCCCAAACAGTTTTCGATCGGATTGAAAACGGGCTATCAGTATACGAAACAACGGTTAGGACGGCAGCTCTATACGTATATAGATGGCAACAGCGTACAGGACATTTCGTCGGTACAAACCCGAACGCTATCAGTTATTCCGGCAATGGTCTCGCTGTCGTACTATTTTGCCGACAATGCCGCTGCCATCCGACCGTACGTCCAATTTGCGGGTGGTGGAGCCTATGTCGATTACACGAACTATTTCGGTCCGTTCGCCGATCAGAAAACGGGCTTTAAAGGGGCCATTGCGCCAGCTGTTGGACTGAAATACTATGGTCGACGTGAGCAGGGACTGGGCGCTGAGATTCAGGCGCAGTATCAGAACATTTTCTTCAATTACGATCTGCTCAAAGGTAGCAGTCCGTCATTGATGCTATCGGCCGGGATAACGTACCGGTTCTATTAATCTGTAGCCCGGCCAGGCTACATCAGCAAGTCAATATTCGGCGGTAAACTTCGCCCGGCAGCCCGACGTTCGGCGGCATAGTCCGTTAGCGTTTGAGCCAGCCGGGCGTTTTTATGTTCAGCCAGACCGACGATCTGCGTTACGTCTTTGTCCGTGAAGAATGCTTTCAGAATCATCTGGTTCCAGGCGGCTTCGTCGAAGTAATCAGCTGGGTATGGATTGTGCAGCATGATGGCTGACTGGACATCCGCGATGTTGTTTCGAATGCCTTCGGTCGCCTGAAATCGCCAGCTCTCCGGATACGCCAGTACGGGTAAAGCTGAGTATAGGGCCACTAATTCGTTCAGTTCACCGGCTTTAAACAGTTGCGAAATCGTTTTGGTGTAGGTCTGTTGATCATCAGCAGGAAGTTGAAGCAACCACCACACGCGTGCCAGTCGATCCAGCGTCCAACCTGTAACGGTAAAACCCGGACGGATGCGTTCGAGCGCAAAAGCCATGTCCGTAGGAACCGTAATCGTTTGTTTACTCACAAAACGTGGAATAGCCGTAAAAACGCGGTAGAACGTAGCAAGCTGCGGATTTTGCTGAAACGCATCCGTTTGCTGACGAAGATAATTGACTGCCTTTTCGGAATCAGCCTGCTGCTCAATCAGGTAAAACAGCGTTTGGCTCATCTGAGAAATGTTCATAATGCAAAGGTACCTGAGAGAATCCTTACTCTTTTCTATCAAAAACACATTAGTCCGGCACTATACTCACCTTTATGCATCGGAACCAGACCCGTAAGGCATGATGTCAGGTTCAGAACCTGATATCATAACACCTAAATAAGCATGAAAAAAACGTTACTGACTTCGGTTTTATTCATCTGTTTACAAACCATCACTTCTCTGGCCCAGACTTCAACCGATTATGTCTGGTGGAATCCGGCTCAGGCTGATTTTTCGGTTGTTGAAGGGCAGGCCTGGTCTGGAAAAAGCATTCAAAATCAGTATGATCGACTGCCGGCTAAAGTCGAGAAAACCGTTCGGACGCCCGTCTGGAATTTGTCGCATAACGCAGCCGGGCTACTAATTCGATTCAGGGCTAGTACTAACCGGATTACGGTACGTTATGCCGTTACGGGAAAACACGACCTGCCGCACATGCCGGCTACGGGGGTTAGTGGCGTGGATCTGTACGCGGGCAACAGCGATGGCGACTGGCTGTGGTGCGCTGGGAAGTACACCTTTGGCGATACCATCCAGTATCAGTTTACGAATCTTGAACCCAATGATACGTATCATCAGAAAGGGCGCGAATACCGGTTGTATCTGCCGCTTTACAATTCGGTTAAATGGCTTGAAATAGGTGTGCCAACCGGCGTTACGTTAACCCCCTTGCCAGTTCGGGCCGACAAGCCAATAGTGATTTATGGTACGTCGATTGCCCAGGGAGCCTGTGCCTCAAGACCCGGTATGGCCTGGACGGCTATCCTGGGACGCAAACTGGATCGTCCTGTCATCAATCTGGGGTTTTCAGGCAACGGACGTTTGGAAAAAGAGATCGTTGACCTTTTACCAGAAATAGATGCCAAATTATACGTATTGGATTGCCTCCCCAACCTGATTGCCACAGTAGGTATAAAATCCGATACGATAAGAAGCCGGATCATTGAATCGGTGAAAGCGCTACGTCGACAACGACCCACGGTGCCAATTCTATTAGTCGAACATGCGGGCTATACCGATGGTGATATCAACCCAACCCGGAGGCAACTCTACAGTGATGTGAATGTATTGATGGGACAAGCCTTTACGCAATTGAAAAGCGAAGGCATTCAAAACCTGTACATCCTGCCAAAGTCGACAATCAATCTCGATAATGATGCCATGGTCGATGGTACACACCCGACGGATCTGGGTATGCAGCAATACGCTGATGCCTACGAACGTAGCATCCGCACAATTCTGAACGAACCCCTTGGTGATGTTTCGACCATGAAACCGCGAACGCAATACCGCGATGCCAGAATCTATGATTGGGAAACCCGGCACCGCGATATTATGGCTCGCGTGAAAAATAAACCCCCGCGCATTCTGTTCATCGGCAATTCCATTACGCACTTCTGGGGTGGTGAGTCGACGGGGGCTACGGTACGTGGGAGCGATAGCTGGAACGCTGTCCTGGAACCGCTGGGCGTTCTCAATCTGGGGTATGGCTGGGATCGTATCGAGAACGTATTGTGGCGGGTTTATCACGGCGAACTTGATGGCTACTCTGCGGCTCAGATCGTGCTGATGATCGGTACCAATAACCTTCAGCTTAACACAGATGTCCAGATCAGTGATGGACTTGCGTTTCTGATCAAGGCCATGAAGGCGCGCCAGCCCACTGCGGATATTTTGGTAATAGGCGTATTACCACGTCGGGATGGGGAGTTGCGCGTTGCTACGTTGAATCAGCGTATCGCCCAGATGGCAGGTGAGCAAAACGTTACGTTTATCCAGCCGGGTACTGTGTTTCTAAAACCGGATGGAAAAATAGAGGAGGGATTATTTAGTGACGGACTACATCCAAATGCGGAAGGCTACCGACAGTTGATTGCTAAAATTCAACCTTATCTGAAAGCGGTTGAGTCAGCACCGAAACGCAAGAAATAAGTACCGCGGATCTTTAGTCCGCGCTATCGTTAGGGTAAACTCCAGGACTGATTGTTCGTCTAACAGCTATATGGGCTAAAGCCTCGCGCTACGTATCATCGCGCTACGTAATCAATCGTTGCCAAACCCAACGAACATCTTCCCTTCTTTTTCGTACTCCCGACGGATTCCTTCTAAAATATGCTGGCGTTTCACTAACTGGCTACCTTCGGCATAAGCCGTTAGACAAGCAAATTGCACTACATTAATAATGCCGCCACCTGTGAGCTCATAGCGGCTGGAAAAGTGTGGCAACTGAACAGTGCTATCGAACTGAATAACCGAAGGGAATGACTTTGTCCAGATCTGGAGCCGTTCGTGAGCATCGGGCAGCGGAAACTTGATGATCGAATTGAAACGCCGTAAAAACGCATCATCAATGTTCGACTTGAAGTTCGACGCCAGAATAATCATGCCATTAAACGTCTCGATTCGCTGTAATAGATACGATACCTCCTGGTTGGCGTATTTGTCGTGGGCGTCTTTGACGTTCGTGCGCTTCCCAAACAGGGCGTCGGCCTCATCAAAAAATAAAATCCAGTCTTTATTCTCGGCTTTGGCAAACAGATTCGACAGGTTCTTCTCCGTTTCGCCTATAAACTTGGAGACAATCGTAGAGAGGTCAATCTTGTAAACATCCCGGCCTGTGTACTTACCGAGCAGGGAAGCTGTGAGCGTTTTGCCGGTACCGGGTGGCCCATAGAACAGCACCCGATAACCAGGCCGGAGTCGGTTGCCCATGCCCCAGTCAGTTTCTAATTGCCTGTGATACTGCACCCAGTTTTGTAACTCCCGAATCTGCTGCCGAATCTCGTCGTTCAGCACTATATCGTCCCAGGATAGGTTGGTTTCGATCCGTTGCGCCGGGAACGTACTGCTGAATTTTGGGGGCGTAATTTTTCCAATCGTAAATAACTCGACATACTCTGGCGACAGTAGAACACGACCACTCAGCATCGGTTCGCCTTCCAAGGCGTCTTCCAGGTGAAGTACCTGTTTGCGGGCAAAAAAATGATCAGCGCTGAACAGCGTTTGCCATTGAAATCGCTGGGCCAGATCGTTGCCCGCCAGTAAAAAAAGGACCGTTTCGCCGGTAGGCAGGAAGCCGCGGAATTGCTTGCCGCGGGTGCCGCCAATAGGCAGAAAATCAGTCGGCTGGTCGAAAAAAGAGTGGATGATGTTATCAAAGAAATCCACTTTTACGTGTGAAACCAGCGCCACCAGCAACGTAACGATTTCAGCCCGGCTGAGTTGATTTGTTGTAATAAAAACGCTAAGCGGATCTTGTTCCGATGCGAAGTCTGGAAATGGAATATCTTCAGCACGTTCGTATTCAGTGGGTTGATTAAAAAACGTTTGTAGCTGGAATTGAGCCAAACGTAGTAAGCCCTCAAAAAAAGAATAGCGCATCAATGGCTGATTTTTGATTGGCTCATTCATTAACGATCGCAATTAGGAAATAGCAATTTGTTGAACACCTTTTGTGAAAACTCTACTAAGCCTCACCGGAGTGCATCTAGTACATCCTGTTCAGTTTTGCTTTTAATCAGTTTTGCCCAGTCAGATTGCGGTTTTTTGCGTTTTATTTCGTCAAAAACCGCTGTTTTTCCGAGAAAGTAAGCCTTGGCCAGCGCATCGAAACCAACGACCGTCAAAACCTGACTGGCTCCTTTTACCTGATCCTCATAGGCCTTTCCAGAGCCGAGTTTATATTCGTTTAGAATGGCATTCGTAAAAATCTGCGTAAAGCCTTCATTTAAATAAGGCCCCATACTTCGAGTACTGCCCGCCGATAAATTATGAATGCTTTCGTGAATTAAGATCTCGATGGTCGGATTCGGAGCCACCACTATTTTGTTGTTACTACGGTCATAAAAGCCCCTAATCGAGGTTTCATACGTATCGCCGGGAAAGGTTGATTTAAAGCTGCCTTCGAAATCTTTTTCATTCCGTTTGTAGTCGACTTTATCCTGAATGGAAAATCCTTTTTTGAGTTTATTGCCAATATAGGGTTGCAGAACCGCACTGTTTTTCAAGGCCGCATCCACACTTTTCTCATCTTTATACCACACCGTTTTCGCAAGCGTGTAGTTCTTCAGTGGATTTTCTTTCAGGGCCAACGTATCGCCGTTCTGCTGCACAACATGTGTGAGTTCGTGAGCTAAGAGATGCTGGCCTTCCGCACTGTTGGGAGCAAATTTGCCAGTGTTGAAGTAAACATCTTTACCATGCGTAAATGCCTGTGCGTTTATCTCGTCATTCAGCTCTGCCGATGCCAAATCCTTATGAATGTTGACCCCACTGAAATCCCGACCAAACGCCTGTTCCATCTGAGAGCGGGTTTTGTCCGGCAACCGGCTTCCCTGTCCGCGCGTGCCTTCAATCTGAGAGGTTACAGAAGGTGAAGCGACCGATCCACCCGGCTGCGCTTTTTTTTGAACAGGCTTTTCTTCTTCTTTTTTTGGGTCATCAGCCTTTTGAACACCTGGCGCTTCCTCCTTTTTCTCCTTTTCCGGCATTTCCATTTTCTGGATCGTCGGCTTTTCTTCTTCTTTTTTCGGTGCTTCAGCTTTCTGGACTGTCGGTTTCTCCTCCTCTTTTTGGGGAGCTTCGGCCTTCTGAACCGTTGGTTTTTCTTCCTCCTTTTTTGGATCTTCTGCTTTCTGAACGTCCTTTTTTTCTTCCGGTGCAACCATGCGTTGTACCGCAGAATCGCCCGTTCGACCAACACCAGCTGGCTGTTTAGCTACCACTTTGTCTGCTACGGCATCCGCTTCGCGCTCATAGTGGTCATTCGCCTGACCAATAGTTAGTTTGGGTTGAAAAAAAGCCTCACGTTTGTTCTGTGCACCCGGCGCATTGACAGGATTGCGCGAAAAAAAAGGCTGTTGCTCCGTCTGTACATCCTGCGTAGACGGATTACGATGACGACGGGAACGAGGAGAAGATGCTTTCATGAGGTCAAGATTAGACTAAACTATCAATGGAAAACACATCAAGCTTGGATTGCCTGAAATTACGTACACGACTCAAGACGGCATTCCCATTGCTGGAACCGCCCTCATTGGTATTGCCTTCAATGGTTTCAAAAATGTCGTCATCTATGGCCGAAATGATACCTGTGTGGACCCAGTCATTAGTCGCTTTTTGCAGCAGGAAAATATCGCCTGGTTTCGCTAAGGAGGGGTCTTTTCGAATTTGGGTATGTCGAATAAGGTTTTTCTTCTCTAATCCGATGGTACCTACTACGTCGCAACTGTAGGTTAGGGGCATAAGCTTTTTAAAATCTTTGCCCTGTGTCGAAGCTGCCTGATCGATGATGGACTGCACGAAACCCATGCACCAAAACCACTCGTCTCCCTCATTTCCATCCATGTACGACCGTACCCAGGGACCGGAATTAGCCCGCTGATTAATAATCAATTCAGATGGGCGATGCGGTAAATGATTTCTAGCAGCACTAACCACAAGTTCGCGCAAGTCTTTGCCAGTAGGCTTCTTGGTAAACGCACTGCGCAGGGGCGTCGAAAGCAGGTCAAATATCTCCTGATCAACATGGCCTGTTTGCTCGATGCCTTTTGCTCTCTGGAAATTTTTGACAGCCTGCTCGGTTGCTTTTCCAAAATCACCATCAATCGCTGTAGAGGTAGCCGAACCGGGGTTCAGCATGGAAAAGAGAGTCAGCCAAGACTGAATTTTACGAATATCTTTTTTGACATTGTTCGCACCGTTTCTTCGCTGGATCGCACTAATTGTAAGTTCATTTTGGAAGGCCGTTTTGTGCATGGTTACGGGAATTAAATTATTAA
The DNA here is from genome assembly GCF_014699035.1 of Spirosoma validum. GTDB lineage: Bacteria > Bacteroidota > Bacteroidia > Cytophagales > Spirosomataceae > Spirosoma > Spirosoma validum. The sequence continues at coordinate 258,316 of NZ_JACXAA010000003.1, forward strand.
ATAATCAGGTTGCGAGGCTACATACGATATAAAATCGCTTTGGCGGCCCAAAAAATTTCTTCAGGAAGCTTCTTAGATAAGTTAAAGATACCAGATTCGATATAAGACTATCTACCGTTTGATAAGTCGTACTACACATTTTACATTTGATAATTTTTTTAAATAATGAACTATATTTAGTCTGACTTCATTTTGCTTAAATAATCTTTGAACTTTTTTGCATGATCAAACAAATCTTGATTGTCAGATTTGAAAAAGAAATCCTTTTCTCCTATTAGTTTGCTTATTTCGTTCTGGATACTATTGTTGATTGTAATATCATTTGAGAATACATTGTTGACTTCAGCAATCAATTGATTTTTATAAGGTATTATCTTAACTGTATTTTCTATTTTACTTTTTATTTTATCTAAATCAAAAGCATAATTACTCCATATATTTAACGAGTATAAGCCAGGAAAGAAATCTAAAAAATCCCATTTTGTGATTCCTACGTATTTCGTCGCCGTACCGCCCGACTTGAGTCTGGTTACTAATTTGTGCTTAAAATCGAACTCTTCTTTTGAGCATATGAAACCGTAGATTATTGGAATTATATCAATGGTTTGTGTAATGAATGTTAATAGTTTATCTGTATTTTTTGCCTCTTTAAGTGATATTTTTATTGTCCAGATAGTTATGTTTTGGTCAGGTATGAAACTAACGTGAATAAGTGAGTTCTGATCTCCGCTTAAGAAAAAATCAAAATTTTCCGAATAGAGCAAAAATAGTTTATTTCTATTTATGGGAAATTGGTATTTGAATGGTTCAGAAGCTCCAAATGAAGATAATTTTGATAGATTAGTATTGATGTTGTCAATTAGTTTATCAAAAACTACATTATCAATCACTCCTTTTTCAAAGTATAAGTAAATGTAGATTTCTCGGATGTTATTGTTAGATGATTTCATAAATTGTTCCTCCTCTGGATAGTATTGCTTGTTGTAAAGGCTCTGATACGTGTGTTGACTCAACTGTTCCATCCTTTGAGTCTCTCACGACTAAATCAAATGTTTTGGCGGCTGGGAGCCAACTGTCAGAGTTAGGTAATTTAGCGAAAGTTCCATCGGCGATTTTTGCATTGTCTCGCATTTGCTCATCAAAAGAAATGGAAGCGACGTCTTTAACATCGCCTACAACCGTACGTGGTTTATAAATATCTGGAATGCGATTTCTCTTATCGCCATTACTATCTTTTTTGTCAAAGACATCAATAGCAATTTTCTGTAAACCAGAATTGCCCGATTCCTGCACATACTTATTCAGAGATGCCGCTTCACCTGATTTTCCGCGCTTGCGGGAGGCTCTGTGTTCGACATATATTACCATATCGCCCGGTACTTTATACTTTTTACCTTTATAAATATGTAAGAAATCGTTTACGTATCGATTAGAGACCCCTAGTTCTGTTTTTTCTAATTCATCCAGATTAGGAGTTGATTTGCCCTGCAACTCTTTTGGGCGTTTCTTTTTAGTAGGTCCCTTCTTCTTCTTTCGCTGTATATACTCAAAATCCCAGGTTTCTCCGCCGTCTACAACTGTGATTGAGCCGATAATAGTGCCATGATCGCGTTTGACGTTAGCAGCAATCTGGTCAGCCTCTGCTCTTGTGACTTCACCATCAGCAAGCTTTTGATTACCTTCCTGGTCGATCTCACCTAAAGCCGCTTCAATCGTGTCGTTTTTACCATCGGCTTTTTTATCCGCTTCGGTTAGGATCGCGTTGAATTTTACGGGTTTGGGATTGTGAATGCCTCGCGCCGAAGATGATACAACCCACTTGCTGCCTTGTTGCTCGATCGTATACGTAAGGCCACTGACGGCTTTTTCAATTCCGTTGAGTTGCGTTCGCAGATCGGCTTTCGTTATCGGATCTTTGATGCCTTTTAGTTTATTACCGCCCTGCTCAAACAATTTTGCGGCCTCCTGTTGTGCTTTCGGGTCGGGTTTGGCCGCCGTTGCCTTAGCGGGAGCGCCTTTCGCCGGATCGGATTTATCGCCCTTCTTTTTACCCGCTTTCGGATCGGGTAGTTCGGGTTTTGTTACGGTACCATCTTCTTTGAATTCACCTTTTCCCGGACCGCCTTCGCCCGTTTTGTCCGGTAATGTATCATCGACCATATTGGTCATGAACTTCGAGGGGTCGAACTCCGGTTTTTTGAACTCAACTTCCGGTACGTTGCCCGAACCTAGTACGTAGTCTTTAACCGTAGCACTCAGACCGATTGGGTCAGTAAGTGGCCATTGTTTGGCGAATAGCGGCCATGTCCATTTTTTATCGGAAAGCGGTGACCACCAGGGCGTCTCTACTTCGATGAAGAAATCGCCACCCAAGCCCAGCATGGGTTGAGCGACCATTTCGAGCGTACCGCTGATGTAGAATTCGCCAGGGTCGCGCCAGCCAATGGTTGGGCGAGCATCTGCATACGCCTGAACGCCAACATCGGCTTGAACACCCACGCCGAATTTCAGATCATGACTTAAAATTTCGATGCCTGCCCCCCCTTCAGCTCGTAAACGGAGGCCCGCGTAAGCCGAAATGTTGATCGAACCGGCGATCTGAATGTTCTTTTGAATAGTTGGATCGGTCGAATACGTACCAATCACTTCAATGTTATAGATTTTGGCTGGTCCCAGTTTGGCAATGGCATGGAGGCTGATGTTGGCGAACAGATTGAGGTTACCAACGACCGGGATACCGTAATAGGCCTTTGCTTCAAATTTAAATAGCTCTTTATCCCAATCTTTCTGCTTAAACAACTCTATTTCAGCAGGTGGGGCAATTTTGCCGATGACCGTAATGTCTCCCTTGCCATCTACAATGACGTTGACTGTTCCGGCGAACCATCCCGTCAAGTGGAATTGTAATTGTCCGGTAGCAGCCAGAGCCCGATCTTTTTTGCCTTCTTTCGGAACCGGAACCTCGGCGGGGGGCGTTGCCGTCTGCGCATTCTCTTTACCACCTGCAGCCGCAATGGCATCTTTGGCAAACGCATTGGCTGACTGTAAATCGGTGGCGATGAAGCTTATTTCACCGGATAATTTGTTCGCATTATAGGCCGCTTTTCCTTGGACATCAATGCTGCCATCTTCCTTGTAGCTGATCTTCGCGATCCCGCTAAAGTCTTTATAGTCAACTCCTAAACTTACTTCGCCAGTGAGATTCTCTTTGGTATTGTCTAAATGCAATTCACCCGAAACAACGCCTTTGATATTGACGGTAGCCGATGCGTCAATTTTGGGCTTATTGGTATTTTCTAACAGGAAATTGAAGCTGGCGTTCAGGAAACCACCAACTTCGACCTTAACATCATTAGCGCCAAGTTTCAACACGCCACCGCTGAATTCATTGACTAACGTCGGTAGGCGCTCACTAACCTTTAAACCCACGCCACCCAAAAGAGAAGAATTCTGTTTGATGGTATTGAACCACTCTTTTGGCCCATTCTGCCGGTTTGATACGTAGGCATCTTTTATGGATTCATTCTCAACGGTAAAGACCAGATAAAAACCGCCTGCCTGCCTAGTCCAGGCATTCGTCAGGAGCATAGAACCCTTACTCTTGCTATTAAAGTTGCCCCGTCTGTCTTTTCTGATTGTAACCCGCCCTTCTTCCGTTATGCCTTTGACAATCACCCTGACGTCCAATTCTTTACGGGGAGCCGCGTCAATCTCTGCCTTGACTTTATCCGAAAGGTTGAACGTACCTCCCGATAAATCAACCACTTCCGAGCTCAGCGCAGCAACCGGAGCAGGGGCAGTCGCTTTCTGAATCAGCGTATCGGTTGGGTTCGGTTTGGGCTTACGTTTTACACTCGCTCCCTGCTGCACGGTATGCGTTAGTTCGTGTGCCAGCAAGCGTTGACCCTCGGAAGTGGATGGATTATATTGTCCTTCGTTGAAATAAATGTCGTTGCCGTGCGTAAAAGCATAAGCGTTCAGATCCTGACTGAGTTGGCTGGCTTCGCTACCCGTGTGCACACGTACGCCCGAGAAATCAGCGCCCATAGCTGATTCCATTGGCGTCCGAACACTGTCTGATAGGGGAGAGCCGTTGCCTTTGGACGTATTGAGCCGGTCCGAGACATCGGAACTGGCCGTTTCGCCGGAATCAGCTTCTTTTTTCTGAATTTGCTCTTTCCGGTCACTCTCGTCCGACTTGCGCTGAACGGTATCCTCGGGTGGATCGGCGGCTGATTCAAAAATCGGTTTTCGCTGAAGTTTTTCGTCCGTCCGTTCTGGTTCGTCCTCTTTCTTCTGGAGTTTTTCCTCCGGTTCACTGCTGCTCTTCGGTTGTACGTTAGAACTGCTGCCTGGCACACCTGGAGTCGTCGACGGCGAGGCAGATGCCTGTCGATTAACGGGTTGCGGATTCGCTAGTTTAGCGACAACGTCATTGGCAACTGCATCAGCCTGTTGCTCAAAATGATCATTAGCGGGCCCAACTCTAAGTTTCGGCTGAATACGAGGCTGATTGAAAAAGGACGACTCCTGCGCTTGCTCTCCCCAGAACGACGTAGCATCACCACCTTTCGAGAAAAAAGGCTGGTTCGTCTGCGAACGCGCAGTAGTGGCCGATGGCGGGGCAAGCGTTTTCAAGGTTAGTTCAGTTCCTTTTTTGTGACTAATTGCGGAAAATCATCCAGCCACAATTAGCTATCATACATCGCTTAATACCATTCAACGTAGAGAAATTCATTCATCCAGCTGTGTTTAATGACGCCGATCCCCCAGGGCAACTGATCGAGGAGAATGTCGATGGTCTGTCGCTCAACCTGTAGTAACCAACCGTTGTCGCGTTTGGTCAACCGCCCATCTCGGTAAAAAAATCCTTCCCGTAAGCCAGCAACACTAGTTGAACCGAGCGCCGACCAATAGGCAATGACCATATCGAGCAAACTTTTTGCTTCAGCTTTCTCCCGTTTGGTTAGCCGGATAGAACCATCAATCGGTTGGTTGATTGGCCAACCCGCTAAAATTTTCGGTAGCCCCTGTTCATATTCCGGGGTTTTCGTTTTTCCTGTTGCCAGATAGTGGATCAACTGAACCGCTCGTCTATGATCTGATTGGCGATTGGGCTGTAAGCCGACTTCTGTAAAATAGGCTGACAAAAACGGATGCAGTAAAACGACCCCGGCGTTCGGAACGTAAAAGACCTCTCCTTCGTCAACGTCGGTATGAATAGGGTTATCAATGGGCATTCTCTCGGATACGTTGTCGGCTCGTCCGGCCTCCGTCGATTTCTCTACAGGCAATTCGGTTTCCGCATCGGCTGATTGGCTTACAGTTGCTCCAGAAGAGGAAATCTGGGATTGTTTGGCCAGAAAATTCGTAATAACTGTGCGGTGTTCCTCTACGATTTTTTCGAATAAGCTGACCAAAAGTTCACCCTCCGATACGTTACGAAAAGCCTCCCTAATAGCCTGCTGAAGTTGCGTTGTCTCGAAAACTATGTCAATTGACTTACCCACCCTCGATTTTTGAGCGCGAGTTTTCGGCTTTGCCTGCTGACGGTGTTGCTGCTGAAAAAAGCGGTCGAGGACCAGCGCCTGAGACGTAGCGCTAAAAGAACGCCTAGTAACTCGCTCCAGGAGTCGCTTAAAAAATTCGGTACTGTTAACCCACTGGCTGAGTTCAGACTGATACGTATCGGTGCTCAGTTTTTCGAAAACAAGCAGCCAGAATACAGACGTAGCGTTCTTTACTTCCACCAACGTAATGCCAATACATTTCTGCCACCACGTTACGGCGAACAAGCCTCGAAAGGCGGTTTGCCATCGAAGCAATTCCCGAGCGGAACGGCCCGTCATGGCTTCAGCAAGTTGCACCAGAAATGGATCGTCGTATTGCCGGACAAGCCGCTCAAGAGCTACCGGTTGAGTACGTAGTAACTGCCGGAAGGTCGATACAGCCACCGGCGACGTAGCAATCAAATCAAGCGCGGCCAGTTCCCATTCGACAGGAGTGGCTACGGAAAGACGTCGGTGACCTGTGCGGATGAAATCGAGCCAGGCCTCGAAACGATTGGCCGTTGGCGATACTTCCTGTACAGGTGCGTCGGTGGAGCGAGGAAACAAGCGTCGCCGGATAATTTCTTCCGCAATCATTCGACAAACGGATTGGGTTAGTTTCTCTTTCCAGTTTTTTTTTCCGACAGCAGGTAACTCGATGGCAATTCGGTCGAGCCGCACGACTGTATGAGGTTCTATAACAGCGTCGAGAGCCTGGTTTAGTTCGGGTAATAGGTCCTGCCAAAACCACTCACTTACTTCAGTTTGCAGGGCAACGCCATCCGTCTGCCGCGATGCATGGACATTGAGCGCTACGTTGCCGATAAGGTGATTCTGGGACATGAGTTTTTAGTTAGTCAATTGGGTTAAGCGATGGAAGGCTAGCCGTCACTGTTTTTTCGGCTATATCGATCAGTCCATCTCTTGATGCAGTAAGTTGAATCGTGAAAGTCTGTGGATCCGCTTCCCCGGCCACCCAGACAAATTTTTGACTGAACGTATTTTTGGCTTTCGATTTTAGTTTGCCATCTAGTTGCCAGCGATACTCATCCGCGTTTTCGGATTTATTTTGGAATATTAGTTTGATTTCAAACGGTTTGTGGGCATCAGTAAACGTGACTTTAATTTCATCTCCATTCTCTGACACATCTCCATTTTCTTGTGCGTCTACGGCGAAACTGGCTTTCGGTGGTGTCTGTTCTTTTTGGTTTATGACAACAATGGTCGTTTTCTCTACACTTTCCCGGCCATCTTTTTTGGCTGTCAACGTAACGAGATAATGCGTTGCGGGTAGGTTAGTAAGCGGGAAAAAATGCGCGTATTCATTTTGATGGTTATCGGCAGAAAGTCTTGTGCCATCGCCATTGCTGCCTTTAACGTGCCATTCGAGATCATTCTGATTTTCTGATGTACTGAACAAAACGAATGTTTCTCCTTCGTTCGGTTTAGTTGTTTGGGATTTGATCTCAAAATCAGCAATAACTGGTTTGGGTGTGGGCGGTTGCACCCAGTAAGGCAGACAAAAATCGCCCAGAATCGTATTGCCTTCGCCTGAAACAACGACAACGAACGTACCGCCAGACGGTACACCGCCCTGATGTTCAAGACCAGGATTTTGCCGGGCAAATTCGGTCAGCGATGGCACGTCATCCTGTCCACGCAGCGGCTTAACCAACACAACCTGGAAAGGTAAATTCAGTGAATCGCGCAGGTCTTCAAACTGATTTTTCTTCTTATCATTCAGCGTTATTTTTTGATTGACATGCCCCTCGATTCGGTAGAAATCAGATTCGTCAAAGAATGGCTGGTGCTGTAGTCGTTTTGTGCCGTCGTAACTAAGAATCAGTGCATCGAACTGACTGGCGGGGCGCCAGTTTTTTTGGAGCGCATCCGTTTTCAGATAAAACGGAATAGCCTGCATCCCGACCGGGAACGTAGCGCGTCGGGATGGCGTAATACGTAGCTCTTTTTTTGCCTCCGTGTCTAAACTGCCAAAATCAGCATTGATCAGCAGACTAATCAGGCGTTCATACAACTGGCGGGCGTACTCAAAATCGGTATCGGTCGTACCAGAGAAGATCGGGCGGTAGAACGGTGTGCGGACGTCATCAGAAAAGCCGCCGTTCGCGTCGAATTTCCCCAGAGCTAAGTGCTTCGGAAAACAGGTTTTGGGCGGAAGATTTGCCATGTGCCGGGTAAATGGCGTAGTGACAAATTCATTATAAGCCCGGATGATCAGGCGCAGGTAGTCGTAAAGGTATTGTCCATTGGTTTTAGGATGCAGTGCCGGTACGTCGAGCATACTGGCTGCATCTTTGCCCATACTGCCTAGTCCAAAGATCGTATCGGCAAGCCCGCATGTTTTTATTAATTCGTCCTTGATTCCTGGAAACGAAGTATTGAGACTGTTTTTGTACAGGTCGCTCAGGTTACTATCTCCGTCAGCATCAGGCAAGCTCAGACGAACCACCGTCGTCGATATAGGCGTAAAGGTGTTGGACTGATTCGTTGCTGTATTTGGTCCACAATCGAAAATCGCTGATAAACCCGGTAGAGATCCATTCCCTGACCAGACCTTATCATCAATGAGCAGGAATTTTGTTGTTACGTTGGCACGCTTCCCTTTATCGCAGGTCGCGCAGCCTTTCAGATCTTCAGCAACGACTTCAAAAAAAACGATTAGCCACTTATTGGCCAGAGTCTCGCTGGTGAGCGGGGTGCCAATGCTGTTGAGTTCCAGATGCTCTACGGTGTCATTTAATTCATCTGTTGTTGAGGGGCGATCCAGATAATCACCGAATGACTCGGCTTTGAATTCTCTTTTTATGATTTTAGATGCCGGGCTGGTACTATTTGTCAGTTCGACAGGCGTATGTGAGCAATACAGATGACCTTCCGACGTAACGCCAGCCCCCGCCTGAATGGTGATTGTATTTGTTTCGACAGTTACATGAAGCCCATATAAAATACCCATACCATGCAGGCAGGTCCGGGTATGCCGTACTTCGGCGTCAGCTCGGCGAAAGACGGCGTTTAAATCGCGGCTGCGTAGAGGTAAGCCTTTCTCGAAGAACGGAAATATGGTTGACGTGTCCATGAGCGTATCCTTGGTTCGTTTATGATCTGTTTGTCGATCAGTCTATTGTTGTTTCATCCAGTATAATAGGTGTCCCGTTGCAGTCATTTAGGATAGCCTGCGGGAAAGTATTCGTCAATTTTCCCAGTATGTCGACCAGACTACTCGTTTGCTCACTGAAGTCAATACTGGAGGGCTGGTCGATTTCCTGAAGCCAGCCGCGTAAACAGTCCTCAAAACGCTGCATCTGTCCAGGCGTAATCCAGACGATATTCAGCAGGATGTGAACCGGTGTTTCGCGACGCAGGGTGTTCTCAAAAAACTGCCTGAAATCCACTGACCGAAACCGACGCGACCAGTACGGCAGCACGACCGTTGCAGTCATGGAGTACGGATCACTGCCGGGGATATACGCATCGAAATCACTGATCAATCCTGGTTTTCTCAACTCCTCACGAACCTGAATCGGTAAAAGCTGACTGGCTGCGGTTGGCAGGAATTGACGAGGACGTAGTAAAATGTGTTCGACTACGTGAAACCCTTCTGAATCGACATACGATCGTGTACGTTTGATCGCTTGATTACAGAGCGAAAGAGTAGTATATCGGCGAGGATGGGTTGCCAGCACCTGAGCCGGATCGGTCAAAACAAGTGTTCGTGACTGATCGGCGGCCTGGTAACGACTATAGTTGGTTTTGTCGCTGAGCAAATTCTGGCAACGGGTAAGCCCTGCCTCAAGGTCGGATTCCTTGCCATAGCTGGTTACGCTCTCCCAGATTTCGTAATGCGGAAAGTCATGTTGCTGGGTCAGACCCGCCAGTTGGTATCGTTCAGTGCCAACAATAATCCGGATTTCAAATCCTCTGCCGCCATCGACCCGATCCACAATCAAGTCGGCGGGTAGTGCCACGTACAACTGCCGAACGGCCTCAACTAATTCGGCTTCGGATGCGTGTTGATCTTCGTCGTCATCGAAAACAAACCGTGATCCAGTTGTTTTGTCGAGTACGCCCAGCATGTATATACCCGACTCAACCACCACAAAAAGATTGGTTAATGGCTGTCGGGTCTGGCTGAACGCAGGGACCTTAGTCAGGATTTTGGCTAGCAGCTTTTTGGATTCGTCCGACGCAGCGAATCGATTTGTCCACGCTAAAAACAACTCATCACGCCGAATTTCCCGATCGGTATTGGTATGGAACGCACCCAGATGCCGCGCCAATGCATACGTATCGCTCACGAGCTGAAACCGGTACTGGCAACCATCGGTATAATCGATATACGGACGTACTACCCGCGTTTCGTCAGTAGCCTGGTACCGATTCAGAAAATTTTCGACCTGTTCCCAGCCGAGCGTATCGAGTTGATCGGTCTCCAGTTTCAGGTCAGCTTCGGCAGGGCTGACTTTCGGACCATCCGGGTTTGTCGTGGTTTTCGGGTTAATGACAAAGCTATCAGTGCTTTCTAACAGGACTTCAATCAGAGCAATCTGCCAGCCCTTGTTGCCGTCGCGGATGGGGGCATAATGACTCTCGAAACCGAGTATATCCGTAAAGGACATAAAGCCATCGAGGGCTTCCCACCAGGTCGGATAGGCGGTCGAGCTTCGCCAGTCGACCCGTTGATTCCGAGCGTTATATAGCTGGAAATAAATGCCATCGGTCGTCGTATAGAACGGAAACAGGCGGGCATAATCATGCCTTAGACCGATACCCTGCTGGGCGAGAATAGCGCTGTCGAAGAGCTCGCTGACGGCAATGGCCTGGTGCCCATCAGTTAAATCGATTCTGAATCTGGGTATCTGTGTCTGCTCATCGATTACGGGCTTGATGGAGTAGTTATCCAGACTCAGCGAAGCGGTTATGACGCGCATAAGGGTTTTCTCAAACCACTGCCGGGCTTCAGCCGCCGAAGTATACGAATCCGGGCTTTGCCATAGTATCCGTGTTTTGTCGCGGATAACCCAGTGGCCGTCCGGTGGTGTGGCTCCTTCGCCTACGACCAAATCGCTGTAGGGAGGAGTCTGACAGCGATTGGTTCGTATGAGCTGATCGGCGAATTTCTTTGCTTCATCACTCGTGGCAAACGATTGCTCGTAAACAGCGATGGGTGCATTGGCGTCGCGCACACGCCAGCGTCGGCTTGCTAAGTCCGGGGGCGGAAACTCATCGCCGGGGCAAACAAAAACATCTGAAATTTGCGTATAGGCTTCGTTTGTTGTTGTCAGGCAATTTATTATTTTGATTTTCAGTACGTTCCGTTCTGCATCTGTCAGGTAACTTTCAGGATGCTCAGCCAGAATCTGGTTATTGACCTTTAGCTGAAACGAAAAACTGCCCGGTTCGCCAATTGGATCAATATAGTCAGGCTGAAAGTTCACTAACTTGTCTCGAACCTTTTCCTCAAAGAATTGCCGGCTTTCGGCTTCGGTCGTATGCGTACTACCAGCAGGTTCACGAAGTATGGCTGACAGGCTACCCTCACTATTAGGGCAGAGCAGTTCAAACTGCCAGGAATCGCTACGTTCTTCGGCTTCGAACCGGATGCGGTGGGCGCAGCTCAGCGTCTGAATGTTGGTTAGTACGTCATTCCGTTCACCGACGGTATCATACAGCGATGGATGGGTTGCCAGTAAGTCTCCTGAGTTTAAGTGCTGCAGGCTAAAGCCGTGCGCACAGCCGTTATTAATCGTGTCATCGAGAAGCCATGCCCCTCCGCAGGCGGCTTCCAGCACCTCGTCGAACGCCATTTCGGCTTCGTCGGCAGTGTCAAACAACCGAACATCCCGGAGCCCTATCTCGTTCTCCGTTTCATTGTCCATTAGTTGGGTATAGAACTGGGCTGGCTTCGTATCGAGCTGTACGGTATACTGATAAGGTAATTGCTGAATGTCGTCTCTGAACTGTTCGGCTTCCGGTAACGTAGCAACGGGCTGCGTCTGGGCAAGCACTACCTGAACTGTATGCGGCCGCTCATCCAGTTGCGCCGATGGGTACGTCCGAAGTTCGATCAACTGAACCGAGAACGTATCGTCGTTGTGGTGGTGTATTCTGACCGTACGGGCCTCTTTTGGCAACGTCATCGCCCGATCCGCTGCGGCCTGCGTTTGTTTGGCTGTTTTGAACAAATGGATACTTTGCAACTGGTTTCCTTTCGGTAACGGAATCGTCCAGTAATGACGGACTGGCGTCGACTGAATGAGGAGACGCAGGGGATTATTGGCAAAAAAACGAACGGTTTGCTCAATGGCCTCATTCCGCTTTTCGGCTGTCGAATAATAGTTCGGATGCGTAGCCAGTACATCGCTTAGGTTAGCGTTTTTCGTGCCTTTGGGCTGGCTACGTAGCTGAAAGCCAAAGCCTTTTGCGCTACGGGCTAATGGCTGATAATAGTCTTTATGAGCGGCTGTCCGACGAATGATGAGCGCCATCAGTCGAGCTTCAGCCTGTGTATATGTAGCAGCGACGGACCGGAAAATGGGGCTACCATCCGGTTTTAGTACGTTTGCGTAAAACCCTTTCTGTTGCGGTACAAAATCAACCGGTAGCCGATTGGCATCGCGCGTTACGAGCCGCGTATATCGTAGCATGGCATCGCGGGCCTCCGGTGTGCCATACGTATCGGGATGAACAGCAACGACACAACCCGCCTGATCTGTCATACGAAACCCAAACACGTGTTCCGTCTCGCAGCGCGTAGGGACAAAAGCATTGGGGCTTTTAACAGCCTCTTGAATCGTATGCTGAAAATCGGCAAGTTCGCCAATTCGGCTTGGTTGAGGGGACTGCAACAGGGTTAGGCCCTGCCGGTCATGAACGAAAAACTGCCTCCGTACGGCCTCATCGAGTTCAAAGAAATTGAGTTGTTTGGTGGGCTTGTTCGCTGGTCGATTGAATCCCAGCATCGTGGCCAGACGGTTTTCAAGTCCACTGCTGTTTTTCCATTGCCAGTATTTTTCCGGTGGCAAATGCTGGTTAAATCCACGGCTCCGATTGCGGCTGATCTTGGGGTACGCTTCGATAAACCGAGCTTTATCGCGGGCCATTGTTTCGGCAGACGGTGGTTGTGCGCTGTTTTTGTTCAGACCGAACATCAGCAGGGTGTAATCCGTAAAATCTTCGGCAAACCGGGCGAGTAAGTGGTCGAACAGGTTATTTTTCCGCCGGAGATAGTCGGACTGGCTTTCGGTGATCTGCCGCATAATCTGCCCGAAATCAGCAGTCCAGCGAAACACCCAGTCGAAGGTATAGTGATGTTCCTCTGCCATACGTTTCTCCCGGCTCAGATAGCTGGATTCCAACGTAGCTAAAAAACGAACCATGCCCAGAGCGGCTTCAGCATCGTCTTCCGTTGCGTAGGTTTTCTGACTGCGCAGGACTACCGGATGAAGCCCCTGACTGATGATCTGGAAATAGAAACGCCCATTGTCTGGATTTTTCGGAAACGATCTATCGACCGAATCTTCATCGAAGGCCTTGATGATTTGAATCAGAGCTGTGTCGCGTTCTGCTGGGGTGCCAAAGACACGCCGTTGTTGGGTGGTCGGATCAATAACTTTAGCGATACGTTCCCCTTCTGAGAAAAAACGGCTGATTGGGTTTCCAGGAACGGGTGCAACCGAATAAGGAAGCAGTTTCTCTAAAAACGCTACGTCGGATAAGCTGCCGTTGGCTAAGACACTGTCGGTTACTGGATCGAGTTTCGTTGAAAATAGACTACGTACGTTGGCTAACTGCGACAGATAATTGGCCAGTAACTGATCGAAAAATAACAGATAACCTTTCAATTGCAGCGCCTGAGCATGCCGCTGGCGTTCGTCGGCCGTGTTGGCGTTTGCCGGAAAAGATACTCCACTCGTGCCGTAAACTGCGGGCAGGTCGTTCTGAATGCTGAAATGATACCCCAGCCCATCGGTAAGGCTGGTATTACGCTCGTCTACCGGCTCATTTCGGTATGTGCCGAGTGTAATGGGTAGATCGAGTTCTGTGGGCTTTTTTGGCACTTTAAGCCGATTGGCTATCTTTTTGGCAAAGAATTTCAGCACGCGATCCGTATCAATACTGTAGACTACGTTCCGTTTACTGAGTACCAGCGAATTGATGGACTTTAAGGCGTCTAAGACGGGGCGGAACGTATCGGGGGTTAAGGGTAATATCCACTCTTCACCTTCCAGATTCGTACCGTTTGTCAGATTGACAAGGCGCAGGTTCTTGACAGCCGTGATCCCATCGATGCCGAGTAAAACGCGGTAGATGTCGGATACATGAATGACCTGCCGACGTTCAGCATTTTCTAGTTGCTTCGTATCGATAAAACCGAAACTGTCTTTTAGTTTTAATGGTAGCCCCTCAAAAATTTCGTCGGTTGTAGCGCCTTTTGCCAGCATTTCATTAATGGTATAAAACGAAATGGTTGGCGACAGAAACTCCTGGACCCGATCCAGGATGTTGAGCATTACGTCGTCGGGCAGGGCGTTGGTTGTCAGCTCAATTTCGCCACACAGGCTGATTTTCTCGTCGCGTAACACACGGATAGCCAGGTAGTCTTCACAAAGGTTACGGTGGGCGTGGAGTTTTTCGGAAACCTGAGCCAGAATCCGGTTTGTTACGCTCGTTGCTGTCTCGCCGTTGGCTTCCTGTTGAGCCAGGTAAGCATCGTCTAGTTCGAGTAGTACGTTGTACAGGCCATTGACGTAAATGCGGGGCTCCTCTTTACTAGTTGAAGCAATCATTTTTAACTGCCTGGTTTCCAGGTCGATAATCAAAGCCGGTTCGTCGGGGTTAGCCTCATCGGTTGGACCAACTACCGACAACCATGCATTCCGAACGCCCGCTGTATCCACCAGAAGTTTGCGTAGATCCAGAATCGTTAATGGGTTACAACTCAGGCTATGCGCTGCCGTCGGGAAATTGTCATCAACCGTTGACGTTATGTTGGCAGAACTAGATAGCGGTTGGGCCAGCAGATCCCGAATGTCGAGGTTCGTTCGATAGCCCAGATCGGTGAGGGCGTAACACAGGAGTTCGAGAATCGTGATGCCCGGATCGTGGCTATTGTGGTCTGTCCAGGTCTGACCCGCTAACGCCTGAATATGGCTGATCCCCTCGGCACGCAGGCGATCAAAGTCAAGGTATTCAGGAAATTTCCGAACCTTTTTTGGGGTGATTGTTCGTGCCGTAGTCATAGGGCTTCTAGTCTAAATTTTTTGGTTCACCGGTGGTAGCCGAACCGCACAGGCTTTATTTTCCCTGCTTCAACCCGTTAATTTCATCCTGGAGCGCGTCGATCTGATCACTCAGTTCCTGCACGCTACGTACCAGCAGCGCAATGAGATTATGCTGCGCAATGCCGAAGTTTTTGTCTGGAAACTGCTTCGCTATTTTAGAGCTACGCCCCGTTCGACCCGTGAAGACAAACCCCATTTGCGTATGATTATCGCCTTCGGGTACCCGAGCCTGGGGAACAAGCGTTTTCAGAAACTCCAGCCCCGATTCGATAGGGGTGACATCGCCCTGAAGTGAGCGGACATACAGGCCATCGGCGCGGGCAAACCCATCGACCAACGTACTGAAGGTTGTTGTTTTTCGGGCATTCGGATCGGGAGTGAGCGACAATACCCGATTGCCTTCCTGCCGAAACTCGAACCCTTGTTTGGCATCCGTATCGAAAACCGTTGCATCGTATTCAACTGACAGGTTCAGATTGACTTCTTCGCCGTCATCCTTCAGATTCGTTACGGTCAGCATGGGGTTCACACTTTCGACGTCGAAGGCGAACCGGCCATTTGTGCCCTTTTCATCGGCGATGTCGAGTTTGGCAGATGGTGTTGCTGTCCCGATACCTACGTTACCCGTAGCGTCGAATACAACCAGCGGTTTTTTGGCTATTGTCGAAAATAGGAAGCCACCTGGGGTGTTAGTTGTCCAGGCAGCACGCTGATTATCAAGGCTCTGGATTACCTGCGCTACGTTGTTTTTTACACCAGGTTTTAATAAAATCAACTGCGGCTGGTTGGGGTCGTCGACGTTGAGCCGGATACCCGTATTGCCGTTTGCGACATCGAGTGTAGCTTGTGGCGTTGCTGTATTTATGCCAACACGGGGTGCCTGACCTCTAGCGCTGCCCATCAGCAGTAGCAGCGTCTCGCTGGTCGGTGTGCCTTCGGAAATAGCCGCCATTTGTTTTTTAAATACATAGCCCAGCGGCACATTCGTTTGCCATTCGACCGACGTAGCGGTATCGTTGAGCAGAATGGTCTGGTCAACATAAAGCGGGCTGATGTCGTCCTGCGATTGCGACTGAATCCCTGATTTCAACTGCAAATGAGGCCCGCCCGTCAGGCCAGCCGGATTGAATAAGAGTTGGCTGCCTGCTCCCTGACTATCGTCGTTGAGATGAAAAAAAGCGTCGGGTGCCGACGTGCCAACCCCCAGTTTGCCAACCACTTCGGCATACATGATGGTCGCTGGAGACCCCGGCACAACGTGCCAGTCGTGATCGTTGCTGTCGATGTGAATAAGTTGCCAGCGACAGCACTCGCCGGGTGGTTTGTTGCCGCAACAGTCATCTTCGAGGCAATCGCACTCCTGCCCCTGGGCTTTCGCAAGGGCTTCGGCCTGTTTTTTGGAAACAAAGATATAAATGCCACTATTGGCAGGTCGGTCGCTGGCCGGGTCAGCCTGATCAGTGTAGAGGACAATATTGCCTTCCTGATAACCGGCCCCCTTTTGCCACACGCCAAAAAAACGGTCGTCGCGTTTGACCAGAACGGCATCGATTAAGCGGGCAAAATCCTGCCCGGTAGGAATGCTCCCATCTTTAAAGTGATCTTTCAGCTCCGAGCGGTTCTGGATATTAATTATGTTGCTCATGGACGTATGGTTTCGGGTTCAAGTCAAACGTTTAGGGTGTTTTGGAAGACGAGGAGGGTATTTGCCAGTCAGGAGAGCCAATGCCCCGGTTTACCAATCTTGGCGGAGGTTTAGCGGTAAAAGGCGTTATGGTATGTTTGCCGTTGGTAAAGACGACGCGGGCTGCCGATGCATGAACCTCTTCCTGTTGCACTCCGTCGAGTTGCATCACAAAATCAGTGACGAAGGCGACGTATTCGCGATTTTCAATAAAACCCAGAATGGAAGAGCGGTAAATGACGCCACCAAACGTCACCTGGGCTTTGGAGTCGAATGCCCAGGGAGCCAGAAATTGACCGATGTCTTTTTTTAATAACTCTATGTAGTATTCGCGGCTTTTTCCGGGACAGAACTGCACCTGAAACTGGGTATCGACTTCTTCATAAATCGGGTTAAGCACCTGTAATCGGGCGAAGGGCGAGATGCGTTTTTTTATCCAGTCCTGAATACGGGTCAGCAACCCCCGCGATGCCATTGGTTTCTGGAGATCATCGAGCTGCGTTTGCATTGCATCCGGCACCACCACAACCGTAACGTAACCAGGAGCCGCATGCACGTCGTTGATAGCCTGATTCGTGGGATCAACGCTTCGGTTGGCAAACGTGTGCGGAATACATTTGACCTTAAACACTTCCGGGAATGCTTCGAGAATGAGTTGCTCGTAGTCGAACAGGGTTACGCCCCGACCTTTGTGTCGCAGTTGTTCGCTTACCCGGCTGTAAAAATGGGAGGTGCTTTCGGCTGGACGACCGCCAAACGATGGGTACGGTTGCTTGATGGCCTTAATGCTCACATCCGGCGTGTCGAGTTTCGTTACCAAACCAGCAGGCAATGGTACCGCCAGCCGGGCCGGATCGTTTTGTTTGGCGGGCTCATCGGCAAGTACGGGGGCGAACGTAGCCCTGGATGCCTGCGTATGAACACCAACCGCCTTGCAAACAGCCTGGATATTATCGGACGTAGCGGCTTTGATCCAATAAAACGACGACGGCAAAACAGTAGTCTTCCGGGAAGCTGTCCGTTCGGGTAGCACAAGCTGCACAATGCCCGACTGAATGAAACCCTTTGTGGCATCGTTCACTACGTTCTTTCCGGCTTCCAGAGGCAGCCAGTCATTGCCATCGAGATACGTCCAGTGGATGGTGGCTGCATCGATATTGGTTTTCGCGGATGATTCCAGCAACTGAAACAGAACAAGTGTCAGACTACCCTCAACGGCGTTCGTCAGACCAATCAGGAGCGCACCCTGGTCCGAAAAATTGTCAACGACGAAGGGAACGGATTTAGCACCTTGTTCGATACGTCGATAATTGGCTCCGTCATCAAACGGCAGGACGTGGAACAGCGTTGCGGCTGACGTTTCTGCCGTATAACTGACTGTTAAGTTTTTAATGACAGGCGTATAGGGTGGATTGACTGTCAGGGTCGTTGCCGGAAATTCTTTGACGATATCCTTGAGTTGATCGGGCGTTTTGTTGGAAAGCAACAACGCATTCCGCGTTAAGACTTCGGCGTAATATTGATGCAGAAAATCGTTTTGCAACTGGACCAAAACAAACCCATCCTGCCAGCCAGCTTCTTTTGCAACAGCAGGCGAAGTCGGTATGGGCAAAGAAATGGAATCAGCTGTAAAATCGTTCCCGGTCGAATCTGCCGACAAAATCAGCGGCTCAAAAACATTACCGGGACTTGTTTCCTCATTGACAGGATTGCCTTTTTCGTAATAAAACACCCGCCGGGTAAAGGAATTATCTGTCGTGGGCAGCGGTACTGTCGTCAGTTTATAGGCGCCATAGTACGTTCCAAAATCTGACGGTTTTTTATCCCACTCAAAATCGACTTCCAGCTTGGTCAGTTCTTTAGAAAAAATCTCCGGGCTGCCAATCGAGAACGTGGAACCAACGGACGGCACGGCCCCGAAGGGCATAAACGGCTTGGTCGGGTCCTGGTCGCCGTCATCGGTACGTATCAGTACGTTTTGTAGCTGCGAAACTTCAGTTTTGATGCTGACAGCCTTGATCTGAACCAGCCGCATAAGCTCATACAGTCCGGCTTTGTCGTTGAGAATTAGTTGAATAACGGCTTCGTTCGTTATGCCATAGTCTACCCCCAATACGGCTGGGTCTGCCGCTACAATGGCGTCATCTTTAACCCCCAATGTAAACATTACGGAGAGCGTATGACCGTTTATCAATGTGGTCACTACACCGCTGGGACTAAACCATTTCTTTGCGCCACTTAGCCGAATAGCGAAAGCGTCAGTAGCATTGGCAGGTACCGGATTTTCGCACGTCAGTGTTAGGGTTATCGTGCGAAGACCAGCGCTGAGGATTAACTCTTTTGACGAAATGGCCAGACCAACGGTGGCTGCTAAGGCCTTTTTTGTTTTGTCGTTCGGCGGATTCTCTGATGCTTCTTCCCCGAGAATTGCCCATTTGGTATGGGCTGGATCGGCGAAGTCTTTGCCCAGACCATCCGCCGAATTGGCTTTGGGTCGGGCCAGAAACGAGGTGGCATTTCGATAGAGCGTCCGCAGTTCGGCGATCTGAGTTTGGCTGATAATAATTTCGTCATCGAGCGCAAAATGAACGTCGACTTTGTGCGCGTCTTTGCCATCTTTCAGAAGCGTCTGCTGCGGAAGCCGGTACTGCGAAACGGGCTTGGGTAATTCGAATAGCACATGGACGGCATCGGGTACAAGCAGCTTGGGCTGTAGCTTCAGTACGTCCCGATAATAAAAATCGAGGTGTTTTTGCGTGAGTCCGTTAAAGTCGTCGGTGACGCGACGCAATAGCCGTAGAAATGTGTAGAGCAGTGCCAGATGCGGCTCATGCGTTTGAGTGGGCTGAAGGATGTCCTGTTTAGCAGCCTCCCCAACAATTTGCTGAATGGTTTTCGCGAAGGTGCGGAAAATGTCATCGAGTCGATCGGCGATACGTCGAATCTGCACAACCGAGTCGAGATCTGTCAGCGTGTTGTCGCGGATGTATTGAATCGAACCAAGGTTCCAGAGAGACCCTACCTGCTCTTTGGCGAGATCGGTCAGGTTGGGGAGTTGATACGTAATGTCGGGCAAATTGACAACACTAAATAGTTGACTCAGGGCGGGTTGCAGGTTCGACTGGATAAGGTCTTCGATGAGCCGCCGGAGGGGTGTTTCATTCAGGATAACTTTGTTCTCCAGCAAGACAACATCTCCCGACAAAGCGACAAACCAGCTATTGACGGTTAAGGCCGAATCGAACAGAAAATCAAACCAGGGTGCGTAATTGGCTCGATTCAACCCGTCCGTAAAGCGTTGTTTCGTGTGCGTATAGCCCGTTTCGTAGTTCGTTATATCAAACGCTTCGATAAGCGATACCTGGACCGACGAACTGGTTCGAAAGAAGGGCTGCCAGTTTGATTGCTGAAGTTTTTTGTCGGGACTTTCGTCGGTTTCGTAGAAAGCTACAGCTTTGGCAAATTCATTCAAATAAACCAGCAATTGCCGCTCCGATCGGTCGTCGAGGGCAACCGATTCGGGCGCAAGCGCATGTAGGTCGAGCCGTTCAGTCTGGCTGCGGCCATCGCGGACAAGCGGATGCTGCGGGTTTATAGAATCTGCCATACAGGTGCCGGTTTCGGGCGGGTGGTTCGCCCGGAACGTTACGTTAGGAGTTTATGCCCTCTGTGATGTAAAAATCATAGACGAAATTGAAGCGCGAATTGGTGGTACGAATCGTATAATCGACCTCAATCAGTAGCTTCCCATCCAGCGCAGGCTGACCAATCGGCTGATTGACTTCCACCCGTTCGACCCGAATGCGCGGTTCATTGTAGATCATGGCCGTGCTGACCATATCGCGGATGTAGCCAACGACGGAAGCATTCATTGGTTCAAATTGAAAGTCAGTTAGGTTACAGCCGTAATCCGGGCGCATGATCCGTTCGCCCAGACTGGTCGACAGCAGGATTTGAAGACTCTGCTCAATATCTTCACGAGCGTCAACCATATCGGCTCCACTGGTGCCAAAATCGCTTCGATGAAACGTGGGTGGAAATGCCCAGCCCCGTCCCAAAAACTTGTCACTATCCTGTTGCATACGTTATTGACATTAAGTTGCGAAGTATCTAACCTTAGTCAGCCACCAATCATGACGGTTGGGAATCCTAGTACGATGCTGCCGCCGTGGGCTGTCAGGTCACCTAATCGGGCCGCCGGTTTGCCACCAATGAGCACGGTAGCCGATCCTTTCACGATGGTGTCAGGTGGTCCTACGCAGGTGGCTATGTCGCCTACGACGGCGGCAGGCAGACCACCAATCAAAACGGTGGGTAAACCCGGTCCTGTGATCGGACCGCCCACATGCGGCACTATGCCCGTAACCATCGGGCAAACATGCATATCGCCAATTCGAGCTGCTGGAGGCATTGTTACGTTCGTTAATTTATCATTACGGTTCCACCTTTTATTTCGGTCTGACCACCAGCTTTCAGCGACGCTTTCGCCGACCCTTCGAGGCTCAGCTCTGTTTGTGCTTTGCCTTTAAGGCTCATGCCTTCCAGGCTAAGAGCCTGCGTGGCTTTCAAACTGATGCTGCCCGTTGCTTTGATCGTAATGTCTTTCGGACTGCTGATCTCAATCCCATCGGGCGATAGTTTCCAGCTATTACCCGTTTGATCGGTTGTTTTGATGCTTTTCTCGTCGTCGCTGATGATGATTGAATTGTTGTTGGGTGTCGAAATTGTAATGCTTTTCTTCTCGTCATCGAACAGCACTTTCATGTTGCTGCGTGTCACGAAGCCCTTGATGTGGTTTTCGTCCTTCGTGGGTAATGGGGCCGGATTCTTACTGCTGTTGAGCATCCCCAGTACGACCGCATGACGCGGATCATCGTTAATAAATCCGACGATTACTTCGTCGCCGATTTCAGGACGGAAGTAGGAGCCCCGTTTGTTACCGGCATCTAAGGCTGCCACACGTGCCCAGATTCCGTTGCTGGCGTTGTCGAGCGTTGGTAGTTTCACACGAATCCGGTCCTCGCCGTCGGGGTCTTCGGCCAGCTTGACGACGATGCCAATTTGCAGTCCCGAAACAGCGGGCGTCAGACCGGCCGCAGCCACTTCGGCGGTTTGGTATTGCTGGTAAAAAAACTCCGGCGATAACCCAACCTGAATGTGAGTGTACCAGGAGCCACCACCCAATTCGTGCCGAACGGCCGTTACGTAGGCTTTGCCGTTGAAGCGAGCGCCCATACCGGCGAGGGTGACGCAGTTGCCCGGTACAACGCCCGCAAAGCCAACGATTTTAGCCCGCCCGCGAATTTTCGATAATCGGCTCCGGGTGATTGTTGCATCAGCCCAGGCTTTTAGTTCGGATTGGGCAATGTGTCCACTATGGCGGAGCTCCATTGCCGACAAACCTGCGTCGGTGGCCAGGTTATTGCCCGATAGGTTGCCATGTTCACTAAAACGACCCGCTACACTGCCGTCCGACGTAATGGGTTGCTGGGTTGAATAATCCCAGCTTTGGGCGTTGACAGCTCCGATTTGCGTTCGGGCATCCAGTTCTGTTTCGAACTCACGAAGATTACCACCGAAAACCAGATTTAACACCGACGCACTATTGGTTGACGGCTGCTGCCAACTGACTTTCCCGGCCTCAACTAAAACCAGCATACCGTTCATGTCGGCCCGGCTCATGACAAAATCCCAGTCGGTGCAGTAGTATTGAACTAACTCCCGGTGTTGGATTCTCGTAGCGTCAATCGAGCCCGCGTGTGCACTCAGCACCTGACTGACGGCATCGCTATCCGTCATATCGGTAAAGTAGCGATTATGCCGACCCAAGGTTAGTCGATACGTTTCATCCCGACAGTCGACAGTCAGCGTAGAGTCGCCCCCTTCGCGTGCCCGGATGCTTTGCCTGACCACCGCGCCTTTAAACACCGACGCATTGTGCTGATCGTGGCCGAGTTTGACCTCAATCTTGCTGCCCGGTACAAACGCATCGCCCTCGCTGATCGGGAAACTCTGGTTCGCTGCCGACCCATCGCGCAGAATGATTTTCGCCATAGGAATTCGGTTCACTTCGTTCGTGACGACGATGGTCAGCACCTGAAACCCCGGATCGATTGGCTGTCCGTCAACCAGGAGATCAAAACTGACAACATCCCTTCGGGAGTCATTCGGAACAACAGGATCGGTAGTCTGCGCATCAGGCATAACGTAGTGTTTTTAGCGTATCAAGATTCCTGAATTGGCGGAAAAACCAGATTGGCACCGGTCTTTAAGCGCCGGAAAGACGTCAACCCATTAGCTTTTGCCACCTTGAGATAATAGCTCTGGTCGTCGTATATTTTTTGGGTCATCAGCGGCAATCGATCGCCGAACTCTACGGTACGTACATGCGTCAGATCGGGTGAGCGGTGGTCCTGGCGATTTTGCAGACGAGCCTCCTGTTCGACGTAGTTGGTAAACTGGGCCGTCAGCTTGGCACGTAGCGGTTCACCGGTACGTGCAAACAGCGTGTAGTTCACATCCAGCTGAGTGAGCATACAGTTGAACCCCTGCACGTCGCCCGTCATCAGGTTGTCGCCCCACATGACCTTCAGGTAATGCGGTTTATGGCTTTCCCCGTCAACGTGATACGTAACGGTCATGAAATTCCTGACCTGCTCCTGAACAGGCGTTCCATCCAGCGTATTCCCCATCACCGTACCCGTATTGTCGAAGATGAACTCGAGTTTCAGCTGCTCCGGTGGTGTTTTCTTGTACTTAATATCTGAGCCACTATTGCCGTGACCGCCCGACTGATCAACCTCCACTTTATACGACATGGCGTAATTTTCGGGGTTGATCGGCAGAGTAAACTTACCGGTCTGCGACTGGAGTTTTTTGTCGTTAAATGCCTGAATGACAACGGGCGTTACGTTCGACGTCCCCACTTTTTTGGTTTCGGCCATGACTCAGCGTTCTTCTTGTTCCCGTAAAATCATCAGCACTTTATCGACAACAGCCTCGATCAACGCTTGCTGCGCTTCCTGACCACTCTCAGCCCCAGCCGTTCCGGCCGATGCTCCTCCCTCATCAGACAGGTTGATTTTGATGGCTAATTCTCTGATTTCGACTGGCATACGTAACGGGGTTTGTACTGGCGGGTAATTAGGGGCGGTCGTACGTAAAGTAGTTGTAGTTCAGCTCAAGCGATTCAATCAGCACCTCGCTCCGTTCGGCGTTCAGATCATTAATCTTCCAGTTTTTGGGCCAGGCATGCGCAACGGTCCACCGGGCCAGCGGCTCGTGTTTTTCGTTGAGCAACTCGATCAGCAGGTCACGGGTCCGGGTAAACTGGCTTTGTTTTCGCTCACTCGACGAAGCCGACATCAGCGCGATGGTATCGCTGAACCAGTCGGTCCAAACCGACTCTTTAGGCCGAAATAAGCCTCGTTTCAGCACCAGATCGCTGTATTTTGTCCGAACGGGCAGGGTATGTTCAAACCGATTTTCGCCCCCTTCTTTCCAGGTTTCCGTCTGAATCTGAACGCTCAAGCCACTAACCGACTGAAAATACGTATCGGTTGCGTTGGTCGCTCCCGTGAAACTGACACGAAAGTGAAAGCCAAGGGGTGGGTAGTATTTAGGAATGTCGGCCATAAATCTGAACGTAAGGGGTGATACGTTGCGCTGTTACGCTTTATTCGAGATAACGACACCCTCGTGCGCCAGCTCGACACTCTCGATGGCAATCTCGTTGGCATCGGCTTTCAGATCAGCGTACTGAACTTTGGTAGGCCACGCATTCTTGATTTTCCAGGCCACAATCGGCTCGTGGTTTTCGTTCAGCAGACTCACCGTAAGGTCGCGCCGGAATTTGGCACCTTTCTCTTCAAACAGTTTGGTCTGATCCCACCAGGTGTAGAATTCGTTGTCGTTCTCGAACGTACCCCGTTTCATGGTGATGTTACCGTATTTCTGGAGACCAGGCTGCTTGGTTTTGTTGTATTCCGGCGCTGCCCCGTGTCGATACTCGATCACTTCGGTTTCGACAGTCAGACCCGTCACTTCGGTAAAGCCAATGTTGGTGCCACCCCAGTCAACTTTGAAGTGAAATTTCGGAAGCGGATATTTTGCCATAGTTTAAAAAATTGAAAGTTGAATTCAGCAATTGGCCTGAACGGCCAGCGCCATCCTTTATTTCTTGGTCTGATTTTTAGCCTCTTCCGCACTTTTTAGCGCAGCACTCAAGCCATCAAAACTCGACTCGGCTCGTTGCAGGTCTTTCTGTGTGAGCGTGAGCTGATCATCGGCGGTTTTCATCATCCGTCTGGCTTTCTCATACTGTTTTTTTGTCTCGCTGTAGTAGCGATCAGTACCAGAAAGCGGGAAATGAGGAATATGCTGATAGACCGTGTCGCAGGGGTAGTGGTCGCCGTCGGGGTCGGGATCGGGTTGCGGCACACCCGAACTAAGCACATTTCTAAGCTGAGCCAGTAACCATTCCAGGCCACCCGGAATTTTTACGTCACGTCCTAAGATTTTAGCATCAATCGTTTCAAAAATGGTCGTGTACAGAATCTTATCTTCTTCAACGGTGACCGACTCGTCCAGAACGCGCGTAATACGGTACGTTTCTATGTCGCCAGTGCGGCTGCTGTCCATGCCGTAATGAAGGATATAGATTGCTTTGAGCAGGTCTAGTGCTTTGGTGAGTGCGTCAGCGCAGGCTATCGAGGCCTTATTCAGTTTACCACCGTCGCCCCCCAGTTTGTTGAACTCCGCCATGAATACATTCGGCTTAAAGTCCTTGCTTCCCATACCGGTATTGTCGATCTCGTTTTTAAGCGACTGGTATTTCTGCGTTAGGCGATCCAGCGATTGACTGACCATCCGAACGTTGCAAACCAGCAACCGAATGGCCTCAACAATCTGTTCGACGTTTGCATTAACGGTCTGGGCCTGAGCCGCCAGCTTGTCAATGTCCTCAAATACTTTCTCGGATAACTTTTCGGTGGCTTCGACATTGTCGAAATACACCTTAAGCTTATTGTACCAAGTGACGGTGTTGTCGCTATAACCTTTTTTCGTATCCCGAACGGCTGTCAGGTATTTTTTTGTCCGTTCGGCATGTTTTACCTTTCGGCGGAGGTGAGAAATATATTCCTGCGAAAGCGAATGATTAGACATGATTCTATAAGGGTTTGAATGACTGATTTCGGAGTCAGCCTAAGCCGATCGAAGTACGTTTGGATACTGGTGAACCAGGAAGAGCCCGTTGAGTCTTACTGGAATGACTCCTCAACTGCATGCTGAATCCGTTCAAGCTGTTCGCGGGTGTAGGTGCTTAGCTGGCCATCATCCGGGCAATCGGGGTCCTGAACGAAGCCGAGCGTTTTTTGAAGGGCTGTATACTGATGTTCTTTGCGGAAGGTTTCGGCACGGGCTAAGCGTTGTTTGGCCAGCATTTGGGCCAATATTCCCTGCGTTTCCTGCTTTTGGCTTTGGGCAAAGGCTACGTTTTTCGATACATCGGCCTCCAGAGCGGTTACGTCGGTAACCAGCATTTTGCTCAAATCCGTTAAGCTCGGTACGTTAGCCGATTCACTAATGCCAATCACTTTCACCGAAACCTCAAAGGCGTCATCGGCCAGATCATTGGTCAGATCGGCCAGACCCTGCCGGGGCGGCCGTCGTTGTTTAGGGTTTTTCTCGCCGGTATCGCCACCGATTTCCCGAACCCGATCCGAGAAATTCGTTATGTACTTATTCAGCCACTTCTGCTCATCATCAGCCGCCGTGGTGCTGGAGTTTTCGAGGAGTTCGCTAACCTGATAGGCCGTGGTTTCTACGTCTGTAAGCGCTGTCTTAAGATTTTGCAGCGACTGAATTAAAGTAGTGAACGACGTTTTTACCGTAGCCGCCTGAGCGACGTACTGGCCAATCGTTTTGTCGATTTCCAGCGCATCCTGTTTGGCAATGATCGTTACGCCGTTCATCAGTCCTTCATATTCCTGACCCGATGCCTGCGATTTTTGCAGCGTACACCAGGTAAACTGCTGGTTACTGACAGCCGCCCGTTCCTGCTCAAGGGCAACTCGGCGTTCAGTATCCATATCCTTCACTTCTTTTTGAAGTCCACTCGCATTATCCGCTCCCCGGGCGTATAGATCGAGGGTGCGGTCCGTTGCGGTAGGACCGGGTGGCTGCAAGAGTGCGGGGACGTCAGCCGATTTATTTGCTTCGTTTTCCATTGTATAGGCGTTAAAGGGTCATATTTCTGTTAGGATTGCGGCATCATCTGGCTAAAATTCAGGATGATAAATTCGGCAGGACGGACGATAGCCATCCCGATTTCGACGATCATACGGCCTTCCAGTACATCCAGCCCGGTCATGGTTTGATTCAGACCAACGGCTACGTAAAACGCATGGTCGGGTTTGGCTCCCTGCAATGCACCGGCCCGCCACTGCAGAATCAGGAAATTTTCAATCATAGCCCGTACCCGTACCCAGGTGTTGGCATCGTTTGGCTCGAAGACAAACTGCCCACAAGCGTTTTTGACCGATTCCTCAACCATGTTGCAGAACCGGCGAACGGAGACGTATCGCCATTCATTATCGTTACCGGCCAGTGTACGCGCTCCCCACACAATAGCTGGCCCACGACCCGGAAAGGAACGAATCACATTGATAGATTTGCCATCTCTGGCGTCGACATTCAGCCCCTCATGCTCTTCGTGTGAAATGATTTGCGAGGGTCGAATAACCAGATCCATGTTGGTGTTGGCGGGTGCTTTCCAGACACCGCGTGTCGAATCGGTATCGGCGTAAATACCGGCTATCCCCGCTGACGGCGGCATGCGCATGGGCTGATCGCGAATAGCCGATATGATCTGGAAATATTGCGCATTATTGCCTTTTTTCAAGGTATCTAACGTAGTGCCATCAACCGTCACTTTCGAATCATCAATGACGAAATCTAAACTCGTGTCGACGTTTGGGTAATAAGCGGCACCATACTTCAGATTGTCCGTACCAATTTTGCTTCGTAAAATGGCAACAGGGCTTTTATCATCTTCGGTTGCCGTGGCATCCGTAATTGTTTTCTGATCAGCTCTGTAAACATCCATTACGACAAACCGATCCATCAAATCTGCACAACTTTTCAGCGCGGCTACCTGAAGGTTATAATAGTCTGTAGCTGTTGTTAAAGCCTGTGCATCCGTGAAAAGAATTAAAGTGACTTCATCTATTTTTTTCGATGCCTCTAACCCGTCAGCCAGATCACTGGACAGCACAAGGCCACCATTTTTATCGTACTTACCTACCGAGATAATATAACATGGACCTCCACCATTGGCGAAGTAAAACTGGAGGCTATAAAACAGTTTAAATTTCGATAATTTGGTTTCATCAAAATTTACCGTAATTACAGGATCGCCCGCAGCATTCTTAGCGCTGATACTAATACCTTCTTCGGGCTGTGCATTCCCAAAATAAGTCTGATATTCGACTAAGGATGTGATACGGACCGCCTTGATTAAGTTGTCCACTATTTCTTTATCCGTAAGATGTTTCTGATCCTGGGTATAACCAATAAAGGCTGGAATCGCGGTTTCTACAGCCGCTACAGAAGGCGGAAAGGTTGGAATTTCGTTTATGTAGACGCCGGGGGTTTTATAATCTGTTGTCATCGGATAGTTGATTTTAATTGCTGGTTATACTTTCGGGACAAACACGTTAGAATAAAAAACATCGTCGCCCTGTTGACTTATCGCTGCGTCAGGGCCAGGCAGGAAAACGGTTGGACTATTGATCGTCTTTTGAAAATAGGAAGCTTCTGCCGATAACAAACGCGGATCAACGGTAATGAGATCTAGGCCTTTTTCGGTTAAAAAATCGTAACTATCCGGCTTCGTAAGCTTCTTGCCGTTGTTCGAACGGTAGCGCCAGTACGTTGCCCGGCTTTTGATCAAAATGTCAAAAATGCGATGGCTTTTTCTGATTGAATTGTCGGCGGTAAGTACGCTGAAATCTTCTCCCTTTGCGGTAGTGATTTCAATGAGTGCATAAGGACGTAGTGTCGCCAGCGTATCGCTGAAATAGATCATTTTCGACTCTTCCGGATTTTCGTTATAGCTGACTGTCAGCAGGTATAATCCATCGGTTATTTTGTTCCCCTTATCATCTTCCAGGAAGTTTAGCGATACGATTTGTACGGGTGTATCGAAGGAAAGACTTATTGTTTTTACTGGCTCGGTGCTCCCATCTGCAACTAATTTTGCAACCAGTTTTTTTATCGGTTCGGTCGCCTGATACGGAATTGTTTTTTGCGCAAATCGACACGTATCCTGATCGTTTACATACATGTACTGATCACCCTGATCACTCAAAGGCATCCAGTCTAAAGCTGTATCTGAATTTGTTGTTTTTCGGGCTATTTGCAGCTTATCTGATGTCCGGGCTAACTCACCCATTGCATAGGTTTTTTCCTTAGTAAAATTTGCAATTGTATTTGACAGCGTCGGCGCTGTTCTCATACGTTTTAATTGCAATGGTCGATTGGAAAAATAATAACCTGTATTGCTGGCTGATTCAGAAGTGAACGATCTGAATTGTGGGTTTTTGGTGCGTATTGAAAATTGAAATAATACGGGTTCTTTGAGCGGTATTCTGGGCGTTACCTGATCAAAATTCACCTCGATACCCAATATAAATCCAGTAGGTTTTACGGCAAAACGGATGTGATAGTCCGTTAGCTGTTTTTTGCAACTTTCAGTAGGTTCAATTAGTAAATCATTCGCTACGTTGTATTGCCTGTTTATTACTTTTTCTGCCAGACCGTTGGGCCATTCCGTTCGCTTTTTATCGAACAGAGACGTACCATCGGCCTGCATCAAATAATATTCATGCAGGAGTCTTACCTCAAAAAGACGTTTGAATAGCATTGAGGCCATAGAATTGACGATTACTAATTCATTTTTCGAACCTGGCTCTGAATTTCTTCGATAAGCGGTATGTCCTGACCGACGTTGCGGTTTTGAACGCTCACTAAACGAATTTTATACATGGCAAACGGAATTTGTCGACCACCCAGCGAGCCCCACAGGTGATTGATCTGCTCAAAGGTGAGTGTATATAAATCGGCAAATAATTTAAGTTCATTCAGGGTATTGTCCCGGTTAGGAATACCATTTACATTGAGCGAATTGGCGAGGGTAAATCCGGTCCGATATTGAAAAAATTCGATTACATGCGACAAGCCACGTAGTGATTTTATGTAACTATTCGTGGTAGCGGTTTCGCCCCCTTCATTTAGGTTGGAAGTGATTAGTACGTATAAATTCAGATGAATCGGTGGCGATCGGTATTCGTAACCTCCTCCTAAACCAGGTACGTAAGGAAGGCTATTTTTAAGGGTGCTCTCTTCTTCGATGTTGACCAGAGAGAGGATAATCTTATCTTTTAACGGCTCATCCTTTTCGGTTTCCAGCAACGCAATGTTTCGTAGATCGACCTCGATGCCAGCCTCTCCTTTATCATTGCGGATAAAGTAGGCTAACTCGTTGCGTAACAGGACGAGGGCTGCGTCGATCATGGTATGGGTAAGTCAATAAAATTTCGTGCTAATGTTATAATAGGCGTTTGGGAAACCTTGATCTTTTGAGCGAACGGTTGAAAGTTGTGTGTATACGCAAAAATTGATGCTTCGTGTTGATTTTCAAGTTATTCCACAGGTTATAGAGGTATATACGTTTGTCGATGTAAAACGCGTCTGTGTAAAAAAAAAGCCTGGAAGCTATGACGTGCTTCCAGGCTTTTAAAAAATGGGACAGAGTTATGACCGTGTCGTTTACCGACTTAGGGACGTAGCAGGTGGCTGAAATAAAAAGTAATCGTAAATGGTGCGGGCCAGATGGGCGATGGTTGCTTCGCGTTCTGCCAATGGTTGCGGGGATGGACCGACAAAAACCGCAATAGCTATGTGCCCTGCGTCGCCGGGCAACGTAATGATGCCGACGTCATCCGTTGCGTTCCCATCTAATGAACCTGTTTTGTGCGCAATAAGCGTTTCGGGAGGCAGATATCCTTTGAGTCGATTTAACCCACCCCGGCAGCGTTGCATCACAGCCAGCAGCGTATCCCGACTGGCGGGCTGAAGCGCTTTTCCACGAAAAATCTGAGTCAGTAAATTGACCATAGCCTCCGGCGTCGACGTATCACGAAAGTCATCTTTAAATTTTACTTCAGCCGCTTTACGTGATTCGGGTGTGGTCCCTTTTTCCAGATTAGCGTAAAAACCCAGCGTCCACTGGTCAGCGGGGGGTAATGTAACGCCTTCCAGATCGGCCAATAATTGAATAATGGATCGGTCTACCGACATACCCTGAATGCCCAGCGTTTTCAGCCGATTCTGAACGGCTTCCGGACCACCGGCCAGACGTAGCAGAATATCCGTTGCCGAGTTATCGCTAATCACCATCATCAGTTCGAGCAGATTCTGAACGGATAGTTGAACGCCCGGCTTTGCAAACAGCACATCCAACGTACCGCTACCCGGATGCAGATCGGATGGTTTCAGATCCGTCATGGTCATAAGCGACAACTGGCCTTTTTCAATCTTTGTGAAAAGTTCAGTCGCAATGGCCACTTTAACCGTGCTCGCCATCGCGAACCGCTCCTGCGAATTCAGGCTTATCTGTTTGCCACTTTCGAGATGAAGCGCGCAAACGCCCACTTTGCCTTTAGCCAGTTTGGCGATACGTTCCAGTTCCTGCTGCAACCGTTGCGTCGCTACGTCTGGGATTGTCTTTGTCGACAAACTGGTCTGAGCCCGAAGCAGAGCGGGAGAATGAATGTAGAAGAGTAAACCAATCAGTAATGAAGTAACGTAGCGTAGATTCATAGTTCGGTTAACGTGCAGTTATGTAGTTATTAAGATTTTTAGGGTTGTTGTTCAAGGAGACAACCTGTGTAAAGGGACTTATTTGACAATCTTACCTTCGCACTCAAACGGGAACGAGAGAACGGTATCTTTTTTGTGAATATAAAACACTAGCTCATTCTTACGCTTAACAACTGTATCGCCTATGGCAATGTATTTTGTGAAAAAAGGGTACCAACTACCCAGATCAGAATACCTGTTTCGACTTCCGTCATGGGCGTTAATCCCCTCTATACTAAACCAGCGGCCATTAAATTCTCGTGCCTCTACTTTGATCGCACATTCCCTGGATCGGTAGCTTTCTGCATCAAGGTCACAATTACTCCCTCCGCAACCCGAATTCAACCCGATAAGTGTGAACGTTGTGATGATTTGCTTCATCTTTCTGGTTATATAAGTTGGTTTGAAGTTAGGTTATGATAAATCCCTTAGCATAAGCAGTCAGGCAGAGCGAAACTGTAATTTTAGTACGACCCCGCTGGAGTCAAATGTTTATAGTAATAGTAGTTTCTATAAATATTTGGCCCCAGCGGGGTCGTACTAAATCGATCAAGTATAACCTTGCCTGATTATTTAAACGCCGATGGGTTTTTATACTTCTGTACGAATTCTTTAGCTGCGGTCATTAGTTCGGGATACTTCGTATCTGTAGCTAACAGTCGAAAAGTTAATTAATCGACCGTTAGCCGGATGAAAGAAAAATCAGTGAACCAAAATCTTATAAACCTCTCAGTGCGTTGTCCAAATCAGTAATCAAATCTTCTACGTTTTCGATGCCGACGGAATAGCGAATCAGACTTTCCGGAATGCCTAGTTGGGCGCGCTGCGCTTCCGTGAGTTCGACGTGACTGGTGGTTCGGGGTGGCCCCGCCAACGTACTGACTGAACCCAGACTGGCCGCCAGATGTACCAATTGAAGTTTGGGTAAAAACTTTTTTACGTCGTCATACGTACCGTTCAGCGAGAAGCTCATCATGCCGCCGAATCCCGACATCTGAGATTTAGCAATATCATGTCCTAAGTGCGTTTCGAGCCCCGGATAAAAGACGTCGTTGACGTTGGGGTGTGCTTTCAGGAACTGCGCAATTTTTAGAGCTGATGCGTTTTGGCGTTCGATACGTAGTTCGAGGGTTTTCATGCCCCGGGCAATCATATACGCCGGATCGGCTTGCAGGCTGGCACCGTTTATTTCCCGGAACCGGAACACTTTCTCGACCAGTTCAGCTTTCCCGGCCAAAACACCACCCATGGCATCTGAATGGCCACACAGGAATTTGGTAGCGCTGTGAACAACCAGATCGGCACCTAATTGTAACGGATTCTGATTAATTGGCGTGGCGAACGTATTGTCGACAACGACCACCGCGCCAACGTTTTTCGCGGCCGTTGCTAACCGCTTAATGTCGACGATTTTTAGTGTTGGATTGGTTGGCGTTTCCAGATAGACCAGATCGCAGCCTTTGGCAATTTCGGCTTCCAGTTGGTCGTGATCGGTGGTGTCGCTTAACGTAACGTTTACGTTATAACTGGGCAGAAAATCCAGGAACAATCGGCTAGCTCCGCCGTACGTGTCTTTCAGCGAAACGACGCGCTTGCCCGGCCCAAGTAAGGCAAATAACGTGTTGCTGATGGCCGCCATACCCGTTGAAAAAGACGTAGCGGCTTCAGCGCCTTCCAGTATACGAACCTTCTCCTCGAACACATGTACTGTTGGGTTCGTGTTTCGACTGTAGATGAATCCACTGGCTTTACCAGTCGCTACGTCGTACCATTCATCAAGATCGTCGTAGGCATACGTAACGCTGTTGATGATGGGGGGCGTTGTAGCACCTTGAAAAAAACGTTCGGTTTCGCCAGCCCAAATAGCGGTTGTTCCTTTTTTCTGCTTCGAGAAATCCATGTGAATCAGGTGTATAAATACAATGAGGTAAAAATTAAGATGATTGGTTTGACCCCTCCGGGGTCAAACCCGTCTGGAAATTGGTCGATCTTACTGGGTAAAATAGACTTTCCTGATTAGACCGTTTTCTACTTTGTAAATGGCCACGGCCTGAGAAGGGGGCTTTTGCGGATTGACGGTAACTTTTTCATGGTCGATCACCGTGTTGTTGAGGACAATTCGGTTAACAATTTCGCAGTGTAGCGATTTCGCTTTATCGAAAAAAGCGCCATAATCTTTTCGCATTGCTTCTTTCCCTCTCGAAATCAGCTTATCGGGCAGATCATACAATTCAATGTCATCGGCATAGGTTGCCAGAAAAGCGTCGATATTGCGGGCGTTATAGGCTTCCACCTGCTTCTGAACGATGCTTTCGGGCGTTACGGTTGTCGAATTTGTAACTGTCTGGTTGTAAGCTGGTAATGCGCTAGTAAGGGCAAACAGAAAAATGCAGAACTGTTTCATGAAAGGGACGTAATAAGAGGTTGAAACGTTACGTTTTATGCAGTCAAAAAACACCGGGTCGGCCCATCAATAGACGACTAATCGGACGATAATCCGTGAACTCGATGTCAGGTGCTACGTATCCTGGCTTAATCGGCTCTTCACGTACCAGATCGGTACTGAGATATTTTTTATTGCTGTCACACAAAATGGTCACCACACGGGCCTCTGAACCCATTTCGGTTTGGAGATTAATTGCGCCAATCAGATTGGCACCTGACGAAATCCCGACGGCGATTCCCAATTGCAGCGCCAGTTTCTGCGCTACCAGAATCGAATCGCCGTCACTGGCCTGCACTACGTGGTCTAACTCACTCAACTTGAGAATATCCGGAATAAACTCATCGAAGAATCCCTGAATCCGGTGCGAGCCGGTTTTGTAGCCCACCGATAACGTTGGTGACTCGGCAGGTTCGAGCGGGTGAATGCGAATATCGGGTTTGCGGGATTTGAGATACCGACCAACGCCCATGACCGTACCGCCCGTTCCGACACCAGCCACGAATGCATCAGGCGTGATGTCGACGCTTTGGAGTTGCAGCCAGATTTCTTTGCCGGTCGTCAGCCGATGGGCTTCGGCATTGTATTGATTGGCGAACTGACGAGGCAGAAATACGTGCGGGTCAGCCGCAGCCATATCCTCCGACCGTTGGATAGCCCCCAGAAAACCGCCTTCTTCCTTCGTAAACAGAATAATATCGGCGCCGAGGCTGCGGATGATGTCGATACGTTCCTGGCTGATTCCGGCGGGCATAATGATCGTGACCGGATGTCCCAGCGCGCGGCCTACTGCCGAAAAGGCAATCCCCGAACTGCCACTGGTCGCTTCAACGATACGGTCGCCGGGTTGGATATGCCCCTGACGATAAGCCTGGTGCAGTACGTGGAGCGCCATCCGGTCTTTCATGCTGCCGGTGAGGTTATAGTGCTCACATTTGACGTAAAGCGATCGTGGCTGACCTCTGTACGTGTAAAAGAGTTCCAGCATCGGCGTATTACCGACCAGGTGCCAGAGATGCTCAAATTTTTCCTGCGTTGCCGGATTGATTCCGGTTTCGATGGGTGATAGCATAGGGATTAATAAAAATTACCCGCAAAGTGCGTAAATCTTTGCGGGTAATGAAACGTAACGTTATCTAGTCTCTGAATTATTCAGGTCGTTAGGGCTTCGCGGTCAGGATCTCTTCCAGTTTTTTGCCTAGTTCTTCGCCACGAACGTTTTTAGCAATGATTTTTCCGCTAGGATCGAGCAGGAAATTCTGGGGAATCGAGCGAATGCCGTATTGCCTGGACACTTCGTTATCCCAGAATTTTAAATCAGATACCTGCGTCCAGTCGAGTCCGTCTTTATGAATGGCTTTGAGCCAGGCTTCTTTAGCATTGGGTCGATCCAAAGAAACACCCAGTACGGTAAAGTTTTTGTCTTTGTATTGATGGAAGTTCTTCACTACGTTGGGATTTTCTTTGCGGCAGGGACCGCACCAGCTTGCCCAGAAATCAATCAGTACGTATTTCCCGCGGAAGCTAGCCAACGATACGGCTTTCCCGGCTGTGTCGGCCTGGGTAAATTCGGGTGCCATGGCGCCAACAGACGTTGATTTGACCGCGGCAAGCATTTTAGCATATGCTTGCCCCGATTTACTAGTTTTCAGAGCGTCGGATAAGCCATCAAATAGGGGTCCTACTTCGGCGTAGTCGGGTGTATAATCATATTGTTGCAGGGCATTCAGACTGACCAGACTGGTCGGGTTTTCCCGGATGAACTGCCCCTTAATTTTCTTCTGTTCGCCCTGGATGAGTTCATACCGTTTATCCAGGTTTTCCTCAAACTCTTTCGATTTCTTTTGTTCTGCTGTTACAGACCGGTACTCCTTCATCAGTTGAGCCATTTTATCCGTGGTTGGCCTAAGCATAGTGGTAAGCTTCTGATTATCAATGTTCAAAGGCGTACCACTTATTACGGCATTTTCCAACGAATCGGGACTATTGACTGTAATCATGCCCGGCTCAAGGTAGATTCCGGTGGCTGCTATCGGGCGGCTTCGGCTAAAGCCCGTTCCCAGTTTATCAACAAACAAAGTAGCCTGCATGGCCTCATTAAGGGTCCCTTTAAACGTGAATTGCCCGTTTTGAATTTGAGCAGAGTCCATTTTTGCCGTACCGTTGTCCATGTAGCGTAAATAGGCCTTCGCTGGCGCTTTAACTCCGGCCAATTTTCCGTTGACTGTGTAAGTTCCCCCTTGCGCCCAGAGCCACGCTGGACTAAGAAACAGAGCTATTATGATAAAAGGCTTCATAGAAAGGCTTCGTTTGTTGATAGTCATGCATAAAAATAGCTAATAATGGACGAACTGTGTCATTATTAGCTATTATCAGTAATCACATTACCGCAGCGAATGCATTATTTATGGCTTTGGCTCGCCAGTTGACGTGCTTCCGTTGGCGGGAGCAAGGGAATTGATCCAGGCTGCAATTTTCAATGCATCGGCTTTGGGGACCTGTGGCATTGGCGGCATTTCGGTAGCGTAATCGGGCCAGTTTTGTGGCTTTGGACTATAGATTAGTTCCAAAATCTGATCGTTGGTGTACTTGCGTTTCGCTACGTCCGAAAAAGCTGGGCCAACCTGCCGTTTGTTGGCCTGGTGGCAGGCTGCACAGGTGTGGCGGGTCAATAAACCTTTCACTTCGTCGTAGGTTGGTGCTTTCGCCATCGTTACGGCCTGCCCTTCTACCAGTTTGGGTTTCGCGCCTGTGGTAACTTTGGTCGATGCTTTTTTGCCCGTTGTAGCCGCGGCTGGCGCTGTAGTCGGCGCAGCCACCGGAGTTGCCGCTGAGTTTTTTGTACTAACGTCACTCATGGCTAGTTTCTGCCCATCGGGAATGTTATTGAGCGTATAGTAAGCAATCGGATGGACGAGTGAGTAGGAGCCTTCGACGCCCCGAACTTCATCAAGGGTTAGTTGATGGATGTAATATTTACGCATGCCGTCGACAATCAGACGAGCCTTCAGGCCATCAGCAGAAACTTTCACGCCTTTGAGTGGCAACGCTTCCTTGTTGATTGTCGGGCTACCATAAACCGAATGGTATTTGTACAGAAAACTCTCAACCCGATACGAGGCTAAATCCTCGGCCGATTTGCGATCAACGGGTTTGGTAAATTCGACTTCAAATCCGTCGGGCATCGCTTTCACGGTGCGCATCTCAAACGGTACGGCACCATTCCAGACTAAACGTTGCAAGCCTTCATTGGCTTCACCAGCCGATCCCCAGCCGCGGTTCGTTTCACCTACGAACAGCGAGCCGTCTTTCGCAAACGCCATACGTAGTACGCCCGACCGAAAACCGTTCCTTAGTTCGATGGCACCGCCCTGGTATTCGCCATTAACCTTTTCCATGAACACCCGCGAAATCTTACTCATCCCCTGATCACCAACCAATAATTGTCCGGCGAAGGGGCCAAACGCACCTTGCGGAATCTCCAGAATTTCGGAGTTCGAAATGCCCAGAATACCGTGAGGTAACCATACGGCCGGTGTTTGGACATCAACTCCCGGAAACTTATCTTTCATCTGATAAAGCAGATTCGGGGTTTCGTTAACGATATTTTCCGGTTTAATAGCCCGGCCATTCTCGTCCCGACGTCGGCGTTCGTCAATAGTCGCGTTGAATTGAGTGGCGGTCAACTTAACCGGAGAGTTAGCTGCACCTGTCCATTGTAAACCCGCCGGGTGACCTACAAACGAACCTTTTTTGACATGAACAACCCCACCCGATCCCATCCAGTCGCCCTGGTTGTCGGCGTAGAACAGTTCACCGTCGTAAATGCCTAATCCGCAGGGCGAGCGCATACCCGTTGCCCACGGCTGCATGGTGCCGTTTTCACTGATCTTCATCGTCCAGCCGCGCCAGGGGACCCGGCTTTCACCCCGCCACCACTCTTCATCACCGAATGCTACGTTACCCGTTACGAAAAACTGACCGTCGGACGCAATTTTCGGGCCGAAACTGTATTCGTGATAATGGCCTGACAGCGGCCAGGCATAAATCGTTTCAAATACATCGGCTTTTCCATCGCTGTTGGAGTCAACCATTTTGGTCAGTTCGCCCCGTTGTGCACAGTACATAGCACCGTCTTTGTACGTCAGCCCCAGAATCTCGTGCAGACCTGAAGCAAACTTGCGGAAATACGGTTTGCGGCTGGTCGGATTCTCAACGATCCAGACATCACCCCGGCGGGTAGCCACGCCCAGATTGCCATCAGGTAACACCGTTAAACCACCCACTTCGAGCAACGTACCTTCGGGAGCAGTTACCTTTAAGATCTTGAAAAAATCTTCTTCCTTGGGCGATTCCTGCGCCTGTACTGCTGTGACAGTTAGGGAAAGAAGTACCGCTATTGTCTTTTGAAAGAATTTCATAATGGATTATTCATTGACAATAGACCACGGATTTTTATGATTACTATGATTTCTTAAGATCATAATCTATCCTAATCATCATAAAAATCTGTGTTCCATTGAATTAAAAAAGTATTGAATAGATCAGTTTACCTTTCACCGGCACGATCAGTTCCTGCCGCCCGTTGCTGTCCCGAATGGTTGGTTTGGCACCCGCTACGTCGTCAATGCGTACGTATTCCTGTCCATCAACAAGGTACATGCCGTTTTCCAGCGCGCTGATGCTCGTGCCGCTGATGATACGTGCATACAGATCGCTGGTCGGATTCGTGACGGTCACTTCGCGCTGAATGCCTTTGCCTTCGGCCAGCACCCGAATCTTATCATCGACCGACGCGCCATAGCTCTGGTAGCGGAAGGTTGGCCGGTCGCTTTCGTCTAGTACGTATCCTTTGGGTCGGTAACCGGAACCGGTCGTGTCGGCCACCCAGTTGGTTTGAGGGGAAGCGAGTTTTGTCAGGAACAGCACCGGCGCACCCAGACGCTGAACCATGCCCATGGGGCGGGAAGAACCATCGCCCCGATCGTGCCACATAGGCGTCGTATCCAGAAACGAACCGCGCCAAACCTGTACCAGCGCCCCTTTATCGAGATCGTAGGTGTAATGCACCTGCTCGGGGCTACCAACCGATACGGCATGGGTAACCCGTAGCGTACGGCCCTGCGTATTTTTCTCGCCGGGCATATCCATGAAACTACGTAGCATCGTGTTGGTCGGAGCATCTACGATAATTGGGTCTACTTCTTCGCCCGTACCACCTGCCATATCGCTCATCGCGTACTCACGAATACCCGGTCCGGCTACGGCTAAGCCGAGGCCTGGTTGAGCCCAGTCGACGAATTTAGCGTAGAGCAGTTCAAACGGGAGATCACCTTTAGGAAGCGTAGCTTTACCTCTTGCATTCCATTCGCTGGGCGCAATGACCGTCTGGTTATTTATTTTCAGGATTCCGCCACCGCCCGGAACGCCCAGATTAAATTGATACTCACCCGGCTCCAAAACACGTAACGTACCGGTATAGCGAATCAAAAACTCGTTTGGAATGCGGCTTACCGATGCCGACAATACGGTTGTCGCTCCTTCCGATTCAGGAGCTTTGCCGCCGAAATCCGCGTCTTTTTGAAACTTGCCCTTGTAGACCGCGTATTTCAGGTTCAGCAGTTCAGGCCGGGGTTTATCGTAGGCAACGTAGCGAATATTGCGGAAGGCCACCGCGCCATGATCACCCTGGATACGGAGCGGACCAAGGGGCTTTTCATCCGGAAACGCTGAACCACGGGTTGGTCCGGTCAGTTCAACATCTTCCTGAATAACGACGCCATTCAGTTCAACCCGAATAACGCGACCGTTTTCTGTTTTCTGCCCGTTTGTGTTGAAACGGGGTGCCTGAAACGAAATTTTCAAATGCTGCCATAAGCCGGGCGCCCGGCTTGCATTCTGACGGGCAGCGTGACCTTCATAACCTTTTTGTCCTTCGGGTCGTTTCTCGTCCCAGCGCTCATAAACTGAGCCATTATCATGAACGTTCGGTGTCCGAATTTCCCAACTGTCGCGTAATTGAATTTCGTAGCGCCCCTGCAGATAGACGCCCGAATTGGACTTAGCGGCCATCATGTAATCCAATTCTAAATCGACGTCACCGTGTTGTAGGTTGGTAAACAGATCTTTACCGCCCGTCGGATTTTTTGCCGGAGGAATGTTGGCCAGAATGCCCGTTCCTTTGTCGGTGGTCAGCGTGTTTTCTTTGTTTAGATCGGCACGTACGTTGCCGACGATGCGCCAGTTTGACGCAGGGTCTGCAAAGGCACTCATATCGTTGAGTGGAATGGAAATGCCCGGCATCGGAACTGGCTGAGCCATCGTACGTTGCGTAACAAAACCGCAGCCGATACTCAACAGCCAGTAGAAGTGGCTTTTGGAGGATAATTTGAACATGAAAAACAACGAAATTTTTGGGGCGAAATCTACCATTTTTTCTTCGAAAAAGGACGTAAATCCACATTTATCCTATCTTTGGACGGTTTTACCCGTGCGTTCATTAATCCGAATAATTCTCCATGAAAAAAGTACACGTATCGTTTGCCGTTTGCATCGGTATGGCTAGCCTAGCCCTTACGAATCTAGCTGTGGCCCAACAGGCTGAACCTAGAAAACCTACTCCCGAATCAACTGAAATTTGGGAGCCCGTTCCACCGGTCGTTACACCAGGTAAAATATCGGCGAATACCAGTGGTACCACTCCGCCGTCTGATGCCATTGTGCTCTTCGACGGTAAAAACGCCGACGAGTGGGTTGCCATAAAAGGATATTCGCCAGCTAGTTGGGAAAAAACCAACGAAGGCCCACTCAAATGGCCGGTCAAAGACGGAATCTTATACTCGACCGTTGGTTTTTCTGCCCGTTCTAAGCAGGAATTCAATGATTTTCAATTGCATATCGAATTCAAGACGCCTGAAAAAGCAGAAGGTAAAAGCCAGGCAAGAGGCAATAGCGGTATCTTTTTACAAGGCCGTTATGAGTTACAGGTGCTCGATAACTACAATAACCCGACTTACGTAAACGGGATGGTCGGTTCGATCTACAAACAGGCGATTCCGCTGGTTAACCCAAGTCGTCCTCCGGGTGAGTGGCAAACGTACGACGTTATCTATCAGGCACCCAGATTTAACAAAGCCGGTATGATGATGGACTACGCCTACGTAACAGTACTGCTGAACGGCATATTGGTACAGAACCATGCCGCCATTCGGGGTACGACGGAATACATTGGTTATCCTAAAGTACAAGCTCACGGTGCCGGCCCGATTCTGTTGCAGGATCACGGCAATCCGGTTGGTTTCCGCAATATCTGGGTACGGCCTTTGTAGCTGCTTCGTTTACCATTTACTAACTGCCTCCGGTATTTGCCGGAGGCTTTTTTGTATCATTGCAGGTGTCCACGGGTTTTAATTCGTGGTACGTAATCGTCCATCTAATCACGGGGTGAAGCCGTGGGTACTCGTATGCGCTTATTTTTTCTTATCGTCATCGGCATTACGTTCCTGACAGGTTGCTCCACAACCACCGTTTACATTGTTCGTCATGGCGAAAAAGTAAGCGAGGCTGATACGACAGACCTCAACGCAGCTGGAAAGCAACGGGCGATTGCGCTGGCCGATACGTTGGTAAACAAAGGCATCGACTCGATCTTCACAACACCGTATCGACGTACGCGCCAGACCGCCGAACCACTGGCGCAGCGAATCAACGTGCGCATGGTCGAGTACCCGGCTAAACCCAACGACGCAATTGTGAATCGGGTTGGTCAGATTCGGGGTAAAACGGTGCTGGTTGTCGGGCACAGCAATACGATTCTGGACATCGCCAAAGGATTAGGGGCTCAGCCAACACTGGCTAAAATTGAATCGGGCGATTTTGATAATCTGCTACGTGTCCGAATCCGTCGGGGCTTGTTTGGTAAATCTGTTTCGCTGTCGCAGACCACCTATGGCCAACCGACACAGCCATGAGTGACTGACCTCGGCTACGTATCGTCTTATAACCTTACTCCCCTCAAATCATACAAATGCAGTATTGACGGGGAAAGTAGCGAACGCTACTTTTGTTCGGTTACTACGACGATAACGTACTGATGAAACGCCTGCCCCTGATCGTATTTTTTCTTGCCCAACTGACTAGCCTAATCACGGTTGGGCAGGGCATTCGTGCTGCCCCGAACAGCGTAGAGGTCGCTCCGGTTAAAACGACTCAAGTTCCCACGCCCGATACGTATACCGGCCGTCAGATTCTGGTTGGTAGCGGTGGTGGATTTACCGGCTTTATCACAACATATTATCTATTTGAGAACGGCAAACTGTTTCGGCGAAGCAGTCGTGACACCACGTTTACGTTTGTTGCCCGGCAACCGACCGCTCGAACAAAGCGCCTGTTCAATACTCTTGAAGGCACTTGTAAAATTAAAAAGACCAGGTTCGATCATCCCGGCAATCGCTACACGTTTGTTCGGTGGCGAAAAGGTAAGCAGAGTTATAAAGTGGCCTGGGGAATGCCCGGCCATACCGTTCCGACGACGTATGCCAAATTCGTAGAGTCGTTTATGACTATGATTCCAGCGGCATCGAAACAGAAATGAGACCGGCCTGTTTTTAGATAAAATCAGCTTCGTTAACCGAGAAAATCCGCTCCCTTATGAAACCACTTTTCCTTTTCCTGTCCGTATTGATTGCCGCCCAGTCGCTGGCCCAGCAACCCGCCCCAAGCTTTAGTCGGAAATACAAAACAACGTCACCAACACCCGGATTGGCGGAACGATTAGGCGCAACGGTTATCCCGGTTTCTAAAAATCGAACAGGTCGCCAGACACTGACAGCTTCGGGTGCGTTACGATCGACACTTGAGCCGCTACGTTTGCGGGTTGTGCGGGATGCCGAAACGGGACTGCCCATATTGATCGAGCGAAAAAGTACGTCGACGGGTAGCACAAGCGCATCGAAAAATGGCCGTGCTCGACTGTCGGCGGCTGCCGCTGTTTCGGCTACGTATCAATTTATGGGCCAGGTACGTGGACTGCTCAAGCTCGACAATCCCGAAGCAAATTTTACCGTAGCCCGCACCGAAACGGACGACCTCGGGCAGATGCATGTTCGCCTGAGCCAGACGTATCAGGGTGTTCCTGTGCTGGGTTCTGAATTGGTTGCGCATCTAGCAGATGGCGATGTTTCGTCACTGAATGGCCGTTATCAAACTATTATTTCCGGCTTGTCGACAAAACCAGCGCTGGCGTTAACTGATGCATCGGAACAAGCCTTGCAGGACGTTCGTAAAACCTCAACGGTTCGTTCATTCGGCGATAATCTTCTGCAAATGAAGTCGACGGAGGGAGAGCTATGCGTGTTTCCAACCGCGGATGGACAGGCAAAGCTGGCCTATCAACTTACCGTCCGGCCTAACCTGCTCGAACGCTGGGAATACGTAGTGGATGCGCAGACGGGGGAGGTACTGGACAAATACAATCATACCTGTACGTTTGTGGCACCCCCGGTTACGGCGTCGGCACGGGATCTGAACGGCGTAACCCGGTCGATCCAGACGTATCAGCAGAGTGGTACGTATTACATGATTGATGCCACACGTCCGATGTTCAACGCAACGGCTTCGAAAATGCCGAGCGATCCAGTGGGGGCGATCTGGACGGTTGACGCGAAAAATTCGAATAGCGACGACCCTAAATTGTACCAGATCACCTCGGGGAACAATACGGATTGGAGTCCAACGGCAGTTTCGGCCCATTATAACGCTAGCGTTGCTTACGATTATTACCAAAAAACTTTTAGCCGCAATGCATTGAGCGGTAACGGCGCGACGATGATCTCGCTCATCAACATTACCGATGACGATGGCAAAGGCCTTGACAATGCGTACTGGAACGGCAAAATTATGGCCTACGGGAATGGTCGTGTGTTGAAACCACTGGCTGGCGGTCTGGACGTAGCGGGGCACGAAATGACGCACGGTGTTATTCAGAACACGGCTAATCTGCAATACAAAAATCAGTCGGGAGCCATTAACGAATCGATGGCCGACGTGTTCGGCGCGATGATTGACCGGACAAACTGGACGATTGGCGAACAGGTAGCAACGACCAGTCTTTTGCCATCGGGGGCACTCCGCGATTTATCGAACCCGAATCAGGGTGGTAAAACCAGAGATCCCAACGGCTACCAGCCTGCAACGATGACGCAGTACGAAAACACGTCTGACGACAATGGGGGCGTTCATATCAACAGCGGTATTCCCAATTTTGCGTTCTATAAGTTTGCTACAGCTGTTGGAAAGGATAAGGCGGAAAAAGTCTATTATCGTGCTCTGACAACGTACTTGGTTCGTACCTCTCAATTCCTGGATTTACGGCTGGCCATCATTAAAGCGGCCGGGGATCTGTTCGGCGCTACCGGAACTGAAGTAGCAGCCGCTAAAAATGCGTTCGATGCCGTTGGTATTGTTGAAGGTACGACACCGACCACGCCGGGTAAACAACCTGATTTGCCGGTGGCTTCGGGTCAGGATCTACTATTGCTGGCGGATGCCGCTAGCGCCAAACTTTATTCAACCGTAATTGGCGCGAATCCCGCCAAATTCGATCCAAAATCAGCCCTGGGCCTGATGCACCGCCCCAGCGTGACCGATGATGGAACGTATGCCTACTACGTTACAAGTGATAAACGAATCCGGGCCGTCAACCTGACGGGTACGCCCACCGAAACAGTGATTTCGAATGAGACGGTCTGGGATAACGTAGCGATTTCGAAAGATGGAACCAAACTAGCCGCCCTTACCGCCGATCGGGACGGGTCAATTTACGTGTATAGTTCCGCTCAGAAAAAATGGACCCAGTTTAAACTGTACAATCCTACGTATACGGAAGGCGTTCAGAC
Organism: Spirosoma validum; assembly: GCF_014699035.1. GTDB lineage: Bacteria > Bacteroidota > Bacteroidia > Cytophagales > Spirosomataceae > Spirosoma > Spirosoma validum. The sequence goes on from NZ_JACXAA010000003.1 coordinate 303,111, forward strand.
GGGTGATGTGCAATATGCCGATTCGTTCGAGTGGGATTTCGCCGGGGAGAATATCGTTTACGATGCTTATAACTCACTCCAGAACAATGGTGGCGAATCTGTTGATTATTGGGATGTAGGGTTCATTAATGTCTGGGATAATAAAACAGGCAATTTCGCTAGCGGTGACATTGAGAAATTATACGCTAATCTGGAGGAAGGCGAGAGCATTGGTAATCCGTCGTATTCGAAAAACTCACCTGACGTTATTGCTTTCGATTACGTAAATGATACCGATGGTACGTATTACGTTGTCGCGACAGACCTCAGCACGAGCAGTTTGCAGATCGTTCATAAGAACAATACGTTAGGCTTCCCGAACTACTCTCGGTTGGACAACAGGCTTGTGTTCAATACGGAATCCGGGTCATCGGAAAATATATCGGGAATCAATCTGGCAGCCGATAAAGTGACACCATCCGGTACGGCATCGGTGCTGTATACCGGTGCGAAATGGCCCGTCTGGTACACTCAGGCGACGCGGACTATTCCAACTAAAACCGCCCAGACAATTACGTTCGATGCCATCGCCGACCGATACCTAAATCAAGGTGATCTGGCCCTTAAAGCATCGTGCTCCTCGAATCTGTTGGTCAATTTTCAGGTACGTAGTGGTCCGGCTACCCTGAGCGGTTCGACGCTAAAGTTCAGTGGAACGGGTGCGGTTACGGTCCGGGCTTATCAGGATGGCAATAGTCAGTTTGCAGCGGCTACATCCGTTGATCGTACGTTTCAGGTGATGGTTGTTACTGAAACGGAACCACTCTGGTCTGAGGCTGTCAAACTATATCCAAATCCTGTTCATACAACACTTACCGTTGAGTTACCCGGCACAGAAACTTTCGAAAACGTATCACTACGTACGCTTTCAGGCGCAACGGTCTTGCAACCGACGGTTCGCGCGAGGCAACGTACCACTACGTTAGCTGTCGACCAGTTACCCAAGGGTTTGTATCTGCTGCGGATTCAAACGCCGAATGGAGTTGCCAATAAAAAGGTGATAAAGGAGTAACCAGTACTGGTGATTCGTCACAGCCAGCATCTCAGGCCGTTAAGCGGGTGGTGTCTCGCTATTGTCCTTATCATCTTCTGGTTTATATGTCTCTACCGGGCTTGGGTCAAAATAGCCACTGCCATCAAAAGAATGGATGTCTTTATCGAAAGCGGGTATAATCATCCAGCAAGAAACACCCCGGGCGGGTTCAGTGTCCCATTCCGGATTGGAATTGATTTCCGGCTTGCCAGAGGTGGGTTCATCATCGATGCCGTCATTGTCATATCGTTGGTAAAACCAAGAATAGGTTCCATCCTGAAATGAATAGTCCCCAAGGACAACGCCTATATTCTGGATGCCTAAGAGGAGATTATAGTTTCCCTTGAAAGCGTCACTATGAATGTCCGGTGGTAGTTGATCTGCCGGATACCATTTACCTACTTGAATGTCTGAGCCTATACTATTGGCCATTGAAACTGAAAATTACATGTAACATTTAATCCGAACACCTAGTCAATACGTTGTGCTCGGAGAAGTTTATCAACAGGGATACTAATTGGTAGCCCCTTTGTCTTAATATAGTGAGGATTCTTTCCAATTAAGAACTTGTTCTATTCAATTGTTTAATCCTGCCTGACATCTAGGGTAGTGCTTTCTACAGAAAAGCCCGACTGTTACGTAGCAGCCGGGCTTTTCTGTATCTTGCCTCTTTAACCAATACAACCGCTATATGAAAAAAATACTTACACTTCTCATAACGCTATTTGTCAGTTATGCTCACGCTCAAAATGCTGACTCTGTTGCGATCCGAAAGATTTATAACGAAGCGCTCTCGAAGGGTAAATCCTACGAGTGGTTACGGTATTTGACCAAGCAAATTGGGCCTCGACTGAGCGGTTCCGCAGGCGCCCAAAAAGCCGTAGACTGGACGAAACAGATCATGGAGCAACAGGGATTCGATCGGGTGTTTTTGCAGGACGTTATGGTGCCGCACTGGGTACGGGGTGCTAAAGAAGAAGCTTATATTCAAACTGGAAAACAGAAAGTTAAGGTGCCCATTGCGGCTCTCGGCGGTTCGGTTGCTACGGGGCCGAAAGGCGTTGAAGCGGGTGTGATCGAAGTGAAAAGTTTTCCTGAATTACGGGCGATGAGTCCCGACAAGGTGAAGGGTAAAATCGTCTTTTACAACCGCCCGATGGACCCGACAAAAATCAATACGTTCGAGGCTTATGGGGGCGCCGTTGACCAGCGCGCCAACGGTGCTACTGAAGCGGCAAAACTTGGGGCTATCGGTGCGATTGTTCGCTCGATGACCAATGTGCACGACGATTATCCGCACGTGGGTGGCATGCGGTACGCTACGGGTGTGGCCTTGATTCCGACGGCGGCCATCAGTACGAATGGCGCCGATTTACTGAGTAAATCATTGCAGGAGAATCCAAATCTGACGTTTTATTTCAAGCAAAACTGCGAAACCTTAACCGATGCGAAGTCGTACAACGTAGTGGGGGAGATTAAGGGAAGCGAGAAACCCGATGAGATTATTGTCGTCGGTGGACACTTGGACTCCTGGGATCTGGCCGAAGGGGCTCATGACGACGGGGCGGGATGCGTGCAATCCATCGAAGTGCTACGTATTATGAAAGCGCTGGGCATTAAACCGAAACGTACCATCCGGGCTGTTATGTTTATGAACGAAGAAAACGGTTTACGTGGCGGTATTCAATACGCGGATCTGGCCAAGAAAAATAATGAGAAAACGATAGCTGCCGTGGAGTCTGACAATGGCGGCTTTACGCCCCGCGGTTTTGGTATTGTGGGCACGCCCGAGCAACGCACAAAAGTAATGCCCTGGAAACCGTTGCTGGCTCCATATGGCCTAACCGATATTGGTCCGGGTGGAGGAGGAGCCGACATCGGACCGTTAGCCCAATCAGGAACCGTTTTGTTTGGATTCAAACCTGATTCGCAGCGCTATTTTGATTATCACCACACGATGGTTGATCGCTTTGAAACCGTTAGTCAGCGCGAACTTGAACTGGGAGCCGCTTCGATGGCAGCTTTGATCTACTTGCTGGATCAGTACGGTTTATGAGTGTCTGATGAGTGGTTGTGCGTCGTGGTTACCGTTGCCGTGGTGTCAGGTTTTCGAACCTGACACCACGGCAACGGTAACCACGACGCACTCCACATTTTAAAAAGCTTCCCCTGTAAGAATATAGAAACCAAGCCCTTCGCGCGTGATGCCCATGTCGGCACGCAGAAAAACATCTTTTTTCTTGAAGAGCAGATAACGAATGCCGGTTCCGGCAGTTGGCAGCAAATGCTCGAATTGAACCTGATCCACCGAAGGCGCTACCGTACCGATTGCCGCAAAAACCACGGCACCGAAACGCTGACTGAACGGAAACGGTAACCACCGGTATTCCACCTGCGTAGCCGCATAAAATTTATCCCGATAGCGGCCCAAGTAATAACCACGCATGGTGTTTTCTCCTCCCAGCAACGCCAACTGGTTGAACGGTACGTTGCCCGTCATCAGATTCCCGTAAACCTGCCAGGCCAGCACCTGATTAGGTCTGACAGAATGATACCCGCGGAAATCGGCAAAAATGTTATGAAATGACAACGCACTACTACGTGATTGCCCGTAATTGAGATACGCGATTTCGCTAAAATAACCTTTCCGGGGATTCAATGCGTTGGGGCGACTATCATACACCAGGCCTAGTCCCAATCCTAGATTCGACGTTCCCTGACTGCCTAAGGGTAAGTCGTGAGCAGTGCCTTCTGGTTGTTGAAATTCGATTCGGCTCAGATGTTGAAAGTCAAGTTCCAGCCCGCCGAACAGATTGGGTCGTAATCGGCGCATTGCCCGTTCCCGAAGTTGAATGGAGAAAGCATCGACTGTGGCCGGATTGGTTGGCCCGCTCTGTGGCCCTATACCGTAATAAAGCAGTGGAAACCGCTGCACGCGGCCCCGCCCCAGAAAAAACCACCGGTCGTTATCTCCGTAGATGGCATGATCGAGATTAAGACCGTACTGACCACGTAACGTAAAGAAGCTAAATGCCTGAATTTCACTTAGGCGATTCGTCAGGGTATCGTTATGGGCATGATACAGATACAGCGCTGATAAACCTAATTCAATACTAGTTTCGGGTGCATACCCCAATGTTGGATAGAACGATACGTGCGGTCGCGCTGCTGAGGTTGTATCGTTGAAGTAACGATCTATAACCCGTTTAATGAACGTCTGCGACACTGCCTGCTCGGATGATAAGCCCAGGAGCAGTCCGATCAGAAAGAGCTGGTTCCGTAAACGTCTGTAGTTGGATTGCTGCATAAAACCTATTTAACTGAACCGTTAAGACAACAGGATTTTGTTTAATCAGTTTTGACAATCCTTTATAAGCTGTTCGGGCAATCTGTGAACGGCTACAGATTTTTATCCAGCACTTTTCTTACTTCTTCCAGTTCGCCCGGTAACGGTGCGTTTCGTTTGACAATTTTGCCGGTCCGATTAATAACCGTTGCCGATAATTCATTATCCGAACGTAATCGCTCAATAGCGTCCATGAGCTGGGAGTCGGTCAGTAGAAGGTGATCGCCAGAGAGATTGTAACGCGTAGCGAGTTCAGGCCATAACAAACTGTTGGTGCCGGGCATGGGTAAATAAACCAGGGCAAAATCGCGGGAACTGTAGACGCTACGCAGCCGCTGGGCGTCGAATGCTGCCTGCCGACCAGCTTCGTCGGAGGCTGATGTAAGCAGTAGGTAAATTACCTTTCCCCGATTGGTATTAACGACCTGATCGAACAGAGACGAACCATTGCCCAGATCGTCGCGGGTAATGAATACGCTGGGTGAAATCTCCAGATTACTGGTTCGGTTTCCCGCCTTACGTAGCGTCTGCATGGCTGCCCGAATCCGGGTGCTGTCTTTTACTTCAAGCCCATACAACTCATCCAGAGATTTCGCCAATTGCGGATCTTTAACCTGGGGCCGGGCATAATCGTACAGCAATCGCGCGAAGTCTAAGGTCAGACCAGGTAACGAATTTGCTAACCAGTAAGCGGCCAGATAATTTACGTCCGTACTATCAAATTTGCGGATACTGCGTTGAATCATAGTTTCGTAGTTCACTAACCGCTGAAGCGTATCGGGACTCCGTTTAACCAGCCCATCGAAAAAACGCAAATCGGCTGCGCGGGCCGTGTTGGTTGTTGCGTAGTCGTGGAGACGTAGCCGTTCTTCAGCCGTTATATTTTTTCCGTACCGTTCGAGCAGAAGCGATAACGCACGTACCGTCAGCCCGTTGGTTTGTTGCGTAGCATCAGTCGATATGCGTTCCGTTACGTAGCTGGCAAAGCGATTCATCGACGAGGCACGGGCAGCCGTCAGGAGCTGATAATCAGGCGGACGGAGGGAAGAATTCATAGAAGTAGGGATCATCGTGCTCTCAAAACTCGCCTTGTCGTACAGAAAAGCCGCTGCGTTATAGCGATTGTTGCCCATAACCCATTGAGTTACCAATGGAAATGGTTTTTCTTTCTCCGAAAACTTCACAAAAGGCGTCTGGAAGGAGGCTACCAACGTATTGAACGCTGTATTGTCGCTTTGATTGGCGATCAGCTCCGACAGTTTTTTACTTGATGGTTTGTCTGGATACGCGGCCTCAAACGCTTTGTAGCGCGCAAACTGCTGATTGACCTGCGCATTCGTGCCACCAAATCGAAACGGAACAGCTACCGAGAAAAGTGAGTCGGCATTCAACTCGATGGTTACCGTACCGGGTGCGGCCAGAAATGCAGTCGAAATACGACCGTAGTTAAAATACAATTCTTCCTGCGGATAAATGAGCGGTAGCGACACGCGAAACGTACCATCAACGTTCAGTGGAGCCGGGCGCACCAGTTCGCGATTCGCTTGCAGAATATTATTTCGACTGACCAGTACCGTTGGTGCTTCCCGATAAAGTCGGGCGGTCAAATTACGGATACGCCCCGTTACAATGATCGAGTCGGTGGTTTGGGCCGAGGCAAGTCCAGACAGGAGAATACTGGCAACAAACAGTACGTAAAAAAAGGGTTGAGAATGGTTTTTCATTGCTTCAATACAAACAGATAAAGCAATAACAAACGAAAAGCCCAAACTGTCAACACTTCACGAAAAATGCCATAGGCCTACTTCGTTTTTATGCCGTGATACTGCTCTTCTTCCTGATAATCGGTACGTAGTGGATGGCCAACCCAATCGGTCGGGAGTAGAATCCGGCGGAGGTCGGGATGATTCTCAAAATGAATACCGACCAGGTCAAACGCTTCACGCTCATGCCAGTCGGCGGTTCGCCAGATGTGAGCCACACTCGGCACCGAGGGCAAGCGGTTTTTCTCCGCGTTACGTGGGACAACGACCTTTACTGTCAGATTGTGTTCGTATGGAATAGACGTCAGGTTATAAATGACCTCCATTGTGTTAACTTCCGGGCCGTTATCAATGCCCGTAACGCAGGCCAACAAATCAAAAAAAAGTCGCTCGTCATCGCGCAGAAACTGGCAAAGCTCAACCAGTCGCTCAGTTGGTACCGTGAGATACGGTTGCGGATTTTGGGTGTTAGCCGTTAAGCCCTGGTCAAATTGAGCTGTTAGGAGGTCAGTTATTTCGAAGAAGGTCATAACTAGTTAAAACGCAAACGGGTTCATATCTGGTCCAGAGCGCGTATTCACGATATTTAGTAGACGAACAGCATCCTCCTCTATGAGGTAATATAAGTAATGGGTTTTGTTAATGAGTCGTTTGCGGAGCAATGGATTTTCCACGTGGCTCATACCAATATAGGGCTAACTATCAATAATATCTAACTGACGATAAAACTCATTGACAAACCGAATAGCCACTTCGACTGACCTGTTTTCAACTAGGTAATCACGAATTGAATTAAACTCCTTAACAGTCGTTTCTGACCAAATTATTTGTTTAGCCATTCACGATGTCGTTGTTTCATTTCTTCATGAGAGACGGTTTTATTTTCCTTATGCTCCTGAATAGCTTGGTCCAGTTGGCGACGCTGTTCTTGAGTTAAGTGAGATAAAGTAGTGAGTTGTCCTGATAAAATAAGACTGGCATCTTCCAACATCAATTTATCATCAACGGTTTCTACCAGTTGATGGAGTCGGCTCCTCATTTCCTGAATGCTCATTGCTGAATTCGCTTTGTTTATCGAAAGATATGATAAAGTTACTCAACTTACGCCAGCCAGGCCAGCCACTGCATCCAGTTTTCGATCCAGAATAAAAACTTCGTAGCGAATTTAGCCGCTGGAGCCGACGACGGTTTAAGTGTTAAACTATTGTTGTTGAGATCAGTGTCCATGTAAATCTTCTGTTTCGGATCGACTTTCGCCCACAGGACTTTGGCGTTTTCAGCGAGCGTGAACTGCCGCTGACGAGCCTTGCCATCCCAGAAAAGCATCAGTTCTTTGCCATTCTCGAAATGAACCAGTATGTCTACGGGCATCTTGCCATCGCCGTTACGTTGCACCCATACCACCGACCGCTGCTGACCATCCTGCGTCCGGTTTCTGATGGAGAGCAGTTCATAATCCACTACGTTGTCGCCATAGAGCGCCTGCTCGAAAAACCAGTTCATGTCGGGACCATATTTGCTGCCGAGCCGTTCGGGAACAATCTCATTGACGATGTCGATAAAGTTTTGACCATTGGGATGCTTGAATTTCCAGCGACTAAAGTACGTCTGCATGATCTCGTCCATAATCGGGCGACTGACAAGACCCTCCAGTGTTCGCAGCCAGGTTGCCGTTTTCATGTAGGTTAGCACACCGTACTGGCCTTCGGGCAATTGCCACGTATTACCAAACGACGAGCCATTTTCGGGATGATCCTGATGCACGTAACTATCTCGCGAAACTTCCAGGTCGCCCATTCGAAAACCCAGCAGATCCACCTGCGACGAGCGAGCGCCATAGGTTGCGTCCATAATTCGACCCTCGTAGTATTGATTGAAGCCTTCATCGAGCCACGCTTCCTCAAACTCGTTCGTGGCTAACAACTGCATAAAATACTGATGACCAAACTCATGAATAGTAACCTCTTCCGGAAACCGCATTCCGCTGGGCAAAAACCAGGCGCTACCGGCCGTGATGAACGTCGGATATTCCATACCAAAGGAACCACTGGCATGAAGCGGAGGGTCAATGATGGTCAGATTAGGAAACGGGTACTTGCCGAGGTGTTTATCGAAATACGATAGAGCCGCTTTAACCGCATCCAGGTGCCGTTGCGCCTGATGAACGTGCTCGGGCTGCATGACCAGCTCCAGCGTAACGGTACCGCCCGAAGGCGAATCCACCGCACCGGCGGACCGGCCGGGCCGTTTCCATTTATCGTTGATGACCTGAAAATGGGGGGAGGCCGTCCAGGCAAAATCCACTACGTCTTCGGCATGATACAGAATGGTTTTAGTGCCATTTTTATTTTGTTTTTCCGACTGAAACAGACCCGTAGCACTCACCCAGAAATCTTTCGGTGTCGTGATGTTTACGTCATAAACGCCATAGTCAGCGTAGAATTCGGAGTGGGCGTGGAACTGATGACAATTCCATTGTCCTTGCGTTGCATACCGGGTTCCAGCCGGTTCATAGACTCCAATTTTCGGGAACCACTGGCCAACCAGAAAAAAGTCGCGGCTGAAACCCGTTCGGGCAAAGATTTTAGGAAGTTTGGCCCGGAATGCGATGTCTAAAACAATCGTTTCGCCCGGTCCAACGGGTTTCGAAAGCGGCACCCGAATCACGGTATGATCATCCCGATTCTGGTCGTCGGGTTGAATAAACTGATACGCTAAGGCTTCTCCCACCCGCGTTTTCATCGACACGACATCAAGCGAACCGTAGGGATTTTCTTCCGCGTTTCGGTCAATTTCTGTACCGCGCAGCTGCCCGCCTGATTCACGCATGAACGTGGATTTTTCATTGCGGAAGGCGTTGAGATACAGGTGGAACTGTAACTCCCGAATGACGTCGTTGGAGGCATTGCGCCAGGTGAGCGTTTCCTTTCCGGTCAGTTTTTTCGTGATTGGATCGAGTGTTACGTCAATCTGGTAGTTGGCCAGACGCGGACTCAATGGCGTCGGGAAAATAGGTTTCGCTGATTGAGCAAAACTGATTGATATGCTGCTGTATAGCAGGAGAAACAGAAGACGTTTCATCGGGTTAGAAAGCGAAAATGGCGAAGATTTTCAGAATCGTTACGTAGGCGATCAAGTGCGTAATCCATTGCTGCAATGTAAGTGAAAAATTTGTTTAGACCTTCCCGCCATCGGCAAAACCCTACTGACATAGGGCTGTCACAGGGTCTATTTACCTTTGTTTCAGCAATAAACCAACGACAATTCTATGGAACTGATTCCGATGTTTTTGAAAGAACTGGAGCAGGAAGCACAGACAACCCGCGACATGCTGCAACGGATACCCGACGACAAATACGACTGGCAACCCCACGAAAAAAGTATGACGATCCGGCGGCTGGCTACGCACATCGCAAACATACCTACCTGGGTAACCATGGCACTAACAACGGATGAGCTTGACTTTGCGAACAATCCTTACCACGAAGACGTCATCAACAACACCGCTGAATTGATTGATTATTTTGAAAAATGTCTGGTGGATGGTAAATCACAGTTAGTGTTGGCAAATGAAGCCATCCTGAATCAACCCTGGACGTTACGCAACGGAGAGCAGGTGTATAGCGTTTCGCCTAAGCATGAAGTCATTCGAATGGTCTTCTGTCAGGTAGTACATCACCGTGCCCAGCTAGGTGTCTTTCTGCGATTGCTGGATATTCCGATTCCGGGGAGCTACGGACCAAGTGCCGATGAGCAATAAGTTAATTACGTAGGCTTGTGTGGTGGTGTCAGGGCTGAGGCCCTGACACCACCACACAAGCTGTATTATCTCTTCCCTTTTGTTGCGCATTTGATTTTGACGGAGAAAACAAGCATATTCATTGCAAATTGGCTTGTTCGACCATCCTCTCTATATTATCGATGCACCATTCTTTCTACGCGCTACTTATTTGCCTTTTCACCTCTTTTTTTAGCTATGCCCAACCCTATGATCTGGTGATTAAAAATGGTCGGGTAGTCGATGGCACGGGTAATCCGTGGGTATATGCTGACGTTGCTATCCAGAACGGACGTATCGCCCGCGTAGGTACGATTCCGCCAGCGGAGGCCAAACGGACAATTGACGCAACGGGACTCATCGTTGCTCCTGGTTTTATCGATGTACATGCCCACGTTGAAGGGAGTCTGGAAGCGCAGCCTGGTGCGCCAAATTTCATTCATGATGGCGTTACCACAGTGATAACGGGTAATTGTGGTGGGTCGAGTTCAAACCTGAAGACGTACTTCGATTCTCTTCGGATGCAGAAAACGTCGATCAATGTGGGATCGCTGATCGGGCATAATTCCGTACGGTTGAAGGTCATGAAGATGGCGTTTCGGGAGCCAACTGCCCGCGAGCAGACCGACATGGAAGCCCTTGTAGAGCAAGCTATGAAAGACGGTGCAGTAGGTATGTCGACGGGCCTGATTTACACGCCCGGTACGTATGCCCGAACGCCCGAAGTGGTCAATCTGGCGAAGGTGGCATCGCATTATGGTGGACTTTATGCCTCGCACATACGTAACGAAGGGCAGAACGTTAAACAGGCAGTTGAAGAAGCTATCCAGATTAGCCGGGAAGCCCACATCCCGGTCGAAATTTCCCATTTTAAAGTAGCCAGTAAACCGCTGTGGGGCAAAAGCACCGAAACGGTTGAACTGGTCGAAGCCGCCCGACGCGAGGGGTTGGACGTAACGGTTGACCAATATCCGTATACCGCATCCAGTACGTCTCTGGAAAGTATCCTGCCTTCGTGGGCGTTGGCTGATGGCGATTCGGCGGTCCTGATTCGTTTCCGGGACCCGGCAACCCGCATGAAAATTCGTACCGAAATGCTGGAGTCGCTGAAGAAAAATTTACGTAAAAATTACGACTACGCCGTTGTCGCCAGCTACAGACCCGATACGACGTTCAATGGCATGAGCATCAGTGCTATCAATCAGAAATTAGGTCGGAAAAGCACGGCTGAAACGGAAGCGGACCTGGTGATGGACCTGATGGAACGCGCTAGCCTGAAACGGATACAGATGGTCTATCATACTATGTCGGAAACGGATGTCGAGAACATTCTGCGTTATCCGAACACAATGATTGCTTCCGATGCGGGCGTCTCCAAATTTGGTTCGGGTATGCCACACCCGCGCGGCTACGGTACCAACGCCCGCGTATTAGGCCGCTACGTACGCGAACGGCACATTATCCCCCTCGAAGAAGCGATCCGACGAATGACGTCCTTACCCGCGCAACGATTTAAGCTGGCTGATCGGGGTTTGCTACGTCCCGGCTATGCGGCCGACATCGTTCTGTTCGACGAAAAGACCGTAGCAGATCGCGCTACGTATGAGCAGCCCCATGCCTACACCACCGGCATTTCGTGGGTGCTGGTCAACGGTACGCCGGTCGTTGAAGACGGAAAACATAATGGTCAACGACCAGGTCAGGTGCTGATGGGTCCTGGGTTTGGAAAGTGAAAAGAGCGCGATGGCGTACCGCCCGAACCAACCTCTGACTAATGCCCTGCCATGCCTGATACGGGCTTGACCTCATGCCCTGTTTTCTTCTGCATCCGGCTGAATACGGTAATCAACACCAGCAATAGCCCAATCGGAATGAGCGAAAAGTAGAAAGCCGTTTGCCCGCCGTAGGCTTCGAACACGTTACCCGTGATAATCGACCCTGTTGTGCCGCCCAAGGCTGAAAAAATCACAATCAAACCGGCCATCGGTCCCTGCTGACGTAACTCCAGGCTACTCAGAATAGCGGAGTTGATCGCTGGATAAATGGGTGCAATGAACAGACCAATCAGCGGGAAAACGAAAGCGGCTGGCGGGGCATCACTCCAGCCCGTTACAGCCCGTCCATCGACCGTAGCGGCCAGCGGTAAGGCCAGCAGAACCAGTCCACCCGATACAACCAGGCAGATCATCAATAGCCAGTACCACGAGATACGTCCCAGTAACAGGCCCGCCAGGAACCGACCAATTGCAGTTGAAGCCGCCAGAATGCTGGCCATTTCAATACTAAGCGAAGTCGGCAGCTTCAGGATTTTGCTGTTGAAGGTTGGTAGCCAGCTCATGATGCCCTGCTCCATCAGTACGTAAACAAAAGCCGTAGCGATAAAGACCAGCACAACGGGCGTAACAGCCAACCGAAGCATGTCGCCAAGATCATCGATGACGTTTTTCGTGTCTTCGTGGCGGACACTCCGTTCGTTAATAGGCGTGCTGAGCAACAATACAAACGCAATGAGCGCAATAGCTGCCAGTACGTAGTAAACCGACAGCCAGTTGGTCGATTGCAGGTTGGTGTTATCGACAAAAGCACTGAACAGAAAATACCCCGACAAGACGCCAACCATAAAGAAAGACTCCAGGAAATTCATGAAGCCCGCGTGCTCGTTCGAGTCGTTTGTGATGAGGCCAATGGTAGCAAACACGGACACTTTGATCAGGGCAAAACCCGCACCCGCAGCTGCAAAGAGTAATTTGGTTGTCCAGAAAGCCGGCACCTGCGGCATTAACAAACACGCTACGGTGACCAGGCCGAGGGCAAACAGCATGGCCCGTTTGTAGCCGATGCGGGTTATATAAGAAGCTACGATAAAAGATACGATGGCGATACTCAGGTCTTTGAACGCTTCGAGGACACTGGCCGATGATTCGGAAACGCCATAATTATTCTGCACCTGTAAAATCACCGTTCCCACGCTGTTGAGCAGAATGGCGAAAACGAAGTAGTTAAGAAGCAACGAAAGTTTAATACGCCAGTGGGCCATCAGATACGATGATTTTAGGATTTAGGTTGATAAACATACGGTTTTCCCGCTATTATTTTTACAAGTTATACTTGTGCATTTTGCATTTTTGCCGTTCCAGTCAGCTATACGTATGACAAAGCGGACCTTTTTTGGTTACACTATCAAACCCTTTTTGTTGAACCTTTGGCAAATCCATCTTTCCCCAAATCGCCCGACCAGCTTTTCGGTACGTTGTTTCATGACGTACAGTTAGGGCATGTTTTTACGGACTCGAAAACATTTGTAGACAGCGTACCTAAACTGGCGCCCGCCGATCTGGTAGCCCTATACGAATCCGAAAAAGACAAACCCGACTTTGATCTGGAAGTGTTCGTCCGTACTTATTTTATCGTGCCGGAAAAAGTAGCGAGCGATTACGTCAGTGATCGGACAATTGACACCGCCGAACACGTGAATCGTCTGTGGGACCGACTGACCCGACAAGCTGATCCGCCAGTGGAAGGTAGTTCACGCGTACCCCTGCCGCATCCGTACATCGTGCCGGGCGGGCGATTTCGTGAGATTTTTTATTGGGACAGTTATTTCACTATGCTGGGCCTGAAAGAGTCGGGGCGAGTGGATTTGATTCATGGTATGCTCGACAACTTCGCTTATCTGATCGATACGTTCGGCTTCATCCCAAATGGTAACCGGACGTATTTTCTGAGTCGGTCGCAGCCGCCGTATTTCGCGCTGATGGTGGGGTTGCTGGTTCACATGGAGGGAACCGCTACGTTGACAAAATACCTTCCGCAGTTGCAGAAAGAATATGATTTCTGGATGGATGATTCAGGGTCTTCTGGCAACGATGATCCGATGACGAAACGAACGGTGCGGCTACCCCATCACAGCGTACTGAATCGATATTGGGATGATACGCCCACGCCACGCCCTGAAGCTTACCGGCAGGAAGTCGAACTAACCGAAGTCGCCGAACCACTGGGCGTGGTGCCGGAGGAGTTATATACGCACATTCGGGCCGCTTGTGAATCGGGCTGGGATTTTAGCAGTCGCTGGTTTGTCGATCAGAAAACGATGGCGTCGATCCGGGCCGCTGAGATCGTGCCTGTCGATTTGAACTGCCTGTTGTACTATCTGGAACTTACCCTGCGAGACGCCTACAACGTAGCGGGTGATCAGGAACGAGCCTTGGCTTTTGAGAAATTAGCTATATCCCGGAAAGAGCTGATTCAGACTCTTTTCTGGAATGAGAATACCCGGTTCTTTCATGATTATGATGCGCTGGCGCAAAAACCGACGAATGCGATAACCTTAGCGGGCGTGTTTCCCCTATTTTTCAACATAGCTAATCCTGAACAGGCGAGCCATATTCACGACCAGCTTAACGCTGAATTCTTACAGGCAGGCGGCTGGGTTACCACCCTCAATCATACGGGTCAGCAGTGGGATTGGCCGAATGGCTGGGCTCCCTTGCAATGGATTACGTATCAGGGTCTATTGAATTACGGGTTCACGGAAACCGCTCACGAAGGACGTAACCGTTGGCTGGCACTCAATGACAAAGTGTTTAAGGCGACGGGTAAAATGATGGAGAAGTATAACGTAGTGGATGCTGCGCTGACAACGGGTGGGGGAGAGTATCCGAATCAGGACGGTTTCGGCTGGACAAACGGCGTTTATCTGGCGATGGATAAAGACCGGATCAATACTGCTCCAATTTAACTCTTATTACCGGTACCACGGGTTTCAACCCGTTTTTGGAAACAATTTCCGAACGGGTTAAAACCCGTGGTGCCTTTTTCTCAAACCATTACATTAGTCAAGTACTAGCGAACGAGTGACACTAGCTTTCGTCAGCTTTTTGTTCTTTCACTAATCCGTCTGTCCAGGCTTTTATTGATGCCTACGCCCTTTCATCCGCAACTAGTTGTAGGATTGACGTAACTGGCGTAGCTTTCGTTTCTAATCATTTTAAAATCAGCTCATGACACCGCTTCGCCGACATGCCGTACTTCGGCGCGTAAAAGATATTACCTTCAGTACCGCCCTTAGTCTGGCGTTACTCAACGGAGGAGCCATGCTCCAGAGTTGTAGCAACAACAATTCCGACGAGGAGCAGACCGAACGAACTGAAACGACGTTCAAACAAGGCGTTCGGACATTCATTACCGAAACCGCACCCGGTAACTTCAAAATTACCGATGAAGTGCAGGCCCAGCCAGGACAAGCCGGAGCAATTGTCAGCTATTACGATGGTCATCGTGATACGTTGAGTGTCGAAGCTGCTAAACGACTCGTTCAATCCGACGAATCGACCCGCACGTACCTAAACAATCCGGGCGGCTATCAGCATCACAATGGATTAGCCAATGTGTTGTTATGGGGTGGGTTGGGCTATATGCTCGGCCGCTCGACGGCTCCGCAATATCGTGCTGACCAACAGCGATACGGAGCGGGTGTGTATGCCAATTCAGACGTATACAACCGTTCTAACCAGGTTCGGGAAAACGTGCGCACCTCGCGTGTCGTTCGGACAACCCGGCCGTCTGGTGGACGTAGTGGATTTTTCGGAGGTCGTAGCCGGGGATTCTCGTCATAAATTGGATAAAATAAAGATATTGCCGCAACTAATTACCCCTTTGTTACCGTTACCTGATTAGAACTGAGGAAATTAAATAGCCTGATAAGCTTTTAGTAAACTACCATGAATCGGCAAAAAAATCGGGAGCGGCTGCGGCAGGAAACATTTGATCTCTGTATTATTGGTGCGGGTGCCAGTGGTGCCGGTGCCGCTTTAGACGCGGCTCTCCGTGGGTATCGGGTTGCGCTGATCGACCGGGGAGACTTTGCGGGCGAAACCTCATCGCGGTCAACGAAACTGATTCATGGGGGTGTCCGGTACCTGGAACAAGCCATCAAAAAACTTGATCTGGCACAATTGCGTCAGGTTCGTCATGGTCTGGCCGAACGTCGGACGGTGATTCGGAACGCTCCCCATCTGGCGCATCCGTTAGCCATTCTTACGCCTGTTTTCAGTTGGTTCGAGGGAATGTACATGACCATCGGGCTAACGCTCTATGATTTGATTTCCGGGCAGGATTCATTGCCGAAAGGTAGCTGGCTCAGTAAAGCGCAGGCGCTCGACAAAAGCCCAATGCTGACCCGGCAGATGCATTCGGCGGTGCTTTATTACGACGGTCAGTTCAACGATGCTCGCTACGCTTTAGCGCTTGCCCACTCGGCCGACGAAGCTGGGGCTGTGGTTGTGAACTACGCAGCCGTCACAGACTTCAGGAAAGAGAGCGGACGTATCAACGCTGCTATAGTTCAGGACCAGTTTACGGGCGAAACAATCGATGTTCGGGCAACCGTTTTTCTAAACTGTACGGGTCCTTATGCTGACAGCGTTCGGTTACTGGCAAACCCCGATCTGGATCAGCGCATTCGTCCCAGTAAAGGTGTTCATATTGTTCTGCCTCGCGAAACGCTAAACAGTGACTACGCTATCCTAATTCCGAAAACAACCGATGGCCGGGTGGTTTTTGCCATTCCGTTTGGCGATAAGGTTTTCGTCGGAACGACCGACAACGATTATTCGGATTTAAATCAGGAGCCCGTTCTGGAGCCCTCAGAAGTTGATTACCTGCTTGAAACGGTACGGCCTTATCTGGATAAAACGCCGGAACGTAGTGAAGTTCAGTCTGGGTTTGGCGGGATACGTCCATTGATTGTTAGCAGTCGTGCTGATACCAAAACTTTGCTTCGCGATCATGAAGTTGAACATGACACGACGTCAGGTCTGCTGAGTTTGCTGGGTGGTAAGTGGACAACGTACCGGGTTATGGCGCAGGATGCGATCGACTGGGTGGGTGAACTGCTGAATAAGTCCGCGAAAAGTAGTACGGAAACACATTACTTAGTTGGTGGTGAAAACTACAAGTATGCCGATTGGCAGCGCCTGCAAAACCAGTACAACCTTCCTGCCGAAGTATGTCAGCATTTAATGCGGACGTATGGCAATCGTGCCGATCAGGTAGCACAGTTAACACAGCAACCCGCGCTGGCAAATAAACTGACCGATAGCCAGCCGTTTATCAACGCTGAAGTAGTTTATCAAGTGCGTGAAGAAATGGCCGTTACACCCCGCGACGTACTGGCACGCCGGTGGCGGCTCGAACTTTCTGACTGGCAACTAACGGCTCAGCTTGCTCCGCAAGTGGCTGATCTGATGGCTACTGAATTAGACTGGAGCGATGCGTATCGCGTTGAGCAGATTCGTGCGTATCAACACCAGCTCAATACGTTTATGACCCGAGCCGGCCTAACCCACGAACGGACAGAAGCATTGACCTAGACGTGCTAAGACAATCTGGCGTCACTCGCTAGTGCGGTCTCTATAGACGTCAACAAAATTTAATCAATGCGACTCGCATTAAGCCATTCGACCCCTGCGGGGTCAAATGTTTATAGCAATTATTAGTTCTATAAGCATCTGACCCCGCAGGGGTCGAACAAAATACTATCGTATTTCTTAGTTTGGTACAACACGAACGATTCGGCCAGGTCCTTCGAGCGATACATACAGGTTGCCGTCAGGTCCCTGCTTGACGTTACGTATACGCTGGCCTGTTAGCAGTTTAGTTTCTCCCGTGATCTGATTGTTGCTGAGTGTCAGGATACTCAAGTATTCCTCCGCCAGCGCACCCGTCACCAGACTACCTTTCAGACTACCGAATTTGTCGCTCGTGATAAACGCCAAACCGCTGGTGCCTATAGATGGGGTCCAGGTGTGGATAGGTGCCTGAATGCCGTCGCGGGTGGGGCTTTCCGATATGATAGTACCGTCGTAATTAACACCGTACGAAACCAGTGGCCACCCGTAATTGGCACCTTTCTGAATGATATTAACCTCGTCCCCGCCTTTCGGACCGTGTTCCGTTGACCATAGCTGGTTCGTCGCCGGATTGAAGGCCAATCCCTGCGGATTCCGATTGCCATACGCATAAACCGTCGTGGGGGTCGTGTTGCCTGGTAAGATGGGATTGTCGGATGGAACCTGACCACTGTCAGTCATGCGGTGAATTTTACCCCAGCCAGTGTTCACGTTCTGGGCATTCTGGTTAGGCGATGAAGCGCCACCATACGTGCGCGGACCGCCTTCGCCTACGCTCAGGTACAACATGTTGTCTGGGCCAAACTCGATACGACTACCGTAGTGACCCTGCCAGGCATTCGTAGCATCCGTCTGAAAAATCGTCGACAAGTCAGTAATTTGGTTGTTGGCTACTTTGAACCGCACCAAGTTCAGGCGTCCTGACTGCGTACCCGCTGTAGAGCCCGCGTAGGTGGCGTAGATCCAGCCGTTGCTGGCGTACTGCGGATGCACCCGTAAGTCAAGTAAGCCGCCCTGCCCCGCCGTGTAAATGTCACCAGGCAATCCTGTCAGCTCAGTGGGCGTAGTGGAGCCGTTGGTTAGTCGATAGAGTCGTCCTCGCTTTTCGGTAAAGAGCAGATCGCCGTTAGGCAAAAAATCCATGCCCCAGATGATCTCATAGCCTGCCAGCACGGTTTGAACCTGAAAGTTGGCTGGTATCGGTGCGGGCGTTGTGTCATGGTCGGCCACTTGCTGGCAACTGCTAAACAGACTGGCACCCACGATTAGGGCACTCAGTACGGATAAAGTTTGCTTTTTCATACGTTGATTTTAATCTCTTTTTAATCTAAACGTATGTAAAGCGGATTTGTTGAATGAGAAAGTGGTCTGCCGAACGAATGGGCTTTGTTTCTTTAGCCATTCCTTCAACAGACCACTGCTCTAATCCAATCTCTTAATTACGCCGTTAACGACCAGCCCTGACGGTACTCACGCTTCACGAATTGATTCGCTTCGTCAAAATTGGTGATCTTCATGTTTTTGCCATCCCATGACAGTTGCTTCCGACCTGGGTAGGTAAATCCTTTTCCATCAGCTTTTGGCGTGCGAACTGTATAGCTACGAATCGCTAAGTTCCCCATCAGAACGGATTCAGTAAGCGGACCGGCGAAATCGAACGAAGAGGTAAGCGCCTTGTGCTCTTTGCTATTGAAACCTGCCTTGCAGGCTTCGGTCCACAGCACCTGGTGTCCATTTTCAGGTAGCGGCTTGGAACCATCCGCAGGCTTCGGTTTTGGGTCACCCACTATTTTCTTTCCATCTTTTGTGTAAAGCTTCGGGTCCTCGCCGTACATCCCACAGATGAGCAAGCCTTTGTCGCCGTGGATAAGAACACCGTTTTCGCCATTTTCGGGCATAGGTTCACCTTCAGGCAGCATATCCGGACGGAAAGGACGCAGACCGCCATCCTCCCAGATCATTTTTACGACCGACTTATTTTTAGCCGTTGCCGGGAATTTTAATTCCACATGCGATGAGGGCGGGCAACCTTCAGGAATATACTCGGGTGTCCAGTCTTTCAGGAATACCTGGCCAATGCTGGTTTCAACCTCAGTTGGGTAACCGAGTCCGAGTACCCGGAACGGCGTATCCATGATGTGACAACCGATATCGCCCAGGGCGCCCGCACCAAAATTCCACCAGCCACGCCATTTGAATGGGTGATAAGCGGGCGTATACCCAACTTTCTGCGCGGGACCGAGCCACAGATCCCAATCCAGATCGACAGGTACCTGCTCAACTGCCGGTGGCACGGGAATGCCCTGCGGCCAAACGGGACGGTTGGTCCAGAGGTTAACGGTATGCACAGTGCCCAGCAGGCCTTTGTCGAACCAATCCACCATTTGCTTCTGCTGCGGATTCGATGAGCCCTGATTGCCCATTTGCGTAACGACTTTGTATTTGCGGGCGGCCTCGGTCAGCATCCGGGCTTCGTAAATATTGTGGGTCAGCGGTTTCTGTACGTACACGTGTTTCCCGCGCTGCATAGCGGCCATTGCCACAACAGCGTGCGTATGGTCGGCGGTCGAAACCGTAACGGCGTCGATGGCTTTGCCTTCTTTATCGAGCATTTCCCGGAAATCTTTGTAGCGTTTTGCGTTCGGATGTTTCTCGAAATTTTCTTTAACGCGGGGCAGACCCCAGTCGACGTCGCAAAGCGCTACGATGTTATTCGCGCCATTGTTATACGAATTGTTGGTATCGCTAAAGCCTTTACCACCAAAGCCAACACCTGCAATATTTAGTTTATCGCTGGGAGCAATGAAACCTTTACCACCGAGTACGTGACGAGGTACGATAAAGAAGCCTGCCGTAGCCAAAGCGCCCGCCTGAAGAAACTGACGGCGCGTCGTGCCCTGCGTGGACGCGCCTGAGTTAGTTTGCCCAGACGTTGGCGTTGAGTTATCTGATTGGTTCATGAGAAACGTATAGGAGTTGTATTAATTGATAAGGGAATATCAGGCGAAATTTACCCAATTGTTGTTATGATTTTTCCGCTATCAGATACATTTGCTGATCCCCCAACTGGTAATCCGTCTTTTCCGTCGAATTATAAACAGCAATGGTTCGTAATCCATACTTATTCAGTAGTCGCTTCACTTCAGAAAGGGTATAGACGTAATGCTTGAAGTAATGCACCTCAGTCCGGTCTGCCTTGGTATACGTAATCTCCGTTGCCATGTAGCTGTCACCAACCACGTACGAATTGCGGATGTCCATAATTAAATCGCCAAGTAGGTAGTGCCCTGTATGGGGAAAGTTGGGCAGAATACTCTCGGCGACCAGCCCCGAATTTATCACAAACCGGGCTCCTGGCTTCAGGGCGTTCGCTACCTTCTTCACAAAGACGCTCATTCCCTTAGCATTGACGTAGCCAAAACTGTTGCCCAGGCAGTAGGCACCATCAAAAGAATTTCCGATTGGCGTTGTCAATAAATCACCCTGAATGACTTGGATGGGCAATTGTTCAGAGGCTATTTGTTGCTGTAACGCCAGAAGAAATTCAGCGGAGATATCAATGCCTGTCAGCATAAAACCCCGCTTTGCCAACTCAACAGCGTGCCGGCCGTTTCCACAAGGGATGTCGAGTAACGTAGCACCCGGTTGTGTGGCTAACGTATCAATCAGGAAGTTCACTTCCCGTTCGGTCACTGCTTCCAGAGGAGCTTTTGTCCACATTTCGCAGTTCAGATCCGAGAAAAAATCAGTATACCAATTATCGTTAATCGTAATGTTCATTGTCTGAAAAAGTGTTAATGGCTAAAAGACTGCTAACTGGGCAGACGTTTAGCTTGAAGAAATAGGGAAAGACGTTAAGACGTAATTCTTCTGAAGAGAAGTAGAGGCACGCGTACATGGCTTATATCAAACCGATACAGTGCCAGAAGAGCATACAAAACTGCCAGCCCGCATAAGCAGGCCCTGAAAGAGAAGGAAAAAAGACCGTATCAGCAGCCCGGCCGTTTGGGCCTAAACCAAGGAGATCACAGGCGAATCTGTTTTGAGCCGTAAAAGTACGGAAGCAGTAAAAGAGGGAAAAGTTGTTTTGAGCGAGCGGTAGCTGGTTAGTTGTCAACTCCAAACAAACCTCTCATCATTCGCTCAAATTCGGCCTGCCAGGGAGCCGTGATTGTAATCCGTTCCGACGTAACGGGGTGCGTAAATTCAATCTGCTGAGCGTGGAGCAGCATGGTATTCATGTCGAATTGATCCTTGAATAACTTGTTCTGTTTGTTACAGCCGTGCGGACGGTCACCAATAATTGGGTGCAGAATGTGGGCCATGTGTTTGCGTAACTGATGCATTCGTCCGGTGGTGGGCGTGAGTTCTACCAGCGAGTAACGGGACGTAGCGTGTTTGCCAAATGGTAGCGGAACCTCCGTTCGTTGAAGCGTTTTCAGGAACGTAACGGCATACTGTATAGTACCGTCATCGCGCCGGAGGGGGTAATCGATTGTTTGCTCATCTGGCGTGTAGCCTCTCACAATCGCTACGTATGTTTTTTGAACCTTACCTTCGGCAAAGAGAATCTGCATAGTTGAGTTCATGGCTTCAGTAAGCGCGAAAAGAAGCACTCCGCCTGTTTTTCGGTCCAATCGGTGAACGGGATAGACGCGCTGGCCCAACTGATCCCGTAGCAATTGCACGGCAAATTCGCTGGCGTCGCTGGCAATCGGCGACCGGTGGACAAGCAGCCCGTGCGGTTTGTTGATCGCGACTAAATCAGCAGACTGATAGAGTAGGGGAAGGGGTTGGGCTAGACTGATTGGCGGAGGCTGCGGTTGCATGGAATGAGTAAATAACGGGCTGCACATAACTTACGACCGTTATCGTGCAAACTTAAAAACTATGCAAGTTCGTCAGTCCGTCAAGAACCTTTGTCTTCTGACCAGTCTATTTTTCTCACTAACGAGTTTTGCTCAAAAAGCGACCGAACTCCGACGGTTTCAACTGGCTCAGGTTCAGCAGGGCGTGGCCGTCGACCCGGCGCATTTCTACGTCATTAACAATCATTCGCTGACCAAACATACAAAAGCCGACGGGAAGCAGATAGCAGCCTGGAACGATACAACCGGGCTGTTGAAACATATGAACAGCGGTGTCGTCATTGGACAAAAACTCTATTGCACCCACTCTAATTATCCGGACGTACCAATGGCTAGCTCCATCGAAATTTTCGATACGCGAACGCTGACGCACATTGGTACTCACAGTTTTGGCTTGTTTCCGGGTTCCGTAACCTGGGCTGACTTTTACCAGGGATACTGGTGGGTGGCGTTTGCCAATTACTCAAACAAGGCCATGGCCGAAGGTCGCGATAATCGCTGGACGACGCTGGTCAAGTTTACCGAAAACTGGCAGCAGCTTGAGTCCTGGGCGTTTCCTGCGAACGTATTGCAGGCGTTTGCTTCGTACAGTACGTCGGGGGGCACCTGGGGATCAGACGGGCTCATTTACTGCACGGGCCACGACAAACCGGAGCTGTACGTCCTGAAACTACCCGAACGAGGTCATACGCTTCAGTACGTAAAAACCATTCCAACCCTCAGCGAAGGCCAGGCTTTTGCCATCGATCGTAGTATCAAAAACAAACAGGTGTTGTATGGCATTACGCGCAACGATAACTACGTCATTGTCTCAGTTATCGACTAAGCGAGGCTTTACCGTTTCGCCAGATCAACAATATCCTTCACTTCCAGAATTTGCTTTTCGTAGCCTTTCGTAACGGTTTTAATCATTGCCTGACCCACTTCCTGCAACGTACAGAAACCGGCCGGGTAAAGGGCTCGACCGATGGGGTAAAGCCAGGCAAGCAACTTGTAATAACTCTTCACATTTTTCTGACCAGGTACCGCTTTCATAAAGCCGGGTCGGAACATGTAGGCGTTTTTGAACAGGCGCATCAAGGCATTTTCGGTAGCGCCTTTTACGCGCGCCCAGGCGAGGCTCCCCTGTTCGCTGCTATCGGTACCCGCTCCCGTAACGTAGCAAAACGTCATTTCCGGATTGAGTTTTGCCAGCATTGTCGCTACGTTCATAGTAAGGTCGTATGTCAGGTGTTTATAATCCTCCTTGCTGATGCCAACGGAGGATACACCCAGACAGAAATAACAGGCATTATACCCAGTCAGTTGATGTTCGATGGGGGTTAGATTAAAGAAGTCTTTGTGGATGATTTCCGTTAATTTGGGATGCGATACGCCACCGGGCTTGCGGTTAATGACCAGCACTTGCTCCACATCGGGATGATTCAGGCATTCGAGCAGGACGCCTTCGCCCACCATGCCGGTAGCGCCGGTTATGATTGCTTTGATTTTCATGAGTAATGAATTGACGGAGAGTGATAACGAAATAACTACCCATCGCTCATTATGTTGACCTGGCTAAATTTATCGGCTTGCCTAACAGTATCGAACTAGCTCAAAAATCCTTTAAACGCTAACTGGACTCATCGCTAACTCGTTCAATCTATGCGAAACGCACTTGCTTTTTTACTTATCTGGCTCCTCGCTCCTTGCACCCTGCTACTCGCACAAAGTCTTGTCAGCAACGGTCAGCGCGAGATTGTCTTTCGATCCGTGAATGTGATTCCAATGGATCGGGAACGTGTTTTGGAGAATCAAACGGTTGTCGTGAAAAATGGTCGTATCACGGCGCTGGGAAATGAGGGAAGCGTAAAGTTTGGCAACGATGCACTGGTCGTTGATGCGAAAGGTAAATACCTGACGCCGGGCTGGGCCGAAATCCACGCGCACGTACCGCCCATCGACGACATCGAGCCGATGAAAGAGGTGCTGACACTCTACCTGGTCAACGGAATCACCACCATTCGGGGCATGCTCGGTCACCCAAAACACCTCGAACTACGTAGTAAAATAAACAGTGGCGAAATTCTCGGTCCGCACTTCTATGCGACGGGTCCATCCTTCAACGGACAGACTGTAAAAACCGCCGAGCGGGGTGCCGAAATGGTACGGGAGCAGAAAGCCGCCGGTTACGATTTTCTGAAACTGCATCCCGGCCTCACCAACGTAACGTTTCCGGCCATTGCGAAAACGGCTAAAGAGGTTGGCATTCCGTTTGTCGGACACGTATCGTTCAATGTGGGCGTTTGGCGAGCCATTGACGCTGGTTACTCGTCCATCGATCATCTGGACGGTTTTATCGAAGCCATCGTGCCCCGATCCGATACGTTAGCGGAGCAGGAAACCGGGTTGTTTGGCTCCTGGATTGCCTATCGTGCGGATGAATCGCAGATTCTGAAACTAGTGAAAGGCTTACGTGATAAGCACATTCGGGTGGTGCCGACGCAGGCCCTGGCTGAACGCTGGCTTTCGCCACTTCCGGCCGATGCTTTTGCCAGTGCGCCGGAGTTCAAATACATGAAACCCGAACAGATTACGAGTTGGGTCAATGCGAAAAATAGCTACAACAACAACCCGAATTTTTCCAAAGAACACGCTGAAAAACTGATCCAGATCCGTCGGAAATTGATTCTAGCGTGTCAGAAAAACGGTGTTGATATTTTGTTAGGCTCCGATGCGCCACAGGTCCTTAACGTGCCGGGTTTTTCAATCCATCACGAAATGAAGTACATGGTCGATGCAGGTCTGACGCCTTACGAAACGTTACGTACCGGAACCGTTAACGTAGCGTCGTATCTCAACAAGCCCGATTGGGGAACGATCAAGACGGGCAACGTATCGGATTTGGTGCTGCTCAGTGGTAATCCACTGAAAGACATTGGCCAGACCCGGAACATCGAAGGCGTCATGATCGGCACGAACTGGCTGCCGAAAGACTACATCCAGAGTGAGTTGAAAAAGCTGGAGAAAAAATAAGATTAGTTAACCACAGAGGCACAGAGACCACAGAGTTTTATTTAGGATTATTGTACTTCAAGCTCTGTGGTCTCTGTGCCTCTGTGGTTAATTCAAATTTGTTCAATACACTACCAATGAACACTACCAACGCCACTTCAGAAGACCTTTCCGTAAATCAAACGACCGATAAAACCATCTGCGCTACGTGCGGTACGCAGTATCCGGCGAATAAACCGTTGCCGGAATTATGCCCGATCTGTAACAACGACCGGCAATACATTGGCGATGACGGACAAGTCTGGACCAGCCTGGCGACGTTGGCAAAAGACCGTACGATCCGCTTCAGTCAGGTTCATGAAAATTTGTATGACTTACGTATCACACCGGCCTTTGCTATTGGTCAACGGGCTTTTCTGATTTTGTCTGAGTCGGGTAACGTACTGTGGGATTGTTTGCCCTTTCTGGATGAGCCGACCGTAGCGTTCATTCAATCAAAAGGCGGGCTGAACGCCATCGCTATTTCGCATCCGCATTACTACAGCCTCATGGCAGAATGGGCACGGATTTTTAACTGCCCGATCTACATTCATCAGCACGATGCTGAGTGGGTGCAGAAACCTTCAGGTCATGTCCAGTTCTGGACGGGTAATCAGAAAGCACTCTGGGACGGCATGACCATCATCAACACCGGTGGGCACTTTCCGGGAAGCTGCGTCTTGTATCTGCCTGATAAATCCGGTAAAGACAGTATCTTAACCGGTGATTCCATCTACGTAGCGCGCGACCGGCGAGCCGTTACGTTCATGTACAGCTATCCCAATCTTATTCCGCTGTCTAAAAAAGACATTGAGCAGATACGAGACCGAATGGCCGACGTTCCGTTCGACCGCATCTATGGAGCATTTGACGGAATGATCATTGCCGAAAATGGCCGGGCCGTCTTTGATGCGTCCATTCAGCGGTATCTCAAAATTGTTTCCTGAAGAAACGTAGCAACGAATACTTTTTACAACACCACCCTAACTACCCGTAATGACATGAAAAGAATTATCTATTCGCTTGTTCTGATCGGCTTGCTAGCCAATCCACTGGCCCATGCGCAATCGCCCAGGCTGTCGGCCAGGATCGACTCTCTTTTTGCGGAATGGAATAAACCCGGTATGCCAGGAGCGGCCGTCGGCGTTGTTCATCAGGGTAAATTGATTTATGCCAAAGGATTCGGGGAGGCCGATCTGGAAACGGGAGCACCGATCAAGCCGGAAACGATTTTTCACGTAGCGTCGGTATCGAAGCAGTTTACGGCTTATGCGGTTGTGTTGCTGGCCCAGGAGGGCAAACTGTCGCTGAACGATGATATTCGAAAATACCTGCCCGAAGTGCCGGATTTTGGGAAAACCATTACGATACGTCAATTGATGAACCACACCAGTGGCCTGCGGGATCAGTGGAATCTACTGGCAATGGCTGGCTGGCAACTCGACGACGTAATCACCAAAGAACAGATTTTCAACCTGGTCCGTCGGCAGAAAGAGCTGAATTTTGAGCCAGGTTCGGCTTATGCCTATTGCAATACCGGCTATACGCTGCTGGGCGAGATAGTCGGGCGTGTTACTAAACAACCGTTTCCCAACTGGATGCAGCAGCATGTTTTCAAGCCATTAGGCATGAAAAATACCTTGTTTTATGCTAATCAGGAGCAACTTGTAAAAGGCCGGGCCTACTCATTTCACGTAGCGTCAGGAGCGCAGCCGGGATTCGACAAGAGTATTCTGAGTTATGGCAACGTCGGCGCCACCAGTTTATTTACTACGGTGAATGATCTGGCCCTCTGGATCGACAATTTCCGTTCGTCAACGATTGGCAACAAGAATACCATGACGCAGATGCTGGAACGGGGCCGACTCACAAAGGGCGACACGTTGCCCTATGCCCTGGGCTTGATCCACGGCAAATACAAAGGGCTATCGTATTACGGACATGACGGCGCTGACGCCGGTTTCCGCTCTTCGCTGGCGTACTTTCCAAAAGAAGATTATGGGTTCATTGTGTTGAGCAATCAGGCCGAGTTTAATCCCGGAAAAAAAGCTTTTGATGTTGCCAGGCTGGTTCTGGCTCCGCAACTGAAAGAAGAAAAACAGACCAGCGCTCCAGTTGCTACGTCGTCTACAGTGTATGCATTTGATTCAACACGGTTCAGTCAATATGCCGGAGCGTATGAGCTGGCTGAACAACCGGGCTTTATCCTGACATTCAGACGAAATGGTAACCGGTATTATGCTGATGCGACTGGCCGGGGCGAGATAGAAATTTTTCCGTCGTCCGATACGACTTTCTTTTTAAAAGTGGTCGATGCTTCTATTGTCTTTCATAAACCGAAAGAAGGCAACGTGAACCGCATTACACTCCGGCAAAATGGCGATCATCCAGCCACTCGTGTTCAGCCCGGTCAGCAGTCGGAAGTGAAGTGGGAACAGTTCGTAGGTAAGTATTATAGCCCGGAGCTGGAAACGATCTATACGATTGATCGCAAAGGTGATGCGCTGAAACTAATCCATGTGCATCACGGCGAAGTAGACTTAAAAGTAATCAATAAGGATCGGTTACAGGCGCCCTGGTGGTTTGTGCAAAACATTGCTGTGGTTCGGGATAAAGCCGATCAGATCCTTGGCCTGCGGATGTCGAATGGACGCGTAGTGAATTTGTGGTTCAAACGCTTGCCGGATGATTTCGGAACAGGAATACCGCCCATGGCCAGCAAATAGCTCGAATAAAGTAGTCAGTAAGATTCCGCTATGACTGCTTTGTTGTCCGCCACAGCCGATAGCTGCGGATAAAGTGCTTCTAATTCCCGCGTAAGACCTTTATAGATACCCGGATCAAACGGAGCCATAAATTCCTTAATGGGGTTGCGGGTACGCTGCGTTTTCAGGCCCATGTCGCGCATGAGTTCATCGGCATGGTGAAACGAGAAAGGCGAAACACACGTACCCGATGAACTGGTTTTAGGAGCCCGCTTCAACAGCCATTCCTGATGGACCGCGATCTCCCGCTTCATGGTTTCCGGGCTGGGCAGTTTCAGTTGACCTTTGATGTACTGAGCGGTGTAATGGGCAGCCAGCTCCGACGTAAAGGGGGTGAATAAGGATGCATTATACCCCACGAATGAAAGATTCGCTACGTCGGCGGGTAAGACGTTACGGTACAGCTGAAACATGCCTTTTTCATCCCGGAGACGACTGCTGAGTCTGGGTTCCAGAAACGGAACGGTTTGGTTAAAACCCGTGGCAAAGACAACCATGTCGGCCGCGATTTTTTTGCCGTTATCCAGAATCACTCCGTCTTTAACGTAGCGTACAATCTCGCCTTTCTCCAACTGAATCTCGCCATTGGCCGCCCGCTCAAAAAAGTTATCGGAGCTTAAGCCGAGCATACAGTTTGCAATGCTGTCGAACGGTTTTTCGGGGAGCAGACCGCTTTTCTTTAACTTTAGCTGAGTCGTTACCAGTTTGCCTAATCCCTTCACAATCAATTTGGTGACAGGTTTGCCCGCCGGGCCATGCAGAAATTTGTGAACGCCAAACAGCGAACGGTAGGGGAATAATGACTCGCCGAGCCGGTGAAGCAGTAGGTATTTGATGTTAAGTCCCAGAAAGATACGCGGCATTTTCCAGCGGACGTTTCGATAAATGCAGACCGGTTTCTGGCTGGATACGTTCCCGATCTGCGACAGAATATCGTGTGCCGATTTGGCAAAACCGACAACGGCTACCTTTTTTCGTTTGGCGGCTTCGAGATGGCGCTGCCGGAATTCTGTACTGTGCAGAATCTGACCTTCAAACAAAAGGGAACCCGGAATTTGTGGTCGATTTGGTTCGCTATACGTACCGTTGCAAATGACTAAGAAATCAACTTTTACTACGGCCGATTTACCATGTTGACTGGTGTGTAGTATCCAGCCGCCCAGTCCATCGTCGATAGCCTCCGCTTTCTCCACATTCGTGCTGAACTGGATTGACGGTAGTACTCGAAAATGACGAGCGTAACTCATTAGGTATTCCTGTACCTGTTGTCCCGATGGCCATTCTGCGTACTGCTTCGGCATCGGAAAATCGGAGAAGGTATACGTATCGCGGGTGTTCTGCGTCGTTACACCCGGATACTGACGGGTAGAAGCCCATACGCCACCTAATTCAGCTTCTTTTTCGAAGACCACGACTTCGAAACCGTGCTCGCGCAGCGTTTTTGCGGTAACTAAGCCGCTCAGCCCGGCACCGATAATTCCAATTTTCTTAGGCGATTTCATTACGTATGTGAAGACAATTGATCAAACATGAGTGAAGGATGATCAAAAGTAAATCGCTCCCAAGCCACCAAAAATCGGTACGATGTTGAGTTGGAGCTTTTACGTAACGAACCGCGAAAAATACGGCTTGACCTGTGCCGGTTTAGCCTAGACTATTCCATGCTAAACCGGCTGACATGCTATTGTTTCTGGCTGATACTTACCATCCAGTTGATACCAAACTGATCCGTTACCATGCCGAATACATCGCCCCAGAACTGCCTGGTGAGCGGAGCCGTAACCTTCCCGTTTTCGGAGAGTTTGTTAAAATACGTCTGAAGGCGCTGCTCGTCAGAACCCTCCAGCGATAAACTAAACGGGTTACTGTTCCTAGCTTCTGTACCATTGGGATTATCGCTTGCCAGCAGGACGACATCACCGCTAAGGCGGGCATGCATGATTTGGTCTTTTACGTCGGCACTGTTCGCTTTCGGCTCGGCGTGGGCATCGGCAGGACCTTCGCCAAACGTGGTCAGCACCAGTTCGCCACCGAAGACGCTCTTGTAAAATTCCATCGCTTCGCGGCAGTTTCCATCGAAGAAGAGGTACGGGTTGAGGAGTACAGGATTCTGATTCATAGGGTTTAGTATTTTTTGCGGTAAAAATACTAAGGCCGTTTAAAACCTACGAATCTCATAGCCACTCCCAGGCACTTTGATACGCATTGAGATTTTCGGAATAGGTAATGAAATCGGCGTAAAAGGGGAGCCCCGCCAACGTAGCGCTGTCGCCAATGATGACCAGTTTCTTGCGGGCGCGTGTCATCGCTACGTTCATGCGCCGGATATCGGACAGAAAACCAATGTCGCCTTCGGTATTACTGCGAACCATGGAAATGTAAACAATGTCCCGTTCCTGTCCCTGAAAGCTATCGATGGTATTGACCGAAATTTTGTCTTTATACTCCTGTAGCTCGGGCGTATTCAGCAACTGCTCGTTCAGGATATTGATTTGCTGCTTGTAGGGGGAAATGACAGCAATCGTTGGGAAATCCTGTTTAGCGTAGCGTGTAGCTAAATCGGTCGCTAGTTGCGCTAGATGTTTCATTAACAGCGCGGCTTCTTCAGGATTCGTTGAACTGGTTCCGTCCAGCTTTTCGTCAAATCCGCAACCCGCCGTATCCACAAACGCCAGCGACGTATCGCCCTCAAACAGGGAATGGCCTGCGACTGATGCGTGCGCCTTCACTTTGTTTTCGTAAAACACCTGCGACGAATACCCCATGATGTGCTCGTGCATGCGATACTGTTCGTTCAGCAACGTAACGGCTTCGGGGTGCAGCGTAACACATTTCTCGAGCAACGTAGTACTTAAGCCTTTCCGCGCGGCTTCCGGCGATTTGATCGTCGGCGGCAACTGGCAATGATCGCCTGCCAGCACAACTTTCTGCGCTTTCAGAATCGGAATCCAGCAGGCCGGTTCCAGCGCTTGTCCAGCCTCATCGATCACCACCGTATGATACGTCAGATTTCGAACCGTGTAGTGATTCGCACCGACCAGCGTAGCGGTAATGACCTGCGCTTTGGCGATCAGATCATCAATAACATACTGCTCCGAGTTGGCTACGTCTTTCATAATGCGATGGGCTTCATCAAACAGGGCTTTCCGTTGATCGCGTTCCGCTTTACCGAAATTGCGCTTGTACTTATGCGCCATATTCCTAAACTCATTCGCCTGCTTCTTCAGCTTTTTGGCTTCTTTCATGTATGGATGCTCGCCCACCTTATAATCCAGTGTCAGCGCCATCAGCCGTTCCGATACGCGGGCCGGGTTGCCGACCCGTAGTACGTTCAACCCCTCCTCATGCAGCTTTTCGCTCAATAAATCGACGGCCGTATTACTCGGTGCTACCACCAGAATCTTCCGGTTATCCTGCTTAATCAGCGTTTTGATGGCCTGTACCAACGTAGTAGTTTTGCCGGTACCCGGAGGGCCATGCACAATTGCCAGCTCATTCGCCGACACGATTTTCTCAACCGCTGCGAGTTGACTGGGATTCAGTTTAGGCAGAAATAACCTGGGGACTTCCGTATGAAACGTAGGCGATTTCTCGCCGGTCAGGATGTTGGTGATTCGTTTATCCGGTTTCTCGCTTAACGTACTGGCCGTTTTAAGGGCCTGTTCCATTTCGTTGTAGCTGTTGTCATCAAATAGAACTTCAACACCCAGTTTACCATCGCGCGACCAGTCGGGCAGTTCATCCGTACGTAGCGTTATTTTGGCGCGATTGCCGCCCTGGTAGGAAATTGTGCCTTCGACCCGGTCGGTTTTAGGATCGTGATTGCTGAACAACACGGCGGGCATGCCAAACCGAATCTGATGCGGGATGTCCTGATGCGTCGTTCGTTCAATTTCTACGGTCAAATAATCGCCACGACCAATTTCGGAACCACGGATGGCGATTGGGTACCAGGTTAAGCCGTTGGCCCGACGCTCGGCAACGGATGTCGTTTCGGTAAGTCTTCGGTATTGAGTACGGTCTTCTTCTCGTTCAATCTTGAGTAAATCGAGCAGATTTTTGAAATAATCCATCCACAAAGATACGTACCTTTCGTGGGTGTCAGGCTTGGGAAACAGACATCACTACGTAGACAGATACCAGCGGTTGTGCTAGCCTGCTTTCGACTCAACTATCGCTCCAGACAGACAAAAAAAACCTTCTGCCAGCACTTAACTGACAGAAGGTTTTTATGCAATGAGTCAATAAACCTATGGGCGCTGCATTTTACCGCTCGATGAATCACTTCTCATCCGGTTGCGTCGCATATCCCGATTCCGGCCGTTACCCTGCGTTGACATTGAGTCGCCCGACATGGAATTCATATTCCCCGACCGTCTGTTCATGCGTGCGTTTCGGCCTTTTCCCATGTTTGAATTGGTCGTAGTCGACGAATCGGTCACGCCAGTTTGCGAGGATGAACCGTTTGTGCCATTACCAGTACCACTGTTGCCGGTGCTTGTTGTTTGGGCCTGTGCGCTAAAGCTGGCTACTGCGAATAAAAGCGCGACCATCATTACTATGTTTTTCATGAGTATACGTTGAGTTTGACACTAGTCGACAGACTAATTGCTTGGTTAATGAACAGATTGTTCAGTAAAACGGGCCGAAAAGGAAGCAATAACTGAGCGTACGGTATCAAGTTTACCCAAGCGCGCCAATAACGGGCTTATAATTGATCAAAACAGTTGGTATCTGGCCATTTAATAGGCTGAGAAAAAGGTACCACGGGTTTTAACCCGTTGGGGAACTGGCAAAAAAAACGGGTTTTAACCCCTGGTACCGGTACTAAGAAGTAAAAATGGCGTGATTACCCTCTTCTCTTCAACTCATCGAGCAGATAGTCTAATCCATTCAGTTTGATTTCGTACATGGTTTGTAACAGCATCCCCAGCTTACCCGCCGGAAAACCACTCTGCATAAACCATTCCAGGTAAGATATTGGTAAAGCTCTGATCAGCGTGCCTTTATACTTGCCAAACGGCATCTGGTAATGAAGCAATTCTTTCAACAGTTCAGGATTGCCGTGGGCTTGTTCGCTGGGAATAGACATAACTAGTAAGGGTTGTTTGCCAAATTACGTGTAATCGGGCCAGGTATACATCAGGTTTTGTAGGGGATAGGTAAGTTGACTTGTAATTAGTTCGCTTCTACTGTCGCTGACACATGATTGGCAATAGCGTCGATGATTACGCCCCAATCTGCTTTATTTAGTTCGTGGCCCGTCCCTTCGAGCCGAAGTAGCTTTGCCTTTTTTAGCTCCCGTAGTATTACCTCCGTGTGCTGAAAGGGCCAAATTAAATCGTCCGTTCCGTGGATTAGCAGGGTGGGTTGTTTAATCGTATGAATTTGTCCGTAATAGGCTTCACCTCCCTGCAGCGAAGCATGATTAAACATACTGCGGTAGCTGTTGGCGCGTCTAAATTCGTTCCGGATCAGGTTCTCACTTCGTTTTCGATCAAATGGTTTTCGTCCATTCATCAAGATAGCTCCCTGAATCATATAATCTACTACGTCCTGCTCGTTCGCCCAATTCACGGAATCCGCTTTTGCCTGAAAGTCGACAATTCGCTGATCCATTTCGGGAATGCCGGGATCGGAATCTCCCCAGGGACCGGTGGCCATAAGGGTTAACGATTCAACTTGTTGGGGGTATTTCAGAGCTGCGATTTGAGCAATCAAGCCTCCTAGCGAGATGCCTGCAAAATGGGCTTTTGCACATTGATACCCATCGACTATGGCGATGGCATCATCTACCAAGTCTACTAGGTCGTAGGCTGTTACGCCAGGTTGATACGTCGTTGATTTCCCTACATCCCGGTAGTCGTAACGGATGACAAAAAGACCTTTATCCGCTAATCGCTGACAGAATTCTTCATCCCAAAAGAGCATTGACACCGTCGCGCCAGCCAGTAACAGTAAGGCTGGCTGGTTCGGGTCGCCAAAACTTTCAGTTGCTAAGTGTATGTTTTTATGGCTGATTATTTTTTCGCTCATAACCAGGTCGGTGAATAGACAGGTTTCATAGGTGTAAATAGTAAATCCGTCTTTTGGTTTTAATCTTACTGGAATTCCCGAGTCAAAAAAGCATTCCAACCAGTATAACAGGCTTCGGGTCCTGCCTGAGAAAAGCGAGTACTATGAAACACTTTTTTTATTGCCTCACAATAAGTATCATTCTTACTTCCTGCAGTGAAACAAAAGAATCCGCAGAAGCTGTTCCGTATGGCTCGAACCATGGAAACTATTTAACCATCCATGGCACAAAGATTTACTATGAAGAATACGGTAACGGAATACCGCTACTTCTCCTGCACCAGGGGCTTGGATCGATTGAAAACCTAAGCGAAATTATCCCGGAGTTATCCAGACACTTCCGGGTAATCGCACCGGACGCTCCAGGACATGGGCGGTCTGAGCAAGCCGACAGTTTGAGTGGAGATTTGTTAGCCGAATACTGTTCTGCCCTTATTGATCAACTTCAACTGGACAGTGCTTACGTAATGGGCTGGAGTATGGGTGGGAACACATCTCTGCTGCTTGCCGCCAACCGACCGGATAAGATAAAGAAAGTTGTCAGTGGCGCTTCCAATACAAAATCAAGTGGGCTAACCCAGGAAGGACGTGCGTTGTTAAAGGAGTACACTGTAGAAGCTGTCAAAGAAGATAAAACATGGCTTGAGCATTATCAGCGCATGAACCCTCAACCTGGCCAGTGGATTAAGTTTTGGGAGGATACTCAAAAAATGTGGTCACGGGAAATCAAAGTTCCAGACGATAAACTTTCCCGCATTACCGTACCCGTACTCATCATTCGCGGAGACCGGGACATGATAAAACTAGAGCACAGCGTTGACATATTCCGATCCCTCAAAAAAGGTCAGCTGTGTATCTACCCAAATATGGGACACGACATGCCCGAGTTAAAAAGTGAGATGCTCTGTCGAATAGCCGTTGATTTTTTTAACAAGAACGATGACAAAGGAGCCAGCCATTAGCAAGAGTTGGGCATGCTGGCGGCCGGCGAAACTCTAGTTTACGAATCTGCCAATGGGTAGTCTCAGCACAATGAATGGTGCGCGATGAGAAGTTGCCAAACGGTAGTATACCTACGTAACGGCCGATTCCAGCAGACGGATAGTACCCGCCGTTGCGTCGATTTCGGTATCGATGCCGAGCGGGACGGTGAATTTATCGCGGATGTGGCCGATCATGGCACCGGAGAAAGCAGGCTTGTCCAGGGGAATGATGTGTTCAGTCAATACGTCGTCCAGCGTGAGAGAACCGTAGCCGCCACTACCCGGC
Source organism: Spirosoma validum (assembly GCF_014699035.1). GTDB lineage: Bacteria > Bacteroidota > Bacteroidia > Cytophagales > Spirosomataceae > Spirosoma > Spirosoma validum. The sequence goes on from NZ_JACXAA010000003.1 coordinate 338,492, forward strand.
CCGCAGTCGCTGCATTTGCCAAACACGAAGCCTGCCAGCTGAGTCAAAATACCCGCCAGTTTGAGCTGGGTCAGCATCCGGTCGACGCGGTAAATATCCTCGTGCGTATCTTCCAGGAACAGAATGGTGTTTCGCCAGTCGGGGAGGTACGGCGAGCCGACCAAATGACTCAATACGGTGAGATTGCCGCCGACCAGTCGCCCGCGGGCCAGACCCGGTTTGATGGTGGTGATCCGATCCTGCGTTTGCGTGAGGTTATCGCCTTTCTCCGTGGGGTTCTTCATCGTCACGGTTTCACCTTCCATGAGCACCCGCTTAAACCAGTCGACCGTGTAGGCGTTGAACGTAGCGGACCCGACTGGGCCATGTACAGTAACTAAGCCGGTCTTGGCGTATATGCCCAGCAGTAGGGCCGTTACGTCGCTGTACCCCATCAGGATTTTCGGATTACGTTGAATCAGGTCATAATCCAGCAGGGGCAACAGCCGGGCGCAACCCCAGCCGCCGTGAATAGCGACGATGGCTTTAACGCTCCGGTCATTGAAGAAGGCGTGAATGTCTGAAACCCGGTCGGCATCACGCCCGGCGAGGTAACCGTACCGGTCGTAAATATGGGGTCCGAGTTTCGTCTGAAAGCCCAGCGCCTGAAGCGACTCCTGCGCAATCTTCACTGTTTCCTGACTATAGGCCGGAGCCGCCGGGCAAATCAGGCCAACGGTGTCGCCTGGGCGTAGGCGGGGTGGTTTTATAAGCGTCGCAGGTGGCTGGCTGGGTGCCAGTGAGAGAAACGGAGCCAGGCTGGTGGCTCGCAGAAACGAACGGCGAGAAGACATTGGAAAGGCAGGAATCTAACGGTGCAGAAAGATAACCGAAAACAACGTAGTGGTCAAGCGGACTGTATGCGTTTTAGTCAGTAAAAAAGAGCCTTTGAGCGCCAGAGAAGAGTTTTTACAGCCACTAAAAACGGGCGAAGCAGCTTTGTTTAGACCCGACTTGTAACCTGTTCACATACCAAATTGAGTATTTCGCCTACCAAATTGATCGATTGACATACATAATTCCCGGGATGCAGTGCCGAACGCTTAGTTTTGACCCATCGCAATAGTATACAGCCTGAAGACAATCTATGAAGTATTTCGTTTTGCTTTTCGTTCTCCTGGTCACTTTTCGGGGGAACGCTCAGATTACCGTTGGCAGCACGGGTATGGCTGTTGTTTCCGGTACGCCGATCAATGTCAATGGCTTGCTGCTCACCCCAGCCACCACCCTGACTATTGTCAACAATGGCATCCAGAAAAGCAGTACACCCCTGGCGAACAATCCGGGCATTAACCGTCTCTATCAGTTCAGCGCTCCCCTCCGGTTCTCAGGCATCGTCGGTATCAGCTACTTGCCGACTGAGCTCAACGGCTATACCGAGTCAACGCTGCAAGTGGCCTACACGCCCGAAGCGAGTGCAAACCTTACGGTTACGACCAGCAGCACCGTCAACACGGCTACGCATTCTGTACGGAACCGACTGACGGACCAGAATCTATACGTAGTGACCGCTACGGCCCTCTCGGATCTATCGCCCATCGTTTACGCCCGACCTACTTCCGTCTACGGCGCAACGCCCTTTACGGTGGTAGTCGATGTGGTCGAACTAAACTCCGTAGCCAGCAGAGGCACCTTCACCGTGCGGGTTACCAAGGACCAAAAGCTTAACCTGGTCTTTGATCCGGGCTTAACGCGGGTTAATAATCGACCTGTACAAAACAGCGTGTGGAGCCTGAACAATTCGAACCCTAATTATTACATCCTCACCACTTCGCAGTCTGTGGCAGCAGGTGACAAGTTGTCGTTTGGGTTAAATGGTAGCTTGAGCCCAGGGGCTTCTTCAGGCGTGATTACGATCAGCTCGACGGTGCTGCCAACCAGCGTTGTAGAAGCCAGGCTGAATAATAACATTGACGCCGATAAAGTGGAGTATTTCCAGCAGTAACGGCGCATCCGTGATTAATCGTTTCCTCTTTTTTACTCTTTACTCTATGAAAAAGTTCGTTATCCTGTTTGCTGGTTTACTATTGATCTCTTTCTGTGGGTTCGCCCAGGTCAAAATCGGCGACAACTTCACCGCTGTCAATGCCAATTCACTCCTGGAGCTGGAGAGCACGAATAAAGCGCTGCTCTTGCCCCGACTCAACCAGACCCAGATTGACGGAATGCAGAATGTACCTGCCGGGATGCTGGTTTACAACAGCACCACGAACCTGCTCAACATCCGCTCTAATACCGGCTGGATTACATTGGCGCAGGCAGCCGACGCAGCCTCGGCTACCAACCCCTGGTCAACTTCGAACACATCGACGGGACCAACAACCTATACCTATAGCCGGGTAGGTATTGATACCAACCAGCCTTTCGGCCAATTAGCCAACACTTCAGTCAATACCATTGGCTCGGATAAATACGGGGGCAATCCCGGTTCGCTATCCTGGGCTAGTACGCAACTAGGCTACGTAGGCCAGATCTATAACGGGGGTAGAGATAATAACTTCAATGGTCTGGCGGTTAAGGTTAATTCTAATAACGCTACTGCGCTAGACGTTTCCCAGGGGGGGCAAGGTAGTGAGGGCCAACCGCTACTTATCGTTAAATCAACGGGGAATGTAGGCGTCCGAACTACAAATCCAACCGAAGCCCTGGAAGTCAACGGCAATATAAAGTACTCAGGTAACTTGCAGATGGGTTTAGTCTACCCCTACTCTGATAACGTAATAGCCGTCAACACCTACGCTGCGATACCGGTTCCATGCCCTGCAGGCACTAAACTGATTGGTGGGGGGGGCGGCCAGCGTGATTTTGGGGCAGCTGGAGCCAGCCTTTCGATTACCTATAGCGGCCCCGACAAAGACGACACTAACAGGTGGTTACTCATTCTCGCCAATCGAAACAGCCAGGCCATCACCATTCGTACATACGCCATCTGTGCCAAAGTGCAGTAATCCATTCCTTAGCTATAGTCACTTGAAGCCCTGCCTCATGGTGGGGCTTCTTATTTTGATTGCTCTAAAACTAGCCCAAGGGTGTGTACTACCTTGCCTTTTATGCCCGATTTGTATTATCTGGTCAAATCAATGCTTAAATTTCCTGCACAATCAACGGATTGTCGTACCAAAAATCAATAAAGCCAATTTTCTCAATAACCCCAACCAACAAGTTATGATCACTAAACTACAGTTACGATTCGCGTTTGCCTGCCTGAGCGTATTCTGGATATTTACGGCCCAGGCCGCCAAACCCCTGACGACGGTCGCTCAACTGACCGCCGACTGGCAGCGCGCTAAAGAGTACACGAAAGAATATCTGGATGCTATGTCGGAAGATGGCATCAACTACAAGCCAACCCCCGAAATCCGCAGTTTTGCCGATCAAATGCTTCATCTGGCGAATGCCAACTACAATTTTGGAGCCGTAGCGAGTGGTAAAACCAATCCCATGCAGGGCAAGAAAATGGAGGAGATGGCTGATCTGAAAACCAAAGCGACCTTAACCAAAGCCGTGATGGACAGCTACGATTTCATGATCGATGCCGTCAAAGGTATGAGCGACGCTCAACTGGCTGAGATGGTGAAAATGGGGCCGCGCGAAATGAGCCGTGAAACGGTATTGGCGAAAGCCTTCGAACACCAGACGCACCACCGAGGCCAGTGCACGATTTACATTCGGATGAAAGGCATCAAACCACCGAATGAGAAGCTGTTCTAGAAACAAAATTTGAGTAACTAACAGCGTCCAGTTACGGAATGCTGATTACGGATAAAGGTCAATTGCCAAATCGTTTCGGCAGTTGACCTTTTTTTGTGAACGCTTAGTTGGCGGTACGTTAGTCTCTTCTATACAATCTGCTGTTCTGCTCACAAAATAGATTTACCGTGACCGAGTAACTGACAAAAGATAGATCTGAAAGGACATAATGCAGGCTTGAGCCAGAATAAGCCGCGTTCCGAACATACCGGAGTCTTAGACGTTAATAGACGTATTACTACGTTACTCAGGGGCCTGTCAACGGGTACTTTGTTTACATGACACCATCACACACGTACCGTTTATTGATTGGGCTGATCACGTTAATTGGCTTTGTACAGTGCCAGACGAAGCAGCAGCCCCAGGCCCCTGTCGCCGAAGGATTCGATCCACCTATTCCGCCCACACTGTCGTATGTGGCCGGGTCGATTACGTTTGATCTGAAGGAAATACAGAAAAAAATCAATCAGGAACTTGATCCTGTCCTGATTGGAAAAGAAACGGAGACGGGTAAAACAGAGGGGATCATTTCGTTTCGGGTGAAACGGTTAGGCGATGTTCAGGTGCGGTACGTCGATCATCAGATTCAGCTGTCGGCTCCGCTGCAGATGTGGTTAACGAAGCCCTTCAGCAAAGATACGACACCCCCGAAGAAACCCTTTAGCGTTATACGGGTTGCCTTCAAAAGCCCCATTACCGTAACGCCCAACTGGCGATTCGCCAGCCATACGACGTTTACGGATTATCGGTGGATTGTTGAGCCTGAAATTCGCGTGTTAGGCAAGGAGTTTTCGCTGCTAAAACTGGCTCAGAAGATTCTGGATAAACATAAGGCCGATATTGAAAAGGCCATTGACAAAGCGGTGTATGAGAACCTGCGGCTCGATCAGATGGTCAAACCAACCTGGCAGGACATGCAGAATCCCCTGCTGATCAATAAAGAATATGGCTTGTGGCTGGTACCTAAACCCATTAGCGTAGCGGCCGGACCAGTTGATGGCAATGCGCGACAGCTCGTTACGCACGTGCGGATTGCGTTTGAAACCCAGACAGAGGTGAAACCGCAGGAGCCCGTACATCCGAAAACAAACCTGACCCGACTACAGAAACGGGATTCGGTATCGCAGACCTCCGATCTGAACCTGATGAGCTTTATTCCGTATGCCGATCTCAACCGGATGCTGGCTCTGACGATCGGGAAACAACCCAAAGAAATGGCGCTTGGTGCCGTGACGGTGAAAGGCGCTACGGTGTATGGCGCCCAACGATCCTTGATTGTGAAAGCAGAGCTGAGTGGATTAATCGATGGGCCTGTCTACCTGCGTGGACGCCCGACGTTCGATACGTTGACCAATACGTTACGTATCAACCAGCTGGATTTTGACGATACCCATAGCGAATTGCTATCGAAAAGTACAGCGTCCGTCTGGCACGATCCTTTGCGCAAGGTGCTGGAGCGTATGCTGACCATCCGGCTGGGCGATGACATTGCCAAACTGCCTCAGGCAATTGATAAGGCTTATGAGCAGGGCGGACCAGGAAAAAAAACGGATTTGGGGATTCAGTCGTTTCGGTTCGTACCCCAGAAAATTGCCATCCGGCCCGATGGCATTCAGGCGTTGATCAAGGTAAAATCGAAAGTAGAGGTGAAGGTGAATGCGTTATGACTAATTCGATAAAAAATGATTGCTCTCATTAGTGTCGTTGTGCTGGTAATCGGCTGGCTTGTCTGGCGAAATCTGAAACAGAAAAAGCAGGATTCGGTGCCGTTGCCCGCTACGTACCCGGAATTGCTGGAAGAACACGTAGCATATTACCGATCCCTGAGTGACGAGAAAAAGAAACCGTTCGAAGATCGGGTGCGCCATTTTCTGAACACGATCAAAATTGAAGGCGTGGGTACGACTGCTGATGATCTGGATAAGGTATTGGTCGCCAGTAGCGCGATTATTCCTATTTTCGGCTTCGACGACTGGTATTATCCGCTGACTAACGTGCTGTTGTATGAAGATCGATTCAACGCCGATTATCAAACCACGGGCGATGAACGGAACATTCTGGGGATGGTGGGCGAAGGCGGGGCGTTGCAGAGTACCATGGTGCTGTCGAAACCGGCGTTGCGGGAGGGGTTTGCCAACGAAAGCAGTAAAGGCAATACCGGCATCCATGAATTTGTTCACCTGCTCGACAAGGCTGATGGGTCTACCGATGGGCTACCCGAATACTTATTAGACAAAGGACATATCAAGCCCTGGCTGCAGCTGATTCATACGAGCATCCACGACATTAAAGCGAATCATTCGGACATCAATCCTTACGGCATTACGAACGAAGCGGAGTTCTTTGCCGTCGTATCGGAATATTTCTTCAAACGACCGGATCTGCTGCACGAAAAGCATCCTGAACTCTTCGCCCGATTGGAAGAAATCTTTCACCAGAATCCGCTCACGGACGATAAAGTAGCGTAAACCTGGGATAAAGTGCGATCCAGGAGGCAACAACTCAATCGCCTTATTCACCTGCCAGGAAGCTGATTCGGCCAATTCAGGAACTAGGCTCTGGATAAACCTGACGATTCTGACCAACTTTGGTCCATACTCCAAACGAATAGCTATGAACGTCGATGCGTATTTAGAAAGGATTCAGTATACCGGCCAACGGGAGCCGACTTTGGCAACCTTACAGGCACTGCACCATCAGCACCAACTAACGGTACCCATTGAAAACCTGGACATTCACAACAATCGGGAGATTCGCCTGTTGCCTGAAGCGCTGTTCGACAAACTCATTACGCAAAAACGGGGTGGCTTCTGCTACGAACTGAATGGTCTTTTCTACGAACTGCTCAACACGCTCGGTTTCGACGTAACGCGCATTTCCGGATGTACGTACGAAACCGATAAAGGATTCAATCCTGAATTCGACCACCTGGCGATCGTGGCCCGTATCGATGGCATCGACTGGCTCGTCGACGTAGCGTTTGGGAAACGGTTTCCGCTGTATCCAATTCCACTCAGACTAAATCAAATTCAGGAAGATAAAAGTGGTTGCTATCTGATTGCCGAACACGATGCTGATTACATGGCCATCAGGCATGTGAACGAGCAGGGTGATTGGGAACCCGGCTATATCTTTACCCTCACTCCGCGCGAACTGTCTGATTTTGCCGACATGTGTCGTTTTCACCAAACCTCCAGCGACTCATTCTTCACCCGGAATAAAATGTGCTCACTCGTAACCCCGGAAGGCCGTATTACCTTGACGGATACAGCCTTGAAAGTTACTGAGTATGGCTACGTGACGGAAACAAACGTGCCCGATAGCCAGGCTTTTGATACGTTCCTGTACAACTATTTTGGCATTCGCCTGAATGGAATGCCCGCTATGGTTTAGTGCAGGGAGGGATAACGTAGCGATGTCAGATTCGCTGTTTTTGTGCCGCCGAAGTAGATGCGAAGGGTTATCGTCTTCCAGTTGTATAGCAACCTAAAAACGAATAAACGATCTCATGAAGCAACGGATGCATAAGCCAATACACGTATTATCAACCTTATTATTGGCTGCCGCCAGCCTTAGTATTAGCCAGACGGCCGAGGCACAGATTGGCGTTGGAGCCAAACCGCCCAAAAGCGCCGAAGTACTGTTCGACGGATCACGCAAGATGCTTGATGAAAAATGGACGTACTGGCAGGGGCCGCGTTTAGCCGCTACGTTGCCCATCAAATGGCAGATTGAAAAAGACCCGGCTGGTCCCGGTACGGTCGTGAACACGAATGATCCGGCGGGCGCGGGTGGCAAATACGGGGCTGCCGACATCGTGACCAACCAGGTCTTCCGCGATTTTCGCCTGCATGTTGAATTCTACGTCAGCAAGCCGGGCGGCAACAGCGGTGTGTATCTGCAAAATCGCTACGAGATTCAGATCTTCGACGGTGACACGACGTCACACGGACTCGGTGCCATCATCAACGAATCGCCGTCGCCCTATAAATTATATACTGGCCCTGGTAAGTGGAATGCCTATGACATTGAGTTTCGGGCAGCGCGTTTCAACGACGGCAAACGAACCGAACCGGCGCTGGTGACCATTTATCTGAACGGAAAGAAAGCGCATACGAATCATGCCATCAACCAGGTGTGGGGCGGCCCTAATTCCGGCATTGATGGTGGCAACGACGGCGGCAAAGGCATTACCGATACGCCAGGTGGTATAAAACTTCAGGCCGAAGGTCACGACGTACTATATCGCAATATCTGGATTCAACCGCTGGATTTAAAACAACCCAATACGGATTTTTAAGCAAGATCGTTTGCGTGCTTCTTTACCTGATCAGGACAACCTTGCCCCGCTTCTGGTCCAGTTGCTTTTTGCCGTACTCATACCGAATCTGGTAGCCGTAAGTGCCGGGTGGAACGGGATTTCCGTTGTAGGTGCCATCCCAGCCTGTTGTTCGGTCGGAGATGGGAAAATCAGTGCGCCTGTAAATAACTTCGCCCCATCGGTCGTAGATGAGCAGCTCGTTCACCAGAATCGCACAGGGCCCACCAAACAGCTCAAAAATTGGGTTGCGTGGGTCCTTATTGGGCGTAAAGGCATCCGGTACAAAGATACCGCAGGCCAAATCGACCTCAACCATAACCTGGGCGTATTCATGACAGGGCGCATCGACGGCGGAAACGGTTAAACTATAGGTTGTTGCCGTAGCCGGTTTGGCCCAGGGTTCCGGACACGTAGTGCAGGACAAACCATCTGCTGGACTCCACTGGTACGTGTAATTGCCCGCGGGGCGAATGCGTGGCTTCAGCTGAATGCTGTCGCCCGTGTTTAGCTTGATCAGGGTGGGTAATTCAACCGTATAAGCGCTGATCGCAAGCGTTGTGGTCACGATGCTATCACACAGGGGTGCCGTTCGGGGAATGCGATCGACATAAGTTCCAGCGGTTCGGTAAACGCTTTTTCCCACGGCCAGACTGTCTCCTTCGCAGATCACAATACGCTGGCTATGGCGGGACAGAGGGATAACGGTTATCGTCGTTGTCACGATACTGTCGCAGTGCTGTTTGTCGCGAGCGATACGTCGGACAAACGTACCCGCGGTCCGGTACGTCGTATCGCCAACGATAAACCCTTCTCCCTCGCAGATGGAAACGCGCTGGCTGTGTCTGGCCATTGGCTTTACCTGGATGGTGGCAACGACAACGCTGTCGCACGGTTGGCCGATACGTTTCACGCGCCGGGTGAAGGTACCGCTGGTTCGATACGTCGTGTCACCTACGACGTATCCCTCGCCTTCGCAAATCGTAGCGGTGTGGCTATACGGTTTTTGCAAGGGCGGAACTGTGTAGTCTATGTTAAAATCGCAGGCATTGTTCAAGCTGGAGAACGGTCGTACTTTCACTGAATAGCGATCCGCTTCTTTCGGCTTTACAATGATGGCCCGTGTTGTTTGACCAGTGTTCCACAGATAGGACTCAAAACCATCCGGTGCCGTGAGGGTAAGATCACTACCGGGGCTGGGGCAGGGACTGGAGGCAATGACTTCCGATTTTAGGCATTGCGCATCGAAGTAGGCGTACCCGTAATGACCGCTTTCGGTACAGTCGTTCGTTGTTACTTCAATCGTGAGTGTCTGGCCAACGTACTGCTTTAAATCAATGGCTCCGGTTGTCCAGTTCCGATACCGAAGGGCGCCCTGGTCCATAAACCCATCGATTTTTTTGGCGGCTGTTACCTCATAATAACCGCATCCGGCGGGTTGTCCGTTTGCGTTGGTAATTCGTAAACTGAACGCCGGTTGTTGAAAGACGGCATGGTTGGGGTCCTGCAAAACCACGGCAAATTTGTACTGAAACAGCGAATTGTCGGGCGTTACCAGCATCGTAGCGCGGATTCGATCAAAGCGGGCCCCACCCTTCGCGTTGCCAATCCGAATGGAATACTTACTGCCGGGCGCTACCATAGGGATGGGCGTCTGCTTGATATTGGGGTCGTTGCCGTCGCTGAGTTTGGTGATCAGGTGGCCATTGTCAAACGTGCCGGGTACTTCGTCGTAAAAAACGGTCTGCGCATTTTTGTCCAGAACTCGCCCGGTCGATAACGTCCAGCCCTGGGTGGTTCCTAGTTCAAAGCCAATGTTCGTGCAATCAATCGACTGCGCGAATACGCTTCGGAGCGATACGTAACTGCACAGCAACAAAAGATTAAACGTTCTCGTGAACGTAGAGGTATAGGTTTGTTTACCCGTGTTAGATGATGTTGGGTTACCTGTTGAGTACCACGATCGTAGGTTGTCGCAGCGGGAGTAGCCAGGAAAACGAGTCATGGTGGTGTAGCGTTTTATCTCTATACCAGCCAAGAGCCAATCGTAACAGATTGCTTCGTAACTTTTTCTACGTAGTGATACGATTGAGTTAACGTGATGAGCCGGGCTACGTTATTGGGAAAGGGGCGCTTGTCAGTGGAGGAGAGAAGGGTAGGCTTTGGGATGGCCTTTCAAATTGATTAGCTTTACAAAAAGCTTAAATCGACTGTTACGTATCGAGTTATGTAATCAGTTCCGTATTCGCCGTGTTGCTGTGATGTCAGCTTCTAAAAGCTGACATATGAGGTTTCTTAAAACCGACACCACGAACCTGATCAGACGAACACGTTATTCGCGAAAAGGATAGGATTAACTTTGGGCGTACTTCTGCTGTCGATGGACGTGCAGGGCGTACTGGCGCAACGCATGACACCCCAGCAATTGGTGCAACAGCAAATTGACGGCTGGAACACCCACGATGCTGTTAAGTTTACGGCCTCCTACGCAGATACCACTACGTTATACACCTTCCCCGATCAGGTCCTGGCTCGTTTTCGCTCCCACAAAGAAATCGAGGATTATTACACCAAAGTATTCAAGGACAACCCCAACCTGCACTGCGACGTAGCGAATCAAATGGTAACCGGAAACACGGTAATCGTCCACGAAAAAATCTCCGGCTGGACTAACCGCCCCAACTTCGACACTCTCGTCATCTACCACATCGAAAACGACAAGATTGTCAGCGTGCATTTTGTGAGGAAGTAAGAAATTTTATTTATAGATAGCCCAACATGTATTCAGATAGAATGAATTTTATCTGGTCAAGAGACCCGCAGGAAGCTTACGAAAATCCATATGAGTATGAAGCGCAAGAGCAATTCTTAAGAGAAGCAAAAAAGCTGCTAGATCAGTTATTTAGTCATCTTATGGAAACCAATAGAAGTTTTAATCGTGACGATACTTCTGTAGAAAAAGCTGTTTGGATGCTTCTTGTAGATGCCTGTGATACGTTACGAGATTGTGTAGAGCTTATTAACAAAAAGCAGCATAGACCAGCCGGTAAGCTTTTTCGCGATATAATAGAAACAATAGATTGTGCTACCTATTTTCATGCATCTCCTCCAGAAAGTGAAAAAAAACTGAAAGATTGGTACAACAATGAGAGTCCCAAGCATGGAGATATCAGATACTGGCTAAGTACTCAAAAGATGGGAGATCTTGATGAGCTAAAGAAAGAGCATCATTCAATGTCGAAATTTACCCATAGAACCTATAGAGCATTAGCTTATAATTATATTCTGGGAGTAAATGATATTTTGGCATACGAGGGTGAGTATTCACATTCAATGTTGCCCCACCCTATCGCCTTATGCTGTTCATTACTGGCTAACTATGCTAAGCTATTTGCTAGCTCTGTGGTATATTGTTCTTTGGTTGGTTTCCATGAAATAACATCCATTTGGGAACTCGCAATCGAGAAAGAACCAGTAAAGAAAAGTTATAGTACACCTAGAGATATATATCAGAAATATGTAGATAGTAAGACCGTAGGAACAGACAACCATTCTCAAAATACCAAATAGATAATGTCCTATTAAAATCCCTCTGTCGCCCTATTGGAGAAATCAGCTATTTCTTAAGCACCAATTTATCCGAAGCAACGGAGGCAATTTGGTAGGTTTGTAGCTGTTCGTCCTGGGTGCGGAAGGAGATTTCGTTGTTGTCCAGCGCCCAACTGCCCTGGTCTTCCTGTAAACTATCTGAGGGGGTTCCCTGGCCTTTTATCAGGCTACCATCGGCGTGAAGCGTGAAGAAATCGCGGGGGCGACGGGTCAGGGGAAACTCGTAATCGGCCGGGCGGAAGACAGCTTCCCCATCGCTGTCTTCCTCGGTCGAATGAATCCATTCCTGACACAAGTGGTTTGGTTTTAGTTTCGCAGCCATAGGTGTTGATTAGCTAACGAGCGAACTGCGCACATCCTCCAGCGTAGCGTGCATGCGGGCAATTTGTTCGAGTGTAAACATAAACATGGCATCATCGTCAACGTAGTCCATGTAGTTCATGAACATGTCGCCGTTGGGGCCGTTCGTGCAGGAAATATGCGGAAACGTAGGTTTGCCATAGTTCGGTCCGACGGCATTAGGCGTGTCTTTCACAAAATCAGTGCCGGAGCAGTCTTCGGTGTCGCCCCAGATGTGGCGAAGGTTCAGATAATGACCAATTTCGTGGGTGGCGGTACGTCCCAGGTTGAACGGAGCGACAGCCGTTCCCGACGTGCCAAAGGCGCGATACGTAATAACAACGCCATCGGTAGCAGCTGGTCCACCGGGGAATTGCGCGTAACCCAGCAAACCACCGCCCAGGTTGCACACCCAGATGTTCAGGTACCGGTCTGTAGGCCAGGGTGCTTTGCCAACGGCGCTGGTTTTCACCGTATCGTTCGTGCCGAATGAGGTGCGTTGCGTTTTGGTCCGGGTAATGCCGGTCGTTTTTTTTCCATCCGGATCAACGGTCGCCAACTGGAACTGAATATTCGGATTCCCGACCAGGCCTTTCCAGACAGGGGGTACTTTTGATTTATCGGTGTTCTTCGCACCAAAATCGCGGTTCAGTACGCTAATCTGGCTTTTGATCTGGGCCGTTGAGATGTTCTGTGCGGTCGTATTGTAGACCACATGTACAACAACCTTAATCACCATCGGCCCGCCAGAGAACTCGAAAGCCGCCATGCCCCGGGCCATTCGGCGAGCCGTTGCCGTTTCCAGCTGGGCCTGGATAGATCGAAAGTTTACGTCGGTTTCAAGCAGCCGAAAGTGGGCTGACATGGCGCCACATTCCCGACGGAGCAGGGGAGGTTCAGGAGCCGCAGCGGCCTCAGGATCAGGGGGTGTTTGTTTCTTTGCCATGACCTTGTGTGTTAATTTAAGTAAGGGTTTTGTTTGAACAAGGTATGAATTTTCGCGGATTCAGTCAATGCCGGTAAATCAAAGATATACGTCGGATTAGCGCCCTAATTCCCGGTCGATCTCGCTCAGCAAATACGTCTTCGGATCGCTGAAATATTCCCAGAACATCACACCTGCTAACCCTTTCTTTTTAACGTAGCGGCACTTTTCTTTCACCGACTGCTCATCATCGTACGAGACGAATCGCTTCAGGCTGGCATTGTAGAGGTAAGGTGCTTTGGCTTTTCGGTCCCAATTGCGCTCATAAGCCGGATTCGTCAGCAGACTATCTTTAATGAAGGTATAGCCACCGCCCCGTTCCACTTTCACAATGGAGCGCGGGAGGGTTTTGGGATCGTCGTTCTGCAATTGCCACGCCCGCCCGTAAAACGCAATCCCCAGTACGAGTTTATCCGCCGGAACGCCCGCTTCTTTGTACAGTTTCACGGCCCGGTCGCCCGATTGTTCGTTGTCGACTTTGCCCGATGCGTACAGGTTCGTGTGATGCCCCGCCAGTGGTCCACCCGTGAAATGATCGTACGACATGACGTTGATGTAATCCAGGTACTGTTGCGCCTGCGCCATATCGGTATGCGTGAAAATCTTCTCGAAGCCGGGCAGGGCTGTCGTTACGTAGTAGTTTTTACCGGTCTGTTGCTTGAGGGTGTTGAGCTGTTCACGTAGTGCTTTGAACATCAGCGTAAAGTTCTCTTTGTCTTCGGGCCGGAATACGTTGTCTTCGCCTTTCATGCCGGGATACTCCCAGTCAATGTCGATGCCATCCAACTGATATTCCCGAACAATATCCACCGCCGAAGCCGCAAACGCCACCCGCGACGTATCGCTCAGGACCGCGTCGGAGAAGTTCTCACTCCACGCCCAGCCACCGATGGAAATCAGAATTTTCAGGTCAGGATTCCGTAGTTTGAGGTTGTTCAGTTTCCGGAAATTGGTCGAGTCGGTCGCGAGGTTGTGTAGCCACGCCCGGTTGTTTTTGATATCGACGAAAGCGTAGTTGATGTGCGTCAGTTTTTCGGCCGCGATCTTGTCGGTGTCTACCAAACCGCGAAAACCGCCCACGTAAGCCAGCACGATCGGTTTCGTTTTTGGAGCAGGCTTAAAGCCAATGAATAGCAGGAACGTAACGGCTAATGAACTGAGGAGGAGAGAGGTACGTAGCATGACGGTTTGGTTGGGGTATTACCCATCGTAAAAGTAGCGCATCCGGGAAATTTAACGGAAGGCCTGCCTGGATTTTGCTTTCAACTGACGCAATAAATTCCTGTTTGTGCGGACAGAGCAACTACCGTCCGGTCGCGGTTTCTGTCAATTCAGGCTGCGATTTTTACGGTCGATCAGGCTTTGTCTTTTACAACGCATTGTATCCCTGTTGTTTTGCGTCGATTTCATCAGTCAATACAACCATGATACGTATACTCACGAAACAGAACGCATTTTCTGTACGAACTTTTTGGGTAAGTCTGATACTCGTCGCTGCCATTTCCTGTAAAAAAGATCCGGAAACTCAACCGAAGCCCATACCAACCACCGTTCTTATCAGCGGAAAAGAATATCCGACCGTTGCGATCGGTAATCAAGTCTGGACAACGGCTAATTATGAAGGACCGGGTGGATTGGCTTACAAAACCGGAAGCGAAAAACCTGAATATGGTCGTTATTATACGTTTGAGGAAGCCAAAGCGATCACCGTTCCTGCTGGCTGGCGATTACCGACCCGACAGGATTATACGGCGCTGGCTGAAAGTCAGGGCGTTGTTTTTACGGGCAATCGGGCAATGATTCAGGAAGCTATCAAGAAGCTGACGTCTACGACCAATTGGCGGGCCATTCCGGGTACAAACGCGTCAGGCTTCAATGCGCACCCGGCTGGTTATAGTTATCAAAACAGTGATCCTGCGGACGGCGACATTAGTGAATTCTGGACCGCTGAAGGTACTACGTTCAGTATTCAGGAAAGTGCTACGGGGAAGGCACATAACATTTCATTTTACGGCAACGACAGTGCGGGGTATCGTTTTAATGTGCGGTTTGTCAAGAACCAATAGAACGTATTCAGCCGGTAATTTAACAGGATCGTAATCGTCAAAGCCGGTCGCCCAATGCCAGCAAGGACTGATGGCGAACAAGTTAGCCAATTTTAGTGAAAGGTTTCCGGCCTTTACATCCTTGTTTGGTTGGGCTGCTCAGCTCTCCTGCGGGACGGGCTCCCTGTCATCGAGAAGCTGATTTACAGAGATTCAGGGCCGTACTGGTGCTTGTACTTGGGCCGGTAAAACGTGATACCATCCACAAAATCGAAATCTTTTTTGTTGAAAGTAAACAACTCAACCTGATACGTTAGGACGGTGGCCGCGATAATCATGTCGGCGATGCCCGGTCGTTTTGTGTAATGCTCCCAGGTCAGATTGAGGAGTCGGCGCGAGATTTCGGCGTCCAAACCAATCACATTAAACTTGTTGATGGTTTCCACCGTCTGGCGTTTTTCGCTACGTTTCATGCCTACATACATTTCCGCTTCCGAAATCACACTTAGGTACAAACGATCAAAGCCAAGCTCATCTAACTCCTGAATCATTACCGGCACTCCTCGGAAATAGTCAAACAAGACATTGGAATCACACAGAACTATCTTCTTTTTGGCCATGCTTTTGCCCGAATTGAAGCCATTGTGCGTTCATCATTAGCCCAAATGCCACCGAAAGAGGCTGGGGTCTCGCCAGATTTAGCGTTACTCTTACGCAGAAGTGGAATGTTGGCTTCGGGCTCCGGCTCAGGTTGAATGCCGTTTTCAATCAACAGCTTTATGGCTTTGGCGTAATCCTTATCGTTGATGGTTAGAGTTTTCATTATTTTGCAGCGTGTAACACAATATTACAACAACTTGAACACAAATTCGGCTTGTTTTTAACGGCTTTTGTTCAAGCCTGAAATTTGGGGCGGTTGATTTGTCGAACGCTACGTTGAAAACGAGCCTGAAAGGCTGGCCTGTCGGGGCGCTTCTCGTGTCGACCGGAGCCGACTAACGAACCCCAAAGCTGCCCTGTCGAGCCGTGACCCCTGTCGCCAAGACGACCGAAAACACGCTTTTACTTTTTAGCTTGCACCCAACGGTACGTTATACGACCCCTCCGGGGTCACATGTTTATAGGCTACGTTCAAGTTCTATAAACATGTGACCCCGGAGGGGTCGTGTACGTGTGTTCGTTATTAATTGTAGAATAAATAATTGATAATCAATGTGTTGTGTTGTCTTATTTTTGGTTGCTTGCAACAACAATCAACTTGATTTCGACGCGCAAACATGCTGTAAATAAGTTGTCGGAATCACCCCTTTTATTGTCGGATATACCCCCCGTCTAGGCCAGGAATAGGCCGTACTTTTGTCAGGTAAACATCAAACAACAACTACGTATGGCAACGAAAATCTTTGTAAATCTGCCGGTCAAAGACCTGAATAAATCCGTTGAATTCTTCAATAAACTGGGCTACAATTTCAACCCTCAATTTAGCGACGAGAATGCTAAGAGCTTAGTTATCACAGAGGATATCATTGTTATGCTGCTGACCGAGCCATTCTTCAAAAATTTCACCAAGAAGGAAATCATTGATGCGGGCAAAAACACCGAAACGATCATATCGCTGTCGGCTGATAGTCGGGCTGAAGTAGACGAAAAACTAAACAAAGCGATAGCCGCCGGGGCCACTACTCCGAACGATCCTATTGAAATGGAAGGCATGTACGGACGTAGCTTCGATGATCTGGATGGCCACCATTGGGAATACATGTACATGGACATGAGCGCCGTGAATCAATAAGAGCATGGGGCATAGAGGTAAGGGCAGGGGGTGGGCGAGTACTTTCCCCTCTGCCCTTACCCCCATGCCCTCTGCACCTTATTCCTGATGGCGAATGGTTAACTTATCGACTTCCAGTTCGCCGATTCGCAGTTTACGGATATAGCCCCGCCCGATACTTAACTGCCCAATGGCTAAGGCGCCAATGGCAAGTGCGCCCATGGCTAAAGCACCAGCGGCAAAGGCACCGACAGCCAAGCGTCCTACGGCCGCCTGTCCGACGGCCCGTTTCCCTAATTTTAATGGAAATGCGATTCGTTTCATAGCTTTTTTTAGTTAAAACGTATCGGCCGCTCACCGGTTTCATTCGTTTATTTTGCGGACAAAACCAGGTAGATGACTGACCACGGTCAATAAAGTTTATATTGCTGAATAACCGTTCTTCGAACCAACTGTTAAGGTCCTACTACGAACGGTTGATTAAACCAGCTATAATGAAAACCTTCTATGCCGTTCTGGCAAATTCACTGGCGGCTTCGCTCACCAATAATCTGGTCTGGTTTGCGGTTACTTTCTGGGTTTATCTTGAGACGAAATCCGTCGTCGCTACGTCAGTAATGTCCGGTGTCTATTCGGGCACGGTGGCTATCACCGGTTTTTTTCTGGGCTCGCTGGTTGACCGATATAAGAAAAAAACGGCCATGACGCTCTCAAGCGCCGGATCTCTGGTACTATACACGATCTCGTTCATTATTTACCTCGCTACACCGCGACAGGTTTTCACCGATCCGTCAAGCCCGATTCTCTGGGCCTTTATCGTACTGGCACTCCTGGGCGCTATCGCTGGAAACATACGTACCATTGCGCTGTCGACACTCGTCACGATTCTAATCCCTGAACCGGGCCGCGACAAAGCAAACGGGCTGGTGGGTACCACCAATGGCGTATCGTTTTTGGTCTCGTCTATCTTCAGTGGACTGATCATTGGCTTTCTAGGGATGTTCTGGATGCTGGTTGCCGCCATCGCCCTGACCGCCCTAACCCTGGTTCATGCATGGCTGCTGTCCATTCCGGAAAAGGGCATTGTTCATACCGAAGAACACACAAAACGTATTGATATCCGGGGTACCATACAGGCTATCAACCTAATGCCGGGCTTGTTTGCGCTCATCTTTTTCAATACGTTCAACAACTTCCTGGGTGGCGTTTTTATGTCGCTGATGGATGCCTACGGCCTGTCGCTGGTATCGGTACAGACATGGGGCGTGTTGTGGGGCGTATTGAGTCTGGGGTTTATTATTGGCGGTTTGGTCGTGTCGAAAAAAGGGCTTGGCGAGCAACCATTGCGAACCCTTTTTCTGTCTAACATCGCTATGTGGACCATATGCGTCTTCTTCACGATTCAAGCCTCTATTGTGTTGCTTGCCATTGGCATGTTCGTTTATTTATGCCTGATCCCCGTTGTTGAGGCTGCTGAGCAAACTATTCTTCAAAAGCTGATTCCACCCGAACGGCAGGGACGGGTGTTTGGCTTTGCCCAGAGTATCGAGCAGGCCGCTTCACCAGTAACAGCGTTCATGATTGGCCCGATTGCGCAGTACATATTCATCCCGTTCATGACGACCGGCGCAGGCGTAGCGTTAATTGGCAACTGGTTCGGAACCGGTAAAGAAAGAGGACTGGCGCTCCTGTTCACCGTAACGGGATTGATCGGGCTCATCGTAACGATTATCGCCATGAAGTCTAAGGCGTATAAAACGCTATCGACAAACTATCAGAAGCCAGCAGAAACGCAGGCGGTTGTGGAATAACGTTAACGATTAATCGAACGGGAACAGGAAATTTCTATCGCATCACCACTACGGCCGGACACTCGGCAACCCCGCCAGCTCCATAACCAATCAAGGTCTGGCTACCTCAATCTTATACTTCTTGCCTTTCATTTTTTCGTCTTTTATCCGATCTAGCAACGGATCAACTTTGGCCGTTTTCACGGCGGCAAACGAAATAAAATCTTTCACCTCAATTAACCCAAGATCACCTTTGTCGAGCTGGCCTTTCTGGGAAAGAAAACCAACGATATCGACTTTGTTGAGCTTGTTCTTCTTACCCCCACTTATGTATAGCGTTACGAATTTGGGTGGCTCGGGCAGCGACGTATCAGTAGGCAAGTCCAGAATCTCCAACGATTGGTCCAGATAATCGGGACGCGGTTCGTCCTGATGTAAAATTACATAGGCCGTTCCCAACGTGTGCATGCGGGCTGTCCGACCGTTCCGATGCACAAACTCATGAGCCTGCAACGGCAGATGATAATGAATGACGTGTTTCATTTCCGGAATATCCAACCCGCGAGCCGCCAGATCGGTCGTGACCAGATACGTAATGCTGCCGTTTCGGAATCGGATCAGCGCCCGCTCGCGATCGTCCTGCTCCATGCCGCCATGGTAAAATGTTGAGTAGATTCCGCGTTCGTTGAGTAAAGCACTGGTCCGCTCAGCAGCTTCGCGATGGTTGCAGAAAATCAGGGCAGCTTCTGAGTTCAGTGAGCATAGCAAATGAAACAACGTATCGATTTTATCTTTCTCTTCCGAATAAACGAGCTTGATGGTGAGGCCCGTTGATTCATCATCTTCCTGAGAGAAATTTAACGTAGTAGGCGCATTGAGCCGGATAAAATCGGGAATGCGGATGCCCGACGTAGCAGAGACCAGCACCCGTTTCTGGAGATTGGGTAAACGACCGATGATAAACGCCATCTCTTCCTGAAACCCTAACTCCAGCGACTTGTCGAACTCATCCAGTACCAGCGTTTGAATACCGTCCAGCGAGAAGGTTTTGCGATCAATGTGGTCTGTAATACGTCCGGGTGTGCCGATTAAAAGAGCGGGTGGATTACTCAGGTTTTTGATTTCGGTTTCCACCGGATGCCCTCCGTAACACACATTGACTTTATAGCCCGTTGCCATTTTTTTCCAGACCTGCTCAATCTGCAGGGCCAGTTCGCGGGTGGGTGCCAGAACCAGGCATTGTACCCGGTTGTTGTCTGTCTTGAGCCGCTGAAGGATAGGCAGAAGAAAGCCAAGTGTTTTGCCAGAACCCGTTGGCGCGATTAAAAACGTATCGTTGTCTTGCCGAATGGCTTCCTGAGCAGCCTCCTGCATCGGATTTAAGGACATAATGCCCAGGTTCGCCAGAATTTGTGTTGAGTGCTGTGAGGGTATCATGCCTTAAAAGTAAGTCAAAAGGTCTGCGTTACGTTGCTTTCTGTGGAATGAGTTGCCGGAATAGCCCTACCTTCGTGAAATAGTAAACGACAGAATCTATGACGTTTGAGGAACTGAATCTCAATAAGCCGCTTCTCAATGCCCTGAATGACCTGGGACTTACTACACCGACGACTATACAGCAGAATGTTTTTTCGGTCGTAATGTCGGGGCGGGATGTATGTGGCCTGGCGCAGACCGGTACGGGCAAAACGCTGGCGTATCTGTTGCCCTGCCTGCGTCAACTGCAATTTTCGAAAGAAAAACTGCCCCAGCTGCTGGTTATCGTTCCAACGCGTGAGCTGGTTGTGCAGGTGCTGGAAACGGTTACTCAACTGACAACGTACATGAATCTGGTGGCGGTGGGCGTGTATGGTGGCGTCAACATGAAGCCGCAAGTGGCGCAGGTTCAGCAGGGGATGGATATTCTGGTCGCTACGCCTGGTCGTCTGGTGGATTTATTGTCCAGCGGTGTATTGAAGCCCAAGGCCATTAAAAAACTGGTGATCGATGAGGTAGATGAAATGCTGAATCTTGGCTTCCGTACCCAGCTGAAAATCATTCTGGACCTGCTGCCACTAAAACGCCAAAATCTGCTCTTTTCGGCGACACTGACAACCGATGTGGAACAACTGATCGATACGTTCTTCAACAATCCGGTTCGGGTTGAAGCCGCCCCTGTCGGTACACCGCTGGAAAATATTGCCCAGACGGCGTATGCCGTGCCTAACTTTTATACGAAAGTCAATCTGCTGGAACTCCTGCTAAAACAGGGTGCCGACATGACCAAAGTGCTGGTTTTCGTCGCAACCAAGCAGTTAGCCGATCAGCTGTATGAGCAACTTGATGATGAATTCGCCGATCAGGCCGGGGTTATTCATTCCAACAAATCGCAGAATCTTCGCTTCGACGCCGTTGAGAAATTTAAATCCGGTACGTATCGAATTCTGATTGCTACCGACATTATCGCTCGTGGATTAGACGTAGCGGAAGTGTCGCACGTAATCAATTTCGACATGCCCGACGTACCGGAAAACTACATACACCGCATTGGTCGAACGGGCCGGGCCGATCAGAAAGGCATCGCCATTGCCTTTATTACAACTGCTGATGACGAGCGCCAGACGGCCATTGAAACGTTGATGAAGTATCAGATTCCTGTACTGCCATTGCCACAGGATCTTAAGATTTCCGACGAGCTAACGGAGGATGAGATGCCGAAGGTTTACATGAAAACGCCCGACGTAAAGACGCCTAAACGCGAAGATGTTGGCCCGGCGTTTCATGAGAAGATAGATAAGAATAAGAAAGTAAATGTCCGGCGCGACTATGCAGCCGAAAAAATGAAAAAATATGGTCGACCCATCAAGCGGAGCGGAAAAAAATAACGGATCATTTTCATCCCTTGGATTATCGGAACCGCTGGTGAAAGCTGTAGCGGAACAACAGTACACAAAACCGTATCCCATTCAGCAGGAAGCTATTCCGCCTATTTTACGGGGGAAAGATATTCTGGGAATTGCCAAAACGGGTTCAGGAAAGACCGCCAGTTTCGTGTTGCCGATTCTGGAATTATTCCACCGCACAAAAAGCGTTAGTAGCCGGTACGCCAGCGTCTTGGTGCTGGTGCCCACGCGGGAACTGGCCGGGCAAGTCGCTGATGTATTTCAGGAGTTGGGGGCTCATCTGTTTCCGAAGGTAAAAACCGTGGCGGTATACGGGGGCGTATCCATCAATCCGCAGATGCAGGCGGTACATGGCGCCGACATCATCGTAGCGACACCGGGTCGATTACTGGATTTGATTGGGCAGCATGCGTTACGTTTGTCAGACGTTGAAATCCTGGTGCTCGACGAAGCGGATAAAATGCTGGAACTCGGTTTCGCCGACGAAATGGATAAGCTGTTTGGTCTATTACCCAAAAAACGGCAGACCATTCTCTTTTCAGCAACTCTGGGCGACGCCATTCAGGACATCAACGCTACGTTGCTCCACAATCCGGTCAAGATTGAGGTTGGTGAAGAAGAAACGAATCTCGATCTGATCGAACAGATTGCCTATACCGTTGACGCCGAGCGAAAAGGACCTTTCCTGCGGTATCTGATCAAAACCGAAACGATGAATCAGGTACTGGTGTTTGTTTCATCGACCCGAACCGCGGATAACCTGGTGGTTAAACTGACTAAAAACGGGATTCAGGCGGCTGCTATTCACGGACAGAAAGGCCAGCAAATACGTACCGAAGTGCTTCAGAAATTCAAGGCCGGAAAGCTAACGGTAATGGTCGCTACGGATTTGCTGGCTCGGGGAATCGATATTCAGTTGCTGCCCTACGTGATCAATTTCGACCTGCCGCGCTCACCCAAAGACTACGTTCACCGGATTGGCCGGACGGGCCGGGCGGAAGCGACGGGGAAAGCCATTTCGCTGATTACCCCCGACGACCAGCATCACTTCAAAATCATCCAGAAAAAAATGGGCAAACGAGTCGAGCAAATAGACACGGCTGACATGGATTTGCAGGGGTATTAATGGCTAAGTACTAAAGCACAAATAGCCATCGTATTTTAGCTGACCTAGTTAATTGTAGATAATTGTGTTATTGTTAAATTGAAGGTGGCAGTAGGCTCATCTCCCGAATAGGAGTCTCAGCTTACCAACTAGCTCAAAGCCATCGAGATCGAAGGGGGGAGACTTAACTTTGGTCGCGAACCTCAATATAAACGCAAGGTCTTCACCGCTTATCCTCAAATAACTCCATAAAAACTACGATCCTTTTTGTCGTTTATGGATTCAGTTAACTTGCTTGTTCGTATTCGATCAACAATTAACTTCCATGAAGATTATACGCCTTCTCACACTGGTTTCTGCCATGTTTCTTTGGCAAATTGCCGTTGCAAAACCCTCCCTGCCTTTATTGTATGAAATAAACCTGAACGACCGCAGCGACGATCAGTTCAAGGTTACGCTGCATGTCAACGGATTGACAACCGACAACGCCGTTTACCAGTTTGCGGCTACAGCGCCCGGTACGTATCAGATTATGAATATTGGCCGCTACGTTCGGTCGTTCAAAGCGCTCGATGCGAAAGGGCGTGAACTAAAAACACAGCAAATCTCCACTAACCAATGGAAGTTTGATCAGCCGGAGAAAGTACGTACCGTTCAGTACAGCATCGCTGAAACTTGGGACACGCCGGTTAATGAGCACAAGCCCTACAACATGTGCGGTACGTCCATCGAACAGGACCACGTATTGATCAATGGGCAGGGCGTGTTTGGCTTCCCAACGGGTATGCAGACGGCTCCTATTGAAATAAAAATTGACTACCCAGCGGAATGGACGGTGGGAACGGCTTTGGACAAAAATGCGAAAGGTTATTTCACTGCGTCAAATTATGACCGCATTGTCGATTCACCCATCCTGTTAGGTCGCCTGACCAAAGCGACGACGAAGGTTGCGGGTGCGGACGTTGATGTGTATACGTATTCGAAAACGGATAAGATCAAGTCAGAGCAATTGTTGAACAACATGCAGGCTATGCTGAATGCGGCTGGTCAGTTTTTGAAGCAGTTGCCCGTAAAACGCTATACGTTCCTGTATCATTTTGAAGACCAGAGCTGGGGTGCCTGGGAGCATTCGTACAGTTCGGAATATGTGATTAAAGAAGAAGAGTTCTCGAAGAAACTGGCCGATGATATGACGTCGATTGCCGCTCATGAGTTCTTCCACGTCGTAACGCCACTGAACATCCACAGCGAAATCATTCAGCAGTTCAATTTTGAAACCCCTACACCCTCGGAGCATCTGTGGCTTTACGAAGGTGTAACAGAATGGGCGAGCGACGCGATGCAGCTACGAGGTAAGATCATGGACCTGCCAACGTACCTGGATGAACAGACGCAAAAAATTGCGTACGACAAAAGTCTGGACACAACGTACAGCCTGAGCAAATTGGGCCTAACCTGCTACACCGACGAAGGACAGCGGCAATACGGAAACATCTATGCGCGTGGTGCCCTGGTTGCGGGATTGCTGGATATTCGCCTGCTCGAACTCTCGAAAGGCAAACGGGGACTGCGCGAAGTCATTAACGAACTGGCTGCTACGTATGGTCCAAACAAAGCTTTCTCGGAAAAAGACTTCTTTGCTACGTTCGCGCAGATGACGTACCCCGAAATCGCTGACTTCTTCAATCGGTACGTAAAAGCCACTGAGCCATTACCCTACAAAGACTATTACGAGAAGCTGGGCATTACATATACACCAGCCATTTCTACGGGTGAGAAGGTGCCCTGGCTTGGTATGAAACCTACGTTTGTAGATGCCAAGTTTGTACTTACCAGAGTAACAGACCCTTTGTTGAAAGCTGGCTTGCAGGAAAATGACGAGTGGGTAGCCTTTAACGGCCAACCGGTAAGCATGGAGACTGTTGGTAAGATTCAGGCTGACTTGAAGCAGCTTAAGGCGGGTGATGCTTACGACCTTACTGTTCGGCGGAATGGTCAGGACATTACGGTGAAACCGACAATGCTTGAGAAAGAAGCTTTGAAACAGTATGTTTTCGAGCCTAATCCACAAGCTACACCCGAACAAATCCAGTTACGGGAAGTCTGGATGCGTAATCTGTAGAAAATAGCCATCCAGCCCTAAGAGAAAGAACACATGAGTATACTGAGGAAACTGTTTGGTCCTTACAAAGACGAGGTTTGGCAGCAACTGGCTGATGAGATTCACGCCGATTTTATTGACGGTGGTTTCTGGAAAGGGAGCCGGGTACAAGCCAATGTTAAGGAGTGGACGATAACGCTCGATACGTACACTGTTTCAACCGGAAAAACGCAGATTCCCTACACCCGGATGAGAGCACCTTATGTGAATCAGGATGGTTTTCGATTCAACATATACCGGAGAGGGTTTTTCAGCAATTTACAGAAGAGACTAGGGATGCAGGATGTTGAGGTAGGCTACCCTGATTTTGACGATCAGTTCATTATTCAGGGGAATGATGAATATAAACTCCAGCTTCTATTTAAGAATATCAACATCCGGCAATTGATGGAAGCGCAACCTGACATTAGCCTGCAAGTGAAAGATGATGAGGGCTGGTTAACAAATCGGTTTCCAGAAGATGTGGATCTGTTATCGTTTCAGGTAGTTGGTGTTATTAAAGATGTCGAGCGCTTAAAACAGCTTTACGGGCTCTTTGCCGAAGTCCTTAATCAGCTTTGTCGAATTGGATCAGCTTATGAGAATGATCCTGACGTAGAGCTGATCTAAAAATTTTTTAAGTAGGAATAATACAACTGTCGCCGTAATAACTGCCTAACTGTCAGTCATTACGGCGTTTTCATGTCGGAAAGACACTATTCCTTCTAACACAGTACTGCCAGGATAAAGCATTAAACCATCTGTCGCGATTCTGGTCTTAGAACAAACAATTACGTAGCAGAATACGTTAGTTGTCATTTGTAAGCCATCGTATCAGTTTAACAATTACTATCATGAAAAAGATACATCAGATTGTTGCATTCGGTATGCTGACAATTAGTGTCGTTGGCCAGGTCGCTGAGGCACAGGCAATACAAGGCTGGGGAACCGGAGCAAAAGGAGCTGCCATTGGAGCCGGTGCAGGAGCTGCTTTAGGCGCTATTATCAATAAACAAAATCGCGCCGTTGGCGGAGTTGCCGGTGGTGTACTCGGTGGAACGGCGGGTTATGCCGTTGGGAAGAGTGCCAAACGACGCTGGAGTCCGCAGGCAACCGGTACGGCCATTGGAACGGGTGCTGGTGCCGCTGCTGGCGCGATCATCAATAAGCGAAATCGCGTCGTAGGTGGCGTTATCGGTGGCGTTGTAGGTGGGGCTGCCGGTTATGCCATCGGTAAGCACAAGGATAACAAAAACAAAGCAGCAGAAGCCGCCAGACAAGCGGAAGCGGCTCGAATAGCGGCTGCGGAACGGGCTACCGCTGAAAGAGCTGCGGCTGAAAAAGCGGCTGCTGATCGGGCGGCTTCGGACAGAGCCGAACAGGCAAAAGCGGTGGCGAAAAACACGACTCCTCCGACCAGACAGGAAGTTGCTAAAGCCGTTGCCGTAGCGGCCGTTGCACCTAGTATTCAGGCCACTAGTTTAATGGATACCAGTCAGCCACCAGCTTCGTACGTATTGAAACCTGGTTTCCTACCAAACGATACGTATGGTGATCCGTCGTCGCCGTACCCAACATCCGAGTATCGTCGGAAAAGCTGGTAAAGTAAGGGATGATTTAGACGGGTTGATTCAGGATTGATACCAGCGTAGTTCGCTCAGGCAATCTAAATGCTGAATCAACCCGCCTAAATCGTCAATGGGTTTGGTCCATCATTCATAATTAACGCAACCATCATGAAACTATCCTCCTGCCTTCTGTTCGCTGCTGTCCTGGTAAGTTCCTGTTCAAAATCGACCGATACGGTCAATGTCCAGGAGCTCGATCAGCAATTTATTGGTGCCTGGAATAATAAAGACTCGGCAAAAATTATCTCGTTTCTGGCCGATGATATACATTTTCTGCAAGGCAACACGCATTTTAAAGGGAAAGCCGAAGTCTCCAGCAAGTGGGTGAGCGAAACGCTGCCAACGCTTACGGACTTAAAAACCAACGTAGTAAGTTCCGGTACCGATAGCCAGACGGCCTACGAAGCCGGTACATTTTCCGTGGACGTACTGCCCGTCAATCCTAAAGATCCGCATGCGTACGGTGAAGGAAATTATATTCTGCTTTGGAAAAAAGGTGCCGACAATACCTGGAAACTAAGTTACGCGCAGTTGGAAGACCTGCCTGTTCAACTGAAAAACTAGTCTCATGACAACGAATGAAATTTATGACGTACTGACCGATGCCATCAGTTCGGTTATTCCAGACGATTGGACGATTGCCCGGCTGAACGTTCAACTATTGTCGGATGGACAGGAGATTGAATTCGACGGTACGTATCTAACACCGGCAGGGGAGGCCGAACCTTTAAGCACCGATTTCCCCGATGAGGTGACTGAGGCTGTTCAGGAACTGTACCTGCATCGAAAGAATGAAGGCCAACCCCGTGCGAATCTGCTACAGATTGACTTAACCGCCCAGGGTAAGTTCACCACCGATTTTAGCTGGGATCAGGAAATTCAGGACGAAGATGACCACTTTAACAACGGCGGTACGGCCCGCGAGTGGATGGAAATTCGTAAGGCCAAATATGGGTCGGAAGATGAGGACACTACGGTATAGTTAGTGTTCCCATTTGTCCCGATAGATGAATTTGGGCATGTGCCAGTCGTATCGAATGGATAACAAACGCAGGGTTAGTCCTATTGCCGCAGCAGCCAGCATGGCGATTGTTGGATTGCCGTACCAATGGTCGATTGCTACGTAGACGCCACCTGTCACGAGTGACGCACTGGCATAGATTTCTCTCCGAAAAAGCAACGGAATGTCATTGCACAATACGTCTCGCAGAACCCCACCTGCGCAACCCGTTATGACTCCGCTGGCGACGATGATAGTAACCGGGAGGTGAATATCCTGGGCGATCTGGCAGCCAATAATGGTGAATACAACCAGACCCAGGGCATCCAGATACAAAAACAGCTTCCTCAGTCGACCCATAAACGACGCAATCAGTGGCGTAAAAAGGGCAGCTCCAGCGGTTATCAGCAGGTATTCGGGGTGTTCGACCCAGGCCATTGGGTAATGGTCAAACAGGATATTCCGTATTGTGCCTCCGCCCAGTGCCGTAATCCAGGCAATGATACAGACGCCTACCCAATCCATATCCCGGCGACCAGCCGATAAAGCCGCTGTCATGGCTTCGGCGGTTATGGCAACAATGTATAAGATGTGTAGCATACTAACTTGGCCTGCATACTGTAAGCCACATGAGGCTTATTTTAATAACTGACTTAGGTAAATGTACCTACAAATCTGTGGAAATTTTACTCAACTTCTGTACAGGTCGGATACGTTAAATTAAGCTATATAGATGCAAGCTTTTTATAATCACGGTCTTAACAAAAACGATGCATTCTGGCATCAAATTCGCACTTACTCTTTTTGAAAACATCAATATCCCTATGATACGCCAAGCGAATCAGCTATCACCCTACAGATGTTTTCCCTTACTCAACGCTATGAAAAAACCTCAATTCCTTTACCTGGATTGAGGTTTTACTTTTTTTTCCTACAGCAGAACTTCCGCCATTGGCTCATCAACCGGATTTTTGCTCGCCAGGTAGCGTATGGTACGTTGACCAATCAGGAGAATGACCAATCCGCTAACGGCACAAATCATCATCACGCCAACCATCGGAAGGGCGGTATTGTTGTGAAGCGCGCTGACAGCCCCGGAAACGATAGCGCCAAAGCCCATTCGAAAACTCCCCATCAACGCGGCTGCGCTGCCTGCATGACGCACAAACGGGGCCAGCGAAAGCGCTGTGGCATTCGGGCCTGTAATGCCTTGCCCACATAAAAACAGAAACAGAACCGCAATCAGTCCATATTGTCCATACCACCCCGCCCAGGTTCCTACGATCATAAAGAGCCCAACAATTGATTGATACGTCAGAGTAGTGAGAATGATTTGCTCACTGCTGAAACGCCTGAGCAGAAACCGATTCAACTGGGTTGGGGCGATGACCGCGATGGACAGAAAAGCGAAAATCCAGCCGTATTCCTGCGCACTGGCGTGGTAAATATTCATAAACACATCGGACGAACCAGCCAGATACGCAAACGGTGCCGACGTAGCCAGACCACCGACCAGCGCGTATGTCAGAAACTGGGGCTGCTTCAATACCGTAAAAAAGCTGCCTAACACGGCTTTCGGACGTAGCGAGAGAGTAGTATCGGGCTGTTTACCATCGGGTAAGGCGAAATAGATTCCTACCAGAATCAGAGCCGTAATAGCGGACAGAATAATGAAAATGGAATGCCAGCCCAAGGCCTCAGTTGCATAGCCACCGACAGTAGGGGCAATCATGGGCGAAACCGCGACAACCAGTATGAGCAGAGAAAACACCTGGGCAATCTGATCGACAGGAAACAGATCACGTACTAAAGCCTGTGCTGCTACCAAACCGACGCAGCCCCCAAGCGCCTGTAGGAGCCGCATGGCTATCAGCGTTTCGATGGACGTACTTAATGCGCAGCCTATTGATGCCAGCATGTAGACGACCAGGCCAGCGTAGAGGGGAAGTTTTCGACCAAACCGATCCAGCAAAGGGCCGTATAGAAGCTGGCCGACCGAAATGCCAATCAGATAAGCCGTTAAGGATAATTGAACCTGAGCAATCGAGGTGTGCAAGTCTTTGGCAATGGCCGGAAATCCCGGCAAATACATGTCAATCGAGAAGGGGCTAATGGTTGAAAGCGTTCCTAAAATCAGGATAATGACAAAATGCTGTCGGCGAGTCATGCGCACAAACAAGAGATAGTTAGTATAAAGACGTTCAACGAGAAACGATTGTTCCGCATGGGTGAAATGCATCAAAAATCCTACTTGACGTAATGCACTACGTGTCATGCAAAAGCCTTCCCAGTCTGATTCAGAATGAGAAGGCTTCTCTTGATTAAGCGTTGGGACTAGCTCATCGTAACGGTTCGGTAGGTCGCTGATGTGTGGGTATTCAAAACGATATCACTCACCTGACGAGTATTGCCTTCTGTTATAACGAGTTCATAAACTCCATCGGGAAGCTCCCTGAGGTCAAAGCGAATACGGCTGGGAACAACCTGTTTGTTGATCGACTTATTGGCTAACGTTCGGCCCTGCTGATCGACAACCTCAATCAATAGGTTACTGTCTGTTTTCCCGACAACTACATCAACTTTACCATTTAGAACCGGTCGAACCGTAGTTTGTGTAATTGGGGTTAAATCAGCAAGGGCATTACCGTCCTGCGCGAAACTGATTGACGATCCTGCAATAGCCAAGGCAAAGAGTAACGAAGTGATTAGCGTTTTCATAATTTTATCGTTTAAAAGTGAGTTGTTTGGTGATTCCCGGTTGCAGTAGTGCTCCCGACTTCTGAGACAAAACAACGCCTGTTCATGAGGATAAAAAAATGAAATCGATAGGGAAGGATCGAACGTCGACCAATAGCCGGTTTCTATGTAATAATCTGATTATTAGTGCCTTTTGTTGATTATTGGGCTTTTGATAGATCAGAATGATTCGTTGATAGAGATAAACAGCCTATTGATCGAGTTTGGACCCTGCACGCACGCCAGAAAATCTACTTCGCTTTCCAACTGTTATTCGTCTCGTCGGCATCCATAAAAATCCCGCCTTCTAAAGCGACCGACTGGACTTTCTTTTTGATGGGCAGCTTCAGCGTCGCCTGTTTTTGATTAGCCTGCCAGATGCCCGGTGTCTGGTGAAACGTTTCTTTGGTCCCATCGGCAAACGTAACGACCACGTCGACCGGCGCTACGTAGCCGCCAATGTTCTGTAACGTAATGACCGATTGGGTAGGGGAGTTTGTTACGTTCTGAATGGCGAAATCGATGTAATTGTTGCTGAAATACCAGTTGTTCCAGAACCAGTTCAGATCTTTTCCCGATCCGCTATTGAAACTGAAAAACATATCCCAGGGTGTTGGATGTTTTCCGTTCCAGCGGTTCATGAACTCGTGCAAGCCTTTTTTGAACAGCTCATCGCCCAGTAAGTCTTTAACGGCCAGATAACCCAGCGCTGCTTTTCCATACTCGTTGTTGCCCAGTGCGGCTCCGCTCAGAATGTTAGAGGGCGTAATAATCGGTAAATCCTGCTCGGCCGACGGGTCCTTGATCCAGTTGTCGACCCGAAATAGTTTAAAATTGGCAATGGCCTTTTCTTTGCCGAGGTCTGCCTGCATGATCAGATGTTCCAGCGCCGTGGCCCAACCTTCATCCATGAAGCCATAGCGGGTTTCGTTTGTGCCCATGTAGAACGGAAACCAGGTGTGCGCAATCTCATGCTCGGCCACAAAACGCGAAAAATTCAGATCGGGCGTGGGACTGTCGTTTACCATCATCGGGTATTCCATATCGGCGAAGCCCTGCACGATAGTTGTTTTCGGATAAGGATACGGAATGCCCGGCCAGTTGTTCGAAAACCAATCCAGTGAATGCCGCCCGAAATCGACCATGTGGTGAAAGTCATTGGCATTATCTTTAAAAGCGGCCTGCACACTCGATCGCCGACCGGTTTTTTTATCGACTACTATACTCGACGCATCCCAGACGTACTGATCGCTGATGCACAAGGCAATATCGGGAATGTTGGTGGCTGTCCAACGCCAGACGTTACTGGCCTGCTGGGCCGTTACGTTCCGGGCGGCAACGTCTTTGGCCGTTGCTACGTGGATGACTGAATCGGTCTGCATGGATTCGGTCAGGCGTTTGGCGAACGTGGGTTGAAGCACTTCGCTGGCATTCTGCAGGTTACCGGTCGACCAGACGATGAAATTGGCCGGAACCTTTACGTTCATAACGTAATCGTTGAAATCACTGTAAAATTCCTGCGCTTCGGTAAACGGCATCGTATCCCAGCCATAATAATCGTCCCGAACGGCTATGCGTGGATAGAAGTAAGCGAGATAGAACGTAGTGGAATCCAACTTCCCTTCGCGGTTGCTCTCCACGGAAATGTCGTAATGCCAGTCGAACGAAAGCTTAACGGAGTCATGCGGCATTAGCGGTTTCGTTAGGGGCATTCGCTGTACGGTCGTGTTCGCATCCCGCCACATGCGATTCACGTTGTTTTCGGCATACCGGTCGATTTTTATGCCCGATGTCATGTAGTCTGACGAGACGGGTTGCTGGCGAATGGCACCCTGCCGGTGGCTATTCAGGAATAACTTAAACGTAAGAAAACTCAGCGTGTCCGGGCTGTTGTTGATATAGGTGATTTCTTCGCTTCCCTGAATCGTGCGATTTGGTGGGGTACACGTAAGGGTTATGGTATAGCGGGCCGAATTCTGCCAGTAATTTTTACCCGGTTTACCATCCATCGAACGCGTCCCTTTCTGGTACGCCTGTTTCACGTTACGGGGCATGTACAGACTTTGTGCCTGCGCCAGATTTAGGACTGTAGTTACTAAGAAAAAGAAAATCGGAAGGTAGGTTCGATACGTTGACACGGTTGGTGCTGGTTTAATGAATCAAGCATCCAAGTTAACGGATTCGAAAATGTGTGACCCATAAAAAAGGATGATCGGTTGCACTAGGTACGTAATACATGCCATTCATAGCACAATAGCCAGACTTTTTGCGCTTCATTGGTACATCGTTAGTAACACAAGTAAGAGTTCACAAGCGAAGTGTTACAACATCGATTGGACATAGCGTTAAAGCTGTCCTCACTTCGGCTTTATGAATGTCGCATTTTTACAATTCTGCGCCCTAATGATCCGGTAGCTTTGTCATCAAATCCACATAAACGGTATAATGATGAAGCAGTTATCAATCCTCCTCACTACGTTGCTGCCCCTGCTGGCATTCGAGTCCGACGAGCCGGTCAGCAAACTCAATGGCGCGTTTCGCCAGACAAAAAACAAGTACGGTTCCATGACTAACTGGAAAGCCCGCGACTCGGTTACGGTCATTAAAGTATTTCGAGATGGTTACTGGTTTGGCGCTTATTACAACGACAAACGGAAAGGCAGACCGCCTTTCGATGGCGCTTGTGGCGGCACATACGAGCTCAAGAATGGAAAGTACATCGAAAAAGTAAGTTTTTACTCCTGGGATTCAACGGCCGTGGGTAACGTCTTTTCGCTCGATTACAAAGTCAGTGACAGGCAGTATGAACAATACGGGGTTATGAACTCCGACAAGTACAAAAACTATCCCATCAATGAAGTCAGCGAACGTATTACGACCACTGAGCCGCTGAAAAATCGGGGACTGGAAGGAACGTGGTTCATGAAAGAAGGCCAGTGGGGAGCCGACCGTTTGGGGGAAGGCAAATATAAAAACATACAGGTAGTTAAAATTTTCGCTTATCCCATGGTGGTTTATGCGTACTACAATCCTGTCACGAAGCAGTTTAACGGAGCAGGTGGCGCCATGTATCAGTTCGACGGCACTACGTTAACCGAAACGAATGAATTCTGGTCGTGGCCAACAGATGGCAAACGGGAAGGAAAGGCCGTTACGTTTGACGTATCTCTTGAACAAGGCCGGTACGTGCAGCAGGGCGGGGGAGTCCAACTGAGGGAAGTCTTCATGAAAGCACCAGCAAAGTAATTAATTGTTCTGATAACCAACGCAATAATCATGCGAAAAGTAATGATTACGTTCGTTGCTATGATGTTGACCCTACAAGTCAGCCGGGCACAAAAACTCTGGACGGAAGCCGATCGGAAATACACAGTCGATAACCTCAAACGTACCCGCGACGAAATCACGCGTGAAGTCGAAAATCTGACGGATACTCAGTGGCACTTTCATGAATCACCCGATCGCTGGAGCATTGCCGAAGTGGTTGAACATCTGGCTCTTTGGGAAATTATCTGGGCACGAGAAATCAGCATTGGAACGCGCTCAAAACCCCAGCCTGAACTGAATAAAACCAGTCGGCCTGATAGCTATTATGCCAACTGGATCATGGAAGATACGCCCCACAAATCGCCCGATTTTTCGCGCCCGACAGGGTTTATCAAAGGAAAAGATAATTTGACGTTCTTTACGAAATTACGAAATCAGCACATCGCATTTACCGATACAACCCGGGCGGATATGCGCTCCTGTTTCGAGTTCACCGGTACGGATGCTCGTCGAAACATGCATCAGGTATATATTTTTCAGTGGGGGCATGTCGATCGGCACATGCGTCAGATCCGCAAGATCAAAGCACATCCGAATTACCCGAAAGCGCAATAGCATAGGGGTAAGGGCAGGGGGCAGAGGGACTAAAAACGTATACGGGGTACCTTCTGCCCCATGCCCTTACCCTTATGCCAACCAACAAGTAAACGAACAAACGATGGAAACTCTTAACAAAACATCACTTACTGAACAGACACGCAAAGGGGCTTGTCTGGCTTTTTTTTCGGCCTATCAGGATATGGATACGGCCCGCATGATCCAACTCGCTACGCCCGACGCGACCGTGCATTTTCAGCCCATGGGCGACGATGGGAAAGGGTCATTCTGGGAATTTGGCAAAGGCGTGTGGCAATTGCTCATGGACTGTTTTCCGAACCTCGACAACACCGTTGATAGCCTGACAGCCGACGGAGACACAGTAACGGCGCACGTGACGATCTTTGGAACACAGGCGCAGGATTTTCTGGGTATTACCAACAAAGGCCTTCACTTCAACAGTGACCATGTGTTCGTGTTCCATTTCGACGAAGCCGACCGGATTACGAACCTGGACATTACCTGGGACCACGCCAGTTTTAGCAAACAACTGGGTGCCTGATCTTTCTCAGTAAAATCCGGTGTGTGGTGGGTTAGCAGCTAACGTAACAAAGCGACACTGCCGACCCGCTGCACGTACGTATCGCCTTTCATCAGAACTTCTGCTTCGAAGGTATAGCTTCCTGCGGGCATCGGCAGTCCGTTGAATTTTCCATCCCAACATTCGCCGGGCTGGCTGCTGTTGGCTGGAAAATTCTGTTTTTCAAAGACGACTTCGCCCCATCGGCTCCGAACGCGTAAGTGCTGAATTTGCTGAATGCCAGCGCCAAAGAGCGTCCAGGTTCGCCCAATGTTGTCTGTTTCGTTGGGCGAAAAGGCATCGGGTATAAAAACCTCGCAGGAAATGGCTGTTCCAACCAGTTGCGATCCCGTCGAACTCTGGCAATCGGCTCCTCCCGACGACACGACCAGCGAAACACTGTAAGGCCCTGGTTGAGACAACGGCAACGTAACGGTCTGACCGCTTAACTGCCGTCCGTCGCTCACGTACCAATCCCAGGCATCGGCGTTCGCTGCTGAGCCGACGAGTCGAATAGCCCCCGGCGCACACTGTTCGGCATTTCCCTCAACCGTGATGGTGGCCTGCGGTTTCTGACGAATGGTAACCACTTTGGGGAATTTATTCTGACAACTCGCTGACGCACCAAGAACCGTTAATGTAACCGTATAACTCCCCGGATTTGTGTACGAATGCGTTGGGGAATGCGTCACGGAGTCAATAGCCGACCCATCGCCAAAATTCCAGCGAAACCGGTTAGATGGACTGGTTAGATTAGTGATCTGGATGGGTAGCCCCTGACAGGCGGTTTGTGATTTAAATTGAAAATCGCCCGTTGGCAATTGTCCCGTACGAATCGATTTACGCGTCGAATCGTAGCCACACTCCGTAATGGCCGTCAGCGAAACGGAATACGTCGTGTTGGGTTGTGTAAACGCCTGTTGCGGATTGGCTTGTGTAAGAACCGTCCCGTTGCTGAATCGCCATATCCACCGGATTGGCTTCGGGGTAGTTGCGTCCGTAAACGTAACGGGTTCGCCTGGGCAGGGCGTTGGATTGCTAATCGTAAAGAGCGGTCGGACTAAGGTAGGCGAAATGCGGATCGATACGCGGCTGGTATCGTATCCACACTCGTTGGCGGCAATGAGCTGCACCCGGAACGTTTGGGTACTATCACGAGCCGAAAACGGATGCGACAACGTATCGGTCGATGAATGGAACGGGCTGCTTCCGTCACCGAATAGCCACAAAGCAGGTTGACTTTGACCCGTTGACCGGTTAGAGAATTTCACTCGGGCGGGCGAGCAGCGGAACGTAGTCGAATCCACACCAAGATCAGCCTGAACTAATGGCCGAACGGTCACCACGGCTGAGTACGATTGTACACCACAGGCATTCCGGGCTGTCAGACTGACCGGAAACGTCAGCACCTGCCGGGTCTGATTCTGGTACGTATGGACGGGCGGCTGAAATACCGTACTGGTCGAGCCATCACTGAAATTCCAGCTATACTGCGCATCTGGATTAGCGGTTCCGGCTACGCCAAACGAAACGGTCATGGGCGAGCAACCTGTTGTCTGGCTTGGGGTAAACGAAACGGGAGCCAGAGCGGCTACCAGCCGAACGGCCCGGCTGATTGTATCGACGCATCCGCCCGAACCGGCCTGCAATAATAATCGGTTCTGGCCGGCGGGGAGACTTATCGTTGGCTGCCGATCGGTTGAAATGGGATTGGTCTGGCCGTTCAGGAACCATCGGAACGTAGTAGCCGCCGTAGACGTGTTCTGAATCTGTACCGCCGAGCCACTACAGGCGCCGGTTATGCTAAAATCCGCTTTCGGACGCCCGATTGACACAACCGCATCATCGCGGGTTGGGCACCCTGCCGTACCGATGCCGAGTTCATACGATACCGGTATTTGGGTCGCCGTGATTCCATTTAGAAATAACGTATCGTTACGAACGGCGTTTGGAAAAGCAGTACTACGCCAGACGCCTCCCGGCAGCGAACTGCGCAGTTTCACAAAGGTCGTGTTGCCGCAAATAGCCGTATCGTAGGCTGTTACCTGACCACCCTCGACTGCAATTCGGATAGTGTCGCTACGTCGACAGACGCCGTTGCCGCGCGAATAGATCAGCTCATACTGTCCCGTTGTTTTTGGGTTAAAGA
Source organism: Spirosoma validum (assembly GCF_014699035.1). GTDB lineage: Bacteria > Bacteroidota > Bacteroidia > Cytophagales > Spirosomataceae > Spirosoma > Spirosoma validum. The sequence goes on from NZ_JACXAA010000003.1 coordinate 375,222, forward strand.
ACGTATTGGTGCCCTGCGTTTCGATCAACGCTCTTCCGGAGCCGCTCCACGTTCCATTTGGGAGGTTAGTTTGTAGAGGAAATCTCGCTGACGCAGCGCATACGGCCGTCTTGCGGTCGGGTGTCGTGATGTTCGGAGTCGTGATCCGTACGGCTTGTGGAGCCTGTACAAAAAACGTATCGCTCATGACGCGCGTGCCACACATATTGCGCAACTCCCCCCGGACAATGTAGGGCGTTGGTGATAAAGCTGCTTCCACATCGGCATTCGGCGCGAGCGGTTGCCCATTGAACGTATACGTAGCGTTTGGATTGGGATTGATCAGTCGGTACCGAAACGATGCGCAACTGTCGGGCTGTGGCAGTAACGTCAAAGGCGGTAAATCGATCACACGGTGCTGACAGACGAAGGGTTTCGACGTACCGCAGTCGTTGAGCGCCGTTAAGGTTATCGTATAGTTTCCGGTCTGGGTGAATTGCAGTTTCACGACGCTCGAACCGCTGTTCGTGTTCTGAACATATCGGTAAGTGTTGGGCGTAATACTCCATTGATAGCGCGACGCATCAATCGACGTCGTGGCATCGAGCGACAGAACGCCCCCATTCGATAGACAGACGCCCAGCGTATCCTGCGCCTTGAAATCATAGCCCACAGCGGTATAACTCGCTACGGGTGTTTTTTTGATCGGTACGGTAAACTGTTTGGCATCCGTGCCACAGGAATTCGTCGCCGTCAGACTAACCGTATACGAGCTTTGAGTAGCCGGAAAAGTATGCGTAGGATTATCGAGCGTCGAAGTCGTATTATCGCCGAAGTTCCAGCTATATTTTGTATCGTTTGCGATATCGCTTGCGTTGGGACAGGTGTTGTTTCGAAAAAAAACAGGTTTCGCTTCGCAGGCATCGGGGATCGCCAACCGAATACTAGGCTTCACCAGGAACACTAGTTTTCGGATGATGTTATCGCCCGGGCAGTCGGTTTCAATCTCGATGTTGTATTTTAAGATACCCCCGTACAGACAGTCTCTTCCAAAATTTCCCAGCTTATAGGTGTGCTCTACCCGTACAGGACCTGGCCCGCTTTTCGTCTCGATTGGCGTATTGTCACCCCACTTGATTGTGAATTTTTTGTACGAGCAGATGGACGCTGGAATTACGTTGAAACACATCACATAAGCGGTGTCGGCTTCCGAAACGCAGCGGGTTAAGTTACCCTGACAGGCATTAACGTCAACTAGTTGGGCTTTTGCTGTAAATGAACAAATAAAAAATAGGGTGATTACAGCCGAACCTATACAATATCGTAGCGAAGTTGTAAAATACATTTTGTATGGATGGATAGATAGAGTCGTAAATATATACAATCTATCCAAACAATTTATTTACTTTACAGAGGAGATTGTTTCCTGGCTTAAGCGCTGAAAACTGGGGAGTTAACTCGCTTATAGTACATATACCACACCATGCGAAAATCAATTGTAACCATGCTTCTGGGCTGGTTATGGGCAAATCCTATGTTTGCTCAGGACCCGCAATTCTCGCAGTTCTACGCGAATCCACTTTACCATAATCCAGCTTTTGCGGGTAGTTCGGGCTCATCGCGACTCATTCTCAATTATCGGAATCAGTGGCCTGCGCTGGGCACGAATTATCAGACAATGACCGCTTCGTTTGATACGTATCTGGCGGCTGACCGGGGGCCGGTAGGACTGGGTTGGGGTATTCAGGCCATGCATGATCAGCAGGCTAGCTTCTGGCGTACGAACCGGGTAACGGCCATGATGGCTCCTGACGTAACGCTGTTCCATGATTCGAACCGATCATGGCGTCTGATTTTAGCACCTCAGGTTTCGTTTACGTCAGGCCAGTATAATCCGGTTGGGCTAACGTTTGTCGATCAGTTTTCGGCCAATGGCCTGACCAGCCTGACCAGCGCGGACCCCCTGTCGGTAGCGGGTATTAACCACAACTATTGGGATCTGTCTTTAGGTACGTTGCTCGAAAGTCAGCCCGACGATCGCGATCAGGCGTCGTTCTGGGTAGGTGGAACAATGCATCACATTGGCAAGTCGGTCAGGCGCGACGACTGGGTTACGCAACGCTGGGGCGCTCAGTTCGGGATTCGGTTTCCGATGGGCTGGTCAATTGGTGAGCATGGGTTAGGTCACGAAGCCAGCCGCGATAAAAGCGTAACCCTGACCGCGAACTACCGGCAGCAAGGGGCCGACCGTCAACTCGACGCCGGACTGAACGCTACCTACTCCCCTGTGATGGTGGGCGTTTGGTACAGAAACATTCCCTTCCGGCGATACAATCAAACTACCCAGCGGGATGCACTCATCGGATTAGTTGCGCTGCAACTGGATCGGTTCATGGTTCAGTACAGTTACGACATCACCATTTCGTCGCTTAGCTGGGCATCGGGTGGTGCCCATGAACTAACTGTCTGGTACGGATTCGATTCATTATTTAGCTTTTCCAGTCGGCGGGGTAATGCCAAGCGGCAGCGAAAATGCCTTAATTTCTAAGGGCATAGGGGTAAGGACATAGGGCATGGCCCTTTTATTTCTCCCTATGCCCTTGCCCCTCTGCCCTATGCTATTGAAAAGCCAACCAGACGTTCCAGAGTCCCAGAATGGCGGTCACCAGCACAACAAGTCCCATCGCTACGTTCTGGCCTACTGAATTACAATACGTATCCCCCAGAAGTTTTCGGTTGTTTACGGCGGCAAACAGGAATACTGTAACGAAGGGTAACAGAATACCATTAATCGCCTGAACGGCTACGATGACAGGGATTGGCGTTACGTTCAATAGTCCGAATGTTAGACCCGTTCCCATAACAATAAGCCAGATAGCACGATAAACGGGTGAGTTTTTTTGGACACCCAGTAGACTCTGCGCCGTTACTGCCGCAGCTAAGGGGGCTGTCAACGAAGAGGCAAAGCCAGCGGCAAATAAGCCAAACGCAAATAAGGAACCGGCCCATGTACCGAGTCTGTCGGTTAATACCTGAGCCATGTGCGGGTAAGAGAAATCTTCGGGAATAAGCAATCCTGCCAGTAGCAACACCACTGAAATAATTCCTCCCAACACCACCGCCACCCAAATTCCCAGACGCATTTCGCTGAGCGATTGAGCGGACGAACCCCCGGCCGGTACAATACTCGATCCGAAGAAAAGATTATAGGGCACAATCGTTGTGCCGATCAGGCTATTAATAAGTAATAGTGAACCCGAAGGAATATTTGGGGTGACCAGCGCTTTTGCTAGTTCAGCGGACGTAACGGGTGTGCCGAACGCTACGTAAACGAACGCTCCACCCATGGCAAAGACAATAATACCCAGGAAATTGGCCAGTCCCTGTGTTGTCCCAATCCAGAGTAGTACAATGCAAAGTAATCCCAGACCGATGGTTAGGCCTGGAACGGGTAAGCCTGTAAGGAGAGCCAGACCTGAAACGGCTCCCAGAATATTACCCGCCTGATAGGCGGCACAGCCCAGAAAAATAGCCAGAAATAGCCCCCAGGCAATCCAGCGCCCTTTAGTGCCCGCATACGTTTGTGTAATAACCTGCCCCAGATCGTGACCGGTAGCGATAGTAATTCGGGCAGCTGCTTCCTGTAGCCAGACGGTTCCTAACGTAGCAAATGTGAGTACCCAGAGTAATTGTAGTCCGAATTTTGACCCAGCTATGGCACAGGCCGTAACGGAACCAGGACCAATAAACGCGGCCGAAATAACCGACCAGAACAAGACACTACCAAGACCAGAGCGGAGCGAGAGGGATTTGGGCACCTGCAAAAAAGTGAAGCGTGAAGAATGACAAGTGATGAATATAGTAGATATTCCTGACACTCGTTAGTCCTCACGCTTCACTTTTCATTCTTTACTTACTAGGAAAGATATTTCCGCAGCATCCAGGCCATCGCTTCGTGCGCTTCCATCAGACCCGTCAGGAAATCAGCCGTACCTGCATCTTTTAGCTCTTCGTCGCATTTCTCGACGTCCTCGCGCAATTCCCGGACGACCTGCTCATGATCGGCCAGCAGATTCTTGAACATCGCGGCAGTATCACTCGGCTTACCTGAATCTTCTTTTAAGCTGGTATTATGAATGAATTCGGCCATTGTCGCCAGGGGCGTGCCACCTAACTGCCGGATACGTTCAGCTACTTCATCAATTTCAGCTTCGAGGGCTTTGTACTGCTTCTCGAAGAACTTATGGTACTCCATAAAATTCGGTCCCGCTACGTTCCAGTGGTATTTGCGGGTTTTGATATAGAGTACGTGCAGATCTGAAAGAAAATCGTTTAATAAGGTATTGTCCTGTTTCAGGACATCTTTTTCGAGGCCAATATTGGGTTGCATGATGCTAACGTAAGGTTAAATGAATGACATATTCAATAAGCCGGACTTCCAGCTTTGCTTCTTCATTAACCACGTGTAAGCAGGTTTGTTCGGTCGGCTCCGTAATGTGTTCATAGTCTAAATTAATAACCTGGACTTATAGAGTACATTACCTGAAGAAACTTAAACCAGACCTGAAAAAACGGTGCGTGTATAGTGTAAATTCTGCTTGTGCGCTTCGACAGGACCCATTGTTTTGGGTGAATCTTTTTCCAGACATTGCTCCAGGACCAGGAGCGGACGAATGTTAACGGTTTTCAAATCAGCAGCAAGACGCCGGTAGTCGATATCACCATCGCTGAAGGTTTCCTGCCAGATACCATTTTTTGATTGCCGTATATGTATTTCCACGATACGTTTACCGTACAATTTCACTACGTCGAACAAGGCGATCTGCGAATTCCCGGAGCCTCGATAAATCCAGTGTGCATCCAGACAAAGCGATACGTTTTTCGGGTCAGTAGCCAGCAGCATGTGGTGAAATTCGCGGGCGGCCTGCCGGTGCTCGGGAGCGTGTGTATGATACGCTAACGTAATACCGCGTTCGCGCAGTTGAGCGCCCAGGCGATTAAGATTTTTGGCTTGTTCGATTAGTTCGGTATCGGTTTTGTCGTCATTGCTACCCCATTTAACGGGGCTGGGATTCGTTACGAAAATAGTGGTTCCGGCAGGTCGGGCGGCTTCAGCAATGGCCAGGACGGAGTCGATGGATTTCCGCGCTTCGTCGGCTCGATGAAGTGTACTGTTTACGTACAGCGACGGCATCGCCAGCTTGTATTTAGTTAGGTAAGGAATTAGTCTTTTAACCTCATCAGCGTTGGTAAACGAGGGTTCGTAAGCAGTAAGCCCCGTTTTTACGTACTCAGCCAGCGACGCGTCCGGATCAGCCATCCACTGTTTTTTCTCCCGTTCGTAAAACGTATTCCAGGTATAGACGTTGCAGGAAATCGGCCAGGTTTTAGCCACCATTTTCGTCTGAGCTAATGGGTTATCAGGAAAGACTGCGGCTCCGGATATAGCGGTCAAGGAGGCTAGGAATTGACGACGGGTCGAGGGCATGATTATCAAACTGGTCTATCGTAAAAGTGCAATAAAATAAGTAAATACTGATTATAGTAAGTTTAATCATGCGTCAATCCAACTCCGCCACCTCCTGGTGTTTCAATACGTACTCGTTCGCCCGTTTGCATTGCTCGTGTAAAAATGCCCGGTAAAGCTTCTTCTTGTCCATCAGCATAGAGTAGCGTATGGCGACCCGTTGCCCCTGGTTTGCCACCCTTCAGACCGTAGGGTGAAACAATCCGGTGCTGGCTGAGGAGTGTAGCCTGAACGGGTTCCAGAAATTCGATTTCGCGGATAATACCATCGCCCCCATGCCATTTTCCTGATCCGCCCGAGCCGGTACGTATGCTAAACTGATGCAGACGTACCGGATAGCGTCGTTCCAACTCTTCGGGATCGGTGAGTTTGGTGTTGGTCATGTGCTGGTGCACGGCCGAGCGTCCGTCTGACCCTTCGGTGGCTCCGGCCCCTCCGCCGATGGTTTCGTAATAGCCAAAATTCGAATTGCCGAACAAAAAGTTGTTCATCGTCCCCTGGCTACAGGCGGCAAGCTCTAACGCTTTCAGCAATGTATCGACCAGGCGCTGACTGACTTCTGTATTTCCGCCAACTACCGCCGGGCATTCGGCGGGCGGGCCGTCGTTCCGGTCGTCAGGGAAAATAGGGTTCAGGAAGGATGATTCGGGTAGAACAAACGTAACGGGCGTCATCAAGCCCTCATTCAGCGGAATGTCTTTCTCGCACCACAACCGCAGAACATACAGAACTGCGCTGTACAAAATGGAAATATTCGCGTTGAGATTATTTGGGTGAACGCCTGATGTTCCCGTAAAGTCGAACGTTACGTTCCCATCCTTCACGGCAATAGCTAGTCGAATGGTATGCCCATCATCCAGCGCTTCCTCAGCCTGAAAGATTTGCCCGTTCAGTGGTTTCAGGACAGCAGAAATAGCGTCAGTTGCTGATTGATGCAGTCGAGCCATGTACTGATGTGTAGTAGATAGACCGTATTGACTGACAAGCTGTTGCAGAGCCGTTTCGCCTGCTTTTAGCGACGCTAGTGCCGCTTCAATATCGGCGCGATTCTCGGCCAGCGCACGCGTGGGGTAGGGGCAATCGGTAAAACGGGAAGATATGCCATCAGCTACGTCGTCACTATCGGTCTCCCACAAAAACTTACCTGCTTTCGCGACGTATTGAGGTTCCAGTACGACGCCTTCCTCTACCAAGGAAACTGCATCTGGTGGCATTGAGCCCGGCACTTTTCCGCCAATTTCGGCATGATGAGCCCGATTAATCACGTAGCCAATTAACTCTCCACTATCTGTGAAAACCCCGCTCAGCAGCGTTACGTCGGGCAAGTGCGAGCCACCGTATTTAGGGTGGTTGGTAATGATAACATCGCCTGGACCGAGCGGTAATTTTTCCAGAACCAGTCGCGCGCAAATCCCCAGGCTACCCAGGTGGACCGGAATGTGCGGAGCATTTGCCACCAACTCGGCCTTGGCGTTGAGCAAAGCACAGGAGAAATCGAGCCGTTCTTTAACATTGACTGAAAATGCTGTTCGCTGTAATTGAGCGCCCATTTCTTCGGCAATGGCCCGAAAACGTTGCGTAAACAATTCGAGTTGAATAACCTCGCTGCTTTCCTGATGGGGATCGTCATTAGCAGCGTAATCCTCAACATCAGCGATATAGTCAATAACAACGTTTTTGTCGGACTGGACAACGAGTCGCCAGCCGGGTTCAATAAAGGCTGACGAGGTTGTATTTAGAAGCAGAGCCGGACCACGGAACGTATCGCCTTCCTGCAATTGAGTCCAGTCGTAAGCAGGGTACGTATCGGTTTCGAACGAGGGAAGGGCGTGTCGGTGAGTTACGGGCGGGTCGCTGTTGATACGTTCCGGCTGAGCGGTGCTGACAATCACTCGAATGCTCTCCACTTCAATCGAACGATTGGCTGGATAGTGGCCATATAGGTGTTGATACTTCTGCTGAAAATCAGATGCTACACGCTCACTGAATGGCACATCGACGGTAGCCTCCTGTCCGGATAGCCGCAGAAAGACAACTGTCGATTTTGTAATAATAAGTGTCTCATTACCAACATCCTGTCGGAGTGTTTGCGTTGCCTGCTGAATTAACTCATCAACCAATAGCGGTAGGTCATTTTCAACGCTTGGTAACGGACGTAGCACCGACCGGGAAGCCATTCGTTCGATTTGGGCCTGACCAATACCATAGGCGCTTAACAGACCTCCGTCGAAAGGCAGCAACAGTTGTTCCATGCCTAACAATCGGGCAATGGCGCAGCCGTGAAGGCCACCGGCGCCACCGAAAACGAGCAGGCTGTAGTCTTTCGGATCAAACCCTCGCGATACAGAAATCTTCCGAATGGCCCCCGCCATGATTTCATTGGCGATCCGTTCGAAACCACGTAGCAACACCTGTGCGTCAGGCCGACTACCTGTTTGAATCTCGATCTGGTACAGTATATCTTCTAATGCGGCCTGTGCTTTTTCTGGAAAAACCGGAATCCCAAACTGTTTCGGATGAAGTTTTCCCAGGAGCAGGTTCACGTCGGTAATCGTCAGGGGACCACCCGCACCGTAACAGGCCGGACCAGGATTAGCCCCTGCGCTTTGTGGACCGACATGCAACTGCCCTGACGTAGCACCGGCGGACGAAACACCATGCCCTTCGAACCAGCAAATAGATCCGCCCCCCGCGGCTACGGTCTCGATGGCCAGCGAAGGAAGCTGGAGATCAAACGAACCGATTTTTGTTGTGAATCGGTAATCCAAATCCTGTTGGATTCGAGCGACATCGGTACTGGTGCCCCCCATATCGAGGGTCAGGATCGGCTGACCGTTCGCAACAGTCGCAGCGCCAATGACACCCCCAGCCGGTCCGCTAAGCAGACTGTCTTTCGGCTGAAATAAATCGGCCCGCACGAGCCCTCCGGCACTCGTCATAACCCGTACAGCACCACCACCCAACTGCTGTTGCACGTTATCCAGATACGCCCGCATGACTGGCGTAAGGTAAGCGTTAACCACAGCGGTTTGCGTACGCGGTACGTATTGTGGGGCTGTTGATACGGCTGTCGAAATAGTTACGTGCGCAAAACCAGCCTCGGTCAACGCATCCAGGAGCTTTTGTTCGTGGATTGGGTTTCGGTACGCATTCAGCAGGGATACAGCTATGGCGTCAGGTTTTGTGTGCCGAAGAGTTTCCAGCAGCGTCCTGATTGTATCGTTGGTTAAGGGCGCCAGTAGTTGGCCGTCGGCGGCAATACGTTCCTCAACTTCCAGTACTGAATCGTAAAGGACTTCGGCAGGCGGAATCGCCAGTTGGAACAGGTTAGGGCGCTGCTGGGTTCCAATTTTGAGTAAATCAGAAAAGCCTTTCGTGACGAGCAACGTAACCCGGCCACCTTTGCGCTCAAGCAGCGCGTTGGTGCCTTTGGTTGTTCCCAGCCGCATCTCCAGCGGTGGAAACGGCTGATTGAGTGGTGTCTTCGTCAATAGCCGAGCCGCCAGAACCGGTGCTTCTTCGTCGGTAAAAAGCTCAACTGTCGTCGTTTTTTGATGATCTATAATGGGTTGGTCAAGAACCAGCGTTCCATCCGGTTGAAGCGAGATAACATTCCGTAGCTCGTCTGTTTCAATAACGCGGAGTGTATAGCCGTCAAAAATGGATGCTGTGAGCCAGGGAGCACTCAGCTTACCGTCGAGTAGCTGACCACGTAACCGACTGCTACTAAGTACTTTGGTGCGATACAGGTTACCGTCCGGGTTAAGAGCAAGACCATCCGTGAAGGTGCCACCGGTATCAATCCAGATTTGCCACATGGGGTACAATTGTCGTTTCGCACAAAAATCGGTATCGCCATTAACTATTCCCTGTTTTTGCCCCAAGAAGTTCGTGCTCTGCCAGGGTTATCCATACCTGATCGAAAACAGGCTGATTGCTTAGTTAACCAACGTAACACCTGCCTGCCGATAAGCCGCGACGATATCAGGGTTTGCTTCAGTATCGGTAATCAGTACGTCGAACAGGCTTAGGGGCGCAAACGAAAGATATTTGTCAGTTTCCAGTTTCGATGAATCGCAGAGGAGGTAAACTTTCTCGGTTTGACGGGCAACGGCCATCGTTATACTGGCTTCTTTCTCGCTGTTAGCACTAAGCCCATTCTGTAGCGAGATACCATCGATACCAATAAACGCCCGGTCGGCACGATAACGACCTATATGTTCTTCGGCAATTAACCCGTGAACGGCCTGCCGCTCTTTATCTATCTCACCACCAACCAGATTAATGGACACGTCAGAGGATAGTAATTCGGCAACTACGGGTAATGAGTTCGTGACAACCGTGATTCGCTTGTTACGGATGAATTGGCATAGTCGAAACACCGTACTACCGCAGTCCATAAAGATGATGTCGCCCTCCTGAATTTCCTGGGCCGCTAACTGACAAATGTAATCTTTTCGCTCAGAGTTAACCGCAGTTTTATTGGCAAATCGATGCGAATCAGTGGCCAGACTTACTTTCATGGCTCCCCCGCGCGTTCGATACAGCAGGCCCGCAGCCGCTAACTGCACCAAGTCGCGCCGAACGGTCATCTCCGAAGTCTGGAGTAAATCCGCCAGGTCGCGAACGTCGACCGAGCCCCGTTCTTCTACCGTTTGCACAATTAGTCGCTTCCGCTGTTGGAAATTCATACTGAAATACGTTGTTTTGTTCAAAATTAAACAAATTCAAACAAATTTGAACAGATGATTAATGAACGTGTGCAAATAACAGAGGAGAAACTGCTTTCCGACAATTGGTACGTCCTGAAACGGTTTACGTTTAATTATCTTGGCAAGAACGGCCAGTGGACAACGCAACAACGGGAAGCGTATGACCGGGGCAATGGCGCAACGATTTTGCTACACAATCCGCAGGCGGATACGGTCATTTTAACCCGCCAGTTTCGGTTGCCGACCTTTGTCAATGGTAATACATCGGGTATGCTGATTGAGGCTTGTGCCGGTCTGCTCGACAATGACGATCCCGAAACGGCTATTCTCCGCGAAACCGAAGAGGAAACGGGTTATCGAATTCAATCCGTGCAAAAAGTGATGGAAGCGTACATGAGTCCCGGTTCGGTAACGGAAAAGCTATTTTTCTATATTGCTCAGTATACCGCCGATACCGAACGTAACGCGGGTGGTGGCGTCGATGAAGAGGAAATTGATATTCTGGAATTGCCCGTAAGTCAGGCCTACTCAATGGTAGAGCGTGGTGAAATTATCGATGGCAAGACGATTATGCTGCTTCAACATTTACGCTTACAGCAACTCATTACGTCCCCGAACTGACATGCTGATTCTTATCGCTGGACCGTATCGCTCCAATACCAACGATGATCCCGAACGGATTGCCCAAAACATGCATCGTATGGAGGAAGTTGCTTTGGCGGTTTATCGCAAAGGGCATACGCCAATTTGTGGTGAATGGATTGCTCTGCCGCTCATTCATACAACCGGTTCTACTGAACTGGGTGATGCAATTTTCAACGAGATTTTCCACCCTCTAGCTGTCCGTTTGATCGATCACTGCGATGCCGTGCTACGTATCGGTGGCCCGTCTGCCGGAGCCGATGAAATGATGAAACAAGCTGAGCTGAAAGGGAAACAGACATTTTGGGGATTAGGGAAGTTGTCATGAACAACTGTACGTGTATTTTGATCGAGACGTGTTCTAAGGAGGTTTCTTAAAACCTCCTTAGAACACGTCTCGATAATGGATTAACTGAGATTTCTCACGTCTCCCTTCATAGAAAGCCGCGCTGGAAAATGGATAGTCGATTGGATTATTGACCAAGCCTGCCCGTACTGGATTGTTATGCATGTATTCGATTTTGATTTCGCAAACATCGCGTGAATAAAGATAAACATCGTCGTATCGATCCGTCCAGATTTTAAAATGCTGAAGTCGATGTTCGTACGCAATATTCTCTACTAGATTTGGTTGACTGACCTGGATGTGCTCCCGGATTTTTAAGGGGGTAAACTTCTTAAAATCACGCATGTAATCAATCAGGCGCGTTTGTTCTTCAAAGAAAAGGATGAAGTGAATGTGGTTGTGCATGAACACATACGCCAAAAGTTTCGCTTCATATTTTTTGTTATAGAAAGTAAAGCTGTCGAAGAGAATCGCAAAACAATGCATGTCAGCTAAGAGCGGCAGATGTTGATAGCAAGTTGTCGTAATAAAGAAACAACGTTCTTCCGTGAGTAAAGTGCGGTTTCGGAGCCCCATAGAAAAGCATTCTATTGATACGAACAATAAGACGCGTTTTAAGAGGATGTGCCACTTTTGATCAATAAATGCCGTAGTATAGCGTAGTGTGTGGTGTCAGACGGTCGGCCGCAGCCGTTCTTAAACCTGACACGGTGAGGTTTCTCAAAACCGAACGATGGGCCTGTTCATTCGGTTTTAAGAAACCTCACCGTGTCAGGTTTGAGAAACCGACATCACAAAGTCACTTCCCAAGCTTATCACTTCCCTACCGAGATCAGATTGGCGAACAGGCGGTATGCGCCGGGAACACCAGCCGGTAACTCGCGGAAGAAAACCAGACCCGTATACATGAAATGGCCTTTGCCATATTTGGCATAAATCAGACTTCCCTGCTTGGGCGCTTCGTTCTGATCGTGGGCGGAGAAAATGGGTTCATAGGCCTTGTCCCAATCTTGGGCAAAGTAGATGCCGCGCTCCTGAATCCAATCGTTGAAATCAGCTTCCGTGATCTTATTGGGATAGTTCAGTAGTCGATGTTGCGGATTGAGGAACGTCATGGGTGCGTCTTCTTCCGTTACGCGCTCATTGACAACTTTGAACGGGTAGGGACCTAATTGACTTACTTTCAGGCCATTCTGGATGAAGCCCGAACCGCCCGGTGTTACGTATTGTATCACCATCGTACCGCCGTTTTTCACATAGTCCATCAATTTCGGCTGATAGATCGTCAGGAAATCGTCCGTGTTGTACGCCCGAACGCCGACCACGATGGCGTCGTAAATGGACAGATTACCGCTCAGTTGAGCAGGGCCCAGCAACGTAACGTGGCAACCCATTTGTTGCAAAGCAGCCGGTACATCATCGCCAGCACCGACGATATAACCTACGTTTTTAGCGGTCACCTTCACATCCAACCGAACCAGTTTGGCTTCAGCGGGTGGAAATAGCGTTTGGGTCGGAATGTGCTTGTAAGCGATCTGCCGAAGCGAGGTGGTGAACGTACCGGTTGCGGTAGTCATAACGGCCTGTAAGCTACCGTTCTTCGCCTGTGCGGTTGGGGTTAATGTAAACGTAGCCCGTTGCTCATCATCTTTATTGGCTAAAGAAAATGGCGCGGATTTCGGCTCGATACTCCAGCCCGCAGGCGCATCTACTTTCAGCGTTCCCGTTACGTTCGCCCGCCCGGCTTTGACGACAATTTCGACGGTTTTCGAGGCATTGTCTGAGAAGGCATAAACCCGTTCGGTGAAGTTTGCCATCACTTCGGGCTGCACGATGAAGGGACGATAAATTTCGCCGTCGACAGGATCAGTCGATTTGTAGACAACGGGTCGGGTAAATGTAAATCGTTGGCCATTAATATCGAACGTGTAACTGGCCGTCAGCGCTGGCGGGTTTTCGGGTAAGCCAATCAATTGCTGATTATCGACCTGAAACATGCCTTTGATCATCGGCCTTTCGAGCCAGTAGGGCTGAGAGATTTTCTGATTCGCCGGAATAGTCACGCGTGTAGGCAGCAGTACTACGTCGTTTGGCTTGAGCACTAGATTCAGGGTTGTGTCTCTGCCCGGCGTGGATTCGCCCCGCGTGGATTCGCCAGTTGAGTAGCGAACGCTTATCAACGTAACGGGAGCCTCAACGCGACTGACAATGTTTGTAGAAAGGCCGACGGTAGCGCCGGGCGTAACGGCGTACGTAGCGGGATTTGTTTCGAAGTACAAGCCCAGACATTGCTGAATCAACGTCTGGACATCCTGACGTTTACTTTTTACGTACAGATTCGTTGTATCCAGCTTATTGAGAGCACTATATAACTGCACGAGCGCGGGCACTGAAGCGGCTGGTTGATCAGTACGAAAACCGTTTAGTAGCTGGGTTACCTGTGATTGGACAGCCTCACTTCCACTGACTCGTTTCCAGCTTAAATCAACACCGTCGAGCGGATCTTTCTGGACAGGATCACCCCCTTTTAGCAACAGATAATCAATGCGGGCATTCCGATTCGCCGATGCGCCAAACCCCTGACTTTTGTGCTGGCTCCGACTTTCGGCCGCAATTTCCCCGTACGACTTGCCCAATAATGGATTGTAAAGCCCCGTTTCGATGCCGATCAGGTTGCCCGCTTCTTCGGGCTTTTTGTTGCTCAGGAAAGCCCCTGGAATAAAGACGTTCCACAATATACGCTTAGCCTGCCAGGGTTTTACGTACGTTAACTGCTCCGGAAATTTCGTTGGATCGTTCGAAATCTTGAACGCTTCTTCTGCCAGAAATCCCGACGCACTGTGGTGTCCATGACCCGCGCGGGCATCGGGCGGAAACCGGGTTATGATGACGTCGGGCTGGTATTTACGGATGACCCAGACAACGTCGGCCAATACTTTGTCCTGCCCCCAGGTACGGATCGCTTCGTTCGTCGATTTCGAGAAACCAAAGTCGTAAGCCCGGCTAAAAAACTGGTCGGGACCGTCAATACGGCGGGCAGCCAGTAATTCCTGGGTTCGGATCACACCGATGTTTTCGCCCTGCTCGGAACCGATCAGATTTTGTCCGCCGTCGCCCCGCGTTAGGGCCATATAGCCGGTACGTACCAGCCGCTCCTTAGCCATGTAGGCCAGTAAGAGCGTGTTCTCATCGTCGGGGTGAGCCGCTACGTATAAGACTGAACCTAATACATTTAGTTTTTTAATATTCGACAGAATTTCACCGGCGGGCGTTGGCTTGATGGGACCGTAGGGAACCTGAGCAAACGTAGTCGAAAATAAGAGGTAACCAAGAAAAAACAGCAGAGTGTTACGTAGAGTCACGTTATAGAGCAGATTGTTGGCGAATTAGACAAATTTACAATTAAGCATCTATCCGCCAACGTGTATCACCTACGAAAGTTGGCCAAAAGAGCGCAGAGCTGAGAAAAACACCTCTGCGCTCTTTTGCGTACCCATAGCTGGTGATCAACTGAACGACGCATAAAAAAGCCTAAACTGAAGGGCAGTTTAGGCTTTCGAAAAACAGTATCTTGTTCTAAAAGGTGGTTTCCTTATTGAGGATTAGAGAAGGTTTCTATTCTATCTACGTCAATATTGTTATTCGCTTTTGTTTCGCCACCACTTCCCCCGATGATTACTGTACTAATAGAGATCGTACCTGACGACCCCGCAGGGGTTAAGCTGCCGTTTAAGCGAAACGTAAGCGCACCTCCTGCTGGAACGGATGCAGATGTAGTCAATACGTAATAGTTTGTATTGGAACTCGCGTTGAGATTCCAGACGCTGTTCTGGGGAGCTGATGAAAGGACCAGCGAATACTGAGTTTGTTTCGTGACATAAACCGTGATCGGTCCGCTGGAGGGAGCCGAATTTAGCTCAACTACATCGACTCGTACTGTGAAGTCGGAATTTCCATACAGGGTAGAGGGAGTGGTTGTAATGATAGGAGTCAAATCCGGAACCTGTACACCCCCTGAAACGATCAGGGAAAACATCGTATTCGTCGTTAACCCTTTTGAGTTTTGGGCAGTGATGGTAATCTGCGACGTACTATTTTCAGTGGCAGTCCCAAAGATGAGTACACCGTTGAACGAAAAGCCGTCAGGTAAACCTGAAGCAGTCAGGGTTAACGGATCGTTTTGAGGGTCAGAGAACGTATTCGAAGGAATAATAAAAACGAAACTCTGGCCAACTGTAGCTGTCTGCGTACCAATTGGGTTCGATACGGTAGGGCGGAGGGCCTGGTTAGGATCTCCGTTTGGAATGACGGTAATAACGGCTTCACTGATGTCACTGACACAGCCATTCGCCGAACAGAGTGTTGGAACGACGACCGTTCCAGTTGTGCTTGTCGGTACCGAAAACGCAGTTCCTGGGGCAATGGTATTTACCCCACCATTGCCAAAATATTGGATAATACCACCCGGACAGCCCGTCGCTGTAACGCTGACAGGCCCACTCCCAACCACGGCTGTGGCTGCAGAAGGTGTTAGTACAGGGGGCAGAAGTCCGCAGGGATTTGTAAAGCTGGCGGCCGACGTAATTACAGGAGCCGCCGTTACGTTGGCTGCCACTGTTAGGCCGATCAGTAGCCACATACAGCGGATAAAGGCGGTAAAAGCAGAGGTCGGTAGCTGTAATTGCATAGATACGTGTGTGATTAAATTGAGTAGTCGTCGTAAAATCAAAGGTATAGGAAAAAACTGGCAGGTATAAACGGTGTCTGCTGGTTTTCAGGGGTTTTCGTCGGTTTCATGATGCTTATATTTATTAAACGGCGAAATAGATCGACGTTATTAAGGCACTTGCTGACGTAAATAATCGGAATGATACTGCCGTAGCAACGCATCCAACTGGTTTCCCAAACGGTAGCGTAAGCCGACATTATTTCCACCCCCGTTATACGAATACTCCCAGCGAAACTCCTCCGTTGTTCGTAAGCGAAACCGCTTCGACTGGGCCAACCGACCGGGTGGAATCGGGATGGCAAAGTTGAAACCCGCCGTTGAGGCTTTCGAGGTTTTCATGGCGAATATGCCTACTTCGACCGAATAGATCTGCCGGATGAAATCCAGCCGTACCCCCCGATCCTGGTACAGGTACTGCCCGCCCGACAGCTTAAGCGTAATGTCGTGCTTACGGAACCGGTACGCTACGTCGGCCAGTACCATCGCTTTGTTCATCGATTCGTAATAAATTCCTCTCGTCGGAAAATAATAATCTCCCGTGAGGCTGGCTTCAAGACCGAACGACCAGGGTTTAGTAAGGTTAGCCCGTCGGTACTGAAGATTCACCCCGTATTGATTGCTATAAAACAAGCCAACCGATCCACTCAAAAAATTCTGCTCATCCAACGCCAGAAACTGGTTCAGGTAAATCGGAGCTGGCCGAATATTCATGGGCTGGTTGTCGTAGTTGTTTGTTATGGGAAACAATACGCCCGCATTCAACACCAATCCCCGACTCAGGTACAACTGCGTCTGTAAAAGCAAACTCGTTTTTGTCTGGAACGGGTCCATCTTGAATCCGAAGTTGGCAATCACCTCCGGTTGTATCCGAAAGTCGAGTTTATAATGACCCGGTCCGGCTGGAATGAGCTTTCCTAAGGCTTTTCGGTCGCTACGTGACAACAGCCGGGTTTGCCAGTTATTGCCCGGTTGGTAGCCAGCGATGGGTATTCCCTGGTAAAGCGGAACAAACTCCGTTGCCGATGGTAACGACAACGCCTGACTCAATTCCAGTAAGCCAATCACCGGATTCCGATACAGTCGCTGTTCGTAATAAACCCGCTGAGCCGTGCTGTCAAGGGTGAGATTTTCCACATTCATCAGGCTTCGTTGCCGGTCCTGCTGGCAGAACCCTACTTGAACAGACCAGCACAAAAACACCACAATGAAAACAACGCCTAACCGACTGGTATACCTCATTTGCAAATACGTACTCAACACTGGCCACTACGGGCAAACGAACTACTCTATAAACCTACCCGACCGTAATCGCCCTCACTTTGGGATTGCTGTCTGTTGGCTCAACCGTTTCGGTAGTTTACGCAACGAAACCGCGTAGGAGGTTCCAAACGTGATCTGATCGAAATTGATGACACCTGCCTGTAACGTCCACCGCTCAAAGAGTTTGGCGTAGGCCCCTACATTCAGATGTCGCGAGTCCCATTCCAGCATTCCCCCCAGATTCTGTTTAAACCGCAGCGCGATCCCGCCAAATGGCCCTGATAAATAGGGATTAGGCCGGTCGTTTTTATTATGCAGTTTATAGTTGGTGAAGATGTTGTAATCATTCCCCACGTTATCACTTCGATCGAAATAATACGGACTGCCAAAACCGGCCGTGACTTCCGCCGTTACGTTTTCGCTGAGCGTAAAATTCTTTGTCGCCATAGCGGCATAGGTCACGAGCGAATTATCAATACCAAAAGGAGCGGAGACAACCATTGCAACCGATGGCCTGCGTTCGCGCTCTGTCAATACAGCATACTTGATATCAAACTGGCGATCGCCGATGCCCCGCTCATTTAAAGGGATATAGCCATTGACCCGAAATATATTTATGTTGACTTCCAGCCTGGGTAAAATGGCCAGAGTTGCATAAAAGATACTATTAGAGGATCCCACTGATTCCAACGAGTCTGGGTTTCTAGCGTTCGGATTGGCCGATCGGGGATCATAGTGCGACGGATTGTAATGATACCCGATATGAAACGTACCGTCCGATAAAACCCGGGCTGTCGGGATGTTGAGCAGCCCCGGCTTTCCCGATATGTTTACCTGCGCTATTCCACGCTGCGTTACCAGTATACCAATAATCGCCAATGACCACTGTACACTCAGCTTCCTGATCCAGCCTGCGCTGTTCATCAAAACGAATCGTTAATTAACGTACTTAGCTAAATTTATTTAACCACAGAGACACAAAGCACACAGAGATAATTTATTGACCGTCAACTTCCAGACATCTGTTTGCTTTGTGTTTCTGTGGTTGATAAGCCAATCTGATTCTACTTGATTGCTTAGCGTTCCAATTTCCCGGTAGACTGGAATCCCGTCTACGCTACGTAACTAGTTTCCGGTTCCCTGATTATGGCAGCTATCGAACAATTGAAGCACGATTCGCTGTGCCTGCCGGATCGTTGCGTTGAAATTGGAATTGATGGTATTGATGTCAGTATCCCGGGCAAATTTCGCGGACGCCACTTTTATCGTAGACGTAATCGCGCACGTGTTGAACTCGGCTGCCCGCAGGCTAAAGTACAGTTGAATTTGCTGCGCGTATAAGGTATAAAGGAAGGCTTTCAATACGTTATAGTTGGTTGGTCCTAGCGTTGCCTGAGCTGAGTTGAGGTCGTTCAGACTAGTGGTCAGCGCCTGATTAGCCTGCGTCACTAACGTATTATACTCGGATAGTTTGCCATTTACACAGCCAGGTACGTCAGCTTCTGCAGACGCTTTTGCCTGGGTATAAGTAGCCTCCACCTGAGCTGCCTGGTTTTGCCGATCACCTTCCAGACCAAAGATTTTCGCATCGTAGAGGTCGTTGGCCTGTTTGAAACAGGGATCACCGTTCGATGGGTACTGAATCGCCGAAATCGAGATTGGAACGGCTATCGAAGATACCGTGCCCGGACCGACAATGGATGTTGTGGTGGGACCGATCGTCTGACCATTCACTTTCGGATAGGTGACCGTCACAAAATAAGGCTGTAAGACCGGATTGGCCACCAGATTATTGATGGTTGCCTGTAGCGGAGTCGGCAATGTTCCACCTGAATTCAGCGTATTGATTACCTGCGTAGTGAAACTGGAATTTAGCGACTCTGCCGACACACCTGCTGCCGCTAGAGCCGCGCTCATATTAGCCACTGCCTGTGTAACTACGGGCGGAACGGAACCCATCGAGGGAATGCTGGCAATGCCGCTTTTTACCTGGCTTGCCTGCGACGACTGGGTTATCGTAGCGGGCGTAACCGTTACGGGCGGGGGAGCCGATACCCGAAGACTCGGTAACGCTAATTCTTTCAGGGAATCAAACGTAAAGGGAGCTAACGGCTCGGCGTCCTGATTCCGGCAGGCATATACCAGTAAGACGAGACATAGCCCATAGAATGACCATACAAACTTGTTTGTAAATGTTTTCATATGTAATGCGTATATGGAACTGATAAATCAAATGGTGTTCGCGTACTTTTCTGGGTCAGGTTAGCTGATAATCAGACCACTCGGCCATAACGAGTACACACGTTGACTTTAATCGATGAAATGCCTGACTTCTTAGTCGAAATTACCCTTTAGTTGACGCTGGTAACATCCGTTACTATCGCTGAACTGGGTTGATTGGCTTCTGCACTTTACTGGGGCAATATATTGGTAACGAATGATTTATAAGCACTTTAGCGATCAGTAAATACGCATGAATTTATTATTCGGCGGAAGTTGAGCCTCCTAATCGGGAACACTATACCAATCACTTTTTTTCGTATACTGCCGGTCATTTCACTATGCTATTATCGCACGTTTGGCAAAAAGCCTACCTTTGCGCTTTTACCGAGTAAGCTTCCGGAAGATGAATCAAGCCTGGAACTGGTTGAAAAACCAGCTGACGCACAGAGAGCCGACTGGTACGGCTACCCGCTGTTTCTGGCAGACAGACGTGCATTCTCATCTGATCCCGGGCATCGACGATGGGGTGAAAACCATCGACCAATCGCTCACCTGCATTCGTCAGTTGTCGGAATGGGGGATTCAGAAGATCATCACTACGCCCCACGTAAGCCACGACCATTACCCGAACGATACCGTCGGCATTCTGGAGGGTCTTGATTTCCTGCGGCAACAGGTCGATCGCGAAGGGATTCCGGTTCAGATCGACGTAGCCGCCGAATACTTGCTGGACGATTTTTTCCTTCAGCGACTGGACAGCGCATCCTTACTTACGTTTGGGGCCGAGCGTTACCTGCTGGTTGAAACGGGTTGGCTGGCTCGCCCACTGCTGTTAGACGAGATGATTTTCCGGATTCAGACCAACGGCTACACACCGATTCTGGCCCATCCGGAGCGCTATCCGTATTACATCAACGATTCCGACGGAATGGCCCGTCTTCGTGATTTGGGTTGCCTGTTTCAACTCAACTGGATGTCGCTGTCAGGGCGCTACGGTCCCCACGTCCGAAATCAGGCGAAAGTCCTTCTAAAGAACAAATGGGTCGATTTTATTGGTAGCGACGTGCACCGCCCCGAAGATCTTCCCGCCTTACTGGCCCTGTTTTCATCACCCGCTTTTGAGTTATTGGCTCAGCAGCCGCTACGAAACGGGAAGTTGTAACCCCACCCCCACCGGATCGCCGGACCGTCCACCCCTTCAACTAATGGGAGCCGGTCGGTCATTGCCGGGCTTGCCTTCACACTAGTTGTTTTAGTCCTTTCCTACGGGCTAATCTTGTACGCGTTTTGCAATAGCCCCAGTAGGGGCGGCCTGTCAATAGAAAACCGATACCTTAGCCGACCCTAAGCGCCGTAGGTGCGTCCCTAAACGCTGAAAACGAGGTCGCACCTACGGCGCTTCAGGAAAATGAATTGATACTTTCAGCTATTAACAGGTCGCCCCAACGGGGCTAGCAGTAACCAAGATTTACTGTTTAGTGAAACCCTTATTATGTTGGCCTCTCGTGTCGGCTTACTCTCTGCTTTTTTAAGCCCCTCCATTAGTTCAAGGGGTGGACGGTCCGGCGGTCCGGCGATCCGGCGGTCCGGTTGGGGTGGGGTATATCATATCACAACGCAACCGACTCGGTCACTTCCTGTTCCGCGCCCTGCAGCCGTAGCAGTTCCTGTTCAAACTGCTGGAGAATCTCGTCTTTGCTGAGGTATTGCCGGGCATAGGCACGGGCCTGTTGCCGATAGTGTGTCGTATCTTCCGTAAGCGCCTTATCAATCCCCGCGATCAATGCCTGTACCGATTCGGGCTCAATCAGGATGCCCATCTGATGCGTAGCCACGACATCGTATAACGTCGTTCCCGGAACGGCCGACACCAGCGCACAGCCACCAGCCGCCAGAATACTGGTCAGTTTAGAGGGTAGCACCAGGTCCGAAGCCGATTTCTTCTGGAGGACTAAATGTACATCCGCCGTTGCTAACAGAGCTGATAACTTTTCATAAGGTTGCAACGGATGAAACGCTACGTTGGTCAATTGGTAGGCATTAACCAGCGATTCCAATCGGGTTTTGCCACCCCCTGAGCCAAAGATCAAAAACCGGATGTCGGAACGTAGTGCATAGTGCTTTGCCGCTTCAATGATCAGTTCCAGTCCCTGCTTTTCGCCTAAACTTCCTGAATACAGAATCATCTTGTCGGTATCGCTTATGCCCAGTTCAGAACGTAGCGACGCGGTACGGGGTAGGGGACGGATCACCTGCTCATCGACCCAGTTCGGAAATAGCAGACAGGGCGACGGCAACACGTTCTTATCGGCTACTTTCCGGACCATGCCCTCGCTGATGGTTGAGACGACGGCGCAACGTTTGAGAATGAACTTTTCGATGGAGAAGAGCAGGTCGACAAAGGTTTTATTTTTGATCATACCCAGCTCTTTGGCCATGTCGACCTGTAGATCCTGCAAATGGTACCAAAGCGGTACGTTGCGCAGGATGGAATAGAGCGTAGGCAGCAGGCCAATCTGGAACGGGGGCGATACACAGATGACAGCATCATACCGCTTTCCCAGTAATACGTTTAACCAGTATGGCAAACTGCTGAGCACGAAGGAAAATTCATGCAAGATCCGCTTCAGCGTGGTTACTTTCTTCGGTACGTAGAACGGGCAGCGGTGTACCGTAACCCCGTCGATCGTCTCCGTAAACCACCCCGCACCTTTATAGCGATCATGAATTTCCCACTCCGGATAATAGGGCATAGCGGTAATGATCCGAACCGAATGGCCTTGCTGAGCCAGCCAGGCCCCCATCTCACCGGTATATTTACCAACTCCCGTTAACTCAGGCGCATAATTAATGTCGTAAATCAGTATCCGCATGCAGTCATTTGTATAGCGTTTTCCGTAGAGATGTCGTCCTTTGTGTCTCTACAGACCATTCAGGCGAAGGGTTTTCTCGCAGATTTTTTCAGAAAAGTGAACGTAGCCGCAAGGGCTAGACCGCTAAAAGCACCTACAGCGCCCCAGCCTACATCAGCCCAATCAAAGTTTCGCTCGGGTAAAACTAACTGACCGAGTTCGGCTATAAACACAACTGCCGTTAAACTAACCCAGGCCATTATCCAGGCTAGCCACTTCCGTTGCGTTAATACCAGCCAGCTACCAGTGACAATGCCCAGGAATATCAGCGGCACGGCAGTACGTAGGTTCTCGTTTTGTTGTCTATCTACCCAAGTCGCTAACCAAGCAGGTAAATAGCCTAATAAAGCAAGACGAGGACTAGGCACCCAGCTGAAATAAAAAACCAGTGTTACGCCGATCAGGACGAAAAGATAAAAAGGAGCCAGACGCACTACGTTCAGTTCAAATCGATTCTACCTGTCTTGCTCGTTCAGAAGTTAAAGAGGCTTTTTCAGCTTGTTTTAATTCTCTAATCTTCAAATACGTTTGGGTGAAATACGCCATTTTAAGAATGGCAAAGGCAAAACCACGCGTTCCGTCGCGAAAGCCACCCATCAGAAAAAAACTACCCAGGAAATAAATAGGGCCGAGCAGGGGCGTTTGCATCAGCCCGTATTTCACCTTCTGCATCCATGACCAACGTTGAACCGTCTGTGTGTCTTTCGACAGTTTCAGAAACCGCGCGGCCTCCCAACTTGAATACTCATTGTGTTTGGCAACGTAGTATGACACCCCGCGTAAATCCTTGTGATCGATTTTGCTACGGATCATACCAATCTCGCCGTTGAGTACCGGATGCTCATGGATTTCCATATCTAGTTGGCTCCATTGGTCTTCATCAATCCGTTCGTACTCACCAGCGTCTACCTGAAACAAAGCTAGCTTATGCAGGAAATAACCACCCTTATTTTGTTTGCCCAGAAAGTAAATGGTGTAGCGTAGCCAGTACCCTACTTTATTCTCATCCCGTTGTAATGTTTCTCGAAGATCGGCTTTGAATTCTTCCGTCAGCACTTCATCCGCATCCAGAAACATAACCCATTTGGTTGTAGGTGTATGATTGCGCAGATACCAATTTCTCTTCTTTGGAAACTTACCATCCCAGTCAAAATGAATCACCTCCGCACCATACGACTTAGCTACGTCCACCGTGTTATCCGTACTCCTCGAATCAATCACCACTACCTGACGGGCTAAATCTGTACCAATAGCCGTCAGACATTCAGGCAAATTCTGCTCTTCGTTGCGTACTGGAACAGCAATAGTTAGATCTAATAAAAAATTGCTATTCATCAATTTCTATAAATATTAGAAAAAATCATTTTTATATATTGTTCCTTTAATAATTCCCAGCTATAATTATTGTACGCGTGAGACCACAATTGAGCTTTATTAAAATTCAACTTATCTACGCTATTTATTAAATCTTGCAAAATCCCTTCATTGTTTAAATCAGCGAATACTCCATAATTAGTTAAAACTTCACGAGCGATACAATAGTCATGGACTATTGGAGTTAGACCAAACTGTAATGCCTCAACTAAGACTCTTGGAGACCCCTCAGTTAAAGAAGCTAGGATAAAATAGTTAGAAATTTTTAGATAATTTGAAACTTCATTCGGTTCTACATTCTTTATTGAAAAACTTTCTGGTTGCAAAATTGAATTGGCTAAGGCAATTATGCTTTGACTGTTTTTATCTATATTTCCTAAGATAACTAAAAAATATTCATCTGGATTTAATTTCGAAAATTCTGTAACAATATAATCCATACGTTTGTGATGACTATTGACTGCTCCAACTGAAATTATGATTTTTTTGCCAATTGGTAGTAAAAACTTATCTTTTAGTATATTCTTGTCAGTGTTATTTAATTCTATAAAATTATTAGATATATTTAATCCATAATGAAGTAACGTTTGTTTATTCATGGGCGTGTTCGCTTTACATGCTTTCTGTTGATGGACTAAAAGAAGTTGTTGAACATGATCGTCAGTGTAGAAGGGGGCACTTTTAGGGGCCCCATTGCTTAAGAGTAAGTTGTAGTTAAAATTAGATGCTTTTCGAACAGACCACAAGAGCTTACCTAGGACCGTGTCGCTATAGTATATTAATGCCGGTTTGTACTTTATAATGAGCGGTAACATGCTAATAAGAAAACTACCCTGTTCTAACCAGTATTCTTTTACTCCAAAGATTCTACGTATAAGAATAGATAATTTACTATTACGATGAATACAAGGAACTCTTATCTCGTTATCGGTATTTTCCCCAACAGCCTTTAACAAGATTAACTTAAATTCTTTACAATCTTTTAATTGTTCAAAACATTCTCTACTAAAAGATTCATAACCACGATTGACGTGTCCTAAACCGGTACATGGTAAAAATACAATTGGCGTTTTATCAATATTAGATTTCATGAAAGACTTATGACAATTGTTGTGTAGATACAGGCATCTTTTGTACAGAAAAGATTGAATATAAGAGCTGTATTACCATAGGGCTCTTATTTCTATAACATGTACATTAGTTCATTTGTATTTTCTTCTGTTAACAACAAATTTTGTCTATTAGCGCTGTTCTTATTTTTTTTAGTTTTAACAGGGTCTATAGAGACTGTACAAAAATTCAAGTTATATGTTTTAGCTATTTCACTAAAAAATTCTGGTGGATGATTATTGCTTCTTAATTCAATAATTTTTGTTTTTTCTTTACAAAAAATAATGTTAGTTAGTGCTGCTCCATGAACTCCTATCACAGTGTTTGCTTTTGATAATATATATATCTGCCTTGATAAGCTTAAGGTTTGTGGATCTATAATCTTAAAATTTAAATCTCGTAGTTTCTGTATTAGTTTCTTTTCACCTATTAGTCTTCTTGTCTTTTGATTGCCTCGTACTAAGTAGATCTTATCATAAGTTTCATACTCCTCTTTGTATGTTAATCTCTCTATAAAACTGTCTATTAATTGTTTCTTCCAGATAGGGAATTTTTCATTATAATTGATGTAATCAGCTATATACATTTCTTTAACTGTAGCTATGCTGAAAGAATTAAGTCTAATAATATTTTCAATTGGTAAATCTAGGATTTCTAAAGTTTCTTTCTCATAACTTTTTGTGGATTTATGCAGTATTATTTTGACATTACTTATATTTTCTAAATTTCTGCTTAACAGCACTAGTCGAGGCAGTAAATCTACTATCCAGTGGTAATAATTTCCTTCAGCCTCTGGTGTAATGAGAAAGACAGCCTTGTCAATTTCATAGGAGTCACGACCTAAATAAGGGAATGTAATGCCTGGATGTAAATCGATACCCCAAGGAAAAGCTGTGAATCGTTTGTAAGTTTTATTATTGGCGTCAATTATTAGTCCTCCAAAAAGGTTATTACAAATCACATTATGTAATTTCCAAATAGATATATGGTCGAGGTGTTTATATATTTCATATTCTTCATCGGGCTTTTCTACTAGAAAAGGAGCTTTACCGTGAGGGTTACCAATTTGTAGAAAACTTGATATTTTGCGAAGAAATTTTAGACAGCTAATAAAAAGTATATGTTTCACTTTATACTGAGACAATTATCTGGCTGGGTTGCCTTTAACAGTCGTATTTGGCGGCACTGACTTTGTTACCACACTGCAAGCGCCAACTATGGCATATTCACCTATAATAGTCCCAGGTAATATGAAAGCCCTAGCTCCAATGAAAGCTTGAGCACCAATACTGATTGGGGATGTAACGAGATTCATTTCTGGTTTATCGAAATCGTGAGTTCCCGTGCATAGGTAAGCTTCTTGAGCGATCGTAGCATGTTCATGAATTTCAATAACTCCTAAAGAGTAAGCATTAGCACGATCACCCAAACAAGCCCGGTCATGCATAATAAGGTGCCAAGGTATTTGAATACGGGCACGTTGATGTACAAAGGGAGTACCATAAATTTTAGCCCCAAAAACCTTAAGCCAAAACAGACGCCAGGGATTTGCTGGTTTGGGCGTCCAGGAGCAGAAAAAAGCCCAAACATATTCCCAGATCAGTAGCTTAATCCGGTCTTTGACTCTCCAGGGACTGGAATATGCATCAACTTGCTTATGAATTTGCGGATTCGTGAGCATTTCGTTGAGTAGTCTGGTCAACAATTCGCTGAAACTCTTCTAGAAAGAGATTTGCTATATGCGAGGTTGAGTGCGTTTGTTGAATGTGTATTGCGTTTTCGCTTAACTGTGTACGTAATGCATGTTCGTTTTGTAATTGTGTAATATAATTACTTAGTTGCTGAACTGCAGTTTCGGAACGATGATCAAAAATTAACCCATTGACGCCTTGCGTAATGAAGTCCTGAAAGCAGGCTAAATTAGAGACAACGGGTACGCAGCCCCAGGCCATAGCTTCTAATGGGGCTAAGCCAAAGGTTTCCCCTCGTTCCGCTACGGATGGATATACAAAAATAGAGGCATCTGCATAGAATTTATTCAGAGCGATGTTATCAAAAACGGGGCCTATAAAATCGATTTGACCTTCGCCAGCTAATTTTCGAAGTTTATCCATGTAATCGATTCCTCCTCCTCCAGCCGAAACTTCCCAAGGTCCAACTATCTGTAATTGGTAAGACTGATCGGTTTGCTTGAATGCCCTGATCAACAAGTCTAATCCTTTTTCTGGATGGACTCGGCCAACATATAGTATAATTGGCTTTTTAGGACTAATTATAGTCTCAGAAGGCACAAAAGGGAGAGGGTTGGGAATCATTACTATCCTGTTGTGCAAAGGTTTGGGCAGTTCCTTTCGAATCGCATCTGCTACTGGTGTCGAATTAGCCCGTAAGCGAGCCGTTGCTCCATATAGTCTCATTTGCCCTTTGGGCATACGTTGAACATCAACAAAACAGACTTTCTGTGCTTTTTGTGATAGTAAAATTGGTGCCCAAAACGTATTGCTGACAAGTATGTCAAAATCAGTTGGTAGCACTCTTAATACTTTTCTTGTATAAAGTAAGTCTCGAAACTTAAGAACAACCCCCGATTTAGGGGTATTATATCCCTTCAGTCGGATGTGACGAACGCCATCTATTTGTTCCGACTCTGGCAAGCCCTCCACTAACCTTGATACTTGAAAAACTTCATGGCCTTTTCGCACGAATTCTTTGCCTAGAGAGTACCACATTTTTTCGACCGCCCCGCCAAAAATGGTAGGAACTGGAAAAAAAGCGCCCTGCAGTAAGACGATACGCACGATTAAGTTATAGGGGTAGTGTCTACTGTTAAAGCCCTGAGAATACGTGTAGCCGCCTGTTCAACCTGAAAATTATTTTCGAAGGTTTGTCTTGCCTTCACTCCTACTGACTCCCGTTGGCTGATTGGAAGATTAAACCAATTTGCTAAAAGTTGCCTTGTTCCTTCATATGTATCAGGAGCGACAAGACCACCACCACCTGTTTCAATTTCCTGCCAAATGTTGACCTGGTTTGAGATCAACACGGGCTTTCCACAGGCCAATGCTTCTACCACTGCAATACCAAAATTCTCCTGATGACTTGGTAATACAAAAGCTTCGCAGCCGTAAATAACTCCCCATTTTGCGTCGCCCGATAGCATACCTGGAAAAAACACTCGATCCTTTAGTTGAGAAGTTTCTGAGACAAACTTCAGTATAGATGTACCATATGAGGTTTCCAGACCTGGGCCGACAATGACAAGATTAGGTATAGCAAAATCCGATTGAACTTTTGAATTAAGAAGACTAGCGTATGCTTTGATTAGTAAATCAACTCCTTTTTTGTAATGAATTCGACTCAGAAAAAGTAGGTAAGGTTGATCCTGCACTGTAGCGCATTTTTCCAAGAATGCCACTCGCATTGCGTTAGTGTATTTGGGAGGCTCCCCAACTCCATATCCAACATTTATTTCCTGTTTTGGATGGTAAGGTCTAAATGGCTTTCTAGCTAATTGTAATTCGGTTTCACACGTAAACAGTAAACCATCTGAATCATTGACCACCCGATTTTCAATAAATTTCCAATAAAGCCAATTTCGAATTGCTTTCAGTTTCCGTCCTTTAGCATTTTGAAACCAGGGATCTAACATGCCATGAGGCATAATGAAAAATTTAGGCGTCTGGGCTCCCGATCTTCGCTTCACTACGCGCAAAGCTTTCCATACAGCGTAACTAGGATATAACCAAAGTCCATTCACGATCACTACGTCAAAACGTTCTAAGTTGTCAATAAGCCAAGGGATTAGCTTAGCACTATATGCCCAGGAAGGCATGTCCGAACCAAGAGCATAGATAGGAAACGTATCCTGACCTAAAAATGACGCAGTGGGCTGATCTAGACTAACAACCTCCCGATGAATACCTAATTTTCTAGAGGCTTTATCTAAATTTCGTATACCTTGGCAAGGGCCTCCCGTTAAAGGATTCATGCTGCCAATTACGTGGAGAAGTCTCACCGATTTATTCTGGAAAACCAGCTAAATTACAAAGCCTTTGCTACGGGTAAAATATTTAGCCGTTTTAGGAATATTCTGAAGTGCCTTTGCAGGTACTCCTCCATAAATCATCCATTCGTCTGTATAGGCTTTATTCAGTAAAGACTTTGCGCCTAATACTGAAAAGTCGGGTAAAACCGCACCGCCTAATATTACTGCATTTGTTCCTATAAATGTATACTCACCGATTGTGATTGGATTACTATCCTGACGATTTTCGTTCACATCAACTGAGTGTGTCAAAAACTGTGACTGATAGCCTGCTACAGTCGTAAACCGTCCAATACTTATTTTATTCGTACAGTCAAGATGGTGATTTTTCGTAATAGAAGCATGTTCTCCCAGATACAGTTCTGGTAAACGATCAGTCTGATGCGCGAAATGATACGAATTGGTATTCTTAGGAAATCCTGTTATCCAATTCCCACGCGAAATTGATGCATAGGCAGACAGGCTCAGGTAATCCAAATGGATAGCTGCGTTAAAATGTCCAATCTTAGCACCTTCATGCATCGTAAGCTTTTTAGGAAAAATCCAAGAATACCCAATCCTGGCTGTAGGATGAATGTCATACTTAAACCATCGTTGTAAGCACCAGCGTTTTAGCGGCCATGGCAGTAGTGTTACTATAATTTTTACGAGCATACAGCTGGAGTTAGCCGAGTTAACCCATATAGATTGAGATAGGCGTCAATCATATCTGCAACCTTAAAGCGTTCACAATTTTGGTAGCCTAATTGAATCAATTCTTCTCGTTTACCAGGTTGATGAAGTTGGCGAAAGGCATCAGCGAATGATACAGGCTGGTGTGGGTCGGCTAACAAAGCACCATCCCCACTAACTTCAGGTATGGGCTGGATGGAACTTGAGATTACAGGAACTCCACATGCTTGTGCTTCTATGACAGGCCAACCAAATCCTTCAGAAAAAGAAGGAAATACAAAAGCTTCGCAATTCCGATATAAAGCCAGTAATAATTGGTGAGAAGGCTTTACTACAGTGATAATTCTATCTTCTATGCCCAGTTCCTTGATACGATCTGCTAGTGGTTGATCAACCGGCTGGCCTGCAAAGCATACCACACCTCGCCATTCATTTGTGAGTAATGCTAGCGTCTCAACCAGCATATTCCGGTTTTTTCTGGGGAGTGACGATCCGACATGCAATAAATAAGGCTTAGTAAGATCAGGAACATTAGTTGTTAACAGTTGATCAGCCTCTCTAGTAGAAAGGGGATAGAAATTGCCGTTAAATCCTACATGAATAACCCGCCAGCGGTCTGCTGTCGTTATAGCCTTGCCTATATATTCTTCAAGGTGTACTAATGTTTGTTTAGAGTCAGCAGCTAATATGCTCGCTTTTTTTAAATGCCCACCGATCCAGTTCTGAAAAATTTTACCCGTTTTTGAGGCTGGGCAATAGGCATCTGCATGCCCTAATGCTCCCCGGATGGCTAAAATATCATGACAAGTAATTCCCGTCTGGTAGTGGGGCAAGTGAGGTAAGTAGGGCGCGTTTGAGTGGTCACAAATATGAAAATAGACTTTTCTTTTCTTATACTTTTGAACACGCCAGCGCAATTGCAAAGGAAAAAGAATCCACTTATCGATATAACCTAACCATTTCCCTAAACCTTGTAAGGTTGATTTACTCCATTTTCCTAGCCACACTGTCGGTTTCCATAACTCTACTACATAGCCTGCCTCTAATAAACCGTCTTGTAACATTTGTGAAAAACGCTGCATACTTTCCTGTCGGTCAGGCTCGTAATTCCCAATCAAAATAAAACGATCTTTTGACATCAAGCCAGTGCTTTTGATTATGCTCGAAGAGAAGCTAGTAATAAGCCACTCACTAATGTACAAAACCCCAATGAGGTTGGCTGCGCCCAGCCTCCCTGTAAAAGCAGTAGAAGGCCATTACTAAGTAAAATCCAGGGTAAAAAGTCGCCGGATTGTATTCGTTTATAGCTGCTACTAGTACATTTTGCAGCTAAACTTATGCGGATGAAGATAACACCTATGCCTAATAAAGAACCCAGCTCGCCAGTTAACCGCCCCCATTCACCTTCTGATATTAAGAAAACAGAACGAGTACCGACTAATAGTTGAGCTCCTACATTAGTACCCATCCCCAGACCATAACCAAATAATGATTGATCTGAGGCTGCAAATAGAGAATTTACTAATCCATCTATAAAGCGATCAACAATGGCTCCTTTAAAGCCCCCACCTGCATCATTGGCTCCTTCAAAGCGAGCAGTGAACGCTTCTATGGAAATTTTAAATAGATCTGTCTGATTTAACAGGGCCAGGGCAATGATAAAGCCTATTATTGCCAGGAGTAAACGGCCAATATATTTAGGGTTCCGGCCAACAGCCAGAAAGGTGAATAAGGCAGTTACGCCTACTTGTAAAAACAAAGCCCGACTAATCGATAGAGGAATAGCTGCAATTAGACACAGGGTTGATCCAATCAGAATAAGACGGTTAACTTCTTTTTGATAGAGCCAGAAATAAAAGACAAAACAGGCTGCCAGACTATAAAATAAAGATGTCCCATTCGTAAACGAAAACGTGGCAGGTGGTCGATAATAACCTAAAGCGCCATCAAACCCAGCTCCCGCCTTGTCACCTGCTACACCGAGGTTCACCCATGCCGACTGAGGACTATAAAATTGCATAGTAATCAGAACAGTCATTGGAATGGTAATAAGCAACGTAACTTTGCCTAATTTGACTATGTCTTCCTGCCCAAATACATTGGCTATGAGAAACATGAATGGAAAATGTATCAGTAGGATTCTGGCCCCGTATAAGGTAACTAGCAAATTTCCATGCCCTATCGTCAATGCCGTAAGCATACCTATAACGCCAATCCAAATCATACCTGTTAAATAGCCATTTGCTTTTAAGCGATTATGAGACATGGCCAGACCAATAGCCCATAAGGCTATCGGCTCCCGAACGATTAATAAGGGAGTAGCCAGGCTGGGAAGAAACCACTTGCGCAACGCTCCTTCAAAAATGAGTAGGATGAAATATGTCCAAATCGCCTGTTTGAGCCGTCGGGTAGTTAAATCAGTTCTCTGTATTCCCGATTGATTAGTTGATCGGGCACTCAACAGAGGACTACGTAGCGATAGGGGAGGAGATGCCAAAGACATTGTTACGCAGGTATCGAAATTTCAGCCACTTGACAGGCTAACTCTTTTCCATATATTTCCCAGGGACGTAGACGGGCTGTTTCTCTGGCGGCCTTTCCTGCGGCAACAATAGTCCTGGGATTTTGTAATAGTATATCCAGTATCTGGCGCAATGCCTGAGTAGAACCGGCTTCAATGATCCAGCCATTATTACCATCCGTTATCAAATCAGGACCAGCTGTACGCTCTGTGGTAATAACCGGCGTTCCCTGCGACATGGCTTCCGTGATAACTAATCCAAAGCCTTCAAATAGCGAAGGAAATACCAGTATATCCTGGGTCTGCATCAGTGCCAGTATCCGGTCGTGGGATAAACTTGGAATCCAATGGTGTTGTGATAGCGCATAATCCAGGGCTGGGCAGGCTACGCCTGTTTTCTGACCAACAACCGTCAACTCTACCCATTTTTCAAGCCCCGCTACAGCCGCGAACAGATTCGCAATGCCTTTGCGCTGCGATAATCCCCCTACAAACAACATCCGTAGTCGTCGTCCTTGTGGTATAGTGCGGTTAGCTTTGGTGTTGACGGTTGGAAATCCATAGGGGATAACAGATACTGGCGCCAGGGAACCAGGGTACTCGGATAATGTTTGGGCCGTAAATGTACTAGCGACTAAGATATGATCGGCTAAAGAAAGTTCTTTGTCCTTACGAGCCAATTTTTCGGTTGAGTCCCGGAAGCCAGTTAATGTATTTGCCCAGTCGGGCCGTTGGATCTGTTCAGTTTCTAATAGTCTACGGGCTGCTCGCCAATAACCAATAGGGAGGTCGTATAAACAAACCAGCCCCCTTTTTTTTGCTGCCTGAAATGTCTCCAAAGCGCCATCTTCATACGCATAGACACCAGTGAGGGTAGGGCCAGTCCGACGATTTATCCAATTGGCTATTTGGTAATCAAATTGCTGATAAACCTGATCAATGCTAAACCTTCCCGTTTCGTGTGTTAGTAAGGTTGACCAGCCAGCTTTACTAGCTACTAATCGAGCTAACTCGTGCCAGGGCCAAGTATAGGTAATCGATTTGAGTGATTTATCAAATTGACGTCGTCGGATTTCGGAGAGTGATGAAACAAATTCACGCAGTGAATCCAGTATATCTCCCTCGAATATAGCAATGGTTGTATGGAACTCTGCTAGTTGTGTTCCATTCAGCAAACCCATAGCCGCAGCGCGAACGTTCGCATTGCCAGTAGGATGGGAAAGTAGCAGATTCATTTGGCGAACGGATCAATTATTTTCAAAAATTCGGCGCATAGCTGCTACGTTTTCTTCTCCATAGTATCTTTTTCGAGCAAACTCCCAATGTTCCAGACTTACATCTAGTTCCATCAATTTAGCTAGCATGTCCATCCCATCCTGCGCTTTTGTAGTGCTCCAGAGAACTCCCGTTCCAGTGGTTTGTAAGAATTCGGCTAACGAGCTATCGGCTGGACCATGTCCAAATATAGGTCGACCTGCCTGAACATAACTTGAGAGTTTTGTAGGCATACTCGTTTGCGAAAATATGCGCATCCTACGATTCATGGGATACATGGAATACACAAATGAACATTCAGCTAATTGGGGGATGATTTCGCTTTCTGGTAACGTAGCATGTAGCTTGATATGATCCCTTAATTCGTTTGGTATTTCTGCTGGCACAATATGCCATCCCCACATATTTATTTCAGGCTCTAATCCTATTTGATGCGAAATTTGTTTGACTAATCTAATGAATTCAAAAAAGTCGTTCTTGTCATAGACTGAACCAATATGGCCTACTTTTAATTGTTTGCTATTGCTTTCAAGAGGTTTACTCAATTTCCTGATTGCATCAGACGGAATATATCTATGGCTTATCTCGCCAATGCGCCCACTTAATCGCTTATAATAATCCTGCATTCCTTTACTGGTCACGTCAAAACTCGTAACCTTTTTTAACACATCAATAGTCATTCGTTTGGCTAAACCTGCCATAAAACGATAGCGCATAGAGCGAGCGCAAATGGCTCCTGCCCAATCATCATTGATGGTTAAATGTACAGGCCGATTGTGTTGGCGTTTAACTAACTCTAAAGCAATCCGAATACCTTCATTGTGGGAGACAATCCAGTAAGCGTCGCAATCGGTTTCTAACAAATGGTTAACTATAGAATCAATGGCTGGTAATCTCTTTCCAGATAACATTTGCCATGTTTGCCAAATATCATCATCAATTCTGCCCCCCATAAAACCCAAACCCAGATATCCATCTTCATAGCCACTCGCCTTTTTAGGAGCTAAATAGTTCCAGTCGACTGAAATGCCAGGAAGATTTTCAATCAAACTGCGAAAGTTTGCACTCCCTCCCCCAATTAAAGGTGAATGAGCTGTGAACAAACAAATTCTTCTACTCATCTAAGCTTAATTTTGAATTTTAAGAGATTCCATCCGCTAAATCATGGATATCGAAAAGATCATTGGTGGAAGATTGGAGGGCATTTATTAAGCTACTAGCGATGTCTGAAACAGTCACTACAGGCATGGTGCTTTGTTCAGCTAATCGAAGTGCTGATTCTAAATCAATATTCTTGTATTCAATAACTCCTGAACAAGGATGTACAATAGAAATTCCACGTGGTTTCCAGTCTGAAGCAATACATAACACAGGCAAACCGTGTGCAAGCATTGCGGCTACCGAACCACTTTTCTCGATGACTGCAAACGCTGTGGAAGAGAGGCCTAAAGTTGCCTCACTTAAAATCTGGGAAACTTGCTCAGCAGATTTTTCACCCAGGACAGTACAAACCAGTCCTTTTTCTTTCCAAATCGTTAGCCAACGATCACTTTCTGGTGATTGGCGTCCGATGACTGTTAACGATACAGTCCAATTCTCCTGTTGTGCAATACAAAAAACTTCAGTGGTAAATTGCTCAATCAATGCATCAGGGTGAACTGTTCCAAACACAACAAAATTGAATGTCTTAGTGACCCTAGCAATCGAAACCGGATTTCTTGCAATACTAGTTGGATTGTGTATGGGAATGTTTGAAATCAATGGTAAAAAGAAAGCTACTATTTTATCTTTTTGCAAATACTCTTGATAAGTATGAGTTTGTGTATGAACAATTAGAGGGCGTAACGCTTTTACTAAACCAATGATTAACAGACGTTGTATTCTTCCTAACCCAACTAATTTCAATGGAGCTTTTTCATCCATTCCGACCCATAATTCATGAAACATGATATGCCATTTTCTACCGGAGCCTACCTGTTTCAGGTAATTACTTAAACCAAAAGGTAAACCCTTCTGTTGAAAGCCAAAAGGGACGTACTGAAGACTTAACCAATCAGGGTCAATGTTATCGATCCATTGCTTTGCCTGTTTAAATCGACGACTGGTAGACCAAACGGATGGTAAACGAAAAACAGCTAGTTCAACTCCACCTTCAGCGTCCTGGTAGTCTACCATTTTATCATTTATATGGCGGTCATTCAAGGCGATAGCAGTAACTTGGCATCCCTGACGTATTAACTCCCCACTGATCCGACGAACATAATCGCCTACACCATCGCAACCGGGTTCAAGAGAGCTACATAGAAATACAATATTCAGCCCCAAAGCGAATTGTAAATTAAAAATTACTGAAATAGGCGTTTGTAACTAATATTGTATTCTAAGTTTTTACTACGAAATTTCAAAAATTTAGCAGGAACTCCGGCTACTACAGCATATGGCTGAACATCTTTTGTTACTAAAGAGCCTGCCGCAACTACGGCACCTTTACCAATGATAACACCTGGCAGAATCGTTACACGAGTACCAATCCAAACATAGTCATAAATAGTGACCGATTTAGTACGTCCTTTAAAATTAGGAGAATCAATCTCATGATCAGCTGTTAAAACGATTACTTCCTGCGATATTGAGACATTTTTTCCAATAAACACACCGCCACGAGTGTCGATCCTACAGCTAGAATTAATGACAGAACAATCTCCCAAAATTAATCCACCTGCACAGTCAAAAGTAGAATTCATTAAAATAGCACAGCCTTGACCAACATTAAAATTCATTATTTTCTTATAAAAATATTGGCGGATGCTATGACTTGGAATTGAATTTAACCAATTGTTGCAAAAATACAGTCTAAATTCTGATAGATATAATCGCCAGACAGCTATCATAATTCCCAAAATAAATTTTTAATTTTATCCATACTAAATCTATTTATTGCTATGTGTTTTGCATTTGAAATAATTGACAAATTATTATCAATTAATAATAAAATTTTCTTCAGTAATGTTTGACTGTCTAAATTATGACAGCCTATTGCAGAATCGGATGTCGATAATAAAAAATTTGCAGCACTATCTTCAGGTCCGTGATAAAGTATAGCACCTGGAGCACCAAGATACCCAATCATTTTAGTAGATAAGCTATATTGATAAAAATAATTATCTGAGAATTTAATTGGTAGATACAATATATCAGCCTTATGCATTTCTTCTTTTAATTCTTCTTCGTTCAAAGTAAATGGTTTATATACAATACTGAAAAGTTCTTTCTTTGGAAAAGTAATATGCTGTGTACCTCTCAAAATTAAATTGAATCGATAACCCATTGTTGATAATTCATTCAGAGCATGAAACAGAACTTGAAAAAGAGGAACATAATCAATATGCAATAGTCCCGCAAAATAAATACTTATAGGGTCATTTAATTTCAGTTTTGGAGCAATAATTTCAGTTTCTTTTAAACCATCAGTTATAATCTGAAAATCTTTATTGCCTAACAACCGGCAATACTCCCTGCCTAATTCATTAGATATTAAAAGTCGTCGACTAGCTTGATGCCAAAGCTTCTTTGTTGATTCTTCTGAACCACCTGAAGTTTTAAAATGATCATGAAATGAAACCCAAAGTTGCTTGTTATTCTGTTTAGCATAATCGCATAATGCAGCGGAGTAAATCCCATGATCAGTAGCATGAATTATATCGTGGGGAATACTAACAGCTATAGTTTGCAGACGCTTTATTGTACATGAATATGAAAAATGTTTTTGATACCATAAGGTAATATTTCGTAAATGCCATTTCATCCAAGGTTTTAAAATAGGTGAGACTAATATGATAGTTTCTGTAATAGCGCCTTCTGTTTTTTTACTTGAGTAAGTTTTTACAACTAAAGAATGAACATGTTCTTCATTACCCTCATATAAACGTCTAAGAATTCGACTTCCACCACCATTTGCGTAAAGTGAAAAAGGCTGAAATGAAAGAATTTTCATTTTACAAAATAGCTAAATAAAGGATAAAAGGATAAATTATTTTGCCGTATTATAAGTTTCTATTGCGTACAATACTTTATCTATATAACTGCTCCAAGTACAATCTTTAACAGAATTATGCGCTGATAAACACAGATTATTGTAATATTTATTCGAAAAAATCTCTTCAATTTTAGCAGCTAAAATTTCCGATGATTGGCTTTCGCAATACAGGCCAAAGGATAATTTAGCTCCAAAGGATTTAACAAACTCGTCATAAGGTTCAACAATTACAGGTGTAAATAAGTACATAGCCTCAATCGTGGCCGAAATAGCTCCCCACTTAGGAGTAGTATTAATAAATACTTTAGCTTTTTCTAACAAAGAATAATATAGTTTTTTATCACTCTCGCAACCCTTATTTAAATACCCATGACAAATAACCCTATCAGGTAAATCCTTAAAGTCACTAGAGTTCATACCAACAATATGTAGCGACAGCTTTGGGAATTTTAACAATAGCTTTTTAAATGATTCTATTAAAATTGTAGCGCCGTAAATATATTTTATATTACCAATAAACAATATGTCCTGCGATGTAGACTTAAGAGCTAGTATATTAGATTGATTTGGAGAAATTAAAGAATTGATGACGTTGCCTAAGTATAACAAAATCCTAGGTTTGTTTACAGTATTCATGTATGAAAAAACTGTTGAGAACAAAGTAATAACAATGTCTGATTCCTCTATCATTTTACTCTCATTTCTAATAGCAATTCTTTCACAAAAATCTGGCTCCCTTTTTTTGAAATATTTGAAATAATACTCATACGTCCAATCGCAAAGTAAAATAGATACCTGATTTTTTACTTTTGGCGAAGTAAAACTAAATGTCAAAAAAATATTAGCTTGAGCGGTTGAATATTTTTTTGTAGCTGCATTAATAATAAATTTTGTATACCAAATATGAATGATATTTCTGGAGGAATCTAAAGCTGTATCACTGTTGAAAATTTTTAATATTTTCCAGAATAATTGATAATGAAAAAAATTCAATAAATAATTTGGACTTATATCTACGCAATTTACTTTTATACCTTTTGCTTCAAGTGTTTTCAAAACAAAAAAAGGTACATTGGACCAAGTACTTAATTTATGTGGATCACCATTTGTAAAAAGAGTGACTTCTTTAACTCGCAAAGGTTTGAAGTAAAATAGTTTATATTATGAATTTTATTTTTCTAATTTTAATTTCCCATCTAGCCTATTGACAACTATTCTCTCGGGGTAATTTTTTATAAGAAGGATGCTTTTATCAAGCATCCTTCTTATAAAAAATATATCTAAAACTAAAGTGTATTTCATGATTTGCTTTATGTTATTAATAAAAGTAATAAACATTAAGTTGATTTTAATTTTAAAACTAATATTCATGTTATCAATAAAAAAATTAGCCTCTTTGCAGTACTTATCCATTTCCAGGGTTAATTGATTGCTTGATCTCTGTCTGAACCCTCCAATTAGTAAATTACATGGGTATAGTTTTGCTTTCATAGAAAATCTTAACCATAACTCTAAATCACCTGCAAGTTTAGCTTTATTATTAATGTAGCTACCACTTTTTTCCCAAAGACTTCTTTTCCAAACAGTAGTTTCTTGTTGAATCCATTTGTAATCTTTTGACAAAATATTATAATTAGAAATTTTTCTAGCTTCACATGCGCCAGTTACTCGATCTTTTTCATCAAAGGCAGTGTTAAGCCCCGTTATCCATTCAACTTCGGGGAAACTGGTAAATACTTCCACTATATTTTCAAATGCTCCTGGATGTAGTAAATCGTCAGAATTAATCCACATCATTATGTCACCTGTACTTCTCTCAAAACCTTTCTGAATAGCATCATACATCCCATTATCTTTTTCGCTTACCCAATAATGTAGCTTATCTGAGTATTTTTTTATTATATCAATAGATTGGTCAGTACTCCCACCATCTATAATTATGTATTCAAAATTTGAATAACTCTGATTTAGCACAGATAATATTGTTCTTTCTATAAAATTTCCTAAGTTATAGTTGGGTGTTACTATACTAATTTTCAGGGGTAAATTCATTCGAAGATATTAACTTTTATAGAAATTGTTAATTTTAGATATGGATAAATTGGCTCCAAAACTCTTTATTATATTTTTCCCAAGCATGGCAACCAAAAGGTAAATTGAAATCGTTCATTTCATATAAAATAGATCCATTAACTTCCATAGAGAAGCGCATAGCTAAATCTAAACTGGGAATTTTATACCATGTAAACTGCTGTGAAACTATATATCCCCAGAAGAAATCTTCCTGAGAATCCCAGTTATTAAATATATAAAAAGTATTATTGCGAAAGGTCGCATTCGCAATAATACTTAATAATGATTTTATACTTTTATTTTCTTTGAACTTTTTGAAGAAATAACTTATTGGTTTTAAATAATGAAAAGTCTCCAATACTTTTATTTGAGATTTAACTTTTCTTAAAGAAAAACCACCGTTACCAATGCCAAGAAATACAGAACTATTTGTTGCAAATTCCATGCCGACAAACCAAGGGGCTCCGATATAGTCGTAGTTTAAATTACACCAGTAATCTAATTCGTCTCTAAAAATCCAAGCATCTAATTGGTAAATTAGAATATAATCATATTCTGAAAAAGTTTTGTAAAATTTCGGTTTCAATAATAATTCATTATACCCATTTATGGAAGCGAAATATTTATTCCTAAATCTTTTTATAGAATAATCAACGTCTTTGTAAGCTTCAATTATTAATTCGTAATTTTTAGAATCAAAATTGTCACCACAAATTAAGAAATATTTTAGTTTCGGTAATACAATGAATATCTGTTTGAGAGAGGCATATTCTTCTTTTGTTAAATTTTCTTTATAAACAGGTATTACTATTGCGCAACGCATTGACGTGTATATTTTTTAAATAAATTTTAAGCTTTCTCAGTATTTTTA
Organism: Spirosoma validum; assembly: GCF_014699035.1. Lineage (GTDB taxonomy): Bacteria > Bacteroidota > Bacteroidia > Cytophagales > Spirosomataceae > Spirosoma > Spirosoma validum. The sequence continues at coordinate 415,529 of NZ_JACXAA010000003.1, forward strand.
AAAATAAATTGGTTGTATGACTATAATTTAATACATTATAAAAAAAATAGTCATCCGCTTTTGTATTTATGACAATATTCTTAGGATGTGAAATGTTACTTAACTCGAAAGTGGGTAGATTGGATAATCTATGATTGGATGTTACTGTATGAGTTGCATCTTCTCGAAAACCAATATTTGAGATTAAATTTTTATTAGGAACAATTGTTAAGGCAGAATTCTTCCAGATAGTGAATAAAAATTGATAATCCCAACTATCAACTTCATTTTTATAAAATGCATCCAGATTTTTTTTCCAATATTCAATTTGATCTACTTTATAATTTAAAACTACATCAAGCTTCTTCTCTTTAAATTCAGGCCAATCTTGCATGTCAAAATCATATTTTTCCCATGCACGTCTCCATGTAGCCCATCCCCATATATATAAATATTTTGAGTAAAAATAAGAATCATTATTATAATTTCTTCCAAATTGGATATTTTGTCCAGTAATACTGTAAATGTTTTCGTTATACTTGTATTTTTCTAACATTTCTTTACAGAAAGAGAAAAAAGACGTATTTGGAACACAGTCGTCTTCAAGTATAATACCTTGTTCAACATGTTGAAAAAACCAAGTTATAGCTGTTGAAACAGCTTTGCCACACCCTAAATTTTTAGTTTGGTAAAGTCTAATTACTTCGCATTCCCATGTAATCCCATTTTTGATAATTTCTCTTACAGCTTCACATCGTTTGATTTCGTCTAAATTTTGATTGCGTGGTCCGTCAGATGCTATATACAAAAACTGGGGCTTTATTTTACGTATCTCATTAAGGACTTCTGAAGTAGTATCTGGTCTATTGAATACAATAAATAAAATCGGAATATTAAAACTCTTCATTTATTCTTTTGTTAAAAATTTTTTACCGCTTTTTTTATTCTTGCTATGAAATTAGGTTTGTATTTAGTATTTAAAGTTTTTTTATTAGTACAATATATAGGTTTCAATTTTGAAAATAGATCATAATTATTTTGATATACTAATTTATTGTATTTGTAGAAAAGTTCTTTAACATCAGGTCTATTATCAAAAGTATGTCTTGAACTATACTTACATAATATTTCCGGATTGTTAAATTTATAGCCACTAAAGTGGAAAAATCTAAGCTGTGTTGTTAAATTTATTGTTATATTATCATTTAAACTATTTGTGATTACTCTCTCATGCATATTCCAAGCTGCCATATTGTAACCTAAATGTTTTAATATATAATAGTTATCAAAGAAAGCCGGTACTAAATTAATTAATAGCTGATCAAAAAACATATGTTGGTTTGGTAAATCATAGCCATACTTTATAACTCTTTTACTCCACCAATTAAGAAATATCTGACTATTTTTATAATTAGATAATGCTATAAATCCTAAATTAAATGTGCCAGTTGCCAATAAATGAATATCTGCAGGAGCATGTTCATCATCAATAGGAGTACATGATTGAGGAGTTAAAACTATACTAAATGATTTCAATGCATCTAACAATTCGTCGAAGCTTGATAAAACTAATATGTCTGGATCTAAATAAATAACTGTATTTGATTTTCTTACATTAAATATATGCTCGAAATAAAACGGTTTAACCGCTGTATTTAGTTCTACAATATTATATTGACTTTCTAAATTATTGAAATTCGGTATATTTAATTCTTTAACTGGTATAAATATCGTATCCCCAAATGACTTGTAATCGACTTCTGAATTATAACCATCAACCAACCCTATTATAAATTCAAAACTATTATGATATCTCAAAAAACTTTCACCCAATACTTTTGCTTGAGCTAAGTAATTGTTAGAACATATTGTAAACGCTGTTTTCATATATTTATTTTTGGACTATTGATATAAACAATTGCCTTCTCCCTAAGTTATAACCACTGAATGCTGAAAACGAACACCTAACTACAATATCAAGAATATGATAATTCAAGGATAAATAGAGGCTTTTAACCGTGACATTAGACCGCTTAGCCACGCCGAGTTAATGACTATCCTTAAATTATTTAATGCTTGCCGAATCATAGTAGATATGTAGTTCAGCCTCTATTTCACTGACTCGTCTAACGAATGCCTGTGTGTAGTAAGTGATATAGCTAACTTTAGCTATATTTTGTATGGTAATAATGGGAGAATTTATTCAGGGTCCATAATATTCTTGAAAATATGGTAATCTAAGCATTAAATACTAATAATTTCTCCGAGCATTCTTAGCTTGTAATATTTTAAGTTTTTCAAAGTCTTCCTTGTTTATACCTTAATATTTCTGGCGTTAACCATAGAAAATAGCTTTTGAAATGATGTATAATGACACATTTCGACAACATAATGCCCTTGATTTTTTGTTCATTATAAACTATTGATAAGTGCAAAAAGTATCTTTTTCACTTATCAACAAATATGATATTGGGAAATAGGATAATCATTCTCTTTTATTGAATGAAATATAGTTAAATAATATGCTATTAAGTTGCACCGTCTTTCATCTATTCTCTACTTTAATAGCAGGCGTATTAGCTCTTTACAATACCAGTAATTATTTTTATTAAATGGTTTACTTTTAATTATGCATAAAAATGTTTTAATAGCCTGCATTTTTAAGCTTTCCTTACTCTCATAATGAAATTTGAAATCTAAAGTTCTAAACTCCACAGTATCAATAATTTTTTTTGTTAATACATTTATAGATATAGGTAATTTTTTTTTCCATTTTTCGTGTATTTTGATACCTTGTTTATACCAGTCTAAATTATTTTGCCCTTCTGAAAAATGTTCTAATAATATTTCATAAGTTACGTAATTATTATAACCACAATTGTAAATACCCAGACTGAAATCCATATCATAAAAGTGAAAACCATTTAATAATTTCTCGTCAAAATTATATTTTTCCCAAACTTTTTTGGTACAACACATGAAAACTCCATCCAATGTTACAACTTTGCTTAATGTCTCATTTAACGAATTTTCATTAATATATTTAATGCTTTTATCCCTCGAATGCTGAATAATATTAATTTTATTTCCTTGCTCTAAAAAATTGAACCAACTTGGGCTAAATTCTTTGGATTTATAATTTCCACCTGCTATTCCAATTACACCAATTTGTTCATCTTTTAAATTATCTGAAACAAGTTGCCCCCAATTTTTTGTTTTAAAAATTACATCCTCGTGACAAAAACATAAATTTGGATATTGGGCTTCTGATGCTCCTATATTATAAGCTGCGCATATACCCATTAAACCTGAGTTTTCAATTTTGATTATTTCATAAGTTATTCCAACAGTTAACGAGATCGACTTTGCTAAGTTTTGGAAATAGTCTTCATTGTATGAGGAAACAATTATAGATAGCATATTAAATTAGACAGCTATTACGTCTTCAAACCAATTTGGTCTTACGATAGAATTAAAAGTAGCGACGCTTTCTGCATTATATCTGTTGCCTTTTGTATCTTTTGAGTATAACTGAAATGCTAGGTTGATTTTTTCACTATTTATCTTATTGATACTAGGTAGTGATATATCAAAAATTAAATTATATTTACCATTTGCTAAATTATATTTTGGTATGATAAATTTACATAAATAAGTGCCTACGTTCAATGTTTGTATATCATTGAAATCATTGAAAAAACACCTGACAATTGGATCGCCAATCTCTGTGCAAATATTAAAACCAATACCAATTTCTCGAATAACCTCTTTAATCTCAAATTTTACTATAATTTCATAGTCATTACTGGTTGCCCAATATTCTTCGATATCTGTGTGGTGAATATCAGTTATTGGTCTTATAATTGATTCGTATATTACTATCTCCGTATTTCCATCCATTCCTTGCCAACTTGTATTGGATGAGAATTTTGAGGTATATTTATTTAATATATTTTCAATATTTCCTGATAGGTCTATTTCACCATTTACTAAATATATTCCTTTTGAGCAAAGTTTGCGCACCGCGGCTATATTATGACTTACAAATAATACTGTTTTCCCCTCTCCTTTGCTTACTTCGCCCATTTTACCCAGACACTTCTTCTGAAATTCCGCATCACCAACAGCCAATACTTCATCTACAATCAAAATCTCAGAGTCTAAATAGGCGGCTACAGCAAAAGCTAAGCGTACATACATACCTGATGAATATCGCTTAACGGGCGTATCTATGTATCGTTCTATTCCGGCAAAATCAACGATTTCATCAAACTTATAGGCAATTTCTCGCTTGCGCATTCCGAGAATAGCTCCGTTTAAGTAGATGTTTTCTCGGCCGGTTAGTTCGGGGTGGAAGCCTGTTCCTACTTCAAGCAAACTAGCGATTCGGCCTTTTCCAGTTATGCGTCCTGTCGTCGGGCTGGTCACACGACTTAGAATCTTTAAGAGGGTACTTTTGCCAGCTCCATTTCGGCCAATTATTCCTACAGCATCGCCTTGTTCTATTTCAAAATTGATATCTTTTAAACTCCATACTATATCGCTATTTCCTTTAGTTGTGCGGTCGTTTGTTTCACCAATTCTTAAAAAAGGGTCTTCTTTACCACGAATACGAGCAAACCACCGCTCTAGATCTTGTGAAATGGTTCCAGTACCAATTTCACCAAGTTGGTAGGCTTTGGAAATGTTTTCGGCTTTAATGGCAACTGGCATTTATGAAATTTTTACAATGAGGTTTGTAATCTATTTTATTTTCCAGTGAATAGGAGTTCTGATTAAACTGTGTCAACAAAGGTTTTTTCTACCTTGTTAAAGATGATAATACCGCTTATCAGGGTTATCAGTGTGAAAACTGTTGTATAGGCAAAAGCCTCCCAAGTAAATGTTCCTTGGCCTGTAAAACTGTAGCGGAAGGTTTCTATGATGGTAGTCATTGGATTTGCCCGGATTAGCCATCTGTATTTTTCTGGTGTAGCCGATAGGGGAATAATTACGCCTGAAGCATACATAAGTAGTTGTACACCAAACGTAATAAGGAAAGCCAAATCGCGGTATTTTGTCGTCAGTGCTGACACGACCATGCCCGAGCCTAAGCCCAAGGCTGCCATAAGAAGCAATAGAACCGGAAAGAGCAGAATATAAACGTTGGGTTGGATCGTTGCTCCTTGTAGCATAAAATAAAGCATCATGCCGATAAAGAGCAGGAATTGGACGCCAAACCGAACCAGATTACTGATCACAATACTCAAAGGCATAATCAGTCGGGGGAAGTAGACTTTGCCGAAGATGTTCGCATTATCGCGGAAAACCGTTGAGGTTTTCGTCAGGCAGTCGGCGAAGTAGTTCCAGGCCGTAACTCCAGCCATGTAGAACAAGGGTCGGGGAATGCCGTCGGTGCCAATGCCCGCCATGCCAAAAATGAAGGTATAGATCAGTGTGGTGAATAGGGGCTGGATAAAAAACCAGATGGGTCCCAGAATCGTCTGTTTATAAAAAGAAACAAAATCACGACGCACCAGCAGCCAGAGCAAATCGCGGTATTCCCAGGTGTCCCGTAGTTTTAAATCGAATAGCGTATGCTCAGCGTTGATTTCCCATTCATGCTGGTGATCGACAAAATTTGATGATTCAGCGTCTTCTGACGTATTAATTGCTTTATTTTCAACAATAGCCTGAGTGGGTAATTGCATTAGTTTACGTTTATATTAATTGATTTAGGGAAACCCATCAGAAAGAGATATTTATGGCTTCGCCCGCTCAGTCCCATTTTCAGAACCTACCGAGTAGTAGTAAACTATGTTTTGGTATGTAGAAAGTCAGAATAAAGCCAAACGTAGCTTTACCTGACCACAATTGTTTTAGACAAATCCACCTTAACGATGAGCTGTAAGGCGTCAAGTTGAATGGCAACGATTCGTCCCTGCTGTTTCAGTACGTTTCCGCTCAGATCGGCGAAGCTACCCGAACCAATGGTAAGCCTGCTGCCTGGCGTAAACGATTCAATCTGGAGGAGGTTATGATCGACCTCGTTCAGCATTAATTTGATGGCGTCAATTTCCGCATCGCGTACGATGGCCGGTTGCTTGAGCCAGAATAAATAACGAACAACGCCCGGTACGGTAAAGACTTTTGCCCGTTCATGCTCGGCCAGATTCACAAAGCAGTACGAGCGAAACAAAGGCTCTTCAACAAGCTTCGTTCGGTCAGACCATTTGCGTCTGGTTTTGATCAGCGGGCAATACACCTCAATGTTCATGCCCCGCAGCTTATCAGCCACAAGCTTCTCATTTCTGGATTTGGTGTAGAGGACAAACCAAGGCATTTGTTTTAATGATGAATGATGAATGATGAATGATGACGGGGCCGCTCGCACGGTGTGATTTAACCCATCAATCGTTCAAAATTTATCATGTGATTTAAGAAACATCTATCAACTAATTAAGGATGATCTATGACCATGAATGACTATAAATTATACGTAATAGCCCTTGCCTTTTCCGTAGCCATACCCATAGCCGTAGCCATACCCATAGCCGTATTCGTTGCTGTTGCGGTAATTAACACCATTGAAAATGATATTGAGTGATTTAAATTTCTTTGCCTGCTTCAACTCGTTAAGCAGACGCATGTAGGTACGTGGGGTATACTCGTGTCGTACCAGATAAAAAGCGGCATCAGCGTGGGCGCCCAGCAGCGTAGCATCAGCAACCAGACCTACTGGTGGTGTATCGAGTATGATGTAATCGAACTCCTGCCGCAAACTGTCTAATAGGGTTTCCAGTCGGCCATTTGATAATAATTCCGAGGGGTTAGGCGGAATAGGGCCGCTAGAGATAACAGACATATTCAGACTAAGCGCCGTTGGCTTGATTAGCTCATCCAGTTTGGTCTGCCCAATCAGATAATTGGATATACCCCTATCTTTCGCCACGCCCAGATACGTAGAGATTTTGGGCTTGCGCAGATCCAGCTCGAGCACAATGACTTTCTTGTCGAGCAGCGCCAGACTGGACGCCAGATTGATGCTGACAAAACTTTTGCCTTCACCACTAATGGAAGACGTAACGAGAATTACTTTGCCCTGACCCGGTAACGGATTCCCGATGACATACTGTAGATTAGCCCGTAAGATCTTGAACTGCTCGGCAATAACACTATTCGCCTTTGTATCGACGATATTGTCTTTCATCTCTTTAGGCTTTTTCATGATTTCCCCAAAAATGGATTGGCCAATTTCGGTTTCAACTTCGCGCCGGGACTGAACCGTATCGTTCATCATATCCTTAACGGTAATGAAGCCTACAGGGATTAGTAATCCGATCAGAATGGCTACTAGATAAACATTGGTTCGGTTTGGTTTTAGCGGAACCGACGAACCCGACGGTTCTTCCATGATCCGGCTATCGTTTACCGTAGCAGCATAGGCAATAGCTGTTTCCTCTTTCTTTTGAAGCAGCATTAGATACAGGCTTTCTTTAATGCCCTGCTGCCGTTTGATCGTTAAAAACTCTCGTTCCTGCCGGGGAATGGTTCGAACTGACGACTCATATTTGGCATTCAGCTTTTTTAAGCTTGCCCGCGTTACGGCAATGTTATGTCGCTGGTTAACTATATTTTCCCTGATTAATGATTTTGTATTAGCGATCTGGTTTGTAATCGTTTCCAGGAAAGGATTGCCCGGTTGCTGTGAGCGTTCGGCAACATCTTTCTGAGCTTCTAACTCGTTTAACTTGGTGAGCATGCTCATCATAAATGGGTCGGTCACCATCAAGGTGGCGGGAGCTACGCTTTCCTGGCTATTTTTGAGGTAAACCTCAACACCATCCAATATTTTCTCCTCCAGCTCAATGTCGTTGAGCTTCGTATCCGTTGTCTGTACCTGGTTCAAAAATAAATTGGCTTCGGCGCTTAGATCAACGATGCCTCTGGAGCTTTTATAGGCTTCCACATCACGTTCTACACTCCCTAATTCGGACGTAATGAGTCGCAGTCGCTCGTCAATAAAACGAAGCGTATTCGTTGCCTCCCGGTTTTTATCTTCCAGAGTAGCAATCATATAGACGTCGAGTAATTTGCCCAGCACCAGCTTACCTTTTTCGGGTACTGCATCCTGTAACGTCAGGCGAAGAGCCGTACTTTTTGGGTTGACCAAAGCTACTTGTAATGAGCTCAGGTAGCGCTGATTCAGACTTTCTTTAGACGAGAAGACAACTTTTATCGGGTTTTTATCCTTCTGGGGTGTTGAGCGCGTTAGCACCGTTCGGAATGTTCCATAAGGGCTGGTTGCTTTCTGACCGTAGAAAAACGTTCCTTTCACTGCCCCTTCTTCGTCTAGTACCTGATATTGCTGACGATTCAGTAGTTTAATAAAAACAGGCTGCTGATAAGCTACTGGTTTTAAGCTATCTGGAAAGATTTTGATAGGTGAATCGGTATAGAGTTCTTCATCGCTTTGGGCTTGTCGCTGATGAAAGTAGGCGGCATATAGATTAAGTTCACCCATAACCCGGTTCATTAAATTCCGGGATTTTAAGAACTCAATTTCGTTCTCAACAACTTTATCACCTGATGATGAAGAAACATCCAGGTCTTTCAGTAAAGCATTTTGACCTTTAAGCGGATCTTTAATTAACAGGACGGCGCTGACCTGATAGACAGGAGTAGTATAGCGCAAATACATATAAGCACATACCCAGGCAATAGATACTGCCAGGACAAACCAATACCAGTATCGGATGTATTTGAAAAAGAAAGTTCGCAGATTAAATGGCGTTTCTTTCTCCCCAAAAATATCGTAGCTCGTCTCAGCCATTGGTCAATATTTCGTATACAGTTACGTAGTAAGTTCGCTAGTAAAGTCCTGCCCTGCTATGGGGGGATTACTTATCGTCTGAAAAAGCTAAGTAGAGCTACTATTGTAGTGGCAAAACCCAGTATTATAGGTGTCAATTGCAGTCCCCGCTCCGTTGACGTAATTCGACCAGGTCGTGGTTCAACATAGATTACATCATTATGCTGTATGTAGTAATAAGGTGATTCAAGTACTTTTCGGGATCGTAGATCAACACGTACAATTTCCCGTTTATTATTTTCTGTCCGCATAATCATCACATTGTCGCGTCGCCCATATACTGTAAGTTCACCAGCAATTCCGATAACTTCGGGCAAAGTGCGCTGATTATCGAGCAAATTATAAACACCCGGACGCCCTACTTCGCCAATAACCGTGAACTTGCGATTTACATAGCGAACATTGACGGTAGGTTCTTTCAGGTATTTAGCTAGTTTGGTTCTAATATCATCTGCAGCTTCTTCGAGCGTAAGCCCGGCCAATTTCACCTTTCCCAGCAGAGGCATCTCTACACTACCTGTCGGATCAACCAAATAGCCCAGAGGCAGATTACCACCCCCTGCGCCATAACCTGCCAGTGGTATAGACGTACTGTTGAGAATATTGAAAATAGCATTTGTTTCCTCACTCAGGCTTGTCACAATGATAGCCAGTACATCATCAGTCTGAATCCTAGCAACTGGCGGGTTGATAGAAGCCAGGGGTACATACCGGGCAGTATCAACGGCTTCGGGCCCCTGAAAGTAGGTGATCGTTTTGGGTGAGGCACAGGAATAAAATAAGTATACTAATAAGAGCCAACTAATGACTTGTACGTAATGCTTACTTCGACTTACACTTCTAAACAGACGACTCATAGATTACTTTACTGGTGCAGATTACTTTCAAACCAACAAAGTTAATGTTTGTATCTATCTGTGCAATAGGTAGTAATCATGAATTAAGACGGTTGATGAATTTAGTCATTCTATAAATATTAGCGGGCGTTTGCGTCCCCTTTGTACATCAATTTTAAGGTTCGATAACAAATTTGCATATCAAGCCAGAAGGCCTGGCGTGGTATGTATAGGTGGTCATACCGTACCCGGTGGTCCATGCGCTGGGTCATGCCCGTAGCTCCCCGGGAGCCTCTTACCTGCGCTAGTCCGGTGATACCCGGCCGTACCCAGTAACGTTCCCGGTACGCAGGCGAGTCCCAGTGCATGGCATCATGAGGAACCGCATGCGGTCGTGGTCCAACCAGGCTCATGTCGCCCAGCAACACATTGATGAACTGGGGTATTTCGTCCAGATTCGTACGACGCAGAAACCGTCCCAGCGCCGTTACGCGCTGATCGTTCAGGTCTGTCTGTTGAAAGCCTTTGGGTTTATCGGGCACGTGGACCATGGTGCGAAATTTCAGGCACAAAAACGGTTTACCTCGTCGCCCGGTGCGCGCCTGAATAAAAAAGACAGGTCCCTGGCATTTGACCAGGATCAGAACACTGATAACCGGAATTAGCCAGGAAAGAACAAAGACGATAACAAAAGCAGATATAATCACATCGGCAAGACGCTTGCCCGCGTAGGCATAAAAGCCAGGTTTAGGCAATTGAACGACTTCCTGTTGTGGTGTCCATTGAAGAACAATGGTCGAGCCATACCGGTCATCCCAACGATTCTGCTTCCGGGGTAGATCGAGATCAGGGTGGGGATAATTAGCCGTAAAATTGGTTGAAATCAGGTCGGAATCATTGGGTTGAAAGAGGGTGGAAAATTCACTCATAGGTGTGGACGGATGAGATGATTGAACAGCTTAATGTATAGGGAGGGTGTTTAGAATAATCTGTTTTGTTTTCGGCTATTTGTTACCTATTCTTTTATAAAGTGAGCAGATTGTATGATCATCTTCTGTGTATGCAATATTAAGTATGATTCAGTGTGGCCCTGTCATTAAATAATTTGAATTTATTATTCGGCGAAACTGAAAAAATTTCTATGTAACTAACTAATAAACAGTGTATTGTAAGGGATATTTTTCATATGTTTTAAACAATAATTTGTTATTTTCTTTTAACTTATAATAGTATATAAAATGTTACTAATGATAAAAAATAGTTAAAATAAATAAGTAATTTTTTTATTCGGTTACGTGGTTTTGGTTAGTGAAAGCCGTGTATAAATATGCTATTTGTTTCATAAGTTTACATTTGATCAATTTTTAATAATCGGGAAATTATTATCTATAGAATTACAGGAATATATTTGGCTATCCACTCCAAATCATTCTTGTTATGAAACGTGTCGCAGCTGCCCAGCTACAACATAACTTTGCTCCTGAGCAGGTTCTCTATTTAACAGGAGATGTTAATTACTGCTACGTATACCTGGTGAATGGCAATCAGATTTTATCGAGTAGAACGTTAAAATGGTATAGTGACCGTTGGCCTCATTTTATCCGTATTCACAAAGGCAGCCTCATTAATCCCCGGTACGTTCACCGCTTTGCGCTGATTTCGCCTATTGCTGCTCATCTGATCATGCGAAATGGGGCTTCCCTGCCTGTGGGGCGCAGGCGGATCAAAGAAGTTATGGACCAACTGGGTATTCATGGACAGCCGGGGTCCTCTCACTCGTCTTAACAACTCCTTGGTTTATAGAAGAGTATAGGTTGGTTACAACGGATAGGATATTCTGTACGCTTTGACAAGCAGTAACGAGAGAGCCTGAATTCATGGTTTGGTTCCTGAGCCTTACGTGCCTCTCAGTCGACTGGGTTATTCGTACAGTTGGTTCGGCCTGATCGTGCCACGTTTACTGATCCAAAATTTGCTTGGGTAAATTGCGGGGAGGGTGCCCTGACGACTATAGCAAATTAGCCTATGTAGCTATGCCTATCTCAAAAACTGTTTGATTCTGCCTGTTCCGTAGTATCAGCTTGAACGAGGTCTCTTCCCTAAGTCGACCGACTTTACACCGCTCAGTAACAAAATTGCATTTACCTACTGTTTCTTCGTTTTATTTGTGTTAATGTATGATTTGGTTTATAATATTGGCAAAAAGTTAATTAACGGGCTGGGTAACTCTGTTACAAAGAAGGAAGCTGAACGTCTAATAATTGAATACAGAACAGACCCAAGCCCAAATAATCATGAAAAGACTTCCAGGTAAACGCGGTGAGCATCATTATGACCCGCAGCAAGTACTTTATCTGATTGGTAATATCAATTATAGCTATTTACACATGATACACGGTGAGGTAGTTATGTCTTGCCGGACACTGAAATGGTTTGCCGATCAATGGCCTCATTTTCTGCGGGTGCATAAAAAAGCATTGATTAATCTGTCGCACATCACCGTGTGCAAGCCTAGTGGTAATTCTACCGAAACCAATTACATCATCATGGCAGACAATGCTCAATTTGCCATTGCACGCAGGCGAGTTCCCTCGATTCTTGAATTACTCGCTCAGCAAAACTTGGTAAGTACGCAAATGAGCACCCAGTAAAAAGAAGACTTTCGGGCTATAGAGGTTAGTGACTTATGGCCGTAGCGTATAGATTGGCCCTGCTGTACAAAGAAGGCATTTCGCCCAGTTTCTCGATTGTTTTATAGCCTGCTTTCACAAATAAATGGATTAGCGACACGTAACTAAGTGGGTAAGGAACCCATGGGTTAGGCGTATCTGTGTCATACTCGACGAGCAAAAAGTGGCCTGATTCAGTTAAGTGTCGTTTAGCTTTTTCCAGAAAAGTAAATTTGTCTTTCACGAAATGCAGCGAATTGGCCATCAGTATGCCATCAAGACTATTGAAAGGCCATTCGTCCTGTACAAAATCCTGGTGTATTTTTTCGATCCTAACATCCTCGTGGTCAGCAATGCTGGCTAATGACGCCTGATTGGTATCAACCGCGTAAAGTATACTATCCGTTGGTAACAGGCTGGCCAAAGCATGAGTGAACAAACCACTCCCGCATCCTAGATCAGCCCATTTTACTGGTTTTGTTGGGACGTAGTGAACAGGTGTGATCAATGTAATCGCTTCATGTAGCTGCATGATGTTAATAGGTAAATTGAGATTGTCTTAAGCTAATTGATCTCACTGGCACTGATCAATGCTTGGTAAAGGGATATTGCAGATAGATGATGACCAGCGAGAGCAAAAAGAAAGGCAGTTCAATCAATACGCCTTTAAGGTTTTTATCCTGTAAATGAAAGGCCATGATGAGTAATATTCCAGCCGCAGTCATGAAATTGCCCCACACGAATGTTTGCGGAAACAGAACCAGAACGGCTCCTAGCATAGTGAAGATGCCCATAATCATCAGCCCAGTTCTGCCGATGTCCCACTTACTGAACATGTCCGTCATTTCGGGTTTGCCTGAAAGCATGGCCCACCCTTGTTTCAGCCCCATATAGAGAGCAAATAGAATCAGAACGGCATTGATAATTTTTAGCGCAAGTGTCATAGCAGAATGATTGGTTTGGCCAAATAAAGCATTGATTATAAGAAAATTAGTGGAGTGAACAAAGCCAGGCTTGACTGGCAGACTTCGCAAAGTTGTTTATACAGGGTATAATAGTCTGGCGAGCGACGGAAAATAGACTTTACAGCGGGCCGCATACTACCTGTTGAGTGCCTGTACTACTTTACCACTGCTTTTAGGGTTCATTGATCTAGTGATCAGGAATTTACGGGGAAGATAGGTATTAATTCCGGAGTTAATTATATACTTATTCTGAGCTAATTTTGTAGGTAAAAGGTATATGGCTCCTAAAATAACCGCAATTATCCTCGAAAAAAGTCAACATATAGCGTTCAGTACGTTGGGTTATGCAAGGTCAAACTCTATCTTTACACGCAATTTGATTTTTTAAACCTATACTTAATCGCATGAATAATAGTCTTTACATCGTCCCTTTTTTAGGGTTGGTGGGCTTGGCGGTGATGTTCGCCAAATTCGTTTGGGTTTCGCGACAAGATGCTGGCGACGCCCGAATGCAGGAAATTGCCGGATACATTGCCGACGGCGCCATCGCCTTTCTCAAAGCCGAATGGCGCGTTCTTATTGTTTTCGGAATTATTGTAGCCGCCCTGTTGTCGTTTGCCGGGGCGCAAGTTGAAAATTCATCCTGGGTGATCGGGATCGCGTTTGCTTTCGGTGCGTTTACGTCTGCGCTGGCGGGATATATCGGCATGAAGATAGCCACCAAAGCCAACGTCCGCACAGCTCAGGCCGCCCGCACGAGCTTAACGCGTGCCCTGGACGTATCGTTTACGGGTGGATCGGTAATGGGTATCGGTGTGGCCGGTTTGGCCGTGCTCGGACTAAGTGTTCTGTTTATCATTCTTTATAATCTGTACGTCGGCGAGTCGGGAGATGTGAATGGCCTGCCGATGGAACGGACGCTGGAGGTACTGGCGGGCTTTTCGCTCGGTGCTGAATCCATTGCCCTGTTTGCCCGTGTAGGGGGAGGTATTTACACCAAAGCTGCCGACGTAGGAGCCGATCTGGTTGGTAAAGTCGAAGCAGGTATTCCAGAAGATGATCCGCGTAACCCCGCAACGATCGCCGATAACGTAGGCGACAATGTAGGCGACGTAGCGGGTATGGGTGCTGACTTATTTGGTTCGTACGTAGCAACAATCCTGGCGACGATGGTGCTGGGTCGTGAAATTCGTATTCCTGCCGATGTTAATATTGTTGGTCACGCGCCGATCGTATTGCCGGTATTGATCGCCGGTATGGGCTTAATCTTCTCTATTCTGGCGTGCTATTTAGTACGTGTTAAAGATGACAATGGCAATGTACAGGGTGCGCTGAACCTCGGCAACTGGGGCTCTATTATCCTGACCGTTATTGCGTCATATTTTCTAGTTGGGGCTGTTTTGCCGGACATCACGATGGAAATCCGGGGTGTTGAGTTTACGCGTATGGATGTGTTTTACGCCATCCTGACAGGATTAATTGTTGGTGCTCTGATGTCCATCATTACGGAATATTATACAGCGATGGGGCGCCGTCCGGTTTTATCCATTATCCGGCAGTCGGCTACTGGCGCGGCTACAAATATTATTGGTGGCCTGGCGGTTGGTATGGAATCGACGGTACTGCCGATTCTGGTATTAGCGGCTGGTATTTATACCTCCTATCACTTTGCCGGCCTGTATGGTGTTGCAATCTCGGCGGCAGGTATGATGGCAACTACGGCGATGCAATTGGCTATCGATGCCTTCGGCCCGATTGCCGATAATGCCGGTGGTATTGCCGAAATGAGCTACCTGCCCGAAGAAGTCCGGGGACGTACCGATATTCTTGATGCGGTTGGTAATACGACTGCGGCAAGTGGTAAAGGATTTGCGATTGCTTCTGCCGCTTTAACCGCGTTGGCGCTATTTGCCGCGTTTGTGGGTATTTCGGGCATTTCGGCCATCGATATCTACAAAGCCGACGTACTGGCCGGTTTGTTCGTTGGTGGTATGATTCCGTATATCTTCTCGTCATTAGCCATTGCGGCTGTGGGCCGGGCTGCTATGGCCATGGTGGAGGAAGTACGTCGTCAGTTCCGGGAGATTCCGGGTATCATGGAAGGAACGGGTAAGCCCGAGTACGAAAAGTGCGTAGCGATTTCAACGCAGGCATCCATCCGTGAAATGGTATTACCGGGCGCAATTGCTTTGTCGGTGCCGGTGATCGTGGGTTTCATCTTCGGACCCGAAGTGCTTGGTGGTCTGCTGGCGGGCGTAACGGTGTCGGGCGTATTGATGGGTATTTTTATGAACAACGCCGGTGGTGCGTGGGATAATGCCAAAAAATCGTTCGAGAAAGGGGTTGAAATCAACGGGGAGACGTACTATAAAAAATCAGAGCCGCACAAGGCGTCAGTAACGGGCGATACAGTGGGTGATCCGTTTAAAGATACATCTGGCCCTTCTATGAACATCCTGATCAAGCTGATGTCGATTGTATCCCTTGTCATTGCGCCATACATCGCCGTTCAGTCGTCTGAAACACCAGGTTATAATCTTGAAGGGAAAGAAGCGGCTGGTACGGAAGTTCCTCTCGAACAATCGACCGCTGCCGATAATGATAAGGTTAGTACACCAAATGCTAAATTGGGCGAATTCAGTCTTCAGAAACTAACCAGCGGTGTTGAATTGAATATCCCTGAATTTGGTGTTGAAAACAAACTGTTAGGCTTCATCAAGAGTGACAAACCTGTCGACAAAGAAACCTGGTTCGATTTCGACCGGCTTTTGTTTCAGACAGGTAGTGCCACCCTTGAGCCGCAATCGCAGGAGCAGTTGAAAAATATTGCGGAGATACTAAAGGCTTATCCAAACGTTAACGTCAAGCTCGGCGGCTACACTGACAACACAGGTAATGCTGCCAGCAATTTGAAACTCTCGCAGGATCGCGCTAACTCAGTACGTGTTGAACTGGAGAAGATGAATATCGACAAAGACCGACTGGAAGCCGAAGGATACGGTCAGGAACATCCGGTTGCCTCGAACGACACCGAAGAAGGACGTGCTCAAAATCGCCGGATTTCAATTCGCGTGACGAAGAAATAATTCCTGATATATAAAAACGGGCAAGCCGTCGGAAGAAAGATCTACATTATCTTTCTTCCGACGGCTTGCCCGTTTTTATATCGATTAATTACCTAATGCATTATAAATCAGCAATTGATTTGTTGTAACAACCCGGTCGCCGGGAGCCAGTCCGCCTGAAAGATAGGTTTTTGGCCCAATGGTCTTGTAGATATCAACTTCACGGGCAATTGGCTGATTTTGCTTATTGACCGCTACAACAAAATTGCGGTTTTTATCAAACACCACGGCTCCCGCAGGCAACGTAACGCGCTTGTCATGACCCGCATACGTAACGTTTACGTTCGCAAACATCTCTGGCTTGAGTCGGTAGTCGGCGTTATTTAACGTAACACGAACTTTCAGCGTCTTGCTGTCAGGATCTAGCACGTTGAAAATTTTATCGATTCTACCGTGAAAGATTTTGTCTGGGTAGGAGAGGGTCGTGATGGTAGCCGGATCACCTTCATGAACATAGGCAAGATCTGACTCGTACACATTCGCCAATACCCATACGTGATCTAAATTTGAGACAGTAAACAGATTTTCTGGATCGTCGGAGCGAAGTTCCATACCCTGGGAAGCCGTTTTTTCTACGATAAACCCGCTCATAGGCGATTTTACGAGATAAACCGATCCATTCCCACCCACAATCCGACGACGTTCAGCTACCCGATTCACTTCTCCTCTTGCAGCTTCCAATTGCTCTTTGCTGGCAACTAATTCGCGTTGTGAACTTAAACCAGCTTTGGTCATGTCTTCAGTCACCTGCATATTTTTCTGAGCCACCGATAACTGACCTTTTGCTGCAACGGATTGCTGCTCCAGATCGGCCAGATCACCCGAGCGGATGACGGCCAGTATCTGCCCTTTCTTTACGTAGTCGCCCAAATCGGCTTTAAGCGTCTCGATATGACCACCTACCAACGGGAATACTTTCACGACCTGGTCCTGATTAAAAGCGATCTTACCCGTCAGATTCAACTCATTTTGCGTTGTTTCTAATTTCGCCGTATCGAATGTAGCAGTTGCCAGCAGATTCGTTTCATGGTTTGCCTTGGCTGATGGCTTTTCATCAGTTTGAGCCGCACTACCACAGCCAAACAACCCGACTACCAGAAGTAATCCTGCCATAACTGGCAACAGCTGATGACGTAGCGATTTATGTAATGAGTTTGAATTTCCTTGGAGTGGCTGATTAAAGCGTCCTAATACTATGTTAACTGAGTATTTATTACTAACAAGAGTTGAGTGCTTGTAAGTACTGGCAAAAGAGCTGACAGACGTGAACCTTTTCATACTTACAAAGGTGAACATCGTTAATTAAAGGCTTCTTAAACGCGAATTAAAAGGCCATTAAAGCCTACAATATCAAAGCCCTCGCAAGACGATTGTCCTGCGAGGGCTTCTTTTCAAGAACGTTGAGTAAATAAATTGTCAAGTAAACTGGGTGCTTTTACCTAGCTTACTTTTAAGGATGATTTTGCATCGTCAACGCCAGTTTTAGCGTCATCAGCTAACTCATCAACTTTGTCATTGTATTGGTCTTTGACAGTATCCTTATTCTTATCGACAGCTGCCTGAGCCTGATCTTTATACTGATTATACTGCTCTTTCGCCTTATCTGTATATTGATTTACCTGACTTTTGGCTTGCTCAAAACCTTCTTTCACCTGAGAAACGCCTTTTTCCCACTGATCTTTCAGATCACCTGAACGTTTATTGGCTTCTTCGGTTAGTTTATCGCGTGTTTCCTTGCCACTACGGGGAGCTGTTAAAATCCCAATTACAACGCCTGTAATGATACCGGTCAGAAAATCTCGTGTGCTTCTCATTAGTTTGCTATTTTAGGTGAGTCTGTTCTTTACCACGTAATGACTAAACAATTATTGCTTAGCCTTCTTTTTGGCCTGACTAACTAACTCCTCGGTTTTGCCAGCAGCCGCATCAACGTAGTCGTTGTACTGACTTTTGATGCTATCTAGTCCCGATTGAAGTTGATCCTGAAGATCTTTAAAAAACGAATCCGACTCTGACGAAATGCGTTTACGGGTCTTCTGACCGCTCTCGGGAGCAAGTAGAATGCCTACAACTGCGCCAACTGCTAATCCTACTAAAACTCCTGGTAGTGATTTCATGGTTTCTATTTCTTTTGTGAATGACTTATTCGACTAATAACGCCAACCTCATAGAAAATACTGTACCATTTCTGTATATTTTGAAGTAAAAAGCTGTATATGAGGTATTTAGTATTAGTACTAAATACGTTTTATCCGTAGAAAACTGAGGATTTTCTTCTACAGATCGTCCATTTGTGGCACCACATGTACCCAACACGTTAAGCATTCAATCGACCTGTGTCATCAAGTTTAGAATGATCGATCAACTCCTTAAAAACAGAAGACAACCCCCAGTCTGAGGCTACAAAAAAATCCCCGCGCTCAACTTGGCGCAGGGATTCCGTACCCACCGTAACTTGTACTTAACCTAAAATAACGTATCGCGGGTCAAGCCGCACCTTAATTAATTATAAGGAATATTGTGTCTGTTGAGTATGAGGCTATGAACGTTTATAACCTGCTGTTCTTCTCCTCCTCACACGCCACGTCCCTGAATTAAACGTAGAATAATCGCAATCACCGCAATAACCAGCAAAATGTGAATCAGGCTGCTACTACCAATCCCGGTTCCTAAAACACCTAAGAAGCCCAAGAGCCAAATAATGATCAAGATGACTGCAATCGTATAAAGGAGGTTTCCCATGACGGTTTGTGAGTAAATCAGAGTTAGTTATCTCGCAATCGATGATCTAATAAGAAAAATCTGTGCCAATGCCATCATCTATAAACACTTGGGTGACAAACAACATACTATACGCTTGGAAATGAGCCTCTAATTTGGCTAAAAACTTTAG
Organism: Spirosoma validum; assembly: GCF_014699035.1. Lineage (GTDB taxonomy): Bacteria > Bacteroidota > Bacteroidia > Cytophagales > Spirosomataceae > Spirosoma > Spirosoma validum. Next base: position 434,847 of record NZ_JACXAA010000003.1, read on the forward strand.
TGAGAAGTACTAATTGCCAGCTAATAGACGGGAAGAATAGTGTAGATAAAATTCTACACTTGTAGAATTAGCGTAGAAAAAAGACGCATAAGTTGAACAATTTATCATCTGTGAATCAGGATAAATTAATACAGTTATAATCGCAAGTGGTTAATCTGGCGGAATTTAATACGTATAAACACGCGATTTTCAAACGCCCCGAGAGTTTCGGCACTATATTTTATACAAAAATCAAATGAATGAACACATTAGAACTAACTAGTAACCGTGGTGAGAACGACAACAGGGGTTAACGCGGGACAGCAATTCAGACCAGTCGTGATGAATAAAATAACTCTTGCAAAGCGCGTATTGATTATAGATGATGAAGCTGATATTTGTCTGTTGCTGTCAGGATTACTAAGACGATTGGGTTATCAGCCTACCTGCGCCCATTTTATTGAAGAGGGTCGCCAGTGTTTAAATGCACAGAAATTCGACGCGATTTTTCTGGACCTGAATCTGCCCGATGGATTAGGCTTCGATCTGTTGCCACTGATCAAAGAAGATCAAAATGAGGCAAAAATAATTATGATCAGTGCGTTCGACGGGCAGGCTGAACGCAGACGGGCTACGGAGCAGGGAGCTGATTATTTTATTGGAAAACCGTTCACCCGTCGTTCGGTGGAAACGGCTTTGCAAACCATTCAGGTTTAAGTAACTTTGTTTATACAGCCAACGATAGAACCATCCATTAGTATGCTACGTTTGTTAGAATGGGCTGTCTGAACATGCGTATTCCTCTTCATGGAAAAAATTCTGATAATTGACGATAATAATGATATATGCTTGCTCTTAGAGCGTTTTCTAAGTAAGCAAGGCTATAAAACAGCGTCGGTACAGCGGGGCGATGACGGACTTACCCTACTGCGAAAGGAAGCCTTTGAACTAGTAATCTGCGATTTTAAGCTTCCTGATATCGATGGCCTGGAAATGTTACGTCGGATTAAAGTAATGCATCCCACAACGGCAGTTATTATCATTACGGGATATTCTGACGTTCGAATGGCTGTTCAGACCGTTAAGCATGGCGCGTACGACTACGTAACGAAGCCGCTTTATCCCGATGAAATTCTCTACACAATAAAAGCGGCTCTTGAGCGACGAATTCAATCCTTGAGTCAAGCGAAGGCAGCGCCTGCATCAACGACGACTGCCGCTAAGTCTGGTTCTGTCAAAGCCGCATCCTCTAAAGCCGTATTGGCTCCAGATGGTAAGCGGTTTATTTTTGGTAAGAGCCGGGCTGCCGAACAACTACAGGAACATATAGACTTGATTGCGCCAACCGACATGTCGGTCATTATTACGGGTGAGACCGGTACGGGGAAAGAATTTGTTGCGAACGCTATTCACCTAAAAAGTAAACGGGCTGAAAAACCTTTCGTGGCGATCGACTGCGGTGCTTTAGGGAAGGAATTGGCTGGGAGTGAGTTATTCGGGCATGTTAAGGGCTCTTTCACTGGAGCGATGTCTGATAAAGCCGGTAGTTTCGAATTTGCCAATGGCGGTACAATTTTTTTGGATGAAATTGGCAATCTGTCCTATGACAATCAAATTAAATTGCTCCGTGTATTACAGGAACGTAAGATTCGGCGAATAGGCAGTAATCAGGATATTCCGGTCGATGTACGCATTATTGTGGCTACGAATGAAGACCTGCGTGAAGCTGTCCGGCAGGGTAAATTTCGGGAAGATATTTACCACCGCATTGCTGAATTTGAGATGCACCTCTCTCCATTGCGCGAACGCAAAGCGGATATCATGATCTTCGCCGAACATTTTCTGGAAACCGCTAATCAGCAGTTAGAGAAAGATATTCTTGGCTTTGAAGAGGAAGTAAGGGACAAGTTGAAAAACTATTACTGGCACGGTAATCTGCGTGAACTGCAGAACGTAGTGAAGCGAGCCGTGTTGCTCTCTAAGGGGGATTACATAGAGCCCGACGTGCTGCCGAGGGAAATCACTGAACCCCAATACCTAACAACCGATGATACCAATGCTGGTAATGTTCAGATCAGTTACGACCCAGCCCGGCCGGGTGTTCCTGTATTCAGCCAGTCTGCCGCTAACCTAAAATCGGTCTCAGAAAATGCCGAACGGGCTGCTATTCTGAAAGTACTGGAAAAAACGGGGTACAACAAAACCAAAGCTGCTGAAGTCCTTAATATTGATCGTAAAACGCTTTACAACAAACTGAAAGCGTACGATATACATTTATAGTAGAAAAAGCTAAAATGAGTGAACGAGCGAATGATGACATTGGTCATTCGCTCGTTCACTCATTTTAGCTTTTCTCCGCTTCGACGGTCCGATTTAATTCAGGCTAAATCCGACCGAGAGCAACCCAACGCTGTTCTTTGCATTACCGAGTAAAGTACGGGCTGCTCCACTATCTGCAATACGTTGTAAGCCCTGCTCATACCGTGCACCGATAAATGCCTTTCCAAAGTAGATGTTCAGGCCACCAGCAAGCCCATAATCAACTTTATTGAAATTGTCGCGATTAATAGCGCCCGAACCTATACCAAAGTCGCCGTTTGAATTCACATTGGAATTAAGCAGGTATGATACGTATGGACCTGCCTGCAACTCAACAGCCTGGCCCAGTTTGAACGTAGCGAGTACGGGGAGCTCAGCGTAGTTCAGTTTGAGCGTGTTTCTACCATTAAAATTTTGCCCTAGTATTGTGGTATTGTAGTCAGCCAAAGAACCTTTCGTCATGTAAAGTAATTCAGGCTGGATGGCAAAAAAATCACCAATAGGAGCCTGCGCAAAAACGCCGATGTGAAAGCCAATACGCTCATTTTTGTTACTCACGCCCTGCGAATCATAGAATAGTGAACTGGCATTTAACCCACCCTTTATACCAGTCCGAACGGACCCCTGTGCCAACGTATCAGATGAACTCGTTATAAAGGCACCGGCCGTAAGAACGGCGGCTGCAAGCAAGGTTTTGATTGATGTTTTCATAACTATTGTTGAATTAGCGGCAAAGTTTAACGTACATCTGCCATACTAAAGTAATATGTTAAATTCGTGCCAAAAAGGCTGTGATAGCTCAGAAATGGCATGTGTTCTTGGATTATACGGGTTTTATGTCGGTTGTATGCCTAGCCGATTTCACTACCAGCCTAATAGATTTGAGTAAGAACTTCCCCACTTTGTAGAACGTATCATCCAGTTTTATCACCTTATCTGTCCGATTAATTGCCACCGATCCCACCGATTGAATCCATTTAGCGATCGCGTATAACCGCAAGCGTAACCGGCTACCAGACTGAGCTCCTCAATTGAATGGCTACCGAGCTAATTCCTTATCGATGGGTGTTAACACAGTAAGCTTTTTGGAGATCGGCATTTGACGATTACGCATACTACAGGACTGTATTTGTCGCTCTGGCGTGAGGGTTGAACGGACTATTATATGAATATGAATGGTTGGAAAGTCTAATTTATTCCTGATAAAACTCACAATTTTTATTCTGACCAGAAGCAGGAATAATCTGATGTTTTTGACTAATTTTGAAAAGAGTAAACATGTTGCCACAGAGTTAAGGCCAGGAGTTGAATTACTGATTTATGTAACTACTTCGGTCTGCTATTAGCTTTGACGTTTAGCAACTGATCTTATTCGTACCGTAACTTATTCGATTCGCTTTATGCACCGTAAGCCTACGTCAATGACTATCCTGATTGCCGACGACGATACGGATGACCGTATGTTTATGGAAAAGGCGCTTCGGCAAAGCGGATACGCGCACACAATACAGTTTGTGGAAGACGGTGAAGATTTAATGCACTATTTGCTTCGACAGGGCCGTTATACCGAACAAAATGCGCCCTGGCCAGATTTATTAGTTCTGGATTTGAATATGCCCCGGAAAAACGGTTTTCAGGCATTAAGTGAAATTAAAGATGATCCTAAACTACGCCGGTTGCCTGTTGTGGTGATGACGACCTCTTCTGCCGACGAAGACGTAATAAAAACCTATAATCTTGGCGTTAATTCATTTGTAACAAAACCATTCAATTTTAACCGATTAGTTGAAATGGTCAGTGCGTTGAAAACGTATTGGATGGACACCGTCAAGTTGCCATAATCAGTAATCGGTTGCCGGCAGGCGTTCCCACAACTATTTCTTTCGCTGCTGACTGCCAGCTGCTTATGTTGTATGATACCGACTACACTCGACGTTGCTGAAGAAAAAGAAAATATCCGCGTTCTGCTCATTGAGGACGACGAAGACGATTACCTGCTGACGAAAGCCCTGGTGTCAGCTAAGGAGAATAGTACAATTAAACTGGAATGGGTAGATAGCTACAACCGTGCTTTGACGGCCATTGAGAGTGGCCAATACGATGTCTATCTGGTTGATTATCGCTTAGGACCCTACACCGGAATTGATTTAATTCAGGAAGCTTTCCGAATGGGGTGCCGTGCCCCAATGATTCTGCTTACCGGCCAGGACGATCTGACGGTTGATCAATCGGCGCTTGAACTGGGTGCGGCTGACTATCTGGTAAAAGGACGTATTGATGCGCAACTTCTTGGACGTAGTATTCGCTATGCGCTTCGACAGGCGGGCGTACTGGCTGAAGTTGCCCAGAAAGAGAACAAGTACCGAACGCTGTTTGAGCGCTCCATCGACGCTATTTTTGTTACGGATGATGAATTGCATTTTCAGGATGCCAATCCGTCTGTCGAGCGTTTGTTAGGTTACAGTCGCGAAGAGCTTCGGTCACTCAATCCGGCACGGCTTTTTACGGATCTTGACCAGCTGCGTAAGCTACGTTTCAATGTTCGCGAACACGGGCAGATTAAAGATTTTGAAACTACGCTGATTCATCGGAGCGGCCGTAAGCGTATTTGTCTTGTTTCTGTCTGGGCGGTCGAAGACATAATTGGCAAGCCGGAATGGTACCAGGGAATTGTACGGGATATTACTGAGCAGAAACGAGCTCAGCAGGATCTGATTCTGGCTGAAAAGCTGACCATGACTGGTAAAATTGCCCGTAGTATTGCTCACGAAGTTCGGAATCCACTTACTAATCTGAGTCTGGCTCTGGAACAGCTTAAAGATGAGCTGGATACGGATAATGAATACATTACCATGTTTACGGACATTATCGGCCGAAATGTAGATCGTATTGGGCAGCTTATCACCGAAATGCTTAATTCATCCAAACCGCGTGATCTGGATCGGAAAAAGCAGGACTTTAACGCTATTGTAAAAGAAACGCTACAACTCGTTAGTGACCGTATCAAGCTCAAGCGAATGCGGCTTGAAACAAGCTTTGCAGCAGGTGACTGTCTGGCTTTACTCGACCGTGATCAGGTCAAAACGGCATTGCTGAATATCCTGGTTAATGCTGTTGAAGCCATGCAGGAAGGAAAAGGAATACTGGTCGTTAAGACAAGCTGCACGGAAGATGACCGTGTATATGTTGAAGTAAGTGACAATGGAGGTGGCATCAGCGACGCTGACCGGCAGCGCCTGTTTGATCCATTTTTTACGGGGAAATCGGGCGGAATGGGCTTAGGACTGACGGCTACGCAGAATATCATTAACAGTCATAAGGGGTCTATCGAGGTAGAAAGCCAGGTAGGTCAGGGAACTACGTTCCGATTATACTTTCCAAAATAGACATAACGGTTTGCCTGCTTATTCTTTTTTAGATAGACCATCGCCAGCTTTGATTTAGAGCTGGTTTTTTTTGTGTCACACAGTGGGTAAAAATATACCCATTGCCCTAAATAAATTCTACATATCTCTACAAGATAGCAAGTTGATTGATTAGTCGTGCAAAAATTAGTACTGTTATATAGTTCTGATAAAGAGTAACTTAGCTTATGTATCCTGAGCTTTATAAATGGATAGTTAAGAAATGGCACAGAATCAGCTAGAGTAGATATGAAACACTCATTAATCCAATCTACGGCTATGTGGACGATCAATCACTTTCCGTCAGCTATGCGCTCATTAAGTCCCAGTACACGCGCTAAAGCAATTGAGATCGCGAATCATCTTCTGGAACAGGGACGATTGGATAAGCAGAACGTAGTGTCTATCAGCGTTGACCAAGCCCGGCGCTGGGCTCGCTACGAGCGGGAGTGGCCGATAACGAACGGACAACTTTACGCGTAGTTAATCTCTTCTTTGCCGAAAGGGGAAGCTAATCCGTTACGTTATTTTATTGAAGCGTCATACAGCAAACACTTTATAATTAAATAGGTTAGTCAGTTAGACACGTCGGGAGTTAGCCAGTTCGTTACGAAGATACACTGGCCGACTGTATGACTGACTAGCTGACCAATCTTTTTATAACGTTATGGAAACCCAATCACAGACAAGTAAACAACTGGAAAAAGTTCGAGAAATGGTCGAAGACATCCGCATTGCGATGATGACGACCGTTGATGAACAGGGAAATTTAGTAAGCCGACCCATGGCTGCCCTTCAGGCCGATGAAGATGGAACTATCTGGTTCTTTACAAAACGATCATCGCCCAAAGTCGATCAGATTGATAACAACGATCACCGGGTCAATCTTTCGTTTGCATCTGTAAGTGATGCTGACTACGTATCAATTTCGGGGAAAGCGCAGGAACTGGATGATCGGGCTAAAGTTGAAGAACTTTGGAATCCGCAGGCAAAAGCCTGGTTCCCGGAAGGGAAAGATGATTCGGAATTAGTTCTGTTGAAAGTTCATACCGATATGGCCGAGTATTGGAGCGCAAGCGACAGTAAAATGGTCCGCTTTTTTCAGCAGGCAACCGCAGTCATAACTGGCAATCCTCCCAAAATGGGAGAGAACGAAAAAATCTACAATTAATTTAGAGAAACACAGCAAGGGGAAGAAAGAGACGAGAGGAATACAGCGTTATCCTCTTGTCTCTTTCTTCCCCTTGCTGTGTTTCTCCCTTTCTATGATCGTTACTCAAACGGATGAGGGCTGGCAGATTATAAACCAACAAGCCCATGGTTTACTAGCGGTTCAATTGGCATCGCATTGGGGAACGGATAAGCGACCCATACACTGGATTGAAACTCTTATCGCTTTAACTGAACACGACGACGGGCAGGAACCCTGGACAGGACGTAACCATTTAACAAAAGCTGGTGGGCCATTACATTTCCAGATCCTACAATATTCTATCGAACAATGTCGCAATCTTATTCAGATCGGACTACAGAAAAGCCGCTGGAATGCCCTGATCATGTCAATGCATACATCCTTCCTGTATGAGTCCAAACGTGGTACTGATAAAGAATTGGATTTATTTATGGATCAACAGATTCATAATCAGACTTCATGGCGAAAGCAGTACAAGGCGACTAAAGCAGAAGCTAACTACGCCTATTCGTTTGTGCAATGGTGTGACGCGTTATCGCTGATACTGTGTATGGGGCAAATACCTCCTGAAGAGAGACGGCTGGAAGTAAGCAAAGGACCTGATGGTATCTCGTATTACATTCAGCAACGTAACGATGATACGTTGACAATTGAGCCTTGGCCATTCGATTCCTCAACATTTTCCGTACATGTTGAGGCATTCCAGTTACCACAGCTGGCATTTCAAGATGATCACGAGCTCTATAACGTAATGCAGGAAGCGCCTATCATTATGAAAGAATGGGTATTTAGAAAGCAATAAACTAGTTGTCGGCATGTTCCGCACTAAGTTCAGACTCAGCGCGGAACATGCCGACAAAAAACTATTATTTTACTCGTAACAGCATTGACGAACGGGCTGTTATCGTGATGGGATGGCCGCCTTTAATGGGCGCCGTTTCTGGATGAACCTGACCAGTAGCTGTATCAAGGACAACCTCCCAGAGTGAACTCTTACGGCCAATTTTGGGCAGCATAAAATCAATGTCTTCCCAATAGGCGTTCAGAATCCAGACTAACTGTTCATCGCCAATATCCTGCCCATCTTCTGTTTGTTCACTTACACGCATGCCGTCGATAAATAGACCGAGGCAACGGGTTTCGGGATTATGCAAGTCGTCGTTGTTCATCTCCCCGCCATCTGGCAGTAGATAAGCCACCTGTTCATTGCCGAAAAATTTACGACGGCTCAGTAAAGGAATATCCTGACGTAAGGCTGTAAGCTGACTAGTGAACTCAAACAGTGCCTGCTGTTTATCATTCCAGTGCCAATCCATCCAGCTGATTTCGCTATCCTGATTGTAGCCATTGTTATTCCCGTGTTGTGTTCGACCACATTCATCGCCCATCACCAGCATCGGCGTACCCTGACTGAGCAGCATCGTTGTCAGGAAATTACGTTTCTGGCGTTCGCGTAGGTCGTTGATTTCGGGATCGTCGGTAGGACCTTCGGCTCCGCAGTTCCAGCTCAAATTATCATTGGAGCCGTCGCGATTATCTTCGCCGTTCGCTTCGTTATGTTTCTCGTTATAACTAACTAAATCGTTCAGTGTAAAGCCGTCATGCGCTGTAATCAGATTAATGCTGTTAGCGGGTGAACGGCCATCATTGGAATATAGATCAGGGCTTCCCAGTAGACGTAGCGCTGTTTCACCGGCTTTCCCGCTATCACCTTTCCAGAATCCCCGAAGTGTATCGCGATACTTACCATTCCACTCCGACCAACGTACCGGAAATCCGCCGACATGATAGGACTGGATATCCCAGGGTTCAGCGATGAGCTTTACCTGAGCCAGGATCGGGTCCTGCGCTACGGTATCCAGGAAAGAAGAAACGCTGCCAAATTCTTCGTCAGTACGTATCAGAGCTGAAGCCAGATCGAACCGGAAGCCATCGACGTGCATATCCGTTACCCAGTAGCGAAGACTGTCCATAACCAGCTGCAAAACCCGCGGATGACTCAGGTTGAACGTATTGCCGGTACCGGTATAATCCATGTAATATTCCGGCTTATCGCCAACCTGGTGGTAATAGACCCGGTTGTCAATTCCTTTAAACGATAGGGTAGGGCCTAGTTGGTTGCCTTCGGCGGTGTGGTTATAGACCACATCCAGAATAACTTCTATACCCGCCTGGTGCAGGTTCTTGACCATTCGTTTAAACTCAGCAACCTGCTGACCTGCCATCCCGGAAGAGGAGTACGTATTTTGAGGGGCAAAAAAGCCAATCGTATTGTATCCCCAATAACTCTCATCCGTAAACTGATGGACGGGTAAAAGTTCAACGGCAGTAATGCCCAGTTTCTTCAAATACTCGACACTTTCAGGAGCGCCAACGCCAGCATACGTACCACGAACAGCTTCATCCATTGTTGGATGTAAATGAGAGAAGCCCTTTACATGCATCTCGTAAATTACCGACCGGTGCAGGGGCGTATCGGGCGGAGCATCGTTTCCCCAATCAAACTCAGAGTCAACAACTACGCTCTTCGGCACCGTTGGACCACTATCTTCCTGGCTCATGGCCAGGTATTCGTCTTTACCGTCTTCGCTGGAGGTAGGCTTTTTATTATCGTAGCCCAGCCAGGCGTTATTATGCGTGATTGGCGCATTGATCGCACGAGCGTAAGGATCGAGCAATAATTTATTTGGGTTGAAAAAATAGCCACCCTGCGGATCATAAGCTCCGTCGACTCGAAAACCATAAAGCTGGCCCGGTTGTAAACCATCCAGATAAATATGCCATATTAAGTCTGTATGTTCACTGATTGGAATAGAGGCTGTTTCACGGCTAGGATCGTCGCTATCGAACAAGCACAGCTGGACGGCTGTGGCATTTTCACTGAAAAGAGCAAAATTGACGCCTTCACCATCGAAGGTAGCACCGAGTGGATAAGGTTTGCCCGGTCTTGATTGGATAGATTCAGAGGCATCGTCTGCCTTAGATGGTTTACTCATAAACGAATTACTAAGAATTGATGTAACAACTTTTAATATCTAAACCGGGTATGAAGGGTATTGTTTTGGCTTGTTGGGAAACAAAAAAGCCTGCCTCCAACGGAGGCAGGCTTTCCAATCCCACCATTCACTACACTACCAAGGCCAGGCGAGCCATCGATGAATTTGCTGTATCGATGCTCTGTTTTTGACGTAACAATAACTCGCGTGTGCTGGCCACTAAGTCCGTTTCCTGAAGTACTGAATTATAATCCTGAAGTGCTTCCCGGTCACCCCGGTGGCACTCCTGTACGGTTGCTTTATCATCGTCGCTGGCGAAAGTCGACTTTATATTGATCCAGGCCCGATGCAGATCGGCTGCAAGGCTAGTACTAGTATCAGGTTCACCACCCAAAGCACGGATTTCGCGATCAATTTCATGAGCGAATTCGCTCCGTTGCTTGGACTGAGTTAAAAACAGCGTTTTCAGTTCGTTGTCTTTTGCATTGTCAGCGGCTTCCTGATAGCCTTTTTCTGCATCATGATTGCGGGTGAGCAGTCGATTTAACTGATCTAGGATCTCACCCCGGGTTTCTTTCACATTCATAACGTGTTCTGTTTTGTTTAATCGAATTAATTTAACCTTACTACTTCTATCTGTCGTTGAGTAAATCAGAAAGCCATTGACAGGGGTAAACTAGTACTTTGATACCGCACCCGCCAGTCGCTTTTATTTTTCGGGATCGTGACCCCAATTTTTTAATGAATAAGCCCAGTTTGAACCTGCTACGTGCTCTGGCTTCTGAGCACTGTGCCGTTTAACGTAGCTAACAACTTTACCCATGTGCGCATAATCGTCTTCTGATAAATCAGTGGTTTTTTTGTTCAGAATCTCGATAATATGCTCACCTGATTTATGACCGATTGATTCACTGTCGCCCTCTTTCTTCTGACCAACCGCTTTCGACTCATCTGTCTTGAGCCATTTCTCGATTTGTGAAGGCGACATGTTAACAACCGAATCAAATTCCTTTTTCAGCGCCTTTTTCTCGTTATCGTCAAGAACCGTAGTTGCCATAACTTTTTACTTTTTCGTGACCTCGCTGGCTGACTTAATAATTTTTTTGTCTCCCTGTTTGATCACCAAGGCTGGCTCTTCTTTAGATCCTTTACGTTTTACCGTAGCACCCTGAACAGTCCGTTTAACGTCTTCCTCGTGAACTTCGGCTATGCTGCCTTCTCCTTTTCCTCGTCCGTAGTTCCACTGTACCTCATCACCTTTCTTTACCGTAGCCATTTGTTCACGTGTTTTGTTGTGAGTCAAAAACTATTAATCACCAAGCTTACCATCTTTAGCATCTTGTTGCAGTTTTTTGTTTGCAAAAACGGCAATATCCACGCGACGATTTTTTTTGCGTCCAGCTTCTGTCGAGTTATCCGCAACGGGTTGTGCTTCTCCGTACCCTAGTTCATCTACTCGTGATGTTTTTACACCCTGCGTTTCCAGATAACTACCAACAGCATTGGCTCGTTGTCTAGATAGCTTCAAATTGTGATCTTCCGGTCCCGTTGCATCGGCGTGACCTTCGATACGGATGTCTGTGTCTTCGTATTTGTTAAGTGTTTTTGCAAAGTCGACCAGTTGCTGTTTAGTAGCTGGTTTAAGTGCATATGAATCCGTGTCGAACAGAATGTCTGATCCAAACGTGATTTTAATCCCTTCGCCAACCCGCTCAACCTGTGCGCCCGGCAGTTGACGTTGCATTTCCTCCGCCTGTTTATCCATCCTGCGACCGATAACAGCGCCGGCTGCTCCGCCTACTGTTGCGCCTAGAATAGCACCCAAAGCGGTGTTTCCGCTCCGACGGGCAATGACACCGCCAACAACGGCACCGCTACCAGCACCGATTAAAGCTCCTTTTTGTGTCTTATTAAGTTTCTTTTTAGTACTAGCTGTTTGTCGGCTGTTCGTTGTTTCCTTAGACGACTTACAACTTGTTAAAACGTTGCCAGATAAAAGGCTGGTAGCGATAAGCACTAAGAGCGTTTTTATTCCGACTGATTTCAACTGATTATTCATAGTGCTGCGAATATTTGGTATTACCTATTGATGCCCAAACCTTGTACCAGTTTAATTTAACACCCATCAACAAAGGTTAGTTATTTTGAATAGACGTCTGATTATTAAATAGTTAAAAGTATTGGTTAATTTAGATTTATACCAACTTATAGCTATTGAGAGAAGTAATCTGATAGAGTAAGCGGGAAGTGTGATGCCTATTGTTGTGGAGTACGTTCCACAGAGGCTATTTTAAATTAGACTTTCTCTATACGGCTTATGATCTACGGGCTGATCAAACGAATGTATTGATCATCATTATGATGAAAAGCGTAGCTTTCCAGGCATAATTAGGCGTTTCACAAACGAAATGTGGTCTGAAAGCGTTAAAAATATACCAATCTTATAGATTTAATTTCCCCGTATATTAATGATCAAATCAATTTTTGCTTTACTCCTGATCGGGGGTATAACGCTGATTGCTCCTACCGGCTGCAAAACATCCGTAAACGATGATCCTATGCCTCCGTCGCAGGTACAGACGCTGGTCAGCGGATCACTTATCGGCGAGTATTCGATAAGTCAGTTGCGGAATCGTTTTACGGGCGTGCTGGCACCCCTTCAAATCTTTATCCGGTATAGCATCAAAGCTTATCGGCTGGAATACACGACCACTAATACCGACGGTAAAACAATCAAGGCGTCGGGAGCGCTTATCGTGCCTACTGTAACAACGGCAGTACCGATGTTAAGCATGCAACATGGCACTATTACGAGCGATAGCGATGCTCCGTCGAATTTTCAATCGAGTAGTGAAGCGTATACGTACGGATCGGTGTTTGCCTCACAAGGCTATATTATTGCAGCTCCAGATTATATTGGGTACGGTGCTTCGAAAGACCTGCCTCACCCATATGAACACCGTAACGGCTTGGCAACGGCGTCGCTGGATATGCTACGTGCCGCTCGTGAGTTCCTGAGTAATCAGAACATCAACTGGGATAAACGGCTGTTTCTGGCTGGCTATTCAGAAGGTGGGTATGCAACGATGGCCTTGCAGAAGAAAATCGAAGAAGAAACAACTGGAGAATTCAATCTGGTGGCATCGAGTTGTGGGGCTGGAGCCTACGATAAACCAGCTTTTATGAAGCAGATACTGAATGAAAAAACAACTGGTGTTGATTACATTAATCGACTCTATATATGGGTTCTGCTGACTTACGACCGGATTTATGGATTGAATCGCCCGATGACGTATTATTTCAAAGAACCCTATGCTTCGCAGATTGCGCTACGTGGTAAAGAAGCTTCTATCAATGTTAGTCTGGAACAAACGTTTACGGAGAGCTTTAAGCAGGCTGTTAATGAAGGTACTGACAAAGAATTTCTGGCAGCCGTACAGGATAACGATATTCACGACTGGAAACCCCGTACACCAACACGTCTGTATCACGGGACTGCCGATGAAATTGTGTCGTTTTTAAATTCACAAAACGCTGTCGATGCTATGCAAAAACGTGGAGCAACTGACGTAAAATTAGAATCGATTTCGGGAGGAACTCACGGCACAGCCATTCTTGGCTTTATTGAGAGGACCTATACATTCTTTAATAATATTCTAGCTAAAAGCAGTCGTCAGCCTGCGGCCAACGGTTTATAGATCAACGTAAAACGTGTGAGTAGTAGGCTGACGGCTACATTAGTCAACTTCGAAGTATATTAAGGCTGCTTTGCCAATTCGCGCAAAGCAGCCTTTTTTGATTAAGCTCTGTTCTTACTAATCCGTTACGTCCTCAACCGTTTGTTCAGAAGCTTTCCTCCACCGCAGAATCTCGTCATTCGGAGTGCATACTAACCTGTGTAATGACGCCTGGCGCTAAGCCAACTGAAAGAAAAGTAAACAGAAGATACGAAAAAGCTACACTGGATGCTGGTACGCCCGCAGTTCAGCTTCTGAAGCAAACAGCATAGGATGGCTGTCGGGCTGTAGATTGCATTCGACCGTAAACGGCGAAAGGTGGGGCTGGGCTGATGGCATAACTGTATAAACGACGGCTTTTACCGTCAGCTCTTTTTCCGTTATAGCCTCCTTCACCAGGCAGGAATTGTCGTGGTTAAGTTCCAACTCGAACTTAACAGAGGATATCTTACCTTCCAGAGAGTCATAGGATGATGGCCCACCCGTATATTTATGATCACCTGGAGGGTAACTAGAATAGATCGTGTCGCCAACCGTAAAAGGAGCTGTGAAATCCAGTTTAACATGAAGAGGCATAAGTAGTTGCGTTTATATAGGGAGAATGCTAATTGCTCTATAAAGACTAGGCCTGCCAGGTATTTGTTCTGAATTTTTAGAATCAGTTACCTACTCTGACCGATAGGCCCATAGTATCGATAATGTAGTCCGGCTCGAAATATACCAGACCATTTAACGTACATTAGGAGGAAATCTATTTGCTTGTTAATCAGTGCTATTTGCTAACATTTGCTATTTTTTTCAATCTTCTTTGGCGTTCAGTAGTTAGATTATAAAACCTGGTTGACTGACACAAGCATATCAGCACAACAAGGTTATTTTTTTACTATCTGATTGATTCACTATGGCTAAAAAATCGGTTGATCTCGACCAACTTAGCATCAATACTATCCGACTTTTGTCGGTTGATGCCGTTCAAAAAGCTAACTCAGGACATCCAGGTTTACCACTGGGAGCCGCTCCCATGGCATATGTTCTCTGGTCGCGTTTTTTGCGCTTCAATCCTAAAGATCCGCACTGGCCTGACCGAGACCGGTTTGTCTTATCGGCTGGGCATGGCTCGGCGCTACTGTATAGCCTGTTACATCTTTATGGCTATGACTTACCGCTGAAAGAAATTAAAAATTTCCGCCAGCTTCATTCTATGACGCCTGGCCACCCCGAATCGAATCTGACGCCCGGCGTTGAAGTTACTACTGGACCACTGGGGCAGGGATTTGCGAATGGAGTTGGCATGGCGATGGCTGAAGCATTTCTGGGAGCTACTTATAATCGCGATGATCATACGGTAATGGACCACTACACGTATTCCATTGTCAGTGATGGGGATCTGATGGAAGGTATTGCATCCGAAGCGGCATCGTTAGCAGGTCACCTTAAATTAGGGAAGCTGATCTATCTCTATGATGATAACCTGATTTCGCTGGACGGCCCTACTAATCTGGCTTTTACAGAAGATCGGATGGCTCGTTTTGATGCTTATGGCTGGCATACACAGCACGTAGCGGATGGCAATGACCTGGACGCTATTGAAAATGCTATCAAATTAGCGCAAGCTGAAAAAGAGCGCCCGTCAATTATTGCAGTACGTACCATTATTGGTTATGGCAGTCCGCAGGAAGGAACCAGCAAAGTGCATGGTAGCCCATTGGGTGAGGAAAACGTTCGTAAAACAAAAGAGTTTTTCGGCTGGGACCCCGATAAAACATTTGTGATTCCCGATGAAGTTAAGGATCACTTACTTGAAGCGGGTAAGCGCGGAGCTGAACTACAGGCTGACTGGAAACAACGATTTGATGCCTATAAAGGTGATTTCTCGAAAGAAGCAGAACAATTCAGCCTATCGTTCAAAGGAAAATTTCCAGAAGGCTGGGACAAGGATCTCCCTAAATTTGCGCCTGCCGATGGCCCTCTGGCAACCAGACAGGCATCGGGTAAAGCACTGGAAGCTCTGAAAAAAAAGGTACCTTATCTTTTCGGCGGTTCGGCCGATCTGGCTTCGTCGAACGACATGCCGACCAAAGGTGACGTCAGTTTTCAACCTGGTCATTACGAAAATTCGAATATCTGGTTCGGTGTACGTGAACACGCAATGGGAGCTGCTCTCAATGGTATGGCGCAGCATGGGGGTGTACACCCGTACGGCGGTACGTTCCTGAACTTCTCGGATTACATGCGGGGAGCCATCCGTCTGACAGCTTTGGCGGAGTCATCTGCTACGTTCGTTTTCACCCATGACAGCATTGGCTTAGGGGAAGATGGACCTACCCACCAGCCGGTTGAACAGTTTGTTTCACTACGTACCATTCCCAATATTATCGTGCTACGTCCTGCCGACGCCAACGAAACAGTCGAAGCCTGGCGAGTAGCCATGCTTCAACCGAAAACGCCCGTGGTGCTGATTCTCTCGCGACAGAAACTACCCGTGCTTGATCAAGAAAAATATGGTTCTGCACGCGGTCTCGAAAAAGGAGCTTATATCTTAAGTGAATGCGAAGGTATTCCCGAGATTATTTTAATCGGCACTGGGTCGGAAGTTTCCCTGATACTGGAAGCACAGGCCGAACTTAAAAAACAGGGCATTCGGGCGCGGGTAGTGAGTATGCCTTCCTGGGAATTGTTTGAACAACAGGATATTGCGTATCATCACCAAGTGTTGCCACCGACGATTCGGAAGCGACTGGCTGTGGAAATAGGTTCGCCCATCGGCTGGCATAAGTACGTAACAGACGAAGGAACAACCATCAGTATGAATCGCTTTGGCCTATCTGGTCCTGGCGAAGAAGTGATGAAGTATTTTGGCTTTACCGTGGAGAACGTAGTGAAAAAAGCCAAATCTGTATTGAAAGGCGAACCGGAAGGCATCGAGAAGAAAGAAGTCTTATCCTGATCCTGTTTGTGGTGCTGATTTCGAAAACATGGCATCACAAACAGGAGTTAGTAACTCCATTTCAGCTTCCCGAAAGTTTATAACTTTCGGGAAGCTCTATGTTCAGGACGACTGAAATGGACAATGGATCAGAAAGGCTATCAGCAGTAAGGAAGAAATTCTGTGGTTTTTCGAAACGACTCATGTTCTGGTAATGTGGGCTACGCAGGTGCTGAAAACGCTGGCAAAGGCAGGTATTACGTCACGCGCCGAAATTACGGACGCTACGATGGCTCGCCGTTCGCAATACGTTATACTCAATAAAGACCCATATATTTTACAGGCTGCCGACGTATTGGTGGAAATTCTGCGACGGATGCACAAGCATCAGGATAAGAAAAACGACCTGCTCGCTGAATTGCAGCCGGCTCACAAGATTGCAGTATGTTCCTGATTAATCTTTTACTTTATAATCTAATTGACAGATGGCGTTCCTTTCGCGTATTCGCTGGGATTTTGCCCAAACACTTTCTTGAACTCACGGCTGAAATAACGTCGGTCGTCAAACCCTACCTCATAAGCCACCTCGTTGATGTTCAGAGACCCTTGCTGAAGTAAATGGGCGGCTCGTTTCATGCGAATGGATTTCGTGAAATCATTCACTGACATATCGGTCAGCGCTTTGAGTTTTTTGTAGAGCACCGGCGCACTCATTCCCACCTCAACTGTCAGCATCTCAACCCCAAATTCCGGATTATTCATGTGTTGTTCCGTAATCTGTACGATTTTATTGATAAATCGCTCATCGACTGGGTTAGTAGCAGACGGAGGGATTTCCTGAATGATTTGACTACTGTATTTTTTACGTATCAGTTCACGAGCTTTAAAGAGATTACGAATGGTAATCTCCAAAATCTGTACGTTCACTGGTTTGGTGAGATAACTATCGGCTCCTGTCTCAAGACCTTCTACCTGATAGACAGTAGCGGCTTTTGCCGTGAGCAGAATCACGGGAATGTGACTTGTTCGTTCATCTGATTTCAATCGACGACACAGCTCCAGCCCATCGACATCGGCCATCATAATGTCGCTGATAATCATGTCGGGTATGCGATCGACAGCTGCGTCCCATCCTTCCCGCCCGTTTGTTGCTTCAATAACAGTATACTGATGCTTCAGAATACCCTTAACAAAGCTTCTTAGTTCAGTATTGTCTTCAACAAGTAAGATAGTATGGTCTTTAGCTGTTTCGGAATCTGTTTCTGAGGGTGTAGTGAGCTGTTCATTCGCTTCTTTATCGATGGTAGGTAGGAGTAAGGGTGGAGCAACAAGTTGGTCTTGAGTAAAGTGATGGTGCCCTTTCCGAAGACTAATTATGAAACATGTAAAGCCGTTCTGCCCATTCTGAGCTTCTTTGCTTTCAACAGTTAAAGTACCATAGTGCAACTCCGTAATAGTTCGCGATAGAGCGAGTCCTATGCCGTAACCTGTATTTTTTTTTCCGTAATCGTATATCTGGAAGTAATTGCTGAATAATTTTTTAACATTCTCTTCAGAAATTCCTTTTCCATTATCCAAAATTTTAATTTCTACAGAATCGGTTTTTTCTTCAATCTCGACACGAATCTCACCTCCGTCTGAAATGAATTTGTACGCATTGGAAAGTAAATTGTAAATTACTTTTACTACTTGATTCGCATCAAACCAGAGAGGAATAGACGGTTCATTTGTTGAGAAAGAAAAGTTGATATTTCGTTTTTCGGATAAATGCAGAAACGAAGTAATAATATTTTTAATGAATGCGACAATATCATTCTGGGAAACATGAAGTGATAGTTGCTTACTTTCTGCTTTTCGAAAGTCCATTAACTCTGTAACTAAACTTAGCAGGCTATCTGAGCTATTTTTTGCGTAAGTCAGCTGTCTTTGGACATCAGCGTCGTCTTTTTTCGTGTTGAGGAGTACATCAACCGGTCCAATGATCAGCGTCAGGTGAGTACGAATTTCATGGGAGATATTTGTGAAAAAATCTAATTTGGCCTGGTGTAACTCCTGCTCACGATTAAAGTTGTTTCTAAGCCAGAAGAATCGTAGGATGAAATACAATACGGCTGCAAATGCCAGCAAATATAGGCCATATGCCCACCATGTTTTCCACCAGGGAGGGAGCATGACGATACGTAGTTGAGTCGGTTGCGTGCTCCAAATGCCGTCGTTATTGGCTCCTTTCACCAGTAATGTATATTCTCCGGCGGGAAGGTTGTTATATGTAATGGATGGCGTTTTAACGTAATGCCACTCCTGATCTATGCCTTTTAGTTTATAAGCGTATTGATTCTTTCCGGCTTTGATGTAGTTCAATACCGCAAAATTTATGGTGAAAAAGTTTTGCTCATGGTTGAATGTTATCTCATCCGTTGCGCCAATATCATTTACCAGTAAATTGCTTTTGTCACCAGCCTGTATGGGTTTGTTAGAGACTTCCAGAGCGGTGAATACGACCGTCGGTGGCTTAGTATTAATTTTAATTGCAGCAGGATCAAAGTAGACTAAGCCGTCATTAGTACCGAAATATAATCGTCCATCACGACCACGATATGACGCATTACCTTCAAATTCACTACCTGGAATCCCATCGGAACTGGTATACGTATAGCTACGTTTTTTTTCAGGGTCAAAGCGCGTCAAACCATTCTCAGTACTAAGCCACAGCATACCAGTGTTATCACTCTCGATCGCAGTAATTACACGTTGCGATAAACCGTCTATTGTTCCATAGTCTATAAATTTAATGTTACTTGGATCGAATCGTTTCAATCCACTATAATCGGTTCCTACCCATATTTTACCGTGATTGTCTTCACAGATAGAGTTAACTTTACCAGACATCGGCGAATTGGCATTTGGGGGGATTTCAGTAAAAGGTATCCACTCGATACGAGAACTTTTATAACGAAGTAGAAAAACTCCTTCTATTCCGCCAAGCCAAATATTTTTATGTGAATCTTCAATTAAGACAGGTACTGACGAATTACTAATAAATGGCTTAGCTTCCGAAGAAGGAGTACTTTGAGATAGGTATGGATGAAAAACACCATTACGTTTATCGAAAAGGAATAATTGTCTGTTGCTTATACACCAGAAACGCTGTTGACTGTCTTCCAATAAGGCAGCTACATGATCATAATTCTTGTCTGTCGAATAGTGATAAGTTGTCCACAGTCGGTGATCTGGATCCAGCCGACTAAGCCCTCCCCGGCGCGTGCCTACCCAGGTATAGCCTTCTTTGTCGACGTAGATGGCTTTTATCTGATTGGACGACAGGCTTTTCGCCGGATCAGAACCTGCCTCATAATGAGCGATCAAGCCGGTCCGGGGATTTATATAATCTAATCCTTCGCCATCGGCTCCAACCCATAGATTTTGCTCATAGTCTTCGGCAATACGATTAACTAGTTTACTACTAAGACCTTTAGCTGACTTTTTCGCTTTTAGAATGTTGAATGGAGCGTTATCAGGAGGTAACACGTTGACTCCCGCATAATACGTACCTACCCACACTGATCCCTGCTTATCTCGAAAAAGGGAATAAACACTGTTATCGGCTAAACTTTGTGGATTATCGGGATCGTTTTGATAAAAGGTGAAATTTACTTTAGAAGGCTCTAATTGAATGATCCCTTCCACCGTACCAATCCAAATCGTTCCGGTCTTGTCGAGGTGCATGCAATTAATTTCATTATGTGCCGACAAAATACCCGCTGATGCTTTCTTACGGAAGTGAATGAATGCTTCTGACGATGGGTCATAACGATCTAAATCACCGCTTTTAGTGCCGACCCATAGTCTGTTTTGCCGATCTATAACCAAGGCTGTGACCAAATCACTACTCAGGCTCGTGGAGTTATTTGGGTTGTGTGTGAACGTTTTGTAGCGGAAAGTACTCTGC
This sequence comes from Spirosoma validum, assembly GCF_014699035.1. Taxonomy (GTDB): domain Bacteria; phylum Bacteroidota; class Bacteroidia; order Cytophagales; family Spirosomataceae; genus Spirosoma; species Spirosoma validum. Next base: position 455,349 of record NZ_JACXAA010000003.1, read on the forward strand.
TCAAATTCCACTCGGATAAGCCCTCCATTCGTTGCCAGCCATAAATTACCTTCGCGATCCTCATCGATACTATGGATAATGTTTTGACCACCGGAGCCTGAAAAAATATAACGCTCAAATCGGCTCGTTGAAGGGTCGGCAAGACGATTTAAGCCGTCTGCTGTTCCAATCCATATATTGCCTTTACGATCTTCAAAAAAGCAGTATATGTCATTACTGCTTAAGCTGGTTTTGACGGCTGAATCATAAAAAAATTGTTGAAAAGAATCTGTCTTCGGATTGTATTTGTTTAACCCTTTGCCGGTACCAATCCACAAATTATTACGAGAGTCATAGAGAGAAGCTGATACATAGCTGGAAGAGATGCTTGAAGGATCGGCTGGATCATTTCTATACGTTCGAAGAGCCCGTGAATCGTATCTGTTCAGACCATCCAAAGTAGAAAACCACATAAATCCCTTGTCGTCCTGCGTAATCGATAACACGGTATTCTGGGCAAGGCCGTCCCGAACATCTATATGTTGAAAAGCAGGTGACTGTGCCAGAGTAAAATAATTAACAGTAGCAGTGAGGAAAAGAGTAATATAGACAATCTTAACGACTAATGAATAATTGGAAGCAGTAAAGCGTACTCTCATATTAAGATCATAGTTCTGTGAATTATTATATAGGATCCTAATTTTTACTGTATCTATATAATTGGTTTACAAGCGCTAATATGATCAATTATTTATGATATTCACACCTAAAACTAAAGTTTTTCACACCTAAATACTGAATGTAAATATATGAACATTTTTATATTTATTAATATATAATTGATTTAATACAGACTGGCCTTTTTGTTTAAGATTTTCACACATCTGTTTCGTTAGCTTTGTTCAATTTAGCGTTTGCGAATACATAACTGCCTAAAGTTGGTTCAGCAGGTTGATCATTTGTCAAAAACATATGACCCCTGAATTTAATTTATCAGAAGGTCATTAACCGATTTGCAAAAATTAATTAGCTACTAATTGGCAATTGCGCTTTGGGTAGTATAATCGTTAGCTAATAGACATTCACAGTCGTTTAGCTAACAAAGAATAAATCTTGAGTTTTTAATAAACTAGTGTACTAACTTCTAAATAAAAAATTATGTTGAATCAAATTGATGATCAAAAAGTTGACCGGTTGGCGGAGTTATTGAATGTATTAGCCGACCCAACCCGTATGCGTATCATATTGGGCTTGACCAAGCCATCATCAATGAGTGCCTTACAGCGGCAACTGCAAATTGGGCAAGCGGCCTTAGCACATCATCTAAGTCAAATGCAGGCCAATGGTCTTTTGAACACAGAACAACGTGACGGCGAGCTTTATTATTTATTGACAGATAGTTCGTTGAACAAGTCTGTAAAGTTGTTACTGACTAAATAGAAGCCATCGAAGTTAGCCTACAACCCCTAGCGAGTATGGCTTATGCAGGGAACCAAAGAAATCCTAATAATTCAGTCGATGGCAAGGTCGAAAAAAGCCACCGAATATATAGGTATAGTCAGTTTATGAAGAAACCGATACTCCCGTAACGTAATATGTAAAATGTGTGTACATTCTTGAACAGGTTCAACAGCCTAATAGCCTACCAGGAGTTTGTGCTATTAGGCTGTTCAGCTAAATACGTTTATCACTAACGTAGTGTCAGGTGAATAGCCATCTCTGTCTGTAGTGTTTTAGCTTCAGCTCTTGCCCGTTCCGCGAAATCAGTACCATTAGATGCATACAGAATACTGCGCGATGCATTAACCAGCAAGCCTCCATTGGGTGTTAAGCCCTGACGAGATACGTCTTCTAAACTGCCTCCCTGGGCTCCTACACCGGGAACAAGTAGGAAATTATCTGGAGCCAGTTCACGAATCCGACTTAGTTCGGCAGCCTGCGTTGCTCCCACGACAAACATTAGTTGATCCGGTCCAGCCCAGGTCTGAGCAGTGGTAATTACTGTTTCAAATAATTCCTGATCGCCAACCTGTTGCCGCTGGAAATCAGCACTGCCTGAATTGGAGGTCAGAGCTAATAAAATGACCCATTTTCCTTCATATGCTAGAAAAGGGGTTACTGAATCGCGACCCATGTACGGGGCTACCGTAACGGAGTCAAATGATAGTCCGGCAGCTGTTTGATCAAAAAATGTGCGAGCGTATAGATCAGATGTGTTACCAATGTCGCCCCGTTTAGCGTCGGCAATCGTAAAGCAATTTTTAGGGATGTATTCAAGCGTTTTCTGAAGACTTTCCCAACCGCGCGGGCCTTGAGCTTCGTAGAACGCAATGTTTGGTTTGTAGGCTACGGTAAGATCAGCGGTAGCGTCGATAATTGCTTTGTTAAATGTAAAAACCGGGTCGGTCTCTGTTGATAAATGGGGGGGCAATTTGCGCGGATCAGTATCTAAGCCAATGCATAAATAAGACTGTTTCTGAACGATCTGCCCGCTTAATTCTGAATAAGTCATGTTACGTTACCAAATCATCAAATAAAATGATTTGGTTCAAAAGTACGACTTACGACATCGGTTTCATAAATTTGCTGCGATCACCAACTATTCATACGAAACAATCTTTCCTATGCAAGTCAGGCACACGGCCATTGAGGGGCTGGTAGAACTTATTCCGCGCATATTTGAAGACGAACGGGGACATTTCTTTGAATCGTACAACAAGCCTTTGTTTGTATCATTAGGCTTGCCCATGGAGTTTGTACAGGATAACCAATCCTTTTCGGTAAAAGGTGTTTTGCGTGGATTGCATATGCAAAACGAGCCATTTGCTCAGGGGAAGCTGGTACGGGTTCTAAGTGGGCAGGTGTTAGATATTGCTGTTGATCTGCGTTCGGATTCACCTACATTCGGTCAGTATGAAACTTTTCTACTGGATGCCCGACTTGCCAATATGGCGTATATACCTGAAGGGTTTGCCCATGGTTTCGTCGCATTAGAAGATAGTGTTTTCAGCTATAAATGCACGAACGTGTATAACAAGGCCGCTGAATCGGGCATTCGATGGAATGATCCTGATCTGAATATCAATTGGGGGGTTAGTAATCCCATCATTTCTGAGAAAGATCAGGAACTGAAATTACTACGGGAAGTCTGCCCACAGGCAGTCGTTTAAGTAAGTGTGCCTGGCGGTGGTGTCAGGTTCGAAAACCTGACACCACCGCCAGGCACACTTACTTAAATATCACTTTTCATACATTTCTTCTATTACTTTCCGCCCCACCTTCCGAGCCGATAGCGGATTCTGGCCAGTTATCAGGCGTTCGTCAACCTCAATATAAGGTAGAAAAGGAATCAAACTTTTGCTGTAAAGCGCATTCCTTTTTCGAAGGGCATCTTCTAACAAAAACGGCACTTCCTCGTCAAGCCGCACGAGCTTTTCTTCCATATTTGAGAATCCCGTTATCTGTCTATTCGTAACAAGCAAAGATCCATCAGATAACGTTACGTTCAGTAAACCGCTGACGCCATGACAAACGGCAGCTACCATGCCACCGTTTTCATACATGTATCGCGTAATACGTTGTAGCGTCGGGTCGTCTGGAAAATCCCACATGGTACCGTGTCCACCGGTCAGATAAAGAATCTGGTAGTTGTCTGGGTTGACGTCATCCAGTCGCAGGGAGTTTTCTAGTTTAGACCGAAAGGTTGGATCATTATACCATTTTTCGTTGATGGTATCGCGTCGGTCTATGCTCTTCTCATCAATCGGGACCATACCACCTTTGGGACTAGCTATATCGTAAGGCAGTTTTCTATCGGCTAGTTCATCGTAAAAGTGGGTAGCCTCATTGAGCCATAAACCCGTTTTGTGTGATTTGGTCGGATAGTCAGTATGGTTTGTACAAACGATGAGCGCGCAATAAGTGGGATCCATACAAAAAGTAGTCTTCTAAATCAGAAACAAAACACCTGTCATGACGTAGCACATCCAGGGTAATTCTCGTGTAATACGAAGATAAGGTGTTTTCATTAGACCGACTATGTCAGGCAAATGATAGCGAACCTGAAAAAACGTTGACGTATGATTTGATTGATTTTCAGACGCTCTCCTAGACCTGATCTCATGCTAACCTGACTACGTTAAACCTTTTTCATTCGGACTTATCCAATAGTTGGCAAAAAGATCCCCAGGCAGATGATTATTTGTCAAAATAAGGTATTGACCTTGTGAATAAATTGTGTTTATATTTGTTGACAAACCGTATTGTACAGACCGCCATGAAAATTGTCACGTATGAATCGCTACAAGCTGAACATGCATGGATGATTGTAGCCGATCAGCTTCAGCAACGTAACAACATGCTGGCTAAGGGTATTTCACATATGGAGCGTAACGCTACCGGATTGCCCATGGCCAGTAGACTGATGATGCTACGTTATCACCTTAAAATGAGCGTGCGTCAGTTAACGCAGGAAGCCCGTCAGCAGCGTTATTCAGTCCAATTAGATAGTCAACTGGCTGAACAATGGCGGCATGTTCATCAGCTGCTATTTCTACTCCGCCAGATTGATACTGAACTCGGTCGGGCAACGAACGAAAGCCAAACGTTACGATCATGGCTGGAATCGCTCGAAGCCCGTGTGTACCGGTCAGCGCTGGTACATTTAAATTAACCACTACAAGTAAATAGCACCTGGTACGTTAGTCTACCACTTATTCAGTTTAGCTAAATTCGCATCCGATACGTCGCCCGACTGAATAAGCAAACGGTGGCGGAACGTAACGGACTGACCGGCTGGTAGCGTATAGTTCATCGCTGGCGCTTTACCATCGGTAAAGACCGAAGGCGCTAATGGATTAGCGGCAAACAAGCCGTAGCCACGAGCGTGCCAATACGTTGGATAACCTACATTTTTTGGGTGATCCATCAGCACTACTGACACGGATTCGTTGCCTAGCTTTCCTGTCAATTTCGTCCATTCGGCACGGGTGCCCCAGACGGCGTCTCCCTCTACGCCCGCACTAGTATGATATAAGCCGGTTACGCCTTCATTGTTCAGGGCGGGAACCTTGGTCGCTACGCCCTGTGCATCAGTAAATACTTCGGGTTTCGTAGAAGGCTGCTCAAGTTGACGAGCCATCCGTAAGGCAATCATGCCTTCTTTATTGTCTTTAAAAACGACGTCTTTATCGGCTGCTTTTAATGTCGAAATTCGATTGATGGCCCGGTTATTGGCTCCAGCCTGAAACTGATACGTTGTTGTTTCCTGAAGCATCACCTTACCGTCTTTGTCGAGCCAGTCGGCTGTAACCACCAGTTCTCCCTGACCATTACCATTTTTCATGGTTTTAACACCCGTGTGAACAATTGTTCCAAAAGGCCCTTTGTGTTCAGGTCCAATAGCCGTTGAGTTGTTCCAGAAATCATGACCGTTGACGTCACCGTAGTTAAACCACATACCAACGTGGTGCGGATGATCAATACGTTCGCCGGGGCGAGGGTCGAGCGGCCAGCCACGCGTAATGAAATTACCACCTGCTGACATGATTGGGTAGAGTACCGGCTTTTTGAGCACCGTCGGTCCAGGATAGATGTAGGCTGTAAATGGTTTCCCGTCGACTGTAACAGAAACGCGTTTCTGCGCTTCATCATGGGTAATTTTAATTGCGTTGGACTGAGCCAGTGCTGGTAACGTTAACCCAGCCAGAAGGATAGTACGAATGAATTGGCGCATCGGTTGATCATTAACAAGTGTAAGAGTTGTATTCGCATTCCGGGCAACTAAAAAACCGCCCCAACCTGAAAAAGGCGGGGCGGTTAAAATGCTACTGAATAAGTAGACCTAAAATTGTGTGTCCGACTAATTACCCGTCAGAATTTTGTTGGTTACTTCCTGGTCGATGGTAATGTAGCCAGGATAATTGATCGATTTATTACCAAGAGAGAGCGTTGGTTTGATCCGAATCGTCAGCTTCGACGGTTGTGTGTTGGCTGCTCCCGACATATTCTGTACCAGTTGAGTAAAGGCATCCCGCGTTTTAGCGTCGGTAATTAACTGATACGCATTTGTACTCAACCGGATCGGTACACGCGTTTTGCCACCGGGTTGTACCTCAATACGTTGGTTCAAAAACCCATTAAACAGTTCCTGACCCGTTAGCAGAACTTTATATTCTAATTGATTGATACCCGCCAGTTTACCAGTAGGATTGGTAATATCCAGGTTTATCCGGGCATCCAGGGGAACGTTACGTGTCAGCAAGCCAGTCGCTAGTCGGGGAAACCGGGCAAAATTGAGATCTTCCAGTTTGCGAAACTCGCGAACATCAACCCCCGCCAGATAGATGCTATCCGCAGAAGCAAGGGTATAGCGACAGTCGCCAAGCGCCTTGGCCTGCGAAATCTGTTGATTAACACTACAGCGGCTAAACAACAAAGGGAAAGCGACTAATACGAAAACAAGTGTTTTTTTCATGATTGGTTGTAAATCGTTTACTATAAACGTTCGACAGCAGGTAAAGGGTTTGGTTTAACCCTTACAAAGCTAAGTTTTCTTAACCTCGCTAGTACGTTCTGTCAACAGATCTAATTATAGACGGTAAAGCCGATTATTGGTCATTCGCATTCCATTCCGTCCTTAGTCAGTTGATTTGCGCGCTTGGTCAGTTGTAACGCATTCGCTATTTTGAATACACTACAACGTATAATTTGCTAATTGGTTTACGATGAGGTTGCTATAAGTTAGGCCCTATAGCTTAACTATTTTTTTATCTTTGCTGTAGTACACTTTCCCATTTTCATGGACAAGCTAACCGCCGACGACCTGATTTACGGGTACATCAACGGTATTTTCCCGATGGCCGACTCCGACGGTACATTATACTGGTATGCACCTGACCCTCGTGCTATTATTCCGATCCATACCTACGAACCCGCAAAATCGCTTCGTCCCGTTCTGAACCGTAACCAGTTTGAGATACGTATCGATACCGCTTTTACCGAAGTCATGCAGTGCTGCTCAAAACCACGTTCTGATGACGACAGTATCTGGATTTCGTCCGAAATCATTAATGCGTATACCGAATTGCATCACATGGGCTTAGCCCACAGCGTCGAGACGTATATTGACAATCAATTGGTTGGCGGTTTGTATGGTGTTGCGTTAGGTTCCGCTTTTTTTGGAGAATCGATGTTTCATCACGTTAGTAATGCCTCTAAAGTAGCCTTTCATCATCTGATCCTGATTTTGCGTCAGCAGCAGTTTACCCTGCTCGATACGCAGTTTATTAACGACAACGTCCGGCGCTACGGAGCCATTGAAATTCCTAAAGCTGACTACCTGAAGCAGCTTAAACTGGCCCTCCGTCACAAAGTCCGTTTTGTAGAACCTGTCGGCAATGAGCAATAGAAACGGCTTATTACGTAATTTTGCCGACTACAATCTGCTATTACGTTCTAATGTCCAGGCCCGTTCTTGTTCTTAAATTTGGTACTGCTTCCATTACAAAACCCACCGGCGAGCCTAATGAGCCAATTATGGTCGACATTGCCCGGCAAGTGGCTTTGTTACATCCATACTATCGCATTGTACTGGTATCGTCAGGAGCGGTAGGAGCTGGAAAGGCGCTGATTCGGGAGTATAAGGGCGACATTACGCAACGCAAAGCCGCAGCGGCTGTCGGTAATCTGTTACTACTTAATCAGTACTCCCGCTTCTTTTCAATCTATGGCATTTCTATTGCGCAAAGCTTGTGCGAGCGCCACCATTTTGCCAGCCGCGATCAGTTTTTGCAACTCAAACAAACCTACGAAGAGCTGTGGGCAAACGATTTGATTCCGATTGCCAACGAAAACGACGTAGTAAGCAATCGTGAACTGAAATTTTCGGACAATGACGAGCTCGCGACGCTTATCGCCGTTGGCTTTGGTGCTAAAGCGATGATGCTTTGTACCTCTGTAGGTGGATTGCTGGATGCCAATGGCCAGATTATCCGGCAAGTCGAGACCTTCGATGAACAAGTATTTGGCGTTGTTCGGACGGATAAATCGTCGCTGGGTTTGGGCGGTATGGCGTCGAAACTGACGTTTGCTAAGTTGGCTACACGCATGGGTATCCGGGTCGTTATTTTCGGATTGAACGAACCCGACAGCCTCGGGCGGGCGTTACGTGGCGAAACGGGTACCGAGTTTCTACCCCAATCGTCTACTTTATCAGCTCGAAATCGCTGGCTTGGTAGCGGCAGTCTGGTTGTGGGCCGTATACAGGTTGATGCCGGTGCGGTACGTGCTTTGCAACAACGACGTAGCTTATTAGCCGTTGGTATCCGGGCCGTACTAGGCGAATTTTCGACCGGCGAAATGATTGAAATTCTAGATGAGAACCAGGAGCCGGTAGCCGTAGCCCGCGTACGGATTTCGTCTGATACGTTATCGCAACAGCTTAATCAGCAAAATGTTGAGGTGGCTAATGCGAATGATATCGTACTTTTGTAACCTATGACACCTATTACGCCCCTGCTCCAATCGGCGCAACAAGCCGCGGCCGTCGTTCGTCGATTGAGTCCTGCTCAGAAAACAGACCTGCTTAATCGTCTAGCGGACGTATTGGCTGTGCATACAACTGAGATTGTGGCTGAGAACCAGAAAGACCTCGACCGGATGCCATCAACTGATCCGAAATACGATCGGTTGAAGCTGACGGAAAGTCGGGTAGCGGATCTGTCGAAGAGTTTGCGTGACGTAGCGGTATTACCCGATCCGGCGGGGGAGGTTCTCCTGGAACGTACCATTGAGCAGGGATTGAAACTCAAAAAAATTGCGGTACCACTGGGTGTTGTAGGCGTCATTTACGAAGCTCGCCCGAACGTAACGGTCGACGTAGCGTCGTTATGTCTGCGCTCTGGAAACGCCTGTGTGCTGAAAGGTGGCAAAGAAGCGGATGCCTCGAACCGGTATTTGGTTGGGCTGATTCAGGGCGTATTAACTGAATTTAACGTACCAAAAGCCGCCGTTACGTTGCTTCCTCCTGACCGGGCGGTTGTTAATGAACTGCTGACGGCCACTCGTTACGTAGATATCATTATCCCACGCGGATCGGATTCACTGATTCAGTTTGTTCGTAAAAACTCGTTGGTGCCAACGATTGAAACCGGCGCTGGCGTATGTCACGCCTATGTTGAGGAATCGGCTGATTTAGACAAAGCCGTGGCCATCGTCGTAAACGCGCGCGTATCACGCCCATCAGTCTGCAATTCGCTCGACTGCGTACTGGTTGACGAAGCTATCGCAGAGCGCTTCTTACCGATGTTAGTCGATGACTTCAACAAGTGGAACGTAGAGGTTTTTGCTGACGAATTGTCTTTCGAGGTTTTCGAAAAAGCGGGCTATACGAACCTGCAACATGCCAAATCAGAGGATTTTGGTCGTGAATTTTTAGATTACAAGTGCGCTGTAAAAGTCGTTGCCGGACTTGACGAAGCGCTGTCGCATATTCAAACCTACTCGTCGCGACATTCTGAAGCGATTCTGTCACAGAATCAGTCCCATATTGACCAGTTCCTGCGCGAAGTAGATGCGGCTGCCGTTTATGCGAATGCGTCTACTCGCTTCACCGATGGTGGCGTCTTTGGTTTAGGGGCCGAAATTGGTATCTCGACTCAAAAACTCCATGCACGTGGACCCTTTGCGCTTGAAAAGCTGGTCACCGAAAAATGGATTGTGGTTGGTGATGGACAGGTACGTTGGTAGAATCATCAACTACTTTACCTGTCTGGACTACCGAACATGGGTTAGAAGTACTTTTTGTGAGAAGAGTCTAACCGCGTCCAGTTAGTAACGATTATCCGATGGCAAAGTGACTGTCTCCAGCCAATATACACGTAGCAACTCAAAATAATTTATCCATTGCTCCGTGGTTAAGGGCTTGGCAATGAATGAGTGAACTCCCAAATCATATGCCCGCTGCACATCTTCTATTGTCTGATAAGCACTGATCGCAATAACAGGTAAACGCGGATAGGTGTGTCGGAGGACCGTCAGGAGGTGCCAGCCGATTTCGGGTTGGGGCAAATAGATGTCCAGTAATATCAGACGGACGGCCTGAGCCTCATTTTTTGAACTAGCCTGCATATACTCGACTGCTTCGGATGTAGTCTGCACAAAAACCGGCCTGGCTTGCGGAAAGCGCTGCCCCAAACCATAACTCATCACTACTTGATGCTCAGGATTGTCTTCAATAATCAGGATAGGAAACGTACGATCTGATCGGGTTGATGGAGTCGTAACGGATGCTGTCATAAATATTACTTATAAACCAGATCGTAAATTTACAGTTAAATGTAAAGATATTCTTTCGGACATACGATTGATTAGATTTAACTTTTGGAATATCAGTGGAAAACAGTCCAACTATTGCCTCACCTTTGATAACGATTGCTGCTTATCTGTTTGCTAAGCGAGAAGTGATTCTCAACAGTTGGTTTACTCGGGTTACGGAAGACCCGGCATCCATAACAGCGGTTACCTTAACCCGTGATGAATTCAACGATCAGATTCCGCTTATTCTGGATATTCTGGATCAACGGCTACGTCATCAAAAACCTAAGCTGAATGCATTAACCATAGCCTCCGAACATGGAATGCACCGCTGGCACAAAGGCTATGGCTTGACCGAACTACTCCAGGAAGTAGCGCACCTGCATACGCTGATTACCCATGAGCTGGAAATTTACGGGTCTATTTATGCCGATACTGAATTGAGCGTCCTATCCAATGCTCATCGTTTAGTGAACGAAATCATGCACGAAGCTATTCAGGGCAGTGCGGCTCAGTATAACGACCTGCAACGGCAGGATGCCTCGCAGCGAGCCACAAATCTTCAACAGGCCTTACAGGCGCTGGATGAACTGACCCGGCAGCGGGGCGAAGTGCTGAGAAATACATCGCATGATCTTCGCAGCCATTTCTCACTGTTGAGCGGGGCTGCCTGGATGCTGGACCAGCCCGGCACAGAGCGGGAACAAAAGCAATGGCGGGATATGTGGCAACGTAATCTGGATAGTGCCGCTACGTTGCTGATGAAGCTGATGGACTTTGCCCGCTTAGAAGCTGGCCAGGAAACTCTGCAAATTGAATCGTTTAATGCAGGAGACTTATTACGACAGATCGCCGGAAGTATTCAGCCTTCAGCTGAGCAACGTCGATTATCATTTGAATGGACCGGACCCGAATCCTTAGTTGTTGATGGTGACCCGATTAAGGTGCAACGGATCGTACAGAACCTACTGACTAATGCCTTAAATCACACCCAGCAAGGATGGATTACATTGAGCTGGAGCCGGGAAGATAATTTTCGCTGGATCGTGAGTGTACAGGATAGCGGACCTGGCTTACCGCCGAATATTGCTGGAGAAGTAGGCCAGGCTTTAGTACCCACAGTTGATTCAACATCCATTTTTCGGGACAGTAATCCGATACAACCTGCACCGGACCCAGAGAAGGCCATCCCTGTTAATCCCTCTCAGCCGAAAGGCGAAGGGATTGGCCTGTTGATTGTCAAAAAGCTTTGTGAACTGTTGCGGGCTGATCTGGATATTGAAACCCGACCTGAAGTGGGTACCTTGTTTCGGGTTCGTTTTCCAATGCACTACACAAAGCATGACTGATTTTCTCTGAGTTGGACTATCCAAAATTAAGAGTGTGTTCGTCGCGATTATATATACATAGGTAAATCAGTAAAATTGTCAAAATTTCTCTCCTGATTGAGGCAGGAGAGAAACTACGTCCTGCTGTTTAATCGACTAGCCTTCAAATCGTTATATTGAGTAATAGTGGATGCTATAATAGCGTAGATTAAGTTTTTAGGCTTTTCTGCCTAAATTCCGCTGTTTTTCGATTATTCCTCGTATTGATCCTGATGAAATTATTGCTCTGCTGGTCACTTGCTTTCCTGACAGCGTCCGTGCTTGCCCAGCCTGCTCCAAAACAAACCCGCTCTACAAGTCGGCCGGAACTCACTGTTGAAACCATTATGCAGGACCCCGATACGTGGGTGGGCTCATCACCCTCCAATCCGTTCTGGTCCGATGATTCCCGAACGCTGTATTTCAACTGGAATCCTGCCAGCGAGCGTACGACAGGAGCGAAAGAGAAGCCAGCCCAGAGTGATTCACTCTATAAAGTGACCTTTAGCACAAATGCCCGGAGTAAACGTTTAACGGCCTCGAAGCCGATTAGAGTTAGTCCGGCTGAACGACGGGTCTTACCAGCGGCTCCGGGCGCGACCTACAATCGGGCCTATACGCAACGGCTGTTTGAGCGGCAGGGCGATTTGTTTTTGCTCGATATAAAATCCGGTTCCATTCGGCAGTTGACCAACACCGTTGAGACGGAAAGCGAACTTACTTTCTCGGGAGACGAACAGCAGGCCATCTTTCGTCGGGGTTCAAATCTGTTTAGTATTGACCTACGAACGGGCGAGCTGACTCAACTCACTGACTTTAAATCCGGGACTAAAAAAGAAGAGCCGAAGCTGACCGACCAGGAGAAGTTTTTGCAACAGGACCAACTGCGGTTGTCGACGGTGTTGAAAGAACGAAAAGACAAGAAAGACGAAGGCGAACGTATCAGCAAAGCCAACCGGCCCAAACGTCCGAAAGAGATTTATTTCGCCGACAAGCAGGTAGTTACTCCGCAACTCAGCCCCGACGGCCAGTTCGTTACGTATCGACTGACCAAATCGGCGGCCAATGCGAAAACGGCTCTCGTGCCTAATTACGTCACCGAATCGGGCTATACAGAGAATATTACGGCTCGTACGAAAGTAGGCGCTCCACCAGCCAGCCAGGAGTTTTTTGTCTACGATATTGCCAATGACACGGTTCGGTCAGTGGATTTGAGCGGCATTCCGGGTATCGGGGACCTACCCGCTTATCTGAAGTCGGCCAGCACTGCCAAGCGCGACACTACCAAAAAAACGCGTCCTGTCATCATCAATGGGCCCATCTGGTCCGATAACGGTAAACTGTGCGTGGTCGTGCTTCGGTCGTTGGATAATAAAGACCGCTGGATTATGCGCCTTGACCTAAACACAAGTCCGACCGCCCCACTAAAACCTTTGCTTCTTGACCGCCAGCACGAGGATACCTGGATTGGCGGCCCGGGTATTAACTGGCAGGGGGGCGGTTCGTCCGCACCAGCTAACATAGGTTTTCTGGCTGATAATCAAACCATCTGGTTTCAGTCGGAAGCTGATGGCTATTCGCACCTGTATACCGTTAACGTGCTGACGAATGCCAGGAAACAACTGACTTCCGGTAAGTTTGAAGTACAACAGGTTAGGCTTTCGAAAGATAAAACGCATTTTTTTCTTCAAACCAACGAAGTGCATCCGGGCGAGCAGCACTATTACCGGATGTCGGCGAATGGTGGTGTCCGAACCCGCCTGACAACCTTAATCGGTGCCAACGACGTAACACTCTCACCTGACGAAACCCGTATGGCTATTCGCTATTCGGCCAGCAATCAGCCCTGGGAGTTATACGCAATGGATGTAAAACCAGAAAAGGACAAAGGAGAAGAGAAAAAAGAAGCTATAAAATTAACCGATTCGCCGACGGAGCGTTTCAAAGAATATCCCTGGCGGGAGCCACAGTTCGTGACCATCCCGGCCCGCGACGGCCAGACGATTTACGCCCGGCTCTATAAACCCGAGAACCCCACGGGTAAATCGGTTGTATTTGTTCATGGAGCTGGTTATTTGCAGAATGCTCACAAATGGTGGAGTCAGTATTTTCGCGAGTATATGTTTCATAACCTGCTCGCAGATAAGGGCTATACGGTGCTCGACATCGACTACCGGGCTAGCGCAGGATACGGACGCGACTGGCGCACGGGCATCTACCGATACATGGGTGGGAAAGATCTGGAAGATCATGTCGATGCGGCAAAGTGGCTTGTGCAGATGCAGGGCGTCGATGCCAGTCGCATCGGCATTTATGGGGGATCATACGGAGGCTTCATTACGCTCATGGCCATGTTCACTACTCCCGACGTCTTCAAGGCTGGAGCAGCTCTCCGGCCCGTAACGGACTGGGCCGCCTACAACCATGGGTACACGGCTAACATCTTAAATGAACCGCAATTAGATTCACTGGCGTACCGCCGTTCGTCGCCTATTTATTATGCTGAAGGGCTAAAAGGTCATCTACTTATCTGTCACGGCATGGTCGACGTAAACGTGCATTTTCAGGATGCTGTTCAGTTGGCGCAACGGCTCATCGAACTCAAAAAAGAGAACTGGGAACTAGCCGTTTACCCCGTCGAAGACCATTCTTTTGTGGAACCGACAAGCTGGATGGATGAATACAAGCGGATTCTGAAACTGTTCGAAGAACGATTATGATTCGTTAACATGACTTATACTTACCCCGCCGAAGCTCTGACTGGGTAATTTATATTATCAATACCCGTAATACCTGCCCCACCATTTCTGCAAACTACGTCGGATTTCGTCTTCGCGGGTATTGTGAATCTATGGAAGCTGCCAACTATGCTTCGATCGGCTCTTGATATACTTTTATTAGTTGAGTAGCTGCTAATACCGGAAGCGCGTAGGTTACACCATTTAAGTCTGCAAATTCAACAAGAAAGCTTCCATTACCGAATACCTCAACAATAGCCCCTAAGCTGCCCTTTCGTAATTTTTCAGTGGGCAGATCGGAAAGTAATACAACGGTGTCTAATAAGTCGGGAGTGTCCATAGTTTTCCGATTTAAAGGTTTACGTAACAACTGACTAAACGTGGAAACGATTCGCCAAAGAGAATAATCCAGGCTGTTGTAACAGTGGCTTTTTGGCCTTGATTGGCCATATCGAAATCCACTACGTATAAATCTCCCTGTTGGTTCTATCCATTAGCCTGGGTCTCATTCAGCAAAACTATGGTCAAAATCGTTTCTTTAAGCAATAAGTAATCTATTGCAGTAAGCCCCAGGGCCGATTTAAACACCCGGGCTTTATGTTTCCCAGTAATATGTGTTTCTGATAAACAATAGCCAACTAGTTTTTGATCATCAATATAGGCTTTTTCAGCAAATGGTAAGAGCATAGAATGAACCGAACAAAACAACTATCAATTTTAATACCCGTACCAGTCTCCCCACCATTTCTGCAAACTACGGCGGATTTCGGCTTCGCGGGCGTTCTGACCCGGTTCGTAAAACTTGCGCCCTTTTAGGTCATCGGGCAGGAAGTTTTGCTGGACAAAGTTTCCTTCGTGCGAATGAGCGTACTGGTAATCTTTACCATAACCAATCTGCTTCATGAGCTTCGTAGGCGCGTTACGTAAATGCAGCGGAACGGGTAAGTGTGCGGTCTGTTCCGCCTGCGCCAATGCATCATCGATTGCTACGTAGCTTGCGTTACTCTTAGGCGAAGTCGCCAGATAAACCGCTACTTGTGACAAAATGATACGTCCCTCTGGCATGCCGATTGCCCGAATAGCCTGCACTGCTTCCGAGGCCATAATCATGGCGGTTGGATTTGCATTGCCAATATCTTCCGAAGCCATAATCAGCATCCGTCGGGCAATGAACACCGGATCTTCGCCAGCGACAATCATCCGCGCCATCCAATACAAGGCCGCGTTTGGATCGGAACCACGTAATGATTTAATAAAGGCTGAGATAATATCATAATGCTGTTCACCCGATTTATCGTAGCGGGCAATATTCTGCTGCGCTACGGTAGTTACTCCTTCGTCGGTAATCACTAACGGATCGGATGACACGTGTGCTGAAGCAACTAACTCCAGCAGATTTAGCAGCTTACGCCCATCGCCACCTGATAAACGTAGCAGGGCATCGTATGACTCGACCGTAATCTTTTTAGACTGTAAAAACGTATCCTGCGCAATGGCCCGATCGACAACCTGAATCAACTCATCGCGACTGAGAACTTCCAGAATATACACCTGACAACGCGACAATAACGCGCTGTTTACTTCAAACGAAGGGTTTTCCGTTGTTGCCCCGATCAGGGTTATCTGCCCTTTCTCGACAGCGCCGAGCAGCGCATCCTGCTGACTTTTGTTGAACCGATGAATTTCATCAATAAAAACCACGGGTGGAAACATACCACTCGGTCGACTTAATACGTCCCGGATTTCTTTAACTCCCGAGTTAATCGCGCTTAAGGCTATAAAAGGGCGATTGACGGCTTCGGCTAGCAGCAACGCCAGTGTAGTTTTACCAACGCCCGGTGGCCCCCACAAGATCATGGAGGGCAATCGTCCGGAAGTGACAGCCCGACGTAGTGCACCAGTTGGGCCGATAAGTTTACGTTGACCAATTACGTCGTCAAGGGTGCGCGGGCGAACCCGCTCGGGCAATGGCGTTGAGTCTGTATTCATTCAGCGAAGTTACTCGATTGAGGAGAAGGGAGGAAGGGGAGAAGAGGGAAGAAAGGGAGAAAAGATTATGATGCCTTCGTCTCTTCTCAATAAAAAAGACCCAGCAGCCTGAAATAGCTACCGGGTCTTCATTCAAGGTTAGGAATAGTCAGCGTCAGAGCGACACATTTTCAAGCGTAACATAACGCTTGAGGTTGCTCATAGCACCAAAAATTAAATTATAAACAGACTGGATATTGATTTGCATGAGGGCCGAAATCTCTTCATTGCTCATATTCTGAAAATATCGCAGGTGAACCGCTTCACGCTGACGGCGGGGTAATTTGTCAAGGGCCTGATGGAGACAATCGTTCATAAACGAATCTTCTTCGTGGGCAATCAACAGGTTTTCGTGCGACGGATCAGCTCCGGGAAGCATATCGCCTACCCGCCGACCGTTGGTGATTTCGTCCTGGCTAACTAGCTTCTGCTCAGCCGTAAGATGACGAACCAGCTTCCGTTTAATGGATGCCATCAGGTAAAACCGCACGGAGGTGGTTGGGCCGATGGTGGTACGGTGCTTCCAGAGTTCAACGAACAGATCGTGGATGCAGTCTTTGATCAGTGCCCGATCCGTAGCGAAGTGGGCGCAATAATGGTAGAGGGTTTGAACATAATTTTGATACAATCGGGCAAACGCATTTTCATCGCCACTGCGAAACTGATTCCAAAGGGTTTCGTCATCGGGGCCGTTGTGAGTACGGGAGCGAGCCATGATAGGGTAAGTAAAGGTTAGGAATAGCCTTGAGGTCTGTAAACTTACCGATAAAAAATAGAATTAAAAAAGTAATTAAATAAAATTTTTTTTTGTCACTCTTTCACTATTTGAAGAGGCACAAAACTGAATCGTTTTCCGTCGAACAGACCCTTGTCACTGAGTTTCAGGTTGGGAATAACCACCAGGGCCATAAAGGAAAGCGTCATGAAAGGAGCCGCCAGGGTGCTGCCTAACTCCTGCTTGGCAAATTGGTCGAGTGACGAATACTGCATTGCTACGTCGTAGCCGTCCGAATCGGTCATTAACCCGGCCACGGGCAGCGGTAAAACTTGCTCACTGGTGCCGGTAGTTAACTTCAAAAAGTCACGGCGACTCATGCGCTCATCATCGCTTTTATGCGCAGCTGCTCCGGCTACGGCCGATAAGCCGCCCTGCGCTTCAATGACTAAATTGATCGCTCGACAAAGGCTCTCGTCATCACAACCAACGGCGGTAATATTATGGGAATCGTGCCCGACAGAAGAAGCAATAGCGCCTTGTTTCAAGCCAACGTTTTTAATAAAGGCAACCGCAGGCGGGACATCCTGATACCGGTTAACGACCACCAATTTTAAAATATCCCGCTCAACGTCTGGTACAATCTGACCGTCCTCTACTTTCGGTTCGAGCTGTATTTCATTCGTGATCAACTGCCCATCGAGCGCTTCAATGACCCGTATTACGTTTGCTGAATCACCGGAATTCGCCGAAGACGTAACGTGTACGGCAAAATCGTCTGGGTTTTTTGGCGAACAATTGAATTGATTGACGTGCTCACTCCGTAAATCTGGAATAGTGGATTGTCCATCTTCGGCAACGATCTGGCCGTTGATGACCGTTTGCTGCACCCGCAAATCCTGCAACGTATCGACCACAATGTAATCGGCAGGATCGCCTTCCCGTAATAAGCCAACGGGCAACCGATAATGCAACACTGGATTCAAACAGGCAGCCCGCAGTACGTTCCAGAGGGAATGTCCCTTTGCCAAAGCCCGAATCACCAATTGGTTGATATGTCCTTCGGCCAACGTATCGGGATGTTTATCATCGGAGCAAAACATGATTTGCGCCGGGAACTGGCTCAATAGCGGAATCAGCGCGTCGAAATTACGGGCGGCACTTCCTTCCCGGATCAGGATGTGCATACCCCGACGCGCTTTATCAAGGCCTTCTTCATACGTAAAGCATTCATGATCAGTGCTGATACCGGCATCGATATAGCGCTGAGCGTCGTCGCCGGTTAAGCCGGGCGCGTGACCATCGACGGGCTTGTTGAACGCTTTTGCCAGCGCAATTTTTGCCATTACGTCCGGGTCCTGATGCAATACGCCCGGAAAATTCATCATCTCGGCCAGATAGCCGATTTCCTTCATCGCCAGAAGTTGCCGAACGTCCTGAACGTCGATGAGAGCACCCGCTGTTTCGAACGTAGTGGCCGGCACGCACGACGGGGCGCCAAACATAAATTTGAATGGTACGCGCCGACCTTCTTCGATCATATAGTTGACACCCGCAACGCCCAGTACGTTGCCAATCTCATGCGGGTCGGACACCGTGGCAACTGTACCGTGTACGACGGCTAACCGCGCAAACTGCGGAGGTGTCAACAGCGAGCTTTCAACGTGAACATGCGCATCGACAAAACCGGGTAGTACGTAGGGTTCGCCAGGACGTTCGGGACCGAGTCGCTGAATGTGAGAAATTCGACCGTCGGTAACCGTAATGGTTCCGTAAAAAATTGCCTGATCAAACAGGTTCAGAATATTCGCCGTAATCATAAATCAGATGCGGATAAATAAATTCCGGCGGTACATCCACCGAAGAATCAGGTAAAAAATGCCCAGCGTAACAGCACCAATCAATAGTTTTTCGTAGGACGGACCAAAGATCAGGAAGGGGCCATGCCCGAGGTGTGTATATAACGACGTAATGATGAAGCTGTCGATCAGATGCACCAGGCAATAAATAGCAATGGAATTCATGCCAACAACGACAAGTGGAAAAGCCCAGGCTCGTTTTTCCTTTACGTCGATAACGTAGTAGAAGAGAGCCAAAAGCCAAAAGCACCAGCCTCCGCTGAATAATACCCAGGCGGGTGTCCAGATACGTTTCACGACGGGGCAGATTCCCAAAACGTGCAACAGAATGCCCGATGCAAGACCAATGGCTCCGGCCAGTAAAAACCGTTTCAGAACTTCCCGCTGGCTAATCCCCGACCGCAACCATCGACCAGCCTGCAAACCCAGAATCATCGTGCCGAGCGTAGGGATGAAACTAAGTGTAGCGTAACCTCCTCCGTTAAATAAAAAGGGTTTTTCGCGCGGAAACAGATTCAGGAACCACGTATCAAATGCCCACGCCAGATTACTGTTTTTATTGAAACGCGCCATCAAACCCGTATAAAACTCAGACCAGTCGGGTGGAACCCCCACAGCGGTATAATCGAAAGTAGATCCGGGGGCCGGATAGATTACAAACGCCAGCCAATAGGCAAACAGAATCAGGCCGAAGGCAATCCAGGTGATTCGGGGTTTGGCATAGCCCAGCAAGAAAAGAAAGGGATAGCCAAGACCAATTTGCGTAAGGGTATCTTCAAATGTAAATCTCGTTTGTTCGGAATGAGTGGAGCGCAAAAAGATGCCAAGCAAAATCAGAATCAGCGATCGACGTACGGCCCGTCCAAACAGTTTGCCAAATCCATGTCCCAGCGTAGCCCGGCTGGCCACTGAATAGGGCAACGCTACGCCCACCAGGAAAGAAAAAGAAGGCTGAATTAAGTCGTGCAAGGAACAACCCGCCCATTCAACATGACTCTGATGATGGGCCAGAAATGCCCAGAAAGCACTAGCTGGAAAAGCTTCGTGCAAGCGATCGAATTGCAAAAGTTCGGCCGCCATCAACGTCATGACAAAACCCCGGTAGACGTCCATCGACATCAACCGACCAGCCAGGAAAGGGCTTGGCGCAGTAGATAAAGGTTGGGGCATAAGATCGGTAGGATTCGGACGTTAAAACTTGGTACTGTCTGGCACATTCGCAAGCGAAGAACACAAACTTTTTAGGAAAGGCTGGTATATTTCGCCCAAAGACGTCTCTTTAAATTAAAAATCCGTTTTCCAATGTCTGCTCGTGTATTGAAAGTTCATCCCGCCGATAATGTAATTGTTGCTTTACGGGATCTGTCGGCTGGCGAACAAATTGACTTCGGGAATGATACGTATACCCTCCCTTATGCCGTTAGCGCCAAGCATAAATTCGTGACTGAAGATCGTCAGCCCGGCGATCCAATTACCATGTATGGCGTACTGGTCGGGAAAGCCACTCAGCCTATTCGCCGGGGTGAATCCATCACTACGTTTAATCTTAAACACGACGCCGATCGCTACGGTCTCGATAAAAAGCAACCGTATTCCTGGCAACCTCCCGACGTTTCGCCCTGGCAGGGCCGTACGTTCATGGGTTACCACCGCGCTGATGGCAGTGTAGGAACCCGCAATTACTGGCTGGTTGTACCCCTGGTTTTTTGCGAGAATCGGAACGTATTGATTCTGAAAGATGCTTTTGAACGGGAGCTGGGCTACTCGCAACCCGATACGTACCGCGATCAGGTTCATGAACTGCTGAGTTTGTATAAGGCGGGCGATATGAGCGTCATCAAAAAGATGGAACCGTTTGTCGCCGAGTCGCAGAATCAGACGCTGGCGCATCCAGCCAAATTGATAAATCGTCCGTTTAAAAACGTTGATGGCATTAAGTTTCTGACGCATGAAATGGGTTGTGGGGGCACCCGGCAGGATTCAGCTTATCTGGGTTCATTGCTGTCTGGGTTCATCAACAATCCGAACGTAGCCGGAGCGACGGTACTTAGTCTGGGTTGCCAGCATTTGCAGGTCGATATGGTTGCAGCGGAGATCAAACGGCAGAATCCGAAGTTTGACAAGCCGCTGTTGCTGTTCGAACAACAGGCCGGAACCGAGTATGCGCTGATGGCGCAGGCCGTGAAAGAAACGTTTCTCGGTTTGATCGAAATCAACAAACTCGAACGCCAGCCCGCTCCACTCAGCGCCTTAACGGTTGGTCTGAAATGCGGTGGTTCCGATGGGTTTTCGGGTATATCGGCCAATCCCGTTCTGGGCCATCTGTCAGACACGCTCGTTACGTTGGGCGGCAAAACGGTATTGGCTGAATTTCCGGAGCTGAACGGCGTCGAGCAGGAGCTTATCAACCGCACCGACGACAATGCCAAAGCGCAGAAGTTCATTACGTTAATGGGCGATTATTCAGCGCAGGCCGAAGCCGTTGGCTCGGGTTTCGACATGAATCCGTCACCGGGAAATATTAAGGATGGATTGATTACGGATGCGATCAAGTCAGCGGGAGCCGCTAAGAAAGGTGGTAACGCGCCCGTTGCCGATGTACTGGATTATGCTGAACCCGCCACGACACCCGGTCTGAGTCTGCTTTGTACACCTGGCAACGATGTAGAAGCAACAACAGGCATGGCCGGATCAGGGACCAACGTTATTTTGTTCACGACGGGTTTGGGTACGCCCACCGGCAATCCGATCTGTCCGGTCGTGAAGGTGTCGACTAATACAAAATTGAAAAACCGGATGCCCGATGTCATTGATTTCGACAGTGGTCCAATCATTGATGGTGCCCAAAGTATTGAACAAAACGCTGATGCTCTGCTCGAATACATTATCAGCCTGGCATCAGGTGATCTAATAACGCAGGCCGAACGGCTTGGTCAGGACGATTTTATTCCCTGGAAACGGGGCGTGTCACTTTAGAGGGAGGAAAAGGAGGAAGGAAGAAAGGGATGAAGGGAGAATAATAATTGAACACTTCGTCTGTTTCCTTCCTCCTTTTTCCCTTTCCTCCTTTCTGTCTCTACTTATGTTTTCACTCACTAACAAAACTGCCCTCGTCACTGGGGGCGCCAGCGGCATTGGGCTGGCCATTTCCAAAACGTTCGCACAGGCGGGCGCTTCCGTACATATTCTGGATCTTAACGGTGATCAGGCCGAGCAGGCTGCCAGCGACATTCGCCAGGCTGGGGGACAGGCCACAAGTCATGCCATCGACGTATCGAATCAGCAACAGACGGTAGAGGTCATCAATCAAATTGCTGCTTCAGGGCCGATTCATATTCTGGTCAACAACGCAGGTGTTTCGCACATTGGTAAGGCTGAAACCACTACCGAAGCTGATTTCGACCGGATCGTACGTATCAATATCAAAGGCGTCTACAACTGTCTGTTCGCCACTATTCCGCACTTGAAAGCGAATGGCGGAGGTGTCATTCTGAACATGGCGTCGATTGCTGCTACGTTGGGTCTTTCCGATCGTTTCGCTTATTCAATGAGTAAGGGCGCCGTACTAAGCATGACGCTTTCCGTTGCGAAAGATTATTTGAACGAAAATATCCGTTGCAATTGTATTTCACCTGCGCGCGTCCACACGCCGTTCGTAGACGGATTCCTGGCCAAAAACTATCCGGGTCAGGAAGCGGAAATGTTCGAGAAATTATCAAAATCACAACCCATTGGCCGTATGGCGAAACCCGAAGAAGTTGGCTCGCTGGCGCTGTATCTATGTTCTGATGAAGCCGGTTTCGTTACGGGCTGTGACTACGTACTGGATGGCGGATTTACGAGATTAAACTCCTAAAAAATCAATCTGTAAAAAGAACTAGCCAACACGTTGTCCAATGTGTTGGCTAGTTCTTTTTTAGCTCAGAAACGGGAAAATTAGTCAGAATCTGCACCAGATGGTCAAAGTCGGCGGGCTTTCAATTCTTGAACGGCAAAATCGGCCGCGCGGGCTGATAGGGCCATGTAAGTCAGCGATGGATTCACGCAGGCTGATGAGGTCATGGAAGCACCGTCGGTAACAAATACGTTTTTTACAGCGTGGATCTGGTTGTGACCGTTTAGTACCGACGTTTTTGGGTCGCGGCCCATGCGAGCGGTTCCCATTTCGTGGACAGCCATGCCAGGGGCCGAGCCTTGATCATAAGCCTTTACGTTGATTAGGCCGGCGGCTTCGAGCATTTCCTGCGCATCATTCTGCATATCGACCCGCATTTTTTTCTCGTTTTCCCTGAATTCCGAATCGAAAGCAACCGTAGGCATCCCCCATTTATCGAGTTTGGTTTTATCCAGATACAGGCGATTCCGATAGTCGGGCAGTTGTTCCCCAAAACCGATCAGGCCCATCGTCCACAAACCCGGTTTGGTCAGTTCTTCTTTTAAGGAAGTGCCGAAAGACAACTCAGCTACGTGCCGCTGCCAACCCTGCCGACCACCGCCCCCCTGATAACCGAAGCCACGCAGGTAATCGCGCTTATCGGCCCCGATGTTGCGGTAGCGGGGAATGTAAATACCGTTTGCTCGTCGCCCGAAATAATACCGGTCCTGTCCGCCTTTCCACTGGCCCGAAGCGCCCAGCCGAAAGTGATGATCCATCAAATTATGACCCAATTGCCCTGAATCGTTGCCCATACCGTTCGGAAAACGATCGGATACCGAGTTCATGAGCAGAGCCGTAGACGCCATCGCACTGGCGCAGACAAAAATGACCTTTGCAAAATAGTCTCGATTTTCCAGCGTCACAGAATCGACAACCCGCACGCCCGAAGCCCGCTGTTTCTGAGCATCATAAATTATCTCCGTTACGACCGAATCGGGACGTAGTGTTAGCCGACCCGTGCGCATGGCCGGTGGCAACGTAGTGGATTGCGTACTAAAATAGCCCCCGTACGGACAACCCCGGATGCACTGGTTGCGGTATTGGCAGGCGGTCCGGCCATTGTCCAGATGCACTTTTTGCGCTTCCGATAAATTAGCTGTTCGGCCAATGGTCATAATCCGGCCGGGAAACGCTTTTTCGATCCGTTTTCGCACTTCCTTTTCAACCAGATACATATCCATCGGCGGCAGAAATTCGCTGTCCGGAAGTTGGGGTAGCCCCAGTTTTTCGCCAGAAACACCAGCGATTTTTTCGACGTACAAATACCAGGGAGCAATGTCTTTGTAGCGAATCGGCCAGTCAACACCGATTCCTTCTCTGGCGTTCGCTTCGAAATCAATATCGCTGAATCGATAGGACTGCCGCCCCCACATAATGGATTTTCCGCCCACGATGCCCGGTCGTAGCCAGCGAAACGGTTTATCCTGCCGATAGGACGTATCCATGCCGGGCATCCAGTAGCTGGGAGCACTTTTGGGTAACGTCGATTCCTGCGGGGCCTGGGGATATTTGGGAGCCAGTTCACCCAGTCGGGCTATCGGTTGCGCTTCCCAGGGCGCTTTCATGGCCTCTTCGTAACCCGTTACGTGTTCCAGCGAGCGCCCCCGCTCCAGCATAAGCACACGCAATCCTTTTTCTGTCAGTTCCTTCGCGGCCCAGCCTCCGCTAACGCCCGACCCAATGACAATGGCATCATAGGTCATGTCTTTTATCGCATTGATATTGAGGTTCATAGCTCGATAGCTTCAGTTAAATCGCCCAGACTTTCTTACCAGCTTTGAACGGAACATCTCCCTGGAATCGACCCGGAATAGGCAGATAGTCTAGGGCTTTGGTCACGCCGGTTTCCGATGTAAAGTAGCCGACAATAGTCAGTTCGCGCAGACTCATAAAGAATGGTTTTTCCCGTTGGGTCAGTTGGCCGACAATCTCGTTACGTTGCTGGCTACTGAGTTCCGGGAAAGGCTTTCCAAATGCGTTCTGACTCAATACGTTGGTTTGTTGCAGCCCCTGCCGGAACAGGTCCTGCTGTTTTACATCGGAGCAGTTTCGGATAACGTATTCGATAAACTGGTCGGCACCAGCGGCTTTAGCGCCGGGCGTGTCGGTTGTGGGAATGATTACGTCGGCCAGATCGGCGATGAGCGCTTGCTGTTCGGCAGACAAATGGAAGGAAGTCTGGTTGCTGGTTTCGCCACGTAGTGCCGCCTGGACCGGCAATGACAGGGTTCCGCCCACCAGCATGGCCAGCCATTGCAAAGCCTCCCGACGGGCTATGAACGGACCGTTTGATGCCTGGATGAATTTCATAAAGAGTATATAGACAAGGTCAATGGAAGGAATAGGGAGCTTGTAAAACTGATAAATTGAGTCGGTTTAATCCTATAAGAACGGAACCCGCCAAACTTACTGACAAACAACGTACTGCTGATTCGAAAGGTATCGAACCGCCTTCCATTAACCCATCTACTTACTCATAAAAACCAGCTTCGACGGTAGCATTAATTGTATAGATGGGTGTTTCAACAAAACGGGAAGCCACGATAAGCTCTGTGCTATCCATGTGGGGCGTAAACATCTCCCGGATCAACTGCGGACAGTTATTGTCTTTCGATAAATGCGATAACAGAACGTGGCTCATAAACGAAGGCTTGTGCGTTTGCAGAAGCGTTAACGCCTGTCGATTGGAGAGGTGCCCTTTCCCACCCCGAATTCGCTGCTTCAGCATATAAGGATACCGCCCATTTTCTAATAAATCCTCGTCATAATTGGCCTCCAGAAAAGCCGCATGGCACTGCTTGAAGTGGCGGATAACATGATCACAGGCTACGCCAATATCCGTAAAGACACCTACGTTGGTGCCCTGACAACTGATTAGAAAACTATGCGGATCGCGGGCATCGTGTTCTTTGGGGAAAGCCGTGACGCAGAGATCCCCGATCCAGACGGGTTCATAGCCTTGCAGAAGGCGGATAGGAAACAGTTTATGCGGCAGTCGGGTGTTTTGCAGCGTTTGCGACGTAATGAATACGGGTAACTGATATTTTTTGGCTAACTGAGGAATCCCGATGATGTGGTCACTGTGTTCGTGGGAAACAAAAATGGCTTTTACATTCTGGAGCGATAAACCCAGCCGATTCATGCGCGTTTCGGTTTGGCGGCAGGAGAGACCCGCGTCGATTAAAACCGCTTCCTGCTCATTGCCAACGTAATAACAATTACCGTTGCTGCCAGAATTTAATGAAGTAATGTGAAGGGGCATAGCAACGTAAAGAAACGGCTTTTTGGTGAATTTTAGGCTATGGTTTGGCCAATGTTTTAAGCAAAGTTTTATTGCCGAATGATACGTTACAGGAAAGTATGTGAAAGAATTTCAACTGAAAATGCTAATCTTTCGGCACGGAATGCAAACAATCTTTATCCGTATCACTCGTAACCCGATCCCTTATTTCCTAACCTGCTTACTTCATGAAATCTGCACTTGTTTTGCTGGCAGTTCTTGCCCTGACCGGATACGTAACAGTCGCTCAGAACACACCACCCAAAGCCAATGATTCTACGACACCTTTGCACCTGCTGCAGCCCGATTATCCCGTGCCGTATGGTCAACCCAAAATAGAGGACGTAACGAAGGTGATCGGCCGCGTTTATGAGTACCTGGAAAGCACAACGCCCGCCCAGTTAGTTGACCGCCAGTCGAATCAGCCCATAACCGACTATGCCAAATTCAATCCTAACGCTATCATCAAACCGGGTGATTACCGGCTAACCAGCTATGAGTGGGGCGTTACGTATGCGGGTATGTTACTGGCCAGTGAAGCCACCGGCGATTCACGCTACGCTGACTATACGAACAAACGACTGGCTTTCCTCGCATCGGTGATTCCGTATTTCAGGGCGCAGGTTAGTGCTGATCCTCACGCGAACACACCCCTCCGCGCTATGCTGGCCCCACACGCCCTTGACGATGCCGGGGCAATGGCCGCGGCCATGATTAAAGCGAGCCGGTCGGGCGGTGTCAAAACGGATCTTCGTCCGCAGATCAATACGTATCTCGATTACATTACCAAGAAGGAATACCGCCTGTCGGATGGGACGCTGGCCCGCAACCGGCCGCAACCCAACACACTCTGGCTCGACGACCTGTTTATGAGCGTCCCGGCGCTGGCACAAATGGGCAAGCTGACTGGTGACGCTACGTATTTCGATGAGGCCGTAAAACAGGTGTTGCAGTTCTCCAAACGGATGTTCAATAAGGAAAAGGGATTGTATATGCACGGCTGGGTAGAAGGCATGAGCGTTCACCCCGAATTTCACTGGGCGCGGGCCAACGGCTGGGGGGTTATGACGGCGGTTGAATTGCTCGACGTACTGCCCGAAAATCACAAGGGCCGCGCGGCTGTGCTTGAGCAGTTGCGGGCGCACGTTCGTGGATTGGCCGCATGCCAGTCTGGTTCGGGTTTCTGGCATCAACTGCTCGATCGGAACGATTCGTATCTGGAAACCTCAGCGACGGCTATTTACGTCTATTCGATTGCCCGGGCCATTAATCGAGGTTGGATTGATCCAAAGGCCTACGCGCCCATGGCATTGCTTGGCTGGAACGCCGTTTCGACCAAAGTAACGGATAAAGGTCAGGTGGAAGGTACGTGCGTCGGTACCGGAATGGGGTTCGATCCGGCTTTTTATTATCACCGACCCATCAACGTTTATGCGGCTCATAGTTACGGTCCAGTATTATTGGCCGGGGCTGAAGTGATCAATCTACTGAAGAAAAAGACGTTTGAAATAAACGACAGCTCGCTTCAACTGACAGAAAAACGATGATACGTTATGCCTGCCCATCTGAACCCACGATGCCGTACGCCATGAGAAAAATAACCTTTAGCTGGATACTGATCTTTTGTGCCTGTTTTACTCTACAGGCACAAACATTACCTAAAAAGCAGGCCATTCTGGCTAAAATGATCCTGGCCAATGATTACTTCATGAATAAATGGCCAGACACGGGTAAGGAAATCGTCACCAATAAAACGCGCCCCAGCAACATCTGGACGCGGGCCGTGTATTACGAAGGCTTGATGGCATTATATGGTATCGACAAGCAGAAACGATACTATGACTACGCCGTGGACTGGGGGGAGAAGCACAAATGGGGTATGCGTAGCGGTATCAACACCCGGAACGCCGACGATCAGTGTTGCGGGCAGACATACATCGATTTGTACCAGATCGACCCCCGCCCAGAGCGTATCCATGACATCAAAGCGTCCATTGATAACATGGTGAGCAGCGACAAAGCGGATGACTGGAACTGGATTGACGCGCTACAAATGGCTATGCCTATCTATGCTCAACTGGGTGCTCTATACAAGAACCCGGCCTATTACGAGAAGATGTACCAGATTTACAACTACTCCAAGACGACTCATGGTGGCAAAGGGCTTTATAATCCGGATGATCATCTGTGGTGGCGTGATAAGGATTTTGTACCACCCTATAAAGAACCGAACGGCGAAGATTGCTACTGGTCGCGGGGGAACGGCTGGGTCGTGGCGGCACTGGTTCGTGTTCTCACTATCATGCCCAAAGATGCACCGCACCGGGATGAATACGAGAAAATGTACCTGGGCATGATGCAGGTTTTACCTAAACTGCAACGACCTGATGGTTACTGGAATGTGAGCCTGCACGACCCAACGAATTTCGGCGGCAAAGAATTAACCGGAACGGCTCTGTTCGCGTACAGCATGGCCTGGGGAATTAATCACGGGTTGCTCGACGCTAAAACGTACCGCCCTATTATTGCGAAAGCCTGGAACGCGATGGCAACCGAGTGTGTGCATCCCGATGGATTTCTGGGTTATGTGCAGGGGACGGGCAAGGAACCCAAAGACGGTCAGTCAGTTACCTACGACAGCAAGCCCGATTTTGAAGATTATGGCCTTGGTTGTTTTTTGCTGGCAGGTTCTGAGTTGTATAAACTGAAATGAACGTAACAGCTTATTGAAATACTTCACTTAAATTCAGCTCGATGCCAGTTGTGGGGTCAACCAGAAGTTCGTCGTGGAAAACGGAAATTTTTTGGTCGGGCGTGAGCAGGAAAATTGTTTGCAGCGCAGGTTGTACCAACCAGCCCGACCGGACACCCGCTCCAAAATAAACCTCGAATTTGGCAACCAGCTCTTCTACCGATTGCGTTGGTGATAGGATTTCAATAGCCGTAAGTGGAAGTTCCGTCATACGTATTTCGTCATGACGACTATCAAACGGAATCAGTGGATATATGCAAATGTCTGGCGTGTAATCTGAGCCAGTAATCTCAATTCGAATTTCGGGGAGAATCGTGAATTGACTGGCATAGCAGCTGAATAGAGTGCCACTAATGCGCATCTGGATAAAGGCGTGGTTTTTGCTGGGCATTGGTTTACGACGGTCGGCTTCGTAATCGGATAGGAGTGGGGCGACGAGCGTTTCCATAAGCAAGAGGTCTTTTAACAAAGATAAGAAAACCCGGCAGTATGCATGAGAAATAGGGAGAAACAAGCTACGCCAGCTAACTGGTTTGTTGACGGCATACTATTGAATACGTAACAGCTTTGACTACGAGAAACACGCTTTTTGAACTCATCACAGCAATCGTCGCCGGTACCCCGTTACTGCCTGCCGGGCCACTTCAACTGGAAAAAGCCGATGACAATTATTTCTCGTTGAGCAGGCTATTCGTTTAGGTTGACGTAGTAAAATCTGCTTTTATAGGACCTAAGAACGGGTAGGCGGTCTGGAATTTCTTCTTTCCCCGATAGCCATCATTCGTTTTATTTTTGTTTTGACCTACATGAGTGCCCCAAAAGCAGTTCATCACTACTTTCAAAAAAGAATACTGTTCGTACTAGCGCTGCTCGTCGGGCAAACTTTTTCCGTCTTCAGTCAGTCCCGTTCAACCATATGGTTCAAGCAGCCCGCCCGTAACTGGAACGAAGCGCTGCCGGTCGGCAATGGTCGGCTTGGGGTGATGGTCTTTGGGAAAGAATCGGAGGAATTGCTTCAACTCAATGAAGAAACGCTCTGGTCGGGTGGTCCGGTCAATCGAAATCCTAATCCGGGTGTGGCTAAATACTTACCCCAGGTACGCGAGGCCTTATTTCGGGAAGATTACGCACAGGCGGCTAAGCTGACGCAGAACATTCAGGGTTTGTATTCGGAAGCCTATCAGCCGCTGGGGGATCTGCTGTTAAAGCAAATGTTGTCTGGTACGTCGACAAATTATTACCGGGGTCTTGACATCAACAACGCTACGTCGACCACGCGCTTTACGGTCAATGGCGTTACGTTTACCCGTGAGATTTTCGTGTCAGCACCCGCTCAGGTGATCGTTATTCGCTTGACGGCCAGCAAGAAAGGCGCGCTGGCGTTTACTGCAGCCGTTCGCAGTCCGCATCCAGTTACCAAACAGCTGCTGGGTCGAGATGAGTTAGCCGTTCGGGGGAAAGCACCGGCTCATGCTGACCCAAATTACGTTGACTACAATCCGAAGCCAGTCATTTATAGTGACTCGACTGGTTGCCGGGGAATGCGATTCGACTGGCGGATAAAAGTGCGCTCAACGGATGGAACGGTCGCTGCCGATACGGCTGGCTTACGTATTCAGAACGCGACGGAGGCTGTGTTGCTAATAACGGCGGCTACGAGCTTCAACGGGTTTGATAAATGCCCCGACCGCGAAGGCCGCGATGAAAAACAATTGGCTGCTAACTACCTGAATGGTGCATTGACCAAATCATTCGATGTGCTACGTCGGGAACACATCACCGATTATCAGCGACTCGCCAGCCGCGTTCAGTTCAGAATTTCAGGTAGCCCAACGCCTAATTTGCCGATGGATGAGCGATTAAAGCGCTACGCCGAAGGAGCCGTTGATCCGGAACTGGAAAGTTTGTATTTTCAGTTTGGCCGCTATTTGCTGATATCCAGTTCGCGACCAAAACGGGAAGGCGAACTAGGCGTTCCGGCGAATTTGCAGGGTATCTGGAATCCGATGGTACGTCCGCCCTGGAGCAGCAACTATACGACCAACATCAATGCTCAGATGAATTACTGGCCAGCGGAGATGGTCAACCTCTCTGAACTGCACACGCCCCTGCTCGACTGGATCGGTTATATGGCCGCTACAGGTCGCGAAACCACCAAAAATTTTTACAACATGGGTGGCTGGACGGTTCATCACAACTCCGATATCTGGGGACTATCGAATCCCGTTGGCGATAAAGGCAAAGGAAGCCCTTCCTGGGCCAACTGGGCAATGGGTGGGGCCTGGCTGAGTCAGCATCTGTGGGACCATTATGCTTTCACCGGCGACCGGGCATACCTTCAGCGCTATGCGTATCCGCTGATGAAAGAGGCCGCTCAGTTCTGCCTCGACTGGTTAACGGAAGACAAACAGGGTCATCTGGTAACAGCACCGGCTACGTCACCCGAGAACATTTTCATTACCGAGAAAGGAGAAAAGGGTTCGGTTTCGGTCGCTACGACGATGGACATGGCCATTATCTGGGATTTGTTCAGCAATGTGATTCAGGCGTCGGAGCAGTTGGGCATTGATGCAGATTTCCGAAAAACCCTGCTCGACAGCAAGAAAAAGCTATTTCCATTACAAATTGGCAAGAAAGGAAACTTGCAGGAATGGTATAAAGACTGGAACGACGAAGACCCGCAACACCGGCACGTATCGCATCTGTATGCTCTGCATCCGGGTCGGGAAATTTCGCCCCTTACTACGCCGGCCTTTGCCGATGCTGCCCGCAAAACGCTCGAAATAAGAGGAGACGGTGGTACAGGGTGGAGTAAATCCTGGAAAATCAATTTCTGGGCGCGGCTACATGATGGCAATCATGCCTATAAATTACTACGTGAACTGCTGCGACTGACGGGCATGGAGGGAACGGATTATGCCAAAGGTGGCGGTACGTATCCGAACCTGCTTTGTGCGCATCCACCGTTCCAGATCGATGGTAATTTTGGCGGTACGTCGGGGATTGGCGAAATGCTGCTGCAAAGCCATGATGGACTGATTCACATTCTGCCCGCTATCCCGGATGCCTGGAAAGAGGGCGAGGTAAAAGGACTGAAAGCGCGTGGTGGCTTTGAGCTTGATTACAACTGGAAAAACGGTAAACTCGACAAGCTGACCGTCCGCTCGAAGCAAGGGGGAAACTGCCGGATTCGGGTTTACAATTCGCTGAAAGCCGCTGGCAACGTAGCATTAAAGACTGCTAACGGAGCAAATCCCAACCCGTTCTATAAAATGCCCGCTAATCAATACCAGACAACCTCGCCCGAAACGCCGGCAAACGGGACTTTCGTTTATGACCTGACCACCGCGCCCGGAAAAGAATATACTCTGACAGCCGTACGTTAACACAAAACCAATCACGAATCAAACCCCAAGCAAATGAAAATCCATAAACTTCTTTTTGTTGCCGCCCTGGCAATTTGCACCCTGACTGGACTAAACGCATCGGCTCAGAAGAGCGAACAAGCTGTAGCCGACGCCGTCGAAAAACTCCGCAAAGCCATGATTGACCCTACCGACGCTACGTTGCAGGCCATCGCGTCTGACAAGCTAAGTTATGGACACTCAAACGGAAAAATTGAAGATAAAGCTGAATTTATGCGGGCATTAGTGAGTGGCGAATCAGACTTCAAAACGATCGACCTTACCAAACAGACCATCACCATTGTTGACAATACAGCCATGGTTCGGCATGAGCTGTCAGCTGTAACTGCCAATAGTGGTACGCCCGGAACGGCGCATTTGTCTGTATTGCTGATTTGGGTCAATCAGAACGGCGGTTGGAAACTGCTGGCCCGACAGGCAGTTAAAATATAGTAATGATGCTTCAGGGTACAGGTCGTTACGTTACTTCAGTTATAGCGTCTATAAGGAACTTATAGTTACATTGTTCGCTCCTGGCTATTCACTGCTAACTGACCCCGATCTGTGCCCGAAGTCTTTCTCTATTTCATTTGGCAGTATCAATATGTTACGACAACAAGTCTGGTAACCACTGATGGTGAAAAAGTTCAGGTGTTGCACCCTGGGTTTCGGAATTACAACGCTGGTCCCGATTTTACTAATGCTCGTCTGCTCATTAATGAGGTAGAGTGGGTGGGTACTGTTGAAATGCACACGCATACATCGGATTGGCTAACGCACCGCCATCAGCATGACCGCGCTTACGACAACGTAATACTGCACGTAGTCTGGCAGGACGATCGCGCAACAACTGGTCGCCGGGTTGATCGAGCGAATGGGACGCCCTTACCGACGCTTGAGCTAAGGAAGTTGATAGACCCTGATTTGTTGGCTCGTTACGCTAATCTGAATGACTCACCACAGCAAATCCCCTGTGCGGATCAGTTTCGTCAGGTATCACCCCTGCGCGTAACGTCGATGCTCGATAAGGCGATGTTACAACGGTTGGAACGGAAGGCTACACATGTACAGCAGATCGCTGAGCAAACACAGGGCGATTGGGAGGAAACGGCTTATCGATTACTGGCCATGAACATGGGGTTCAAAATAAACGCTGAGCCAATGGCGCAACTTAGTCGGGCCGTACCGTTGAAAGCAATTCTGAAGCACCGCGACGTATTGGTACAGGTTGAAGCCATGTTGTTCGGAACATCAGGTTTGCTGGATAGTGACGAACTCCCACCGGGAGCCACTGACGATTACGTAACGACGCTTCAACGTGAATACCGGTTTCTGGCGGCAAAGTATGATCTAGCCGATAAGCAAGTGGCCGCTCATGCCTGGAAATGGGGACGATTACGGCCCGCTAATTTTCCCACATTACGGTTAGCCCAATTGGCTCGTTTGTTAACCCGCCATGCCAGTTTATTCTCGCTATTTGTGGGGACAACGGATGTAGAACAGCTACTTAAATCGCTACAGTTAACGCCCGGCGAGTACTGGCAATCGCACTATCGATTCGGGAAACGTACTGAAAAAGCGGTACCGGCATTGGGTCTAAACGCTGCTGAGAATATTGTCATCAATACGGTTGTCCCGTTACTAGCTGCCTATGCACACCATCGTGGGCAACCTGCCTATATTGATCGGGCTATTCGGTTACTGGAGCAACTGCCTGCCGAAAAAAACCGCCTGACCGAAAGCTGGGATACTCTCGGACTCGGTATCCAGACAGCCTTCGATTCGCAGGCGGCTATTGAACTCTATAATGAATTCTGCTCCCAGAAAAAATGTCTGAGTTGCCAGATCGGAGCAGCGTTGATTAAAAAGTGAAAAATGAAGAGTGTAGAGTGAAGAATATCTTGCGTCAGCTTATTCCTCACTCTACACTCTTCATTTTTCACTCCTTTAGCTTACAATCACATCCTGCTTGGTCGAATCCCACGTAACGCGTTTGCCGGTGTGCAGAGCCGTTGTGGCCATGATGTTAGCAACGGAGTGGTTGAAACCGACGCGGGCAGGTGCATTCGGCTCTTTACGGCTGCGGACGCATTCCATCCAGTTTTTCATGTGCAACGACGTCATCGGATCGCCACCGGTGTTGGCCGAAGTCTCCATCTTGGCTGCTTCTCCCAGCGACATCGTTGGTAGCATATTGGCTTTCATGCCCATATCTTTGGCGAATTTCTCTTCTAAGCCACCCTCTGGCGAGATCTTGTTGGTGTCGAGGTTGATCATACCACCGTTCGAGTAATAGTATTCTTTGACACCACCCGCTTCGTTGTTCATCCGAGACGAATACAACACCTGGAAGCCTTTGGTTTTGTCATTATCCGGGCCGTAATCGAATACCGCCGTGAACGTATCGGCATTGGTACGTCCGTCTTTCCAGGAATAAATACCACCATTAGCAACCACCGAACGAGGATGATCCAGGCCGCTGAACCAGTGAACCGTATCGATCTGGTGCGACATCCACTGACCTGGAATACCTGACGAGTAGGGATAAAACAGCCGGAACTCCAGGTATTTGCGTGGGTCCCATTCCACTTTCGGGCGATTCAGCAGA
Source organism: Spirosoma validum (assembly GCF_014699035.1). GTDB lineage: Bacteria > Bacteroidota > Bacteroidia > Cytophagales > Spirosomataceae > Spirosoma > Spirosoma validum. The sequence continues at coordinate 490,330 of NZ_JACXAA010000003.1, forward strand.
AAGCGATTCCAGTCGGTATCTTCCTTTTTGATTTCGGAAACGAGTTTGGCACGGCGCCAGCGACCCGGCTGGTTCACGTTCCAGGTCATTTCGACCATAGTAATGTCACCGAATTTGCCGGATTTGATAAAATTGTTGGCCTGATGATAATTGGGAGCACTTCGTCGCTGCGAACCGATCTGCACGATTTTCTTTGAGCTTTCAACCGCTTTCAGCGCTTTGCGGGCATCGTCCAGGGCTTCAGCAAACGGTTTTTCGACATACGCATCCCGACCCGATTCGACGGCGGCTACGCAATGCAGTGCGTGCTGAAAATCGGCGGTGCTGATGATAACGGCGTCTACATCCTTGCGGTCGAGAAGTTCATCGTTATTACGCGCTTTGAAAAACGAGCCGTCGATCATGTTTTTCCCTTTCAAAAACTGCTCCGCTTCGTCACGACGACGGTTCCAGATATCGGATACGCCCACGAAAGCGAAGTTATGATCTTTCATGTGTTCGCCGAAGGCGGGCGCTAGTGACTGACGGAAACGATCCGAGAAGCCAATGATCCCAACGCGAACCCGGTCGTTGGAGCCCAGGATGCGGGCATAACTGCCTGCCGTAAAACTCATGCCAAGTCCGGCAAGGGCAGATTTCTTTATAAACTCACGACGATTTTCCATGTATTACAAGGCTTAAAGAGAATAATTGACAATAGACAAAGATACGTACTGGCAAAGTCTAATGCCTGATAGCCAGCTTCTTTTATGGTGTTTTGATTTTAATATTTCGATACGAAACCTGATCGCCATGATCCTGAAGTAAGATATGACCCTTTGGTGCTTCCCCAAAACGACCATTCGCGTTGTATTCAGGGGCTTTGTACTTGCTCATGGCTACTAACTCCCGGAATTTCTCGCTTCCCCGTTCGTAGTCCACTACTTTCGTGCCGTTCAGCCAGTGTTCAACGTGTTTGCCTTTCGAGACCACACGACCCGTGTTCCACTCACCAATCGGATTTGCTTTTTTGCTAGTGGCCGGAATCAGATCGTACAGCGAGCCTACAGTTCGGTTGCCGTTACGTCCCAGTTTAGCGTCTGGGTGCTTATCGTCGTCTAAAACCTGAAATTCCAGACCAAAAGCCGATCCTTTGGGCTTTGGCGTATGTTCAACGACAAAATATTTAAGGCCGCTATTTGCCCCTTCGGTCAGCTTGAAATCAAACATCAGATCGAAATCACTGTACTCGTCGTCGGTCACTATGTCGCCGAAGCTTTGCGATTCCGACCCGTCGGATTTCTGGATGGTCAGCAAACCGTTTGCTACGTTCCAGCCTTTCGCGGGAAATTTATCGGAATAGGCGCCCCGCCAGCCCTTCGTCGTTTTACCATCGAAGAGCATCTTCCAGCCTTCTTGCTGTTCCTGAGTCGTAAGTGTGTTAGGCGTTTGCGGTTTCTCGAAAGCCAGCAAACCGAGTAATAAGCCTGATAAAAGCAGTTGTTTCACAGAGGAATATTTAAGGTTTTGGTAATAAAGTCTTTGTTAATCTGCGCGCACTGAACGGGTGTTTTATCTTTTTCCGGTACACCATCCAGCTCAACGATTCCCCAGCCACTAAACTTAATGTCGTCTAGTGCCTTGATAACCGCCGGAATATTGACGTTACCCCGGCCCAGTTCAACGAATTTGTACGCTTTGGGATCATTGGGCTTCTCGGGTAGGGGAGACATCGTGTCTTTCAGATGAAGCGCGTACAGCAGGTCTTTATACTGTTTCACCGCCTTCTCCGGCTGACCGCCACCTTGTTTGTAGTGCGCAATGTCGAGCTCCAGTTTCATGTACTTAGGATTCATCGCCTGTAAAATCACATCGACCTCTTCGGGCGTTTCGCCGAGCTGGTTCATGTGATTGTGGTAAGTAGCCTGAATACCCAGATCGGCCGTTTGCTTGCCGATCTCGTTCATGACGGTTGCCAGGCGCTTCAATTCTTCTGTGGTTGGCAGCCGGTCTTTCGGACGGGCTGAGTTCGTTAATTGAATAGCTGAACCGCCGAGCGCTTTCACAAAACTGGCGTGCGCTACGTGCATGTCGATGGTACTCTGCTCCTTGGCCGGATCAATCTCGACGTTTCCACTCGAAAACATCACCAGTTGTAGTTTGTGCTGATCCAGCAGCGCTTTCAGTTCAGAGGGTTTCGCGCGATAAGGTCCGAACGTATTGGCCCGGAGCTGGATAGCCCGGTAACCTAAAGCTGCCAGATCGGCAATGGCCTGCGCATCGTTGCCACCCCACGTAATGGATGAGTAGGCGATTTTAAGACCTGATTTTCTCGGTGAACTGGCCAATAGCTGGCTGGTTCCGGAAGTTAGCGCCAGGGCCGATAAGCCCGCCGTGGTGAGAAACTGTCTTCGGTTTACAGTCTCCTGCATAGTTGTAAAAAGAAGGTATAATCAGTATAGAACACTGATAATGACATGAACGAACAGTCTGGATAAGAGAAAATCAATACGTTTCTACTTATAAAATGTTACACCGGGTTAAAACCCGGCGCAACGTATCACATTTATCAATTGCGCCGGGTTTTAACCCGGTGTTATATACTCTAAAGAAGTCTGCTTTTTTATATATTTGTTAGTCTCCATAATCTGCCGGAATCATTAATGACGTACGAAGCCTGGGCCCCACTATTTCTGGGTATGGTTTTAGCCATGTTACTGGCCAATTCGGTGCAGTGGTTTATGTACCGGGAGCGTATCTATGGCATCTATTCCGTCTACACAGTTACCTGGGCCATCTACTTCATAAGCAGTTACTTCGATCAGCCGAAGAACATTGCCAATTTCGAAAAGCTCATTCTTTCCTACTCAGGCTATATTCTGTATCTGGAACTGGCTAAAATTTTCCTGAATTTGCGGGAGCGTCCGAAATTTCTGCGATGGGTAACCGTCGTTCAGGGACTACTGGTCACATATATTGTGATAAAAACCTACGTCTATCTCTTTACGGATTTCTGGCAAAGTAAATGGCATGCTTTGCTGTTGCATCCTGTACGATTTTCGTTGCTGGCAGTCGGCGTGTACATCGTGTATGCGTTTTTCCGTTCGAAAGACGCAGTAGCTCGCTTTTTCGTCGCTGGAACGGCATCGTTGTTGATTAACCACGCCATCACGACGATTCTGCTGATATATTCTACCGATTTTGATGTAAAGCTGCCACTCTGGCAACATCCGGATCTGTTTATTCAGACGGGCGTGGTACTGGACTTAATCTTTTTTGCCTTGGGTATTTCGTACCGGCACCGACGCGAAGCCGTCAATAAAGCAGTTATTGAGAAAGACCTGGAACGCGAACGCGAGCAGCGCCGTCGCGAATACCTGGAAGCTGATTTGGCTTTACAAAAGATGCAGCAGGAAAAGACCGAGATGCAGATGCGGGCGTTGCAGAGCCAGATTAACCCACACTTTCTGTTCAACGGGCTTAATACGTTATCGTCCCTGATTGACGAAAGCCCCCGGCAGGCTGGTGAATTTGTCGATGAACTCTCGAATGTGTACCGGTATTTGCTACGTAGCAACGAAAGCGAACTGACGACGCTGAACGTTGAACTGCGGTTCATTCAATCGTATTTTCACCTGCTTAAAACCCGTTTCGGACGTAGTATCTCGATGGATATTGCTGTTGATGAATCGTATCAGGAAGCTTTACTACCCCCGCTAACATTGCAGCTGTTGGTTGAAAATGCCGTTAAGCATAACGTCGTGCTGAAGAATCAACCCCTAACGATCTGCATCCGGACCGATCAACAGAAACAGTTGATCGTCGAGAATACGCTGCAACGTAAAAAAATACGCGTCGAATCGAACGGCGTAGGCTTGTCGAATATCGCCATCAAATACCGTTTGCTGAACCAACCGTCACCGCTCATTGAAGAAGAGGAAGGCTGGTTTCGTGTTACGTTACCGCTGCTAATGCCAGTGCTTAATCCGGCTAAGTAATCAAGTAGTTGGATAGACTTACCAATCTGTACTTTTACGCTACTCTTTAGCTTACTTTTTCTGATTCCTGACACAATTTGTCTGGCGAGTCGTCAGCCTGAATGGACTGAAAGTCACCTTGTGTTATTTCTTTCTCTATGTTTTTGTATACCTATATGATGAAAAATCTCTCGATGCGTTTGCTGAATCAGTACCTGTTATTCTTTTTTATTGGCTGGTTGTCAGCCAGTCCCATCGTGCTCGCTCAATCAACGGTCCAGTCGATTATTACAGTTGCTGGCGGCACCGGAAATGGCTCAGACCCCAATCAGTTGTATAGACCGGCTGCTGTTATTGTCGATGGATCAGGTTATATCTACGTATCAGATGAATATAACCACCGAATCCAGAAATTTCCCCCTAACTCTACCTCAGGTACGGCTGGCATTACCGTGGCGGGGACTGGTTCATCTGGTTCGACGGCCAATCAGCTAAGCACACCTGTTGACATAGCTATGGATGAATCAAATAATCTCTTTGTGGCAGATTTTAGCAACCGACGTATCCAGAAGTTTCCTGCTAACTCGACCCAAGGTACCTCGGCTATCACTGTGGCAGGGGGAGACTATGCAAGCCTGTTTCCGAACCATGAGTTGGCCCCATCTTGTATAGTTGTGGAAAAGTCAGGCAATCTGTTTCTGTCGGATGTATTTAAAGCTCGCGTCCTGAGAGTATCTCCTAACCTGAATCCGTCCCAATCTGTTAACGTCGCAGTGGGAGGTAATGGACCTGGGGTAAACGGCAGTGGCTCGACAGACAATCTGCTAAATGGCCCAAACGGCATGTGTGTGGACGGAGCTGGCAATCTTTACATAGCTGATCTGTTCAACAACCGCATTATTAAGTTTCCTGCTAACTCGACCCAAGGCACCTCGGGTACCGTAGTAGCCGGTGGTAACGGGCGGGGCGCAGCGGCCAATCAATTGGATAATCCATATGACGTTTTTGTGGATGATCCAGGCAATATTTATGTAGCAGATTGGCTGAATCACCGTATCCAGAAGTTTCCGCCCAATTCGACGTCGGCCACTGCAGGGATTACTATCGTGGGAACTGGTTCACGAGGTTCAGCACCTAACCAATTAGATAGTCCAAGGGGCGTGTTTGTGGATGGTAAGGGAAGTATCTACGTGGCTGATTATGGTAATCACCGCATTCAGAAATACAATCCACCGGTAATTATCAGCCAGCCAGCGGCCAATTCTAGTGTCTGCGCAGGTACTACCGTCACGGCGCAAGTAAGCGCAAGTGCCAACGGGCTACTCACTTATCAATGGTATAAAGACAACCTAAGCACGCCCGTTATCGGCCAAACGAGCGCTATCCTGAGCTTAACAAATGTAGAGCCTTCAGCGGCTGGTAGCTACTCGGTGGTGGTTAGCGCGGGTGAGCTTATTATTACTTCGACCGGTTTTGCACTTACTGTACTAGCAAAACCCTCAGCTGGTTTAGTGACCAGCGGCACCTTGAGCCCTGCTATGCCTAGCGTGACACTGACAGCCTCGGGGGGAAGCACCTATCAGTTCAGCGTTGGGGCAATCCAGGTTCACAACGGACCTACCGCTACGGTCAACTCACCAGGTACATACTCCGTACTTGTTACCGGGACGAATGGCTGCTCAAACGTAGCGTCAGTCACTGTAACAGCAATTCCATCCCCTGACTTAATTCCCTTACTCTACGCCCGCCCTACAGGTTTATATGGCCAATCACCTGTTACACTGGTAGTGGATGTGTTGGAACTCAACGGGGTGGCTAGCAGTGGTTTGATAACCCTAAAAATCACTCAGGACAGCAAATTATCTCTAATCATGTCCCCTGGTGAGACGATAATTAACAACCGCTCGGTCAATAACAATGTTTGGCAATTAAGCGGTCCTACCAACGGCTACTACGTCTTAACAACCAGCCAGCCTATTCCAGCGGGGGATAAACTAAGTGTAGGCTTAACGGGCACGTTCATACCCGGGAGCAGTTCGGGGGGGCTAACCGTGAGCGGAACACTAATGGGAGGCAGTGGTGGAGAAATGCGGGTCACCAACAATATTGATGCCGATAAGCTTGACTATTTTCAGCAATAGAAGGGTTAACAGCAATAGGTCATCGCATAATCTTTGGATTGCCTTTTCATATCGTTCCTATAATTTTGATGGTGGCGGATTCTCAAACCCGCCACCATTAATTGAAGACAAATATTATTGAATAATCACTGAATAGTCGACGTTTAGATCGTCCGTTCCGGGCGTTGCGGTGCCGTTTTTGGCGCCCGGTTGGTGACGTAGGCGGACATTCAGTTTTCCCGTAGCGATGGGTCCCGCTTTCAGCGAAAAGGTTAAACCAATCGGATAAGGGCCTGGCGCTGGGTTGGTATCTTTATCGGTAAGCGTTACAGTCAGCAGACTGGTTGCTGAAGGCGTATAAATAAACAAATGTTCGTTGGCCTTCTCACGAATTTCAGCGGTTGCGTCCAGGGTAGGCGTTTGCGTTTTATCATACAGCTGAACCACGCCTGAATACGTTGCATTTGCTTTTAAGTTCAACGTAGCTTTTGTAAAATCAGGTGCTGTTGCGTTTAGGTTCTCGATGGTCGCTGTCACTACGTCCTGAGCATTTGTTGCGTTGGTAAGCGATAGAATGGCGGTTGTGATGGCTTCATTGTCGTCGGTTGGCGCGACGTTCTGTTCATCATTCTTACAGGCACCGGTCAGGAGCGAAACGGCCAGAATAATCCACAGGGCTTTACTTATAGATTGCATAACGCAGGTTGTTAAGAGGTGAAAAATTAACTACGGGTAAGAACAGAGAAGGGTACGCGTACTTTCAGACTGATGTTACGTCCCGGTTCATCGGCGAAATAGCGGAAGCGGTTTAGGTAATCGCGGTATGCTACGTTGGCTAGATTAGTGCCACTCAGAATCACGCTCATCGATTGACTTCCTAACGGGGCTGTAAAGCCAAATTCGGCACCCAACAGAAAATAAGCGGATGGGGGCGAAGCAAAATCGCCCGTAAATATGACGTTTCCGTTTTCCTGTCGACTCGTTACAGCGGGTGCCCGATTTTGGCGCGCTACGTATAAACCACTCACCGAAACGTAGAGGTTTGATAACCCACCCCACCGAGACCAGTCGTAACGAAGGGTATTGTCTGAGCGATTAGGCGGAATGAAAACCAGATAATCATGGTCGGTCTGGTTGTAAGCAAATAACAGTGAGTTCTTGGTTGTCAGGGTCAGCTGGTCGGTCAGCTTATACGTAATCGTTGCATCGATACCCCGGAACGTCGCCTGTACCTGCGCGTAACTGTAGGAGGGAAACGCGCCCCGCTGACGGATAATGGGTACTGAATCAGGCTTGAGGTAAATATAATTGTGAATGAGGTTGTTATACACGCCGATTTCGCCACTTAGGCGCTTACCTGTGTAGGCTAGTACAAGATTCCCGTTATAAGCCTGTTCGGGCTGGAGATTTGGATTACCCGTTTCGTAAGCAACGGCGCTTTGGTGTAAACCGTTAGAGTACAAATCCGCTACGTTCGGTGCGCGCCAGGCCGTACTGAGGTTAGCCGTTAGGGTTAGGTTAGAGTGGAATTGATAAGCTGCTCCCAGCGAACCGTTGGCATTGGTCCAGTCGTGGGTTGTGTAGTACGTCTGTTTAGTAGCTTCGTTCAGGAAATACGCCCGCAGCCACCGGTAATCGTAACGCAGACCCCCTTCTACCGTCCAGCGACCAGCCGCATACCGTTCAATGGCGAACAAACCCGCTCCGTAGTTGCGGAAGTTAGGAATCAGAAACAGGTATTGCCGCACATTTCCCTGCGTGATGCCATTGAAGCCTGCACTGCCCGACCAGACACCACCCCCGCCGTTTTTAATCGAGCTATGTTCCCAAACCAAATCGGCGGTATGGGTAACCAGCTTGAGGTATAACTCCGGGTTAAGCGAACCGCTGAACGATACGTAGTCATACTCCCGGCGGGTATTCTGCTGACGGGCAAACGTAGCCGTCAGCGTACCGCCCTGATTCGTGCGCAGGTAAGCGCGTACCTTGAGTAAATCGTGTTGAACGTCCTGATAAGGCCGATCGAGTGTGTACGAAAAACCGGGTTTTGACAGGGGTTCTGATCGACTGATGGCGGCATACAAATCGGCTAAGCTACCGACCTGAGCACCCGTGAACAGCCCGATTTTCGTGTCGAACTGACTATAAAACACTTCGGCTCCCCAGGGCCCATGATCGTAGTGGATGTCTCCCGAAAAGTTATTCTCGTGGTAACTTGTGTTTTCCAGGAAATAATTGGGCGTTCGGACATAACCCGACCGCTTAACGGTACCTTGTAAGCGCCAGCTTAGGCCCGGTAGCTTTTTGCCGAACGCGCCTTCCAGCATACCCGACGCAACGCCCATTCGCCCATTCGTAGCGCCCACTACGTTCACTTCGCCGTTGATTCCCGGCTGTTCCGGCATGGCTTTGGGCTCTACCAGGATAACACCCCCGATCGCATCTGAACCGTAGCGAATGCTGGCCGCTCCTTTGATTACGGTGAGCCGCGATGCCAGAAACTGATCGACCTGGGGGGCGTGTTCTGTACCCCATTGCTGATCTTCCTGCCGGATACCGTTGTTGAGAATGATGATGCGGTTGCTGTATAAGCCGTGAATAACGGGCTTCGAAATACTGGGTCCGGATTGAATAGAGTACAGGCCTGTCAACGATTTCAGGCTTTCGCCCAGCGACTGTCCGCGCGTTTGGTCGAGTGCTGCTCCCGATAAACTGGTTTGGGTTTGAAGCAGTTGCTGCGCTTCCGAACGATGCTCTGTGACAACGACTTCGTTTAACGTAACGTTTTCGGCCAATAGCGTCGCCGATGCTATCATCGTATCCGATAAGGGAACATGGATCGTGCGGGCAACCGTCTTGTATCCGATAAATTGATAATCAAGCGTATAGATGCCGGGGCATAAGCCGGTAATCTGAAAACGACCATTCGCATCCGCAACAGCTCCTTTGGCCAGTTCCCGGATATAAACGGTTGCGCCGGGCAATGGAAGTTTCTCCGTACGTTGTCGGCTGTCCTGACCCTGAATAAATCCTACCAACGAATCAGTACAAACCGCTATGTTTTGGCTCCATGCTGTACTACTAATAAACAGCATTAGCCATAGTCTGACGTATTGTCTAAACCTCTTCAGTTTGCCCGACTGGCTCGGTGGCCTTTGATGCGTTCGTGTTCTCACTCCTTACGTATTGTTCACTGTCGTACAAAACGGATTTTGTGCAACGGTGTTGCAAAAGTAAGGGATTGAATGGAACGATTACAAAAAGACGAAATCTTTTTGCAATAATGTTGCAAGTGACTGAATAGGCAAACGAATAACGGAAGAGCGAGATAATTTATGAAGTGAGGTCAGTGGGACCGCCCGTGCAGCTCAAAATCTGACCCGCACGGTTTTAAGAAACCTTATCGTGTCGGGTTCTAAAACCGACACCACTGGAATAAAGTACCTTATTTTCTGGCATTTTTCCTGCGTGTATCACTCCGCAACGTTGGCAATGACGCGCTGGTAGCGGGTTAATTGGGGCGATCCACCGTCGGTTACTTCCAGAACAATATGAATGGTTTTACCAACAGGTGCGTCTTTAGGTATCGTAAAGGAGGCTTTGGCTTTATCAGCATCCTTTAGGTCTATCTTGCCTTGATACGTACCAGCCTCTTCGTATTGCCACCATTTGTAGGTCACGGCATTGCCATCGGGATCGCTCGCTGAACCACTGAGTTGGATTGTCTGCCCTGGTTTGACCGTCAAGTCGAGGGCGTGATTGAGCTTAACAACGGGGGCATGGTTAGCGTTTTTGTAATCCTTAACGCACCAGTCAGCACGGGCGGCAAAGTCATTTTGTAGTACATTGATCCAGCGCGTTTGTGGGTAAGCTGCATCCTGCTTTTTGGTATAAGGATCGTAGTCTGTCACGGTTTTACCGTCTTCCCAGCGGTGCGGATTCGTGCGCGATTGCACCATGCGACCACCCCAGCCGCCGTATGAAACGTCTTCTTTGCTCCGTAAGCCTACGTCGATCAGGTAAAAATAAGCGGGTGAGTCGCCTTCCGAAATGAAATCGTACTGACTTCGGTCGTATTTTTTGGCCTCCGCCATGTCGCCGTGCGTATGCTCAGGATCACCGGGCAGTTTCTGACCATCGCCCCAGAGGTAATAGGAGGACAGTAACGGACCATGATCGAACTTAATGTTTTTAGCAAACCACTTCCCCTCCAGATAAGTCTGTAATTCAGCGGGCACAACGCGGGGCCATAAATATGCAAAACTCCAGAACTGATCTGAATTATAAAGCACCCGAATATCGGGCCAATTTGGCGCTACGTATTTCTGGTACGTAGCGTCCTGATCCAGAACAGCGTAGATAATGGTTTTGGCTGCTACTTTTTTGTAGATCGTTTTCCAGTTGGGCGTATTCTTATACTGATCTTCAATGGATTTTAAGGCTCTGGCCAGCGTATTGGTTCCTCCCCATATCTGGACATAAACGGGGCTTGGATCGTTGTCGAGGAGGATTTTTTTAATGAAGTCAGAACCTTCCGTATCACGGTTCATGTCCCCTTCGAAGTCAATGTTTCCGATACGTATCAAACTCTTCAGATGGTCAGGCGTGGGGTATCCTTTGGCATGTTTTATCAAGTTCGGATAAACCTGCGCGTACTTGTCGATGTATAGCTGCATCCAGGTCGTACCAGGCCAGCGGAGGTCGGTTCGTTCACCATAACGCTTGGCAGTGCTGGGCATTTCAGACGTAAATTTTGTGCCTTTCCCATCGCCTTTGTAATGCCATTGCGAACTGCTGTAAATCAGACCGACGATATCAAATTCGTTCGCATACAGCAACATTCGGATAAACGTATCGACATCATCAACTTCACCGTCGGTGGTAACGATCGTGCGGGGTTTGGCTGATTTTAACGATGATGCTTTGGCTTGCCCCTGCGCCCGGCTAAGTACTAATTCACCTAAAAAGGCGTAGAAAAACAACGACAGAACCGCCGGGAGTAGGTAACGTTTCATAGAGTAAAGGTATTATCCGGTTAAAGATAGCAGAAGAAGTGACAGAAGATTAGTCCTGTTTTTTGTTGGTCAAATGAAAAAGTTAGGTTCCGGTTTATCGGTTGATTGTCAGTTAGTTTAGTGTTTGATCGGTTAATCATTTTCAAATAAAATAAGTCTATTCAGTCGATAAATCGAAACCCTGGTTGTACGAGTTAGTTAGAAAAAGAACTTAACGTTATCACGTTTTCAACAGCGTTTATGAAAGCAGCAGTGTTTCACAAAATCGGCGACATACGCCTGGAGAATACGGAAGATCCCCGTATCGAAGATTCCCGCGACGCGCTGATTCGCGTTACGTCAACGGCCATCTGCGGTTCCGACCTGCACATTTACGATGGCTTTATTCCACAATTTCAGAACGAGGTACTTGGCCACGAGTTTATGGGCATCGTTGAAGAAGTTGGCTCGGGCGTAACTAACCTGAAAAAAGGCGACCGCGTTGTGGTACCGTTTACCATTGCCTGTGGCCAGTGTTTTTTCTGCCAGCATAACCTACAGATGCAGTGCGAAAACTCGAACCATGAACACTATGGACCCGATGGAGGACTACTCTCGCAAAAAGGAGGAGGACTTTTCGGATATACCAATCTCTACGGCGGCTACAACGGCGGTCAGGCTGAGTACGTGCGGGTTCCATACGCCGATTATGGCCTGCGCCAGGTTCCTGAATCGCTGAAAGATGAGCAGGTATTGTTTTTAACCGATATCTTCCCAACTGGCTGGAGTTCCATCGAATGGGGTGAGCTGAAGGGTGGAGAAACCGTTGCTATTTTTGGCTCAGGACCTGTTGGACTGATGGCCCAGAAATCGGCCTGGTTGCAAGGAGCCGGACGAGTTATTGCCATAGATCCATTGGAATATCGACTGGAGCGAGCCCGACGAGTCAACAAGGTGGAAACGATTAATCCGAATGAAGTCGATCCCGTTGAAGCGATTCGCCAGATGACGGAAGGACGGGGAGCCGATCTCTGTGTCGACGCAGTGGGTATGGAAGCCAATCGGTCGTTTCTGGAAAAAGCCAAAGCCGTTATTAATCTGGAAAAGGGGACGACTAAAGTCCTGGAGTTATGTTTTCAGGCAGTACGTCGGGGCGGTATTGTTTCCGCAGTTGGGGTATATGGAAGCCCGTCGGACAATTTCCCAATCGGGCGTATCTTCGATAAAGGCATTACGCTTCGAGCCGGACAGTCGTTCGTGCACAAAAACATTGATCATCTGCTGGACTTAGTCGTTCAGGGTAAAGTTGTGTTAGACGACATTATCTCGCACATCCTGCCCTTATCGGAAGTTTCCAGGGCGTACGATATGTTCAAAAATAAGGAAGACGATTGCACGAAAGTTGTGCTGAAACCTTGATTATATGAAGGTACCACGGGTTTTAACCCGTTTTCTAAGCCAATCTTTAAACGGGTTAAAACCCGGCGTACCTTAACACTCTGTTTAAATACTCAACAATGGAAAATCACACTGGAAAAACAGCGCTTATAACCGGCGCAAGCAGCGGAATCGGCCGCGAACTGGCCCGACTGTTCGCGAAAGATGGCTATAAATTAGTAGTGGTCGGACGTAACGCCGAGATGTTGGGGCAATTGGCTGCCACGCATTGGAATCAATACGGCACTGAAACCACGATCATTCAAAAAGATCTCGCTGATCCGAATGCTCCGCAGGAAATCTACGACGAAACTCAGTCGAAAGGTATTCAGGTCGACGTACTGGTGAACGACGCTGGTTTTGGCGAATATGGCCAATTTGCTACCGAAACCGATTTACAGAAAGAACTGAGCGTCGTGCAGGTAAATGCGGTGGCGTTGATGCACCTGACCAAGCTCTTCCTGAAAGATATGGTCAATCGGAAAGCTGGTAAAATTCTGATGCTGGGCTCCGAAGTGTCGGTTGTGCCAAATCCAATGATGGCCGTCTATGGGGCGACAAAAGCATTTATCAAATCGTTCTCGGAAGCGATTCGGAATGAATTACAGGGAACAAACGTGACCATTACGGTACTGATGCCCGGAGCAACGAATACCAACTTTTTCAACGTAGCAGGGGCGGCCCATGTTAAAGGCGCTGATCCGGCAAAAACCGCCAATCCTGCTGATGTCGCTAAGGAAGGATATGAAGCGCTTCTGCAGGGCAAAGACCACGTAGTGGCGGGGTGGATGAACAAGGCTCGCGTGGTCGCAGCCCACGTATTGCCCGATCCGCTTCTGGCCGCTGTTACGCGAAGCGATATGATGCCCAAAGACGAAACTCAGGATAAGCAGAAAGAGCAGCTAACTCAACTGGCCATTGGTGTTGGTGTGGTAGCGGGTATAGTCGCCGGACTTTATCTAACGTATCGGCAGGCTAGCCCAATCGATAAAGTAAACTATCGGTACAAAGCAGGTAAAGCCCGAATGTCGGCGAAGCATGCTTTGGATTCTGCCGCTGATTCGGTTAAAGGGGCTTACAAAAAAGCTAAATCAGTTGTTGAAGACGAACTGGCATAAGTATTAATAAAATACATTAACAAATCGAATACGACCCTGCTGGGCAGGGCTGTTAAGTTCTGATGGTCAACCCTGAAAGAATGTAATCTTTGTAGAAAAAGTAACCGCCAATAGAGCTAGAACCCCGGAGGGGTGACATCATTTCACCCCTCCGGGGTTTTGGGACGAGTGACCCTGCTTATTTCTACAATGATTTCATCCCTACGGGATTAGCACTTAACAGCCCTGCCCCGCTGGGTCAACTGTTAGTATTCTAACTTCTATTAACAGTTGACCCAGTGGGGTCGTATTTTAACATGAGTTTGGAGCGAACCAGTCTTATACCTTATTTACTCAACAATCAGCCGTTTGGTAAAATTACCCGACTGCCCCTGAATCGTTAACAGATACGTACCGGTGCTTAGTCCGTTGACCGGTATCGATTGCTCTGGCGTAATAAGCGTCAGCGTTTGTTGCTGAATCGACCGGCCATCTGGGTTCACTACCTTAATCCGAACCGACTCATTGACGGCGAAATGATGGAATGTTAACCGAATAACTCCCTGTCGTCCAGATACCGGATTCGGGAAGATCTGAACGTCAGGTTTACTATCAGCGTACTCCGCGGCCAGACGCCCCGATGACAGATTCACGAGCTGTAAATTATCGACGTAATACGGCGAATTGATTGTACCGCCTGTGTCCTGAAAATACAGATCGCTCAACGTAGCGGGACTGCCCAGGGTTGTAATCGGTATGGTAATGAGCGTCCAGGTGTTAACCGTTGGCTGCACGGTATACGCTTTTGAACTGCTGTTGAACGTTACGTCGAAGCGCTTCCCGGCTGCCGATCCACCGTGTACCCAGAACTGTAAATGGGTATATGGCGACAGCGCTACCGGTGTTGAGGCATGTAGAAACAGACCGCCCCAGTTGGCCGTGTATTGCAATGCCAGGGATTTGCTCCCTATTTTCACAGGTGAGGTGTTGTTGAAGTTGCGTGTGATGCTCCAGGACCAGTCGGCCCAGCCTGCTTTCAGCGCATCGTCGTAAATCAGTAAACCACCAGGCTGCGGATCAGGCGTACCACTAGTTACGCTTACACTGGTCGTTGCCATACCCGAACAACCGTTCAGACCAACCGCTAGGGTATACGTACCAACTGCGGCTGTTGTTACGTTCACAACTGATGGATTCTGATTGCCAGACGCGAAATTATTTGGGCCGGACCATTGATACGTAGCACCCGAACCAGCACTGGCTGCTACAAGATTTAGCGTTTGCCCGGTCGTTATGGGACTGCTACTTGATGCCGACGCCATGGGTAAGGGCTTAACGGTCACGGACGTATTGGCGGTGTACGATGCACCGTTGCTAACGACGGTCAGCACGTAGGTTCCGGAGGCCAGAGTTGTTGCATTGGGCAGGGTAGGATTCACCGTTGACGCGGTAAAGCCGTTCGGACCGCTCCACTGATACGTAGCTCCAGAACTTGCATTAGCCGCTGTTGCCGATAAAGTCAATGTCTGGCCTGCACAAATTGGACTGTTGGCCGATGCGCTGACCGTTACGGCTGGCGGTGGCTTAGTACCCGGATTGGAAGCCAGTTGAATCTGATCGAGATAGTACGTCGGCTGGACCTGATTCGTTACGTCCTGAATGTAAATATCCCGCAACGTAGCCGGATTGTTAAACACCGAAAACGGTACGGTAATCAACGTCCACTGATTCGCGGTTGCACTGAATGTATAGGAGCCGCTGCTATTGATCACAACCTGCATCCGCTGCGTTCCACTGGTTCCGCCATGCACCCAGAATTTTAGATAGGGGTATGCGCTTAACGAGATGGGCGCATCCGAATGCAGATACAGAGCGCCCCAGCCAGCCGTGTTCTGTACCGCCAGCGACTTGGTCCCATCGTGAATGGGCGACGTAGCGTTGTAATTTCGCGTGGCACTCCACGACCAGTCGGCCCAACCGGTTTGCAGGGCATCGTCGTAAATAATACGTGAATTACCACCGGGTACGGTTCCTGTTACCGAAACCACCGTTGTCGCTGTGCTGGTGCATCCATTCAGGCCAACCGTCAGCGTGTACGTACCCGAGGCTGTTGCTGTAGCGCCAGGAATAGCAACGGTTTGCCCAGTGCTGCTGTAGCCGTTGGGACCGCTCCATCGATACGTAGCGCCTGAACCAGCATCGGCCGCTGTTAAATTCAGCGGTTGACCCGCCATTACCGGACTGTTGCTCAAGGCTGAAGACATGGGCAACGCGTTTACCGTAACGGCAATCGTGGCCGATTTGGATCCTTCGCTGGCGTTGGTAACGACGAGCAAATACGTACCCGAGGCTGCCATTGTCGCATTCGGGAGGGTTGGGTTCGCCAACGTTGACGCAAAACCGTTCGGACCGGACCATTGATACGTAGCGCCCGTCGGTGCTCCATTCGATACCAGATTCAGCGGTTGCCCCGCGCAGATCGGACTGTTGCTCGATACCGTGAGGGTAGTGGGCGGGGGCGTATCAGAAGGCGTTGTAAAATAAGCTACCAGAAACGTGTACCCAGCCTGATTATAGATGGCGGGCTCGGTAATTTCCCAGGAAGGCTCCGGGTATGATGTGTTCCAGTTGCGGTACGATTTCATCGCGGGCTGGCCTTTCGGCGGAGCGGACGTACCGCTATAATACACATTGGGACCGCCCGTCAGGTAGCCCGGTGCGGGACCGAACTGCGACCCTGCACCATCATACTTTGCCGAACCATCCCGGAACCAACTGTGGTAAAATTCATCGACACTGTTTTCTGCGCCGGCATTGGCTCCCCGAGAGCCCATGTTGCTAAGGTACATCCAGGCCAACGGATTTCGTCCGTGGAAGTAGTGCAGGTATTCCTCCGCAATCTCTTTGTAGAGTGTATTCTTACTCGGATTAACGTTCAGGTCGACTGCCAGAATTGGAATGAGTGCCCACAGGGCTTTTTGCAAATTGGAACCCCACGAGTAATGCCCCGTCCACATAAAGCCCAGATATGGATCAGCCTTCTGCGTATAGTTTGCTTCAATGGGCCAATCCATCGAGCTCTTGAACTTATCCTTAATGGCGGAAACGACGCTGGACGTAGCACCATTGGCTTTGGCGTAAACGTAATAGGCCCGGTTCAATTCCCAGCACAGCGACGCATCCAGATAACCCGCTGAAAATGGGTGAAAACCATTCTCACTTGTAGCGTTGACGTTGTTGTAATTGGCTTCGAAAAACGACTTGTACTTAGTTGTTCCGGTGGTCGAGAACAACTCAGCAGCGGCCGCCACCCGACGTCGTTTGTCGTCGTTGGCGTCCGAGCCTGCATCGGCAGCGGCCGTACTGGCCCCATCTTTTCCCGATGCGGGTAGCATGTTCGGATTGGTTTCCAGATACGTCCAGGCGGTTTCGGCAGCTGTGCGAAGCGTTGTCGCGTAAGCCGGATATTGTCCTGGATAAGCGCTGTAGATACGGGCAGCATGCGCCATGATAGCCGCAAACGTAGCCGTGGCCCAGGTTGTAACGGGTGTGTAATAGCGCGGTTGCGTATCCGTAGCGGGGTCGTCGGTGCCGTTTTCGTAGTTTGTGACCGTTACGCGGTTGTGTACGCCACCGTTCGTTGCCTGCATGCGCAACATCCAGTCCAGTTCCCACTTCAGCTCGTCCAGCATGTCTGGTACACCATTGCCCGACTCCGGAATGTTCGTGTTGTCGGTAAAAGCCGACGGACGGAGTTCATAGCCCACCATCAGGTTCCAGAGTGTAGCGTTCAGAAAAGGAATGTACTTGTTATAATCTCCGGCATCGTACCAGCCGCCTGTTACGTTCCGCTGCGTACCCGCCTGGGCCGCTCCGTTATATAGCAGCGCGTTGGCATCCTGCATGTGAGCCGGGCCGTGGGTCCAGTTGCCGCCGTACTGGGCTGGAATCGACGTACCGGAACGCTGGTAGTAAAACGTTCGGGTAGAGGCTTTCAGCGCAGCCGCGTAAATGTCGTCGCGAACTTCGAAATCGTAGGAGCGCAGATTGTTGGCTGGATCGAAAATATGATACGTACCGGCTGTTGTTACGCTCGAAAAATCGCCGTGCCAGGCCTTATCGCCCGAATCGTCGTGCTTAGTTCCGCCGTTCCATGGCACTACCGAACCCGTGTACACAACGGCGTTGTCGGCCGTTCGGCGCACCTGAAACTGACCACCCGGCGTATACGGTGTTCCTGCATTCTGGCCCGTGACCGGATTGGCAAACACCACCACTTTTTTTGCCGATAGGCGCCACCCAAACTGATCGACGATAATTTGTTTACTGATGCTCTGCGACCAGGCAGGTGACAGACTCAACCAGCCAGCGAGCAAACAACGCAGGTAATAACCCACGTCTACACGGAAAAAACGCTTTGTTTTTTTCATACATGTACTTGTTTAGTGAAAAAAATGAAGCAGCAAAGTAGATGGTCGTGGATGGGTAAGAGAGCCTGATTTGGATGAAGTGTATAATTATAAAGCTAAATCGTTAATTTTTTGGATAAATTGAATAATTCTAATTATTTAGATTTATATAATAATAACTTATAAATATAGAATAAAGCAAATCCAGGACCGGTTGCGGGTTAGATGCATTACTGTTGTTTATGCAGTGAGGCTGCTACCAACCGAGTGCTGGTATTGGCGTATAGCTTGTCCGTTGATCAGGCCTATACATAGATCTTTTAGTAAAGTCTAAAACTTTAGTGAACTTGCAACGTTGAGTGATGTCAATGGCATTCGCTGTAGGCTATCGGAACAAACGCTATTCTTATGATTCTTTCGTTTACGGCAATTACTAGTAACGCTCAGTTTCGAGATTTTTCCTGTCAGTTTACGGAACTGGAAACAGCTTTGGATTTTCTGGGATCAGTTACATTACAGGGAGATACAATCATTAAAGCGCACATTCTTGACGATGATAAGCGCGTTGAGCTGGCGTCGGAAGCTTTCGACGGGAAGTCCTTCACCGAACCTCTTCACCAACTCGAAAAGCAATGGCAGGCCATTCTGAGCAAGCCGAGACGCTCCTCACAAGCAAATAATCAGTGGCATATTGACTTAACTCGTCAACGGATTAAACTATACGATACCAGAATAGAGCAGATTACACGCATGGTGCTTCAGGTTGAGCTACTATGCCTGCGAACTGAAGAAATGTTATTGCATGAACCACGACGAGATAATCTTGTCAGTTATTATCGCTCAATGCTGGATATGTATTGCCAGCAAATAAACCAGGCGCAAGCCAGTAAACAACAGGTTCAGAAAAAGCTGAAGCAATTAGAAAGTTGTGTTGTGTAATAATAAAGGCTAATCTTTCTCTCGGAGTTAGCTCTTATTAGGTGATACTACACTTATATGTTAATATTTATCAAATTCTTATATTGAGTATAAACAATTTACTTGTCACATAGGTAGGTGTGTTAACACATGGTCTATAGACCACTACCCTCATGAAAGCGATTGTCGATACCATTGAACAAGACACCTGGATGGTCCGGGGGTGGAAAATTAAATTCATTCTTTCGGATAAGCTGTTACATCAGGCGAAGCTGTTATCTCGAGTTGACCATTGGTACGACGACCCCATCGTCGCTGATACGTATATAGAAAAAATGGCGGTCTGCTTCAACAGTATTCAGCAATTTCATCACACATTTGGCCTATTACCTCAGGTAGGCGACCGGCTGTATAATGAAGAGTCCGGAGTAATTGTCCAGGATCGTTCCATCGACGGTGGACTTAAGCACATTACGTTTAGGGTTAGTATTTAGCTGCGATGCATCAGCTAGTAACCAGTTATTTGGTTTATGATTCTTTCGCTTAAGTACTCTAAAAAAGATTTTTGCTAATTATATGTAAATATGATTGAAAACTGTTAGATTTCGCTGAGGTAGCAGACCAACTATCACCAGCCGCGTTTTTTGCCTCTCCTTTCAGGAACTGATTATTGCTAAATGGACGATCAGGCTGTCTGCCTTATTCAATACCACTTCTATGACGCTCTCATTCACGGCAATTGGCGAGAACGCTGTTCAACATGATTTCTCCTGTGATCTTTCCAGTCTTGAGGACGCTCTGGACATTTTGAATATCATTGTTTTTCAAGGGCACACACTTCTTCTGGCGCATATTGTCGATGAAGGCAAACGTACGGAACTACCTCCCGAAGTGTTTGATGGGCAACCGCTTTCCGCTGTTATGAAAAAACTGGAAAAGCAATGGCGGGCAGTTCTAAAAAAGCCGGTACGTTCTTCTGCCCCCTTTCATAAGCAATGGCGGCAGAATATGAATCGGCAACGTATCCGATTATTTGATGACAGAATCGCTCATTTTGATCGGGTGATTGATGCATTTAAGCAACAGGCTCAGCGAGCTGAAAAGATGCGATACGGCAATCGTGAACGAACTAGACTCATCAGGCACTACAACATAATTATCAATACGTATAAGGGATATGTTGCCCGGACAAAAACTGAGCGGCAATCGGTGCTTGACAAAATGAGCCAACTGGATCAAAGTTGTTAATTATGCTATTTCTAGTTTGGGTGGAGTTACCAAAATAAATCCTGGTAACAGAATGATCCTAACGGGGCTGCCATAAAACTCCTGCAAAATTAGCCCACGGGGGAGGGGTCAATAGGATGGTCGTCCGTTGTCGTGGGTTGTACCCAAAGCTGTTCTGAGTTGTTAATTACCTGTCCGGAGTGACAGGCTCCTGATTAAGTTTCAGCCAATAGTCACAAACGGTTACGATCGTATTCCTGAGCCCTTCGAAATCGGTGGGTTTTAGTAGAAACGAATTCGCACCTGACTCATAACAGCCATAAATTTCAGACTCAGAAGCTACACTGCTCATCATCACTACCGGAATCGTTCGATACGCAGGATGTTGTTTCAGATACTCCAGTGTTTGATGACCATTCATCTCTGGCATGTGACGATCAAGAATAATAAGACTTGGCTGATGGCTCATCTCACGAAGTTCTTCCAGAAATATCTTGCCATTAGCAAAGAAGCGTACAGGATAATCTGGCAAAAATCGAAGCAACAATTGCTGAAGCAACAGGCGGTAATCCGCTGAATCATCAACAATGCATATGAAGCGGGTAGAAGTCATCAGGAGTGTATTCGGTCAAGAAGCGGGCTCACGTTTTTAACTAAACCAAATAAAGAAGTGTGTAGAGAGATTCTAACGGTAAATAGTATGTAAAGCTCTCATTATCGCCTATTTATGGCTGATTAGGTACCGCTGAGTCTTCACTATATTTATCCTGGTGCATAGCGAAGTCGCGTGTTTTGCGGGCGCGTTCACGCGTTTGCCTAGCTTTTTCGAGGAATTGCTCAGCGGCTGTTTCGTTACCACCTTCGGCAAAATGTTTTCCCGAGTGTTCGAGCAGAATGACAGTTTCTTCCAGGCTGCGTATGGCTTTCCAGAACGATTCTTCTACCACTTTCGTAGTTTCGGCCAGCAACGAACTAGCGGTATAGGCATGACCCGTATGGCACCGATACCGAATGATTTTTCCTTCTTTAATGCTGATCAAGGCTCCATTACACTCTGGGCAGGTTAGAGACGTCAGCTCACCCATGTTCAGAATGCCCATATCGAACGCATTGTCCTCGGCGGCAATATTTATCTCGGTTTCCAGACGCTGTTCTTCATCAGATGGCAGTTCGAGTTTACCGGGGACCGTTTCGCTGCTTAATTGAATGAGTGAAGAGGCTATGCCAGCAATGGGCAGACTATAATCGACATCCACGTAGTTCAGTACGTTGTCTGGCATACTGGAATACATGGCTTCTTCAGGTTCCTGAATGATACACGTGCCGCCGAGTCGCTTAATCGACCACATGCCCGACGTACCATCATCGAGCATGCCCGTCAGTACGACGCCGATGACGCGCGGTCCGTAGGTATAGGCGGCTGAACGGAACAGCGCGTCGATGGATGGGCGGAATCGGTTCTCTTTGGGCCCTCGCTTAACAATGACCTGATCATATTCAACCAGCAGGTGATGGTCAGGCGGGGCTACGTAAATATGGCCGGGCAAAATAAGTTCACCATCTTTGGGATGAACCGTTTTCAACGGGCCCGATGCGTTGAGAATATCAGGCAGGTAACTGGGTGAATGGGGCGATATATGCAACACAACGAAGATTGATGCCTTAAAATCAGCTGGCAAAGTTGCTACTAATTCTTTCAGGGCATAAACGCCACCCGCCGATGCGCCAATAACAATAATATCCCGCTTTGCCATCTTGATCGAAAGGGTTACCTTTAGATAGTAATTACTCAACTTCTATCCTACCTTAACTTCAGGACTGTCTCTTGGTTCATAAGCAGTCAACAGAATATGTCGAAAAAAAAAGAGGATTCTGATTCCTCCCAGCCTGAACTTCCTCATAACGTTCCCATTGTCGCTATTGGTGCCTCCGCGGGTGGGCAGGAGGCTGTAGTGGAACTCCTTGAAAATCTGTCGCCAACAACTGGACTGGCGTATGTGTATATCCAGCACCTTGATCCAACTCAGGAAAGCCACCTGGCCCATATTCTGGGGCGGGTGACGGAAATGGTTGTACTGGAAGCCCAGCATCTGATGCGGATCAGGCCAAATTACCTGTACATTATTCCCCCCGACCGCGATCTGGAAGTGCTGGATGGTGTGCTGACGCTGGTGCCGCGCACGGCCCGCTCGGTGATTCATATGCCCATCGACCAGTTTTTTCTATCGTTGTCAGAACGGCAGAAAGAAGGGGCTATTGCCATCGTACTGTCGGGAACGGCCTCCGATGGAACACTGGGTTTACGGGCCATTAAGGCGGCTGGTGGCATTACGTTTGCGCAGGATGATACGGCCCGATTTCAGAGCATGCCCCGGTCGGCTATTGCCGAGGGCGTGGTTGATCGGGTGTTGTCTCCGGCCGCAATTGCCAAAGAACTAGAGCGATTGAGTAAGCAAACGGCCATTTTCCAGCAGACCATTCTGACGGAAGCCCAGGAAACCGAAAGTCTGGAAGCCTCAAAGACCGAACCCGCATCAAGTACGGATGAAGACTTACGGACGATTATCCAGTTACTACGTCGTTCTACCGGAATGGATTTCGGTCAGTATAAAGTAACGACGATTCGCCGACGAATCATTCGCCGGACGCTGCTCTATAAACTGGACTCTCTGAACGAGTATGCCGATTATCTGCGAAACCACCCCGAAGAGGCTAGTCTGCTCTATGACGATCTGCTGATTAACGTAACGACGTTTTTCCGGGATGCCGAGACGATGGATTACGTCCAGAAAGTGTTGCTGCCGCAATTAGTAAAGGACAAAATACCTCAGGAACCGATACGTGTCTGGGTGCCCGCCTGCTCAACGGGCCAGGAAGCTTACTCCATTGCCATGCTGTTGCTAGAGGTTCTGGGCGATCGTACCCTTAGTCGGACCATCCAGATTTTCGCTACGGATCTAAGCGAATCGGCGGTCGCAAAAGCCCGCATGGGGAGTTATACGCGGGGCGAAATCATGGACGTATCGGCCCGGCGGCTACAACGGTTCTTTACGAAAATAGACGACCATTACCGCATCAACAAAGCGGTGCGGGATATATGTGTATTTGCGCCCCATAACCTGCTGAAAGATCCACCGTTTTCTCGGCTCGATCTGATAAGCTGCCGGAATCTGCTGATCTACCTGGAGACTCCCCTCCAGCGCAAAGCAATCGTTACGTTTCATTACGGACTGAACCCGAACGGCTATCTTATTCTCGGCAAATCTGAAACGGTAGGTACATCGGCTCCGTTGTTTTCGCAGGTCGAGAAGAATTATAAAATTTTCGCCCGAAAAAACGACGTTGATAGCCGCGCTACGTTTACCATGGCACCCCGCCAGTTAGACGGCGATTCCGTTATGAATCGTTCGGTATTGACTTCAAAAACGATAGGCCAGGGTAATGGCGAATCTTCTGGGCGTATTGCGTCGTCTCAGGGGCGGTGGGGCGGATTAGCCTCTGATTTGGATAAAGTTGTCGATAATCTGTTGCTGAATCAGTACGTACCCGCCAGTGTCGTTGTCAATCAGGATCTGGAAATACTCTTGTTTCGGGGCTCAACGGGCCTGTTTCTTGAACCGGCACCCGGCAAAGCGAGTCTGAATCTCATCAAGATGGCTCGTCCGTCGTTGGTCTTCGAACTGCGTAACGTGATTCATAAAGCTCAGAAACTGAATGAGCCCGTACGCAAGAGCAACTTAGAAATCAAAGTAAAAAACAAAGTTCATTACGTAGCGATTGAAGCCGTACCCCTCGAAACGATAGGCGAAGAGCGGTTATTTCTAATCATTTTTGAAGAAATCGAGCCGCCCGTTGTGCCCACCACCCGAACCGCCGACGCCCGCAATCGACGGATCAAAGAACTGGAGGCTGAACTGACTAATCTGCGGGAGGATATGCGCTCAGTCATTGAAGAACAGGAAGCCAGCAACGAAGAACTCCAGTCGGCCAATGAGGAAATCATTAGCAGCAACGAAGAGCTGCAAAGCATCAACGAAGAACTCGAAACCAGTAAGGAAGAAATCGAATCGACCAACGAAGAATTGCTGACGATTAATCAGGAATTGCAAGTACGTAACGACCAGTTGTCAGAATCTTACCAGTTTGCCGAAGATATTTTCGGAACCATCCGCGAAGCTACACTGGTCCTTGATACTGATTTACGGGTCAAGAGTGCCAATCAGGCGTTTTATCGGCTGTTTCAACTTCATGAGGAAGAGACGGAGCGACGGCTTATCTACGAACTGGGTAATCGTCAGTGGGACATTCCTGAACTCCGGCTCATGCTTACCGACATCATTACGTCTGATGTGCAGTTTCTGGGGTTTGAACTGACGTATACATCGGTCGAGACTGGAGCGAAAATTCTGTCGCTCAATGCCCGGCGGGTTGTGCGGCAACAGGAGTCAATTCTGCTGGCTATCGAAGACATTACTGAACACCGGCGCGCGCAGCAATTAGTGATTGAGCGCGAGGCCTGGTTTCATCAAATTGCCGACAATGCCCCTACATTGATCTGGGTGACCGACGCACAGGGCAACATTACATTCCTGAACAAAGAGTGGATTAACTACACCGGGCGTTCTCTGGAAGAGGTAAAGCAGCATGGTTGGGTAGAAGCATTCCACCCAGACGATTGGGCTGCCTATATAAAAACTTATACGACTCACGTAAAAGCCCAGCAGCCGTTTACTGTAGAGTATCGACTAGGCCGACACGACGGCGACTATCATTGGATGCTGGAAAATGCCCAGCCGCTCTTTGGAGATAATGGGCTATTCAATGGGTATATTGGTAGTGTGGCCGATGTGCATCTGCAAACCGAAATGAACCGGGAACTTGATCGGCGCGTGCAGGAGCGAGCGACCGAATCA
Source organism: Spirosoma validum (assembly GCF_014699035.1). Taxonomy (GTDB): domain Bacteria; phylum Bacteroidota; class Bacteroidia; order Cytophagales; family Spirosomataceae; genus Spirosoma; species Spirosoma validum. The sequence continues at coordinate 515,401 of NZ_JACXAA010000003.1, forward strand.
GAGCAAACCAATCTCCAAATAATCACGTTCGTCGAAAATACGCCTGATGCCATTACGCGCTGGGACGAGGATCTTAAACTCTTGTTTGCTAACAGTGCTTTCGTTAGTCAAACGGGACTGCCACTTGATGAACTCCTGGGTAAGACCAACGCCGAGATGGGTCAACCTGATGCCGTTGCTCAGCCTTACATGAATAAATTACGGCAGACGTTCAGGACTAAACAACCGCAGGAACATGTTAACGAACTTTCCACACCGAACGGTACGGCTCTGTATTATTCACGTATAGTGCCAGAATTCGGCCCTGATGGGATTGTCAGGAGTGTGCTGGCTATCGCCCGCGACATTTCAGATCTGGAGAAGGCCCGGGAGCAGGCACGGGAAAACGCTTTTAATCTACAGGTAGTACTAAACAGTTCACAAGCGGCTATTGGGTTTCTGAAGCCGATTCGCGAGAACGACACGATAACTGATTTTCGCTTAGTTGTTTGTAATCACGAGTTCGCCCGAATTGCTGGCTTACCTATAGAACGATTGGTGAGTCGGCCTGTCTCTCAGTTATCCGATAAGCTCTGGCAAGAGCGTACTGTCGAAATCGTTCGGCATACACTGGAAACTGGTGTACCATTTATGGAGGAGCGCCAAGACCCAGGGAGCGGTGAATGGATGCTAATCACGCTTACTAAGTTTGATGATGGGGTTGTGCTGACAGGCCAGAACATTACTCCGCTGAAGGAGGCTGGGAAACAGCAAAGCGACCTGCTGAATGAACTAGAAAAATCAAACAAAAATATTCATATCCTGACCAGGCTCCGCCAGCAAATCCGGGACCGGGGTGAATTCCTGCGCACGACCTCGCATGACCTGCGGGGTAATTTCGGGATCATTCAGGGGGCTGCTACGTTGCTGGATATTGCTGGCACTGATGAGGAACGTAGCATCATGCTATCGATGCTCCAGCGGAATCTGCAGCAGGCCACGAGTATGCTTACCGAATTGCTGGACGTGGCCCGGCTGGAATCGGGACAGGAACAGCGACAGATCGGTGTCTTCGATGCCGCTGAATTACTTAGTGGCATCGAAGACAGTGTGCGTCCGTTAGCCGATGAGCGCGGTTTGTGGTTACGTAAGGAAGGTGAGAAAGCATTTTCGGTTGAAGGCGATGCCGTGAAAGTTCACCGCATTGCTCAAAATTTATTGCTCAATGCCTTGAAATATACGAAGACAGGCGGGGTAATCGTAAGCTGGGGAGCCGCTTCTGACCCTGATCATTGGCAGTTGACCATTACCGATACCGGACCCGGTTTACCGCAAGAAGCGCATTCAAAGTCGGGCGAAGGTATTGGTTTGCTCATTGTCCGTCAGTTGTGTGAGTTGTTGAATTGCCAGATGGAAGTAGATAGTCAGCCGGGTGTTGGGACGCGTTTTCAGTTGACGTTTCCCCGATCGTATAACCCTATTTAACGGGTTAATAAGGCCACGACCGTAGCTGGACTACCTGTTGTCTGGTAAGACAGACTAATCCAGATACGGTCATTCGCCTATTAAATATACTTCGGCAATGTAACGGCATCCCACCAATACTGGCGGATGGAAGAAATACAGGCGAGCCATTTCTCGTAAGCACATGGTTTCACGATGTATGAGTTGCCACGTAACGCATATGACTCACTAATGTCTTCAGCATCCGATGATTGGCTCAACAGGATAACGGGCATTTCACGGTAGACGTGATGCGTTTTTAGACTCTCTAACAAGTCCCAGCCGTATTGGCGATAAGGCAGATATAAATCCAGTAGAATTAGCCTGGGCAACTCCCGCAAATTCTGTACACATTCTTCCAGATAGGTCATCACCTGCGCCTTATCTGACATCCAGACAGCTTCAACTTCGGGAAAACGTTGTTGTAAGGCCAAGCGGATGAGAAACCACTGATCGTCATTATCCTCAATTACCAGAATAGTAGCTTTCTGGTCTTTAGAATGCTTAGCTAAGGCAGATTTAGTCATCTAAGTTTTATATTATAGAGGAAAGGTAACAAATAGGAGCCAATAATATCAAAAAGGATAAGTAATTGATTAGATGGCTATTAAAGTTAATAAATCATTCTAAAGAGTGATAATGTAAACAACGATTTTAAAGCGTTAGTTAATTCTTTGTCTTTATCTTGAATAATTCTGGCCAAATGTGAGCTAGCGGTAACGACGAAAAGCAGAACCAGCTTACTGCGAAGACCAAGAGCAATCACTAGTTGGCATTGGTCATAAGAAAGCGCTCGTACTGATCGGTAAATCAGCATGAGCGCCAGTCGTCTTGGTATAACTTACTACTTTTTAGTAAGCAGTGAAAAGGGTTGTGAAAGCAGAATTAGAACGTGAAGTTGCCACCATAATCGCGGGTATGATCACGCCAGATGCTGTGGTAATGAATCTGAGTGGGATAAACGACTCCCGTCTGGCAAACGAATTCGATCCAGACACTTGGTCCATCAATACGTACATAATCAGCGTTGTTCGTTAGGGCAGTGTTACCAGAGTAGGCGATGTAGGTATTTGCCAATTCACTTTGATACGTAGTGAGTAAGCTAGCCGCTGAAGCATCATCCGTATCCTGAACCCAGGGTTTCATAGCCGCCAGGACCAGTGCCTGCTGTTCGGTCGTTAAGCTGCTAACCCGAAGGCCTACTTTCGTTGCTGGAAACTTCCCGTCGTTGTTTGGGCCCAATACTACGTCGCTAAAGGTGCTGCTGAGTTTGGCGCTGGCGAGTTGCGTGCTACTTAGCGACGCCAGCATCGCAGCCATAGCGGCCTGTTCACTGTTAAGCGGGGCATAAACTGTGCCGTTCGTGGCGGTCCAGCTTTTCGGCTCAACGCCTTCAAACTGGGGTGTAGACCCCTGAACCGCTCCCGCGTTATAGGTTTTATTGACTGCTAAATGATGGCCACCAAACTGAAACTGCCAGGTGCTTGTCGTTGAGGGTGTTCCCAAAAAAGCAATAAAATAAATGCCCGATGAATAGCCCATGCTGTTGACGGACCCCAGCACATCGTCTGCCGCCCGAATCTGCATAATTTCGTCATATCCTTCATTCGTCGTTGTGCCGGTGGCTGCCTGAACAACGGCCAGCGCAGCTGCTACCTGGGTACTTGTCAGCGAGCTCAACTGCAATCCAACCCGGCAACCTGACCCGCAGGGTAAATTCGACCACTTGATGGCATTGTCTTTGGTATAACTGAGTACAACGGCCGATTTCTGGGCATCGTTTAACGTTGCCAGGAAGGCATTGGCCGCACAAACGACCTTAGCTGTTGGGGTTGTTGCCGTGCTGCAGTCGGTTGTTGTCGTCGTAGTCGATGAGCCTGCTGAGATAGTGGCTACAGCTGTGCAGACACCTGTGCCATAGGTGGTTGCCGATACTGTAATGGTCTCCGACGTTACGCTCGATGTGCCGTCAAATGTAAGTGGAATGGCAACGGAAGCTTGTCCTACCGTTACAGTAGTAGTATAAGTTGTCGGGGTAAAATTAGAATTTGAACTGGCAATATTAAACGTAATCGATCCGGCGAGTGCATCGCTCAATCCGACGGATAGGGTTGTGCTTTGCGCTAAGCCATTATTAGTGAACGAGGTATTGGTTAGTGCCGTCGTAATACAGTTAATCGATGGAGCCAGGATTATATCATTTTCCGTCTTTTTGCAGGAAATGACCACGCATAAGAACAGTAAAAATGATAAGGCCAGTTGGATGGGTTGTCTGTTCATGAGCGTAAACTAACGATCTGCTTCTATTGGTACGTTGGTAATTAAATTCTGTTGCAACTGGTTAGTATAACTCTGGCAAACCAAGGTGAGTGACTGAACCTATGCAACGGTGCTTTCTATCCCACATGGCGGAAAGAGCAGGTAAATTGGCCAATCAGGTTATAACTCCTGTTTCTTCCCACTGTCTGAGCCAGTCTTTTTTCACCCCCTGTACCTGCGAGAAAAATTCGTAAAAAGGAACCATGTCGCTTGCGTAATTGCCCGTTGCATATAGGGGTTCGCCCAGGATAATAAGCTTGCGAGGCCAGTCGAAACCGACCGGAATAAAGGGAACGTGGGCTTCGAGGGATATGTAGTAAAAACCCGTCTTTAGTTTCGATACGTTGCTGCGGGTGCCTTCAGGCGCAATACAAATGTGAAGCCGTTCATGCTGATTGAAAACAGCAACCATCGCATCGACCAGGTTATGCGATTTATCACGATATACGGGCTTGCCACCTAATGCCCGAAATAACCAGCCTGAATACCAGGTGAATAGCGAACTTTTAGCCAGATACTGAATCCAGATGTGAATGGTGGGACGAATGCCCAGGCCCAGCAGAAAATCCCAGTTGGTTGAGTGCGGAGCAACTACCCAAATGGCTTTTGGTAAGGTTGGAATAGGGCCAACTACCCGCCAGCCAGCAATTTTGAATAACCAACGGGTAATGGCACCAAGCATAATAGTCAATAGTCGATAGCTAACCGTCGATAGTCAATAACTAGTAATCACGATCGACTATTGACACCCCGGCGGTCCGGTAAAATTAATACTTCCGATCGTTGCGCTCTAACCAACGGCCCGTTATAAACGAAGCGGCCAGCAGAACAGCGTAGAATAGAAGTGTCAAAGGTGTTGATAAATCCATGTCAGTATTCAGTTGAATGTCGCTGCAAAAATAAGACAGCCTTTTGACTTTAAACCTATAAGGTCTTTTAAACCTTGTAGGTTTTTATTACAAAACGCCCTTCGTGCTTGGAAGGTTGTCCAGTTCTTTAATGTCGCGTCGAACAGCCATCCTGATCGCTTTGGCGAACGCTTTGAAAATAGCTTCGATCTTATGGTGTTCGTTATCGCCTTCGACTTTGATATTCAGGTTGCACTGAGCCGTATCGGAGAACGATTTAAAGAAATGAAAAAACATTTCCGTAGGCATATCCCCAATTTTCTCCCGTCGGAACTCGGCATCCCAAACCAGCCAGGGCCGACCCGAAAAGTCAATAGCGACCTGCGCCAGCGCTTCGTCCATCGGTAACAGAAACCCGTACCGGCTAATGCCTCGTTTGTCGCCGAGGGCGCGTCGGTACGCTTCGCCCAAAGCTAAGGCTGTATCTTCGATGGTATGATGCTCATCAATGTGGAGGTCGCCGTTGACATGGATTGCCAGATCGGCTCCCGAGTGTTTAGCTACCTGGTCGAGCATATGATCGAAGAAGCCAAGACCCGTATGCATGTTGGCCCGACCTGTACCATCCAGATTTAACTCGACCCGAATCTGGGTTTCTTTGGTGTTCCGTTCAACCGTGGCTATACGCGATGGCAGCCGCAGAAATTCGTAAATCTCATCCCAACTATCGGTTTTGAAAGCAATCGCCTGTTGCATCGTATCCGTCAGGCCATCTACATCCGCAAATTGAACCGCCGATAACCCGTTTGGTGGCAGAAACAGAATCGCTTTGGCACCCAGATTAACCGCTAACTGTACATCCGTGAGTCGGTCACCAATGACGTAGCTATTCGCCAGATCATACGTATCGCTGAAGTAATCCATTAACATGCCAATGCCGGGTTTGCGAGTTGGCGAATTGTCCCGTGGGAAATGGCGATCAATGTGAACCGCATCGAACTGCACATTTTCACCCGCGAACGTAGCTAACATTTTGTTGTGGGCGGGCCAGAACGTATCTTCTGAAAACGAATCAGTACCGAGTCCATCCTGATTCGTCACCATGACCAGGGCGTAATCGGTTTCTTCAGCAATCCTGCGCATGGCTGAAATCGCTTTCGGAACGTAATCAAGTTTAGCTAATGAATCGACTTGCTGATCGGGCTGGGGTTCGATAATGAGGGTTCCGTCGCGGTCAATAAACAGTATTTTTCGCATAGTGGGCCAAAGTAAACCGACAAAGATACACTCTCGGAACATTGCATACGAAAATGTGTTATGTTTGCAGACGAGTTCTTGTAGTGGTTTGTTAGTGTTACCTAGATACGTAGTTTTTAGTTTATTAAGTAGTAAGTATTATACAGTGCCTTCTGGATAGTAGCCCTTGCCCCGTGATTACAGGCCCAAATAGTACCTCCTTCTAATTAATAGCTTGTTACCAAATAGCTTGCTTACGTTTTTAGTTGTGCATATAGAACAAACGATTAAAAAATCAGCTTATCTAAAAATACACACCATATATAAAGCTAGAATCACAAAAGAACAGTTTTGCCTTATAAAGGAATTACTCTATAAAATCATACAAATTATAAACTCTAAAGTAAGATATGTCTGCGACATCATCCAGATTAACCCGTATTGGGGTTTTTTATGACGGAAATTATTTTCTACACGTAAGTAACTATTACAACTATTCTCACGAAAGACGTAGTCGGATCAGTATCTCAGGCTTGCATGCATTTATTCGGCGGCAGGTAGCCGAAGAAGAAGGAGTCAATGAACGGTTGTGCCAGATTGTTGATGCCCACTATTTCCGGGGCCGTCTGAATGCGCACGAAGCTAATCAGCGGGGTAATCAACTCTTTTATGATCGCTTATTCGACGATATTCTGATGTCGGAGGGAGTCGTAACACATTACTTACCTGTTAAAACGTATCAGGGTTACCGGCAGGAAAAAGGGATTGATGTATGGCTGGCGCTCGAAGCATTCGAGTTGGCGCAATACAAAAAATTCGACGTAGTTGTGCTGATTACATCGGATGGTGACTACGTACCGCTGATCCGTAAACTGAATACGCTCGGCTCACGAATTATGGTGTTGAGCTGGGATTTTGAATTCCTGAACGAACAGGGTGAAAAACAAGTGACGCGCACCTCGCAGGATTTACTGGAGGAGGTATCGTATCCGGTTGGTATGCATGGAGTCATTGACGATCGGAGTCGCCGGAACGACATGGTCATTCAGAATCTTTTCGTAAAGCAGCAAACGCAGCCTCGGCCAGCTTTTGCAACGGCTGCCAATGGGAACAGCTATGCCACCGGATTCGCCAATGGACATTCTTACGACGATTATGCACCCATTGACGAACCCAACTACAATGTCGATCCAATGGTCGATGATGATCCGGAAGGGCGTAAGATCAGTACGGTGCGTAGCCTGAAAACGGGATATGGGTTCATTAATTTTCCGCCTAACAACCTGTTTTTTCACTATACAAGTTTGATAGATACTGATTTTAATGAATTGCAGGTCGACGATGAAGTTGAATTTACCGTCAGTCAGAATGCCGAAGGCAAGGATATCGCTGTTGACGTACGTCTGGTACGCTCGTAAGGATGAATAGCCTGCGCGTAACGGTTGATGACCTGACTACGTTCCGTTGGCGTGCGCTGGCCTGGGCTGTGTCGCAGCAGAATACGAAGGAAGGCTTTGTGGCTTTTCTGAACAATAATCATATTGCTTACCCGAATGACCCGTTTCCGAACCGACTCTTTATCGGTGCGAAGCGGGTCATTCCGTTTTCTGATGCGCTGACAAAGAGCGCAAACGTGTTTCAAACACTATACGCAGCTCATCGCGCTCAACCATCGTTTTTGGTTGGTTATTTTGGGTACGATCTTAAGAACCAGCTTGAATCGTTAAGCAGCCGTAACCCAAACCGACTAGGCTTTCCGGATGTCTATTTTGTTGAACCCGAATGGGTTATCGATTTCGAGTCAGAAGCAATAGTGATCAATGGGCATGGCGACCCAGACAAATTATGGGGCCAGTTACAAACGCACAGTCAACCCCATACCCCGTCTCCCATGCCCCGCGCCCAAATCCACTGCCGCGTTACGTCCGATGAGTACCAGACCAATGTTCGGCGGATTCAGCAGCACATTCGGGCGGGCGATGTTTATGAGTTGAATTACTGCCTCGAGTTTTTCAGTGAACGTACTCAACTCGACCCGTTGGCGACGTATCGCGCGTTGAACCAACGGTCGCCCATGCCGTTTTCGAGTTTTCTGAAAATTGGTCACCAGTACGTTATAGGAGCGTCGCCGGAACGATTTCTGAAAAAAGAAGGACGTAATATTTTATCACAACCAATCAAAGGCACCATCCGGCGTGGACAAACGCTCGAAGAAGACGCTAACCTACGGGCTCAGTTGCTGAACTCCGAGAAAGAACGGGCCGAAAATCTGATGATTGTCGATCTGGTTCGTAACGACCTTGCCCGTAGCGCCGAAACGGGTTCCGTACAGGTTGATGAGCTATTTGGTATTTACGGATTTCAGCAGGTCTATCAAATGATCTCTACTGTCTCAGCAACACTACGTGCGGACGTGACGTGGGCGGATGCTATCCAGAATGCGTTTCCGATGGGGAGCATGACAGGCGCACCTAAAATCCGGTCGATGGAATTGATCGATGAGTTGGAAGTGAGTCGGCGGGGTGTTTATTCGGGGGCGATTGGCTACGTAACACCCGACGGCGATTTTGATTTCAGCGTCGTGATTCGAACATTACTCTTCAACGCTCAACGTCAGTATGCCTCTTTTTCGGTCGGGAGTGCCATTACCTACGATGCCGATCCGGCGCAGGAATGGGAAGAATGCCTGTTAAAAGCGCGAGCTATTCGGGAAGTATTGGAAGAAGCTAAACAAGTGCGATTAACTCCCGATTAAAAAAAGTAACCTCTCGCTTGTGGAATTTCTCTTTTTTTATCCTCTTATACGATAAGGCTTGCAACGTTCAGGGATAAACTTGACTCATTGTGAGTGTGTTGACCGTTTACTAAATTTTGCTACTATAAATTTAGTTAAAAATCGTTAACGCATAAACAGAGCTACATTTATCCAATTAGCTTTGCCAGCATACTTCCTAATCTCTTTAGTACTAACACTCCATGAAAAACCTTTTCCTGTTGGCCGTGCTATGTCTACTGACGGCCGCGCTTTACGCGCAAAGTCCACCACCTGCCCGTTTTACACTTCAGGGACGTGCTGTAGACACGGCAGCGGCTCCGCTGGCCGAATCGACGGTTATGCTACTGAATCCGAAAGATTCATCGCTGGTTAATTTCACCCGAGCGAACACAACGGGGGCCTTCGCCTTCAAGAACATTAAAACGGGGACGTATACTCTGAAAATCTCGTTTGTTGGTTTCATTCCGTACAACCAGCTCATCAAGCCAACCGGCGAAGCGGTTATGGATCTGGGCGCGTTGAAAATGAAACCCATCACCAAAGAGTTATTCGAAGTGGTGGTAAAAACAGCGAAGGCTCCGCTAACGATCAAAGGGGATACGATTGAGTATAACGCCAGTTCGTTTAAGGTGCCGCCCGGATCGACGGTTGAGGATCTGCTACGTAAACTGCCGGGTGTTCAGGTCGATCAGGACGGTAACATCAAGGCGCAGGGACAGGACGTGAAGCGGGTAACGGTCGATGGGAAGAATTTCTTTGGGAACGACCCAAAACAGGCCACCAAAAACCTACAGGCCGAAGCCATTACGAAAGTGCAGGTCTTCAACGATAAAACTGAGCAGGCGAAGTTAACCGGCATCGACGATGGGAAGAAGGAAAAAACGGTAAACCTGGAGTTGAAAGAAGAATTTAAAAAGGGTGGGTTTGGGAAAGTAACGGCGGCCGCCGGTCCGGCTTCTAACAACGTATCGGCCCGTGCCGAAGCCAAAGGCAGTTATAATAAATTTAACGCCAAACATCAGTTTTCGCTCGTTGGCCTGGGCAATAACACAAACCAGCAGGGTCTCTCGCGCGATGATTATCAGGATTTTCGGGGGAGTAACGCTTACAACGCTAACCAAAACGCCGACTTCGGTTTCAGCGGGAATTACTTTTATTTTTCAGACAGTGGCGACGAGGGGTTAGGCATTCCGGTAAGTGGACGGCAGGGGGTAGGTTTCTCCAATAACGCGGCTGCGGGCGCTAACTACAACTACGATACGAAGCAGAAAAAAGTCAGTGGAAGCTACTACTACAATCAGACCCGCATCGACCTGAATGCCCGGCGTAATCGCGACAATACGTTACCGCAGGATCAGTACAAAACTGACGAGACCAGTAATCAGATTAATTTTAACGGGAATCATCGGGCAAGTTTACGCTACGAAAAGGAAATTGATTCGCTCAATACGTTGGTCTTTATCAACAACAGTCGCTACGGTGTTGGGAACGCGCAGCTTTTCCGGAAGCAATTGCTAACCCGCAGCAACGGCGCCATCACTGACAACGAAAGCGTTAATAACAGCGAACAAAAGCAATTCGCTATGTCGAACTCGTTGATTTACCGGCATAAAATGCGCAGTAAAAAAGGCCGCAGCTTTGCTGCCAGCGCTACATACGAAGTTAATACCAACGACGCTACGTTGAATCTGGATTCGCGCAATACGTATACCGGACCCATCAGCGCGGGTAATCGATTGCCGGATATTCATCAGGATCAACGCAATGATATTATTCGCAGTGAATATAAGGCAAGCCTGCAGTACGTAGAACCCTTTGCCAAGCGATACACCTGGGAAACCTTCTTTAATTTTAGCCTGCGCAATGACGAAGTCGACCATGACGTCTTCAATCGGGGTGATAGCCGGTACATTCGGAATGATACGTTGAGTCTTTATTATAAAAACAACTACGTCTATAATCGACTGGGGAGCAGCGTTCGTTATTCCTATAAAGGGCTGAATATATCGGCGGGTCTGGCGGGCCAGCGATTTACGCTCAACGGCGAGTTTGCACCCGACCAAACGGCGGCTACGTTCCAGAACATAAACCGGGTTTTTACGACCGTCATTCCAAACGTCGGGCTGAATTACAGTATGAAAAATAACCGGTATCTGGGGGCTGGCTATAACGTAAATGTTCAGATACCGACCTCACGCGATTTGCAGCCCGTTATCAATAACAGTAATCCGCTGTTTATCAACCAGGGAAACCCGGATTTACTGCCTCAACTGGGTCATAACCTGAACGCTTATTTCAACTATTTCAACCCAGGGAATTTTATCAATGCCTATATCAGTCTATACGGTACAAAATTCGTTAACCAGATTGTCTATAGTCAGAATACCGATCCTCAGACGCTGGTAACGGTGATCAAACCCGAAAACTTCTCGGGTGGTCAAAACCTGGGCTCCTACATCGGTTTTGGATTCCCGTTGAAAAAGACCAAAGCAACGCTGGATCTAAACGGAGGTTTCAATCTGGGCAATAATCCGTCCCGAATCAATGGCGTGATTAACGATACAAAAGTGCGAGGCTACAACCTCGGCGCCCGACTGAGCCTGACGCCCGTTGAGTGGCTGACGTTCTACGGAAATGCTAATGTGAACGTAACGAATAACGAATTTTCGATTAACCCGAACCGGAATCAGTCGTTTACGAACAACAACTTCAGTGGTGAACTGACGCTGAAACTGCCGCACGAATTTTACATCAATTCAAACCTGAACTACCGGGTCAACAGGAATGAGCAGTTGAATTTCGATCTGCGCATTCCAATCTGGAACGCATCGGTCTATCATATTCTGGGCAAAGCCAAACGGGCTGAAATCCGGTTGACGGCAATTGATATGCTGAATCGGAACGTATCGGTTTCGCTCAACCGGGGCGTCAATTACACCCAGTCGGAGACCATTGAAACGCTGGCGCGGTATTTTACCATTGGCTTTACGTATAACATGCGGGGCGTTCAGGCCAAAATGCGCCGGGACGGATATTGATATAACACGTATCTAAATTGTAACATGAAAAAACTAGTTTTCCCCGCTGTGGAGTCAGGTTTGAGAACCTGACTCCACAGCGGGGAAAACTGAAACTACTACCCAATGAAAAGACTACTCGTAATCCTGTGTTTGCTGATCAGCTCAGCAACGATGGCCCAGAAAACTGAAGGTGTTGTTACGTACGTTCGCAAAGAACAATGGCTGAAGATCATCAATCGACTGCCGTTTTTGAGTCAGGAGCAAAAGGACCGGGAGTCGCAGACCTGGAAAAACTGGGCCGAAAAGGACAAAGGAATCAAAATGAAAATGGCGTTCAGTCCCAACGAGAGTTTGTATACGTATTTCAGCGATGAACCCGAAGAAGGAGGCTATTCCTGGCGAAAATCGGAATACTATATCTATCGTAATTTCGAAAAAGAAAAAAAGACTGACATCATCGAGATGTTGGGCAAAACCTATATTATCGACGATTCACTGAACGCGCCGGTCTGGAAAATTGGGAATCAGATCAAAGAAGTGGCGGGCTATATATGCATGAAAGCCGAAACAGAAGACCCCATTAAAAAGCAGAAAATTACGGCCTGGTTTGCGCAGGATATTCCCGTTCCAGCTGGGCCAGAACGCGTCAATAGTTTGCCCGGCCTGATTCTGGAACTAGACGTTAACGATGGCGATATGGTGATTGAAGCGACAAATGTAACGTTTAAGCCGGTGACTCCCGATGATCTGAAACTACCTAAAACAAAAGGGAAGAAAATTAATGACAAAGTGTACGACGCGGTTATTCAGCAGAACATTGCCGAGAGCATGACAGCCCACCGAAACCCTTTCTGGACCGTTCGGTATTGAGTCTCGGTCTCAGCTGAGTTCTACCGTGAATCATAGACATGGGCTAATGGGGCTAGTGGTGTCGGGTTTGAGAACCCGACACCACTAGCCCCATTAGTGTAACATGACCAGATAGAACAGATTCGGAACAAAACAAATAGCCTGCCTGAATGTCCAACAAAAAGCCCCGGAAATCACTTCCGGGGCTTTTTGTTGGACAGAAACGCTGCTCTCTTACATGCCCTGTGTGCTAAACTGGACCTTATCGACGGCAAACAAAGGTTTTTGTCCGGCACTCGGGTTTACGAAAACGAAGTAAAGCTTGTGAACGCCCGTAACTGGTTGGCGGAACGGCAGGTTAACCATACCCGTTGCGCCAACTTTGGCCTCAACGTCTCCCAGCAACGTACCGGTTGGAGAATCCAGTCGAGCTTCCAGTTTGCCACCCGCCACCTGGTCGTTTGAGGCAAAGACCGAAGCCGTAACTCCCTGAATACCGGTTAAATCAATATCAGTAAATTCCAGGTAACTACCCGATTTTAAACCGATGGCTGATAGGCCAATTTTGGGAACATCATACTCGAAAATGTCCCGTTTCACATCGGCCGAAACCGCTTTCAGCATGGGCGACCGTAGCGCCAGCGACGTTGAACCCGTTAACGGGCCGATGGTGCCATTGCCCCGGTCAGTATACGTAGCGGTCAGTACGTAGGAACCGTCTTTTTTCTGCTGAGCCGGTACGTAATCGCCCGCAATAGGCTTACGATTCGCGGATTTATCATCGGCCAGGGAAAGAATGTAGCGGACCATGTCGGTAACTTCACTTTCTTTCAGTTGCGGGTGAGCACTCATAGCCTGTTCGCCCCAGACACCGCCACCGCCCGTAATGATCTTACGAACCAGTTTGCTTTCCACCTGCGAGCCTTTGTACTTCTTCGCTACGTCGAGATAAGCGGGCCCGATTGACTTTTGATCAATCGTATGGCAAGCTTTGCAATCGCTTAGATCAATTAATCGCTTACCAGTCGAATAACCTGTATTGGCCTGGTGTCCCTGCGCCAGCATCGTCTTATCGAAACCTTCAAGGTAGTCGATCGTCATCGTTACGTCTTCGGGGCTAATGCCTTTCTGCAACGTACCATCTTCTTTATCAACGACTTTTACGGCGTATTTGACTGGTTTGTCCGGGAAGTAAAACGTTTTGTTACCCGTCACGGCTACCTCTACTTTAGGCTCGTCATTGCCTACTTTGATATCCATCGTTTTCGTCGCTACGTTCCCGGCAGCATCAGTCACTTTTAGCGTAGTCGGATAGACACCTGGCTTCGCGAACGTAACGGTCGGGTTCGCCGTCGTTTGTTTCGGCATCCCCTTGCCAAACGACCATTCGTATTTTAGCGCATCGCCATCGTAATCCATCGACCCTTTCGAATCGAATTTCACGACCAGTGGAGCCCCACCGACCATCTTATTGGCATTGGCAACGGCAACGGGCTTACGATTACCCGCGTTATACGTGATGTGCGACAAGCGGGCATCGGCATTGGCACCGAACCATTTCTGACCGTATTCGATTGTGTAGAGCGAACCGTCATTGGCGAACTGCATGTCGATGATGTGCGAGAATTTCGTGCTGGGCATAAAGCCCTCCATTTTCACGAAATCGCCGTTTTCTTTCATCGTAACAGGGTGAATCCAGTCGCGAATCCAGTCGTATGCGAAGAATTTGCCATCGTAGTGACGAGGAAATTTTACGGCTGATTCCGGATAATCGTCGTAGTAATAGACCGGGCCGCCCATGGCGTTACGTCCACCTTTGCCAACAATATCCCCAAATTCCGGCGAATCGGCGTAAGGGTAATAAATGTAGGCTTTCTGAGCGGGAGGTAATTCTCTCAGGCCGGTGTTGTTCGGTGAGTCGTTGATAGGCTTCTGCGCATCAAATAATGGCCCGGTGGTGCTGTCGGCAAACGTACGCTGGTGATAGGGGCGGTTATCCGCTACGAACAGCGGCCAGCCAAAATAGCCTGCCTGCCGGGCTTGATTGATTTCGTCGTGACCACGTGGACCGTATTTCTCGCTGTTGTTACCAGCGTCTGGACCTACTTCTCCCCAATACAAGTAACCCGTGCGCTGATCGACCGAAATACGGTAGGGGTTGCGGTTTCCCATGACGTAAATTTCGGCTCTAGCTTTTGGATTACCTTTCGGAAACAGGTTGCCATCGGGAATGGTATACGTACCGTCAGCTTCCGGATGAATGCGTATGATTTTTCCGCGCAGATCGTTTGTGTTGCTGGATGTCAGGCGAGCGTCCCAGCCTTTACGACCTGGCCGTTCATCAATGGGCGCGAAGCCGTCGGAATTGAACGGATTGGTATCATCGCCCGTCGAAAGAAATAAATTGCCTTTCCGATCCCAGGCAATCGAGCCGCCTGTGTGGCAGCAGCCGTCGCGTTTGACGGGGATTGTCAGCAGCACTTTTTCGGTGTTCAGCAGAACGGTATCTCTTACGTCGTCATAAACAAAGCGTGACAGGTGCTGGGCTGTATCTGCAACGGTAGCACCTGTTACGGGAGAATAATAAACATAAATCCATTTGTTCTGCTTGAAGTTCGGGTCAACGTTGAGCCCCATCAGGCCGTACTCGAACTTGGTGAACACTGGGAAGTTAGCGACTATTTTTTTGGTTTTTTTTTTAGGGTCGTAAACGCTCAACTCCCCTTTGCGTTGTGCGTACAGGACTTTACCGTTGTCCAGCACGGCTAACTCGGTTGGTTCGTCCATCCCCTGAACCAGAACCTCTTGTTGAAAGCGAGTTTCTTCGGGGAATGGTTTCGTTTTGGCTTGGCCAAATTTCAGACTGGTCGCCATAACGGATTTGATCCCACCCAGAATGTGCTGCAGGAACATAGGATCGCTATACGATTCGTCGGTATGACCGGCGCCGGTATAAAACGACTTTCCACCGTCGAAATCACGGTGCCAGATGAAGGGGTGATTGTCGCCGTTTTTTCCGCCCTCGTAGGTTTTTTCGTCCAGCTTACCCAGCACTTTCATTTCAGGAACAATGCTCTTGTAGCTGTACCATTCGTCGAACCGTTTCCAGCGGTCAGGCAGCATTTTCGTCGATGGATGACTTTTATCAACGATAACGATCTCAGCGTTTTGCTGCTTTGGGTGATTTAAGAAATAAGCACCCACTAACTGATTGTACCAGGGCCAGTCATACTCGGTATCGGCAGCCGCGTGGATACCGGCAAAACCACCCCCTGCCTGGATATACCGTTCGAAAGCTGCCTGTTGTGCATCGTCGAGAACGTTACCTGTCGTACTAAGCCAGATAACCGCGCTGTATTGCTTCAAATTGGCTTCGGTAAATTTACCCGCGTCTTCGGTCGTATCGACAGCAAATCCATTCTCTTTGCCGAGTTTCATGATGGCCTGCTTGCCGACTGGAATGGATGCATGCCGGAATCCTTTGGTTTTCGAAAAAACCAGCACTCGATTCAGGGCAACCGGATTCTCGGTGGCAGCTGTTGTCGATCCAGCAGCTGTACTACGCTTGGCCATCGTTTGTGCCCAGCCCGGTATATCCGTACTGAGTAGGGTAGTGGCCAGCACACCCGTTAGTAGCCACGCACGGGTGGGAAGCCGTAAGTTTTTCATAAAGTTGTTAGGTTGGTTAAATAAATGAAAGAGTAGTTAAACCCTTAACTTATTTAGAGATACAATTGGCTTTTATCTAGAAACAAAAGTAACAAAAAAGCGAACTCCATAGAACAGGCATTCGCTTGTATTAAGGATTAAAATCAGCTTAATCTACTTTCTTGAAGGTCATTAATTGCTTTCCGTTTTGGAGAAAGGTTAGTTTGCCTTCCGCTACCTGATAAGCAAGGGGCTGAACCAGCGCATTCAGAAACGTATTTTCGAACGTACCGACTTCGCCTACACAAGCCATTTTGGTCATTGCCATAGGACCGAACTGAATCTGACGCGTATCGGCCTTGACCGTTCCGCTAAGCTGGTTGCAGCCAGTAGTGCCTGTAACCCGGCCTTCCGTCAAGGATATTTCCAGACGGGGTACTTCGTTACGCGGCCCACCGGCCTTAATGCTACGTCCCTGAAAATCAGTAAGTACCCAGATATCCTGCAATAAAGCCACTTTTTGCAGGGAAACGCCACAACCTACGTAGTTTTTACCCCCCACGTCGACCTGAACCCGGTAGTCGTACCGTTGCTTCGATACCGCATCGACACAACTATCAGGTCTAAAAACAACGTTCAGGCTACCAGACTCGGCTTTGGTATTATATCGAAATACACCATCCGAATCCGTCTGGCGCTCTGGGATGGACATGGTCAGACTGTCCTCTTTCCCTGCTTTAAAGACCATGTTTCCTTTCGATGGATTGATCCTCAATGACCAGGCAGGATCATTACCCAGAGCTACCAGTTCGTCACCGGATTTTAGGTAACGTGAATAATCAGCTAATTCGCTAATAGGCGAGAGCATGGACGCAAACTGGGTTGATGGTCGTCGGCAGGCAGCAACCAGAAAAAGTATGCCAAACAAAACGGTACGCATGTGCAATTGAATCAATAAAGTGTATTTGTAAGACTTACTGACAACAGAAAAGTTTAATAACTCTGGTAGTAAAGCACCAGAACTATAGTTTATTGTCACATTTAGAACAGCCTGATTATCATCACGGTTACTAGTTTACATACAACCGAATAGATACGTTATGAAAAAGGGCTGGCTTATTGTGGGATTGCTATTGCTAATCGGCTTTGCTGGAGCCTATATCTGGTATAAAAACACGACCGATAAGCGAGCGATTAGTGGCGATCCGCACGATAATACGCTCAAACCTCGCCTGGAGTTAAGCCGGATGAACATCAATGATATGAGCGATGAAGCCATCAATATGACGATGGAATTGCTTATCGATAACCCGTTGCCCGTAGGATTCAAGGCGCATCAGATGGACTATACGGTATACATTGCCAATACGCCTGTCATTAAGGACACGTACAAAAAAACGATCGAACTTAAATCAGGTGACAGTACGCTAATTACGTTGCCGGTCAAAGTGATGGCCAAAACATTAACGGACGTACTGAAAACTCTGGAACGGAAAGGCATTGATAGTACAACGTATAAGGTGCAAGCATCCTTTGCGCTGGACGTGCCGATTGTCGGCGAAAAAACATTCGCTGTTACAATTGAGCGAAAACTACCGACATTTTACATTCCACAGATTAAGATCGAGGACATCGACTTTGGTCCGTTGGGACTTAAGCGAACGGACGTAGCCACCAAAGTGAACATAGTGAATAAAAATAAATTTGCGTTCAGCATGGCCGATGCACGGTATACCGTTTCGATTGATGGCAAAGAGATTGCCGATGGTCATCAGCCCGATCCTGTTTTCATCAAAGCGCAGGCTACTACGCCTGTTATTTTTCCCGTTACAGCCCGGCCGGGCAAGACGCTGAGCGTATTACCTAAACTACTGTTCGATAAAAAAGGTACGCCCTATCGGGTTAATTTTAGCTGTAAACTCATTGACAAAAAGGGCAATATGGCCATCGACGACAGTAAGTTTGCGGCTGTGATCAAAGGTACGCTGGATGATTTAAGGAAGCTGAAAAAATAAGTTAGTCTACTTCTCTGCGACGTACTGCCTGTAGCAACTGGAACTGAAAATGTCGCGTGAGTACAATTCGTCCGTTTGATTAAGAACGTATATTTGTTCGATGCCTCACTACGCCAGGTCCGTTGGTTAGCACACGGACTGTGGAAACGTATCGGAAAATAGTTGTTATAAACTGGCCTATCATACCCCTGTGGAACTGGTATGATAGGCCAGGATCAACCGGATTACCTGATCAGCGAATGGCCCGTTTCTTACTCCTATTTCTTCTGGTCAGCGTTTTTTGTAGAGTTGGGCAGGCGCAGGACAGGCCTCGTTTAGATACACCTTACGTTTTAGAGCACTTTTCGCAGGAGAGAGGTCTTTCGCAGGGGACTGGCTATGATATTGACCAGTTTGACGATTACATGTGGTTTGCCACGCAGGACGGATTGAATCGATTTGATGGGTACGAGTTCAAAGTTTTTCGACCTGGTGGCAAGCACAGCCTGAATAACAGCGTTGTTCAGGCACTACTGGCTGACTCAAAGGGACGTTTCTGGGTGGGTACGGGGGGCGGCTTGAACGTATATGATAAAACCAATGAACAGTTCGATCAAGTTAGCAACGTATTTAAACGAGAGCACTTACTGGATACCGTTTCCATTGAGAAACTGCTTGAGGATAGACGGGGCAATATTTGGGTAATGACCGATGAGCGAGGACTATACCGTATAGACCCTAATACACAAAAAATCAACTCGTATTTTCCAGACGATAATTCGCTCTACAACCTCTGTCTGTCGCTTGATGGAGAACTTTGGGTGTCAACCTATCAGGGTATTTATCGATACGACGCTTCCAGAAACGCGTTCAGAACAGTCATAAATCAACAGCAGCTCGGCACACAGTCGCTTCTTGGGAGTATCGTGTTTGACAATCAGGGAAATCTCTGGATAGGCACGCGCGAAGACGGTGTATTTGTTGTCCAGGCGCCCCTGGCTGATCGATCCGTTCGTCATTACCGGCAGGGTACGACTGAACAGACGCTTAGTAGCAATGAGATGACCGCTTTATTACGTGATCATCTGGGCCGAATCTGGATAGGATCCCGAACCGGCGGCCTATCCCTTTATGACCCCACGCGTCAGACCTTTACGCAACTTGTTCACTCCAGAAATAACCCCCGAAGTCTGGCAGAAAACAGTGTCTGGAGCTTGTATGAAGATCGGCTGGGTATTATCTGGATTGGTTTCAGTAGTCACGGCATCGATAAATATGATCCACACCGCCTGTTGTTCCATACCCTGCAGCGCGATGCCGATAACTCATCACGCTCCCTACCTGATAATATGATTTTCAGGCTTTTTGGGCAGGATGATGATCTGTTTATTGGAACCGGAACAGGAGGACTGGCGCGGTACTCGCTAACAACGAAGCAAGTAACCCCTCTTCTGACAACGGGCGGTGTGCATAGGTCAGACGATGTGGTCAGTAATGAAGTACGAGTCATTGTTGGCGATTCGGATAAAAAACTCTGGCTGGCTAATGTGCACGGACTTATTCACTACGATCCCGTTAAGTGTACCTATCAGTCGTACAAATTCACGGATACGCGCAGGCAGTTGTACGTATATGCAGCTCATGTACTAAAGGATTCGGTGGGTCGGGTTCAGGAGATCTGGACGGGAGGGGGAGCAGGACTTTCCCGGTTCAATGTCCTGACGAAACAGTGGATAAATTGGGACGATATCCCCGCTATCAAAGCTGTTGCTACGTATACAGTTCGGCTGATGTATGCCGACGCCCGGCAAAACCTATGGCTTGGCACCCTCGGACATGGCCTAATCCGGTATAATCTGAAAACACGAAAAGTCACTACGTTCGATAGAAAAAACGGGTTGGCTTGCACCAATATTCGCTCCATGCTGGCTGATCGGGAAAAACTATGGATTGGTACTGATTGTGGACTATTTCTTCTCAATCTGAATACGTACCAGCTGAAAAAACACTATTCTGCCAGTGCGCCATCGGCTGCCTTTCGCTTACCGAACGACGTTATTTATGGGATACTTACTGATAATCAGGGGTATCTGTGGTTAAGTAGCAACAAAGGACTTACCCGTTTTTCACCAGTACGTGGAATTGCCAAAAACTATGATCGCAATGATGGCTTGCAGAGCGATGAGTTTAATACGAACGTTTGCTATCGTCGTCCAGATGGTACGTTATTCTTTGGCGGGATCAATGGCATTAACTTCTTTAAGCCCGATGACGTGAAAAAAAATACGTTTGTGCCTCCCGTACGAATCACGAACGTTACGGTTCTGGACAGTGCGTATGCCCCAAACCAACCTCAGCTGACGCTTTGTTATGATCAGAATTTCATTGATTTCACATTTACAGCCCTAAATTTTTCCAATACAGATAAAAACCAATATCAATATCAGCTAGAAGGCATTGATCCGACCTGGGTATACGCGCAGCATCGCCGTTACGCGAATTATACGAACCTGCCGCCGGGCCATTACGTATTCCGGGTGAAGGGCAGTAACGATGATGGTGTCTGGAACGAGCAGGGCGCTTCGATTCAGATCCTGATTGAGCCGCCATTTTGGGCAACCTGGTGGTTTCGGGCGTTACTAATTGTCTTACTGCTCGGCGGTATGTATGGTCTGTACCGCTATCGGATTTATGTCTTAAAGAGTCGTCAGGCACATGAGTTACGTGTATCGATTCGCACGCAGGAACTCGAACGGCAACGGGTTGCTAAAGAGCTACACGATGGAGTAGGCGCGAACCTGGCTGTGCTAAAAATGTACCTGGCTTCGTTAGGAACGCCAAACCTATCTGTCGAGGATTTGAAAACCCGTTCTTTGTCGGTGTTGAAAGCGTCTATCGATGATATTCGAAGCATCATTCACGACATGCACCCACGTAGCCTGACTGAAGCGGGTCTGGTTCCAACCATTCAGGAACTGGTTTCGCTTCTTAATGAAAGCCAGCAACTGTCGATTACGTTTGTTGCGCAGCACGTACCGCAAAAATTGTCCTCAACGGTTGAAATCAACGTATTCCGGGTTGTGCAGGAGTTAGTGCAAAATGCCGTAAAGCATTCACAGGCCAGTGACGTCTGGCTTACGCTTCGGTACGAAGAAGGTACGTTACAACTCACCTATCGGGACAATGGCCGGGGCTTTAATCCGTCGTTAGCCGAACGGCCATCCGGTAATGGGTTAGTAAATATCCGGCAGCGTATCGCTCTGTTAAAAGGCACCTGCCAGTTTACGTCGTCTGAAAACCAGGGAACCACCGTTGATATTAACGTGCCCGTATAGAGCGCAGTTTATCTCTTCTGCTTATCGCCTGGCAAAATTCTGCGTCAGAAACATAGCATCCGCTTTCGACCAGCCCTGCCGAGCCAGTTTTTGCTCCCGTTCAGCTGTAGCGGCATCACCTTTCAGCATAGCGACATGAGCCAGGGCATAATGCGTACCCGGATAATTTGGGTCGTGTTGAGCCAGAACCTTGGCCGACTCTTCGGCAAAATCGGTTAGCTTAAGTTGGTACGCTAGCTGGGCAATTATTTCCAGTTGGAATAATGCTTCTGCCCAGGGATCTGGACCCGACTGCTCGCGAGCGCTGGCCTGAAACTTACGAACGTCAGCCAGGCCTTTTTCACGTTCAGCAGGGTTGGATAAAGCAATCAAAGCTGCCAGGAACTTCGGGTGTGGATCGAGCCAGGCGTTAAGCCAGTCATCATAAGCCGCTTTTTTCGCTTCTTTTAATTCGTTTTGAGCCGCTTTCAGCGAAAGACGAGCCTGATCGAGCTGGTTTTTCTTTAACTGTGTCATGCCCAGTAAATAATGCCCAATAACCCGTTCGCCCGGTGTTTTACCTGTTGTCAATTCCTTTGCGATAGGAACGGCTTCTGCATCGCGGTTCAGCGTAATAAGTAAAGCCGGATAGCCCATTTTGTTGTAAAAGGTTCGCTCCGTATTGATAGGCCGTTCGGTCATGAACCGTTCTTTTACCAGCTGTTCTGCCTCCCGCATCCGGCCCTGATACTGATAGCAAAGCGCCAGCAGTGAAATATTGTGAATGTGATGCCAGTCGTACATCGACTCGTAGCGTTCGGTCTTGTAGAGATTTCGCTCAATGGCATCGGTTTGTTTCATCTGCGCAATGGCTTCATCAACATCTCCAGTTTTCATCAGGTCATGCCCATACATGTGCAAAGCGTGCGCCAGGTTCGGAGCCAGCCGGGCGTAAGCTTCACCATGCTCACGCGCTTTACCATAGTCGGCCATTCCTTCATAGGCATGGACCAGAAAATGGTGGGCGGATGGATTATTGGGCTGCGTCTGTAAGATTCGTTCGTAAATAGCGATGCTCGCCGTCGATGTGCCCTGCCCCCGACCAGAGGCATAACGCTCATAAGCATTACCTGCAATCAACCAAAGCTCAACATCCTGTGGAAAGCGTTTTACCGTCTGATTAATTTTTGATCGGTACTCATTCAGAAGCTTTTGATTATCGAGCGAATCAACGGCTTTCAACTGTGCAAAACGTAGATCAATGTGGCCTTTTTCACGATCAGAGGCATGGTTGGACAGTGCTTTTGCCCTTTCAGCAGATTTCCGGGCAGCCGCATTGTCGTCCATTTCCATGTAAGCCCGGCTTAGACCAACGTGTGCCATCACCATCGTCGAATCATGACGTAGTGCTTCATGAAACGAGCGAGCTGCTTCGATCAGAGCATACCCGTGCAGATAGCCCATACCCTGCTCAAAATAAGCCTGTGCTTTTTCATTTTTGGTCGAGGTGGGCGCCGAGAACTGTCCCACATCGGATCGGAGCGCAACCGGTTGTGTCAGCAACGTATTGGGAATGCCCCCCACGTGCGCCAGACCACAAACCGGTATCATCGAAACCGAACGTATCGACGAAGATTCTGACAGATGATAAGGCTCGGGTTTGCTTAGTGAGCCGACCAGCAGAATAAGTAAGAGGAGTGGTAGAAACGAGTACAGGTAATTACGTTGCATGAGATAACTGCTTGATACGTATTGAAAGTTAGCAACTTACTCAGATACAGACAAGTAAATACTACTACTTCTTATTTGCCGGTTATCATGCTGTCACCTGTTTTTGAGCCGTATAAACTAATGACTACATTGCTTGCCTGTTTAGAATTTATCCCATGAACCAATTTAACCCAAACCTCGCTTTGTGGATCTGGCAATTGATTAATCTGGTCCTTTTGGGGCTAGGTATTTTCGTACTGATCAAATTTTTGATCGTACTCTTCAAAGCCGATAAAGCTATTGACGAGGTGCGGGAGTATATCAAACGACGTAATTAACGTTTAACGCGCTACAAGCATTCGTTTGGCAAGTAATCCCTGTCCTGTTTCAACGCGGAGAATGTAGTCGCCTGTAGGTAAATTATTGACATTGAATCGGATGGACGTAGCGGATGGTCGGGACGTATCGATGGACATAAATCGCCCCTGCATATCGGCAACCTGTATCGACGTAATGCCCTGAGCGAGTCCACTCGCTTCGAGTATGGCTTCCGACGAGGCTGGGTTTGGGTAAAGCCGGGCATCGGCGAAAATAGGTTCCGTCCCCGTAACGGTCTGACGGAATACCGGCGCAACCTGAAAATCTTTGAACAACGCAGCTGTCTCGGTGCTGGCGTCGGTACCAAACCAATCCGTTAAAATGGCTGCGTACACCTGTCGGAAATCCGTCTGCATCTTCAGATTGCTATTATCCAGATCGCTCAGGTTTGGGTTCTTGCCCACCATCGGTGTCTTAACGCCATTACCAAAGACAAACATAGGAGCCGACGTGCCGTGATCAGTTCCGTAACTGCTATTCGAAATGGCCCGTCTGCCAAATTCCGAGAACGTCATGCCGATCACCCGGTCGTCAACTTTCAATTGACCTAAATCGGTCTGGAACGCCAGAATCGCATCCGATAAGGTTTTGAGCAGATTGGCGTGAGTGCCGGTCGTGGTATCAGTCGAAACCACCTGCGCTGCGTGGTTGTCGAACCCGCCCAGCGTAACGTAATAGACCTTGGTTTTCATGCCGCCACTGATGAGTCGGGCAATGATTTTGAGCTGCGCTGCGAGGGCGTTATTAGCCGGATACGTAGCGATGTTCTGTCCTTTGCCAGCCGCTGTCTTGATCTGCCCCGCGTAACTTACCGAACTGGCCTGCTGTTGCCGAATGTATTCAACCTGCTGTCCGGCATAACCTTTAACGTCTGTCGTAGGGTCGTTGGGTTTGTCGCCAACCAGACGGGCAAACGTATCAGGGTCCTGCAAAACAATCGCCATCGAGTCAGAGGGGCCAAGTAGGGTGGTTGCCGTTACGTAGCCAATCTGAATAGCGGGTGGATCAGGCATGGTAGCCGTTGGGTAGCTCGTCGGAAACCCAGGATATTGTTTGTCCAAATAACGACCTGCCCAGCCGGACGTAGATGTCTGGCTGGAATCAACAGCGGTCATCCAGATGTCGCTGGCCCGGAAGTGCGAAAAGTTCGGTGTCGGATACGATACGCCCTGGATGATGCTGAGTTTATTATCGTTGAAAAGCTGCTGCATGCCCGTCATGGATGGGTGCAGACCCGTTCCGGCGAAATTCTTTAGTTTAAGCGCTTTGGCTTCCGGTATGGCGATATTCCCGCGAAAACCCGGCGAGGTATAAACGCTCATCTGATCGAGCGGAATCACCATGTTCAGCCCGTCGTTACCGCCCTGCAACTGAATAATGACCAGTACGCGGTCACTCGCAGCGGCCAGATTGATCAGCGACTGGATGTATGACGAGGGACGGGCAAACGCCTTAGCGCCGAATCCGTCGATCAGGACCGGCAGAATCAGCGAGGAAGCTGCATGTTGTAGAAAGTTACGACGCTTCATAGTAATAATTATGAATGATAGAATGAGTGAATGGTTTCGCGGCAGCTATTCGCTCACCGAAACGTCGGACCGTCACTCATGCATAATTAGCTTATTTGATACAGAGCCGTTCGGAAAAGGTATTGCAGGAACGTAGTGAGCTTCATCTGAACGGCTTGTTTCTTAGCCGCGTCGTTTGGATTACGAACGTAGTCGTTCCACTCCACGGTCCACTCGTAGCGTGGCAGGGCGTTGAGTAACACCGTATCTGTCAGGAAATCTTTTTGCGTCTGATTGAGCGTAATCGCCAGCATCTGTGCCGTCATATCGTTCACCAGTTTAGCGGGATCAGTCGGGTCCGACAATGTTTTGGTATAAGCCAGTACGTCGATAACTGCTTTGCCGTTTAGCTTCAGCGCGTTCGTTGTCAGTGCGTCACTGAAGTATCCTCGTAAACCTAACGTAGTGGAATTGATCCATTGCTGGTAATAGCCGGTCTGGTAGTAAGCCGTCCAGCCGAAAACCGTAGGCGGGTTGAGCAAATCCTGCTGCTGCTCTTTGACTCGGGCGTAAACGTAATTGCCGATCTGATAATAAGCCGTAATGTTTTGCGTCGGATCGGGCGCCTGTAATCCCCAGAAACGCATCGTTCCTATTACTAAATCCGTTGGCGATTTGATCACTGCCCCGCGCAGCCCCTCATCGAAAAAATGCTGACTCTGGAATAAAGCCGCCAGTACGGGTTTCAGGTCGTAATTGTTTTTGCGGAATAGATCAGCGAGGGGACGGATGAAATTTGTTTCGATGGTGGCCGGAATGTCCGAGTTAACAAACCAGAGGTACAATCTTCGGCAGATGTAACGGGGCGTCTCATCGTTCCGAAGAATCATGTCCAGCAAATCGTTCAGCTCATCCAGACCCGCATTGTTTCCAGTACGTCCTTTGATAACCGTGTTCTGATACGTAGCCGAGAATTTTTTATCGGTCGTATCGTGCCTGTTCGCCCGGAATGCGCTGCTGATGGGGGCATTCACGGCATCGCGGTAGCCCGTATCGGCCCAGCCGGTGAGGACCTTAGCAGCAGCACGAACATCATCTTCTGTATAACCGCCGTTCCGTCCAATAGTAAAGAGTTCCTGAAGTTCACGGGCGTAATTCTCATTCGGTGTACCCGCTACGTTCTGATTCCCATTCAGGAAACGTAACATGGATGGGTCCTGGGTAATCGCAATCACGAACGATTTGAAATTGCCCAGCGCATATTTACGTAACAACGTATTGTACTGATACATGTACCGGTAATCGTTGACCGTCGCATCGTTTGTGACAAAGTGGTTCGACCAGAACAGGGTCATTTTTTCGAGCAGCGATACCGGTTGATTCAGCATCAGGTTCGTCCACCAGTACTTGACGTACGCGTTAAACGTTCCCTGATTGTTCGTATCGAAAGGCTGGTCATGAAACGTCTTGCTCGTTTTCAGATCGAGCGGAGCAGCAGGGGCAGCCTGATCGGCCAGTAGTTGGCTAACGATCTGGGTGGCCGTTTTGCCCGTTAATGCCTTAATCTGATCGGGCGTTGGACCGAAGGTTGCTCGCCGTAGCAGGTAGGCAACCTGAGCAGCCGTCAATGGTTGCGTATACGTATCGAGTAAAGCCACAGTATATGTTGATTGAGCGGTTATGGGCTGTTGACAATAAAGATACCTACAGGGTTTAAATTTTCTTACGTAATTAATTGATATTTAATGAGTAACAGGTAAATAGTATTGAAAATAATGAATACAAAAAGCCCTGAAACTACTCAGTTTCAGGGCTTTAAATTTTAGGTATTTTTGCCTAAAATTTGCTGGTTATTTTTACAGTTGAGGCTGTTCCAGGACCGCGGTTTCATTAGCAGGACCTTGTGGGCGGTTACGCATCCAGAACCACAGGAGTGTAAAAGCAACGATTAGTATAATAGGAAATGTCATCATGGTAGATAGGGTAGCCTGACCAGCGGCTAATTCCAGTGATGGACCAGATAGACCTTTGGCAGCGGCTTCGGCATGATCAGAATCAATCCAGCGACCAATGATCGGCTGGAAGATAGATGTTGATAGCATACCTACTCCGCCAATAATCGACATACCCAGCGCACCACTCAATGGAACCCGCTGAGCAACAAAGCCAATCATGGTTGGCCAGTTAAAGCATACGCCAAGACCAAAGATTACAGCGGCTAAATAAGCTATTGGACCCGTAACGGTACTAAACATGTAAATACCGATGGTGGCTAAGACCGCACCGCCAAGTAAAACACCCGTTTGACCAAATTGTGCTACAACTGGACCGGTGAAAAGTCTGCCAATCGTCATGACACCGAATGTCAACGCTAAAACCAACATGGCATCGGCTCCGCTGCTGCTTAAGACAACGGCAACCCACTGGTTAGGACCAAATTCAGTAATGGCTGTCAGCGCCATGCAGCAGAACAGAGCGATGTACAAAGGGGTGAGCATGGCCTGGAAATTTTTCGCCAATGACGTAACGCCTTCCACTTTTGGTCTTGGGAAAGCCTGGCCGAAAAACAGGAACGCATACACCACTGTCGGCAGCATAAGCACCCAAATTTGAGCCTGCCAGGAAAAACCAGCTTCGGTCATGAATTTAGATATCAAACTACCAATCACAATGCCACCGGGAAACCACATGTGAAACCGGCCCAGCATTTTGTTTAGTTTATTGCTGGAATACATATCGGCAATCATCGGATTACAGGCAGCTTCTGTACAGCCATTTCCGAAACCAATGAAGAAGGTGGAGAACAGCAGACCGACGTAGCCGCCCGCATAAATGGTTAGCAGAATACCCAATGTGTGGGCAACAACGGCAACCTGCATGATTATTTTTGGCCCTACCGTGTGATAGACGATACCACCGATCACCATTGAAATGGGAAAGCCAAAAAAGAACATCGAATTGATAAAGCCTAATTGCTCGGCAGTCAGTCCGAACTCAGTGCCCAGCTGAGGCAGAATACCCGCCCGGATACTAAAGGAAAAGGCCGTAGTAATAATGGCAAGGCAACTGGCGAGAAATAGCCGCGACGGATTAACCGCTGAATTAATTGACTGACTGATCGCTGGATTCATTTTCTGCAAGAGAGGGATTTAGTGAGTTTACAGATTGATTAAAAAGTAAAAGGCATTCAAGGGAATAAACTCCCCATTTGGAGTCGTTTTTGTGCAAAATTTCCGAAAAATAAGAGAAAACAGCTAATTTCCGGCCGCGAAATAATGATGGAATTCCGGCTTACTGTTCCGTTTATCGGTCAATGTCTCCTGGTTCCGGCTTGGGCGTAAGCTTCGTTAGCCCGTACCTTACATTGAATACAGTAAACTACCCCCCGTCATTCTCTTTTCTAATCTGTTTTCACTCAACTTCATTACAATGCACAGAAAATTGCGAATGGGTATGGTTGGTGGAGGACTTGACGCTTTTATTGGCGCTGTTCACCGCCGGGCCGCTGGTTTTGATAACGAAATCGAACTAGTCTGTGGTGTTTTTAGCTCATCGCCCGAAAAATCAAAAGCGACGGGCCTTGCCCTTTACCTACCCGAAGACCGGGTTTACTCGTCCTATGAGGAAATGATTGAGCGGGAAAAGGCGCTGCCCGAAGGGGAGCGAATGGATTTTCTCTCCATCGTAACGCCGAACCACATGCACTTTCCGCCCGCCAAAATGGCTCTGGAGAACGGTTTTCATGTGATGTGCGACAAGCCCATGACGATCAATCTGGCAGAAGCAAAAGAACTGGCTCAACTGGTTGAGGCATTGGGGTTAGTCTTTGGCTTGACGCATAACTACACGGGTTACCCGATGGTGAAGGAAGCGCGTGATATGGTACGTAACGGCAAGCTCGGGAAAATTCGGAAGGTGGTTGTCGAATATCCGCAGGGCTGGTTGTCGAAGAAAGAAGAAGATACCAACTACAAACAGGCGATCTGGCGCACAGACCCGTCTAAATCAGGCGCGGCTGGCTGCATGGGTGATATTGGCACGCACGCTGAAAACCTGGCTGAATACGTAACCGGACTGAAGATATCTGAACTCTGTGCTGACCTCACTACGTTCGTTCCGGGTCGCTTACTCGACGATGACGGAAACGTACTGCTCCGTTTTGAGGGAGGAGCCAAAGGGGTTCTGCACGCCAGTCAGATTGCTAATGGGGAAGAAAACTCCCTGAAAATTTACGTATGGGGTGAGTTGGGAGGCCTCGAATGGCACCAGATGGAGCCGAATACGCTGAAATACAAAACACAGGAAGGTCAGCGGATTATCCGTCCAAATGTTGGCGATTTGTCGGCGTCAGCCAAAGCGCACTGGCGAATGCCTGCCGGTCATCCTGAGGGCTTCTTTGAAGCTTTCGCCAACCTGTACCGAAACTTTGCTTATGCCGTGAAAGCGCACATGGAAGGCAAGCCTGCTGACCCAATCTACGACTTTCCAAAAGCCGAAGATGGTGTCCGCGGACTTGCCTTCATTGACACGGTTATTGCATCGAACCAGTCTGAAACGAAGTGGACGAAGTTTATTCAATGATGGTAGCCTGGACGGCCACGTCCGGGTAAGATAATCACTACAAAGACAATTACCCGGACGTGGCCGTCCAGGCCACAAAAGACCAAACTAATGCAAAAAATTAATGTTGGTGTCGTTGGTACCGGATTCATCGGGCCTGCGCATATCGAAGCGCTACGTCGCTTACCCAATACGAACGTCGTCGCCCTGTGCGAAGTGACCATTGAACTGGCTCGTCAGAAAGCCGATCAGCTCGGTATCGAACGGGCCTGTACGTTCGATGAGCTGCTTAAGATGGACGATATAAAAGTGGTGCACATCTGCACTCCTAATTTCCTGCACTACGCACAGTCGAAAGCCGCTCTGGAAGCTGGGAAGCACGTAGTGTGTGAAAAACCATTGGCTAAAGACCTCCACGAAGCCGAAGAACTGGTCGAGCTGGCGAAGAAAACCGGATTGGTTAACGCCGTTCATTTCAACCTCCGTTATTATCCGCTCGTTCGCCAGATGAAGGTGATGCGTGAGCAAGACAATCTCGGTGAAGTATACTCGGTAATCGGTTCATACTTACAGGATTGGTTGTTCTACGAGACTGACTACAACTGGCGTCTTGAACCCGACAAATCGGGCGATTCGCGGGCGATTGCCGACATCGGTTCGCACCTGATGGATAGTTTGGAATACATTACAGGGCTGAAAACCGTGGCTGTTCTGGCTGATTTCAACACCATCCATAAATTTCGCAAAAAGCCGCTCAAGCCCGTTGAAACGTATTCAGGCAAAATGCTCAAACCGGAAGACTACGCTGATGTTCCCATCAATACCGAGGATCACGCCAACGTACTGCTACGTTTCGATAACGGCAATAAGGGTGTTATTACGGTATCGCAGGTGTCGGCAGGTCGGAAAAACCAGATGAAACTGGAAATTGCCGGATCAAAGAAAACGTTTGCCTGGAACTCCGAAGCGCCCAACCAGATGTGGATTGGTAACCGCGACGGCTCGAATGAGTCGTTCCTTCGCGACCCATCACTGGCGCACCCCGATGCTCGTTCGGTCATGTCGTTCCCCGGTGGACACAACGAAGGTTTTCCTGATACGTCGAAGCAGTTGTTTAAAGAGGTTTACGATGCCATTGCTGCTGGAAAACAGCCTGAAAAACCAACCTTCCCGACCTTTGCTGATGGTTATCGAGAATTGCTCATTTGTGAGAAAATCCTGGAATCCAATCGGAAACAGGCGTGGGTGGAAATTTAAAAAGTGAAGCATTACTTTAGTGATGTAAACTTGAATCATAGAACCATGCAGTACCAGGAAAAATACAGCAACATCATTACCATAGAACCCGGAAAGCGTGGTGGTAAACCTTGCATACGAGGAATGCGGATTACGGTTGGTGATATTTTGGGATGGCTAGGGGGAGGGATGACTATAGAGGAGATCATTGAGGATTTTCCTGAACTAACTCGTGAGGATATTCAGGCCGCTTTATTTTTCGCAGCGGATCGCGATAACGGTACAATGTTGATGGCTGCCTGATGCGACTATTATTCGATCAAAACATCCGCAACGGCGGCCCGGCCATTTCGGGTAGTGAAACAATTAAAGGCCATGTTCCCGGATGTTTTGGGGGTTCGGGAATGTGGCCTATATAATGCCGATGGTTACCAGATATGGGAATACGCCCGTCAGGATGATTATACGATTGTTGCCTTCGATAAAGATATTCCGGTCATAGGCTCTGTGAAGGGCTTTCCTCCCAAAATTATTTGGTTAAGGACTGGCAATCTCAACAATTCAGCCATTTGTTTACTCTTTACTGATCATCTTGATCAATTCAACGCTTTTATTGATGATGAAAGGAAAGGATGCCTGATGGTATACCCTAATTCATCTTCTGACAATCAAACCATAGAAGAATGAAAACTATGAAAGGTCCGGGCATTTTTCTTGCCCAATTCTTAGGGGATACCGAACCCTTTAATTCGCTTGAGTCTATTGCCAAATACATGGCCGATCTCGGCTATAAAGGTGTACAGATTCCAACCTGGGACCCGCGTATGATCGACTTGAAGAAAGCTTCTGAAAGTCAGACGTATTGCGATGAACTGAAAGGAAAACTGAACGACATTGGCGTTGAAATCACGGAACTGGCTACGCACCTGCAAGGGCAGCTGGTCGCCGTACATCCAGCCTACGGTGCCATGTTCGATGGATTTGGACCAGCTGAATTAGCGGGCAAACCGAAAGAGCAGCAGGCATGGGCGGTCGACCAACTGATCATGACCGCCAAAGCCAGTAAAAACCTTGGACTAAAAGTTAGTCCGACATTTTCTGGCGCTTTATTGTGGCCATTTGTTTACCCGTGGCCACAGCGTCCGGCTGGGTTGGTTGATACGGGTTTTACCGAGCTGGCTAACCGTTGGAAGCCTATCCTGAACGCCTACGACGAAGCTGGTGTCGATGTAGCCTACGAACTGCATCCCGGCGAAGACCTGCACGACGGTATTACGTTCGAGATGTTCTTAGAAAAAGTTGACAATCATCCTCGCGCGGGTATCAACTACGATCCGAGCCACTTCGTACTGCAACAACTCGACTATTTGCAGTTCATCGACTTCTACCATGATCGTATCTATGCCTACCATGTGAAAGATGCCGAGTTTAACCCAACGGGCAAGCAAGGCGTGTACGGTGGCTACCAGGGCTGGGTTGAACGAGCCGGACGATTCCGCTCACTGGGCGATGGTCAGGTAGATTTCTCGGGTATTTTCTCGAAATTGGCGCAGTACGACTACGATCGCTGGGCTGTTTTGGAATGGGAATGTGCCCTGAAACATCCTGAGCAGGGTGCGGCTGAAGGGGCTCCTTTCATCGAAAGTCACATCATCCGCGTCACCGAACGCGCCTTTGACGACTTTGCCGGAACAGGCGCTGATGAAAATTTCAATAAGAAGGTGTTAGGACTGTAACCTTTGTTACTATTCGTTATTTCTCGTGGTGTCGGGTTCTCAAACCCGACACCATTTGTTATAGGCTAACTTATTTCGTCATGCGCGTCTTTGGTGAAATAGCGGGTATTCCAGAAGGGAGCGAATTCGAAAGTCGACCAGATTTATCGCACTACGGTATTCATAGACCCTTACAAGCGGGCATTAGTGGTTCACAAGTAGAAGGTGCCGATTCAATTGTTCTTTCTGGTGGCTATGAAGACGACAAAGATTATGGTAACGTCATTATTTATACTGGTCACGGTGGTCGCAGCCAAGTGACAGGATTTCAAGTTGCCGATCAACAGCTTAGTCACCAAAATTTAGCACTGACGCTTAGTTGTCAGAGAGGCCTTCCAGTGCGTGTGATACGTGGACATAGGCACAAGTCTGAATTTTCCCCAGTGCAAGGCTATCGATATGATGGCTTGTATCGGGTTGAATCTTATTGGCGAGAGAGAGGGTTATCAGGCTATTTTGTTTGGCGATTCCGTTTAATAAAAATTGAAAACTCAGTTAAGGTAACGGGAGTGGAAGAAGAACAGCCTATATATGGTAAATCTAAACGTATTGAAACAACTATTCAGCGAATAATCCGCAGTACAGAACTATCAGCTTATGTTAAGACTATGTATAATTTTCAGTGCCAAGTATGTATGGTAGAAATTAGTACAAACATAGGTTTTTATGCGGAAGCTGCTCATATTCAGCCATTAGGCGAACCTCATAATGGACCAGATACAATAGAAAATATTTTATGCCTGTGCCCTAATCATCATGTTATGCTTGATTTCGGTGGATTTGGTATTGAAGATGATTTAACGTTGATTGGGATTAAAGGAAAGTTATATAAGAAACCAAAACATATTATCGGTCAAACATTTTTACAGTATCACCGCGAGCATTTTGTGATAAATAATTGGTGATTAACCCTAAAATACTCTTTTACAGCACACTTTATTAGACATAAAGTTAACTCCAAAACCAAAACATAATTCACCATGGCAGGTCAAGGGTCGGGTGGCAACGTACTGGCTGCCCTTTGTAGTTTCTTCATTCCGGGTTTAGGACAGTTGTTGCAGGGGCGGCTGCTAATGGCTATTTTACAGTTTGTTCTGGCGGCTGTGCTTTGGTTTATCTTAATGGGATGGGTTATCCACCTCTGGTCTATTATTGATGCCGCCCGTTACGAGCCTGGTCGGTAGAAGTTAGCCTAGCGTTTTCTTTCCAGACGTAGCGAACACTACGTTATTGTTAAATCTGTACCCATGCAGCTCTTTCCTGTCTCATCCTCAATTTTATCCGCCCCGCATCTTGCTCAATTCCTACGAGAGAAATACCACCTAAGCGCTAACGTAACGTGCCAGTTGTTGAAAGCAGGCGTTAACCACTCCTATCTGGTTACGAGTGATTCAGCCAAATTCGTTTTTCGACTCTATAGTCTGAACTGGCGTACACATAGAGAAATTAGCGAAGAGATTGCACTTTTACAGCGAGTGAAAACGGGCGGTATTCCTGTTTCGTACCCTTTACCTGACGGAGACGGACACTACATACAGGAATTGAACGCCCCGGAAGGCAATCGATATGGCGTACTTTTTTCGTTTGCCGAAGGCGAAAAGCTGCTAACGTTTCCGGCTGATCTGCACTATGAACTGGGTAAAATTATGGCCCGGTTTCACCAAATTACGCATAACCTAACCATAGAGCGTATCACGTATACACCTCAGATTCTGCTGGTTGATTCGCTCGAAAAAGTAAAGCCATTTCTGCCTGCTGATTGCGATGAAATGCAGTTCCTGCTCAACACACAGCGTTATTTGCTGAAAGAGTTTGCTAAAATCGATTACAGCCAAACCCGAAAGGGCGTCGTGCATTTAGACATTTGGTTCGATAATCTGAATATCGCGTCGGATGGTACGATAACACTCTTTGATTTTGACTTCTGTGGCAATGGCCTGCTCTGTTTAGACATTGCTTACTACATTTTACAGATTCATAGTACCGAGACGGACGTAGACGAGTATCACAAAAAGAGAGAACGTTTTCTGGTTGGTTATGAGTCTATTACCAAAATCAGTGACGAAGAAAAGCGTCTGTTGCCGATCCTGAGCGAGAGTACCTATTTCTACTACATAGGCATTCAATGCGAACGGTTTGAGAACTGGTCGAACGTGTTTTTGAATGAGTTATATTTAAAACGAATGATTAACCTGCGTGTGAAACGGTGGTTTGATTTCAATAAACTGGCCGAAACGGATGAAAACCTGGCCTGATCATCGAATTCAAAAGCTGTTAGGTATTGATCTGCCTATTTTGCTGGCGCCCATGGCTGGTCCAGGTTCTGCAGCGTTAGCCATCGCCGTTGCTGAAGCGGGTGGGTTGGGTTCGCTTCCCTGCGCCATGCTGAATGCCGAACAGATACGTAGTGAAGTAACGCTCATTCGGCAACGCACTAAGCGACCGATCAACCTTAACTTTTTCTGCCATAAACCGCCACGAATTGATACAGAACAAGAAATCAAATGGC
Source organism: Spirosoma validum (assembly GCF_014699035.1). GTDB lineage: Bacteria > Bacteroidota > Bacteroidia > Cytophagales > Spirosomataceae > Spirosoma > Spirosoma validum. The sequence goes on from NZ_JACXAA010000003.1 coordinate 550,563, forward strand.
GCAAACGCTTAGAACCGTATTACCTCGAATTAGGCATTGATCCCAAAGCGCCTGTCCCCGTATCTAATCGAACTCCCTTTGATAGTACGCTATGCGATCTGGTCGTCGAACTAAAACCAGAAGTCGTCAGCTTTCATTTTGGATTGCCGAATAAAGAACTGCTGGCGAGAGTTAAAGCAACCGGTGCGAAGGTGTTGTCATCAGCTACTACGGTAGACGAAGCTCGTTGGCTTGAACAAAATGGTTGCGATGCGATCATCGCGCAGGGCGTCGAAGCGGGTGGGCATCGGGGACTATTTTTGAGTACGGACATTTCCACGCAGGTTGGTACAATGGCTTTGGTCCCGCAAGTGGTTGACGCCGTGACCGTACCGGTTGTTGCGGCTGGTGGTATTGCCGATGCGCGGGGTATTGCTGCCGCCTTTGCGCTGGGGGCTGCGGCCGTGCAGATTGGAACAGCGTATCTATTCTGCCCGGAAGCAAACGTTGCACCCGCTCACCGGGAAGCGCTACGTAACGCAAGAGAGACTAGTACAGTCCTCACGAATATCTTTACCGGTCGCCCGGCACGTAGCATCATCAACCGACTTATTCGCGAAGTTGGACCCCTGTCCGACGTAGCACCGGCGTTCCCGCTGGCGGGTGGTGCGCTCATGCCGTTACGTGCAAAGTCCGAAGCGCAGGGATCAGGCGATTTTATGGCGCTCTGGTCAGGTCAGGCGGCTCACCTGGGCCGTGAGCTTCCGGCGGGAGAACTGACCAGATTGCTGGCGGAAGAAGTTTTAGCGAAATTGTCAGCGTACGAATAGGCAATGCTGGATTAGCCTATACTTTTGGTCATAAATACAGAAGTCCCTATGACGCCCATCTTTTTTTCAACCCCGGCCGATTTTCGTAAATGGCTGTCGGAGAATTATGATAAAGCAACGGAAGTTTTGGTTGGCTATTACAAAGTCGGATCAGGAAAGCCAAGTATGACCTGGTCGCAGTCGGTTGATGAAGCGCTGTGTTTCGGCTGGATCGATGGCGTTCGTCGGTCAATCGATGCCGATAGTTACTGCAATCGCTTTACGCCCCGAAAGCCAAGAAGCATCTGGAGTGCGGTCAATATTCAGAAAGTTGAAGATCTGACGCTTCAAGGACTCATGCATCCGGCGGGTGTGGCAGCATTTGAGAAACGACAGGATAACCGATCGAAAATCTATGCATACGAACAAAAAGAGGTTAGCTTGTCCGATGAGTTTGAGAACGTGTTTAAAGCCAATGAACAAGCCTGGACGTTTTTTCAGAAACAGGCTCCCTCTTATCGAAAACGAGCGATGAACTGGGTTATGACCGGAAAGCAGGCGGAAACAAGAGTAAGTCGCCTGGAAAAACTAATGCGCACCAGCGAAGAAGGTCAGAAAATTTAAGTCGCTCAACGGTTTATGAAACAACAAGTTTATCGCCTGATCATCAGTTATTTTCTTGTGCTGATCGCACTGCTCGGTTTGAATGCATCCGGTTTGGCTCAGGTAAAAAAGGCCCAATTTCGAGTGGTGGCTATTGCTGAAAAGGGCGGAGGTGTTCATGCGCCTTTTGTTGCGGAAGCAAAAAAGTGGTTGGCTCAACTGGCAACTGAAAACAACTTCACGATTGATTACATCGACAATACAGAACCGATTAATGATGCATTCCTGGCCAATTACCAGCTATTCATTCAGCTAAATTATCCACCTTACATGTGGACAGATACCGCGAAAGAAGCTTTCCGAAAATACATCACCGAAGGTAAAGGGGGCGGTTGGATTGGCTTTCACCATGCGTCTTTATTGGGCGAATTCGACGGTTACCCAATGTGGCCCTGGTTTTCGGAATTTATGGGCGGCATTCGTTACAAAAACTACATCGCTACGTTTGCGAAGGCGACGGTCCATGTCGAAGCGAAAAATCATCCCTGTCTGAGGGACGTACCGGCTACGTTTGACGTAGAAAAAGAAGAATGGTACACGTATGACAAGAATCCGCGCCCGAACGTAAAGGTGCTGGCTACGGTCGATGAGTCGACGTACTCGCCTGATTCAGCTACAAAAATGGGGGGCGATCATCCGGTAATCTGGTCCAACGAACGCATGAAAGCACGTAACGTTTACATCTTCATGGGCCACCATCCCGATTTATTCAAAAACGATTCCTTTGTGAAGGTTTTCCGAAACGCTATTTTTTGGGGTGCGGGAAAATGACGTAGTAAACCAGAATAGAACGCGGATACCTCAGATCTTTATGAGTTAAGCTGTTCTTTCATCATAATAAATCATAGCAATCTGCGGTATCTGCGTTCTACTATTCACTTATAATTTCCCATGATCAAGAAGTTGCTTCTGTTGTTGATTCTGGTTTCCTGTCAGCTCCGGGCGCAGGATAGTAAAGTGCTTACCAATCAGGTAGGGTATGAATCGGCCAAAGCGAAGCAAGCCATCATTATGGCCGAAAAGCAGTTGACGATACCTGTTTTTCACCTCATCAATACAAAAACGGGTAATACAGTCTATTCAGGCCGGCCCGTATTTAGCGGATCCGTCAGCAAGTGGAAGAATTGGCTTTTCTGGACTGTTGACTTTAGTTCCTACACGACCGAAGGGACGTATCAAATACAGGTTGCGTTGCCGGGTAAAAACGTATCATCATACCCGTTCGTCATTGGCAGGAACGTATTGGAACAATACACGCTTTCGGATGTGATTTACTACGTTAAAGGGCAGCGAAGTTCGGGGCTGCTGGATAAAGCCGATCGAACGTTAGTGCTGGCTGGAAAGCCGTCCGATACGCTTGACGTGCACGGCGGCTGGTACGACGCGACTGGCGACTACGGCAAACACCTTTCCCACCTTACTTTCTCGTCGTATTTCAATCCGCAGCAAATCACACTGACGGCTTACAGCCTATTAAAAAGCTATGCGCAATTAACTAAGCGCAAAGGCACCGACTTTCGTCAGTTCAACCGTCGATTGCTTGATGAAGCGATGTATGGTGTTGATTATCTGGTACGTGTTCAGGCTAAAGATGGCTCATTCTATCGGTCAGTGAAAGCGCCGGGACCGGGTAAATTGCCCAAAGACCGAGTAATTCAGGCGGAAGATAAAGCGTATCGCATTAAGCAGTCGAAAGACCAGACCTTAACTAGTACGGCCGATGAAACAAACTGGCGAAAATACCAGGTAAGTTATCGGTCGGGTGGGGGAATGGCGATTGCCGCGCTGGCGATGGCTGCTACGTATGCGCCTGATCAAACCGGGGATTTTAGCCCAACAGATTATCGCAGGGCGGCCGAAAATGCGTTTGCTTTTCTGGAGAAAGAGAATGTAGCTATGACCAATGATGGCAAGGAGAATATCGTTGATGAGTACTGTGCGTTGACAGCCGCCACAGAACTGTATAAAGCTACCCAAAACGATACGTATCGAAAAGCCGCCGACAAACGTGCGCAGAATTTGTTGAATCGATTGGCGTCCTGGAAAACGTATCGCGATTTCTGGCGCGCCGATGATCAGGATCGGCCGTTCTTTCACCCATCCGATGCCGGTTTGCCAGTGGCCAGTTTGCTGTACTATTATCCATTAGCCCCGGCAGAAACACAGAAGGCGATCAAAGAAGCGGTTAAGCGTTCCATGACGTATGAACTGAACGTAACGCAGGAAGTGAAGAATCCGTTTGGCTATAGTCGGCAGCTGGTACAGGATACGCTTGGCAATCGGCGTACTACGTTCTTTTTTCCACATGGCAGTGAAGCCTCGCCCTGGTGGCAGGGAGAAAACGCTCGGATCGCATCAATGGCAACCGCTGCTCGTTTGTGCTCGCCTTTGTTCAGTGACGATAAGGTTTTTCAGGGAAAATTGGAGCGTTTTGCCCTTGATCAACTGAACTGGATTTTGGGCCTGAATCCATACGATGCCTGTATGTTGCAGGGAAGCGGCCACAATAATCCAACGTACGGATTCTTCGGCACCTTTGAGTATACGAACGCGCCCGGCGGCATCGTCAATGGTATTACGTCGGGACTGACCAATGAAGACGATATTGACTTTAACCTGTCGTATAAGATGACTGGAAAAGATAGTGACTGGCGCTGGGCTGAGCAATGGTTACCGCACGCAGCCTGGTATTTACTCGCTATATCGGTTGGTCAGGAGTAAAACAGTTTTACCAATTAGAGCCGTCCATGCCTGACTCAAGCGCAACTTCTTTCTTTACGGCAAGGCGATACAGTGGTCGCCCATTCAAGGTTTCGTAAATCAAACACAGTTTATCGTTAAAACTATATCGGCGTTTGAACACTCATGAGGTAAGGGTTCAAACGCCGATATAAAAAAGGTTTACTTCGTTTAAAACAGCTTGACAATGCGCGAAAGAGCCGCTGACAGAAGCAGCATAACTGCGACCAGACATAATCCGTAGTACAGACCAAACGATTCCGCGACGAAACCAATGACGGGTGGACCCGCCAGAAAACCAATGAAGCTGAACGTAGCGAACGTCGCTAATCCGGCGGCCGGCGGAATACCAGGAACACGCATCGAGGCACTATATAGAATGGGCGCACCGAGCGAGCAACCTACGCCGAGCAGCGCAAAACCGATTAGTGCGGTTGGTGGATAGGGCAGAAAAATAGCAACTAACAGTCCTAAGGCACCGACTAATCCACCGATCTGAAGCCAGCGTTTCGCCCCGATTTTAGGCAGAACCGCATCTCCAACAAAGCGCAGACTAGTCATTGTTAGCGAGAAAGCACCAAAGCCCAACGCTGCAATCTGACTGCTGGCACCGAGTGTCTCGCGTAAGTACACTGCGCTCCAGTCGAGGGCAGCGCCTTCGCCCATAGCCACTGCCAAACCAATAAAGATCATGATCGATAAGTCCAGATTGGGCAGTACGAACGATGATCCGGCTTTCTCACCCGATTCGGTTCGACTGCTCGACGGAATCGCGCTTAGCATCGGTTGCAGTAGGAACGTAATGAGTAAGACCAAGCCCGCCATAACGGCCATGTGCATCGAAGGTGATACGTGAAAAGCAATGACGGCCCCAGCGATCCCCGATCCAAGCAGACCACCTAAGCTCCACATACCATGGCAGGAAGACATGATCGAGATACCCTGTGTGCGTTCCACGTTAGTAGCCGTCGTATTCATCGCCACATTGATAAGCGCACTGGCCAGGCCAACCAGAAAGAGCCCAAATGCCATTACGGTCGTATTGGGCGCATTGATCGGAATGCAGATTGCCAGTGTCAGCGCTATCGCCGACCAGAAGCAGGCCCGCGCTTCGCCGAGTTTAGCGATGATCCAGCCTGTCAACGGGTTCATAATCAGAAGACCAATCGGCATGGCAAAAAGCGTCATGCCCAGGTCAGCGTCGGAGAGATGGAGCTTCTCCTTAATGTGTGGAATGTGCGCAACCCAGCTGCCAAAGAGCAGACTGTCAGATGCGAACACCAAACCAACGGCCAGTGCCTGCCGATTCAGGAAAAATGTCAGCAGATTTTGCACGAACACGTTTGGATGAAATTTATTACTGTCAATAGTTGTATTCATACCACAAAAATAGCCGGTCATGACCGGCTATTTTTACAATCTATTATCCGTTACCAATGCTCCATTAACCCTTTGGGTTAACAATCTATTCATTCATTGTTAACGACGTATTATTTTTGAGGTGCCCAGCCATGGCTTTTCGTAACTTTTCAACCTTTGGGAGAGATACACTCCGGATATAAGGCTGATCAGGATTCAGGGCGAAATAATTCTGGTGGTAGTTTTCAGCTGGGTAAAACACCGTGAGGGGCGTTACCTCCGTAACAACAGGGTTAGCATAATGCTTCGACTCGTTGGTACGTTTGATAGCCGCCTGAATTTCCGCTTTTTCTTCGGGTGTACGGTAAAAGGCTACTGACCGATAATCGCGCCCGACGTCGGGTCCCTGACGGTTCAACGTCGTGGGATCATGACCGGCAAAAAAAGCGTCCAGCAATTGCGAATAGCTAATGACTTTCGGGTCGTAGTAGACCTGCACCGATTCAGCATGACCCGTCCGATCCGTGCCCACTTGCTCATAGGTTGGATTTTTAACTGTACCACCCGCATAGCCTGAAATCACCTCCCGAACGCCTTTCAATTGGTTCATACCTTCTTCCAGAGCCCAGAAACAGCCTCCGGCAAACGTAGCAACGGCTTCGCCGGGTTTTACAGCGGGAAGTTTGGCGGGAGCATAATCTTTCGATTGCCCCTGTGCGCAGCCTGCCAGTAGCAGCAGACTCATCATCATTATGTGTATTCGTTTCATTCGTTTTGTCAAGAGTATTTCGTTCGTATATAAACGTTTAAAAAGCGTTTGCGGTTTCCCAGAATATGAGGAATAAAGGAGAATGGAGACACGCGAAAATTACCTGTAATTAATTTCTTTCCTCCCGCTCTTCCCTTTTTCTCCCTCCTCCCTTCTTATGAAACTTCAATTTGAAAAGATAGAGCCCGAAGCAGGAAGTTCCTTTCGGGTTATTCACCATACCGAGGTCGATTCCTGCGGGGTATACTGGCATTATCATCCCGAGTACGAGATTGTTTATATCCCATCGGGTGAGGGGCAGCGACGTATTGGGACCAACGTATCACGCTACGAAGCCGGTGAACTGGTGTTTATTGGCCCAAATCTGCCGCATCTTAATTACAGCTATGGTAAACAGGGCGATTATGAAGAAATTGTGGTACAGATGCGCGAGGATTTTATGGGGGAACCGTTTTTACAAAAGCCGGAATTAAAAACGGTCTGGCGCCTGTTTGAGCGAGCCCACACAGGATTGACTTTTGGCGATGCTACCAAACAAAAAGTCGGGCCACTATTAGCTCGACTCTCCACACAGACGTCATTTGAGCGCTTTTTGACTTTATTACGTGTGCTTCAACAACTGGCCGATGCGTATGATGTTAGTCCACTTCATAATGACGGTGTTCGCTTTGGTCTGAATCCGAAAGAGCAGGAACGTATCAACCGAATTTGCCAGTACGTTGAGCAGCATTTCGCCGATCCGGTAGACATTCACGCTGTTGCCGACCTGGCCAGCATGACGGTTCCGGCGTTTTGTCGATATTTCAAGCGCATGACCCGGCAAACCTACACCGACTTTGTGAATGAATATCGCGTCAATCAGGCCAGACGGTTGCTGCACTCTGCCCGAACGGTCGCAGATGTAGGTTTTGCCGTGGGATTCAATAACCTGTCTCATTTCAATAAGACATTCCGAAGCGTAACGGGGCAGACGCCCAGCACGTACCGAAAAGCGTTAGCAGGATAGGAATTACATAGTCAACGAGAACCTTCCCGTGTATCGATAAATTCCGCTACGTATCTACTCGCTGAAAACCAAAAATCCCCGTAATTGCTACGAGGATTTTTCATTCAGGATAGAATCGGAATCTACGGCATCAAAACTGTATCTATTACGTGAATCACGCCGTTCGACTGATTCACATCGGGGATAGTGACCGTGGCCGTACCACCTTTAGCATCGGTCAATTCGATTTTCTTACCTTTCTGCATGGCTGTCAACGTGCCACCGGCGACTGTTTTCAGCGTGGCTTTACCACCACCGTCTGTTATGGCTTTCATTAGATCGGCAGCGCTCATTTTACCCGACACTACGTGGTAGGTCAGAATCCCCGTGAGCGTTTGTTTGTTTTCGGGTTTCACGAGCGTTTCAACTGTTCCTTTTGGCAGTTTATCAAAGGCTTTGTTCGTAGGAGCGAATACTGTGAAAGGACCCGGTCCCGAGAGTGTTTCAACCAGGCCAGCGGCTTTTACAGCTGCAACCAACGTAGTGTGGTCTTTGGAATTGACAGCATTCTCAACGATATTCTTCGATGGATACATCGGAGCACCCCCGACAGTAACGGTCTTTTCCTGGGCAAACGAAACCTGACTTAAAGCCAGTAACGTAGTTATAGCAAATGCAAATTTGAGCGTCTTCATGTTGTTGTCTTTTTGGATTCGTGAAACTGTGTACTGAATGATTACTAGTGTTAGTCGACAACAGAAAGACTTACGCGGTAGCTGTGGTATTTGGATTTATTTTTATTGAAATTAATTTGTAAGTGCTTGATCAGTAGTAATTTCAATAGATATTTCTTTGGAGAAATTACTTAAGAATTCCTGTAGAACGGAGTGCCCATTTACAACCTAGGGAAGGTAATTTTTCAGAAAGTTATAGAGAAGAGGATAAAGAAAACAGTGACATTACCGTTGGCCTATACCTGTAGTAATGCGAATTATGGCTGTACGGTTTATTGGTAAAATTATCCTTAACAATTAAGTTGATATGACGTACTGAAGGGGGTTAGAATAGTGAGAACGTGTCTTTTTAGACACTAAACTAATGAGGTTGTGATTGTATCTCTTCAGAAGCAGATTGAATAGAACGACCGTCTGGAAATTTATAAGTACGCGTAAAAATGTCCGGTTGAATACCGCGCATTTTTCCACCCTGTTCAATAATAATACCGCCGTTTTTGAACTTTTGAGGGCTTACTGCCGGTCCTTCAAATGTAAACTCGCCGGGTATATAAATTGCCTGATTTATATCACGATCATCACGCTTTTTAAAGCCGTATACGTCCTCTTTATTTTCCCGCTTTTCTGTGGTTTGATCGGTAGAAACGGAAGTCATTTTTTTCTTGACGAATGCGCGCGTCGAATTGTACATGTCGTCCAGCTTCAGGTCTTCCTGCGCAAAGGTCATGATCTGCTTTAGTTCGTTTAGCGTAAGCTCATCCAGGTTTGCCCCTATTTTCTCAATTTCCTCATAAAGTTTTTCCGCCTGCTCCTGGGTAACTTCGTTGATGATGATTACATCGTTCCCATCTCCGGCGGCTGCCTGCCAGGTTTCATCTTTAGCATTATAAAAAATTATGCCTCGATCACCGATTGGCTTGCCCTGATAATCGACTATTGACTGGCCCGCATTGGGATGATCTTTGGGATAAACCAGTAATTCTCCATCCTGCTTAAAAGCTGGTACTGGAATGATAAACTTTTGGGCATTTGAGATAACCGGTGTACTATATCCGGGGCCAGTTTTTAGATCAGATGAAACGATTTTTCGGATTTCCATAGGAGTGAGTGATACAGAATCAGTCTGTTGGCTTTTTAACTGGCTGAAGTGAGGCTTCTTTTTCGCACATGCCATAAGGATAGTTACTACTAAGAATACGTTTTTTATACCCAATTGTTAACCGAACGTAGCGATAAGCCAATGGCTATAGAGACGGTAGTCTTTCTCAATAACTCCTTTTTAGTAGAAGTTGTCTTCAATTTTTCAACAGGATTTTAACTGCTGCAGACGTACTATTCGGATTGTTATTTATTCATCGGTATCTGATCTCTATTTAAGATTGAATAGCTTCGCTCCGTTCTACAAGATTGGATTGATCAAAAGTCCATACGTATTGGAACGACTTACTTATAGCTCTCTTACATAACCATGTCTATTCAGCAAAAACTCGAAAAAACGGGTCCACGCAAATTATTAGCCCTTGACGGAGGTGGTATCCGGGGCACTATCACAATTGAAATTCTGGCCAAGATCGAAAGCCTGTTACAGAAGGATTTGGATCGTGATGATACGTTCGTTTTGGCTGATTATTTCGACTACATAGCTGGAACCAGTACAGGAGCCATCATTGCGACCTGTCTGTCATTAGGCATGCGAGTCGATGCTATCCGGAAATTTTATCAGGAAAGCGGCTCCGCCATGTTCGACAAGGCTAGTTTGCTGAAACGATTTCGGTATACCTATGAAAAAGAGAAATTAACGGATAAACTGAAGGAAGTCATTGGAAAAGATACCACTCTGGGCGACGGAAAGCTGAAAACGCTGTTGCTGTTGGTTATGCGGAATGCCACAACAGATTCGCCCTGGCCAGTTTCTAACAATCCAAAGGCAAAATACAATGCAATGACTCGGAGTGATAGCAATCTTAAATTTCCTCTGTGGCAACTGGTCCGTGCCAGCACAGCCGCTCCGACCTATTTCCCACCCGAAAGCATTCAGGTTGGCGCGAACAACTTCATTTTCGTCGACGGTGGCGTAACGATGTATAACAATCCTGCCTTTCAGCTTTTCCTGATGGCCACGGTCGAACCGTATGCTCTGCAATGGCCTACGGGTGAGGATAACATGTTGATCGTATCGGTTGGGACCGGGTCGGCCGCTAATGCCAATGCTAATTTAGCGCCTGATGAAATGAACTTGATCTATAACGCTACGTCTATTCCGTCGGCGTTGATGTATGCGGCTTCCAATGAGCAGGACTTTTTATGCCGGGTGTTTGGGAAATGCCTGCACGGTGATGAACTTGACCAGGAAGTAGGCAACATGTGTGACGTAAAGGGCCCAACCGACAAAAAATTATTCTCCTACGTACGTTATAACGCCAATTTATCCCGGCGCGGTCTGGACGATTTGGGATTACTCCAGGTCGAACCGGAGCATGTCCAGAAAATGGACTCGGTTGATTATATCAATGAATTACAGGAAGTAGGAAAAGCAGTAGCAGAACAAAAAGTAGAGAAAACGCATTTTGCGAATTTTCTATCGTGACCTTATGCTGAATTTACCTGGTAAAATAAAAGAAACCCGTTGTTTTGCGGGTTTCTTTTGAAAAATTAACTCGTTATAAACGAGAGACTTATTCTGAAGGCTTGGGTAGCTTTCAGCGGCAACCAAACTAGTAACGCCAGCGCGTTCAAGGCTAATTTTCTGGCGGAGGCAAATGGTCTAAGAGTTGTTTGGCTAGTTCTCTTATTCGATTTAATCGCTCTGACGTAAAGGCGTTTGGCCACCACGTAACGTATCGCTCTAGTTGCCGGGCAGTCGATTCTTTAGCGAAGGCATACCCTGACGCATTCAGCTCATCTAAATAATCCCCGGCTTTTTCAACGGCCTTTTTTGTCGCCAGTTCATTCGCCGATGCGATGAAGGGCTTTAGCAAATACAGTTCAGCCAAACTACCAAGCGCCCAGATACGATTCTCGCCGGTAGTTTGTTGTAAGTCATTTTCTGCCGCAAACTTAGTGGCCGACCAACGCTCAAATTCATCCTCAAGGGTTTCTGCAAGGACGGCTGCTAGCGATAGATACTGTACGCCAGTCCAGTGGTTCGTAAGCAGTAGGTCATGGCCCTGCTGGTAATAATTTCTGGCTTTCTGTAAGGCGTCTTTCGACTGTAGAAACAGTTCACCCTTAGAGTCTTCAGAATTAAGAGTCTGTCTGTAACGATGTTCGGATAGGCGTTTATAAGCACTGCCCAATAGCCCATAATGTTCAGCCATACGGACTGCATTATAGGCGATACTTTTATTCTGGTCGAGGAGATTTTCTAGTTTAGTAATGGCACCGTTAAGCCGCTCTTCCACCAGGTTATAAGTAGTATTCTCTGGATTTACAGTCTCCAGCAGGTAGTCGGACCAGCTATTGGCGACTTTCAGGAGATTAAAAGCTGCTTTGAGTTGTACGTCTTTAAGCTGTTGGTCAAAATCGTCAGGGAACCGGGCATAGGCTATTAAACTCGCCCAATCGTGAATGTCTGGCTGGACTACAGCCTCTCGGGAAAAATAAAGTGCCATACGTGGGTCTTCACCCTGTAAAAGCCTCGGATAGAAGTCTTCAACCAATCGAATCGACCCTGTTTTTGACAGGGGAAACTGAGAAGCTAGTACGTAAGGTACGCCCGACTGGTGTAACACCTGCGCTAAACTGCCTCCGGGTACTAAATTGGTGCCTTCGTTACCAGAATCGCAGGCGGCAATTGTGACCACAGCCGGAAAGTTCGTGTGGTTACCTTGATTCAATAGTAGGGCTGCTGCCAACCTGTCTCCATCTACAGCATCAGTCTTTCGATCTGAAAAATCATTTCGTTTTTTATCCAGATGTAAAGCCAGCGCGAATCGCGGTCCCGTATCCGGGTCATCGATGGGCGTACCATGAGCCAGAATATGGACGTGCGTGTATGGAAAGTTCTGATTGACAGCCTCTTGAATAGCCGCCTGAAGTTTAGATAAACTGGCTTCGGGTAATTCGGTCAGCAGTGGACTATAATCGGCTTCCGGTTCAGGGTTATTTTTATCAGGGCAAACCCAGGGTAAAATGGCGGATTTTAGTCTCTCTAAATGTTCGCTGGCCGGAACTGTATTTTCGGGGGCCGCCCACACAAACAGAATTCGGGCTTTAGCTGGCCATGTGTATTTTTTCGGCGTTACCTGACGGACCTCCCGTGTAATTGTCGTAAAACGTTCTGCGTTTAGGAGCGATGAGCTATTGCTGGCATCCTGAAAATTCTTTGGTGTAAGAACAAGTTCGAAGGGGAGCATCGTCAACTCAAGGGGCGTCATAACCAGACGCAGATGAAGCCATCCTTTAATTTGACGAAATTCTGCTTCCTGTAAAGCCGGTATATCGTCAAATATTCTCGTGATAATAGCCTGAAGTTCACTCCTTGCCTGTTGAATAGACATATCGCCATTCCGGGCATTATAACGGAGGAGTCGGAGGTACCGATTGAATGAAAACTGCTCTAGTTTTATCTGGAAGTCAGCAGGGGGATTATCTCCACATAAAGCCAGATAGGTAAGGCTCGGCGATAGGTTCTGGTTATACGGTGTACCCGTCCGCAGTAACTCAACGGCAACAGAGCTACTGCCAGTCGGGTACACCGGCTGGCTTTGATCAGTCATGGTACGTACCGTTAAATATCGTCGGCTAAGCTTTTCTCGTTAAGATTTTCAGGCTCTACGTTATCATTTTCTTCTGCTCCCAGAAAACTTACGTTTCCACCGATCAGGCTTAACTTAAACAGGCCGAGCGCGATAACACCCGTTTTGCCACTGATATTCAAGCCAAGTTCTTTCGTCGTTTTCAAACTAAAGCTGGCTGACGCGTTGCCAATGTTAAATTGTGGTAATGCGCTCCCTGAGCCACCTATCGTGACGTCTGTGTCACCCGTAACAGTAGACAGAATTAACGGGTTTTGCGCTACGTAGACCTGAAAAACAACCTTGTAGACCCTACGCCAGGCATCAACCTTCTTCAATTGTTGAGCCACCTGGTTGACATTTTCAATAACCGATACGTTAATGATAGGCGCTTTAACCAGGAAAGACTTATCGTTCTGAAACTTGTACGTGATGTTCGCTTTTATGTCGCTCTCCGGGCTCACAGTGACCTCAGCGCCTGCACTGGTATCAACAACAATGGTATTATCTGAGACGAAACTCAGTGTGGCATCTTCTCCAGTTCCCTCGGTAAACGAAACATTAAACTCGTCTTTGATATTTCCCAATTTTTGGAATACACCATCCGAGATCAGCCCGTAATCACCGAGTTTGTAAGGCGTAGTAACAGGTACCCAGGCTGCGTGAACATTAAGTTGTCGCTCGATAATGGTTTCGAATTGTGCTGCAAGACCCATGAATAGTTTTGGTTAAAGGTTGAATTGATTTAAGCGTGGTAATAATACTGTTTAATGAGTCTTAGCGGCAGTAAATCAGAAGTTATTGACTAAGCGGTATTAGCCAACGTATCATTGAACAGGCCTCCGTAACTTCTGGATAAAGACTGACAATACCGTACCGTTGGCAAATCGGCCAAATAATCTTGTAAAAACAGACCGCCGGGTATCTGCCCGGCGGTACTGACCTTTAGAAGGTGACGAGCGTGGAGATGGATAGAATGGACAAGACAAAGTTGGCTTATGAAAATGAAGCTGGGTAGGGGTAATTGACGTGATTTTGGGATGGGAGAAGGACGGTCCTAAGACGGGGAAAATACGGTATTTATAACAATTTTTTAAGTTTATACTTTTGGTAGTCAAGATATTAGGTATCGGGTATGTTGTTGCTGATTATCCTGATGTTGTTCTAAATAATTGTTCTACCTAAGTTTCCTTTCTAATCATGAACTATTTACTGCCATGACACAATCAGATTTAGAATTTGCTGCGGAAACGTTGCTATCATTGCTTAAAAACGATAGAGAGCCTTTTTTTGACCTTTCTAAAGAGGACTTAGCTCGGGTGAAAAATGGATTACAAGAAAGCCTAGTAATTTCAAAAGATTTGGCTTTATTTGAAGGGTTAGCACCAGAGCCAGGCACTGGCACTTTTATAGATTTATTACCTGATGGAAAGCAAAGGGCTGACGGCTATAGATCATTTTTAGCTAATCTGAGTAATCTAGGTATGATTGGTGGTTTGAAGAATTTTTTAACATTCACTAAATTTCGTATTAATGCTGATCACATTCGGACTTTGGTAAATGATACACTTGATTCTTCTGGAAATAAGGCCACTTATTTGCTGATCCATCCTGGTCTAAAGCCTGACGGAAAATATACATTAGTACTAGCTGCTGGGGATCGGCAGGCCAAAACAATTAAAGTGGGTGCTAATCCTCAAGTATTGGATGAAATTAATCCATGTAATCCATGTGACAGGTTAGAACAATAGTTATTCACTATGCCTTGGTATCGCATCGTTCACTTTACAATTATGGCCCTGGCTATGCTGGCTGGGGCTGTACGTTTTCGGAAGTTAGCTATAAGCAGCCGTTGGATTTTCGCCCTGTTGATTATTACTGTTTTTAACGAAGGGGTGTCTTACTACTTAATTAAGACAATCAATAGTAATTTTATTACTTCTTACTTTTTTATTCCAATTCAGTATATATTGATTAGCAAGATATTTTACGTAGAGCTTTCAAGATTTCATATAAGTATTCAAGCAAGTATAGTCATATTAATTGTTGTAGCTTTAATAATTACATGGCAGAATATACATGAATTAATAACCATTTATCCAAGTTTACTACGTACCTTAAGTAATATATTTATTATCATATTGTGCTTGATATGGTTGCGTGAATTATTAAACTTTGATCAAATGCATCCCTTCACTGATTTTCCTTTGTTTTGGGTAAGTACTGGGTTCTTGTTATTTTCAATAGTTACGATGTTTAATTTCAGCGCTTTTAACTTTATAAACAATCGCGGACGACATTTCATGTTGCTTTTTCAGTACGTCCGTATTGGAGCTAATTTTACCCTCTACATTTTTTTATTAATAGCATTGTTGAGTAAACAAAGATCATTAGCATAAAATGATATGGGAAGCGTAACACAGGAAATCATTGTTTCTTTTGTGGCTTTTACGATCGTTCTGTTTCTATTGATCCTATTTATAATCATTTTCTCTTTCCTCTTCCAACGACGTCAGGCTCAATTTCGTCAGGAGCGTGAAGTTATGCGTGAAACATACCAGCGCGAACTCCTTCAGTCCCAAATCGAAACACAGAACCAAACCCTCGAATACGTTGGACAAGAGTTGCACGACAATATAGGGCAAATGCTTTCGGTGGCCATATTACAGCTGAATGGTCTCGATGACGATTTGACCGAGTCGTCGCATCAAGTGGCTGTGCGCCGAATGATTCAGACCATTGACAGTACGATACAAGCCGTGAGGCAATTGGCCAAGACGCTTGATAGTGGCACGGTTCGGCGGTTTGGTTTGCGTGAAAGCCTGTCGCTTGAATTAGAGCGTATTGGCCAGACCCGACGCTTTCAGACGCAGCTAGACGTGCAGGGGAAGTCCTACGAGCTGAGTGATGAGTCCGAAATTATTTTGTTCCGAATGGCTCAGGAATCACTCAATAACGCAATTAAGCATGCTCGTGCGAAAATACTCACCGTTACGATCGATTATCAACCCGATAAGTTTATTCTAACCATTGCTGACGATGGCAAAGGCTTTGACTTAACGGAGGCTACCAGTCGACAGGCCGGTGCATCCGGGTCAGGTGTTAACAATTTGTATCAGCGTGCCAAATTGCTGGGCGGAACGTGTGCCATCAATGCGCAACCCAATTCAGGTACATGTATAGAAATTAAGATACCTAATAAGCAAACCTGAAAAATAAAATCCTCATAAACTGATTTAAAAAAAATACTTGACTAACAGTATTGATAAAGGAGAGCTAACTAGTTAATTTACAGCCTGTAAAAGGCTATCCTCTCCTCTAATGTTCACATCCGTTGCTATTGTTGATGATCATGTCCTTCTGGCACAGGCTTTGTCTGATCTGGTTCAAAAATATGAAGGTTATAACGTGCTGTTCGTAGCAGAAAACGGGCTCGAATTAGTGACGCATTTAAAGCGTAAACAGATTCCGGATTTAATTGTCCTGGATTTGAACATGCCAGAAATGGATGGCTTTGAAGTTGCTCAGTACATTCAACGGAATCACCCTGACGTAAAAATAATTGCTCTTTCCATGTTTGACAAGGAGGAGCAAGTAGCCCGCATGGTTCGACTGGGTGTTCGGGGCTACTTGTTGAAAGGGTGTCGACCATCGGAGTTTAAATTGGCACTGGATGACGTCAGTAAGAAAGGCTTTCATTATTCCGAGTTCCTGACTAATAAACTGATTCGTAATCTGAAGCCTGGCGAATCGACATCCGATATAGCGATACCTCAGTTGAACGAGCGCGAAATCAAATTTCTTCAACTAGCCAGAAGCGAATTAACCTATGTCGCCATTGCCGATATCATGTGTCTCTCTCCACGAACGATTGATGGGTATCGCGAAGTACTTTTCCAGAAATTGAACGTGAAAAGCCGTACCGGTATGGTGCTTGAAGCCTTACGTTTAGGACTGATCAAACTACACGATTGACTAAACGGCTGCTATCTTTGTCGAAAATATGGACAAATGCAGCTGTTTCTTCACCCGGTTGATCTTCGCTTAACCCATACGTTTACCATTGCTCACGATAGCCGCGATGTGCAGCCGACGCTTATTGTCGAATTGCGGGATGGTGAGTATCGGGGTTTCGGTGAGGCTACAGCAACTCGGTATTATGGAATCACGATCGAGGGCATGATGGATTCGCTCGAAGCCATTCGACTACGTATCGAAGGCTATGATCTCACTGATCCCGAACTGTTTTGGGCTGATATGCAACCGCATCTGGCGAACAACCCGTTTGCGCTCTGTGCGCTCGACCAGGCTGCCTGGGATTTATGGGCTAAACGACAGGAACAACCGCTTTACAAGCTCTGGAATCTTGACCCGGCCGACAGCCCCTTCACCGATTATACCATTGGACTGGATACGCCCGAACGGATGGTCGAAAAGATGCAGGAACGTCCCTGGCCGCTCTATAAAATAAAACTAGGTCGTCCGGATGAAGACATTCATCTGGTTCAGACGCTACGTCAGTATACAGATGCTGTGTTTCGGGTCGATGCCAACTGTGGCTGGACAGCAACGGAGACAATTACTAAATCAAAGGTATTGGCCCAATTAGGTGTCGAATTTATTGAACAGCCACTTCCTGCCGACGATTGGGAAAGTACTAAACATGTATACGAACAATCGGCCTTACCCATTATTGCCGACGAAAGTTGCATCGTTGAAGCTGATGTAGACAGGTGTGCAGGGTATTTTCATGGCGTCAATATCAAATTGACAAAATGCGGTGGACTTACGCCCGCCCGGCGTATGATCGCTCGTGCTCGTGAGTTGGGTCTACAGGTCATGGTGGGTTGCATGACGGAGTCCAGCGTCGGTATTTCAGCCATCGCCCAATTGCTTCCGTTGCTTGATTACGCCGACTTAGATGGAGCGATGCTCATTGCCAACGATCCGGCAACGGGTGTTACGTTCGACTATGGTAAAGTTATTTATGCTACCGAGAACGGTACTGGAGCCGAATTGTCGATATGAACGAACGAGGGAATCAAGACCATCGGCCAGTGCGAACGAATGAAATTTTCGAGATCAATCACCTGCCGAATCGAACGGTAAAGCACGATGGAAAGGAATACCTTTTCTTTAGTGGAACGGCTTATCTCGGTTTGCCACAGCATCCGGCTTTTCAGCAATTAATGACGGAAGCTATTGGTCAATATGGCACCGTTTTCGGCAGTTCGCGAAATGGGAATCTACGGCTTAGTATTTATGAAGAGTCTGAAGCAAAACTGGCTACTAGCGTTGGAGCGCCAACTGCGCTGACGCTTTCGTCGGGCATGATGGCGGGGCAGGTTATTGTCAACTGGCTTCGCAGTCAAAACGCTACGTTCATTTACGGTCCAAATGCACATCCGGCTTTGTGGCACCAACCAGTTGTTACGTTGCCGAAGCTTTCCTTCGCGGACTGGTCGGCGCAGATAACCAATCAGGTACGTAGTGTATCGACAACCGGCGATAAACCGGGACCGGTTGCGATCCTGGTCAATTCGATCGAGGCTGTCCGCTCCGAATACTACAACTTCGACTGGGTAAATGATTTGCCCGATGAATTACCCATTACACTTATTGTCGACGATTCGCATGGCCTTGGTATATTGAATGAAGGACGGGGTATTTGGCCGCAGATTACCTGTAAGCCGAATCGCGCTGGCGGACCGATCCGATTGCTGGTTACGGCTTCGCTGGCTAAGGCGATGGGAATGCCAGGTGGCGTTATTTTAGGCGATCGCGATACATTGGTGTCGGTACGTCAGACGGCTTTTTTTGGGGCCTGTTCGCCCATGCCACCCGCCTGCTTAGATGTCTATTTGAGGGCTGATGCCTTATATGCTGACGGATACGAACGACTTGCTCAGAACATAGCGCTCGCTGAAAGATTACTGCTGCCAACGGGGTTGTTTCGTCATGCAACGGGTTATCCCGTTTTCTTCACCGAGCATGACGATTTATATCCATATCTGCTTGAAAACGGCATACTCGTTTATTCCTTTGCCTATCCGACAGCCGCTGACCGAGCCAATACACGTATCGTTATCAGCGCGTTTCACGAACTCGCCGATATTGAATGCCTAGGCGAGAAAGTCAATACGTATACAGCTACGTTTCATGAGTCTGCCCGGCGTTAGTTACTACGTTGTCTCGCAGGAGATTCGGTAGAAACTGCATTTCATTATTTTCTTCCTCGGTGAGTTACTAATTGGACGTATGTTTTCTTCTATTTTTGCGTAGTCACCTCTCTAATTTACTGACTCATGAAATATCTCCTCTGCCTTTTTATCGCATTAACCTTTGTCGCCTGTAAGAAAAATGAAGAAGCTGCACCGGACGCTGGAGCAACCGTAGCCGGAACGTATCAAATGACGTTGATCGGTATAACGGATGCAACAGGATATAAAGAGATTACGGTAACTACACCGCCAACAACGGCTACGGGAGTAATAACAGCCGTTCGAACAGATGCTAATAGTGTCAATTTAACGGCCAGAGCTGCAGTGGCCACGAGTCCTACTTCGACTACGTATGCAGTTTATGAATTTAATAACCCTATACCTGTGACACTCCAGCAAAACGGGAGCAGCTATGACATGCTATATAGCGGAACCAAGATTGGCACGGCTGATGGGACAACTATTGGTATTGACATCACTCAGCCTGCCAGCGGTACTACGATAGCTAATCGGACCGTGTTAAAAGGTAAAAAATAAGCGAACTATCATAAGCAGAACAGCTCGCTTTTCGTAAAAAGCGAGCTGTTCTGCTTATGAGCGAATATTTTCACTTTAACCCTACTAAAAAAGCCAGACTACCAGGCATTTGCTCTACGGAGCGGGATGACTCGTCTTCGATAAAATAGTGCTTTACCCCCGACTTTTTTGCCTGTTTTATAATTGCCGCTACACCTACGTCGCCCTGTCCCAGCGTTACGTTCGATTCGACATCCGAATGTCCCGTATTCGAATCCGGTGTGCCGGGCTTGCGATCTTTTAGATGCATCAGCGGAAAGCGTTTCGGGTATTTCTGCAACAAAGCAACGGGGTCATAACCAGGCGCTTTTACCCAGAAAATGTCCATCTCAAAATTGACGAATTTGGGTTCCAGGTTTTCGGCTAGATAATCGAAGAATGTACCGTCCTTATACGTCTGAAATTCATACCCGTGGGTATGGTAACAGAGCGTAACGCCATTGTCGGCCAGCAACTTACCTGCCGTGTTGAAGACATCGACGGCCCGATCAGCATCAAACAGCGTAAATGCATCGCTACCGTGGGGAATCCAGAAACAGGCAACGTATTTGGCACCCAGCGCTTTGGCTTCGGCCAGTACCTTCGGTACGTTATTGTCCAGATCTTCAAAACTGGCTCCGACGCTGACGGCTTTAATATTGTTCTGATCCAGTACTTTCCGAAAGTCAGCCGCACTCAGGCCGTATGTTCCAGCAATTTCGACTTCCCGAAAACCCATCTGTTTTACCTTCGCCATCGTACCCGGAACATCTTTCGCAAACTGATTCCGAAAACTATAGAGTCCCAGACCTACGGGTGCTGCTTTCTGGGCCAACGTAGCCAGACTGGATACCAGCATTCCGACGAGAAGAAGTGTAGCGTTTGTCTTCATAATGTCAAGATTGGAAGTGGGGTGAGTTTATCGGTTGGGCGCTGATGTGTTACCTGCTGACTATGACCACAAACGACGAATGGCACGTTATCTACCCGTTTGTGTTGTGAACGTACTTTCGAAAATCTTATCGGCGTTACCGGTCTCAAATCCTTCGCGTCGATGCTGGCGGGTTACCTGATCGGCAGGCAGGTTTCGGAATTGAGGCAATATGCGCCGTTCGGCAAACTCGACGTATGACCCAGCAATACGAAATAACTCTCCACCAGCAAATTCGGCGTCGATCATCTGCGCTACCGTTGACGCTTGCCGCAAATCGCCATCTGGGCTGACTTTGATCGTCCCGCCCGCTGAATTGAGCCGTAAACCCTGACTTTCCAGAAAGGCGACGAATTCTTCGATGGTATTATAACCTGCTTTCAGATTATGCACGCTGATCGTAAAGTGATTCAGGTAATAGCGGTTGTAAATTACCCAGGCTGCGTACTCGCTTCCTTTCAGCAAAGTTTGGTAATCGGTTAGTGTCGGCGTGGTCCAGAGGGGCTGGTGCAGGAAACGATCAACGGCTTCAGCGTCATCCAGATCCAGCGCATCGACTGGGTCGCTCTTAACCGTGTCGGTATAGCGGTGAATGATACGTTGCGCTTCGTCCGACAGTTCATGGACGCGTAGTTCACTGGCAAAAATGCGGGGATAATGCGGTTCTGGGGGGCTATACCAGTAGGCCGTTAGTTTCTTCTCAATGAAGTTGTATTCATCTCGCTTCTCGTAACCATAATGCAGGAAAATCTTCTCAAACGATGCGATACCGAGGTTAGGCACGCCCATCGTCCGGAAGGCAATGTGATCATTCTCGATCTCATTCGGCGAGGTAATAATGCCTTCTGAAATCATGGTGTTGAAGACCTTCTGCACATCAGGAACGCGCTCGCTGTACCGGCGCATAAGGCCGTCCAGTACGGCATCCAGAGTTTGGGTAGGCGATGATTTTATCATACGTTCAGTTCGTTCAGGAATGTACGCTTGTCCACCGGGTGCGAGCCAGCAGTACGTCCTTGCCAGATTCAGGCTGAATAATTCGGTGGACGAACGTATCAGCGGCTTCAGAGGCTGACTGCACCTGAAGCGTATCGCCCCAGTGGCTTTCGGTCCGGTAAACTAAATCAATTTGGATTAATTCACTAGTCTGGAGGACTTCTTTATCGATTGCTTCGAGAAGCCATTGCACATACGCTACGTTGTTGACGTGCTGATTCTGATCGATGCTGAGCCAACCTACTTCTACGTCTTTTTGTTGAGTGGGCACAAACGGGTTCGTTTGAAAATCGGGCTTGGCCGATAGTTTCGGTAAGGGCTCGAGACCCGTTGGTGGATTCAACTTTTTGATAAAATCAGGTAGCGGTACCATCCCCCGTTTCTCGATACTAAAAACGAGCCATACGCTTGTAGCATCAGCCAATAAAGTTCCGGCTTCGTCTTCTACCCGAAAATCACGATAGATGAAAAATTTCTCGACAACAGTTGGATACGTAATGACTCTGATCGTTTGACTATATCGGGGGTATTGGTGCATCTGGAGTCGAAAGCGCATCAGCATCCAGCCAAATCCCTGGCGTTCTAAATCAGCGATGCCAATGCCATAATCGATAGCGTTTCGGTTTGCTGATTCCTGCATGAAATTCATCAGCGCCGGTATGCTCAATCGTCCGAAAGCGTCGCACTCGTACCCCCGCAACGTAAACGTGTCGGTTTGAATAAAAGCCATATACTAACTAATAAAAGGACTAAAGGTACCACGGTCGGACGGACGTTTCCGCTTCAGTCCGACCTTGAAACATAAATACGGACTAAAGCGGAAATGTCCGTCCGACCGTGGTACCTCTGCAAAAATAAGTCCTATTTACTACTTCCAACCGACGAAGGACCGCTCATGCCTTGTGAAAGGGCAAGCAACTTATCGCTCAGCGTCTGAATAGCTTTTTTGTAACGGGTTTCCAGGTCGGGCAAGTTAGCTGTCGATTTCAGTGAGGCTTCATACAGTAGACCCGGCAGCATCCAGGACGCATAACCGCTGTTTGGATCGGATGAGGCATAGAGCGATTTATACCAACCGCCAAACGCATTGCCTTTTGGATCGATGAACGAACGTTCCAGCAGGCGTAGTTCTTTATTCAACTCCACTAATTTATCCGTCCGACCCGTTTTTAGGTAATTCTGCCGAGCCATTTCACAGGCGTCTGCATTCTTTTTCAGATCAGCGACTACGTTCAGAATGGGTGAAATCGAGTACGTTGGTGCATACGTCTGAATCGCTTTTTCGGCGGCTTTCAGGTGAACTTCCAGATCGGCTGGGTAACGCACTACGTCGTAAGGGACGAGATCGGCGTTGGCGAGACGGAGGGTCATCGTACCGACTACCTGCTCCATCATCGGTCCCATCTTATAGGTCGGATCGGCGAATTTGTCGTAGAAATACAGATCGTCGTACTGGGAGTGATAGAGGGTTGGGCCCTCTGTGCCTGCACTTAGCGACGGAATGCCGATGTGCATATACGGCGCAATATGGTCTGAACCACCACCAAGATTGCCAATCGTTGGCTCGCCGGCTACCATCGCCGGAGCTGAGGAGCCCGTTACGCGGGTTGGGTTGCCAGCGGCTTTATGACCCAGCCAGTGTTGATACACCGTTTTATTGGAGTCTGGATATTGCACGGACTGCGTGGCTTCAATAATCAGCTTTTTCATTGACGGCGACGCGCTGGCACCAAACGTCCGACCCGAGACGGCCGCATCGTAGTTCATGTACGCCACAGCTTTCTGGCTCAGTTCATCCCGGAACTGTTCGCTCCATTCGGCCGAGCCAATTACACCCGGTTCTTCAGCATCCCAATGACAGACTTTAATGGTTCGACGGGGGCGTTGTCCGGCTTTCGCCAATTTGCCCATTGACTCGGTCATGCTGAGCAACATAGCGGTTCCGGAGTTCGGGTCCGTCGCGCCGTACGACCAGGCATCATAGTGGCAGCCCGCAATGATCCATTCGTCGGGAAATTCGGCACCGGTCAACGTACCGACAACCTGATAAATGCGCTGAATGGTTTTTTCCTGCTTCACCATCAGCCGTACTTTGAGGGCTGATCCGCCTTCGAGCCGGTACGTATACGGCAAACCACCCTGCCAGCCGGCCGGCACTGCTTTCGCGCCAGTCATGCGTTTCAGAATTTCAGTCGCTGAGCCGTAGGGGAGGGGCGTTACCGGAATTTTGTGTATGCCAACCGCATTCTGATCGAGTCGTTTGGGCGTGTTTTTGGCGTCCATCGGCAGAGCTGCTTCGCCGGGCGTAAGCGGATCGCCGGTGTAGGGCGTTGTGATTAAGGAGCCGCGCTGAATCACACTTTCGCTGTAATACGGTCCTTCAGGGAAGGTCAGTCCACGCATGTAGCCGCTGTCGGCCGGATCGGTGTAAATGATGACGCCAATGGCACCGTTTGCCTGTGCGAACTGGGCTTTGTAGCCTCGAAAATTGCCACCGTAGCGCGCTATCACGATTTTGTCCTTCACCGAAATACCCATGGCTTTCAGCTGCTCAAAATCTTCCTTTCGACCGTAGTTCGCATAAACGATTTCAGCTGTTACGTCGCCAGATCCTGACCAGGCATTGTAGCCAGGCGTCAGGCGTGGGTCGCTGCTGTATTTGTCTTCCTTGAATAGAAACTCGCGGGTATTCAACGGCTGACGTACCGGCTCGACCAATTCGACGGCAATGTCGCCGGGTCCTTTGGGTAGCAATACGTCGTGTGGGTAGATGTCCACCTGCCAGCCCGCTTTGCGCATGGTTTCGGCAATGTAGTCACGAACCTGCTCATTTTCTTTCGAGCCCGTAATGTGTGGTACGCTACTTAGTTTTTCGAGGTGATTTTTAAACGCTGCCGAAGATTGTTTGGCCTTAAAATCAGTCTCCAGCTTGACCTGAGCAGCCTGGCGGGCCGGAACAAAACCCGTTAAGTTCGGAGGGGTATTCGACTGAGCCTGCGCGGCAACTACGCTTAGCGCTAAAGCAATAACCCGGCCGGACGTTTTTAGTAAAGGAAGAGATCGCATAAGAATCAGGTTGTATGATTCTCAAATATCGGTATTTACTATGGGAAAGCTGGAAATATGCAGTTGAATAGTTGGCAAATAAAAAAAGAGACGTAGTTTATACGTCTCTTTTCAATAGAACTTAAAGGTTGTTTATTTGGGCTTGGCGAAAATCGTTTGATCAACCGTCCCATTTACAGAAACTTTGGTCAGTTTGGCCGTAATCGTACCAGGAGCACCAGGCGCTGTAATTTCGCTTGAGTAAGGAATGTTTACGCCATCAACTGCCTTATAATCAGAAAATTTGGCCGTTGTCTCCCCCTGTTGACCACCCATACTAACTGTTCCTTTAAAGCCCAATAGCTGGTAAGAACTAGCATCTACATAGTAATTGAACGTACCTTCAGGACGAGTTGTCTTGATAGTAAATACATCCTTTCCATCAAATTTTTCTTTACCTGCTAATTCGTAGGGAATCTTATCGGATTTAGCATAAGCTAACTGAAACATAGGCGGTTCAGTTGCACTTTTAATTGACTTCAGTGCCTCAGCGGGCATATCCTGTGGTGTGTTACCACCCATCATTGGATTGATCATCCAGCCCTTGTCACCATCGATAACGTTTGTGATTTGCTGGCCCATGACGGAAATATCACTTCGCATCGATTTTCCGACGATAAACGTACTTTTGGACGTTAGATCCATTCCCTGAATTGACATTGTTTGTTCATATTCCAGCGTTTTGATAGCCGCGATTTTGTCAGCTCCACCCAAAGCCGCTACGTGCTTCGTAATCACTTCGTCGGCTGTTTGGGCAAAGGATAAAGCCGGAATTGCCACCAGGGCAACAAAGGTAATCAGTTGTTTTCTCATGAAAATTTTAGTCAGAAACTATACCAAAGATACTGAATTGGCTGCGTAAACTACGCTGTAATACTCCATATAATTGACGAATCCGTCGCATCGTTATTGCATAGCTGGCAACTTTCGCGGGCGATCGGCTTGCAGGGCTGACGGTCGTTTTCTACCTTCATTGACTGAAACCTATACTTACCAATCTTAAGATGCTGTCAACAACCCGTATTAAGCTTTCCGTCATGATGTTCCTCCAATTTTTTGTGTGGGGAGCCTGGTACGGGCAGATGAGTAAATACCTTTTAACCCAACTTCATTCGACTGGCGATCAGGTCGGGAATGCCTACGCGGCCTTCTCGCTGGCTATGATTATTGCTCCCTTCTTCGTGGGAATGATTGCCGACCGCTATTTTGCCGCTCAAAAAGTGTTAGGCGTTCTGAATCTGCTGGGTGCTGTGGTTCTCTATTTCATCACGCAGAATACTGATCCCAACAACTTCTTTTACCTGATTCTCGCGTACTGCATTACGTTCGCGCCAACGCTGGCACTGACTTCATCGATTGCGATGCAGCAAATGACCAGTCCCGAAAAAGAGTTTCCGGGTATTCGCGTTTTGGGCACAGTCTCCTGGATTATTGTCACAAACATTGTTGGCTTCTATGGTTTCGGCGATAAAGTGACGATTTTTCAACTGTCGATGTATTCAGCGCTCGTGCTGGGTGTTTTCTCGTTCTTTCTGCCTGACACGCCCCCTAAAGCCACTACGGCTACGTCGTTCTCGCAAATTCTGGGACTTGATGCTTTCAAGTTATTCAAAGATCGTTCGTTCGCCATTTTCTTCCTGTCGTCGGTGTTGATCTGTATTCCGCTGTCGTTTTATTACGCCATGGCCAACCCCTCGCTGACGGATGGTGGTATGCAAAATGTGGAGAATAAAATGTCGCTCGGACAGGCTTCAGAAGTGATTTTCATGTTGCTGATCCCGCTGGCTTATACGCGCCTGGGTGTCAAGAAAATGCTGATAGTAGGCTTAATCGCCTGGATTGTCCGTTTCCTTTGCTTTGGCTACGGCGATGGTGGGTCAGGGGAATGGATGCTGTATCTGGCTATTGTTCTGCATGGCGTTTGTTACGACTTTTTCTTCGTAACGGGCCAGATCTATACAGACAATAAAGCGGGCGAAAAAATCAAATCGTCGGCACAAGGGTTGATTTCGCTTGCTACGTATGGTATCGGTATGGGGATCGGCTCCAAACTGTCGGGTATGGTGCTGGATATGTATACTCGCCCTGATGGTACCAAAGATTGGCTGGGTGTCTGGCTCGTTCCGGCAGGTATTGCAGCCGCCGTTCTCCTAGTCTTTGTGCTGTTGTTTTCCGACAAAAAGCGGATTCAGCCTAAAGAAGACGAGTTGGTACCGGGAAATTTATAGAATCACCACGTTATGGAAAGGAAACGTCGTATTACGTTTTATACGGATCTGAATGGACCGCATGAAGATCAGGTTCGGGAACAGGTGGCTATGACACCTGAGGAACGTTGGCAAGTTTATCAGCGAATGAAGCGCAGACATTACGGGTTGTTTGGTAGACCCCAAAAACGCTCGAAACGTATCACATTGGAGCAACCAGCATGGATTTAGACAATGATGATTTTGTTCGATTTGTGGTAGCCGCCAATCTCAACCAACTGGGATACATACTGATTGGCGGACTGGCTCTCATCTTAAACGGTGGTATTCGCTACACTGAAGATGCAGATGTATGGATGGAACCCACGAATGAAAACCGGGACAGGCTTGTCAATACATTACGTGATTTAGATTTTACGGATGATGAATTATTGCCACTTGCATCAACGGATTTTACCCAGCCTCAGATTGTTCGCCTGGAAGAAGGGGTTGATATCCTGACCCAAGTTCACGTCCGGTTGAATTATCGGGAATGTCGCCAGCGGGCCAGACCTTTTACAATGCCAGGTGGTCAGGTTATCTACTTCCTACACATAAATGATCTGCGTGAAACAAAAGTCTTGGCTCGGCGGACAAAAGATTTGAATGATATTCTGATGATTGATGAAATTATTGATGAAGTCAAAAAACGAGACGAACGAGCAGATGACTAGTCTCTTCTGGTTCTACTCTTTCCTTACTAAATGCAACTCATTTCCTATAATATTAACGGTATTCGGGCGGCTCTCCGCAACGGCCTGATCGACTGGCTGGCTCAGAACCAATTCGACATTCTTTGCTTTCAGGAAGTTAAAGCGACGACCGACGTAGTGGATTTGTCAGTTTTTGACCAGTTGGGTTATCAGTATCATTGGCACGCGGCCGAAAAGAAAGGCTACTCGGGCGTCGCAACGTTTTCTAAAATTGCTCCAACTAACATAGTGCCGGGCTGCGGTTTGCCCGTTTACGATTGTGAGGGGCGTATTCTTCGAACAGATTTCGACGACCTGACGCTGCTAAATTGCTATTTCCCGTCGGGCACTACCGGGGAACTGCGGCAGGGCGTTAAGATGGAATTTCTGCGCGATTTCTTCGACTACGTAGAAAAGCTACGGCAGACTCGTCCGAAGTTAATCGTAGTGGGTGACTACAACATCGCCCATAACACCATCGACATCCACGACCCCGTGCGGAACAAGAACACGACGGGTTTCCTGCCCGAAGAACGCGCCTGGATGGACCGCTGGTTTGGGACTGGCATGACGGATTCTTTTCGGTATAAACATCCTGACGACGTAGCGTATAGCTGGTGGAGTTATCGCGCGGGTGCCCGCAGTAGCAACAAGGGCTGGCGTATCGATTACGCTTCTGTAACTGACAACCTCCGCGACCAGATCATCGATTGCAAAATGCTTCCCGACGCTGTTCACGCGGATCATTGCCCGGTATGGCTGTCAATGGCTGAACCAGAATTTGTATGATCTGCTTGATTGACTATGATTTCGTTATCTAACGTAACGGTACCTTAAAATCAAGAAAATCAGTATAATCAGATGAATCCCGGTTCAGACTATTTCATCATCTATAAACCGTATTTAACGCTCTCCCAATTTTCGCGAGAGGGTAATAAACCCACGTTAGCTGATCTGAATTACGATTTCCCCGCCGACGTGTATCCGGTTGGACGACTCGATGCAGATAGCGAAGGACTATTGTTGCTGACGAATGATAAGCAGTTAAATCACCGCCTGTTAAACCCGAAATTTCGCCATAATCGGACGTACTACGTTCAGGTTGACGGGGCACTGACAGAGGATGCCTGCCAACATTTGTCAAACGGGGTTACGATTTCGGTAGACGGGAAATCCTATGCTACGTTTCCTGCTAATGCTCAACGTATTGTGGAGCCTGCCTTACCCGAACGTAATCCGCCCATCCGCTATCGAGCCAGTATCCCAACCTCTTGGCTGTCTATTTCGCTTCATGAAGGCAAAAATCGACAAGTCCGTAAAATGACGGCTGCCGTCGGTTTTCCAACACTGCGTCTAGTGCGCTGGGCCATTGAAGAACTAACGGCTGAAGGAATGATGCCTGGTCAGGTTCGGGAGCTGAGCCGGGCGGAGGTAATGCAGAGTCTAAAATTGTAACCTGGACGGCTACTACAAAATGCCCTCGTCAGCGAAACTGTAATACGCCTTATCGGTAAAAATCAGGTGGTCGAGTACCGGAATGTCTAAAATTCGCCCGGCTTCCTTTAGTTTGCGGGTTAGGTCTTTGTCGGCTTGGGAGGGCATTAGGTTGCCGGATGGATGGTTGTGAAAGAGAATCATCGACGAAGCCAGGTGTTCGATGGCCTGTTTGAAAATAATTTTCGGGTCGGCAACTGTGCCCGATATACCACCTGTACTGATTTGAACGGGCCGCAGAATTTCGTTGGCCCGGTTCATGAGTAGAATCCAGAACTCTTCGTGGGGCTTGTCGATCAGGTGCGGAATCATTTCGTTATAAGCATCGCGGGAGCACGTAACACGCGCCCGTTGCGGTCGATCCTGTTCCTTCCGTCTGCGCCCCAGTTCAAGAGCTGCTACGATGCTGATGGCCTTTGCTTCACCAATTCCCCGAAATTTCGACAGATCTTTAATACTAAGCTTAGCCAGGTCGTTGAGATTGTTACTGACGCTTTTGAGAATGATTTTTGCCACGTCCACAGCCGTTAGGTCGATCGTACCGGAGTTGATCAGAATGGCAATCAGTTCTGCTTCTGAGAGGGCGGCCTTGCCTTTCAGCATAAGTTTTTCACGGGGGCGGTCTTCTTCGGCCCAGCTTTGAATAGTACCGGAAGTTTGATACGACATAGGTGCAAGTATATTACGAAGCTGTTTTCGTTGACAAAGTGCACAAAAAAACCTTACCCGCAAAAAGGTAAGGTTCTCAAAGACGAATCAACCGCAACGATGACTGGACGAAAACGGTGCGGCAATTAAGCAGCAGCTTGTAGACCATTCACCAAACGAGCCAGTTTCGACTTGTTGTTGGCGGCTTTGTTTTTGTGGATGATGTTGCGCTTAGCCAGTTTGTCCAAAGCAGATGAAACCGTTTTGAACAGCTCAACAGCCATGGCATGGTCAGTTGTGAGACGAAGCTTTTTCACCATGTTCCGGGTTGTTACGTGCTGGTAACGGTTCTGCAACCGCTTCTTGGCACTTGACCGGATTGCTTTTTTTGACGACTTGTGGTTTGCCATTGGTATATAAATGAGATCGTTGTCGCGATATGAGGGCGCAAAATTAAGAATTTCGGTTGGAACAACCAAAGCTCCAGCTGAAATTCTTTACATGGTGCAGCGCTTATTGACGAATATCCGCGTTGACTGTCAGCGTTTTTTCCCAGACACCTTTATTCTGCGTCACAAATTGTTTGTAGGCAGGACTATTCTCAAATGTTTTTATATCTGCTTCACTCTGAAACGTCAGGTAATGTACTACGTCATACTCAGAAACAGCCTGATTGGGCAGAATTGTCTTACCAGACGTGTAACCAACGACCTGTGGAATTTCATGCTTTAGGGCCGCAAAACCGTTCATATGCTGCTCAACAGCTTGCGATTCGACCCCTTTTTTGAATTTAATACACACAATTTGCTGTTTCTGGGCTTTTCTGGCGGGTGAGTAAGCACCATAGATTGTTAAAGCAAATGCGCACATTAACACAACAACTAGTGTATAACCCTTTGATTTTGCATTCATGATTAGTTGATATTTTTCGGTTTTTCAGAATTTTATTCGGTATATCATGGCAGTTTAGTTGAATAATTAAATATTTTTCCTTAAAAGTACCATAATTTGTCAAATGTACAACTGTTTTATTTGGCTAATAGTTTCTTCTACTATTTTTTTTGGGAGTTTAGCAAACGGTAAGTCCGAAAAGCATAAGAATCTGAATGACAATAGCGCTGAATGGCATTGTTTAGCTGAGCGAAACTCTGGCTGTCAGCGGCCGGTCTGGGGGTTTTATGCACATCAGCAAATCAACCGGCTGGCGGTTTTTACACTACCAGTCGACATGATGCCATTCTTTAAAAAGCATATTGGGTTTTTAACCGACAATGCGGTCAATCCGGATAAACGCCGGTACGCGGTTGTTGGTGAAGCGCCCCGGCATTTCATTGATCTGGACGCTTACCCGGATACGTTGACCACAACGTTGCCCCGTTTTTATAAGGAGGCCGCCGAGCGTTATGGAGCCGATACGTTGGCATTACATGGGATTGTACCCTGGCAAATTCAACTAACCAAGTTTCAGTTGACAGAAGCTTTTAAACAACGTAACGTCCGACGGATTTTACGGGTAGCGGCTGATTTGGGTCACTATATTGCCGATGCGAACGTACCGCTGCACACCACCCGTAACTACAACGGGCAGTTGACCAACCAGCAGGGCATTCATGGATTCTGGGAGTCGCGTCTGCCGGAATTGTTTAGTGTCGATTATGACTTTCTGACGGGGCGGGCGGAGTACCTTTATTCACCCCAAAAGGCGGCCTGGCGTGCTGTGTTCAGGGCTAATGCGGCTTTGGATTCGGTATTGCGGTTTGAGCAGCAATTAACCGGAGAGATGGGCGAAACCCGAAAATTTGGTTTCGAAGAACGTAACGGGATTACGACCAAAATGTATTCAACTGATTTCTCACAAAAGTATCACGAACGACTGCGGGGCCAGGTCGAACGGCAGATGCGAGCGTCAATCAAAATGGTTGGCGATTTCTGGTATACGTGCTGGGTCGACGCAGGGCAACCCGATTTGCGGGCACTGGCAACGTATCAGCTCACGGAAGAAGAACAGAAGGAGGAAGCCGACGAAAAGAAGAGTTGGCTGAAACGGCTGTTTTCAGCACGGGAGGAATCTGAACCATGATGTTAACAAGATGATAAAGATTTACAGGATTCGAATAATCTTGTGTGATCCTTTCAATCTTGTTAACATCATGGTTCTGAAGGATCGGACTATACTTCCAGTTGTTTCATGTACTCGGCGTCGTTTTTCAGGCTAGCCAGCGACGATTGTGGATATTCTTCCTGTTCAACAAGGTAATATTTTATGCCACTGTCCATGGCGATACGTAGCGTTTTTTTGAAATCTACGTTTCCCTTGCCAATATCATTCTGAACCGGCTTTCCGTCTTTCACGGTATAATCCTTAACGTGGCAAAGCTCGTAGCGCTTTCCGTATTTTTTAAGATGCGATGCCGTATCCACGCCTGCTACGTCAATCCAGCATAAATCCAGCTCGAACATGACGTTTTTCGGATCCGTATTATCCAGGAGATATTCCTGCGGAAGTTTGCCATCCAGCGGGCGGAACGAATAATCGTGGTTGTGATAACCGAATTTCAGCCCGGCTTTCTTGACCTCTTCACCAACGGTATTGAACTGCTCGGCAATTTTTTTCCAGTCGTCCCAGGATTTTTGCGGTCCCATATACGGGCAAAGCAGATACGACAACCCCGCGTCATGCGCCATCTCAATGCTCTTCTTTAACTCATCAGGCTTATCGGCCTGCGCTTTGTAATTGAAGTGCGTACTGACCATCTTCACACCCAGCCCATCCAGGAACGATTTAATTTCTTTAGGCTCCATACCCCACAAAAAACCGTTTGCTCCGCTGAAGCTTTCGAACTGTTTGTAGCCCATTTGTGCCAGTTGCGTCATGACGCCCTTTGGATCTTTGGGCAATACGTCACGAACGCTGAAGAGCTGAACGCCGAATGGGTTAATTTTTTTAGCGGGGGCACTCGTTAACAGGTCAGCCGCCAGTGAACCCGTTTGGCTAAGGGTAAAAGCTCCGGCACTGATCAGACCAGACTGTTTTAGGAAACTCCGTCGTTTCATAGAGAAAAAAAGTTTGCGGGTTTAAAACGTAAAGATGGCGTAGTTATGCGGAATAAGAATCAGAAAAAAGTGAATAAATCTGTGTAGAGAGGGAAAAGGAGGAGAGGGGAAAAGGGACGAAAGGAACAAAAGAATTACCCGGGTTCACTTTTCCCTTTTCTCCTTCTTCCCTTTTCTCCTTTCTTCCCTTTCCTCCTTTAAGCCTATCTTTGCGACCTTTCCCGAAGACGAATGACATTTTCCAAATTATATCTGCAAGCCGGGCGCGATGAAGCGGTTCGGCGATTCCACCCCTGGATTTTTTCCCGAGCCATTAGCCGGTACGAAGGCGATCTGAACGATGGTGATGTCGTAGAGGTATTCGACAGTAAAAAGAATTACCTGGCTACGGGACATTATCACGATGGCAGCATTGCCGTACGTATCTTCTCGTTTGGTGCTACGTCCGGGGGACCCATTACGCCCGATTTACCTTACTGGACACAAAAACTGGCTCGCATTCGTACGATACGACTCGCCATTGTAACCGGTGAGACAAATTGCTATCGTTTGGTGCACGGAGAAGGAGATGGCTGTACAGGTTTGATTGTCGATATGTATAATGGCGTAGCGGTATTGCAGGCTCATTCCATTGGCATGCACCGTGACCGGGAACTGATAACCGAAGCGCTTAAAACTGTTTTTGGTGACGAACTACAGGCTGTTTACGATAAAAGTGCGGATACGTTACCCGATGAGTACGGTGCCACAGTAACGAACGGCTATCTCTTTGGCCGAACACCTGTACCGCATCCTGTTCAGGAGAATGGTAATACATTTCTCGTCAACTGGATAACTGGACAGAAAACAGGATTTTTTCTCGATCAGCGTGATAACCGGGCTTTACTGGCTCAGTATGCCAAAGGGAAGAACGTACTGAATGCGTTTTGCTATTCAGGAGGATTTTCCGTGTATGCGCTCAAAGCTGGCGCCCGTTCCGTTCATTCGGTTGATGTGTCGCAAAAAGCAATTGACTTAACAAATCAGAACGTAGCGGCTAACGTTGGCGAAACGGATAAGCATGAGGCATACGCCGAAGATGTCATGCACTATCTGAAAGAGCACGGTCCGTCGCACGGTGATCATCAGTACGACGTAGTGGTGCTCGATCCACCGGCGTTTGCCAAAAGTTTATCCGCCAGACACCGGGCCGTACAAGGATACAAACGGCTGAATGCTGAAGGGTTTCGGCGGGTAGCAAAAGGCGGGATTTTATTTACGTTCTCGTGTTCTCAGGTTGTAGACCGGGAGCTGTTTTACAATACGATTGTGGCCGCAGCCATCGAAGCGGGCCGGCAGGTACGTGTATTACATCACTTGAGCCAACCCGCCGACCATCCGGTTAGTCTGTTTCACCCCGAAGGCGGTTACCTGAAAGGATTAGTACTTTGGGTGGAGTAATTAACGTAGCATTTGCCGTATAGAATGAATTCGATGACAACCGAATGACTTCAGGAATTGTTAAAGAGAGAAAACCAGAGTTAGCGATACAATCTTACACGGTTTCCGCTAATTTTGACCCTCAACCAGAGTGCTGGTCCAGTGCTCCGGCGGCTCAGTCCTTTCGTATAACCCGATACATATATAGCTACTTATGGCTGAATTAATTCGAATGCCCAAGATGAGCGACACGATGACCGAAGGCGTCATTGCGGAGTGGCACAAAAAAGTGGGCGATAAAGTAAAATCCGGCGACGTACTGGCCGAAGTTGAAACCGACAAAGCGACGATGGACCTCGAAGCCTACGATGAAGGTACTTTGCTCTACATCGGCGTTGAAAAAGGAGCATCTGTACCTGTCGACGGCGTTTTAGCTGTTATCGGCGCCGATGGTGAGGATTACAAAGCGTTACTTAACGGTTCGAGCGGAGGCAGTCAGGAAGCACCTGCGGCTCCTAAACCAGATCCCGCACCCGCACCTGCCAACAGTGCAAGCGGTGAGACGGCGACAAAATTACCCGATCAGAAAGCCGTTTCAGCAGCTCCAGCGGAGAACGTAAACGCATCGGTGATCCGAATGCCGAAAATGAGCGACACGATGACCGAAGGAACCATTGTGGCGTGGCATAAAAAAGAAGGTGATACCGTAAAATCAGGCGACATACTGGCCGAAGTCGAGACCGACAAAGCGACAATGGACCTTGAAGCCTATGAAGAAGGTACATTACTCTATATCGGTGTAAAAGAAGGCGCATCTGTTGCCGTTGACGATATCATTGCTGTTGTTGGCGAAAAGGGAGCGAATTTCAAAGTTTTGGTTGAGGGAGGTGGATCTGCCCCAGCGCCAGCATCCGATAAAGAAGCCGCTACGGGCGAAAGTGGTAGTTCAACCGCTGAACAAAATCCACAAGCCGATCTGCCTGCCGATGCTGATACCGACTTGTCGTATGGCGGTGGTACAGGAGACGCAGCCGAATCAAATGGTCGTGTAAAAGCGTCTCCCTTAGCTAAACGCATTGCTGAAGATAAAGGCATTAACCTGACCCAGGTAAAAGGTAGCGGCCCTGAAGGACGTATCGTGAAGAGCGATGTTGAATCGTTCACACCGGGAGCCGCGCCAGCTGCGAAACCTGCCGCACCACAACCGGTTGCTCAGCCAGCACCAGCCGCTGCTCCTGCTCCCGCAGCGCCACAGGCACAACCTGCAGCGCCTGCACCAGCAGGTGAGTATGAAGACGTTCCGGTTAGCCAGATGCGCAAGACGATTGCCCGTCGCCTGAGCGAGAGTCTGTTTACTGCTCCGCACTTCTACCTAACCATGGAAATCAACATGGACAAGGCGATGGAGTTGCGAGGTACAGTCAATGCGGTTAGCCCGGTTAAAGTATCGTTCAACGATTTTGTACTTAAAGCCGCTGCTGTGGCCTTGAAACAGCATCCGAACGTTAACTCGTCATGGCTGGGTGATAAGATACGAAAATACAAATACGTTAACATTGGCGTAGCGGTAGCCGTTGACGAAGGGCTGCTGGTACCAGTGATACGTAACGCCGATCAAAAAACATTGTCGACCATTTCGGGTGAAGTGAAAGATCTGGCTGCTAAAGCCAAAGACAAAAAGCTCCAGCCGAAAGATTGGGAGGGCAGTACGTTCTCGATTTCAAACCTCGGTATGTTCGGCATTGACGAATTTACAGCGATCATCAACCCGCCCGATTCCTGTATCCTGGCGATTGGTACGATCAAGCAGACCGTAAAATTTGAAGGCGAGGTAGCGAAGCCAACGAACGTCATGAAAGTAACGCTATCCTGCGATCACCGCGTAGTGGATGGCGCAACAGGAGCTGCTTTCCTGCAAACGGTTAAGCAACTGCTCGAAGATCCGATGCGGATGCTGGTGTAAAAAAGGAGAAAAGGGAAGAGGGGGCGGAAAAGGACGAGAGGAAATTGTAAGATTCCCTTTGTCCCTTTCCGCCCCCTCTTCCCTTTTCTCCTTTTTATTAAATCGTTGCTGGTTCCAGAGCGCCTTGCAGTTTTTGCTCCAATACGTTCTTGGGAACGGCACCAATTACTTTATCGACTAACTGACCATTTTTGAAAATCATCAGGGTTGGGATGCTGCGGATACCAAATTTGGCGGGGACTGCAGAATTCTGGTCAACGTCCATTTTGGCGACAACGGCTTTCCCTTCATATTCACCGGCCAGTTGCTCAACAACGGGTCCGATCATCTTACAGGGACCGCACCATTCGGCCCAAAAATCTACTAAAACGGGTTTGTCGGAATTTATAAGATCGTTGAAGTTAGCATCGGTAGCTTCTACGGCATGTGTTCCTGCTGCCATGACTGAAATGAGTTTATTATGTTGAACTTGTTTCATTCACATAAACCGTTTTCAGTACGTTTAGTTCCGAATTTATGCCACCTTACACGTAACGCCCTCTATTGCTTCCAGTGCTCTTAAAAATGAATTGGCAGGTGAAACCTTCAGCGTACGTGACTGTAAACTGATTTCGATACGTTCGTTATGATCTACTACGTTGAGCGATAACGTACAAGTGCCCGGATGCGCATTCGCAAGTTCGTTGAGTTTAGCTACAAGCTGCGCGTTCAGGGAGTCGATGGTTAACGATACGCGGAGTTCTTTGCAGAATTTTTCACGCATGTCGTTGAGCAAACGAATACTTACAGGTTTAAACTCCAGTTGCTCAGATCCCCATTTATTCTGCGTCTTACCCGTAATGTGCAGGAACCGGCCCACCTCAATGTATTGTACCAGCCGGACGTAATCGTCGCCGAAAAGAGCCATTTCGAGCGACGAATTGTAATCTTCGATTTTGAAGATACAGAACGGATTGCCGCTTTTCGTTACGCGCATTTGAACCGCCGAAACAATACCACCAACTTTAATTTCAGGCTGTTTCGTCTCGAAAATATTGGCCAGCGTACAGTTACAGAAGCCTTCCATTTCGAGTTTGAACTCATCAAGTGGATGGCCCGTGATATAGAAGCCAACGACGTCTTTCTCGTATTTCAATTTTTCGATCTGGTTCCATTCCGTTACAACGGGAGGTTTGGGTCGGGCAATCATCGGTTCCCCGTTCATCATAGCTCCGAACAGTGATTGCTGGGCAGCGGCCTTCTCGGCGTGATAATTGTTAGCGTACCGGATGATCTTGTCAAGGAACGGCGACGTATCGCCATCGGCCATATCAAAATACTGCGCCCGGTGGTACTCGTCAATGCTGTCGAACGCACCGGCATAAGCCAGCGATTCCCACGTTTTTTTGTTCACCGTTCGGAGATTAACCCGGATGGCAAAGTCGAATATATCCTTGAACGGTCCGCCCGCTTTCCGCTCTTCGATAATGGCTTCTACGGCGGCATCGCCCGCGCCTTTGATACCACCCAGTCCAAACCGAATTTCGCCCTTGTCGTTTACGCCGAAAAAGCGCTCTGATTCGTTTACATCAGGACCAAGTACCGGAATGCCAATATTTTTACACTCTTCCAGGAAGAACGTAATCTTGTCAATTGTACCCAAGCAGCTTGTTAAAACGGCTGCCATGTATTCAGAACGGTAATGCGCTTTGAGATAGGCCGTTTGATAGGCCACAAAGGCGTAGCAGGTCGAGTGTGATTTGTTGAAGGCGTAGGAGGCAAAGGCTTCCCAGTCGGTCCAGACTTTCTCGCAAACTTTCAGGGGCAGGTTATTGGACGCACAACCATCCATAAATTTCCCCTTCATCTTGTCGAGCGTGGCTTTGTCTTTCTTCCCCATCGCCTTCCGCAGTACGTCGGCGTCACCTTTGGTGAAGTTGCCGAGCTTCTGCGAGAGCAACATCAGCTGCTCCTGATAGACCGTAATGCCGTACGTATCACCCAGGTATTCCTCCATTTCGGGCATGTCGTACTTGACTTCTTCGCGGCCGTGTTTCCGGTTGATGTAGTTCGGAATGTAGGCAATCGGGCCTGGTCGGTAGAGGGCGTTCATGGCAATGAGATCCCCGAAACGGTCAGGCTTCAGGTCTTTCATGTGCTTTTTCATGCCGTCGGATTCAAACTGAAAAACGGCGTTGGTTTCACCCCGCTGGAAGAGCTTGTACGTTTCCTCGTCGTCCAGCGGAATATCATCAATGCCCGTTTCTACGCCATTGATCAATAATCCACCATGATTTTGTTTGATAAGTCGCAGGCATTCTTTGATGATGGTGAGGTTGCGCAACCCCAGAAAGTCCATCTTGATAACGCCCGCATCCTCGATTACTTTGCCCTCATACTGCGTGATAATCAGGTTCGTATCTTTCGAGGTTGAGACTGGCACGATGTCCGACAAATCGCTGGGAGCGATGATGATTCCAGCCGCATGGAGGCCTGTGTTACGTACTGTTCCTTCGAGTTTGCGTGCCTGCTTGAGAACCGCCGATACCTTTTCGTAATCCACGATCCGCATGGCCTGAGCCGCGCTTCGGTCGCCGGATTCGAGTGCCCGCATGCGCTTTACATTGTCGACTTCCTCGGGCTGGATAACGCTCGCCAATCCGCCCGGTCCATCAATTGGATCTTCAAAAATCCGTCGGAGCGTCATGTTGTACGTTGGCTTGTCGGGCACGAGCTTCACAACGGCGTTTGCATCCTGTAAGGGCAAATCCATTACCCGCGCTACGTCTTTTATGGACGATTTCGACGCCATTGTACCATACGTAACAATCTGTGCGACCTGTGCCTTACCGTACTTCTGAACAACGTAATCAATCACCTTCTGCCGACCTTCATCGTCAAAATCCGTATCAATATCGGGCATCGACTTTCGGTCGGGATTCAGGAACCGCTCGAACAGAAGATCGTATTTAATGGGGTCAATGTTGGTGATACCCGTACAGTAGGCCACCGCGCTCCCCGCTGCCGAACCACGTCCGGGTCCGATCATTACGCCCAGATCGCGACCAGCTTTAATGAAGTCCGATACGATCAGGAAGTACCCGGCGAATCCCATCGTTTTGATGGTAAATAATTCGAAGTCAAGTCGTTCCTGAATGTGCGGCAGAATATCGACGTAACGTTCTTTGGCACCTTCGTACGTCAGGTGACGCAAGTACTCCCACTGATTCAGTACGTCGTCGGTATGCTGCTGAAACTCCTGCGGAATTGGGAAGTTGGGCAGCATGATGTCACGCTTCAGCTTCAGCGTCTCCACCTTTCCTACGATCTCGTTGGTATTATCAATTGCTTCGGGAAGATCCTTGAACAGCGTCGTCATCTCCTGCGTGTTCTTGAAATAGAACTGATCGCTGAAGAAGGCAAAGCGCGTGTTTTTGGGCATTACATCGTCGTCGCTGAAATCTTTCATCGACGGTGTGCTTTGCTTTTCGTTGGTGTTTACGCACAACAGAATATCGTGCGCTACCCAGTCGTCCTGATCGACGTAGTGCGAATCGTTCGACGCAATGATCTTGACGTTGTACTTCCGGGCAAACTTGATCAGAATTTCGTTCGCTTTAATCTGATCGGGAATGTCGTGACGCTGTAATTCAACGTAGTAATCCTCGCCAAAGCGGTCTAGCCACCATTTGAACTCAATTTCGCCCGCTTCTTCGCCCTTCTTCAGAATCGTTTTCGGTACGCTGGCACCGATGCAGCAGGTAGAGGCAATCAGTCCTTCTTTATATTGATCAATCAGGGCTTTCGTTACGCGCGGATACTTGCCATACAATCCCTCCATATACCCCAGCGAGCAGAGCTTCGCCAGGTTTTTATAGCCCTGCGCATTCTTTGCCAGTAAGAGTTGGTGATAGCGAACGTCCTTTTTCTCTTTGGTAAACTGCTTGATGGTATGATCTTCCACGACGTAGAATTCGCAACCCACAATCGGTTTAATACCCTGTTTGCTGGCTTCGGCTACAAATTCAAACACACCAAACATATTCCCGTGATCGGTAATGGCGACAGCAGGCATGTTATCGGCTTTCGCCTTCTTGATCAGCTTTTTAATATCGGCCTGACCATCGAGCAGCGAGTATTGGGTGTGGCAGTGAAGATGAGAGAATTGCATAGCGAATGAACTGTCTGAACCGCACCGGCACCCGGCAGGTTTTTATGATTTTCCTGATTTGCAGGATTACGTTCCACTGTAAAAATAGGAAAACTGACGGGGACAGTGATGGTATTGAGCAGGGATTTTTAGAAAGATTTAGATAAGGCACTGAGAAGCAAAGAGATTACATCAATTCGTTGACTGCCTGCAAAAGCCGTCGCTTCACATCGATCCAAGTTATAGGGGTAAGTACACTAAACTTGCTGTAACGCGGGTGGGAACCCGCGATATTGTCGCCATCATC
Organism: Spirosoma validum; assembly: GCF_014699035.1. GTDB lineage: Bacteria > Bacteroidota > Bacteroidia > Cytophagales > Spirosomataceae > Spirosoma > Spirosoma validum. The sequence goes on from NZ_JACXAA010000003.1 coordinate 591,096, forward strand.
GCGGGTTCCCACCCGCGTTACAGCAAGTCTATAAGTCGCTTTAGTAGTTCCAGGATACTGGGTTCGATTGTTGCCGGGTGTAGCCATTCTTCACTATGTATCTAGCTTATCATAAAATGAGGGAAAGGGTAGGAAAGACGAATCAGTAAAGATGAGCATCTTGCTTGTTTAACAGTCAGATCCTGTGGACAGAACGTAGTGAAGATGAAAAAAATAGTGGTTGCGCTGTTATGCATGCTTGCGCTCAGTGCACAGCTTGTCGCGCAAAACGTATCCAAAGCGGCATTCCCGGATGGTAGTCCGATCAGTGGCTGGTTTACGACAACCCAAAAGGTTAGCCTGGCTCAGCTTGGGAAAACGTACGTGATTACGAATTATGGCGTAAAGCTGGATAGTACGGTCGTGCAAACCGACGCGATTCAGAAAACCATTGATGCGGCCGCTCAGAAGGGTGGGGGCGTGATTGTTATTCCGAAGGGTACGTTCATGAGCGGAGCTTTATTTTTCAAGCCCAGAACCCATTTATACGTAGCAGAGGGGGCTGTCCTCAAAGGCTCCAATAACATTGTCGACTACCCAAAATTACCGTCGCGGATGGAAGGCCAGAGTCTGGATTATTTTGCGGCTCTGGTCAATGCGTATCAGGTTGATGGCTTTACGATTTCGGGAAAAGGGACGATCGATGGCAACGGGTTGCGCTTTTGGGAGGCCTTTTGGCAACGACGTAAAGAAAATCCGAACTGCACGAATCTGGAGGTTTCCCGCCCGAGACTGGTCTTTATCTGGAAATGCAACAACGTACAGGTTCAGGATGTGAACCTGCACAATGCGGGTTTCTGGACCAGTCACTATTATCAGTGCCAGCATGTGAAAGTGCTGGATGCGCATATTTATTCGCCCTACAAGCCCGTCAAAGCACCGAGTACGGACGCCATCGATATCGATGCTTGTTCCAACGTACTGATCAAAGGGTGCTACATGTCGGTCAATGATGACGCGATTGCGCTCAAAGGGGGCAAAGGACCCTGGGCTGACCGTGTGCCGAGTAACGGAGCCAACACCAACATCATCATTGAGGATTGCGAGTTTGGCTTTTGCCATTCGGCGCTTACCTGCGGCAGTGAAGCGATTCACAACCGAAATATTGTTATGCGAAATTGTCACGTCAGCGAGGCCAGCCGGGTGTTATGGCTGAAAATGCGTCCCGATACGCCACAGCTTTACGAATACATTCGCCTGGAAAATATTAAAGGTCAGGCGCATAGTCTACTGTATGCAAAGCCGTGGACCCAGTTCTATGATCTTCAGGGCCGTAAAGACGAGCCCCTTTCATACGCGAACCACGTGACGCTGAAAAATATCGAGCTGGTGTGTGATACGTTCTTCGACGTAGCGGTTTCAGCGCGCGACAAGCTCTCCAATTTCACGTTCGAGAACTTCGCCGTCGAAAGCAAAAACGCGGCCATCGACAAATCGGTAGTCAATGGGTTTATCCTCAAAAATGTGAAAGTCAACAATAAAATAGTGGAGTAGCATAAGCCTCATGAAAAATCGAATAATCTTCCTTGTTCTGGTCTGTTTAACCAGTTCCTTCACCCACAAAGAGCTTACATGGGTGGCTCTTGGCGATTCCATTACGTATTTGAATGACCATAGCAACGAAACGGGGGATCGTATCACCAAAGGGTATATGACCCGTGTGACTGAGAAACTGCCATACATTCACTACGTTAATCAGGGACATAATGGCTGGACAGCAGTTCGGATTGCCGAGCAAATTGACAAATTGGGCTTAACCAAAGCAGACATTTATTCGGTTTTTCTGGGGACCAACGACTGGTGGGGCGGAAAGCCGCTGGGTCGTTTTGCCGATTATGAGCAAAAAACGGGTACGGGTACAGTGTATGGTTCTTTCCGGGTAATTGTCGACAAACTACGTAGTCTGAATCCGCAGGCGCAAATTCTACTCATTACGCCCATGCAGCGCGTCGATTTTGTATATCTGACTAATTTCAAAAACAATGCGTTCGGGTCATATAAAGCGAAGAATGGGCAGTACCTCGAATCGTTTGCCAATGCACTTGATTCAATTGGCCGTTATGAAAAGCTTCCGGTTGTTGATCTGTATCACCTGAAAAGCCTGACTCATAAGAAACTGGTAAAATACAAACGCCTAAAAGATCCGCAAACGGGCGTTTACACCAACTACGCTTATCCGAAGTTTATCGATATCCCGTTCAATCCCGAAACAGATGACTATCCGTATCCAGTCGACGCAATCGATCGGACCTACGATGGTCTGCATCCATCCGATAAAGGGTACGAGCTGATTACGCGTAAACTGGTGAAGGTGCTGAAAAAATATTGATTCCAGAGTTATAATTCACCACCCTGATAGGTGAATCATTCAGCGGATTGAGGGCATTCTGACGTTCTTTTCAGGCGGCTGTATATTGGATAAACAGGAAGTTACGTTTGATAGATGTGTCAACAAAACCATTGAACAAACTTAACCATGGCTAATTCATACATCGGCTGGTCATTCCGTAATCTGATTATTCTTGCAGTTGTTTTCGGCTTTCTGACAACAGGCTGTAAAAAGTCAGGCGGTAGCGATCCCGAGATCGATCCCCGCGATCAGTACGTTGGTACGTATACGGGTACGTATCGAAATAGTATTTATAATGTCGAAGATCTATACGATGAACCAAAAGCTGGGACAGCTACTGTTACCATTACAAAAGGATCGAATCCTAAGGAAATTTACGTTGAAATTCTGACGGCTGGTGATCGTACCGGCAACCGGACGCTGAAGGTTACGGCCGATCTGGACGGGGTAAATTTTACGGTTAATGATAAAAATACGGACACAATTCCATTAGCTAGACCTGTAGACGGTGATTATACAGCGGCCGGGGTATTTGATCCAAGCAAAAATCAGTTCTCTTACTCATCCGTCACCAGAGCAACGCGGAATGGAGCGCAGTACAAACAAACGTATGAAGTTGTCTGTACAAAACAGTAGCTGCGCTACGTAGCCGAGCTAGTTACAGACACACGAAATTGAACCGGTAGATTGATCGAATGGACTACTTTTTCCTTCGATCAATCTACCGGTTTTTGTTTATGAAAAGGTTATTAATTCTCAGCTTTTCTATTGCCTTTCAGCTTGTTCGTGCCCAGACGCCAACGTCTCCCACGGCGGGTGCTGTCGCCGTTACGTCTGAGCGGGTATATTCGCCGTCGGCGGATGAAAAAGCTGTTCTAACTACTGAAAAGCAACGGTTCGACGCACAGGTAAAGAAAGACTACGCTGTTTTGGATCAGGTACTGGCTGATGACTTGATCTATACTCATTCTCACGGTGGGACCGACACGAAACAATCCTACATTCAATCGATCCGCGATGGTAAGCAGCGATACGACGCTATTGACATGGAAGAACACAAAGTGCGTATTTACGGAAACACGGCTGTCATCAATGGAATATGTATGGTAAAGGCCATGAGTAATGGTCAGACAATCAATAGCCACCTGAAATATACGGATGTGTATGTCCGAAATGGGAATCAATGGCAGATGGTAGCCTGGCAGTCGATTAAGCTGGCTAAATAAATAGGAGAAGAGGGAGGAGTGGGAAGCAAGGGACGAGGGGAAATTAGCAAAAAACCTCTCGTCCCTTGCTTCCCGCTCCTCCCTCTTCTCCTAAGTTATTCCACCTTCAAAAACTCTCTCAATTCCGTCGCGTCCTGCGGATTCATACGGCCAGCCAGAACCAGGCGTAATTGCCGACGACGTAGTGCGCTTTCGTAGCGCTCTTTCTCGGCGTCGGTTTCGGCGATGATAGCTGGCACTTCAATCGGTCGCCCGCTCTGGTCAACGGCAACGAAGGTGTAGAAGGCGCTGTTGGTGCTTACCCGGATGCCCGCCGGAATATCCTCGGCCCACACTTCAATAAATACTTCCATCGAAGAGCTAAATGCCCGGGTTACCTGCGCTTTCATCGTGACGATATTGCCCAGCCGGATGGGTTCCGCAAACGATACGTTATCGACCGACGCGGTGACCACAATCCGGTTTGAATGCTTTTGAGCAGCAATGGCAGCTGCAATGTCCATGAAGTGCAGCAATCGCCCGCCCATCAGATTGTTGAGCGTATTGGTGTCGTTGGGCAGCACCATTTCGGTCATTACCGTCATGGATTCGCGGGCGTGTTTGGGTTGGGGCATAGCGTACATTAATCAGTCTCGATTGCTTCTTTATCCTACGAATTGGCGACTGATGGCTGTAAAGCAACCATTCAAAAGGCAAACGGACAAACCAGAGGATAAACTTTCTGTTGATACGTTAAGTCCATAAGCTGAAAGATCGAAAAGCAGTATTATTTCGTTGTAAATTTGTCTGATAGTCATAAAGAATAGGATAGAAGTTATGGAGCGACTAGTGAATTACTTCGAGCATATTCCGTCAGCACATCGGAGCCTGATTCTTGTGGGGGGAATTACCCTTTTCTGGCTGATCGAAAGTGCTGTTCCTCTGTTTCAGTTTGCGAAGACGACGCCTGGCTACCGAAAATTACATCACGCGGGTATCAACATTTTCTTTACCCTAACTACCATCATCGTCAATTTTGCGCTGGCCTTCCTGCTATTACGCACCAGTGATTGGGCTGTTCAACATCAGATCGGCCTGCTGCCATGGATTCAGTGCCCATTGTGGATCGAAGCAATACTAGGTCTGCTGGGACTTGATCTGATTGGTGCATGGCTGCCGCACTGGGTTCAGCATCAGGTTAAATTTCTGTGGCGGTTTCACCTAATTCATCATAGTGACGCTTACGTTGACACAACCACCGCCAACCGACATCATCCCGGCGAAAGCGTTGTTCGATTTGTCTTTACGTTACTGGCGGTGTTGATTATGGGAGCGCCCATGTGGCTCGTATTTTTATATCAGGCCTTGTCAGTGATGCTGTCGCAGTTTAATCATGCGAATATCGAACTACCCCGCTGGGCCGACCGACTGCTGGGGCTTGTCATCGTAACCCCGAACATGCACCACGTGCATCATCACTACGTACTGCCTGTTACGAATACGAATTATGGCAATATATTTCCCTACTGGGACCGCCTGTTCGGCACGTACCACGAAATGGCTGGTAAAGACCTGCACTATGGGATCGATACCCATCCTGATTCACAGGAACATTCGCACATTGGTCGCCTGCTGAAAATTCCGTTTCAGAAATACCGCCCCCCGGTCGGTGAGCCTGCTCCCCGAAAAGAGCTATCGCAGCAAGCATAAGAACATCCGGTAATAAAGTTAGTTATAAAGGCTATACGTCGTCCGTATTTGGTTAATAGTCAGTCGGACGATAATTTTAGCCCGTTCTATTCGAACGTATACTTAATTCCATCTTTTTTCTAACTCAACTCAATTATGTCGTTTAAGCACAATTTGTTTGTAGGGAGAGCCCTAAGCTTATCACTCACGTTATTTATTGCATTAACCGTATTTTTCGCTGCCTGTAAATCGGATGACCCGACTACGCCTACTGCCCAGACAATTATGGAGCAGATTAACGGCAACAGTAACTTTACCTTACTTAGGGCCGCTCTGGTGAAAGCAGGTCTGGATGGTACGTTAGGAGGATCTGGCACGTATACGTTGCTGGCGCCAACGAACGAAGCCTTCAACGCATTTGGCCTTACCAGCGAAGCTGTCATTGCATTGGCTCCTGCCGATCTGGTAAAATCGGTACTGCAATACCATGTACTTACCACAAAGCTGGAATCATCAGCCATTACTTCCACAACGAATACCGCACAGCCAACGCAGTTTACAGCCGTAGCGCCCGGTAATTCGGTCTATTTTACAAAGCCCGTAGCCGTAACGACGGCTACCGCGTCTGGCACAACGATATCAGTCAACGGTGCTTATATCCAGCAGGGTGACGTACAAGCCAGTAATGGAGTTATTCACGTGATTAACCGTATTCTGCTGCCACCAATCTATGGTAACATTCCGAATACGATTGGTAGTATTCCGTCAATTTATGCGCTGTTAGCGCCCAGCGCCGGTATTTCCTTTAAATTGCTTCAACAGGCGGTAACAAGGGCAGGAATTGGAGGAGCATTGACGGGAACGACTCCCATAACGGTATTTGCCCCAACGGACAATGCATTCAGAGCTGCGACTTACGACTCGACAAAAATTGCGAACACAGCCCCGGCTACACTCGCTACCGTATTGGGATACCACGTCGTTTCTGGCAGAGTTTATACGCCTATCGTATCGAATGGCGCTAGCCTGACGAATGCCGCGGGTACACTTACAATTGGTAAAAGCACGACCGCCATTACAGTTACGGGCAGAGGTAATACTGGTACAGCCTCGAACATTATTGGTCCGGACGTAACAGCAACCAACGGCGTGATTCATATCATCGACCGCCTTTTGATCCCATAGTTTTCTGACGTTTTTGTGACGAGTGACCCGGAGCGACTCAGGAAAACGCTCCGGGTTTTTTATTGATACCTATTGATTTTGAGAGGAATCAAAACCGCCGTATACCTGTTTTGTTTATAGAGAAACTCTTTCGCATTACTTCGCAATTTGTCGGCCCTAAACTGCGTGATTGTCCGCAAGACTTTCGACCTTTGGCGCCTTGACCTGTGACCTTATCGAATGGCCAAACCACAAAAAAAACTGTTCCTGTTAGATGCGCTGGCACTTGTCTACCGCGCTCATTTTGCCTTTAGCAAATCGCCCCGCATTTCGTCACGCGGATTAAATACCTCGGCTGTCTTCGGCTTCATGAACGCCATGATCGAGGTGTTAACGAAGGAAAAACCCACCCACATTGGCGTTGCGTTCGACTCGGCGAAGAAGACCTTCCGTCATGAACAATTCCCGATGTATAAGGCGACCCGGCAATCGCAGCCCGAAGATATTAGCGTAGCGGTGCCGTACATCAAAAAGATTATTGAGGCTATGCACATTCCCATCCTGATTCTGGAGGGGTATGAGGCCGATGATATCATTGGTACTATTGCCAAGAAAGCGGCACTGGCTGACTTTGAGGTGTATATGATGACTCCCGACAAAGATTACGGTCAACTGGTCGAGGAGCATGTTCATATCTATAAACCTGCGTTTATGGGCAAGCCTGTTGAAAAACTGGGCGTGACCGAAGTGCTGGAACGCTGGCAAATCGAACGGATCGATCAGGTGACGGATATGCTCGGATTAATGGGTGATTCGGTCGATAACATTCCGGGTATTCCGGGCGTCGGCGAAAAAACAGCGCAGAAGCTGATCGCTGATTTCGGATCGGTTGAAAATCTCATTGCCCGTGCCGACGAACTAAAAGGAAAACTGAAAGAGAACGTCGTGAATTTCGCCCAGCAGGGATTGCTGTCTAAACAACTGGCAACCATTCATCTGGACGTCCCGGTGCCGTTCGATGAAAATTTGCTGCGTCATACGGAATACGACAAACCCAGGCTGTCTGCTCTGCTGGATGAACTGGAGTTTCGCCAGATGAAAACCCGATTGTTGGGGGCTGGGTACGATGAGCAGCCATTGCCAGCGGCATTCAAAACGCCGGAGTCTGGGCAGATGAACCTGTTCGATTCGTCGGGTGGCGATGCTCCTGCATTCATGCCGTTCCCGAATATGAGCGCCGTTAACCCATCCGGAGCGGATGATTTACCGTTTGATTTTGGGTCAATCGACACGCCGACGCCCGCGCCCAAGCCGAAAGCTGCAAAAACCTCAAAGATAGCGGTTCGGGTACCGGTAGCCTCTGCTTCGGAAGCTACGCCCAGCAACGTAACAAATACGATTACTACGGATGATAAGCTGTGGACTGAAGTGACTGAACAACCGGAAACCCCAGCGTACCTCGACGTTTATCCTGACTACGAAATCGACGAAAATCAGCCCGAACGACGAAAGACGATCCTGTCAGTTAAGCACGATTATCGGTTAGTCGATACGCCCGAACTACGGGATAGTTTGATTCACTACCTGAACCTTCAGGAAAGTATCTGTTTCGATTCGGAAACAACGGCCATCGATCCGGTTGAGGCCGATTTGGTTGGCCTGTCGTTTTCGTACCGGAAAGGGGAGGCTTTCTACGTACCTGTCCCGGCTGACCGTGCCGAAGCACAGGCCGTCGTCGATCAGTTCAAGCCGGTTTTTGAGAATGCCAACATTAGTAAGATCGGACAGAATCTGAAATATGACCTGCTGATGCTGAAAAAATATGGCGTTGAAGTGCAGGGGAAACTCTTCGACACGATGATTGCTCATTACCTCATTGAGCCAGAAATGCGCCATAATATGGACATGATGGCGATGACGTACCTGAACTATAGCCCGGTTGAGATTGAATCGCTGATTGGCAAGAAAGGCAAAGGCCAACTGACCATGCGCGATGTTGATGTCCAGAAGATAGTTGAATACGCGGGTGAAGACGCCGACATTACGCTGCAACTCAAGGAAGCGTTTGCGCCCCGACTCGAAAAGGATAGTCTATACAAACTTTTCGATCAGGTTGAAATGCCGCTCGTGCAGGTATTGACCGACCTTGAGCTGGAGGGCGTAACGCTCGATACCAACGCTCTCGCTGACTTATCCGCTACGTTGGAGACCGATATGCGTCAGGTACAGCAGGAGATTTACGATATAGCGGGTGAGTCGTTCAACATCGGTTCACCAAAGCAACTGGGCGAGATTCTGTTTGACAAACTAAAGCTGGACAAGAACGCTAAAAAGACCAAAACGGGTCAGTACGCAACGGGCGAAGAGATTCTGTCGAAACTCGAAGCCGAACACGAAATTGCTCGTAAGATTCTGGATTACCGCGAACTGATTAAACTCAAAAATACGTATGTCGATGTATTGCCGTTGTTGATCAGCAAACGGACGGGACGGGTTCACACGTCGTTTAATCAGGCGGTTGCATCAACGGGTCGGTTGTCGTCCGTTAATCCGAACCTGCAAAACATTCCGATACGTACGCCACGGGGGCAGGAAATTCGGAAAGCGTTTGTGCCCCGTGGGCCAGAGTTCCTGATTATGTCGGCCGATTATTCGCAGATCGAACTTCGGATCATGGCCGCTTTCAGTGGTGATCAGACGATGCTCGATGCGTTCAACAACAACGTCGATATTCACACGCAGACGGCCAGTAAAGTCTTTCACGTGCCGATCAGCGACGTAACGAGCGATATGCGCCGGAAAGCCAAAACGATCAATTTTGGTATCATCTACGGTATTTCGTCGTTTGGCCTGGCGCAACGGTTAAAAATTCCCCGCAAAGAAGCCGCCCAGATTATCGACGACTATTTTGCCGAGTTCCCGGCCGTGAAAGGGTACATCGATCAGTGTATCGAAAAAGCACGCGGCTTTGGCTACGCCGAAACGATTTTAGGCCGACGCCGGTATCTGCGCGACATCAACTCACGTAACCAGACCGACCGCATGTTTGCTGAACGTAACGCGGTCAATGCGCCGATTCAGGGGAGTGCGGCTGACATGCTCAAGATTGCTATGATTCGTATTCATGAGTTTATGAAGCAGGAGCAACTGAAATCAAAAATGATTCTGACCGTTCACGATGAACTTGTGTTCGACGCCCACCGCGATGAGATCGATTTGTTGAGCGCACGCGTCGCTGAGATCATGCGAAACGCAATTCCGATGGGCGTTCAGATGGAAACAGGAATCGGTACCGGCGAAAACTGGCTGTTAGCACACTAGTACAGACTATAATTTAAGGATTTACCAAACGGCGTAGTCTCTCTGGCTACGCCGTTTGGTATTCTAGACTTTCGTTGTTCTATAGTCAGTCAGTCACTGACGGATTGTTTATCAACTGACACATTCACGTAGCCAAAACTCGCTAAACCACTTATCTTGCATACGTATTTAGCCTATACCCCTCCGTATGCAACTACTAACTACCCTCCGTCTCCTTACTGTATTCATTTATATTTTTATAACGACTAGAGCGACTTTTGCTCAAACGAAGGCCGAGAAAATTGACGCGCTGGTTCGCCAATATGTATCGAACCGGCAGTTTAATGGATCGATTTTAGTCGCGGACAAAGGAAAAGTAATCCTTAAAAAAGGCTATGGGATGGCCAATATGGAATGGAATATTCCAAATACGGCTAGTACCAAATTCCGACTCGGTTCGATCACGAAGCAATTTACGTCAATGCTCATCATGCAGCTGGTCGAGCAGGGTAAGCTGAAATTAGACGGAAAGATCACCGATTATTTGCCGGACTATCCCAAAGCAACGGGTAGTAAAATCACCATCCACCACCTGCTGACGCATACGTCAGGTATTCCAAGCTACACCAGTTTTCCCAAGTTTTTCGAAACCATGAGTCGGGACCCGTATACACCCGACGCTTTTGTCAAGAAGTTCTCCGATTTGCCGCTGGAGTTTGAACCTGGCTCAAGGTTTTCATACGATAACTCGGGCTATTTTCTGCTGGGCGTGATCATCGAAAAAGTGACAGGAAAGCCGTATGCAGACGTATTGAAAGAAGCTATTTTCGATCCGTTGGCGATGAAAGATACAGGCTACGACTTAGCTGGGCCGATCATTTCCAAACGTGCTTCGGGCTACGAGAAACGTAGTGAGGGCTACGTCAATGCGCCGTATCTGGACATGTCGATTCCGTATGCAGCGGGGTCATTGTATTCAACTGTTGAGGATTTGTACCACTGGGATCAGGCTTTGTATACCGATAAATTGCTGGCTGACAGCGCGTCAAAAACCACCATGTACACTCCGTTTTTGAACCATTACGCTTATGGATGGGGCGTAGGTAATATTGCGGTTGGTCAACTGAAAGACAGCCTGTTATTGATTGAACACAGCGGAGGTATCAACGGATTTAATACGTTAATCAGTCGAATACCTGCCGATAAACGACTGGTGGTATTGCTGAATAATACAGGTGGTGCACCCCTGAGCGCGATCCGGAAAAATATTCTTAGTATTCTCTACAACCAGCCCGTAGAACCCTCCAAAAAACCAATTGCTGAGCTACTGCGGAAGTCGGTTCTAACCGAATCGGCCGACGTATCGAGACAGAAATTCAAGATCTGGCGGGGCGGGAAAGCCTATAGTCTGGACGAGAGCGAAATGAACACGGTGGGCTATGAACTTATGAGCGATGGTAAACTAAACGAAGCCATGACGGTGCTTGCGCTTAACGCCGAAGCCTTTCCGGCATCTTCCAATGTGTATGATAGCCGGGGCGAAGCTTACATGAAACTGGGTAATAAAGCAGCTGCCATTCAGGATTATAAAAAGTCAGTGGAACTGGACCCAAAAAATACGAATGGATATATAAAACTAAAAGAACTCGGTGTGGCCGTCGCCGTACCCAACGATGTACTGACTACAGCTGATACCACTACGTTGCAAACCTACGTCGGTACGTATCAACTGGCTCCTACGTTCTCAATTGCGATTACTCGTGAGAGCGACCACCTGTACGGGCAGGCAACAGGTCAACCTCGTTTTGAGCTTTTCTCCGAGTCGAAGAATAAGTTTTATCTCAAAGTGGTCGAGGCAAAAATCACGTTTGTTACCAATGAGCAGGGTGGAGTTGACCAACTGATTCTGCATCAAAACGGGCAGGATATGCCGGGTAAACGCGTGCGCTAAGCCTATAGAAATTACCAAACAGATACCGAGCCACCCAGGACAGAAGATCTTCGCAGACTTTATACCTGGGTGGCTCGATGTTCTTCTACCGTTACAAACGAGCAATCAACGGATCGATTCGCTCATAAATAGAATTATATAACATATTAGTGCAAGACTGGTTACTATCTGCAGTGCACCTAATTTCACTATATAAACAAAACAGTATCATGGGCAATCTTTTGTACACCATCGCAGTCGTGCTGATCATCATCTGGCTGCTGGGCTTTTTAGGATTCAATAGTTTTGGTCTTGGCGGTATTATCCACGTTCTGCTGGTAATCGCTGTGATTATGATTATTCTGCGATTGATTCAAGGCAGAGGGGTGTGAACGAGAATTTGTCAACAACCATTTAGCAGAAAAGCCAGCTTGTTAACAAGCTGGCTTTTCTGCTAAATGCGCACCACGGTTAGTCAAAAATTTTACCAGCGCACTAACGGATTCTGTACCTTGCAGAGGTCGTTTTCCTGCTTAACCCATCCTGTATGAATTTCTTGATCATCATTCTTGTCCTGGCGCTGATCGTCATTTATCTCTCTGTTGTTATCGTGCAGCAGGGAACCGTTGCGGTTATCACCATTTTTGGGAAATATGCCCGCGTCATGGGGCCGGGGCTGAACTTTAAAATTCCGTTTGTCGAAGTTATTTACCGACGTATTTCGATTCAGAACCGCTCCGTCGAACTGGCATTTCAGGCCATTACTGCCGATCAGGCAAACGTCAATTTTAAAGCAATGCTGGTCTACTCCGTACTAAATCAGCAGGAGGAAACGATCAAGAACGTAGCGTTTAAGTTTATCGATGAAGCGTCGTTTATGCAGGCGCTGATCCGTACCATCGAAGGCTCGATACGCAGTTTTGTGGCCACTAAACGGCAGTCGGAAATTCTGGCGCTACGTTCCGAAATCATCGAACACGTAAAATCCCAGCTCGATAGTCTGCTCGAAAGTTGGGGCTATCACCTCACCGACCTGCAATTGAACGACATTGCGTTCGACGAAGTCATTATGCGGTCGATGGCGCAGGTTGTAGCTTCGTCAAATCTGAAAGCGGCTGCCGAAAACGAGGGCCAGGCCTTGCTCATCACGAAAACCAAAGCCGCTGAAGCGGAAGGGAACGCGATTCAGATTTCAGCCGAAGCGGAAAAAACAGCATCTCAATTACGCGGACAGGGCGTGGCGCTTTTCCGCGAAGAAGTGGCGAAGGGGATGGCCGAATCGGCCAAAGTGATGAACGAAGCCAAACTGGACGCATCACTGATTCTGTTCTCGATCTGGACCGAAGCGATCAAGCATTTTGCTGAGAATGGAAAAGGGAACGTGATTTTTCTGGATGGATCAACCGAAGGCATGGAAAAAACCATGAAGCAACTGCTGGCCGTAGAGAAATTAAATACGGTTCCTGAAGCGTCGTCAATCGTTACATCCGCTTCCAATCCACGTAAACCGTAGTGACCTTCAGTTCTTTTGCAAAAAAACAAGCTGCATTGACCCGGTTTGGAGCGATGCCAATGGCCTATCGTTTCTGGATGTGTTTTTCCCTAAGAATAAAGTGTTGCGCGTTCGGACCACGACCGGTAATGCCGCTATTGACAGCAACGTAGCGAATGGTGGGCAGTACGATCTGCTAGTAATGTAGTACTCCTGGTAGATTTTGAGGAAGAGCTGTTGAATACGTACTGCCGCGACGTAACGGATAGGATCAGTGAAAAAGAAATGGGTTAATATCTTTCTTTAACGTGGAACGAACCCTCAACATGAATTACCTGATTCGAAAACACCGTCCCGACGAGCCGATGCCTTATTATTTGCTGCTGTTAGCCGATGAGAACCAGGCGCTTATCGATCAGTATCTGCCTGATAGTCAGGTATACATGGTAGAAATCGATGAGAAAGTAGTTGGCGTTGGAGTGTTGCAGACAAACGGTATAGCCGGTGAAATCATGAACATCGCTATAGCACCCGATTCCCAACGTAACGGATTAGGCCGGGCGTTGCTACGGGCATTGACCGAAGCGGCTACACATCAGGCTGTCCAGTGGCTTCGGATCGCAACGGGCAATTCCGGAATCGGCCAGTTGGCGCTCTATCAACAGGAAGGATTCGATTTGATTGCTATCGACCGGGATTATTTCCTGCGCAACTATCCCGAGCCGATTTGGGAAAATCGTATCCAATGCAAACACCAGGTGATTTTCGAAAAACACTTGAGCGAGATTACGGCCAATGATAACAAAAATTGATTGTGCTGCAGATTTCATAAACTATTAGCTGAGCTACTGGGAAGGTAGCCCGTTTTTTTTGTTACGTTTAAAACACCATGCTACGTAGTACTCATGACAAGCTTGCTCTTTCCCACAGATTTTTCGATCAGTACCAATGCCGCTCTGGATTGGGTACGGCTTTTTGCCCGCAAAACGGGCGCAACCATTACGCTGCTGCATGTATACCAGCCCATGATACCCGACTCAACGTTGCCCACCATTGGCGATCCGGGTTTGGGTGTAATGGCCTCGCAGGAAGTAGAAGATATTAGTCGTCAACAACTAGGCAAACTGGCTACAGAACTACGAAAAGAAGGGTTACCCGTGCGGGTCGATTGGCGAATTGGTGCCGTTGAAGAAGGTATTTTAGAGGCAGCCCGCGACCACTCCGCCGACCTGATTGTAATGGGCCGCTCTGATCTGAACACGTTTTTCGACCGATTGGCAGGTAGCGCTGTAACGGAGGTAGCCGACGAAGCACGCTGTCCCGTCCTGATTGTGCCAACGCCCCCCGAAGGAAAAACGGTTCGCCCCGCGCAGGTACATACGATTGTGTACGCCATGCAGCCCCAAACAACGCAGGGGCTAATAAGCTTCCAGACTGAATCGCTCGTGAAGGCTTTTGACGCCCAGCTTGACGTACTGACTGAAGATGAAATTGATGATACCAAGGCCGACTTAATTGTGATGCAGCTATATCCGAAAGCGGGTTTTCTGGATGGTTTATTGCACCCCAACCACGTAGCGAAACTGGTCGAAAAATCGGATGTACCCGTATTAGTTTACCATGAGCGTAAATAATACAGGGTGTTTGCTAGAGAAATTAATGCGTTGTCTCAACCCGTCTACTTAATTGTAGGCGGGTTATTTAGTTATCTGGAGCACTACAAGAGGGTTCGTGTCGAATCGGAAAGTTGCAGGAATTGGCGATGAAACACAGTTTATTGGCCTGATGATGCAATGCATTAGCGCCAGCAATCATGGCCTCTTCTGCAACAACAACAGCAGGACGTAGCATTACCTCACTGAAATGGCCACCACCATCGGCTGTTTCGACCATCGTACCGGTGGCATGATCAACGTAGTCCAGAACGATAACACCTGCTTCGGAACAGAGATGTAAATACCACAGCATGTGGCAGCTCGAAAGGGAGGCAACGAGCAGTTCTTCTGGGTTATACCGCGTTTTATCACCCCGAAACGAAGGGTCCGACGAGCCTGGAATGTCGGGTTTATTATCGGCGTTGATGACGTGGTTCCGTTCGTAGGCTCGGTAATGACTCGTCCCCGTCCCAGTATTACCAGTCCACTTCGTCGTTAGTGTGTATGTATGCTGCTTTGCCATTTTTCATTGACTGAATCTAGTCTGAAACTAAGTCTTTGTTGCTTCTCCACCAGCGGGCCCATAAAATAATACCCACGTAGCAAAATCGTCAGTAAACTCCTCAAACCGATGTTCGACACCTGCTGGAACAACTAGTAAATCGCCCGATTTAAACGCTGTTTGTGTTCCGTCGTAATTGAAAAGTCCACTTCCGGACGTAACGACGTACACCTCGTCGCGCTCGTGAGGTTGTTGTTTATCAACTTGGTTAGGTTTGTAATACTCAACTACCAAACTACCGTGCGCGAACAAGTCGACAAACTCGTTTGATGTCTCCTGCAATTGGCGGAGTCCTTCTTCGGGAGAGAAGTGGATTTGGCTTAGCGACGGCATCAACTGAAAAACAGTATAAATTACTTTCCTTTGTCGATAGCCATACGTACTGCCAACCCAGTTAGGATACTGGCCATGAACCACTTTTGTATCCGAATGTAAGCAGGCCGAGCCTTAAACCAATGCGCCATACGAGCCGCCGACAACACGATCAGAAAATTTACGGTTGCACTGATTACTAGTTGTGTCAAGCCTAACTGGATAGTCTGGCTCAGCAGCGAACCGTATTCGGGTCGAGTAAACTGCGGAAAAAACGATACGTAAAAAACCGCCACTTTGGGATTTAGCACATTCGTTAGAAACCCCATCCGAAACAATGTCCAGTTGGACTGGTCAGCGTTAGGGCCATGGGCGAATGACTGCTTTTCGAACAGCGACGTAGCACCGGGTTTGATAGCGTCCCAGGCCAGGTAAAGCAGGTAACCAACACCAAGCCAGCGTAGTAGCGCATACACCATCGGAATCGCCATGAACACAGCCGTTAGTCCGAAGGATACCAGAAAAATATGTACCAGAAATCCGGCTATCACGCCCAGCAACGAAACCAGGCCAGCTCGTCGCCCCTGCGTAATGGACCGGGAAATCAGGTAGATCATATTGGGGCCGGGCGTAATAACAAGACCCAGCGCAGCCAGAGCGAACAGCAGTAACTCGTTCAGCGGTAGCATAATTAGATTATATGTTTTGCAAGTAATCAGGCAGGTTCGTATTTGCACTATACTCAGCTGGAACCGGCGTCTGACGTACTGTTTTTAACTGAATCACGCCCGCCCAGGTTGGCAGGTCTTTATCTTCGGGCTCATCGTTCGGTCCGCCCGTGCGTACTTTAGCTGATGCCTCAGCCAGTGAAAAGGACAGTACGGTTGTCTTCCGCATTTCGCTGTCCGTAGAGGGACGGAGATCGTCCCAGCGGTTTGGTATGAGGTGATCGGTAATGAGCGCTAACGCTTCCATACGTTCCGCTTCGTCGGTAACTTTTTCGGCGTTGGCAAAAATCACAACAGAGCGGTAATTGACGCTGTGGCTAAACGCTGATTTGGCTAAAACCAATCCATCCGCCAGCATAACCGAAATGCAGACCGGCGCGCCGTGTTCGATGGTACGGATAAAATGACTGCCTACCGAACCATGAATGTAAAGCTTATCGTCTTTCCGGGCAAAAGCGGTTGGAATCGCCATCGGCTGACTATCAATGACATAACTGACAGTACAGAAGAGGGCTTCGTCCAGAATCGGGTGGATGGTGTCGGCGTCGTAGTGAGCACGCTTGGCTAAACGACTGGGGGTTGTACGAGTGGTTTGCATGCTTGTAGAGACACAATACCTTGTGGCTTATTTTCTTTATCCTGTTTTCAAAACAAATGTCGTTCTTTGCCGGACTACTGAAATGGTCCAGTTCGTAGACTTCTAATAGTCCGGTTATGCTTCCGTTTAAGTCACTTATTCAGCTTGATAAAGCCTTGTCAACGCCCATATTCGTACAGCTAAGTAATCAGCTTGGCCGGTTAATCCGTCAGGGAACGTTAACGCCAGGGCAACGATTGCCGGGCACACGTCAACTGGCGGAATGGCTGGACCTGAATCGCCAGACAATTGTGGCCGCTTACGATGAAGGGTTAGCACAGGGATGGCTCGAAAGTCGTTTGGGCAGCGGTACGTACGTTGCCGCGCATTTCCCCGAGATTGAACCACAGCTATTACCGCTGGATAACGACGTAATTTCTTTGGAAAGCAAACAGCCGGGTTATCACGTTGAGTCGCTCGATTTTCTGGCTCGACCCGTGCTGACGAATCATAGCGGATTACGGTTAGACGATGGCTTTCCGGATAGTAGACTGGCGCCGATGGAGGAATTGAGTCGAGCATATCGTTCTTATTTTCGCTGGGGAAATCCACAGCAGCATTTTGGCTACGGCGATACCAAAGGTCATCTGCTGTTACGTGAACAGCTTTCACTTCATTTAAACGAAACCCGCGGACTGCGTACTACAACTGATAATGTGCTCATTACACGGGGGAGCATCATGGGCCTTCATCTGGTCTGCCAGGTATTGCTCCGACCGGGCGATATGGTAGTGACGGGTGAGACGACCTGGGCAGGGGCTACCATGAACATTCAGAAAACGGGCGCATCGCTGATAACTGTACCCGTTGATCAGCATGGTATAGATGTAGACAGGCTGGACGATTTGTGTCGGAAACAACCCGTGCGGATGGTGTACGTAACTCCGCATCATCACTATCCAACCACCGTTACGTTACGCGCAGACCGTCGTGTTCGACTCCTGCAACTTGCCGAGCAATACGGTTTTGTGATTCTGGAAGATGATTATGATTACGACTTCCATTTTCTGAGCCGACCGATTCTGCCCCTGGCCAGCGCCGACCGGAAAGGCATGGTGGTGTACGTTGGCTCGTTGACCAAATCAGTCGCTCCAGCCTTTCGCGTTGGGTACGTTGTGGCGCCAACCACTTTAATCGATGAACTGGCCCGGCTCCGACGGATCATTGACCGACAGGGAGACCAGATGCTTGAATTCGCCATTGGTCAGTTGTTCAAAACGGGCGATTTAAAACGACATTTTCGAAAAGCACTACGTACCTACCACGCCCGTCGTGACCATTTCTGCGACTTGCTCACGACTGAACTAGCGAATGTCGTTACGTTTACAAAACCCGATGGCGGCATGGCCGTCTGGACTACGTTCGAGCCTGGAACGAATATGGAAGCATTGGCACAACGTGCGGGTCGTAAAGGACTTTTTCTGTCGAGTGGCGTATCACACAATCCACCCGGCCAGCGACTCAACAGCACCCGGCTTGGCTTTGCGTCGAGTACGGAAGACGAATTGGAACGTAGCGTAGCGATATTGAAGCAAGTGATTGCAATGGGTCAGTAATCTATTGGACGAAGCAAGTCACTAGCTTGCTTTCCATAGCTTATATTCTCTGGGTAGACATATGGCACAAGGCCGGTAGCCTAACGTAACGGCGTCAGTTTCGCTCTGGAAAAAGACACGGTTTTCGGGCTTCATTCGTTTGCCTGTCCGGCAATCAAGCCGTCCGTAAATCTTGCCCGGACGGTTACCCGCTAACGTAACCGTCCCGTTTTTCATCAGCCTTGCCAGGGCACGGAGACGAGCATAAGGGGCTGAACCTAAGTCCATATGACGAATCATGCCGCGTCGTGAAAAATCAAACCCAAGTTAACACGAGTGCCACTTTTAACTTCACTAACCCCATGCCGCATCGCTACGCGATGATAACCACGTGTGCCCTTTGCTGGTCGGTATTTAGTCGTGAATAATAAGATTTGCCCTTGTTCGGGTTGCAAAACAATAGCTTTCGACTGCATACGAGGACGTTGTTCGACCAGAACAAACTCACCACCCGTATAGTCTTGTCCGGGTTGATTCAGAAACAAAACGGCCTGAAACGGAAAATACAGGTCGCCATACATATCCTGATGAAGCGCGTTCCAATCCCCAGCGCCATATTTAAGAATCAGCGGTGTTGGTCGTTTCTGTCCCGCTTCATGACAAGTCGCCAGCCAGGAATCAAGGTCTGCCGGGTAACGTAGTACGATGCCCAATTTTTCATTCCAGTCATTCGCAACGGGTGCTACGTTGGCGAACAACTCATGCCGAAGCCCATCGACAATGGGTGGTAACGGATAATTGAAATACTTATACTCACCACGCCCGTAACCGTGCTGTTGCATGACAATCGATTTTCGATATAAATCCTGCGCATCGAACAGCTCCGCTACTTGATGGCATTCGGCGGCTGATAGGAGAGGAGGAAGCAACACAAACCCGTTTTCGGACAGCGTGTTCTGGTGATTCTGCCAATTGAGTTGAGGCATAATAAAGAGGGTGGTTTTTGCCGAACTTTGGAAAAAGAGATCCAATCTGGTCGTATGTTGAGTCAATTCAAAATAGTTTCTCTCAGTACCAGATTGGATCAAAGCGCTAATTTGCATTAGGATCCACTTCTGCAATACGTAACGGTACTATTTGTTTTCTCCGATTACTCCGCTAGGTTTAGGCTTTGGACGAATTGAAACAACTATGAACGATAACGTAGCGCAATTGCTGGCAGATAGTCTGCTAAAAGTTTGGAGTGAACGCGACGACGAGCAGCGGATGAACGTGATGAAACGGATTTATGCATCCGACATCGTTTTTTATGAAACCGATAACGGTCCAGCTATCACAGGTCATCAGGCGATCGATTCACTTATAAAGACATTGCAAAACCAATGGCCACCTGAATTTGCCTTTACACTGACAAAGCCAGCAGTAACAAACCATGGCGTTAGCCATGTGGCCTGGACATTGGGAGCTGCCAATGCAATACCTGTCGCTAGCGGAATGGATATTGCCATCATTGAGAGTGGACTCATTAAAGAACTATACCTCTATCTGGATGAGCCCGCAACTTAAGCTGGTGTCAGGACAGTATGGAAGCAACATAAACAGCTGTGGTCTGTTTAGTTGCCGTCAATCCGGGCGGCTTCCCAGCCAAGCATCGCTTGTTTTCGTTCGGCGCCCCAGCGGTATCCACCAAATAAACCTGTTTTCTTGATAACCCGATGGCACGGAATCAAATAACCGACTGGATTGGAGCCGATGGCCGTCCCAACTGCCCGCGATGCGGTAGGCTGCCCGATGAATTCAGCAATCTGATCATAACTGGCCAGCTGACCTTCGGGAATTTTCAATAAAGCTTCCCATACTTTAAGCTGGAAAGCCGAACCGCGTAACAGAACCGACAACGGCTGGGGAGCCTGACCAGATACCGTATTGTCGGATGCTGGAAAGATCTGGTTGGCGAATGGTTGTAGCAGATCAGAATCGTAGCTAAGCGAAGCTTCGGGCCAGGCAGCGGTCAGAATGGTTTCCGGATTGTCATCTTCATGGAGGAAATGCAAAAGCGCAATTTTTCTGCCAACCGTTGTTGCGTTGATGGCGCCCAATACGTATTGCCCAAACGGACTATCGAATACGGCGTAGGTAAGTGTTATACCTGAACCAGCCTGTTTGAATTGACCCGGCGTTACGCCCTCAATCGTGACAAACAAATCATGCAGTCGACCCGTACCGGAAAGGCCAGCGTCGTAGGCTGCATCGATTAATGGGGCACCGTTACGTAGTCGGGTCTTGGCGTGTTCGAGTGTCAGGTATTGACTGAATTTTTTAGGACTCACGCCCGCCCATTCCGTGAAAAGTCGCTGGAAATGAAACTCGCTTAGATTTGCTTTTTCGGCTAGCTCGCTTAATGACGGTTGCTCCCGATAGTGGGTTGTCAGGTGCTCGATGGCGCGGGCAATTTGCTGATACGTGTACGTGCTGTCGGTTGTCATTACGTTTGTTGTTTTTGTAGAACAAAGGTCGCCAGAACTAACCCGTCGACAAACCCGATTCTTGCTGAGTTAAGGAAACCTGAGTCATACCGGTTACAATTAGGTATTGGGCGGCCGCGTAGGTAGTCATGATCAGCCAGGGGGCGCCCGGAATTGGTAACAGAAACTTATCGATAGCAATAACGGAGTCAGAAAAAATAAACAGCAGCGCTCCAAGAACGACCTGCCCGTAAGAGGGTAATTGTGGCCGCTGAGTCGATAACGTTCCCATGGCACCCAGGCAAATCGCATACAGAACCAGGGGCCACCAGATTACCGATAGCGCCGGATCTTGGGCAAAAACAGGTCTGAGAACGGCCAGAAAGCTGATGACATAGAGCAAAAATGGAAGCGCCTTTAGCCACAATGATTTGCGCACAATCTTATGACCGCTCAGACGTATCGATTTGACGAACGCTACGCTATAGCACACCTGCATTGCCAGAAATGCTCCCAATCCTGGTGCGAACAAGTCGATTTCCTGAATCATCAGAAATACGTCGCCAGCCAGCGCAAAAAACATACCAACGAATAGCCAGCGTACCGGCTGAGGATAAACTACGGACTGGTAACTCTGCCAAACGTATAGTAGCAGCAACCCAATAATCAACGGTTTACAACTATAGTGTAGCCATTCCCTGTGCGTGACATCCCCTATAATTTCGAGTAACGTAACGACTGCAAAGACGAGTGGGAATAAGAGCCTGGCTCTAGAGTGCATGGTATGAAATTTCTATCTTGGCTCTGTATAAACCCCCACAGCAACGAACGACTGTTTGAATAAAAACTGTTTTAAAGTTGGTATAGCCAGTGGCCAATTGTCGGGTCTGACAGGTACTAACTCTTTTTGCAAGCATTTGTCAGGCTTTACTAAGACCCGAGGCCGCAAATTCAGTGGGTGTCTTCTGGTAAAATTCTTTGAAGACAATTGTGAAATACGATGGCGTTTTAAAACCCACCCTATAGGCCGTTTCGGAAGCATGATAGCCCGCCCGTAGTAAGTCGGCCGCTTTGCGAAGGCGATACTGGCGGATGAGTTCGTTGGGAGCCAGTTGCACCAGATTATGAATCTTGCGATAGAGCGTTTTGCGGCTCATAGCCATCTGATCAGCCAGCCAGTCGACGTCAAGGGACGGATCGCTGAGATTATCTTCCAGCAGTTTATACACCCGATGCAGAAAAGCATCGCCAACCATATTAATTGGGCTGGGCATATCGGGCTGGGCAAACTGCTGACGGTAATGATCGCGCAATTTCTGCTGATGCGAAATCAGATTTCGTAATCGCAGATGCAGCTCATCCAGATGAAAGGGTTTGGACAGATAATCGTCGGCCCCTTCCTTAAGCCCTTCGATGCGGCTGGTATGGGCGGCCTTGGCCGTCAGCAAGACAACCGTAATATGGTCAGTATCAGTATTAGTTTTAATAAGCCGAGTTAATTCATACCCATCCATTCGGGGCATCATGATGTCAGAAATGACAATATCGGGCAATTCGGACTGGGTCAACTGCCAACCCGTTTCGCCATCAATCGCCCGTAGCACCCGATACGTTGCGGCTAATTCACCAGCCAGAAATTCGCGCAGCTCTTCATTGTCTTCAACGATAAGAACCAGCGGGACCTGATCTTCTCCAACTGACTGATTCGCAGCGGACTCGGGTATAACCACCGGATTAGTACTGTCGTATTTTGTGCCCGGTAAGATTACCCTGGGCGCCTGGTCATTCATTAGAACAGGTTTGACGGGCAGTGTCACCACAAACGTAGTACCGATCGTTTGCTGGCTGTCAACGCGAATCGTGCCCCCTACCAAATCGATTAGTTCTTTAACCAGCGCCAGCCCAATACCCGTGCCTTCATACGCGCGGGTACGTGAGTTATCGACCTGGTAGAACCGATCGAAAATATGCGGCAGATTTTCGGGCGAAATACCAATTCCAGTGTCGGTAATTTGAATTTGCACGTCAGAAATCGCTCCTGCTACGTTCGATGAAGCCGCTGTGAGCTTAACCGTTACGTGTCCGCCTGAACTCGTGAATTTTACTGCGTTCGATAACAGATTCGTCAGGATTTTCTCCCACTTATCGGCATCAAATAATTGCTCTTCCTGCGGCAACCCGTCGGCCGTGTATTCCAGGGTTACACCTTTCTGCGCTGCTGCCTGCCGGAATGGCTCAACAACCTGAGTGATGAACTCCAGCACTTCACCCCGCATCAGCGAGATAGCCATGTGGTTGGCCTCCAGTTTAGACAAATCCAACAACTGATTAATCAGACGTAGCAGTTGATCGGCATTCCGTTGAAGTAGTGTCAGTATTTGCCGAGTCGGCGCGTCAAATCGATTTTCCTGTAGTAGTTTCTCGACCGGCGAGATGATCAACGACAGCGGAGTTCGAAACTCGTGGGTAATGTTGGAAAAGAAGCGGGTTTTCAGCTCATCAACTGTTTTTAGCTGTTCAGCCTCCCGCCGATTAAGCTCAAGCTCCTGCCGTTGGCGAATCCGATTGGTATAGAATCGTATGTACCTCCAAATCGCTCCGCCAGCCAGCAGCGCATAAAGGCAATACGCCCACCACGTAGCCCACCATGGCGGCTGAATGACCAGCCGAATTGACGCTCCTTTTTCGTTCCAGATCCCATCGCTGTTGGCTGCTTTTACGCGGAAGACATACGTACCGGGCGGTAGGTTGGTGTAATTGGCGAAATGCCGGTTCCCGCTCTGAGCCCAGTCTTTATCGACGCCAACAAGTTGATAGGCATACTGATTTTGCCCAGCCTGTGTGTACGTCAGCGCGGCAAAACTGAATGACAGAAAATTCTCATCGTGTTCGAGCGTAATCACGCTGTCGTTGAGCGGCCTAACCTGATCACGCACTTTCAGCTCCGTAATATATACAGGAAACGGTCGGGTATCATCGCGAATACTATCGGGGTTGAAATAAACAATGCCGTTCAGGCTCCCGAAATAAAGCCGGTCTTTCTGACGAAAAACGGCGTTCCGTAGAAAATCATTACTGGGTAATCCATTCGTTGTCTGGTAGTTGCGAACCGCTTTCGTGCGAAGGTCAAATCGACAAAGACCTTTATCAGTACTCAGCCAGAGATTCCCGGCATTATCGTTGGTAATCCCAACCACATTATTGCTGGGTAACCCATCGCGGGTTGTGAGAGCGGAGAAGCGACCCGTTCGGGCATCGAACCGATTAACGCCCCCCTGCTGCGTACCGACCCAGATAACCCCCGATCGATCTTCGTAGATCGTCTGCATATCGTTGTTGTTCAATCCGCTTCTGGGACCAGCTACGTAGTGAATAAGGCTTCCTGTTCGTGGATTCAATCGGGCAATACCGTTTTTTCGGAATGGCACCCATACATCACCTGACTGACTCACCAGCAGCGAGTGAATGTACTGATCCGGCAACCCATTCGGGTCTTTTGGATTGTATTTATAGTATTTGTATTGATGAGTACGGGGGTCAAAAGACGCAATACCCGAGTTTGGTACGATATATCCCCCTACCCAGATTTCTCCCGTTAGGGCACGACTCACGTATTCAATCGGTATTTCTGAAGGGTATAGATCAACGTGCCCGGTTTTCTGATCGAAGTGATACAAGCCCGTCCAGGTTCCCAGCCAGATTCCATCCGGTCCATCGGGCAGAAAAGCTTGTGTATAATTTCTGAATTGAGCGTCAGAGCCAAGGATTTCAGGGGCCAGTAACTGAGTGCGATTGGTGCCTACCGCTGGCCTATAAACGTTAAAGCCACTACTTGTCCAGAAGTGCTCTTTCGCGTCGGGCAGTAGAGCGACAACTTTGTTTTCAGCCAGATTCGCAATACCGCTGTTAGGACGTACCTGATGAACCATAAAGGGCTTCATGTTGACCGCCTGCCGATCAATCCCATTGTCGGTTCCGACCCAGAGTGTACCCGATCGGTCGTAGTAAACGGTTTGAACGAAGTTGCTGCTGATTCCTTTTGGGGCATTCGGGGCTGGCAGAAACGTGAAAGCCTGATTATGAACGGGATCAACACGATGAAGGCCGTTGGTTGTAGCGACCCAGAGATTCCCCTTCGGATCGGTACGTATTGAGTTCAAAAACGTATACGAAATGATTTTCCCTTCCGGATTATACGGTTCCAGATGCCAGGGCTGACGACGCAGATCCAGTCGAAACAATCCCTTCCCAGCGGTTGACGTACCGAGCCAAAGTACCTGCTGCGGGTCCAGGTAAAAAGCGATAAAGGTAGGCTGGGCAGCGCCAGCAGCCACAGGTGCCGGTATCAATGTAAACCGCCCCGTAGATCGGTCAAATAAATACAAACCCTCGTATGTCGCCACCCAAAATCGGTGCTGAGGATCTTCAAATACGGTTTTGATGGTTGCTTCGGGCTGGGGTAATGGATACAGCGTAAATCGATGAAGATCCGCTTCGTACCGAGCCAAACCACCTAATGTGCTGACCCACAATATTCTCTGGCTATCTTCATAAACAGAATGCTGGTAATTCCATTTGTCGGCGTTGCTGGCACGTATGGGATGGGGCGTAACCTGGCCTGTCCGCTTGTCAACCTCATGCAGGCCGCCTAACGTAGCGACCCATAACCGGTTTTTATAGTCTTCGCATAAATGATAGATCTGGTTGTTCTGAAAACCATGAACCGTGTCGTTCAGATCACGCTTTAAGGTCGTAAAGGTATAGCCGTCATATTTGTTCAGACCGTCGTTGGTGCCAAACCACATAAATCCTTCCCGATCCTGAAGAATGCACATAACTGAATTGCTTGACAGGCCATCTTCAACCGAGAGGTGATCAAAATAATTCGTAAGCGGCTGAGCGGCCACCCGGTTTGCCTGATCTGTGTGAGAAGTCTGAGCAACCCCCTTTGTTACAAGAATTAGTGCGGTCAAAAAAAGGAATAGACGTGGCATACAGATAAGCCTATGAGTTAGCATGCAACAACTATGTAAAAAACGGCGCTATCTTCTATTTTTTATTCAATAATTACCAAATAAATTCATACTAATACAAATATATTCAATTCTCCGTCTGGCTTATCGCTTCTTTGAGCAAACGGCAATAACCGTAGTTCAGCTGGGCAGCCTGGTTTGCGCAGGATGCGAGGTGAGCGCAGGGCATGGGGGTAAGGGCAGAGGCTACTAAGAGTTTACTCGTAACCCTCTGCCCTTACCCCCATGCCCTCTGCTCCTTTACTTCCCGCCGTTGTAGAATTTGCGGAAGTTTTTTACGCTTTCGGCAATTTCGGGACCGTTATTTTCCCAGTGGTATTCATATTCCGCGGAGATTGGTCCTTTGAACTTCTGACGTTTCATCTCAGCAATTACCTGCTCTACTTTGCTATCGCCGGTTCCCCACACTACATCGTGGTATTTCCCCTCAGGCGTATCTTTTTTTACATCCTTGAAGTGCATGCCCAGTACGTGGCCGTTCAGTTTTTTCAGGCATTCAATGGGGTCAAGTCCCGAGCGTACCCAATGGCCAATATCGGAGCAGGAACCGACGTATTTGCTGTTGCCAATGGCGGCCAGCACCGTATCAGGATGCCAGTAGCGGGATGGTTTAGGATGATTGTGCAGCGCTACGTTGATCTTATACTGATCGGCCAGTTTGCGGACCAACGGCATTTGCTCGGGGGTAGGTTCTGAGTTGATATTCAGGATGCCCATATCTTTGGCAAACTCAAACAGGGTTTTCCATTCGTCATCGGTTTTTGGATTGACAACGCCATAGGCAACGATTGTAAGCCCCCGATCGTTGAGCAGACTTTTGACGGCCTGCCGGGTAGCTGCGTCCATCGTAAAGTCCATTTTGGCTTCACCGCCCCCACCAATTGGCTGACCCGGAAAAGCCTCGACGTATTTGAGGCCGCAACTATCAATTTTACGTAGTGCTTCGGCAAACGGGAACAACCGGAACGAATACGCCTGCGCGCCGAGTTTCCAGCCTGCTTTGTCTTCCGGTCCTTTCTGTGCCAGCAACGTAGTGGCACTTGCTACAACTGTTAGCCAACATAGCAGGTATTTGTTTAGATAATGCATGAGCGAGTTCTTCTTTGTTTCTGAACAAAAAGAGAAACGCTACGTCTCCTTACCTATTGAAGATTAACCACAGAGGCACAAAGAGCACAGAGAATAAGAAACCTCTGTGCTCTTTGTGCCTCTGTGGTTAACATATTTCTCACTCAATCGGAACCGTATTGGCGGTTGCCGTTCTGGCACCTGTTACGTTAACTGTTGCTGGTCGGGGATCGCTGAAATTCAGGATCGGTTTCTGAGAGAAAAAGAAGGCATTCTCAAACGAAATAGCTTCGCTTTTGACCGTCACGAACGAGGCTTTAGTGTCAAAAAAGGCTTCTTTGAAACTGGCTTCTTTTAAGGTTGTATTATTGAAATCCACGGCGTTTTTGAAACGGCAGTTATCAAAAATACTTCGGCCCGTAAACTGAGCATAGTTAAAGTTGAGTAATCCATACGTTGTACATAACGAAAAATCGAGATTTCCTCTAAACTCAGCCAGATTGAACTGCGTATCGCCATTCAGAACGGCGCCTTGAAAATAAGTCGCTCCCGCCCAGACAGACTTCCAGAAATTAGCCATTTTCCCGAAATAAGCCCCTTGAAAACGACTTTCCTGCGTAAAAAATGTATTATCAAAATACGCTTCTGCTCCAAACTGAGCGCCTTCAAAGGAAGCCAGCCGGTTAAACTGGCTCTTCGAAAAACAAGCAAACCCTGATACTGTAATCGATTGAAAATTAACCTCGCGGTTAAACTTACAGCTCAGAAACGTAAGATTTTTTCTAAAATCGCCGAGCGTTGTCTGGTCGTTACGTTGGCTAAATGCCAAGACCTTGCCCGTAAAAACACAGTTCTTAAAGAAGACTGGCGACTCGATCGTTACTTTGCGCCGACTCTCCGTTTCGGGATAGGTTGCTAACGTCGTAAAATCCAGGTCGCCATCGATCGTTACGTTTTCCAGCAACACAGGCTCCTGTTTTCTGATCGTTTCCAGGATACTCGCAGCCGATACGTTCTTGCTACTGGACGTAGCATTTGTAGTGCAGGATACCCAGCTCATACCAACCAGCAGCATCGCGAGCACTTTACTTGCTCTTAGCTGAGCGGATAGACGACTGAGTTGCGTTCTGACGGTCATGTTCCCGAAGTTTTTGAGTGAAGGCTCCGCTCTTTTTCTGTTGACGAATGAAGCTAAAGATTTCCTGGGGCGAGTACGCATTCAGATTGCCAGGCTTAACCACCGAATTAAATTCTCGACGCGATTTCAACGGACTTTTAAGGGTCATCTGGTTTTTGAACGAAAAGGCGGCACCGGCCACCTGGTCGTATCCTTCACGAGCGGCATAACCATTTCTGAATTTGATCGGTCGGTCGGTCGTGTAAAAGAAGTTGTCATCTTCGTATGACTCATCGAAGGTGCCATCCGCATCCACAACCAGGACCAAGTAGTACGAACCGTTCAGGTTAGAAGGCATAATGTACTCAACCTGTACGCCCTCGTCATGACCGAAGAGTTGATCGGAGAGATTACTGCCCGACGGTATGGGTACGTTAAGATTGCAGTTACCGCTTCCATCGCAGTTAACTTTACCCGACGCGAGGTTTTTGTTCGTATACGTATGGTGGAACAACACGCCATAATCATTCGCGTTCCGGGCATTGTAATAGATGTAATACGCCGTCCAGGGGGTTTGCGGCTTTGCATCGGCGCTGCCATCGTTGTAAATATTCAGATCTACGGTTCTGGACGTAGCATAGCCCGTACTTTGATAGCTTGAAAAATCCTGATTGACCCAGGCCACTAAATCGACGCCTTTTGTGCCGGGATTTGGCTGTGGATCGTCCTGTGGCTTGGTCGTAGTTTCACTGATGACAATCAATTCTTTGTTTCCCTTCTCATCAGGCGTAATGAATGTATTCAGCAGGAAGTTATAGTCGACCCAAATAAAGCCCTTGCTCCCCCAGGTCGTGCCCCAGGAGTTAACAATTTTGAACGCTCCGTTTGCTCCTTTGTGATCATCGTACCCTACGATCGTCAACGCATGATAAGCGTGCTGACCAACTTTCGTGTAGGTTGTATTCGACGACAGAACGTTGTCGCTGTTCCAGGTCATAAAGTTATCTGCCAGTTTCGCTCCCAGAATAATGGGTACTTTGTTGACAAGCTGCTGTTTGATGCTGACGATAGTGGGATCAATCAGACGATAACTTTTAATTTTATGCTTGGCAGCTTCGGCATCCCAGGCAGGTGAGGAACTAGCCTTACTGCAATTTCCCATGTTGGTGTAGGGAACTACGCTTAGGGTAGCAGCCCCGCGCTCCTGCAGTACATCCAGATTATCCGTAAACGAACTTCCATTGCAATTGTCGCCTTTCGCACTACTGGCTCCTTCCGGAATGGCCGTAAACAGATCACGCGGACTAATCTGATAGGCAGCGTTGCTCAATTGAGTAGCTGTGTACCCTTTCGCAATGCCTTCCGAGGTAGTTTTAGCGTAGTAGCCCGTTGACCACGACGCACAGGTGCCGTATTGCCCCTGATGACCAACTGGTGGCAGATACGGGCTAAGATCTACTGAAGAGGGCAAATTATCAGCCGCTGTATAGCCGAATTTAGTAGAAACTGGCACTTCACTAAGGTCTTCATTGGCAACCCCACCCAGACCAAATTCTAATTGATTTGGGTTTCCCTCATCGGGGGTAAGAATTTTGTCTTCTTCTTTTTTGCAACCGAACAACACGGCTGCAATACAAGCGGTAAGTACTAGTTTTTGAGGTCTCATTTAATTTGATTAAAAAAGAGAAAAGTGTGGATAATGACCGGGGCAAAGTTGATCGCTTTGCGTCCAGAGAGAAAAGGGAAGCGATACCAACCGTCAAAAACAACGAATGAATTGAGTAATTCAGGAAGTGAATACGTTCTGAGCGAAGTATGATGCGAGTAAAGCATCTCACCGCCTTTACGTCCTGTCCCAAACCGTACATTTCCTGTCCGCTTTCGGACAGGACGTATGTCAATAACTCACAGGAAAGGGTTATTGGGCTACGTCAACAGCCTTTTTGCATTCTGGCCGATCATTTGCTCAGCAAAAATAGAACTAACCAAAAATCATGAAACGGACCTATTTGGGCGAGTTTGAAGAAATTGTCCTGCTCACCGTCGCCGTAATGGAAGGTGGGGCCTATGGTGTGGTGATCACCCATGAGATTGTTGCACAAACGGGTCGATCCGTGCGTTTGAATCAGATTCACGCGGCCCTTCAACGTCTGGAAGACAAAGGCATGGTGAAGTCTGAAATGGGTGAACCGACGGCTGAACGCGGTGGTCGTCGAAAGCGCCTGTTCACCGTGACAGCCTATGGTCGGCGAACCTTACAGGAAATTCATGAGGTACGGGTCAGTTTCTGGAATCGCCTGCTAAACCCGCTAAAACTAACAACAAGCCTGTAAATAAGGGCATGAAGCCGTGGACTCTTACTCCTGGCGCTACGTCCTTACCCCTATGCCATGACACAACCGCCCCGCTTTGCAGACCGGCTCCTCAAGCTTTTCTGTTCGCCCCATCGGCTGGAAGAAGTGCAGGGTGACTTGCACGAAGAGTTTGCCTGGCAGGTTCGGCGGGTGGGCGAACGGCGCGCCCGCTGGCGGTACTGGCGGGATGTGCTGGGGTTCCTGAAGCCCCGGTTTGTCAAGCGAGTCGCTGAACCCTACTCAAATCCATCAAACATCGACATGTTACGGAACTATCTCAAAATCGCTTTACGGAATCTGGTCAGACACAAAGTCTACTCGGCTATCAACATTGGAGGGCTTGCCGTCGGTATGGCCGTAGCGATGCTGATTGGTCTGTGGATTTACGACGAACTCTCCTACAATACGTATCACCAGAATTACGACCGTCTTGCCAGGGTGATGCAGCATCAAACCACAAACGGCCATACCGGTACGCAGCAGTCTATTCCAGCTCCGTTGGAAAAGGAACTGAGGACTAAGTATGGCAATAATTTTAAACACCTGGGGATGGCTACCTGGCAGGATGGCCATATTCTGTCGTATGGCGATAAACACGTAACGCGTTCGGGCAACTACATGGGGCCCGAAATCCCCGAAATGCTGTCACTGCATATGCTCAGAGGCAGTCGGCGTGGCCTTAACGAGACGAATACCATTCTGTTGTCGGCGTCAACAGCTCGGACACTATTTGGGGCAGCCAATCCGATGGGGAAACTTATCAACATCGATGGAAAGTCCGATGTTCGCGTAACAGGCGTTTATGACGACTTACCGTTCAATACAGAGTTTCGCGAGTTGACGTTCATCGCTCCCTGGGCATTATTCGTTGCTATGCAGCCCTGGGTACAGCGGTCACTTAGCGAGAGTAGGTGGGGAAACAACTCATTTCAGCTGTTTGTCCAGCTTGCCGACAACATGGACATGGAAACGGTAAGTGCCCGAATAAAAAATGCCAAATTAAACAACGTATCGCCCGACGAGAAAAAATTTAAATCAGAGATGTTTCTGCATCCCATGAACGACTGGCGTTTGCGCGGCAATTGGGAAGAAGGTGTTCATATCGGCGGGTATATTCAATACGTTCGGTTGTTTGGCATTATTGGCTTATTCGTTCTTTTACTGGCCTGCATCAACTTCATGAACCTTAGCACGGCCCGTTCCGAAAAACGGGCCAAAGAAGTGGGTATCCGAAAGGCCGTTGGGTCGCTACGCCGTCAAGTCGTCAATCAGTTTTTCAGCGAGTCATTCCTGGTCGTCATTTTCGCTTTTGTGGGTGCTATCGTACTCATTCTGGGGACTTTATCCTGGTTCAATGAAGTGGCCGATAAGCATATTCTGTTTCCCTGGGCCAAAGCACCCTTCTGGCTGGCCAGTCTTGGTTTCATTCTGGTTACTGGTTTGCTGTCGGGCAGCTATCCGGCTCTTTACCTTTCGTCATTCCAGCCCGTCAAAGTGCTGAAAGGTACTTTCAACGTTGGAGGGTGGGCAGCGGCTCCGCGTAAAGTGCTAGTAGTGGTTCAGTTTACGGTTTCTATTACGCTCATCATCGGCACCATCATCGTTTATCGGCAGATTCAGCATACCAAGAATCGACCGGTTGGCTACAATAGCACGGGTCTGGTTATGATTCAGATGATATCGCCCGAGTTCAATGGTAAATACGACGTACTGAACACTGACCTCAAAAATGCGGGTGTGATTCAGGAAATAGCCGAATCGTCCAGCCCTTTAACGGATGTTTGGTCTAACAATGGCGGTTTTAGCTGGCAAGGGAAAGATCCCTCGCTTGACGACGATTTCGCAACCATCTGGGTGACCCACGATTTTGGAAAAACCGTGGGTTGGCAATTCAAAGAGGGTCGAGATTTTTCGCGAAAATTTTCGACGGATTCACTATCTCTTGTCGTCAATGAAGCCGCCGTTAAATTCATGGGTCTTCAAAACCCGCTCGGCACGATTGTCAGGTGGGGAGCCAAAGATGATCCCACAACTAAACATTTCACGATTATAGGTGTCATCGAGGACGTGCTGGCCACATCGCCATATGAGCCGGTAAAACAAGCGTTCTACTTTATGGACGAGAAGGAGACCAATTGGATCATGCTCAAGCTTGATCCCCGCCGAAGCGTCAGTGAATCAATGGCTGCTGTCGAATCCGTATTCAAAAAACACCTCCCATCAACTCCGTTTAATTACAAATTTGCCGATCAGGAGTTTGGAAAAAAGTTTGCATCGGAGGAACGATTCGGCAAGCTGGCGGGTGGATTTGCCGTTCTGGCTATTCTCATCTCCTGCCTGGGCCTGTTCGGGCTAGCTTCGTTCACGGCCGAGCAACGGACCAAAGAGATTGGGGTGCGGAAAGTACTGGGCGCTTCCGTGCTGAATCTATGGGGCTTGCTCTCGAAAGATTTTGTTGTGCTGGTTATTATCTCCTGCTTCATTGCCTCACCCATTGCCTACTATTACCTTAATCGCTGGCTGGAGGAGTATACCTATCGTACAGAATTGTCCTGGTGGATTTTTGTAGTCGCTGGTGTGGGTGCGCTGTTCATTACGTTGCTGACGGTCAGCTACCAAAGCCTGCGAGCCGCTCTGATGAATCCGGTCAAATCGCTACGTAGTGAATAAATGGTATAGAGCAGAGGGGTAGGGGCAGAGGGTAAAATGCCTCACTTCTCTTCACTGCCCTCTCCTCTGCCCTTACCCCTCTGCCCTATGCACACTACCCCACCCAAACTCGCCGACAAACTTCTTACGCTTTTCTGTGCTCCTCACCGACTGGAAGAGGTACAGGGTGATCTGCACGAAGAGTTTGACTATCAGGTCAGGCAACTTGGCGAACGCCGGGCCCGCTGGCGTTACTGGTGGGACGTATTGGGCTTTATCAAACCATTTGCCATAAAACGACAATCTTCCGATACGTATTCAACAGCTTACCTAATGAACGCTTCTATGCTACGTAATTATTTTCGAACAGCCTGGCGCAGCCTGGTAAAAAACCGCTTCTATTCGCTCATCAATATGACGGGCCTGACCGCTGGGCTGGCCGTCGGTATTCTGATTCTGCTCTGGGTGCAGGACGAGTTTAGCTTCGACCGGTTTCATCGTCAGTCAGCCAACATCTATCGACTCGAAAACTGGGCCGGGACGGGCAGCAGTCGGCAAATCTGGACATCAACTGTAGCGCCCATTGCCGTGATGGGTAAAAAGGAACTGCCGGAAATAAAGGATGCTGTCCGTATAGCCTACAATGGCATGTATACCTTGTTCAAATACAAGGGCAAAGCCATAAATGAAGAAAATACACTATTTGCTGATCCCACGCTGTTTTCAGTATTTGACTTTCCACTGATCCAGGGAAATCCAGCGAATCCGTTTCCAGATAATCACTCGATTGTCCTGACAGAAACCACCGCGAAACGGTATTTTGGCAACGAAAATCCAATTGGAAAAATACTGGCAGGTACGGATAGAAACGCCTTCAAAGTCAGTGGTGTCATCCGTGATTTTCCGAAAAATTCGAGCATACGGCGCGACATGGTGCTGCCTATTTCGCTTCTGTTCGACACGATGTACCAGAACCGAACCGATGGCCGCAATCGCGACAACGACTTTGCTACTTTTAACTTCGATACGTATTTGCTGTTGCAGCCGGGCGCGTCAATCAGTAATCTGACCGATAAACTACGTACCATTCACCTGCGTAACAAACCCGACGATACGGACCTTACGTATCTGCTGCAACCGTTGCCCGACATGCACCTGTATAAAGCCGACGGCTCGGAAGGTGGTATTGAAACGGTACGTATGTTCTCGATTATTGCCCTGCTGATTCTGGTGATTGCCTGCATCAACTACGTCAATCTCTCCACGGCCCGGTCTATGCTACGTTCCAAAGAAGTGAGCATGCGTAAAATTGTGGGTGCTGCCAAGAGCCAACTTTTTATGCAGTTTGTGGTTGAAACGACGCTGCTCTTTTCGCTGGCTGCGGTGCTGGCCTTAGGGTTGATGTATGTACTGCTGCCTGCTTATAATCAGCTTTCGGGAAAAGAACTGGTCCTTGATTTTGCAGACGAGCGGCTTTGGAAAATTATCGGCCTGACCATTGTTGGTACGTTGGTTGCTTCAAGCATTTACCCTGCCTTACTCCTGTCTTCGTTCGAGCCACTCAAAGCCCTGAAAGGAAAAGTGTCGGCACGTTTGAGCGAAGCTGTATTCCGTAAGGTAT
This sequence comes from Spirosoma validum, assembly GCF_014699035.1. Lineage (GTDB taxonomy): Bacteria > Bacteroidota > Bacteroidia > Cytophagales > Spirosomataceae > Spirosoma > Spirosoma validum. The sequence continues at coordinate 626,001 of NZ_JACXAA010000003.1, forward strand.
TGGTCGTAGCGCAATTTGCGGTTTCGGTAATTCTGATTGCCAGTACGTTCATTATTAGTAATCAACTGCAGTACATCCGCGCTAAAGAACTGGGCTACGACAAAACGCATGTGCTCGGGTTCTTCATGCGGGATGACATGAGTAAACATTACGACGCGGTGAAAGCCGATTTATTGAATCAACCTGGCGTAACGGCCGTTACCCGCGCCAGTAGCAATATTGTGCAACTTGGCGCACAAACCGGCGATAACGAATGGGCTGGCAAAGAAAAAGGAGAGACTATGTTCGTGCGTCCCGTAGCGATTGATAAAGATTTCATTCCTTTCTTCAGAATGAAGGTCATGCAAGGAGCCAATTTTACGGGAACCGTATCCGATTCAACCCATTTCATTCTCAACGAAACTGCCGTTAAAGCGGCTCGCATCAACAACCCCATCGGAAAGTCATTTCGGTTGTGGAAACGAAAAGGTACGATCGTCGGCGTGGTAAAAGACTTCCATTTTGCGTCCATGCGCCAGAAAATTGAACCCGCTATTTTCTACTACGATCCGAGCCAGATGTGGGCGCTATACATTAAAACAACCGGCCAGGATGCTAAGCAGGTGGTTGCCGCAGCGGAGCGCTCTTATAAGCAATACAACCCAGATTATCCGTTCGAGTATTCGTTCCTGGACGATGTGTTCAACAATCTTTACAAATCGGAGCAACAAACAGGGTTGTTGTTCAACGTGTTTGCGAGCATTGCCATTTTGATTTCCTGTTTAGGCTTATTCGGGCTGGCAACGTACACGGCGCAGGTACGTACTCGTGAGATCGGTGTGCGAAAAGTACTGGGCGCCAGTGTAACCGGCATCATTCAGTTGTTAGCCACCGATTTTATGAAACTAGTCGTCATCGCGATACTTATCGCGACACCCATTGCCTGGTACGCTATGAGCCGATGGTTGCAGGATTTTGCGTATCGGATTGATGTGCAGTGGTGGGTATTTGGTTTAGCTGGTCTGCTCGCTTTAGCCATTGCCCTACTTACGGTGAGTTTCCAAAGCATCAAAGCCGCGCTGATGAATCCGGTCAAATCACTACGTAGCGAGTGAATAGCTCGTTTATATAACTTGGCAGACACCCGCTTTACCTGCCTTTGTTACAGCCGTGCTGAATTTGAACCAGTTTCTCAACGCGCTATCCCCAATCAGAGATGATACCTGGCAGCAAGTGCAATGGCTTTTCATGCTGGGATTAAGTATACTAGCTCCCTTGACTCTGCTTGCTGCGGTCACTCGCCTAATCCGAATTTTTGGCAACCCTAACTAGTCCCTGGTTTTACTACATCCGATACGTCAGCGACACCAGCCCCGTTGAATAGGTTTGTGAGTCGATCAGCTTCAGGTTAACACGGTCTTTGATATGCTGGAAAAGCGGCTTTCCTGCGCCTAAAATAATTGGGTGAACGGCTAAGAACAGTTCATCAACTAATCCTTCGTTGATAAACGACGTAGTAAGATCGGCTCCACCATACAGCCAGAAGTCTTTACCAGTCTGATTCTTTAATTCGGTCACCTTCGTTCTCCAGTCGCCACTAATCAGTTCCATGCCTTCACCCACTCCCGTAAGCGTATTCGAAAATACGTATTTTTTATACGATGGAAACCCGTAGTTGCTGGCTTCCTCACTCACGTTATTGAGCAGCTCGTAGCTTTTCCGGCCGATAAAGAGCGCGTCAATACGTTCCAAAAAAACGGTCATACCGTAATCCTGATCGGTGAAGCACCAGTCGTATTCGCCGTTGGGTCCTTCGATGTATCCGTCCAGACTGACGGCTAATCCTAAAATTACCTTGCGCATGAATAGTATCATTGATTTGACCGCAAAGTTAGCAGCAGGCAACCAGCGCTAATTGTACAAATCGGACATCAGACACATTGCCATTTGTAGTAATTAGCTGGTTAATAAAGCACGTCACTTGTTGCGATCAGCTGACCTGGCGTAAGGCCAGCATGATCCCGACAGGCGCGAATGAAGTGCGCCTGGTCGTAATAACCACTTTCGTAAGCGATTTCGGTTAGACTAAGGGATGGGTATTTTTTGAGGTGTTTTAACGCATTCCTGAACGTAATGATCCGGGCAAATTCTTTGGGCGAAAGACCAATGCACTGATTGAATCGACGGACCAAATGCCGATTCGTGATGCCGGTTCTGTTAGCCAGATCTTCCAGCGAAAGCTGTCCATTCGTCCGGTTAATCTGCCCGATGCAGAAGCCAATACCCGCGTCGGGTTGGCCGAATTTCCGAAGCTGGGCAATCAGATACTGCTGAATAAGTTGAACCCGCTGAGCCGTTGTTTCAGTCTTGTCGACACGGTCCTGCATCTCGTCTGCGCTACGTCCCCATAACTCCCGGAGATCAATCGCCTGGTTGGTTACGTCGTGCATCGACACCGGGAAAAACGGGTATGCGCTGCCGTCAAAGAACCAGACGGACACAAACCCTACCTGGCTGTGCGTCCGAACGGTCATAAACTTGTTCATCCGGGACGTAATGAAACTCCTGCTCAGCAATGAGGCAATCTCCCCGGCAGGAGCAACTTGCTGTGGTTCGCAAAAATTCACAAAAAGCTCAACACTGGCATCCGGCAATACACGTACCGGTGCGGGCGAGCCAATTGACGAGTCATTCTCTACCGAGCAAATGACTTTAACGAATGGCTGTAGCAGTGGGTCAATATCGTAGATCCGGTAGTGCATTTACCAAAGATAACTGTTTAGCAACTGATCGGGTTCGGTGTCCGTTTTGCGGACATCTGCTGTCCAGAATCGGACATCTTCCGTGGCTATATTTTTACAAAAAACGGCTTCTGGTATAAATCAATACGTATATCATCAAGTTGGCACCGCATTTGTTCGACATTATCGTATAAAATACCTATACCATGAAAAGGGCCTTTCTTGGAGAGTTTGAAGAAGTCGTTCTACTGACCGTAGCCATCCTTGACGAAGGTGCTTATGGCGTCAGCATTACGCAGGAGATTGAGCAAAAAACCGGACGAGCCGTTGGCTTTAGTACGGTCCATACGACACTGCAACGCTTAGAAGAAAAAGGCTTTCTTTCCTCGCGGATGGGTGGTGCTACAGCCGAGCGGGGTGGTCGTCGAAAGCGCTTCTTTAACGTAACGGCGGCTGGACGGAAGGCTTTGCAGGAGGTTAAGCAGGTACGTATTGACTTGTGGAATGCACTGCCTCCGCAGACATTGCAACTGATGGGCGGGTAAATGAGCAATGGGGATAGGGGTAAGGGCATAAGCTCCTGGTCTCCTGTCTGCCATTCTAGCAATCGTTCATTCCTCTGCTTCATACCCTTACCCCTATGTTTGTTCCACCCCGCTGGGCTGACTTGCTGCTGAAGACCTTTGGCCACCCCGACACACTGGAAGAAGTGCAGGGCGATCTGCTTGAACTTTACACTTATTGGGTTGAAACGGTGGGCGAACGCAAAGCCCGATGGCGCTACATCCTGAGTGTCCTCAAACTGCTACGGCCTCTGGCTAAATCAAAATCAACGGAATACCCGATACCTTTTTTCCTAAGTCCTGCTATGATACGTAATTATTTGACAGTCGCCTGGCGACACATCACCCGTAATCGTCTGTTGAGTTCAATTAATGTGATTGGGTTAGCCCTGGGCATGTCGTGCAGCCTGCTTATCTGGCTCTGGATCAGCGACGAACTTAGTTTTAACCGGGGTTTTAAAGAGGCCGACCAGATCTATTTCGTCAGGCAGACGAGCGGTATGTATACCAATGAATACACGCCCGGACCACTGACCGAAGCCCTGAAAAAGGATGTCCCCGACGTGGAAAAAGCAACTAGATTCAGGTCGTGGACGGATGATTACCTGATCAAAGCTGGTCAGGTGGCTGCTAAGGAAGTGGGCATGTATGCGTCCGACGATTTCTTCGACATTTTTCAATATCCGGTTTTGCAGGGAAGTCCTGTTTCATCGATTAAGTCCCCGAATTCTATTGTGATTACCCGCCATGTAGCCGAGACGTTTTTTGGCACGACGGAGGCCGTTGGACGCACACTTCAACTCAACAACGACAAATATTATCGGGTGGGTGCTGTGATTGAGGATATTCCCAAAAACTCGTCCATTCAATTTAGCTGGATCGTCAATTTAAGCGTAGTGGAAGAAGACTGGATGAAAAACTGGGGCAACAATTCCTTTTCTACGTACGTGAAACTTCGGCCGAACAGTAATCAGGCGCAGGCGGAAACGCGCATGAAAGGATTACCAAAACGCTACAGGTCAGACATAACGGATACCCCCATCTTACAACCCATCGGCGATACGTATCTCTACGGGGAGTACGTCAACGGGAAGCCCGTGGGTGGGCGTATTAGCTACGTCCGCACGTTTGGTCTGGTTGCTCTACTGATTCTGCTGATTGCCTGCGTTAATTTCATGAATCTGGCAACAGCACGCGCATCGTTACGCGCCAAGGAAGTCGGTATCCGGAAAGTAATTGGGGCGATGCGCTCGTCGCTGGTGGGGCAGTTTCTGGGCGAATCCGTTCTGCTAAGTCTGCTTGCCGCTGTGCTGGCCATCGGCCTTGTCATCGGTGCTTTACCCCTTGTGAATCAATTCGTTCATAAGCAACTATCGATCAATTTCTTCGCGCCAACATTCTGGATTAGTATGCTGTTTCTGATCGTATTTACCAGTTTAATTGCGGGTAGCTACCCAGCGTTATTTCTGTCGGCGATGCAGCCCGTTCGAACCCTGAAAGGTGCTCTGACGACGGCACCAACGGGGGCTGTATTCCGCAAATCGCTGGTTGTCTTTCAGTTTACGCTGTCGTTGTTTCTGATCATTGGTATGTTGGTGATCGGGCAGCAAATGCACTACGTCCGAACGAAACAACTTGGCCTCGACCGGGAACATATTCTTTGGGTACCGGTTGAAGGAGCGTTATTACCGAAAATGGAAACATATCGTCAGGAAATTCAGCGTTCCGGGGCGGTTGTTTCAGTAACTACCTCAGGCGCATTGCCCATCGAGATAGGCAGCAGCTCAACGGGCGGCCTGACATGGCCCGGTAAAGACCCGAAGGATGAAGCATTCGTCTATTCGATGAAGGCAGGCTACGATTTCGCTAAGACAATGAACGTCAGGCTGGTAGACGGGCACGATTTTACGTCGCCCGACAGTGGGGCTCGCTATTTGGTTAACGAGTCGGCGGCCCGGATTATGAAACTTAAAAATCCGGTAGGAACCGAAATAAGCTACCAGATTGGGAAAGGACCTATTGTTGGTGTCATGAAGGATTTTCACTTACGATCGTTTCATGAACCGATTCAACCGCTGGTGATCAGTCTTTATCCGAAGTGGACAAACTATTTTCTCATCAGAACCCGCCCCGGTCAGACCGATAAAGCCATTCAGGTGGCGGAGCAGGTCGCCCGAAAACTAAACCCAGCGTATCCGTTTTCCTATCATTTTCTGGATGAAGATTATGAGAAGTTATACCGCAGCGAAACGCTCGTTAATACGCTCATCAATTACTTTGGTCTACTGGCCATTCTGATTTCCTGCTTAGGTCTGTTCGGTCTGGCTACGTTCACCGCTGAACAACGGAAGAAAGAAATCGGCGTTCGGAAAGTCCTCGGCGCGACGGTGACCAGCATTGTCGGTCTGCTCTCGAAAGATTTCCTGAAGTTAGTGATGATCGCGATCCTGATTGCTTCGCCGATTGCGTGGTACGTGATGAACCAATGGCTCCAGAATTTCGCCTACAAAATCGATATCGAGTGGTGGGTGTTTGCGCTGGCAGGCTTATCCGCCATCAGCATTACGTTACTGACGGTGAGCTTTCAAAGCATCAAGGCGGCTTTGGTAAATCCAGTCAAATCACTACGTAGTGAATAAGTGTAGTACCGACCGGGACGGTCGGTCGTGAATTAGGAATTGTCCAGCCGACCGGGACGGTCGGTACTACAAATCATGAAACCACCCCGCTGGGCTGACTGGCTGCTGAAGACTTTTGGACACCCCGACACGCTGGAAGAGGTGCAGGGCGATCTGCTCGAACTCTACACGTATTGGGTTGAGACGGCGGGTGAGCGCAAAGCCCGCTGGCGCTACGTCCTGAGTGTGCTCAAACTGCTACGTCCACTGGCCAGCCGTAAATCAAACGAAAACTATTACTCGACACCCTTTTTTCTGCATCCTGACATGCTACGCAACTATTTGAAAATCGCACTGAGGAATCTTGTAAAAAACAAGATCTATTCCTCCATCAACATTGGCGGATTAGCCGTTGGTATGGCCGTGGCGATGCTGATCGGCCTGTGGATCTATGATGAACTGGATTATGATAACTATTTCCAGCATTACGACCGCATTGCCAAAGTCATGCAGCGTGGAACAACCCCCGAAGGCGTTGTTTTTAATGGCGGGCACATGCCACTTCCGTTGGGGAATGAACTGCGTACATCGTTCGGTGACGATTTTAAACACGTAGTGATGTCGTCCTGGACGGGCGAGCATATTCTGGCCTATGGCGATAAGAAGTTCACCAAAACAGGCAATTATCTGAGCCCGGAAGCGCCCGATATGCTCACCTTAACCATGCTGAAGGGCACACGGGCTGGCTTAAACGAACCGTCATCCATTTTACTGTCTGAATCGGTTGCCAAAGCTTTGTTCGGGGATAGTGATCCGCTGGGCAAAATCATGAAAATTGACAACAGACTGGCTGTCAAGGTAACGGGCGTGTACGAAGATCTTCCCTTCAATACCGAGTTTCGGGACATGACGTTTATCGCTCCCTGGGCTTTATACGTATCGTCGGAGGATTGGGTAAAACGGGCGCAGGATAATGCACAATGGGACAATAACTCCTGGCAAATTCTGGCTCAGATTGCTCCGAACGCCGATTTCGATGCTGTGACGGAAAAAATAAAAGGCTTGCGGGTGAAACATGTCCCGGCAACGGCGGAGTATAAAGCGGAAATTTTTCTGCACCCCATGCATCGCTGGCATCTGTATACAGGCTGGGATAAAGCGGGTCATGTAGATGGGCGCATCCAGTACGTGTGGCTGTTCGGCATTATTGGTGTGTTTGTCCTGCTGCTGGCCTGCATCAATTTCATGAATTTAAGTACGGCACGTAGCGAAAAACGAGCCAAAGAAGTTGGCATCCGAAAGGCCGTGGGTTCAGTACGTAGTCAATTGATTAGCCAGTTTTTTAGCGAGTCATTACTGGTTGTTACGTTCGCGTTTGGGCTATCACTGCTATTCGTGTTACTCCTGCTGCCCCTCTTTAATGAAGTAGCCGATAAACAACTACACATTTTATGGGACAACCTTATCTTCTGGCTTTCCGGTGTTGGATTCACCCTGATTACGGGCCTGATCGCCGGTAGTTATCCAGCGCTCTATCTGTCGTCTTTTCAGCCGGTAAAAGTCTTGAAAGGCACCTTCCGGGTTGGCCGCTTCGCATCGGTCCCGCGAAAGGTACTGGTAGTGATGCAGTTTACGGTATCGGTAACGCTGATCATCGGCACGATCATCGTTTTTCGCCAGATTCAGTACGCTAAAAATCGACCCATTGGTTATGATCGGAATGGACTGATCACCGTTACCATGAACACGCCTGAGTTGCACGACCACTATAATGCGTTACGAAGCGATCTGTTACGAACGGGAGCCGTGGTAGACATGTCAACCTCATCGGCCCCGGCAACGGATCTAAACTCTCAAAATGGTGGATTCGACTGGGAAGGCAAAGATCCAAATTTTAGAGACAGCTTTGGTACCATTGCCGTAACCCACGATTTCGGCAAAACAGTGGGCTGGACGTTCAAACAGGGCCGTGATTTTTCCAGACAGTTTTCGACCGACTCAGCGGGCATGGTTCTGAATGAAACAGCCGTTCGGTACATGGGCTTAAAAGATCCGGTTGGCAAAACGGTCAAATGGAATGGCAGGCCGTTTCAGGTCGTGGGTGTTATTCAGGATATGGTGATGAGGTCGCCGTTTGAACCGGTTTATCAAACCGTTTTCATGCTGAATTACGGCTGGGCCAATGTCATCAATATCAAACTAAATCCCGAACGTAGCACCAGCGAATCGCTGGGTAAAATAGAAGCCGTATTCCGTAAATTCAACCCTGGCAGCCCATTCGATTACAAATTTTCGGATGAACAGTACGCCTTGAAATTTGCGACCGAAGAACGTATCGGCAAGCTCGCGTCGGTCTTCGCCATTCTCGCCATTTTTATCAGTTGTTTAGGTCTTTTCGGCCTGGCCTCCTTCGTGGCCGAACAGCGTACCAAAGAGATTGGCGTACGCAAAGTATTGGGCGCAACGGTATTGAACGTGTGGAGCCTGCTTTCTAAGGACTTTATATTCTTGGTCCTGATTGGATTTGGCATCGCTACGCCCATCGCCTACTATTTTCTCAATAACTGGCTTCAGAAATACGATTACCGAACGGAGATGTCGTGGTGGATTTTTGCCGTATCAGGGGCTGGGGCGTTAGTCGTTACGTTGCTAACGGTAAGTTTCCAAAGCATCAAAGCAGCCCTAATCAATCCCGTTAAATCACTACGTTCTGAATAGCAGAGAGTGGGGAGCATGGAGCCAGGATAAACCATGCCCCTTGCTCCACACTCCCTGCACCCCGCTCCGGGCTTAAAGCTATGAAACATCCCCAAAACCTCGGACCGCCCCGCTGGGCTACCCGTCTCCTCACTGGGTGGGGCCATCCCGATACGCAGGAGGAAGTTCAGGGCGATCTGCTCGAACTCTACACGCATTGGGTTGAGACGGTGGGCGAACGTAAAGCCCGCTGGCGCTACGTCCTGAGTGTATTGAAACTGCTACGTCCGCTGGCTAAACAAACTAAATATCAATACCCAACCCCGGAACGTCCCGGAGAGGAACCGCGTACCACCTTTTTTTCAAGTCCTGATATGCTACGTAATTATCTGAAAATCGCCTGGCGGAATTTGGTTCTCCATAAAGCCTTCACTGCCATCAATGTTATTGGGTTAGCCGTTGGGCTCGCTACGTGCCTGCTAATTGTGCTGTTCGTTCTCCATGAACTCAGCTATGATCGCTACCACGCCAACGCCGACCGCCTTTATCGCATGACGATCCACGGTCAGGTTGGTGGCAAAGAAATCAACACTGCGGAGGTAAGTGTTCCGGCGGGTCCGGCCCTCATTCAGGATTATTCGGGCGTAGAAGCCTTCACGCGCCTGAGACAGGACGGTACGTTTATCGTTAAACATGATCACGAAAGCTTTAAGGAGGAACACGTTGTTTTTGCCGACTCCAATGTCTTCAATATCTTCTCGATACCACTATTGAAAGGCCGGGGCGCTGGAACGAATCCTAAAACGGTTCTGACCGAACCCAATACAGTCGTTATCACGGAAACCATTGCCAGAAAATATTTTGGCGAGCAGGACCCAATCGGACAAACGCTGACGCTGGGTACGGCGGGTCTTTTTCGGGTGACGGGTGTGTGTCAGGATGTGCCCTCAAACACGCATTTCCACTACGATATATTCGGCTCGATCCGTTCGATTCAACTGCGCAATACGTGGCTGAGCAGCAGTTGCTTCACCTACGTACTACTACGTCCCGGCTATTCCATCAACAACTTACAGGCCAAAATGCCGGAGCTGGTGAAGAAATACATCGGCTCGGAAATTCAGGAGCTTTTCGGCATCAGCCTGGCCGAATTTACCCGGAAAGGCGACGTCTTTGGCTTTCACTTTCAGCCGGTTACCAGTATTCATCTTCATTCTGACCTCGAGGGCGAAATTGAGCCGAACAGCGACATCAAATACGTTTATATCTTTTCGATTATCGCGGTCTTTATCCTGCTGGTGGCCTGTATCAATTTCATGAATCTGAGTACGGCCGGATCGGCGGGGCGGGCCAAAGAAGTGGGTATACGAAAAGTGCTGGGTTCAGTAAGGCAGCAACTTGTCGGTCAATTTCTGAGCGAGTCGATATTGGTGACCTTCATCGCTCTGCTGGTAGCGCTGGGCATCGTAGTGGCAGTTCTGCCGAGTTTCAATCAACTGGCGGGTAAGCAGTTCGGAATTAGCGCGTTTACGAGTGGCTGGATGTTGCCGGGTATCCTACTGACTTGTTTGCTCATCGGATTGCTGGCGGGTAGCTATCCCGCCTTTTTCCTGTCGGCCTTTAAACCCGTGAGTGTGCTGAAAGGAAGCGTCCGCGCGGGATTTCGAAGTGGCTGGCTACGCAACACGCTGGTAACGACTCAGTTTGTTGTATCAATTGGAATGATTATCGGGACGTTGGTCGTTTATCAGCAACTGCACTTTATCCAGAACAAAAAAGTAGGATTTGACAAAGATCAGGTACTTGTTCTCCACGATACGTATGCCCTTGGCCCCAAAGCAAACGCGTTTAGAGCCGAACTGACGAAACTGTCGCAGGTTCAGGCTGTTACGCAGGCGGGCTATTTACCCGCTGGGGCATCGAACAGTGGAAACGATGGGTTTCAATCGGAAAATGGATCGTCGCCCACAACAACGTATCGGGAAAAAACCTACTACATCGACGAAAACTACCTGCCTACGTTGGGGATCAGTCTGGCCCAGGGCCGAAATTTTTCAAAAGCCTTCCCTTCCGACAGTTCCGCAGTTTTGATCAACGAAGCGGCCGCTAAACGATTCGGCTGGAAAAACCCGGTTGGTCAGCGACTCTCGACCCTCGGGAATGGTAGCCCGGAAAGCAGGCATGTATACACCGTTATTGGTGTCGTGAAGGATTTTCACTTCGAGTCGATGCATCAGCGAATTGCCCCGTTGGTGATGGTGTATGGCGCAGACAATTACCAGATGGCGCTACGTATCCGAACGACAGATATACCCGGATTACTGAAAACCCTCGAGCAACGCTGGAAAGCACAAACGGATAACCCATTCGCTTATTCGTTCTTAAACGAACGCTTTAACACCGTCTATCAGTCTGAGCAGCGCGTCGGGCAGTTGTTCGGCATCTTTGCCGGATTAACGGTGCTTATTTCCTGCCTGGGTCTGTTCGGGCTGGCTATGTTTACGGCGCAGCAGCGCACCAAAGAAATTGGGGTTCGCAAAGTGCTGGGCGCATCGGTAGCCAGCGTGGTAGCGCTGCTGTCGAAAGATTTCCTGAAGTTAGTGGTGATCGCCATCGTTATTGCCTCGCCCCTGGCCTGGTATGCCATGAACCGATGGTTGCAGGATTTCGCCTACAAGATTGACCTTTCGTGGTGGGTATTCGCCCTGGCAGGCTTTCTGGCCATTGGCATTGCACTAGTAACGGTCAGCTTTCAGAGCATCAAAGCGGCTTTGACGAATCCAGTGAAGAGTTTACGAAGTGAGTAACCGAACGTAGCGATTCAGCCCGGACCATACCCTAACTTATTTGACAAAATAGTCGGACTAATGCGCAATGAATCAGTGAAATAATGTAACTTCTCTACAGCTAAATCAGGGGTCGTATGAGAACGTTGCGGATGCTAGTGCTGCTGAGTTTGTCGCTGATTGTTAATGGCCTATGGGCGCAGAAATCTAAACCAGCAACCAGCCTTGAAGCGGGTCTGAAAGGCGAATATTTTAACGGGCCAAACTTCGAACGGAAGGTACTGACCCGCACCGATCCGCAAGTCGATTTTAACTGGAACTGGCAACCGCCCGGACCTGGCGTGCAGCGGGAATATTTCTCGGTGCGCTGGACCGGAAAACTGTTCGCGCCAACTTCGGGCGCGTATCGATTCAGCGCGACGGTAGACGATGGGGTACGGGTCTGGGTGAATGGCAAGAAAGTAATTGACGAATGGCGCAAGCAGGACGACAGCAACTTCGTCGGCGAAATTTCCTTAAATGGCAAGCAGTTTTACGACCTACGGATTGAGTATTACAACGATTGGAAGGGAAGTGTCATTTCAGTGTACTGGGAATCGCCCGAAGACCGAAAGCTCTTTAGTTTTGCGTCAAGACCGCAGAAGACAATCCCAGCTAAATACCTGTTCAGCAAGCCAGATCGACCCAAGACAGCTGCTGCTGTACCGGTGGTGATGCGCCCCCCCGTCGCAGCGAAGTCGGAGACCATCCACACGCTTGTGACGCCAACTAACCGCCCCGCTACGTCGGTCATTAAACCCGCTAGGATCAAACTGACATCAGTGCAGCCGAAACAAGACGTAACACCTGTTTCGGCTGTACGGGTCGAGCCTACGCGGGCATCAATCTTGCCCGAAATGGGCATGCCAACTTCAGCTAATCAACCAGTCGAGCATCTGAAACCAGGGGAAACAGTTGTGCCAAGGAACGTAGTATTTTCGCAGAGCGATTATACACTGCTACCCGAATCCTGTGTCGAGTTGAATAAATTAGTAAAGGCATTACAGGCCACGCCAGCCCTACGGGTCGAGATTGCTGGGCATACTGACAATGTCGGCGATAAACGGTTGAATATGACTTTATCTGAGTTCCGGGCTAAAGTGGTAGCCAACTACCTGATCCGGCATGGCATTTCCGACACTCGCATTACGTCCAAAGGCTACGGTGGTTCGCGACCTGTCACAGACAACATTAGTGAAACCCAACGCGCCCAAAATCGCCGGGTCGAGTTCACCGTTGTTGAGTGATTTTTAGAATTCTTCTGAGGGTAATCGAATCTTCGGCGAATCGAACAACGCATTGGTTGCCAACATTGATTTCGCCTTTCGTCGCACTACGTTCATTCCAGCCCTTGCCCTTGGCCTGAAATTCCCCTGAGCTCTTTCTGTGGTGTCGAGTTTGAGAACCAGATACCACAGAAAGGCCATGTTCTCTTGTAGATCAGCGCTTTTATCAGCAACTTGCTGCCTTACCGTGCTCCGTTAAACTCGCATGAAGTCTGTTTTATTCACGCTGCTCCCATTTCTGCTTGGCGTTTTTTATCTGATCCATCCGTTTGCGCCGTCTGTACAAGTATCCGTTTTCAAAACGTCCGGCGTTACGCTGGAAACAAAGAAGCCCAGCCCGATTACCGGTGCCGATCAGATTTCGGCTTATCTGCCGTATCTGAAAGGAAAACGTATCGGCATGGTCGTTAACCAAACCTCGATTATTGGGAATAAACCCAGTGTTGACAGTTTGGTCAGTCTGGGTGTCAACATCGTAAAGATCTTTGGTCCTGAACACGGCTTCCGGGGTAATGCCAGTAACGGCACTAAAGTTGACGATAGCGTCGATGCCAAAACTGGAATTCCGGTTATTTCGCTGTACGGTAAAAACAAGAAACCATCGCAGGAACACTTAGCCGACGTCGATCTGATGATTTTTGATATTCAGGACGTTGGTTGCCGCTTTTATACGTATATCAATACACTGAACCACGTTATGGAAGCCTGCGCCGAACACGGCAAAGAACTGATGATTCTGGACCGGCCTAACCCCAACGGTTTTATTGTAGACGGCCCTATTCTGGAAAATCATCTGCATTCGGGTATTGGCATGCATCGGATTCCCATTACACACGGTTGTACTATTGCCGAATTCGCTCAGATGATTAACGGAGAAGGGTGGGACCTGCCGAAAAATAAGACATGTAAACTCCGAATCATCAAGGTAGCGAACTACACCCATGATACGCCTTATACGTTACCGGTAATGCCCTCCCCCAATCTCAACACGCAACAATCGATTTTGCTATATCCAAGTACCTGTTGGTTCGAGGGAACCATCATCAGTCAGGGACGAGGTACGTATATGCCCTTCACGGTTTTGGGCGCTCCGGCCTTAAAAGGCATTTATTCATTCTCGTTCCGCCCTGTCAGTCTTAAAGGCATGAGCGAAACTCCCTTGCATCAGGATACCGATTGCTACGGACTTGACTTACGGAACTATGATACCAGCGTATTTCGGAAAACCCGGCAATTGAATCTCCAGTGGTTAATGGAGTTATACAAAGCCTATCCCGACAAAGCCCGATTTTTTGATGCAAGCCAGAGCAAGCAAATCGGTAATTTCGATTTCCGGAGCGGTACGGAAAATCTGAGGAAGCAAATCATCGCGGGCAAAACGGAAAAAGAAATCCGCCAGAGTTGGGAGCCCGGTCTCTCGCAGTACAAGCAAATGCGGAAAAAGTATCTGCTGTATCCGTGATTCGGCTAATGCTTGTCTATCCCGAAAATCAAAGCTATCCTGACCGTTATTCGCTACGTATTGGTTTGTCAGTACGTCAGATCGAAGCGCTTTGAGTTTTGGGAGGCTATCCTTTAATTATCTACGTATCAATCCCTTACATCGAGTGTCCCATTCCTGGTTCAACAAAAGACTCGCCCTCATTCTTATACCAAAATCATCCCTAATTTCACTATAAAGAAACGCCAGAACAGGCAGATCAAAAAAAGCTCGTTCGTGCGCTCACAGGTGAGCGCACGTTTTGCGCAAAACAAAGTGCACTGCTTTTTCGAGCCGAAATCAGGGTCTGGATCGCGTCGGTGGCATGGCAGACAGCCGCCCAAAATAAAAAGACAGGTTCACTACGTTGCTTTCGCCAAAAAAAGATAAATCAGTGACGTAGATCGTTCGAGGCTTAAACTCAGGCTTTACCACGATCTGTTCCTATATACGTTCCTTCATACTTGTATCCAATCCATTCCAATTATGCTGTCTTTCAACGTGCAACACCAAGAATTTGAACCTCCTGAAGCGCTACGGGATGCCATAAAGTGCTTTTGGTACGACAGAAGAGACTCCGGAGAAGGACAATCAAGTTTTGAGGTAACACCTGATGGCTACGCAGAGATTATTTTTCATTTCGGAAGCGCCCTTAGCGTATCTCTCCAAGGAGACTTTCAGCCATTGCCGTCACCGTTTATGATGGGACTGCTTAATCAGCCTGCTGTTTTTTACACGAAAAACCGGTTAGAAATTATTGGGATCAGGTGTTTTCCCTGGACTGTGTTCGATTTACTCGGACTGCCGTCCGGTAAAGATGGGGTGTGCATCCTTGAGCACCCTATTACCCAGCTTCACTCTACGTTGGATGAATGCATAACTGCCGGTAGGCTGGATGAAGCGCTGGTTAAGGTAAGACAGTATTTCCTGAATGCACGGTCGCATGTTGGTACAGACAGTATGCTAGCTAAAGCGGGAGTGGCTATGCGGGAAGCAAACGGCACCATACCGGTAAGCCAGGTAGCGGCAGCGGCCCATGCGACGGTTCGTACACTGGAAAGGAAATTCAGGCAATCTTCCGGCTATACGGTTAAAGACGTGTCCGGCCTGATGCGCTTTGAGCAGGTACGAAACCACTTGTGGCTTGATCCAGATGTCAACCTGGCTGGCTTAGCGCATGAACTGGGCTATACAGATCAATCCCATCTAAGCCGGGAATTCAAGCGCTACAGCGGCACCACGCCAGCGGCATTCGCGCGAAACGCAAAGAAAGGTAAACGGGTTGTAAGTACTGATTTTGTTACGTTTACACAAGCCTGATGCAGGTGTATTTGCCCCCGCCGTAACCAAGCTTTCCCAGCCATTGACTTTATATCGTGGACTAAACAGATAATGCGTAAAAAAAACAAATTCATTCCTGTAAACCCGATGGCTGACGAGTTCGGCGCAGGCATTTCCATTGATAGACTGACTCTTTACGATGTAAGCATTTCGGAGCAAACAACATCAGACGGTTCTGAAGAAGCAACCCAATCCCACCGGCACGACAGTCATTCATTCTTCCTGCTTGAAAGCGGAACCGTTCACATTGAAATTGATTTTCAGCAATATAAAATCAAGTCTCCTTCTGTCATCTACATGCATCCAGACCAGGTGCATCGTACTACAGTATTAGAAAAAATAACCGTCAGCAGTTGGGCAATCAATACTGAAAATATACATGCTGAATACCTGAACTTACTCGAAGACATTACACCCGTAAAACCGTTAACGCTAGCCAAGGAAACGTTTTCTCTTATGTCAGAAGCGGTATCGCTTTGCCTAAAATTTGCCGAACGGAAAAACGATAAATTATATCATTCACTACTAAAAGATAGTTGCAATGCATTGGTTGCGTTGGTTCTTTCACAGTATTTAGCACAAGCTCAGCCAACCGATAAACTATCCCGGTTTGAGATTGTAACCAAAGCCTTCAGGGAAACACTGGAACGTAATTATACCGCGGCTAAACGACCGGCAGAATACGCTCAAAAATTAAACATCTCTATACCTTACCTGAATGAATGTGTGAAAAACACAACAGGCTATTCGGTTTCACATCATATACAGCAGCGTGTAATTTTAGAGGCAAAACGGTTGCTTTATTATTCGGATAAATCGGTAAAAGAAATTGCTACGGCCTTGGGCTATGATGACTACCCTTATTTTTCACGGCTGTTTGCCAAAGTTACGGGAATGACTGCTGTAGCCTTCCGGAACAAAAACCGCGATTAGTCCAATACTTACTTTGTATTGCTGTTTTCTGTCCCTGTCATACGATGTTGCTTTGTGCTATCAAACAAACTCGTACAAATGGAACCGTTAATAGAAAAAAAAGTACTCGTTTCGGGTGCAAGCATGGCCGGGCTTTCAACCGCTTATTGGCTGAACAGAATAGGATACAGAGTGACTGTTGTTGAAATGGCCAGCCAACCCCGGGTCAGCGGTGCGGCTGTTGATCTGCGTGGAAATGCCATAGACATCGTCAAGCGCATGGGCATTTTTGAGCAACTGAAAGCTGACCGATTGCAGGTGGAAAGGGTAGAATTTAAAAATGCCGACGATGGTACGGAAGGTTCAATAGCGCTGCAAAGCGAAGGTGAGGAACTTCCCAACGATGACATCGAAATTGAACGGGATAAATTTGTACGTATTTTATTGGATGTGTTAAAAAAGGATGTCGAATTTGTTTTTAACAACAGCATTACTGCGTTAAGCGAAACGAAAGACGATATAAGCGTTACGTTTAAAACTGGTCCGCAACGTTCATTTGACCTGGTATTTGGTTGCGACGGTATTCATTCGATTGTAAGAAAAATCTGGTTTGGTCACGAAACTGACTACAACCATTTCCTTAACGCCTATTTCTCGCTTACAATCGTAACTAAATTATTGATAAAAGAAAAAACAATGCAGATGTATAATGTGCCGGGCAAGGCTATTACACTTAATGCATATAATAATAAGACTGACATCATTTTTTGTTTCCTTTCAGAAGAAGAAATTCCTTATGATTATCGTGATGCCGAGGGTCAAAGAAAAATTATCCTGGAGCAGTTTGCCGGAGGAAGCTGGCGAACCGAAGAATTACTGGAAGAAGTACGGCATTCGAAAAATTTTTACTTTGATAAATTCTGTCAGATAAAAATGCCGTCCTGGACAAAAGGCAGAGTGGCGCTGGTAGGCGATGCGGGCTATTGTGCTTCACCTGCTGCCGGAATGGGTGCCTCATTATCGATGGAAGGAGCCGCAACAGTAGCCGATGCTCTGCAAAAACACAACGGAAATTTTGAATTAGCGTTCGATGAGTACAACCAAAATTTGCGTCCGTTTATTGAGGAAGTCCAGGCCACTGCCGAATTGAATGTTAGAGAAAATTTTATTCCAAAAACCGAAGAAGCTATTCGTAAAAGAAACGCCCAAACCATAGCCTTTTAGTGGTTGAAGCAGAGAAAGGAAACAAGCCGCAGGCAACGATTTTGTCGCGTTTATACAAGCCTGATGTAGGAGCATTCCGGAATTTTGCATTGTAATTAAACAAGGCAAACTATGTTACTCAACAATAAAAAAATCGCCATTATTGGTGCAGGGCCGGTTGGCCTTACTATGGCAAGGTTGCTACAGCAAAAAGGGGCAGAGGTAGTCGTTTACGAAAGAGACAAAGATGCCCAAACAAGGATTTCTGGCGGTACGCTCGACCTTCATAAAGGTTCAGGGCAAGATGCAATGAGAGAAGCTGGCTTGCTGGAGCGTTATTATGCAATGGCTACACCCATGGGAAGAACCGTGGTCGACGAGCAAGGCAACGTACTGCTCTCTAAAAAGCCTACGCCTGAAGACCAACATGACAATCCTGAGATAAACAGAAACGATTTAAGGCAATTACTGCTCGACAGCTTAGCCAGCGATACCGTTGTTTGGGACAGGAAGTTTACCGAACTTGACGAGCAGAACGGACAATGGCAGCTGCATTTTGAAAACAACGTATCTGCAACCGCAGACCTCGTCATCGGAGCCAATGGGGGAATGTCTACGGTAAGAAACTATGTTACAGACGCCGAAATCGAATACACCGGAACGCTTATTCTCCAGGGCGAAGTGCCGCAACCGGAAAAGAAATGTCCCAGGTTCTACCAACTGTGCAATGATAATATACTCATGACCGCCAGCAATGGCAATTTGCTGGTTGCCAACCCCAGGAACGGCGGAATATTGACCTATAACGTAATTTTCAAAACACCTGAAGAATGGAGTCTGAACAAGGCATCAAAGGCTCAGGATAAGGATAGCCTTATTACGTTCCTTTTGAACAGATTCGCTCAGTGGCATGAATTGTACAAAGAATTATTTCGCTCAACAGCTTCATTTGTGATATGGCCAACGAGAAAAATTCCGCTGGATAAACCCTGGAAAACGAATCGTCCTTTGCCAATAACGCTTATTGGAGATGCCGCCCATATAATGCCGCCCTTTGCCGGTCAGGGTGTAAACATCGGGCTGATGGACGCATTAATTTTATCCGAAAACCTGACTAACGGAAAATTTGAAACCATAGAAGCTGCCATCAACGACTATGAACAACAAATGGTTGTGTATGCAACAGAAGCCCAATCGGATACAAGCAGAAACGAACTAGCGATGCGTCATCCTGACTTTTCTTTCCAGAAATTTTATCAATAAACTAGACGACGCTTCCGGAATAGTCGTGAATACAGGACGGTCAATGAGTGCTGCGCCACTTTCCTACTCAAAACGTTGACGTGTGAATATGGGGGCTGAATCAAATGTAGTTCAGGTAGTGCAGAAAACCGATTACCTATAAGCACTGTAATTATTCTCGATGGCCAGACCACCGTTAACGCTAATCTTGAGCACAATGGTAATGGCCCGAAACTAAGACTACGACAATTTATGTTCGTACCTTTGTGTGTTGTTTTCAACCACTAACGACATAGTAAAAACTAAAATCGGAGGGCTTTGAACCCTCGCAGATCACGAAATGAGTAAACACGGACGAATTTTAGTCGCCATGAGTGGCGGCATTGATTCTTCACTGGCAGCGGTTCTGTTGCACGAAGAAGGCTATGAGGTTATTGGCATGACCATGAAAACCTGGGACTATGCTTCCTCAGGCGGTACTAAAAAAGAAACGGGCTGTTGCAGCCTCGACAGCATTAACGACGCCCGCAACATTGCCGTAAGTCTCGGCTTTCCCCACTACATTCTGGATATACGAGAAGAATTTGGGGATTCTGTTATCGATCATTTTACGGGCGAGTACCTCGAAGGACGTACGCCCAACCCTTGCGTTCTTTGCAATACGCACATCAAATGGGATGCTCTGCTCCGCCGTGCCGACCGGCTCGATTGCGAGTCGATTGCAACCGGTCATTATGCACACATACGTACTGAAAATGGGCGTCATATTATTTCAAAAGGTATTGATAATCTGAAAGATCAGTCCTACGTATTGTGGGGTGTATCGCAGGAGAGTCTGAGCCGGACGAACCTGCCGCTGGGGCATTTGCGGAAATCCGACATTCGCGAGATGGCGAAAGAGCGGGGGTTTATGGAGCTTGTTACGAAATCGGAATCCTACGAAATCTGTTTTGTGCCCGACAACGACTACCGGGGGTTCCTGAAACGACGGATGCCAGGTCTGGAAGCCGAAGTCGCCGGAGGTAATTTCATCATGGAAGGTACCGGTAAAATTCTGGGAAAACACCAGGGATATCCGTTCTACACGATTGGTCAACGAAAAGGCTTAGGCATGGCGTTTGGCCAGCCGATGTTTGTGACGGAAATTCGGAAAGACACGAATGAAGTGGTATTGGGACTGGATAAAGACCTGCTGCGCGACGGTATGATTGTGAGCAAGCTGAATTTGCAAAAATACGAGCATATTAGTGACCCACTCGAAACCGTTACGAAAGTGCGTTACAAAGATTCCGGTACCCCGGCCACTATTTCGCAAAATGGCGACAAGATCGAAGTGCTTTTCCACGAAGGCGTATCAGCCATTGCGCCCGGTCAGGCAGCCGTGTTTTATGAAGGCGATGACGTAGTAGGTGGGGGCTGGATCATGAAAAGCTTCCGCCAGTCTGATAAGCTACAGAACGATGGTCAAGGAATAATCAGAACAACTGCAAACGAAATTCTATAGTCCGTATAACGTAACGCTTTTTTAGATTTCATACGTTATTATCTAACAAAAAGCCTGGAAGTTGTAGCCTTAATCTACACACTTTCGGGCTTTTTTGCCGTTGCCTAAATTGCTTGGGAAAATAGACTACAATTTGTTTACTTACTGACAGTTAGCTCAATCTGTAGATACCTGTTAACCTCGCCCATACCATGAACTCGATCTCTTCTGCTCTCCCCCAGACCATTATTCCGTTAAACAACCGCGAACGTCAATTTCTCCAGTTAGCCTGCTCCGAACTGACCTATGTGCAAATCGCCGACCGCATGTGCGTTAGTCCGCGTACGGTAGATGGCTATCGTGAAGCGCTGTTCGTACGTCTGCGTCTGAGAAGCCGGGTTGGCCTGGCTCTCTGGGCTGTAAAAACAGGGATCGTAATCCTGTAACAGCTTAAAAAGGTTTTTTTCTGAAACACTTTTTGTTGCTGGCCAGTACTTAAGCATAGGGTCATCTCACCAGTCTATGCCGCTTTTCGTTATTATTCGCCACGGTCAGTCGCAGTGGAATTTAGAAAATCGCTTCACCGGTAGTGCCGATCCTCCCTTAACGGACCTCGGTCGGGAGGAAGCTCGCGAAGCGGGGGCATTGCTTAAAGCCAGTCAATCGTCGGAGAAACTGTTCAGCATGGGCTTTACGTCGGAGTTGCAACGAACGATCGAAACCATGGATATTATTCTCAGGGAGATGGGTCAACCTGATTTGCCAATTGAACGTAGCGCGGCTCTGAATGAGCGAAAATATGGCGACTTGCAAGGGTTGAACAAAGCCGAAGCAGAAGAGCGATTTGGTGTTGAACAACTGTTTCGCTGGCGCCGTGGTTACGAAGACCGGCCAACAAATGGCGAAAGCCTATCTGACATTTATGAGTTGGTGGTTCACTATTACGAAACAACCATTCTGCCTCATTTGCAGAACGGCCAATCCATATTAGTGGTGGGGCACGGTAACAATCTGCGTGCTTTACTTATGCATCTGGAGCAGGTAAGTGCTAAATCGATCGAGGACGTTGAATTAGCGACGGGCATTCCGCGCCAATACGAGTACGACCAGGCGACCGGTACATTTGCCCTACTGCCGAAGTAAAGACGCATTTCTTTACCTTCGCTCCATGAAAAAATTTCGTTACTTATTGCTCGTGGCAGCGCTGTCGGCTGCTGTGTTTTTCCAATCTCACGCTCAATCAACCGACTGGGTGGAGTTTGTCAATCCGCTCATCGGAACTGACTCTAAACCCAGCTTATCCAATGGCAATACGTACCCCGCTATTGCGCTGCCCTGGGGCATGAACTTCTGGTTACCCCAGACTGGCAAAATGGGTGACGGGTGGGCTTATACGTATGCTGCCGACAAAATCCGGGGATTTAAACAAACGCATCAGCCCTCGCCCTGGATGAACGATTACGGTCAGTTTTCAATCATGCCCATTACCGGTAAACGACGTATCCATGAGGACGAACGCGCCAGTTGGTACTCGCATAAGGCCGAAATTGCCAAGCCGTATTACTACAGTGTTTATCTGGCTGATCACGACGTAACAACCGAGATTGTGCCAACGGAACGGGCGGCTTATTTCCGTTTTACGTTCCACAACACCGATAGTTCCTTCGTGATTATCGACGCCTTCGACAAAGCCTCGTATGTGAAAATCATCCCGAACGAACGGAAAATTATTGGGTACACAACCCGAAACAGTGGTGGCGTTCCGGCCAATTTTAAAAACTACTTTGTTATTTATTTCGACAAACCATTCACATCAGCACAGACTTCGCACGGGAAAACACTAAGCAGCAATCTCGAAAATCAGTCAACCCACGCGGGCGCTATTGTTGGCTTTAAAATGGCCAAAGGCGAGCAGGTTCAGGCGCGGGTAGCGTCGTCGTTTATCAGCTATGAACAGGCCGAACGAAACCTGGAGGAGATTGGTACGGATTCGTTCGAGGTGGTTAAGCAAAAAGCAAAAGCGGCCTGGAACAAAGAATTGGGTCGTATTCAGGCAGAAGGCGGTACGTTGGCGCAGACGCAGACATTCTATTCCTGTCTATATCGATCTCTGCTGTTTCCCCGGAAATTTTACGAGTTCGATGCCAGCAAAAAAGTCGTGCATTATAGTCCGTACAATGGTCAGGTTTTGCCTGGCTATATGTTCACCGACACGGGATTCTGGGATACGTTCCGGTCGATGTTTCCGTTCCTGAACCTGATGTATCCGTCGCTGAACGTGCAGATGCAGGAAGGCCTGGCCAATGCCTACAAAGAAGGCGGCTGGTTACCCGAGTGGGCGAGTCCCGGACTACGTAATACGATGATTGGCTCGAATTCGGCGTCGATCATTGCTGATGCCTATCTGAAAGGTGGTCGTGGTTACGACATCAATACGTTGTATGAAGCTATCCTGAAAAATACGGAGAAAGAGGGGCCAATGGACGCCGTTGGGCGTCGGGGCGCTACGTATTACAATGAGTTAGGCTACGTGCCGTACGACGTGAAAATCAACGAAAATGCCGCCCGGACTCTGGAATACGCTTACGACGATTTTGCTATTTATCAGTTAGCCAAAGCGCTGAAACGTCCGCAGGCTGAAATCGATCGCTTTGCCAAACGCTGCCAGAATTACCGAAATCTGTTCGATCCAACGACGGGGCTGATGCGCGGCAAGAACAAAGACGGCTCGTTTCAGTCGCCGTTCAATCCGTTCAAATGGGGTGATGCGTTTACCGAAGGCAACAGTTGGCATTATACCTGGTCAGTTTTTCACGATGTGCAGGGATTGGTTGAGTTAATGGGCGGGCGTCAAAAATTCGTCGCTAAACTTGATTCGGTGTTTACGCTTTCGCCGATCTACGATGAGTCGTATTATGGAAGCGTTATTCACGAAATTCGGGAGATGCAGATTGCCAATATGGGCCAGTACGCGCACGGAAATCAGCCCATCCAACACATGATTTACCTGTACAATTATGCGGGTGAACCCTGGAAAGCGCAGTATTGGCTTCGTGAGGTGATGAACCAGCTTTATCTACCGACACCCGATGGCTACTGTGGCGATGAAGACAACGGCCAGACGTCGGCCTGGTACGTATTTACGGCGATGGGTTTTTATCCGGTTTGCCCCACTACGGACCAATACGTCCTGGGAGCGCCACTGTTTAAAAAGATAACTGCAACGCTGGAAAACGGAAAACAGGTGGTTATTAACGCGGCTAACAACAGTGCGCAGAATCGCTACATCAATACGTTGCAACTGAACGGAAAACCCTATGCCAAAAACTGGCTGAGTCATCAGGAACTACAGAAAGGGGCTGTTCTGGATTTCACTATGTCTGCAAAACCAAATCAACAGCGAGGCACCAAACCAGCCGATTTTCCGTATTCGTTCTCAACGGGAGAAACGAAATAAATTACCGCTTCACGTATACCTTAAATCTGTTAAATTTTACTTATTAACTTAATAATCAGCGCTTTTTGTCATTCCGGCCTTGGGAGGAATCTCAAGCTTGACTAGTATACGACGTTGAGATTCATCCCAAAGTCGGAATGACAAAACCACACCCGCACTATTCCATTTTAGAAAGTTTAAACAGGCAACCCTACATGAACTATTCATTAAAAAGTGCAGAGTACTAAAACACTTTCCGTTGCTACGTAGTAAGCTATTGAGTTTATTACGCCATTCTATGTCACTCTTCGTTATCGTCCGCCACGGCCAATCCCAATGGAATGCCGAAAATCGTTTTACCGGTACGACTGACACCCCCCTAACCGATCTCGGTCGACACGAAGCGCATGAGGCCGGGATTCTACTGGATGCTCATCAGCCACCCAATTTCGGGATCGGCTTTACGTCGGAACTACAGCGGGCAATCGAAACGATGGCGATCATTCTGGACGAAATCGACCAGACCGACTTGCCCGTTGAACGTAGCGCAGCTCTTAACGAGCGCATGTATGGCGACTTGCAGGGAATGAATAAAGACGAAGCTCAGGAACGCTTCGGCGAAGAACAGGTTTTCCGATGGCGACGTGGGTACGCTGACCAGCCGCCTAATGGAGAAAGTCTGGCTGATACCCACGCACGCGTGATTCCGTATTTTAAAAAAACCATTTTGCCGCATTTACAGGCCGGACAACCGGTACTGGTCGTGGCACACGGCAACAGCCTGCGGGCTTTAATGATGGAGTTGGAGCATATTAGTCCTGAAGACATTGAAAAGGTCGAGTTGGCAACCGGCATTCCACGCCAGTATGAGTACGACCCGGCGAGCAATACGTTTAAGTTGCTGCCAAAATAGAATTCTTCCGATAACTTTCCTGTTGTCCTCAGTGCATAAGAATTAAATTCTAAAATCGAATGAAAGCCGTTGTATTAAGTGATTGGGGTGGACCTGAAAACTTTGCTGTTCAGGACGTACCGAAACCCGCGATTAAAGCCGACGAAGTATTGGTAAAGGTGAAGGCATTTGGCGTAAACCCTGCCGATTTTAAAACCCGAACGGGTAATGCGCCTTATTCGCAAAAGTATACGCACCCAATTATTCTGGGCTGGGATATGGCTGGTGAAGTTGACGAAGTTGGCAGCAACGTAACAGATTTTAAACCGGGCGATGCGGTTTATGGTATGGTTAACTTTCCTGAACCCGGTCAGGCCTATGCGGAATACGTAGCAGCACCAGCCGCGCATCTGGCCCTGAAGCCCGATACGTTGTCGTTCGAAGAAGCCGCAGCTGCTCCATTGGCGGTGTTAACGGCCTGGCAGGCGTTGACGCAACACGGCCAGCTAAAAGCAGGCGAAACCGTTCTGATTCAGGCCGCATCGGGGGGCGTTGGACACCTTGGCGTTCAGATCGCTAAAACGCTCGGTGCCCATGTGATTGGCACAGCTTCTGGCAAAAACGAAGCGTTTGTGCGCTCGCTCGGTGCCGACGAGTTTATTGATTATACCCAAAATAAAGTAGAGGATGCTGTTCACGACATCGATCTGGTATTTGATACCGCTGGTGCCGACACCATTTTTACTTCAGCAAAGGTGTTAAAACCGAAGGGCCGATTGATTTCGATTGCGTATGGCGCAATGGATAAAGTACTGGCGGAAAGGCCCGATATTCACGCCGAGCGAATTCTGGTGCATACCAGTGGCGACGATCTACGTACCATCAATCAACTCATTGACGAAGGGAAACTGAAAATCAGCGTGAGCCAGGTGTTGCCCGCCGATCAAATGGCCGAAGCGCATCGACAACTGGAAAGCCGCCGAACAACCGGCAAGATTGTGCTGACATTTTAATCTTGCGGCAGTACTGTAGTGTCTGCTGGAGCGGTTCGAAAACCTGACACTATAGTACTGCCGCAAGATTACGTCTTGCGCTTTTTCTTACGGGCCGATGGAAACAGTACGTTATTCAGAATCAGCCGATAGCCGGGCGAGTGAGGATGCAACTTCAGGTCCGTAGGGTTTCGGAAGCCGCCCCCGCGTGAGCCTTCGGGATCGTGACCACCGTAAAAAGTCCACTGCCCCCGGCCAACTTCGCCGTAAATATACCGGTCGGAGCTTTTGCCTTCACCCATCACCAGGCTGCTTGGCTTAACGGCTCCTTTTCGAAAGGCTGTCGTCTGCCCGAAAAATTCTTTGATAATCGACTCGTGATTTTGACACAGCATAGCCGGAATTACATCCCACTTGGCTGAAAAATTGAACAGTTCGAAAAAACCGCTCGACTGCTCGTAGCTACGTCCTGCGGATGAGTTGATGTCGGAGAAGGTCGAAAATCCCCGGTAGCCATTGTCAGCTTCGAGCGTGAAATTTCCGAAGGCCAGGGTTTTTGTGAAGTCGAGCTTTTGCTGAGCATCCGCATCTACGCCATCGCCGTCGTATTGACTCCCCACAATATCAAGTCCTTCTGCGGCCAGAGCAATGTCGAGGGTTTCGCCAGCGGAACACATCGCAAACAAATAGCCTCCACCCGCGCAGAATTCCTTGATTTTTTTAGCTACCGATAGCTTCATCTGCGATACTTTCGCAAAGCCATATTTGTGGGCAATGTCTTCCTGTGCTTTGATGTCGGCCACCGACTGGCGGTGCATGTTACGTCCGTACTGACCCGTAAAATCTTCGTGGTGCAGGTGTAGCCAATCGTATTTCGCCAGATCACCCTTCAGAATTTCTTCATCATATACCAGTTCGAAGGGAATTTCAGCGTAGGTGAGTACCAGCAGCACCGCATCCGTATTTTCAAACTCAGCGGGACCCACCTTGACGGGCGAATACACGATGATTTTAGCCGCCTTCTGCAACGTAACGACGTTCATGTTCAGATCTGGATCGGACAGTTGCTGGCGAATGGAGGCCGCTTTAGCATCTGAGACCGTCTCGAACGAAACCCCTCGAACCCGGCACTCCGTTTCAACGGCAGTGCTGTATTTTGTCAGGAAACTGCCGCCCCGGTAGTTCAGCAGCCAGTCGACATCCTGATCGTCTTTCAGTATTTTGTAGGCAATGCCATACGCTTTGAGGTGATTCGTCTGCTGATCATCCATCGGAATCAGGATAGCGTTGGCCCAACTTAACGTAACGGCGCAAAAACTTACCAGCAATAGCAACAGAAAAGATACGTACTGTTTCATGGAGTGCTTTATTTTTGACCCAACTATCTTCAGTCATATGGCTATCAGGGATCTTATCGGATCCGTGCACCCTGATTGACTGCTTAATGACGATCTAATGACTCGCTACGGTGTTACGCTACTCCTTTTTACTCTGATCACTATGGCCTGCAATCGCCATTCAACTATTGTTCATTCACCCATTGTGAAGACAGGCGTATCGCAAACGCTCGCGCAAGCTAGAAAACAGTCTGTCAGTCAACTGGCGTATGCATTAAAGTTCGACATTCCTGCGCAGAAAAACCAACCTATTCCAGCGAGTGAGACGATTACTTTCGATTGGCGAAAAAACAGTGCCCCCCTTCAGCTTGATTTCAAGGAAGAACGTACTCATATCCAGAATGTTTCCGTCAATGGAGTTATGGTCCCCATTGCCTTTGAGAGCGAACATTTGCTTATTTCTACTGCTTTTTTGAAGCCGGGCACGAATACAATCTCGATCCAGTTTACGGCAGGGAATTTATCGCTGAATCGGAACGAAGAGTACCTCTACACACTGCTTGTTCCCGACCGGGCGCGAACGGTATTTCCCTGCTTCGATCAGCCCGATCTGAAAGCGACGTTTCAGGTTTCGCTGACAGTTCCGGCCCACTGGCAGGCGATGACCAATGCACTCGTCGCAGATTCGACCGTTGCTGCTGATCGCAAGACAATCAATTTTCGTACCTCCGAATTAATCCCGACGTACCTCTTCTCGTTCGTAGCGGGCAAGTTCACTCCAGTGATGCGCACGTTGAGCGGGCGGCCGATGACGTTTCTTCATCGCGAGACGGATACCACAAAAATTCGATTGAGCATGGACCCGATTTTCAATCTCCATGCTGATGCGTTACGTTTCCTGGAAGACTATACGCAGGTATCCTACCCGTTCCAGAAATTCGATTTTGCGGCCATTCCCGATTTTCAGTATGGCGGGATGGAACACGTCGGGGCGATTGACTACCGCGCGTCCAGTTTGTTTCTGGACAATGGCGCCACCCGCGACCAGAAGCTGTCGCGCGCTACGTTGATCAGTCACGAAACGGCGCACATGTGGTTTGGCGACATGGTGACAATGCGTTGGTTTGAGGACGTCTGGCTGAAAGAAGTCTTCGCCAATTTCATGGCCGATAAGATTACCGAAGTGTCCTCGCCCGATGCGAATTATGACCTTCAGTTTGTGGTCGATCACTTTCCTGCCGCTTATGCTGTTGACCGCACCGAAGGAGCCAATCCTATTGGGCAACCCCTGGCCAACTTGAAAGAAGCCGGTACGTTATATGGCGGCATCATTTACCACAAAGCGCCGATTATGATGCGGCAACTGGAGCGGCTCATGGGCAAAACGGCGTTGCGCGACGGTCTTCGGGAATATCTCAAAAAATACGCATTTAGCAACGCTACGTGGGCCGATCTAATCGCTATTCTGGATGCCCGTACGCCAACTGACCTAGCCGCCTGGAACCACATCTGGATCAACGAAACTGGCCGACCGAAGATCACATATCAGTTGGACAGGCAAGGCGACAAAATTACCCGATTCGCTATTTCGCAGACTGGGGAAGATGGCACCAAACGCGTATGGCCGCAAGGGTTTGAAGTCGCGCTGGTTTACCCGGACCGAGTGGACGAACTGACCGTGAACATGAATCAGGGGCAGGTCGAACTGGGCGAAGCTGTCGGCAAGTCCGTGCCGGACTTTATCGTCTTTAACTCATCGGGTCAGGGTTATGGTATTTTTCCGGTCGATGCCGCCATGATTCCAAAACTCGCTACGTTGAAAAATTCCGTAACGCGGGCAGCCGCTTATATCAATCTTTACGAAAACATGCTGACGGGGCAAGTTAGTCCGGTTATGTTGGGCGCTACGTATCAGAATCTGTTAAGCAAAGAATCGGAAGAATTGAATCTGCGCTTGCTGACCAATCAATTATCTGACCTTGTCTGGAATTTCACCCGGCCCGAAAATCGCCCGGCTTTAGCAGCGTCTATGGAGCAGGCTTCCTGGCAGGCAATGGAGCAGGAAGCCGCTACGGGTAAGAAAAAGCTCTTGTTTCGGCTCTATCAGAACATAGCCATCAGCCGCGAAGCTCAGGATCGGTTGTACGCCATCTGGAACGAACAGAAAGCTCCGACGGGTGTTACGCTCACCGAAGACGACTACACATCCCTGGCGCTAGCTTTAGCCGTACGCGACTATCCGGCCGAGGGCATTCTGGCGAAGCAGTTGATACGTATCAAAAACCCTGATCGGAAAAAACGGCTGGAATTCATGATGCCCGCTTTGTCGAGCAACGTAACGGAGCGGGATGCATTTTTTGCATCGCTGGCTTCCGAATCGAATCGGGAACACGAAGCCTGGGTAACAGCCGCGCTGGGGTATCTGCATCATCCACTACGTACCCAGACGTCTGCGAAATACCTACCCAAGAGTCTGGATTTACTGGAAGAGATTCAGCGTACGGGCGACATTTTTTTCCCCGAATCCTGGTTACGTTCCACTTTTTCGGGTTATCAAACAGCCGAGACCACACAATTGGTACGTCAGTTTCTGGCGGATAGGCCGACCTATAATGCTCGTTTACGAGCTAAACTGCTCCAGGCCGCTGACGGTACGTTTCGGGCGAGTCGATTGCTGTACGACCAGAAACAACGATGATAATGACGGGCTTATAAAGACAAAGCGCCGAATCATTGACCCGGCGCTTTGTTGTATAGAACGTGCTTCTATTTCGTTATTGGTTCGCAGCTTCAGCAGCGGCAGCCGCTTCAATGGCTTCGATGGCCGAGCGGTTTTTCTCGTTATACTCGTCACGTTTCGTTTCGAAGTACGCGAAGATGTTCGTGATCGCGTCTAGATTTTCGGCAATTTTCGAGTGCATGTCGCCGAGATCTTTTTCCAGACGTGAGTCGTTCAATCCGTTCATGTTATCAACTTCGATCTTGCCAATTTTCTCGATCAACGCTGTCTGGCTGTTTTGTAGGTCTTCCAACTCATTAACAACCTTATTCATCAGCTCGAGCTTCTGTAACTTATCCATTTCGTTTCTTTTTTATTGAGTATTTCATATAAACGCACTGATGGCGGAAAGGTTTGACTAAGTTGTTTTCTGATAACGTTCATACAAGGTTGTAACCGTTACTGTTTTCCAGCCAGTACGTGTATAAAGCTGTCGTTGGTTAACTACCTGAATCTGCTGATTACTAACAATCTTGATCGAGTCAGGCCTTCCCCAGCGAATTGGATCAGGTGACGGACTCTTGTCCGGATCAAGTGTTAATTCGGTTAGTGACTCATTAAAATGACAACGTCGGGTGACGGGCTGTTCGGCGTAATTGACAATGATGCGTGGATCGTAATCAATCGGTCCATCAATCGGTTTTCCGGGAAGACTCAAATACTGTTCCGGCCAAAACTGGGTAAACAAAAATTCGTCGGTCGCTACGTATTCATTCCTGCTGACAATGTTAATCTGCATGGCTCCTCCTGAACTCAAACCCGCAATTTCACTAAACAGATCGATGCTGGCTTTTCCGTCAAGATTGATGTCTATGGGTTCGCTGGCAGTCACCTGGGTAGGTTTATATTTACCATGAAACCGTTCACGCAGTGCCGTTACGTCTTCGTTAGGCGCAACCGGGTCGGAATGGCATCCGCAGACACCAAGTAGAAAAATAAAGCTGAAAAGAGCGTTCGTTTTCATACGTACTAATGCATTTGAGCAACTACGTAATAAGACTCTTTTTCAAACCAGTTAGTTTGAAGGAAGATCAGCATAGGTAGTGTGTAAGTACGTCATACGCCGATAGCTACAAAATCTGACCCATTCTTAGTCTCATTTCCACATCATAACGACGACTGAAATGCGAGTAAAATGGGTCAGACGATCGGTTCTTGTATTTTCAGAAAGTAGCTAAAACGTACTTACATTCAGCCGATCTCCCGTTACGCACTTACCCGATAAGGAAGGGGTAGCGATGCCAGCGTTCAGAATGGCGGCTTTGACCTGGGCGGCCGTTGCCGATGGATTAATCGATTTATACAGTGCAGCTGCCCCCGTTACGTGTGGCGTGGCCATCGACGTACCGCTGTAAGATCCATAGGCGGGTGTTGAACCGGTATACGGCAACGTTGAGTAAATGCCTGAGCCGGGTGCACCGATGTCTACCGTTGTTGCTCCATAATTCGAAAAGCCTGATTTCGCCCCCGTTGACGTAATCGAGGCTACGGCAATGACATTAGCATTGGTATAGTTCGATGGATAGTTAGGCGTTGCGTCGTTGTTATCGCCAACACCGTCGCTGCCCCCGTTGCCTGCCGCGGCAATGAACAGGATATTCGCATTATTGGCTCGGGTGATGGCGTTCTGTAACGCTTGCGAGAAACCTCCGCCCCCCCAGGAATTATTACTGGCCACAATATTCAGTCCGTGACGCACTTTCAGATCGGTCAGGTAATCGATTGCCTTGATGGCGTTGGCTGTTGATCCGCCACTGGCTCCCAGAAACTTAAGCGAAATCATCTTTACGTTCCAGCAAACGCCCGCGACGCCTATGCCATTACCGCCTTTCGCGCCAATCGTTCCGGCTACGTGTGTGCCGTGATCATCGCTCGTACCATCATAAACGCTGGCATTATTAGCGGCAAAATCCCAGCCATTCACATCGTCGATATAGCCGTTGCCGTCGTCATCCTGCCCGTTGACCGTTTCGTATGGATTAACCCAGGCGTTGGCGCTTAAATCCGGATGTGTGGTCATGAATCCCTCATCAATGATACCGACGTATACCGAACTTGAACCGATCTTGTTAGCCGCCCAGGCATTTCCAGCCCGGCTACCGTACTGATTGGCGGGTGACGTAGTGGCTCCATACATTCCCCAAAGCGATCCGTTGGTATAATACGGGTCGTTGGACGTAGCCTGGTGCGTATAAATGAAGTTCGGCTCAACAAAATCGACACCCGGTAGATTTTCCAGAAGTTGCAGCACTTGTTCCATCTGTTTGGTGGTGCGCACCAGCAGAACGCCGTCCGTTAGTCCGGCGCGTTCCATCGTTTTTGTGTAAATCGTTTCAGCAATCGTCCCTTCAATCAGTTTCAGGATGGGTAAGCGGCTAAGCACACTCAATCCTTTCGAAAATTGAATTAGCACTTCACCAGGTACGTACTGTTCGCCAGTAGCCAGACGAGCGCTGGCACTCGAAGACGCGGGGGCTGGTGCGTCTATTTTGATGTCAGATTGACAGTTGCTAACCAGAAAACTGGTAGCCAGAACGGCGGTAGCCACGCCCAGACGGGTCAATACATTTTTTAGCATAGACTTAGAAGTTGGAAGTGATTTTAGCTAGGTTTTAATGTCCTTTTAACCTATGCATATTACGATATTTATTTGTATTCGTATTGGTTTAATTGTAAATTAAATTTTTTTAAAAACCGCAATTAAGTTAACTAAATATTGAAAATATGCAACCATTTGAGTGAGAAGCGATTTGAATTACTTTAATAAACGTCGTGCGGGGAGGTGTCCAGACGGGCCCAGCAATTCGTTACGCTCAGCCTTAAATCAAACGATTGTTTATTACACCACAGGGATTAAGCTATCGGCTACTAAAAACTGCTTCGAAATGAGGATTGGGCTTTTCACTCATACAACATCAACCAGTGTCGATCGTGAGCAATTACCCGGATATGGCACTGACGGGAATAGCAACGAGTTGGTAAAACAAGCACGTGATCAGCTTCTAAAATCGATCTGTCAGGCAACGAATACCGATTCAGGATATCTACTATAGAAAACTCCACGGTGATGACCGCGGGGTTTTCTATAGAGCCAAAAAAATAGTATTGATTTAAAGGTAGACTTATATAAGATTGGGGACTATTGCTTTCACTTTGGAGTCAAACCGATTTAGGCGCGAATAAGCCTTCATTTCATGTCTTACCTTCGAAGCCTGT
Organism: Spirosoma validum; assembly: GCF_014699035.1. Lineage (GTDB taxonomy): Bacteria > Bacteroidota > Bacteroidia > Cytophagales > Spirosomataceae > Spirosoma > Spirosoma validum. Next base: position 659,023 of record NZ_JACXAA010000003.1, read on the forward strand.
CTCGTTGAGGCAGGCTTTTTTTATACGCTTCTTCACCTTTACTCCTTACGCTAATGAATCTTATCTATTACCGTCCAGTCAACCATCGCTGGTTTTGGGCACAGGCCAGAATGCCCCCGCTCAATGAGGCTTCACCTGTATTTCAGACGGAGTCAGTATGGACGGCTCCGGAGCTTTCACGAGTGTAATGTTATCGCAATGAATACTAGTTTTTAACGAACCATGGATTTAACCTTTTACCATAATGAAAAAGCTTTTTTATACATTATCGGCGTTGCTGAGTCTGCCTGTACTGGTGACGGCTCAGACCAACTACGTAGCGAATACGCCCAACTCCGGCAGTCCCAGCAGCTACAATACGTTAGTTGGGCCTTCGGCGGGTAACGCAACCATGTCGGGCAATCTAAACACATTCATGGGCTTCAATGCGGGTGTAAATAATACGTCAGGTGCTCAAAATACCTTTTTGGGGATTATTGCAGGTTCGTCAAACACAACCGGCGGTTTCAACGCTTTTGTAGGAGCTGGCTCAGGACAAAATAATACAACGGGTGACCAGAACGCCTTTTTAGGTGCTTATGCTGGCTCATCAAATACAACGGGTAGGGGCAATGTTTTTCTTGGAGCTACAGCGGGGCAAAATAACGCAGGGGGTATTAGTAATTCCTTTGTGGGTATGGGCGCGGGGCAAAAGAATACGGCGGGGTCTAATAATACATTTTTAGGAACTTTTGCTGGCTTATCGCACACGACGGGAAATAGTAATGTCTTTATAGGTATGCAGACGGGTTATTATACCACGACAGGCGTCAATAATTCGTTCTTAGGGACGAGTGCCGGACAAAATAACTCGACGGGAAGCGGCAACACCTTTATCGGTAGTCAGGCAGGCTACACAAACACTACGGGTAGTGATAATTCTTTCATAGGCAAAGAAGCTGGCCGATTTAACTCAACTGGTATCCAAAATACGTTTACCGGAACCTTTGCAGGTTTTAGTAATTCGGCGGGAAGTGATAATGCATTTATAGGGTATTCGGCTGGACTGGCCAACACAACGGGTAATACGAATACCTTTATTGGTAGTCAGGCGGGTCGAGTCAACACGACTGGAAATAGTAATTCCTTTGTTGGAGCGCAGGCAGGACTAAACAATACGACGGGTGTGTCCAATGCTTTTTTTGGTGCTAGTGCGGGACAAAATAACTCAACGGGTGATGGTAACGCCTTCCTGGGCTTCTCGGCGGGTCAGTATAACACAACGGGGGCAGGCAATACATTTACAGGAGGTAATGCTGGTCCACTAAATACAACAGGTAGCTATAATGCCTTTACGGGTTATGGTGCTGGTAATCTTAATACTACAGGCTCCAACAATGCCTATGTTGGTAATCGGGCTGGTGCGACTACTACCTCTGGGAATGGGAATACATTTATGGGTAGTTTCTCGGGTTACGGTAATACAACAGGTGGGCAAAACACGTATCTGGGGCAGAATACTGGTTTTATCGGGAATGCTTCAGGCAATAACAATGTCTTTATCGGCTATCAGGCAGGTGTCGATGCGGCTGGTACGGTGGTCAACAATGCAGCCGCTATCGGAGCGAATGCGATTGTTACCCAAAGTAACAGTATAATATTAGGTGGAACCGGATCGAATGTTATAAAAGTTGGTATTGGGAATACGGCTCCGCAGAATCGGCTGGAAATTACGCAGGGCGTAGCCAACCAGTCGGGGTTGCGGTTTACGAATCTGACCAGCAGTTCGCCCGCTACGTTGCTCAACCAGACTAAATTCCTGACCGTTAATGCCAGTGGTGACGTAGTGCTGGCTAGTTCAACTAACTCGGCTCGTATAGGGGCAGATGCCTGGCAGGCCAATGGCGATAATCTCCAGAATACCAATGCAGGCGGGGTTGTTATCGGCTCGGGCGTAAGCAATACGCCAGCGGGTTACCGGCTCTACGTAGCAGATGGTATTCTGACGGAAAAAGTAAAAGTGGCCATCAAGACAACTGACGACTGGAGCGATCGCGTTTTTGAGAAAGGGTATCGGTTGCGTAGTCTGGACGAAGTGGAGCAGCACATTAAGCAGAACGGTCATCTGCCCGGCGTACCATCGGCTGATCAGGTGGTTAAAGAAGGTATTGATGTAGGCAAGATGGATGCGAAGCTTTTGGAAAAGGTTGAGGAGCTTACTCTGTATATGATTGAGCTGAAGAAAGAAAATCAGGCGTTACGTCAGGAGATCAATAAGATTGCCCATAAAAAAGCTAAGTAACATGGCAAAGCTATCAATACTTATCGGGCTTTTGCTGAGCAGTCTGCTGGCTACTGCACAAGCCATTGAGTCAAACCGCAGGCTGACCAGCGGCTATCAGGCCCAACCCCTCGAACAAGCCACGGCAACGCTAACAGCGGCTAACCTGGTAGGTCCGGGTACGCCAGTGGAGTATAAAGCCGCGCAGGCAATAATACTTCAGCCCGGTTTCCAGGCAAGAACAGGTTCAGTATTTGCCGCCCGTACTGGCGTCGTTTCGTTGCTGGCTATGGCAGAAGGCGAGTCTGGTTCGCTTATGATTCGGGCTTACCCTAATCCTATCGAAGAAGCTACGATCATCTCCTACGTACTGACCCGATCGGGGCGGACCAGCTTGCAGATTCGGGATTCAGAAGGCAGACTGATCAGTCGTCTGATCGATGGGCGGCAGGAGGACGCGGGTCGACATTCGGTCGAGTGGAAAGCAGCGGGTGTTCCGACGGGTACATATATGTGTATTTTAGAGACCGGGACGCAACGAATCTCCAGACGGCTGATCCGAAAGTAAACGCAGAGCCCATCCGTACGGTTGGGCTCTGTCAGTTGTTTACGAGATACCTGATCGGCACCAGTCACCAGGCATTACGGACGTAACGGGTCTACGAGTATAGCTTAAGCGGGTTGATAAATAAGGCCGCAGCCTTCAACAGCAAACAATTGATCAGACTGAGCCAGTGGAGATAGTACGTATGCCTATCGGACGTAGCAATGGTTTATTCTTGTTGCAGGTAGGTACGGACCAGGAATACAAAACCATAAAAATTACTCAAACACTAATTTCTTCCGCACCTGTTTACGATTCCCTTCACTGTCTGACTATAGAAGTCAGATGATGGAGGGGATCGTTATTAAAAATAGGAGTACATAGACTTATAATGCCGTAAAAGCCTTTTTTACTTTTTTGAGAAACACTTTTTTAAACTCCTACTCATGAATAGAGTTATATAAACAGTATCTAACAACAACGTTAATGAAAACTTTATTGAGTAGTCTAGTCATTGGTCTGCTGGTTGCCGGTTCAGCCATAGCGCAGCAAACTAATTCGCAATCGTCATCCGGTGTTCGTCCAACGACAACAAACACTGGCTCGCTTGGAACCGGCACTACGCTCGAACAAAACAGTTCTGCCAACACTACTTCGGGTACGACAACGGATATATCAACACAGAATAACAGCTCCGCTAACTCAGATCAATCTAAGCCGCTGGGTACAAATCCCAATAATGGTACTAAAGCCTCTACTGGACTAAATACAACGCTTGAGCAAACCAGTGCTGGAACAGCTTCGGCGGGCACGGTTACGCCAACAACTACCGACAAACGTAGCAGTACTACGACAACCGGCACTTCGGCAAAAGCCCGAAAGAAACGTAGTGAACTGGTTAACCTCAAGCCTAATCAATAATCCTGAATGATTGGTCGAATCAATACCCAATCATCCTTTTTTACAATAGATTTTAAGTGACAATTCACACATAAACGATTCACTAATAAACCAACTACGATTATGAAAAAGATGCTTATTGCTGCGGCTGCCATTGTTATGATGTCGGGCGCAGCCTTCGCTCAGGACGACGCAAAGAAGGCTCATAAAGAAATGAAGCACGAAGCGAAAGAAATGAAGAAGGAAGCCAAACGAGCAGGTGACGACGCTAAAGCCGACGCTGCCAAGGACATGAAGAAGGCTCATAAAGAAATGAAGAAAGAGGCTAAAAAGACCGACAGTAAGTAGGTCAATCGCTAGCCAATAAGAAACTTTTGTTCAGAAAAAGGCCCTCACTTACTGTGAGGGCCTTTTTTGTTGTTAGCTGAAAATATTATTAGGCAGATTCTTGATTATAATTAGTAAACCCATTACTATTGCAGTGTACTATTTATCTAATACACTAGAACGTTGCTTCTTATGATAGAGCTAAGTAATGTATCGTTTGGCTATCAGCGGGGAAGACCCTTGTATGATGATCTGAATCTGCGTTTATCAGCAGGGTCCATTTACGGCTTATTAGGGCCTAATGGAGCAGGTAAGTCAACCTTGCTGCGGTTGATATCAGGTCTGCTTTACCCAAGAACAGGCCGGATTCAGGTGGGTAACTATATACCTGCTGAGCGTAAACCAACCTTTCTGGAAGATCTGTTTCTCCTGCCGGAAGAATTTTATTTGCCACCCGTTCGTATTCGACAGTTTGTTGACTCAAACGCACCCTTTTACCCGCGCTTCGACCGGGTACAAATGGCGGGTTACGTTCGCGAATTCGGTCTGACCGACGATCAGAAATTAAACGAACTGTCGTATGGCCAAAAGAAAAAAATACTCATTGGCTTCGGACTGGCAACCAACACTACGGTCCTGTTGATGGACGAACCCACAAACGGCCTGGATATTCCCTCGAAAGGCCAGTTTCGGCGCCTAGTAGCCGGCGCCGTAGATGATCGCCGGACAGTGGTTATTTCCACTCACCAGGTTCGGGATCTTGAAGCACTCATTGACCCGATTGTTATCCTGAATGAGCGGGGAATAGCCCTGAACGCCAGCGTAGAAGAAATTACCGCCCGGCTGTGGTTTGGAATGGTGTCGGGCAACGACCGGCCTGAACTGGAAACCTCCCAGCCACTTCTTTATTCAGAACGGGCTGTGGGTGGCTACGCACTCGTTACGGAGAACCCGGCTTCGGAGCCGAGTCGGTTGGATCTGGAGCGCCTGTTTAATGCTGTGCAGGCTGAGCCAGAGCGTATCAGACAGTTATTCTCATCTACTTTAACACTCACCAATGTATGAATCAGACATTTTCAATAAGTCGTTTCGGACGCCTTTTATGGAGGTATTTTACCGATAACCAGAGGCAGTTACTAGTCTATATGGGTTTGCTTATCATCGGTTTATTTGTGTTGACGTTGTTCACGTATCAGGGCTTGCCAAACGCAGTTAACCACCAACGACAAATTCTCTTTTTTTTATTAGGCTGGCCCTGCTGGTACGTATTTACTGTGCAACAGACGGCTGTTTTGAGTCAGAAAGAACGGGCGATCAACTATCTTATGCAACCGGCTTCGCAACTTGAAAAAATTCTCCTGATCTGGCTTATATCGGGAATCGGCTTTATAGTTGTTTATCTATCGGTTTTTTATGTATTCGATGCCATCTGGGTTTCATACACCAACAACCGCGACTGGTCTCCTGAACAACTGGAAGCGATACGGAGAATGGGAAGCTCTATGACCATCGGCTCAATTTTTAGTGAACTAGGAACCAGCGGCACACCCGCGCAGATGTGGGTATTTACGGTCTTACTGCATCCCTTCGTCATGGCTTTTTCCTTACTGGTCCGGCAGTATACATTGCCGCTGGTGGTGGTCATTGCCTTTGCGCTGCTGATTTTTGGCTGCTTTGGAAACAATGTCCTCCTGCATGCGCTCACCGGCTCTGAATCCATTGGCAGCCCTACGCCTTTTTCCAGCGCCAGCGCTATATCACCTATTGAACATTACCAATACCGTAGGATCGAGATACCCCAGCCCATAGGTAATGGAATTCGCTATACGCTAGGGATTGTGGTAGTCATTCTATTGTACGTAACCGCCTATTTCAGGCTTAAAGAACGGGAGGTATAGGTATGGATTTTCGTGATAAACAAGCTATATACCTGCAAATTGCCGAGTATGTGAGCGAGCAAATTTTATTGGAACGCTGGTCGGTTGGCGATAAGATTCCCTCGGTACGCGACCTGGCTGCCGAACTGGAGGTGAACCCGAATACGGTTATGCGCACGTACGATTTTCTGGGTCAGAAAGGTGTCATTGCCAACAAGCGCGGCATTGGCTATTTCCCCACGGATGACGCTACCGACCGGATCAAAGCCTTTCGGCGAGAACAATTTCTGGAGAATGATCTGCCTGTTTTCTTCAGAAATCTATACCTGCTAGGTATTGAACTGTCTGAAATCGAAACGCGCTATGAACAATTTGTAGCGACTAACTATCAATAAACACTAATGTGGACAGGATCCGAATTACTATATCCCTATGAAAACAAGTCATATCCTTTTGAGCATTATCACTGTCATTACGCTGACAGGCATGGTTGCAACCGATGTATTGTTGAAGCAACAGTATACTAAAATTGATTGGGGTAATCCGTATCAAAACTTTGACAGGCGGGCGCTCCCAATCGCAAAACACCTGGTCATTGATGCGACTCCAACTGTCGAAGTTATTGTCGAAAAAAGTGCCAACTCACAAGCACTTCTGTCACCTGAAATGGCCAGGGCATATCATATGCGTCAGCAAGGCGATACGTTATTTCTATCGTTCAAGACGGATGAAAAAGGGAAATATCAGAGCCCGCGCGATAACAGTTGGGGGAAACTGGGAGTCGGTGTCGTGTTACGAATGCCTGCCATTGAAAATCTGCGGGTGAAAGACGGTTGTCTGACCTTGCAAAAACTAACAGCCGGGCCACTAACCGTTTCGTTGCAGAATACCCGCTTACGAACCGAAAAGGTAGACTCAAAAGGCGACCTTGAGTTAATCGAAAGTCAGAATAGTTTTGCCATGCTCGGTGCCGATCATTATCAGTCGTTACGGATTACTGTACAGGATTCCAGCGGTATCCAGGTCAATGACAGTCAGATTGACACGTTTGCCGCCAGCGTATCACCGAAAGCGGAGGTACAATTGCGCGGAAAATCGTTAAAATGGCTAAGTAAAACGGGACAATAAGTTGAGGTAATAAGACTAGGTCAGTTCTGGTTTTATACCACTTTCGATTGTCCGAACCTCGTCTGAATCCGTAGATGAATTACGTAGAATGGGAAGGGTAATCCGGAACGTAGTGCCTTTACCAACCGTCGACTCCACTTTGATATGGCCCCGGTGCAATTCAATAATACGTCGGGTTAAAGCCAGACCAATGCCATGCCCCTTAACGGTCATCGTTATTTCTGAGCGGTAAAACGGCTCGAAAATATGCGGCAAATCGTTCTCCGAAATTCCATAGCCCTGGTCACTGAAGTTCAGCCGTACCCAGCCCGTATCAAAGGAAAGTCGCACGGATACACTTTTGTCGGAGGAATATTTGCAGCCATTTTCCATCAGGTTCTGAAACGCCGTTTGCAAAAGCGATTCTTCACCATGAACCACTAATTCCTCTTCCCGGTCAGGCAAATTATCAAAGTCAATATCGATCTGGTAGTCAGGGTTTTTACTAACGAGTTGACTTTGTGCCTGCCATAGAAGCTCATCAATCCGCACGGGCTGGTAGTTAAGCGTAACGACGTCTGAACTGGCACGGGCGAGTTCGAGTAAGCCGTTTACCAATCGGATCATGTTTTTTACTTCGTCGAGTAGACCGTCCAGCGTGATTTCGTAGTCATCCGTTGAACGGGCCTGCAGGCGGGTTACCTCAATCTGCCCCATCATAACCGTCAGCGGAGTACGTAATTCGTGGGAGGCATGCGAAACAAAACTTTTCTGTAACACAAACGCTTCTTCGAGTCGGTTGAGCAGGTCGTTGAACGTACTGGCCAGATCGGCCAGTTCGTCGCGTTGTCGCCCGACGTACAACCGCTGGTGAATGTTCGTCGCGGAAATGGCATTGGCCTGACCAATGAGTTCCGATATGGGTCGGAGTGCATCGGTAGCGAATAAATATCCCGCAATACCAACAATGATCAGACTTAGTAGCCAGCCGAAAAATAGAATTTCCCGAAGTCGAGTGAGCTTACTTAATCCATAGCGGTCGTTTCCCGATGCGACAATGATAAGAGACTGGCGATTGGCATTCAGATGACGAACGCCGACAGCTTCCAGGTCACCGATTCGAACGTATTGCGATTGGCGAAGGGTAATCTTATTCAGAAAATGAATTGTTACCGGAAAACGCGGATGTTGCTTGCTCTGATTATACAGCACAATGCCCCGGTTGTTGTAAATGGTAACCTGCTCATCAGCTAAGATGGGTAGATCGTTCTGCGGTACCTCACCTACATCTTCCCGAAGCCGAACGGTTGTGTAGGCCTTTTCCTCAAGCCGCTGCCGAAATTCCTGTTCTCTGAACTGATCATACAGATAATAGACAGAGACTGTGAAAAGCAGCATGATCGATGCGACCAGGAGCACAAACAGGACTGTTAGACGAGTACGAATGTTCATAGAACCAGCAGAGAGCGTGGGGTGGGGGGCGATCCGTCGTCACGGCAGAGGGCAATTACATGGCGTACGCGACTTAAAGTCCGTACTCCACGCCCTCTGCTGTTACTCTTCTTTCAGCATGTATCCCATACCAATTACGGTATGAATCAGCTTATGGGGAAAATCTTTGTCTATTTTTTTTCTAAGAAAATTCACGTAAACATCAATGACGTTGGTGCCGGTATCGAAGTGAATATCCCAAACTTTCTCCGCAATATCAACTCGTGATACGACGCGGCCACGGTTGCGCATAAGGTATTCGAGCAGCCCGAACTCCTTAGCGGTCAGGTCGATACGTTTGTCGCCCCGGCGCGCAATTTTTTCGTTGAGATCCAGTTCCAGATCAGCTACCCGCAGTACGTTCGACTGCATTCCGGTATCGTTACTACGTTTGGTCAGTGCCCGTAAACGAGCCATCAGCTCCCGGAACTCAAACGGCTTAACCAGGTAATCGTCAGCTCCCGCTTCAAAGCCCGTTAATTTATCGTCGACGGAGCCCATGGCCGTTAGCATTAGTACGGGCGTTCGATTCTGCTCCTGACGGATCGACTGGACAACGTCGAAGCCATTCATCTTGGGTAAGTTTATGTCCATGATAATCACGTCATAGAGATTATTCAGGGCCATATTCCGACCAACCTGCCCGTCGAAAGCTACATCTACTTCGCAGGCTTGCTCCTCCAGCCCTTTCCGGACGAACGAGGCCAGTTTCGGCTCATCTTCAACCACCAGTATCTTCATATCGGCAACATACATAGCTCTTGTCTGATTTAAAAACGGTAGAATAAATTATTTGTGTACGAAGTAGGAATATTAGTTAGCATACGTGCCAAAAGTCAGTAGGTCACTCTATTCCTTTTCTGTTGCTCAAGGTCGGATTAGCGTATTAAAAGAGGTTGAAAGGCGAATTAAAAATGAATTAAACCCGTAGCTGTTCCGCTGAACCGATTGAAAACAAAAAAGCCGCTCCGAAAATCGGGGCGGCTTTCCGCTTCTATCCACACCATTTCAAGATAGACAACCAGGCGGTCGTCAGATCTTGATGTTCAACCTTCCCTTTGTAAAGGATCTTTATGCTAAATTTAGCGATATCTCTTCTAGATGACGGACCGTTAAAGGGCCTGTCTGTACCCAAGCAAGCACTATATTAATGCAAAGGTTGCAAGTTCTTTTTATAAAACGATAATCTACGCTCAAAATTATTAAACGGTTATAAAAAGTCAACTAAATTTTACCGAATCAGGTACTAAATCTCGCTGAACTTATGCCTGTAAAAAACATAGAAGATCAGCGGAAAAATGAACAACGTTAATAGCGTAGCCGTAATTAAGCCGCCAATGACTACAATAGCCAGCGGTTTTGCTGTTTCGGAGCCTATTCCGTGCGAAACCGCTGCCGGAATAAGACCGATCCCGGCCATCATAGCAGTCATAACGACCGGTCGTATACGCGAGACAACCCCCTCGCGAATCGAATCGCTAAGTGGTATGCCGCCCCGCAGGTTTTTCTTGAAGACTGAAATTAGAATCACCCCGTTCTGAATACAGATACCAAATAAGGCAATGAAACCAATGCCTGCTGAAATGCTAAAGTTAACGTGCGTAATCAGGAGGGCGGCAATACCGCCAATGATTGCAAACGGTACGTTGAACAACACCAGACCAGCGTCTTTTACGTTGCCAAATAATACAAACAAAATAAAGAAGATCGCCAGTAAACTAATCGGTACGACCTGCGCCAGGCGAGCCGTAGCCCGTTGCTGATTTTCAAAATCGCCTGCCCATTTCATCGTATAGCCCGATGGCAGCTTTACGTTAGCTTGCACTTTTTGCTGGCCTTCGGCAACGGCACCGCCCATGTCGCGCCCACGTACCGAGAATTTAACGGCGCCATAGCGTTGACCAGCTTCCCGAAAGATCAATACCGGTCCACTCTGGGTATAGACTTGCGCGATTTCTTTGATCGGGATCATGCTGCCGTTTTCCGTTGGCACCATGAGTCGGCTGATCTGCTGTTCGTTGGACCGGAACGGACGATCGTAGCGAATGCGCAGGTCGAATTTGCGCTCACCTTCGTAAATCTGCGTTGCCGCTTTTCCCCCAATGGCCATTTCAATAACGGCCTCGGCCTCGGCTTTATTGACCCCGTAGAGAGCTAACTTGCGTTCATCTAACTCAATCCGCATTTCGGGCTGACCCGTTGTTCGAATAACGCCCAGATCTTCGATACCCTGTACCGTTGCCAGTTGTTTCTGAACTTCTTTTGCTTTTTCTTCCAGAATGGTTTGATCGGGTCCGTAAATTTTAACCGCAATAGACCCTTTCACGCCCGACACGGCTTCTTCGACGTTATCCATAATGGGCTGTGAGAAACCGAAGCTGACGCCCGGAAAAACAGCCAGTTTCTCCTGCATTTTATCGACCAGTTGTTCTTTCGTCAGCCCGCTTTTCCACTCCTCCTGTGGGTAGATATCGACCAGGAATTCAATGTTATAGAAACCCGTCGGGTCGGTCCCGTCGTTTGGTCTACCTGTCTGAGAAATAACACCTTTTACTTCCGGAAACTGCTCGAACATGTGGCGCATCTGCACCGTTTGCTTCACCGACTCAGGCAGCGAAATACTCATGGGCATCGTAGCCCGCACGTAAATGGAGCCTTCATTCAGCTCGGGTAGAAACTCAGTACCCAGCAGGCTAAATCCCGACAGGCCAACTACCACGAGAGCCGCCGTAATAAGCAAGCTAATTCGTTTATGAGCAAACGTATAGCCGAATGCCTGCGTCGCGTACTTGGTCACTACGTTAACGAACGGGTTGTGCTTTTCGCGGACGTTTTTCTTAAGCAGAATACTGGCCAGTACCGGCACGAGTGTCAGCGTAAAAATTAGGGCGCCGAGTAAGGCAAAGCCGAGCGTCCAGGCCAGGGGCGAGAACATTTTGCCTTCTACTTTCTGAAACGAGAAGATAGGAACCAGACACGTAATGATGATGAGTTTGGAGAAGAAAATCGCCTTACCCATTTCGGTACCCGTTTTGCGAAGAATTCCCAGTTTTGCCAATTTGTTAAACCGGGGCATACCTTCTTCATGGGCCATTTGGTCGAGCGTAACGAAAATCCCTTCTACCATCACCACCGCTCCATCGACGATGATACCAAAATCAATGGCACCCATGGACAGCAGATTCGCCGACATGCCTTTGAGTCGCAGACAGATAAAGGCAAACAACAGCGCCAGCGGAATCACAATGGAGACCGTAACCGTTGTGCGCCAGTCGGCCATGAAAATAAACACAATGACCGTTACGAACACGATACCCTCGATGAGGTTATGTGTAACCGTATGCGTCGAAAAATTGATCAGCGTTTCGCGGTTGTAGAACGTATTGATCTGTACATCGCTGGGCAGAATACTCGTGTTCAGCTCGTTGATCTTGGCTTTCACCCGTTCGATGACCTCGCTTGGATTTTCGCCTTTGCGCATCACCACAATACATTCTACTACGTCGTCTTTTTTATCGCGGCCAGCCTGTCCCAGCTTCGGCAGAGCCGATTCGGACACCTGCGCTACGTTGCGCACCATGATGGGTGTTCCTTTAATATTTTTGACGATCGTGTTCTGAATGTCCTGTTGATTCCGTAGCAGGCCGATCCCCCGCACCACGTAGGCTTCTGAATTTTTCTCAATAACGTCGCCCCCTACGTTTACATTAGCATTCGCGACGGCCTGGTACAATTGCAGCGGGGTAATGTTATAGTTCATCAATTGACGCGGATCAACCGAAATCTCGTAGGTCTTCACCTCGCCACCGAAACTGACAACATCGGCCACGCCCGGTACGCTCTTCAGCTGCCGTTCGATCACCCAGTCCTGTATCGTCTTAAGTTCGCGAGCGGTGCGCGTTGTGGATTGAAGCGTGTAACGAAAAATTTCGCCCGTTGGTCCATAGGGTGGCTGAACGTCTGGACGAATACCCTCGGGTAATTCAACCCCACTCAATAAGTTATTGACCTGCTGACGGGCAAACGTATCGTCGACGCCATCTTCAAAAAGGACCTTTATAACTGATAGACCAAACAGCGAGGTCGAGCGAATATCAGTACGTTTCTGAACCGAATTCAGGCCAATTTCGACAGGAATGGTTACAAACTTCTCGACTTCCTCCGCCGAGCGACCAGGCCACTGGGTAATTAGGGTGATCTGCGTATTAGTAACGTCGGGGAAGGCCTCAATCGGGGTATTCTGGTAACTGATTACGCCCGCAACAACAGAGAGCGCCGTCAGGAAAAAAATGAAAAACTTATTCTTGAGCGAGAAGGATAAAATACCTTTGATGAATTTGTTCATACCGATTACGGCGCACGGATTTTTAAGCACACAAAGGTGTTATTCCTAACTTAAATCGGTCTTAAGGCTCGGTTAAAAGGAGATTAAACCAGAGAAAAAATACTTAAGTAGAAGTTGACTTCCAGTTGAGCGCAGTTTGGAGCCTACGCTTAACACGGAATGACTTATACAACCTCAATTCTACACGGTCTGCCAACAATTATGTAAGGGTTACAAGGCTGTAGCATGCGACCTTTGTGATATAGATTTGGTTATATAGGCAAACAAGCAAGTCGTATGAAAACGCTGAAATTTAAAACCAATATCAAGTGTGGTAACTGTGTTGCCACCGTAACGCCTTTTCTGAATGAAGCTGTTGGTGAAGGTCACTGGCAGGTCGACATTAAGGACCCCAACAAAACTTTAACGACTAACACCGAAACCGCTACGCTTGCCGACATCCGTCAGGCTATCGAAAAAGCGGGCTATAAGGCTGAACCACTATCCTGATGTCAGAGCTAGTACTACGCCAATTTAATTCGTATTACTGGTACCACGGGTTTTAACCCGTTTTTTGAGACAATTCCCGAACGGGTTAAAACCCGTGGTACCTTTTTCTCAAAGGCTAAAAAGTAAACGTACCGGAATACGTTCCGGTCTCCGGGTATGCATACAACCCTTAAACAATCTGCTGAAGCGCTCGTCAAATCAGAACATGCATCCGATATCCGGAAAACCTATCCGGTGCTGGAAATGAGTTGTGCGGCCTGCGCGGTCAGTGTTGAATCCATGTTGAAGCATACGCCCGGCGTTAGCGATGCGGGCGTGAACTACGCGAACCAAACGGCCTGGGTGCAGTTCGATCCGAAAGCGGTAACACCGGCGGAACTGCAGAATACCGTTCGCTCGATTGGATACGACCTTGTGGTTGATGCCGAAGATCCGCACCGGGCCAACGTTTGGGAGGTTCAGGCAGAATCGCAGCAGCAGCACTACCAGTCGCTTAAACGACGTACCATCTGGGCAATAATCCTGTCGCTGCCTGTTGTGGTAATCGGGATGTTTTTCATGGATCGAAACGTTGGACTGCTTGCGTATGCCAACTGGATCATGCTCGTTTTATCGGCTCCCGTTGTGTTTGTGCTGGGTCGATCGTTTTTCGTAAATGCCTGGAAGCAGGCCCGGCATGGAAAAGCCAACATGGATACACTGGTGGCGTTAAGCACGGGCATTGCCTTTCTGTTTAGTACGTTCAATACCGTCTATCCTGAATTCTGGCATCGTCGGGGGATGCATCCTCATGTCTATTTCGAAGCAGTCGCAGTTGTTATCACCTTTATTCTGCTGGGTAAACTACTGGAAGAACGGGCTAAATCGAATACGTCTTCGGCCATTAAGAAGCTGATGGGGCTGCAACCCAAAACGGTTCGACTGGTTGAAGGGGATTCGGAGCGGGAGATTCCCATTACGTCGGTTCAGGTCGGTAATCTACTGTTAGTACGTCCCGGTGAAAAAATTCCGGTAGATGGTGTGCTCGAGTCCGGGCAGTCGTACGTCGATGAGAGCATGATCAGTGGCGAGCCGGTTCCGGTTGATAAACAAGCCGGTGCGAAGGTGTTTGCCGGAACGATTAACCAGAAAGGCAGCTTTCGGTTCCGGGCCGAAAAAGTAGGCGGTGATACGTTGCTGGCGCAGATTATTCGGATGGTGCAGGACGCTCAGGGTAGTAAAGCCCCCGTACAGCAGACTGTCGACCGGATTGCGGGAATTTTCGTGCCTATCGTGCTCAGTATTGCGCTGCTAACCTTCGTTGTCTGGATGGTATTCGGGTATTATCTCGTTCCTGGTGCTGATCCGTTCACAACGGCTTTACTAACTTCCGTCACGGTACTGGTCATTGCCTGTCCGTGTGCATTAGGGTTGGCTACGCCAACGGCGATCATGGTTGGCGTAGGGAAAGGGGCTGAGAACAATATCCTGATTAAGGACGCCGAAAGCCTTGAAGTTGGTTACCGGGTCAATGCCGTAGTGTTGGATAAAACGGGTACCATTACCGAAGGCAGGCCCATCGTTACGGATTTGGTCTGGGCAGTTTCTGAAACTGAACAAGCCCAATTGAAAGCCATTCTTTACGCGCTGGAATCTCAGTCTGAACATCCCCTGGCCGAGGCCATAACGACGTATCTGGCTGACGTCAAGCCCGTCGCGCTGGATAAATTTGAGAGTGTAACAGGGCGCGGTGTTACGGCTCACTACCAAAATCACACCTATTTCATCGGTAACCAAATCCTGCTGGCAGATCAACAGACTGCACCATCTGATACGTTAACGCAGCAGGCCATGCACCTACAGAATCAGGCGAAAACGGTTGTGTTCATGGGGCGTCTTGACCAGGACACTCAAACTGGAGACGTATTAGCTATCATCGCGATTGCCGACCCCGTCAAGGCCAGCTCGAAGCAGGCGATTGATACGTTGCAAAATCGGGGTATTGAGGTATACATGCTCACCGGCGATAATGCCCAAACGGCAGCCGCTGTGTCTAAACAGGTTGGCATTAAGCAGTACAGGGCGGAGACGATGCCTGCCGATAAAGCCAATTTCGTGAAAGAATTGCAAGCGGCTGGTAAGGTGGTGGCAATGGTTGGCGACGGCATCAACGATTCGCAGGCTCTGGCGCAAGCCGACGTGAGTATCGCCATGGGGCGTGGTTCCGATATTGCAATGGACGTAGCACGGATGACGCTCATTACGTCGGATTTAATCAGCGTACCAAAAGCTCTTCAGCTATCGAAGCAGACCGTGCGCGTTATCCGGCAGAATCTGTTTTGGGCCTTCATTTACAACCTCATTGGTATTCCGCTGGCTGCCGGAGTGCTTTACCCGGCGTTTGGTTTTTTACTCAATCCAATGATTGCCGGAGCGGCTATGGCCCTAAGCTCGGTATCGGTTGTGAGCAACAGCCTGCGATTACGGAGGATGAAATTTTGATTAGTCTATGTAGCGTGAGGGTAACCCGTATGACATGAAATTGCGGGTTTCCACCCGCGTGCTACTTGACGCGACAAGCAAAAGCCCCACCAGTTTCCTGGCGGGGCTTTTATAATCTATTAGCTTAATCAATATTCTTACTTCACCGTTCCCCGCAGAGCACGTGGGATTTCGATGCTGGCTACTGGGTTCGATGCCTGCTCAAGCATTTCCAGGTTTTGCAGCGGAATCTGACCAACCCGAACCGATTTGCCCAGATCAAGACCTGATACGTCGACATCGATGAAATCAGGAATATTTTCGATAGCTCCTTTGACGCGCAGTTTCCGAACGCGTGTGACGAGCTTACCACCCTTCTGAACACCTGGAGCCGTGCCAATCAGACGAACCGGAACCGCAATTTTAACGGGTTTTTTGTCCGTCACCAGCAGGAAGTCGGCATGTAACAGCGTATCACTAACTGGGTGGAACTGAGATTCCTGAAGGATAGCCCGGTACTCGTCGCCCTCAATGTTGAGTGCCACTTCATAAATATTGGGCGTATACAGCAAGTCACGGAACAGGATCGCCGGCGCGTAAAAATGCACCTGCTCTTCTCCGCCATACAATACGCACGGAACATTACCCTCGGCCCGAATCGCTTGTGATTCCGTGCGGCCGAGATTCGCTCGTTGATACCCTACAATCTCGATTTTTTTCATACTATGTTTTGCCGAATGTCCACGTCCGGCCGAAAAAGATGAAAATTTCCGGGTGTGGACACCCGGTACTACGCTTAATTTTTTATAAACAATGAACTAATAGATTCATGATCCCGAATGCGGCCAATGGCTTTGGCAAATAACTCGGCCACCGACAACACTCTGATTTTTTCGTTAGACTGCTTCAACGGTAACGTATCCGCAACAACTAACTCCTCCAGCACCGAACCGGCAATGTTTTCGTGCGCCCTACCCGACATGATCGGGTGCGTACAAATTGCCCGTACGGACAAGGCACCTTTATCCAGAATAATCTGAGCCGCTTTGGCCATCGTGCCACCCGTATCGATCAAATCATCGACCAGTACTACGTTGGCCCCTTCCACATCGCCGATGACCTGCATTGACGCAATTTCGTTGGCCCGTTTGCGGTGTTTATCGCACAGCACAATGTCGGCGTTGAAATGCTTCGCGAAGGTGCGGGCACGGTTGGCACCACCAACGTCCGGCGAAGCAACGACCAGATTCTCTAAATTCAGGCTTCGGATGTACGGCACAAACACCGACGTACCTTCCAGATGATCGACCGGAAAGTCGAAAAAGCCCTGAATCTGTCCGGCATGAAGGTCAATCGTCATCAGCCGATCCACGCCCGATGCGGCCAGCATGTTCGCTACTAGCTTAGCCGCAATCGACACCCGCGGTTTGTCTTTCCGATCCTGCCGGGCATAACCGAAGTACGGAATCACCACCGTTACGTAGTGCGCCGAGGCTCGCCGGGCGGCATCGACCATCAGCAACAGTTCCATCAGGTTATCGCCGGGCGGGGGTGTCGACTGAATCAGAAACACGTCGCAACCCCGAACTGATTCCTCAAAACTGGGCGACATTTCTCCATCGCTAAACCGTCGGCAGGTATAACCCCCTAAGTCTTTGCCGTAGTAATGCGCAATTTTTTCAGCTAAATACGTTGACTGAGTGCCTGAAAAAATCTTAACCGGGTTGTAGGAAGCCATGAGTGCCGGACAAATTTCCCGCAAAGGTACGGAAAAACCGGGCAGGTTGCGCTCAAAACGTAAATGTTTGTCAATGAAACGCGCGTATTATTTTCCCGAAACCGACGAACGGAGCCGAATTTTCTGATAAACAGTCACGCTTAGCAGAGCGGCCAGCATACCCACAAAAGCGCCCATCAGCACATCGAGCGGGTAATGAGCGGCTACGTAGATGCGACTATACGACACGAGGGCTGCCCACAGGAATATCCACTTTGGCCAGCTATACTGTTTGCCAAACAGCAGCCAAAGACTCATCGCCAGGGCAAACGTCGTGGCTGCGTGTGAGGAGACAAAACCAAATCGACCGCCACATTCCATTACCGGATGAATCAGTTTTTGAAGTGCCAGTTCGTGACAGGGACGGAGTCGATGGGTGAGGGGTTTAATGATCGACGAGGCCAGTTGATCGCCAAGGGCTACAGCGGCACCAATGGTGAGTAACAAGCCGATCGCCTGTTTTCGGTACCGGTAGATCAGCCAGCCAACGAGCAGGGCATAAAAGGGAATCCAGGTATTCCGTTCCGTTACCCAGATCATCAGCGGATCGAGCCAGGGCGCGTTGACGTTGTTCAGCCAGAGAAAGAGATCGGTGTCGAGTTGATTAAGCGTTTGTAGCACTGTTGTTGGTCATGCTCACTTTGTGGTAGATATCCTGCATCGACAAAGTAACATCACCAATGGTAACAATCATAGTGAGCGTAGCATAATCTTCGTTGAGCCAATGGTGACTATCCTGTTGTTTGGTATAAACCGAAACAAAGGGTACTCCCTGTTCAATATATATAATATGCTGTACTGATTCCAGTTGTTTGTAGTAACGTAGCTTGACATGCATATCCTCCCGGTACATTGAATCGGAATAAACCTCAACCAAAATGTATGGATTAGTAATACTTGACTCCTGGCCTTTTCTGGAAAACAGCTGACTTTCGCCTTTCATAACCAGCACATCGGGCTTGACGGCTAATTCGCAGGACGGTATGTATACCAGCTTATTACTACCCATTACACGAATGTCTGGTATATTATAAAAAGCTGTTCTTAATGCTGCTCTAACAT
The DNA here is from genome assembly GCF_014699035.1 of Spirosoma validum. GTDB lineage: Bacteria > Bacteroidota > Bacteroidia > Cytophagales > Spirosomataceae > Spirosoma > Spirosoma validum. The sequence goes on from NZ_JACXAA010000003.1 coordinate 677,662, forward strand.
TTAAAACTATCGTTTTGTGTCTATCACTTGACATGCCAATTTGTGCCCGAATTTGATCGCTTGCATACTCGATGTCGTACTCTATCGGGAAAGGCTCTTCGCTCATCTCACCCGGTGAAGCGGTAATAAATACCACGTCTTCATGCTTGAGCCGTTCGGTTATTTGCCTTGCAAGAGGGGCACTTACGAAATACTCGTGGGTTTTATTAAAGATATGTGATTGCTCCAACCTTAACAATCTAATTGCTGTAACTTGTAGATTAACTATGCTCTGCTGATAGAGTTATTGACCGTTAGATGCTAAACTCAGCATATTATGACCAGAATGGTAAGTGAACACAGTGCTTTAGCTGCTCTGTACTGGTTTTTTTACTTAATCAGCGGCTATGTAGGCTTGGGTAGCATAACTATACTTTTTATTCCAATAGCTAGTATCCATTGCCTGGCTTTGATAATTCGAGCTTTAACCGCTTCTGCGCCTGACCGTTGTCGATATTGGCTTAGTCTTCTGAGCGTATTGCTTGTAGCAGGTATTGGGTTAGCTGTATTCCTTATGGTAGCCAACGTAGATGATTAATAATTCAGCTATTGTGACCTAGGAAGCCAAATTCGAGTATCTGTTGCTGATCTACAACACCAGAAACTGACTGAGGTAGTTCCGGGCGGTTAGAATAGCGGTTTTTACATCCTCCGGGCTGCTTTCGTAGGCTTTGTCTTCGACTTCGATACAAACCGGTCCCCGATAGCGAACGTCGGTCAGGGCTGCGAAGAAATTGCGCCAGCGGACATCGCCCAAACCAGGCAATTTGGGCGAATGATACTCCAGCGGATTGGCCATAATCCCCACCCGATTGAGTTTATCAGGATACAGTTTCACGTCTTTAAGGTGGATGTGATGCAGGCGGTCGCGATAATCGTAAATAGGCCGGATTTCGTCCATCATTTGCCAGATCATGTGGCTTGGATCGTAGTTCAGGCCCAGCGCCCGCGACGGAATGATCTCAAACATGCGGTCCCAGATGGCGGGGGTGGTTGCGAGGTTTTTGCCGCCTGGCCATTCATCGTCCGTGAACCACATCGGGCAGTTCTCGATACCGATCTTTACGTTGCATTCCTCGGCTACCTTTACGATGGCAGGCCAGTGCTCGGCGTATAGTTTCAGATTGTCGGTGATGCTCAGCGAGGGGTTGCGGCCAATGAACGTATTGACAACAGGAACCGCATCGGCGGACCGGTCCAGTTTGGCAGCCGCCCGAATAATTTTCTTGATGTGTTCCCGGTAGAATTCGGCCTGTTCCGGATTGGGGTCGAGTGGATTCGGGTAATACCCCAAGCCTGAAATGGAAACGTGATGCAACCGGGTCAGGGTACGAATCTGCTCAATGGGCAGGTTATCGACATCGACGTGTGTTACACCCGCATAACGCCGGGTGTCGCTTCCCCCGCTGGGCCAGCACATCAGTTCTACGCATTTGAACTTGTGATCGGATGCAAATTGCAATACGCCATTCAGATCATAATCAGCCAGAATCGCCGAAACAAAGCCAAGGTTAAGCATGTGATGAAACAAGACCGGTACGTCGGTGCGATGAAAAGTTAAGGAACGTCGATTGCGTCAATCCTGATCCGTTTGGTACAGAAACCCGTGAACAGATCGGGGAAACACGAATTACGTACTGACAAAAATAAGGGGAGGATTTTTAAAAGCCTTTCATTCGTGCTTCGGGATCGTTGAAGGGGCTGAAAAAGCCAGCAAGACAGACTCATTACATAACCACTTATCCGATGATTTAGACGGTCTATAGCCTGATTCCCGCACTTCATCAGAATTTGATTTCGCACCCGGAAAGCGACCCCTAGTTTTGTCCGCAAATGAACAAGGTTTGTCCACTTGCGGACATAGACAAGGCTTGGTGTAAAGATTAACTTGCTGATAATCAGATAAAAATCTAATTGGCACAAGCTTTGGACTAATCATAGCAACACAGTAAACAACTAATTTAACCACCAAACACGACACGACCATGTTACCAGTAATGACTAAAATTGCCGCTTCTTTTTTGTTGAGTGCTTCTACATTGATCAATCCTACGCCAACGACACCGAAGGCTCTTTCGTTTGATGCCAGCGCTTATGTGACCGTTAACCATGAAATTCGGGTGGCCGTCGCAAAAACCGCCGAAGCTCCCGTTGACATTGTCTTACGGGGTCAAAACAATCAGGTGCTGTTTCAGCAGAGCGTGAGCAAGAAAGACACAAAGTATGCTGTAAAACTGAATGTTGATCAACTGACTGATGGTCAATATGAGCTGGAAGTGAAATCGGCTGAAGGGAGCATCCGTAAGCAACTGACGGTATCAACACAGCCCGCCCAGCAAACCAGCCGTTCGATTGCTATGCAGTAATCATACGAATAGAAAATAAGAAACAACCAAAGCCCGGCACTCGTCGGGCTTTGGTTGTTTTGACGAAGTACGTAGCACTGGGGTAGAAACCGGCACAATCCATTTTGTATTTCGTCAGTTACGTCGGGTGCTACCCCGGTGATACATACGTACTGCTAAGTACTCAAGTACAAATAGCTTAGATTATTTTAAGAGGGCGTTTTTGTCATGCTGACGCAGGAAGCATCTTCGGTAACTGAGATAATGCCTGCTAGCGAAGATGCTTCCTGCGTCAGCATGACAAAAAATAATCTAATGTATTTTACTAACCCACTTATCAATCAATACGTATTAGTTTCCTGCGCTGATCAATGGTCAGGATGTGCTCTTTTAAAAAATCTTCCCCTATGATGACCTGGTTGGCTCTGTTGGAATAATAAACTTTCTGACCGCTTACCTTAATGTTTCCCAGCCTGAGTTCATCCGTAATAAGCGCTTCCTGCATGGTGAAGGTCGTGTTGGCCATCGTGATGATTCGTTGGTTGGGCGTATTGACGTAGTGAATGCCGGTCAGCAAATACATCGGTACGTGGAAAGACACATCTGACCCCGTATCCAGACTGAAGAACAAATCCTTTTGCCCGATTTTCCCGGTAACGACAAAAGGCTTCTGATAGCTGAGAACTCCACCAGCGCGCGCATCCAGGGCCTCATGCGACACAAGCAACTGCTGGGCCGGACCATCGATCGTTAAGAGATAATTGTAGAAAAAATCCCGGCCAATGACGCCATCAATCGGTGCTTGTTTCGGACTGGCCTTGTAATCACTCGCAACCAGTTTGAGACCCGAGTGCGAAATCGAACCAACGCTGAGCTTATCGACAGCGACCAGAATCTCCCGTTTTACCTGATCGCCACTCGTGTTTTCCTGGAAGCCGACAATGTTTAACTGAAGTTCTTTCGCGACGCGGTAATCGATCCGTCCAATCCCGGACACTCCGGAATCCAGCCTGAACTGATAAGGCCCATGCCCGTTGATGTGAACCGCTACGTAGATCAAATTCTCCCGGATCGTAAACGGAATCGTTTGCCGACCCGATTGACCAACCGCCAACTCACTGAACAGGAAAGAAAGGGTAACGAACGCTCGGGCGAAAGTACGTAGCATGCAATACGGCTGTGATTTCAGGCTTATCCTTCGCTGTGAACGAGCCATAATTGCCTTTAGTATATTAATTATCGTAAGCTACATCAAGCTCACAAGTATAACCTGGCTGACGATTATCTAGTGAAACTGACGTTTACTGATGCATGAACCAGTCTTTAAAAATCCGCACGATGACATTTGATTAATCCGCTTAGTAATGCCATGTCCGTATAATAAACTTTATAACCTCACTCACGAGTCAATAACAGTATAAAACGAAAAGTGGGAGTCAGATACATTTCTGAAAATCAAATATTTAAGTGTTTACAACTTTTATAGTATACATTATTTTATTTTATGTGTATAAACGATAGAAATAACTTATATTTACATTAATTTATTTACTGCGACATTAAAAGTCATATTTGAAGACTGACAGCAAAAATACAAAAAAACGCATAAGTAATTGAATATAAGATACTTACCGAAAAGGTAACTCTAACAAGTAAGCGTCTGAAGAACAGCAAGAGAATTATAGCAACAATATTTATAAATGGAAAAGAGTATTACTTTCGTATCTTCAACTTGATACAATTTAAAATTAGCATTAGCTGCTATTGCCATAAGCAGTTGTTGAGGTTGTAATATTTTGTTTGGAAGAAATTTTATGATGTAATATATTATACACGTAAAATAAAAAAATATATACTTTAATGTTACTATGTACCTAAGCAGTACTAAATCGAGATGTTTAAAAAAAATATTCACATCTATTTTGACAGGCCCATAAGTCAAGAAAAGATTAAATCTTTTAAGGAGAATCTATATTACTATGACTTAGAATTCTTTGGTCAAGTTAATTCTAACGATATCATTGGAGTATTACAATCATCAGGAATGTTTCAGCTAATAAAAGCGCCTTTAATAAAGGCGCTTGACCAATCTGGTCTAGGAGAATATGTAAAAAGCCTTGACATTACAAATTAATAAATAGATAAATAAAAAAGGAGAGAGACATATATATGTCTCTCTCCTTTTTTATTTATCTAAAACATAACTCAACGATTTCCAAGGCAAGAGAATTCCAATGACTAGATACATATTTACTAAAATCTACATCAAGGTTTTTAAACCTGTTATTGTAAAATTCAAAATCTTTAGGGCCATTCTGGCTTTCAAGCGAAATTTTATATGCTCGAAGAAAAGCTACAATTGTTGTAGCCGACAATATTCCTTCATTTTTATTTCTCGGTTTCCAATCGTGCTTATACTTATCTTTCAAGGCACAAAAATAATCTGATAGTTTTTTTCCACAATAGATCACATATTCAGAAAGCGTTCCATCATCAGTTACTTTATCCCCCCCTGATAATATCCAGAACTTGTATAAAGTAAAATTATCCTCGCTCTCATCCAAGGCAACTAGTGATTGCAACCCAAACTGTAGAATTGTAGGAGTTTTGATCCCTCCTTTAACTAAAGCAGAGTCTGAAAATAATCCAGAAAATGGTTTATTCTGATTCAAATATTTTATAACATTGTTAGCAATGCCAACAGATGAATAAGGATCAGTAAGGGACTTAATATATTGAAGTAATTGTCTATTAACTGTTTTTTGTTCGTTATTAATTTGTAAAAATATCTCACTTTCAAGCTTTCTCTTGCTATATTCTGTGAATTTAGTTTTATCAAATAATAAACCCGTTACAAACAAATGTCGCTTTTTTCTCAATGTATTGATGCTAGCCTCTAATGAATCTGTACCTTCATAATGTGAATAAATTCTATGCTGCCCATCGATTATACCAATGGTATTTATCTTATATGGTATTGTCATTGAAATATTTGAAAAGCCAATAGCCGAAAAAATGTCGATTTGATCCTCTTTTTTTGTTTCTAGGTTTAAAGCACTAAAGGAAGTATCAAATGGTAATGTAACAATAATACTATCTATGAAAGTCCTTTTATGCTCTGATAGAAATTTCCTTATGTTCTCAAGCTTTTTCTTGTCAAGTAATCGTTGATATAAACCTATTGAACTATCCCAGCTATCCTTTCTTAATACATATGCGCACTCCATTAAAACTTTTGCACTCATAATGAAAGTTAATACTTGAACACCATCTGGAAAACCTGAAGCAGTTTCAGGCATTATTACAGCTGTCTCAATTTTTTCTAAAGGCAAGCTAGATACTGGATTACCAATATCTGATATATTTAATTTGAGAAATTTAAATAGTTCAAATCTTGCAGTATGCTTTATTGCATTTGAAACATTACTAAAATACTCTAATGAATTCTTATCTATAAAAGTTATTTTTGAAAAATTCTCTTTCTTTTCTTGGGAAATGACATTATCAGGTATATATATATAAAAGAACTTGTACTGCTTATCTGAATATTCATCAAACTTATTAAATTCTTTTCCAAATCTATTCTTTAGCCATATAATAAAATTCGGAAAGTCGGAAATTATTTTTCTGAAAAAATAATCTTTCTTTTTCAAATGGTCATTATCATCAGAAACAGTCTGCTCAACCATCAAAATTATATTCTCATATAAAAATACATTATCTAGCTCTCCTTTTTGTCCGCCAAAAGTTTCGTGTATACCATCTGTATGAAGGTATTGGAAACCCATATTTTGAAAAATCTTATTTACTTTATTATTAAGGCTTCTTTGTCTTCTAGCTTGAATTATTTCTTTAGTGGTTTTTTTTATAGTTTTCTTTGGACTTTTTCTTTTTTTAGGGTTTGAGGTTTTCATAGAATTTCGAAGGAAAGTATAAAAAAAATAAAAATCGATTAATTGATTAGCCAAGATTTTGGTACTTGAGCTACTTTATCTCCTGGAGATGGGACGTGTATAGGCCTATTTATCGGGCGTGTCTTTAACTCCCCAGCTCTTAATTTTGCCAACCTATCTTTTGCTATTTCGCAATATTTCGGCTCTTTATCGATTCCTACCGAATTTCTATTATTTTTCAGTGCTGCTATTAAAGAAGTACCAACTCCAGCAAATGGATCTAGTACCCAGCTATTTTCGTTTGTTAATGCAAGTACACATCTTTCGACCAATTCTACCGGAAATTGACAAGGATGTAATGTTTTTTCTAAGTGATTTGCTTTAACATTTGGAATATCCCATACTTCTTCTTCCCAATCTTGTAAAATTACCTGCCATATATCAGAGGGATTTTTCCCTAAAGGATTACCAGATGGTTGCCCTTTATTACTTCCTTTATGATAAAGCTTTCCTGGATATTTAGATGGTATTCTTACATTATCAAGATTAAATGTGTATTTGTCACTTTTAGTAAACCATAAAATGGTTTCGTATCTTCCTGAAAATTTATTTTTCGCTTGTAAGCCATGACCATAATGCCAAATAATACGATTTCTCAATTGTAAACCGTATTTTTTGAATATTTGATAATAATAAATGTCGAGGGGATAAACTTCTCCTTTATGAATATAATTTCCTATTTGCCAACAAATACTACCGTCATCGCTAAGAACTCGAATTAGTTCTTTTATTACTACTTCTTGTGAACTTAAATAATTTTCAATCGACTGTTTAACTTCGTATTCTTTTCCAACATTGTATGGGGGAGAAGTTACTATTAAATTGAACTTTTTATCTTCATAAGATTTCAGTACATCTAATGTATCACCACAGATAAGGTCTGCTTTAAGATCAGGATCAATCAGGTCGAATAGCATTTTATTCTTTAGTTAAAACAATTTACAAATAAGTAACAAAATCAAGTCATTAACAAATGCAAATAGTTTGACATTTGATTTTTATTACTTTTTAGTTTTAATAACAGTAATAAAATGCTAAAAAGAAACCCTCAATACATAATGTTTTGAGGGTTTCTTTATTATCACTGAATACGGTTACATTTCAAGTTACATCTAAACTAAAAATCCTTCAAAACAGCTCATTTTGAAGGATTTCTAACTTTTTCGTGCACTTGTAGGGATTCGAACCCCAAACCTCCTCATCCGTAGTGAGGTGCTCTATCCAATTGAGCTACAAATGCGTTTCCCATTGATTGGGAGTGCAAAAGTAGGGAGAAAAAGCAGGCTTGTCAACTTATTTTCCTGAAAAATTTGCTTTGCGCTTCATCAGGAAAGCACCAATCCCTTCCATAGCGTCCGCCGATCGGCCTAATGTATCCTGATTGTCAGCTTCTTGATCGAGTTGGTGGTCGAGGTTGGAGTAGAGCGATTGGTTGAGCACAAGTTTCATCGCACCGATGGCGCGGGTAGGAGCGGTGGCATAATAGTCTACGACGTCGGTAACGGCTGCGTCCAGATCAACCGCTGGAACGGAGCGACTTACCAGGCCCAGTTGAGCCGCTTCGGGACCATATACGCGTCGGCCGGTGCTACACAGTTCGAAGGCGCGTTGCGGGCCGATGAGCCGGGGTAGAAAAAACGTCGAACCGGCGTCGGGCATCAGGCCAATGTTGACGAAAATCTGGCTAAAATACGCGTCGTCCGCGCAGATCACTACGTCGCAGGCCAGCGCCAGTGAGCAACCCGCTCCGGCTGCTATGCCATTGATCCGTCCGATAACGGGTTTGGGCAGGTTGCGAATAGCCCGAATCATGGGGTGATACGTCGTTCGTAATGATTCGCCGAGGTTAAGTCCGCCTGCCGATAAGCCAGCGGCAGCCCCTTCTTTCAGATCGGCGCCCGATGAAAAAGCTTTGTCGCCCGCGCCCGTAATGACCACGACGCGGACCTGCTCATCCGAACCAGCGGCTTCTACGGCCGCGGTAATGTCGCGAATCAGACCGGGACTCAGCGCATTGTAAACCTGAGGTCGGTTCAGGGTAATGCGGCAAACCGCGTTCGTTACGTCGTAAAGCAGGTTTTCGTACATGAGGCTACGTCGGTGGTCAGTGGATTTAGATAAAGAACCAGTAAACGGTCAGGAGGCCCGTGACGAATCCCAGCGCCAGGCCCGCGCCGATCTGGGCCGGGGTATGGGCGTTGAGTTTCAGACGGGCACTGGCTACCAGGCCCGTGAGGAAAACGAGCACAAGCAGGGGTATAAACAAATCGCTTACGTCAAATCGGGCAATAAGACCAGCAATTACGCCAATCACGCCCCCAATGCCAATCCCATGCGCGCTGATTTGCCAGGATAAACTGATCACGCCACCGAGCAGGATAGACACCGCGATACTCCCAATCAAAATCCCAATTTCGGGCGCCAGAGACGAAACGGCCCGCATCTGAAAACTGAACAGGTACGCCACCAGCAGATAGATCAGCGCGGTCATAAAATAAGGCAGACGCCGATCGGACAAATTGGTCAGCTGCATATCCTGGACGTATCCTATACGAAGAAGGTAATACGTTAGCACGGCTGGCACCATGAACGTACCCACGAAAATCAATACCAGCAAACTTAGCCGCAGGGAGTCGCCAAACATATCCAGGTTCAGCGCACTTGGTGCCAGAAACAGCAATACAGCGAACAACAGCGTCGGCATCAGGAGCGGGTGAAAAATAACCGACAGAAAAAGGGCAAAAGGCTTTGTCAATGATGACCGGGTCGCCGGAGCGATGATGAATGATGAATGATAACTATTTGTCAACCTGTTAGGTCAGTCTCTTACGTAAACGTATCAGCTGTTCTCATTTATAATTTATCATTCTTTTACAGTTCTTTTCGTAATCGGGCAACAGGAATATTCAACTGCTCACGGTATTTGGCTACGGTACGTCGGGCGATGTTATAGCCGCGATCGTTCAGGATTTTTTCAAGTTTGTCGTCTGAGAGGGGATTGAGTTTCGGCTCATTATCAATCAGGTCTTTCAGAATATTTTTCACTTCCCGGCTGCTGACATCTTCGCCCGAATCGGTCGAAATTCCTTCGGAGAAGAAATACTTCAGTGGGTAAATCCCAAATTCCGTTTGAATGGACTTGCTGTTCGCTACCCGCGAAACCGTTGATACGTCCATGTCGATCATGGTAGCAATGTCTTTCAGGATCATGGGCCGAAGCCGGGATTCGTCGCCGTTTAGGAAAAAATCGTACTGAAACTGCACGATCGCGTTCATGGTCCGGAGCAGGGTTTGCTGCCGCTGCTTGATGGCATCGATAAACCACTTGGCCGCGTCTAGTTTTTGCTTCACGAACGACACCGTTTCTTTCAGCACCTTATTCTGCTTTTTGCTCTTATCATACGTATCGAGCATATCGGCAAACGAGCGACTGATCCGCAGTTCCGGCGCGTTCTTCGAGTTTAGCGTCAGTTCGAGTTTGTTGTTGTTATTGGTCAGAATAAAATCCGGAATCAGGTATTGAACCGTTCCCGACTCGCCTTCTACCGAGCCCGGTTTAGGGTTCAGCCTGATGATCACGTCGACGACCTTTTTAAGTGATTCGTCGCTGATATTGAGTCGTTTCTGGATTTTATCGTAATGTTTCCGGGAAAACTCGTCGAAAAATTCGTCGATAATACGAATGGCTAACGTAACGCAGGAATCAGACTGGTCCTTACGTCGAAGTTGCAGCAACAGGCATTCCTGCAAATCGCGGGCGGCAATACCCGCCGGGTCAAACGACTGAATCTGGTGCAATACGGCTTCTACCTCGTCGGTGTCGGTAAAGATATTCTGGGAGAAGGCCAGGTCGTTCACAATGGCCTGCAGCGAACGTCGGATGTAGCCGTCGGCTTCAATGCTCCCAACAAGTTGCAGGCCAATGATTCGTTGTTCTTCGGTTAGATTCAGATACCCGAACTGCTGCATGAGTGAGTCGATCAGGCTCGAACTGGTCGCCAGCGGCATATCGCGCTCTTCTTCGTTATAATTGCCATCGCCCTGCATTTTATAACCCGCGTAATCTTCATCCTGAATATAGCTGTCGATGTCCAGATCGTTGTCACGCTCTTTGTAATCATCCAGTTCATCGTACGGGTCGTCTTCTTTCTGATCGTAATCGTCGTCCGCCCCCTCTTCCAGCGCCGGGTTTATTTCCAGCTCTTCTTCGACACGTGTGTCTAGTTCGGCGGTCGGAATCTGCAAAAGCTTGATAAACTGAATCTGCTGCGGAGATAGCTTTTGCTGGAGCGACTGCGAAAGACTTAATTTCTGCATGATACGGCTATAGATTAATCAGTTACGTTGAGTGATTGGTGAAATAGGCAAAGTGCCCTTCGCAAATATCAGACCAAAATAATAAGATTTTTGTTTTTATGCCTGTGAATTTTGTGTAAAGTATTCACACACTACCTTCGTGTTTATGACAAATAAGCTCTACGATACGTCGCTAAGTCTCCTGACCGATCTGTACCAGATAACCATGGCCTACGGCTACTGGAAATCGAAAACAGCCGAAAAAGAAGCTGTGTTCAATCTGTATTTCCGGAAAAACCCATTTAATGGGGGGTTTACCATTGCCTGCGGACTGGCCAATGTCATCGGCTATATCGAAAACTTTGGCTTCTCGAAAAAAGACCTGCGTTACCTGCGCAGCATGACCGGTAACGACGGGAAACCGCTGTTTGAGGAGGGGTTTCTGGAATACCTTGCCAACCTGAAACTGACCTGCGACATCGAAGCCGTTCCCGAAGGGACAGTTGTGTTTCCAAACGAGCCACTCGTGCGGGTGCGTGGACCGATTCTGCAATGTCAACTGCTCGAAACGCCCCTGCTGAATCTGATTAATTTCGAATCCCTAATTGCGACGAAAGCCGCTCGGTTGCGGTTAGTGGCCGATACCGATACGTTGCTTGAATTTGGACTACGTCGGGCACAGGGCGTGGATGGGGGCATGACGGCTAGCCGGGCCGCTTACATTGGTGGTTGCGATGCTACGTCGAACGTACTGGCCGGTAAGCTTTACGACGTACCGGTACGGGGGACACACGCTCATAGCTGGGTGATGTCGTTCGATGATGAGCAGCAGGCGTTTGATACGTATGCCAGCGTATTGCCCAATAACGTAACGTTGCTGGTCGATACGTACGATACGTTGCAGGGGGTTCGTCATGCGATTGAAACAGGACGCATGCTGGAAAAACGCGGGTATAAACTGGCCGGCATCCGGCTCGATTCGGGCGATCTGGCGTACCTGAGCATTGAAGCCCGGAAGCTTCTGGATGCGGCTGGTTTTCACGAAACGGCCATTGTGGCCAGTAATGATTTAGACGAAACGATCATCAATAGCCTGAAGCAGCAGGGCGCAAAAATTAACATCTGGGGCGTTGGGACCAAGCTCGTCACGGCCTTCGATCAGCCTGCGCTGGGCGGTGTTTATAAATTAGCGGCTTTGCGGAATGAATCTTCGGGAGCCGAAACGTCGGACCACCGTGAGACGGGCCACCGTGTGACGGACCACTGGGTATACAAGATGAAATTATCCGAACAGGCGATTAAGATCTCAACGCCGGGCATTCAGCAGGTACGGCGGTATCGGGATGAGCGGGGTTTTATGGCCGACATGATTTTTGATTCAGACATGAATGAGACCGATCATCATCTAACGAACAAACCAGCCACGATGATCGACCCGCTGGATTTTACCAAACGCCGTCGCTTCGATCCGAAGCAGGCGTATGAGGATTTGCTGGTTCCTGTTTTTCAGAACGGCACGTGCGTTTATGCGTTACCAACGGTTCACGAAGTACGGGCGCGGGTACAGACCCAGCTGGCCAGTCTGCATTCGGGCGTGAAGCGCTTTGTGAATCCACATACGTATCCGGTTGGCTTAGAAAAGAACCTCCACGAGCTGAAGACGGAGTTAATTATGAAGCTACGGGAAGGCGTTGAGCAATAGGATGAAACGAGATTGTTACTCATTTCTTTATTTCTTAATCCCAGACTAACGGACTGTATCAAACTTTTCTGTTTTTTTACCAATCCAATCATGCTAATATCTCCATCATGCAACCTATTGAACTAGTGGTATTTGATATGGCCGGCACCACGGTAACCGACCACCACGAGGTAGAGCGGTGTTTCGCTGAGGCCGCTAACGAAACGGGCCTCTCCGTTTCCGATGAACGGATTCTGGCCATGCAGGGCCTGTCGAAACGCTACGTATTCGAAACCCTCTGGAAAGAGCAACTTGGTAATGAAACGGATGTAACGCCACAGGTTGACGTATCATACGATGCGTTCCGGCGCATTCTGGAAAATCATTACCGGACGCACGGTGCAACGCCCACCGAAGGCTGTCTGGAAACATTTGCCTACCTGCGCGAACGCGGTATCGCTATTGCCCTGACAACAGGCTTTTATCGGGTCGTAACGGATATTATTCTGGAGAAACTGGGCTGGCTGAATGGCCTGAACGACCAACGTATCGGAAGCCCTGACAGCATGATTCAACTGTCCATTGCCAGTGATGAAGTAGAGCGCGGCCGACCGTACCCGCAGATGATTGAAAAAGCGATGCACATGCTGGGCGTGAGCGATCCGAAAGCGGTTGTCAACCTTGGAGATACGCCTTCTGATTTGCTATCAGGTCGTGCGGCTGGGGTTGCGCTGAATCTGGGCCTCACGAATGGCACCCATTCTCGCGAGCAGTTGGAAGCGTACCCGCATGACCGGTTGCTGGCCTCACTCAAGGAACTGCCCGCGCTGGTAAGCTCCCGGACCGAAACGATTAATGCATAGCAGGAAGAAGGGGAGGAGAGGGACGAAAGAGAGGAAGGATAAGTAGTCAACGTTCGTCTCTTTTCTCCCTTTCGTCCCTTTTCTCCTTTCTCCCTTTCCTCCTTCAATTTATGCCTTCTTACGATTTGATTGTTATTGGTGCCGGCACGCTCGGTACGTTTCATGCGTATCATGCTGCCAAAGCCGGACAGCGTGTATTATTGCTCGAAAAAGACCGGTACCCGGTTGGTGCCACCGTGCGCAATTTCGGGCAGGTAGTGCCATCCGGGTTAGCAGGTCGCTGGTTTGATTATGGTCGCCGGAGTCTGGAAATTTATCAGCAGATTCAACAGGAAACCGACATAACCGTTCGGCAAAATGGCACGATTTACATTGCATCGGACGCTGACGAATGGACACTGGCGAATGAACTCCACGATCGCTACCAACGGATCGGCTATACCAGTGAGTTGCTGAGCAAAGCACAATGTCTGGCTAAGTATCCGTCGCTGCAACCTGATTACGTTGTAGGCGGCATTTTCTTTCCGCAGGAAATGAGCGTTGAGCCAGAGCAGATGATTCACCGGCTGATTGGGTATGTACAGCAAAAATATGGCGTTGATTATCGGCCAGGTTCCGTTGTGATCGATGCCGAGTCGAATGCCAGTGGTGTTACGGTAACGCTTAGTAATCGGGAGCAATTCCAGGCTGGGCGCGTGCTCATTTGCAGCGGTCACGAAGTGCGCTTGCTATTCCCGGACGTATTGGCGAAGGCTGGTTTGGTAGTCAGTAAATTACAAATGCTGCTGGCTGAACCGGTGGCTGGTCTGGCCCTGCCGGGAAATATTCTGACAGGTTTAACAATACGTCGATACGAAGCTTTTCAGGAATGTCCATCTTACAACAATCTGAAAACGCCAGAAGCGCTGGCCGAGCTTAAAAAATGGGGAATTCATATTCTGTTCAAGCAAGCTATTGATGGCTCAATCATCGTGGGTGATTCGCACGAATATGCCAGCGCGACAGAGGCCGAAGACCTAGGTTACCATACGCAGGATCACATTAATGAGCTGATGCTGGCCGAAGCCCGACGGATTGTTACGTTTCCGTTAACGATTAAAAAAACCTGGGCGGGTTTCTACAGCCAGACAAAAGACGAAATCTTTGAACATACTGTCGATGAGCGTATTCGCATCGTTACGGGTATTGGTGGAAAAGGCATGAGTTCGGGAGCAGGCTATGCAGAAGAGAGCATTCGGCAATGGTTAGGGGTACATGCATAAGTTTTCACATGAACTAGTATTAATTATTTGTTGTGTGTCGATTAAGGTATTGTGAATATTTGATAGGTTTGTTTATTATGTAGTAAAAACCGATTAATATTAAGGTAACAACCACAACGTACTTTTGCAGAAAAATACCCAAGTAATTAACTAACCTACTTTTACGTATGAAGCATTATTTACTGTCTTCTGCGCCACCGATTCAGGCTTTTCGCCGGTTGTCGGTGGCGTTTTTATTTTGTCTGGTGCCTGGCTTAGTCGCGTGGGCACAAACCATAACCGGCACGGTCGTCGCTGCCGATGATAATAAGCCATTGCCGGGGGTGTCAATCCTGGTAAAAGGGACAACATCGGGTACAACCACCCGCGCGGATGGTACGTATACGCTTAACGTAAACAATCCTGCCGGAGCAACGCTGACGTTTTCGTTTATTGGCTACCAGAGTCAGGAAGTTTCGGTTGGCAATCGAACGACTATTAATGTATCAATGACCGTTGGCTCATCCACACTGAGCGAAGTGGTTGTAACGGCACTTGGTATTAAAAAAGACATCCGGCAAACCGGCGTCGCTATTCAAACCGTTGATGGTAACCAACTGCTCAAAGCTCGTGAACCTAATCCGGTCAACGCCCTAACCGGTAAGGTTGCCGGGTTAACGATTGGGGCTTCGTCGGAATTGCTGGGGCGGCCGAACATTTCACTACGGGGAAATTCTGACGTATTGTTTGTGGTGGATGGTATCCCCATTACGTCGGATACCTGGAACATCAGCGCCGATGATATTGAAACCTACACGGTATTGAAAGGTGCATCGGCATCGGCCCTGTACGGATTCCGGGGGAAAAACGGCGCGATCCTGATCACCACCAAGCGCGGTACAAAAGATAAGCGTGGTTTTTCGGTGGAAGTGAATACCAGTCAGATGTTCGATAATGGGTTTATTGCCATTCCGAAAGTGCAGGATGAATACGGTCCCGGCGATCACGGTATTTATGCGTTTGGCGACGGAAAAGGTAATGGTCTCAACGATGGCGATTATGATGTCTGGGGCCCTGCGCTAAATGGTCAGTTAATTCCGCAGTACGACAGCCCAGTGGTGCCGGGTCAATCGTTCACCACTACGTTTAAGCGAGCTGGTAGCGACGATGTTGTTTTCACCAGCAACCGCCAGCCCACGCCTTATTTGCCACGAGGAAAAGACAACCTTCGCCGGTTTATCCAGACGGGCGTTCTGTCGAACAACAACATCGCTGTAGGCGCATCCGGGGAAAAATATGACATGCGATTTTCGCTCTCGTACAACCATCAGCGCGGGCTGGTACCGAATACGAAATTAGACGTCGTGAATTTTGCCCTGAACGGGGGGTATGATTTTTCACCGAAACTACGCTTTGAAGCCAGTCTGAACTATAACCGGCAGTTTACTCCCAACTTTCCAGACGTAAACTATGGGCCAAACTCGCTGATTTACAACATTATTGCCTGGGGTGGTGCCGACTGGAATATTGATGATATGAAGCAGATCTGGCAGCCGGGTAAAGAAGGTACTCAACAGATTTACGCTGAATATCAGCGGTACAATAATCCCTGGTTTCTGGCCAAATACTGGTTGCGTGGCCACTACAATAATAACCTCAACGGCTATACCTCGCTACGTTACCAACTGGCCGACGGATTGCAACTGACGGGCAAAACGCAGTTGACGACCTACAATCTGCTACGTACCGAAAAGCTCCCGTATTCGGCCACTACGTATGGTCGTGAAGAAGGTCGGGGTGATTACCGCGAAGATCGTCGGGCATTATTCGATAACATCAATCAGTTGTTGCTTCAGTATACCAAAAAAATTACGCCTAATCTGGCTATTAACGCTCTGGTAGGGGGCGAAGCTCGTATCTTCAACTATAACTCCGATTATGCCAGTACCAATTACCTGAACGTACCGGGTGTTTACAATTTTGCCAACTCGTCGAACCCCGTTCAGGCGTCAAATTTTCAGGCGGATATGCGCGTATTATCGGCTTATTACTCGGCTGACTTTACATATCGCGACTACCTAACGCTGACTGCTACGGGGCGGCTCGATAAACTCTCGACATTACCGAAGGGCAACAACGCGTATTTCTATCCATCGGTAGCGCTGAGTACAGTTCTCTCCGACTACATTCCTATGCAGGCTACTCCCATTTCGTTTCTGAAACTGCGGGCGTCTTATGCGAACGTAAAGGATGGTCTGACCCAATCAACCATCAGCTCAACCCCCGGCGCGTCGTTCCCAGTCGGTTATGGCGACAATTATTCGTCGTCGTATGGTGGACCAACGTATGACAATTCGGCGGTATATTCGCTACCGTTATCGTACAACAATAAACCAGCCGCTTACTATACCAATACGCTCAACAATCCAAATCTGAAACCCAATTCAACTTCCCAGACAGAGTTTGGCTTAGATATTCGGTTCCTGAATAACCGGTTGGCGCTGGATGCGGCTTATTACATCAGCAACGATGGTCCGCGGATTTTCACCCTGCCTTCGTCGGAAGCCACGGGCTATACAGGTCGATTGGTGAATGGAATTCTGACGCAGAAAAAAGGAGCCGAAATCTCACTGACAGGCCAGGCGCTACGTACTGCGAAGGGGTTCAACTGGGATGTCGTCGCCAACTATTCGACGTTTACGCAACGGCTGAAAGAAGTTTATCCAGAAGCCGGAATTAATACACTGGCATCGAATTACTTTGTGAGTAGCAGCAGCGGTTCGCGCTTCATTAATCCCGGCGACCGTACCGACGGATTCTATTCGGGGGCATTTGTCAGAACACCCGACGGCCAATTGATCAACGATGGGGGCGGGCGGCCTATCGTGAATCCAGTATCACAATTTCTGGGGTATGTGAACCCGAAATTTGTCTGGGGCATTAACAACCGATTCAGTTATAGGAATATCAATTTCAGCTTCCAGTTCGATGGGCGCGTCGGGGGCGTAATTGCCAATTACGTCCGCCAGAAGACATTCCAGGGGGGGCGTAATATTGAAACCATACAGGGCGCTTTTGGCGAAGCCCGGAAGAACGATGTGCAGGGAATCAAATCCTATTTAGGTGAAGGCGTTTCGTTGGCGAGTGGAACGATTAACTACGATGTAAACGGTAATGTACTTAACTATGGTGAGTTAAAGTACGCGCCCAATACAACCCAAACGTATGCACAGGATTACATCGCCCGGGTATATGGGCAGTCGGAAGCGTTTCTTATGGACCGGAGCTATGCCAAACTGCGCGAAGTAATTATCGGCTATACCATTCCGCAATCGGCCCTGCGACGTTTGGGTGTTAAGCAGGCAAGCGTATCGCTGGTCGGACGGAATCTTCTGTATTTTGCTCAGTATAAAGACATTGACCTCGATCAATACCTGACCGGTGGTTACTCCGGTTTGCAAACGCCAACGACACGTCGGTACGGAATCAATCTGAATCTGGTATTCTAAAAACTAATTGTCTTAGGTATCCATGGGCCTCAGCCCGTGTTTCTTTAAGAGATTTCTCCCTCAAAACACGGGCTGAAGCCCATGGATACCTAAGACAACTATAGACATGAAAATAATGAAACTTTATAAACGCATACTTCTTCCAGTTTTCGCTCTCGGTCTCACGCTGACCGGATGCGAAAAACCGTTCGATCAGCTCGAACAGGACCCAAACCGACCGACCAGTGCTCCGGCTTCGCTGGTGTTTAATGGTGTGCTCAACAGCATGTATAGTGTAGCTGGTGGCGGTGGATGGAACGATTCGCAACGCTATAATCAGTTCTACGCCAGCAATTACAATTACTACGCAACCAACGATTACGCCTGGACGTCAACGGATCTCTATTATACGACTCTGAAAAACGTCGTAAAAATGGAAGAAGAAGCCAAAAAAGCGGGTCTGCCGGATGTGAACGCGTATTCGGCACTGGGAAAATTTTTTCGGGCTTATTTCTTCGAGAACATGACCAAACGCGTTGGCGACGTACCGTTGACAGAAGCACTGCTGGGATTGGATAATCAGACGCCCAAATACAATGCACAGAAAGATGTGTACGTGCAGATTCTGAAATGGCTCGACGATGCCAACACGGACCTGACAACATTGATCGCCAAAGCCGATAATAACCTCACCGGCGATATTTATGTCGGTAATAGCCTGACTAAGTGGCAAAAAGCAGTCAATACGTTTAAATTACGGGTGCTGATCAGCTTGAGCAAGAAAGAAACTGACACCGATCTGAACGTAAAAGCGCGCTTCGCCGAAGTGGTGAATAACCCGGCTAAATTTCCGGTGATGACCTCTATGGACGATAATCTGCAATACGTCTACAACAATCAGTTCAACAAGTATAATCGTAACCCGGATAATTTTGGGGCAAACGCTACACGTGAGAACATGGCCGCTACGTATCTGGGAACGTTAACGACGCTGAAAGATCCCCGGACGTTTGTCGTGGCAGAACCGGCTACAGCAAAAGTGGCCGCCGGTGCCAAGCCCACTGATTTTGCCGCTTTCGTGGGCGCTTCATCGGGAGAAGATCTGGCTGTTATGTCGTCAAATGCCGGGCAGGGTTTGTATTCGTTCCAGAATCGGAGACGGTATTACAGTACGTATACGGCTGAACCCTACATTGTTATTGGCTACCCCGAATTACAGTTTACGATTGCCGAAGGGATAAATCGGGGTTGGGCAGCAGGAAATGCCGAAGATTATTACAAGAATGGTATTCAGGCTTCGTGGGGCTTTTACGGGTTGAAAGATGGCGCTAATACGGTCTACTTCTCTGCCGATGGAGGTTATAAAGTCTTCAATACGTATACGGTTAATGTAAGTTTCGCTGATTACTACGCTCAGTCAGCGGTGAAATACGTAGCTGGTGCAACGGGGCTAAGCCAGATTCTGACGCAGAAATACCTGGCGTTCTTTCAACAGTCGGGTATGGAAGCCTTTTATAACCAGCGCCGGACAGGTGTACCGACCTTCCTGACTGGACCCGGTACAGGCAATAGCCAGCGCATTCCGTTACGTTGGCAGTATCCGGCCACAGAGCGCTCCTATAACACAGCGAATAATAGTGCTGCCATTACCAGTCAATATGCTGGCAACGATGACATCAATGCCGCGATGTGGGCGCTGAAGTAGTTTTTCAGCCCTATAAGGTTTTTAAAACCTTATAGGGCTTTTTCTTTATAGGCATATCATGCGTTTAATCTGGTTTCTACTCAGTTTTTTTATAAGCGTCTCCACCCTGGCGCAACCGGCACAAAACCTGATTCTGGTGACGATGGATGGCGTCCGCTGGCAGGAAATTTTCAACGGGGCCGATTCGACGCTGCTGTTCGATCCGGTCTACAGTCGCGATACGGCCAGCGCTCGTAAATTATTCTGGGCACCGACGGCTACCGAACGGCGGGAGCGGTTCATGCCGTTTCTGTGGAACACGATCGGTAAGCAGGGGCAACTGTATGGCAACCGGCAGAAAGGCAGCCGTATGAACGTATCGAATCCGCACTGGTTCAGCTATCCGGGTTATAACGAAATTCTGAGTGGCTATGCGGATGACCGAATTAAGTCGAACGACAAAATTGACAATCCGAACGTAACGGTGCTGGAGTTTCTGAATCAGCAACCGGGTTACAAAGGCAAAGTAGCCGTTTTCTCATCCTGGGATGTCATTGAAGCCGCCGTCAACGAGAAGCGGAGCGGCATTCCAGCCAGCTCGGCCAATGAAGCAGGTAAACCCGTTACGTCTGCCGATTCGTTGCTGAGTGATCTGACGATGCTGTATCCAAGAGAGTTTGGTAATGGGGTTCGGGCTGATTTTTTGACGTATTTCACGGCCCGGCAATACGTTAAGCAAAAGCAACCGCGCGTCCTGTTTCTCTCATTCGACGAAACCGACGATCTGGCCCATGCCGGACGTTATGCCGATCACCTGCGTATGGTGCAATCCATCGACCGATACCTAGCTGATCTATGGCAATTGATCCAGAAAATGCCGCAGTACGCCGGAAAAACAGCGATGGTCATTACCTCCGACCACGGTCGCGGACATACGCCCAAAGCCCGCTGGAAAGATCACGGCACCAAAACCGCCGACTCGTACCAGATCTGGCTGGCCGCTATGGGCCCCGGCATTAGTACGTCGGGCGAGCAAAGCAACGGTCCGGTTTTGTTTCAGAATCAGATAGCGGCTACCTTGGCTCGTCTGTTGGGTTTTGAGTTTAAAACCGATCACCCGGTTGGACCACCGATTGATAGCCTGATTGGCAACAAGTGACAATAGATACTGACTTTTTATGCGTAAGTTGTCATTGAGCTATCACGTGGTTTACGTGGTGTCAGGTTCGAAAACCTGACACCACGTAAACCACGTGATAGCTCAATGACAACAGAATGATTATCGACAATGAATCGTAGAACCATCCTCAAATCAGCCGCTCTACTGCCTTTCGTTTCAGGCTCTAATGAGCTAATTACGTCGGCTCCTATGGCCCGCCAACGTAGCGTTCGGTTTGCCTACATTGGCGACACGCACATTTTGCCCGAAGCCAAACCGATGGAGGGCGTAGCGAAATGTTTTCATCATGCGCAGAGCCATTCCGATAAACCAGCGTTCGTGTTACACGGGGGCGATGTGATCATGGATGCACTGGCGAAAGATCGTTCCGACGTACAGAAACAGTGGGACGCCTGGCATACGGTGATGAAGGCTGATAACTCGCTACCTATCGAATATTGCATTGGAAACCACGACGTATGGGGATTTGAGGGAGCCAAAGCTGATCCTCAGTATGGCAAAAAATGGGCCGTTGACCTGATGAAAATTAGTGGACGTTATCGCTCATTTGACCGCAACGGCTGGCATTTCATTATCCTGGACAGCGTACAGCCCAGGCCGGATGGAAAATGGTATACCGGCCATATCGACCCGGAACAACTGGATTGGCTGAAGCAGGATCTGGCAAAAACGGGCACGAAGACGCCTACGCTGGTCCTGTCGCACATCCCCATTTTCAGCCCAACCGGATTTTTTAGTGAGCAGAATGTCAAAGACGGCAACTGGTCGATTTCCGGAGGTTTGGTTTTGTCCAACACCCCGGAGTTGCTGAAATTATTTTATCAGTACCCGAATGTAAAAACAGCGTTAAGCGGCCACATGCACCTGCTCGACCGGGTTGATTATAACGGGGTTACGTACTTGTGCAATGGCGCCGTAAGCGGCAACTGGTGGAAAAGTGATACGTATCAGCAAACCAAAGCCGGCTACGCCCTGATTGATTTATACGACGACGGTACGGTTGAACGAACCTATTTGCAGTACACGTAACGTCTCTTCTGGTGTATCATGGAAACAATTGCAACTCTTTTTGCTGACGGTGGACAGGAGGCTTATTATGGCGAACCCGTTACCCAACTCGAACATGCGCTTCAGTGTGCGTTGCTAGCCGAGCAGGCCGGAGCCGATGACGAAACGATCGCGGCCGCTTTTCTGCACGACATTGGTCATTTGCTTCCGCCCGAGCTTGCCGGTGGTTATATGGATGGCTACGGGGCCGTCGATCACGAGAAACTCGGCGCCGACTATCTGCGTGAGCGAGGATTTTCGGAGAAAGTGGCGCAGTTGATTGAGCATCACGTTAATGCCAAACGCTATCTGGTAGCCAAAAATCCGAAATACTTTGCCCGGCTGTCGGAAGCAAGTGTGAAAACGCTGGAGTTTCAGGGTGGGCCGATGACGATAGAGGAAGCAGCCGCGTTCGAAACCAATCCGTATTTCAAGGGTATTCTGCAAATGCGGACTTGGGACGAACAGGCGAAAATTCCGAACCTGCCTACGCCCGATATGGCTTATTACCTGGCTAAATGTCAACAGGTAGTCAATAATGGGTAAAATCCTGTCTCACCAGACTACTTCGTATGCGATCACCTGCTTTTCTGCGTAACCCTACTACGTTTGTCATCTTTGGGGCTACAGCCGCGTTCTGTACCTACGCCTGCATGTATGCGTTTCGCAAGGGCATCACCGCCGTTACGTTCGAGGGTATGGCCTTTGCCGGAATCAGCTATAAAATCTGGCTCATTACGGCACAGGTTTTCGGCTATGCAATGTCGAAGCGAATTGGGGTGAAGGTCGTTTCGGAAATGTCGCCGGGTCGTCGGGCCGTTAATTTGCTGCTCTTTATTGGGTTGTCAGAGATAGCGTTGCTGGGCTTTGCGCTCGTTCCGGCTCCCTGGAATATCATTTTCCTGTTTTTGAATGGCTTACCGCTGGGCATGGTCTATGGCATCATGCTGGGCTTTCTGGAAGGACGTCGGCAAACGGATGCGATGGTGGCCGGACTGACCGCTTCGTTTATTTTCGCATCGGGATTCGTCAAAACCGTAGCTCTGACCATCAAGAGCGATTGGGGGGTATCGGAGTTCTGGCTACCCTTCGTGACGGGCGCTTTGTTTGTAGTTCCGTTGCTGATATCGACTTATGCACTAACCTTGCTACCTCCCCCCACGGCCGAAGATCAGGCACAACGTACCGAACGCAAACCAATGAATGCCAGTGAGCGTCGGGCGTTTGTTAAAAACTTTGGTCCGGGCCTGATACTGCTGATCGTTTCCTACGTACTACTCTCCGCTTTTCGTGATTTCCGCGACAACTTCGGGCCGGAGATCCTGCGCGACGCGGGCGTTGAGAATCCGGGGATTTTCGCCAAAACCGAAACCATGGTGGCGGTAGGTGTGCTGATGGTTATGGCCCTGCTTCAGCGGGTGAAAGACAACTTCCGGGCGTTTGCCTTCCTGAATGGAATCATGCTGGCGGGCGGATTGCTGGTCGGATTCAGTACGTATGCTTATTCTCTCAATCTTCTCTCGGCCGGAAACTGGTTTCTACTCACAGGATTAGGTTTGTACATGGGCTATGTGCCCTGCAATGGGTTGTATTTCGAGCGTCTGGTGGCCGCTTTTCGCTACGTTAGCACGGTGGGCTTTATCGTGACACTGGCCGACTGGTACGGTTATCTGGGCAGCGTAGCCGTATTACTCTACAAGAATTTTGGTCATGCGAACATCAGCTTTCGTGAATTCTTCATGTACGGAGGCTATATTCTGGCTGTTGTGTATAGTGTGCTGGTGATTGCTTCATTTAGCTATTTCCGACGTCGGTATCGGGCTGAAATTGCCCTTCGCGAGCCGGAGCCTGTTAGTTGAGGCATGAAATGAGTAGGTTCCGATGCTAAGTAGTTTGCTAGATATGTAAACCTATTTTCATTGAGATGCACCAGTCCAGTACGTTCGCAGGTGTTGCGTTGACCATTCTGATCGCGCTGTCGGCTTCTACGTCCGATGTAAAGCCAGGAAAAGCATTTAGGGCCGACTCGTCTCGACCTAATATCGTCGTCATTCTGGCTGACGATCTGGGATTTGGTGATTTGCAGTGTAACAATCCGGATGCGCAGACAACAACGCCCAACCTGAACCAACTGAGTCGGGAGGGATTACGATTTACGGATGCGCACTCAGGATCGGCCGTTTGCACACCCACCCGCTACGGACTGATAACAGGACGTTACGCG
Source organism: Spirosoma validum (assembly GCF_014699035.1). Classification (GTDB taxonomy): domain Bacteria; phylum Bacteroidota; class Bacteroidia; order Cytophagales; family Spirosomataceae; genus Spirosoma; species Spirosoma validum. The sequence continues at coordinate 701,703 of NZ_JACXAA010000003.1, forward strand.
TTTCGGTCGTCACTTAAGAAGGGCGTATTAGGCGGCTACTCACCCGCACTCATCGAAGCCAATCGGTTTACCATTGCCGATCTGCTGAAACAGGCGGGCTATCAGACGGCGGTCATCGGAAAATGGCATTTGGGTCTCAACTGGTCCGGACAGGATACGGCCACTCCACAGGCGCTGGGCGAAACGAGTACTACGCCATCCGAAAAAACGGTGAACATTGAAGCCGATCTGACGCAGGGCCCTAACGATCTGGGGTTCGACTACAGCTACATCATTCCTTCGTCGCTGGATATTCCGCCGTATGTTTATCTGGAAAACGGAAAACCAACGGACCGCACGATGGTCGATGTGGCTGGTAAAAATGAACCACGTGGCGTTTTCTGGAGACCCGGCAAAGCTTCACAAAGTTTTAAGCTGGAAAACACACTGGATCAGCTGGGCGACAAAGCACAGGAGTTTTTAACGAAGGCCAGCAAGCGTTTTTTCTGTATCTGCCTCTTACCAGTCCGCATACGCCCTGGTTACCGGGTACGAACTTTCAAGGTAAATCCGGCGCCGGAATCTATGGTGACTTTGTCGCGCATACGGATGACGTAGTGGGGCGCGTGCTCGCTACGTTGGATCGTCTGGGAATGAAAGAAAATACGCTGGTTATTTTTACGTCCGACAACGGTGCCGACTGGAAGCCCGGCGATCTGGAGAAATTTCCGAAACATCGCGCCAATTACATCTATCGGGGCGAAAAGTCTGACATCTGGGAAGGCGGTCATCGGGTACCGTTTCTGGTACGTTGGCCATCGGCGTTCAAAACCGCTCGAACCGTTACTCAGACCATTTGCCTGACCGATCTGATGGCGACCTTCGCATCGATCACGGGTCAGTCGCTTCCGGCCAGTAGTGGTCAGGATAGTTTTGATTTCTCATCACTCCTTGCTGCAAAAGCGACTGATAAGGCAGTACGTGAGAGTACGATTCACCATTCGATCAACGGTATGTTTGCCATACGAAAAGGCAAGTGGAAGTATGTGGATGGGCAGGGGAGTGGCGGCTGGTCGAAAGATGAATCGGCTACGAAAGAGTTGCCTGCTCAGGTATACGACCTCGAAAACGATCCGAAGGAAACAACGAATCTACTGGAAAACCAGCCTAAAATTGCGGCTGAGTTAAAGGCCTTGTTAGTGAAGCAGCAAGCGCAGGGTTACACAAGACCAGGATCGAAGGAGTAAAAGGACAGCTAACATCCGCTTTCGATAAGGCAACGTAACGCCGGGTTAAAACTCAGTATTACGTATTTTCAATTGTCAGCGCCGTTGGAGAAACCTAATCACAGTAAAGGGTAGCGTTTACGGCGCTTCGTATAGGCAGAGATATTTTTTGCACCTACCAGTCTTCTACACCGCTGATTGCCTGCATCAATCAATTCTACCTTTTCCTGAAAGTAATAACTACTTAGGTACCATTAGTGGATAATACTCACATAGCTTCGTTTTATAATTTTTGAATTTTTTTGAGAAAATTTTAAAACCAACTAAGGGGGTTTTTTCTAAAAGTTGTCTTATTGACTATAGAATTGACTTTTTAGGGAATGAAATCACTTTAGCAGTACATCATGCAAGTTCGCCAACTAATCGATTCCCAAAGCCAGATATCACCCGTACCTACCAGAATTGCCGATCCATACGAGCAGTCTGCAGAGGAGACTCCGCTTGCCAACGATACGGAACTTTTCACCCGACTGGCGTTTGCCGAGAGCCCTCAGAAAGGATGCGAATTGCTGTTTCGACGGTACTACCAGATGTTGTGCAGCCATGCCGTCCGATTTGTCTATTCCAGAGAAACCGCTGAGGATATTGTCAGCGAAGTGTTCTGTAAATTCTGGAAAACGAAAGCGTACGAAGGCATTACGTCCTCCTACCGATACTACTTGTTTCGTAGCGTTCGTAACGAAGCGTATAACTACCTCCGTCTGGAATTTCAGGAGATGGACGATATCGATATGGCGCTGATTCAGGAAGGTACAGCCAGTCAACGACCCGACCAGATTCTACAGTTTGAGGAGGTGCTGCATAAAGTAGAGGATCTGGTTGAACTCATGCCGCCCCAATGTCGTAAAGTGTTCTTATTGAGTCGATTTGAAGGAAAAAAATACCAGGACATTGCGAACGAACTAGGGCTGTCTATCAAAACTGTTGAGGTACACATTGTCAAAGCGTTGAGCATCGTTCGGAAAGGACTGAAAGATCATTGGCTCATGTCACTTACAACGATCTGGTGCCTGTTCTAAGGCATTCTTGCCAGACGTATGATTTTCTGAAAACGCATCCTGCGGACTATACTACAGCACAACCTATGGAATCAGATATCCACAAAGATTTAATATTCAGTCACTTTTCCCGAAAAACCTCTCCGTTGCAGCGTGAATTTATTGCGCGCTGGTTAAAGGAAAAAGCCAACGAGGAACAGTATTACGAATGGCTGGAAGAATGGGAAACAAAGCACACGCAATACGTAGCACAACTGGATATGGCCAGTCAACGATATAGCCACTTTCTGACCCAACATCCGAATGAAGAGAGTCAGCCCGAAGCGTCACCGCTGCTGCCTGATCGAACGTACTGGTGGCGTAGTGGATGGGTTGTGGCCGCATCGGTACTGTTCCTTTTCGGTTTACTGGTTTTACTACGTAGCGATTTAGTTCGGTATAAAACTTACGAAACGGCGTTTGGTGAAACCCGTTCGGTGAAGCTGACGGACGGAAGTAAGGTGTTATTAAATGCCAATTCAACCTTGCGAATCCCCCGGTGGGGATTTGGCAGCACAAGCCGCGAAGTCCTGCTCAGGGGCGAAGCTAACTTCTCCGTTGCGCATACACCGAATAACCAGCAGTTTATCGTAAAAACGGAGAAGAAGTTCGACGTCGTTGTGGTTGGAACAGAATTTACAGTTTTTTCCCGAAAACGGGGTACGCGCGTAGCGCTCCATAAAGGCGAAGTTCGTCTTCATTACCAGGAAGGTATCACTGAAAAACAACTGACAATGAAACCCGGCCAACTGGCAACGCTTGATCCGAAGAATGGTATCGCTCTAAAGGAAACCAGACGGGTATTGGAGCAGGCAAAACCCGCCTGGAGCCAGAAGCGATTCGTATTCGACGAAGTATCGCTGCAGGAGGTGGCCTACATGCTGGAAGAAACGTACGGACTACAGGTCGAAATCAAAGATCGGGAGTTGGCTGGACGCATTTTAGCCGGTTCATTTCGGGCCGACAATGTCGATCAGATTTTGCAATCCATCTCTGCAATCCTGGATATCAATGTCATTCACAGGGGCAATCGAGTCCTGTTACAAAGCCATTAATCAGAACTTCCTAAACCTCACAATACATGCATACCTCTATACGAAAAGCTCTGAGACTGGGGCTTCTGGCAACCCTTTTGTTTTTTGGATGGCAATCTGGCTGGGCGCAGTCTGTCATCCTGGCCAGTAATACGCAGCAAAAAGTGACACAGCCTGCCAGAGGAAGCGTCCGCCAACTGAAGGACGTGCTCAATGAATTGAAGCAGCGCTATGATGTCGAAATTCTGTTTGAGTTACGGGCCGTTGACGGTATTGCCGTACCAACCGAGGGCATTACGTCCCGATCGACCCTCGAAGGAAATCTGCAAACCGTGCTGAGCCCGCTGGGATTACGCTACAAAAAAATCAATGCGAATTCGTACCTGATCGTCAATGAAAAAAGATCAAAAAAGGTCAGTAGTGTCGATATTCCACTTCTGGAACCGAAACTTCTGGAGCAGGCAGGCGCTAAAACCAGCCTTGTCGAACGGGTGGCGGAAGTGGATAAACCTACTGTTGTTGAGGCTGCTGAGCGAACCATCACGGGAACCGTAAAGAGCGAAACAGACGAAGCGTTGCCTGGCGTGAGTGTGGTCATTAAAAACACAAACCGGGGGACCACGACGGATGCAAACGGTAGCTATCGGCTCTCCATACCCGACGAGAACGTAGCGACTACGCTGGTTTTTTCGTTTGTGGGCTATCTGAATAAGGAAGTCGCTGTAGGAGCGCGTTCAGTGGTGGATGTGCAACTGGCGCCCGATCAGAAAACCCTGAATGAGGTGGTTGTCATTGGGTATGGTGTGCAAAAGAAGTCGGATTTAACGGGGGCGGTCGGATCGGTTAAGGCCGAGGTGCTTCAGGAGCGCCCGGCGGCTTCGCTTAACCAGGGATTAGCGGGTCGCATTACGGGGGTGAACGTATCGGTGAACTCAGGACGCCCGGGCGGGCGGTCGAACATCCGGATTCGGGGCAATACGTCCGTGAGCGTTGCCAACAATCCGCTCTACGTTATCGACGGTGTGATCCTAAACGCATCGGGTCTGGCCAACGGGAGTACGCCCATCGACTTTATCAACCCCAACGACATTGCGTCCGTTGAAGTGCTGAAAGATGCGTCGGCCACAGCCATTTATGGGGCTCGGGGTGCTAACGGCGTTATCCTGGTTACGACCAAGCGGGGTAGCCAGAACGGAGGACGTATTACGTATGATACCGACCTGAGCGTGGGTGTATTACCCCGTAAGCTGGAACTCCTCAACTCGAAAGAGTTTCTGGCAGTAGAAGATATTGCGTACCAGAATGCGCAGAAATATGATCCGGTTGGTTGGGCCGGTGGCAAATACAAAGATCCTAAAACCAAACGAACCAATCCGTTACTCTTCGATTCCAACGGTCAGCCGCTTTACGATACCGACTGGCAGGATGAAGCGTTTCAGAAAGCGTTTACGCAGAATCACCAGCTGTCTTTTTCAGGCGGCAATTCAAAAGACAGCTACGGCGTTTATCTGGGCTATCGGAATGAAAATGGGCTGGTGAAAGAATCGTGGCTGAAGCGCTACGCGGGTCGGTTTGTGTTCGACAGCCAGATCAAGCCCTGGATTAAAGTAGGCGGTAGTCTGGGATACAACGACCAGAAAGAAAATCAGATCGATCCACTTGGTGGGGGAGGGATCATAGCCATGCGGCAGGTGCTGGAAGCCTTACCCATTATTCCGGTAAAGTATCCCGACGGACGCTGGGGCGGTAACGAAGATTATCCGGGTATGGAAGGCGGGGGGAATCCGATCAACATCCTGACCGATCGGATTTATTACGTGAAGACCCAAACTATGCTGGGGAACGTATATGCCAATATCAACCTGGCCAAAAACCTTGAGCTGCGGACAACCGTAGGAACGAACATCATCAATCAGGAAACAGATCTGTATGCTGGCCGGACGCTGAATTACATCTCCCGCAACCAGAGTGGGATTGCCACGATCAGTAACGAACGGCATAACTCCTGGCAGTTCGAAAATTACCTGACCTACAACCGGCAGTTTGCGGAGCGTCATTCCTTTACGGGGCTATTGGGAATAGCCTGGCAACATGTCGATCGCTTTATTTCGACGGCATCGACGCAAAACTTCCAGGACGATTATTTTCAGTTCAATAACCTGGGTGCCGGTTCCGTACCACAGGCCCCTAGCTCATCCGCGATTGGATACGGTCTGAATTCGTATTTCGGCCGGTTCAACTACGGGTATAAAGATCGGTACCTGCTGACTGTAACGGGGCGGACCGATGGCTCCTCTAAATTCGGCTCCTCGAATCGCTATGCCTTTTTCCCATCGGCGGCTCTGGCCTGGCGGGTTATTGAAGAGGATTTTATGAAGGGCATTCGGCCTGTGTCGAATCTGAAATTACGGACCAGCTATGGCGTAACGGGTAACTCCGAAATTACGGCCTACCAGGCGCTGGCAGGGCTGGCAAACTATTCCGTCATTTTCGGTGGAACACGGGCGATTGGCGTTGGAACGGGCCGGTTAGCCAACCCGGATTTGCGGTGGGAAAAGACGTATCAGGTCGATGCCGGACTCGAACTGGGTTTGTTCCAGAATCGCCTGTCGCTGGAACTGGATGTTTACCGCAAGCTGACGACCGACATGCTGCTCAGTGCACCAGTACCTTATAGCAGTGGTTATGAAACCGTATCCAAGAACGTAGGCAGCATGGAAAACCGTGGGATCGAGTTGGCCGTGAACAGCGTGAACGTCAACCGGGGCGGTTTTTCCTGGAATACGACGTTTAACATCTCGTTCAACAAAAACAAAGTGCTGTCGCTGACCGGTGGCTCCGATATCTTCCTTGGCTCGACGGTTGTGCGGGAAGGCGAACCAGTGGGGTCTTTCTTTGGCTTTGTGCATCAGGGTACCTGGAGTACGTCGGAAGAATCGGAAGCCACGAAGTACCTAAAACGGCCCGGTGACGTAAAATACCAGGACGTGAATCAGGATGGGGTTATCAACGATAAAGATCGGGTGATTATCGGCAAAGGGATTCCAACTGGGTTTGGTACGTTGCTGAACAGCTTCAAGTTCAAAAACTTCGATCTGACAGTCGACCTTCAGTTTATGTACGGTAACAATGTATTGTACAGAAGTGAGCACTCCGCCGAAGATCGCCAGGGAATTGCCAACAGCTTCAAAACAGTGCTGAACGCCTGGACACCAACGAATCAGAATACGCCTATTGCGCAACTACGACCTGTATCAGCCGGGTATAACACCAATGAAGATACCCATCGGATCAAAGACGGATCATTTCTTCGGGGGCGGAATCTGCTGCTGGCCTACACATTTCCACAGCCCATTATTGAGAAAATTCACCTGACCCGCCTACGGGTCTTCGCGTCGGTGCAGAACTTTTTTCTGTCGACGAAATACCCAGGCTACGACCCTGAAGTTCAGACAACGGGTAATGCCTTCGATCAGGGCGTAGCGTTGTACGATTATCCGAAACCACGTGTCTTTATGTTTGGTCTGAACATTGGTCTTTAATTCCTAAAATCCTGCTACGATGAAAATCACCATAAAAACTGCCGGTCAGTGGCTAATCGGGACTTTTTTCCTGTTCAGCACATCAGCCTGCTCCGACTTTCTGGAGGAAAGCGATAAATCGAATTTTACAAGTGACAATTATTTCACCAAAGCTGAGCACGCAACCAGCGCGGTAAACGCCATTTACGAAAGCTTGAAAACCACCACCGGTGGGGGCTTTGGTGGCGCACCCTGGATGATGCTGGAGTTTGCAACAGGCCTGGCCAACACGGAGTTAGGGCAGGCAGTAAACAGCATTTTCGTACGCAACCTGGTCAACAACTCCGACAATGAGTATGGCCGGGTGTATTGGGTGAGCAGCTACAAAGGCATTGGCAATGCGAACCTGGCCATCGCCCGGATACCAGGCATCAACATGGATGAAACCGCGAAGAAAAAAGCGCTGGGTGAAGCGCGGTTTCTACGGGCCTATTATTACTACAACCTGGTCCGGATATTCGGGAAAGTGCCGTTGACGACTGAACCCATTGACCTGACATCGGAGAATCTTTACCCCGAAGCCGTGTCGGAAGAAGCCGTCTACAAGCAAATCGTTGACGACCTGGTAGCGGCTGAATCATCGGGACTGCCCTATCTGGACGCAACAGGACGCGTATCGCTGGGAGCCATTAAGTCATTATTAGCCAGCGTATATCTGACAATGGCAGGCTATCCGTTGCAAAAAGGAGCGGAGTATTACAAAAAAGCCGCCGACAAGGCGAAAGAAGTAATTGCGTCGAATCAGTACCAGCTATTCACTACGTACGATGATCTGCACAATCCGGCTACGAAGAACCTGGGCGAGAATATTTTTATGGTGCAGTTTGCGACCAACATTCAACCGTCAGGCTGGCAGACGTCCATCATTCCGTATAACCAGGGTATTTCGGCCTATTCGGACCAGACGGGCGCCATTTTTGCCAACAAAGAATTCGTTGAATCATATGCAAAAGGCGACAAGCGCGCTGAAGAAAAACAGTTCTATTATCGGACGTATACCCTAAGCAGCGACCGGACAAAAACCATTGATCTGGGCGGTTACTACATCTATAAGCATTTCGATACGCGGGCGCAGCTCTCTACCGCCAACAGCGACCTGAACTGGCCGTTGATGCGCTACGCTGAAGTCCTGTTAATCTACGCCGAAGCCGAAAATGAAGCCACTGGCGCGTCGGCGGATGCCTACGAAGCTGTGAATAAAATCAGACGACGGGCTAACCTGCCGAATCTAACAGGGTTAACCAAAGATCAGTTTCGGGAAGCTGTGTGGCGGGAACGCTGGTACGAGCTGAGTTTCGAGAATAAAACCTGGTTCGATATGGTTCGCCTTCGGAAGGCATTTGTTGAATCGTCGAAGACGTTTGACGAGTACGTTGGCCATAAATTTACCTACGGGCCGGTTTTGAAAGAACGGGAGTTATTATTCCCGATCCCGACGGCCGAAATCAGAAACAACAGCCGATTGCAACAGAATAAAGGCTATTAATCGTATGTTTAAGCGTTCACGCGTCATGTTCTCGGTGGGTTGAACAAGTAAATCTGAGGCCAAAATTCCTTAGATACGATGCGTGCTTGCCCCTATAAATCCATTCTCTATGAAAACCAAACGCCGAACGTTTCTGCGTCAGGCTGGTAGTCTTCTGGCAACGACCAGCCTGATGCCGCAACTCGAAGCCTTCGCTACCCCATTACGTAAATCGGCTGCCGATAAACCCTACGTAGTATTTGTCACGGGCGATCATGAATACAGTGGCGAACTGACGCTGCCGCTGATTGCGGCCGAGCTGGAAAAGAACTACGGCATGCGGACAACCGTGCTGAAATCCGTACCAGACTATAACGGCGAGAAAGACATTCCTGGTCTTGAGGTCTTGAAAGAGGCTGATCTGGCGGTTTTCTTCTTGCGCTGGCGGCTGCTGCCACAGGAACAGTTGGACTACATTGATGCATACCTCAAATCGGGTAAACCCGTGATGGGATTTCGCACGACAACCCACGCCTTCAACTACCCCGAAGGTGATCCCCGTCAGCGATGGAATGCCTTCGGCGAGTTTGCCTTTGGCGCTCCGCCGGGTTGGGGTGGGGCGGCCAAGCACACGCATTACGGTCACAAGAGCACGACCGACGTAACGATCATTCCGGCAGCGGCCAAAAATCCGATTCTGACGGGCGTAGCGCCATCGTTCCACGTATCATCCTGGCTCTATCGGGTTCTGCCCGATTTTCCAGCCAAAGGCTCAACGCCGTTGTTGATGGGCAAATCCGTTAATCCCGACAAAGAAGCGATTGATAACCCGGTTGCCTGGACCTGGCAAAATCAGTGGGGCGGCAAAGCGTTCATGACAACAATAGGTCATCCGGAAGACTTCCAGGTAGAGTCGGTTCAACGGCTGGTCATCAACGCTATTCATTGGGAATTGGGTCTGCCAGTACCAAAAAAGTGGAAAGGAAAAATTGCGATCGATGTGCCCTATGGGCATCCTAAAAAATCCTAATTCATGAATTCGTTTATTCGCCGGAAGATCAACATCATTGGCATATTGAGCGTAGTCGGTCTGTCGATCATCGCATTCAGTGCGTTTCAGTCCAGCCAAACCAATCCGCTGAAAATCGGCAAAGGGTCGCGCATTATTCTGCTTGGTAACAATCTGGGCTCAAGGATGATGAATTACGACAACTTTGAGACCGAGCTGCAGGTTCGCTACCCAACCGATTCGCTATTTATCCGGAACATGTGCGATGGGGGCGACACCCCCGGATTTCGGCCCCACGCCAGCCGGTTCTCCCCCTGGGCGTTTCCCGGAGCCGAGAAATTTCAAACCGAACTGGCTACGAATTCGGGCAGCGAAGGTCATTTTGAAACCCCTGACCAATGGCTCACCCGATTGAAAACTGACGTGATCGTCGCGTTTTTTGGCTATAACGAATCGTTTCAGGGAAAAGAAGGGCTGGCCAATTACAAAGCGGAACTGGATGCGTTTATCAAGTGGACGCTGAAGCAGAAATACAACGGAACGTCAGTACCCCAACTGGCTATCGTATCGCCCATCGCGTTTGAGAATTTGTCGGCCACCATGGACCTCCCCAACGGCAAAAAGGAAAACGAGAACATTTCGTTGTATACCAGCGCCATGAAAGACGTAGCGGATCAGAATAACGTCCTGTTTGTCGATGCGTTCACGCCTTCTCAAAAATGGTACGACGAAACCAAAGAACCACTGACCATTGACGGCTCGCAACTGACCGAAGAGGGCTACAAAAAGTTAGGTATTTTATTGGTCGATCAGCTTTTCGGTAAAACCAAAATTAAATCAAAAGCCGACCGCAGTCTGGTTCATGACGCCGTCATGGAGAAGAACTGGATGTGGCACAACGACATTAAAATTCCCAATGGCGTTCATGCCTACGGTCGTCGGTATAATCCGTTTGGCCCGGATAATTACCCGGCTGAAATTCAGAAAATCCGTGAATTAACCGCCATTCGGGATAAAGCCATCTGGCTGGCGACTGCCAAAGGCGAAAAGATGGACCTGAGCGTAGCGGATAAAAACACGACTCCGCTGCCACCCGTGAAAACCAATTATAATCCGGAGAAAAACGGTAGTCTGACGTATCTGTCCGGTCAGGAAGCACTCAGTAAGCTGAAAGTGCCGCCGGGGTATAAGATTGAGTTGTTTGCGTCGGAACAGGAATTTCCGGATCTGGCGAAACCCATGCAGATGTCGTTTGATGGTAAAGGCCGGTTATGGGTGGCAGCCATGCCCAGTTATCCTCACTACAAACCGGGTGACACCAAGCCAAATGACAAAATCCTGATTTTCGAAGATACCAACAACGACGGCAAAGCGGATAAAGAGACAGTTTTTGCTGAAGGCTTACATCTGCCGCTGGGTTTTGAGATCGCGAAAGAAGGCGTTTACATTTCACAGGGCACGAACCTGAAACTCTTCACGGATACGAACGGCGATGACAAGGCGGATAAGGTGGAAATTCTGATGAGTGGCTACGACGACCACGATACACACCACAATAGCCACGCCTTCACGGTCGACCCATCCGGTGCAATCTATTCGGGCGAAGGTGTGTTTCTGCACACCAACGTAGAAACGTCTTACGGGCCAGTACGGGCTACCAATGGCGGATTTTATCGCTATACACCCCAGCGCCACAAACTCGAACGTACTGCGCAGCTTTCCATTCCGAATCCGTGGGGAATTGCGTTTGATGATTGGGGTCAGCCGTTTTTCGCCGAAACCTCCAGCCCGGATGTTCGCTGGATGATGCCGGGAACGGTGTTACCCCGGTATGGCGAAGCGACGCATAAGTCGGTTCAACTGGTCGAAGATGCGCATCGGGTCCGGCCTACGTCCGGTCTGGAATTTGTGTCCAGCCGTCATTTTCCTGACGAAATCCAGGGTGATTTCCTGATCAACAACACCATTGGCTTTCTGGGCATGAAAGAGCATACGCTGGTCGATGATGGGACGGGCTATAAAAGCAGGCATCGGGCGGATCTGGTCGTGAGCGAAGACCGCAATTTCCGACCGGTCGATATGGAATTTGCACCGGATGGCTCGCTGTACCTGATTGACTGGCATAACATCCTGATCGGCCACATGCAGCATAACGCCCGCGACCCGCTGCGCGATCACTCACACGGACGGATTTATCGCATTACGTATCCGTCGAGACCGCTGGTGGCACCCGCTAAAATTGACGGGGCCAGCATTGAACAACTGCTGGATAACCTGAAATTACCCGAGTATCGCACCCGCTACCGTACCCGCCGTGAGCTTCGGGGCCGGGATGTCAATCAGGTGCTGCCTAAATTAACGGCCTGGGTTGCCAAGCTGGACAAAAACGATCCCCGCTACGAGCACCATTTGCTGGAAGGGCTGTGGGTAAGCTGGGGCATGGATAAAGTCGATCAAAATCTGCTGCGTCAGGTGTTGAAAGCAAAAGATTATCACGCCCGGGCCGCGGCTGTTCAGGTGGTACGGTACACCGGTCATCAGGTTGCTGATCAGGCTGATTTACTGATGCAGGCGGCAAAGGACGAAAACAGTCGGGTTCGCTTAGATGCCCTCGTGGCGGCTTCCTGGATCGGTAAGGAAAAAGGGCTGCCCATTCTGGCCGAGGCAGCCAAAAAACCGCTGGATGACTGGATGATTCATGCGTACGAAGCTGCTGAAGCGCATCTGAAAGGCGAACCGGTGAAGAAGAAAAAGGAAGTTACCGTTACGTCCAGCCTCACCGGAGCCGCTCTGGACCTTTATACGTCGGGCCGAACGATCTATGCGAAGGAAGGGTACTGCATTACGTGTCATCAGGCCGATGGAAAAGGGCTTACGGCTTCGGGCTTTCCACCGCTGGCTGGCACCAGTTGGGTATCCGGGAATGACGAACGCCTGATCAAAATCGCGCTAAAAGGGTTAATGGGTCCCATAAACGTGAATGGTAAGGCATATCCAGGCCAGGTGCCCATGACGCCCTTCGGTGGGTTATTGAAAGATGAGGAAATTGCCGCTGTGTTGACCTACGTCAGAAATTCGTTTGGCAATCAGGGACCTGCTATACTGCCTGAGAAAGTAAAGAAAGTGAGATCTGAAACCGAGAGCAAAAAGGATTTTTATTCACCGGACCAGTTGCTCAAAGAGCATCCTATGGAGAAATAAACTAGTTTCGTTGAGACCGGAAAAATAAGTTTGTCATACCGGTCAGAGACTGGATAACACCCCGGCGTAGTCTGAAGACTACGCCAAACAAGCCGTTCATAATAATGCCTACATTACAATCGTCACCCGTTGGATTTAATTTGTTAGCCTGGTCAGCGCCGATTTCTGAGAAAATGTATCCGATGACGGAACGACTCAAAAAAATCGGTTACGATGGGATCGAGTGTTTTATTGATTATCAGGACGTAGCAGCCTATAAACAGTTCGGCGAGCATTTGCGGCAATTGGGCTTGAAAAGCACCAGCGTGATGGTCATGAGTCCGGAGGAAAACCCGGCCAGTGAATCGTCTAAAATTCGTGAACAAGCGCTGACCCGGTTGAAAGAAGCCATTGATCGGGCGCAGGCGATGGGCGCAACTGTCGTTTGTGGACCCTTTCACTCGGCGTTTGCTACGTTCTCACGCCAGGAACCGCAGCCCGACGAGTACGCACGTAGCGCCGAAGTGCTGCATGCCGCTGGTGAGTACGCTCAACAAGCCAATATTGTGCTGACGCCCGAAGCGCTGAATCGGTTTGAGTGTTATCTCTGCAATACGATGGCGCAGTTGGAAAAACTGGTTCGTATGGCCGATCATCCCAACGTACGAGCTATGTTCGATACGCACCATGCGAATATGGAAGAAAAACGATTCCCGGATGCGATACGTACCATTGCGCCCGTGCTGGCACACGTACACATTAGTGAAAACGATCGTGGCACACCGGGCGATGGCCATATTCCCTGGGACGATACGTTTCGCACCCTGGCCGAGATTAATTACAGCGGCTGGATGACCATCGAAGCCTTCTCCCGAAACGATGTTGATTTCGCCAATGGCATCAACGTCTGGCGGGAATACAACGACCCCTGGGACATTGCTGAAAATGGGTATAAATTCATCAAAACGATGCAGGCGAAGTACGCGAAGTGACTTCGGCAGGAGTTAGACATACTGGTACAGAGTTAAGCAAATCGTGCTGTGAGTTATCTACAGGTAACTCGCAGCACGATTTGCATTTAGAACGTATCACATTACATTAGGCTCCAGTTATGAAGAAAGTCATGATTTTAACGGGCCTGAGTGGTAGTGGCAAGTCAACGTTCGCCAGGCGATTTTGTGTCGAAAATTCGAATTGGATACGTATCAACCGGGATGATCTCCGCCGGAGTCTGTTGCCGGTGTCACTGCCGGAGTATTGGGGAACCTGGCCTGATCATGAGAAAAACCGGCTTGAAAATCTTGTCAATGAGTTACAGAAAACAGCTATCCTGGATGGCCTGAGTCGAGGTTGGCACGTACTGATTGACAACACAAATCTGAAACTAAGTTATATCAATGAGTTTAGGAAACTGGTGACCGCTCACGTTGATACGGCCGAAATTCAATATAAATTAATCGACGTACCGATTGACGAATGTATTCAGCGGGATAAATACCGTGATGACTCGGTAGGGGAGGCTGTTATTCGCAAACAGGCCGAACAACTCGCGGTACTAAAAAAGAACTTCAAGTTTCAGACCGAAATCCTGACCCGTAACGCTGTGTTCCAGCGTGTACAGGACAAAACGCTGCCCCGTTGCATTCTCGTCGATATCGATGGAACCGTTGCCGATAAAGGTGACCAAATCCACGGCGGCCGAATCCACGGTGGCCGCTCGCCGTTTGATTGGCATCGTGTGGGTGAAGACACGCCTAAATGGCCGATTATCAATCTGGTAAAAGCCATGCGGGCCTCAGGTTATGCCATCGTGTTCTTTTCCGGTCGCGATGCCGTTTGTCGTTTCGAAACTACAGTTTGGCTTAATGAGCATTTTGGCTGGCAATCCGAATCCACGGCGGCCGAGCCCACGGCAGGGTCAGACTATGAACTGTTTATGCGTTCCGAAAAGGATAACCGAAAAGATTCGATTATCAAACAGGAACTGTTTGAGCGTCATATTCTAGGCCGGTACTACGTTGAATTTGTCGTAGATGACCGCCAGCAGGTAGTCGACATGTGGCGTCGGACACTCGGTCTGACCTGCGTGCAGGTTGATTATGGGGATTTTTAATCGAAAAGGTCTCTGACAGATTATCCGTATTGGGCAAATCCATTTCCGTCCCATCTTTGTTATCCTCGTAGCACGTTATTTCATGCAGTTGTGGGTTTTGGAGAAACGCTTCAGTTTCAATATTACTCATTCGCACATTCACTTAGTGTCATCTATGAAGTTACTCAAAATTGCCGCTGGCGTCCTGAATCAAACCCCGCTTGCCTGGGATCACAACAAGCAAAATATTATCAACGCCATTGAAGAGGCTAAGCGACAGGATGTCAGTCTGCTTTGTCTAACTGAACTTTGTATTTCAGGATACGGCTGCGAAGACGCTTTTTTTGCTCAGAATACCATCGATCAGTCAATTGCCTCTCTGCTGGATATTGTTGAATATACGAACGACATTACCGTAGCTGTGGGGCTGCCATTACGTCATAATAATCGAACGTTCGATACGGCTTGTCTGATTGCGAACAAGCGAATTCTGGGCGTCGTCGCGAAACAGTTCATGGCGAATAACGGCGTGCATTACGAAACACGCTGGTTTCATCCGTGGCCTCCCTATGTTCGCGATGAAATAAAACTCGGTGATTTTACGTATCCGTTTGGCGATATCGTGTTTGATCTGTCGGGAGTTCGGATTGGCTTTGAAATTTGTGAAGACGCGTGGGTAGCCAGTCGTCCCGGACGAATTCTGTATGAGCGAGGTGTCGATATTCTGTTAAATCCAACGGCCAGCCATTTCGCCTTTCTAAAATCACAGGTGCGCGAACGGTTCGTGGTCGATGCCTCGCGGGCGTTTGGGGTGAGCTACGTGTATGCCAACATGCTGGGTAATGAAGCGGGACGTATCATTTATGACGGCGATGCGATGGTCGCTTCCAACGGTGAACTGCTGGTTTCAGGGCCTCGCCTGAGTTATGAAGATTTTCTAATTGTTCCGGCCGTTGTTGATGTTGAAGCCACTCGCCTGAATCAAACTCAGAACCGCGCCAACGTAGCGCTGGCTTATCCGAACCTGCGTGTAACGGACCGGTTCGACTGGCCCGACATTGCGCCGGTTATCCAGAAAGCTGAACTCGAAGCCTGGGAGCGGGGCGGTTATTTGAAAGAAGAAGAATTTGCGCGGGCTGTCGCGCTGGGGCTGTTCGACTATCTGCGCAAAAGTCGCTCGCAGGGATACGTACTGTCGCTGAGTGGCGGTGCGGATTCGTCGGCCATTGCGGCTTTGGTGTTTCTGATGGTTCGAATGGCTGTTGAGAATATTGGCATCGATGGCGTAAAGAAAAAGCTGGATTACATCAAGGCAATCCAGGCCTGCAAAACGTCAGAAGAAATCGTCGGGAAGTTGCTGACGGTTATGTACCAGGGAACGGAAAATTCGTCGGATGATACGTTCAACTCAGCGAAAACGCTGGCGGATGACATCGGCGCTACGTTCCTGAATATCAGCATAAATGGCCTGGTTGAAACGTATCGGGGATTGATTGAGGAGCAGTTAGGGCGTGAACTTTCCTGGGAAACCGATGATCTGGCGCTACAAAACATCCAGGCTCGGGTACGGGCTCCGAGTATCTGGATGCTGGCCAATCTGAACAATGCGTTGCTACTCAGTACATCGAACCGGTCAGAAGCGGCCGTTGGTTACGCAACAATGGACGGCGACACGGCCGGTAGTATCAGTCCAATTACAGGTATTGATAAGCACTTTCTGCGTAGCTGGCTGCGCTGGCTCGAAACGATTGGGCTGAATGTTAAAAACGAATGGACACCCGCCGATCGGACTGGCACTGTTACAGAGTCTACTGACTCCGATCAGCTCATTAAGGTCAACGGGTTAAGTGCCGTCAATAACCTGCAACCAACCGCCGAACTCCGCCCATTGGACAAAAAGCAAACCGACGAAGAAGACCTTATGCCATATGACGTACTGAATTCCATCGAAGAAAGTGCCATTCGTAACAAACAGCCGCCGGTGGAGGTGTTGAAACTTGTAGAAGTACGTTACGCTGGCCGGGATGGAGGCCCGCAATACGACCGCGAACGACTGCTGATTTGGGTCGAGCGGTTCTTCAAGCTCTGGAGCCGCAACCAATGGAAGCGGGAGCGCTACGCGCCTTCGTTCCATCTCGACGATCACAATCTCGACCCGCGTTCATGGTGCCGATTCCCAATTCTGTCGGGTGGTTTCGAGAAAGAACTCGCCGAAATGCGCGACTGGGCAGCCGAACAGCGACCTAGTAGCCGGAAAGGTAAGATTGGTTTTTAGACGTATATTTGTCGAAAATAGATGCGATTATGAACGTAATTCATTGGCGGGATTACATTATCTCTGACCCGCGTATTATGCTGGGGAAACCGACTATTAAGGGGACCCGAATTACGGTAGAGCTAATTGTGGACCGGATGAGTTATGGTGAAACGATTGATGACATATTAGAGGCCTACCCGCACTTGACCCGAGAAGGAATATTAGCCTGTCTGCGTTACGCTGCTTACACGCTCAATCATGAGCTTGATGATTATGACGTAGCAGCCTGATGAAGATACTGGCTGATGAAAATGTAGATTTTCCTGTAATTTATCTTCTTCGAGACAATGGCTTTGAGGTTCTATCCATTGCGGAAGATGATTTTGGTACCATTGATGAGAATGTACTAGCAAAAGCAGTACGTATGAATGCGGTCTTGCTAACTGCAGACAAAGATTTCGGAGAGTTGCGTTATAAGTTTGGCTTACCTCATCGAGGTGTGGTTTTCTTTCGGCTGGAAGGCCTTAAGCCTGCAGAAAAAGCGGGTTTAATTCTTGACTTATTTAATGAGCAGGGTGAAAATTTAATTGATGCATTTACTGTTCTTTCGGGGCATAAAACCCGAATAATTCGGGGAGGATAACTATGAAACAAGTTCTCCCCGGTCTTCTTTTTGCTGCTCTTTGGGCGTCGGCCGCTGTGGCAACCAAGTTCGGTGTTCAGTCGGTGCATCCGCTTCTTCTGGCTAATGTTCGATTCTTTATTGCCGGGACTGGTATGTTGCTCTTTGTGTATGGCGTGCAGCGCTCGAAAAATGTCTGGCCCACTGCCCCCGAATTTCGTCAGCTTGCTGTTTTCTCACTGCTCAATACAACCATTTATCTGGGAGCGTTTGTCTTGGCTCTGAAGCAGGTATCGGCGGGGATCGGCAGTTTGTCGACAGCCACAAATCCGCTTTTTATTACCCTTCTGTCGGCTTTGTGGTTACGTCGGGTGCCCCGCTGGAACGAAACGGGTGGATTGTTACTGGGCCTGGTAGGGGTAGGTATTGCTACGTATCCATTACTTCAAAATAGTTATGCCACCGTTGAAGGGCTGCTGATTTTGCTGGTCGGCACAATTTCTATCTCGGCCGCAACGGTCTACTATGCCAGCGTTGAGTGGCGGTTACCAAATCTGGTTATCAACGGCTGGCAGGTATTCCTGGGCGCTTTGCAACTGCTACCGTTCACAGTATTGACGGCTATTCTGGATATAGACAGCTTTAGTACGTCTCACTACGATACACGCTTCTGGCTATCCGTATTCTGGCTAATTGTACCCGTCTCGGTAATCGCCCTGCAGTTGTGGTTTTATCTCGTTCGGCAAGATGCAATCCGTGCCTCATTATGGCTTTTTCTCTGCCCAGTTTTTGGTTTTGCCTATTCGTATCTATTGATGGACGAACCCATTACTGGTTACACCATTGCCGGTACAGCTTTGGTAATTGGCGGACTCTGGTTAGGTAGGAAGGCACAGGCCAAATGAGAAAAAGCGTTTACCCAACCTATACCCGGCCTGCTATTGACGAATTAAGGGGCTTGGGTTTGCTATCAGCCAACTGTTTTGCCTGTTGAGGCCAGGTTGCCGGATCATAAATTCGGTAATGCGAACCAGCAGCCGAAAGTATCTCCCGAATACGCTCGACGGGCGTTTCAGCCAGCTTCGAAAATTGCCGAATACCCGCCTGCATTAACAATTCAGCCACTTTGGGTCCAATGCCTTTAATTTCCACGAACCGGTCTACGTGGTCAACACCAGGTGTGTCAGTTGGCTCTTCAATAATTGTCAGCTCAATATCCGTACCGTCTGCTTTATTGACAATATCGATGACTTCCGTTTTTGCACCGTCCATCGAGTCGACCGTATCTGACACTTCTGTAATATAACCGACCGGGCTAATGATTACGTCAAGGATTGTATTCTCATCCACTACGTCACCAATCTGGTCAGATTTGCCGTTTGCGGATAGCTCCATGTCTGCATCGTGCGATACGTTGTCGATAGTTTGTCGTTTCTTAGCCATAACCGGTTGAGTTAAAAATGACCATATAAGTAGCCATTTTCTTTAACTCAAGCGAATAGACTATTGTTAAGCGATTTCCAGAGCAAACTATTGCTTGAGGACAATCATCTCGACGCGCCGGTTAAGTTGGCGACTGGATTCGGAATTGTTGCTGGCAATGGGGCGTGTAGGCCCGTAACCGCGCGTAGTGATGCGATTAGCTTCAATGCCATTCTGTACCAGGTAGGCTTTTACAACGTCAACACGCTGCTTTGAGAGCCTCAGGTTCTCATCAAAATTGCCCTGGTTATCCGTGTGTCCTGATAACTCGATCTCGGCGGTGGGTTTGCCCTGCATAAACGCCAGCAGTTGTTCCAGGGCGGGCATTGCATCGGGCAACAGTTCGGACTTACTCTGTACAAATTGAATGGCTTTTAGCTGCGTTGTTTTACCAACAGGAGCTACGACAAGCGGGGGCGTATACATAACCTTCGCATCGAGAGTCTTGGGAGGGGCTACGCGTGCATTACTGGCGTCTGTGCCGCTGAGGGCAGAAGGTGGTGCTATGACTGTTGTGGTGGGCAAGTTTACCTCCGTTGACGTAGCAACAGTTGTTGAGGGCTGTGCAGGCTGGCTGACCGGTGTTGTACCGGTACGATACAAAAGCTTCGGTCTCATAGTAAGCGTATTTACCCGATCAGAAGTAAAACTTAACGACTCATCATGCAAATCATAGCCATTAGCCTGTATAACAAGTATATAGGTTTGTTTAGCTGTCAAGTTTAGCCTGAACTTGCCGCTGGCGTCTGTAAACTGCTGTGCTTTGATCATCCCGTCCTGGCTTTTAGCCATTATCGTAGCACCTACAACGGGACTTTTAGTGACTGCATCCTGTACGCTCCCTTGAACAAAAGCCTTTCCATCAGTCGGTGCGGGCTGTAGCTGAACCTGTCCCCAACTGATCGCTGGAGTTAAATTACTTAGGGCCAGACACCCAGCAATGACTACATATTCTTTCCACTTCATACTATACTGGCAACGTAAAAAAGTAACTCAAAAGTACGTCGAAATCCGCAAAAGTAAAGGTAACCAGTGTAATAGAAATAGGGTAACTAAAGGGTATTTTTTTGTAGCTAAAATTTGATTATAAATTACTGATAATTAGATAGTTAAATAGTAAAAATAGTTCTTGAAAAATGAACGCAGAAATTCGTTTTTTCGTTAATAAATTATGACACAGATAACCAACGTACCGATGCATTCCCCGAACGCTCAGACACCCGTTACCCCAACTTCAGCGGGTAATGTGCCGCTCGACGACAACTGGCGGAAATCTATTCCGGCGCAGGTGTTTCTGAACCATTTTTTTGCTATGGACTATCATATCCAGCATCAGAATGACCTCTTTGACCTGGCTAAGTTTCCGATCTTTCAGCAGTTCTACGGACGCGTAACAGACGAAAGCCGTAAGGCGCTGGAGAAATTGTTACTCAATAGCTGGAGTGCCGAATATGCACTTCGAATTACGCCCGTTGTCAACGATGAGCAGTACTTGCAGAGTTCGTTGCACTGGACGTTTCCTCAGGCGTACTATAGCGCCTTGTTTAGCGCACGGGCCTTTCTGGCTGTTCAGGGCGTTAATGTCAGTAATGAAGAGCTGATCCGTAAGCGGATTGGTAATATGGTTGTACGTGGTTATTATCCGGCATCCATCGGTTATTATGCGCTTGGTCCAATCAATAGTTACCGGATTCAGCGACTACCTATGGCTCGTCGGTTCAGCGTTGCAACCAAAACGGATCTATTGCTCCCATCGCGGGAAGGTATGGCACAGGCCGAGTTAGCTCAATTTCTAAAAACCACGCGTGACCAACGGGTAAGAGCCTTACGCAACGCGATTCAGAATAATCCAAAGACGGCGCTACGTAGTCCGAAAACAGGTGAGATTCTACAGAAATTCAGTATTGAGCAGTATAAGCAACTCGCCAAACAGATCGGTTATACTACGTATTTTGACATGCTGAGTCGGCTGCGTATTTCATCGACGAATCGTGAAATTGAGCGTTTTGTTGACTCGGAGATCGACGTGAAGCTGTTTCACCAGAGTTTAGTTAATATTGTTGCGCATGTCAATTCCGTGCACGAAGCGTACATCGCTAAAGCGCTTGGTGTGCAGGCGTATCGTCAGTTAGTAGCTAAATTGCCTTCGTATCTGCAGGAAAGTTTTGTCCGGGAGCGTATGAATACAATCATTGCGCCGATGTTGCAGACACCGGAAGCCGATCAGGAACCTTATCTACGAATGGCCGCTTAAGCATACATTAATAGATTATTACGTGATTATACATCGAATCCCGGCTTGCAGCATTGTAGGTCGGGATTTTTTTTATGCATATCGATAAAATTACAAAAAGATAACAGGCCATGTCCTTTTAGTGAGTAGGTCATAGGCTTTTCGATGTAATAGGCGATATACCAACCGTTTACAAGATTTTTCGGCGGCTGTTTAGGGATTCGTGTAAACTTGTAGAGACTCTTTTATTCTACTAATCACTACCATGAAAAAACGATCCGTAAAAATTGTTGTAGGCCTACTCGCTACGTTAATTCTACTTGTTGCTATCGGCCTGGCTTATGTCAAACTGGCCTTACCAGACGTTGGCCCTCCGCCTGACATGAAAATTCAGGCAACTGCGGCTCAGATTGAACACGGAAAGTATCTGGCTAATCATGTTGCTGTCTGTGTTGACTGTCATTCTACGCGAGACATGACAAAAATGTTTGGTCCAATGATCGTCGGTACGGAGGGGAAAGGAGGGGAGAAATTCTCGCCAGAGCAGGGATTTCCAGGCACGTTCTATTCGCGCAACATAACGGGTGCGGGCGTCGGTGACTGGACAGATGGAGAAATTTATCGG
Organism: Spirosoma validum; assembly: GCF_014699035.1. Lineage (GTDB taxonomy): Bacteria > Bacteroidota > Bacteroidia > Cytophagales > Spirosomataceae > Spirosoma > Spirosoma validum. Next base: position 723,585 of record NZ_JACXAA010000003.1, read on the forward strand.
GCCATTACAACTGGGGTGAGCCGCGATGGAAGTGCGTTGTTTCCGGTAATGCCTTATCGGAATTATGGCCAGATGCATCCCGACGATATAAAGGATATTATCGCCTATCTCCGGAGTTTAAAGCCTATCCCGAATAGCATTCCACCAACGGCTCCTGACTTTCCGATGAACTTCATTGTCAACACAATTCCGGCTAAACAAGAACCTGGACAAAAACCTGATACGACTGACCGGATTGCTTATGGTAAATACGTATCAACCTTTGCGTCCTGCGGTGAATGTCATACGCCCGTTGACGGGCAAGGGCAACCGCTACCCGGAATGGAGATGGCCGGTGGACGTGAGTTTCCGATGCCAACTGGAATGGTTCGATCCATGAACATTACACCAGCCAAAACAGGGATTGGGACATGGACAAAAGCCGCTTTCATTGCCCGTTTCAAGACGTATGCCGGTCAGCTGGAAAAGCAGCCAACTGTGCAGGAAGGAGAATTTAACTCAATAATGCCCTGGCTAATGTATGCAGGGATGAGCGAACAGGATTTAGGCGCTATTTATGATTATCTCCGCACGGTCAAGCCCGTTGAGAATAAAGTTGATCGATTTACTTCAAAAGCCAAACTGGTAGCAATTCGCTAAAAGACTCGATGCCGGAAAACATTTTTTCCGTATGGTCGTTAACTATTTACGAGGCAAGTACGGTTACGTTGGTTTGTAAGGAATCTATTATAAACTTATAAAGTATGACTATATAATGTGTATATGAAGCTCGCAAGCAATTGCACCTTATAATCTTCAGTACTGTATCTGCCGTAATGTAAAGCCCGCTTTCTCTAAACGAGAAGCGGGCTATTTTTATCTACGCAGTTTTCACTAAATCGACCAGGGCTTCAATCCAGATGGGGCTGTCATTGAGACTCTCCACTAATTGCCAGTGCTGTCCACCTGCCTGCTCGAATAACTCCTTATATTCGACGCCAACCTCGATGGTCGTTTCCAGACAATCGGCAACGAAAGCAGGTGAAAAGGCCAGGACGCTTTTGATGCCTTTGCCCGGTAATTCCTTGATCACTTCGTCGGTATAGGGTTTGATCCAGGGATCGCTGCCCAGCCGAGATTGGAACGATGTGATGTATTTCCCTTCGGGGATGTTCAGTGCTTTTACCAGCAATCGCGTTGTTTCAAAGCATTGAGCCCGATAACAGTGCTGATTCATCGCATGAAACGTACCACAGCAGTCGCCAAACTGACAAATGGTTTTCGTTACGTCCCCTTTTCGGATCTGACTTTCGGGAAGCCCGTGATAGCTGAACAGAAAATAGTCGTAATCATACGAAGCTATGTATTTTCGAGCATTTTGCGCGAAGCCTTCGATAAATTTCGGGTGTTCCAGAAATCGGTTCACAAAACGAATGGCTGGAATAACATCCCAAGGCTTCACGATCTCCATCACTTTCTGGTAAACCGACCCGGTCGACGCAGATGCATATTGCGGGAAAAGCGGAACGATCACAATGTCGGTTAGACCCGTCTCCCGAAATTCACGCAGACCCGCTTCAATGGTTGGGCTCTGGTAACGCATGGCCAATTTTACTACGTAGGCATCACCCAGCGCTTTCTGCAGTTCACGCTCAACAACCTGACCGTAATACTTTAACGGTGAGCCAGTATCGGTCCAGAGTTCCTTGTAAATTTTAGCTGATTTCGGCGCCCGAAAGGGGGCAATGATACCATTGACCAACAAGGAGCGAGGAATAAGCGGTATATCGATGACCCGGCCATCCATCAAAAACTCGCGTAGGTATTTACGGACATCCGGCACAGACGGGCTATCGGGAGTGCCGAGATTAACGAGTAAAACGCCCGTTTTGCCAACGGATTTCTTCGGGGTAACGGGTGTTTTTAAAACAGGTGCTTCCATGAAAAGGAAAACAGAGATTTGAACGAGTTAGTTTGGCGTTGCAAGTTAGTAAGGAATGCCGCAGCCTACTTGTAACGATGCGCTTAAACTCGAAACTCATTTCGCCTGCGGATACCGGCTTAGATCAGTGCGGGTGAAATCGCTGAAGACTTCGCCGGGCAAGCCTGTAAACACCATAATGTCCGTTAAATCGTGGCTTCCCCGATCGCCCGAGAGTAGAATATCGCCATGCGGCTGGTAATCGTCCCAGGGAAGGGTGAAAAGAGGATCTTTATCGGTGAGTTTAGGAAACTGAGCCCATTGCGTTACCAGCTTCGATTTCTTATCGACCCACACTTTGTATTTACTGCCAGGAGCAATATTGCCATTCTTGAATGTCAGCTGGAGGACTTCAGCGGGTTTGCCGACCTGGGTTGGCTCGTCGCCGAGGTATTTGAGGGTTACACCCGGATCTTTGAGTTTAAAAGGCATCAGAAGCCAGTACGTATCGTTAATCCAATGTTGTTTCCCCTGTTTAACATACTTGGCGACCGAATCAGGATTGGTCAGCTCTTCACCATTGCGAAAAACGCGGCCCATGTTATTCGTCGTATTCAGTAAAACAGTCTGATCGTCGTGAAGATTATCGATTCGGACATCGCCCGACCATTTGTCCCAGACGAGCTTACGGATGCCGTCGAAATTCCACGCAATCAATTGCGTATCATCCCAGGCTGCCCGCCCGCCCATGGCAAGCATGACGGCATCGGCGATCTGTAGAGCACGCGTATCGGAGCCCGCTACGTTAAGACCTGAAGCGAGGGAATTTGAGCTTCTTCTGGGTTGGGCAATAACCATTGCCACACTGAGCCACAACAAGAATGAGGATAGTATAGCTGTTTTCATGGTATGTGAGGATTTGAGCGACAAAAATAAAACTACGATAGACCTGTTTGGTTTGCCTGCAGCTTGATTTGTTTCTATTCAACGAGGTTTTGGTCCAGAAAACAGCCCAAAACTTATTTGGTTAACTAGTTACGAATGTAGGCATGGGCTCAATGCTGATAAGGGTGACGTCAGGCTATATACGACAGAAAGCTCGGTGTATACTTATATAACGATAGTTAATGCTGTGGCTTGTGTTTCAGCTATTATTTGTCCATCGCTCTTTTTTCGCGTTCAAGCCGTCGATACGTATCAACGAACGAGTCTCCCTTCGCGACAGAATTACTTAAAATTGGTATGCTTGCCCGGCCTACGATCGATAGCCACCGGGTCACTTCCTCAGCTGCTGTTTGATAGGCCAGCATCGTGTGAGCATAATCACCACCGAAGAAATTACGAGTGGTTTCCAGATCGGTGAGTTTGAGCATCGGGCGTGGGGGAAAGGGCATTGGGTTAGGATTAGTTTCAGCCGAATCGGGCCGGACTGAACTATCGGGCTTTTCCCATAGGGATGGGTTGCTGAACCGATAATCGACCATGAGCGCCAGGCCTTCGTTGAACCATTGCGGAATCTGTTGTTTAACACGCCACCAGCCCAGCCGGGCAAATAATTCGTCGTGGCAGAGTTCATGGGCAATGACGTCGGTGTTGTTTCCATCGGGGCCTAAGATCAGGTAAGCTGCGCCCCAGGGTGTGCCAATGCTGCATCCCGCGCCTTCGCCACCCGCGCAGTATTGCTCATAATCAGACTGCCTGGGGCAGTAAATCAGCGTAGCCTGTCCACGTCGATCACCCCAGAAGCGCTGAATGCGGCTACGGGCAGTTATTACGTGTTGTTGAAATGTATGCTGCTGAGAAGCCGTGGCCGATTGATTCACGTAGACATTACTCAGTCCAGTCAGCAACCGATAATCCGCTGACTGGCTGATACGTATGCACCGCCATAGTTGCGGGTAAAGCACCAGGAAACCAAGCGGTAAAGCAATGAGCAAAAGCAGGACGTAGCGAAAGAATACGTTTTCACGCATGAACTGTCAACGAACCAATTGAACGGTTTGTTGGCGTAAAACAGGCAAGATTACTTGTCAGAAACAAATCGATAGGCATACGGGGCCTTATGGGCTCCTCCGTTATATTGTTTTTCCAGACGCTCTAAAATCCCTAAGCTGAGCATCTTACGTTGAAATCCCGACCGATGAAGTTCCTGACCCAGTATAGTTTCATAAAGCCGCTGAAGTTCTCCCATCGTAAACGTTTCGGCCAGGAGATTAAACCCAATGAGTTTTCGATCGAGATCGGTACGTAGCGTTTCCAGTGCTTTCTGAACAATATGCTGATGATCGAGCATGAGCGTCGGTAGACTGGCTAAGTCATACCAATCGCAGCTATCGGATAATACGTCAGGGTTCGGAACCGCCCTTGTAAAGTCGACAAGCGCGTAATAACTGACGGATACAAACCGACGTAGCAGCCAGTGGTTATCATCGACAGCCATCCCTTTTGCTTCCATAATGGCTCGCATGGGCGCCGGATCATGTCGACTCTGATCGCCAAAGACGTAAAACTGGTCCAGATAAATATCCGTCAATCCGGTGCGTTCGGCCAGTACGCGTCGGGCGGCATCGTTTATATTTTCCTCTTCCTGGATAAAACCTGCGGGTAAAGCGAGCAGATTGGTATTCTGATACTCGAGTAGCAAAATCTTCAATTGCTGTTCGTGAAAGCCAAAAATCACGCAGTCAATCGCTAGGCCAGGTAAATAGCCGGTGCCAGTTTGATCGATTTTTTTAGAACGTAACGGACTGTTCATAGCATTAAAATACAAAACCTGCTAAGCGAAAATTGGGCAATCTCAAAAGAAAGATTTATTATTGTCACACTTTGTTACAATAATAACGTATCAACTTGAAACTAGTGCTTATCGTGGCTTAATCGGTCGACTTTATTTCCTAATCATGCGTAAACTTATTCCTATGAAAACCCTGTTTGTATCTGTTTTACTGGCTGCGCAACTGCCCCTGGCCATTGCGCAGTCAAATCTGCAATCGACTTCTCCTCAGGCAAAAACAGCCAACGGCGTTGTCGAAGGTGTTACTGAACAGAGCGGCATTCGCGCCTTCAAAGGTGTTCCGTTCGCCCAGCCGCCCGTCGGTGAATTACGCTGGCGAGAACCACAACCCGCCAAGAACTGGACCGGTGTTCGCAAAGCGACCAAGTTCGGTCCTCGGGCCATGCAACGGGCCGTTTTTGGGGATATGGGTTTTCGCTCCGATGGTATGAGCGAGGACTGCCTGTATCTGAACGTCTGGACGCCTGCGAAGTCGGCCAATGAAAAACTACCAGTGCTGGTCTATTTCTACGGCGGTGGATTTATCGCGGGGGATGGTTCCGAAGGACGCTATGACGGTGAAAGCATGGCGAAAAAAGGAATCGTAGCCATTACGGTAAACTACCGACTGACCGTGTTTGGGTTCATGGCCCACCCCGAACTGACCAAGGAATCGCCGAATCATGCGTCGGGAAATTACGGTTACCTGGATCAAAGCGCAGCGCTACGTTGGGTGCAGCAAAATATTGCCGCCTTTGGTGGCGATCCGAAACGAGTAACGATTGCTGGCGAATCAGCGGGGTCGGTTTCGGTTAGCGCTCAAATGGTGTCGCCTTTGTCGAAAAATCTGATCGCTGGCGCTATCGGCGAAAGCGGTTCATTGCTCGGAACTTTACCACCGATTTCCCTGGCCGATGGTGAACAAATGGGCGTAAAATTTGCGACGCTTATGGAGGCTAAGTCGCTGGCTGATTTGCGGGCAATGCCTGCGGAAAAACTGCTGGAAGCGACAGCGAAACCCGAAGTGCCCAGGTTTACGGCAACCGTCGATGGATACTTTTTCCCTAAGTCTCCCCGAGAGATGTATGGGGCTGGTGAACAGGCACACGTACCGCTGCTGGTTGGCTGGAACTCCCAGGAAATGGGTTATCAGGCTCTCCTGGGCAAAGAGCAGTCAACGCCAGAGAATTATACAGCTGCCGTAAAGAAAGCCTATGGCGAACGCTCTGACGACGTATTGAAACTGTACTCAGCGTCTACACCAGAAGAGGTCGAGCAGGTGGGTACGGATTTGGCCAGCGATCGGTTCATTGGGTACAGCACCTGGAAATGGGCTGATATTCAGAGTCAGACCGGAGGTAAGCCTGTCTACCGCTATTTTTATTCACGTCCACGCCCTGCCATGACGCCTGAAATGGGAAATGCCTCTGCTGGTTTGGCGGGTGGTGTCGTAAAATCAACGGATGCAGCCGCTGTTAAAATGCCGTCTGCTAAAGGGGCTGTTCATTCGGCCGAAATTGAATACGCGATGGGTAACCTGCCGTATAACAAGGTTTACGCCTGGACGCCCGACGATTATAAGGTCTCTGAACTCATGCAGGCTTATTTTGCCAATTTCATCAAAACCGGCAATCCCAATGGCTCAGGTTTGCCGAAATGGCCTGCGCTTAGTAAAGAAAATGCGCAGTTCATGCAGATTGACGTGAACACACGGGTTGAAGCCGAGAAGCACCGGGACCGGTATCTGTTCCTGGATAAGCAGTAGTATACTACGTACCAACGAAAAAATCGTCAGTAACGATAGTGGGGCCAGGTTCTAAACCTGGCCCCACTATCGTTTTTTAGTAGCTGCTTCTACTGCTGAAACTATTCGGTTTTAACCGCGTCGCCGTTAGTTGTAGCATATCATTCCTGGCTAAACTAAACCCGCTTTGCCTACCAGTTGATAAAACCAGACAGCTTTCCAGGAAAGAGCCATCGTTTTGACGTTGGGCTGAAGTTAGGCACCTCCAATAATTAGTTCGGCCACTTCCCGTCCGGTTTTCATAGCAGCATTGAGCGACGGGTAAGTGAGCTGATCGCCACACTGATACAGGTTCTCGGCTAAACGTAATGGTTTGCGGATAGCGTCGAGGCCAGCCAGCTCGGGTGGATAGGCTGGCAAAGCATGCGGGATGTGATACGTTCGCAGATGTCGCCATTGCTGAACATCATCACCAAACCAGCCCGTCAGTTCCAGCCGGATCTGCTTTACTAATTCCGTTTCATTGAACCGCTCAAGACCCTGCGTACTAACCGAAATAAGGCTTTGGCCAACAGGGGCGTATTCCGGTGCAACGTCGCTGATGATCGCTACGTTATGCACTGCTGAACTACGGTGTGTGTTGAGGAGCAAGAGCTTTTGCTCCGGAGTTTTGGGGGCCGTTGAAGCCGCAAAATATGTGCAGGTTGTGTGATTAAAGGCTTGTTCGGTAGGCGTGGGGGTGCCCAGCAACGTAGCGGCCTGAGCACTATCGACTGCCAGTACGAGCGTCTCCGCTGTGATTGTTTCGCCGTTACTCAATTGGACTGAATTTCCGGAAAGCTGCTTAGCGGGTGTGTTAAGCCGTATCTGATTGGGCGATAACCGGCTCGCCAACTGATCGGCAATTGCCCCAATGCCTCGTGCAGGTATGGCCGCGTCACCCGTAAAAAACATGCGGAAGCAAAACTCGAAGAAATTACTCGACGTAGTGAGCGCATCTTCCAGAAAGACGCCCCCAAAAAATGGTCGGAAAAATCGTTCGATGATCCGATCTGAAAAGCCAAAATCCTGAAGGAAAGCCAGCGTGGTTGTGGGCGTTTGCTGGAACAATTCGTCTAAGCCCAGGCTCTGTGTCCGTCGCATTAACTCGGCAATACGTAGTTTATCGCCGAATGTTCCCACCGGCGACGTGAGTGTCTGAATAATCGAGCTGGGTTCCTGAAGTGGATTTACCAACGTCAGCCAGTTATTGCGTTCACGGATGAAGGCTCCTGATCGAAATGTACGTAACTCAAGCGCTGAATAATTAAGTAGCCGTTGCGCTTCGGGGTAGGCCGTCAGCAGGATCTGGAACCCCCGATCAAGCCGAAAACCGTCGATGAAATCGGTACGAACGCGACCTCCCACGCCATCGGCTGCCTCAAGTACTATGGCCCGAATGCCCGCTTGTTTAAGATAAACAGCGCAGGTCAGACCAGCAATGCCAGCGCCAACAATAACAACGGGTACATCCCCCCCAGGCGAATCTGTAGACATAGTCAAACGAAGTAGAACACGAACTGAGGCCAAATTTAACCGCTATATGAACCCGTTCGGCAGTTGACTAAATCTTACGTAGTACTTTTTTTATAAAAATTGGATATTGCAAAGGTATTTTTTATGTAAATCGTTGATTTACAAGGTGTAAAAATTATTCATTGTTGCTTTTTTTGAGAAAATATTAATTTTTTTTCGGTCATTTGTGTTACGGGGTCATGAAGCTGTTGGTCGTTGATAATTTCGATTCGTTCACCTATATGCTGGTCGATTACCTACAGCAGGCGGGGGCTACTTGTCGAGTTGTCAGGAATAATGAATCGCTACGTTATTTGACTGAGTCATCGGTTGATGCCGTGGTACTTTCGCCAGGACCCGGAACGCCCCAACAGGCCGGGCGGCTTCTGGACGTTATTGATCATTATCATCAGCAAGTGCCAATGTTGGGTATTTGTTTGGGGCATCAGGCACTTGGCGAATATTTCGGAGCTAATCTGACGCATGCCCAACAGCCAATGCACGGTAAGGTATCAGCCATTCAGACGCTGACGGACGACGTATTATGGTCTGGTTTGCCGGTAGCGTTCAATGTGACCCGGTATCATTCTTTAGTATTAACGGATTTGCCTCCACAACTGGTTAGCCTGGCCATTACTGAGCAGCAGGAAGTGATGGCAATGAGACACCAATTTCTGCCCGTATGGGGCGTTCAATTTCATCCGGAAGCCGCCCTGACCCAGTATGGATTACAAATTATTAAAAACTGGATTGATTTTGTCTTGTTTACTCGTAAAAAGAACAGTTCTGCCACATCCTTAACCGTACACTACGTATGAACTATCAGATTCAGGAAGAAGCGGGTTTCCGCTACGTCGATGAAGGCCAGGGCGAAGTATTGCTCCTGCTACATGGTCTGTTTGGCGCACTTAGCAACTGGGACGGCGTGATTAGCACCTTTTCGGATCGGTATCGGGTTGTGATTCCGCTACTACCTATTTACGAAATGCCGATTCGGCACGCTAGTCTGGAAGGCTTATTGGCCTATATAGAAAAGTTTGTGACGCAGAAATCATTACAGGATATGACACTGCTGGGCAATTCGCTGGGCGGCCATTTAGCCATTCTTTATACGTTTACGCATCCGGGTCGAGTTCGCAGACTGGTACTTACGGGTAGTTCAGGTCTGTTCGAGAATGGAATGGGTGGCTCCTTCCCAAAGCGGGGTAGTTACGAATATGTTGCGGAGCGAGTAGCCTATACGTTCTACGATCCCAAAGTAGCTACTAAAGAACTGATCGACGAAGTATTCGACATTACGACCAGCATTCCCAAATGCATGAGTATTGTTGGTATTGCCAAATCGGCGCAACGGAACAACGTAGCAAAAGACTTATACCGGATTCAGGTACCGACTCTGCTGGTCTGGGGCCTCAATGATACCATCACTCCTGCTGAAGTAGGACATGAGTTTAACCGACTAATTGCTGATTCAGAATTGCATTTCATCGATAAGTGCTGCCATGCGCCCATGATGGAACATCCAGAGCAGTTTAATGAATTATTGGAAAACTGGCTTGCTCGCCATCCGGTGGGCGAATTGGTTAGTTAATAAGTCACACGGTCTGTTGCCGAACGATAACTAAATGCCGTTTTGTTTATCCATCCAGCTGACAAAGTGTTTTCAATAAGATTTGGAAACTATGCGAGAATTTCCGTAGTTTTCTGACGAACAGGTTTCTTTAAAGACTATTTACTATGCTGGCTGCCGAACTGATAGATCCTATGCTCCCGGCTCTGAAGCCAACCGACTCCATCGGTCAGGCTTTGGATTGGATGCAGGAGCACCGCGTCGGGCAACTCGTACTGACCGATCAGGGCGAATACCGGGGTGTAGTTAGTGAAGAATTATTACTGGACGCTGGCGACGATGAGCGACCCGTTGGTGAAGTTATGCGTTTGTTTGAGCAGACATACGTGCTTGACGAACAGCATCTATTTGAAGTCTTAGGGTTGGTCATCCAGCATCAGATGGAGATTGTAGCGGTGATCAGCGAAGACCGGGAGTTCAGCGGTACAATTTCTGTTACTGAATTGCTCAAACAATTCGCGCACGAACTGGGCGTACAGGAAGGAGGAGCTATTCTGATTCTGAATATGAATGAGCGCGATTATTCCATGTCGGAAATCAGCCGTTTGATCGAATCGAATAATGTTAAAATCATTAGCAGTTATTTTTCCAGTGCTGCCTATGGCATGCCTGACCGCTCACGATTGACGCTCAAGCTGAATAGACGGGATATTACGCCTGTTATTTCAACGCTCGAACGGTTCGGTTATCAAATCGAAGCTGCTTTTGCCAATACGCCTATTGAAAGCATTGATCAGGAGCGTCTTGATTCGCTTCTTCGCTATTTAAACACGTAAATTAGCAAAGGGTGAAGGGCAGGGGGCAGAGGGTAAAAACAGTAAGGACCTCTTTAGCCTTTGCCCTCTGCCCTTCGCCCTTCGCTTTTTTTTCATGAAAATCGCCATTCACGGGCGCAACTTTCCCGAATCGGCCCGGCCTTACATTCAGTCAATGTTTGAAGAGCTGGCCCGGCGGCAGACCGAGGTAATCATTTCGCAGGGATATCGCGACTTTCTGGACAATGCAGGCGTAACGCACTACAGCGAAGCTACCTATACTATCGAAGACGGTGTCACCGATGCTGACTTCATTTTTAGCTTAGGCGGTGATGGTACATTGCTTGACGCCGTTACCCACGTAGGAGCCCGTCAAATCCCGATCATTGGTATTAATATTGGCAGGTTGGGCTTTCTGGCAACCGTAGCACCAGCATCTGTGCGGTTGATGATTGATTCGATTTTCAATGAACAATATAGCATTGATGAACGAACCCTGGTTAGTGTACGGTCCAGTCAGGATATTTTTGGTAAGTTGCCCTTTGGCCTCAACGATTTTACGATTACACGTACCCAAACCTCGTCGATGATTACCGTTCATACGTATCTCGATGGTGAATTTCTGAATTCGTACTGGGCGGATGGTGTTATTATCTCTACACCATCGGGCTCTACTGGCTATTCACTTAGTTGCGGAGGACCGGTATTATTGCCGCAAACGAATAACTTAATTATTACCCCCATCAGCCCGCATAATCTTAACGTACGACCTATGATTGTGATGGACAGTTGCCAATTATCCTTTGAGGTTGAAAGCCGTAGTGGTAATTTCCTGGCTGCACTGGATTCACGCTCATTCACGGTGGAGACTTCCGTCCGCATCAGTGTTCAAAAAGAAGCGTTTAAGGCCCGGTTAGTAAAACTCAGCGACGATAATTTTCTGAATACACTTCGTAGTAAGCTCAACTGGGGCTGGGACATTCGCAATTAAATCCTACTAGTCAATCCATACGTATCCTGAATTCTATCTTTCTCCATCACCTTAACTCCTCCTGTTTGGGATAATTTTTCCGCACTGGTGCCAATAAAAACCGCGTTCCTGCCGTTTCCGAATTGGCTGACCTGTAAAGTCGACCGTGGTTGATTCACGTATTGAATACATATGAATAACAAGAAGCAGTTGTTGATGGGGTGTGCTGCGGCAGTTTGTCTGCTGATTGGCCAGATTACAGAGAGTTTGGCGCAACGCAGCTACAATACCCATTTTGTTCCTTATTCGTCAGTAACGTTTGGTGGTGGTACATCTACATACCTTGGTGATTTAGCTGGCTACAGTAAACCGTTTAAGACACTATTTACGTTGCCACGCTGGAACGTGGGACTGGGCTACACACGTCAGTTTACGCCCCGTTTTGCGGCTCGCGCTATGTTTACCTGGGCACGTATAACAGGTGATGATTATACCTACAATAAAAACGATATTCAAGATAACATAACTCAATACGTCCGCAATTTGCACTTTCGCAACGATGTAAAAGAGTTTGCGATTACAGGTATTTATAACTTCAGGGAAGACGGGCGTAACCCTGAAAATCGGGCAAAGATTACGCCTTACGTATTCGGTGGATTAGCGCTGGTGGCACATAGCCCTGAAGCTTTAACGCCTGATTCAGCCGGTGCTACGCAACGTTGGGTTAAATTACAGCCATTACATACAGAAGGTCAGGGACAGCCCGGTCGCGAGAAGCCATATTCGCTTGTAACCATAGCCATTCCAGTCGGTATTGGCGTGCGTTATCGACTAAATGAGAGTTTTAATATCGGTGCTGAAATCGGTTACCGGTATGTATTTACTGATTATCTCGACGACGTGGGTCCGGGTATTTATGCCACTCGCGATACCCAACAAGGGATAGCTTCTTCTGTAACAGATCGTCGACGTGAGGTGCTGGCAGCTCGCGAAAAAGACCATCCCAATCGGTATGATGCCGTTCAGAATTTGATTAACAGTGGTAATGTGGAAGTACAGGACGCATTGAACGCAGGGGTACGTGGTGCTAAAGGTATTTTTTCGGATGGGTATTTATTGACGAATTTTTCGATTCAGTATATCATTCCGACTAAGATTAAATGCCCTCCTATTAAATAAACTATCTCTAACTCCGAAAATAATTCGGGTTACTTTTAATATGGTGATGATTGCTTGCGATTCACTGGATATTGTTACCTAATTTATGCCTTTATATTGCAACAGAATAGCCCGGCTGATGGTAGTCGGGCTTTTTATCAGTCTTAGCACGCAGGCGCAGAAAATTGAAGTAGGCGCAGGCTTGGGTGGTATGCTCTGCAAAGGCGACGTTGTACCATCGCTCAATCCCCGATTCTTTGGTCCAGCGGGTGGAGTGTTTTTTCGCTATAATGCTACCCGGTCCCTTTCCATGCGGGCGGGATTTGCCATTGGTGGGTTTCGGGGCGAAGACCGCGCTAATAATGATCCCCTCCGACAAGCACGCGATTACTCGTTCCGAACAAGACTTAACGAAGTAACGGCTGATCTTGAATATAATTTTCGGACCTATAAACTACAGCCAAGAGAGAAAAACTGGTCACCTTATGTTTTTGCTGGCGTTGGCATCTGCAATTTCAATAACGCTGTCATCAAGGCACGGGGTATGGTGGCTTTTCCATTAGGCATCGGTATTAAATACGAAGTAAAACGACCCTGGAGCGTTGGTGTAGAATTCGGTACTCGCTTCACGAATAACGATTATTTAGATGGTCTGGGCGATCGGACGTTCGGTGTAACGACGTCTAAACTAGGTCAGGGAAACCCCGCACTGAACGATAGCTATACGTACACGGCTATAACGGTAAGCTACACTTTCTACAAGATCGTCTGCCCGTAAGGAAGGCTATTACACTCCCTAAATGAGCGATTTCTGAAGCTGTATTCAAGGGGACTTCTTCGCTTGAGCTTCCAGAATTAACTGTATATCTGCATTTTCGGGCGTGATGGGCGTATACGTACCCTGCCCCAACTGAGCTAGTTTCTGTGGACGCTGGCTGCTGATTTTCTTACGGCCAAACGTAAAAATGGTTAGATAAATCGCCTGATTGCTTGCCTTATGAACCAACTGATACGTATCGTCGCTAACCGGAAACTCCCCGTCCGTTGCCAGCACGATTCGGTTGTTACCTCCCCGTATATATTGTTTGTCAGCTAGTTTATGGGCTAAACGAATACCACCGTTGCCATCGGTATCGCCGTCTGACTGAAGTTGATCAATTACGTTTGCAATCTCGTCAGCCTTAGCGCCCGACGTCGGTTTAAGGGCCACCCGCGCTTTGCCCGAATAAACCACAATCGAGAGTTGATCTTCAGGCCGGAGTAATCCCAGGAGCGATTTAACGGATTTTTTCAGCAAAGGCAGTTTATAGGGCGAATCCATAGATGCTGATACGTCAAGCAGTAACACCAGATTATTAGGCGTAAACCCTTTCAATGACGTAGCAACTTCCTGTCGGTCAGCCGGATGGATGTATACCGTATCGACTTTGGTTCGATCGACGTAAATCGTGTCGTGGTGAATGACGGTTCTTTCTTTCGAAAGTGAAGCAACTCCATTGTCTGAGCGGACAGGGGCACGTTGAACAGGAGTGTTCGCCGGGGCTCTCATAACGACCACGTCATGTTTAGGCACACTGCTTGTTGACGTTGCTGGTGAGGCCGATCTGCTGAATAAATTCTACAGGCCAGTTGGATAGATTGTTTTCGTTCAGGTAATAACGTAGCGTCTCGAGTACCTGACGTTGACCTGCCAATGCCTGATTCATTTCCTGTTCCGTATACAGGTAGGCGTTGTCAGGCCGGTAAGGCTGGTAGCGATGATAAATCCGCTGAATTTGTTTATAAAAAGCATCTTTATCGCTACGGAATTGATCAAACTGTTCTTTTAAATTCGCAATCAGTGTGTCGGCTTGTTTGAAACTATCCTGTTCATAATCTTTCAGGCGATTGTATGTTCCTAATGCCTTTATGGTTTGGTCTAGTTGAGTCAGCAATTGCCAGAGGCTCTGAGCGCCGGTTTTCAGACGCTGATTTTCAGTCTCAGTTAGGGCATTACGGGCTATGGATTTTTTATAGCACTACTCTTCCAGTGTGCCCGATGGAGATAAACGTAACGGACCATGTCCAGTCTGGTAGGTACGCATATCATCATGATACGTCTGGATCTGTTGCAGGCGCTGAGTCACTTCATTGACAGATTGATTCAGAAAGGCTACGTACTGATTTAGAGCTTGTTGTGGCGATTCTGAATACGATTGTCCTGTAGCAATAAAGGTGGAAAAGACCAGCAGCAAAAAGAGAAAGATTGGCATATGCACTAGAGGACTGATCAGATTTTCTCCAGCAAGCTCAGAAACTCCTGCTTTTTATTTCGGGAAACGGGTAGCGCTTTGTTATTGGCCATCACCACTTCGCCACCATCTCCCCGAATATATCGCTGTACGTAACGCAAATTGATCAGGTAACTATGATGTACACGGCAGAAACCTTTGGTATCCAGTACTTCTTCTACTTCTTTCAGCGTCTTCGAAATCAGAATGATCTGCCCATTTTTCATCGCAAAACGCGTATAACCCCCGTCAGATTCGCAATAGTAAATATCTTCGCTATCAATGATTTGCAAGCCTTCCAGAGTAGGCAGCGAAATGCGGCCGCCAACGTTCTGATTTTGTAAAAAACCTAATAATTGTTCGATGCCCGATGGAGACTGGGTATTTTGTTTCTGTTGGGCTTTGGCAACCGCGTGTATCAGTTCATCCTTGTCAACGGGTTTTAGGATATAGTCCAGTGCGTTATGCCGAATAGCTTTAATCGCGTACTCGTTAAACGCCGTTGTAAAAATGACCTGAAAATCAGTGTACCGACAAGCCTCCAGCATATCGAAACCGTTCATACCCGGCATTTCGATGTCCAGGAAAACCAAATCCGGCCGTAACGTTTCGATGGCCACCTGGCCTTCTGCTCCGTTTGCGCAGGTAGCTGCTATCTGAACAATAGGGCAATATCGCTTGAGGAGCAGACTCAATACGTCGCGGCAGTGTTTTTCGTCGTCAATAATCAGGGCAGTCATGGCTATTTATGGTTGCGGAGGTAGAATGCGGGTAATTGAGAGTTGGGGAATTTATGGTAGCTAATTTACGAGTTGTCAGTACATTATAAATTAGTACGTATAACTTATCGATCATGGAATTAACACGATTTGAGTTTCATGCTGAACGTAACACACGTTCCTGCAGAAGTGCCGGTGTTTGTGATTAAATCGGTAAAATCGACCCGCGAATCGCTCCCGTAAAGGTCGTTAATGAGCTGGAGTCGTTCGGTTGTGATCGTATGGCCGTATGACTTATGCGCTGTCAGCCCGTTACGTTGTGCCTGCATCGAGGCCGCCCGACCAATACCATTATCGGCTATCTGAATCAGTAAATAGCCCTTTTCTGCCGAGCAGTTGATCCGCAAAACAGGTTTCGTGATGGGTTGCTGCAACAGTCCATGCCGGATCGCATTTTCGACGTAAGGATACATAATCATAGGGGGGATGCATATGTCGTCTGGATTCAGCGATTCGCTAATGTTTAAAATCATCTCAAAGGCATTGTTGCTACGTAATAACTCCAGGTCAATATAAGTCTGTAAGGCTGTTAGTTCATTCCGAAGTGGTATCCATTCCGTAGCTGTATTAAGCATGGCCTGACGTATCAGCTTTGAAAATTTAGTTAGATAGGTTGATGCCTGTTCGGACTCGTGCCGAAGAATGTAGTAATTAATGGCATTCAGACTGTTGAAGACAAAATGCGGATTCAGCTGCATGCGCAGGGCTACTAACTTGGTTTCGACAATACGTTGTTGATTTTCTGCCAGTTGTTGCTGAACCAGCCGATAAGCCTGCCCGTCAGTTCGCGACTGTTTGTAAGCGGACCTCGAAAGGGTTTTCTTAGCACGTGTCACAAGCCAGGCTTTTTAAAGTAGTCGATGGACAAAGCAACGAAAGATTCTGGCAGAGACGTAGCCGTAATGAATAATGAGTAGATTTGACTAAATAACTGGTTGTCAGGGCGCAGAACGTGGTAGAGATGACAAAATGCTGAGTATAATTAGCGTTGAAAGGCTCTTTAGCTTCCGGGCGATGCAGATCAGGTATCTGTTTAGACAACAAGTCTATTAAATCTGGTTTTAGATAGAGTCAGAGCTAAATCATGGCACTAACCAGCTTACTTTACCAGCTACCTTTAATCCGCATAGATAGCCTTATTCCCGACTAATTCAATATGACGCGTATTCCGATCCGCGCTAGTAAATCAACCGTCAGCAAACCTGATTTCAGGAGAACGATGAGCGGGCAATACAGGCTGTTGTGGCTGCTTATAACCGGTGTAATTTATTGGCAATCGGTACAGGCCCAGGCCCCTACGGTCTCGTTTCAACGTCTGACATTACAGCAGGGGCTGGCCGCTAATTTTGGGGTTGCCATTACGCAGGATACCGCCGGATTTATGTGGATCGCCACAGTAAATGGGCTGACCCGTTTTGACGGTGTTCGCTGCCTGAATTTCTCCCGACAGCCAGGCAATCCCCATTCATTGTCACATCGTGTGGTACGTAGCGTTATCACCAGTAAAAACGGTACGCTTTGGGTAGGCACACAGGAGGGAATCAATCGGTATGAACCCACTACACAATCGTTTCAGCGTTATTTATTTCCTGCGTTAGGGGCCGACTGCAACCTTATTCGCCGAATTACCGAAAGTGATGACGGAACTTTGTGGCTGAGTACGCGGGGTGGCGTGGTGAGGTTCGAGCCAGCAACGGGTAAGGCAACTCTATTATCATTGCCAGTGGGAAAAGCATCAGCCTCATCGGTTAAAGCCATTCGTCGGCTATTAGTCGACGGTCGTATGCTCTGGATTGGAACCCAGGGTGGCCTGTTCGCTTATGATACGCGTACGAAGCAAGTGCGCACGTTCCAGCACGATACGTTAGATACCGCGTCTTTGCCCGATGACTACGTAACGGCATTGGCCCGACATCCCCAAACTGGTGAGATTCTGGTGGGTACTAATTCGGGGAAATCGGTCAGATTAAATCCGCAAACGAATCGGTTCCAATCCATGCCACAACTGGGCGTTGATCAGGCCGTTATGTCTTTCCTGTTCACGCGTACGGGCGATCTGTGGGTAGGGATAAACGGAGGGGGCATTCTTTGGTATGATGCTGGAAAACAGCGGTTTGTTCGTTACGTTAACAATGAAAATAACCCACGCAGTTTGGTATCGAACTCCGTCAGTGCGCTGATGGAGGACCGGGCGGGTGTTATCTGGATCGTAACGGATGACGCAGGTGTTTGCTGGTTTAACCCTACGGTCAATAAGTTTCGCTCGATTTTTGACGAAGTGAATTATCAGCCAGCGACAACGCTGGGATTTGATGTAGGGTCAATCTGGGTTAACCAGGATAACACCCTCTGGCTGGCTACCCGCGAGGGGTTAGTTCACCTTGATCCGAAAACCAGGTCATATCGACAGTATCGACACGATCCGAAAAATCCGCATAGTTTGGATAATGATCACACGTATTCAGTTCTGGTTGACAAGACCAACCGAGTATGGATAGGCACTATCGCCGGCTTGAACTGGATGGACCCAAAAACTGGGCGTATCGAGCACGTACCGTCTGTGTCATCTGTTAATGACGACATGACAAAATCGGACGGTCGCTGGCAGTTGGATAAAGCGATTGCTGGTAATCAGGTGTTTGAGCTGACGCCGACGCCCGATGGAAAAATTTTGATCGGTACGAACGAAAAGCTAACGGTTTATGACCCCAAAACGGGTCGGTTTGCACATCAGTTTAATGACGATCGCATTCGAAAATTGCCTGGTAAGAACTACAACATGCTGTATATCGACCGTCACCAGAACCTGTGGGTGGGCGGACTAGGACCAATTTATAAGTTTAGTCCTGATTTGCGATTGCTGGCACAACACACGCATACCGATGACCTGCAAAGTTTACCCGACGATGGTGTGACTGGGTTTGCACAAGATCGGTTTGGGCGAATGTGGGTAAGTACGGACAACGGCCTGGCGCTCCTCAATCAAAAAAACGGCAAATTTCGGGTTTTTACTACCCGACACGGCTTACCGCATAATGATATTTCGGCCATCACGACGATTGGTGACACGCTCTGGGTAAGTACCAGCCAGGGTCTGGCCAGTATTGATATACAACAATTTCGAATAACGGTTTTCGACGAAACGGATGGCACTTCACCGTCCGAATTCGAATCGGCTTCGGTAGCTCAGGACTCAACCGGGCGGCTGTATTTCGGAGCGATGCGTGGGTTGGTCTATACCGAGCCAAAGCAGATTCGGCAGAATCGCTACGTACCGCCAGTTTACCTGACTTCGTTTCGGGTAAATGGACAGGAATTACTAAAGAGTCCGCTGGCTGCCTCGCCTAACTTTGTACTAAAGCACACGCATAATCTCTTTACGTTTGAGATGGCGGCTTTAAATTATGATAACCCCGCTGATAATCAATATGCGTATCAGTTAGAAGGTTTTGATGAGGCCTGGAATCAGAACGGTAATCGGGCATTTGCCAGCTACACGAACGTACCTCCTGGCGACTACGTACTACACATTGTTGCTTCTAATAACGATGGCGTCTGGAATCGAACGGGTTACCGATTGCCTATAACGATTCTGGCTCCGTTCTGGCAAACCTGGTGGTTCAGAATAATTAGCCTGGTCGTTCTATTGGCTCTGACAGGCTACATAGCCCGCTGGCGTGAGAAGCAACGGACGAACCAACAACGCGAAAAAAGCGAGCTGCGCGAACGTATCGCGGCTTCGGAAATGAAAGCACTACGTTCGCAGATGAACCCGCATTTTCTGTATAACTCATTGAATGCGATTCGCTTATTTGTCCTGCAAAATGACAGCGACAATGCCGATAAATACCTCGTTAAGTTTGCCCGGCTGATGCGATTGATTCTGGACAACTCACGGCATGAGTGGGTGACGTTGACCAGCGAACTGGAACAACTGACGCTGTATTTAGAACTGGAACAGTTGCGTTTCGATGATCTGTTTGATTTTTCAGTAACGACCGACCCGGCCATATCCCTTGATCGAACAACAATCCCCCCAATGATCATTCAGCCGTATATTGAGAACGCTATCCTGCACGGTATGGCTCATAAGCAAAGTAAAGGCTGCATTCGGGTAAGCATTGAACACAAGGCCGATCATTTAAACTGTACCGTCAATGACAATGGGGTAGGGCGAGTACGCGCTCAGACACTCAAGAAACAATCCACCACACACCAAAGCGTGGGTCTGCGCGTGACCGAAGACCGCCTGCAATTAATTGGCCAACGTAGTGGTCAGGTCGCTGGCGTTACGATTATTGATAAATACGATGATCAGCAGCAACCGACCGGCACCCGCGTCATTATTCAGTTACCCTTTATCAATCAGTGATGCTGATTCAGCAGGTTATAGATCAGCGCTTACTCGTTGTTAGTTCGATACGTCCAGTTGTTGATTTTAACTATTCATGCCTTAATGAATTCACCACTTTTGTGACGATCAAATCATCTGGCTAATTCAGTTCGGAATACTATGCATCTCAATCTAAAACCATACTACTGGCTTTTGCTGGGTATTGTTGTTGTATTTGTTCTGATCGGCCTCATTGGCAACGTAATCATTCCGGGTGGAATTAACAGCCAATTCTGGAGAAAGATGGGACCATACGTAGTGTTCGGCCTGTTTTTGTTGGGTGTAGCGTCGCTGGTGCCTGTTTTGTTGAAAGGGTTTCTGGTTGCTCAATACAAGATTGGAAATTCCCATTTGCCGCTGGTTCAATTGATCAATCAGCACAGTAAGCAAGTACTACTCACCGTCTGGGTTATCTTCGGAATCGGTATGGGCGTTGCGCTACCGTATATGATAAAAGATGGTTTCTTCGAGCAAGCACAAGTGGCTGCTCTCGAATCAGATCAGAGCAAATAAATCCGTAACGCCCAGCATGCGTCTGCTGATGAATCCTTCGCCAAATTCCACGCCGATCATATGGCCATGCTCACGGGTACGGGATTCCAGAAACTTCATGAAGGGTTCGCCTGAAATATAACTCTGGGGCTCGCTGCTTTCCGGATTGAAAAACTGGCTTTTGTAGGCTTTGATCGCTTCGAGTTTCTGGTTCCAGTAAGGCGTTACGTCTACCACGAAATCGGGCTTCAGCGATCGGTCCTGAATGAAATGATAAACGTAAATTGGTCGGTGTGCTTCCTGCGGTTGTCCATCTTTACCAACGGTTTTTATTTGCCGCAGTCCTGAATAAAAGCAGGCATCGATCACAAGCTGAGCCGCACGACCATGATCGGGATGGCGATCATCAGGGGTGTTTGTCAAGACTATCTGAGGCTTATACTGTCGAATAAGCGGAATAAGCGCCAACTGATGTTCTTCATCATTCCGGAAAAAACCATCACGAAACCCCATATTCTCACGGGCGATTAACTTCATGATCCGGGCGCCTTCAGCGGCTTCCTGTTCCCGAATTTCGGGCGTTCCACGGGTACCGAGTTCGCCCCGGGTCAGGTCAACTCCGGCTACGGTTTTCCCCTGAGCGATCAGCGAGAGAACGGTACCGGCGCAAGTCATTTCAATGTCATCGGGGTGGGCCGCAATGGCCAATACGTCAGCAGTCATATGTTTGTGGAGATGTAAGCTGAAGCTACTATAAATACCATCGCTCAGCACATAACTAATCAACGGTTGCCCCGATTTGTTCCGGGAAAGTATAGTTTCATTCGTGAACGATCCGCTGCTAATTCTTTTTTATAAATTAATCGACTCATTTTGAGTTAGTACAAAGCGAACCGCTAGTTCAGCTTTCAGAATGCCCGCCTTAAACTCATACTCAACGGTACGTTCCTGACAAAAAGTTATCGTCAAACATAAAGGTCGATTTGTAGGTAAACACAGCAGATTTGTCGGTGAATAGCGAGTCGATTCTTCTGAGAACTTATCGAAAGTGTTGAACTTTCGGCACGATTAACGTAGCGTTTATGCAGAGCCGATCATTACGTATTCTCATTCATGTCGTGGGTGGGCTGGCCTTTCTGGCACTGCCTTATTTTTTCACGTCGGGTGGGTTTTCCAAACTGGCGGAGGTAAGCTACAATCCGCATGAGCAGCGGAATCTACTATCGTATCTGCTAACAATCGGATTCTTTTACGCCAACTATTACGGACTGATTCCCAAACTGTTCTTTCCCAAAAAGTATGTACCTTATGCCTTTAGCGTAATCGGTTCATTTTTACTCATTCAATTTCTGTTAGTTGAAATCAATCAGCGGGGAGGGTCGCCAGGGGGCGTAAACAATGATTCACCCGAAAATCGGCGATTTGATGCGTCTCCCCGACCAGATCCGGGTGAACCACCTCCTTCGTTCTTGCGGAGACCCGTGCCACCACCGGAGTCACGAGATGGTAATTCTCTTCGGCCTGATGATCAGATGCCGTTAGATCGACCGCCTGGCCCACCCGGGGTGGGTCCTGAACAGATAGGTTTTCCGATTGAATCAAGTCAGACGTTTTTTCTGTTTGCGCTCAGTTTCTTACTGTCGTTGATGCTACGTACCAACGACCGGCTGCGGGAAACCGAACGCGAAAAACTACAGACGGAATTGTCGTACCTGAAAGCCCAGATTAATCCGCATTTTCTGTTCAATACGCTCAACAGCATTTACTCGCTGGCCATCGATCAATCGGCTCATACGGCCGACGCTATTATCGAACTCTCGTCATTTTTGCGGTATATCACCAAAGAAACCCAGGAAGAACGAGTTTCTTTGCTCAAAGAACTGGAATACATTGGCCATTACATTGCTTTACAACAACTGCGTTTAGCTGATACGGTTCAGCTTTCGTTTACCACGGAGGGAAGCGCGCAGGGCAAGTCGATTGCTCCACTTATTCTTATCTCGTTTATTGAAAATGCGTTTAAGTACGGCGTTAATCCGCAGGAAGATTCCGTCATTAGGATTGCGATTGCGATTCAGGAGGACGAATTGCATTGTCGGGTATTCAATCGAAAAGTGCACGTAACGCAAAGTCTGCAAACGGCGGGCAGCGGGATCGGTCTGAAGAATACCAAAGCCCGGTTACATTTGTTATATCCGAACCGACATCGGCTGGTTATTAACGACCGGTCCGACGATTTTACGGTTGACCTATTCCTGACTCTCTCATGATCCGAGCCATTGCCTTAGACGACGAACCGCTTGCGTTACGTGTGATCACTCGCTTTTGTGAACAGATCGATTTTATTGATCTGCAAAAAACGTTTTTCAGAACGGATCAGGCCTTGACGTATCTGGAGCAATTTCCAGTCGATTTATTATTCCTGGATATTAACATGCCGTCGATGTCGGGGATTGATTTCTATAAAACAGTCGCGCAACAGGCCCTGACAGAGAATCAAATGGTTATTTTCACGACGGCCCATGCTGAACATGCTGTAGAAGGGTTCAATCTGAATGCGGTCGACTATCTGCTAAAGCCATTTACCTTCGAGCGCTTTTTGCAGGCTGCCAACCGGGCGGCCGATTATTACCGGTTTCTGCACACTCCTGCACAGACGAAGCCCACGTACATCTATATACGAGCCGATTACCGATTATACAAGATTGATCTCGCCGATATTTTATACATTGAAGGGCTGGATGATTATTTGAAAATCCATATTCAGACCAACAAACCGATTGTGACACGGATGACTATGAAAGCGATCCTGCAAAAATTAGCCGAGACCGATGATAAAGGCGAGGGCTTCATTCGCGTGCACCGATCCTTTATCGTTCCGGTCAGTCGTATTGACGCGATCAGGAATAAAAGTGTGCTGGTTGCCAGTCAGGAAATACCCATCGGCGCTAGTTACGAAGACGAGTTTTTCAAACGTTTTGCTACGTAGCAGTTGTTTGAACAAGTGAGGTCGGATTCTTAAATCCGACCTCACGGCAACCCATATACTTGCTAACTCAAACAGCTTCATAAGGTCTCTGAAACCATATAAGTTTGCCTACTTGACTTCCACAATCACGGCTTTTTTTCGGCGTTTAGGCAGGCGAAATAAATTGCTGCCCGCTTCTTCCGGGGTTTGATCACCCAGCAGAACGCCCCACGGACGCAGGCTGTCGACGCGGTCGAAAATCACTTTCATAATGGCGATGGCCGGAATCGATAGGAACATTCCGGACACGCCCGCTAAAGCGCCACCGATCAGGACGCCTACGATCGATACAAGGGCATTAACCTTAACCTTCGACGCCACAACGAGCGGCACCAGTACGTTGTTGTCGATGAATTGCACCAGCAGAAAGATACCAACAACGCCCAGAATGACGGATAATTCCGGGTTATTGCTGAACGTAACCAGAACGGTCAGGGCGGTAGCGACCAGGCCCCCAATGTACGGAATCAGGTTAAGAATGGCGGCCATAACACCGAGTAGGATAGCGTATTGAACGTTGAGAATCAATAGTCCAATGGAGTTGAGAGCCGCTACGCAGGCCGTTTCAATAAGTAATCCGACCATATAACTCTGAATAACCCCTTTCACTTCGCTCAGTACTTCGCGTACCCGGTCGGTGTGCTTTTCAGCAAACAGCACCACAACAAAATGGAGCAGCATGGTGCGGTAGTAGAGCAACAAAAAAATATAGATCGGCACTAGAGTCAGCGTACCGAGCGGTCCCGTAATGAAGCCGAGTGTGCTAGGACTTTGTAGCGTTTCCATGGTTTGCGCCCGCGCTTTCTCGATGTATTGTTCCTGCTGGCGATAGCTGACGTTGTACTCGCTTCGAATCCACCGCCGAACCTTCCCGAACGAATCGCTTATGTTCTGCCGGATTTTAGGCATATCGTCCGCAAAGTCAGATAGTTGCATCGACAACAGAACGGCCAGACCTGCTACAATAACAATAGCTAGTAATAGCGCCAGGCTAATCGCAATCACCTTATGCATACCTAGTCGAATGAGCCGGTTTTCGATGGGACGTAATAAAACGGCAATCAGCCCCGACATGGCCAGCGGTACCAGAATATCCTGACCTAAATAAATACCAGTGGCCAATAGCGCTAGAGCCAGTAGTGAATGCGAAAACTGATGATAATGAGGGCGTGTATAATCAGATGCCATAGAAATCAACGGGATAAATTAGGGAGCTAATCGCGTACTCAACACGTTATGCCCATTTTTGTTTATCACGTTACTACGTCAAACCATCTTCTGTGTGGATACTGGGTTTCGTCAAACTTGCCGTATTTTTGTGGTTCGATGAATATGACTTCAAGTATCCGTGATATTGCTTACCAGCTCCGGCAGGGCCAACTAATGGCTATCGCCGATGAAACAGGCTGGTCGGTAGCTGCCGATCCCGTTAACGATGCGACCGTTACTCAATTGCTTACGTTAGTATCGGTTATGCCCAATGGTTTGCAGCCCACCGTGCTCATTCAAAATCCCGATCAGTTAGCTTTATACGTAGCGAAAATGCCGGATATAGCCTACGATCTGGTTGAGTTTGCCGAAAATCCGCTAACGGTTATCTATGAACAGGGCAAAAACGTGTCGATGGTTTTGTGGCAGTCAGCCGCTACGTCGGAAGTGGATCGTAACGCAACACAAGCCGCTGGAGATTTGGCCATTCGACGTACATTAAATCCTGAAGTGCAACGACTGATCGGTAGTTTTGGGCGTGGTCTGTTGACCGTTCCGTTCGAGTCACTATCCTTGCCAACTGCGGCTGAAGCTATCATTACGAATCGATTTGGCGCGTTGCCGGGTATGCCCAAACGCCCCCGCATTATGCGGTTGGGAACCAAGGGAGAGGTTAGTTTTATTAGAAAATAAGTCGGTGGTCGACAGTCGATGGTCTCCAGTAAAAACTACGTAGACCAACTAACGACTACTGCCCATCGCTTGCCCAATGAATTTCAACGAGATATTACATAAAAACCCGATTTTCAGTACCATCGCCCGCCAGGCCGACGCGCTAGGTGTGCAATCCTACGTGATTGGCGGATTCGTACGTGATCTGGTGCTGGGTCGTCCGTCGAAGGATATTGATATTGTATGCATCGGAAGCGGTATTGCATTAGCCGAAGCGGTTGGCAAAACGTTGCAGACCAACGTAGCGATATTTCCGAATTTCGGTACAGCCATGCTGCGGACTACTCAGCCAGGTGCCGATCAGGAATGGGAAGTTGAATTTGTGGGAGCCCGCAAAGAATCGTACCGAAGCGAGTCACGGAAACCGATTGTAGAAGATGGTACGCTCGAAGACGATCAGAACCGCCGGGATTTTACGATTAATGCCATGGGCATTAGTCTCAACGCTGCGGATTTTGGTGAACTGCTCGATCCGTTCGACGGATTGAAAGATATCAAACGTAGGATCATCCGTACACCACTTAATCAAATTCAGGGCGGTCCCGACATTACGTTTTCCGATGATCCACTACGTATGATGCGGGCTATTCGGTTTGCCTCGCAGTTGGGTTTCGACATCGAGCCCGATACGTTTGACGCTATTGTCAGGATGAATGAACGGATCACGATTGTTTCGCGCGAGCGTGTTACCGACGAGCTGAACAAAATTATCTTGTCGCCGACGCCTTCGTATGGGTTTAAGCTGCTGTACCATGCCGGTTTGCTGGAGCGAATTTTTCCTGAGCTTGTTGCGCTGAAAGGCGTCGAAACCATCGAAGGGAAAGGCCACAAGGATAATTTTTATCATACCCTCCAGGTACTCGACAACATTGCCAATCGGGCGAAAAAAGATGATACCGATCCGGAAAACGAACTCTGGTTACGTTGGTCAGCTTTGCTGCACGACATTGCCAAACCCGCTACGAAACGTTTCGATCCGAAAGTTGGCTGGACGTTTCACGGACACGAAGATTTAGGCGCCCGCTGGGTGCCGGGTATTTTCCGTACCATGAAACTGCCGCTCAATGAACACATGCGATTCGTTCAGAAACTCGTTCGGCTTCATCTGCGACCTATTGCGCTCACCAAAGAACAAATCACGGATTCTGCGCTGCGACGTCTGTTGTTTGACGCTGGAGATGACCTGGAAGGCTTAATGGCGCTTTGCCGTGCCGACATTACGTCGAAAAATTACGAGCGGGTGCAGAAACACCTTCGTAACTTCGACAAGGTCGAGCGTAAATTACACGATCTGGAAGAACGGGATAAACTCCGTAATTTTCAGCCGGTTATCACAGGTGAGTTAATTATGGAGACCTTTGGTTTGCCGCCTTCGAAAGAAGTGGGTGAGCTGAAAACTGTTTTGCGGGAAGCTATTCTGGATGGGATTGTCCCAAATTCATTTGATAAAGCTTACCCATTTTTACTGGAAGAAGGCCGCAAACGCGGTTTGAAAACAGTGAAGAATGTAGAATGATGAGTGAAGAATAAACAAAGCCTATTTATTCTTCACTCATCATTCTACATTCTTCACTAACTTAATCGTATGGATAATAACAGTACCAATTTTCGGCGCTTTTTCGGCGCATCTCTCACCATTATCGGTGTAGTTGTTGTATTATTTGCTCTGGTTGCTTTTCTATCGGATGGAAAAACCGTTTTAGGTATGAGCATATCGAAGGCTGAATCGGCTGCTCCTTTTATTGTCGGTATGATTTTCCTCGTTACGGGCGTCAATCTGGTAAGAGAATCGTAAGTGACGTGTAGCCTGGCCGGGCTGGCGTACCAGCGGCCACGTCCAGGTAAAAATTTTTCTACACCCGGACGTAGCCGCTGGTACGCCAGCCCGGCCAGGCTATAGTTATTTAGATAGCTTGGCCTTCAGCAACCAGGTGTAGGTATTGAGGGGTAGGGGAAGACCATCTGGTTGGATTTGCAGGTACATCAGATGCAAATGGGTTGGTGAACGCGCTTTGTAGGCGTTAAAACCACTACGTCCCATTTCAGCGATCTTCTGACCCGTCTGAACCCATTGTCCCGGCGTTACGTCGACCTGACTATTGTGAGCGTAGTAAAATAAACCGTTCATAATCGGGTCGTAGACCCATATCCAGTTGCCTCCCCGGTATTCAGAACCAGGCTTCCAGGCTGTTTCGATCGCCAGTACCAATCCCGAACTCATAGCCAGTATATCGACGGGTTTGCCGGTGAGGTCATCAACATTGTCCTGGTTACGGTCGCGGATGAAAATGTCCTGTGCGGGATGACTGCCCCGTACGTTATAATCGAACAGATCAAATCCAGTGCCCCGATAGCCTTCACCGTGTGTACCGCCAATGGCACTGGTTGTGTAGCCCCGTATTGGAAAGGTGAAATAATGTCCCGTTCGTTGGAGACTGTCGCGCTGGAGTGAATCCTGATGATACGTTTCGCTACTTCGGAATCGCGTCTGTAGTTCGTTCATGATTCGGCTAAACTCCTTTCGGGCCGAGTCGGGCGTTACGCTCTGAACGCGAATCTGGGTATACAGCGTTTGAAATCGCTGGCAGTAGCTGTACAAAGAAGGTTCGTCAGCGTTACTGATGTTTACCTGCGACGATGCCACATTTAGCCCTCCAATTAGTAATGCCCCCACAATTCCCGCTACGCGCATGAACGAAGTTATATCAATCTTCACTACTCGTCAATTCAGTTAAGTGCCCAAAAATACGGAAAGTAGGGAGATGCTTGTCCGCATCTACAAATTCATAGGCGTAATTGATACTAATAGCCTCACTGACCGGCGGTGATAAAACAGGTCGATCCTGTCTACTTTTTTCGGATAAAAAAGGCGTTGCAAGCATGTATTTACGCTTTTTAGCAAATTTTGCTCGCGAAAACGCCAATTAATGGGTAAAAATTGTCAATACATTTGGAAATGAATTTTATTGTGTCGTTCTTCGCCCAAATTTAAACCAAGCAATGCAAACAGGAACTGTAAAATTCTTTAATGAAACCAAAGGGTTTGGCTTCATTAAACCAGATGAAGGTGGCGAAGACATTTTTGTACACGCTTCCGGTCTCATCGACCAAATCCGTGAAAACGACAAAGTGAAGTTTAATGTCGAACGCGGTAAAAAAGGCTTAA
Organism: Spirosoma validum; assembly: GCF_014699035.1. GTDB lineage: Bacteria > Bacteroidota > Bacteroidia > Cytophagales > Spirosomataceae > Spirosoma > Spirosoma validum. Next base: position 752,138 of record NZ_JACXAA010000003.1, read on the forward strand.
ATGCCGTGAACGTCGAAATAGCTTAATTGTAAGATATAAAGACACCCGTTGTAAAAAACATGCCAGCTGGCATGTTTTTTTTTGCCCTATCCAGGTAGCGTGGACTTCAGTCCGCGTAGCCGTGAGGCTTAGTTGTAGCTATGTTTTTTTAGCCTCACGGCTATGCGGACTGAAGTCCACGCTACCTTAATCAATGCCCCTGAATGACCCAATCGTTTGAACAACGCGTTGCCGCTCGGCTTGGCTTGAATGCGAAGTCTGTTGCGGCAACCATCGAATTACTGAACGGAGGAGCTACCGTTCCGTTTATTGCTCGTTATCGCAAAGAAGCCACTGCATCGGCCGACCATGGCCCGCTCGATGAGGTGCAAATCAGCCAGATCAAGGATACGTATCAAAAATTACTTGAACTCGACAAGCGTCGGGATGCCATTTTAAAATCTATTGACGAACAGGGGAAATTAACGCCTGAACTCCGGCGAAAAATTGACGCTACCGACTCACTCACCGATCTTGAAGATCTTTATTTACCTTATAAACAGAAACGTAAAACCCGCGCTACGCTGGCTATTGAACGGGGACTGGAACCGCTGGCTAATGTATTGATTGCTCAGCGCGAACCGACTATCGAACGAATCGCCCAGCGTTATTTGTCGGATGCTGTGCCGACCGTTAGTGATGCTTTACAGGGTGCTCGTGATATTCTGGCTGAGCGGTTTAGTGAAGATACCGATGCGCGGCAACGGATTCGGAATCTGTTTGAGCGCGAAGCTATTATTCGGTCGGTTGTCAAAAAAGGAAAGGATATCGAAGGCGTAAAATTCAAGGACTACTTCGATTTTGCTGAGCCACTTCGTCGCGTACCCTCACACCGGCTCCTGGCGTTACGTCGGGGCGAAGCAGAAGGATTCCTGGCTGTTAGTGTCGGTCCTGATGAAGAGGCTGCCATTGAGCGGCTTGAGCGGCAGTTTGTTGCTGAACGATCGGGTACAGCTGTCTGTAAAGAACAGGTGTCGCTGGCGATCCGGGACGGCTACAAACGCCTGCTTAAACCATCACTCGAAACAGAGTTCGCGAATACGTCAAAAGAAAAAGCTGACCGGGAAGCCATTCAGATTTTTGCCGATAACCTGCGCCAGCTTCTGCTCAGTCCGCCACTTGGCCAGCAGCGCGTACTGGCCATTGATCCGGGCTACCGAACGGGCTGTAAAACCGTCTGCATCGATGCCCAGGGAAATTTGCTCACGGATACGGTGCTTTACCTGAGTCAGTCCGAAAACCAGCGTCAACAGGCAGCACAGACTGTACAGAAACTGATCGCTCAGTACAAGATTGATGCCATTGCCATTGGAAACGGCACGGCTGGTCGCGAAACCGAAGAGTTTATCAATAGCTTAAACCTGAATAAACCAGTGTTCATGGTCAGTGAACAGGGCGCGTCGATTTATTCGGCCTCAGACGTAGCGCGGGATGAATTCCCCGACCGCGATGTAACAGTTCGTGGGGCGGTTAGCATCGGTCGTCGGTTAATGGACCCACTGGCTGAACTGGTTAAGATTGATCCAAAATCCATTGGTGTTGGGCAATACCAGCACGATGTCGATCAGATGGACTTGAAAACCAGCCTGGATACGGTTGTGGAGAGTTGCGTCAATCAGGTTGGCGTATCGCTCAATACAGCCAGTGCATATTTGTTACGTTACGTCTCGGGCCTGGGGCCGCAACTGGCTGGTAATATTGTGGCTTACCGTGCTGAACATGGTGCGTTCACATCTCGCGATCAACTTAAGAAAGTACCCCGTCTTGGGCCAAAGGCCTTTGAGCAGTGCGCCGGTTTTTTACGAATAGAAGGCGCAAAAAATCCGCTGGATAACAGTGCCGTTCATCCAGAACGTTACGCAGTTGTGGAGCGGATGGCCACTGATGTAAAGAGTACCGTTTCAGACCTGATCAGGCAACCGGATTTACGGCAGCAAATCCGCCCCGAGCGTTACGTAACAAACGAAGTTGGCTTACCAACGCTCCGCGATATTTTATCCGAACTGGCCAAGCCTGGCCGTGATCCGCGCGAACAGCTTTCGGTGTTTGAGTACGATGCCCGCGTTCGGTCGGTCGATGATCTGCACGAAGGGATGATATTGCCCGGTGTGGTGACGAATATTACGGCTTTTGGGGCTTTTGTGGACATTGGCGTGAAGCAGGATGGGCTGGTTCACGTCTCGCAAATGGCCAATCACTACGTATCAGATCCGAAAACCGTCGTGAAAGTGTACCAGAAAGTAAAAGTTAAGGTGATGGAAGTAGATAAGATACGGAAACGAATTGCGTTATCTATGAAAATTTGATAGGTTGCAACTACAAACGATTCGTAATGTTTTCAAAAACGCGTGAACTCGTTGTTCAATCCGTCTGATAAATCGATTGAAATATTAACCTTTTCTTCCGTTCTATGCAACATCGCTTACCCTGGGGACCCACCCGCTCCCTACTGCTAAGTGTATCACTGCTTTCTTTACTCTCGGCCTGTAGCGCACTACGTTCCTCAGGCCCGTCAGTTAGTCGCCGTCCTTCATCGTCGCATTCCGTTGCCCGTCGCCCATCTTCGTCGGCCAAAACGCCAGCCAGTTCGGCAAAAGCTGCGGGAAAAGTGGTGGATGGCCGTACGTACGAAAACCGCTACGTACCTGAAGTGGTGAAGATCGCCCGTACGTATACTGGTACGCCTTATCGATCCGGGGGCAACACGACCGATGGAATTGACTGCTCGGGTCTGGTCTATGCTGTTTTCAGCAACGTGGGGTTGAAAATGCCGCGTATTTCCTGGCAACAGTCAGAAGTGGGGCATGAAGTTGAGGTAGCTGAAATCCTTCCGGGCGATTTAATTTTCTTCGTTCCTGATAAGAACAAGGCCGGCTACGTATCGCATACCGGTATCGTGACGGAAGTGAACGGTAACCAGAATATTCGATTCATTCACGCATCGTCATCGCGGGGCGTTCGGGAAGACAATTTGTATAGTGACTATTTCAAAGGACGCTTTGTGAAAGCGTTACGTCCATTTTAAATACCTAATTGCCCTTTAAATGCAAAAACCGCCTACGAAGCGGTTTTTGCATTTAAGCGTATATCGATCAAACAGTAGCTTGGGCATTGCTGATAAATTCTTCCCAGTAGGCACGGTCTTTTTTCTTTAGCTTCATTTCCAGACTCAGCGCTTCGTTGCGGGTGGGGAATGGTTGCGTGAACTTTACTTCCCACGGTTTTCCGTCAGCAGTCGCCGGGTTCGTTTTGGCATTATGTTGCCACAACGTGATTTTCAGGTCTTTGGTCTGGCCGATGAAATAACGATCGGCTGAAGGGCTATAAATGATATAAACGGTATGCATACGGCGTCGGGTATAGTATCAAAACTACGTAATTGATTAGTTAAAACAAACTTAACTTTAGCAACCGGACCCGTTCGTTCGGTATATTAAAAAAAAAGAGCTTCGGCTTGGGACGATTTAAATTTTTGTTCATCTTTGCACCCACAAAACGCACATTAGCGGTTTGATGGGGGATTAGCTCAGCTGGCTAGAGCGCTTCCATGGCATGGAAGAGGTCATCGGTTCGACTCCGATATTCTCCACAGAACATAAAAAAGCCGAGGTTAGCATGTACTAACCTCGGCTTTTTTATATGAACAAATTACTGCGCAATCATCTCGGCGTCGGCCAGGATGTAATTGAGTTCGTAAATATTATCAGCGTTTAATTTGAGCGTTCCCCGAAACGTGCGACGTTCATCCGTTTTGAACTTCTTGTCCGACTTCTTGAACTTCAATGACACGACCGATTCAGGGCCGGCACCCCCGCAAAAGAAACAGGCGCTATATGGGAAAGCCGACAAGACGTATATGTTCGATTCAAGATCGACTGGCAGTACGTAACCCGTTAACTCAACAGGCTTGCCATTCAGTTTCTGAATATTGGGGCCGAAAGTGGGATACAGCATGTAAACCGATTCTTCGGCATACCATTTTTTCTTGAACGTAACGTCGCGTAGTGTCTCCCATGAGAGCTTGACTGGTTCAGCAGTAACCGGAGTTGATACACCCGGTTTAACTCGATTTGTCGGCGGAACAGCCGGACGAAAAGCGGGAACTACAAATCCTATAAGTAATAAAGCAGTCAGCAGACGGGTCATGACGTTGGAAGGCTTTGATGATCGGTGAAATTAAGGTAAAATTACGAAAAAGATTACTTTTACATTACTCATCTTGTTTCGACCACGCTACCGTGTCCGACTTACTCAACGATAACACAAAAGATGGTTCGGTAATTCCCGTTCGGTTTACCCGATTGTACATAACCATGCTAATTATCCTGGCTATTCTGCTAACTATAGGGCAAGGATTAACGCAATGGCGTCTCCGTGCTGTTCAGGATGAAATATGGATTACCCGATACACTGCTTTACAACGACATCAAAGCCAACAGATTGTTAAGCAGGCGTTGCAGTTAGCTGACTCCGATGAGCAAGCTGACTTCTCAGAAAATATAGCCGATCTGCGGCAAGTTTTTCCGGTCTTCGAGCGGTATCATTTGTTAGGGCGTCAGGGTCGTGCAGATAATCCTAAGGTAGTTATTACCAATTCCGATACAGTACAGCAACTATACGAGGCAATACGTCCCGAATTTGACGCGATCCGCCAAAGTGCCCGTCGGCTGATGCGTTTACAAAACTTTGACGAGATTCGTAAACCGGACGTGCAATCCAGTCTTAAATTGCTGTTGGCAAATGAAAAGCCATTTCTTGAAGAAATAGACGGTATTGTTCGAGTGTACAACAGTGAGGTGAGATCGAAGTTGACACTCTTGCAATCGCTGGCTTTTTATCTTTATTTGTCTACGATAATGACGCTGGTTGCTATTGGCGTACTGATTTTCCGACCAGCATCCCGTAAATTAAAACAGACATTTGCGCAATTGGTGGAAGCGGAAAGTCAGACAACAGCTGCAAATAAGAAATTACTAAGCGCCAACAAGTCACTCAAAGAAACCCGGCAAAAATTGTTCGAGGCCACGAAACTGCAATATCAGCAACAGATGGATGATCAGAAACTGCGAACATCGTATCTGATAGCCGGCCAGGAGGAAGAGCGGAAACGCCTGTCGCGTGAACTGCACGATGGTCTGGGACAGATGCTGACGGCAATTAAATTACAAATCGAAGGGCTGGAAGCCGGATTGCTAAAAGCGGCCGCATCCGAACAAAACAGCCCAATAGCTTATCCTAAAAATCTAAAAACACTTAAGGGTTTAGTTACGCAGACCATTCAGGAAACCCGAACAATATCGAACAACCTGATGCCTACGGTATTAAGTGATTTTGGGGCCGTACCTGCGCTAAAAATGCTGGCCGAAAACAACCGTAGCGAAACTATAGATGTTACGTTCGAAACGAACCTTACTACTGATAAGCCTCGTTTAGATAAAAACGTTGAAATTACGTTGTATAGAGTAACGCAGGAGGCCGTTAGTAATGCTGTCAAACACGCTAACCCTTCTCACATTCATATCGATCTGAAAGAACGGGGAAACATATTACAGCTTGAGATCAATGATGATGGAAAGGGGTTTGTAGTGCCCAGGAAAAAACAAACGAGCGGGTTAATGAAGCCTAAAGAAGAAACAAAAAGTGATCAATCCATACCAATAAAATTACGGCCTCCTTCACAGGGGTTACATAATATACAGGAGCGGACTAAGTTACTTAATGGTAAATTTAAAATTAATTCGATGATAGGAAAAGGCACTCGAATACTGGTTACGATACCCTATCAAACGCATTTTGCGCATCATGGCACCTATTAAATTAATGTTAGTGGATGATCATTCCATCGTTCGCGACGGAATCCGGCTTCTGTTAGAACAGGCCGATGGGTTAGAAATTGTTGACGAAGCCAATGATGGTGAAGAAGCACTCGACAAGCTGAAAGCGCACCAGTCGAGTCTCGAAAAACTCCCTGAACTGATTCTGATGGACATCTCGTTGCCGGGTATGTCGGGCATCCAGACAACGCAAATCATTACCCGGCTGTATAAAAATGTGCGGGTGCTGATGCTTTCCATGCACAACAACGAAGATTATATTCTGAAGTCGGTTGAGGCTGGCGCTTATGGATACATTCTGAAAGATTCCTCGTCGGATGAAATGATCAAAGCCATCCGTACGATTGCTACAGGCGAGAAATATTATAGCTCCCCAGTGGCTTCGATCATTCTGAGCGGCTATATGCAGCAAATAAAGAAAGGGAACCGACAGGGACGTAGTGAACGACAGTCGAAGCTTTCAAATAAAGAAAAAGAAATTTTACAGTTTCTGGTCGATGGCATGAGCAGCCGCGAAATAGCCGAAAAACTTCAGCTCAGCGTTCGGACAGTCGATAACCACCGAGCCAATATGATGCGTCGTTTGCAGGTACGTAATGCTGCTGAACTCGTCAGGATAGCGGTTGAGGATAAGCTTATTTAATGCAGCAATTGTTTTAGGTGATTGCGAACTCAGCAGCTATTTTTTAAGTTTGCTACGTAAACCGGCTAATCACCGGTTTTACAACTCACTATTACTATATTAACAAGATAGATTTTGTACACTAAACCACGTTCATTATGTCACTTCGCTTAGGAGATATTGCCCCCGATTTTGAAGCCGATACAACCCAGGGACATATCCATTTTCACGAATGGCTTGGGAATTCATGGGGAATGCTGTTCTCACACCCTGCCGACTTCACACCCGTTTGCACGACGGAATTGGGTAAAACGGCTTTGCTGAAAGATGAGTTTGGTAAGCGTAATGTGAAAGTTATCGCTGTATCGGTCGACGACCTGGATTCGCACAACCGCTGGACCTCCGACATTAAGGACGTAACAGGATCGGAGGTTAATTTCCCGCTTATTGCTGATTCTGATCGTAAGATCGCTGAATTGTATGATATGATTCATCCGAACGCCAGCGAAAAGGCAACGGTACGTTCTGTATTTGTCATTGGACCTGATAAAAAAGTTAAACTTACACTCACATACCCCGCTTCAACTGGACGTAATTTTAATGAGTTACTGCGCGTAATTGATTCGCTCCAATTGACGGCCAATTATCAGGTCGCTACGCCTGCGGATTGGGAAGAGGGTCAGGACGTTATAGTTACCCCTGCCGTCGCGAACGATCAACTTGAAGCGAAATTCCCAAAGGGGGTTACGTTCGTAAAACCCTACTTGCGTACGACTCCTCAGCCAAATAAGTAAATAGGTTTTTGAGGTTATAAAGTTGTAAGGTTGTAGCCAGCGTTGCGTATAAAACACTGTTACTTCAACAGCCTTACAACTTTTAAACTTTACTATTACTCACTCAGTTAACGCTTCATTATCCTTTTAAACAACTGAGCGTTATGGCAAAAAATAAAAACGACAATCCAGAGCATAGTGAAGGGCCAGTTGCAACGGCTATTGAAGAGCAAACCGCGAAATTGCCATCTGACATCTTTTTATGGGCTGCCTTAGGTTCAATGGGTGTCTCTCTGTATTTACAGGCAAATGGCGACCGTGACCGGAGCTTATTTGTTGGTCAATGGGCAGCCCCTTTCCTGCTGCTAGGCCTGTATAATAAACTGGTTAAGTTAGAAGGCCACGATTAGGAATTCTTTAATCCAAGTTATAAGGAGCCCTCTGTAAACACAGGGGGCTTTTTCATATTCATTATATTTAAAGGTAAACCTGTAATTTCGGGCTGGCAATTAATAACCTGAATGAAATTTCGCGTTCTGGCTAAACTTCTCTTTCGGCGATACGGTCTGTGGTTTGCGGCAATACTGATTCTGCTGATAGGTTTTTGGGTTGTTAGGTCGCGTCGCCCTGATGAATTAGACTGGCGATTTGTACAGGCATTCGGTATTCGTTTACCTATGCGTTACAGTATTCACGGGATCGATGTATCGCGGCACAATGATCGCATCAATTGGGCTAAGGTTCGGCAGATGGAAGCCGATGGGGTTCGACTACAATTTGTATTTATTAAGGCAACCGAAGGCGCTACGTTGGCCGATAAGCACTTTGATAAAAACTGGCGGGAGGCTAAAAAATCAGACCTACGCCGAGGTGCTTACCACTTTTATCATCCTACCCGCGACCCACTGAAGCAGGCCAGCAATTTTATCGCCCATGTTCATTTGAATGCGGGTGATTTTGCGCCAGTCGTTGACTTTGAAGTAACCAACGGACAATCTGATGAAACGATCGTTGATGGACTGAGATTGTGGCTTGAAACGGTTGAGAAACATTATCAGGTCCAGCCAATTATTTATACGAATGGCAATCTCTACCGACGATATATTAAGGGCAATTTGGATGAGTACCCTCTCTGGATTGCTGACTATTCGACCAAACACCTTCGTCGGTATAATGCGGATAAACTCTATCTGTGGCAGCACAGTCAGAACGGGTGGGTGAAAGGTATTCGCGGCCAGGTTGACTTCAACGTCTTCGTCATGAACGAAGATCGGATGCAGGAAATCTGTCTTTAAACTCAGATAGACGCTAGTCCTCTACTGTTGCCAAATCTCCCAGGCTTTATCTGCCTGTAGTTCCAGCATTCTCAATCCATTTTGTGTGGCAGTTCCTTGTTGACGACCTAACTGCATGAATTTTGTTTCAGCTGGATTGTAGACTAGATCGTACAGTAAATGATGGTTTGTTAGTAGATGATAGGGTAGTGTAGGGGCTTCATCGATACGTGGATACGTACCAACAGGGGAAGCATTAATTATTAATTGATACTTTTCCAGAACATCGGCTACTTCATCGTAGGTTATTGCACCATTGGTCTTCGTACGTGATACGTATACGTGTGGTATACCCAGATCCGTTAGTGCAACCGTCACCGCTTTAGAAGCTCCTCCTGTTCCTAAAACTAGTGCTTTCAGTCCCGCGGTCGTCCGATCAAGTGATACGAGCCAGTCAGTCACCGATTGGCGAAATCCATAATAATCGGAATTGTAACCCGTTCGTGAGCCGTCTGCTTCAATTTTTATGACGTTAACTGCCCCGATTTTCTCAGCCGATGAATCCAGACGGTTTAAGTAAGGTAACACCGCTTGTTTGTGGGGAATCGTTACGTTCAGGCCACGCAGACCAGGAAGCGCAAATAGGTCTGGCAGGCTGGTGATATCAGGTAACTCGAACAAATCGTAGCGGCTGTCAGTAATACGTTCCCGAACAAATTTTTCTGTGAAATAGCGTTGGGAGAACGAATGGGTTAACGGATAACCGATAAGACCGTAGCGAGTCATAAGTTAATGAGTGAGATGAATGAAAACGGGAAGCTTGACCAGTGTCTGCTTCCCGTTTTCTAATTCCAGGCTATCCCTATAAAAAGTTAAAGAGCAGGTTTGTTTGACCGCTTTTTAAGGAATTCAAAAACAATGGGTAGTACAGATAAACCGACAATACCAAAAACGACCAGTTCAAAGTTTTTCTGAACGATAGGGAAATTTCCGAAAAAGTAACCTAACAGTGAAATGCTCGTTACCCACAGTATTGCACCCATAATGCAGAACTTGATATAGGTACCATAATTCATACTACCGGCCCCTGCCACAAACGGTGCAATGGTCCGAACGATGGGAATAAATCGGGCAATGATAACCGTGCGACCGCCATATTTAGCGTAAAATTTTTCCGTCTCAGATATATACTCTCGTTTAAAAAACAAGATTCGCTCTCGTGATTTAATCCTCGTTCCTAAAAAGCGACCAACAAAGTAATTAACGTTGTCTCCTAACAGGGCAGCCCCAATCAAGAGCGGAATAATAACCCAGACGCTTAGATCATTCGTTGGCCGGGCGGCCAAAGCACCCGCTGCGAAGAGCAGCGAATCGCCAGGCAACAGGGGCATAACGATTAGACCCGTTTCGGTAAAAACAATCAGAAAGAGGATAGCATATAGTAGCACACCGTATTGGTTGGCCCACGCGTCGAGGTACGTATCGAGGTGAAGCAGAAAATCAAGTAGCGATTTGATAAGATCCATATAAAAGAGTTATACTTTTCCAGTTTATAGGTATTAGTTGATTATAAAAGATTTCTTATTTATCTAAAAAGTGGGTGAACGTATCTCCGCGTAAGCCTAATCGAATCGTTTCCAATGGAATGACTTCATGGGGAGCAATATTTCCAAGGTTAACATTTGCCCCTAACAGTTTGACAAACCAGACCTGTTGCTCCTTCTGGGGAGCTTCCCATAATATACTTTCAAACGGAACCTGCGTTAGAATTTCTTCAACCAGTCCCTGTCGTACTTCTCCACTTGACCGGAACAGCCCAACGGTCCCGCCCTCACGAGCTTCGCCAATGACTTTCCAGGCCCCGGCCTGTAATTCAGATTGCATTAGCTGAATCCACTTGTAAGGAGGAATAATCTTAGCTTCGTCTTTCGACCCTACTTCAGATAATACCGTCACCTGAGTCGCTAGCCGACGAATGTATTCGCATTTCTCATCCTGAGGCATCTCAATTGATCCATCCGATACTTCGGCGTATTCCATGCCATATTTATCTAGTAATCTGCGATAATCTTCGAACTGATTACGTACGACGAAAGCTTCGAATAATGTTCCACCGAAATAAACAGGCACATGCGCTTCTCGATAAATAGCTAACTTTTCTTTAAGCTTTGGCGTGACAAAGGACGTTGCCCAGCCTAGTTTGACAATATCTGCGTATTCAGTAGAGGTAGATAAAAAATCCTCCACCTCCCGCAAGCTTAGCCCTTTATCCATTACCATCGTTAAGCCACTTTGGCGAGGTTTTGCGGTGCGGTCGGGTAACTGCGTAAGTGTATAATTCATTCGACGTAATGTGGTAACCAAACTTAAAATCGCCCAAAAGTAGTATAAGTCTTGAAAATCTCCCAAGAAAGTCCATAAATAATAGCACCGTACGGGCTTATGGCTTAGTTAAATGCTATTTTTGCTGGATATGAATAATAGAACCGATCAACGCCTTAATTATCTGCGGTCACGGATCGATCATACTATGGACGACAGTATTTCACCGTTTGGCCGCTGGCTTAATGGCACTATTCGAGAAGTCGAGTATGGTAAGTTAGTTGCTGATTTTACGGTACGCGAAGAGCTAACAAATCCCGCTGGTGTGTTGCATGGAGGTGCTGCGGCTGCTATTTTAGATGAGTTGATTGGCACGATGGTCTATGCCCTTGGTCGTGAATACGCCTACACGTCCGTTAATTTCAATATTGATTTCCTACATGCGGCCCGATTAGGAGATATCGTTACGGCAACAGCAGAAACTATACGGGTGGGCAAAAATATTATTCATTGCGAAGGGAGGATCATAGCTACTGATGGTAAAATCATCGCTAAATGTGCCACAAACCTTATTCAAACGTCAGTAAAATTACCAATATGAATTCATTGCAATGCTCATATGGATATCATAGACACGAATAATCTTTAGACAGTGCTAACGTAACAGGACGTGAATTAATCATCTTCATTAAATTTATCGACAATCTGTTTTAGAACTAATTTAAGCACATTTGCTCTAACCGGGGCGCTGCAATCAACGAGCTAGTAGTACGTAGGCTTGCATAAAACCTGGTCTTAGCTATAGTAGGAAGAGAGAATTATAACTTTAAACCATGACAGAAAATAAGCAACTGATAAAAAATAGTATATTAACAGCGTCTAGCAATGTATATGATGGTGAATAGTTTTTTTATCACTGTATTATTGCTATTATTGACCGTAAATGCTAACGGATGTGGTTTAAAGGAGCACCTATGGAGCTAATTGTAATTAAGTGCATCTATTGGTTTAGTAACTAAGATGGAGCGTAATTTTAACAACGGCGAATTATTTTAATAAGAAACGTTGAAAAAATATTTGAATAATAGATTGACTTTTGCAATTCAGTCTTAACATTGCAGAAAAAACGTGGATTGATGGACCATTTGACAGATGGTCTGTGTGGCCGGTCATATTCGTTTGACCATAAGGTTTACGGGAAAGGTCACTCTCAGGCTAACGTATTTTAATATTTATTCGAAGTCTGGAGAAACATTTGCTTTAAAAATTAGTCATAAGAGAAAGGATAGAAGCTGTAGGCTATATCAATCAAGACTGATCTAATTGTAAAGCAGATACCACTTAATTCGGTGGAATACCGTTTCCAAACTATCCGCAGCCGCACCCGCAGAATAAACGTTTAGTAAAAACATTGCGTCAAATTAACTCAATAAATATGCGAACATTTATCCAACAACACCCTATGAGGATGCTGGCTGGACTCGTGTTGCTAAGTTTTGCAATACCTTCTGTTTCCCTTGCTCAACAGACTGACACAGTCCGGGTTCAATCAACTACCATAAATTCTTCGACAACAACTTCTGGCAGAAGTTATGAGCGTGAGAAAATTTATCGGCTAGGTAAAGGAATTTACACCGACACGCTCCGTAGAAATGATTTTAAGGCACAAGCCAGCGATGTTGCTGAACTGGACGATTGTGACACAACCTTTCAGACGTTTATTCTAGTAAGGCGTTTATCTCCCTGGCGGGTTGGTCTCTTTGCTGGGCCTAACTTCGCTTATTGCGGTACCTGGGAAAATACCTTTGGTCCTAATAGACGAGATCAGACATTATATAACGGAGCTGGGTTTAACATCACCGCAAACGTTGATTATTTTCTGACACCAGCTACCCGTCGACTGCGTTTTGCTTTAGGGACAGCCTTTGGTTATCAGAATTACATCACACGTAATAGTTACCGTGAATACCTGTATGGTCTTGCCGCCACACTAACCCCACCTGCTACTCGCGATCAGGTTACAATCAAACAAAGGGCATCGGAAGATATGTTTCTGACGGTTGGCCCAATGCTTACGTTTACACTAGCCCGTAGCCGTAGAAATCCTGACGCTACAACGTTTATTGAGGCAGCAGCTCGTGGTGGATTGTTCCGGACGGAAGCAGCAACGATTGCTGCTTTTGTGCCATCCCAGGGAACACTGCCTCCAGGAACGGTTCCTTCACTAGTAGATGGTGGCCGACTGATTCGCTCGGTTAATCCTAGTTCAAATCTGTATCACTTAGGCGCTATCGGTTCGTTAGGGATTTTCTTCCCACTACGTAATAACTGGAATATCGGCGTTCAGGGACAGGGCTTTATTACACAGTTGAACTACCTGATTGTTAACGGTGTCGACAATCAAATGTATGAGTTCAAGCGCAAACACGGTGGTTTCAGTGCTGGTGTAGCGGTTCGAAAAGGATTTGTTCAAAAGAAACTCATTCCAAAAGCACCAGTTACCTGTCCGACTTGCGAACAAATTCCTGAGTTGAGCATCAACTTTAATGGCGCATCGTTAAAAGGTGCATCGTTGGCGTACGTAGATAGTACTGATGAGCAAAAGTTCGCAGCAGTCAATAAGACGGCCGTCGCACCAGTAATTAGCTGGCGTAGCACGACTCCGAACCCAAGAAATGAGACATTCACAGCTCGTTTATATTATCGTCCGGATTCAGTTGTTGCAGGCGCAAGCGATCAGGTAATTGCTCAGTTAGAAAATACTACAGACACGACGCTGACGTTCCCAACAGCATACTTTTCTAATGGTCAAATGAGCCCTGGTTTCTACTACGTAACGCTTCACAACAAACAGACGGCCAAATGTGGTACCTGTATGAGTGAAGTAGCAACGTCTAGCTTTGCAAGTATTCCTAACAAGAAAATCGTAGAGGATTGCAAATACAATCACAAGCTGGAGCGTCTGGAAGTTTTCTACCGCACGCCATATACGCGTGAAGTGGCAAATGTCTGCTACTGTAATGGTACGATTACCTCAGTTGGCGATACAACTACCCGCCTGCGTTATCGTGGTCTGAACCGCCGTCTGGCAACGGGTGAAATCTCATTCGATACGAACACGGTTATCCTGAATATTCGTGATCTGCCAGGTGATTTGGCTCAACAACTGCAAGCTGAGAAGGCTAAGATCGAAAGTGGCAGAGCCCTCCGTTTCAAAGGCCGGAACAGAAGACCACAAGTATCTTACTTCCGCGCAGTCTTCACCGTTACGAAACTGCCATGCAACGGTCAACCAGAACAAGTTGTGGGTAGCTTCAACACGACGATTAGTGACAACACGTTCTCAATCACCGATCTGAAGCCGCTAACCGATGCTCAGAAAGCGAAATTGCTGGCTCCGCCTGCTCCCGCTAAGAAAAGAGCACCAGCTCGCCGGAGTGGTAGCAGCGGTCGCCGTGACAACGCAATGTTCGGAATCGAATAAGAACACCGACTAAGTAAAAAAACCGAGGGCCAACGCTCTCGGTTTTTTTGTTGTTAAACAGGAGATCGATGCTGATAAAGCTGATTTTTTGTTTCCTGAATCAGTATTGATTATGTGCTTTCATATACTGTTAATACTACTTTACTACTCAACGGCTATAGCTCAATACCCTATTTTATAACGCTGACCTTACTGATATGGAGGCAACTATGCATACGTATTCGATCCGTCTGAAACCTGGCCAGGATTTAAAACAGGAGTTAGATGCGCTGGTGAAACAAAAACGTATTGGGGCTGGCGTTATGTTAACTTGTGTAGGTAGTCTGACAGACGTAACGATTCGGTTGGCTAATCAGGAAGGACCAACTCAGTGGCACGGACATTTCGAAATTGTGTCGCTTGTAGGAACGCTCTCAGTAAACGGGAGTCATGTACACGTAGCAGTATCTGATTCTACAGGTCGGACAGTAGGGGGGCATTTGCTGGAAGGGTGCAAAATTTATACAACGGCAGAAATCGTTATTGGCGTAATGCCTGATCTCAACTATACACGGGAAACTGATCCGACGTTTGGGTATAGCGAATTAGTGATTCAGCAGAAACAGCGGGAATAATCATTACCCTTATAATTAATCAGTACTCAAAAAAAGAAAGCCACCCAAGAGATGGCTTTCAATAGATAATGAGGCTGAAGCTGAGAGATTTTATCAATTCCGCTTACTCATTTCATCACGAATCTTAGCGGCTCGTTCATATTCTTCATTACCGAGTGCTTCTTCGAGCATCCGTTGTAACTCTTCAGAAGATGCATTTTTCAGCTGATCGCCAAAAGATCGCGAGGATGAACGATTCGATGAGCGCACCAATTCTTCCTGCTCTTCCTCTTCATCATTTCCGCTAGCAGTAATACCTGCTTCTGAAAGGATAGATTCATTCGTATAAATCGACACATCGAATCGGATGCCGATTGCA
Source organism: Spirosoma validum (assembly GCF_014699035.1). Taxonomy (GTDB): domain Bacteria; phylum Bacteroidota; class Bacteroidia; order Cytophagales; family Spirosomataceae; genus Spirosoma; species Spirosoma validum. The sequence continues at coordinate 767,458 of NZ_JACXAA010000003.1, forward strand.
ATAGCATCAGACGGGCGAGCATCGATAACCGACTCCCGAACACCATCGAAGCACACGATCTTAGCAAAGAAAATACCTTCACGCAGATCAGAAATTACGATTTCACGAACCGTAAACTTAAACTGTTCGGCAAACTGCTTGAACAGATCGTGTGTCATTGGCCGATTCGGCACAATCTTTTCTATTTCAATAGCAATGGCCTGTGCTTCAAACATGCCAATGATAATGGGCAACCGGCGATTGCCATATTCTTCCCCTAATACCAACGCAAACGAGCCTGACTGCGACTGGCTAGGAGACAGTCCTAATATTTCCAGCTTAATTTTATCCACGGCGTAAAAATAGCAATTTTAGTCGTCAGTCGTCAGTGAATAGACCAGAGTAATTACAGGTTTTTTTCTGATAACTACCGACTGACGACTGATAGCTATAGAGCTTTTACTGCTTTCGTCAGACGAGGTATCACGTCGAAGACATCGCCGACGATCCCATAATCCGCCGACTTAAAGAAGGGGGCTTCTGGATCTTTATTGATAACAACAATTACCTTCGAGGAGTTTACGCCCGCCAGATGTTGTATGGCACCGGATATACCACAGGCAATGTATAGATTGGGACTAATCTTTAGGCCAGTTTGCCCGACGTGTTCGGAGTGAGGCCGCCAATCCAGATCCGATACGGGTTTTGAACAGGCTGTAGCTGCATGAAGAGCTTTAGCTAGATCTTCAACAATACCCCAGTTCTCCGGACCCTTCAGACCGCGACCTGCCGACACTACCAGATCCGCTTCGGGCAATAATATATCACCAGATGACTTCTCCGTACTTTTTACCGAAATCACAAAGTCACCTTCACTCAAGGCAGGTGTAAAAGCTTCAACGGGTGCTGATGCATCCTTTTCTTCGGGAGTAATCGTATTTTTCTTGATTGCCAGAATCTTTACGTCTGCCTTTAGGTCATTATAAGCAAAGGCTTTACCCGTATAAATACTGCTCTTAACGCGGAACCCGTTCGACAAATCGGGTAGTTCAATTACGTTAGCCGCCAGACCCGCTTTCAATTTACCGGCTAGCCGAGCCGTCATGGCATCAGCTAAGGATGATTTCGCCAGCACGATAACTTTGCTGCCTTCCTGCTGAGCAGCCGCAGCTACGACTGTAGCATAAGCCATACCGTTAGGCTCCGTCAATTTAGCGTCGGCAGCGTGAAGCACTTTTGTTGCGCCAAACCGCCCTGCTGAAGAAAGCTCACTATCGTCAGCAGCGCCGACAATAATAGCCGTAGCGGACGTACCAGTCATTTCGGCAACTTTGGCGCCGTAAAAAATAGCTTCCTGGGAGGATTTCTTAATCTTGCCTTCGTCTAATTCAGCAAATATGAGGACTGACATATGTGTTTAGTCGTTAATAGTTGACGGTCGCCTGTTTATAATCGTTAGTGGAAATAGTAGCCACTTGACAACTGAAAACAGATGACTAAATAATTTTTGCTTCTGTATGTAGCAGTTGAATGAGCGTTTCGGCCTGATCGGCGGGAATCATTTTCACCGCCCCACGAGGGGCTGGAAGCTCGTAGCTGGCAACAGTTGTGAGTTTGTCGGTCCCCGTTGGCTCAACTACGGTTAGAGGCTTGGTACGTGCGGTCATGATACCACGCATGTTCGGGATTTTCCACTCTGCAATAGGCTCCTGACAGCCTAACACCAAAGGCAGTTTGGCTTCCAAACTTTCTTTACCACCTTCAATTTCCCGGGTAATTTTGGCGGTATCTCCGTCGAGGTCAAGCTGCATTACTGGGGAAATAGACGGTATGTCAAGCATTTCACCAACGATACCGTGAACCTGACCGCCGTTGTAATCAATTGACTCGCGACCCATCAAAATCAAATCGTAATTAGTCTTTTGGGCAATAGCAGCAATCTGTTCGGCAACGAAATACGCGTCGGTTGGCTCAGCGTTCACGCGGATGGCATCATCAGCGCCAATAGCTAGACATTTACGAATAACGGGTTCTGAATCAGCCTCGCCTACATTAAGCACGGTTATCGAAGCACCCGTTTTTTCTTTTAGTTCAACGGCCCTTGCCAGCGCATAGTCGTCGTAAGGACCGGTGATGAAGGTCACTCCCGCTTTGTTCAATTTGGTGTTATTGTCCGTGAAGGCAATTTTGGTGGTGGTATCGGGCACACTCGTTACACACACTAAAATTTTCATGCTTGTGGGGGTTTTGTGGTTCTTTTAATCGGTAGTCTTCACCCGTGTTTTAATATATTGACAAGTACGTTGAAGAACTATCGACTACTTTTACGACTCAAAAGTACAAACTGTCTTAAATAAAAGTATGCATGCATACTAATTTTTCTTACATGAATGAATAACGAACGTATCCAACAATTAATTCGATTTGTACAGGAAGAACCCAACGAGCCATTCAATGTTTATGCGCTGGCTATGGAGTTTCTGAATGAGCAGCCTGAGCAGGCGCGAGTTTATTTCGATCAGCTCCTAACCGTTCACCCAGATTATTTACCAACGTATTACCATGCTGCTGCTTTATATGCAGATATTGAAGAGCGTGGTAAGGCGGCTGAATTGTACGAAAAGGGAATAGCGTTAGCTCGGTTACAAAACAATCAAAAAACACTTCTGGAGCTACAGCGAGCTCAACAGGCGTTTGAAGACGATGAAGATGAATGGTAGATTAGTGACGCCGGTGAGTCTTCTTCTGTTGTACTAATTCCTGTTTAAATAGCAAAGGTACCGTGGCTTGTTCAGGTACTGAATACGTGACCGCCAGGTAATTGGCATTTGCCACTTTGGGGATGTAGACAAAGCCTCGCACTGATTCGCCGGGGGAAAGCGTATTCGCTTTCAGCGCTAATTCACGCCAGCGGTATTCCTCATAATCATAGCGCTGCATACGGTCGGCGAAGGTGCTATAGTCGATGGCACGTTTAACGGCAATACCCTGATAAGCGAAACTGTGTGCGACCCGGTTTGTGGCATACTCGCTGTAGGAGCGACTTTTATTCGACGATGATACGTCGGAAGCAATGGTCGCAACCATCAGAATCGTATTGAATACCTTCGCCCGTTTCAATCGTTTTTCTTCCTGTTTTCGCTTCATGTTCATACGTCCAGCTTCGTACGTTGGGTCGGCGGCAGAACCGGCAAGAGCCAGACTCGTATTGCGTGGATCGGCGAGCGTATCCTGCGAAGCGCCCAATGCCGCAAAATGAAAGTCAGCCGGATTAACGTCAATCGAATGATCGGTGCGATTTTTTATCTCGACATCGAACGTAACAAATTCCAGATCTTCGCGCTCAAAAGAAGCGACAACACCTACGCCGTTTTGCTCCACTTTCGTAACCGCTCGTCCATCAATGGTAGCAATATCGCCGGAGGCAGGCTCGAGTTGATACGTAGTAATGGTTGGAGCACAACTGACTAATACGTAAGCCAGCAGACCAACAGAAACAATTGATTTCGGAGTAGAAAAAGGCTTCATAATCGAACGGGTTGAAGCAATGAACGTGCTGAATATGCTCTGTAAAGTTAGTGACGAAGGTAATGGGTTGTATTAAAAGTGAGACAGTTTTTCTACTAAAGGTTGATTCAACTTACCGCTGGATAAAACGTGTGTAAATAGTTGCCAGTCAACCAAATAAAAGCGACAAATTAGGGGAGAAACGTAGCGGCTAACCCAAAATGTATTACCGGAAATTTGCACCTGCGCCCCATTTATCGCCGTTTGTGGAGTGTTATTTTGCCTGGGAGAAACAGGAGATACTACTTCAGTCGATGCAAATTGAATCGCCACCGACCAGTTTTACATCGATGCTGTTTAATTACGGCGATACGTATCGGGTAGGTAACAGTAAACACGCGTCATTACTCGCTCCGCCAGCATTCCTGACCGGGCAGGCAACCCAGAGTTATAGACTGGAATTGAGCGGCCGAATTGGTATGGTTGGGATTGTCTTTAAACCAGCGGGTATAGCCTCTCTATTTGGGTTACCCATGTTTGAATTCACTGACGAACGCGTCAATTTGGTTGATGTACTTGGCATGTCGCTCCAGATGTTGCACGAACAAGTTGCCGAAGCCCATGGGCCTGTAGAGCGGGTTCGGCTTCTGGAACAATTCCTGAATCGTCAGTTCCTGAAAAAAAACGATACGTTCGATCGAACAGATTATACGGCAAACCTGATCGTTAAGCGTAATGGCGTTGTCAATGTGGGCGAATTAATGGATGAACTCTACGTTTGTCGGCGCCAGTTTGAGCGGCAATTTTTGCAGAAAGTAGGAGTAAGCCCAAAGTATTACGCTCGAATTCGGCGAGTAGGTTATTTGTGCGCCCAACTTGCGGGTCAGCGCTGGCAGATTGACGACTGGCATGAGCTGATTTACCGATGTGGCTATTACGATCAGTCGCACTTTATTCGGGAGTTCACGCAGTTTACGGGTAAGCGGCCAACACTTTACGTAAAAGATAACCTCGAACTGACTAAGTACCTCTCCTGACGAATGCCGCATTCGTAGTTCATAAGATCTATTTTTCAATACACGGCAAAGGACGTAGTGCTTCTGATTAAGAACGTAAGTAAAAAGTAGGGTTATGGGTCCTTATTGGTTTTAAAGAGACTTATAACTATGAAAAAAACGTTTTTCGCGCTGTGTCTGGCAACGGCTTTATTGCTCAACGTAATCGACAGCTTTGCTCAGAAAGGCAAATCACTCTATACCTTCCCGATTGGCGTTCAGGCTTATACGTACCGAAATAGTTTTCCGAAAGATGTTGCCACGACATTAGATACCATTAAAGCGCTTGGCATCACGGAAATGGAAGCGGGCGTTCCGAAAGGAATGGCGCCGGAAGAGTTTAAAAAAATGTGTGATGCGCGGGGCATCAAAATACCCTCAACAGGGGGTGGCTACGAGCAAATGGCGAAGGACCCGACGGATGTTATCAAAAATGCAAAAGCGCTGGGTGCTTCCTACGTAATGATCTCCTGGATTCCTCATCAAAAGGGTAATTTTACCCTGGAGAACGCCAAACAGGCCGTTGCCGATTTTAATAAAATTGGTAAAGTTTTAAAAGAGAACGGGCTGACTTTCTGTTACCATAACCACGGCTACGAATTCCAGCCTTACGAAAACGGTACGTTGTTTGACTACATTGTTAAAAATACCGATCCTGCCAATGTTTCGTTTGAGATGGATATTCTGTGGGCGCAGCATGGTGGCGCGGACCCGGTTGCCTTGTTGAAAAAATACGGTAGCCGCTTTAAGCTGATGCATCTGAAAGACCTCAAAAAAGGAATCAAAGGAGACCTGACCGGCGGAACGCCCCCCGAAAACGACGTAGTACTGGGAGATGGACAAGTCAATATTCCCGAAATTCTGCGCCTGGCGAAAAAAGCGGGTGTGAAGCACTATTTTATTGAAGATGAGAGCAATAAAGAGTACGAGCAGATGCCTAAAAGCATTGCGTATCTGAAAAGTTTGAAAGAATAAAACGTGGGTTTCTGGTTGTTGATTATGTGCTTCTGGTGAGTAATAAGTACAACTACACGACGTAATGACTTGCTAAGGCTGTGGGATTATGGGAACAATTGTGTTACGAATCGCACCATGCACCTCCAAAAAATGATGCCGGAGGTACTGAAGTTTCCACAGGTGTGGCCAGCTTCCTGAAGGATACGATTCCGGCACCAAAAGCGTTCAGCAAACGCTTTTTCAATATACGGCACTGGACAGACATGCCATGTGGCGGTCATTTTGCCGCACTGGAAGAACCTGAACTTCTGGTCGAAGCTATTCGGACGTTTTTTCGGTCTTCATGTAAATAAATACTTGGTTGTTAGTACGATTTATTATACCGGACTAACAACCAAGTATTTATTTAGACCCCTAGCGAACCGCCTAACGTTACGTCTTCGCTGTGAATGGGATGGCGGCTGACGTGATGGCTGCCGGGATGCTGTTCTTCTTCCTCTTTAGCACGATTATTAACGAATGATTCAGCCAGAACCGTTAGCTTACGGTCTGTTTCTTTTTCTTCATCCAGGGTTTTTTCAAGTAGTTCAGCGGACTGTGTGAAGTCGAGTACGTGAGCCAGCGTTAGCAGTGAGCCATAGATTGCAATTTCAAAATGTTCAATCTTTTGGGCTGCAATGATCAGCGCAGCGTCACGCGTTAATGAGCCCTCTTCTGTATCATCAATTACCCTTCTGGCATCGCTGATCAAGCCATCAATAGCATCTGAACCGCGTTCCTCAGTTTTCATACCAATGATTCTGAAAATTTCCTCTAACCGCTCGACCTGATCGCGGCTTTGCGCCTGATGCTCCAGAAAAGCAGTCTGTACTTCATTGGTTGTGCTGGCGTCGGCCTGGTCGCCCAGCGCACTAACGATTCGTTTCTCAACGTAATAAACACTTTTTAACTCGCTGATGAACAGATCTCGTAAGCCTTCGTCTGTTGTTGTATCACTACCGCTAAAAAAACTAGCTATTCTTTCTGATAATGCTGCCATGACGTTCAAATAGTTGATGTTAACTGTCTTATTTATTAATGTAACTCTAAATCTGTGCCAACTGTTGATTATCAACTATTTGCAAGCGGGTGAAACATACTGTGTTTATGTTTTTCTACAGCATACGTAGCAGATTTTCACCCCTTTGCTAGTCTCATACGGTGAAATATCTCATTTGAGATGTAAAACCTAAAAACCAACTGTAGATTCAGATTATTCGGCCTTCTATAAAATCGAATAATACTATGTGGTGTTTTAATTAATTAACGAAATAAGTTAAAACTAGTATTATAGTTAATTAGTTAAGACAAAAAATTTAATTTTTATGTCTCAATTATTCTGCACAACTTAAAAACCAGAAATGTAGTTAAGCTATTTATACGTACAACAACGACCATGGATAACACAAATTCACTGCTTTATTTTGCATCACAGTGCTACAAACAGGTGCAGCTTTCGGTAGAAAAAGGTACAGACTCCTACACGTACGGTGAGTTTAGCCGACAGTTTCAGGAATTACTCGAGGCATCGGGTGACGCAGAGTATACCAAAAACATGACAATATTATTGGTTGAAGAAGCCGCCCGATTGAAACAAAACACGGATTATCTGCGTCAGGAGTTAGCCTTCGAAGCAAAATCATCCTCAACGGGAAATCGTTCTAAAGCGGGTAAATACGAGGAAACGGCTTTTGAAACGAACCATCAACCCGATCTGCAAAACCGGCGTATAGGCCGTAACGCGCGATAACGTCTTTAATCAATGCGGCTATATAGAGCGGTGACGACGGACTGCTGTGTATAGCCGTGTTTAGTTCAGTTGAGGTTTGATGGACGCTAAAATCCGATTCGCAAGAGCGAGCGACTGTTGGTAGTCGCGTAAGAGTTCTTCGCGTGTAGACCGTCGAACCAACAGCGCGTTCTGAAATTCCGTTTCGCCAGTAAGGGCTACCCAATTGACAGACGACGTTCCAGTTACTTTTCCCGCCAGTGGAAATCGCCTGAGTATGTAGGGACCTATGATTGTATTCGTCGTTTCCAACTCCGCCGTTTCGACCTGCACAATCGTTTCGTATTTTTTGTAATAATCGAACAGAGAATTTTTAATTGAAAAGCTACTGATAACCTGCATGTTGCCCGTGCTTTTTAGATCAGAGAACGTAGCATCTTCGGCTATGAATCGGGGGCGCTTAAAAATAAACCGTACGTTGTCGGCAAATTGCTGATATGTAGGCTTAGCTGTCTGTGTATTCAGCCCGGAGAGGACTATGGTTTTCTGAATAACCTGTTGCGTTTCAGCAATCACTTCCTTTAGTTGACTCGTATCCGTCTGGATCTCACTGTAAAGTCCCTTCAGGTACGTTTGTTCTAATTCCTGCTTATGTCGCCCATCTTTCCACTCATCAAAGGCGAAAGAAATGGTGATGCTGAAAATGATGACGATAATTTCTAGTACGTATTCTGGCCAGCGTTCGCGAATCAGCCCGGAGAGTTTACCAAAACTAGTGATGGGTTGAGGGGCTGATGAAGCAGGTTTTTCTTCCATGTACGTAGCAAACCAGATTTACGTCAAGTATACAGACTTCGTAGCTAATAACCAGCGGCTTGTCCATCTTTCCGCATTTCAGTAGCACCCCAATACACTCGATTCACAGCATCCCATTGAATAGCCTGATAGCCGCCAAAAAAATCGGTTGGCGCTAAATGATGCCCCCGTTTTTCCAGTTCGTTACGTACTGCACCATCAATACTGCTTTCCAGGGCTAGCCGCCCGCCATCGGTCATACGGGTTCCGGTTGGTTCGCTACTTCCCGAGTGGCTGAACCGAGCCGCGTCTCCCGCTTCCTGAACGTTCATGCCAAAGTCGATAATGTTGCATAACACCTGCACATGACCCTGCGGCTGCATGGCTCCGCCCATGACGCCAAAACTCAGGAAAGGCTCGCCATTTTTCGTCACAAAACCGGGAATGATAGTCGTGAACGGACGCTTACCGGGCGCATACACATTAGCGTGATTGGGCTGCATGCTGAAGCTTGTACCGCGATTGTGAAGAACGAAGCCCAGCCCGTCTGGAACCAGGCCACTCCCAAATTCCAGCATGTTACTTTGTATGAGCGATACCATATTGCCCTGATCATCAGCTACGGTCAAGTATACTGTATCGCCAGTACGTAGTGCGGGCTCTCCAGAGTCAAGGTGTTCGGACGCTTTTTGGTGATCAATTAGTTTCCGGCGTTTGGCCGCGTATCCTTTCGTAAGTAGCCAGTTTATAGAGTCTCTGGCAAAATCAGGATCAGCGTAATAACGGGCCCGATCTTCGAACGCCAGCTTTTTCGCTTCGACCAACAGATGCAGGTAATCCGCGCTATTATGTCCCAACTTTTTCATGTCGAAACCTTCCAGAATGGTCAGCATTTGCAGCACGGCAATCCCCTGCCCATTAGGCGGCAATTCATGCACGTCATACCCCCGATAGTTTGTCGATACGGGCTGTACCCAAGTGCTCTGATGAGCCGACAAATCTGCTTTGCGGAGATACATACCTGTCCGGCGAGCATACCGGTCAATGACGTCAGCCATTGCACCTTTATAAAAAGCATCCCGTCCGCCTTTCGCTATGGCTGAGTACGTAGCAGCCAGGTCTGGATTACGGAAAACCTGCCCTTCGGCAGGAGCTTTGCCATCGATCAGAAACGTTTTTCGGAAATTGGTAAACTCCGTGATATCAGCCTGAGCCGCTGCCAATCGAGTAAAGGCTACTTGCCAGGAATACGCGATCACCTGTGGAACAGGAACGCCTTCGCGCGCATATTGGATACTCGGCGCCAGCAGAGTACGCATGGGTAACTTGCCAAAACGTCGATGCAACCGGAACCAGCCATCAACCGTACCCGGCACCGAGACCGATAGTGGTCCATAAAGCGGAAGTAGCGTGCGTTTTCCCAGCACTTTTCGTAACGTATCGTAGGTCAGGCCCTTTGGTGAGCGGCCACTCGCATTCAGGCCATAAAGTTTGTGCTCTTTCGCTGACCAGACAATTGCAAACAAATCGCCACCAATGCCTCCGTTGTTAGGTTCAATAACGCCAAGTGCTGCGTTGGCGGCAATGGCCGCGTCGACGGCGGTGCCGCCCTGTTTAAGAATATCCAACCCGATCTGCGTGGCCAGCGGATGACTGGTCGCTATCATCCCGTGACGTCCCAGAACAGGACTGCGCGTCGCAAAATTAGGACCCGTAATGCGATCTCCTTTGCCGGTAGTCTGCCCGAAAAGCTGCGAAGAGAATAGCCAGAAGAAAGCGAAACTGTAGTGGATACATAACGTGTTCATGCTGTCGAGTTGGATTAGCTCGTTCGACGTAATCAGCGACTACGCCAAACCGTATTATGTTATCACCGAATTCAATACCATTACCCCTGCCAAGCCTGATACGGAAACCAGTGTTTCCATGATTGACCAGGTTTTGAGTGTGTCGGCCATGGAGAGCTGAAAATACTCCCGAAAAAGCCAAAAACCGGTATCATTCACGTGAGAGAACATCATACTGCCCGCCCCGATACTCAACACCATCAAGTTCGGCTCAACGCCCGTTGCGGTCAGCAACGGTGTAACAAAGCCCGCCGTGGTAATGCCGGATACAGTAGACGAACCGACGCATACGCGTATAAGCGCAGCCATACCCCAGGCTAGTACGTAGGGATGCAGTGACGAATCGTGCATCATATCCGCGATGGATTGGTTTACGCCACCTTCCGTCAATACCTGCTTTAAGGCGCCGGCTCCACCGAAGATCAGGAACAGTAACGCCACATCTTTAACGGCATCAGCCAGAAGACCGGTAACCTCCGGCATGGATTTTCCCCGCTGAAGTCCTAACGTAACAGTAGCCATCATAACCGCACAAAACATACTGACGACCGGTTCACCCAAAAAAAGCAACATTTGCTGAATGAACGAACCGTTAGGCAAAAAAGGAACAACCAACGTACTGCTGCCAATCAGTAGAATTGGCAGCAGTACGGTCAAAAAGCTGACAGCGGTTGAAGGCATCTGATCTTCCTGCAAATCAGGAGCAATAAAAGCGGGATTAGGTAACGTAGTGTATCGCTTTAGCGTTGAACCAAACAGTGCGCCCGAGATGAGGATGGCCGGAATTGACACAAGGATTCCGTAGAATAGCGTTAGGCCCATGTCGGCGTTGAATTGTTTCAGAATCGCCAGTGGGGCAGGGTGGGGGGGCAGGTAGCCCTGCGTAACGGACAAAGACGCCAGCATCGGCAGGCCAATGTACAGGGCAGGCAGTTTGTACCGGTAGGCTACCGTAATGACCAGTGGCGCCAGAAGCATAAAGCCAACGGAATAAAACAGCGGTAAACCGACGATGAATCCGGTAACCATAAAGGCCCAGCGTGCGTGTCGCGTACCGACCAGGTCCATCATGTTGATGGCAATACGTTGAGCGGCTCCGCTTTGGGCAACCAGTTTTCCAAGCATCGCCCCTAACGCAATGATAGCCGTAATGGAGCCAAGCGTACTGCCAATCCCTTTCTGAATGGCGTCCAGAATGACTAGTGGTTTCAGCCCCAGGGCTAGTCCGACGCCAAGTGAAACGGCTAAAAATGCCAGAAAGGTATGCAGTCGAACCAGGGAAATAAGTGCAATCAGAGCCAGAATGCCGAGCAGCGTAATTGTTAAGGGCATAACCAAATTGAACGAACCTACTCGGCAAACGGGAATCGGATGGGTATCTACTTGTCTTATCCCCGGCTCAATACAATTTGACTTTGTAGCGATAGCGCCCACGGAAATATTCCCGCATTTTGACAACCTCCCGATTCTGATCCGAAATCCAGAACGTAGCATGAGCATCCGACTGTCCGTAATCAATTGTCAAAAGCCAGCAATTGATTTTAGCGTTGCCACCCATAACTAAATCTTCCCGACCAGTTACGGTTAATCGGTAATAATCCGAAGCGGGGCTACCCGGTTCATAGAAGGCGATGGCAAATTCCTGTCCCACTTTTTTGAACGGAAGCAGGGGTAAAATCTCTAAATCCATCGGAAACTCAAAGGCTGGCGGATTCATCACTACGTTGAAAGCACTGTCTCTGGCTGTACGACGACTGGCGGGAGGGATCGTTACCGTTGTGCCGTTGAAGACAAAATTTCGGATTCCCCGTTTCGTATACGTAGCATTGTGCGTTAGTGGCGCTAACGAGGATAGTATACCCGTTGCTGTTACGTCGGCTAGCAGGGAATCTTTCTGGTACCATTTCCAGCCGAACTGATAGGTTTTTTGGCCGGTGGGCGTTGTCGAAAAGCGGATGGTACGGTCCCAGAGATCGGCGGTGGTTAAGCGATTCCCTGTCAGGCTATCTTCGAAGAAAACGGCGTAGGTACGTTTTCCCTCCTGAAGGGCCGCTAGGTTTAACTTTCCATTACTTGTATTAATGGTGTCGACTTGAGCAGTTGACGTAGTGAATGAATAAGCGAATATGCAAATGGTAAAAAGGAGGTGTTTCATGCGATACACAGTGAAGTTGAGCGCTAAAGTATCGCTCGATCTGCCTGATGACCAACTCAATTTTCTCAAATGCCTTTCAGGAATGATAAAGTGGCTGATCCGTTGGATAAACGGGTTACTGGTCTACACTTATTCGTGTACTTTTCGTAACTGTAGACCAGTAACCTGTCTGTAATCCTCAATAAATCTTCTCGTAGTACTCTGCGGCCATGCGATTTGCGCCAAAAAACGCATTGACATCGTTCATGCTACGTAGTACCAGCGCCTGCCAGTCAGCGGGACGATCATAATACATCGGCAGAATTTCATGCTCAATCAAGTCGAAGAGATTGTCCCGATCCTGTTCATCGCGGGCATGGTCGGGTAGGAGTGGATCGGCTTCCGGGACCAGAAAACTGTTCTCGCCCGGCTTGGTAAACTCCCGTACCCAGCCATCATTCGTCGAGATGTTAACGGACCCGTTCATGGCCGCCGTCATGCCGCTGGTACCCGACGCTTCGCGCCCCACAATCGGCGTATTGAGCCAGCCATCGGAGCCGTCCTTCAACATCTTCGAGAGACCTAACTCATGACCCGTTAGCACGGCCATGTTCGGGAACAAATGACTCAAATAATACAAATGGTTGAACACATCGGTAGCGCCACCATCCATCGGATACGGTTTCCCGGCCCAAATGATCTGTACCGGATAGTTTGTTTGATTAAGCAACCACGTGAACCGTTCCAGATCCTGTGTCAGCAAATCGGGTCGTTTATACGTAGCAAACCGGCGCGCCCATACCAGCGTCAGTACGTTCGGGTTGAAAAGCTTTCCGACCTGATCGGCAACGATGCGGAACAGCGGACGCTTTAGCTCAAGTTTCCGGGCTGCGATGGCTTCTTTGTCTTCGGCCAGTCGGGCGGTTTCAATCGTCGAATCCGTCCAGTAACGCTGATTTTGCGCGTTCGTTACGTGTCCAATCGGGCAGATTCCTTCGTAGCGCCCCCACATTTGCCGCGCTACTTCGCCATGCAGTTTGGAAACGCCGTTTGCCTGCCGACTCAGACGTAGCGCTACCAGCGAGTGATTGAACACATTGTCCTGAATACCACTAATTTCCCGGATGCGGTCCATGGATACACCCCCGAAGAAGCTCATCTCGTTCAGGAGGTAGATGTCGTGCTTTTCGTTGCCTGCTTCTTCCGGCGTGTGGGTCGTAAAGACCATTCGTTTACGCACCTCATCCGCAGAACCCAGCTTCTGATAGAGGTAGAAAGCGGCCGATAAGGCATGCGCTTCGTTCAGGTGATAAACATCCGGTGTAGCGCCAAGGGCATCGATCAATTTTGCCCCACCAATCCCCAGCAGCATACACTGCGCAATTTTCAGACGCGTATCGTTATCATAAAGTCGGTACGAAATCGAGCGGGCGGCCCCATCGTTTCCATCAATATCACTCGTTAAGAAAAATAACGGAACGGTCTGAAAATGCTTGGGATCTAGATAATAAGCTCGTACCCGCACGGGCCTGCCCGCTATGTCCAGAGTGAACTCAATGCCCGTATCCTGCAAAAAGAAATACAGTTTCTCCCGAAACTGTACGTCCATGGCATTATCGGTCTTTCGGACCTGATCATAATAGCCGTATTTCCAAAGCAGGCTGATGCCAATTAGATTCTGATTCAGCTCAAAGGCACTTTTCATGTGCGAACCCGCCAGAAATCCCAAGCCACCCGAATACGTTTTCAGTGCCTGATCGGCGGCAATCTCCATTGAAAAATAAACGACTGACTTTTTAAAACGGTCATCAATTGAGTAAGGGGGCCGAAAGGCCGCAGGAAGTTGAGAGATCATAGGCGGTTTAAGTAAGAAGAGCAAGGTAAACAAATTACCCTTTAGTTGCCTCCGCAAAAATCAGCGCCTTGTCCAGTACGTCGGCTTCTTAACCAATCATACGGACAAGGCGCTGATTTTCCCTAAATACGACGCTCGACCTCAGTCTTTTTTTCGTAGGTAAACGTTGTTGCTGATCGATTCCAGTCGAACCTTGGGACCTCCGCCATTAACGGTTCCTTCCAGCATATACCCGACTATTGGATTTTTCTGCTGCTTTGACGTAAACGCGATGTCCAGATCTGAATAGACTTCTCCTGTAATCGTTTTCATAGCCAGATTCGCCCCCTTCGATTTAGGCCAGCTCATGTCGACGTAACCGCTGATGGTTTTGGCAAAAACGGATTCGGTTCCACCCTGAATATCGATATTGCCACTGATCGTTTCGATCTTCAACTGTGCTTGTCGGGGTACAAATACCTGATAATTAATGTCACTGCAAATGGTGTGTCCTTTACCATCGCGATCGACGTTCATCGAATAATGCTGCTTCGGACAATCTTCGTCTTTCCCCTGTTTAATAAGCTCTTTGTCGAAATCCGTTTTGAGGCTGACTTCTTTATCGGTTGAGCCAGTCATTACGGTCAGGGCGTCGTTTAACTTGCCGCTGTTGATGGTGACGGAGATACGTACTGATACGTTCGGTTTATCCCAATAGCGAACTCGAATGCTATCCGCAAATTTCAGGTTTAAATTAACGAGTTGACCGGACGTAACGGGCAGTGATTTTTCGATGATTTTCTGAGCAAAAGCCGGGCGAATGAGCAGGCTAAACAGGAGGAGGAATAGACTTTTTTTCATGGCAACCGATAGGAATAAAGGGTTCTATTTTTGCTTCCGGATGTAGATGTTGCTGTTGATGGTATTGAGTTTCAGCTCAACGCCACCGCCGTTGGTTGTTCCATCGATGTTATGACCACCGCCTACTTTGGTCATCCCATCTTTTGTGGTTTTAACACCCAGATCAAAATCGGTATACATTTCACCCTGAATCGACCGGAGCTTCAGATTCGCTTTTGCGCTGGCTGGTAACGTAATGTCGATAGGGCCATTGATTGTCGAGATAGCCGTTGGCTTTTCCTGACTCAGACTAGCGTAAACAATACTCACCTCGCCGTTGATCGTGTTCGCCACGACGGGGCCCGTTACGTTGTTCAGATCAATAGATGAATTGTTCGTGCGAATCTCCAGGTCGCCATCCATGTTGCTGACGGTAATGTTCGAGCCGTGCCAATTCGTTTCCTGATAGAGAATTGCAACTTTTCGGGGCAGTTTGATCGTGTAGTTAATTTGTTTGCGAGCCGCTTTCTCAATTTTCAGCCCACCGTTTTCCTGCGTTACCGCTAAGCCGATACCAGAATTATCAACGGCCGTGTTGTAAATCGGTTTCAGCCCTTTCGCGCGTTCGGGTGGCGCTTCGTAGCCCGACGATGCCTGAATAATAACGTCATCGCTATTGTGGCCTTCGATTTTGAGTTGGGTAGCGTCCATCGCAATCGTGACTTTGTGATCTTTGGTATTTCCCAGTTTGGTTTTGTATTCCTGAGCGTTGGCCGTAGTGAGACCGTAGGCCAAACTGATGCTCAGCAGAAGCAGCTTTTTCATAAATTGATTTGACTTAAGTGGTGGTGTTTATCACGCTCGTCGTTTAGGACGGTGTTTTTTTGTCGTGAATTAAATTGTTGGCGCCTTCTTCAGCTTTCAGACGTACCGCTTCCAAGGCCTGCTGATTCTGCGCCAGACGCTGCATTTCTGCAACAGCCCGCTTTTCTTTGATGGTTACCAGTACGTCGATGAGTGTGATCTGAACGTTCGGGTCGGTTTGAATCTTCAGCGACTGAATCAGCCCATCGCGTACGCCCGGCTCATTTTCGAAGCGTGTCAACGCCTGACAAGCTGCTAATCGCACGTTTACGTTCGCATCAAAATTCAACGTATTGAGCAGCAGTTGTGTAATTTCCTGATCAGCCTGCGTAAGCTCGGAACTCTGGTTAACGGCCTGGATACGTTCGCTGGCCGATGTTTTGGGTTGTGGTTCATAAGCCAGTACCTTTTTTATTTCCAGTGACGATGTTCCGTTACCAGCGGCTACGTTCACGTCTGCCTGAGTTGACCGCCATTGGTTGTAGAGGAGGCCGCCCGCAAAGCCGATAATCAGCAGAGCGACACTGGCTACCAGTCGTAAACTCCAGGAGGTCAGGCTAATTACCCGGACCGGTTCAGGCACATTTAGTTTGTTCGCCAACTGGTTAATCGACGCAGCCGACGGATGCTGATTCCGGGCATTGGCGAAATAACGAAACTGCTCGGCGTGTTGCTGTAAATGGGCTGGAATGTCGTCTTGCTGAAAAAAATTGCGTAACTGCTTTTCTTCGGCCAGCGAGGTTTCTCCTTCGTAGTATTTCTCCAGTAACTTATCAATGTCCTGCTTCATAATCGTTGGCTTTTACGTAGTTGTCCCGCAGTCGTTGTCGTGCCCGCGATAAAATCACACGAATATTATTGACGCTCAGTCCCGTTATCTGTTCGATTTCCTCGAACGAGTATTCTTCAACGTCACGTAGGTGGAGAATGAGTTTTTGCTGATCGGGCATCGTGTCAATCAAATTACGAATCAGATCGGCGCTATCTGCGAACTCCACCTGTTGATACGGCGAAACACCGTCGGACTGCACACCCAGCAGCTCGGCGTCGTCCGACATCTTCCGCTTGTTGTGTGCTTTCAGCTTATCCAGACACAGATTTTTAGTCATCTGCACGGCTAACGCTTCGACGCTATGGTAGGCATCCAATTGCTGCCGATTGGTCCATAGCCTGAGCAATACATCCTGCAAGGCATCTTCCGCTTCTTCGCGATTGCGTAGAAACAACTGAGCCAGCCGAAACAGGCGTCCCTGAACGGGCAGAATGCGTTGCTTGAAAGCTTGTAGATCCATTTCAGTGACAAAGACGACTGAAATCAGAAAACATTACAGGCAGTGGTGATTTTTTTAAAGAAGACGAAAGAGAAATTGATAGTCTTCTGCTAATCAAAGAGATATCTTGTGGAGATATGAATTTCGATCCTGTTTGTGATTCCTCTTAATTGTACCAGAAACGCCGAATGGAATAAGCGTCAAAGTGACCGTCACGACTAAGGACAGCCATATCGTCTAGTATGGATTGGGCAATGATAATTCGATCAAAGGGATCTTTGTGATAAAAAGGTAAGGATCTGACCAGAGCGGTATGTTCAAAACGAATGGGTAATGTCGTGATGTTGTTCTCCCAAACAATTCGGTTGAGTTGGTCAAATGGTTGAGATAATTCGAGTTTACCGCTGATACTTAATTTGATGGCGATTTCCCAAAAAGACGCAATACTCACAAAATTGGTATTACTCGGATTCTCGATCAGGTTTTGGCAGGTTTGACTAAGTTGAAGATTACCTTCTAAATACCAAATAAGGGTATGCGTATCTAATAATAAGTTCACGGCATGTAATCCTTAAAGTCCTCAAGTGGCTCATCGAAATCATCAGCCATAAACGTAACTAATCCTTTGGCGCTACCAAAACGTGGTGTCCGCACAGGAGGATGTAGCAAGCGCATTAGATCATCATACACTTGCATAAATTGCTCATCTGACAATTCTGCAATTTCTTTTACAACGTGTATTTTAAGTTCGGCGGCCTGCATAAGAACCCGTTTTTGATATGAATATACAAAAGAGAATTTAAATTCCCTTTCGTACATCATTATCCCAACCTAACCTAAACAACAACCTCACACCTTCCGAATCAGATCCAGCAATTTGCGATCCAGTTTATGGCCGTGCCAATCTTCGTAGGCAACGTCGGTACGGCCTGAATCCAGAATACCAAATGAGCCGACAAACTCCCAGAGCGCAAACCCGATGCCGTTGCTGGTCAGGATATCCAGTACGTCGCTGAACCAGGCCAGAAATACGTTGTGGGGTGTTTTATTCCAGCAGCCGCATTCACCACAATGCACGCCAACGCCTTTGTTTACCAGATCAATCCAGGGCTGATAGAACGTTTCGAGCATCGCACGGCTCAGGTATTTGTCGCCGACTTGCCCCGGCCATTTGGGTTCGGGCAGATGATCTGGATCTTTGTTTGCCCAGGGCGCTTTGTAATGAGAAATAATGCCCGGATTGTAGCCCCGGCAGCTTTGAGCGATGTTAAGGTCAGTAAGCTCAGGAATGACCGAACTGCCCGTATCGTTGCCGTCGGCGATGATCAGATGCTTTGGGTTTTCTTTCCAGATAGCATTCGAGGCAGCCTGCGCCACCTTGCGATACGTAGCACCCGGCACACTGCTACGTTTGGAATGCTGGTCGTTCATGTCGGCCCGCATACTGGGTTCGTTGAGCAGATCGAAGCTGATTTTTTGCGACGATACGTTCTTGTAGCGTTTCGCCCACATGTTCCAGTGAAAACAGAACGCATCAAGGGCGGCCTGATCAGTCCAGAGGTTATACGGTTCGTGGAAACCGGCATTGATGCAATAACCCGGAGCCCGATGCAGGTTCAGACTGACGTGCAGGTTGTATTTATGGGCCATCGTAACCAGCGCGTCGATTCGGTCAACGGCCTGCGGATCAATCTGGTACACTTCTTCTGGCGTGATATTACGACTCCGGTCGAATTTCAGGTAAGACGGATAAGCCATCGGGATGCGCACAAAGTCGAAACCCCAATCCCGCATCCACTTAAAATAATCTTCCTGCGTGGCCGGGCGACTATTCGCCAGGTCGGGTGAGAAGAAATCCAGCATGTTAAAGCCTTTCCACTTCGGCAGCTTGTTTTTTGCTACGTTTGGGGTTGAGGCTGTAGCCAGTAAATCTGTTCCAACTGTACCAAGCGCCGTCGTAAGCAGGCTGGTATTCTGAATAAATGTCCTCCGTTGCATGACGAATAGAGGGTGAAAAACCGCTGATCTACTCACTCAAGAAGTAATGAGAGCAAATCGAAAAAAACGGCTTGACGCGTTTGTATACGTAGGGAAAGAAGCTCAACAGTAAATTATTCGACCCCTCCGGGGTCACATGTTTATAGCTATACCAGATTCCTATAGACATGTGACCCCGGAGGGGTCGTACAAATATTCACGTTCTAGCTCTGGGCACGTAGGCTTTACTGTCTGCTCGTTCTACGCAAGGCTTTATTGGCTTCCCGGATGGTCTGGTGAGGTAGATCGTACGTAAAGTAGCTTTCCCATCCTCGAAAATCGTAATGCCACCACTCCCACGGAAAAATAGAAAAGCCGACCCGTTCCATTTCTGCTTTCAGAATTGTGCGGTGAGCCAGCGACGCACTGTCCGACTGTGTGTAATTGTGATAAGCGCGCGGGGTGGATTCATCATAATCCGAAGGCATTGAGAGCCGCTTGCCCGTTTTTCGATCAAAAAGTGATAAGTCAATGGCCATACCCCGATTATGTTTGGACCCTTTTCGGGGATCGGCAACAAACGTAGTGTCGCCATGTTCTTCGTAGAAAAGCACCGTAATGGCATACGGTCTATATCCATCGAACAGCAATAACCCAAATCCCCGTTTCTTAAGATTCTCACTAGCCTGACGGATAGCCAATGCCGCTGGCTTGCGCATAAACACGTCAGCCGTTGGGTATAGTTTTCGTTTTAAGAAATTTGTCGTGTCGGCATACGTAACGTCGAACCTTGCATCAGGCAGTATCTCGCGCATGTCGACCAATTCATTATCGGGATCGGCTTCTACGATTTTTTTGTAGATCGCTACGTCATTGACAACGGGTAAACCATACTTGCTTTTCGGCAGATCAAACGTCAACTGTTTTTGGGCCAGCGCCGACAGGCTAAACGAGTAACAGGCGATTAATAAACCAGGGAGACAGCGAAACGAACGTAATGAATAAAGCATAGAGGAGGTTGTATCGCGTGATTACAGAAAAACGAATATAATCAATCGCTTGTCAAATTTTTGGTTCGCTCTACCCCTAAATTCCCTAACTCAACTTAACCGCCAATACCTCATGCGCTAATTGCCAGTGACCATTCCGTTTGCGCCAGATACGTAGGTAGGCTTGCTTTGTCTGGTTAAACGTAGCGTAGCCATAGCAATAGCCAAGATCGCCCGAAGGGGCCGTAACGGTTTGTAAACATTGATAATCGACCTGTTGCCCGGACGTTTTCGCTACGTGTTTTGCGGCTGCGCCTTCATAACGCTCATGGCCTTCGCGCAACAATCGGATTGAGTCACTGGCGGGCAGAACGGGCTGGTAAGCCTCGCACAACGTTTTGGTACGTGCTGTTTGCGCAAAAGTCATTTCAACATGCATCAACTCCCGGTTAGCCACGGCTGTATCAATTTTTATTATTGATTTGACCGCAAATTGAGTGGGCGAGATTAGTTCGGGAGCAGGTTGCGTGGGTTTGTCGTGCGTACAGCCAAAGTCGATCAACACTTTCCAGGCACCCGATGCGGTTTTATGCCAGATGCTCGTAAACTGACCGTAGGATACGGGCGTATCATCTAACGAGCGTGGGCGAAATGCAAATGGACCGGTCGTATAGCCAAACGTACCAGACAGGGCAATTTCGGCGTAATTGGGTTCCCAGCTAAGCTTTCCGGATACTTGAGGAATACGTGCATACGTAGCCTTGCCGGGACGAAACTCATTCCCTATGTAAACGACCGATTGCTGTTCATCGAGATTGTCAACGAATGAATCACGGATACCTTTCTCGATACCGGCTTTAGCAAAGCTTCGTTCGGCGGCTACCAGTGCCTCGTAATCGGCTTGAACAGTGCTGATTTGTTTGCGTGGCTGAGCAGTCCACAGGAGGACTGTCATCAGGAAAATGGGAAAGTTCATCGGTTTGTCTGATAAAGGTGCAGACCAAAACTAGATCCTTTGCTGTAATTCAGCCAATTGTGGTTAGTCTAACTGAGTAATAAAGAAGCCGAACTGGATGAAATCAACTTCGAGTGCACTACTCTTACACGTTGAGAAATTTCAGATCAGATGGGCTGCTAAGCAGTGCTCAACGTTACGTAATCCGGTTTCGAGTTCATCGGCAGTGGGGTAGCCGAATCCGATGCGCATGTATACGTTATCCTGCTCGAACCAATGCCCCGGACCAACAAGAGTTTGGTATTGCTCATACAAGGCTCGGTAAAATGCTTCTGAATCGATTTTGAAATCCGGTTTAAGTCGCGGAAAGCAAACGACACCGGCCGTAGGAGCAACCCATTCGAGGTATGAGGTTTCAGCAAAAAACTGGCGAATGATGGTAAAGTTGGCGTGAATGATCTGGTGCGTATCGTGCAGGCGGATTTCGCGTTCCTGAAGAACACGTAACGCAATCTGTTCATCGATGACCGAATTCGTGATCATAATCTGCTCTTTGGCCGCCAGAAACCGATGCATTATATTCTTATCGCGGCAGATAATCCAGCCGATACGTATCCCCGGTACGCCAAATGCTTTTGAGAGCGAACATACGGAAATAACGTTCGGACTTTTCTCCGCTACGTATGGGAGAAGCGGAGTCTGGAAATTCAGGTAACGGTACGTTTCATCGACCAGTAAATAACAGCCGTGCGCTTCGGCCAAGTCAACCAACTCATTTAGGAGGACTTCGGAAACAACGGTACCAGTTGGATTGTGGGGTGTTGTGATGCTGATCAGACGTGTGTTTGGTTGGATCGATCGCCGAATCTGATCCATGTCGAGTTCAAATTGGTTATCAAACGACAAATCGATAATGCTCATCGAGCAACCAATCGCCCGCGGTGTTTCCAGATTCGTACCATAATTTGGGCGAATCACCACCAGATGGTCGTTTGGACTGAGCAACGTAGTAGACACAATGAACAGCGCTGTTGCGGCACCGCTGCACACCAGTACGTCTGTTGGCAGGAAAACGGCACTCTCGCTGGCGATGCATTCGAGCAGTTCAGGATGGCCCCGATGATGCCCGTAACTTAATACCAGATCCGTAAGCTGCAGGTCCAGATCACGTAGCGAAATATCACGTACTGAACTTTCCGCCAGGTTGTATTTGATCGTTGAATACCCAATTTCTTCAGGGGATTCAATCTCAATGGGCATTCGGGTATAGTTCATGGATGGGTAATTATCAATCAACTTCCCGAACAGTTTAACTTTCCGGAAAGCCTTACTGATGAATGATTGGTCGCAGACTCGCCCGGTGTTTCACCAAAAGCGAATCGCTGGCCATCAGGGCAAAGATATGGGTTTGGGTTTCAGCAGAAAGAGTTGGTGTCCGGCTGATAATATCGATACCTTCGGGTGTAAAAAGCGTTTTGGAAAACCAGATAACTGCCCATTGCCCGGCTGGATCGATTAAAGCGACTTTCCAGGTGCTTCGCACGACACTCAGTAACCCTTTTCCGCGCCACACAAAGGTTGATGGGTCCGTTTCGTCCTGGTAATCGAAGCCAGTCAGGGTTTTCGGTTTGCCCCGTTTCAGGTACTTGACTTCATCGAGCAAAACGTTGGTGTTCGCTTTCTTGTCTGTAATTGAGTACGTAAAGGTGGGGTTGATTTTGTCGCCTTTTAGCCACATCGGGAAATTACTGCTGCCAACGAACCATGTGCCAATCAGCGCCTGAACAACTATTTCCATGTGCTTGCTTTAATGGGTTTACTCCGAACTTCTGAACGTAGATTTTTATGCTTTGGACTAAGCCTGTAGGTTTAACTGCTCTGAGTTGTCGTAAGTTTTGAGAGACGAATCGTCGGGGAAGATTTTCATCAGTTCAGGAAAGCTTCAGTTCTGGCTGGCATTTTACGTATCGTTCTCGTTTTTTTAATGTACATACTGTTTATTAAGCGGTAGTTTTTGCGCAAATTTGATCGATCCATACTACTCGATCAACCTACCTGGGTTTCCTCCTCTCAGCCTGGCGTAGCCGCATACTAGCTGAATTTATTTCCTGCTTTATCCTAACGACGCGTTTTTTATGAAACCTCGATTACTATGTCTATGCTTTTGGGTGTACATGTTTCGGCCATCATCCGATTTAGTTGCTCAGACCATTCCAGTTAGTTTGAGTATCAACACCGCAACGCCCGGCAACCGCATTCATGATGATTTTGTCGGTTTCAGCATGGAGCAATATACCCTGTCGACTGGCAGATGGGGCAATCTGGGTAGTTTCTGGATGGGTGGCACCAACGGCAATGCTCGGTTGAAAAAGCTCTTAACCAACATTAGTCCCCATTCCGTTATCCGACTCGGTGGTTTCACGGCCGACGATCGAATGGTTTGGCAAAATGCGCCAAGGGGTACCAGCACGAACGTCCGGGCTACGTATTCCGATGATACCGATAAGTTCTTTACGTTTCTGTCAGAAATTGGCTGGAAGGGGATTTACACCATTGGGTTACCCAATAATACACCGGCTAATGCCGTGTCGGAAGCGACGTATATCATGAATAAATACAGTGCTCAACTTCACAGCGTAAGCCTTGGTAACGAGCCTTATCTCTACACGAATATCTATCGGGATGCAGCTTATAATCCTGAAACTTATATGCAACAGGATTATCTGCCCATGTACGATGCCATCAAAGCGGCTAATCCAGCCATTCCGATCAGTGGTGGCGACAATGGCGCGCGCAAATACTACGGAGCGCAGAATCAGACCTGGAATAAGTCCTATACGGATTATGTAAACAATTCGGGAAGTAGCCGACCGCTGGCTGCGCTGAACGTGCATAGTTATGGATTGGGCAACAACGCCACTGTGTTATCGCGCGATGCGGCTGCCGACACGCTTATGAATTTTGACAATGCTCCGCTCATCTTCAAATCGACGTTGTTACCGTACGTAACCCAGTTGGCTCAGACAAAAAATGTCCCGCTTCGGTTTTCAGAAACGAGCAGTGCGGCTACCGGTACGTCCGACACTACGAACGTATCGCATACCTACGTGAGCGCGCTTTGGGCTTTGCAATATCTCTACACCCTGGCCTCTAGTGGCGTAAGTGGCGTTAACTTTCACTCGTCGGGCACCAGTGTTTATTCGGCAATTGACTGGGGAACGAGCAATACCGTAGCTTCTTATCGAATCGCCCCGATCTACTATGGGATGCTGGCTTTCGCGGATGGTGCCCGAAATCGACGGTTGTTGCCTGTTACACCATCCGAATCGAAGAGAAGTCCACGGGCCAGTTATTACGCCACTACGTCCGACGATGGGCAAACGGTAACCGTTACGCTCCTTAACAAAGATTTCACCAACTCGATTGATGCCCGTGTAAACATTCCTGGTATGCCGATTGGCACCGCTACGTATCAGACTCTCAAACCACAAAATGGTCGATACGATTATGTAGCGACGATTTCGTATGCAAATGCGCAGGTAGCCGCCGATGGCAGCTTTACCAAAGGGACACCCACCGCTATTTCGCCCGCAAGCCCAACTAGTTTTAGTGTCACCGTGGCGCCCATGACGGCGGTGATTGTTACAGTAAGCCGACAAGTACCGCCCACAGCTGGTAGTGGCAGCAGTCCTGTCAACAACCCTGGCGGTATAACCCTGGTGAACGTACCCGTGAGCGCTTTTACCAGCACTAGCTCCAGTAGTGCTGGTAGCCCTGCTACAATAACTAGCCTGCGCATTACCGCTTTCCCCACGAACACCACGAGCCTGACTGTCAATACGTCCGTCTATACAACGGCATCTCCCGAATTCAGTGGTGCTAATCCTGCCGGAGTACCCATACCTGCTGATGGGAATGGCAATCCGACGGTACCTATCGGTGTCGACCCTACGGATGATGTTAGTCCGGTAACTATTTCCTTTAGAGCCATTGATAATACGGGCCAGGAATCCGCTAATACGGGGACCGCGACGATTACCCCTGCTCCTGATCTAACCCCGATTCTGTATGCTCGTCCAACCACCGTCAACGGCTCGGCTCCTATTACCGTAGTCGTCGATGTGGTAGAAATCAATTCGATACCCAGCAGCGGCCTGATTACGATTAAGATTGCTAAAACCAATGCCGTTGATTTGAGTTTTGATGCGGGACTGACCCGTTTAGATGGACGATCGGTGCAAAACAGCCTATGGAGTTTCGATCGAAATTCATCGCCGGGTTACTACGTGCTGACGACCAGCCAGGCGGTTGCTGCTGGAAACAAACTTTCACTGGGATTAACCGGTATGCTGACTGCGGGTGCTACGTCGGGGGATTTAACCATCAGCGCAGTGCTTATGGGTAGCGGAGGAGAAGTACGAGTCAACAACAATACCGATGCCGATAAGATTAACGTCTTTCCAAACTGATCGTTCATTGGCTAATTACGTCGCCTGGCAAAAAAGCTGACCACAGAGAACACGGAGAAATACGGACTTCATCTGATTTTGCTTATTTAGCGCACCATCTGTTAGAATGTCCCCTTTATACTTGCTTTATCCTTAGTATCTATGAAAACTCAACTGCTACGTGCGTACTGTCTAGTCGCCATTTTGCTACAGCCATTAGGCTCGTTGGCACAGACCATTCCGGTTAGTCTGAGCGTCAATACGTCGGCACCGGGTAATCGCATCAATCCTGATTTTGTTGGGTTAAGTTTTGAGGGAAAAACGCTGACGACTGAAGGCGGTTCTGGAACGGTCGTATCCAGTTTTTGGGAAGCTACCCCGACCGCTCTCACTCGTTTCCGCAACCTGCTGACCAACCTCAGCCCGAGTTCGGTCATACGGGTTGGCGCGAATACAGGTGATCAACTGGCGTGGACACCCGGCAACCGGGGCACGAATACAAATGTGTCTCAACTTTTTAATTCCGACATTGATAAACTCTTCAACTTTTTGTCGACTGTTAACTGGAAATGCCTGTACATGGTCAATTTCGCCAAAGACAGTGCGAATTATGTAGGCAATGCTCCGGCTGAAGCCGCTTCGGAAGCTAACTACGTTTATTCGACGTACAGCCGTCTGGTGAAAAGTATCAGCATTGGGAATGAGCCGATGGCCTACGTAGTCAATAAATACCGGAACCCCTACAATCCCAGTCTTTACGTAGCTAATTACCTTCCGGTTTTTGATGCGATCAAAGCGATAAATCCGGCTATTCCGATCAGTGGTGGCGACATTGGCCGACGAACCGAATACAATACTTGGAACAGCGCCTATTTGCAGAAGATGAACAACCTTCCGGCAACCTCACCCGCGCGGCCAATCGATACGTTTAACGCTCACACGTATATATTCAGGAGTAATGAACTGACGGGTACCCCGGAACAATCCATTGATGCACTGCTTAATGCACTTTCGCCCGGCAGTACGTTTCTAACCAACCTGGATTACCTGAAAAATCTGACCAATACGTACAATGCGCCGTTCTGGATGTCGGAAACAAATAGCGTAGCGGGAAGTTTGGCGGGCGTAACGAATAGCTTTGCATCAGCTATCTGGGCGCTGGATTATTTATATACGCTGGCCAGTTATAATGTAAAAGGGGCCAATTTTCATAGTGGTGGCAATAGCCTCAGCTATGCTCCGGTTTATCGGGTTAGCTCTGCCAACGGTACGTATGCCATTGGCGCTATTTATTACGGTCTGCTGGCGTTTATGGATGGCGCCCGGAACCAGCGACTATTGACCGTTACGCCACCCAATTCCACGACCAGTCCGCGGGCCAGTTACTACGCGACTACATCTGATGATGGCAAAACCTTGACCGTTACGCTCATCAACAAAGATTTCACAAATACGATTGACGCCAGCGTGAACCTTCCCGGAGCGGCAATCAGCGCGGCTAGTTATCAGACGCTTCGGCCGCAGAACAATATGTACGACGTAGCCGCCAACACGTTCTATGCGAATGCACAAGTAGCGGCTAATGGCAGTTTTATCAAAGGTACTCCTACAGCTATCTCGCCTTCTGGTCCGAATCGCTTCAACGTTACGTTACCGCCTATGACGGCAGCCATTGTTAGCATTACACTAGCGCCTGACCTAACCCCGATCGTTTACCTGCGCCCTACGACCATCGCCGGCGCTACTGATGCCAGCGTAGTCGTAGATGTAGTGGAGTTGAATTCGATAGCCACGAACGGACTGATTACGGTTAAAATCACCAAGGACGCCAGAACCACGCTAAATTTTAACAGTGCAGCCACTACGGTAGGGAATCGTTCCGTGCAGAATGGAGCCTGGGGTTTCAACAATTCAGATCCGTCTTATTACGTGCTGACCAGTATGCAGTCGGTTGCTGCGGGCGATAAGCTTTCGTTTGGGTTAGAGGGTATTATGAATCCTGGTGGCACGACCGGTAGCCTGACTCTGAGCTCGGTCATTCTGGGAGCGAGTGGTGGCGAAATAAACGTGAGCAATAATAGTGATGCCGATAAGATCGAATATTTCCAGCAATAGCTATTGAGATGCAGTTGTCGATTGATCGCTATCCAGTTCTTTAATTTGGTACGCTACCGCATTCGCACCTGGTTCGGCTTCCTGATGAATTCGCTGAGCGTAGTAACGGGTAAAGCTTGCGCCATAATAAAAAATCAATGATGCATAAAAGACGAACAGAAGCACCAGAATAATAGCCCCCGACGTACCGTATAAGGAACTCACGGGACTGTTGATTAAGAGTCGATTCAGGATTTCTTCACCGATTTCGACCAGTAGACCCGTTACTAAAGCGCCGACCCAAACCGCTTGCCAGCGAATCCGAATATCAGGCAAATACTTAAAAACAACGGCAAACCAGATCGTTAGTATGATCAGTGACAGAAGGTGCTGTCCGGTGTCGCTTGATAAGTCATGGCCACTGGTACCGGCGAATAGCTGATCATTTATTGGCGACAAGGTGCGGCTTATCGTTAGTGATGCCATGAATAAAAAGCCCGAGAAAATAATGATGCCTAAGGCAACAACTTTGTCGAGCAGTACGTGCCAAAAACGTCGTTCGTCCGAATGTTTGACGCTCCAAAGCTGATTGAGCGAGTTTTTGATGATGGCAAATAACGTAGTGGAGGCTAACAGAAGAACAAACACGCTCAGAACCGTCAGTAACGTAGTCGATCGGCGCTGCTGAAGGTGCTGGGAAATATCCTGAATTTGTTTAGCACTCTGATATCCAAACAGATCGGCCAGTTTATGGAACAGTTGCCAGCTAACCCGCTGGTCGTGGCCGGATAGCAATTCGCCATATAACTGGCTCAGAATAATCACAATAGGAGGGAGGGCAAAGAAGCTGAAGAAAGCTGTTGCTGCCGCCATTCGAATCGGATCGTTGGCTTTCAGATTAGCAAAAGCGTCGGCCGCCAATCGAAAAACAGGAGTTACTTTTTTCAAGATTCACCAGATTGTACTGACTTAGCTAACGAGCTGGGAATCAAGATAGTTTAGAATATCGTTTTGCCTCTTTTTTCTCAGTCGGTTCTGGCTTTGTTTTCGCCAGTTTAATCTAAGTATAATGTAATTGGTACGTTGTAAGGCTTTATTGTAATCTGAAATTAATCGGTAGATTATAATACACATTTACCGGTTTGCCAGTCTGCCGGGCCGGTATCCAGTTGGGCATACTGGCAACAAGCCGTATCGCTTCTTCGTCGGTTCCAAATCCGAAGCCCTTTAAAACTTTCACTTGTTCAATACGTCCTTGATCAGTAACCACAAAGTTGACGAACACACGTCCTTCTACCCGTGCCCTGCGAGCGGCTTCGGGATAACGTAGGTTTTTTTCGATGTATTGGCCTAGTTTTCTCATACCACCCGGAAATTCAGGATGCTGTTCAACAACGGTAAATATTATGGAAGGCTGCTTTTGGGTTGAATCTGTCTGAGCGTGTGCGGGTAGGCAAAGAGCCAATGAGATCAGTAAAACAAATGATAACGCTTTCATAAAATGAGCCGATAAGGTAAATGCCTGAGTATACAAGTATTAGTCGTTAACTTAGTGAATTGGATAACATCTAATTGGTTCTTTTTAGGCAGTGGTACGTAGTGTTCAGCGAGGATGTCAAACCTGCCTGGCATAATCGTTGATGGTTATAGTTGGCTTACCCAGATCAGCCCAGGTTTGTTCGGCTTCGAAGCGTTCGGGGTACTTATTCAGCGCTTCGAGAATGTGGCCACCGTAATTCATTTTCTGATTGAATCGGCCCAGAAACTGCAATACTTCGACTGGCGCTTTCATCAGTAAAAGCTTTTTCTGCGGGTAGTGCTGGACAAATTGCCGGGCCGCTTCTTCGTAGGTGTAAGCCTCCGGT
The DNA here is from genome assembly GCF_014699035.1 of Spirosoma validum. Classification (GTDB taxonomy): domain Bacteria; phylum Bacteroidota; class Bacteroidia; order Cytophagales; family Spirosomataceae; genus Spirosoma; species Spirosoma validum. Next base: position 796,637 of record NZ_JACXAA010000003.1, read on the forward strand.
CCCTGAATGACGTAATCCCGATTCTGATCGTCCGATTGCTGAAACGCGCGTACTACCTGCCGACCGTAATCCGATCCGGCAATAAACCAGAGTGGTATGGTCGACGAGCCCCCCAAAGCCAGAAAAGGACCCTGTATCTGCATCAAAAAACTCTCCATAAAGGTGGATGGGTAGAAGATTGTTACAGGAATATCCGATGCTTTCAGTAAACGTACCGCTTCGTGCTTGATGTCGAAAACCCACCAGTGGAACCCGTTCATGCCCTGATAGCGCATCACCAGCGACGATAAATAGCCAATTCGCTGAATGCCCGCCTGTTTTGCTGCCGCAATAATCGTTTTCATACCATCCGTTTCCGTATGAAAATCGCCCGGTTTTTCGTCTTGACGAACTGATAGATTCAGATACAGCGCCTGTTGGTTCTGCAAGCCTGCCCGGATGCTTGCTGGGTTTTGCAGATCGGCCTGTATAATGCGGGCTGTTGGAAATAATGACCGGACCTGTTCTGGATGGCGCGCTAAAATAGTAACAGAAAATCCGGCATCGATTAACTGCTGCGTTACAGGCTTACCGATCAGCCCGTTTGCACCAATGATTGCAATGTTCATAAGCACATGATTCTGACAAGAAACCGTGCAAACTACTGATAGAAAGCAAAATAGCAAAGCAGGGTCGGCTCATTGCTACACAATTGGTATGAAAGAAATTTACCTGTACAAATCATTCCCTGATTTACACACTTGATACAGCTTTTCTGCGAACTGATACTAACGTTGATTGAACACCTCTATGCCGAACCGCTATTATTGTGTCGTTCACACCAATCCACACCACACTACCCCTCTTTTCACCGCACCATTCACTACTTGCCCGATGGCTCAGCAATCCGTTGAGCCATCGGGCAGAAAACCTTTTACGCTGAAGTGCATAATTGTCCTTTATCTGAAGTATACAGTCGGCATAAAGAGACCCTCACCACACTAAAAATTGTCGCTGTTTTGCGCCGATCGACTATTGCCGAGCATTATCTGTATGAGCTCGCTGTCTTCCTCTCTTCGATGCGAAAGAATTAGTGATTTTTTTAATCTGAAGCCGGTGTTAATAATCACTAAGTAGCTAAGTTCAGCTTTCGTAAAGCGAGATTGATAAAATCTACCGTTCAGTAACTTAATTCAGGCAAGTATAAATCTCCATTAATTTAGCGACTCTTAACCGGGATCGCTCTTAAATAGGAATTTAGACTTGACCATGCATAAAATCCTCGCAATCGCTTGTTGGATTAGTTTAGTAGGGCTATGCTTCTTAGTATCCTGCAATCAGAAATCAGATGAAACGCCTGCTCCAGCTGGTGGCCTGCTCTCGGGAACCGTTCAACTCTGGGACGATAAAACAAATACACTGACGGATAACAGTAGCGTAACGGTTACGGTCGATGATTTGACCAATACCATCGCGGTAACTGACGCCACGGGTAAATATTCATTCGCAAATCTGCCCTACGATTTGCACGATCTCACGTTTACGAAGGCCGGATATGGGACATACAAGCTTTACGGCGTGTCGCACAGCAGCAACGCAAGCGGCACTACGTTGCCGGCGGTGCAATTAGGTAAAGTGGCTACTACGTCTGTTACGTCGCTTACCGTATCGGGTAATACATACAATGGGAGTCCAGGCGTGAGTGTTTTGTACTCCGTGACTCCAACGCCTACAAGCACAAACAGAGGGTACGTCCGGTATTTTTTAAGTACCGATGCCGGAGTTTCCAACATGAAATATACGTATGCGTCACCCGTTTTGTCGGTACTGAACAATAACACAACCGGCGGATTCACCAGGGAAGATCTTCTGACGGCAGGTTTTAAGAGTGGACAAACGATTTACATTCGCTTGTATGGCGAATCGGTTCAGAGCAACAGCTATGCAGATCCTAACGTCGGCGTTCGCGTGTTTCCCAACATCAACACGAGCACAGTAGCGGCTGTCTCTTTCGTTTTACCGTAAGCAAGTTTATACGCCGATTACTTTTTCGCTGCTTCTACCTTCTGGGCCGTTGGTATGGTTGCTACGTCGCGTTCGCGTTCGGTTTGCTCGACGTATACGGCGTAATCGGCGGGCTCGATTTTGACGCCGAAATGATTGGCATAGGCCAGTGTGAATTCCGCACCGAAATACAAAATAGCCGATGTATAATAAATCCAGGTCAGGATAACGATCATCGATCCGGCGGCTCCGTACGTCGAGCTTGTACCAGTCGTTTCGATATAAAGACCAATGAGGTAACGGCCAAGCATAAAGAGTAGAGCCGTAAAGAAAGCGCCCCAGCGAACGTCTTTCCAGCTAATTTTGGCGTCGGGCAATACCTTGAAAATGACCGCAAAAAGAATCGTGATCACCACTGTGCTGACAGTAAAATTCAGGGCACTTACTACATAGACGCCCAACCCAGGTAAGAAACGGGACAATTGATCGCTCAAGGCTAGTACTATACCGTTCACAATAAACGTGACCAGCAATAGAAAGCCCAAGCTAACGATTAACGAAGACGACAGCAGCCGGTCTTTAAGCAGTTTTAACCAGCCGCGTTTCGGTTTGGCTTTGACCCGCCAGATCAGATTGACCGAATCCTGAATTTCGACGAAAATACTGGTCGCACCAATAACCAGCGTAACGATGCCTATAGCCAGAGCGGTATTGGTTTTGCCCGACAACCCGACACTCTTGATCATATCCTGAATCTGCTTAGCCGACTCATTACCGACCAGGCCATTGATCTGATCAAATATTTGCCCCCTGATCGCTTCTTCACCCAGGAAGATACCAGCCAGCGCCATAACCAAGACCAATAGTGGAGCCAGCGAAAAAATCGTATAGTAGGCTAAAGCAGCACTTAGCTTCAGACAACGATCATCCATAAAGCCATTAAAGGCGTCTTTCAGAACGGTTAAGGCATTGGCAAAAAAGCCCTGTTGGTCGGCCGACTTCTTCGGATCAGCAGTTTTCGTTTTCATAGGTATCGAATCTGCGAATAGTTTATCGTATAATCGTGCCATCAGATCTGTTGTTAGTCTATTTATCACAATAGCCGAAGCTGCCTGCCAAACTGTTGCTACAGTCCGACAAGCAGCTTCAGCTACTGTGATAACCAAAACAAAGCCCAGTTGTTACCTAAAAATGGTCATTAATAAGCATTGGTGATCATTCATTGCAATATATTAATTATGCTTGTTTAACCGTAATGACTACCGAATGACCACCAATGACCGCTGCTTATTTAGACAAATCAGTGAGCCACTGTCTGGCGAATAGTTGCGCTTCGGCAACAGGCTCTTTGCCAAGCCGGTAGAGGAATTTCCATTCGGCACACTTACGCTCGTAGACCGGATTTGCAAAGGCCTGCTTACGGCCCATCGGCACTAACCGGGCGTCAAAATCAACGGATTCGCTCAGGGCAATAAAATCCTGTAGGCGTTTCTTTAGCAGCGGCTTAAAATCAGCGTGAGCGTCGAATTCGGCTTTCTTCTTTCGTTCCTCCGCCAAACGCCCCTTGTCCAGTTCGGGGGACGTAACAGACTCATTTGCTTTTGCCTGCATCTGCTGTTTTAGCGAAGCTAGATATTGTTTCTTAAACTCCGCCGGGGCCAGAGCCAGCATCTTTTTAAGACTCGCCACGCGCTGCGCCTGCATCGTCCGTTCGCTACCTTCCAGTGAAGCAAGTTCCTCTTCCTGCTGCGCTATTTGCGACTGAGCCGCCATTTTTAGCATTGCAGGGTCCATTTGGGAAAAGCCCTGATCCATAGCGGCCATCTGAGCACCCATCTGGCTTTTCATCGCTGATTTCTCCGCTTCATTTTCCTGCTTCTTTTGGGCTATACCTTCTGCCGTGTAAGTCTCGTCGTACGGATACGTAGCGCGCAAATCCTGTCGCCACTCATTTCTGAATACCGACGACTCAATGTAAGCCCGAACCGTTTTGCCCAGGGCACGTACTGTTGTTGCGCGAGAACCTTCCGGAATACGCTGCGCCACCTGACGCATGGCGCTTGTTGCGTTGAAGAAAAACCATTTCTCTTCTTTCAAATTCAGCAGAACATCATGCCGAAGTTTAGGCATCTCAAGGCCAAGCTCGGTCGTTACGTCGCCGGGATTGGCAGCCATTAACCAAAAGCTGGCACCAATGAGCGTTAGTGTGGATAATTGTTTAAATGAGTTCATGGTGTTGATAAAAAAGAGGAAGGGGTATTGATGATGCACAAAGTTGCCTGATCATTGACTGTTGGGAAATAGCAACTGTCGCCAACTGATAGAAACGGCGTATAAACTGATTATTTTGCGGCAATAGCCTGGCTCGTCGAGGCTTGCGCGGTAAACGTTTCGACCTTGTTATGAACCGGTTTTATCGTTTTCAGGTACGTATAAATGGCACCCAGATCCGTTTCATTCATACCTGCATACATCGTCCAGGGCATAAGCGTCTGTTTCTGACCCGGCTTCACAGCGTGAGGGACGTAACCTTTAGCTGGGTCGTGCGCCTTAAATCGGGCAATGAAGGCTTCTTTCGTCCAGCGACCAAGTCCCGTTTCGCTATCGGAGGTTATGTTAGCCGAACGTATCATCGCACCCGGCATGGCAAACTCACTACCCCCGGCAAATTCCATTCCCGCTACGGGCTCACCTTTATCCCGCTTCGTATGGCAATCGGAACACGCTGCTACAGTAACTAAATACTTGCCGTAGGCCAGCGCATCCGTTGTATCGGGACGAGTCTGGAAATCAGGTTTCTGTGGAATCGTATTCAGGATGAAATTCATTGGAAACTCAGCCTCCGAGGCCGGTATGTCGTTTTTAATGGGCTGCAACGTCCGGACGTAAGCGATAATCGATTTTACATCCTCAACATCCATGTGACCATAGGCCGGATGAGGCATAACGGGGAAAAGCGCATGTCCATCCCGGCTAACGCCCGACGTAATGGCCCGGAATACTTCGCCATCTGTCCAGTTGCCAATACCAGCGGGTGTAATGTTGCGGGAATAAAACGTACCGGGAAAACCCATTTCGGGACCAAATCGATCACCACCTTTGCCTAACGTGCTGGCTATCGGTGGGCCTGCAAAACGGCTCCAGTCGCGAGTGCTGTGGCAGTCCATACAGGCATTAACGTGATTTGCCAAGTAACGACCGCGTTCAATCTGGGCGGCTGTCGCCCTAATTTTTAGATTCGGCGCTTCACCTACGTTCGGTAAACCAAACTTAACAAAGGTCAACAGCCCGGCTACGCAAACCAGTATAACTGCCAGACCGATACCAATGATGCGAACTACTTTTTTCATGCTTTTGTGTGTGAAATTAAATTTGGAGAAACGCCCATTCGCCCACGAACTGGTAAAAAGCACGTAGCTTCAGTGAGGGCAGGTTCCTAAACCTGCCCAGTGAGGTTTCTCAAAACCGAGCGATTCCCAATAATTCGGTTTTGAGAAACCTCATCGAATCAGGTTTAAGAGCCTGACTCCACCACATACGTCTGTCATTTAGCCATTCGTCGCGGTTAGTCAACCTATACTGATTTCCAGGTCGTAATAGTTTTGTAAGACTGCGTCGGTTCAGTAACCGATATTTCTACTTTCAGGCTATTGCCTGATGCTTCCAGCACTTTCCATTCCGATACGTCGGTTGCGTCGTTGTCTTTCACGATACGTATCGTTTTGGTTGACGGATCGTATGTCCAGTGGCTGGGTTTGATAGAGGGGGCTACTTCATTGGCCGAGCAGGAAAGCGGACCATTGCTGCCAGACATTACTCCACCTTTTTCGAACGTAACGGTATTGTCTTTGTCACAGTCCCGCAGGAAGATTGTCAGATCGGTGTCCAGCTTTCCATCGGCGTCCAGGTCTATAGCCGGATTAACCTGGAAGGAAGTCATTGTTAGATTTTTGCCAATAAAAGCTGGCGTATTGTTACTGGCCTCAGCTTTAACCGGTACGTTGGCTTTGTTATAGGCTGAGGCTAGCAGCAACGTGGCCGCAGCGACCAGCAATAGGGTATTGAAACGGTTCATTAGTATCGTTGTTTCTGGTTGTGGATAGGTAATCTTGCGTCGTTTAGCGATTCAAAGTTGGCGCATCAAAACCGTTGGCCATATCCCCTATTGGACCAACCGGAAAAAGTAGCTCATGAACTGGTAGATAGCTGTAATAAAGTGTCTGAGCAGTACGGACCACGCAAACCACTAGGCTTATTCTTTGTCGGTCAGCCCATTCGAAATCGTACAGTACCGGACAGATACTGTACGATTCTGGACAGTTCGCTCCTGTCGGATAGCGCTAGAATCGCCAATTGAGGGCTTTTTTATTTTTGGCAAGAGATTTGTTTTGCAAAATTATAACTAATCATTTCAACGGATCATCAGCCATGCGAAGGGCTTTTTTAGGGGAGTTTGAGGAGATCGTTTTACTAGTTGTGGCAGCTTGTCCGGCCGAAGCGTACGGGGTTACGATCTGGGAAGATGTGCAGCAACAAACCGGCCGTTCGATCACGATGAGTGCCGTTCATGCTACGTTGTATCGGCTCGAAGAGAAAGGGTATTTATCCTCAACCATGGGCGGAGCCACAGCCGAACGGGGTGGCCGACGCAAGCGATTTTTCACCCTGACGGCTTTGGGCGTCCGGGCGTTAAACGATATTCAGGAAATGCGCAGCCGTCTTTGGCAGGCTATTCCACCGGGAAAATTTCAGTTGATGGGTTTTTAAACGACGCCACGTATGAAAACTACACCCAAAACTGGTAGTCCACCCCGCTGGGCCGACTGGCTCCTGGAAACCTGCCTGGCTCCACGCCTGCTGGAAGACGTACAGGGCGATTTGCACGAAGTGTTCCATAAACGCGTCCGCGAGGTAGGTTTAGCTAAAGCCCGGCGAGAATATACCTGGGCGGTTCTGCATTACCTGAGTCCGTTTTTTTTCAAGCCGCTCCGACGTATCGGAAACGAAGCCGCGTATCCATCTCCATCCTTGCTGAATACCATCATGTTACGAAACTATCTGACAATTTCCTGGCGAAACCTGATTCGCAATCGGCTTTATAGTCTGCTCAATATTGGCGGGTTAGCCTTGGGGATGGCCTGTTGCCTGCTGATCGCACTCTACGTTTATGACGAGTGGAGTTTTGATCGTTTTCAGGCTGGCTATGACCAGATCTACCGCCTGACGGAACAGCAGAAGCAGGCTGACGGCATTTTCGATGTGGCGGTTACGCCCGGTCCGCTCGCTCCCGCGCTCACCAAGGATTTCCCCGAAGTAGCGCAAACAACGCGCATTGGTCGCTGGTCGGGCGTATTGACGAAAGGGCGACAAGCGGTCGAAGCGCAGGAAATGTTGATTGTTGATCCTTCCTTTTTTAGTCTATTCAGCTTTCCACTTGTCAAAGGGAATGCGAATACGGTGTTTCGTGGTCCCAACGAAGTCATTTTTTCGGAAAACATGGCCGAACGATTCTTTGGGACAGACTGGGCCCGAAAGAATGTAGTCGGGCAGTTGGTTCAGCTCAATACGCAACAAACTATGAAGCTTGTTGGTATAGCCCGCAACCCGCCGACTCGCTCCCACATTCAGTTCGACGTACTGCTTCCTTTCGAGTGGCTGGTCGTGAACGATAAGTGGAGTCAGAAATGGAACAGTAACAACTTTCATACCTACATACAGCTACGCTCCGACCCGGCAGATGTCTCCGACATCGCCAGTACGTTTGGGGATAAGATCAAGAACCGGTTGAAACAGTACAATGGAGACAAAGACACCCAACTGCTTCTGCAACCGATGTCGGCCATTTACCTGCGCTCAAACTTTGCGTTTGCAACCGACTGGGGCAGACGTAGTGATATTGCCTACGTTCGCATTTTCGTGGCGGTCGGGCTGATTGTGTTGCTCATTGCAGTTATCAACTTCATCAATCTTGCCACAGCGCGGGCATCCCGGCGAGCCAAAGAAGTGGGTGTGCGCAAAACGGTGGGGGCGCAACGAGTCAGTTTGGTGGGCCAATTCTTAAGTGAATCCTTACTGATGACAGGACTGGCTATTTTGGTGGCACTTCTACTGGCTGAACTATTTCTGCCGCTCTTCAACGACATCGCGGGAAAAACCCTTCAAATTCCGTATCAACTCCCTCTGTTCTGGCTAACATTGATAGGCTTAACTGGCGTAGTGAGTCTGTTAACGGGTCTATATCCGGCCTTTTTCCTGTCGTCGTTCCGACCCGCCATCGTCCTGAAAGGCGTCTTCAACGTTCGGCAGGGTCGTAGTTTTCGGCAGTCGCTGGTGGTGGGTCAGTTTGTGCTGTCTATTGTTATGCTTATCGGTACAGCGGTAATTTACAGGCAGTTGACGTATATGCAAACCGCCAAATTAGGGTTCGACAAAGCCCAGTTGCTATACGTTCGGCTTAAAGGCGACCTTCAGAGCAAGGCGTGGCAATTCAAAAGCCAGGTGGAGCAACTTCCAGGCGTAGCACTGGCCTCCGGCGCTACCAGTAACTTGGTCGATATTTTAAACTCAGGAGGGATAGAGTGGGAAGGTCAGGCATCAAACGATGAATTTCTGATAACAAACATGAATATTGATCCTGATTTTGTGTCAACAACGGGCATGAGGATGGCTGCTGGACGAAATTTTTCGGCGCGAATCCCGTCCGATACGTCGTCAAAACTAGGCGCGTATATGATCAACGAAACAGCGGCAAAACGGATGGGCTGGACACCTACCACCGCGCTGGGAAAGCGGCTCAAACACTGGGGGCAGGAAGGTCAGATAATTGGCGTATTGAAAGATTTCCATTTTCGACCGCTTCGCGTTGCTATTGATCCCTTCCTTTTCCGCTACCAGCCGACGAATCCGTACTTCACTTTGTTAGTCAAAACCAAACCGGGTACGGTATCGCGCACCCTGTCTGAACTGACAACGATTTATAAAAAGTTAGAACCCGCCAACCCACTTAGCTACGGGTTTGTCGATCAGGACCTGGATGCACAATACCGGTCTGAGCAACGCGTGGGACGTATCATTCTCTATTTTTCGGCGCTAACGATTCTAATTGCCTGCCTTGGCCTGTTCGGTCTGGCTACGTTTACCGCTGAACAACGGACCAAAGAGATTGGCGTGCGCAAAGTGCTGGGTGCTTCCGTAGCGGGCATTGTTGCGCTGTTGTCAAAAGATTTCCTGAAACTGGTTCTGATCGCTATCCTGCTCGCGTCGCCTATCGCCTGGTACGCTATGGATCGCTGGTTGCAGGATTTTGCGTACAAAATTGGCCTCGACTGGTGGGTGTTCGTCGTAGCGGGACTGCTGGCAATTGGTATTGCCTTGCTAACCGTCTCTTTTCAAAGCATTAAAGCGGCATTGGTAAATCCGGCGAACAGCCTGCGGAGCGAATAACCACGACGGCGATGAAACCTCAATCTAAAAACAACGACGATGCAATGTCCCTGCCACCCCGCTGGGCCGACTGGCTGCTGGAAACCTGTCTGACTCCTCGCTTGCTGGAAGACGTACAGGGGGATTTGCACGAAGTGTTTTATAAACGCGTCAACGAAGTCGGCGTTGCTAAAGCGCGTCGGGAGTTTGGCTGGGCCGTGCTGCATTACCTACGTCCGTACTTCGTCAAGTCGCTTCAACGTACTGATAAATTAACCGAATCCGAATATCCATCTCCGGAATGCCGGACCACATTCTTATTAACGCCTGCTATGCTACGTAACTACATCAAAATTGCCTGGCGAAACATCGCCCATAACAAATCGTTTTCGACCATCAACATTCTGGGGCTTGCGCTGGGAATGGCTTGTAGCCTACTGATTGGTCTTTGGATTCAGGATGAATTCAGCGTGGATGCGTATCATGCCAACGGGCCACAGCTTTATAAGGTCATGGAGCGCCAGTTTTACGACGGTAAAGTTGACGCTGGCGACGGAACCCCCGCGTTACTGGCCGACGAATTGAAAAAAGAGTTTCCTGAGATTGCCTATGCCGCTACCCTTTCGTGGGAAGAGGACCGTACGTTTTCGGTGGGCGATAAACTGAACAAGGAGAAAGGGCGAGCGGTCGGGTCCGACTGGTTCAAGATGTTCAGTGTTCCCTTATTAGCTGGTACAGCCGAAACAGCCCTGAACGCACCGACGAAGATTGCCATCTCGCGCAAACTGGCACAAAATTACTTTGGTAGTCCACAATTGGCTTTGGGTAAGAGCATTCGAATTGGCGGCAAAGACGATTATCAGGTCAGCGCTGTTTTTGAGGACGTACCGGCGAATAGCTCGGAAACTTACGATTATTTACTGAGCTGGCAGGATTTGCTGAAACGGAACGAATGGCTGAAAGATTGGGGAACGAACGCTCTCCAGACACGCATCATGCTCCATAATGACCGCAATGGTGTACCAGCCGATCCGGGGCGTCTGGAAGCAAAAATGAAGTCGTTTCTGAAAAGCAGGAATCCGGGAATGGCGAAGAAAGGGTTAGATATTCAGCTTTTTCTGCAACCGTACCAGGATGCGTATCTGTACTCCAATTTTAAGAGCGGGTATCAGGATGGAGGACGTATCGAATACGTGCGGCTGTTCGGCATCGTAGCGGTATTTATTCTGCTGATTGCCTGCATCAATTTTATGAATCTGGCGACGGCCCGTTCCGTCAAACGAGCTCGCGAGGTTGGCGTTCGGAAAGTAGTTGGGGCCGGACGCGGTTTGTTGATCGGGCAATTTGTTGGCGAGGCTATGGTACTGACGTCCATAGCGCTGATCATAGCCATAGTTGTGGTCTGGCTGTTGCTGCCGACTTTCAATAGCCTGACCGATAAACACATTACGTTCCGCTTCACCGACGCTACGTTCTGGCTTATGTTGCTGGGAATGACGCTCATAACGGGTCTGATTTCCGGAAGTTATCCCGCTCTTTTCCTATCATCGCTGAACCCAATTCGGGTGCTGAAAGGCGCTGTTCGCTTTGGCTCAGGTGCCCGACTTTTCCGGCAAGGGCTAGTGGTCTTTCAGTTTGCGTTGTCGATGCTGCTGATCATCGGAACGATCGTTGTTTACCGACAAATCAATTTTATTCAGACCAAAAATCTGGGCTTCGATCGGGACGGAATGCTTTACGTATCCTCTGAAGGTGAACTGGGGCCTAAATACAATACGTTCAAAGACGAGTTGCTACGTATGCCCGGCGTTCAATCCGTAACCAGAATGCAGGGAACGCCCACCAATGGATTTGGCAGCACAGGCAACGTGCAATGGCCGGGTAAAGATCCGTCGACCAGCATCCAGTTTCAATTCTCGACGGTTGACTACGATTTCACGAAGACGTTGAAAGTGAAGGTAAGCGGGCGTGATTTTTCGAAAGATTTTGGTGCAGATTCCGCCAATTTCCTCATTAATGAAACCGCTGCACGACGTATCGGCTACCGCGAACCCATTGGTAAACCATTGACCATGTGGGGTAAACCCGGAACCATCGTTGGGGTTATTGCCGATTATCATCAAAGTTCGATGCACACGCCCATCGAACCATTCATTGCTAAATTAGGCGACGGGCAAATAATCATTGTCCGCACTCAGCCGGGCCAGACGAAACAGGCCCTAGCGAGTCTGGAAACGCTGGCACAGCAAATGAATCCGAAGTTCCCGTTCCAGTACCGGTTTGCCGATGAAGCGTTTCAGACACTGTATCGCAGCGAAACCATTGTCGGGACGCTGGCCAACTACTTCGCGTTTCTGGCCATTTTCATCTCCTGTCTGGGCCTGTTCGGACTGGCTGCTTTTATGGCCGAACAACGTACCAAAGAAATTGGTGTTCGCAAGGTTTTGGGAGCATCGGTGACCAGTGTTGTTACGTTGCTTTCGCAGGATTTTCTCAAGCTGGTGTTCGTGGCCATTGTTATCTCGTCGCCCGTTGCGTGGTACGCGATGAGTCGCTGGCTGCAGGATTACGCCTATAAAATTGACATCGAATGGTGGGTTTTTGCGCTGTCCGGTTTGTTAGCCATCGCCATCGCGCTGCTGACGATCAGTTTCCAGAGTATAAAAGCCGCCCTGGTCAATCCAGTGAAGAGCCTACGTAGTGAATAATGAGTGGAACGTGGGGCTCAGAGCATGGAGTAGGGAACTGGTGTCAAACCACGACCAGTTGTCAGTTTTACGAAATTGAAGACCGACCGTTAACCGTTGCGTACAGGCTACCAAAGCAGCTTTAGTAAATCCGATTCGTTCACTACGTTCGGAATAGCAGGAGGAACCTATTTCCCTAAAAGAAAGCCAGACGACACGAAGTCACCTGGCTTTTTTTAGTTCACTCGCCAGAACAGTTAAGATTAACAATCAGGTGCTTTTCACAGCATCCCCGTCTGGAAGCAAATTACACAGACTATAACTAGCGATGGAGACGATTGTTTAAAAAGAGCAAATAGTTTTTCACTTTTTTGATCGAAGCGAATTTAGCTGTCTTCCAATAGCGTCAACAGACTATCCAGTTCATCTTCCGAAACAGTGCTCCGTTCGGCCTTGTCATAGATGAACGAAAGGGTAATTGTTGCATTGACAAGCTTAACATACGTAATCACTCTAGCACCCCCCGCTTTCCCAGTACGCTTTGATGTGATTTTGAGCCGTACTTTATAAAAATTGCTGCCCAACGATTTGCCGAGCGTGGGGTTAGCCAGTAACTCTTCGGCTAATTGGGCTAAGTCTGCTTTAATGGATGGGTATTTCCTGGCCAATCTTTTCAACTGCTTGTCAAAGACAGACAAGGTAAGAATGCTATAGCTCATTAAGCAGATCAGCTAAGGGGCGAGCCTGTTTTGCACCCTGTTCTACCGCTTTAAGCTCCTGAATAGCTTCTGTTAACTCGGCAATAAGTTGCTCTTTGGTCGGCTCTTCAACTTCATATTGAGCCAGGTCAGCGTACCGCTTTTTAAGTTCTTTCCAATCCTGCATCGGAATGAAAACACCCGTTGGTTTACCCTGGCTGTCATGGATAACCTGTAGATTCATAGCGTTTGTCTTTCCTCAAATGTAAATGGAAATGGTTGCCTTGTCAAGTACGTCAGAATGGCTTAAAAAGAAAGCCAGACGACGCGAAGTCACCTGGCTTTTTTAGTTCACTCACCAGAACAGCTAAGATTAACAATCAGGTGCCTTTCGCAGCATCCCCGTCTGGAAGCAAATTACACAGACTACAACTAGCAATGGAGACGATTGTTTAGAAAGAGCGAATAGTTTTTCACTTTTTTGCCAAATAAATGATTCTGAACTTCAGACTCGCTCTGGCTGGATACAGATATGGCAAATCAGACGATTTACGTACCGATTCACGTTTTACGAAATGGTGCCGAAAAGCAGGATAAATTGCTTAAATTTTCGAAATACAAAGGGTAGAAACATTGGTGATTTTGCTGGCTTGTCACTCTGTTTTTTCGTATCTTATAACTGATTTCAAATAGCCACAAAACGGCTTAGAGCCAATAGTATACAATTATAATGAACCATGTCCCTGCGAAAATTACTTGTGAACAAATAGTTTAAGGCAATCAAACAGGCCCTCGAGCAGAACCCTGATCTCGCCAATGAAGGCCTTCCTTACGACGACCATAATTTGACAAAAGCGCATCCACTTCGCCGAATCTGCGATGGCGTCTTCAACAAGACCTATTCGGATGAGGAAGCCGTTGAAATGGCTAATCTCCTGCTGGACTATAGTGCTAACGTTGACGGTTACGGGTTGGTGGAAAATCAGGATACACCACTACTGGCTGCAGCCAGTTTACACGTCGAGAAACTAGGGATTTTGTACGTTGATAAGGGCGCTACGATTGACCACCGCGGGGCTAACGGTGCAACGGCTTTGCATTGGGCAGCCTGGACGGGTCAGGATAAGCTGGTGCAACGACTCATTGAAGCCGGTGCCGACGTTCATCAACGGTGCATTGCGTTCAGGGGAACTCCGCTGCTATGGGCCGTTCATGGCCTCAAATACGGCGGTAGCGACAATCAACATCATCAGGCAGAGTGCGTTCGTCTGTTGTTGGAAGCCGGAGCCGACAAAAATATTCCGAATAAAGAAGGCACAAAAGCCATTAAATTTCTGGATGAACAAGATATTGAGATGCGTGAGTTGCTGAGCTAGCAAGGCGTTAAACCTCTTCAATCATAAAAAACATTCCGCTTTTTAAAGGCGGGAATATGGCTGAATCCATTACGTTCAATACGAAGATTCTTAACTTCACCCTAACATATGCGGAAGCGTCTTTCGACGACTGGGTACTACGGCGCTAATCTCACCATTTGTGTCATTGTCCTGAATTTTCTGCGCAATGACGTTCACGACACCATCATTATTACACACGCAGCTCCTGCGCATACAATCTGGCCGTACACAGGCTTACGAAGAGTAGTACGAGGATAAAGCCTTTCATAACCAGTTAAGACGGGTTCCCCGACTTTTGGCTATGTAGCACAGTTGACATCTTTGACAAAGTTTTAAACTTTATCAAAGATCAAATCATAAGGTAAAGTCAGGGCAATAGAAAGTGAGTCCACGCCAACGGGAGGGGCATTAATCCACCAATGCGTAGTCGAGTTTACTGGTTCGTCGGATAGTCTGGAATGTTCTTTCCAAGGTAGATATTCCGCTCAGCTTTGTACATATTTCCGACGTCTTTGAGTTTCAGGATGCCGCTGCCGCCCCGGTTTTCCAGTTTCTGCCGTTTGTTGGTTGTCAGGAGCGAGTCGTCGTCGAAAACGTATTCATCAATGTAATATTCAGTCAAACCCGGTTCTTTTATGGTTACGTGTATGTGCGCTGGTTCGGTGCGATCTGGATAAGGAGCGGGACGTAACGTAACAAATTTGTATTCGCCTTTCTCATTTGTACGCATCCAGCCACGTAACAAACCATGCCGTCTCTCCCAGCCTTTGGCGTCTGCTTTCGCTACGTAATGGCCTGTTTCGTCAGTGTGGTAAACGTAGATAATGACTCCCGGCGCGGGTGTTTTGCCATCGGCTTTATAGACGGTGCCGTTAACCCCCAGCGGTTTTTTGCCTGTCCACGTAGCGTCGGGTAGTTTTGCAAGGGTTTCCAGTTTGTCGAAGGGTAACGGACTTTCGTGAATCGCTTCGCAGCCTTCGCAGGGACCACCTACTTTTTTGTCCTGCCCAGTTATGGGTTGGCTACAGGCGATGGCGATGATAAGCAGAATAAACCATTGGATTTTCATAGCGAGTTGATTGGTTAAGTGTCGTCTGGTTAATGTCTGAACAAAGCAACGAAAGGTACTTTTCAATCAAAAAAATAGTAGACCAACGGCCAGAAAAATAGACGAGTCGCACAGAGAGATTCCCTTCCTCTACTTTTTGGGTCGTTGGTCGATATAATTTTCAGGGCATCTTTCTTTTGCGTTCATTTACATCAGACTACAACTATTTTTTGTGATGGACTTTCTGGACCGACGCATAAAAATTCCGCTTTCTAACCGTACCATTCCGCTTAAATATGCCCTGGTTCATGCCGCCTATTGGACGCTGATTACGGGCTTTTTTCTGTACGAGAAACGCTACCTGATTTATAAAGCGGGTTTGCCGTATTTTGCAGCCTGCGTAATCATCCGCGTTATTCTGCTGATTGGCATTGCGTACCTGAATATTCATTATTTTTTGCCGCGCTATCTGCTGGCAGGGCGATACGTTCGTTACTTCTCGCTGGTTCTTCTGTCTATTCTGGGCTATCTGCTCGTACAGGCATTTTACGATTACATCATTTACGGTTTCGTAATTGCTCCCTTCCGGAATCAGGACTGGATTGAAACCCTGTCGTATAATTTCTTCAGTACGTTGTGGTATCTGGGTCTGATGGTGCCGCTGAAGCTGAGCATCGACTGGTATGAGCAACAGCGAATGCTGCAAAAGATAACGGTGGAGAAATTGCAGGCCGAAGTCAATTTTCTACGCTCGCAGGTAAATCCCCATTTTCTGTTCAATATCCTGAATAATTTGTATGCCCTGACGCTCAAAAAATCCGATCTGGCGCCGGGTATGGTGCTTAAATTATCAGAAATGATGGAGTATATGCTTTACGATAGCGACGATGTTCGGGTGCCGCTCGAAAAGGAGATCAGCTATTTGCAGAACTACATTGAACTGGAAAAAATACGCTGTGGAGACCACTCTGATATTGCTCTGGAAATAACGGGTAGTCCGAACGGGCAGGAAATAGCTCCGCTTTTACTACTTCCACTGGTTGAAAATGCATTCAAACACGGCGTGGGTAAACAGTCAGATAAAGCCTGGCTACACAGTACGCTTAGTCTGGAATCGGCTGCGATGAAAATGACGGTAGAAAACAACAAACCCGTTTCAGATACGAAAGTGACTAAAGGTGGTATTGGACTTTCGAATCTCCGGAAACGCCTGGAATTGCTTTACCCCGGGCGCTACTCACTTCAAACAGAAGATACACTGGATAGGTACAAAGCCGCTCTATATATCTCATTTGCAGAAAGTCGGGTGGGCGATGAGAACTTGGGTTACACGCTGAATCACGTAATCAATTAAGTAACGTGAGTAAACCGATAAGGCTTAAATGCGTCGTGCTTGATGATGAATCGCTGGCTCGCGATGTGTTGATCGGCTATTTGGATCGGTTAGATTTTGTCAGTTCGGTCCGTCAGTTTGGCAATGCTGCTGAAGCCATTACGTATCTGGAAAACCACGAAGCCGACGTACTGTTTCTAGACATTGAAATGCCCGGCATGAATGGCATTGACTTTCTTAAAGCTCTATCTCACCCACCCATTACTGTTTTTACGACGGCATACCGCAATTATGCGTTTGAAGGCTTTGAACTGGGTGTTATCGATTTTTTATTAAAACCGATTGCCTACCCTCGCTTTGTACAGGCTGTCGACAAAATCCGCGACTTCCTAGCGCTAAAAGATCAAAATGCTAATCTCGAAAATGGACCGACAGAAATGCTACCCGAATCGATCGTTGTAAAAAGTGGTGTACAACGTATCAAATTAAATTTTGACGACGTAACGCATATTCAGGGGCTGAAGGATTATGCGATCATTTACACAACAACTGGCAAAATCGTCATTAAAGGGTCCATTAAAGCGATGCAAGATATTTTTCCTAAGAACCAATTCATTCGAGTCCATAAATCCTTTATTGTAGCCGTCTCAAAAGTCAATCGTATTGAACGTAATCGATTACTAATCAGCGGTAATCAGATTCCTATTGGTCGAAATTTTAAAGAAGAGGTTGCACAGATGATAGTAGGACGCTGACGAACTACAGCTAGCCCTTCTCGTCTAAAAAAGTATAACAGCGACCGTTTATGCTTGATAATTATCATTAAGTGGTGCTGATTTATATATTTACCCGTCCAATTTGACCGGCCCGGAGGGGTCAAATTAGACGGGTCATCTTTTCATCGATTGAATTCTTAATCAAGGAGTAAACCGTATTCATGAAAATTACCTTTCTCACATTCATTTCTGTAATCTCTCTAACGATCCAGTCCATTTTCGCGCAGCCCGGCAATCCGGCCGTGCTCAAAAAAGAACTGATTTATGAACAGGCCCCCACTCCGGAATGTCATGCTTCGACCATAGCCGAAACGCCACAGGGATTGGTAACAGCCTGGTTTGGCGGTACGCACGAGCGCCACCCGGACGTAGGCATTTGGGTAAGCCGCCAAACCGCATCAACATGGTCAACGCCAGTAGAAGTGGCAACAGGCGTCCAGCCCGACGGCAAACGATTACCCTGCTGGAATCCAGTTCTATTTCAGCGGCCTGGCGGTGAATTACTTCTGTTCTACAAAGTTGGGCCCAGTCCATCAACCTGGTGGGGGCTGCTGAAACGCTCGACAGACGGCGGTAAAACCTGGTCAGAAGCGGAGCGATTGCCTGACGGAATTTTAGGCCCGATTAAAAACAAACCGGTTCTGTTGTCATCCGGTGTTTTACTATGCCCAACCAGCTCGGAAGATCATAACTGGCGGGTGCATTTCGAACAAACCAGCGATTGGGGAAAAACCTGGCAAAAAACAGCACCCATCAACGAAGGCGTTACCGATGGGGCTATTCAGCCAAGCATTTTATTTCATGCCAATGGGCAGTTACAGGCACTGTGCCGCAGTCAGAAAAGTGGTTTTGTCCTGGAAACCTGGTCGAAGGATAATGGTAAAACCTGGTCGGCGTTGCAGAAAACGTCGCTTCCCAATCCTAACTCCGGCACCGACGCTGTTACGTTGAAAGATGGTCGACAAGTGCTGGTGTATAATCCGACATCACCCGTCAATGGCAAAAGTGGTCCACGAACGCCCTTAGACGTAGCCATTTCTGACGACGGCAAAACCTGGAAAACACTAGCCGTTCTCGAAAACGAA
The DNA here is from genome assembly GCF_014699035.1 of Spirosoma validum. GTDB lineage: Bacteria > Bacteroidota > Bacteroidia > Cytophagales > Spirosomataceae > Spirosoma > Spirosoma validum. Next base: position 815,066 of record NZ_JACXAA010000003.1, read on the forward strand.
CCGGGCGAGTATTCCTATCCAGCCGTCATTCAAACAGCCAATGGCCTTGTGCATGTAACGTATACCTGGAAACGACAGCGTGTTCGACACGTAGTACTCGATCCCAAGAAGTCGTAAACAGGGTTACTGCCCGAGGTCCTGCGTGATGGTACTGCTCAGACGTAGTAATTCGATTTCAGCGGCTTTGGCGTTGTATTCGGCTTCGATCAGGCGGGTTTGCGCATCAATGGCGTTACGTTGCACATTGCGAAATTCCACGAAGTTTGAGTTCCCAATGCGATACCGGTCGTAAGCAATATCGACGTTCTGATTGGCAAGCTGGTTATTTTGAACCTCCAGATTCAACAGTTTCAGGCTGTTCTGGTAGATGTGATAGGTTTGCGCCATCGCTGACTGAAGCTGTAAGCGCTGATCATTTTCCTGGTCTTTAGCGATGATGTTGTTAACCCGGGCGTTTTGAATCTGACGTTTCAGGTTATAACCGTTAAAAATCGGAATAGACGCAACGATGTTATACGTAAGCGCACCGGTGCGTCCTGTTGCAATCCCAAACCCCCCCTGGTTGTCCTGAAACTGATAATTGTAACCTGTTTGGGCCGTGACCAAGGGTAGTTGCAGCGCACTGGCTAACTGGACGTTTAAATCAACCACGTTGCGATTAAGAATAGCCGCAGCCAGTTGAGGGTTATTGGTCGTCAGGGATTGTTGTAGCGGAGCCAGCTGTAAATTCGGGCGGGCAACAATCGTATCGCGGACCGAAAATTCCGTTTGCGGATCACGGACCAGCAACGTATTTAGAATGATTTTCGCGTTTCGCAGGGACTGCTCCTGCGAGAGAAGGGCTGCGCTATCCGTATTGTAATCGACCTGAGCACTTAGGAAATCAACTTTTGAGCGAGTTCCCACTTCGTAGTTCGCCCGAGCCAGATCAAGCCGTTCCCGTGAAATGTCGAGTGCCTGACTGAAGGCAATCAATCGTTGCAGCTGTCGTACTACGTCGTAATAGCTGGTTGCCACACTGGCCATCGTAGCCTCTACGTTTGCCCGGGTATTGACGGTGCTTATCTGGAGCAGTTGCTGAAGCTGCGCGTATAAACTCCGGCGAGCGTATCCATTAAAAACCGTGTAATTTAAATTAATACCGAGATTACTGGTCCGGTTGAAGATCCCACGAGCTTCCTGCGGAGGCCGGATGTTGTCAATGAACGTCTGCCGAAAATTCTGCAGACCGCCGTTTGAGGTTCCATTAAAGGTTAATGAAGGCAAATACCCCGCATTGCCCTTAGTGTAGTTGTTACGGGCAACCTGCTCCTGGGAACGATTGATCTGAATTTGATAATTCTTTTCAATTGACTGACTTATTGCTTGTTGCAGCGTTAATAGTTCGCCCGGCTGCGGCAGCGTGACCATGGTGTATGTACGTTGCTGAGCACGCTGGATGGCATTTTGAGGCTGTTGCGCGAAGGCTTGAGAACTGGCAAAAACGAAAAGAATCCAATACAGGAGTTTCATTGACGAGAGAGAAATAACGACAGATTGGACAAAAATAAGAGAATCTGCAATTCAATAGGCCTGTTAACTTTCTCTTATCTTGCAGACTTTCTCTTTAATGACTATGAAATACGTATTCCTGCTCCTGTCTACTCTATTAATTGCATTATCGGGTTGTTCATCGAAGAAAAAAGCCGATCTGCTCGTCACCAATGCGCGGGTATATACAGCCGATTCCTCGTTCTCAACCGCCGACGCATTTGTTATTAAAGACGGAAAATTTCTGGCAGTCGGATCGACTCAAAATCTGACGGATCAATATGAAGCGGCCAGCAAAGTCGACTTGGGTGGTCAACCGGTTTATCCAGGTTTCTACGACCCTCATTCGCATTTTCTGGGTTTAGGGCAGGTACTCGATCAGGCGGATCTGGTTGGCGCAACTTCATACGATGAGGTCATTGAACGACTTAAAACGTTTTACCAAAGCCATCCGAAGGTATTGTGGCTTACGGGGCGAGGCTGGGATCAGAATGACTGGCCCGAAAAAGTCTTTCCAACGAAAGAAAAATTAGATGCTGCATTCCCGAACGTACCGGTAGCGCTGATGCGGGTAGATGGGCATGCACTACTGGTTAATTCAAAGGCATTGCGGCTAGCTAGCATAACGTCAGGCTCGACACTTCCGGGTGGTGAGGTTGTACTAGAAAATAATCAGCCTACGGGCGTACTGGTCGATAACGCGATGATGCTCATAAAACGGGTCATTCCCCAACCCGACAACGCCGATAAGGCACGCATGTTGCTGAATGCCGAGAAGGCCTGCACTGCATTGGGTTTGACAACGATATCAGATGCAGGTATCAGCCCCGACGAAATTAATCTGATTGACAGTTTACAACGTACTGGCAAACTCAAGATTCGTGATTATGCCATGATCAGTCTTGGTGAGCCCAACATAAATTATTTCCTCAAGCGCGGCCCGTTCCAAACGGATCGGCTAACCGTCCGTTCCTTCAAACTGTATGCCGATGGCGCGCTCGGTTCGCGAGGTGCCTGCTTACGTCGACCCTACAGTGACCGACCTGAAACAGGTGGCTTTTTGCTGCTAAGCCCGGCCGAATTGGAGCGCGTAACAAAATTACTGTATGCCTCGAAGTTTCAGGCGAACACGCACTGCATTGGCGATTCCGCCAACCACCTGATGCTCGATCTATATGGTAAATTGCTGAAAGGGAAAAACGACCGTCGGTGGCGTATCGAACATGCGCAGGTCGTCTCGCCGGAAGATGTCTGGAAATTTGGGAAATATTCGATTATTCCATCCGTACAACCGACTCACGCTACGTCGGATATGTACTGGGCAACGGATCGATTGGGGCCAATTCGAGTAAAAGGTGCTTATGCATTCAAAGACCTGATGAAACAAAACGCCGAAGCGTCGGGCGGACTAATTGCTTTTGGCAGCGATTTTCCGGTAGAAGCGGTCAATCCCTTGTTTGGCTTTCATGCGGCCGTAGCCCGGCAGGATGCTAAGAACTTCCCGGCAGGTGGTTATCAGATGGAAAACGCCGTCGACCGAAAGTCGGCCCTATTGGCGATGACACGCTGGGCGGCTTACGCAAATTTTGAAGACAAGCTGCGGGGTTGCATCGCACCCGGTAAACAGGCTGACTTTGTGATCCTCGACCGCGACATCATGACCGTTCCGAATGAGCAGTTACGGTCAACGAAAGTGCGTCAGACCTGGATTGGTGGCGAGCGGGTGTATTAGATTATCTCTACTAATTGGTAAGCCAGTTTGTTAAACGTAGCGACCTCACCGGTTTTCCGACCCGACAACGCTGTGGCAATGGGTGATGCTGGAGAAATTGCAAAATAATCAGTCCCGTTCACCGTCAATTTGCCCGCGCTGATGCTGATGAAAAAGCTGCCCCGATTTGTGGTTACCAAGCTACCGGGCTGAACTGTGTCATACGATTTGTCGATGTTCAATCGACCTAAATCCTGACTCAGCTTCAGGGCTTCGGCCAGCAGTTGAGCATTTCGGTCACGTTCAAGTTGAGCCATCGCCCGACCCGTTTCATATTTGTCCCCTGCGCTGCTTTTCGACTCGGAATTAGCGGCTTCCTGCGCGGCTTCCATTGCCTGGCGAGCCGTGTCGATACGTTGCTGCACGTAGGTCTGACAGCGTTCGAAAAGAGCTGCCTTTGTTTGTTGGTCTGTACTTGTCACGCTATAAGTTTTTCTTTTTCATCTCGCTCACCGCGAAGTTAGCGGCTCGTGCCGTCAAAGCCATGAACGTAATGGATGGGTTTTGGGAGCCCGTCGAGGTCATGGCAGCCCCATCGGTGACAAATACGTTCTTCACCCAATGAAGTTGGTTATGCGCGTTAAGCAGTGATGTTTTTGGATCGCGCCCCATTCGAACCCCACCCATCTCGTGAATATCGAGACCCGGGTTTCGGTGGTCATCGTACGGTTTAATACGTATACAGCCCGATTTTTCGAGCATATTGGCTCCCTGTTCTAGGAAGTCCTTCATCAATTTCAGGTCGTTGTCGGTGTAATCAATGGACGTAACGAGTTGTGGAATGCCCCACGCATCTTTTTTATCCGTACTGAGCCGCACGTGATTTTCGTAGCGCGGAACGGTTTCTGCCTGCATCATCATAAATACCGTCCAGGCACCCGGATTGGTGAGTTTTTCCTTAAACTCGGCGCCGAAACCTGCCTGGGATGTACCGCGATGCCAGTTGGTACGGGCGGCACTGAAGGCCACCATATACCCCCGCTGAAAATCCGTTTCCTGCTTGCTGACATTACGGAAGTTGGGCATGAACGCCGTTGTTGGCCGGCGACCGTAGTAATAGCCGTCGTCAAAGCCTTCATAATCAGCAACAATATTGCCCCGGTAATTATGAAACGCTACGTATCGGCCCAACACCCCGCTATCATTCCCGAGACCTTTTGGAAAGCGCTGGGATGTGGAATTAAGTAGCACCAGATTCGTGTTCAGACAGGCCGCGTTGACGAAAATAATCCGGGCGAAATACTCTGTCATTTGCTTTGTATGCGTGTCAATCACTCGAACACCAGTAGCCTTGTTTTTCGTGTCGTCATAAATAATCGAATGAACGACCGAGTCGGGACGTAACGTTAGCTTGCCGGTTTTAGCTGCCCAGGGTAGGGTAGAGGAGTTAGAGCTGAAATACCCGCCATACGGACATCCCCGATAACACAAATGCCGTGCCTGACACTGCGCCCGTCCCTGATCGTAGTGAATCTGCTTCGGTTCGGTCAAATGCGCACAGCGGCCAATGATAACGTGACGGTCTTTATAGGCTTCGGCAACACGTGTCTGAATATGTTTTTCAACACAGTTCAGTTCCCAAGGCTTCAGGAATTCGCCATCAGGTAGTGTTTCCAAACCATCTTTGTTTCCGCTGATACCTACAAATTTTTCAACGTGACTATACCAGGGCGCGATGTCTTCGTAGCGAATGGGCCAGTCAACAGCGGCTCCGTCGCGAGCATTGGCTTCAAAATCAAATTTGCTCCACCGTTGCGTCTGCCGCGCCCAGATCAGCGATTTGCCACCCACCTGATAGCCTCGAATCCAGTCGAACGGCTTTTCCTGTACGTACGGATGTTCAGCATCTTTCACGAAAAACTGTTGTGTACTTTCGTCCAGCGCGTAGCACTTGGTGGCAATTGGATTTTCCTGATCAAACGCTTCGGGCATGCGGTTTCGGTGCGGAAACTCCCAGGGATTTAACGTAGCGGTCGGATAATCGACCAGGTGTTTGACATCGCGCCCGCGTTCCAGCACGAGCGTCCGTAAGCCCTTTTCGCACAGTTCCTTTGCCGCCCAGCCTCCGCTGATCCCCGAGCCAATCACAATGGCGTCGTACGTATTGGCCCCTTTGGCATCGCCGTTGATAGTCATGAGTTACGTCTTTTAATAGTACGATATTACGTATTCTCCGTTGCTGCACAAAATCCATCGTTTCAATTGGTTTTGCAAACAACCGTCGTTGCTTTTAGCTTATTTAACTAAGTACAACCAACAGCAACGTTATGAACGTAAAGATTCCCCCACAGCATCAGGATGTCCAGCCCGGTATCGAAGCCGAACTAGACCCACAACCGATCGTCATTCGATCCTCGTATAAGGGCGCTAATAAGCTAAAAGATAAAGTCGCACTCATTACGGGTGGCGATTCGGGAATTGGTCGGGCGGTGGCCGTACACTTTGCGCGTGAAGGTGCCGACGTAGCGATTTCCTACACGCCCCGCGAAGATGTGGATGCCCAGAAGACAAAAGAACTGGTTGAGAGAGAAGGCCGTAAGTGTCTGCTACTGCCGGGCGACATTCGGAAAGAAGGTTACTGTTCGTATATCGTAGAAGAAACAGTGAAGCAGCTTGGTAAGCTAAATATTCTAGTCAATAATGCTGGTTTACAACTGCAACACGAGACGCTCGAAGAAGAAACAGACGAAGACCTGCTGGCTACCTACGAGACCAATATCTATTCATTTTTTCGGGTTACCAAAGCGGCTGTTCCTCACTTAACCAAAGGCGATGTAGTCATCAATACGACGTCGGTAACAGCGTATCAGGGCCGCGCTGATCTGCTGGAATATTCATCGACGAAAGGGGCGATTATGACCTTTACACGGGCGCTGTCGAGCAATCTGATCACGAAAGGAATTCGTGTGAACGCCGTTGCGCCCGGTCCGATCTGGACACCACTTAATCCGGCTTCTGTCAGCGCCGAAGAAGTAGCCGAATTTGGAAAAGACGTACCAATGAAACGTCCCGGACAACCCGCCGAAGTGGCACCAGCTTACGTATTCCTGGCCTCGCAGGATTCATCTTACATCACCGGGCAGGTGTTGCATCCCAATGGCGGAACAATCATAAACGCATAAAAATCAGTCGTCAGGCGATAGTCACGGTACGCCGTTGCGGTTAGTCGTCAGTGGCTGATACGAAACTATACTATCGACTGACCGCACCGGCGGCCCGGAACTCATAACTATTGACTACTATGGACCAAATGGAAATAAAAACCAAGCCTCAGCATCAGGATGCACAGCCGGGTTTGGAACATGAAATGGACCCGCTACCGATTTACATTCGGGACGACTATCAGGGTTCGGATAAATTAAAGGATAAAATCGCGTTGATTACGGGTGGTGATTCGGGAATCGGTCGGGCGGTAGCCATTCATTTCGCCCGAGAAGGTGCCGATTTAACGATTATGTATCATCCCCGCGAAGAGGACGATGCTCAGAAGACCAAAGAACTGGTTGAGGCCGAAGGGCGTCGGTGTCTGTTGATTTCGGGTGATCTGAAAGACATACTGTTTATTCAGGATGCCGTCGATCTGGTTATCGATACGTATGGTCACGTCAATATTCTGGTCAACAATGCGGCTAACCACGTAGAACAGAAAGAATTTATTGACATTTCGGACCAGCAAATGCGTGAGACATTTGAACTGAATATTTTGGCGATGTTCCGACTCACCAAAATTCTGCTGCCGTACATGACCGAGAATGATTGTATCATCAACACGACGTCGGTTGTGTCGTATCGGGGAAGCGAAGCACTGATTGATTACGCATCGACAAAAGGCGCCGTTACGTCGTTTACGCGTTCACTGTCGCAAAATCTGATTGAGCGAAAAATTCGCGTGAACGCTGTAGCGCCCGGTCCGATCTGGACACCGTTGATTGTGGCAACCAAGACACTTAAAGAAGTGGGTGAGTTTGGAAAAGATACGCCGATGGAGCGTCCCGGTCAGCCTGCAGAGCTGGCTCCTGCCTACGTATTTCTGGCATCGGAAGACGCGTCGTATTTTGCGGGGCAGGTCATTCACGTCAATGGCGGAGAGGTTGTGAATTCGTAGCGATTCTGGCTGTTCTCGCTTATCTTTATAGTCGTTCCGAAACTCGATTCGGAACGACTTTTTTGTATGGAAACAATAGCTTCTGCCGCTAAACAAGTACCTCTGTATGCTGGTCTTCCGTTTATTGGAAATACATTGGCTTTCTTCCGTAACCCGTTGAAAACGTTGTTGATCTTACAGCGCCAGCAACACCGTATGGTACATCTTCGGATCGGTGGGCGGCATCAGTATCTGGTTTTTAGTCCCGAAGACAGCAAGCACATTTTACAGGAGAACCATCGCAATTACGGTCGCTCACTCGCGTTTCAGGTCCTGAAGATCTTTTTGGGAAATGGCTTGCTCACCAGTGATGGTGATTTCTGGCGTCGGCAACGGCGTTTAGCGCAACCGGCCTTTCATCGGCAGAAATTAGCGGCTCTCACACAAACTATGATTGCCGAAACGGCTGACTGGCTCGACGAGTTGAAACAACGCAATCGCCAACAGCCTGTCAACGTATCGCAGGCGTTTATGGACGTAACAATGCGGATTGTCTGTAAAACGCTGTTTGGGTCGGAAGTAGCTACACAGCTCGACGGCCTGTCTTCGGCGCTTGATACGTTGAATTATATGGCCAATGACCGTTTATTGTCGCCAATCCGGGTGCCGCTAAACTGGCCTACGCCAGGTAATCGACGCTTCCGCCAAGCTGGCGCTTTAGTGGATACGTTTGTTTATGACTTAATCAATCAGCGCCGGAAAAATCTGGATACGGGAGTCGACTCGGGCGATGATCTGTTAGGTATGCTGCTTAGTACGGAAGATGAGGAAACGGGCGAACGCATGTCGGACCAGCAATTGCGTGATGAGTGCGTTACGTTGTTTTCGGCCGGGCACGAAACGACAGCCGTCTCAATGGCCTGGACGCTTCATCTGCTTTCACAAAACCCCGATGTGCTTACCCGACTACGTAGTGAGAGCAAAGCAATTCTGGGTGATGCCAGACTACCATCACCTGAAGCTTTTCGTGCTCTAACCTATACAATGCAGGTTGTGCAGGAATCACTACGTCTCTATCCACCCGCCTGGATTATGAGTCGCCTGGCGCTTGGGGATGATCACATTGGTCCCTACACTATTCCGGCCGGGAGTGCCGCGTTGGTTTGCCCGTATCTGCTTCATCGTGACCCCGCTAGCTGGTCTGACCCCGATCGGTTCAATCCCGATCGTTTCGAGCCAGGTGGCGAAAAAGATCAACTGCACGCCTACGCCTATTTGCCTTTCGGGGGTGGCCCACGCCTGTGTATTGGTAATCAGTTTGCCCTAATGGAAATGCAGATTTTATTAGCGATGCTCGTCCGTGATTTTGACATTCAGGCCGTTCCTGACCAGCACATTATACCGCGTCCACTTATTACGTTACGGCCCAGTCGGCCTATCCAGATAATTCTGAGATAATTCTGAAATAATTCTAAATTATACTTTTTGAAGAATATATGTATGTAACCGTTCCACGAATTGTTCTAAACATCGGTTGGATCAGGAAATTAGAGTGATTCATGTGTATTAAGCGTGAAACAGGGTTGCATCTTTCGTAGATAGGCTTGATTTTATGCTATGTATTACCAAACTTAGTTAGTCCATTGATGTTCTTATTTCAATTCACCTTAAAGGCGACACAATGAGACTACAAATTCATGCCGTGCGATTCACGGCCGATCAGAGCCTGTTAGATTTCATCCAGGCAAAGCTTGACAAGTTGGATACCTTTCACGACCGCATCGTTAGTGGAGAGGTGTTTCTAAGGCTGGAAGGAGCCGATAGCAACAAGGTCAAGGAAAAAATAGTCGAAGTCCGGCTGATGATCCCTGGGAAAGAACTTTTCGTAAAAGAACACGACAAAAGCTTCGAAAGCGCCACCGACCGGGTGATGGATGTGTTAAAAGATAAGCTCGTTCGCTTTAAACAAAAACGAAACGATATCTCAAGCCCAGCCATCACAGAAGCCAAATCCCGAACTGAAGAAGAAGATGAGGTCTTGGACCTTGATGAGTTATAACCAAGTAAAACTGCTCAAAATGGTGAAAGCCACTCCAATTGGGGTGGCTTTCTGTTTTATGTATCCCGGACGTGTCCGCTGGTACGCCAGCCCGGTCAGGCTACGCTTTTACAGCCCAAAGGTTTCTTTGATTTTGTCGACAAAATCAAGCTTTTCCCAGGTGAACAGCTCAACTTCAACTTCTTTGACATTACCGTTCGAACCGAACGTCTTTTTCACAATCTCATTCTTACGACCCATGTGTCCATAAGCCGCTGTTTCAGAGTAGATCGGATTGCGAAGTTTCAATCGTTGCTCAATAGCGTAAGGACGCATATCGAAAATCTGACCAACTTTTTCGGCAATGTCGCCGTCGTGCATATCTACTTTGGCAGTGCCGTAGGTATTCACGTACAAACCACAGGGTTTAGCTACGCCGATCGCATATGATATCTGAACCAGCACCTGATCGCAAAGGCCAGCGGCTACTAAATTCTTGGCAATATGGCGCGTTGCATAAGCCGCCGAACGGTCTACTTTCGAAGGATCTTTGCCTGAGAAAGCACCACCGCCGTGAGCACCTTTACCACCATACGTATCGACGATGATTTTCCGACCCGTCAGGCCCGTATCACCGTGCGGACCGCCAATAACGAACTTACCTGTTGGATTGATATAATACGTAATATCGTCCGTGAAGAGCTTATGTAATTCGGCCTTCTGAGCAGCTTTAACGCGCGGAATCACGATGTTGATAATATCTTCCTTGATTTTCGCCAGCATGGTTGCATCATCGGCGAAGTCGTCGTGCTGGGTCGAAACCACAATGGTATCAATGCGAATAGGCTGATGATCGTCAGAATACTCGATCGTTACCTGCGATTTGGCATCAGGTCGTAGATACGGGATCAGATCGCTTTCGTTGTTCCGAATCGCCGACATCTCGCGCAGGATCGCATGAGCCAGATCCAACGGCAATGGCATGTAATTGTCGGTTTCGTTCGTAGCGTAGCCGAACATCATTCCCTGGTCGCCCGCACCCTGAGCATTTGCCTTGGTTTCGAAATCGTCATTCGCAACCTCGCGATCAACGCCCTGGTTAATATCGGCTGATTGATCGTGCAGCGCTGAGAAAATACCACATGAATTGGCCTCGAACATATACTCACTCTTTGTATAGCCGATTTTACGGATTACTTCACGGGTGATTTTCTGAACGTCTAAATACGTATCGGTTTTGATCTCGCCCGCTAATACCACCTGGCCAGTAGTAACAAGTGTTTCGCAGGCTACTTTACTGGAAGGATCGAACGCCAGAAAGTTGTCTATGAGCGCGTCAGAAATTTGGTCAGCGACTTTATCGGGGTGTCCTTCAGAAACGGACTCAGAAGTGAAAAGATAAGGCATTTGTGTTCCGTATGACTTTGTTTGCTTTTACAAAGCTACAAGTTTCTGGATAGGTGGCAAGGCGTCTGTTTGCCATTGATTTAACTAACTACTCAGTTTTCTGCGCAATACGCTGAAGAATGCGTATATAAAGGGCCAAAAAGGTAGAGTAGTAAACAAGCGAAGTTCATCGATAAAGCGCGTATCTTCATCTAAAAATGCAAAAATACGCCTGGGATTTCGCGTATAAACTCGTGTAAATACATCGTCGGCAGGATGGCGATTTTTTTCGAGTACGTTCAAAAAAATGCTATCATAAAATTTAAACCGGCGTTTAAACCAGGAAATCTGGCGGTTTGGTTTACCCGTTTCAACTAAATTTTGTACAATCGATTGCAGATAGCGCTGTGTTCGCTGAAATGTGTAACCCGTTGAGGCTTTGGTAAAACCACCTGCTGTACCAATTCGTACGATATGCTCAGATGGATTCTCTTCAGTAAATTCATCTGACATAGGGATTACACCATATTCCGTTTCACTAATTTGATAGGCACCCGTATCCAGGAATTGGTCAATATAGCGACGAAGTTCGGCATCGTACTCCGCGTCGGTTAACAGTGTATCATTGAAAAGTGTAAATTCAACCAGCGCTGTTTTTTCGTCGAAAGGCAGTACGTATACAAACCGGCAATCACCGTGTTGCTCTACCCGAAAATCCATAATTTTGGGTTGATCAGGGTCGAAGCAGGGCTTTTCCGTTGTAATGACCCAACCCTTGAAATGTTGTAATAGATTATGATTTTCGGGTTGGTTTAATTTCAGAGAGAACGTACTGTCGAAAATATAATCGGCTATGTAAGGTTCATCGTCAGCTATGACGAAACCTCCCTGGGGGGTGTCTTTGATACGGTCGATCGTTACCTGCTTTTGTTCAACATTCGGCCATTTTTCCAGTTCAGCGCGAACGAAATCGTAGAAATCGATACCCCGTAGCATCTTATATTGATACTTGCCTAAGTCGATTGGGCCAGCGTGTGTCGTGCCGTTAAAGCTTACACTATTCCATTTACGGAACAGAATAGAGTCAAAGGCACATGGACGTGATGACTTCGTGTTACGTTCCCAAAAACACCAGGTTCGGTCGTTCTGGTTTTTAGCCACACGGTCCAGAATTAAAATGGATTTGTTACGTAATGGAGACTGAAGTAGATAGTAGGCCAGACTTAAACCTGCCATGCCTCCTCCAGCAATGATGAAATCATATTTTTTCATGCGATAAAGAAAGAGTCCGAACCGATGGTCCGGACTCTTTCTATTAAATTAACGAATAGGCCTAATTGTTTGAAAATCTAGTGTGATACCTAGACGTTAACGTGCTTTTCAGCGTGGTAGCTCGACCGCACCAAAGGCCCTGATTCAACATATTTTAGGCCACGACTTAGTCCTTCCTCGCGGTACATAGCGAACGTATCGGGATGAATCCAGTCAATCACTTCGTGGTGCATTTTGGTCGGTTGCAGGTATTGACCCAGCGTTAGTACGTCCAGACCATTTTTGGCCAGATCGTCCATTGCCTTAAAGACTTCATCGTGGGTTTCGCCTAGGCCGAGCATAATTCCCGACTTAGTCCGCTGACCATACTCTTTCGTGCGCCGAATCTGCTCCAGACTACGCTCATAGCGAGCCTGCGGCCGAACACGCCGATAAAGCCGCTCAACGGTTTCCATATTGTGCGAGACGACTTCCTGACCGGCCGAAATCATCCGTTCAAGGGCTTCCCAATTGCTTTTTGTATCAGGAATAAGCGTTTCAATGGTTGTCGTAGGTGATGCTTCTTTAATGAGACGCACGGTTTGGTACCAGATTTCGGCACCCCGGTCTTTTAGCTCGTCACGGTTGACCGACGTAAGGACGGCGTGTTTGACTTTCATCAGGACAATCGCTTCGGCCACGCGCCGGGGTTCGTCGGTATCGTATTCGTTAGGGCGTCCGGTGGCCACAGCACAAAATGAGCAACTGCGGGTACAAACATTGCCCAGAATCATAAACGTAGCCGTACCAGCGCCCCAGCACTCGCCCATGTTAGGACAGTTACCGCTCTCGCAAATCGTATGGAGCTTATGCTCATCGACTAATTTACGGACTTTAGCATATTCAGGACCGATTGGCAGTTTGACACGTAGCCAGTCGGGGCGTTTCTTTCGTTGTTGTTCGGAGGGTATTACAGGTAGTTCAATCATAGCTCCTCAATCCTTTCCAGCAAAATTCGTTTTTCGGATGTAAAGTTCAAAAAGCAGAGGGCAAAGGGACAAAGGCATAGGGTAATTGTAAACCGCCCTCTGCTCTCACCTCTCTGCCCTCTGCCAATCATTTCTTACTGCCAAAAAACAACGTAATGTATCCTGACGTGAAGAAGCTGCGATTGCCATCTTCCCGCTTGCCGTTAGGATCAACGTTAGGAATGATTACAATCTTGTTCGGGAAGATTTCGGCCAGGAAGCCGATCTCGACGCCGGTTGTATTACTCCGGAAGGCACTCAATTCAAAGCTTAGGGCCGCCTTTACGTTCAGGCCTACCGTTAGTTTTGACTTGTCGAAACCCTGAAAAAAACCACCGGAACCCGTAACGGTTTCGCCCGTAGCTGTGGAGAAACCGTTCACTTCAGAAGCGGGTACTGTACGGGTAAAGTTACCGTAAGAGACTTCAAGATAATAGGGCTTGATAATGCCGATCGAAGGTCCAGCAGCCAGAATGCCGTTTACCGCGACCCCTTCGTCGGCGTTACGTTGAAATAATTTTACCTCACGGCCATACTGAGGACGTATCACAAACAGGTAATTCTCTTTGCCCTCAATAAAACGGGAGCCAACGCTATTGATCGACGATTGAAGCTCTTTCGGATGCTTTACATTGACAAGCTCTACGCTTAAGTACCGGGCCTGTGGAAAACCAAACAAGGTGCCTGGTAGCTGCTTAGACTGCCGAAAAGCAAAGCCGCCAACAACGCCAGAATTCGTATTGGTCGTTAAGCCAAATGTAGTTACGGTGTGGTAGTTGTCTTCATCAGTGTCTTGAGCCTGAGCCCGCTGGGCCACGCTATTTTGTGCTGACAGAAGCAAACCAGTCAGAGCAAGACCAAATAATCCGTATATCGTTCGCATTGTTGTAAAATCCTGAATTAAAGCTACTATTTTTTGAGCAGTTTCACAAAAACATAGTGGCAATTCGTGTAACTACGTTAATTATTTATATGTTTAAGCCACAATTCATCATTGGTGGGAAAGGCAGCACCGGTTGAAGAATAATAATTTTCGAACTTATCTGCTAATCTACTCATTGAACAAATCAGATACGTACTACTGCGATGGCTACAATTCATATTGATTACGTTGGTGAACTGAGAACAGACTGTGTTCATTTACAGTCAGGTACACACATTAACACAGATGCCCCCACCGATAATCAGGGTAGGGGCGAAGCTTTTTCGCCAACCGACTTAGTGGCTAACGCCTTGGGCACCTGTATTATTACGACGATGGCCATCCATGCTCGTCGCGATGGTATTGACTTAACGGGCAGCGAGCTTGATGTAACCAAGGTGATGACTAGTCAGCCTCCACGGAAGATCGACCGTATCGTAATTGACCTTACCCTGCGGGCCAACCGGGATGGAAGTCCGTTTTTACCTGATGAGGCAACCCGTATCCGATTAGAGGCTATTGCCCATACCTGCCCCGTAGCCATTAGTTTGCATCCTGACATTGATCAGGCTGTAAGCATCCGGTGGGAAGAAGCCGTTACGATCGGATGAGACCTGCATGTATCTCAGGAAACGACGATGGTCTAACATTATCGTTTCCTGAGCAAATAAATAAATCGGCCAGTATTTCCTTCGTGGTCCGAAGTTACTGTTGAGGAAACCAGCTCCCAACCATTATCGACCACAAAATTCAATGCATCCATTACCGTATTGAACTTGATTGGCCGTTGATCTCTACCGCTGATCCTTTGGGTATTGAGATAGTTTGCAATAAATTTCGGCTGGCCATAGTCAATCCAGATACGGGTTTACGTAAGGCCTGCCCGATTGACGCCTATAAGCTGGCAATAGGTGATACTGAGATTGTTGATGTTTTCACCGTCAACCAGTACCTGGGCTGGTACCGATACAGACGAGATAATAAGTAGCAGTGAAAAAAACAGCGTTTTCATCGTTGAGTTAAGAATTAAAGCAGACACGTTCCTGCCTTGACACTCTGCCGACAGACGCAGTAAAAAGATGAATCAACCAAACGCTTACTCTTGCTGGATCATGGTTTCTGGAGCAGCAATTACAGCTTTTGCTATGAACTATCAATAGGGAAATTAACCGGTCTACTTCTTCTTTTTCCGGTTCTGACGCCAGTGCTTAATGTCGGCGGTTAAGTTTTCAAGGAAGAACGATGGGCCAACGGATATGTAGAAGCCTGTATAGTTAATTTGACTTTCAGGAATGTCTTTTTTCAGAATGAACCGGTAACCAGTCAGCATATTTAAGCCAAACCAGTGCAAAGGCCGAAACCAGCGGATGAATGGAAACTGGTAAGCGGCAGACACACCTACACCCAGTGGCAGAAAAACACCCCGCGCTACTTCGTGCTTGTCCGCTCCATCATCATTGACTTCATAACGCGAGTGACCATAGCCAAACTCAAGCGGTAAACTTACCTCGAAGGCATTCCGACGAAAAAGGTAGCGTTCGTAAAAAACGGTTCCGATACGTAGATGACGGGTAACTGATTCAGACGTATTAGGCAGCAGACCAGGGTGATCAAGTTGCTGATTAATAAAATAAAAACCAGCACCAGCTTTAAAGCTGGCCGAGCGTCCGCTCTGAAGTGCCGGACGATCACGACGGGGAGGGAAGAGAAAACCTGCCCGGATTCCATACACGCTGACCGGCTTTCGACGGTTATCTTCTGTACGGGTATCATTAAAGAAGAAAAAACGCTGGTCGGTAGATGCGGTAAACGTGAGTGATTTTGGGGTACTGGTACTGGCGGTATCCGGATGATGGGGTGAGGTGGCATTTAGTCGGGTTTGAGCTTCAACGGAAGCGTTCGCTTGCCCTGAAGCAGACGTACTGACACTGAGCCAAAAAAAATACATTAAACTTAAATTCCATACAAATCGCATAGTTCCCATACCGTTGATAACTCTAATAACGACGCAACGAAACAATGGTTTGAAAGGATATCGAGGTATGAGCTATAAATCAATAAGTTAGCTGATTGAGCACTTATTTTGTGTCGATACGTATTACCCACGTTCAGGAAAGTAAAAAATCCGGTGACAAGCCAGCCAGACATCAGCAATAGACCATTCGCTCAATATCTTATTTTATCAGGACTTGCTTAGCTCAGGCATTGATATTAGATAAGTACAAACCTAGTTACAAACGAAACTAAAGAATTTATCCGCCGAAAGGTTCTTGGCAGGAGCGAAATCGCCACTCGGGTCAATCTAATCTTGTGATAGTACTCTTTGAAAGCGTTGCCGGGAACGTTTGCATAAAAATAATTCGATTTTTTATTGTTTATGTCTAGCATTTTGGTGATTATCATACAAATTTTGGCTATACATAAACGGCACATAACAAAAGTTTATCAGAGAAAAATCCATAATTGATACGTATCCATTTACCGGAAGTTCCGCCTTTAGATAATCCCTTAAATAAGTAGAAACCCTTAGATCAGACGCTTTGGCCTACACGCAACAGTCCTATACCGTGTCTCAAAAGCCCTATTCTGCCTATAGCGCTGAGGAGTTTGCCCTCGACGACCTGTTTGTGCGTTGGGTGCAACATCCTGACGACGAAGAGGTCGTTGCGTATTGGCAGAACTGGCTGGCGAAACATCCTTACTGTATCGAGACAGTTGAAACCGCACGTGAACTTATTCTTACGGGCAGCCGATCCGCGTTACCGGCTCTATCTTCTGACGAAATTTCGTCGGTATGGGGGCGAATCCGCGAGTCGCTTCAGACGATGGAGGACGTTCGGCCTCTCCAGCCCGGTGTACGAGCCGTTGTCGGGTGGTGGTACTTTGGGCGTACAGTCGCGGCCATGCTGGGTGTGGTTCTGCTGATTGGCTGGGCGCTCTGGATGCAGTATGGACCGAATCAGTGCATTTCAAGCGTCAGTACATTAGCTAACCAGACCCGACAGATTCGGTTACCCGACAATTCGATCATGACGCTTCATCCCAGTAGTAGCGTTCGATACGCCCGCTGCTGGACTGATGAATCGCCACGGGCCGTTTGGCTGAATGGTGAAGCTGATTTTTCAGTTGTGCACCGCAATGATACGTCGTCGGCCCGTTTGTTTCGCGTTCATACCGCTGGCCTGACTATCGAAGCAGTTGGTACTACGTTTCAGGTACGCCATTCTTCCAAGGGCACCCGTGTAGCGCTTACATCCGGGCAGGTCAACTTACTCCTGAAACACCAAAAGACAATTCGGCTTCGGCCCGGCGAGTCGATCGAAGTAGCGACGGAATTGACAAAATCTTTACCCTAATTCTTAAAACTTTTACCAAACCTATTTATGTACACAACAATTACCCAATCGCCACGGCGACCGTGGCTTTGTCTGCTCGGCCTGACAGCCCTTACGCTGTTAGGTCAGCCGACGCTTAGCTCCTCCTTTGCGAGGCCACTCCTAATAGCAAATCCAGCACAAGAGCGTGCTGTAAGTGGTAAAGTATTATCGTCGGACGATAATAGTCCGTTACCGGGTGTCAACGTAGCGGTGAAAGGAACATCGCGTGGAACGACCACCGATGCTAATGGTGAATACAAGATTAACGTACCGAACGAGCAAGCTGTGCTGGTGTTCTCGTCGGTGGGTTTCCAGGGCTCCGAAGTTGTGGTTGGTAATAAATCGACCGTTGACGTAACGCTTATTGCCGACAATAAAACTCTGAATGAGGTGGTTGTGGTCGGTTATGGTACCCAGAAGAAGAGTCAGTTGACAGGGGCAATTTCGTCGGTTTCATCGAAACAAATCACGGAGATGCCAATCACCAACCTGGGCCAGGCGATGCAGGGACGCGTAGCGGGTGTTGATGTAGCCCAATCGGGTAGTCGGCCCGGGACTACACCAACGATCCGGATTCGTGGTCGCCGTTCGTTTAACGCAGGTAACAATCCGTTGTACGTAGTGGATGGTATTCCACTTACCGGAGATCGAAACGAACTGTTGGGAACTCGTCCATTCGATTTTGTTTCGGGGGGGTACGAAGACCTCAATCCAAATGATATTGGCTCGATGGAAATCCTGAAAGATGCTACGTCCACCGCAATTTATGGGGCCAGAGGTGCCAACGGAGTCGTATTGGTAACGACCAAACGAGGTAATAACAACGGGAAGACAACGATTAGCTACGATGCCTACGCGGGCGTTACCGATCCGCTGGATAAAGTTCACCTGTTCAGTGGACCTGAATTTGCCGAATACGTTCGGGAAGCCTATCGTGCCACAAATCTGTATAATGACGCGACTGGAAAGCCTGTGCCAACGGGTGTAGCCGATGCGTTTGCCGACTCAAAAGTTGCCGTGTTGGGTGGTGATCCCGCCGTAGCAGCAGGGATTGCCGCTAACCGGAATACTGATTATCAGTCGATGATTCTCAAACAGGGAGTTCAGCAAAGTCACTCGCTTGGTATTCAGGGCGGAAACGAAAAAACGCAGTTCTACATTTCTGCGGGGTATTTCCAGGATAAGGGAATCGTTCCTGGTCAGGATTACTCGCGTTATTCCGTCCGCGCCAATGTCGATCATCAAATTAATAAGGTTATCAAAGTTGGTGTTTCTTCATACATGATGTACAGCGTTCGAAACGGAGCTAACCTTAACCCATACCGATTTACGCTCCAGCAAAACCCACTGGGCAGAGCGTATGACGACAATGGGAAGTTGATTTTTGCTCCAACAAACGATGCGCTGCTTACAAACCCTTTATTTGAAATCATACCGGGAGCACAGATTGACAATATTAAGAAGTACCGGATTTTCAACAGTATTTATGCGGAGGCTAATATCCTTGAAGGGCTAAAGTACCGCGTCAATTTTGGCCCCGATTTCTCGGTGTCGCGCGCGGGTCGCTTTGTGGGTTCTCTAACGAACGATCGTAAAGGCGGTGACCCAACGGCTTCTAACAACAGCCAGTTTGGGTTTAACTATACCTTGGAAAATATTGTGACCTATAACAAGACGTTTGGTGATCATAATCTAGGTATAACAGCACTCCAGTCCATTCAACGGGATAATTTTGAGTACAATAACCAATCCGTACAAGGGGTTCCAGCTGAATCACAGGAGTTTTACAACACAGGTAATGCCAGTCTGGTATTAGGCGTAGGCAGCAACTTGATTCAGTGGACGCTCAACTCATTCATGGGCCGGATCAATTATGACTACAAAGATAAATACCTGGTAACCGCTACGTTACGGCGGGATGGCTCAAGCCGTTTCGGTGAAAACACGAAATACGGTAACTTCCCAGGTATCGCCCTGGCCTGGAACATCAATAATGAAGATTTTCTGAAAGACGTTACCTGGCTTGATCAGTTGAAACTGCGGGTTAGCCGGGGTTCTGTAGGGAATCAGGGCGTAGTGCCTTATCAAACACAGGGCTTGTTGGGCCGCACCGTTTATGCGTGGGGTAATGCTGGCGCGTATGGCTATCGCCCAAGCACAATTGGTAACCCAGATTTGAAGTGGGAAACATCAACCTCATCAAACATTGGGGTAGACTTTAGCCTCTGGCGCGGTCGGGTGGCTGGTTCCATCGAACTCTATCAAACGAATACGACTGACCTGTTGCTGTCCGACCAGTTGCCAACCTCTATCGGCTTTAACGCGGTGACGAAGAACGTAGGCGAAACGCGTAACCGGGGGATTGAAATCAGTGTATCGACCGTTAACGTCAATTCAAAAAGCGGGTTTAAGTGGACATCGGAGTTTGCCTTTACTAAGAACAATGAAGCCATTATTTCGCTATACAATGGTCCCGTTGATGACCTGGGGAATAAGTGGTTTATCGGAAAACCGTTAACTGCTTACTTTGACTACAAGAAGGCGGGTATTTGGCAGACGAACGAAGCCGATGCCGCTAAATCATACCAAAGCTCCGTTGGTCAAATTAAAGTGCTGGACAGTAACGGTCTTGGTGCCGATGGGAAGTTGACAGGTGTGCCTGATGGGAAAATTACTCCTGATGATCGCGTGTTCTTAGGGTCGGATATTCCCAACTTCAGTGCCGGGATAACGAACCGACTAACCTTCAAAGGATTCGACTTGTCGTTCTTCGTGTATGGTCGCTTTGGTCAGACAATTCTGAGCGGATTCCACCGGGATAATAACCAATTAGCGGGTCGTTATCAGCAAATTAAGGTAGATTATTGGACGCCCAACAACCCAACAAACGAATTCCCACAACCCAAATCGAACCAGGAGTTTCCTGTTTACAACACGGCCCTGTTTTACTTCGATGGTACGTTCGTGAAAGTTCGTAATATCAATTTTGGCTATACGTTCTCGTCTAAATTAACCCAGAGATTGAGAATGCAGTCGCTACGTGTATTTACCAGTATCCAGCAGCCATTCATCTTTTCAACATACCGGTCGAAGTACAACGGTGTTGATCCTGAAACCGCTGATGGCACGATCAACAATGATGTCGTACCGGCAACTCGGATAACCACATTCGGTTTGAACGTTAAATTCTAAGCACATACGTAATCGTTGGTTCAGACGTATGACCTGACTTATGATTCCTGCCGCTTTATGTGCCCATAACAATCTTTAGATATAAAAACATGAACTCTATAATAAATGCAAAATCATTCCGCATCCTGGGTCTGGCAGCGCTCCTGCTTAGCGGTCAGGCTTGCAAGGATGTGCTGGAAGAAAAAGTAATCTCCAGTATTGGTAATGATTACGTTAATACCCCAAAGGGATTTGAAGATGCAGCCAAAGCCGCTTACGCTCCTTTGCGAAGTTTCTATGGCACACAGCAGGGCCTGACTATGACCGAGTTTGGCACTGATCTCTATGCAACAGGTGCCGATGGTGGTTATAAGGGCTTTCATTTCTACGATACCCAACTAAACAGCTTTGTGGATTTTCTACAAAATGTTTGGGAAGAATTGTATCGGGGAATTAATACCTGTAATTCGGTTATCGAACGTGCTCCGGCGGCTAGCGTTTCAGACGCTATCAAAAAGCTACGGGTGGCCGAAGCGAAATTCCTGCGGGCGCACTACTACTTTATTCTTGTGCAACAATGGGGTGGTGTCGATTTACGATTGACGGAAACACTGCTCCCTACTAAGAAAACCAGCCGGGCAACGGAAGCTGATATATACAAAGCGATCCTGTCCGATCTCGAATCAGCCGTACCGGATTTAGATCCTAAAATCAGATCGGCAGATTACGGCCGCGCTACCAAAGCCGCTGCTGAACACCTGCTGGCCCGCGTGTATCTGACCAAAGCAACCTCGTCGGCCAAAGCGGCTGATGATTATGCGAAAGCCGCTACGTATGCCCAGAGCGTAATTGCCAATTATGGATTCAAATTGTTGCCTGACTTTGCCAGTGTATTTGCACAGGGTGCTGGTGAAATCAACGACGAGGTCATCTTTGCGGTTCAGTACACGTCTGATCCATTGACGAACGCGTCAACTCCTCCGGTAGCCAATTCTGGGGGTAACACCGGCGGTAACAATCTGCACTTGTTCTTTGGCATGCAGTACGACGTGCAGGCGGGTATGGTTCGTGATATTTTTTATGGACGTCCCTTCAAGCGATTACGCCCAACGAAGTTTGCGCTGGAAACTGTTTTCAAAGATCGGGTCAATGACTCCCGCTACAAAAAGACGTTCAGAGACACCTGGCTGAGTAACGCCCCTGGCACATACAATACAGCCTTCGACGATTCTAAAAAGACAGTAACCTTTAAAGCAGGTGACACCGCCATCTACATTCCTGGGGTAGAATGGACGCCGGCACAGCGGGCAGCTAAACCGTATCAGGTGCTGGTACCCAGTGCTTATAATGAAGCTTTGTTTCCCACGCTGCAAAAATTCTTCGACCCCCTCCGTCCGGACCGGACCTACGAACCGGGTAGTCGTGATTATTTGGCGTTCCGCCTAGCCGAAACGTATCTAATCCTGGCCGAAGCTCAACTGAAACTGGGCAAAACAGCAGAAGCTACAACCGCTATTAATGTGGTTCGTCGTCGGGCGGCTTGGCCTGGAAGAGAAGCGGCCATGGAAATAACGTCTGCTCAGATGGATATGGAAATGATTTATCAGGAACGAGGTCGCGAACTCCTGGGCGAACAAACACGCTGGATGGATTTGAAGCGTTGGGGAAATCTGGTTGAGCGGGTTAAATTATATAACCCTCAGGCCGCTCCGAACGTAAAAGATATACACAACCTACGGCCTATTCCACAAACGCAGATTGATCGCACCGAGAAATCGGCTGACGGATCGGTAGGTTTTGCCCAGAATCCGGGCTATTAAATAAACAAAGAGTGAAAGAGCGAATGAGTGAATATGCGACATGGCTGATGCCTGTTTTATGCATTTTTTCACTCATTCGCTCTTTCACTCTTTATATGTAGTAGATACTTGATTCGCTGACTTTAGATAATAGTCTCAAAAGCGTTAAAACCGTTACGTAGTATGTCTTTCGAAACAAAAGCTGCCCTTTCCCGGAGAAAGTTTCTGGATCTGGCCGCCAAAGGCACTCTGGCATCGACAACCCTCATTACGGGTTTCCCATCGATTGTGCCAGCTTCGGTGTTTGGTAAAAACGCCCCCAGCAATCGCATCAACGTAGCGGCTATTGGCACCGGTCGAATTTCCCGAGGGCACGATATGCCCGGCGTTTGGCAATACGACAACGCGCTTATTATGGCTGTCTGTGATCTCGATACCAAGCGGGCTGATGAGGCCAAAAAACTGGTCAATGGGTATTATGCCAAGAAAACCGGTAAGGATTACGACGGCGTTAAGGTGTATCACGACTATCGGGAGTTATTACTTAATAAAGATATCGATGCTGTCATTGTCAGTACACCTGACCACTGGCACGCGCCCATCGTGGTCGATGCTGTTCGGGCTAAGAAAGACGTATACATGCAGAAACCTGCCTCGCTCACCATTTCGGAAGGGCGCATGATGGCCGATGCCGTGAAACAGTCGAAGCAGATTGTGCAGGTGGGTAGCCAGCAACGCTCATCGGAACAGTTCCGCTATGCCGCTGAATTGGTACGTAACGGACGTATCGGGCAGTTAAAAACGGTATACGTCGGTTTGCCGGGCGATCCATCAGGGAATGAGGAGCCAGAAATGCCGGTTCCGAAAAACCTGAACTACGACATGTGGTTAGGGACAACCCCCGAAATGTATTACACAGAAAAACGAGTGCATCCACAGGCCGATTATGACCGGCCGGGCTGGTTACGCTGCGAGCAGTTCGGAGCGGGTATGATTACGGGCTGGGGTTCCCACCACGTCGATTGTGCACACTGGGCCATGAATACCGAACATACCGGACCGATAGAAATCTGGGGAAAAGCTGACTTTCCCAAAAGTGGTTTGTGGGATGTACACGGTATTTTCCGTACGGAAGCCATGTATGAGAATGGTGTGCACATGATCGTGAGCAACGAAATTCCCAATGGCATTAAGTTTGAGGGAACGGAGGGCTGGATTTTTGTCTCTCGTGGCGACGCATCCGTAACGGCCAGCGATCCGGTTGCCAAACAAAACGCGGCTAAAAAACTTGATGCCAGCGACCCAAAACTCCTGACATCGGTCATTGGACCAAACGAGACTCATCTGACGGTTAGCAAAGAGCACCACGGCAACTGGCTGGAAAGCATCGTGAGCCGAAAAGAGCCGATTGCTCCAGCTGAAATCGGTCACCGCTCGTGTTCGGCCTGTTTGCTTCATCATGCAGCCATGAAACTAAATCGGAAGCTCTATTGGGACCCCAAGAAAGAACAATTCAAAAACGACCCGGAAGCCAGTAAACTCTTATCTCGTACGCAACGGGCACCGTATGCGATAAAGATGATGGCATCGGCGAAATAGCCATTGGAATTTTCATTTTTGCCGGGTTTTAACCCAACATACATTACAACTCTTACTACAATTGCGCCGGGGTTCTAGCCCGGCGAAAATAATAGGTTCATGAAGTTTATACCCTTTGTCAGTAGCTTATGTATGGCCGCGTTAACTACCGCTTGCCAATCGTCAGAAAAAAGTGAAAAAGTGAAGGACGAAGTCCGGCTCATTACACTGGATCCTGGTCATTTTCATGCCGCGCTTGTGCAGAAAAATATGCTCGAAGGTGTAGACTCGGTAGTGCATGTCTACGCACCCGACGGACCGGATTTGCAATTGCATCTGGACAAAATTCAGGGTTTTAACACCCGCCCGGATGATCCTACCCATTGGAAAGAAGAAGTCTATAAAGGGGCCGATTTCTTCGACAAAATGATCGCCGATAAGGCTGGTAACGTAGTAGTTATGGCGGGGAACAATCGTCTGAAAACGGACTACATTCAGAAAACCATTGGGGCTGGCTTTAACGTACTGGCCGATAAACCAATGGTCATCAGCGCGTCGAACTTCGATCAGCTGAAAGAATCGTTTGCTACGGCCGAGAAAAATAAGGTGTTGCTGTACGATATCATGACTGAGCGGTATGAAATCACGACCATGCTCCAGCGGGCATTTTCCAGAATTCCGGACGTATTTGGTACGTTAGAGAAGGGCACGCCCGAAAATCCCGCCGTGACGAAAGAAAGCGTTCACCATTTTTATAAGAACGTATCGGGAAGCGTGCTGACCCGTCCGGCCTGGTTTATGGACGTAGCGCAGCAAGGCGAAGGGATAGTAGACGTAACGACTCACCTGGTGGATCTGGTACAGTGGGAATGCTTCCCCGATCAGGTAATTGACTACCAAAAAGACATTAAGCTGACGTCGGCTCGACGCTGGACTACAGATATGAGTCTGAGCCAGTTCAAAGCCATTACGAAACAGAATACGTTTCCGGATTATCTCAAAAAGGACGTAGTAAAAGACAGTATTCTGCGGGTGTATAGCAATGGTGAGATCAATTATCAGCTACGGGGTGTCAATGCTAAGGTTTCCGTTACGTGGGCCTACAAAGCACCTGAAGGTGCAGGTGATACGCATTATTCGATCATGCGCGGTACAAAGGCAAATCTGATTATCCGTCAGGCCGCTGCCCAACAATACAAACCAACGCTCTATCTTGAAGCAATACCCGGTAATAAAACTTTAGAAGCATCAATAAAAGCCGCGCTGCCCAAAATTCAGCAGGAATTTCCGGGGATTGAGGTGAAGAAAGTAGCGTCGGGCTGGGAAGTAATTATTCCCTCAACATACAAAGAAGGCCACGAAGCGCATTTTGGTCGGGTAGCCCAGAAATACCTGGATTACCTGAAATCGGGCAGTCTGCCTGCCTGGGAAGTACCGAACATGATTGCCAAGTACTACACAACAACCCAGGCGCTGGAACTGGCGAAGAAAACGAAATAAATTAAGTAGCCTGGCCGGGCTGGCGTACCAGCGGCCACGTCCGGGCGTAAATATTATTCACCCAAACGTGGCCGCTGGTACGCCAGCCCGGCCAGGCTACCTCGTATGAACGAATCACAAGCTAATCGGCGTCAGTTTCTTAAAGAATCCATCACTACAGCGGCTGGCTTAGTTGCGCTGCCAACCTTGCCGGACGTTGCCATCGGAGCTCCAGCTATCATTTCCAGTCAAGTGTTAGGTTCTGATGGAAAACCAGCAGCGGTCCGAATTCGATTTTCCGTTATCGGCATGAATCACGGTCATATTTATGGCCAGGTTGGCGCCGTAACTCGTGGCGGTGGTGAACTTGTTTCCTTCTATGCCAAAGAGCCCGAGCTGGCGGCTGAATTCGCCAAACGATTCCCACAGGCAAAACAGGCGAAAAGCGAATCGGAAATTCTGGACGATAAAAGTATTCAACTCGTTCTTAGCTCGGCCATCGCCAACGAACGGGCTCCACTTGGTGTGCGCGTTATGAAGTCCGGTAAGGATTTTATGTCCGATAAACCCGGTATCACCACTCTCGAGCAGCTCGCTGAAGTGCGTAAGGTTCAGAAAGAAACCAAGCGTATTTACTCGATCATGTACAGCGAACGGCTGGAAAATAAAGCAACTGTCAAAGCTGGGGAACTGGTCAAAGCGGGCGCGATCGGTAATGTAATTCAGACCGTTGGGCTGGGGCCGCACCGGATTGGACTGACATCGCGCCCGGCGTGGTTTTTCGAAAAGAAACAATTTGGTGGAATCATCTGCGACATTGCTTCGCACCAGTTTGACCAGTTTTTGTTTTTTACGGGTTCAAATCAGGCGGATATAGTAGCGTCTCAAGTGGGTAACCTGCATTATCCACAGTATCCTAATTTTGAAGATTTCGGCGACGTAATGCTCCGGGGAAATGGGGGTATGGGCTATATTCGCGTTGACTGGTTCACGCCCGATGGTTTGAAATCCTGGGGCGATGGGCGACTAACGATTTTAGGTACGGAAGGCTTTATCGAAATCCGCAAAAATATTGATCCCGGTGGGCGCGAAGGGGGTAATCACCTGTTCATTACGGATAAGAAAGAAACGCGGTATATAGATTGCAGCAAAGAAAACCTGCCTTACGGCGAACAGTTAGTCAATGATGTGCTGAATCGGACGGAAACAGCTATGTCGCAGGAACATTGTTTTCTGGCTACTGAACTGGCTATTAAAGCGCAGAAACAGGCGCAAACGATTCACTTAAAAAAATAACGCTTGGCGGCCACTATTCTGATCATTGATGACGAGTCGCGTTTGCGCCAGCTTCTGGCCCGCATTCTGCAACTGGAAGGGTATACCGTACTGGAAGCCGAAAATGCCCGCGCCGGTCTGAAAATCCTCGAACGCGAAGAGGTACAACTGGTCATCAGCGATGTAAAACTGCCCGACAAGAATGGTATTGAGCTTTCGGCGCAGATTAAACAGCTATACCCCGCCACTGAAATTATTGTTTTGACCGCATACGGCACCATTTCGGATGGCGTGACAGCTATCAAAAATGGTGCTTTCGATTACATCACGAAAGGCGACGATAACGACCGGATAATTCCACTCGTCAGTCGGGCTGTTGAGAAAGCAGCGCTGCAATTCAGAATTCTTCAACTTGAACAACAAGTTAGCCGACGATACGGCTTCGACAGTATTATTGGGCACTCAAAAGCCATTCAGCAAGCCATTGATTTAGCGCGTAAAGTTGCGGTTACCGACACTACCGTGCTGCTTACGGGCGAAACGGGTACAGGCAAGGAAGTGTTCGCGCAGGCGATCCATCAGGCTAGTCCGCGTCGAAAGGGAGCTTTTGTAGCGATTAATTGTGGGGCGCTGGGTAAAGACATTCTGGAAAGTGAACTCTTTGGCCATCGTGCCGGAGCCTTTACTGGTGCCAGTCGCGATCAGAAAGGGTTGTTTGCCGAAGCCAATCAAGGCACGATTTTTCTGGACGAGATTGGCGAAATGCCGCTTGATTTACAAGCTAAGCTGTTACGTGTTCTCGAAACGCATGAGTTCCTGCGGGTAGGAGATACAAAGCCAACTAAAACGGATGTGCGTGTCATTGCGGCCACGAATCGGGGTTTAGAGCAGGAAGCCAGCGCGGGTCGTTTTCGATTGGATTTGTATTATCGACTCTCCGTCTTTCAAATTGAGCTGCCACCATTGCGTAACCGGCCCGACGACATTCCTGACCTGGCTGAACAATTCGCCCGGCAATACGCAGCTAAATTGGGTAAGCGCGACGTTCGACTTAATGCTACGTTCGTGCAGAAACTCCAGAAACATGCCTGGAAAGGAAATATTCGGGAATTGAAGAACGTCATTGAACGGGCCGTTATCCTTGCCGATGCCCCCACAAATGGTCCCATCGAGCTGACTCTCGATCTGCTCCCTTATGAAATGCAGGCTGCCTACGTAACGACGGGTGGTACGAAAGAAGCCACACTGGAGTTGGCCGAGCTTGAAAAGCAGCATATCCAGCGGGTGTTACGTCATACCAACGGAAATAAAACCGAAGCGGCCCGATTGCTGGGTATTGGGCTGACGACACTTTACCGAAAACTTCAGGAAGCAGGGTTAGGAGAATAACTGTTCAACGGTTTAGGCCAGGCTACCAGAGTACATGTCGAGATTAAATAGAGATTAAATAAAGGATTAGTAGCCCAGTAGCTATAGACGAAATAAAACATAACTGCGTCATAGTTGTAGCTTAGAAAACAATACAACCTCAATTTATGATTCATGTCTACATCCCATTCGTCGCTGAATAAAGTTTCCGCTCAGGGCTTACTGGTTGCCATCGGTATTGTCTTTGGCGATATCGGTACGTCTCCTCTTTACACATTATCGGCTGTCATGCGCGGGCGCGAGTTGACCGAAACGCTGGTGCTGGGTACGCTCTCCTGTATTCTCTGGACCCTCACGCTGCAAACGACAATCAAGTACGTAATCATTACGTTAAGAGCGGACAACAAGGGCGAGGGGGGGATCTTCTCACTATATACCCTCGTTCGAAGATTCACGGGAAAATGGCTTATGTATCCGGCCGTTATTGGCGGGTCGTTTCTGCTGGCCGATGGATTGATTACGCCACCAATTTCCGTTTCGTCGGCTATTGAAGGCTTACTGATTTTTTATCCCGAGCTGGATACAGTCCCCATTGTTATCGCTATCATCGTTGCGCTGTTTGTGAGCCAGCAGTTTGGTACGCAGAAATTAGGTCGACTTTTCGGGCCGGTTATGCTCGTCTGGTTTACGTTTATCGGTGTTATTGGCTTGTGGGCTTTGTGGAGCCAACCATCTGTGCTTAAGGCCATCAACCCATATTATGCCTTTCATTTCCTGATCAATTATCCCGGTGGCTTCTGGCTTTTGGGGGGCGTATTCCTGTGTACGACCGGAGCAGAAGCGCTATATTCTGATATGGGTCACTGCGGCCGGGGTAATATCCGTGTTAGCTGGGCCTACGTAAAAACAACGCTGATCCTATCCTATGCAGGGCAGTCGGCCTGGCTCTTGCATCATTTGGGACAGCGACTGGGCGAGACCAGCCCGTTTTACAGTATCGTTCCACCCTCAATTGTTGTCTTTAGTATTGGACTTGCTACGTTTGCCACGATCATTGCATCACAAGCCCTGATCACCGGATCATTCACGCTGGTAAGTGAAGCCATGCGTCTAACCTTGTGGCCCCGGCAGCGAGTGGCTTATCCATCCAACGAACGTGGCCAGCTATACGTACCGTTTGTGAACTGGGGATTAATGATCGGTTGTTGCCTGATTGTGCTGCATTTCCGTGAATCGAAAAACATGGAAGCCGCTTTCGGATTAGCCGTTACGTTGACGATGTTGATGTCGACTGTGCTCATGAGTATGTACATGCGGGTGAAGCGATTCAACCCAATTTTACAGGTCGGGCTTACGGCTATCTTCCTGACGGTTGAAACGACGTTCCTGATCGCTAACTTGGTTAAGTTTGAGGAAGGCGGCTGGATTTCTGTTACGTTGGGTTTGTTAATTATGGCCATGATGTTATTCTGGCACGAGGGCGAATCCATCAAACAAAGTCTGATCAAATACGATTCGTTGCTGGATAATCTGCTCATTCTGAAATCATTGAGTAACGACCCCAATATTCCCAAGTTTGCTACGCATTTAGTGTATCTGACCTCTTCTGATTCCAGCCGACGTATTGAATCTGAAACGTTGTATTCCATTCTGAATCGAGCCCCAAAACGAGCGGATATCTATTGGTTCATTCACGTTTGCGTAGAAGATGAACCCTACGTTATGCGCTACACCGTGGAGACACTGGCGCACGAAGACGTTTATGTCATTACGTTCTATTTAGGCTTCCGTATCGATCCGCGAATTAATCTGCTTTTCCGGCTGGTCATTGAAGATATGGTCGATAATAAAGAAGTGACGATTGACAGCCGGTATAAATCGCTGAATACGCACCGGGTTCCGGGCGATTTTCGGTTTGTGCTGTTCCGCCGGTTTTTGTCGTACGAAAATGACCTCACCACCCGTCAGCAGATCATTATGTTTGGTTATATGCTGTTGAAAAAAATTGCCCTGTCTCCTCAGTCAACCTATGGCCTGGATACTAGCAATGTGATCATCGAAGATATTCCCCTGGTGATCACTACGCCCAGATCTATTCCGCTAAAACGAATCGTGAGCAAAAGCAACAAGTCGCAACCAGCTTCGTAGATAAACCATACCAAACTGAAAAGCCGACCCTACCATTTTGGTAGGGTCGGCTTTTTTATTGCTCTAAGCCTAAACGCTTAATGGGAATTCAAAGGGTTTATAGTCAGGCTATTACTCGATACGCTTCCGTTATGCGCTTTTTCGGAATACTTTTTGGCACAACTCTTTCGACAATCATTTTACTCAAATACAACCATGATTACTGCTCTGCTTCTGCTTGTTTCGGCTCTGCTCTGCTTCGCTATCTTTTATAAAACCATTGAATGGTTTGAAAACATCTAAACACATGATCACACTCGTTTTTGGTATCGCTCTGTTGGTCTTTGCCTACATGCTGTACGTACTGATCCGCCCCGAAAAATTTTAATCAATTGATCTCATGACTACTGAATGGATAGGTGTAATAGCAACGTACGGATTAACCGTATTATTGGCTATTCCGCTGGGCAAGTATTTAGCCCGTGTATTTAAAGGAGAATCCAACTGGCTTGATTTCCTAAAGCCTCTGGAGCGATTTATCTATCGCATCGGGGGGGTATCCGAATCGGCTGATCTAACTTGGAAGCAGAACCTGACAGCTTTGCTGACGATAAACCTGGTCTGGTTTTTACTGGCTTTCGGATTATTGTTGTTTCAGGGCGTTTTACCGCTCAACCCCGATGGTAATTCCTCGCAAACACCAGATCTGGCCTTTAACTCGGCTATTTCGTTTCTGGTTAACTGCGATTTGCAGCATTATTCCGGTGAGTCGGGTGCTACGTATCTGACGCAGCTGGCCGTAATGATGTTTCTGATGTTTGTATCGGCAGCGACGGGTATGGCCGCAGCTGTGCTTTTGTTTCGATCGTTTTTGCCGCAGAGCACTGACGCCATCGGAAATTTCTATGTACTCTTCATACGCTCTATTACGCGTATACTGCTGCCTGGGTCGCTTGTTGTCGCCTTTATTCTTGCCTTTAACGGAACACCTGCTTCGTTTGACGGCAAAGACACACTCATTACGTTGCAGGGCGATACCGTGAACGTATCCCGTGGACCAGCTGCGGCCATGATTGCCATTAAACATCTCGGGACAAATGGGGGTGGCTGGTTTGGTGCTAACTCCGCCCATCCGCTGGAGAACCCTAATTACTTGACCAACATGGTCGAACTGATTGCGCAGATGGTGTTGCCCATTGCGATGATTTTTGCCCTGGGATTCTTCATCAACCGGAAGCGTTTTGCCTGGATGATCTACACGGTCATGACGGTCGGAGTGCTTCTCTTATTGATCCCAACCGTCATCAGTGAACTGCACG
Source organism: Spirosoma validum (assembly GCF_014699035.1). GTDB lineage: Bacteria > Bacteroidota > Bacteroidia > Cytophagales > Spirosomataceae > Spirosoma > Spirosoma validum. The sequence continues at coordinate 846,569 of NZ_JACXAA010000003.1, forward strand.
GTAGCCCAGCGATTGCCCAAATGGGAATCACGCAGCCGACTGGGGCTATGGAAGGAAAAGAAGTGCGTTTTGGGCCGCTGGCATCGGCTTATTGGAGCATCGTGACTACGGTTATTTCGACAGGTTCGGTTAACTCCATGCACGATTCCTCAATGCCTTTGTCGGGAGCTATGCAACTGTTGGGTATGATGGTGAACGCTTTTTATGGGGGCGTCGGGGCCGGGTTGCTGAACTTTTACTTTTTCCTGATTATTGCCGTATTCATTTCCGGCCTGATGGTAGGACGTACACCCGAACTTTTCGGTCGGAAAGTCGAAGCGCGTGAGATTAAAATTGCTTCATTGGTAGCGCTGTTAAGTGCGCTGCTGGTTAAAGGCGGAACCGCACTGGCAGCCTGGATTTTTATGAATTATGGCGACGCGACCGGGGGCGCAGCCGACTGGGCCGTAAAACCTTCCGCCTGGCTCAACAACCCGGCCTTTCACGGTTTTTCGGAGATGCTGTACGAGATGACATCTGCAAACGCCAACAACGGATCAGGTTTCGAAGGGTTAGGCGACAACAACCTATTCTGGAACGTATCAACGGGCTTTGTCCTGATTTTTGGACGGTTCATCCCGATCATTGGCCCCGTAGCGATTGCCGGTTTGCTGGCCCGCAAAAAATACGTGCCTGAATCATCGGGAACCCTGCCCGTCGATACCGCTACGTTTGGCTTAATGATTTTCGCCGTTATCGTTATCCTAACGGCTCTGTCCTTCTTCCCGGCATTGGCCTTGGGGCCATTCGCGGAATACTTTAGCCAGAAGTAATGATCTACTACAGCAACTGGCTGGCAATAAAATTGAGAACGTCAGTTAACGAAACCTGGGGAAATGGCTCTGGTAATTCATCAGGACCCAAATGACGGTGGTAAGGGAACGTATCGAAATCCGGAAAGTGGGGCGTATTGTCCCAGCGATAGATAGTTTGATTTTCAGTATTCATCCATTGATAACCATACTTAAACTTGCTTCCCTTTCTAGATTCATAGGTCACTAATCGGGAGGAGTCTTTAAAGATAAATACACAGCGTTCAATGACTTTTGAGCCAGGCCCGGTTTCCAGTTCGATTGTGTGAACCTCAATTATGGCAGCAAACTCGATAAGGAGTTCGTTCATGGGCGAATCTGATGCAGATATGTCGTGTAATCCGTCAAAAAGTCAATGGCATCATCCCAATCATTATCGTCATTTTCTTTTTCAATGATCCCAAATCGTGATAGTGTGCTGTCTGACTTATCGACTACACGTTGACGAAACTCGTCAAAATTCATTTCGTACTTCTTTTGAAAAAAGTCAATACGGCTCTGATAGTACGCAATTTTTTGCTCCAACACATTGCGAAGTTGAATGTGTAGAAAGTCATCTGTACTGCGATAACCTAAGTTCTGGATAACTCGCTCAAGAGGTGATTGGGAAACAGGAGCAACCATAACACATTACATTTTTATCAAAGATACCAAAAATGGCAAAGCAATCATCCACCTCCCTCTTCCAGCGCGAGCTCGTTGGTTCAGCAATTCGGGAGTCGTTTATAAAGTTAAATCCAGCCGTTTTGATCAAAAATCCGGTCATGTTTACCGTTGAAGTCGGTACGTTCGTCATGATTCTGGTAACGGCATACATTGCTTTTTCGGGCGATACATCGCAGGGATCACTGAGCTATAATAGTATCATTACGGCGATCTTATTGCTCACCGTTTTGTTTGCGAATTTCGCCGAAGCCATCGCTGAAGCGCGAGGTAAAGCACAGGCTGAATCACTACGTAAAACCCGTCAGGAGACGCCCGCCAAAAAAGTTATTAGCCGACAGTCGTCAATTGGAAACGAGCAGATAGAAACTATTTCGTCAGCTCAGCTCAAAAAAGGCGATGTATTCCTTTGCGAACCGGGCGACATTATTCCTTCGGACGGGGAAATTATTGAAGGCCTGGCTACGATTGATGAGTCGGCCATTACGGGCGAATCGGCGCCGGTCATTCGCGAAGCGGGGGGTGATAAGTCGTCTGTTACGGGTGGTACGAAAGTGCTATCCGATCGGATCAAGGTAGTCGTGACAACCCAGCCGGGTGAATCGTTTCTGGATAAAATGATCGCGTTGGTTGAAGGAGCTTCGCGGCAAAAAACACCGAACGAAATTGCGTTAACGATTCTTCTGGCAGGTTTCACCCTGATTTTCATTATCGTCTGTGTAGCCCTGAAGCCCTTTGCCGATTATGCACATACACCCATCACCATTGCGGCTCTGATTTCGCTGTTCGTATGCCTGATTCCGACGACTATTGGTGGACTATTGTCCGCTATTGGTATTGCGGGAATGGATCGAGCGCTTCGGGCTAACGTAATTGCCAAGTCAGGCCGGGCAGTGGAGACGGCGGGGGATATCGATACGTTGTTGCTGGACAAAACCGGCACCATTACGATTGGCAACCGCAAAGCGACTAACTTCTACGCGGCTCCGGGCATCAAACAGGCTGACATGGTTCGGGCTTCGGCCCTGAGTTCACTGGCCGACGAAACGCCCGAAGGTAAGTCGATTGTGGAACTCGCCGGACCGGACGTAACGCGAACCCTTAGCACGTCCGGTGCTACGTTAATCAAGTTCACTGCCGAAACACGATCGTCGGGAATTGATCTACCGCTTAACGGTCAGGCGAAAGGTGAGTCAGTTCGGATTCGGAAAGGGGCTGTCGATTCCATTCGTGCCATTGTCGAACGGGCGGGTAATACGTTTCCAACTGAGACGGATGCGAAAGCGAAAGAAATTGCCGCGAACGGAGGAACACCGCTGGTCGTGATCGAAAACGAACAGGTGAAAGGTGTGGTCGAGTTGCAGGACATCATCAAACCCGGTATCTCGGAACGCTTCGAGCGGCTTCGGAAAATGGGTGTTAAAACGGTGATGGTTACAGGCGATAATCCGCTGACTGCCAAGTTTATCGCTGAAAAAGCAGGTGTCGATGATTTCATTGCCGAAGCTAAACCGGAAGACAAAATGAACTACATCCGTCACGAACAAACTGGGGGTAAACTGGTAGCGATGATGGGTGATGGGACCAACGATGCGCCGGCACTGGCGCAGGCTGACGTAGGGGTAGCTATGAATTCGGGTACGCAGGCTGCCAAAGAAGCGGGCAATATGGTCGATCTGGACAACGATCCGACGAAGCTGATTGAGGTGGTCGAAATTGGAAAGCAGCTGCTCATCACGCGTGGTACGTTAACGACGTTCAGCATTGCCAATGACGTAGCCAAATATTTTGCGATCGTACCTGCCCTGTTTGTGGTCAGCATTCCGGCATTGCAAAGTCTGAATCTGATGCGTCTGCATAGTCCAGAATCAGCCATTTTATCAGCGGTGATCTTCAACGCCATCATTATTCCCATGCTAATCCCGCTGGCGTTACGGGGTGTCGAGTATAAACCCATCGGAGCTTCTGCCTTACTACGTCGAAATCTTTTTATCTACGGTTTTGGCGGCCTGGTCGCTCCGTTCGTAGGGATTAAATTACTGGATTTAGTGGTAGGGTTATTTGTTTAATTTTTATCATGCTGGCATCCCAGCATACCAAACTAAAATCATGAAAACTCACATAGGTCCAGCCATTCGGCTTACGTTCGCGATGCTGGTATTATTAGTTGTTATTTATCCGCTTGTTGTGGCGGGAATTGCTCGTCTGGCGCCAGGCGAAGGAAGAGGAGAAACGGTTATTGTCAACTATGGTACGGCATCCCGGAAAGTAGTAGGGTATAAGCTGATCGGTCAGAAGTTTACCGAAGATCGTTATTTCAACGGGCGACCATCAGCAGTGGAGTATAATGCAGCCGGATCTGCCGGATCGAACAAAGGTCCGACCAATCCTGATTATTTGAAAACGGTGCAGACTCGAATCGATACGTTTCTGGTCCATAATCCGAGCGTGAACAAAGCGGATATTCCAGCCGAGCTGGTCACCGCATCGGGGAGCGGCCTCGACCCAGATTTATCACCTGAAGGCGCAAAGATTCAGATAGCCCGAATTGCCAAAACTCGTAACATCGCTGCGGAACGATTGAGTCAATTAGTTGACGAACATACGAAAGGGTCCTTGCTGGGGTTGTTTGGGCCGTCGACGGTTAACGTATTGGAACTCAATATTGCGCTTAATGAACTGAAGTAGTTTAACGGTATAGATCAACAAAACCACTTTGATGAATTGCTTTAAAATTTTGCCAGTATGGCTGGTTATGCCAATAGCTGGTACGTTTGCCCAAACAATTGATACGACAAGGTCTGAGACTCCGACGCTGACGGTTTCTGGATACGTTGAAGCGTATTACGCACATGATTTTACAGCGCCAAAAGCGACGCAGGAACGGCCGGGTTTTCTTTACAATCACAAGCGAAACCGGGAGGTAAATATCAACCTGGCTTTTATTAAAGCAGCCTATTCGAATGATCGCGTTCGGGCCAATCTGGCCCTGCAAGCCGGTACGTATGCGCAGTACAATTATGCGGCTGAGCAGGATCTGGTCAAGCATATTTTCGAAGCGAATGCAGGAGTGAAGCTTAGTCGAAACCATGATCTGTGGCTCGATGCGGGTATTTTTTCGTCGCATATTGGCTTTGAAAGTGCTATTTCAAAAGATTGCTGGACGCTGACACGTAGTCTGTTAGCTGAAAATTCGCCATATTATCTGGCAGGCGCAAAACTGACACACAATACACCAAATGGGAAATGGACGTTGCTGGGATCAGTCCTAAACGGCTGGCAACGCATTGCCAAATTGCCCGGCTACAGTGGCCCTTCAATCAGCACGCAGATTCAGTTCAAACCAAGCGCCAAACTAACGCTCAACTGGAGTACATTCATCGGCTCCGACCGGCCCGATTCGCTGAAACAAGGCCGGTTCTTTAATAACTTATACGCTATTATCAACCCCTCGTCAAAAGTTGGTGTAATTCTGGGATTCGACATCGGCTCTGATCGTAAACCCATTGTGGATGGGCAACGTATAGGCAGTGGTTCCTACGTCTGGTATGCGCCGGTAATCATTGCTCGGTTCGCCACGGCTGAAAAAAGTTATCTAGCCGGACGTATTGAGTATTACAACGATAAAAATGGGGTTATTATCGGAACGGGATCGCCGAATGGTTTTCAGACTTTCGGCTATTCGCTGAATTACGATTATTTTATTTTACCGAATGCTCTGTTTCGAGTTGAAGGCAAAGTATACAGTAGTAAAGACGCGATTTTTGAAACGGATAATGGTCTTCGTAAAACCAATACGTCGTTGACTACAAGTCTGGCGATTAGTTTTTAGTAATGGTATCCACGGGCCGGGCCGCGTTCGGCTTCAGCCCGTGTTTGACGTAGCCTGATTC
>NZ_JACXAA010000004.1 GCF_014699035.1 Spirosoma validum
GTGGAGGGTTGGCTGGTCCGCATATCGACCACCAGCAGGCGGTTGTTGGCTGCATCCAGGACCAGCGGTCCGGCCGTTTGCACAAAGTTGTCTTTGATAAGTGCATCGCCCGTACCATTGAGGTTGATGAGTCGAAGCTGATCGACCTGGGTGGTTGGGGTGCCGTCGTAGAGGGTGTAATAAACCTGTGCTTGGCTGAGTGATAATACGCCCAGAAAAAACCAGATCAGCAGTAAACTTGCCTTGATATAATATCGGTTATTAGGTAACCATGTAACGTTGATCGAGCGAGTAGCTAAGAATAAGTTTTTCATAATTTGAGGATTTTTAAACTGGTAAAAAGAGGATAAAACGGATCGTGTCAGCCATAGAGCAAGGCTAACCAAGAGAAGGGCTCCAAAAGAGCTGAGCAGGCGTTGTTACCGTACGTAAAAAGCTGGTTTTCGTATCGGCTGCGTCGGCTATAATTAGACCAATAAGTTGCTTGCTACGACTGAGATAAGCAACTTATTGGTATCCACATGTTTTATCTTTATCCCTGTTTCCTGCGAAAAATGGGATGTATACGAAAGAATATCAGTCCCCTAGTTGCGGCTTGGGAAAATACCTTCCAGCGCAATGCAATAGTTCAGACAAAGGTATGGCTGCATGTTGTCGTGGCCCTGGTTACCACCGGCTGCGCCAATTGCGTTTGGGTTGGCGGGAACCAGATTGTTAGCGGCAGCATAAGCGTTCACTGTAACAGGCGTTTCACTTCCTTCAGTAGACCCGTTCGATGTAGCTGGCACGTTGTTGCTGATAGTGCTTGCAGTTGCCGCGTCAGTTGAGCCCATGAGCGCGTGGCTGTGCGACGGCATCTGGTTGGAGTTGAGTGTAACATTCTCTGTACCGGCTACTTGTCCTAACGAATACGAACCCAGACCTGGTCCCTGCCCCGAACTGATGGCTACCCGACCGCGCAAATCAGGTAGGCCAAAGGTGGTTTGACCGTTGCCCCCATACGTAGTACCTAATAATGAAAATAATGCCGTGTACTGATTGATTTGGAGCAACTGTCCTTGGCAAAAAGCCCAGCCACGGGGTGCGTAATTGTAAGGGAATAGGCAAATTTGACCGATAAATGGTTCCATGGAATTGATTGATTAGGAGTAAATTGATTGTAAAAAAGAGTTGATCAATATGCAGGGTGATGGATGTGCCAGATCAAAATCTGGTAATCACTGCGCAAGTTGTTAACTAAATAGTCATTCCCCATACTCTCTACTTAAAAAATAACTAAAAATCGACCGACATTTCGTAAACGGTAGTGGAATAGCTCTTTTTGTAACTATTAGTCTGTATTAATTTACAATATCCAATTTTTGATTTAGTTAGTTGGCCGTCACGTAGACTCAGTGTAGGCCACATAAATTAACTACTGTTGTAATTTATTGAGAATAATTTATTTTATTTCTAGTATATACTAACCATTAATCTGGATACAAGTAATTTATTTGTTTACTATAAAATTTAAGTAGATACTTTTTATATACCATTTAATTTATAAAGCTACCATTTAATATATCTATCATTCATTGGCAAAGGTTGAGATTACATTTGCTCAAATTCACGACGGGTTTGTATACGTCAGGCCATTGTACCTGCTGAACGCCCGAAGCTGAATGAAACGACCTCCTCCCTTAACCATGAAAAAATCAAACCTACCCAACATCCGGGCGGAAACTTGCCCGGAGCCAGTACTTCGTCATTTGCGACCAGACGACCGGCCATTTTATCGTACCGTTACCTGATTTCCCGACCAACTTTTCCAGCTGATCTGAAGCCATCTTTAGTTTGTATCGAATCCTGTAGGTCGGAGCCGAATAGCCCCGCGTTTGATCAGCTGGTTCCGTCATTCCCGAAGCTGAACGTATATCGGACTAAACAAGGCGTTCGCTGAAAAGCCTTCAATAGAGTAAGCAATCTCCCTAAACCCAATACGACTGTGGCTACTCCACTCACTATGTACGTGCCAATTAAACAGGATGCGGCTTCGCAGGCTGCCGCTCAGGCTATTTACGCCAACTTTGCTACGACAACGCATGCTGGTCTCGATGCGTCCGGTATTCTGCATTATGCCCGCGTTGCGCTTATTCCCAATGCGTCGGGAACCGAAGGGGCTCTGGGGTTGCTACTGGTAACGACGTTCGATGGGGCTATGAACCCGTATCTAAGCTATTTCTGGAATAAAGACCCGGCCATCAAAGGTGCCTTTCAGGCAATTATGGACATTGCCCTCGATCCACCAAGTCCGCCGGTTACAGACCTGAACGGCTTCCAGAATTTCATTAATGCGTGTAATCTGAACCAACCTGCCGACCTGTATCAGGCGTATCCGCAAACGGTGGCTCAAATCGAGTCGGCTTTCTCCTCGAACTAATTGCTGTATTCTTCAGAGCACAGACTGATGGTCTGCTGATCGTCTGCGGATTATCAACAGACCATCAGCCAGTACTAACTTTCTCTATTCATGACAACCTCAACCAATACCCCGGATAAGTCAGCGATTCAGGGATTGATTCTACGTGGCTATACGCACCCGTACTCCTGTCATTTTCTGTTTAATTTCCCGGATAAGTCCGATACCCAGGCGTTTTTCAAAACCCTCTTTCCGCTGGTACAGAACGCGGAAGACTGGGGTGTAAACAAACCGACGCAACTGTTGAATATTGGTCTGACCTATACGGGCATTGATCAGCTGAACGTATTGAATACGAGCGACCTGGCGCAGTTTCCTTCCGATTTTGTGACGGGCCCCTGGAGTGGTCAGTCGCAGGCCTCCCTGCTGGATTATGATGAAAGTGCGCCATCTACGTGGTGGGGGCAGAACTTTCAGAATCAGGATCTTCACTGCGTTGTCCATGCCTACGCCCTGACATCATCCGACATGGATACGCTCACGACCTTCGTCACGACCTCAGCCGCTACGAACGGCATAAAGGAATTATTCCCGCGGGCGGGGAACCAGTCCCGGCTAAGTCAGTGCCAGCTGCCGGACGATGAAATTCATTTTGGTTATCGGGACGGTATTTCCGAGCCTGGGCTTGGTATCAGCGGAGCCAGTACGGATGAGAGTGCGCTGGGTAATTTTCTGATCGGTTACGATACGTCGTCCATTATTCAACCGGGGCCAACAACCGGAAACGCCGGTACGTTTGCCCAGAACGGTTGTTACAACGCGTTTCGGGTTCTTTACCAGGACGTAGCTGCTTTTAATTCGTTGCTCGAAGAGCAGGCGGCCCTTGCCGCACCGGTTATTGGCCAGACGCCCGAGCAGGTGCAGGAATGGGTAGCGGCTAAATTGATCGGTCGGTGGCGTAACGGATCGCCGTTGATGCTTAGCCCCGATGCGCCAGACCCGGCTACGCAGGATAGCGAAGATTTCGGCTATGTTGAGCCGAATGACACCAGCAAGTATAAGGACGTAGTCAGTACAGCCAAATGCCCATTTTCGGCGCATACGCGGGTAGCTAATCCGCGTGATGAACACCTGACCCCTATTGAGGGTGATACGGCCCCGCGTATTCTTCGGCGGGGCGTTCCCTACGGAACAACCTTGACCGGCACAACGGATGATGGGGTCGACAGGGGGCTGGTAGGCTTGTTTCTGTGTGGGAGCTTTTCCCGGCAGTTTGAGAAGATTTATGGCTGGATGAACAGCAATGATTTCGCGTCTGATTTCAACGCGTATCCGACCCCACAGGATGCTGTTATGGGGAATCGAAACCCGACGAAGCAAAAAAACATAGGCACGAATTTCGTTATTCCGGTCCCGACGGCTCAGGAGCCCAAACGAACCTTTACCATGACGTCAATGCCGTTGCTGATTGTTACGCGGGGTACGGCCTATTGTCTGCTCCCGAGTCTTCCTTCCCTTCGTTTGCTCGCAGGTCTCACCGGTTAGTGAATTTCAGGTCGTTTCTGTTCGGTCGGGTACTTAAACCTGACCGAACTAAGGTACAAATTCGTTATTCGTAAGTGGGCGTAACTGGTTAAGTCAGCTATCGTCGTTGGCACTTCCCAGACCCGTATTCCTAATTCTAATCGTATCTGCTCAGACCCGCTTGTCGCCCGAAATGAACGGGAAGGGGGCATCCAGCGAGAATGGGACCAACACCCGCCCGCTGGGTAGACCCTGTTGCAAGCCAACATAGCCACTGAGCTGTATCATCTTCCGGTACGTAGCTGCCTTCGATATGGAGCGCTACGTACCAAAGCAATGGTACGGCATGACCAGAAAGATCAGCACATGACAAACGCTGACTAACAACAGATCAACACCTGCTGACACAGGCTTATATTGCATTGACCCAGGCTGTTAGCGAGTAAGAATAGCCAGTTTACGACATTATCGCAGACGCTTAGGCAACATTTCCAGCTAACAACAACAACATGATTTCGCTCGGCATTGTATTCGTTAACGAGTAATGAATCTCTTGGCCCTGACGAACACTAGTTAACAGACCCCGATCCCGCATTTTGGTCAATTGATACGACAGGATAGCCTGATCAACCTTTAACTGGCGCTGTAAAGCTGATACGTTCATCGACCGCTTTTGGGCCAGAGTCAGAACAATTCGTATGCGAAGCGGATGCGCCAGTGTTTTCAATAATTCAGCTGCCTGATTAAACGTTTGATACTCGGCCGCACTTAACGGAGGAGTAGAAGATGTGGATGAAGACGTTTGGCGGCCGGATGTTTGAGGAGCGAGATTATTAGCGGCATCAATTGCGTTGTTTTGCATAGGAGTAATTTAAAACGGCGTTATTATTCCGATAGGTTAGGTGTATGCGTACAATGATCATGTATAACTATGATACTAGCACATTTAATGTATATACGTATAAATAGGTATATTAGGTTTTAGCTTTCTAAAAAAAATTAATAACTCGTTCGATTCGCTCAGCAATTGATTGAATTATTGCCTGTTAGGTTCCTGTACTGAATTAACTTTTAAGTCGGTTTGAAGGGCTTCCAGGGCAGCGGCCAGGTAAACCAGCGGAGCGTTCCAGTTGATGGCAATTTCATTCGACGCATACGAGCAGTCGGCATCGATATACACTTCATCAGCGTTGGTGGTTGTGTAGCCTGGACATTTGTCTTGTCGGGCAGCATTGGCGTTCGTGCCGCCCGAAAGCAAACCCGGTACGGGCGCTTCGATACCATCTGCCACCGATGGACGATGATGAGGGTGCATAGGGGTTTTGTCGCCGAAACCCGTCAGGAACGAATACCCAACGGCGTTACGTCCCAATAAATAATCAAGGTTACCGAGGGCGTAATGAAGGTAACGACTACGGTTGGGTGAATTCGTAAGCCGATACGCCTGGAGAAGTGCTATTCCCTGGTTAGCGGCTTCGGCGCTGCTTCCCCAGATAAAATCCCTGGCTGACTTACCCATCACCGTATGAAACGCCTGATGGTCAGCTCCCTTGATCAGTGAATCGGCCATTGTTGTCAGACGCTGCTTAACCTGCGGCAGGTCTTTTTTACCGACAGCCGTTAAGGTATTGCCCGAGCGGGCCAATGTGTAGTAAGCCAGTGTCCGAACCTGCGCCCACGAAGGCAATGGGATGCGGGCATCGGGGAATAGATTAACGGCGGTGTAGTACGCATCGTCTTTGGTCGTGACGTAAAGTTCAGCCGCGGCCCAGATCCATTCGTCACTGGCGTCGCGATCTTCGTAACCACCCGTCGTTACGTCAGGGTCAAATTTGCCGTTCATTTCCCGCTGGTTGTAGAGCATGGTCGGGTTGGCCTTTGCCCAGTTCCAGGCTTTCACGGCGGCCGATACGCAGGAATCTGCCAGACCGGGCACCGCTCGGTTGTAGGGTGTCAAAACACGACTCGCCTGCGCCATAACGGCGGCAAAATCGAGCGTGGCCGTAATGCTTTTCTGGACGACGTAACGATCTTTTACCGCCTTGTCGGGCATAACCATGCCGTCGAAACCGGCATTGGTCAGTTTATGATATACGCCACCATCACTCGGGTCCTGCATGGTGAGCATCCAGCGCAGGTTCCAAAGAGCTTCGTCCAGTACGTCCGGTACGTTGTTGGTACTTTCTGGAATACTGGTGTTCAGCGTTTTAACGTAGCCAGGGAAATCTTCACAGAGCGACAGGAGCGTACCCATCGTAATGCCGGAATTGACAATGTATTTGTTGTAATCACCTGCGTCGTACCAGCCTCGTGACGACGATATGACCGTACCCGCCGGGCGACTGGCCGAAGCCGCTGATGGATGAATCAGTACGCGCGTGTCGGGATGACCTGCCGGGCGTGCCCACTGACCCGCGAACTTGGCCGGTAAGTCGATAGCTGTCCGTTGATAATAAAATCCTTTAGCCGCTCCAATCGCTACGTCCCGATGGCTATTTGGCCGAATGTCAAATGAGTAGGAATGCCCCAGGCCAGGCACAACGACCACATACGTACCGGTTTTCGTAAAGCGTGAAAAATCTGCCGTGCGAGTGGTTTTTCCGGAAATAGCATTCTGACGAGGGCCACTTAACGAACCGGTAAATACGGCTTTTTTAAGATCCGGCGTCATCAACTGAAACGTACCCTGCGCATCGCCAATCATCACAGCGATTTTAGTTGCATTGGGATAGTAGCCAATTTGATTAAGCCGGATTGCCTCAGAAAGTGGTTGCGCCTGAACCAGCGTGCTACCCAGACTGGAAATAAGAAAGAAAAAGCTTGCGAGCGATGAAATAAGTCTATTGGGTAGTAAAAGGAGCGACATGATCAATTCAGGTTGTCTGTTTTTAGCATGTAACAAAGCGCAGGCCTTAACGTACCTACTCTGAACCGAAAATGAACGAGTACCAGGGAATAGCTCCCATATGATTTTCCTCTTTAATCGCATACCATACAATAAAACCAAATTGAATAATATAGATATTTTTTTGTACTTGAAGGCATTACTGGCACTATTGAGCTGTGTGTTTTTACCTAAATGAATTGCGAATACTTTATATGTTCATTCTATTAAAATCGAAAACTATTTAGTGTATTCTTTATAATTTATCAATGATCGTATGAGGCATGACTTCAGTCAGGCGAACACATCTGTGCGAGGGAAGGTAATTCGTTTCTGGGCTTTACTGACCTGCGTGCTCTTTGTTTCGTTAGCTTTCTGTTACGTTTATGATCAGGTGTGGGGTAACGCCGATCGACTAATCTCTGGGGTTGCCTATCAAAATGTTTTCAGTACGCTATTCTGGCTTGATATACTTAGTTTGGGATTTGGCATCGGATTCACATCCCGGAAAAATAGTGTTCAGAATGGTAGTTTAGCCCTGTTGTCTGGGATGGTTTGTTTGCTGGTCCTTGAAGGCGTAGGGTACCTTATTCTTATTGTCAAACACATACAAACCCCGCCGATCACGTTCCGACGCTTTTATATCCCATCCGGCGTTGCCTCGATCAGACCGTTTCCGGCAGGGGATTTGGATCCAGTTGCGGGCCGGTTACATGTTCCGAATGGCTACGATACATTTGTGACCTGTCAGGACGATACAATTCATTGGTCATACAATGCCGCTGGGGCACATGACAGGCAACGTCAGCTCATCAACCCCGATTTAACAAAGAAACGAATTGCCATTGTGGGCGATTCGTTTCTGGAAGGCTATATGGTGAATACAAGTGATCGCTGTTCCTCTATTCTGGAGCGAAAAACAGGTCTTGAACACCTCAACTTCGCCGTTAATGGCTCTAATCCCGTACACTATTATCTCATGTACAAGCGTGTTGCCAAAGCCTACGCAGCGGACGTGCTGATCATTGGTTTTCTGCCAGCGAATGATTTCGAGATTCTGGACGAACGAATTGCGTATAGACGTGTCGAACACCCTCAGTATAACCCTTACTGGCAAGGGGTTTATCCAAATTATACCCTGCATTACAGCCTGGCGAACGTAAGTCAATCCATTTTTCATGGGAACACTACCCAGGCTTCCTTATTAAACGTAGTTGACTCCGTTTATGCTACGCTGTCGCTGGGCGATAAGTTTAAAGCCGATGTGCTGGCCCACTCCAGTCTGTTTCGGCTGGCTGATGCCTTAACTGTAAAGCGATACCGTAACGGCCAGTTTACCAAATATGAGCAGTTCTCGGAAGAAGAATGGCATTACGTAAGTTACTCGTTAACAAAATTGATAGCGGAAGCAAAAGGGAAAAAAGTGCTGATCGTATCCATTCCTACGTTGGCTGATCTTACAGCTCTGAAAAAGGGAACGCCTAACCGGATTGATCCGTTGCTGGCCAACTTCTGTCAGGAGAAGGGTGTTAACTTTATTCCGTTAGCCCCTTCCTTTCTAGCCTACAAAGGAAATCTGGGCAATCTGTATATTGAGTGCGACGGGCACTGGTCAGCCAAAGGAGAGTCGTTTGCCGCAGACGCACTGCTTCGTCATCCCATTTATTGTTCGTTGATCAGGTAAAGAGCCAATAGGCCTGTACAAGATGTAAAAAAGAATGCTTCGGTTCGCCTAAGCATTTAATAGAAATTCCCGGTGGTTATCGCTGGAGATTTAATAAGAACTAGTTTTTACTCGTAAAAGACGCTTCGTCAAAAATTTGCGTACAGGCTCATCATATATTTTCAGGCATACATAAGCCAACAGTATAGAACCGATAACAAGCGCTAAAGCACCGGGCAACGATTGTTCAAATGTGAGGTTTTCATTTTTAACCCAGGCGTAATACCAATAGATAAAGGGATAATGTACCATATACAGCGGGTAAGAAATATCGCCTAAAAATTTGCATAGTTTGGTAGTTGTTTTGTCGGTTGTCTTTCCTGAAGCGCCAACATAAACCAGTAAAGGAAAGATAATAGCCACACAGATTGTGTCATATAGACCGTTCATCCATAGATGTTCACTACCGCCGATTCGTGGTATTGCTGATAAACTGACAATAGATAGGCTACCTATCCAAAAAGCCCCCTTTACATGGATAGGTTTGACTATGCGGGATAGTAGCAATCCTGCCGGGAATGAAAATAACAGACGCAGAGAACCGCCAAGTATATTGTCTTCCGTTAGGGAAAATCCGACGCATATATCGCCGTATGGTCCCCAAATAGCGAAGACTGCCAATCCGAAACCGGCAAGTAATACAACTAGAGAAAGAGCTTTGGTCGGAAGCTTACACAGGAAAATGGCATATAGGATATTCCCAATGTATTCATAAAATAAAGACCAACTCGGACCATTTAGCGGGTACATTTCACCAACTCCCCGAATTTCAAAACCGGGGGTTGCCGGAATCAGACAGGCATTTATACATGTCGCAATCAATAGCCTGCTTACAGATACTTTTGACACGTCCCAGGCAGCGCAACCCTGAAAATAGAATATACTAGCGCCGATAATAGCCCCGATAACAACCATAGGATGCAAGCGAATGAATCTACGTTTGATAAAGTCTACCACTGTCATCGTTTTCCATCGGTCGTCGTAAGCATAGCCCATCACAAAGCCGGACAGGATAAAGAAGAAATCGACAGCTAAATAGCCATGATTGATTTTTTGGTCTAAATGACTGGTTGCATAGGCTTCAAATACGTGAAAACATACAACTGTTAATGCCGCTACTCCACGTAATCCGTCAAGTATGTTGTAATGCGGTTTTGTGTCCGCAAAGGCAGTAGCAGAGATTTGGTTTTTTGACATTGATAGTAGATTTGGTACAGGCCAGTCGTAGAACGTATCGGGGAATTGAGAATGACTGAGCGCCGTGTCATCTTTGAGTTAACCGCCCGGCAAGACATTTCGCAATGACCGCAGCAACGTACCGTAGAACAGGGTAAACCAATCACACCACAGGCCGCCCCGTAATGCTCAGTGGGACGCAATTACGCCTTTTTTAGCCATCCGACGCAAGCGTAAAGCAACCTGCAACGTATCGTGAACACCATTTTATGGCTCCTGCGAACGGGTCGCTAAGTCAGATCGCCGATGCGGGAGAGAGAGCTGTCTTTCAATAACCTGCCCTGGCTAGCGGTGTATTAGTAACGCACCAGCGGTTTGCCTACGTATCGTCGGACTCGCGTAAGCTACAGTTCATGATAGGATTCTGCCATTTCAGTCAAATTGGTACTTCGGTAACTCTATCGGACTATTACTTTTGTTTCAACAACACACCACTAAACAACAAAGACAATGAAAACTGTACTTGCCGCAACGATTATTCTGCCCGTGGCTACTCTCTGGATGGTATCGCATTCCACTCAGAGAGAAGCTGATCCGAACATCGCCATCAAAAAACGACTGCGTGATTTTATTGCTCTGACCGATTCTATGGATTTCGATGGGAAGACAGAAAACCAGCATGATATGGGCCATGAGGAGGTCCTGGCTGCGCGGGAGGAAGCTCGTACGTTGCTGAGCAAATTGGCCTGATACGTCAATCACTCTGCAACGCACAGCGCCAGTTAAGGGTTTGAGTTATTTTTTCCAGTTTACCGTCAAACGTCTTTTTCGCTTACTTAACGAATAACGAGACGCATGAAACAGTGGTTTACGTTCGAGCGCCACGAATTTCTCGTTCTTTTGGTGTTCTACCCGGTCGTGTTCTTTGCGAACTACCTGATTCTGGGGCAGCCGTATTTCGACAATATGCGTTTGTTTATACCCGTGACAGGCCTTGTTACGGGTTTATACGTATTGTTCGTCTGGCTGATGGATTCCTGGATGAAGTACATGCGCCATCGGTATACAGAACTTGATCAGACACCCCGGCGTATTGCTTACTGCCTGCTCTTCTACGTAGTGGCGGCAGCTGTTTTAGTGGGGTTGATCTTCTGGCTGTTCGGTTTACTAAAGGTGCCTGGCTACCGATTCGATCCCGTCATTTTTCGCTGGACGTTGCTAATCGGCTTTATATCGAACCTTCTCTGCGTCGGTATTTTTGAATCCATTCACTCCTACCGAATGTGGAAAGAGAGCGTTGAACGGGAGTACGCGCTGAAACAGCTTCACATGCAGCGGCAGTTAGACGTACTGAAACAGCAGGTCAATCCGCATTTTCTGTTCAACAGCCTCAACTCGCTGATTTCACTTATTGGCGAAAATCCACAACAGGCAGAAGTTTTTGCGGAAGAACTGAGTTCTGTGTATCGCTACGTACTGCAGGCCAACCGTAACGACGGACCGGAACATAACCTGACCGATCTGGATACGGAACTGGCTTTCGTTAATTCCTATTATCATTTGCTTAAGACTCGCTATGGAACGGGATTGGCCCTGATGGTGGCGGTTGATAAGCAGTTTAGTGAGTACAAGCTTCCACCCCTGACACTGCAGCTCCTGATCGAAAATGCCGTTAAGCACAACGTAGTGATGGTCGAACAACCGCTGTTGATCGAGATCAAAACCGATCAAGGGGCGGGTTTGTGTGTACGTAATACATTACAGAAAAAGCCCTCCCGCGTACTTTCCAATGGAGTAGGGCTAACGAATATTCTGACGAAATATCAGATGCTGGGCCAGCCTGTGCCTACGATAGAGGAAATTGACGGTCAGTTTGTGGTAACCTTACCGCTCATTAAGGCCAGTTAATAGGGGTCATTTTTTAGCGATTTATGCCCAGTTAGAACCGCTTCAGCAGCGGTTTTTTACGTTTCGTCGACTTTGCTCTTCTGGACGAAAATCCGGGCTGATACTTTTGAGGCAGTTAAACAACTATCTCACACACTTTTTTATGAACCCAACAGAATATTATATTCCAGGCCTTTCTCGTCAAACAACACTTGCCTCAATCGTATCAGTAATTATTCGAGCCCTTACGGTGGTCATGGCCAGCCTGTTACTCTTAACGGGCTGTAAGAAAGATCCCGACGTAGCGCCCGGTGGTTCGCTAATGGCCAATGCCGGTCCCGATCAATCGGTGCAGGTCGGCCAGGTTGTTACCCTCGACGGTTCAGCCTCAACCGATAACCAGAGTAAGCCGCTGTCGTATCAATGGACGCTGGTCCGTAAACCTGCCAAAAGCAACGTTACGTTAACAGAGCCAACCACATTTAAGCCAACGTTCAAATCCGACGAAGTGGGCGAGTACGAACTGGAACTGGCTGTAACGAGTGCCAGCGGAAAAAGTACCGACAAGGTGCTCATCACCGCATCGGCCGCCGAGCCGCTGGCGATCAGTGCCAACATCACGGTTAAAACGAACCTTATCGATCGCATTTTGAACCCCGATTTACCCGACTACATCGTCACGAAGTCCATCGACGTAAACCATGAACTGAGTATCGAACCGGGGGTGGTGATTGCCTTCGAGCGGGACGTGCGCATGAACGTGAATGATAACGGTGGGCTAATCATCGCCAAAGGCACTGCTGACAAGAAAATCAAATTGGTGGGTGTGCAGAAAACGCAGGCGTATTGGGTTGGAATTTCGCTCTACTCAGGTAGCAACGCCAACGTATTTGAACACGTCGAGGTTATGAACGCTGGTAGCCGCACGATCTACAGTACAACTAAATCGGCTTTGTTTCTTTCGGGTGGAAACAAAGCCCAGATTGCCCTGAAAAACTGCCTGTTCTCGCAAAATGAAGGCTATGGAATCTACGTATATGAGGGTGGCATCCTTCGCGAATTTGCTCAAAATACGTTCTCCGGTAACACAGAAGCGGGTATTCTGCTGGATGCCACGAACGTACCGAAACTGGATGCAGCCTCGACGTTCAAAGGTGGAAACGGACGTAACGTAGTGGAAATAACGTCGTCCAGTATCAAAGGGAACAATGAAGTTGTCTGGACCGGTTTTGCCGATAAAACTCCGTACCGGATCAATGGCGAGTTTACGGTAAATGCGGGCTGGAAACTGAACCCCGGCGTTACACTCGAAATGAACCGCGATGCCGTGATTCGAATCAATACGGATGGCTACCTAATTGCGAAAGGCACGGCTACCGAAAAGATTACGTTTACAGGGGCCGACCGCACGCCCGCTTTCTGGAGAGGGATTATCTGCTACTCTCAGGATTCAAAAAATACGCTGGAGAACGCGGAGGTCAGCTATGCCGGTAGTAACTCGATTGTGTCGGGTAAGAAAGCGAACGTTGCTATCTACGGCACCAAAGCGGCTATGTCGATTAAGAATACGCGTATCAGCGGCAGCGGAGGTTACGGGGTTTTCGTTGCCTACGGCGCATCCGCCAACACAGACCTGACAACCGCCAATACGTTTGAGGCCAATGCGCAAACCAACGTACTGATCGAAAAATAATCGGTTTAATCGCCTTGGTGCGGGCAGGTTCTAAAACCTGCCCTGTGAGGTTTCTTAAAACCGAACGGTTCTCAATGGTTCGGTTTTTAAGAAACGCAACGGTGAACCGTCCTTAGCGATTCAGATTGAAGAACCGAGCGGGCGGCCGACTCCACGGAACGAAGTAACTATTCACAGAAGATGCCTGCTCCTTTACCACTCTGTCGAAACAATTCATTCCGTACTTATTCCAGTTCAGCCTGATTGTGCTTGAGCGAATCAGACAGGATCAGCAACTTTGACGACCATACGAATTTACCATCCTGCGACACATGACTTTTCAGATTTGGGGAGCCGTCTTTACCGGTATGGTCCTGTCGATTATGTTGCTGAATGTCGTTCAGTGGATGACCTACCGGGACCGTAGCTACGGACTGTATACCCTCTATATGCTGGCCTGGCTTTTTTATTTTGGACTGCGGGTATACGCTTTCCGGGACTGGTTTTCAGCAGAAACGAACTCCTTCGTTCGGGCCGTTGCCCCGATGGGGGCTTACTACGTGTATTTCGACTTTGCTGATGCCATTCTGGACCTGCGTCGTCGATTGCCCCAATTTTATCGAAACCTGCAATTGATTAAAGTGGGTATCGTCGGCTACGTAACGATTCATGTGGTGCTGTGCTACGTGCCGTCGATGTGGCATCCGAATGTTTACGAAACTACGTTCATAGCCATGCGGTTGGCGATGGCGGTCGTTGGTGTGTACGGGATTCGTCAAATGGCCAGCCTGGGTGATGTCGTGTCAAAAGCGTATGCCCTTGGTACGGCTTTTTTGCTGACGGGGGGCTTAACGACCATGTTCCTGTCGATGACGTACTGGTGCAGTGAAGATTGGTCAGGGCCTTTCTGGGGTGTATCGCTAACATACATGCAAATCGGAATCATTGCTGAGTTGGTATGCTTCACGTTGGGACTGGGTTATAGGCAACGGCAGGCCGCCGTTCGGAGCGCGGTAGTTGAACAGGAGTTGACGCGCGAACGTGAGAAACATCACCGTGACCAGTTAGAAGCTGAGCTAGCCGTTCAACGTCTTGAACAGGAAAAAACCGAAGTGCATATCCGGGCGCTACAGGCGCAGGTCAATCCGCATTTTCTGTTCAATAGCCTGAACTCGCTGAGTGCGCTGATCGACGAAGACACGCAGAAAGCCGGCCTTTTTTTGGACGAACTGAGTTCCGTGTATCGGTATTTGCTACGTGCCAACGATCAGGTGCTGACACCCCTGGCCGCTGAACTGACGTTCATTCGGTCGTATTGTCATTTGTTGCAAACCCGACATGGTAGCGCACTACGTATTGTGTGGCAGGTAGAGCCACCACTGCTTAACCGACAACTGCCGCCCCTAACCTTACAGTTGCTAATCGAAAACGCTGTGAAGCATAATATTGCGTTGCCACAGCGACCTCTGACGATTGCCATAATGACCAATGAAAAGGGCCAGCTTCAGGTACGTAATAATGTGCAGCGAAAGAGTATACGTGTGGCATCCAATGGCGTTGGTCTCTCAAATATCTGGTCGAAATATCAGATGCTGAATCAGCCTCTACCAACCCTGCTCGAAAACAATGGACAGTTCGTGGTATCACTACCGCTGATTTCCGTCGACTGAGGGTCATTACGTTCTCTTTTGCAGCCTGCTTTGTTGGTTTAGCTTGATCCCGAGGTATCTCATGTTTGTAGCCGTGAGCCTATGTATTTCACAACTGCATGCCGGAGGTATGCAACCACAATCACAGTCTTTATGGCATACCTCCGGCATGCAGGGCGCTCAGGGAGTTAACTTTCTCTATAAATATGAAATCCCTCCGGGATTAGCACTGAACAGACCTGCCCGAGAGTTGATCTAAGGGAAAGAAATCATTCGCGGATCGACAGAAACTATTGAACGTAGTCCGAGAATACACTCAAAAGCTTTACCAACGTACGGATTGAAATGTCCAGCCTGGCTGTACTTTCTGCATTTCGACTTCATCGTCCCGCTTCGTTAAGCCACAATCCAGATAGTTTTGGTGCAGCGTTGCTAAGGCTTGCCGATCTAACTCAACCCCTAATCCGGGTTCCGAAGGAACGACAACAGCGCCATCTTCAAACTGGAAGCGCCCTTGGGTGATGATTTCGTCGGATTGCCAGGGGTAGTGTGTATCCAGTGCATAGGGGAGTTGCGGGAGTGCAGCGCCCAAATGGACCATGGCGGCCAGCGAAATACCCAGATGGCTGTTGGAGTGCATCGATAACCCGCGACCGAATGTCTCGCAGATACCCGCTAACGTCATGGACGAACGTAGGCCGCCCCAGAAATGGTGATCACTCAAAATAATGTCTTCCGATCCGATCCGGATGCTGTTCGGAATATCTTCAAATGACGTCGTACACATGTTTGTAGCCAGTGGCGTTTTGACGGCTTTGCGAACCTCCGCCATGTTCTCCTGACCGCGGACCGGATCTTCCAGATATTCCAGAATCGGCTCCATTTCCTTGCCGTACTGGATCGCCGTTTCTACTTTCCAGAGTGCATTGGGGTCGACACGTAGCGGTACGTCAGGACCGAAAGCTTCACGGAGCGCGAACATCGCATCAACCTCCTGTCGGGGCTCAAATACACCTCCTTTTAGTTTGATGGATTGAAACCCAAACTCCGCACACATCGCTTTCGCCTGCGCGACAACACCTGCCGGGTCTAGCGCTGCAGCTTGCCGGGCAGATGCCCAACCTGTTGCGTCAGGATCGATGCCGAAACCCAGTTTACCACCAGCCCCTTCATATTTGTAAAATAAGTAGGCCGAAAACGGCACCCGATCCCGCATTTTTCCCCCCAGCAAATCAACGACGGGACGCCCAGTAACTTTGCCGATAATGTCCATACAGGCTACTTCGATAGCGCTGAAAATATGCACGAGCTTCCGCTGATCCCAGGGCGTTTCACCCCGTTTTATTGTTTCCGTGCCGAACCGAGCAGATAATACCTGCCGAATTTCGTTCAGGTTAAATACATCAAGGCCGGTGAGCAGGTCCTTCGCGATTGCCAGGGCTTCGTCAATGTCCCGGTTTCCCGGAATCTCACTGATACCCGAAATGCCGTCGTCGGTAACTAATTCAACAACGGTACGTAGGGCATAGGGCGCGTGTAAACCAGCCGCATTCAGCAGGGGTGGGTCAACAATGGCGATGGGGGTAATATGAATTTGGCTGATTCTAGGTCCTGCTTTGGGTTGCATACAAATAAGGTTTCGACGGGATGTACAGAATGAATAAGAGAAAACAACGATAATCCTATCCATCCTGTCAGAAAAAGTTACGATACTTCGTCGGTCACGGTTTGCAGTAAGGCTTTTATATAACCGTAACAGAACGAGAAAGCCTGCAAATCGCTCCCCGTTGCGGCATGGTGGGGTACGTGATCCGGCATCACCATACCGTTAAAGCCGACATCGCGTAACGCTCTCACTACGTGCAGGAAATTCATATCCCCATTGTCCGGATACACTTCCTGAAAATTGTTCCAGCCGCCTTTGATGTTACGCAGGTGTACGTTAAAAATCTGATTCCGCTCACCCACCCATTTGATAATTGGCATGATGTCGTTTTTTGGATCTTTCAATCCCTCAGCAATAGAGCCAATACAGAAATTAAAGCCGTGATAAGGACTGTCGTAAAGCTTGGCAAATCGTTGAATTCCTTTAAACACATCCGGGCTGTTCCAGCGAGTGATACCGCGATACCCAACCGGCGTTGGCGGGTCGGCAATGTGGTTGGCCAGCTTCACTTTGTATTCTTTCGCGACGGGCAGAATGCGGTCGAGAAGGTACGTAATGCGTTCGAACATCTGCTCAATCGATACGTCGCCCGCTATGGTCTTCGGCAGATTCTGCTTTACAGCTTCGTCGTAATTCCAGGTGCTGTAGATGGCGTTTCCCCGCTTGGCATCGACCGTTTTTTTAGTACGTAACACCGGCAGGATCGTTGTATTGTAATTCAGAACCTTGATTCCGGTTTTCCCCGCTACCTGAATCATTTGCTGAAGGATTTCGATTTCCCGATCCCGCTCGGGGCTTTTGCCCAGCATGATATTCGGATATTCGGCTTTGTCGATGCCCGACGACGCCAGCGGAAAGTGATACGCATCGAGACTAATGCCGTATTTCTCACAGGCTTCTTTCTTCTTCATCGAATCGTCCAGATCCCAGCCTTTTCCCAGAATGGTTTTCGGCGCACCGCCATCGATATTATACACGCCATGGCGAGCCTTGAATTCCAGATTCTCTATCGTCGTGCCACCCGACTGGCAGCCAACTTTCATAAGCACCTTTTTAGGGGCGGCTTTCTTCAGTTCAGCTGGCGAACTAGCCAGGACCGGTTCGAGGCCAACCGTGGCAGCTCCTACAGAACCTGCCGAAATGAGTTTGATAAAGCTATTCCGTTTCATAGTAGTAAGTAGCCTGGACGGCCACGTCCGGGTCGATAAGTGATCTATACTATACCCGGACGTGGCCGTCCAGGCTACTCTAATCAGTTTATTCGGGATTCCCAATTCAATATATTTAACTTTTCCATAGCCTGAGTTAACAAGCTGTGGCATGCCTTTTTAAACCAGTGGAAATAACTGAGCCGCGATCATAATCACAACGAGCCCCGTTACGCCCATCACGACGAGCAGGGGCGAAATGGTTTTCAGCGCTTCCTGTTCGGTTAAGTTGCTTAGTTTGCAGACGATCCAGAAACCCGCGTCATTCATCCAGGGAATCAGTTTCGAGCCGCAACCAATCGCTAAGCCCAGATATACCGGATGAAAGGCCAGTTGTGAATTAGTGGCCATACCCGACAAAATTCCTGACGCTGTAATCAAGGCAACGGTAGCCGACCCCTGTGCCGTACGGACAACGGCGGCAATGATAAACGCCAGCGGAATCAGCGCCATCTGGTAGCCTTTAGTCAGCTCGGCAATCCGGCCACTGATACCCGATTGCTGTAACATACCCCCAAATGCGCCACCGGCCGCTGTAATCAGGATAATGCCCCCGCCACTCATCAGCGCAGCTTGTACGAAAGGCGTCAATCCTTCTTTTTCACTTTTCTTCTGACTCAGCAAAATCAGCAAAGCCGCTACGCCCCCCGCAACGATAGCGAGGTTTTTCTCGCCCAGGAAATGCACTACGTTCACGATCGGTTTTATGGATGACGTTTGTTCGGCACTCATCGCGCTAAAGGCCGTATCCGCGCAGATCAGCACCAGCGGGATTAGGATGGGGAGTAGCGATATACCCAACGCTGGTAAATGAGCATCTTCTTTGGCTGCGATGGCTTTGATATCTTCCAGTCGCGCATCCAGCGAATCCCGTAAGGGTATTGGCCATTTTCGATTCGCCCAGAGCGCGAAAAAGTACCCGGACGTAATGGTAAACAGCCCCACAATGGTCCCCGCAATCATCATGGTCCCGATCGGTATTTTCATTTCACCAATCAGAAACAGCGGTCCCGGGGCGGGCGGAACCAGTGAGTTAGCCATAGCCGCTCCGGCCATGATGCAGAGCACCAGCAGAAGGTAATTTTTGCCAATGCGTAGAGTCATGGCTTTAGCTAAAGGCATCATCAGGAAAATGACCGTATCGAAAAAGACGGGGATACCAATGAAAAAACTACTGATTATGAAAGCAATAGGGGCTTTTTCAATACCCGTTATCCGTAACATGGACCGGATGATTCGCTCGGCGGCTCCGCTTTCAAGCATGCATTTGCCAATAATCGCGGCCATGGCAATCAGAATGCCGATCTTTCCGCAGGTAGCCCCGAACTCCGTCGCAATCCGTTCGCCAACGCTTTTTTTCGAGAGCGCCAGCGCGGCTGCCGGAGCGGTGCCTTTCGCGATGGCGTATTGTTCAATGACCGACGCGGGAGTCATCAGGGCTACAACAAAAGCGCCAAGGAGCAGGGCTAGAAACGGGTGCAGTTTCAAGCCAATGATACCTCCTACAACAATTAGTACACCTACGGCTAAAATAAAAAGTGGATCGGTCATTCAGGAAAAAGGTTTAGTGATTTGAGGTTCATAATTGGCGGACACGTCACCTCTCTTGCGTCAGTCCCAGCTGGGAACCGTACCCATAGCCCTCGAACGAATAAACATGAGAACGTGATGACTTTACTTCTTATCCCACCAGATTCGCGTATCTAATAAGTTCGGGCCCTGCCGGCTAATGGCCTGTTGCACATTGGTTTTGTTAACGTTCAGTTCAGCATCCGTGTAGGTGAGCCGCCGGATGAAGGGTTCCGTTTTAAGGTCACTGCCCGGATACGGATTCGGCGTCAGAACGGGGTAGCCCGATCGGCGGAAGTTGGCCCAGGCTTCGGGACCGATCAGAAACGAAGCGATCCAGTACTGGGTGTTGATCTGTTCCAGCTCTTTCCCAGCCGTCAGTGGATTCGCCGTTACGTAGGTCGTGATGGCTGCGTCGGCAATGGCCGTGCTGGTGCCGTAGCTGGCAAGTTGCCGCATGTGCGATCGGATGCCGTTGGTGTAGAGCACAGCCGCATCGCCCGTGGTCCATTTTCGAACGACTGCTTCGGCGAGTAAGAGCTGCGTTTGCGCGTACGTGACCAGAAAACTGGGCGCTATCAAACTAGCCATTCGGGTTCGGTCGAGCTGACTGTAGTCCCACAGGCTGGCCAGTTTGGACGCAGTCACGGCTGTGGCGATAGTCGTGTTATCGTAGCCAAGCGGAGCGCCGATCTGAACCGCAGGCGTTCGGTTTGCCCGCGACTCGACCTGTTGCGCACCACTTGTCGCGCCGACGTAACGGACCGCGATGGATGCCAACCGGGGATCATTCGTTTTATTGAGGAACGTAACAAAATCTTCGGCCAGATAAAAGAACGCCGACTGACCGCCATTTAATTGCGAACCAACGGGATTGGTAAAACTAGCCGTATGCCGGATCACGGCATTGTCATCGTTGGATTGCATGACTCCGCCCGCTACTGCTTTCGCTACGTATTCGGCGGCTTTGGTTGGATTTACTTTGGACAGGCGCATGGCTGCCCGCAGCATAAGCGAATAACCAAGCCGTTTCCATTTTGGTACGTCACCATCGTACATGAGATCGCTAGCTACTTTAGTTTTCGTCGCATCCAAAGCCGCCGAAGCCGCATCCAGCTCGGTGAGAATATCTGTATAAACGGCTTCCTGTGTGTCGTAAACGGGGGCGATGACACCTTCCAGATAGCTCTTGCCCGCTTGCGTGTATGGAATGTCGCCATACGTATCGGTTAGGATCATGAACGAATACGCCCGCCAGATTCGCGTCATGTTGTAGAGGTTCGTGCGGTTAGGATCGTCTTTGGTTTTGGCGATCGCGTCGGTCAACTCCTTAATCACTGTCTGGTAGAACGTATTCCAGTTGCCAGCCGCCACACTCCGGTTATCCTGATTGAAATTAGCTGCCGACCCCTGGCCACTGAACGGCGTAATCATCTGTTTAACGATGGTTGTTTCGTAGCTGAGATTGCCGTAACCCGGTACGCTGTTGATGATGGCCGTATTTAGCTGAAAGCCGGGGTCAACGGCCGTCAGCGCAACGGGATTGACGTTCAGTTCGTCGAAACCTTTATCACATGAAGCGAGGGAAAGACAGGCAATGAGCGAAGCAGACAGGTATGTGTTAAATTTTTTCATGGTCGTCTGAGGAGGGATTAGAATCGAACATTCAGATTGAAACCGATACTCCGGGTGATGGGCAATCCAGTCGCTTCGAGGCCAATCAGGTTATCGGAGGGGAAACCGAACTGCTCAGGATGGATATTAGGCACCCATTTTTTGATGACCGCTACGTTGTTTGCCACGGCGTTTAACCGGATGCCTTTAATGAACGGAATGGTTGATGGCAGGAACCGGCTGAAGTCATAGCCAACCGTGATTTGTCGCAACTGCCATAAACCGGCATTGTAAACAAACTCCTCAGCGATATTCTGCGACCGTACCGTTTCGTAATAGGCCTGTACACCTGACTTGGTTTTGTTGATCTCGCCATTGGGGTTGACGCCATCACCAATGACGAAATTCTCTTCCCGCCCGACCAGCGTCGCTTTGTGCAGGCCGTGCCGCCAGGCGTTGTGGTTGGTGCCCGAAATCATCTTATGGCCCAATTTGAAATCGATCAGGAACGACAGACTGACTCCTTTGTAGGTAAAACTGTTGGTGAACCCACCGACCCACAAAGGCAGAGCGCTACCAAAGCTGATCTGCGTAGCAGTACGTAGCGGCCGCCCGTTTCCAGCGTCAAAAACCTGTCGGCCCTGCGCGTCGCGTAAGTAGCCGAATCCAAACAATTGCCCGATTGGCTGGCCAACCACCTGCCGGAGTTCGCCGGTAAACTCGCCGGTTCCAACGGTGATCATGTTGTCGCTCGCACTCGTTCCCAGGTCAAGTACTTTCGTTGTGTTGTAAGCTGCATTGAGATTGACATCCCAGCTGAAACTAGCCAGTTTAATAGGGGAGAACGTAACGAGCATTTCCAAACCCCGATTCTGGCTTTGTCCCACGTTGATCAATTGCGTCAGATAACCGCCCGCGTCGGATGTTTGAGCGCGCAGAATCTGATCAGAAGATAATTTGTCGTAATACGTCAGGTCTAACCCCAGCCGGTTATTGAATAGTTTTAACTCCAGACCAACTTCTTTTTCCGAAACCCGCATCGGCCGCAGATTGGCGTTCGGAACCGTTGAGCCGCTGATGCTGGCCAGGGGTTGGGCGATGCCGCTTGGCGACGGAAATTGCTGAGCGTTAATGCCATAGAACAGGTTGTTCGCGTAAGGGGCAACGTCGGTGTCGCTGCCCACTTCGGCATAAGCTGCCCGGATTTTGCCAAAGGTGATCCATTTTGGTAGTACGTTGGCGAAGGCCTGCGAAAACACGAAACTAGCCGTTGCCGACGGATAGAGAATACTGCGATTGGCGGGCGATAAAGTTGAAAACCAGTCATTTCGAACCGTTCCATTCAGAAACAGAAAGTCTTTAAACGAAACCTCCGCTGACCCATACAGTGAGTTGACTTTCCGTTCAGATAATTCATAGGTCGGGTCCTTCTGACGACCGTTACCAATGGTATAGAGGCCGCGCGTATAGAAGTCCTGCACAAAAACGTTGTGTCGGCTAATGCGCCGGTACATCTGGTTGCCACCCGCATTCACATTCACCCCAAAAACGCCGAATGTCTTGTTCGCACCGATCAGAAAATCGGTGTTTAGTTCGCGCACCATCCGGGAGTCCTGTGTGTACTGGCCATTGACAAAACCGGCCGGTGCTGCCGCCTGGCGTTGGCTGCCGGTGGGCAGGTTGTAATCCTGTTCGCGGGAATAATAATCTTGCCCAACCCGAGCTTGTAGAAACAGCCAGTCCGTCATGTTGTAGCGGGCGGTCAGGTTACCGAACACGCGGTCGTTGCGGATGTTGTCGAAGCGTTTCAGCGCGAAATACGGATTGGTCCGGTTCGTAAATCGTGACCAGACCACTTCGTTCCCATTCGCATCCGACGCGTATTTTTCGAGCAGTTCAAGCGGCATGGAATTCGCCATACTGAACAGTACAACCGGACTATAATCCTGCTCAGCAATGTTCGGTGGATTGGTCCGTCGTTCGTTCGAATAATTAACGTTTCCCGATATGGTCAGTCGTTTCGCCAGCGTCTGTGTAAACCCAAGGTTAACGGTTTTGCGGTTATAGCCCGAGCCGGGCAGAATGGTTTTGTTATCCAGATTGGATATGGATAGATTGAAACCACCAAATTCACCTCCGGACGAGAGGCTTATCGTGTTGGTCCAGGTTTGTCCGGTTCGGTAGTAATCGGTGATCTGGTGGCGCTGCGGTTCGTAAGGGGCTACTACGTTATCAAACAAAACCTGCGTCATGCCGGGCTGGAATTTCTCACCAAAACTCCATTGCCCCGATGTCGGAAACGGAGCTGTTGGCCGAACGCCGTTTTCGCCCTGACCGTATTCGTATTGATAATCTGTATAATCTAACGGCGTATCGGTTGTGAAGTTCGTGTTGTATTCTAGGCCTATACCACTGCCGGAGCCACGGGTCTTGGTCGTAATCATGATGACACCATCTTTCGCGCGAGACCCGTATAACGCCGAAGCAGCCGCCCCTTTCAGAACGGTCATGGTTTCGATATTATCGGGATTAATGCTACTCAGCCCATCACCCCCATCGGAGGTACGATTGCTGCCTTTTTCGGAGACGTCACCCCGGGCGCCGTAGTTCGTGTTATCGATGGGTACGCCGTTGACCACAATCAAGGGGGAGTTGTTGCCGCCGAAAGAGGATTGCCCCCGAATCCGAATCTTACTGGTTCCGGCTGGTCCTGACCCCAGCGACGTAATGTTAACCCCAGGGATTTTTCCCTGTAAGGTGTTCATGAAGTTAGCCGTTCGGTTGACGGTTATCTGATCCGACGTAACCGTTGACGTAGCGTAGCCAATGCTTTTAGCGGCTTTCTTGATGCCTAATGCTGTGACGACGACTTCGCCCAATGCTTTGCTTTCCGGCACCAGCGAAACGCTTAAATTTGACTGGTTACCTACGCTGATCTCTTTTCCTTCGTAACCCACGAAGCTAAACACCAGCACGGTTGTCCCCGCGTCGGGAATATCCAGTTGAAACGAACCGCCAGCATTCGTAGTTGTGCCGCGCTGGGAGCCCTTGATGATGACGCTCACACCGGGTAAGCCCGCGCCTTTCTCATCAATAACCTGTCCTGAAATTGCCCGTTTAGGAGCTAGTTCAACCACGTTTTCGATAGGCATGATAAGACTACTTTGGTTAGAGACTGACGGATCGGCTGATAAGACAAGTTTTCTGCCCACCAGTTCATACGTAACGTTGAGAGGCTCGAAATACCTGATCAAAACTTCTTCTAGCGTGGCGTTAGTAGCTTGTATACTAATTCGTTGCCTGGGTTCGATGACCTGCGAACTATATACAAATTGTACACCAGTCGCTTTTTCAATATCCGTCAGTACTTTTTTAACTTCCTGGTTAACGGCGTGAATGGTCAGGCGTTTCTTCAGGTATTCCTGAGCATTGGTCGGGTGCGCATATGATACGCCCATCAGCAGGAGCATAACCAAACTTTGCGCTAGCGAAAATCGCATGAGTTTAGTCCAAAATTGGCTGGTAACGTATTTGTTCATCGTTATGTAAGGGTTAGAGGAATTTTGTAGTATCTGTCTTATTCTGCATGTTCTGTATATCACCGGGTTAAAACCCGGTGTAACGCATCTATTCTATTCACAATCTCTTGCGCCGGGTTTTAACCCGGTGATACGTAGTATTTTTACCTAAAACTCTTCCGGCTAATCACAATCTGACCATCCGTTATTTCGTATGTAGCTGAGGCTGCTTTGCAGAGTAAGTCCAGCTTTTCGTAGAGCGATTCGTTGGTTAACGTAGCGGTGATTTTACAGGCGGTAAATGTTTGTTCATCGAACTGGATTGGAATGCCGTAGCTTACTTCTAATTCGCGTAAAATCTGCGACAAGGCCACTTCATCGTAGATAAACTGGGCTTCTTTCGTGCGACTTTTCTCTACCAGGGCCGGATTGGAAACCAACGTCTTGGTCAGGTTGCCGTCACTTTTTTCGAAGATGGCGGCCTGGTTTGCGTGCAGGATCAGCCCATTCACTTCTTTATTGTCGGGTGTTCGTTCGGATTTTGCTTTGTACACCTGCACTTTCCCCGAGAGTACCTGCACCGTTATGTTTTGGTCGGTGTCAAAGGCGCGCACGACAAAGCGGGTACCCAATACTTTCGTCACGGTTTCGCCCGTATAGACCATAAACGGACGATTCTGGTGCTTGACAGAAAACGTACCCTCGCCTTTCAGATACACGATTCGTGCGTTCCGGGTAAAATGGGCCGGGTATCGTAGCCGACTTTCTGAGCTTAGTATTACTTCTGAGCTATCGTTAAGTATAACCCGGAGGGGTTGCTGAGTGTGATTAATCGTTTCGACCAACTGATTCGTGGCGGCATCAAGCGGCCGGGCGATTCGTTGCGTAGGCGTCTGATGGTTGATAAAAAAGTACCAGCCTATCCCAATCAAAGCAATCAGCATGGCAGCAACAGCCAATCCCCAGCGGAACGTAGCATAAAGACGGATGAAGAGGTTCTTTTTTTGATACGTATCGGTAGCAGGCTGAGATTGAGGAATAAGTAGACTGGCTTGTTCAAGAAAGTGCTCGACCTCACGTCGGATTTCACTGTCATTAATACGTTCCGGCGCAACTGTAGCCGCCCGGATAAGCTGCCTGGCCTGCTGAAAGGATTCCTGTTTTTCGGGATACTGCTGAAGAAAGGATAACCAGAACGATTCCCGCTTGCTATACCCCCGCACCCAGGCCTGGAAGTCATTATCCTGAATAAAATCCGTTACGGTATAGGATTCGTATTGCTTCATTGTAGGTTGTGGGATTGGTTAGGCTTGGTATGACCCCGCTGGGATCAGCTATTTACAGCCGTCATGCTTTTCTACAAACAGTTGATCTCAACGGGGTCATACCGAAGGTTGAATTCAGCATACTTTTGATTAACTGCCTGTTTCTCTGTGCTCTTTGTGCCTCTGTGGTTAATTTATACTTTATCCAATAAGAGAGTCAAAAGGCCTGCGAGGCTGACTGCCCAGTGTTTGCGTAGGCTATTCAGGGATTTTTGAAGTAGGTTGTAGACCGACTGGCGACCTAAATGCATGACGTCTTCAATCTGTTCAAAGCTGAGATTCTGGTAGAAACGCAGGTAAATAAGCTCCTTCTGGCGATCGGGTAAATGATTGATTACCTGTTCCAGTTTGCGAATCTGATAGAGCTCATTTTCCTCGTCGATCAGATGAACATCGGCCGCAAATTCGACGGAGAACGAATAATCATCGGAAAGGGTGGATTGATACGTAGTGTGCTTGCTGGACAGCTCCCGCAGAATCCGCGTTTTCAGCACGACGAGCAAGTACGAACGCACATTATCGACCGGACGAATGGATTGCTGCATTTTCCAGAGATTGACAAACATCTCCTGGATGCAATCTTTAACAAACTCACGGTCAGCGTGTAGGCGTAGTCCCCAGTGGAAAAGATCGGCGTAGTAACTCTGCATGAGTTTCGCGAGAGCATACATATCGCCCGCCCGATACTCTTCCCAAAGTTGTTGCGCTTCCTGCGGAGGTAGCCGTCTGCTCATGTGTTACGGTGCTTTATAGCATGAGCGTTTTTTTTGCAAAACCTAACCTCAGTTTTTGGGATTATTTTCGAAAAAAATTAGAGAATAGTCATAAACGTCTTTCAGGCGTCGGTAACGCAGATCAGCCTGACTGCTTATACTTTTATTTGTGTCAGACCTTTAGTTGCGCTGAATCACAGAATGTTACCGTTCGATAGATAGTTTGCCTGGCAGATGAGCGATGTACTTTATTTAGATACACCCACATTAGTCGTTTTCCACCTGCTCATGAATTACGACTAACGACTTGTGTTAATCCGAAAACAACCCTGAATCATGCCAACATCCATCAAAAGCTCAGCCGTACGAACGGTTTTAGATAATGCGTCCATCCAGAAACGCAAAGACGTTACGGTTGGAAACCAGACCATTTCAATTGATACGCCTTTTCATTCTCCGCAGGACTGGCGGGATGTCTGGATTTATTTTCTGATGATTGACCGCTTTAATAATCCGCTGAAGCCTCCTCATCATTTGCCTTTCGACGATGAGTTTGGCCGTTTTCAGGGCGGTACGTTTACTGGTGTTCGTGAGCAGCTTGATTACCTGAAAGAACTTGGCGTAGGGGCGATCTGGCTATCGCCGGTTACCAAAAACTGCCAGTTCGAGGATACTACGTTTCATGGATACGGTTTTCAGGATTTTCTACAGGTCGACCCCCGTTTTGCTTCCGATCCGATCGCAGCTAAAGGCAACCCGAAACTAGCGGAAGATGAGTTGCGGGCCCTGGTCGATGCGGCTCACGCCCGGAATATCTACGTGATTTTCGACATTGTGCTCAATCATGCGGGGAACGTGTTCAGCTACGTTGTCAACGGCAACAACAATTCGGCGGAGGCTCCGGGACGTAGTACCGTTTACCCGATTAGGTGGCGCAACGAGAACGGCCAGCCCGCTTTCGCAGATTTTGCGGATAATCCGGGTCCTATTGCCGATGATGCGGCTATTTGGCCGGTTGAATTACAGCGTAACGTACTGTTTCGGCGCAAGGGGTTGGGGGGCGAAGAAGGGGGAGATTTCAGTTCGCTGAAAGAGCTGGTTACCGACTTTAAAGAAACAGTAGCGATTACCCAGTCGTCGCCGGTACACGAAGTGCTGATTCTGGCGTATCAGTACATGATCGCCAAATACGATGTGGATGGATTCCGTATCGATACGCTGAAGTTTATTGAAGCGGACTTCGCCCGTATTTTTGCCAATTCCATGCGGGAATTTGCTCTTAGCATTGGCAAACGCAACTTCTTTACCTTCGGTGAAGTCTTCGATGGTGAAGAAAAAATCAATCAGTTTATTGGCCGTAGCACCAACCTGGGCGATGAGCCGATTGGCGTTGATGCCGCGCTGGATTTTCCACTCTTTTTCAAACTGCCCTCCGTGGCCAAAGGTCTGGCAGCCCCATCGTTAGTAAAGGATATGTATCTGCACCGCAAGAATGTGCAGCGTGATATTCTAAGCACCCACGGCGACGCCACCAACTTTTTCGTCACGTTCCTGGACAATCACGATATGCGGCAACGCTTCTATTTCCGCGATCCGGTTGCCCCACATCGGTTTGATAATCAGGCTACGCTGGGACTAGCGTGTTTGTTTACGCTACAGGGCATTCCCTGTATGTATTACGGTACCGAGCAGGGACTGCATGGCAACGGAGGTAGCGACGCGGCTGTACGGGAAGCGCTCTGGGGTAAAAGTGGCAATGCCTTCGACAAAACACACCTGTTTTATAAAGAGATTAGTCAGATCAGTGCGGTACGTAACGCTCAACCCGCCTTACGGTATGGACGTCAATATTTTCGGCCGCTTTCGGGCGATGGCGTGAACTTTGGCATTTCGCCGTTTAGCCCTGGGGTTCTGGCGTTTTCACGCATTTTAAACGATCAGGAAGTGGTCATTGTGGCCAATACGCAGACAAACGGCGGCTTTGTCGGCGACGTTCTTGTCGATGCCATTCTAAACCCGGACGGAGCAACGTATGGTATTCTGTACAGTAATCATCAACAGCCTCAATTGCCGGGACTGATTACTATAAAAACGGGTGGTAACGTAACAATTACGGAAGAAAGAGGAAGCGTAACACACGGCCCTGCGCGAGTTTTGCCGGTGCGACTCCATCCTATGGAAGTGCAGATACTGCGCCGGAAGTAATAAACAGAACAGCCCAAAAGCCTGAGCTTCTGGGCTGTTCTGTAAATCCTGTGATGGATTCTATGTATTTAGTCGGTATAGCCTATAAAAGCAGAAAACGCATGACCATGCATTTACTTATCAGACTCTACCGGTAATTTTCCAAATTGTGGGATCAGGTCCATTCGTTTGGCCGCTTGCTCAGTGGTTAAGTAAAGAACTGTGCGGGGCATATCCCGGACTAGATAAGGCTTTTTGCTTGCCTCAAGTTGCTGATGGGCGATCCGCTGGCGTTCCTGAGCGGTTAATTTTGGCGTAGTACTCATAAGTTATCGATAGTTGTTTGATTAGATTCTTGCCTAAACAGGCGTTGTTTACAGGCGAAACCATCGCCTTCGGCTTCTATATAAATCGATGTTAATCCAGCCGAACTAACGTATTGATGTACGTTAATGTCGTTTCACTTTGGTCAGACGTGCCCGTTAAAGGGGCGGCACCAACCGGGTCGGGTGTACAGGCTAAAGGAATATGTCCTTCTGTCGCCAGCATCCCCGACGTCGGGTCCAGGCCAATCCAGCCAGCACCGGGTATATACACCTCCGCCCAGGCATGTAAAGCCAGCGAATTTTCAATCGGGCTTGGATCACTGTCGCTTGTTTCGTCTGGAGCTACCTGCGCCAGATAGCCCGACACGAACCGAGCGGCCAGGCCTAAATGGCGCAAGGTTTGCACGAGCAACCAGCCAGAATCCCGGCAGGAGCCAATGGCCCGCTGTAGTGTTTCTTCGGTAGTCTGTATACCCTCTTCCAACCGTATCGTGTAAGCAATTGTCTGGTACATCTGCTGGTTGAGCTTGATCAGAAAATCGACGGTACCCTGCGTGGACTGATCGATCTTAGCTAACCATTGGGTCATATATTGTCCCTCCTCCGTAATCTCTAAATAAGAGACAAGGTCTTTCTTCAACTGAGGCTCGTAAGAAAACGGAAACGATTCGGCATACGTATCAATAAAAAAATCGAAGGGATTAACAGGTTCCAGACCCGCCGTAATATCGACTGTTATGGACATTGCCTGCATAGGCTCCCAGAAATCGATCCGGGCAATAAAATTGCCGAATGGATCTTGCTGCCAGTGTACCGAATGGTTTTTCGGCTCGATTGTGAGCGAATACGACTCGATCGATGCGTGGGTGTGAGCTGCGGGTTTGAGCCGAATCAACTGAGGTGACAAATAAACCATTCGGTCGTATTGATACTGGGTATGATGATGAATCGCGACACGAATGGCCATAAGATGAACGTAAATTGGTTAAGTCAGCGCTAAAAGGATGGGTAACGATCTGCCACAGACTGGCTTTAAGTTACCACTAATTTTTTAACCTGAACCGCGTTGGCGCCTTTGGGAGTCATTTCGATTTCAAAAGTCACCTTGTCATTTTCCTGAATGGCATCAATTAAACCATTCATGTGAACAAAAACACTCTGCTGGTTCTGTAGGTCCCGAATAAAACCGTATCCTTTCGACGTATTGAAGAATGTAACGGCTCCCTGTCTGATAGCGTCTTGTGGCGCTTCCTTCACTTGCTCAGCGGCACCGAGACGAATGTCCTGTTGCTCAATGACTTTCGCTTTTCGTGGATCGGGTGGTCTGGACGAAATATTGCCGTTTTCATCGACATAAGCCAACATTTGATCAAGGCTTTGTCCCCTTGTCAAATTGGCTTTTCGATCGTCTTTCTTTTCCTGCTTGTCCTGTTTCTTTTTTTGTTTTGCTTTTTCTTTTTCTCGTTTGGAAAATGTTTCGTTTGATGCGCCCATATGTTATGCCGGGTTAGTGATGTATGCAGAGCCTTTCTGCAAAAAAGTGGTATTGATACTCCTCAAGCCGGAATCAGAGTAGGATTGATTACCTGAATCGGGGCGGGAAAAGCCTGATTTACTTGAACGAAAATTGGTCGTCAGTGCGCCGTAAGAATACCCGTAAAAAATGGGTAGGGTACAGATTAAGGAGAAGCTTACCTGATGAGCGATTTAATACGTAACTCAGGAACGAAGTAGTAAGTTCTCTTGTATGTAACGAATCGACTATTACGTATTGTTCAGTCTGGGAAAGGCCTTCTATATTGCTTCTGGCTGATAGTCAGTTCAAACGCCAAACGGCTACCCTAAATCAGGTAGCCGTTTGGCGTTTTATACGAAGTTGTTTTGCTAATTCTGCTACGTTACTCGTCCGACAGTTCCGGATCGGGTTCGGTGCCGTCGTTGTTGCCAAGCGTATCGCCGTTGCCGTAGTCGGTTAAATTGGGTTCCATCGCAGCGCTGCCCGAAGGATTTCCGATTCCGTCAGGACCACTGTCGACATCACCGGCCAGATCGGTCGGATTGTAGTCTTCATTGATCATGATGCTTTCATCCGGGGTCTGAGCGGGGCCGTCGGTATCGGGTCGGAATGTCTGCGATCGCTCGTTGAGCATCGCATCCTGATTTACGTTTTCCATAAAAAAAGCCTGTATAAGGGAAATTGACTACCCCATAAACTGCTCAGGCCCGAATGATGTTTGGGCTTACACGTAAATCATCTTGCGCGTCATACCGCCATCGACAACAAAATTCTGTCCTGTAATAAAACTATTCTCGGGAGCAATCAAAAAGAGAATCATCCGGGCTATATCGTCCGCCTGACCAACCCGACCGGCTGGGTGTTGCGCATGGTCTTCGGGGCGTAGTTCGTCGGTTTTCGCCTTTGCTTTTTTCTTCAACGCCGATACGTCGATCCAGCCGGGACTAATGGCGTTAACCCGAATATCAGGTCCCAGGCTGATGGCCAGCGAGTGGGTCAACGCTAAAATTCCGCCTTTGCTGGCCGAGTAAGCGAACGTATCGGGTTCCGACTGAAAAGCGCGCGTAGAGGCCATATTGATGATACTTCCTTTCTGAGCCGCTAAATACGGGGCCGCATGTTTAGAACAAAGGAAGGCGCCCGTCAGGTTGGTGCCAATCACGCGGTTCCATTCATCGAGCGTGAGTTTGTCAAGCGGCTTTTCGATCATGATGGCTGCGTTATTGATCAACGCGTCGATCTGACCAAAATGCGAAGCCGTTTGCTCAACCGCCTTCCGGATATTAGCTTCACTCGATACGTCGCAGGAGACGAACTGAATTTGTGCCGACGAAGCTTTGAAGGCTTCCCGAAGTTCGGCCAGCGCATCGGTATCGGATTCCCAGATGGCCACACGGTAGCCGTGGGTCAGTAAATACTGGGTTGCAACGCGGCCAATACCCTGGCCTCCGCCGGTGATGATAGCTGTTTTCATAGAAGTTGGA
Source organism: Spirosoma validum (assembly GCF_014699035.1). Taxonomy (GTDB): domain Bacteria; phylum Bacteroidota; class Bacteroidia; order Cytophagales; family Spirosomataceae; genus Spirosoma; species Spirosoma validum. Next base: position 32,037 of record NZ_JACXAA010000004.1, read on the forward strand.
TAATCGAGTAGGGATTACTCCTACCAACGACCAAAATACTCGGATTGGTAACACAATTAACTAAAGATCGGTTAACAAATACGTATCCTTATTTAACGGTACAGCGTTACGTTAGGTCTGATTGTGGATTTTTGAGGGTTGATTTATAGGTAGTCAATCAAAAACCAGCGAACAGAAATCCAATACCATAGTATGCTTCAGATTGCGTTTTCGCCGGTTTATCGACTCCGGTTGCCCGAAGGTCACCGGTTTCCAATGCTTAAATATGAATTGATTCAAGAGCAATTGCTCTATGAAGGCACCTGTACGGACGCGAATTTCTTTGCTCCTTCTCCCGTCGATGATCAGTGGGTGTTGGGCGTTCATACAAGTCAGTATGTACACGCGCTCAAAACGGGAACGGTTGATCCGAAAATGATGCGTCGGATTGGTTTTCCGTTAACCCCCGAACTGATCGAGCGCGAGTGGATCATTACGCAGGGTACAATTGATGGTACACAGATTGCCCAACGCGATGGGGTTGCGATGAACATTGCTGGTGGTACGCATCACGCTTATCCGGACCGGGGGGAGGGATTCTGTCTGCTCAACGATGTGGGCGTATCGGCTCATTATCTGCTCGAAACGAAGCAGACAAAGCAGATTCTGGTCGTGGATTTAGACGTACATCAGGGTAATGGAACCGCCGTGATGTTCCAGCAGGAGCCGCGCGTCTTTACGTTCAGCATGCACGGAAAAGATAACTATCCGCTTAAAAAAGAACACTCTGATCTGGATGTCGAACTAGCCACTGGAACCACCGACGAAGTTTATCTGAATACGTTGTATGATACGCTGCCTGCCTTGATTCAGCGCGTACAGCCCGATTTTCTGTTCTACGTATCAGGCGTTGATATTCTGGCGTCAGATCGGCTGGGTAAATTGAGCGTAAGCCGGGAAGGCTGTCGGCAGCGCGATACGTTTGTGTTTGAGCAAGCCATTAAAAACGGATTGCCAATTGTTGTTTCGATGGGGGGCGGCTATTCGCCCCGCCTGACCGACATTGTTGAAGCGCACTGCAATACGTTTCGAGTAGCGACTTCCCTCTTTTTCTGATGGATTTATCCCATCAACATGCGTAGTGAACCAATGCTAGACCGCAGATCAATAAGCAAAGTAACGTGCGTTTCTAAAAGTGATAAATAAAGCCTACACCAATACCCATGTAGGAAAAATACGCCGGATCATAAAGCCTGACACCCGGCCGTGAATCGTCAGCCGGAGCGTTCGGATCGGACGTAGTTGACCGCTCGTAAACCCACGATTGCTCACTGGTTGATTTAGACGGAAGCACATCTTTACCATTTTCTGTATACTTCGTATAGTGTCCCTTGGTGAACGGCAAAGCCATAATCTGACCATTCGCTTCGGCAAACACAGAAACACTTTCTGCAATCCGAAAGGATAAACCAAAGCAGGCCGCAAACCCGACCTTCACGTTGGCCGTTTCGGTTGATTCACTGATCTGCTGATACGTTTGCCCGTTAAACGTGTAGATAACCTCTTCCTGCTCATATCGACGTCCGTACGTAGAAATAGCCAATCCAAGTTTGGTATAGATGGCTAAAAGGTCACCACTGTTTCGGATGACAATGAACGGCTTAAGCAGGACACTTCGTACCCGATCCGATTGACTTCCTGAAAGATTAAATTCATCCGTTGCGTAGGTTGTTGTAATGGCGTTTCCCAGCATAACCTGCGCATCCAGTTCCACGCCAAAGGTTGGGTTGAGCATCTTTCCAACCCCCAGACTTAGGTTAATTCCCTGACCATAAGACCCATAAATGCCCTTCGTAAAAGTTTTGTTGTTTACGATGGTTGAAGCTTCATTGATCTTTTGTGAGCCTGCCGGAAAAGCATAAGTCGTTTTGAAAATTAGGTAGGGGGCTGTCGGTCCGGATTGAGATTGGGCTCTGCTCTGGGTAGCCACCAAGCCACAAAAGAAAACAGCTAAGAATAATCGGTAGAAAAAGCTCATGAGCACAAGCAATAATTAGTTCTGAAAATATTTGAAAACGAAATCCCGGCCATTTGTATAGAAAAACTTATTCATCGCCACACGCGTCGACAAGCCATACAACAACCGTTGTTTATTATGAATCTCGGTAAACAGTCGGGCGAAAACCACCATCTTCTCCTGAAACTTGGGCATGTATTCGGCGCTGGGAGCCAGCTGAATCGGCTGAATGAAACCATCATAGTCCGATCCGATTGCAATATGATTCCAGGCCGAAGCATCTTCCCGGCCACAGACGTCGATCACGTGAAAAATATTCCGTAGTAAAGGCTCTGATCGATAGTAGTCCTCGAACGTAATGGCTGAACCATCCGCCAGTTTGTAGTCGTCGGCGTTATAAACATCATTAAATAAACGGCGTAACGTTTTCTTATACCGCCAGTTGTAATTGGGCATTGTGAAGCCCAGAATGCGCCGGTCCAGATTCAGACCAATAATGCCGTCGCTGTCGTAAATGGCTTTCACTTCCTCGTCGCAGAAGTTAATGCCCCAGGGATAAAACCAGCCCAACGTATTGTAATTCGCTGTTCCCTGAAACGGATTGAGCGAGGCTGGCGTGTTTTTAGCCAGGCCACCAAAATACATCACCCGATCCTTGGGTTTGAGTGCCTGCGTATAAGCGCGCCAGTATAGATCGCGCTCATTGGCCTGAATTTTATAGAACGTAGGCCCGAAGATTAATTCTTCGTAGGAGTCACGTAGTGGATACAAGCCCGTCGCCATAGCTACAGGTCGCTTTTTGCCGTTGAGCCCAATATGAGAGGCAATGATAGGGATTAACGATTTGCCCTGTGCTTTTCGGATCGTGTTGACGCTGTCGATATAGTGATAATACTGAAACCGCGCTTTCAGATCCATGTGCTTGGTATCCATATAGATCGGTGCCTTGAAATCATTCTCAGCATCTAGCAACCGATGCATTACCTGATAGCCTAAATCCGTATCGTACTGATCGGCGGTGTAGGGTAGCTTAAACCGAATCTTTTGCTTCCCCATCGTCATAACCGTGTCTTTGTACAAATCTCCGTGTACACAACCAATGATGCCTTCGCCGTATTTGGCAAACAGATTCTTTTTCAAATCGTCCGACAACGTAGCAGCCGTCAGCAAACCGCGTCGCAAACCGGGTTTGTCCAGGCTTTTGGCGTTGCCAAACATTTTATTCCAGCCAAAATGCGCTACGGTAATGAAAAAGGTGCGATGAGGCAGGTTTCGCAACTTGGTGATATTGGAAAAGATTTCCTGTCGGCAGGGTTCGCCACAGCCAGCAGCTTTGATGCTGTCGATCTTACTTAATACGTCATTGCCAAAGAGTACGTGTCCGCCTTCGGCCGTCATGACCATGCCGATGCCGCCACTGTTGACAATTCGTTTCAGATCGGCATTGTTTTTCGCCAATAGAATCTTAGTACCGTTGTGTACCGAATCCTGATTGATAGCGTAATAATATTCGCCCAGAAACTCTTTGAACGAAGAGTTGTTCTCAGCTGCCAGTACTTCCTGCCGTTTGATGGGCATGTGCGTGACAAAGTGCAGGTTCAACCAGCGATCGCCTTTGGTGGCTAGCATCACTTTTTCGGGGGGCGTAATGGACATGCACAGTACCGAACCACCTAAGCCGGTTAAGTTTGCATAATTGGACTGGTCGTAATTGGCCATATTCGATTCCTTCCCATTACGTTTGTTCTTTTCGCTTTTGGTAAAGGGAATCCAGTTGGTTCGACCATACTTTTTGTTCAGGTAGCCCGGCTGGTTGGCGTATTTGATGGTACTGTCGGGACTTTCGACTCGTCGATAGTAGTTTTTGAAAGAAGTATGAATGTGAAAATCAGAAAAAGGGCCAATTTTTCCTGCTACCGTTGACTGCTGAGCATATGCGGTATTACCAAAACAGCACAGTAAGATGAGCGAACCATAACTCAATAAACAGTTCTTCCAATTAGATAACCTCAGTAGATATAGCATTCGCATTTCTATCTCTCTAAATAGTAAATAACCCATAAAGTAAGCCGGTCTATCGAGAAGCTGACCATTCTAAAGTCGGGTCGGCTGGAGCGACTATCCGGCCAGTTCAATACGTTATAGCGCGGCTTTCTTAAGTCAATCGACTTCCTAAAACTATAAAAAAATGAATTGTCCTATGTACGAATGTATTTTTATTTTCGTGAGCTACGTAGTAAGCCGTATTGGCTATAGAAATCGCATACGGTTAGTTTTCGGTACATTTACGCATATGTACTTACTACGTACCTTCGCAGCATGAAGCAAAATATTGTTAAAACCCGCCTTAAAAACAATCAACCCGTATTGGGTGTCCTTGCCAATAGCACTGATCCGACTGTCGCTGAGCTTTGTGGATTTTCGGGACTCGATTTTTACATGATCGATGGCGAGCACAGCCCTGTCACAACCGTGCAGGTACAGGAAATTGTACGGGCTTGCGAAGTGAGTGGCATTACACCCTTGGCCCGTGTTCGAAGCAATGATCCAAAGCTGATTCTACAGTACCTGGATGCGGGTGTCATGGGGATTATGATGCCGGGCGTTAGCACTGTTTCGGAGGCCGAAGCGCTGGTAAGGGCCGTAAAATATCCACCCTACGGGACGCGCGGATTTGGCTTCGTACGTGCCTGCGATTACCTGCAGGGGACCATGAGTCAGGGCGAATACGTAACGTTTGCGAATGAACAAACACTCGTGCTGCCCCAGATCGAATCCAAAGAAGCTGTTGAGAATCTGGATGATTTATTAGCGGTCGAAGGGATTGATGGGTTTGTCATTGGCCCACGCGATCTGGCTATGTCCATGGGGTATTACGACGGCCCTGGTCATGACGAGGTAAAGCGTACGATTGCGGGTGTGGTTGAAAAAATAAAACAGGCAGGCCTGGTAGTCGGTACGGTCGCTACGTCTGGCGATCAGGCCAAAGCGCTGATTGATCGTGGGGTTTTATTCTGCCTCAATACGTTCTCAGGGCTGTTGAAATCGGCTGCCAGCGATTTTATGAAAGGAAGAGGGTAGGATGAATGATGAATGATATTCCTTGTGTTTAGTTGACTTGTATCTCAAAACAATTCATCATTCATCATTTCTAATTTATCATTTTCTTCTTACCTTTGCACCCTCATTTTCAATTTTATACACAAACATGTACGCAATCGTAGAGATCGCAGGGCAGCAATTCAAGATCCAGAAGGGTCGCTCCATCTATACCCACCGGTTAGAGGGCGATGTGGACGCTGCACTTGCCTCCGACAAGGTGAAAGTTCTCCTTGTTGACAACGAAGGGAGCATTAGCATTGGTGCTCCAACCGTCGCTGGCGCGACGGTATCCGCTAAAATCGTCGAGCATTTGAAAGGCGAAAAAGTTATCGTCTTCAAAAAGAAGCGTCGGAAAGGCTACAAAAAGAAAAATGGCCATCGTCAGTATCTGACGAAGGTTTTGATCGAAGACATTACTATTTAGTAACCCGTCCGTGATTAGCAGTCGGTAGGAGTTCAAGGACACTCACGGCTGTTGGTTTATGACATACGACTTTTAAGAAAATGGCACACAAGAAAGGTGTAGGTAGTTCCAAAAACGGCCGCGATTCGCACAGCAAACGCCTGGGTGTGAAGTTATTCGGTGGCGAGTCGGCTATTGCCGGCAACATTATCATCCGTCAGCGTGGTACGAAACACCACCCTGGCAAAAACGTTGGTCTGGGCAAAGACTATACGATATTTGCTTTGGTTGATGGAACCGTAAAATTCCGTCCTGGTCGGAATAGCCGGTCTTACGTAGACATCATTCCAGCCGGTCCATCGGCTGTTGAAACGGCGCCTATCGCTGAAGCACCAGTGGCTGCAGAAGCTACGCCTGCTCCAGTTGTAGAAGCACCAGCGGCTACGGCTGAAGCTTAATTCAGCTAATTTTGAAACATGAACCCGTTTGGCTTAGTCAGACGGGTTTTTTTGTGACGAAAAACTAAAAAAACACGGGTGCTGTTAGCATATCAACACTAAGCCGCGTCAGCGGCCCGGCGGAAACCGCATTGGTAAGTCCGGGATAAACCATTTAATCTATGAATCCTACGCTGAGTCGTCCCGTATCTATTTTTACGGAAGGAAGCCCTAACCCGAACTCCATGAAGTTCGTTGTCAATTTTGAACTCGTACCTACGGGCCTCTCGTTCGATTACGCTACCCCAGGCGATGCTCTCCTCGAAGGAAAGGCATCACCATTAGCCGTTGCGCTTTTTGGCTTTGAGTTCGTGCGCCGGGTGTTTATCTCAGGTAATTTCGTGACCGTAACGAAAGATGACGAGACAGACTGGGACGACGTCATGTTTGAGGTTAAACTATTTCTGAAAGAATATTTCGGTGAGCAGAAGCCCGTTTTTGCACAGCGGACAATGGACGCCAATACCACGAAGCTGGATATGGATTCTGAAACGGTACAGAAAATAAAGGCTGTGCTGGATCAGTATATCAAACCAGCGGTTGAATCAGACGGGGGAGCGATTAGTTTTTACTCGTTTGATGAACCCAGTGGTACGGTAAAAGTGCTGTTACAGGGCTCGTGCAGCGGTTGCCCATCTTCAACGCTAACGCTCAAAGCAGGCATTGAAAATTTATTGACTCGTCTGGTGCCGGAAGTTAAAACGGTAGAAGCGGAGGGGGTATAAACGCAGAGGGCATGGGGTACGGGGCATGGGGTACGGGGCAATACCCTATGCCCCGTACCCCATGCCCAGCGCCACTAAATCAAAAATAAGTCCGTCATTGGTAACCCCGATGGCGGATTTGCGTTTCTATATACAGTACACTCGTCCATTCATCTATTCACTGAATAAACAGAGATTGGGTTATTTGCTTGATGGATAAATACTTAGTTATACTATTGTTTCGGCTTACTGAAATATTACTGATATTTATTTTATATTTAATGCGTTTCATCCTTCGCATTATATACCTCTATGGCTCCGGTCTTAACGCCCAAACAGCAGAAACGCCAGAAACTCTACAGTAAACTATATTCGCAGTATCAAAAGCTGCTGGCAACCGGTAGCAAAGCCACGGCCATTGAGCACGCGCTCGCCAAACAGTATAAAGTCAGTCAGTCGACCGTGCAGCGGGTGGTGCAGGCGCAGCGCCAGTAATAGGGCTACGTAGATTCTCCCAACTGATCCAGAATGCGACGGGTTGCTTCGTAAGCCGTTCGGGCATCATCGGTCAGCATAGCATTGTCAACACTTACCGACAGACGGGGATTTCCCACGCCCGTTAACACAAAATGTAAATTCATGGTTGGGTACACCTTGGCCAAACCCGCCAGCAGCTTTGCGCCCATAAAACTTTTACTGTTGGCGTGGCTGTAAACCGTCGTCGGATACTCCATGCCCAATTTCGTTGCGCACTGCTGCAAGGTGTCCCCCTGCGCTTCAACGGCGAGCCGAAGCCATAATCCTTTTATCTCGGCGTCAATCGCCATAGCAAGTTCATTTGTCATAATAGTAAGCATCGATTGTTTGTTGAGCAAAAATAAACAAAAATAGTTGTTATTATGTATTGATAATAACAAGTTTACTTGCTACATTTGTTTCAGTAATCAAAATTCAAACCTTAAGAGTATCATGTCAAATCAATCAACAGCCGCCTTGGTGGCGAAAGCGCTTGCGCCACTGAAACCCTATCAAAAGATTCACGAGTTGACCGGCGAGACGGTCGATAAATACAAATACCTGGAAGGCCACCCCCGCCAGTACCGATGCGATTTAAAGGAGGGCGTTTTTAACATCAACGGTGATCAGAAACTGGGCCGGGTGTTTACGTTCCAACCGATTGCCTGGCGCATTTTTACTGACAGCATTCTGGGCATGGGTACCAAGAACTGGGCTGAACTGTTCTTCATGGACGAAAAGAACTGTGTGTCGGCTATTCTCTTCCACGGCTATTCAGTTGATAACATCTTCCGACTTATCGAACCGCTGTTTTACGATGATCTGACGCTGGCCGATGTCGTGATCACGGCCATGACCGAGAGGAAAGAAAACAATAAGCTGGAATCGGGCAAGGCTACGTATTACGTCACTACGTTCACCTATAAGGTAGGCGACCTCGACAAAACGGCTGAATTAAAAGCCTATGCGCAGGATCGACGCATTTTCCGTCAGGAAACGCTCACCGACATAGCTAACATAAAAACGTCGATGAATTACTACAATCCGTTTCTGCACAGCGGTGCGGCTGATCTGGGCTTACCTGCTCCCGATGGCGTTGATCCAGATTCAGGCGAAGTCGAACAATAGACCTCCCCTTTTGGCCGCTGGTGTTACAGACTAGCGGCCAATAAATCCCCTACTCATGTGGACGGAACTATTGGATAAGCGCCATGAACCGGGCCGTTACGTACTTATCCGCAGTGATGGCCTCGTTGTGTACGCCAACGAAAACGGTACGATCGATCGACAGAAATCCGTCGAGAATCCCTCCGAAACCGTAACCATGCTCAGCCGTGTACCCGGCATACGCGTGGTACCACCAGCCAAACAGAAAGACATCATCAAAAAAATCAATTTCTATCTCGAAAGACTATGACAGACGACGAAATAAAAGCCGCTCTACTGAGCAGTGGCTATGTGGATCACATAGAAGCCGATTCGATCGTGATTAAACCATACGAAGATAAATCGCTTGGTGTCTTCTATAGCGCAAAAGGCTATCATTCTCCAGTAAGAGCTCTCAGGCAGCAATATGAAGTAAGCGTTACTTCTGTCAGTGTGCTAATTGAGTCCCGCATATATGTATCTCTCATCCTAACTCCCAAATCCAAATGACAACTGACGCGATCGAAACTCAGGAAGAAGTACATAATGCTATCGTGGTATCTGGCCCATCGCAGACACCCATCGCTTTTGATATAACCGTATCCGCCATTGCTCAAATGCATAACCATGCACTGGATCTGACCATTGCTGGCCCTGACGATAAAGAAGGCTATAAGCAGGTCTACGATTACCGTCAGGTCGTCAAACGGCAACGGGTAGCCGTTGAGAAGCGTCAGAAAGAGTTGAAGGCTACCCATATTCAATACAATCGGGAAGTCGATGCTGCCGCTAAGCAACTGACTGAGCCAATGGATCAGATCGAAGACGGTTTGGCGAAAAAAGAGAAAGCGTATACAGATGAGCGTGACCGCATCGCTCATGAACGGGCCATGGCCGAGCGTCAACGTTTAGAGGGTCGTGTTAATCAATTACGAGCCTTTGGGTTTGAGTGGAACGCTGGTGCCGAAACCTATGATTTCATTCGTGACGAATACGCCCTGAACTTACGCATCAATTTCGAAGATGTGAAGGCCTTATCCGACGAAGAGTTCGCGCCTTCGCTCTTGCTGGCCGAAACGACCTATCAGGCCGTCGAAAAGATTCTGGCCGACAAACGGGAATCGGATCGAAAAGAAGCTGAACGCCTTGCCGATGAACAGGAAACTGAACGGAAGCGGCTCGCTGCGGAAAATCAGCGGCTGGCTGAAGAAAAAGCTGAACTGCAACGGAAGGCTGACGCACTGGATGCTCTGACATTGAAAAACCGGGCAACGGCACTGATAAACGTCGGCTTCGTGTTTGATAGTGGTGTTTATAATAATCCTGACCAGAACTCCTACTGGCGTCCCGCTAAACTCCTGAAATTGACCGATGAGGAATTTGACCAGTTGGTCGAACAAACGAGTGTTGCTAATACGAAACGGGAAGAGGATCGTGTTGCAGCTGAAGAAGCGGAGAAGCTACGTATCAAGAATGAGAAACAAGCCATTCTGGCCAAGCAAAAGGCCGATAAGGTACGCACGGAACGTCTGCGGCCTGAAAAGAAGATACTGGCTAAGTTTCTGAAAGAACACGGTACGCCCAAGGTACCCGCTACGTCAGAGCCGGAATCAGCCGAGTTTCTGTATAACTACTGCGTGCGTTTGAAGGAGCTAACGACCGAGTTCTCAGCCATGCTGGAGGTGTTATGAGCGAAGCCAACTGGCGGGATCTCTATGAAACCTGCCAATTCATGGAAGATGAACTGACCCAGATCCTTGATGATCTGGAAAGCGGCCAGCGGCATTTGGATGATGAGGCCGAGCGACTACCACGATCATTAGCCATTCGTGATCTGCTCGGCCTCACACAGCCAATAGAAATAGTAACTGTATGCCCTAAGTGCCTGGCACGTGAACGTAAGAAGGTCAACCCTGTAGATACTGCACAAACCGCTTTATTCTGATGAACCAGATAGCACTATCCTTTGACGAACCAATCATCGAGGAGCCTAAACCAAAACCCGTTGATAGCTTCAATCAGACCGAAACCAGCATGCCTTGGCGGGCCTTTGTTGGCGGACGCTGGACTCCTTACGAAGAACCGAAAGAGCCAACCGATACGGTACGCTTAACGTTTCGATGCCCTCATTGCCGCGCTGGATGTGGTGTTACTGAGCCGCTAGCACACCTCGACCCGGATATGATGTACTGCATTGAGCTAGGGGATGCATGGTCGCCTAAAGATCAACTCCCATGCTGGACTTGCGCCCGACGAGTTGGCGAGTTTCTAATCAAATTGATTGTACCATGACACCTCAAATCCAATCAATGCTCATCGCCCACGAGCGACGATCGCTGGCCAGGTGCAAAAAGACTCGATGCCAGCAACGTAAACGAAAAGCTCGCTATTTCTGGCACTGTCTCATCCGCCAATTTCAAACCAACATTAACGAATTAGAGCACTATGGCAACTTTTGAATTAGGAGGCACTACGTTTAACGAAGGTGATAAGCTGATCATCACAACGCCCGAAATTGGCACCGTTACCGTACACACTACGATTAACGGCCTTACCCGAGGAAAGGAAGCACTCGGCCTTGATCTGGGCTACATAAAGACTCCCCTGGACTGTCGATCTGACATCAGGAAAGACAATCTAAATGCCCGGTTAAGCCTCTACTCGAATAATCAGGGACACGTCGGCGTCATGCTGCACTACTGCTGTAATTGCCCGTGGCAGGATCATAATCACGCGCTGGAGTATCACGATCTAACGATTCAGGGAAACGCTATCAAGTCAAATTCGATAGGCAAGTTGTATCGTGTTCCGCACAATCATCCGCTTGCCGAAGGGTACGAATACCTGCAACCCAAGCCCGTTTCTCCGCTCTCTGCGCCAGCCAGCCCACCACCCCCAAAAGCGGTTGTAGTCAAAAAAGAAGAGCCAAAACCGGCACCGCCTGCTAAAGTGGTATTCGAGCCAACTAAACCAGCGCCCAAACCCAAACCAGCCCCAGAAGGTCAAATCTCTTTATTCTAGCTATGAAAATCAGTTTTTTTTCGACCAGGGATAATCAGCCAGCCGCGGAGGCCTTGCCGGTGCCGAAGCCCGTTAAGAAAAACCAGTTCACGCACTACAGCGACTCCCAAAAGCAATTTATTCGAGATCATTTTCAGTCGATGACCAACGCTGAAATTGGTCAGGCGCTAGGGCGTTCAAAAGCTAGTGTGGCCAGCATCGCCAGTGATATGGGATTAGTGAAAAATGTCGAAGCAAAATTTCGGGCCGCTTCAATAGGTCAGCGCAATCGGAAGGATGCGTGGAGCGATGCGGATATTCAGTGTCTACGCGACAACTATCAAACCCACAGTCGAACCGATCTGGCTAAGTTACTCGGACGAAAGTGGGGAGCCGTCAAATCGAAAGCCAGGCAACTGCGACTCATTAAAACGACTGAAGCTGTTAGGGCTATTCTTCAACGTCCGAACGCTGGTCAATTTAAAAAAGGCAGCCTACCCAAAAATACCATCATCAGCGACCAGACAGTCATCCGGACGCGCTACAATTACAAACGTAAGATCGCAACGCAGTACATCCGGCTAGGTCTGGGCAAATGGCAGGAGCTGAAACACTACGTCTGGGAGCAGGCCAACGGTCCCGTACCGAAAGGGATGATCCTGGCATTCATCGATGGTGACGAATGCCAACTGGATAATCTGGAACTGATCACAATGGCCGAAAATGCCAGGCGCAATTCCGGAACTATAAACCTGCCGGATAGCTATGTGGCCAGCCTAATGTCTGTCCGAAAACCAGAACTAAAACAAGAGCTTCTCAAGCACCCCGAAATCATTGATTTAAAACGTCAGGAATTAAAACTTAAAAAATCCATCAAAGCCCATGACAACGCAAAGCATTCAAAAACTCGAAGATCGTCTAAAAGACATGGTAGGCAAAACGTATCTCGTTAAAGCCGTTTCGCATAAGATCCTATCTTTCCGGATTGATGATGATAAGCTACTTATCGTGTCGGATAAAAAGTGGTTTCCAGCCGTCGAAGTGCAGCACAGCCAAAAGCTGCTGGAGCAATTTTTGGAAACCGAACCGGAAGATGAGGTTCTACCAGCGGCCCCTGTTCAGTCGGCTATTCTGTCGGCCGTTCCAGATCTGAAAGCGATTCTGCTGGACAACATCAAAAAGGTTCAGGAAGACAAAGGGTATATCCCCCAAGCCAACACTATCGCTAAGCAAGTCAACACGCTGCTGAACATGGTTAACACAGAAATCAATTTCAACAAGTCTAGGGGTAAATAAACGCACTTGGGCCGAAGCGCAGAAGATTGTTTCAGCCCGGGTTGGATATCAGGGAACTCGAGCGAAACAATCTTCTGATCTAAGTTATGAACGAACATTTCGTACCAGCATCCAAGTATAAGGAGATCGACAGCAAATACTCTGCTCACACCATAGCAGAAAACGGATCATGTCGCACGTTCATGTACCAGAACGAAGAGTGGGTATGCACAGGAGGAAGTAGCAGTCGGGCAACTGGCGGCAAGTCCACCTGTGCGACACGTGTAGTTGAACTATCAACTTATAAAGGTGAACTGCAACCACTGACATATAGTAAACATTGGAATGATGTTGATGCTGGGAATCGGAAACGTGAGTATACAGGTATGCTGGTAACGAATGGGAAAGAGAAACGCAAACTCGTGTTCGTTGGTGAGGAGTGCGTGTTTAAAGAGATGCAGGTTGGTATGCAGTTGAAACTGTTTTAAATGATGGTCATCGAATGAAACAAGGAACACGTAGAGGTACACTATTTCATAAGCGAAAAACAGATGCTAATGTGCTCAGAAACATCGAATTACGGCACATTTAGTAGGTTTTAGTGGCTTGATTCATAGCCCGTTGGCAATGAACTTTGGGCTATGAAAACTAAAGCTAACAAACCGAGCACGTTCGAGACATTAGGCTTAATTGTCCTAGTGATTCAGATTATAATTGAGGTTATCAAATTGGTTCTTAAAATAAACTAACCCATTCCTAAACCAGAGCGACTTTCGCTCGCAACCACTGAAGGTATGAAATAACAAAGGTATTGGTGTTTGTTACGCTGGGACTTTTAAGCTATTGATCAGGGCGTGTACTTGCCTGCATGAAACAGAACAACACAACCCCCAGCGGCTTTGAAATAGCCAAATTCATTATCGAAGTGCTTGCGGTTTTACTAACAGCACTTGGTCTTTATCTTCAATATTTTCATAAATGAATATAGACGCCACTCCCGTTGGCCTAACGCCTGACTCGCCAGTACTGGCCGCTGGCCTCCTTCGCATCGTGATCACGTTAGAACTGATATACGTGTTCAGATCAACAAGAATTTTAAGAGTAAATAACAACTCGACCCTATTTTTATTTGAGTCGAGTTGTTATTGATACATTATTAATAAGGAAGAGCAATCTCTTGATGAACAAGTTCATGCTTTACATTAATACTGTCAATAGACAGATTGAGTATGATGGTATGTAATACCATAAGCGCATTTGAGCTGTTTTTCTCCAACTTAACATGTTCCATACCCTTTACAACTGTAATGACATACAACGGGATATTATCTAAGTTTTCGGGGCTATTCATAGTGTTAGCGTACTGCTTACGGCCCATTTGCTCAAACTTAAACTCGAAACCAGCGAAGTAAACATATAACTCGGTTACCTCACCTTCTGTATTGATGGTTTCAATCTGTTTAATGCCGAACCCGTTGATATGTTCATTTGATTTAACTCTTGGTTTCAGATATTTATTTATTCGATCAATCTCTCTCATATTAAATGTAATTTTAGTATATAAACAATCTAACTAAATTAAAATCAAATGTCAATTAAAGATAGCCCCGGACATTGAGAGTCGGGGCCTAAAGCGCAGTTAAATCTGCATCTCATCTGCATTAATAAGCAACCATCCAATTCTTGCTTTAATAATTTTCACTGCTTCAGTGTATGGCATCGAGCGTTCTTGAACGTGCAGTGTTCCAAATTGGGCTACGTCCGTATGACGTTGGTCGTCAAACTGAATAAAGAAGGTAACTAATGCTTGATACCTGGAATCGTAAGTACTGTTAAAGCCAGATCTGACGCTGTCTTCAATTGGGGGAAGTGAGCGCACATGTTCAAATTTATCATGTGTTAACGTTTGGTACCTCAATTCAGATAGTTCAATATATTCTCTTAATTCCTTGGCTAACTGATAGGCGGCTTCCCTCATAATTTGACGTATTCCCGGGTCTCGAAACGTGAGCACTGCTGGTTGTGGTTGATTCTCTGTTTGCATAACAACTTATTATTAAGGTTAGCTTAAATAACAGTAACCTTGACTAATAAATTTGTTGTCTCTTTTTAAGTTTAGTATACGGTATTTATTTTCCAATAAATTGAATAATTTTGAGTACAGTTTTGGACGATACAATTTATTGTACCAATTAAACTGTTGTCTTCAATCTAGTGGGCTTATCCCCATCGGCAAGTGCTCATAAGCCGACTTGACTATTTCCTTTAGCTCTCGAACTCTTCATTCCGTCCAGTCTTTAATCAGCCCACGCCTACGCCACTGGCCGAGGTGGTGGCGTTCGTGTTTCGGCGCAATCATCCCCGGTTCGAGTACATAGCCGAGCAAAACGGGGTGAAGGTGATTGAGTATAGAGAGTTTTCCACCTTCGGCCAGATTATGAGTCAGATCAGCTACACAAAAGAGACTGACGGAACTGTAACCATGCACGTATGACAGACATTAACAACGTCCACTGCGAAACGATACTGGACAAAAACCGGCAACCCATCGCCAATAAATGGGAAATGAAATTAACCGAAGTGGTTGCGATTGGATGGCAGGAACATGTATTTCCCTACATCGAAATTGAGATCATGCAAGGCCATTCTTGCCCGCTACTGGATGGCAGAACCTTGTTTGTTTTCGAGTTGGATGATGAGAAGTCACAGGCGCTGAAGCAAGCGTTGTTTAATGTCTGTATGGAACAAAAAATGAACTAGCTAAGTATTATGAGTAACATGTTGGCAACTGATTATTGATACATACAAACGTATTTTATGCGTGAAATAACAAATAAGACAGTATATTTTGAGAACCGAACCGGAGGTACATTTGAATTAGACACCCAATCCATAGGCTATATCCAACTTGGAAACGGTAGAGTTTCAGGCAGCGCCTTCGTTATTGACACCAAAAGACAAGTAGTTACTTGTGCCCATGTTATTGACCGCAATCAAGACATTTATTTTGTCACTAGTGCTAGTGAAGGTTCGTCTATATCTACTTATAAATTAAGGCTTATCAAGTATTTATTTGGTCATGATTTAGCACTTTTAGAAAGTGATGAAGATTTATGTGAAATACCGCTAACTGCTTCCGATGATTTCAATATACAAGTAGGCGAATTTTTCTGTTACGCTGGATTTGATACGTATCTATCTGAACTCCCAAGGAAAGTGGCTTCACAGATCCACGGAAATAATGTGCTAAGTGTGGGTAAAACTAAACTCCACGAAGATGGACCTGTTGTGGATTATTTTGAACATTTAGGCAAGCTTAAGCCAGGTTATTCAGGAGGACCAAATATTAATTTGGATGGCAAAGTAGTAGCTGTTTCGACAAAAGCTTGGCAAGAACATGACTTTGAAGGTAATTTAATAAATTTCAAAAATTTCGCTGTTTCGATTGCTCCAGTACTAGACATAAGTCCGTTTGACTAGATATTAAGAATTCGAACTACGAAAATTATCATTATTAAAGCCCCCTTATGCCCTTAACAGCGTGGGGCTTTTTATATATCTACAGGCTCGTCTCCATTGGTAAACTTTGATAGCTCTGTTTAACCAATTCGCGCAGTCGTTCCTCTGATCCACCCAACAAGGCCAGCGATTCGGCTTCCTGATCGCCATACTGCTGGATCAGGCGTAACGAATCCATATACGCATAGTGATCGATACCGGTAGCAGTGACTACCTCCAGCAATGCGTCGCGGTATTCGGTATAATGACGCAGAATGTTGGACTCCGACGTAAAAGCGATATACGCGGCTGTCAGCAGTTCGCGGAGAGTCGGTATCGGAGAAGTCGGATTATTGCAGGCCATGATGAGCCCATAACCGGACGTGCGGGCCAATTGTTAAGGCTTAGCTATTTCCCACGCCTGGCCTCCGCCACGATTTTCTGAGCTAATAACCGGATTTGCTCATCACTGAGACGCTGCACGTGTCGGCCGGGTGGGTGAGGAGGATAGTTGCCCGTCCATCTGGCTTTGGTCACTTCGTGGTCTGTCGCTTTCATAACCCATTCAGGATCTTCCAGGACTTCAGGACGTTTTTTCTGAAACCAGCCGATGACATCGAGCATAACAACGGCTATATCTACGCACCTTAAGAAAATAAAGTTAACTATCTTCTGCATGATTCTAGGACGAATTCAAGACCATTAAGTAACGAAAATTTATTTTTAAGTATAATAGATTAGCCTATACTTGTATTGTATATAACATTTGTATTATACTAGCGGTTTGATGCTTTATTCACGACACCGCTATGATTGAAACCATCGACAAGATACCGCCCGAAAACATTTACCTAGTCGATGCGACCCGGCGGGCAGACCTTCCCTTTTACGATGCGTTAGTACCGGCAGGGTTCTCCAATCCAGCCGACAATCACATCCGGGAGCGGCTCAATCTTCAAGATCTGTGCGTGCTACATCCTGACTGTACGTACTTCGTAAAGGCGGTGGGTGAATCGATGATTGGCGACTACATCTACGACGGCTCGATTCTGGTGGTCGATGCGACCATACCGGTCGAAACGGGCCGGGTGATCGTGGCCTGGGTCAACGGGGAATGCTGCGTGAAGCGGTTCGTTCGTCAGGCGAAGATGATCATGCTCGAATCCAGCAACGTTTTGTATCCTCCCCGGTACGTGCATCTGGACCGGGATCAGTTCAGCGTGCTGGGCGTCGTTACGTACATCGTCTCCAAACCCCCAAAGTATGTACGGCCTCGTTGACGCGAATAATTTCTACGCCAGCTGTCACCGGGCGTTCGATCCGACGCTGGAAGGCAAGCCTATCGTCGTACTGTCGAATCGCGATGGGAATATCGTCGCCCGATCGAACGAGGCCAAAGCCCTGGGCATCGGTATGGGGCAGGCATTTTTCGAGACCAAAGACCTGCGCGAGCAGCACGACATCCGGGTGTTTTCCTCTAATTATGAACTCTACGGCGACGTATCGGCCCGGCTGATGAGCGTGCTGACTCAATTCGTTCCCGATGTGGAGGTGTACAGCATCGACGAAGCCTTTCTGCTGTGTGAAGACTACGTAGGCATCTATCCCAGCTACTCAGGCTTGGGCCAAGACATTCGGGAAAAGATGAAGCAGTGGTTGCGGCTCCCCGTCTGCGTCGGCTTTGCACCAACAAAAACACTGGCCAAGGTAGCCAACCGTCTGGCGAAGAAGAATCCCGAACTCAACGGGGTCTGTGTGCTGGATAGTCAGGAGGCAATCGCTGAAGCGCTGGAGCACTTCCCCATTGCCGATCTGTGGGGAGTGGGCAGAAAATCGGCAGGCAAATTAAAGCGTAACGGGATTGAAACAGCCGCCCAGCTTCGGGACGTAAATGATGACTGGATTCGGCAAACGATGACGGTCAACGGGCTTCGTTTGGTGCACGAGTTGAGGGGTTTGCCCTGCAAATTACTGGAGGTGAATCCGCCTGCTAAGAAGTCCATCTGTACCGAGCCGGGATTCGGTCAGGTCATTCCAGACTTGACACAAATCAACGATGCACTGACAGTACATTTATCCCGCGTCTGTGAAAAGCTACGTCGTCAGGAGTCGCTTTGTGGTGCGGTGACCGTCTGGCTTCGGACGAACCCGTATCGAAGAACGCCCGGCAATGGCCAACCCGCCAAACAGTATAGTAACAGCGTTACCGTTCGTTTGCCTCACCCGACCAGTTCCACTTTAGAGATCGTTAAGTACGCCGAATCAGCCCTGAAAGCCATCTTTCGATTCGGCTATCATTATGCCAAAGTGGGTGTGATGTTGACTGACCTAGTGCCGCAGGATTACCGGCAGGCAGGCGTTTTTGTCAGTGGTCCCGATGAACGCCTGATCAAGCTCTCGAAAGCGATGGACAAAGTCAACAAACGATACGGGCATGATACGTTACGCATGGCCTCGCAGCTGTATAATCCGGAATGGCCGATGAAGCCGCAGTGGTTGACACCCCGTTACACAACCCGATGGGATGATATTTTAGAAGCTAAATGATTTAATTTTCACGTTCTATTAATTCCCCTAAATGTGTATCACTTGGGTAGCGAAACATGGGTTGAATTTTATTCTCCGGTATTAATTTTTCACCCTCTTGTAGAACTATTATTTTTGCGCCCTTACCATGTATAGGATGTTTTACGAGAGCTAAGGATAAGCCGCCGTTTGGTCCTCTGAATATACCTTGTAATCTTACTCTGTCTGGTAGCAACTGTATCTGGAGTTCAATTTCACCATTCGATCCGCGAACCTCAAGGGCGTTTTTAGTATAATTTCTATCAAGCACACCTTCTTTATTTAGTGTCCACTCGTTATCAACTATTTCTGCCAACAAATCACCAGAAGGTGTGTAAAATTTCATTGATACAAACAACGAATCGTTATTTTTATTAATGATAAGTTTACTATCCTCCACATTGAAAAAGTATTCTGCAGTAGGCAATAATTCGAAATTTGTTCCAGAGTCGCCTATTTCAATTGTTGGATAAACCTTTTGGTCAATTGAGAATAACACTTTTCTTGAAGAGGCAAGAATGCCCGTCCGGGCTTGTTGTTTTTGCGTCAAAACCTTCTCCGTGCTTTCTTTTTGTTCTTTTTCCGATGAGAGCATCTTATCGACTTTCCAGGTTCCAAATCCGCCAACTGCTACGGCAATTGCACCCAATAAAATAAGTACTTGCCAAAATGTTTGCCAACTTTCCAGGTTCATGGTATAGATACGTAGTATTTACATAACTAAATATCCGTTTTTATTTCTAATTATCTATTTCAGGCTACACAATCGGCATAATACTCAGATCAGCCAGCGAACTAACCAGCCGGACGGATATGCTGAGCGTACCGCCCAATGCCCCCGTCGACATCGCCTGCAGGCCCCAACCGGCCGAACCAGGTAGATATTTCAGCGTAAAATCAAACGGTTGCCCGTTGTAGGTCACGACGTTGCCCGAAATGGCCGCCGTGGGCGCAATTGAGCCGCTAGAACTGCCTTCGATGGGAACGGTATAGCTCATGGTTGCAATCTGAACTTGAGGTTTGTTGTAGCGCATGCTGATCAGATACACGCTCCCCGCTTCGAGCAGGTTGGCGGGGACGATCTGGGTGTAGCTGCCCGCGCTCCAGTTGGCGGTGGTGACGGTTTTGGCGAAAACAACCTCCTGGCCATTCTTGCCGGGCTTTGCCAGGTTGTGAATAGCGGTGAAGTTTTTGCCCCTGACCCGGCTGATCTGATTGCCCGTTACATTGGCCCCCGGAATATCCAGCAGCAGGGGTGAGGTAATACCCGTCCGGGCGATAATGTCATCGATCGTCGATTCTTCCAGACCGCAGTACTGAATTCGGATCGGCGCATCGACCCAGCCCTGCCCCGCTACACTTTCGAAGGTGATTTGGCTTAACCGAAGCCCCCGCATGATGCCCCCTCCGTTGACGTAGAGAAAGACCCCGTACAGGTTGGTCAGCACCTGATTGGTGATGTTCACGTTGGTAGCTGAGGATTCGAGTAGACAGAAGTTCGTCAGACTATCGAACGTAGTGGCTAGTACCTGTAAGTTGTTGACCGTACCCTGCAATCCGTTGATGAAATTTGAGTTGGGCAACTGGCTCCCCGCTGTGTAGGCTGGGTTCATTGATATGGTGCAGGAACGTACGTTGTACAAACGAATGCAATTTTCCCGGTTGCCAAAAAACGTGCAGTTGATAATGCGGGCGTTGGCCACGTAACGCCCCCCAAGGGTGCCCAGCCGAATCGCATCATAACTGCTTACATCAAAGCAGCAATCGGTAAATTTCCAGTCATCGCCCTGCGTTGCCCACACCCCACAGTTCTGCATTGACTGAAACCAGCAGTAGTTAAAATACACACTGTTGGACTGAATCGTATTGCTGCTCTTGGTTTTGACGTGCGCAATGTCGGGCGAATACACCTGCCCCTCAGTATGTCCCGGAATCACAATCGATTCCGATTTGAACGCTACATAATCAAAATACGTACTTTGCGAAACGCCATCGCTATCCGGCCCCAGCCAGATGCCCGTATGGTTGGCGATCACCACGAAGTAGCTCTGGGCATACGTGCCGCCCCCTTCGCCCTCAATCTTGATCGAGCCGTTGATCTCGACGTCCTTGATCCGGTATTCCCCTTTGTAGAGAAACAGTGACCCGGGATTGCCATCGTAGGGCGAGGTCTGCCCCGGATGATTCGCTTTCAATACGTAATTGATGGCAGCCTGCACGGCCGCTGAATCGTCGGTATAGCCGTCACCCTTCGCCCCAAAATGCAGGGGTGATACGCGCGGACCGGGCATCCGGTGGTATCGACCCACATTGATGCCCGGTACTTTGATGACCATCGCCCCGTCATCGTCGGCCGTGCTGTTTGGGTTCCAGAAGAAATCACCACCGCCCCCATCGCCGGGGGTGACTCTACCCAATAATTGCGTACGTTGCGAAG
The DNA here is from genome assembly GCF_014699035.1 of Spirosoma validum. Classification (GTDB taxonomy): domain Bacteria; phylum Bacteroidota; class Bacteroidia; order Cytophagales; family Spirosomataceae; genus Spirosoma; species Spirosoma validum. The sequence continues at coordinate 53,176 of NZ_JACXAA010000004.1, forward strand.
CGCTACCGCCCACACTCCGTAACTGCGAGAGCGAGCTGGGCGTAAACTGAAACTGATTGATATTGGCCAGGGTGCTTTGCGCCTGGGAGCTAGCCAGTTCAGCCAACTCAGCCGCATTGTCGACGGTTTCTTTGATGGCCTGAACATCGCTCAAGGCCTCATCCGCTGCCGATTTTACCGCCAGTGCGCTCGCTTTCGCGTCACCCCATAACTCCCCAAGCCCAATCAGTATTGCCACGTCCCTTTCTAATTACAATTGATCAATCGTTTCGTATAAGTCCAGCATGTCCAGGGTGAGCACCTGCCGCTCGTCCGCTGTCCGCATGGCTTCTTTGAGAATATCCACCTGCTCGTCGGTGCATTCGATCCGGATGAGCTGCTCCGCCGTGGGATTAAACAAGACCGTTCCGTTTTCACCATCTCGTATTTTATGGGCGCTGATTTCCTCCGTGGTGGGCAGTAGCCGCTCGCGCAGACTCTTGATGAGTCGAAGCTTAATGATGCCGCCTTGCTGGGGCAAATGGGCTAGTAAGATTAGCCGGTCTTTGATGCCTAATTCTACAATAGTAGTCTGGGGGAGGGGAGTAGTATTTTCCATAGATCAAACAAAAATACTTAAAATACGGATATTGATTGTTATACTAAAAATTAGTATAACAACGATTTTCTAATACCCATCCGCATCGCACCGGTACGGTGACAGGGCTGGGAAGTGATCTGCTCACGTTCGTGGACAATGGGGTAGATTTTGATGTTGAAGCAACACGACTACAGGGCATTAGTCCCAAAGTCAGCTTTAAAAGTGGAGCTTTGGCGGGCTACGAGTTCACGGTTAACCAGTATATAGCCAGCAGTAAAACGTTTGTCATCAACGATATTCAGGATGGGGGGAGATTAAAAAATAATAAATAGGCCACCTGTAAAAACACTTCATCAAAAAAGGCAGGAAAAACGGTGGAGCAAAGTAGCCTCCACTTATTCCAAGCTCCTTGCTACCGGAGCCAAGAAAACGGCTTGCGAACAGGAAGTCATGCGAAAGTTTAAAATTGGTTCGCGGGCAACGGTTTGGCGGATCGTTAGTAGGGCAACGCAATAAGTCTTCTTGAATTAATGACCAATCATTTATATTTACGGCTTACGTTATTAGCAAACACTCTATTATGTGCAAAATTTTTACTTTACGTAGTATTAAGTAAATGGAGATGTTACGATGCTTCACAAAATAACTGTTGCGAACGGTCAGTATGAATAAAACAAGGCAACTACTTTACCGCACTAAAATTGCAATTGATTCTACATATCACGTTTACTGGACAAGTCTCGATCTTAGCATAAAGGGAGCATTAATCGCTGCGTTTGTCAGTCTATTGGTCGTTTATATTCAAAAAGAGCAACAGGATAAAAAAGATAAAGATCAACAAACGCAAACAGAACAGAATAAACTAAAATATTTAAACTTTTTGATCAATGATTCTTACAAGACACTTGATTATTACAACGAAGGCGTTATAAGTATGGTGAAAAATTATAAGGAAAATCCGTTTGTCGTATCAAATCTTCCCACTTATGTGCCCTATGGAATAAATAGCATTGCTACAAAAATAAATCAAGAAGAATATTACTTAGCTTCTGTAAATCAATTCAAAACAGGCGAGGTGGCGGAATTACTACAATTATATAGTCACCTAAATTTTCAATATACTTTAGCTGTAGACCACTATAAAAAGGAATTTCCAATTCTAATAAACCTGAGAGATACTTACTATGACAATTTGACGAATCTGACAAAATCGGTTAACCAATTTATATTAAGCGAAAGTAAAAAAAAATTAACAGGCAATGAGAAAGTTATTTTTGACGAAATTAATGCACTTGCAGGGGAAGTAAATAATAATTTGACTATTCAGACCAATCAAGATATATGGCTAAAAGACTCTAAGGTGGCCTTCGTTGAAAAATTAGAGCGTATTCTTGATGCAAGGGGCATGGCATTACATCAAAACCTATTAAAAGAATGCAAATCGGTTAAAATTGAACATGCAAAATATCTTAGCCACTCATTTAACGTTATCGGTGGAATGGAGATAAGTCGTCGGAATCAACAAGATATGCTAAAACGCATCAAAAAGACTGGGCAGCCTTTATTTGATTACATTGAAAGCTTAAAAAGAAACTCTAAATTATAGTTACACAACTTGGATACACCCAGTAGTTATAAAGATACCGAATCACATTAATTTAACTAAAGATTAGTTTACATACATGAATACTGTTCCACCCAATACACCAAGTAGCAACGCTTGGCAAAAACTCTGGAATTTTATAAAACCACACATTGGGCCTGTAATAGGAGGATTGATTGCAATTGGCGCTTACTCAAGTGATAGTATATTATGGCAATTGTTTCCTCATGATGAATTTAATGTAAGCCCAATGTCGGGGCTGTTTGGCACTATCAATGGCATGAATGGCTTAGTACAAAACCCCGGCTCAACTGAGTCTAAAGTATTGGTGCCTAGTAGTTGTTTAATATATGTAACGATAAAAAATGTAAGCTCAAGTAATCAACGTATAGTAGGAGTAGGTTTGGAGTGCAAAAACCCGGTCAATGAATGGGAAAAACTCTATTGCCTGCAAACCCACGACGGCTATTATAGACTTATCGAAAACAAGAAATTCCAAAAATTTCAGTTAGAAGGGGGCAATTTAATGGATACATTAGGTAGGGCTGTACTGCCGCCAAATGCAGAGCTTTCCGGTTGGTTTATTGTTGCCAGTTTAAAAAACGCTCGTCAATCTTATCATATGGATAATTTTAGACTAACGATTAACAAAGGTTATGGTAAATATGAGTATAAAGAATTGATAAGTTACAAGCCCGATAACTTTGCTGCTCAATTTGGGGGAATGGCAATGACTGCACTACCAGATACCGTCAACCTAGATGCTTGCGCTAGTTGCATAATTGCTCCAGTAGATGAAGTTGCCCCAGTTTACGTAAAATAATTGTTACGCAACCTTTGCAGATAGTTGTCTTACTAACAAATGCGCTAGTCAATAAATCTACCGCTTACTCAATTTCGTATTTACTATATGCGCTGGTACTCCGTATTACCCTTGCCAGCGTGATTGAATAGGGCACCCGAAATAGGAACCTCATTGAGTGGGTTCCTATTTTTTTCTAACGTGGACAGTTAGCCAATCCTCCGACCCTCGCTTTACCGTATATATTCAGACTGATTCAAAAACTAATAGGGAGCATCATAAAAATAGGAACCCCCGCAACATGGTGAGGTTCCTATTTTTTTCCATCAGGGACCTAGACTAGTAGGAAATCCCTTATCTGCGCTTAATCGTGTGTATACTACTATTTCAAAAACTCATAGGGAAGGAGTAAAAGCAGGAACCCCGGCGTATGGATGGTTCCTGTTTTTATGTGCCGTTACGCAGTTTGGGCAGATAGTTGTCTGGCTAATAGTTAGCATATCAATTAAGATACCGTACAGGCATATCATCTTAATTATCAGTCATTCTTTAGTGAAAAAATAGTAGTATTGCAGCCTTTCTGATACAAATGATTAAATGCCAATGAAAAGTCCTTCCATTACAATTATAGACCCATCATTTTTATTCAGAAGAGGGCTTGAAACTGTCTTAAAGGGGGTAGAATATGAAAACGTTGAATCATATCAAGACATAGATGAATATTTTAAGAACAAAACTGGGCAACCGACGGACGATATTATGTTCATGAATTTATCTGTTGACTCCTCTGGCCACAGTATCAGCATGTCTGGGCGAGAAAGTCTTTTCAAAATAAGAGAAAATTCATTTAGTGGCAGATTGATTATAATGCTAGATCAACTTGACGATCAAATAATTACGGAACTTATACAAAGAAGAATTGATGGAATTATGGTAAAAAGGTTTGCCCAAGAAGAGGACATCATTACTGCTATAAAGCGCGTTAATGGTGGGTCAAATTACTATAGTCCTGAAATTACAGAGGTCCTCGCAAATATTATAAGTCATGGTAACTATAAGACACCTCACATAACCAACGAATTTCTTTCCCAACTAACAAACAGAGAAAAAGAGGTACTTTTGTTAATAGGAGAAGGACTCAAAAATGAAGAAATAGCTAAAAGGCTATATGTTGACCCTCGCACAATTTCAACACATAAACAAAACATAAAGAATAAATTAGAGCTTGATGATTCCAATGACCTTATACGATATATAATGATCAATATAGGTAGCATAAGAAGTATACTTGGTAGTTTTCACTAGACTAATGCATTATAAAGTACTAGACATCTTAGAAAAATCTTACTTTCTATTATTTGAAAATCCATATAATTATTAGATGTTTAGATTTCTAATAAATCAACTTTTGTATTGTTCTGTAATGAGGCAACAAGACAATACTAAAATTTCTTCACGTTATGAAAGAGGCCACACTAGAAAGAACAACTAGTTCAAAGATGAGGCATAAGGCACCTAAGCAAAATTCTTTTAAAAGGGTTGCTAATATTATTAATACTTCTTTGCTTGGGGCTATTGGCGGCGGTGGACTAGGAGCATTCTTAGGCATCACTGGAGCACTCTGGGGGGTTGCAATTGGAGCCCTAGCCGTAGCTTTGCCAGCCTTAAACAATGATAATTCAACCGAGTAGCAACTGCAATCCATGCCATCCTTGAATGAACTTTTACACTTGGGTGTCGCCTATAATAATAGTTGGGGGCGCACTAATAATTTGCATATCACATCCTGTAGTCTTAATTAGGAGGAAGGAGCACAAGACAATAGCACTCGACAACATTACCACATTATTTTTCACAAGTGCCTCTTTTTTTGTTGCCCTAAGAATGCTTATCAAGACGCTTGAAAAGATCATACATACGACCGATCTTGACACAGAGCATTTGTATGTAGTTGGTGCTAGTATAGTGGTCATGGTGAATGCAGTAATTGCCTATATAAAAAAGACATGGCCTGACCTTTGGGTCTAAAAGGATATAAATGTATAGTAAGCTCCGCTAGTTCGGGGTTTTTTTATTTGATAACAGTCCATTTAAGATAATTGATGTAGCTATACCAGCTAGATTAATTCATGTAGCTACACGTAAATAACTAGCGATGCTCAACCTTATGCTGTGCATGTTGTCCCATATCGTCTAACCATAAACATCTAATCATATAGGTAATAGATGGAATGGGGTAGCTTTTACCGGCTAACACTACTGAGCTAACTCATATGCCTAATCTGAGCGCAAACACCTTATTTCACTTTACGCCTAGAAAATGGCTACTGAGTATTTTTGAGAATGGCTTCATTCCTCGCTACAGTGCAGAATTTGCGCCCGAGCAGGACAAGGGGTATTTCAATAATTTTCCAATAGTAAAAGAATTTGCAAAGGGCGAGGGCGGTAAGTTGATTGAAAAAGATTTAACCGGATCGCACCAAGTAACGCATTACATTCCAATGATATGCTTCTGCGATATACCCCTTACGAGCCTAGTAAAGCACATGAACGTTTATTCAAGCTTTGGTCTGGGGCTGACCAAAGAGTGGGCTATAGCAAAAAAGTTAAATCCAATAATGTATGTTAATGAAGAGTCGGACTATTTTGGAAGAATTGCCGGTATGTTATTCATGTTGGACATGACGTTCAGAATGCTGCAAGAACCATATTCACAAATAGAGAACCATTTTCCAAACTTACATAACAATGCAAATTTTGAGAAAATTGGAACTATGAACATATTTCAAGGGCAATTATTTAGTGACTTATATAAGTATATTAAAACACATTTAAAGCCATATCAAACCAAAAACGTATACAGAAACCAACCGCCACCATACAGGTATTACGATGAAAAAGAGTGGCGGTATGTCCCCTTTTTGCCGGATAGTGAAAAGTTACCGTCACTAATTGAGGGCATTCTAGCCGACGACAAGATTGCCGCTTTAAATAAACAAATGGAAAAACACCCTTTGTCTTTCACCCCAAAGGATGTCAAATACATTCTCGTAGAAAAGGATAGTGATATTGAATTTGTGGTAGGTATCCTTAATGATATAAGAATTAGAACTAATAAATTTTCGCCTGAAGATATAAATCAACTGACAACTAAAATTATGACTCGTACTCAAATAGAAGAGGATTTTTAGCATCATTAAAAATGCAGTCGGATTGATTCGCGTAGATATACGTAGTAGGCAGGTTGTTCAAAGGCTGCGTAACTTATTTAGCTAAGAAGTAGTTACTATGCAAAAAAATAAGCAATGGGTATATACAATGATGGGACAATAAAGCCTTTTGATACGTGTCCAATAACAGGCGAACCAGCTAGTTACGATTTTTTAACTATCAGAAGAGTCAATGAGGATGGACGAACAATTAATCTAGACGGTTTTGAATACCAATTAAAAACCCTTAATCCAAATATTACAATTCTAGTTGATGTGTTTGATTGTCAAGAAGAATTCTATTCTAAACTGCGGCCTTATGCTGACTTAATTAAGGCGCTCATAGTAGCCTATCATAAGAATACGGTTTTCGATATGAACCCCCGACTTTTTCCATTTAGAATATAGTGGACATGTTTGAGACTAGCAGCTAATGCTACGCTGGCTGGACTAATTCGTAAATGAATGTACAATAGGGCGCTTGATCAAAGACACTAGGTAGCAGGTAGTTGTAATTGTGTCTAAAGTATTATGTTTGCGGTGACTTATAGCTTATAGAGTCGCAATTGACTATGTTAAAATAGAGTCAAAAACAGGAGGCCACGTATTGAGACTCCTGTTTTTTTATGCCGTCAGCCCATCTAATCCTCTAATTCATCGGCATTGATTAGGAGCCAGCCAATTCTTGCCTTAACAATCTTGACAGCCTCTTCGTGAGACATAGTTCTTGCCTCCTCATGTAATGATCCAAACTGGGCAACATTAGTGTGTTTGGTATCCGCATAGTGAGCAAAGTAGGTAGCCAATGTTTGATACCAGGGATCGAACGCTTCATTAAATCCCGTTCTAACGCTATCATGTATTGGCGGCAGAGAGCGGACATGTTCAAATTGAACATCCGTGAATGTCGTGTATACTTGGTACCTGTATTCGTTATCTCTAAGAAATGCTTCTAACTCCTCTACCAATTGATACGCTGACTCTTTCATGATTTTGCGTATACCTGGGCCCTTTAGATCAATTTCTGATGGTTTCGATTGTGGATTCATAAGTAACTATGATTTAGTGTACCAAACATAACTTAATCAAGAATTAATTGATTGAGTATTTCGTGCTTGTTTCGTAAACGGTAGTAGTGAAGCCGCTTACTCAAAGCGAGAAAGCGAGTTCACGATTTTATTGTAAGGCGGCAGGGCTATTTGTTTTTAACTCGAATGTGCTATCTTATAATCATTAAAAATTTTCCCTCATCTCCCTATGCACTACTACCTCCGCCTGCACTGCTACAACGACTCCAGCCGCCAGTCCTTTACTCAGCTTGGCCCCGATGAATCCGTTGAGGGGCCTGTTCACTTTGAGTATGGTGAGTTGGTTCGGGTTGGAGAGGAGAAGGACGACCCGGCCACCTGGCTGTTGTATTACGTAGCACATAGGACGGGCATGAAGCAAATTGCTGATCCGGCTAGAGAAGGGAAGAAAGCGTTATTGTTTGAGGTTTACTTGGCCAGGAAAGAACAGTGGGCGGAGTTTGAAATGCCGCAGGAGTTGCGGGATGTAATGGACTCAGACTCGTTTTAATGGGTTTTAAATGTGAGTGCGCTAGTCCAAATTAAGCGGTTTGGCGTATGTTTGATAACTCTGTAAGCTTATGCTTACAATGGTGTGGATAAAAGCGGAAAGCTAGGCTGCCTTGTGGCCTGGCTTTTTTTTTGCTGAAAAGCGAGAATGGCTACCGTTAAATTAATAGGCTGCTACTGACTTGGATCTAAGGTGTAATATTGGGTGGGTCTACATTCTCATAAAATGTAACTAGTTGGCAACTAAACAGCCACCGCCCGTTTGGGAGGCGGCTGTTTAGTTGCCAATAGATGAGTATAATATTCAGCGTTATTAGGTCAAACGACTACTTTTATAAAGGTTTTATGTTGTTTTTCACTACCTCATTCGGATTTGACTGCTGTGTAAACTTTACGGGAAAACCCTGAACGTTCAAAATAGTACTGTTCTTATCAACAAGAAGAGTATTATTACCCTCCAATTGTTCTACTTCAAATTTAAAAAGCGATGCCTTGTCCCCCAGTAGGCGCATCGCCATGTTGGTAATTTCAAGCGTAGCACTAGGCGAAGTTAATTTACTAATCGCTGGGGCGGCAAAAGATAATAAGATTTCTGATACAGCCTCTGCTTCGTTTATATCAGGTGATAGAGATGCATATTTTAATGCTTTAATTACGTCTGCATACTGGCTATTAATTTGCTCCATAGGGAGTTGATCCATAGACTCGGTTTCTGATGCAGCTGAAGTTATTTTGTCACTAGTCGTTACGTTTGGTTGAGCAAAGTAATAATCCTCTATTGTACCTTTTCGTAGCAAAAAGCATCCGGCCTCTTCCAAAATTCCTAGCAATCCATCGAATCGCTTGCGAGCCGTTATTAAATCAGATTTAAAGGGGAGTGAATTTAATTGCTTTATGCCAGAATTTAAAAGGTACTTCAACAGAACCCTCTTCTTTTGAGTGCTATCGGTTATAGTTTCACTCGTTAAGTGAATTTCAAGTTCAGTCCAGTGATTATCAACAATTTTGGTAAAATCTCCGTAAACTAATTTAGTCATTTCATGAACGGACTTATGACCAAAATCCTGAGCTTTCTGCTCTGCTTTATCGTTAATTGATAACGCGTTAATTAAAGATGTTCCATCTGCAATGCTGTCTAAGTCAGTTAAAATTACTGGTGTTTTGCCTATAGCCTGAAATAATTTTGTCACTATTGGCATTTGGTCTTTTCCAATCACAGGTAGTATCTGAGATCCAGCGGCATTCAGGTATAGATCACACTTCCCTTCTAAGAAAGAGCATATTATCTCATCGCTCGGCCCTTCTACCATTAAAGGGCGCTGGGCGAAAAATGCAGCTTTGTGTATATGTCCCATTCTCATAAGCAGCGACCTTATCTTATTATACTTCAACTCCTTAGCATCAAAAGCAAGCTGTTTTGGAGAAGTATCTATAGTTGAAAAAAACACGAAATTGCATATGTCTTCCGGCCTGCGAATGGTTATAAATTCAGGAGAATGGGTGCTAATAATTATCGCTTTTTTGCCAGGTATTTTAGGATCGCCAGCAACGCGTTCCATTTCCATTCTCAAGAAAGCTTGCAACTGAGGATGAAGAGAGATTTCTGGTTCGTCTATAAAAAGTATACTAATCTCATCATTATATATAGCAGTCAAAATCGACACTAAATGTAAAAGCCCACTTGCCTCTTTTGCGGATGTATAAACAGAACCTACCTCGTTAGTACGTTTAAAATTTACTTTCAAACGCCCGCTATCCCATTCAAGAATAATATCCCGATGAAAAATTTTTCGTAGTCTTTCTGCAACCTTTATAAGTATATCAACACGATCACTCAATGTAAAAAAATCTCCTATAGCTGATTCAGAACTCAACCTATATTGCTTAGTTCCTGAATCACCCATGTACGCATCTTCAGGATTTGTATAACTTCGTCCACCATGGGCATTTGATCTATACTGCTCATAGAAACCTAGTCTTCCTGCTGAAATGTATCTTGCAGCACAAATAGACGGTATTACATGACTATTAGCTCTTAGGAATTTAAGAAACTGAGTTTTTCCTGAACCGTTAGGGCCTACAAAAATGGTTAAGCCTGAGTGAATAGTTAAATCAACAGGATTGCCATTAAATAGGTCAGGGACTTTGTCGAAAGGGATTTTGATTGGAAAAGGCATTAGATATAAGACTATTAATTTATAGATCAAATAACGATTTTAATGGATTCTATATCAAATCCAAAGTTTTTTGTTTCAATATTTTGGTACTATCTTAAAATCGCTTCGAGTCTCAAGTAGGGTGATTTTTACTATGCCTACTCAACCGCATTGTCAATCCTCCTCAGCATGAACTTTAAATCGCCAATCCGAACAATAGGCGGGCCGAAACCGCCCAGGTGTAACGTACCCGTTTCGGGGTAGAGAGTTTAGTTTCGAACGCTTTATAATGGCAATAGTTATCGAAAGAGGTGTAAAGTCGAGGGAGGGCAGGGCACCAAGGGGGTGAGCATTTTCTAGGTAAAGAAATCGACTAGCCTTTGTTATTGTATTTTTTCATATAAAACCTTATTTATATACGCTTGCTCATTGATACCAAAGTGTTGGTATTTTATCCAGTCTAAGGAACTCAATGTACCTGTATAGTCAGACTCCTCTTTTAATATATGCTGGGTCACTACTCTTTCATTCTTTTTCATACCATCTGTAACTCTTTCTTGTACGGAACTTGTTATCTTATACACCTGTGTATCACGTCTATGTAGTTCAATATGTGTACCACTAACAAATGCGTTTTTGTACTCTTCCTTGTCCCTTCTAAAGACAGTGCGCTGAAACCACTTTTTCGATCCATCCCCTACTTCGAAAACGGCCACCAATAAAATTAAATTATTTTCGGGTTTTAATTGAAGCTCTTTTAGGTAAGTTTCTATCCCAGGGCCAATGACTGTAATATTTGTACCAGGATCAATTTTATTACCATTTATTATGTACATGTACCTGTCCGGGAAGTTATCAAACATTTGATCAGTTGCAAATAGTTTAACATTCAGGTTATGAATTGGATATTTTTGACTTGTATCCATTTTAATCTTTATTTGAACTTTGTTGTCCCAAGGCCATTCCGAAAACTCAAGGTAACAGTAACTATCACCTCCTGTATTGTAATTTTTTACATCCTGTACGCCCTCTAAAATTTTATCTGATTTTTTTGATGAGTTCTCGTCTTGAAAAAACTTTCCAATAATTCCGAAAGCAGTGCCAACCAAGGCAATCACACCAGCGATAAGTATAATGTACAGCGGCTTCATGCCGTCCATTATAGCAATTACCATTCCCGCTATAAGTAATATTCCACCAAGGACAATGAAGCCAATTGCCATTCTTTTTTTCACGATATAATTATGTGATAAAGAGTACACAAATATAAGTACTCTATATGTCGATAGGCCGCAGTATAGCTAAGCGACTTCTCAAAAAAACAGGAGTTTCTCCCAAGTTAAGATTCTCTACAGTCAGTCTAAGCAAAAATTATAAGTTGCGAGTTAAGAGAATCACTGGAAATAGCTATTTAAGTTTTGTAGCCTATTTTCAAGGCGCAAAAAATACCCCTCAACCAACACGTATAGGTTGAGGGGTATTTTTTGTATAGGTTAGTTAAAACTACTTCTGAATCTTTATGTCAAAAGTTACCCACCAGCCCGTGCCTTTTTTACCGAAATTTTTGACCCGATAGACACCCCGCTTCCCATCCTGAGTTACAAAGCGGGTGAGGGTCTGACTGAAGAAATAGCTTGGTACGCATAGATTTGTATTATCAGCAGCAGCTACCAAAATGGTACTGGATGAGTTGCTGGAAGCTTGGACATAGTTCAGCCAGGGTAGATTTGCCAGCGAAGCAGAAGAAGTTAAATTAGGCCACTGCGCGCCTGCAATTACATTCGTGGAAGTCGGGTTGTCATCTCTTGGGGTAGACTTTGAGTCATATCCCCCAGTTCTATAAACCGACCATTTTTGGTCGTTGAGCATCCGATAGGTTGGATATACGCCACACGAAGAACCGCAAAGTATTATATTGGCGGGTGATCGGATGTCTATTCCGCAGTAATACGTCACAATCGCATCAACCTTATTAGCATTTTTGGCTCCGTCTTTTAATTGATAGACCTCACCTGTATGCAAATTTACCAGACAGGAATCTTCGAGATTGCCTTGTGAATTGCTCACTGTTATGCGTACATCTTTAAAATAACTAACGTCGTTACTGACCAAGGGGTCAGATAAAGGATTCATTTGTTGGCTCAAAAGCGACGAATTTGCGAAAGCTAGATCGTTCGTATAATATATGTCCGTGGCGCAGTTGGTCAGAAAAGGTTCGTTCGTTACACCCTCCTTTCGGCAAGCTTCTAAAGCGCTCTGCCACTTAGCAAGTTCAACAGCCTCTCTTTTCTGAGGGAAATTTTTCTTGGTATAGCTATCTGTGTTATTCGAGCCATCATAGTGCAAAAGCGATCCTGTTTTGACGCGCCAGCTATCGGCAAAACTAGAATATAGCTCATTGAGTGAATAGGCTATTACTTTTCCATCTTTAATCATTAAATCATTATCCTTGTTGCCATCATAATTACCCAGTAGGCCAATTACTTTACCTTTGCGTTCATCATTTATAGACAAGCTATAATCCAGCCAGTATGTCCCATTGGTTTGAATTTTAACGGCGTCATTTTTTGTCGTTATTACGGTATATACATCTCGCCCGTTTTCTTGAGACTTCTTAACAGACGCATTCTTAGTGAGAGGCAAGGTTGTAAAATTCAAGTCTTGAACCTTCGCATCGTTTACATACAATGTGAAAGGCTTTGCTGTTACGCTTACAATATCCCCTCCAGTTTGAATACCAATAGCCGTATTCACTGTTACATAGCCGGTATTCATTACGTCTTCCTGACGTGCCTGTACTTCAAAATTATCTTCCGTTGATTTTATGGCGATAAACTCACCATGCCCCTGAAAATCATAATAATATCCGTCGGCAGTTTTTAAATGGGGGTCACCGGTGCTTTGAATAAACCATCGCCTAATTGTTTCTGGAATATTGCTGTTCTTTAGATCATCGTATAACCTTTGAAGTTGTTGTTGAATTTTAGGTATTAATTCCTTCCAGTCCTCAGGTGCTGCTTGTGTTTGACAACCTTGCCCTCCTGATAATGCTTTACAAATAGGGTCTAATAAACCGGCAAATGCATTAGAAGCGTTACCCCCTTGTCCTACAAGGTCTCCAAAAAGGCCTCCTCCGTAAGTAGACTGAAAAGCATTATATGCTCTATATGCAAAGTATGCAGCTACCGCCCACCCCGCACCGTTTAGTGCTGCCGCAGCTAGACCGGCTCCCAAAGCTGGAGATAAAGCTGCCACAACTGAAAATGCAAGAATTCCTGCTACCGCCCAGACAAATCCCTGAACAGATGTTGAGACTTGTTGAGCTTGTGCTGATGGAATTATACTGGTCAAAAAATCCCAAAGAAAATTCTTATTAACTGATTTGTTATATGCCAAGTCAATATTTTCTCGATTAATTAACTTTTGTATTTGAGCTTGACTTAACTTAAGTTCACTTCGAAATTCAGGAAAGCTCGAGAAATAATCTTTAGCAAAGTCTCCATAAGTCGCAAATCGATTATAGTCGATACTTTTGTTAACAAAAGCAGCAATGAAATCACCTGATATTTTGATAGTCTTGTTTTTGTCTTTCGTTGAATACCGGTATAAATAGCCTTCCAAATTAAATTTTAAGTCAGAAGTTTGAATCAAATTGAGGAGGACGACACCCTGACTCTTATCATTTTCTTCAAAAAGTAGCGTATATACCGCAGCTTGCAAATCATTTTTGCTTGATGATCCAGGATTTGTAGCGTCTTCCTTGCTTGTGTTACAAGAGCCTAAAGCGAATAATAACATTAAAACGAACTTAGCTCCTATTTTTGAATTAAAATATGTGCTCATACTTTATACATTTTAATATTTATACATATCTAGGTGATTCAGTTTATTGATCCGTGAATTGGTCTGTAAAGTTTGTGGGCAGTTTACTGTTGGCTTTTAGGAGTCAGTTAGGGGCAATTACAGGCGTTTTATCTCTATATGGGCATCATATACTCTTGAATTTGCTTTACTTCTAATTGCAAAGGTTGAGTAACTCCCTGTTACGTTCAGTATAACATTAGCGATTTGCGTTGTGATTATACTAGATATTGCCCCACCGGGTATTTCAACTCCATTGTACTCAGCGACTAATGACAAATTGGATCCGCCGAGTACAATCGTATAGGTTACATGGTAAAGGCCCGGTCTAGAAAACGTAAAAACAGAGTTGCCAGCAGGATTGAGTGTTATATCTGACGAAAGCTGTTGAAAATCAGGGAAATCTAGTAAAGCCCCATTCGCTATATCAGCTGGTAGTACCCGTTGTGCAAAGGCATAACTTGGGACTATAGCTGCGGTTAGCTCAGCCTCGGTAACTAACCTTTGCCAACTCCCCTGTTTGAATAGATAGTAGCCTAAAGGAGATTCATTCTGATACACCATTAACCCCTCAACCGGATTCGGAATGTTAGTTCGTTGTTGGGCACTCATGCGGGGTGGTAGTAAGCCTCGTTGTGTAGACACTACATCGAGCTGAGCCGACGGGTCGGGAATAATGGTTCCAATGCCAACTTGAGCATAGGCCGTTATAGTGAGTAGCAATAATAAAGGGGTCAGTAAATGGTTTTTCATATTTTAGAGCGGTTAAACTGTCGTATACGACAAACTATTAAAGTTGCTCATGATGTAAACTACTCCTGCTAAACATTGAGTAAATAAAATTCAAATGTCAAACGGAAAGCTGCTCACAAACTTTACAGACTAATTCACGGATCAATAAGAAATTTGAATAAAAAAGCAATTTATCGTTTAATGCTATGGAATTGTTTTCTTTGGAAGGAGCTCAAGTGTCAGAGGAAAATATTCAAATTTAACTTATTTAGGAGGCTGGTATAGTCTTTTAAGAGAAATTGATTAAGCGGTTATGGTTAACCGAATAAACCATTCTCTCAAAAGTGTATGCAACTTCTACCAAATACGGTAATCTTTCCAAAATATGTTAGTAACATTTTGTAAGTTTATACCAACAACGGAGTGACTATGACAAATGTAAAAATGAGAGTTGGCCATTTGATACGAGAGGCTCGTAAGGCGAAGGGACTAACTCAGAAAGAACTGGGGGCGAAACTGGGCGTTTCAGAGTCAACCTTTAATCAGTATGAATCTGGTAAGCAGAACCTTACCATTGAAACACTTGAGAGAGTAGCAAACGCTATCGGAGTAGATATAAAGGCTTTAATTAACTAATATTTTTTTACTTAAACACTTTGGATATATCTTAAGTTTTACTAATATTGTAATGCAGTTCAGGCCGAAAATCGGTTTAGCTACAAACGAAGAACCCCAACGATTCAAACTTGGCGGTAGGAACGTCGGGGCTTCGTGATCACTTTTAACAGTTCGTTACTATGAACACGGATGCAAATTACCGTGGTAGGAATTCTTATGCAAATTCCTCTCCACAAACGGCCCAAAGCGGCCCCAATCCACCCTTATCGCCGGATGACTGGCAACCAGTACACGCCGATGTGTACGCCATACAAACCGACCTGCTTCGGGTGGTAGATGAGTTTCTTTGTGGGGTCAGTCCAATTCAGGCCATCAACAATCTCCTTGAATACTGGCTAATAACCTCCGCGCCTGATCTAACCAAAACGGTAAACAATCGACAGATTAGCACAGCGCTCGATTTAGTGAACTTCCTGGACAAACTTAGGGACATTAACGAAGCACTACGTACCGAAACGAGCGCTTTTGATGAAAAGGAGGTGAGTCGTGGATAAGAAATTCAGCG
Organism: Spirosoma validum; assembly: GCF_014699035.1. GTDB lineage: Bacteria > Bacteroidota > Bacteroidia > Cytophagales > Spirosomataceae > Spirosoma > Spirosoma validum. Next base: position 68,879 of record NZ_JACXAA010000004.1, read on the forward strand.
ACAAGGCTTTAGTCGAACGTCAGGCAGTATTAGAAAAGGCGGTAAAGGATTTAGTTGTCGAGTCGGACCTTTCCGATAATCTCGAGGAAATCTCAAGCGCCTTTTATTCGCATTTTCTGTTTATGGTCGATGCTGACCCCGAACGTGATGTGGATCACACCAAAGTATTCGAGCTTCGCGAGCATCATATTTCCAGTCTGTTTTCTACGTTACGGCTTATGGTTAGGCTGGCGGCAATTTATGAAGCCTATGACCGTGTAGACAACATGCGCAAATTGCAGGAGGTGGGCTGTGAATGAGTTGATAACCATCTCGACGGGGGGGCAAGGTTCGCCCGTTGTTTCTGCTCGTGAATTGCACAGCTTTTTCGAGGTTAAGACTGAGTTTGCCAAATGGAGCAAACGCATGTTTGATTACGGCTTCACCGAGGGGCAGGATTATTCGCAGGTTATCGTCAAAAATGACGATAACCCCAATGGAGGGCGGCCAATGACCGACTACGCCTTAACGTTGGATTGTGCCAAAGAAATTGCCATGATCCAGCGCACCGAGAAGGGCAAACAGGCGCGGCAATATTTCATCGACAAGGAAAAGCAGCTTAACTCGCTGTTGGCCCCCGCCCCTCCATCTACGGAGCAGGTCTTGATGCAACTAGTTAGCCAAAGTCAGCAAATTCTACTGACGCAGGGGGAAATGATTGCCCAGCTTCGAGCCGACGTTGATCAGATTATGACAACGGGCTGCAAGCCAGTCAACCCAGGCCGGGCGGGTAGGCAGTTGTCTATGCCGGGCCTGCCCCGACCACGGCCGAGCGTCGGTACGTCCCCGTTACGTCAACTCATTCACACGCGGGTAGTGGAGTACTGCGGTTTCCACGACGCGACCACGCAGGAAACGTATACCTACCTCTATAAGCGACTGTTTGACGTGTACAGCATTAACGTATATAGGTTGACGCGAGCCGGTACGGAAAGCATGTTGGACGCCCTGGAGCGGTACGGGCATCTGGACAAAGTGTACGGGTTGGTAATGGCTGAACTAAGCTATTCGGAAGAGTAATGAACGGGCGCGTAATAAAGCTAAAAGCATGGGATAAAACAGGCCGGACATTTGTTCCGGTCTGTTCCCTGCCTGCCAACCCTGACCTGACAATCGTTCAGTTTACGGGCATCTACGATAAGAACGGGCGGGAGATTTGGGAGGGTGATATTTTGTACTGGCGGTGCTACGACCAGTCCGAAAACCGCGTGTACGAGTCATGGCATGAGGTGGTGTTTCAACATGGAGCGTTTGGGGTACTGGCCGGTGATCACGATCTGAATACGTTCAATGACGTAAATACGGGCGATCTGGTAGTTGGCAACGTCTTTGAAAACCCTAACATGATATGTTCACCACGTCGGAACTGATCAGAAAAATAAGACGCTTAGATGAATACGAAGCGTGGAAGCGGGCGGTTTTTATTCGGGACCGTTTCGCCTGTCAACAATGTGGTGCAAGGAACGGTCGTAAGCGAGTTATAGAGGCCCATCACCTAACGGAATTATCTACATTGGTAAGGGCAAACGGCATTACGTCAGTGGAGGAGGCCAAAGAATGTGTTGCCTTGTGGTCGCACGACCTAGGACAAACGCTGTGTCATTCATGCCACGAAAAAACTGAATCCTATCCTGTAAATTTTCGCAAACCAGTCAAAAAAAAGAAAAGGTCATGATAATAGCACACTATAATTTCCCCGGCATTTACAAGTTTACTAATAAAATAAACGGTAAGGTTTATGTTGGGCAGTCTGTAAACATTTGTAGGCGGTATTATACGCATGGATGCAAAAGTCAAGAAATGACATTTGGTTATGCCATTCGTAAGTATGGTAAAAAGAACTTTGAGTTTGAGGTTTTAGAGCGAGTTGACGACACGTCCCAGCTAAAAAACAGAGAGCAGTATTGGATGGATTATTACCAAAGCTACGAATCCGACAAGGGCTATAACATACTTAGACTAGCCACTGACGCAGGTAAGCGCGTAGGAAGAAAGGCCACAGAAAAGCAAATAGAGGCTACCAGAGCGCGAGGAAAGGCGCAGGTTGGCGAAAAGAATCCCATGTATGGCAAAAAACGTTCGGATGAACTTAAGGCGAAATTAAGTGCATACAGAAAAGGGGTTCCGGTCCCTGAATCGCGGCTTAAACAACTTATAGAGCATAATAAAGTTTTAGGTGCTGCCAAGCGAGTAAAAATAGATCAAATTGACCCTCAAACGGGCAAGGTTCTCAAGGTTTGGGAGTCAGCTCGAAAGGTGGCCGAAGCATTGGGCATTCACCGACAATCGATTCCTTATCGCTGTAGGGGCATCAACCCAAAAAATGGTAAGCCCTTCAATGATGATCTTTTCCTTGGTTTTCGCTGGCAGTTTCACGAACAATGATTACATAAAAGCCGACCTTACTATATGAAAGTCGGCTTTTTAATGCCTACCTATTTGCTATGCAAACTGTTAGTATGACAACTATCTGTACAGCCCCGTAGCATTTAGAATACATTTTGCCAATCGCCTTTTACGTACCAATATATTTCTGATCGGATAAGCGTTACCACGTGACCCGCTGCCATGTCGTAATCGACATAGCCACGCACAATATTGCGAAGCGTCACCTGTCCGTTTACCCGACTGTGAATGATGGTGATTTCTTTGCCATTGCCAACGGGTTCGCCCGAAAATGTAACAATTGATCGACTTGTACCAGAGCTGGGATAAACGTCAATTACGTCAAATAAAGAAGGGTTTACAGTTTCGCTAAATCCTTTGATGTAATACGTTCTTCTACCGTTCAATAGCGCATCACCCAACCGCGAAGAACCCACTTCTGCATCAATAGCGAGGTTTATTCCCCCGCTTGCTGTGTTGGCTCCGCTAGCCTTAAATACGGCCGAGGTTACGTTAGATGTACTATTGGGTGGCTGTATGTTCTCAAAACGAGCTACAGCATCCAGGCCCGTTGAGGGGGCATAGACAACACTACCAATTGCAACAAACTTGCCCCCATTCTCGATTTTAATGGCTGCGTCGGTATTGTCGCCTTCATTGGTGAGGTAGGCATCTTGTATTTTTAAGCGGCCAATTTTTCCGGCTGTGGCCACCATCGACCCGTCACTATGCACCCGAAACGGTGCCGTTGCGCGTCCATTATAATCAGCACCCGCATAAATACGTACAGTAGAATCGGATGGACTAAGGGCCCCGGCAAAACCTGCTTGCCCTTGAATGTTCTGACCATCAGGTGTATATCCTGTTGCTTCGAGCCTAAACCGAACGAACACTTCTCCTGATTGACGAACCATAAACGGGGCAATGTCCCGATTTTCAAAGGATGCTCCCGCCCAAATTCGCGTTTTAGCTGCCGACCGATCAACGCCAGTTATGCCAGCTTGAATCGAGCCGTCACTGCCCGCTAATTGAATTGTTCCCGATGTGACAATGCCCCCATTAATCGCAGTTTGAGTATTGTCGTAATTGACGGCAACCACCCAATCAATCATAGCGAACGCTTGCCCGGCCGCTTTATTGGCAATACTACGCAGCAAGCCTCCGCCCGCCCCCTGGGTCCACAAATCCCCGATTTCGTAAGGGGGGTAGGGTGTGGCGCTAAAGTGCGTTACTTTTCCGTCAACGGCACTTTTGGCCTGAGATGCCAGCTCCAGCGCAGCAATAGCGTCTTTATCATAGACTTGTAGCCAGGTATTGTCATTTCCATTATAAACGAACATCTCCTTGGACGTAGGCTTATACCAGATATCGCCACTATGCTTGGTTCGATCGGCTACCGGCCATATAGCCGGGTTTGCGTCCTGAAACCATATCTCGATCTTTCCGTCAATCTGAGCCTGCAACCCGTTTACCGTCTGAGTAAACGGTGTATAGACCGATCCAATAAAGGCTTGAAGCGCTGAATCATCGGTATACTTAGCCGCCACCACCCAGTCACTGGCATTGAACGCCTGACCTGCCGCCCGGGCCGTCACAGCCCGGAGAATATCGCCCCCAGGACCCTGCATCCAAATGTCGCCAACGTCGTACGGTGCGTAGGGAGTAGCGATGAAATTTCGTCGTTTACCATCAGCGGTATCCTGCGCCTGATTGGCAATGCCAAAAGCCGCCAGCGCATCCTTATCCTGGATCGGCTCCCAGCTATTCGCCCCCGCATTATAGGCAAACAGCTCTTTCGTATCGTTTTTGTACCAGTAATCACCCGCGTGGGTGTTACGTTCATCTTCAGTCGTCCAGTTAAGTTTTGGATCGTTCGGACCAAACCAAGCGTCGAACCGATTATCCAGCTGCGTCTGTACGCCCGTCACAAACGGATTATAGACCGCATTGACAAAGTTTATGATCGCTTCGTCACCTGTGTATTTTCCCGCCTTTGTAAAATCGGAAGGGCTGTAGGATTGCCCAGCAACTTTACCGACGACACACATCATAATGTCACCACCAGCCCCCTGCGCCCATAAATCGCCGGGCTGGTAGGGTGGGTAGGGCGTCGTCTGAAAGACCGTCCGCTTGCCATCCGCCGTATCTTTAGCCTGCGATGCCAGCGCTGCGGCTTCGAGTGCCTGTTTGTCGAGAATCTCCAGCCAGCTATTATCATAGCCGTTATAAGCAAACAGTTGTTTGGTAGAGGCTTTATACCACCAGTCACCACTATGAGCAAGCCTTTCCGATGCTGGCCACGTATTCGGTTCGGTATCCTGATACCAGGTTGTGATCTTTCCGTCGATTTGCGCCTGTAATCCATTTACGGTTTGCGTGAAGGGATTATAAACGACAGTAATAAATGCCTGAAGCGATGAGTCGTCGGTATATTTTCCGGCTTTGACCCAATCACTAAGGGAATAAGCCTGCCCAGCTAATTTTGCTGTGACGCATACCATAATTTCGCCTGACGCCCCCTGAGTCCACATATCGCCGACGTCATAAGGTGCGTGGGGCGTTCCTGTAAACACCCGGCGTTTGCCATCCGCTGTATCCTGAGCCTTTGATGCACTTTCAAAGGCCGCCAGTGCATCCTTATCATAAATGGGTAGCCAGGTATTCGCATAGCCGTTATAGGCAAACATTTCCTTGAATGTAGGCCTGTACCAGATATCCCCAGAATGCTTCACCCGATCGGTAGCTGGCCATGTATTCGGATCGACATCCTGAAACCAGATTTCAACCTTTTCGTCAAGCTGGGATTGATACGTTGTTACGACTTCGGAGAAGTCCGCCAACTCCTGAGAGACCTCGTCGATTGTGCCGGTACTGCCATCCGGCTTTCTAAACTCGATTCGACCTTTGATAATACCGCTATCCAGGTCGAATGAGGTTTGACCATCCGCCGACTGAATAACACCCGTAGTAATATATCGGCCGTTAATGATCGTGAAACCGTACGTCAAGTGAATACGACGTACCCCGTCCGGTCCCACACTGTGAAGCATACCCACTAGAAACCGGTGGTAAATTGGATGCGAATCAACCGTTACGCCCGTCGTGAAGAATTGAAAACCTGCTTCATTGTAATTTGTCTTATTCGCTTCGACGTAGATGAAGCGAAGTTCATTGTCATTGATCGTGAACGTCTGGGCCGGTATCTGCCACGTCTTGGGCGTGTCTTCAATCGTTAAGTGGGTGAGCGTTCCGTTGCTGACATGCACTACATTGGGGTTGCCGCCAACATTGGGTGTCACCGTTACGTTGAGAATAAATTGCTGTGACCGCGTACCGACGCTGAGCATCATCGTTTCAATGCTCAGCGGCTTAATTTTCTCCGGATCAAAATAGCCGTCGGGATCGAATACGTTTTTGTATAGCTCCTGGGCCACCCGGTAGGACTCCTTCGCTGACCGGGCATCGCGCAGATCGTTGATCTTGATGATGCGCTGAACCGTGTTGCGCTCGTTGAGTTGCCGATAAATGATTGATACGTCGAAGCTATCGCCAACGTCCAGGGTGTACTTGTAGTGGTTGATCAGGTCGCGCTTGAAGCCAATCACCCGGCTACCGCCTTCGATCTGAAGGTCCGTATCCAGAATGGTAACCGTATCGCCCAGGCCAAACCAGTTGTGAATCGTTCCGGGCGCAACCCGGTCCGCCAGATACAATTGATCCAGGGCGATCGTGTACTGATTGCGGGGTTTTCCGTTCGCATCCAGATACGCCTGCCCCGCTGCCTGTAGTTCAGCCTCGGCGCTATCGACGTAGGATTGCGGCATGAGAATGTCCAGCAGCACGTACGTATCCCCCGCTGCGATAGCGAACGCCCCTGCCGCTGGATACGTCTGCCCGTTATCCTCCAGTTTATCCAGCACGAACGTTTTGCTACTGGCAGTGTATTTATTCACCGTAAACTCATAGCCGGTTAGCTTACCCGTCTTAAAGCTCACTTTCGCGGTTTGACCAGGCAATAACTGGGCGTTGAGATCGAAATTCATGCCCGAATCGACAAACGTGAACACATCGGCGCCGAGCGCTGTTACCGTACCCGTCCGGCGGGGATAGATGTCGGGAAATTCTTTGTACTGCTCAATCAGCCCAAAGGCCGCTTTGGTGGTGGCATTCTCCAGAAAGTTATTCGGCCGGTTGGCGAAGACCAGCTTACCCGCATTGCTTCGGTAGGCCGTAGGTATGTTTTTGCTTCCGCCCTCAACGTAGAGCCGGGTGAAAAAGCCGGTATTGGAAACGATCTGGCGCTTGATTTCCGTGCCGCCTTTGGCCTGACCGAACTGAAACACGTGGGGTAACACAACGCCCGTTGTCCCCACGAATAGTTCTCTACCCGTACCGTTGTATTCAATCCGGAATTCGGTTTGAAACTCCGAGCATAAGCGCTGGAGCACGGCCAGACAATCTTCGTTGTTGAACGATAGGGTTTTTTCGGTCGTAGTAATCACATTGCCCAGTGACCAGGTGGGAAGCGCCCGGGCGATATTGGTCATCAGCACCCCAATGAACACCGCCAGGTTGCCCGTTAGCGAAAACGCGCCACCCGTGTTGAAGCCAGTCAGATCGGCCGACAGGTATTGAACGCGCTGAAGCGAGTACTGCGCCCCCTGAAATTCAAGATCATAGCGAAACTTATTCTCAGATAACTTCGTGCCAACGGGCTTGCTGTTCAGGGTGTAGGTTTCCCCAAACACCTCCAGGTAATCGCCAATATTGAAAATGAGCGGCCCCGCCGAGTTGACGGTAATGGCAATCGTGTCTTCCCCCAGCAGCCGCTTGTTCTGCTCCGCTTTTTCGACGGTACGCGCTATTTCGTAGCCAAACAGCGGCAACTCACCTCCCGAGCTATTTTTGACAATGATCTGATCCATTACGACTTGCTTAACCCACTAATAATCACTATACTTGAATCAGTTTTTGATACCTGTTGGCAGTCGCCCATACAGCATCGAATTTAAATCAACCAAACGACATGAAACGCTAACTTGCCTCCGCTAAGAAAAGCCAAAGGGCTATTTTAGACATCTCATAAAAGCCCGCCGACGAGTGGGCTTTTCTAGTTTTTCAGGGCCAATACCCAGTTGCTTGGGCGAAAGCACAATGGTTTATTTCGAGCCTTTATGCATCTGCGCAAATGGAGCCCGTCAGCCCATAAGTCATTTTCTTTATAGGGCGGATAGGGGGTAACTACGAAAAATGTTAGACTTTCGGCAGTGGGATTGATTAGTACTGTCGCCCTTTTAAATGCTTCCAGTGTTTCTTTATCTTCAATCGGCAACCATAGCTTTTCTGTGGAATCCCAAACAAATAGTTCTTCTGATTGAACCCTGAACCAGTAGTCTCCACTTGATAGGGCGGTATTACTTCGTGGGTCGTTTTCAGAAAAAAAGCACTCAATACGCCCTTCAATAGCTTCTGCGGTTTCCATATAGTTGATTGGTTAGAACTTATCGTAGATGGTTTGCGCGTTACTCGAAAAACTGGTCAGCTTCTCAATCACGCCCGTGACACTGATATAATGATCACCCGACGAATTGTAGTTATGCGTCCGGGTAACATTACTACCGTACACGTCTTTGCTGGGCGTAGAGTTGTCACCCCAGTAGATGTTCATCGGCGTAGGAGAAGACAGCGTAATGCTCACCTGCCCGGTACCGGAGAATTTGAGTACCCGTTTGACGGGTTCAGGCTCCAATAGATTCAAGGTAAACGTAGCCGTCAGGTTGCGCCAGTCAATTTCCTCATCAATGCTTTTCATGGCTACCACCTCATACACCAGCACGACGGTGTTGTCCATGATCCGCATCAACCGGCGAAAACCGGGCTTAACAAACAACTCGCGAAAGGCCCGAATTTTGTTGGTGAACTCAGTAGCAGAAATGCCGTAGCAAAAGCAGAGCAGGGTAATTTCGCGGGCTTCGTAGCGCGGACTGCCTAAGTCCATCACCAGGCCGTGCGCCCCCGCCCAGTTCATCATCAGGGGTTCTTTGAGGTGCAGATTACCCAGCATACCGCGCGATTTGGTGACGACAACGCCCATGCTGCGAAAGTTTATGCCGTCTACGTAATACGTATTAGTCATGTAAGAAGGATTTTGGGGGTCCGTGGGATCGGTTGGATCAGTTGGCAGGCCGTCATCAACGATCTGATTATAGATTAGCAGATCTTCCACCGTCGCGTTGCCGGTATAGCTGGTGGTCACGTCATTGATCACGGCAACGCCGATGGGTTTTCCCCAGCCCGAAGGAAATAGTTGCACATCCGTGTTGTGGCCGTTGACGTACGCCCGCGCCCGGTCGGCTTCCTGCTGAATGACCAGGTACGACCAGATGGTTAGGGGGGACGCCAGGTCCAGATACAGCACTCTATTCTCGCCCGCAAACACGAACAGACACCAGCTGGCCCCCGGACCCGTGGCCGTTATTTCCGCTTTGATCCACAGGCTCATGGTGAAAATGCCCGATAGTGGCACGATGGAGCTGGCAATCTCGGCGTAACCGTCGGCATTGAGCCGGGCCGCCCGGTGATTACGTCCCACAATGAAATTACCGTCCACGACCTGGGCGTTGTGGTGACCCGGCGCGTAGTCCTGCGCCACGGTCGACCCCGGCGTTTCGTTGAAGGGAATATCCAGTATGGGTGTCGGTGTCGGCATCGCGGATTGCTTAATTCACTATCGTAATGGTACTTGCTTACCTTCTTTGGGGAAACCACGATCATCATTACCTACTTCAATGTAGGCGACTGGTCGAAATCGAGGGGAGTAGTCTTCCAATTCGCTCGTACGCAAAAATTCCAGCGTATTAGGAGACGTGGTTGAATAATACTTGCCTTCCTGTTCGTCGAACATTAGCGCGATGACGCCCGTATCGGTTCGTTTACAAATGGGTTGCTTTTCCTTTTTCATAAGATTATTTATACGTTCCGGCTAGGATGCCCCCTTGGTACATCCGGTCCAGTCGGTCACTGATGGAGGTAAGTTTGACGTTGGTTTCTTCCAGGCGGGCCGTGTTGCGCTCGATGCCCGCCAGATACACAATGGATTGCTGCATACGCGTATCAATTTGCGCCTGCGTAATCCGAATGGCAGTGATGTTGCCCGCCAGGATCGAAGCGGTTTCTTCAGTGACGCCTTTGATGCTTCCGGTAAGGGACGAGGATGACGATTTGTCTTTTGGATTTTTCAGCACATCGAACCCTGAACTTTGTGCCTGATCTTTGAGATCTTTTAAGCCCTGATTAAACAACTGCACTGCTGGGGCAGCTTCTTTGAACAGCTTGGCAAAATCATCATCGAACCGTTGATCACCGCCGGGGGTAAGTGATTGTGTTATATCCTTTTCTAGCTGATCCAAGTACGGGCCAATGACTTTAGAAAACAGTAGGTTTGTTACCAAGCTCTCAAGTAAATCTTCGACGGACGACTTAAAAGCAAGTGCGGCATCGGTTCCCTCTTTGAAAGCATTGACTAGACCGTCCCGCAGCGAATTTCCAAAGCCTCCCGCCAGTTCACCCACCACTGCTTTTACCTTCTCCTTTGCTTCCTCCATTTTTTTGGTCCAAGCAATGGTATCTTGTAATAAAAGTTTGGTTGATTCGTCAATACGGTTGTTCTGAATTAAACTTTCCGCCAAGGCTTGATTTAATTCCTTTACGCCATTTCCGGTATCACGAATCAGATCGGGATAGGTAGCCAGTAGCGCACCGAATTCATCTTCCTTCTTTTTGCCTCCAAATAAACCGACTATAAAACCAACGCCAGCTCCAATGGCCGTACCGATGCCGGGTAAAATGGCCGTACCGATGGCGGCACCGCTAACGGCTGTCGTTCCGACATTTTTCCAGTCAACTACGTTGCCTTGTCCAACTTTGGCCTGACCATCATTGAGCCTCATCAATGATTCCTGATAGCCCTTCGTTGCGTCTTTTAGTTGATCAATTCCATCTTTGATTCGGCCCTGGTAATTCTTGACAAATACGTTTTCATTCCGCTCTGTACGGTTGCCGATTTGCTCATTTAAAAGTTGATTGTACTGTAGCTGTTGCCCGATGACCGACCGGTAATACTCTTGTTCACTGCGTTTCCGTTGCTCGTAGGCCGAGGCAATGGTTGATAGTATGGTAACGACTCCTTGAAGGCCAATATCAAGCTTTTGGGCATCGGTTAAATTCTCCTTTAAAGACTTAGTGAGTAAACCGATATTGGAGGCAACGCCAGATACGTAGCCGCCCAATGCTGTAAAGGCTCCACCTAAGTTTATTAGTGAGTCCCCAAGCTGATTAAGCGTTCCGATTAATTCGGCTACCCTGGCTAAGTCTTCGTCTTTTATAGATGCCTTTAGGTCATTGCGTTCTTTTAATACCTGCTGATATGTTCTGGTATTTGCAACCTTCTTTTCTGTCTCTAAATATTCGTTGAGTTGCGCGAGCCGTTTTTGCATAGCGGCCCGACCCGATTCCAATATGACTTGATCGAGTTTTTTATAGGCTTCTGATGCTTGCGCTGCTCGCTCATTAATTTCTTTTATCTCAGCATCATTGCCTTTGTTAATGTTATTGAGCGCGGTTTGATACGTGGAATTCTTTGCCTTTCCTCGGTATTGTAGTTCCAATGCGGCCCGTAGATCCGCATAGCGTTTGGTTATGGCCAAACGTTGCTGTTCTGCCCCGGTAACGTCTTGCAAATATTGGGCAAGCTGTTGTTTTAGTTGATCCTGGGCGGCAATACGGCGATTAGTAACTTCTTCCCGCTTATCGTAATCGTCTCTTGTGTTGGCTGGTTTTTGATCTAATTCGGCCTGTTTTTGCTTGAGTATTTCTAGATAATCAATCAGGCTGCCCGCTTCAACTTGCGCCTTTTCAAGTCCTTCCCGGAATACATCAAGACTCGTTTTTTTGCCCGTAACAGCGTTCCGCTCATCTAGTAGCGTCCCTAAATTTTTGGTTTCCTCTGCCGATAATTTACCGAAAGGCTGCTTACTTTCTAATTTAGAAATCTGAGAGTTTAGGTAATCGAGATACGAATCGCCCGACTTCTTCAGGTCGGCAAATTGTGCATCTGCTGACTCTTTACCGTAAGCTTCTATGAACTGCTGATAGACTGTGTACTTAGATTTCTTATCCGCCAATTCCTGATCGAATGACTCGATAGCATACTTCTTCCTGAGTTCTTCAACGTTGCGGTCAGCCTGGTATTTTTTTGCGCTCTGTTCGGCTATTTTACCCGTTTCAGTGGGTTTTGCCTTTTCAATTATTTCCTGCGCCTTTTTTGAAATTGCCTCCCAGTAATCAATACTACCATAGGGACCGATTTTGTCAGCCTCTTTAGCAGCCTTAATTTCTTCCTTGGTTAGCTTTCCGGTAATTAGTCGCTTCTTTCTTTCGAGTTCGTCAATTTCCGCTTGATAGCGAGCATTTTCCGCACCTGATGTAGATTTTTCGTACTGCGCCTTTCTAGTAGTCTCGATTAATTTATCGTAATACTGCTCTGTTTTAAGGATAGCCTTTTGTTTATCCCCTTCGCCCTTCGCCTTACTTTTTGCGGCCTCATCATTTAAGGCCATTTCTTTTTGAACTCTGACCTGTGTTGCTTTCTCGGCGGCAATTTCCTTCTGCTGCCGCTGCTTTAAAAGTGCTGCTTTACCTTTTTCGTAATCAAAACTACCCTCACCTGCTGCCGCAGCCCCCGCCAAGCTGAGTTTATCACCAATGCCTAATTCCAGCCCTTCGCCCCGCTCTAGAGCTTTTTGACGTTTATACGATTCATCAAATTTCTGAACTAACCGATCATTGTCAATCTGACGTTTGCGAGCATCGATGTAATCATTGATTGATTTAATCGATTCTTTCGTCTTGCTATTTTCAAGCGTTATTTGATTGAGGTGTTCGGGGGCAATGGCAATTAAGTCCTTTAGTGCCTTGTTACGAGCATCACGACTTAATTTTTCGTTGTTGATGGTACGCCTAAGAAGTTCGATCTTGGATATCTCCCCATCGGCTGCGCTGGCTGCCTGCGAACGAGCGTCCTTAATAGCTTCTTCCGCTTTTTGGGCATCGGTCAATTCTCGCTTGTATAAAGCAACGGCGGCAACTAAACCGACTAAGGCAGCGGCTGCAACTGCATACAGGTTCGCGCCGGTCATCAGGTTGAAAAACGCCTGTGCGTCACCCGCCGACCGAATGCTGAGGGCTAGGTCTTTCCATAATCGTAGGTTGGTTACCGAAAGCGCGGTTGATGCGGTTTGGGCAACAGAGAGGGCAATAACAGCGGCTCGATACGTGCCGTATACACTCACAATCAGACCTAATGTTTGCAGTACGGGCTCGTAGTTAGCCACTAAGTAGGTTGCCCCCTTAATACTATCGGCTAAAATTCCCTCATTAGACTGCCCGATGCTGTTAAGCATCTTTACCCATTCATCCTTTAGCTGCGAGGTAAGGCCCGTTAAGGACTTGGTTTGTTCGGCCATCAGCCCGCCGAAATTGATTTTGCCGGTTCCGTCAACTAAACTATTTAAGGCCGTTTCAACGTCTTTGAAGCTGATCTTGCTATCCTCGGCTAATTTCTGTACTTCGGAATCAGCTACCTTAAACTGCGTGGCCAACTGTTGCAACAATGGGATTCCCGAATCCGTAAATTGTTGCAAATCCTTCGTCATTAGTCGCCCGGATGTTCGGGTGGTACCAAAGAGATAGGTCAACCTTTCCAGTGGCAAACCCATTCCCGACGCAATATCACCTAGCTTAGTCAGAGTTGGTATAACTTCTTCAGCAGCAAAGCCATAGGCTAACATTTGCTTTTGCGCCTTGGCGACCTCTTCTAATCCATAAGGCGTTTTAGTGGCAAATTCAACACCTTCCCGTAAAAAACGTTCTGCCTTTGCCTTACTGCCTAATAGGAGAGTAAATGCCGAATCCAGTTGCTGAAATTCGCCCCTTACACGAACAACCTGTTGCGCGAAGTCTCCTAATGCATTAAAAGAAAAATAGCCAGTCGCCAGCCTTGCCAATCGGGAAAATTGGTCGTCTAATTTATTCGTCTCTCTGACAACATTAGTTGTCATCGAGGTAATGCGACTCTCAATGCGATTGACAGCCTGCATTAACTGAGAGTCAGATATTACGGCGTCAAATGCGAGCGGTCCCGATGTGTTCATTTACGCTAGGAGTAGTCAATCACTCAAAGCATAAAAATAGTAAACAAGAGGGAATAAAACTTAATATAAATATCTGATTTCCAGTGCGTTAGCGCTGATTTTAGAGTAAAAAGTTATTAATAATAATCCGACTTTTCACTCAAGAGAGTAGCTTGCAATAAGTTGATTTGCAATAACTTAAAAGGGGAGGGGTGCTGCTTCGTGAAGCGGTTTGTGAAGCAATCCGCAAAGCAGCTTGTAAAGCAGAAAAAATATTACCGTTACGCTACTATAGCAGATAGTTGTCTTACTAATAGTTGTAAAAATTCCTTAATCCACCTCAACCAATTCAGGTTCAATATATAGTACTCTTTCGCAATCGCAGGATGTTCCCATTGTCGATAGGGTCACATATCGCTTTAATTCTTCTTTTGAATTGAATACACGTAGCGTTGCAATTTGCTTCATTTGCTCAACTGTCAAATGATTATACAGATAGCCCATTAACCCGCTCATTATGAGAAAGCAATTATCGTCCGTGAGTTCGGGCGTACTAACCGACAAGGTAAACAAACCCGTTGCCCCCTGCCCGTAGGTCGGCTCTAAATTGAAAAATTCAATTTCGGGTCTGTAAGAAGTTAAAACTTCTTTAATCATTCCTACCAATGCTGTCTTATCCATTGCATTAATATTTGTACCGACTCCAAAAAACTATCACACTTCTGTTTGCTGCAAGCAATTGGCTCATACCTCTTCACTTCGCTCCATCCGTCTGTCTGGCTGGTAATGTAACTATAAGCGGACTTTAATTTGGGGTCAAGCGTTTCGGCTAGCCCCTTGACAAACCCAGCGAATATTACAAGCTTTGAAAGTTTATGAGTGCGAAAATTACTCAGTTCACCATCCATGCCAGCATAAATTTCGTAATTCAAATGTGTAGATATAGCCGCCTTTAGTGCGCATTCAATGACATAGCCAGCTAGGTAATAAGCTCCGTCATATTTGCCAGCACTGTGTAAAACCAATGCTTCCTCTAGCCTCCTTTCCGCTATATCCTTGAACTCTAAACCTGTTGGCATACAGACTATATTGCACTAACGCTGCTGTGCTATCACAAGTATAACAAATTATTTACCATAAATATTTATACCATCTTCCTTTATTACCATCTTTTTTATCTCGTCATTCTGCAATATCATTTTCTTCACCATTATCAGTACATACATTAACTGTAATACCAGCTTTACATTCATACCAAAAAAAACGACCTCCAATGTCAATTAGAGGTCGTTTATGACTAGCTATGCGTATTGCCACCTAAAGCCGCCGTACGTACTTTTGGGTGTATAAAATTTTTTATTAACAGCGCACCACTTCGGTTTATTCGCACATGTTCTTCGTATTGCCTCTTTGGACAACCCAGGTAAACCATGAATAGAGCTAACACAGGGCCATACTTGGATAACTTTGCCGGTATCAATGTCTATCTGACAAACTGGCTTCTTTTGAGTTTCAATGTGTTTTCCTGCATTAATTGGCACAATAGCTGAAGCACCTTCTTTGGATACATGTTGCCATTCAAAGCCTTTACAAATATTGTTTCTACAAAACCATCGTTGTCTTGAAGGTGAATAGTAGCCGCCCTTACAGGCATATCCGATAGCGGATTCGGGTATGCCTAACTGCCTTTTTATCTCACTGCCGGAAGACCATACTTTAATTATCTTACCCGTTTTCAAATCAATCTGAGCAACAGGCTTACTTTTAGCGGCAATTTTTGCAAGCAAAGTCTGCTCGGAAACAGGCTTACCCTTCCTATCGTCAGATAGTTTTTTCTTAGCTGCCTCTGAATGACTCCTACCTAACCAGGGGTGCCCTATTTCTTCGCGTTGTTTTTTCAAGGCTGCCAATCCATTTGCCGTCTCCCAAGGTTCGCGCTTCCTTCCTTTGGTTGGGCTATTTACAAAAATTACAGTGTTATAGCCTTTATCTTTAGTATAGCTTTGATAGTAATCAAGCCAGTATTGCTCTTTGGCGTCAAGTTGCTCTATGTCATCTACTCGCTCTATGGCCTCAAACGAAAAGTTATCAACCCCGTATTTTTTTAAAGCCCTAGCAAAGTTAAAATCATCTTTCAAGCGCCGGTGTTGAAGGAATCGCTTATACATATTAATAGCCTGCCCAATATAAACTTTGCCGTTTAGCTTATTGGTAAATTTATAAATGCCTGAAAATTTACAATCAACTGGATTCATGCCTTTTTTCTCTTTTTCTTAACAGGTTTACGAAAATTGACGGGGTACGACTCGGTTTTCTCGTGACACGAATGACAAAGCGTAAGACCGTTATCAGCCGACCATAACGCAACACATTCCCTTGCTTGTTCTACTGAGGTAATATTGTGCAACGTAACTAGCGTTGACAATTCGACTAAATGATGAGCTTCAATGACCCGCTTTCGACCATTACGCGCTCCACACTGCTGACACGTACAGCGATCGCGTAAATGAACTGCCTTGACCCACTCCCTATACAGCTCTGAGCGTCGAATTAATCGGATAAGGGCAGTCTTACCACCCTTATCCTTCACCATTGACTGCATTATTAATACTCTGATAAAAGAGCCAATTCGTTTTCGATCTCTATGGCCTTGGCTTCACAGTACGCCTGTCCGCCTGACGAGGTGAGCTTTGTTTTGAGGTCTTGCCATTGACCAAGCTGCTGCGTTAATAAATCGCTGATTAAGTTGATTTCTTGGGTTTCCATATGTAGGATGATGATTAATATGATGTTGAAGGATGAGTTGATTAGCTGTTACAGCCAAAAGGAAAAAGGGTAGAGCCGCTAGAAAGTCCGAACGGGGCAGGAAGAGTTTTTTCATTATTCCTCCGAATAGCTTAGTTCAGCCATTACCAACCCGTACACTTTGTCCAAATGGCCGTACCGCTCCAAGGCGTCCAACATGCTTTCCGTACCGGCTCGCGTCAACCTATATACGTTGATGCTATACACATCAAACAGTCGCTTATAGAGGTACGTATAGGTTTCCTGCGTGGTCGCGTCGTGAAAGCCGCAGTACTCCATTACCCGCGTGTGAATGAGTTGACGTAACGGGGACGTACCGACGCTCGGGCGTGGCCGGGGCAGGCCAGGTAGGCTTAGTTGTTTGCCCAACCGACCCGGCTTAGCCGGTCTTTTGTTGTGCATGATCTGGTCAACGTCTGCCCGAAGCTGAGAGAGCATTTCCTCCTGCGTCAGTAGAATTTGCTGACTTTGGCTAACTAGTTGCATCAAGACCTGCTCCGTAGATGGAGGGGCGGGGGCTAACAGCCGTTTACGGGCATCGGCAAACGATTTAACTAGCACTGACTTAAATTCAACGACTCGCTTGGAGTTGCGACTTAGCGTACCAATAAACAAAGCCTGATCTTCGGTGAGTTGCGCCACTGATTCGGGCCGACCTTTCCCTGTTTCGATTTTTCGCGTTTCAAACGCGATTAATCCAAAATCTCGTTCGATGATTTCCCGATGGGTGCGAATAGTTTCCAGCAGGTTCTTGTGCTGAATATCCAGTCCAGCCGCGAAGTCCAGAGAGGAGACTACCAACGAACCTTGCTCATCCGTAGTAATACGAATTAGTTCATTCATGACCCACCTCCTTCCCTTCGGCTTCCTGTTCGTAAAAGTTCAACTCCCTCATGCCTACACCCAAATTGGAAAGGAAGGTGACTAGGCTTAGCATACTTTCCAGAAACTCGCGGTCGTGGCTCCCTTTAGAAAGATTAGCAGATGTTTCGAGCCATTTTAATAGTACGTGGTTTACTGACCAAATCGGGTTGAGTGTATTGCCCAGAAATTCCTCGATGTGACCAACGATGTGCATGTGAGCCGCTAATACATTTTTGTCTACCGTAACCAGATGGTCCGCGATTACAGGAGTGGGGGTAATGCTAGTTTCCACGGCTCACCTCCTTTTCTTTGGCAGTGAACTCAACATTGACTTGCAGCTCATAGAGCTTGGTTAGAAAGCCAATCAATTCCAGGACCGTATATAGCTGATTTTGGCCCGTCTGATTTTGGAGATTAGTAGACGGGGTGATCAGCCAAGCATAAAGCAAATCATTAATGGCCTGTATCGGCCCCGATACGTAGCCAATGTTAACGTAGTCGTCAACCAGGGCTAGTAGGGCCGACTGAGCAGCGTCAATAGTTTCTTGCCGGTTATCCGGCGTATCAGGGGAATTTGGGCCATTTTTGGCCGATTCTGTAGAAGTGGGTGCATAATTGCCCTTACCCACGTAACTTTGTCCCGTAGACATTTTAATGAAGGTTAGATTGTTCTACATGCCCCTTTGCTACTGTCGTCGAAAACTTAGCATTGGGGTTTTCTTTATCTTTTCAGGCTTCTACCGTTGGGCGGGGCAACCATATTATGGTACTATGCCACCGTTTTCGTGCCTAATGGATTATGTAAAGATAGTAAAATGTAACATTTGTCCAACATTATAGGTCAAAAAAATATTGGCAATCAAAAAAATGGCTTAATCTCAAGGCCCAATGCAGTTGCTACCCTCTCAAGTGTTTCAATTGTCAAGTTTTGATCGCCTTTTTCGTAACCATTGACTGTAGCGTGCGAAACCCCCAGTTTCTCCCCCAGTTCCTTCTGAGTTAGCCCCTTCGCTTTACGAGCCTCCCGAATCTGCTGCCCTACCCGTTGTTTAATGTCTGCCATTACTATAGTTAAGCCTATTATTAACAAATGTACAATATTGTGGAAGTTGGTATCCAATGTTGTAGAACTTTCTTGGATAGACCCTATCATTTTGAAGGAGTCTCCTGCACACTTTGTATAAGTTTCCAGAATTGAGCCAACGGACCAAAGCGTTCAATTCCCCTATTATGAAGCAGAAGGGAACAACATGAGATGCTAACATACCTTATAAGGATTCCACCTGTACATTTAGAAAATCCTCCCAAGATCGACCTGTATATTCTGTATTAGTCATTAAGCTTCAAGTCAAAATCAGTCTTGCGAAACACTACCGCTTAATCACTTCAACAGCCATTTTTAGGATAATTCATATACCAAGTGTTACTTTATTAGCAATAGGCTCAATAAATGGGCAATAACATTACACAATATATGAAAACAGTTGTCTGTATATTACCAAAGGCTTAAAATGCTCATTCGTATTTACAAGCATAGAATAGGTTTTATACCAAACTACGCTTTTTAAAATCCACACAACAAAAATAAAAGATATGTCAACTAATAAATCTCGAATCGAAGAGCAGAAAGATGAAGATAACTCATTCTTAAAATCGTTTTTCGACGATCAATTGGGCCTACTACTAACAATAGTAGGAAGCGTTCCAATATTAACTGATTATTTTAATATTATTCCACACCCCACTAAAATTACTGAAATTTCCGTTAGTGCCATTAACTTAGTTTCAGTTTTCATTTGCGGTATTCTAATAATTACAATTTACGGTGAGCGAAACAAATTAACTAATGCAAAAAAAGTACATATTGTCTTGTTGGGTTTTTTGTTAATGATCTTAGGTTTTTCGTTGTTATTGTTGTACACTTACAAAGGTTTCTTTTTTAATAATAATAGTATTTCCGTATATAGAGATTTAATTATACGGTTAGATTTTTGGATGGGAGGTTTATTAATACTTTTATCCTTGATAGTCGGTATTCTTTTGCTACTTTTTACAATGTATGCCACAATTTATGATTCTGGCAAAACTAAACAAAGACAAGAAAAAGAAAATTATTCGCAATCTGCAGAATTTACAAGAAACTTTATATCTTATAAGAAAACATTAAACTTCCTTATAATTGTTTCAATTATTGCTATTTTATATTTATCATTTCGTTCTATAATAATGCAATATTTTCCATATATCAATCCGGAAATAAAAATTAAAAGCCGTACAGTTTCGTTTATACATACACTTTTATATTTTGCTTATTATCCATTAATATTAATTGGTGCAGTTATTACTTTAAGTGTTATTCTCAAATCATATGAAGGTAAAAGAAATTTTTATCAAAACATCAATCGACTTAATAAGAATTTCTACAATCCAATTGAACGAATAGTCGAAAATTTGGCAAATTTTGAAATATGGTTTGATGCAAATGAAAAAAAAGACGTTGAAAACTTTTTGGAATCTTCAAACACCAAAGATTATTTTTTTTCTAAGAGAAATAGGCAAGAGCATGAACAGTTGTCGGGTAAGTGGGAAAGCTCTGCGGGAGAACTTTTTGCTGAAAGAGCACAACGTCATTTTCTTTGGAGGGCTATAAGGACTAAACTTAACCATTATGCACAGAGAATCGATCAACTGGGAAGCACTACAGGAAGAAACCTGACAGCTTCCGGTAATTTGATTGATGAAATTGTAAAAAAGCTACCATTCAGTGATGATACAATTAAGGAATTTAACGCTGTCAGTTGGAATGATTTGCTGTTTTGGCAAAGGCGTGGAGAGGAATACCTCTCTTGGAGTAAAGAAATGATAGACAAAGGAATTAAAGTTAAACGCGTTTTTCTCTTAAATAGTAGTAAGGATATAATTGGTAAAAATGATGATGATTTTAGGGATAATTTAGATGTATTATTTGATCAAATTATGGCAGGAATTCTTATTGGAATTTGCTACGTGGATTCAATAAAATCTTATGATGGTGGAACTTTTGCATCGGGGACAGAGTACGATTTTGGCTTCTTTCCAAATTTTGGTGTTACTTTCTTCGAAAAACCGCTTAGAGTTGGGGGCAGAAGTTTCAAAATGCTTTTCGATGAGGAAGCTATAAATAATTATTCGGAGTTTTTCAATAAAATACTAAAGGGTTGTGTATTTTGTTCTGATATAAATAACGGTTCATCTTGTTCAATTGAACAAATCAAAGAAAATGCAATCGATCGTATCAATGATCTTGCAAGATATTTAAAGGAAGAGGATTTTACAAGAGAAAAAATTTACATAATAGAAGAGGCAGTAAATAAAAGAGAAATTGATAATAATAAAAAACAAGACATAAAAAGCGAGAAATTAAATTTTGAAATATTGCCCACTGATATCGAATACATTGACACGATCATAGCTATTGAAAATGATGCTAAACATTTAATTCGATGTTGGGACAAAGACCGGCATGAGTTAGCCACAAAAGGTATAGCCGAACGGCATTTTTCAATAATTGATGTAACCGCAGGAACCGTTGTCGGTTATGCAGTTTTAACTAACATAAATGATGATGATCACAGTGTGAAATTGCAAAGAGTAGTTGTTAGCTCAACAAATCGCGAAAATGGTTATGGTTCGCAAATGCTTGATTACTTAAAACAAATTGTATTTGATGAAATGGGGATGCATAGATTTTGGTTAGAAGTAAAAGCTAGCAACAGAAATGGAATTTTGTTCTATACAAAGCAAGGATTTAAGGTTGAAGGATATTTAAGAGATAGCTTTTTAAATGGAGAAGAATATGAAACATTAGCGTTAATGTCATTACTTCGTAGAGAGTTTAAATATGAAAATGCAGATCAAAGAATGTGATTCCATTACTGTATATAAGTGCATACTAAAAGACAATATTAAGCCCTACCCACAACATTCCCCCTCCCTCAGCTTAATTACTCAGATCGGCACCTATCCCATTATAAAGCGTTCGAAACTAAACTCTCTACCCCGAAACGGGTACGTTACACCTGGACGGTTTCGGGCCGCCTATTGTTCGGATTGGCGATTTAAAGTTAATGCTGAGGAGGATTGACCAAGATGATCGTTGAAGTGATGATTATAGACTGCTTAAGTAGTCTAGTTTACTTCGAATGTACTGTGCGGCTAACGGATTCACTTGATTTGAGTACAGCAAATAGTATAAGCGGAGCCAGAAAAACTTACTACACTAAACATTAAGAACCGCTAGTCGGCTCCTTATACCGGATTGGCAATTTTCCACCAGCAAAATTCTCTATAAATGAGAGGTAATTTTCACTTAAGACCGTTGGACGTAGTAATTTGCTCAGATTGGGAGCCAAACGAAGAGATCGCCGAGATTGTACAAATACTGGTTGATGGAGGTTACAGTGTATACTATGACATTGATCATATTAGGGTGGGTATGGACTTGACTCAGGAATTATATAATGTGGTTTTCGCTGCGCCCGTTTGTATCTTCTTTTATCCAACTTCTAAGAAACGCTACAAACACTTCTTTGATGAATCGATAACACTATTAGAAAGCTACAAGGATAAAAGAATGCTATTGGTCGTTTTGTCCGAAACCGACTGCATACCTCCTGATATTGAAGCATATTTCTCCAAGGCAGATGTATTGTATATAAAAGGTAACTCCCAAGAGAGTCTCAATCAAGTTGCCTTTAAAATTGCTATGAAGTTAACGCAGATCATTGGCAGGCCAAAAAGACCCCGAATTTTTTTGTGCCATGCTCACGAAGACTATGAGCAAGTCCAAGAATTATATAAAAAACTACAATCTGCAGGTTTTGAGCCTTGGTATGATAAAGAAAGCTTAAATGCTGGCGATCTTTGGGACAATGAGATTGCTCAATCTATTGAAAATACAGATTTTTTCGTTCTATGCCTATCATCTACATCTGTTAAAAAACGAGGCTATATAGATAAAGAGATCGAACTTGCCGGTGAAGAGTATGCGAAGAGGGGTTTTAGAGAGTCAATAATTCTGCCGGTACGACTTGATAAATGTGAAATTCCAAATATCAAGATGGGTTCATATAGAAATTTAAGCGATTTTCAATGGATCGACCTCTGGGAAAAGGACTCGTATGATAAGTTGATTAACGGACTATGGAAGCAATGGAAACATTTAGGCAGAAGAAGCAGATACTAATAGCTAGTTAATATGCCGGAGAGCTATCAAGTTATTGTTGATTAAACTACACTAGCATGTCTACTAAAAAAAGCCAGGCCACAAGGCAGCCTAGCTTTCCGCTTTTATCCACACCATTGTAAGCCGAAGCTTACAGAGTTATCAAACATACGCCAAACCGCTTAATTAGGACTAGCGCACTCACATTTAAAGTCCATTAAAACGAGTCTGAGCCCACTTCATCCTGCAACTCCTGCGGCATTTCAAACTCCGCCCACTGTTCTTTCCTGGCTAAGTACACTTCAAACAGCAATGCTTTCTTTCCTTCTCTAGCCGGATCAGCAATTTGCTTCATGCCCGTCCCGTGTGCTACGTAATACAACAGCCAAGTGGCCGGGTCGTCCTTCTCCTCTCCAACGCGCACCATCTCGCCATAGTCAAAGTGGACGGGGCTTTCAACGGACTCATCGGGGCCAAGCTGAGTAAAGGACTGGCGGCTGGAGTCGTTGTAGCAGAGCAGGCGGAGGTAGTAGTGCATGGGAAGATGGTAGTGTTTGGTTGATACTCAATGTTAATCGTTTAACCCCTTGAGTCAAGGTGCTAGGCGCTTCGATCAATAATATACGTACATATATCTATCTAGCGTATGTCACTACGTCGGAATGTTGTTCATTAACCCTTGTTCTTGCTTCTGCTTTTATACTTGTTTGTCTATTTGCATTTAGTCCTTCATTATCAGCTGTTCTTATATCTGCCCTACTACATCTAGCACTGCTAATTTCAGCACCATTTGCTTATCATTTGTGTTACATTTGTCAAGTAATTACCATAGTATAGCTATGACAACATCGGTAGCACTAGACATACGTCTAATTGATAGAGATTTGGCGCAGTTTAACGCTCTAATAGATCGGGCGAAAAAGCCTATATCATTGAGCATAGCTAATTATAATGAGTTGGCGGTAGTCGCTGATGAATTCTGTGAAATGCAGCAGAGGTGCGTAAACTCTCTAAAAGGGGTTGCTATGCGAATGGATAAGATGTTAGACATTGACCCATTGCGATTGGCTATTAATATTGACTCCCATACGCTTGCAGACCTATATCGCACAAGGGACAACCTACAAGACGTACTGAACAGGTGCATCGATTTTGATCAACAGTTATCCCGAGTCACTGGCGGCTTTTGGGGCGGCTTTTATAAATTACTGCGTTCAAGGCTGATACTTAGAATGCGTCGCGCTAACACGGAAGCATTGATAGCCGTTCAGGGGCAGGTAGCTTGGTATGACACCTTTTTAGAGATTTTAGATAACGCTGTCCCTTCACAGCCTTTAGAATCTGGCTTTACGAACATTTCTGCTAGCCAATTATGGGAAAACCGATGTAAGGCTTACGAGTATCTAGTTTAATGTTTAGAAATCCTTACCCGACACATTTTAGTGGTATTGAACGAGTGAAGGTGCGCCCCGATTTAGTTGAGACGCACCTTTTTCGTTTTAAAGACAGTAAAAACCACGCCTACATCATACGAGCCGAAAAATACCCCCACGAAGTATATGCGATCAAGTTTCACTTAAAAGCACATCGTTTGTCAGCCAAAAAGTATAGCTTTTTTACAAAGCTTAATACATCAATACGTGTGCTTAGTACTTGCCTGAATGTAATGGTGGGCTTGTACAGGAAAAATCCACTTGCTTCATTTATCGTAGTTGGGGCAAATTCGATTAACGAAGAGGAGTCAAATACAAAGCGATTTCGCCTATACAGCCAAATATTGGGTAGCCTGTTCCCTCCCAATAAATTCAAGCACGACCCACAAGCAGAGAAAAGTATTTATCTGATGGTTAATACATCGGGACTTATTAAGGACGATGATTTGTCAAATAAAATTATCAGAATGATATAGTTTGCAATTATTAGTAAGACAACAGACTATTGATAACATAACATCTTTCCTGAATTATCAGCTATTAAATTGCCTTTCCTCTGGGACTAACTCCTAACTATTCATTTCCCACAATCAATATATTTAATAGAATAGCACTAATAAATTTTAGACAATCGAAATTATAAATTTTTAAAGATTTTTTGATAATTTGTATTTATATTAATAAATTATTATGTGTAAGTATATTTATCACTAAACCTTTCCATTTTTCAGCATTCATTAACATTACAATATATAAAATTAAGTATTATTGCTTATACTAATTTGAAATATGACTTATTTCTAAGTATAAACTATCTTATATCGGTTACATTTTTTTTGATTAAGTGGTATGTAAATAGTAATTATGTATTGTCAACGAACAGGAAATGCTTGCGTTTTGCTTCATTTGTGCGAAGAGATGATGCCTAATTCTATTGAGTTGGAGCTGATAAAGCAGTAAATTATGAACGTTGATCAATCATTTTATCTTAACTCCCAAACATTATGAAAACGTTTAGTTACTTTCTAGTTACTGCCCTGCTATTCTTTTTCATCGCTTGTAGCGATAAAAATTCCAGCGTTGTTACTCCCTATGAGAATGTTAAAGCTTCTTCTCAGAGTAAAATTGTTGAAACCGCCGTTGTTACACCCAGCACCCCTCTACCTTTTTTCACAAAATTCGATCAGGCCAAGTACGATTTGACCAAACTAGACCTATCAAATAATAATACAGGTAGCTCTAACTCTGGGTCTGCTCGCAAAGCTGCTGGTCCATTCACAGTTGCTGGTAACTTGAGGATGATTTTCCACAATAGAAAAGTTATCCTTGGAACAAATCAATCTCTTTATAATCCAGGAGCGTACTTTTGTGATGTATACATCTGTGATTATACGCTTACATTACCCTCTGGGCAATTTGCAGGGCTTTACGGAGCGTCTAAGAATGGATACAATAACTTTGATACACAGGTTGTTGGTATCAACAACGTTCAAGTGCAAGATCCTAACACAGGAGCTTCTACCTATACTTTCTCTACTTACAGCATAGTACCACTTACCAATGTGTTAGGTCAACCAGCGTATGTAGGAACAATACCTCAAGACTTAACTGGCTTAACTTACACATACGGAATATTTCCATAGGTCGATATAGTTGTCTGATAAATCGCACTACTGTTTACACATTCAATGTATAAACAGTAGTGCGATTTATTCTTTATACAAATATTGGTAATAACCCGGCCCAATTTTCGTTTTTATTCAAATGAATTTTAAGCAGCGAACGGCGATGGTAAAGAAGTTAATGTTATTTTCTCTGCTATTCATTTCTAGAAATCTGTACGCACAATATCTAAAAATAGATAACGGCATAGCAGTAAGCGGATTTGTCAATAGCCAGAATTTATCGTTATTAAAATCGAGAGTTTCAAACTATTCGGTTTTAGTTGGCTCAGACTATTTGGAGCACAAGTGGTACTATTTGTCCTCCCAGATAGGATACAACTCTATTGGTGGCAAGGATCAAGATGTCTTTATTCAGAATGATAAAGTTATTGTGACCGAACGCCGTGGATATTTGCATCTGAACACAACATTCAGAGCTTATAAGCGAATATCTGGCTTAAGTCTACTAGCAGGTGTTGGACCGTACGCTAACGTCCTGTTAGGTTCCAATCGTTTTGATAATGAGTTATATAGCCCCTATTACGATATTAAATCATTTCACGTAGGTGGCAAAGGTGAAATTGGTGTAACTCAAGATATAAACAAATTTAGAATAGGCTTAGTGGGATCATACCTAATGAGCTTAACACCTGTGGCTAAAACCCCTTACTTGTCACTGAATAATAATGCTTTTGCCATTTCGCTAACGGTAGGTTATCTTCTTCACTAACTGAAATACTTAATATCATGGCTGCACGTTAATGTGTTCTCCTGTAACCTTTCCATAAAAATAGGAACCTCACAAGCCGGGTTCCTATTTTTTATATGCTCCCTATTAGTTTTTGAATCAGTCTGAGTATATACGGTAAAGCGGGGGTCGGTGGATTGGCTAACTGTCCACGTTAGAAAAAAATAGGAACCCACTCAATGAGGTTCCCATTTTCGGGTGTTCTATTCAATCACGCTGGCAAGGGTAATACGGAGTACCAGCGCACATAGTAAATACGAAATTGAGTAAGCGGTGGATTTATTGACGAGCGTATTTGTTAGTAAGACAACCATATGCCCCAGTTGCGTACCAATTTATCAGAAATAATAACTGTTTACTTGTTCTCTTTTTTTAAGTTTCCAATGTAAGTAAACAACGGTTGACCCACTAACTTAATTCGAGATAACATATATTGCTGATCAGCTAAACTTCTTTCGAGAACTACAACAACGTTGCGCATATAAACTACGAAGGTATTGTAATCATTCGCGACACTCTTAGCCTGAAGCAGTAGTTTACGCTGTGTTATTGGCCCTCTTCTGTTCAAAATATCAATCAACTGATAATTGAATACCCTCTGCGACTCAACAAGCCATCTATTTCTTTGAAATGGCACAGTGTTGAGCCTTCCGTTAATTTCTGCTAAGAGTGCGTCGATTTCATTGTACATTGCCTTTTCCTCACCCTCAAGGCGTATCCTACTAGCACTTATCTTGTAGTCATTTACACTTTCTATCAAACCATTAAGCTTTTCAAAGTAGCTATCCTTCATCTTTATGAGTATAGGGACTTCGGTTTTTTGATGTGTGCTTGCTTCTACAAAATTTTTGTTTAGGGCATTGTAGAGCTGTAAGAGTTCAGCTACTTCACTAGATTTTATTTGACTAACGGAAGCTAAATAATATTCTTCGTGGTTGATCTTGTTGGCAATCAGATCCAATCCATAAGGCCCATAATTTATTAGAACGGGCATAAGGAAAGGATTTACATCAAAGTTCTGTCTAATTCGAGTAACACTTTGCTTATAAGACTCTAAGGTCTTGTAAGAATCAACAATTAAAAAGTTTAAATATTTTAGTTTATTCTGTTCTGTTTGCGTTTGTTGATCTTTATCTTTTTGATCCTGTTGCTCTTTTTGAATATAAACGACCAATAGACTGACAAACGCAGCGATTAATGCTCCCTTTATGCTAAGATCGAGACTTGTCCAGTAAACGTGATATGTAGAATCAATGGCAATTTTGGTGCGATAAAGTAGTTGCCTTATTTTATTCATACTGACCGTTCGCAACAGTTATTTTTTTAAGCTTCGTAACATCTCCATTTACTTAATACTACGTAAAGTAAAAATTTTGCACATAATAGAGTGTTTGCTAATAACGTAAGCCGTAAATATAAATGATTGGTCATTAATTCAAGAAGACTTATTGCGTTGCCCTACTAACGATCCGCCAAACCGTTGCCCGGCTCCCAATTTTAAATTTTCGCATGACTTCCTGTTCGCAAGCCGTTTTCTTGGCTCCGGTAGCAAGGAGCTTGGAATAGGTGGAGGCTACTTTGCTCCACCGTTTTTCCTGCTTTTTTTGATGAAGTGTTTTTATAAGTATCATCATTACGTCTGGTTGTCAAACATCGCGTTAAGCTCATCGGCAATGCCCTGCGCATTTTCAGCCGTAAGCGGTCGTACTTTGTCTTTTTCTCCTGTTTTGCCGGTCTTGTGCCTGGGTGCATCAATCATCATGCGCTCGACAATCTGCCAGGGTATGCGCCACATTAGA
The DNA here is from genome assembly GCF_014699035.1 of Spirosoma validum. Lineage (GTDB taxonomy): Bacteria > Bacteroidota > Bacteroidia > Cytophagales > Spirosomataceae > Spirosoma > Spirosoma validum. The sequence continues at coordinate 97,008 of NZ_JACXAA010000004.1, forward strand.
TAGTGGTAGCTCCAGCCGAAGTGCGCACAGATCGATCCCAGCGACCCGTACGGGCTTTTTAATCCGCCGGCGTTTCCTCCGGTTTCTCCATCAGCGCCGGAGCCGTCACCCTCTTCTGAATCGAGAGGTATCTGATAGAGTCGAGAAAATTTGGGATGCCCGATAACGGAATGATCAGACCCGCAAGCTGCTGGGTCTTTTTCGAGTCGATCCGCCACAGGAAGTAATGCGTCAACAACCCCGTCAGAAGCTTAATCTTCCAATAGTCCCGAAGCACCGCAATGGCGACGATTTTGGCAAAGCGCCGATTATTGTGCGCCACTACGCGCCGGGCTTCGTTCATGCCGCCTGCTAGCAACGCCCCTTCTGAAAAATCCATATCGATGCATTCCCGGTCGATATAAATCTGCGTTCCCCGGTAGGGCGCCTTGATGGTGAAAGACCGGTTGGGCCAAATGTGTCGCAGTACACTCTTGCCGGGCACGGTGAACTCGACGCCCCGTTCTACCAGTGTGTCAAGTTCAATGCGTTCCGCAATTATCTTTTCGGCTTCTTCCATACTAATTCGTCGTTACGGATTTCCAGACGGTCCCGTTGTAGTAGTCCAGCGTGTGCGTTGTGAGGTTATACACCTGTATGCCCTCCGCTGGCGAGGCAATAGCGTCGCGCTGGGTTGTGGTCATCCGGGGAGCCATTATTGCTCCCTTGGTGGTGGAGTTGACCGAGAAGACCGACGAGGGTACCAGGGTGGTCGAGTTAACCAGGATTTCACCGGTGGCCGACACTACCCACAGTAGCGCCCCTGTCCAGCCCGAACCCGCAGGTAATGCAGATCCCACGGCCATGTTCCCGGAGTTGTCAATTTTCCACTGGGCGTAACTGCCCATATTTGAACTGGTTGATCCTGCGGCCCCACTCGCGTCAAGCCGCATGTTGATTTCGTTATCGCGAAAATTCAAAACTGACGCGTACCCTAATGCCCGTCGGGTAAACGTGCCTGAGTTTGTGTACACATTGCTGCCAATAAACGTATTGGCGGCCCCATACCCCTGCACTTCCAGGCTACCGATTTTCCATTGGGAGTTGGTCGTGTTGTAGGACAATGCGTTAAAACTTGTTCCAGAAAAAGTGCCGGAAAAGGTACCCGCAAACGTACCCGCGGTCGCACTTTGCAGAGCCGCCGATCCCAGCCCTAAACTCGTTCGGGCGGCTGAAGCATCGGTCAGGTCAGATAAGTTGTTAGCGGCAATCAAACGCGCTGCGAGTGCACTGGCCACTGCGGCCGAATTACTTTGGTAGGTCGTAATGGCCAGCGCGCCGAGGTTGTCCCGCGCTGTCGCGGCTGTTACGTCCGATAAGTTATTAGCCGGATTTAGGGGCGTATACCCCAGTGCATTTTGCTTGCCGTTCCACGTGGTTTTTTCGGTATCCGTCGAAAACCGGTAGGTCGATGATTGGCTGATGTTGGCGGGGTTGGTGAAGTCCAGATTGGGCAGGTTGCTTAGTCCCACATCCCCCTTTACCAGTCCGGTAGGCGAGTTGATAACCGGTGCTTGCAGGGTTTTATTGGTCAGCGTGGTCGAACTGGTTGGCGTAACACTACCACTGCTAACTCCACCACCGACGCGCTTTTGGGCCTGTGCTGCCAGGCTAAGCAGCATACACAGTATGAAAAAAAGATACGTTTTCATGCTTATTGGGTTGGCGTTTTCCAGACGACTACGGTCGTACCAGTTGCGTTGATGGAGAGTGCCGCGAACGGGCTGTACTTGTTGGACGTACGGTCGTAGTTGGCTACGTACTCGTACTGCTCTTTGGCTTCCAGATTGGTCGTCACGCCAGCATAGGTCACCGTGGCAGTTGTCGATCCAATATTTTGAATCAGCATATACAGCGTCCCCGTGGTACTGATTGTGCCCGCATTCGTAGTATAGCTGGTAGCGACGGGCGGGCCAGATCCGAACGTAGCCGGTGTAAAGCTTCCGCCACCTCCTCCGCCACCGCCCCCGGAAAAGGTAGGCCAGGTTGCTTTGAAAGCCGTGAATGCCGCATCGGCGGTAACGCCCCAGGCCGATCCGGATGAGGAAAGAAACTGAGCAGGCGTTAGAAAGAAGATACGCGTACCCCGCCAGTCCATCAGGATTTTACCCGACTCGACGCCGAACAGCACTTCCGATGACGGGTAGCCGTAAGCCCCGGTACCGTCTGATTTCGCTACGATGATTTTATCACCCGCCTGGTAGACCTGGTTTTGAGCCTGCGCTGCCAGACTAAGCAGGATGCAGGCGAATCCAATTAGTTTTTTCATGTCGATAGCTAGCAAAACAGGCGCTATCGTCCAGCACGATTAGCCAGATGCGACGCGCCTGTTTGTGATTGGGATTAGGTCGGATTCGTAACTTTGAGCGCTTTTGTACCCGCTTTGGTTGGCGTTAGGATGCTGATCGTTACCTCGACACCCCACGAGTCGGTCGTACCGAATTTACCGTTCATTTTGGCCGTTACCTGGGCGCGGGGAATCAGGAACTGAAGGCCAACGCGCGGTACGATTTTGACGGTTTTTTCGATGCTCTGGTAGCCATCGGGCAGTTCCCAACTAGCCGGAGGTCCAGCCGTTACGCTTCCACCAAATACCAGGGCCAACGCATTAACATCGGGCTGAGCAAAGGTGAATTTGAAACTGATGGCCCCGTTCACGACCGATACGTAATAGGGCGAGTCGGATTCTTCTTCACGAAGCTCGGTACGTGTTGGGTCATCCTGCGTCATTTCGGCCGAGTCCTTTTTGGTACTCTCGACCGCCGTGAAAACAGTGCCCGCCCCGCCATCACCGGCAATTGGGGCAAAGGAAATGGTTGTGATCCCAAGGGTTACGACTTTTGCCATTGGATGATTTTGTTAGGATGGAAAAAACATGAAGTCAATCCGCAGATTGACGTAGTGATACTTGATATCAGGCAAGGCAACTGGATTGCCGATGGTCACCAGTTCGAACTTGTAACTATCTGTATAGCGATCTTTCAGGATTGGCAAGGCCAGATCGGTCAGCAGTTTCAACCGGGCGTAATTAGCAACAGTCTGATCTTTACCTTTCAGTTTAACCCCGATATCGGGCACGTATAGATTGGCATTGGCCGTTCCGTACTGAAACTCGTTACCCGTCAGTGATAGCGGATTGATGACAACATCCTCCTTGGTTGAATTGTCCGGTCGATCCCCCTTGTAGACATCCCCCGTAATAGCGGCTTTCAGCGTGGTTCCCTGAAGCTGCTGATACAGGATGTTGGCCATATCGTCGGGTGATTTCATCGAACGTTTGCTACTTGCTGACTGAGTTGTTGCATCAATCGGGGTACAATGATTTTAGCCAGATTCTCGGCGCTGCTCAGTACGTCCAATCCCATCGCTTCGACGTGACCAGCGTAATTCATACCGGCCACAACCACCAGGGTCAAATAGCCCGGATACTCAGCGGCTATCTTTTTGGCGAACTCGCGTCCGGTGGTTACCCCGTCCTGACTGCCTTTCGTGGTACGGACCCGACCGTTTTCGGATTTGGTGCGAACGGCCGCTGAGCGCGAAAACTCCGACTTGATGATGCGCCCCCGTTTCAGAATAATGTAGCCAATCGAATTTCTCAGATTGCCCGTCTGATCCCGGTACGTATCGTTGGTTCTGGCGTGACCGACTAGTTCTTCCCCCGCGTACTGAAGCTGCCGAATCATCAGCGCTTCAATCTCTACGGCTGCGCGCTTCATTCGCTCACGAACGAGCGCTTTGGGGTTGAACCGAGCCTTTAAACCCATAGCTGACAACTAAGCTGACCCCGGTAGAACCGTAGCACCTGACCTTTCGCCCGAACCTGACTACCGTCCCGAACCTCGACCGGCGTTCCCGCTGCTATCTCCGGACACGACTTTGGGAGTACGATCTTATAGTCGTATACCTGCGTCGTTTGATCGTCCAGTCGCACCGTCGTACCCGCATCGTTGACTAAATCCCGGCAAACCGACACCTTCGAGAACGTGCCAATCTGCGCGGTATAGTTGCCGTTGCTATCGGGCGTAGCGTCCGAAGCAATGACTGACGCGTAAAGGTCATAGGGATAGCGTCTCATTTACCAGCGGTTAGTAGCGTTTTGAATCGTTGGGCGACTACTTCCTGGCATATCCCATCCGTACTTGTTGGCTAGCTTTGCTAAGTATTGAACAATGCCGTTTTTTCGATCAAAGGAGATTGATAGCCCAGATTCGGATACGTCTGCTTTTGCTAGCACATCCGACACCAAATCAAACAGCACAGAATCCCTATCCTTTGACTTACTGGATGTATACATCTGTGATCCGTCGACATTATTGTCCAGCAGTGCGCTTCGCAACGAAACGGGATCAACATCGATTGTTAAGTCATTGAGTTTGGCTTCTATGACTGTTTGAATGGTATCGGCCATGTCTTAGTAAGGCGGATTAGAGAACAGCCGTCAGGATGACGATACCGTCGATAGCGTCCAGCGAAGGCATGGCGTTCAACTCGACGTTGGTCCACTCAGAGAATGGATCATTTTCCTGCCACTTGCTGATCAGCGCTTTGTTGAACGTACCGTACGATACTTTCTCCACTTTCTGGATCTGCTCGATGGCCCAGGCGTTTTTGATCGTGCCCAGCTTACCCGCCGGAACGAAGCTGACGTTATTGACATTGAAGGCATTGTAGGTCGTTATTACACCATCCTTTTCAATGCCGATCGCTTCGTCAACCAGTTCGATGATCGGGAAGCTCTGCGAAGTCAGATACTCGTTGATTCGTTCCAGCGTCGTCACCGCCTGCGGACTGGCACCAGCGGCCTTGGGACCGTAGTAGAACGTGTTCATCGTATCCTTGACTTGGGCCGTCGCCTTCATTTTGTAAAACAGCTCATAGGTCATGAGCATTTTGGCAAAACGTCTGCCGATGCGTCGGTTGGTAACCACGATAGTTTCAATATCGTCCAGCGGTTTGGCCGAAGCAGCTGTAGCCCAAGTTGTCGTCGCATTCACCCGGTTGCTATCGGGCATGAGCAGATCAACCGACTGGTCATAAATTAGACCGTCCGGGTTGTTGGTCGTCGTCAGCGAGATTTTACCCGTCGATACGGCTTCCAGCGCCATGATGTCCAGGCGTTTGTGCGCAGAATTGCCCACGATCCGAACGTCGCCGAAGAGAAAGTCCATCAGCTGCTGCAGACGTGTATCGTTATCGATATTCGTCATGTTCTGCATCATCAGAAAATCGCGGTAGTTCGTTTCCGACATCCGCATTTTTTCTTTGATGGCAGGTAGCTCGCCCGTTACTTTTTCGACACCCTGACGCGAACGGACGGGGGACGAGGATTCGCGGTTGACGATCGAAGCGGCCGCTTCAATGCGCTGACGGCCGATGACCGATTCAAAGGTCAGCGTGTTTTGGGTCGTACCCATATCGAAATATTGGGTATACCAGAAGGGGTCAAATCGGCCCAGGCTTGTATCGATCACAATCTGTAGCCGCGACGCATACACCCCGAAAATAGAACTTAACTTACTCATTGTTTTGCCGAGTGTTTAGGGGTGATTAATACGATTGCGAGAAGATGATCAGGGGCAAGGCCGCCTTGATCTCATCCGAAACCGCTGGAATGCGACGTGCGTAGACCGTACCCCGCAGGATAACTGCCAGATCCGCATTGGGAACCACCGTAACGTCCGTATACAGCAATCCTTTCGGCTGCGTAATGAAGCTGGAGTTGCTGGCACCGGTCGTACCGGATTGAAACAAAGCGGCTCCGGTCGATAAGGCTGAACCCAGCGTCGTGCCAATGGTCAGCGTATCGAAGGCGGCATTGCTCGTGTTGATGGCCGTGATGGCATAGGCTTTCGAGCCTTTCGCAGCAGCCAGGAAGTCACCCACTTTGAATAGATGACCTTTCAGGACGGGGTAGTCCGTGGCCGTGTTGGTGACGTTGGCCTGCAACGTAGCGGCTTTGAGAACAACCGCCTTTCGGGTGAGCTCATCGTAGCCGATGACCGATCCGGCCGGTATGACCGAATCCGCAACCAGGTTGGTGGCGTCCAACACAAAACCGCTCTGAGCGGTTTCCCAGAGTTTTTGCCAGATGGCGACCCCTCGATTAATAAGAGTTTTTTTAATACCAAATGCGCCCATGAGGAATTTGGATGAGGGTGAAACGAAAAATGATTACTTAGCCGCGGTCTGCGTTGTGGCTGGTGCGTTGGCTTTCGCCCAGTTTTTAATCGCTTCGTCGGCTGCCTTTTCGGTCGGCGCGGAGGTCGACACGAAGGGCCTGGATTGATTGGCCAGACTGGTATCCGCTACGGATTGCTCCAGTACCCCTACGTCCGTTTTTTTCTCCGTCACCCAGGTATTGAAGTCATCATCGTCTTTGAAAGTCAGACGATCGAAGTCTTTCAAGATGGAATTGCGTACGGGTTCTGAAACGTCTTTCAGGGCTGCTTCGACAGCCTGCTTCCGAGTGGTCACCGTGTTTCCCGCTTTGATGGTCGATAGTTCTGTTGCCAACGTTTGAACCGTTGTGAGCAAACCTTTCGCCCAGTCGGGGGCATCACTTGGAGGAGTGGTTGGGACTGGTGCCGGTGTGGGTGCCGGTGCTGGATCAGGTGTCGGATTTTTCGCTTTGGCAACGGCTGACGTTACCATGCGATTTGCTTCCCCCTGAAAGCTGGAAACCATTCCCTCTAAACCATCTACCGCTCCTGCAATTTGGCCTTCTTCCGTGATGCCAGCCTCCAAGCTGGATGCCAGGGCCTCAAGAAATTTTTCCGAAAAACCTTTGTCCTTGTATTTCAGCTTTAGGGCTGCAAGAATCTGTGCTTTGAACATGCGGGTATGCGTCGTTTGGGTTTTAAATATTGGCCGCAAATATATTGTCGTTTTGAGATTTACAAGCATATTTGCATCACAATAAATAATTGATAATCAGATAGTTATGTCAAAATATTGGCTTATTTCAGCTCTGCTTTTTTGTGAAGAAATAACGGCAACTTTTCGGCTGTTTTTTCGTGAGGATTTTCGGTAATTATTTGCTAACAGTCAGCGCATTACAAGCGAAGCTTGAGACTGAAAACGAGGTAAGTTTTGAGGCAGAAATTGAGGTAAGTTTTGAAGCGGTTTTTGAGGCAAGAATTGAGGTAAAAAACAAATCAAACATTTTTATTTAATCCCGTATGTGATGACAGAAAATGTGCAAATGAGCGCAGTCGATGTGCAGGTTTTTGCGAACGTGAACGGCGAGATGAAAATGATTTCGCTGGCGGAAGCGCTGAAGCTGGCGGGGATCGTGGTCGGTGAGCAGCCGCGTGAGAACCGGGCACCGCTGCCCATCAATCCGTGTCAGATGCCCGAAGCGACGGTGGGTGTTTCTTACACGGCTACGCTGATGGGAACGATCGATCCGGACGGCGATGAAATTCGCTACGTTGTTACGCTGCCTGACGGATTAACGGCTAATGGCCTTGATGTATCGGGTAAGCCAACTAAAGCCGGTGGTTACGCGATTGCCTACCAGGCTATCGATAGTAAAGGAGCTAAGACGGACTTATCGGCATTGCTACTAATCAAAGAAGCGCCGGTCGACACGACAATAAAGCTGGCGGGCGAGCCAAGAACATACGTCGGAACCCGCAATGGCAAACCCCTCTATACGGGAAAAGGATTACCCTACTACTTACACGTCATCATCCCCCAATCAGCAACCCAGAATGAAGTAGTTGTACGTCGGGGTATTAATCTGGCTTTCGATCTGGCACCGGGTGCGAAGCGGTTAACTGAGGGCATCGAAACGGGCTGGCAGGGTATGGACGAGCCGATGATTGACGGCAAAGTCGTGCCGTTTGTTTCGGGCTATAGACGGGATTATTTTGATTCGGATGATCACCGCATCTACTGGACGCCGGGCACAGAACCCGATCGCATCTATACGCCACCCACAACGGAACCAAAGCCAACTGATCCCGTCATTCCGACGCCAGAACCAGAGAAGCCGTCGGATAAACCCAGCGACATCAAATTTCCCCAAGGTAAGATTCTAGGCTACGTTAAAACCGACATCGCATAATGGCAACGGCACAACTAAAACAGATTGGCGATAAAACCAAAGCGTATGTCGACTCAATTGAGGGCGCTCAGCTTTGGGACAAAGAATTCACGGGCACATTGCCCAGCAATCCGGCTCCCATGTTTGAAGCGCAGCGGATTGTGCCCATGGTTACGTTTTCCAAGCATCGGGAATTCAATCCAACGCCGTTTATTCAGAATCCGCACTTTGACCACGTTGGTGATTTTCGGCCGGATAATCTCAGTATTGCCGAGTGGCGAAGGTTGGGCATTGCCCGTTTGACCAACATGCAGATGCGGGATGGTGAAGACTTAGGTTCGCTTCCGGCTAATCAGCAGTATGAACAGATTACCGAGAATGGGATACTAGGCCCATACCGCTGGTTTGATTTCTTCTTTACGCCAATACATAAGTTAGTCGAGTATTGGGTTCGGATGCCCAAGCGGAAAAAGGGCTCGAAAGTATCGTTTAACATCGAGGAATCCTTGCACTTATACTGGGACATGTTCAATCGTCCCGGCCGGGAATACGTACCGAACATGCCCAATTGGGCGGACGTGAAGGATCGAAAATACGTAATGTTTCTCAACAAAGAGGAAATGTCGCTGGAGGAATTACACAACAGAGGCTGGTGGGATTTCGAGATTCAATTACGGGCCGCTTGTTTGTGGGGCATTGTTATTCAGGAGTTCCAAATCGAAGGCGCTTCGGTTGCCTGGGGTGGCGCGCTCTGGCACACCCAACCTGAAACGAACGCCATTGGCCGTGGTGATTTCTTCCGGAAAGATCTGGGTATGCGCTATTCGAACATCAACTACATTGATGGTGCGTACAAAGTAACTTACAACGAGACCGGGGGCAAGCAAACCATTACTTTCGAGGGACCGGGTTATACCCGTACCTATGACGCTTCTGAAGGAAGTCCGTGGAAGCATCAAAAGTACAATCAGAACTACCGCTATTGGACGGATCTGTCACGTGACGATAAGAAAAACGGTATGCAGGGCACCTACGTCAAAGCGAAGGACTATAAAGACGTTTGGGCTGATCTGCACACCCGACATCCGTTTGCCTCGGAAGTAGGTGAAAAGGAGATTACCGATAGTATCATGAAGATGCTATACGGAAAGCTCATTCCTTCGGATCGTCAGTATCAGCTATACGGTGAGTCCGAATTTTGGCAACCAGTCGAGTGGACGGGTACCGGCGAAAAGGTTGACCCCTCGCCAATGATGGTGTTCACAGAGTTATCCAGTGCTGAATTCTTCTGGAGCAACGTAAAAAGCGACAGCATCAATTCGGGTACGTTCGGCTTCGATAATTTCATTACCAAGCCCGGACAGCTTCGGGGACTGATGCCGATGGATGATTTGAAGAACCATCCGCGGTGGAATAAACTGTGGCATGCCTACGAAGCGGTATTTGCCGCTGGCGCTACGTTTCAGGGTCGGCACGATTTTCTCGCCTATTCGACGCTAACCAGCGAAATCGATTACATGCTTCAGGGGTCTGGCCAGTGGGCGCAGTACAAGGGCGTCGATGCGTACGGCTTTCAACAGGGTGGCGGTCAGCTTCCGATGAAGCCTTGCGTAGCTGCTCGATACCTACCCGAAGAGGCTGGCCTGCGTATTCTCTTTGGCATTGGCCACGAGCAGCGGTTTAACGATAAACGTAGCGACACCTTCCGGATACCTGATGTGATGGGTCTTAATAAGATTCGGGTCACTTACGCAGGGGAGGGTGTGCGCTGGTTTGAGGTGTTCATTCCGAAGGGATTAAGTAATACAACCTTCGAAGCTAAGGCAATCATTCCACAATACGACGTGCCCGGCTACGAAGGCATACTCGCAAAATTCGCTTAATCATGATTTGGAAATTTCTTTTAACTCGGCTCTGGCAGCCGATTTTAGCTGTGCTACTGCGTCTTGGGCAGTGGGTGTTACGCAACCCTATTGCCTGCATGCTGGCCACGCTCGCCATCACAGTACTTTTTATCTATCTGACTCTCGATCAGGCCAGCCAGAAGCGGGAAGCGCGTACTCAATTAGCTACCGAGCAGGTACGTAACGACAGTCTGCTATCGGCCAATCGGAAAGTCGTTAACGATCGGGACAACGCCTATCAATACGCAGATTCCTTAATCCAATCAACCCATGCGACACGTGATTCAATCCGCACTGTGGTGGCGGCTATGCCTGCTGCTGAGCGTACTAAGCTTAACCGCAAGCTACTCGCAGACCTCGGTCTCTGATACCGTCTGCTACTCATCTGCTGAAGATGCGAAAATAACCCGGGCGCTATTGGAATTGCAATCCCTGCGCCGGCTGGATTCCGCCCGAAACGTAGCCATCGGTCAGTACAAAGTACAGCGAGCCAATCTGTTCGATGAACTGGAGAAGTCAGCCAAAAAGGGTTGGTGGTTCTGGCTGCTGCACAGACGACGCGAATTGACCCGGCTGAAAGACGTATTGCCCCAGTACTAATACCCACTCAATTTAACCGAAACGTGAATCAGTTTTTACAGGAGTTCGGCGCTATGTTGGACGGATTTCCGCCAATCATTCTGATTTTTTTAGCGCCCTTCGCGGGTTCACTCTCGGCGGCCATCGTAGCGGCTTTGGTGGGCGAAGCCAACACCCCCAGGGAGGTGCTCGGTCAGTTCGTGGTGGGTTATTTGGCCGGAGCGTTTTGCAGTTCACTGCTCACAGTACTGATCAAAGCACCCGCTTACACGCTGGGCTATCTGGGCGGTGGCTCCGGCTACTGGGGCATGAAAGTTTACCTAAAAAAGAAGCAAAATGAATTACTTAACAAACCACCGGGGGAGGGGCCGACGCCATGAAAGACTTTGTTTTTGAATTCTGGTACTGGCTTACGGTTACCCTGTCTCTGCTCTTTACGTATAGCTACGGTGTGCGCTGGTACCAGACCATGGGCTATTCCAAGGGTCACCGGGTATTGGGGCTGCTGGGTGTTTCCGGCGTTGCGGTCTGCGTCATTGTCCTGGCGTTCGCCCGGGATTATGCGTATGTGTTTTTACCCCTGGGTTGCCTGGGTCTGTCGGCCTGGTTGATTTACAACAACTGGTACAACAAGCATTACCCGGTACCGGTCGGCGGCATGCGCTCGATCGCTGAACCCGGTCAGCCAGATTACGTTGCCCAAAATCGATTGTTGAGGTATTTGGCCAATCCCGAAAAGCACGAAAAACAAAAACCACTCTACCTGCGAAGCCTGCGCATGGTGGCTATTGTCGGGGGAGCGTTGTTTGCCTTCGGTTTCGGCTTTTCCCGGGTCGTCTATTACATCCATCAGGGAGACGTTCGCGTCGCGGCAACGATCGAGTCATTCGGCAAACAGAGTCAACAGCAACTGGCCAGAGTCGCTAAGGAAGTAACGCAGGCCGTCGTTGATTCTACGTCAAAAACCGTAACCAAAGCCGTCGATACGCTCCGAAAGGAAACAAAAAGCTTAAAAGCGGAGGTAAAAACTAATCGGGCGGAAGCTCAGCAAACCGCTAAGGACGTCAAGCAGGATCTGCGCCGGGCTAATGCCCGATTGTCGCGTCCGGCTTCGCTAATCATTAACCAGCCAACGCCCAGGGCGTCACTGCTGCCCGTCAATTCCCCGGATTATTCGGACAAGGTTAAGCCGATCGTTAGTCCACCAGCCCCAAAGTTTAAAAAGAAATACGGCTGGTATCTGGAGAGTGAAACCGAAAGTGATTCAATCATTTATGCTCGTCAATACCCATGAAACCACTAACTGCCAGCATTTTGATTCGCTGTGGTGCGAATCCCGAATACGTTGACCGCTACGTCACGCTGTTCAACGAACTATTGCCCCTGTATGGCATCAACACATGGCTTCGTTTATCCCACTTCTTAGCGCAGCTGCTGCATGAATCCGGCGGCTTTCGATACACCCAGGAAATCGCATCGGGCAAAGCGTATGAAGGCCGAAAGGATCTAGGCAACACTCAGCCCGGCGACGGGGTCAAATTCAAAGGTCGTGGATTGATCCAACTCACCGGTCGGGATAATTACACCGCCTTTGGCAGAAAGTTCAAGATCGACTGCGTGAACCATCCGGAGCTTATTGAAGAGCCGAAGTGGGCACTGGCATCCGCGCTGGATTACTGGAACACCCGCAAGCTCAATGCCATCGCGGATCAGGATGACGTGAACGCGGTCACGCGCAAAGTGAACGGTGGCACCAATGGCCTGCTGCACCGTCGTGAGTTGCTGGTCAAGTGTAAGACGGCGTTAACCAGTTTGTTTGATTAAAATCACATGCTCTACTGTAAACCCAAACACCCGACCCCCTGCATTCGCTACGACAAAGCGAACATTCAGGATCTGATTGATTTCGTTAACGCCAACGGGGGCGAACTGCTGCACATCGAAGCAGGCGGCACCGCGCACGTATCCACGTTTGTCAAGGGCGAAAAGCGTTACGTGTATCTCAACGAAGGGAATTGGCTGCGGTGCATCGGGCCGGGTCAGTTTCTGGCCGTGACCAACGTGACGTTTGAGGATCAGTTTGAGCTGATCGATCGCTTCATTACTGAAGAGGGAACGGACTTCGGGTCTATTCTTGAATCGGTTGAACGGGCAGAAGTGGCCTTTACTCAGATCAAGCAATTCGCCAAAGGCCAGCCAACGGCACTCGATAAGATTCTCAAGAAGTTAGGGGCGAAAGGGTAAGTAGGGTATACGAAAAGGGTAACAATGGCCAAATCCAATAAAGCAACGTTAACCGCCAAGCAGAAGCGATTCTGTCAGGAATACGTCATTGACCACAATGCGACGAAGGCCGCTATTCGCGCGGGCTATTCCGAAAAATCAGCCCGATTTACCGCCTGCGAATTGTTGGGAAATGTTGGGGTGCAGGAATTCATTGAAGAGTTGGAGAAGTCGCTGACCAAACGGCTGGAAGATCGCTATCTGATCAGCAAGGAGCGCGTATTGAACGAGTACGCCCGTGCCGCCTTTTCCGACATCCGGACCTACTACAATGAAGATGGTACGCTAAAAAACGTTACCGAACTAACCGACGGGGATGCGGCCGCGCTGAGCAGTCTGGAAACCGATGAAATTAAGTTGGGCGAAACGGTCATTGGCAATACGCGTAAAATCAAACTGTACGACAAACTGCGCGCGCTCGATAGCATTGCCCGGGTGATGGGCTACAATGCACCGGAAGATCTGAACGTAAACACCTCAGTCGACATCAGCAAATATTCGGCCGAAGAAAAAGCCTTGCTCGTTAAAATGTCCCGTGGTCTTAATCGCTGAGCAGTTCATATCGCCCGCCTTTCAAAAGGAAATGATTCAGGCTGAACGCGAAGCCTGCATTGAATCCTTCTTTGAATTCGTGCAATCGTTCTGGGATGTAGTGATCAAAGAGGAGCCCGTCTACAATTGGCACATTCCCTTTCTGTGTGCGGAGCTGCAACACTTGTCTACGTTCATTGTCGCCCGTTCACCAAAACCCTACGATTTAATCGTCAACATTCCACCCGGAACAACCAAGAGCACGATTCTCACGGTTATGTTTCCCGCCTGGCTGTGGACGCAGGACCCGACGATCCGAATCATTACCAATTCCTACTCGGCTGATTTGTCGATCGAGCATGCTGTGAAGAGCCGTGATATTATCCAGTCGCCCAAATACCGCCTGTTATTTCCAGACATAAAACTACGCCGGGATAAAACGGCGAAAGCGAATTACGAAAATACCAGCGGGGGCAGTCGGATTGCTTCCTCGACGGGGGGAACGATTACCGGAAAGCACGCCCACGTCATTATTAACGATGACCCGCTGAACCCGACGCAGGCGGCATCCGACGCCGATCGGGAGACGGCCAACAACCACACGAAGACGCTCTCCAGTCGGAAGGTCGACAAAAAGAATACACCGACGATTCTTTTGATGCAGCGTCTGCACGAAGAAGATCCGACGGGCTATATTCTTAAAAAGAAAGGCGACCGCATCAAGCACATTTGTTTGCCGGCTGAGCTGAGTCCCTTAGTCCAACCTATTGAGTTGAGAAAAAACTACGTGGGCGGGCTACTGGACCCGGTGCGATTGGATCGGGAAGTACTGGCTGAAGCAAAGATTGATTTGGGTAGTCTGGGCTACGCGGGTCAGTTTGGCCAGTCACCGTTTGCCGATGGCGGTAATATTATCAAGAAAGACTGGTTTCGCTATATCAACCGCGATACGTTCGAGCGGATGCGACGCAACGAACCGATTGTCTTTTTTGCCGATACGGCCTATACCGAAAAAGCGGATGAGAATGACCCGTCCGGTATTATCGCGACGTGTAAAATTGGGTTTGATCTCTACATCACCCGGGTATCCAAGTTTTATCTGGAGTTCCCGGAATTAATCAAGGAGTTTCCCCTTTGGGTCGGCCGTAACGGTTACACCCCAAGCAGCAGCGTTCGGATCGAGCCGAAAGCCAATGGCCTGTCGGTCATCCAAACCCTGCAGCGCAATACGTCGCTAAACATTACCCGGACCGTTACCCCGAAAGACGATAAGAAAACCCGGCTCACGGCCGAGTCGCCGAAGATCGAATGCGGCCGGGTCTATCTGATCAGCGACGTATGGAATGACGAGTTTATCGGCGAAGTCTGCGGCTTTCCCAATGCTGCCCACGACGAGTACGTCGATCTGCTGGCCTATGCCTGCAATTACCACCTGACCGAATCGGTCAAAGGTGACGAAAATTTGAAACGAGCAGCTACTTATTTCCGATAACTAACTATGAAGTACACCGACATCACCGGCACAGAGGAGGACCTTGAAAAAGTAATAAAAAAGCTCAAGGGCGTAAAATCCGATCTGGACATTGCGACATTCAAAAAGCAGTACGACGTATCGCCCACGCGTGAAATTCTCGACACGTCCCTGCGTCCGGATAAGCCGATTCTCAATGAGCGCAACGAGACCCAGGGCGTTGAGCGGCCGAACCGGCTGGCTTTCCCCCTTCAGAAGCGTATCGTTGGCTCGACGGTCGCCTTTAGTTTCGGCAAACCCGTCCTGCTCAATTGCGAACCCAAAGACGAAACCGATAAGGCGATTTTGGAGGCCGTCAAGCAGATTATGGATGACAATAAGATTGATAGCCATAATCGAAAGGTTGCCCGGAATGTAGCCAAATGCACGGAAGTGGCTGAGGTGTGGTTTCCCGTCAACACCAATGAAGTGCATGACGATTACGGTTTTGATACGTCCTTTAAGCTACGCGTGCAAGTATTCTCGCCCTGGGATGGCAATAAGCTTTATCCCTACTACGATCAAACCGGCGACATGAAAGCCTTCAGCCGGGAGTTTACCCAGCTGGAAGACGGGAATGAAATCACGTTTTTTGAAACCTACACGGATGAGGAAAAGATCGTCTGGAAGAGAGTGCAGGGCGTTTGGGGTGAATTTCACAAAGAGCCCATCGCTATCGGGAAAATTCCGGTGATCTACGGCCATCAGGAGCAGGTCGAGTGGCACGACGTCCAGTCGCTGATCAAGCGCCTGGAAGAGCTGATGTCAAACTTTGCCGATACCAACGACTATAACGGCAGTCCTATACTGGTCTTGACCGGGCAAATCCTCAGCATGGCCAAGAAAGGGGAATCTGGAAAGATGGTGCAGCTGGATCAGGGCGCGAAAGCTGAATACGCCAGCTGGGACCATGCCCCCGAATCAATCAAGCTGGAGATCGAAACGCTGGTGCGTTTTGTCTACAGCCTCAGCCAGACGCCCGATCTGTCGTTCGATTCGGTCAAGGGACTCGACATTTCGGGTATTGCCATGAAGTTTTTATTTTCCGATGCCCATTTGAAGGTGGAAGAAAAACGCGAAATCTTCGATGCCTACCTGCAACGGCGCATCAACGTGGTAAAAGCGTACGTGGCTATGATGGCCAAGAAGTGGGAAAAGGAAGTCAGAAAACTGAAGATCAAACCCGAGATTGTACCGTTCCTGATCACCAACGAAAAAGATCTGATCGATCTACTGGCGGAAGCGTCCGGGGGTAAAGCGCTCATTTCGCAGGAAACGGCGGTGGAACAATCGGGCCTGGTCAAAGATGCCAAAGGGGAGTATCAGAAAATTAAGAATGAGCAGAAAGAGACCGCTGATCTCAATAAGCTCGAATCCACGTTCTAATGAAAATCGTTCTTGAATCCCCGGATCGAATTAGCAGTGTTCAGCATAGCGTTATGTACCTGTTGGGCAATGCGAACTACTCGACCGTAGTATATGATTCCGGGGAGGTGGTGGTGATGGCCTACACGCTGGCCAAATACGAACAGGTGTTGCCCGGCTTCATTCGCGTTCATAAGCGGCACCTGATCAATCCGCGCTACGTAACGGCCCTTACCCCAACGCACGTAGTGATGATGGATGAGGTACGGCTGCCGATCGCGCGCCGGCGCCATGCGGATGTCGTTAAACTTCTCAAACCATGAGCAGTCGTAAGTTTTCGCTAAAAGAGTGGAACGAACAGCACTTCGCCCGGGTAGAAGCCTACATCGGCGATATCGAGCGTATCTTTCAAAAAGCGCTGGCTGAAGCCGTGCGCCTGGCGGTGGATCTGCGCATTAGTCCCGACGATCTGTTCAGCTTCGACGACTACCCGGCCGGTCGCGAACGAATCGAAAAGATTCTTCGGGATCTGGCGTTTGAGTTAATGGTGGCCATCACGACCGCCCAGCAAAACCAGTGGCTGTATGCCAATCAAAAAAACGACGCCATGGTAGCCGCCAGTCTGCCCGCTGCGCTGACAAGCCCGGTTGTGACGGGCAAGTACATGGCCCGAAATCTCGAAGCGTTACAGGCGTTTCAACAGAGGGTGGTGGGGGGGCTTCGCTTATCCGAACGCGTGTGGAAAACGACTCAGCAATTTAGAAAGGAGATCGAACTGGGTCTGGATCTGGGCATCGGGGAGGGGCGCTCGGCCCAGCTGATCAGCAAACAACTTCGGGGGTATCTCAAAGAGCCGGAAATGCTCTTTCGCCGGGTGCGCAGCAAGCGGGGCAACCTGGTCTTATCCAAACACGCCCAGGCGTATAAGCCGGGGCAGGGCGTCTACCGGAGTTCATATAAAAATGCGATGCGCGTAGCGAGAACGGAGATCAACGACGCCTACCGTCAGGCGGATCATCTGCGTTATCTGCAACTGGATTTTGTGGTAGGCATCGAGGTTCGGCGCAGTAACAATCCCTTTGCCTGTGATATCTGTGAGCCGCTGAAAGGCAAATACCCCAAAAACTTTAAGTTCATCGGATGGCATCCAAACTGCCGTTGCGTTGCCATTCCCGTGCTGGCCAGCCGGGAGGAGTTGAGCCGATTGAATGCGATGTTGTTACGGGATGAAGACCCGGCCGCCTTCCGCAGCGAGAACGAAATAACAAAGATCAATCCGGGATTTACCAAATGGCTGGAGGCTAATCAGGAGCGGCTCCTGCGGGCAAAGTCACTGCCTCAGTTCGTGACGGATAACGTTTGAACCCAGGCTTTAAAGTCAGTTGCGGATTGAGTTGAATGTTTATTCATAACCGCCACGACTAAATTAGCGATCTGCTGGAGTTCTTCAGCCGAATAGTCATCCGCCTGTTGCTCGATGGATTCGGCAAAAGCAGTGACGTCTTCGTAGCGCTCAAACTTATCCATTCGCTCAATCAGCGCAATCACTTTATCGGAATGTAGGGTAAGTCTTGGTTGAATGGCCTCATTGAACTCGTTCACCTGCTGCGATAGTTCGTCCGGCGTTGGCTCGGGTAGTGGCTGTTTTTTCATTTTCCTAAAATTGCATTAATTCTGCGACGATTTAGTTGCTTTGACGTGGGCGGATTGATTGAATCACCCAAAGCCCGAAGTTCCTCCAGTTTAGTTGTGGCATCTGACGTTGGCCTGTATAGGTTATTAAGGGCTATTTTAATGTCACGCAAACTCGAAACAAGTTCACTGTGACTATAGCGGCTCGTCAAGGCAATTTGTCTTAGTTTGTCCATAGCCTACACCTCCGCTGGTTTTAAAATCTCTTCCAACCTCCCTTTCATCCACTGACTGGCCTGGTACTGCTGTTCGAACTCTTTATCTTTCACAATGAACGTAGTGAATTTGATTTGGTCCGAATCCGCAACGCGTTCTGCAAACATAACCGATGCGACCCAATCCGGAGCACTGCCGGGTGATTTCTTACGGGTCGATACCTGGCCAGCTTTGCCAAAAGGTTTGACTTTGCGGGATAACCAGGTATAACTGATTTCCTGTTCAGCTTCGTTTTCCTGAAGCAGTTGTTTTCTGTCGATTATTTCGGCCATGTTACTTCTTATTTTAAACCTACACCAACTAAAAATTTCTTCTCACACTCGCCATTCAGGTAATCCACGGCAAGAACCGCAATAGACCGGGACTGTACCGTATCCAGATCGATGCCTTCGTACGTTCGTCGATCCTCGACTAAGATGTTCACCGCTTCTTCATAGCCTTCCCGTACGGGCCGGTTGATGGGCTTCTTCATACCCGGCTCAGCGAGTCGCTTCTGGAGCACCCGAAGGGTGTCTTTGATCTGGGCTTCTGAAGGATTAATATTTAGCAAATTTCCCTTTTTCATGTGTATAAAAAATCTCAAGTAGTATGAGTTAAAAACGCTCTGCTAGATTATAAATATTTTTCAAGCTTGCTTTTTCCAATAAATTCCTTTTCTCTGCCCTCAAAAATATTTCCACCTCCTCGAACTATTAAATAAACAGCCGTAGCAGCTGATAAGAGCAACACATTTTTAAGCCCATCTTTCTTTATAGTCTCTTGGATTGAAATAGCGGTAAGACCCGCACTGGCGAAAGCAAAGGCACACTCAAGTATGCCGTACCAAAATTGCTGCTTTAGTTTTAATAAAAATAATAAATAACCTAAACCTCCAATTGCTAATGCTGGATACACCCCGCCATATTCCTTACTGCCATCGATTAAATTAATCAACTGTTTGCCCCATGGCTTTACAGCCATACTGACTCTAAGTAACTGAATGAAATAAAAAGCGCCCATTCCAACATTGAAAATTAAAAGGAGTACTACGTTAGTAAATGGGTCATTTGTATTCTTTTTTTTAACTGTTTGTGGTGGTGGTGGAATGGGTTTTGTCGGCTTCTTCATAATAGGGTCATTTAAATTATTTTACTGAGGGGTAAATCGAAATACGTTTTTGTCAACAATTATTCACTACAAACTTACTCAAAACGGTAAATCATCCCCAACCGACTCCTGCTTTCGTTTCCAGGCAAACTGTTTATTCAACGTGAAAATATCAGCTCGTAACGAGCAAATATTAATGAATGCGCTAGTGTATTCGTTTACCAGACTTTCCCTGACTAAAAATTCGCTGAATCGTTGAGGAACTTACTTTATATTTCTTAGCGATGGTGTTAACTACTGCAGTTCGGGCAGATCTTGGTTGGAGGAGTTGCTGCAGATCAGACAAAACCTTTCGATTTCTCTTATCTCGTTTCTTCTGCATTTTTGTTTTGATCATCGCGTCTACAGTACTGACTAGGTGTTTCTTAACATCAATATGAGCTGATTTGAGTGTTTTCATAATGATTAATATAATAGTTTATACCCCGACTGTTCCACATTTTTATAAATCGTCTCCCCACAATCCCAGCAGGTAACGTACCCCTGCTGATCCGGTTCGCCGTATCGATGTACTTTGCATGGGGCTTTTATTGGTGATGATACATTTAAGCCATTCCAGCTGGTAACTGGAAATCCGTCTTCATGCTCTGGACCTTCGGTATAGCCCTCAACAATCACTTCAATGATTTCCTGACGCTTACAGGATTCGCATTGGTACGTTTCATAGCAAGGTTGCTTATCGATCAGATCGAGCGGACCCTGACAGTGTTTGCAGCAGAATTCGTAATCGCCGGATAAGGCGTCGGTTAGGGTTGGCATGATTGAGTTATTTGTAACTATAGTTTTTAGTGTCGCCAAACAGAATCGGCTGAATTTTTTTTGACAGAATGACAACACCAGATGAATTGTCGTAAAAGTCACTTACCTTTCCATTCAGCCAGCTATGTGTGCAGATTTGGCCATTAATAACAACCCTGTCAATCAGGAAGTACCAGTGGTGATATTTCGCTGATACATTACTCTCCTCATCTCCGCAAATAATGCCATCAGTATAATTGGTATATTCAATCGCATCAACTGAACGGGTAAAAATCTGATGATACATCCGTACTCGGTAGCCCAGCGCAAAACGAAACCCATGTTTGTAGCCCTTGTTGATATCAATGTCGGTGCGGTAGCTCATGGCCTAAGTGCTGTATATCGCCATCCCTGAAAACCGTTTTGCTCTGGCAATCCGGCAACCGACGTCCAGTTGACCATTACGAGCACTTTCCCGGAAGTCTGGCCTCGATCATTGTGCCAATCCCAATTGCTGGCGTCGTCCAGATCCACAATATGAAAGTATCCGCGGACCTGACCGTCGTAGATCATGTAACAGACTGAGCCGATTAGATTCTCCATTGGCACCCTGGGTAGTCGGATCGTCCAGTACCATTTTTTACCCTGACGCATGGTTTCGCCGTCGCATTGTTTGCAGACCTTCTCGGCCAGTGGCCAGGTCTTAAAGCGGCCTTTTGGAATGGTTGCTACGATGTTTTTCATTTCCAGTCAGCAGGTTTGTCGATTCGCTCAAACTCAACTACCCAAACAAAGGGATTTGACGCAAGCGAACCTTTGCCATTTATAAGCTCCCATAATGAAAAATAGGAACTGATGGGCGAAAGAAACCCCCAGTCGTCATCGCCTTTATGCAGATAATTTTTGTAGTCAGTTTGACTGAGATCATCCTGAGAATAGCAGTAAACACCCTCTGCGGCAGCATCCGCTTCACTAATTTCTATTAGTCTTTCAACACGGATAGATTTGATTTGTAGAAACAGTCTAGCAGCTTCTTTGGGCATGAACATGGACGATTTCCAAGGCCCTGCGCATTGCAAGTCAACGCCATTTTCATTTCTCCACCATAGGCCATTGATCCCATCGACGGTTCGAGCATCAGCTTTATAGCCGTATTTGCTGAACTTGCCATCAACCGGTTGATATGTTTCTTTCACCCATAATACATCACCAGGTCGACCGAAAGGAGGAGTAATATTGTGATAGTCAGTACCTGATTTTGCCAAACTCGGCCAACCAAACCAAACCTCAAGCGGCCTGCCATCGCTGGTATCCGGCTGTGGCTTAACGATACGCCGGGTCTGGGTTTTGGTGCCAGCCAACAACGCCTGCACCATCTCTGTTTTAAATAAGATTGGTCTAAATTTCATGCTTTTTTCTTGCTCTTGGGAGCCGGTTTCGTGGTTTTGGGTTTAGCTACTGCCGGCTTTTTCTTCGCCTGCAGCTCAGCAATCTGTTTGCGGATCAGGGCTACTTCAGCCAGCTTGATCGACAGGCTATCTTTCAGGAATTGTATGGTAATGGCCATTGTGTTCTGATTAAATGTCTATTGACCAAATCGTGTCAAATAATTCGGGTTTGGTTGAGAGAATGGTTATGAGATAGGGGTGATAGTCCCATGAGTCCCCATACTTTATATATGAAAAACCTATCACCCCTGTTGGTATCGAAGCGGAACGTAACGGGTAGGAGGTCCACGTGGCTGAGTGCTGGTCATGAGAACAAGCTTAGTTGAGTGCCGTAATGCTGACGGCTAATGGCTTTTGATGTTGTTCTGGGCGCAATGCGGACTGGCTCAGTTTTTCGCTTTGCAGATACAATCAGCGTATCGACGATGGTGCCAGATCCTCTAAATTCCTTATTGCTCAAATGCTCAAATTCCACATTAGCCAATTGGCTATATAAATCGTCTTCTTCCGCTTTTTTGGGTAGAACACAAACGATGTCGCCACCCGGTGCCAGGTGTCCGACCATCTTGGTAAAGTGGGTTTTATACTGATCCTTTGCGAAGGGAGGGTTCGCGATTATTATATCGTACTGGCGATCGTTCGGCAATTGCATGAAGTCGGCACAGATCCGCTGGTAGCCCATCTGTTTAATGATCTTGTTTTCCAGACACAGGTAATTAAACTCGTCCAATTCGCATAGATCAACCTGGCTTTTGGACCAAGCATTAATCCTAAAATCCTCGCCTGTTTTGCCATTACCCTGGAACATGCACGTACGAAGCAGGATTTCCATCAGAATATTACCGCGTCCAACACTGGGTTCCAGAATGCGTTTACCGTGCCAGAAGTCGATACCTTGAGGCAACTTCTCTATCATTTTCCTGCAAACTGTATGAGGTGTGGCGAAGTATTGAGTGAGCTGCTTCCAGTTTACCCCCTGCTCGAAAATTCGCTGAAGTACGTTTGTTGGATCAGACGTGAATAGAAAGCCTTTCCGTTTCCAAACTCCGCCTACATCCGTGATCATCCGTTTAAATCGCGGATAATCTTCGATCTGGTATTCAGGCAGACCAAGCCAGTACTCCTTCTGCTTTGGATGAGTTAGCGTACAATCTTCGAATATGCGCCGTAACGTTTCCTGCTGCGTTTTCATAGGTTCCGCAGTTTAGGTTCGACCCACTTCACGCCGATCCAGTCGAAAAATTCTTGCTCCGATTCCCAAACTGGTGGCTTTTCACCCTTTGGATTGATGCAGATCCATTTTTTCTTACCGCCGGTTATTCGCTCCTGACAATCTTCAATCCGGCGCAGGCCTTGATCAGAGCCGCACCAACCCTTGGCCACCCAGCCGCCAGCGATGACCCGGGCTGAATAGTCGGCACTACCGGTACGTATCGCGTATTGACGGTAATAATCATGGGGTTCGGGAATAAACAGATCAAGATTGATCGTATGGGGCAAAGTGGGCAGTTCGATCTGCATGTATTTTCCATCCGGTTTGCCTTTGATGACCCTACCCAGACTAGCCACGACGTTGCAGAAAGCGAGGATAGGCTTGCGCTCGGGATTACCAAATAACTCCGCCGGTGGAGCCAGGAAGGTAAGCGGCTGGCAGACAAGCTCAATGTCTTTGACCTCGGGTTTGTAGCGACGTACGCTACCGGCGATGTTGATCTTCTCGCAGTACGGTTTGAGTTGATTACCGATCGTAATGGCAATTTCTTTGGCTGTTTTCAGGTCCATTTTACAAATGAGAGTTGAAGAATCGCCCGGCTCAATATGTCCGGGCTGACTGGTCTACTTGTTCTTAATCGTCGTCATCGTCCTTTGCCGAACCATCGTCATTGAATAGCTCTGACTGATTGATGTCCCAGCTGTGGCGTCCAAGCTCTTTAAGCATGTCCTGACGATTATACCAGTCCCCTTGCCAGAGTTCATTGTTAGGATGCCAAACCGACTGTATATCCGTTTTCTTGACGTTCGTTACGTGACTGGCATCGGCACTGCCGTGTTGAGCCAACGCCCGTTCAATGGCCTGCTCAGCGTCTTTGGCCGGAATCAGATAGCTTGTTTTTTCATCCAGCCAGTTTAGGTCAATCCGGTAAAAGGGGTCCGGTATTGTTGCATGATCGTCTGTACCCGAAAAAAAGACAACGTAGTCGTAAGTGGCTTTGGCAATGGCGTCCACGTCAGGATCTTTGATGCGTCGCTTAAGCTGCTCATAACAGTGTTTTTCGACTTCGCCGAAATTGACAGCCTCGTGAAGGAATAATTCAGAAACAGTTTTGATTTTGCCTTCAACCGTCTGATCGTACTTGACTTTAGATTGATACCAGGTGAGCATAATAAGATAGTTTAAGAATGAGCAGGTACTAGTTTTAATCGACGATTACCCCGTCGCCAAGTGTCTAGCTTCTCCAGTTTCCAATGGGGCAACTGCTGAACAATCAAGGCTAGTTGCCAGCTGATCAGCAGAGGTTTGTTCTTACCTCGAAACTGAACCCAGGTATAGTTTCCATCACTTTTAAACGAGACTATACTGGCGGGATTCGTCGGCCCGATTTTGGGTAGGTAAATCGTACCGGGGGGATGCTGAGCCAGTATCTTGTAGGCTCTGGGGGGGAATGTTGGCATAATTATGAATTGTTTAGAATACTGATTCAGGATAAATAGACATCGACGATCAATTTGAATTCCTCAAAGGTTTGGGGGATTTCAACTGCGTAACCCATACCGCGCAGGTAGGCATGAATGATGGCCTGCTTATCAGATGGCTTACGGTCTTTCACCTTCATTTCGATGAACAGACCCGGATGGGTGTCCGTAGGAACGGCCACGTGTAAATCGGGAATGCCCGATACTAATCCCTCATCTTCCAGCCAGGCAGCCAGAGCAAACGAACGTTTGGCGGCATTCGGAACAGCGTAGATCAGATACTGCGGATACTGCAACCGAAACCACTCCACACAACGGGCTTGCAGGCCATGCTCTTCCTGATCGACATTCTCAGACCGATACTCATCTGCGGTGATGGTATTAGGCTGTGGCGCCTTCCTGCCTTTTTTCGTCGAAAGACCTTTCTGGACGTTTTTATGAAATGCCTGAAATTCGGCAGCGGTCATATTATTCTTGCTCATCGGTTTCTTCGTCTACTTGATTGGGATCAATCCGGATGGATTCACCGGGAAAGAATACCGATTCGTTCATTTCGGTAAATCGGTCATAATTGCGCGTACCATAGATAGCTTCCAGCTCATCCGGCTCTTTGTTGGAAGTCCAGTGCGTTTTTTTGCCGTTGTCGATGTAAGCCTCATAGACGCTGTTGATCAGCTCATCCATCGGGTCCACATCTTCCGCGTAAAGCTTGGTCCATCGCTTTTCCGCTCCCAGGTCGTCGATGAGCCAGTTACCCTGGTCGATACGGGAAAGGGCTTTCAGGCTTTGGTCGTTTTTGATCGTTCGCATCAATCGTTTAGAGCCGACCATGCTGAAACGCATCTCGTTGATGGGTACCACGTCGCAGAGAATGGACATCATCCGGAACAGGTAGGTCTTGCCTACGCCGACGGCTCCATAGACGTACAGGTTTTTCGTGAGGGAAATTGGTCCTGTCGGATCGCCGATGAAGTATTTGGTTACGTCATCGACAACTTTGAAGGTTTCTTCCGTCCAGTAGGGAGTCCGAGCCCGGTTGGCCAGGTCATTCTCATAAATAGCCTGAACAATAAACTGGGCTTCATCGAAAGGTAAAGCCTGCATACGTCCGGGTTTGCGCAGATTGTTAATGCGGCCCAAAATGGCATCAACCCGGCTGACGTTACGGTTGGTTACAGTATCCACTCCGCCCACTCTTCGACGGAGGGATCTGCCATCTTCAGAGAGTTTGGTCGGGTCAATGGGACGCACGAACGGTTTATTGAAGATTTCGTCTCGACGTTTGTTGATGGTAATCCGGGTTTCATCGTACCGCTGCTGCTGTTCCGGCGTTGGGAAACCTAAGTATTCCATCGTTTCACTGTCCATTTCGCCCACCAACGGACCGGGTGAATTTTTTGGCTGTATAGTTGGTACGGATGATTTCACGTTGTCCTGTGGCTGGGGATTCTGAATTGGATTTTCCATTACGTTCAATGATTTCGTCGTTAAAGGCTTTTTCTTCGAGGTACTTGGACGGGATTTTACGGTAGCGTTTTTCGGGGGTTGATTTGACGTAGAGCGGCGTGTGCGCCATCGCCGTTGCGCGCTCGCCGTCGGTTAGTTCAACCCAGAGCCTTCGGCAGTAGAATTCGCCACTGTTGTACTGGTAGGCTTTGTACCAGTCTGAGAATTTGACATTCAGCTCCTCCGAGTTGCTTTTGAAAAAAAACGGATCTCGTTTTGGCGGATCGGATGAAGACGGCTTAGGGGGAACGCGCGGAATGAGGGGGACTTTTTGGACTCTTTTTTTTGCAGAGCGAAAGGCAATAATTTTTTTTCGCTCACTCGCTATAGAGAGTTTAAAAAAAGTCTTTAGTCTTATATATACAGAGTTGGTGTCATTTTTTGACACCTTCTTTGACACCTTCCTTGATACCTTTTCGCTTTTAGGTGTCAATTTTTGATGCCTTTCCTGACACCTTTCCTGATACCTTTCCGACGAAATAGGTGTCAATTTTTGATACCTTAATTGATACCTTACCCGGTTTCCTCGACCCATGCCGCCAAGCTCAAAATCGAGCAGACCGGCCATAACCAACCGGTCCCGGCATGGCTTTAGTGTATTCACTTTAATTCCAATATTCCCCTTCAATTTATCATCGGCGTAATCGAACTCATTAGGCCAGCCCAGGCGATTGGCTACGTTCAGCAGGTAGAAGTATAAGCGTGAATCATTACCCGAAAAGCTATACTCTTCATCCACCTTCCAGAAGCGGTTCATTAGTTCGATATAGGAAAGCATAGAGTACGTTGAGCGAGACGTTTTAAAACAGATACTTGAATGCGCCATACACCAGGCCAGCCACGGCCGATAGCATCACGGCGCACATGATCAGCAGGGAGACAAAGACGCCCGTTTCGGGGTTATGTTCGGGTTTATAAGCCATGGCTATACAGATTGACGTTTACGGGCTTTTTCGCGCTGTTTCCAGTCTTTCGATTCCTGGCGGAGTTGTTTCTGACGTTCTTTCTCCGCCTTCAGTTCGGGTGCGTGGGTCGACTTCATGGTTAATAGCGATGCGTATTATTGACCCAGTTGAACCCCATCGCATCCAGCCAATTAAGCAGCACAACAATGCCGACCAAGCAGAACAGAATTATCGCCATGGGCATGATTGCCCCGATTTCGCGCTTGATGAATTCGCGAACTTTTGGCATGTACGTCCAATGGAGCTCCCGCAGGACGATGAAGATGAAAAAGCCGTTGAGCAGGGCCGCGCAGAAAAGAATTAGCCGAATGGCTATCATGGCCAGTACGGCCAGGCATTGCATGGGTGTGAAGTCCTGATTCATGCCAGTACGTTGTTTTCAATGCCCCGAACCTCATCCCGCACCGCTTCAGCAATCTGCTCGATTGTCATCTCCGGATGCACGAACACCCAAATTTTCTCGCGAACCACATTCGTATCCTGATAGGCACCATCTTCATCGCGATCCACGTAGCCATTACCGCAGGGCGTTTTGACGACGTACTCCAGTGCGCGCCGGGAGTCGTGTTTGTGGTTGTCGTCATTAAATTCAATGGTCAGACAGTAGGGGCCACTGTAGGCGTAAACCAACGCATCGAGCGGCTCGAAATCCTGCTCATTGTCCAGATCGGCGAGCGTCAGGCCGCTGGTGGGTGGATTCAGCCGCTCCAGCACCGCCAGGGCGACCGATAATTTTTCGTGACTCGGGATAGATTTCATAGTTTTGTTTGAATTTTGATTACTGCACAGACCGGAGGCACTTGCTTCCGGTTTTGTCTTTGGTGGTAATGCGACTACTGATTGGCTTTGTAGGCCTTCCGAATGGCATTCTTATGATTCAGCGCCCAGATTTTTTGCCCATCAATATCAAAAAGGGTTAGTCCTTTTCTGATGTTGATTTCTGCTCTCTTTTCGGCCGTTACGTCGGGAAACACCGATGGGATCGGAATCCTACGTTTACTAGGTCGCGTTGAGGCTGGGCGAGATTCTGGAGCTTGACTTGACGAAGCAGCAGTAGCTGCCATCATTGCGGCCATTAGGCCCACGTTACCTGCGATGATTTTTTGCATGATTATGAAATGGTTAGAATTGTGAATAATCTTTTGGTGGGAGGGAAGGAAGATCCGGGAGGCATTGCCCCCCGGTCTTGACCTACTTCTATCCACACCTGCTAAGGCTTTCACCTTAGCACTATCTTTATCGCTTAGGCGTGCACCTTTCCGGCGGAGCGCCATGCGTCTAAATCTTTTCGGAGGTAGCTAATGATGCGGCCCACTTTTTCGTAGGGGAGGCCCCGCTGCCGGTAGTGATACATCGTCTTTTGCTCGACGCCCAAATATTTGGCGGCATCCGCTTCGTAGTAGCGCGTGTTCCCCAGCTGCTCGGTCGCCTGATTGAGCGCCTTCGTGTTGGCATCCATTAGGGCTTCGATGCGGGTAAGCTGATCGGGGAGCATGGCCAGTGTTTGCAGAAAATCCATAACGTGGGAGTGGTTTAGGCGATACCAAGCTGATTGACCGGGTAGGCCAGGTCAGCCGTGCGAAATGCCGGATTTAGCTTACTGTGAATGAACAGCCGACCTTTTTCGGTCCAGACCAGATAGTGTTTTGTTTGCGGCTTACCCTGCGAATCCGTATAAGGGTGCGTTTTCAGCACCGCGTAGCCTTGAGCCTCGTGTTTGGAATAGAGTACCCAGATGCCCCGCTGTTTCCAGATGACGCCAATGGCGTGTAGTTTTTTATGCAGCGCAATAGCCGACATGCCCAGTTCTTTGCCAATAACCGTAGTGGTCAGCTCGGTTTCGCTGGATAAGACGGCATCCGCGTATTGAGCTTTGGGGCGCAGGGTTTCGTTTTCAGCCTGGAGCCGCTCGTTTTGCTCAACCTGACCCAGCAGAGCAACCAGTGCTTCTTTGAAGGTTTGGGGAAGTTGGGGTTGCAGGGCACGACGGCGAGCTTCAGCGAATGAGCGCACCAGCACTGATTTGAATTCAACGACGCGCTCACTGTTTCGCGAAAGGGTGCCGACAAATAGTGCCTGATCTTCGGTGAGCCTAGCAAATACTATCTGATTTGCGGCTCCTACCGAATTTCTGACAGTCGCCGTTTCAAACGCGACCTGTCCAAATCCACTTTCAATAGCGGATAAATAGGTCCTTATGGTATCAAGTAGGCTTTTGTGATTAATGCCGAGCCCCTCGCAAAAATCCAACGTACTGACAACCGGAATA
This sequence comes from Spirosoma validum, assembly GCF_014699035.1. GTDB lineage: Bacteria > Bacteroidota > Bacteroidia > Cytophagales > Spirosomataceae > Spirosoma > Spirosoma validum. The sequence continues at coordinate 125,943 of NZ_JACXAA010000004.1, forward strand.
CCCTTGGTATTACTGGAAATGGGTAAGATTATGTCGGTCATGATTCAGGCGAGGGCTGCATTTAAACGTTCCTGTTTTTCCTTTTCGATTTGCTTTGCCTCATTCTCAAGAGCCACCAGTTGCGTTACCAGTTGCTCTACATCGTCAACGGTGGGTGTTGTGCGTCCCTTGAACCAATTGTGTAGCGTATTTTCGACACGCCCCATCCGTTCAGCTACTTTTTTGATACCACCCGGCACGTCTAGGCACCGTTCACGGATTTTTTTAAGCCGCTGGGTCAATGATTGTTGCGCCATTTCCTAGATATTGATTTATATTGCGGTTGCGGTTGATACTACCGTTGTAATTGGTATCAAATATATGATACCAAAATCACAATGTCAATACCTAGTATCAATTAATTTTCAACGTTGTATCAATTTATTAAGTCTACACCAGTATGCTGTATCAAGGATTGACGTACCAGGTATCAAAAAGACGACACATTTTTTCTCATAGAATGACTCCCTACGAGCGGTTAGTTAAGATTGCAGAAGCGGAAGACAGGACTCCTAACCAGATTGTTGAGCTATCAAAGCGACACCCGTCCATAGTATCGGCTATACGAAATGGTAAAAAAGGGTTTTCGGAAGAGCTAGCCTATGCGATAGCCAACCGGTGGGGATATAGCAAGGATTGGATACTTACCGGCGAAGGGGAAATGAAATTACACGAAGCGCCAAAGCGTATGTCGAGTACAGACTTTCTGCAAAAAACGGTGCGTATACCTGAAAGAGCGGAGCTGTTACCCGTATTAAAAACGCCTCTTTACGCACGGGCTGGAATGGGCTATACTGCCTATTTCAATAGACCTCCTGAAGAGCAGGAATGGGACTACGTACCTGAAAATAAGCTTTATCCTGGAGTTGCTGCGGAAGATCATACTATCGTTACTATAAACGGTGACAGCATGGAACCAACTTTATTGGCAGGCTGGGAAATGCTAGCTTATAAACTACCAGAAGGGTTATACCCCAGAGTTGAAAAAATTGTCATGCTGGATTATAAAGATGAGCTAATTATTAAGCGGCTAGCCAAAGTTGATTGGCAAAACAATACTATAACTATACAATCTGACAATGGTAGAATGAAAGTTGAAATTCCAATGGATGAAATTAGGCAGGTATATCATGTATATAATATTCACAATGCTCTTATCTAATAAACCGTCAATTGGGGCCGTCGTGTTTTCCAGGGCACAGTAACAATCTATGGTATGAAGCAACTAATACTAATAATTTTCTGGCTAGGCCCATATTGTTTATACGGTCAAAACTATATGATGCCTGTTGACCCACAGACAAATAAAATTACTTATTCTGATGTAGTCGACATTAAAAACAAAAAGGATATACTATTTAAAAATGCTCAGACATGGATAACAAAATCGTTCGGTGACTATAAGGCAGTTATTCAATTTGAAGACAAGGAAGCAGGAAGGCTTATTATTAAGGGAGTATCTTCGTTAGACGTCTATCTTTTTGATCGAATACGATATGTAATAACTATTGATTGTAAGGATAATAAGTATAGATGCGTGTTAACAGATTTAGAGCGTGGCGCTAGTGTATTGCCACCAATTAGTTATTTGCCAGTGTCCCAATTGGATGCAACAATTAAAAGCTTACAAGATGAACTTAAATTAATTGATCTAAAAATTCAAAATGAGACAAAAAAATCGGTTCGAAAACAATGGGTGGATGTAAAGTCAAAAACCGAAACTAGCTTGTCTATGGATATAAATTTTGTCGAACAAACAAACAACAAGGCTAAAGAATTATTAAGCTCACTAAAAAAAGCAATGGCTGTTAACGACGATTTTTAGATGGTTATCAATGAGTAAAAGAGATCGGAATCAGCGTCGGCAAGAAGCTAGGGAAAAGAAAAAGTTAGAAAATAAATCTCAGTCTGCAATTAAGGATGTAGCACATACGGGCTCAACTAATAATATTTTTTATAAACAGCACTGGTTCGTCAAATGGGTTTCGAAATCAGCAATAAGAGTCTACGGAATACTATCAATAATAAGTACCCTAGCTGGTCTACAAATAGTTCAGTTGTTTTACCCAAGCATAGACTTTACAATGGGACAATCAACCAACAAACATCACCCATTCAATACCTTAATTGAACTAAAAAATAATAGCTTTTTCTCAATCAATGATTTAATACTCAGACTTGAAATAGATACCTTAAGGTATGGCCCAGCGGGTAAGATTGCAGATCTTGGCTTTGAGCTTGATACGAATTTAACCATACTATCTGGCGAAACTGAATCAATTCCTTTTAAGCCTATGACGGCCGCAGATAGTGCTTATGAAATAAAGTATGGTAATGTTGCTTACGATGTTAGTTATAAATATTTAAAAATATTCACCTGCAACGATCGATTTAATTACGAAATACTTTTCGATAATAATAAAGATGTTGTATGGCGAAGAACCCAGAAACATTATTTTAAAAAAAGAACTAATTAGCTTACTCTTCGCCCAGCGCATCCATCGCCGAATCCAGCATTTCCTGATCCATATCCCCAAAGTACATTTCCGTGGTGGACATAAACCGGTGGCCGAGTAATTCTTTCGCATCAAAATTGGTCAACGGCCGGCCCTTGGCATCAACTTTGCCATTCTTGACCGCCAGCCTGACTTTATCGGCAAACGAATGCCGGGCCGTGTGGTTGGTGAGTGAGGCCCCGCCGATCACCTCGATACCCAGATCATGGACAACAACTTTCAGCCACATATTCAGTTGCGCCGTTACGCTGCTGAGCCGGCTTTTTAGTTTCTGGGCTTCGACTCTGGGCATGGCCCGGATTTGCTCATACGTCCGATAGTTGGCATACGTAGCGGATGAATCCAGCAGGGGCAGCAGGTAATTAACTGGTGGCGATCCGGATCGCCAGACGTGCGATAAATGCGTCTGCGCTTTAGCCGATAGGGGAATGGAGATCGGCCGGCCATTCTTTTGCATCTGGTAGCGGAGTCGTACCGGTTTGCCCTGGGCATCCGTTTCAAACCACTCGTAGCGGCTACGAAGCAAATCCCCGATACGCATACCGGCTAAATAAAAACAGGCCAGCCAGCACCAGCGCGACCAGTCGACCATGCTACCGTATCGCACTTTCCCCGCCTGGGTCAGCAAATCAAAGGGACCCGCTTCCATCTTCTCGATACCCGCCTGGTGCAATCTTCCCTTTTTGGGTTTAACGGCCTTGAGGTTTTTCCACTCCGTAAAGGGCGATATGGCCAGGATCTCCCGTTTGGATAGTCCCCGCTTCTGCTGGATGAGGGTGTAGAATTCGCGCAGATCGTCGACGTAATCATTGACCGTCTGATTTTTTTTGCCCTGCTTTTGCAGATGCCTGGCGTAGCTACGAATCAGCTCGGGCGTCATCTCGCCCAGCGTTACGTTTTCGCCTGCCCAGCTTAAAAAGGCCTGCCAGTTGTATTCTTTCGCCTGATTGGTAGTAAACGAATTGGTTTGATCGAGTAAATTTGTGGCGTTGTAATCGCGGAGCCGTTCGGCCGATGAATTCTCAAGCCGCTCTTTAGCCTGTTTGGGTGTAAGCGTCGGGTCGGCCGTTAGGAGTAGACTAACCGCATCGAAAATGCGTTTATGGGCTAGAGCGATGTCCGCATTCAGTTTATCAGCGTAGCCGTGAGACGATCGAATCCATTTGCCCCATTTCTTTTTTTCATTCCAGTGCCGATATTCGATTTGAATTTCGGTTTGAATACGGGCTGGTTTCTGCTCTTTGACATGCAGGCGAATCATGACATGGTGTAACCCATGTTTATCGGGCTTATCGGTCAGTTCTACGTTGTAAGTCACACTGCAAGGTAAAACTTACTGAAAGATTACTGAAATTTTATTAAACTTTTATTTACCCGTTCGAGTATTTGAAAGTAATTACATTCCACCTAATTAACTGATCATTACTGTATGGTTCGAGAAAACACCAAAGTTCAGGTAATGATTTTCACTTATTCACTGCATGAAGTATCTACTCGCCTTAGGAGGTTTTTTGCTTGTTTCAACTGTTAGTTCAGCGCAGAATCTTCTGGGAATTTCAACCAGTCGCTACGGTGGTACCAACCGACTTTACATTAACCCATCGTTAGCTGCCGACTCGCCCAGTAAACTTTTTCTCAATGGCTTTACAGCTAATGTCCACGTCAATAATAATTACGTTCGCTTTCAGGCCCCTTTTTCCTTGCTGCGACTTGTTACGGGTAATGTGCAGGATCAGTACAAAAACCCCGACGGCTCTGTACACTTTGATGTGAACTATACCCGCGAAAACCTGGACGGCAACGCCAAAAACGGTACTCTGGCAGGCGAAGTACGAGGACCGTCACTATTAATTAAAACAAGCGAATACTCCGCGTTTGCTGTCACGACTCGCTTTCGGGCGGTTGGTCAGGTTATTGGTGCATCGCAGTCGCTGCTCTCTGCTCTGCGGGCGGGTTTGGGCGATAAGGCACTGTATAGTATTCCGACAGACAACAATCGGTTTAATCTGAATACGAATACGTATGCTGAGCTAGGCGTTACGTATGCGGGAACCCTGTCGGAAAGTGATGGACAGAAACTACTGTTGGGTGTAACGGCAAAAGTATTGGTTGGATACAACGCACAGCATATCATCAATCGGGGTGCTAACTACCGAATCGTGGCCGATCCCAATAATCCCTTTAGTGCTGTTCTGGAGTTAAATCAGTTCGACGCTACGTTAGGCTACACGACGTTTCTTGAAAACCGCTCCATTACGCCACGTACCCTCTTCAGTCCTGATTCACCGGGTCGGGGATTCGGGTTCGATATTGGTATGACGTATATCAATCAATACGATACCGATAGCCCGGCGCTACGGTTAGGGGTGGCACTGACCGATATTGGTGGATTAACGTATAAGGGTGAGCAGTACAACTATGCCGACATTAGTCAGAATCCCGTTCGGTTTACCAATGCCGATTTCAACCGGATTACGGGTAGCCTGGACGTTTTGCAAAGCATTCAGGATAAACTCAGTACTGGACGAAATCCTGATAAAACGACGTTCCGGTCTGGTCTTCCCACTTCGCTCAATCTAACCGCCGATTATCAGTTGCCATCTGGGTTTGGCATAAACGTAACGTACTTTCAGGATGTCCGGTCACAGCAAGCGCTGGCCGTTCATCAGCCGACGATGCTAGCTGTTGTTCCCCGTTACGATGCCCGCTGGCTTAGTCTGGCTGTGCCCATTGCTTATCTAAATCATGGTCTGACGGCAGGTGCATCGGTTCGCGTGGGACCAGCCTGGCTTGGCACCGAAAATTTCCTGGGATTAATAGGAAATACGTCCATTGGTATTCGACCTCGCGGGCTGGATATTTACGCTGGTGTCGCTTTTGGCCTTGGGCGTGTGGAAGAGTAGTCATTCATGGTCATGGCTTGCTGTTATGGAGAAAGCAATGAATGGCTACTAATGACAAGCCATGACTAATTTGGTTAGAAATCCGTATTTTTGATCTATTAACCGGATTTACCAGATCCATCCAGACCGGGTCTATTATGACCGAACGAGCCACTTATTTCGATACACCGCTTCTTTATCTGAAAGGATTAGGGCCGCAGCGGACAGAAATGCTCAACAAAGAGTTGAATCTGTTCACGTATGGCGACCTGATTCAGTATTATCCTTTTCGTTACGACGACCGCACGCGTTATTATACCATCAGTGAGTTAATGGACTCAATGCCTTCGGCGCAGGTGCGCGGACGCATTCGTGACTGGTATATGGAAGGAGAAGGACCTAAAAAACGGATGGTCGCTACGTTCACGGATGGGACGGGTTCGATGAGTCTGGTGTGGTTTCAGGGCATTACGTACATCGAGAAAACGTTACGTCGTGATGGCGAATACATCGCCTATGGCAAACCGCAGTCATTCAATGGACAGTTCAGTATCGTTCATCCGGAACTGGAAAATGCCAACACAGTTTCGGAGCAGGAAGCGGGTTTCTTTCCGGTGTATAACCTGACCGACAAACTCCGTAAGCGTCATCTCGATAGTAAAGTCCTTGGGAAAGCCATGCGGGGGTTGCTGGAGCAATCATGGCCGCATATTCACGAAACTCTTCCCGATTCACTTATTCAGCAGTATCGGCTGATCGGCAAGCGGGAAGCGATGTGGAACATTCACTTGCCGCAGAATCAGGGCTGGCTCAAACAGGCGCAGCGTCGGCTGAAATTTGAGGAATTGTTCTATAACCAGCTACGGCTGATCAAGAATAAATTAATTCAGAAAGAAGAGTTTCCGGGGCAGATTTTCCGTGATACGTCTTTGATGAAACACTTCTATAATGACCTGCTACCGTTTGAACTGACGGGTGCCCAACAGCGTGTCATCAAAGAAATTTATACCGATTTCCTGACGGGTAAGCAGATGAACCGGCTCTTGCAGGGGGACGTAGGGAGCGGTAAAACGATTGTTGCCTTTATCGCTTGCTTGCTGGCCATTGGCAACGGTGCCCAGGCCTGTTTGATGGCTCCCACCGAAATTCTGGCCGATCAGCACTATAATGGCCTCAAGCCCTTTGCCGATGCCATGGGACTGAACCTGGGTATTCTGACGGGTTCGACCAATAAAAAACGCCGTGTCGTATTGCACGAAGAATTGCAATCGGGCAAAATGCATATCCTGGTCGGTACGCACGCTTTGCTCGAAGACGTCGTGCAGTACAAAAACCTGGGTCTGTGCATTATTGACGAGCAACACCGCTTTGGCGTAGCGCAGCGGGCCAAACTCTGGCGCAAAAACGAAGTAGTTCCCCCGCACATTCTTGTCATGACGGCCACGCCCATTCCGCGCACACTGGCCATGACGCTTTATGGTAATCTCGACGTATCGGTTATTGACGAACTGCCCAAGGGACGTAAACCCATTAAAACTGTTCATAAGTTTGACAAGCATCGCTCAGAGGTGTTCGGCTTCATACGGCAGCAGATTGAACTGGGACGGCAGGTGTACGTTGTCTATCCGCTGATCGAAGAGTCCGAAAAACTGGATTATAAAGACCTGATGGATGGCTTCGAGAGTATGCAGCGCGCGTTCCCTCGACCTACTTATGAGATCGGAATGTTACATGGGAAAATGCTACCCTACGAAAAGGACGACGAGATGAAGCGGTTTCTCAGACATGAAACCCAGATCCTGGTCGCGACGACGGTAATTGAGGTGGGGGTAAACGTACCGAACGCAAGTGTCATGGTGATTGAAAGCGCCGAGCGTTTTGGTCTCTCGCAGTTGCACCAGTTACGCGGTCGGGTAGGGCGGGGGGCCGACCAGTCGTATTGTGTGATGATGACCGGTTACAAACTTAGCACGGACACTCGTACCCGACTTGAAACGATGGTACGTACCAACAACGGTTTCGAAATCGCCGACGTCGATCTGCAATTACGCGGTCCCGGCGACCTGACTGGTACCCAACAAAGTGGCGTCATGGACTTGATGATTGCTGACTTAGCGAAAGACGCGGCTATTCTGACAGTCGCCCGTGAGTCGGCGCAGGCTATTTTGATGGAAGACCCCGAACTTCTGCTCCCACAGCACGCACCCATCCGCAATCACGTAGATAGCTTGAAGCAGACTGAGAATAACTGGGGGCGGATTAGTTAAGCTAATGAAAGATACCAACGTATAGACATTAGCGTAATTTTTTACAAACCCTTGTTGGCGGGATCAATACGCTACATGATCATTTTAAAAAAGGCTAGTTCAACGTTCGCTACGGGGTTTAATCCGACATCTTAAAACTAAGCTAAAGTAACCGATAACTATTTGTAAATCTATTTAATAAGCTACTTTCGTTTAATCTAAGTTATATAACTATAGGGAGTTTAAATGGTAAAATTGTTAAAAAAAAGTAGTATTTTGGTAAAAATAGCTAAGTAAATACGCCTAAGTAATTGACTTTATACTCATTGTTAGCCTACTAAATAGTATAAAGCTTATGCAAAAACAATTTACCTGTCCGCAGGTTCGTAACATTCGGGAAGATACCTTCTCGTCAGACGCAAACCGATCTCGCCGAAATGCGTTCTGTTTAGTGCTGCTACTTAGCCTGCTCTCCTCATTTGCTGTTCACGCTCAGACTCGGGTTACTGGAAAAGTACTCGATGCACAGGGAATAGCGCTGCCGGGGGTTAGTATTGTCGTTAAGGGGACAACAACGGGTACTGTCTCAACCGCTGATGGGGGTTATGCGTTGAACGTGCCCAACCGTAACTCAACACTCGTATTCTCCTACATTGGTTTTCTGACTCAGGAGATTCCGGTTAACGGACGCAGTGAAATTAATCTTACGCTGGCTTCCGACGACAAAATGTTGAGTGAAGTCATTGTGGTGGGTTATGGTGAGCAGAAGAAAGAAACGGTAACAGGTGCTGTTGCCACGGTCAAGGGAACAGACCTGGTTAAATCGCCAGCTGTAAACCTGACGAATTCTATTGCAGGCCGGATGCCGGGCGTTATTGCCACCAACCGCAGTGGCGAGCCGGGTGCCGATGGATCGGCAATTCGAATTCGTGGCTCCAATACACTGGGAAACAACGACGCGCTGATCGTTATCGATGGCGTACCTGCTCGTGCCGGGGGTATCGATCGCCTGAATCCAGCTGATATTGAGAGTATTTCAGTTCTGAAAGATGCCTCAGCAGCTATTTATGGTTCACGGGCAGCTAACGGCGTTATTCTGGTGACTACCAAGCGTGGGAAGTCGGGTAAGCCTGAACTCTCGTATAACTTCAACCAGGGTTTCGCGCAAGCAACGACCATTCCGAAAATGGCGTCGGCGGCTGAATATGCTCAGCTTAACAACGAAATGAACCTGTATCAGAACGTAAAACCTCAGTACTGGAAAGACGCGTCAGCTGCCTTTGCAACAACAGGAAGCTATACGCAGCCAGATGGTACTATTACCAAAGCGGCTTATACGTCCGATGAAATCAGGAAGTTTCAGGATGGTTCTGATCCCTGGAAATACCCCAATACCAACTGGTTCGACGCTACGTTGAAGCCCTGGTCACCACAGTCGCGGCACACCCTGCAACTGGTAGGTGGCAGCGACAATATCAAATATCTGGTTTCAGCTAATTATCAGAATCAGGATGCTTACTACAAAAACTCAGCAACGGGCTATAAGCAATACGATTTTCGCCTGAATCTCGATGCCAAGATTAGCAAGCATATCAACCTGGTAACAGGCGTAGTTGGTCGTCAGGAAAACCGATTTTATCCAACCGTTGGTGCGGGTGATATTTTCCGAATGTTGATGCGCGGCTATCCGAACAAACCAGCTTTCTGGCCAACTGGTCAGCCAGCCCCTGATATTGAAAATGGCCAGCAGCCCGTATTGATTACGACATCAGCTACGGGCTACAACAGAGACACACGCTATTATGTACAAAGCAATGCCACTGTAAATATCACAAACCCCTGGATTCCTGGTTTGAAATTTAGCGGTAGTGTGGCCTTGGATAAGTACATCCAGCAGGTAAAAAACTGGCAAACACCCTGGTTCGTGTATAGCTGGGATTACACCTCCTACGATGCCAACAAGCAGCCAATTCTGCAACGCGTTCAGAAAGGGCCTGCTCAGGCTACGCTGAACCAATACAGCAACGATCAGTTCAACTCACTGTTATCGGGTATTCTGACGTACGATCATACATTTGGGGGCAGTCATGCTGTAACGTTGTTAGCGGGTATTACGAAAGAGCAATCGGACGGAAACGGTTTCTTTGCGTATCGGAGGTATTTTGCGTCAACAGCTGTTGATCAGCTGTTTGCTGGCGGAAGCAATGAAAAGAACTCGGGGAACAATACTGACACTCCTCTTTATCAGCGGGCTCGTATGAGTTACTTTGGTCGTGCGGCTTACAACTATAAAGAGAAGTATCTGGCCGAATTTCTGTGGCGGTACGATGGTTCGTACATGTTCCCAGCCAGCAGCCGGTGGGGCTTCTTCCCCGGTGTGACGGCGGGCTGGCGTATCTCCGAAGAAGATTTCTTCAAGAAAAGCCTGTCGGCTATCAGTTCGCTGAAGTTACGAGCATCCTGGGGTCAGCTAGGAAACGACCAGGTATATTTCAACGGCAGACTTCGTGAGTATGACTACCTGCCAACGTATGCCTACGGAGACGTAGTGAATGCCAACTGGGGCTACGTAGTGGGTAATCAGGTGGCACAGACGTTGTACGAAAACGGCGTACCGAACACAAGCCTGACCTGGGAGGTAGCCAACAATGCCGACATCGGTTTGGAAGGATCGGCGCTGAATGGTAAGGTTTTCTTCGAGTTTGATGTGTTCCAGAACAAACGGTCGAACATCCTGTGGCGGAAAAGTGCTTCGATCCCGCAAACGACGGGCGCTACGTTGCCTGCTACCAACATCGGTAAAGTGAGCAATACAGGGTATGAGTTCCGGGTGGGCTATAATGGTCAGGCTGGCGAGGTAAAATACAGTGTAAGCGTAAACGGCGGGTATGCCAAAAATACCATTACGTTCTGGGACGAAACACCAGGGGCACCGGAGTGGCAACGATCTACGGGCAAGCCTATTCCAAGCGATGTGAACGATCCGAACCAGGTTAACGGTACGCTGATGTATCAATATGACGGAATCTTTTCTACTCAACAGGAGATCACGGATAATAAAGTTGATTACAGCGGAGTTGGCGCGAGCACACTACGGCCTGGTGATATGCGTCTCAAAGACATCGATGGTAATGGTAAGATTGACGCCCAGGATCGCGTTCGTTCGGATAAAAACAACCAACCTCGTTTCCAGGGCGGTTTGAACGCCACCGCTCGTTGGAAAGGGTTTGATTTTAGCATCCTCTTCCAGGCATCTACCGGCGGACAAATCTTCCTGCAAACGGAATCGGGTACGATCGGGAACTTCCTGAAGTATAATTATGATCACCGCTGGACGGTTGACAACCCAAGCACCGTTGACCCCCGTATCGTTGACCGGAGCAACCAGTATTTCTCGAATGGAACTACGTATTGGTTGAAGAGTACTGATTACGTGCGCCTAAAGAACGTAGAGCTTGGCTATACGCTACCCGCGAACATTGCCAATAAAATTGGCCTGAGCAATTTGCGGGTTTATGTAAATGGTTTAAACCTGGCTACGTATGCTCCTGCTCTGAAGGGCATCCTTGACCCTGAATCGACTAGTGGTGCCAGTGGAACGTCAAACACGACAAACGGGCAGTACTATCCTCAAGCGCGGATTATCAATACAGGTTTGTCACTCAGTTTCTAAACGATCAATCTGACGAGTATGAATTATATGATAAAATATCTGGCGTTTGGCTTTGTGCTGGGTACAACGCTGGTAGGGTGTAATACTGATTTCCTGGATACGCAGCCTGTCGACAAAGTGTCCGGAACTGCGGTCTGGTCCGATGCCTCGCTATCGGAAGCTTTTGTAACAGACGTTTACAATGGACTTCGCGACGGGATTCTGGACCAAATGAGCTTCGACTGCCAGACCGACAACGCTTTGTATAGCTTTGGTAAGCAGGACGTAAACGAAGCGAACGTAAGCCCTTCAAATTTAGGGACCGTTAAAAATACGATGGACTGGAACCTGATGTATCAGCGCATTCGGGCTGCCAATATCGCACTGTCAAATCTGGCAAAGCCAAAGTTTGACAATGCGACGATAGCTGATCGGATGAAAGGTGAGATGTATTTCTTACGTGCTTATTACCACAATCAGTTGCTGCGTTACTACGGTGGTATTCCGATCATCAAAACAGCTTACACGTTGAACGAAGCAGATTTTAATGTGGGCCGTAATACATACGAAGAATGTGTGAATGCCATCGTCAGCGATCTGGACTCAGCATCCATTCTGCTCAAAGGCAAAACGCTGGCTGCCGGACGGGCAACAATGGGAGCGGCTATGGCGCTGAAAGCCCGCGTATTACTCTATGCGGCCAGTGATCTGCACGACATTCCGACGGCTAAAGGTAAGTCGACCGTGATCGCTAGTGCTGCCAATCCAGAGTTATTAGGATACGTCAGTGGTGACCGAACCGCCCGTTGGCAAAAGGCCAAAGATGCAGCTAAAGCCGTTATGGATCTGAACCAGTATGGCTATAAGCTTAATCTAACCGCGCCCGTTACAGCCGCCGAAGGGCAGCAGAACTACCTCAATATATCGCTGTCACGTAATGGTGGAGAAGCCGATGGTATTTTCCTGAAATACTATATCCGGGCTTCGTTCGACGACTGGGGTTCCTGGTATCCACGTAATAACATGCCCAATGGCTATCACGGCTGGACATCCAGCCAACCAACGCAGCAGCTTGTCGATAGCTACGAGATGATGGACGGTACGAAGTTTAGCTGGAACAACCCGACGCATGCGGCTGCTCCTTATGAAAACCGCGACCCCCGTTTCTACCAGTCGATCCTGTACGACGGAGCGCAGTGGAAGCCTCGTACACCCGATGGCGCAGGTATCGACCCCGCTGGTCAGATTCAGATGGGCTTCTACGAAACCGGAACGGGTGGTGGCACGGTGACACCGTTTGCCGGGCTGGATACGCGTAACAGTACGATCGAAAACTGGAACGGTACCTGGACGGGCTACGGTATTCGTAAATTCATGGATCCCGACCCGACGCTGGTCGACATGAGCATCCGTCAGGAAGTGCCGTCGATTCAGATTCGCTACACGGAAGTTGTGCTGAACTATGCGGAAGCCTGTATGGCCCTGGGTCAGGAAGCTGAAGCAAAAACCTGGATTAATCGGGTGCGTTTCCGGGCTGGCATGCCTGCCATAACCGAAACGGGATCGGCACTTATGGCGCGTTACCAGAACGAACGTAATGTAGAAATGCTGTTTGAAGACCAACGATTCTACGACGTACGGCGCTGGATGATTGCTCCCACTGCGCTGGGCAGCCAGGCGAAAATTATCGTGATTACCGGCAAACTTAAGTCGGGCAAGACGGTGTCTACCTATAAGTATAGCAAGGATAACTACAATTATACCTACAGCGTACAGGATTTAGGGACGGGTAAAGAAAACCGGAAGTGGAACGATAAGCTTTACTTCCTGCCCATCAACCGGGATGAGATCAACCGGAACAGCAAGCTGATTCAGAACCCAGGTTACTAATAGAGATTTGTTTCTCTTTTTTGCCAAAAATGCCAGTGCTTACGGGTACTGGCATTTTTTGGTTTATTTTTATAAGATTTTTTCATTAAAGCCCACCCTGCGTGAGAACGATTGTTCATTTATTTTTCTTTGTTGGTTCTGTCTGCTTAGTTGGCTGCAAGGATTCGGCCTCAACCGAAAAAAAAACCGAAGTATCCGGCCCTCCGCTATTTACGTCACTTACTTCCGACCAAACCGGTATTACGTTCGCTAATTACCTGAACGAAGGGCTGAACACCAACGTACTGATGTATGAGTATTTCTACAACGGGGGAGGGGTGGCCGTCGGAGACTTGAATAGTGACGGACTAGAGGATGTTTACTTCAGTGGTAACATGGTTCCTAATCAGTTATACCTGAATAAGGGGAACATGAAATTTACGAACGTAACGGCAGCTGCGGGCGTAGCTGGACGCGAAGGCCCCTGGCGGACGGGCGTGTCAATGGCCGATGTGAATGGCGATGGACGTCTCGATCTGTTTGTCGCCTATTCGGGTAGCTTGCCGCCCCAAAAACGAATTCCTCAATTGTTTATTAACGAAGGCCCGGATGCACAGGGAATTCCCCATTTCTCCGATCAAACTGTGCAGTGGGGACTCGATAAACCGGGGCAGACCACACAAGGCACATTTTTTGACTATGACCGGGATGGCGATCTGGATTTATTTCTGCTGAATCATAATCCGCGCTTACTGCCTGTACTCGATCCGGGACCTACAGCCGCTTTGCTGAAACAAAGTAATCCGGAAATTGGTGTGCGTTTATTGCGCAATACAGGCAACCACTTTGAGGACGTAACCGAGCGGGCAGGGCTGAGTAGTTCGGTGTTAAGTTATGGTCTGGGTCTGGGCGTTTCCGATCTGAACGGCGATGGCTGGCCCGACTTTTATATCTCCAATGATTATACCATTCCCGATTATCTCTACCTCAACAACCAGGATGGAACATTCACAAATCAACTGAAAACCAGCATTCGCCATACATCTCATTTCTCGATGGGTAATGACGTAGCAGACGTCAATAATGATGCGCTACCCGACATTCTGACCCTCGATATGCTGCCCGAAGATAACCGGCGGCAAAAACTATTGATGGCACCCGATAACTATGAAAAGTTTAATCTGGCTGTGGAGTCGGGTTTTCATTACCAGCACATGCGGAATATGTTGCAGTTGAATGAAGGAATGGGGCATGGGGCAGGGGTTAAGGGGCAAAGCGCACCAGTTTTTGCAGAAGTGGGTCAGTTAGCAGGAATTTCAAACACTGACTGGAGTTGGTCGCCCTTACTGGCTGATTATGACAATGACGGATGGAAAGATTTGTACATAACGAACGGGTATGTCCGCGACTATACGAATCAGGATTTTCTAAAGTTCATGACCGACTATATGCAGAATCGCCCTGCCAACTTTAGCCGTGAAGACGTATTGGAACTGGTGCATAAAATTCCATCATCGAACGTAATGAACTACATGTTTCGCAATCGGGGGGGCGAATCCACGCCGGGCGACGTAACGTTTGCTAATGTAGGTAACGACTGGGGCTTAAATCAGGCATCAAACAGCACGGGAGCCGCCTACGCCGACCTTGACAACGATGGCGATCTGGATCTGATTGTCAATAACACGAACCAGGCCGCTTTCATTTTTCAGAACGAAACCAATAAGGAACGTAAACACCATTACCTGTCAGTCCGGCTCGAAGGGACTGGAAAGAATACGCAGGGGGTAGGGACAAAAGTAACGCTCTTCCAGGGAGGTAAGCAGCAGTATGTAGAGCAGATGCCGACGCGCGGCTACCAATCGAATGTATCGCAACGGCTGCATTTCGGCCTTGGCACGAACGCGGCTATCGACTCGTTACGTATCGTTTGGCCAACGGGGAAAGAGCAGATACTCACCAAGGTAAAAGCGGATCAGTTGTTGACGATTCAGGAAAAAGACGCTCGTGCTACGTATCGCATTCCCAAATCTGCCTATTCACTTTTTCAGGAAATAAAAACACCGGTGCCATTCACCGACCCGATCAATAAAACCAATGATTTTAAGCGCCAGACATTGCTGGTGAATGCGCAGTCGTTTAGTGGACCCTGTCTGGCGAAAGCCGATGTGAACGGCGACGGGCGCGAGGATGTCTATGCGGGTGGTGGTAATGGACAGGCTGGCGTCTTGTTTCTTCAGCAAGCCGACAATCAATTCAGTAAGCGTACGCAGCCTGCCTTTGAGACCGATAAAGCTAGTACGGATACCGATGCTCTTTTCTTCGATGCGAACGCCGACGGTTTCCCTGATCTCTACGTAGTAAGCGGAGGGTACAGTGACTTCCAGCCCGACGATCCACGTTTTCAGGATCGGCTATACCTGAATGATGGGAAGGGTAATTTTACCAAAAGCTCCGATGCATTACCCGCTATGCGCACCAGCAAAAGTTGCGTTCGGGTAAACGACGTTAATGGTGATGGTAAACCGGATTTGTTTGTGGGTGGCCGAGTCATACCAGGCCGTTATCCGGAAACACCACAGAGTTATTTATTGATTAACGACGGTAAGGGAAAGTTTACCGACCAGACGGCTAAGTATGCACCAACACTCGCGCGCATTGGTATGGTTACCGACGCAGCCTGGGTAGACCTGAACGCCGATAAGAAAGCCGAGCTGGTTATTGTAGGGGAGTGGATGCCCGTTACGGTGCTGGGCTGGAATGGTAATCAAATGGTAGATCAAACGAAAACATACTTTGAGAAAGAATACCGGGGTTGGTGGAATAAGTTATTGGTTGATGATCTCAACGGCGATGGTCGTCCAGATCTGGTCGTGGGAAATCAAGGACTGAATACACAATGCCGCGCCAGCGACAAAGAACCCGCCGAATTGATTTACAAGGACTTTGATAAAAACGGCAAGATTGACCCAATTCTTTGTCTGTACGTTCAGGGGAAGAGCTATCCCCATGCTACCCGCGATGAATTGCTGGATCAACTCGGTATGTTACGTCACCGATTCACGAATTACGACAGCTACTCCAATGCTACGTTGACGGACGTGTTCACTCCTGAACAATTGCAGGATGCACAAAAACTGGTAGCTACTGACTTGAAAACAACCTACTTTGCCAGTACACCCGCCGGTAAATTCAGTGAAAAAGCGTTGCCACTAGCCGCCCAGATTTCGCCCGTCTTTACCATTACGTCGCTGGATTACGACAAGGATGGTAAGAAAGATTTGCTACTTTGTGGCAATACGTCGCAGGTTCGTCTGCGTTTTGGTCGGGCCGATGCCAACTATGGGTTGCTGTTACGTAACGATGGTCGGGGTGGTTTTGACGCGATACCGCAATCGCAATCCGGTCTTCAACTTACCGGCGATGTACGTAGCGTTCTTCCTGTTGGCAATACGTTATTATTTGGGATTAATCAGCAACCCGTGCGGGCGTATCGACTTAAGTAGGTTTATTGATTAACGACGGACCGCTCCGTGGTTAATCCAATTAGTATGACGTATTCAATTTCTGAAAATGGTCTGATCGGCAGCGAGCAGCAATGGCCCGAAGCACCGCTGAATGGCATTGTCGTGCCCGATGACGTTTTTCAGTTATTACGTCGGTTTACGTTTGAATCCGACCAGGCCGACGTTCTGCTGACCTTCACGGTTCAGAAAGGACGGGAATTAATTCGCGTTCGCAATTACGTTGGGATATTGCCGCTTTCGGGAAAGACGTATCTCGAAATCCTACCGAAAATTGAGCCACCAGCTAACCCTCGGTCGTTATTACTTACCATGCTTCGGCATGTGCAGTACAGTCCGTTCCGTACGCTTAAATCGGCGCATACGAGCGCCACGCAGTTGCCACTTTGGGAGGTTTTTGTACGCGCTTTTCTGGATACGATGGAGCCGCTGATTTTGCAGGGAATACAGCGGTCTTACGTAGCGGTTGAACGAAACGAGCAGTTCTGGAAAGGTAAATTTCAGGTAGCCCGACAATTGCGCGAAAACGCCCATCATGCGGAGCGTCTGGCTGTTGTTTATGAGCGACTCACGGCTGACGTACCCGCGAATCGCATCCTGAAAACAACGCTGCTATACCTAAATCAACAGGCCGGAAATTCGGCAAATCAACGTCGCATTCAGCAGTTTCTGAGCGCATTGGAGGACGTACCGCCTACTGAATCAGTCCCGGATGATTTGAAAGCGATTCGGCGGACCAGTCGCTTATTTGCCCGTTATGAACCCGCGTTACGTTGGGCCGAAGCGCTTTTAAGTCGACAGGGGTTTGGCGCTAAAACCGGGCAAATGCCAAGCCTCTCATTGCTGTTTCTGATGGAGCGGGTCTTTGAAGAATACGTAGCCTATGGCGTTCGAACCTACTGGCCCGACGCGGGAAACGTAACGGTTCAGGAATCGTCAGCGCATTTGGTCGATGAACACGTAGGAGCACCCAAATTCAAGCTCCGCCCCGATATGCTGATTCGGCATAACGACCAGCTGTTCGTGCTTGACACCAAATGGAAACAGGTCAACGGCCAGGAATTACGCTCAACTTCAGAAACCGGCAATTACGGTATTGAGCAAGCCGATATGTACCAACTCTACGCTTATGGTAAAAAATACGGAGCCAGCGATCTGTTTCTGATTTACCCGACAAACACAACGTTCCGCCAGCCGCTTCCTGTGTTCCGGTACGATGCTTTGACGCGATTACACGTAGTACCGTTCGACGTAACCAATTCGCTGGTGAAGGAAGTAGAAAAATTGGCAACGTACGCTTTATCGTTTCAGTAAGAGAAAGGTACCACGGGTTGAAACCCGTTATTAGGCTAATTCTAAAACGGGTTGAAACCCGTGGTACCTTTAATTTATAACCCACAATCATACCGCCATTCATGCCCCTTATTCTAACCTTACTCGGTATTCTGACGCTTGTCGGTTTAGTCGCCTTTGTTCGTTTAGACACGTTCATTTCGTTTGTTCTCGTATCGCTCGGCATCGGTTTGGCATCGGGCATGGACGTAGCAGCGGTAGGGAAATCGATTCAGACGGGTATTGGCGGTACGCTTGGCGATCTGGTGCTAATTATTGGATTTGGGGCGATGTTAGGCCGGTTAGTGGCCGAAAGTGGTGCTGCTAAACGGATTACGAACGTACTGATTGGGTTATTCGGCATCAAAAATATACGCTGGGGACTAGCGCTGGCTGGTTTTGTGGTCGGTATTCCGCTGTTCTATAACGCCGGATTTATCATCGTTGCTCCACTCATATTTACAATTGCTGCTTCGTCCCGATTGCCGTTGTTATCGGTAGCGGTGCCGATGCTATCGGCGTTATCCGTAGCGCATGGGTATCTGCCTCCTCATCCATCACCCTCAGCCGTAGCGAGCCAGCTCAACGCGAACATTGGTCAAACGCTCCTGTACGGGCTGATCGTAGCCGTTCCGGCGATCATCATTGCCGGACCGATCTTTGGTAAAACGCTCGTGAATATGAAAGTAACGAACGACAAAGAACTGTTCGATATTGAGGAAGTGCCCACTACGAATTTGCCGAGTGCGGGAATCAGCTTTTTCGTGTCACTCTTACCCGTTTTGCTCCTGACAACGTTTGGTCCACTGAAAAGCGCTTTACCCGATACGTCGCCGTTAAAAACTGCGGTTGTCCTGCTGGCTGAGCCGTATATCGGTATGTTGTTATCCGTTCTGGTGGCCATGTATTTTTTAGGCATCCGGCAGGGACAGACGATGAAAGCGATCACCAAAGACCTCGAAGAAGCGGTTAAAGCGGTGGCGCCGATTCTATTGGTCATTGCGGGAGCGGGGGCTCTGAAACAGGTTTTCAGCGACAGCGGCACCAGCAAATACATCGGTAGTTTACTGGCCGATGCCGCCATTCCCCCTTTGCTTTTGGGCTGGGGAATAGCCGCCTTTATTCGGGTATGCGTTGGTTCGGCAACGGTTGCCGGATTAACAACGGTGGGAATCATTCTGCCTCTGCTGCAATCGCAACCCATCAAACCTGAGTTGATGGTGCTGGCGATCGGCTCCGGAAGCCTGATGTTCTCTCACATTAACGATGGGGGCTTCTGGCTCTTCAAAGAGTACTTTAACCTGACTATCGGCCAAACTATACGAACC
Organism: Spirosoma validum; assembly: GCF_014699035.1. GTDB lineage: Bacteria > Bacteroidota > Bacteroidia > Cytophagales > Spirosomataceae > Spirosoma > Spirosoma validum. Next base: position 145,331 of record NZ_JACXAA010000004.1, read on the forward strand.
TGGTCGCTGATGGAAACGATTGTCTCAATTGTTGGTCTACTCGGCGTACTAGCGCTAAATCTCGTGGTGTAAACTTGGCCTATTCTGCTGTTCAGTGATTTTCTACGATTCAGAGCCTTTCAAAAATTCGTCGGTAAAGTGCTTTTTTGACTTAGGTTGCGAAAACTTATCGTCATTGTAGGCAGTTGATTGTCCCCTGGGGATCGAGAGCGAATTCCAGTTCTGATCACAAACCATTTTTCCAATAAACACAATCTGACCGACGTGGTATGGGTAATGCGCTAGCTGCCGATTGATCGCTTCGGTCACAGTATGACCCATGTTTCGGATGTAGATCAGTTTCGTCAGATCGTCCTCAGTCAGTGAGTTAAGTGCTTTGAACAGGCAATCCCAGCCTTCATTCCATTTGGCGAGAAGTTCCTGCCGGGTTGTTACGTCGTTCCCAAATTCGGCTTCCCGGTCTCGCCATTCTTTCTCTCCGTCGGTAATTAAAAAATCGGTCCAGCGGGATAACATGTTTCCCCACAGGTGTTTGATAATCATCGCGATGCTGTTGCTTTCCGGGTTGTATTGCCAGAACAACTGGTCGTCAGTAAGTTGAGCAAAGGTTTTATCACCCAGCAGTTTGTAATACGCAAATTGCTTTTGGGCGCTTTCGAGATAGTCGTTTGCCATAGTAGTAAAGTAATATATGGGTGAGCGTTTCAACAAACTAACTTTGAGCGTTACAACAAAGTTGATGGCGTAAATACAACCGAATTTTGTCAAAAAATAAATAACAGACAATGACAAAAGTTTGGTTTATTACAGGAAGTTCACGCGGGCTCGGTCGTAGCCTAACCGAAGCCGTACTGGCCAAAGGCGACAACGTAGCAGCAACCGCTCGCCAACCCGAACACTTAAACGATCTTGTAGAGAAATACCCGGATCAGATTTATCCACTACAACTGGACGTAACGAACAATGAACAGATAAAAATCGCAGTCGAACAGGCGATAACTCGTTTCGGACGTATCGACGTACTGGTCAATAATGCTGGATTCGGGATTACGGGTGCCGCAGAAGCGTTTACTGATGAGCAGGTACGTAGCCAGTTGGAAACGAATCTCTACGCACCTATCGAGATAACCCGGGCCGTATTACCGTATATGCGGAAACAACGTTCCGGTCGGATTCTGCAAATCAGTTCTATTGGCGGTCGGGTCGGTAATGCGGGACTGACGATGTATCAGGCGGCTAAATTTGGACTGGGCGGTTTTTCGGAAGCGTTAGCCAAAGAAGTAGCTCCGCTGGGAATACGCGTTACGTCCGTTGAGCCGGGCGGATTCCGTACCGATTGGGCGGGAGCTTCCATGAGCTATGCCCCGCACGTAGAAGGCTATGAGAAAACTGTAGACTGGGTAGTCAACCATTTGAAAGGCGATAACTTTGTTCCGGTGGGCGATCCGGCCAAAGCTGCGAACGTACTGATTGACCTGGTCGATCATCCCGAGCCGCCTGTCCATCTGGTTTTGGGAAGCGAAGCCATTGGCTTATTAAAACATGCTGATGCTACGCGACAGGCTGAATTGGAAAAATGGATGCCGGTAAGTATCTCTACGGATCACGATGACGCTGGGAATTTCCTGGAAACGGAAGCCGGAAAAGCACTTGCGGGTATGAACGGTAATTGAGAACCAGTTGATATTACGTCATACCGAAACAAAATCGGATGTGACAACTCGTAATTAACATGAGCAAAACCATACTGATAACCGGTGCGTCGTCCGGCATAGGAAAAGCAGCCGCTAAAAAATTTGCGAGCGAAGGCTGGAACGTAGTGGCCACGATGCGTAGTCCGGAGCAGGAAAAGGAATTAACCCAGTTGGACAACGTACTGGTTACTAAACTGGACGTGCAACAACCCGACTCCATCGACGGCGCGATTCAGGAAGGGCTTGATCGATTCGGACGTATCGATGCGGTTGTTAACAATGCCGGATATGGGCAGAATGGCATTTTTGAAGCCATGACACCCGAGCAAATCCAGAAGCAATTCGAGGTGAATGTATTTGGCGTAATGAACGTAACACGCGCTGTACTACCGCATTTCCGCCAGCAAAAAGCAGGGTTGATTCTCAATATCAGTTCCGGCGCGGGACGTTTTACGTTGCCTTTACTATCTATGTATTCGGCCTCTAAATTTGCCCTGGAAGGCTTTTCAGAAGCCCTTTCGTATGAATTATCATCGGTGGGCATTACGGTAAAAATCATCGAGCCGGGTGGTACGCAAACAAATTTTAGCCAGGTTACACGCGAAGAATTTGCGCACAACACCGAGCTTACCGATTACGAACCGTTCATCGAAGCGGCCAATAAATTCTTTGCCGGAATGGTTGCGGCCCGGTTGGTAACAGCCGACGACGTAGCCGAAACGATCTACGCGGCAGCAACGGATGGCACAGCTACCTTGCGTTACGTAGTTGGTAACGACGATTTTAAAAAGCGAATAGCCGCCCGGCAACAAATGCCCGATCAGGACTATGTCGACTTTATCCGGCAGGGATTTCTACGGCATATGCCGCATGATTGATTGTCCTTAAAATAACAATAATTTGTCATTGACTGCCGCTACGTAGTGCAGTCAATGACAATCTGTTTAAACGAATGACGCTGCACGAAGAGAATCAACTGCCATCAATAGCCTACTCCTGCTATTTCACCCGGAGTCGGGAAGGGGAACAGTTTGTTCCTGAGCACGTATTTAGCTACCAGATTGCGGGTACGCTCATCACGAACGACGGGAATAAAGAATACATATTCAATGAAGGCGATTTCAGATTTTCTCGGCGAAATCATCTGGTCAAGTTTATCAAGCAGCCTCCCAAAGACGGCGAGTTCAAATCCATATCGGTTTACCTGGATCAGGAAACGTTACGTAACGTCAGCCTGGACTATGGCTATAAGGCGCAACACACACAGAACAGCGATGCTATTCTGGAGCTGAAGCCTGATCCGCTTTACAAAAGTTACATGGATTCTCTGATGCCGTATCAGCAACTGACGCAGCCCGGTAATGAGCATCTCCTGTCCTTGAAATTGCGGGAAGCGATTTTGCTGTTGCTGAAAGTCAGTCCTGAATTGAACGACGTATTGTTCGATTTTTCGGAGCCCGGCAAAATCGACCTCGAAGCCTTTATGAATAAGAACTTCCACTTCAACGTAGAACTGAAACGATTTGCGTATTTAACCGGGCGAAGTCTGGCTACGTTTAAGCGTGATTTTGAAAAAATATTTCACATTTCACCCAGTCGCTGGCTGCAGCATAGACGCTTGCAGGAGGCATATTATCTGATCAAGGAGCGCGGGAAGGCACCGTCTGATGTGTATCTGGAATTAGGCTTTGAAGATCTGTCGCACTTCTCCTTTGCGTTTAAGAAAGCCTATGGTGTGGCGCCGTCAAGAATCTAATGTAAGCGGCCTGGTTTACGTAACAACGAACCGGATCAGCACATTTTGTAATGCCTTATTAACCGTATTACGGCGTTCACAAATAACTGGCCATAGCTAACAATCACGAACATTCCATAGGACGTGCGGTTAACAGATTAATTGATTTTTAATCTCAACGTACATTTTATATGGACTATTCGTCTGCTTCACGACGTACTTTTATCCATCAGTTAGGGGCCGCTACGTTGCTTGTTCCCAGCATTACAACCTTAGCAAGTCTTCAGGGATGCGGGAGTAAGAACAACGAATCCAACGCAGAATCGGCTTCATCGACAACAACGGAAGCTGGCTCGACGCGCAAATTGGGGATTGCGCTGGTTGGCCTGGGTAAATACAGCGAAGGGGAATTGGCTCCGGCGCTGGAGAAAACCACAAACTGCCGTCTGGCAGGCATTGTTACGGGAACACCCGAGAAAGCCGAGACGTGGAAGAAGAAGTACAACATTCCCGACAAGAACGTCTACGACTATAAAACCTTCGATCAGATTGCGGATAATCCCGACATTGACATTGTTTACGTAGTGCTACCAAATTCGATGCACGCCGAGTACACAATTCGGGCGGCCAAAGCGGGCAAGCATGTCATCTGCGAAAAACCGATGGCGATGAACCCCGAAGAATGTCAGCAAATGATCGATGCCTGCAAAAAGGCCAACCGGCAGCTGTCGATTGGTTACCGCCTGCATTTTGAGCCGCACAATCAGGAAATGATGCGCCTGGGTCAGAAAGAAATTTTCGGGAAGATCAATCACATCGTTGCCGAAAATGCGCAGAAACAGGACGAAAGCTCACCCTGGCGTTTAGGCAGAGGTGTCGGCGGAGGGGGACCGTTACGTGATGTAGGCATTTACTGCTTACAGGGTGCGATTTACACGAAAGGGCAGATTCCCATTGCGGTAACGGCCAAATACCATCCCGTTACGGACCCGGAGAAATTTAGCAAGATCGAAGAAGGGATGGACTTTCAACTATACTTCGCTGATGGGACGATGGCTAACTGCAAGACCAGCTTCAACGATAAATATAACAAACTGCGCGCTGATGCGGCAAAGGGCTGGTTTGAACTGTCTCCTGCTTACGCGTATGACGGTCTGGAAGGGAAAACCAGTCAGGGCAAAATGGACATTGAGAACGTACCGCAACAAGCTCATCAGATGGATGCCTTTGCCGATTGTATTTTGAAAGATAAGCCCACTACGGTACCCGGCGAGATGGGTATGCGGGACGTGCAGCTAGTCCAGGCTATTTTCGAAGCCGCTAAATCCGGCAAAAAAGTATCCACCAAAGATGTACGGCAGATCATGGACCCCGTTACTGCCTGATAGCTGGATTGGTCACTCAGGAGAATACTAAATAGCCTAGTTTTTCAGGGTTTAGGCTATTTAATAAATTGACGTTACGTTCTGATAGATTAATCGCCAGGATGTCATCATCTGCGGGAACCAGCCATTCATCCTTGTCTGGTTCCCGCAGATGTTTGGCTTTGTTGAGCAGGATTAGAATCCCACATTTCTGGTAGAATCCTCTGTTCGCTGCCTCACAAAAGCTTATCAAGTTAATATTCCTGCTTTTTACATTCTCCTGAATCAGGCTGAGTAAGTTCCTGCCATAGCCTTTGCCGGGTGCCGTAGCCACTAAACCAACCAATTCGGCTATGGTATAAAGCTCATTATCAATGCTGATGGTAAAATCAAAATTGATACGTGCCAGACAACGTATCGCTGCGTCGGTATCAGTTAGTAAATGAAATTCTGATTGTTTAAACAGTTGTCTGAATGCATTGATAGGCAGGGCTTTCCACTCATCAATATCCCAATGTTTGAGGATCGTTGCAATTTCCAGTTCGGATAGATTGTCTACACGCTTAATCGTATATGTAATAGACATGTATAGAGTCCCTTTAACTGTTAATGAGCGAAATTTTAACCTCGCCTATGTGCGGTTGACTAGGTAAATTCAATATTCCTGCATCTTTACGAGATATGAAAACAATTCTTCGACTTTCTATTCTGGTATTCGTAGCGGGTCTACTGGCTATGACGGCTGCCAAGCCAACTCGTGTGATATTCTTTGGTGATTCGATCACGCAGGCGGGTGTCAATCCCGGTGGTTATATCGACCGACTCAAGAAGACCATGCCTGCCGATCAATATGAGCTCATCGGCGCGGGTATTGGTGGTAATAAGATTTACGATCTGTTCCTGCGGATGGACGAGGACGTACTGGCGAAACAGCCCGACGTAGTGGTTATCTGGGTAGGCGTGAATGATGTCTGGCACAAAGCTACGTCGGGCACGGGTACTGATCCCGACAAGTTCATCAAGTTCTACAACGCGGTTGTTAAGAAACTACAGGCGGCTAACATCAAGGTCGTGTTGTGTACACCAGCAGCTATTGGTGAAAAAACCGACATGACCAATCAGCAGGATGGCGACCTGAACCAGTACAGCAAATTCATCCGGGATATTGCCCAGACTCAGAATCTGCCCTTGGTCGATCTTCGAAAAGCGTTTCTGGATTATGATCTTAAAAATAATCCGGAGAACAAAGACCGGGGTGTCCTAACGACTGACCGCGTTCACTTAAATGATGCGGGTAACCAGTTTGTGGCCGATCAAATGCAGAAGGTTCTGATGGTAAGTAAATAAAGATCAATACGTATTGCTGTAAACGAAAAGGCAGATTCCGAACTGGAATCTGCCTTTTCGTTTACAGCAATCTAAAAAATAAGAGAGCCAGAACACTACGTATTACACTTTCGCTTCCGGGTACATTTTCTTGTGCTGGGTAACCAGGATCGTATACTGTTCGGGCGTTAAGATGGTTTTGTAATCGCGCACTTTGTCCGTCTCGACCGCTATGGCCAGCGTTCTTAATTTGCCTTGATTCATTCCCGACTTCTTCAACTGTTTTACGCCCTCGTTGTATTTGACAACCGCCGTAGTAATGATTTCTTTGGCTTTGGGTAGCTGCTGATCGGTCAGTTTAAGCCTTTGTTTGTCAGCCTTTAAAACGGATTTGATGATCATGCCGACGGTGGCGCCGTTGTTCAGGAAAACAAACTTTTCATTCTCAACCGATTTGACCGGCTCAGCAGGCTTGGGTTTGGTCTGAGGAAAAGCAACGGTTGATAAACCGAAGAGAAAAGCAAAGATAGTGCTAGCGATTTTCATAGTGGTACCACGGACTTTAGTCCGTAAACTATAGTATAACAAATAATTCTACGCTAATCTGAGGGTAGACGGACTGAAGTCCGTGGTACCTACAATAGAGCCGCGCCAAAAACACCAGCACTGTCGCCCAATTTGGGTTTTAAGAATAGCGTATCAAGTCGACCGCTGTTGAATACGTATTTTTTTGCCCGTTCAACGCCTTCCGTATACAATAGGTCGACATTGCCAACACCGCCCCCCAGTACGATGGCGTCTGGATCAAGGATATTGACGAGCGTAGACACAGCCCGGCCAAAATACTCCAACAACCGTTCGACAGTAGCCGTAGCGTAGGAATCAATACCCTGATAATGCCGGTCGAGGATTTCTTTAAGGTTACGACTTTCGCCACTTTGTTCGAGGTAAAAGCGTTGCAGGGCCGGGCCGGAGATAACCTGTTCGTTACAACCACGTTTGCCACAATAGCAAGGATAGCCGTTCTCTTCCAGAATGTTATGACCCCATTCACCACCAATTCCCTGACGACCAGCCTGCACAACGGGTTGACCATCCAGGCCGCGGAATACGACGCCCCCGCCGACACCCGTACCCATGATGACGCCAAACACCATGCGAAAATCAGGAATAACGTCCTGAACACGACCCATCGTTGCTTCGGATAAAGCAAAGCAGTTAGCGTCATTCATGGTTCGCACGGTTACGCCCAATGCCTTCGAGAGATCATCCTGAAACGGCCTGCCATTAATACAGATGATATTCGAGTTCTTCATCGTATTCGTGCCAGGATCAATCGTGCCGGGTGTGCAGAACCCAATTTTATCCGGCTGAAGGCCTGTCTCGTCTTTCAGTAGTTGAATCAGTTTGCTGATCTGACTAATGATATGTTCGTAACCGTATTGAGACTCTGTATCAACGCGTTTGCGAATAAGAACTGCATCAGGGGAGGGCGCGGCTAAAACAACGCCTTCAATCTTGGTACCGCCTAAATCGACACCCCAATAAGTTTGCATTCAGTAAATAGGACGTTTTAAATCTTGAACTGTAAAGTAAGGAAGCCAGGTTTGGTTGAACACAGCGGACTGCCAAAGCGGAATCACGAAGAACACAAAGTTTTGCTTAGAGGCTTTGTGTTCTTCGTGATTCCGGGTTCAATCAATATTTCTGTTTAGCGTAAATCATTAATGGCGCAGAAATCCATATCACCGTAGTCGAGGTTTTCGCCGGCCATACCCCAAATGAAGGTGTAGTTCGACGTACCGGCTCCAGAGTGAATCGACCAGTTTGGCGAAATGACGGCCTGTTCGTTCTGCATCCAGATATGACGGGTTTCCTGTGGCTGCCCCATGAAATGACAAACACTCTGACCTTTTGGCACGTCAAAATAAAAATATACTTCCATGCGCCGGTCGTGGGTGTGGGCAGGCATGGTGTTCCAGACGCTACCGGCTTTCAATTCCGTCATGCCCATCTGCAGCTGGCAGGTCGGTAATACGCTATTGACCAGTAATTTGTTAATCGTTCGATGATTAGCAGTTTCGAGGCTCCCTAACTCAACCACTTCAGCATCAGCCCGCGACACTTTCCGAGTCGGGTAACTTTGGTGGGCGGGTGTGGAATTCAGGTAAAACTTGGCGGGAGACGTATCATCGTGGGAAATAAACTGGACGTCCTGCGTTCCCTGACCGATGTATAGAGCCTCTTTGTATTCCAAGTCATAAGAAACTCCATTGGCTATTACCCGGCCTGAACCACCTACGTTGATAATACCCAGTTCACGACGTTCCAGAAAATAAGCGGCTTTGAGCTGATCGGGCGCCTGTAACGTGAGTGGTCCGACTACGGGCATAACGCCCCCGGTCAGGTAACGGTCAAAGAACGACAGCACCCAGCGGAATTGGTCAGCTATGAACAGGTTCTCAATGAGAAAATTCTGACGGAGCTGATCCGTATTCATACCTTTCACTTCGACGGGTGAACTGGCGTATCGGCTTTCGAAAGTGGTTTCCTGTTTGGTGCGGCTCTCCGCAAGCGTACTCGGTTCGGTTTGCATATAAACATTGATTGCCCAATGATCACAGGGCGTTTGAGGTTTTTCGTAAAATAAGCACGAAACCCCTGATTGTTGTGGTAGATGGTGCTACGTTCTATAAATATAATAGTCCTGAATTGGTTTAGAATACTCATTCAACAGTAGAATATTTTCTTCCAGGCTACGGTCAACAAAAAAGCATCGCTGAAACTAACGATGCCCTTTTATGTGGAAGTAATCAGTTCTACGTCTTCTTGTACTCTTTTTCTTAATTATTTTTCCAGGTGGTGTCGGTTTTAAGAAACCGGCATCACCTAACTAGGGAAATCGATCTAGTACTGCTCCAATTTGATTCTTATTGCCGGTACCACGGGTTTTAACCCGTTTTTGGTCAATCCCTGAACGGGTTAAAACCCGTGGTACCTTTTTCTCAAACCATTACATTGGAAGAGTGCTAGTCGGTACGTTAGGCGCATTATTTCACTTTATAAAACTTGGCACCGAACAGGAAAATCGCTGTGTAACAGATAATAGGCAAATAATAGGCGGCTGCTACGTCATGTTCGGCAACCCGACCCATCAGGAAAGGAAAAACAGCGCCACCGACCACGCCCATTGAAATAAACGAGGACGCTTGCTGAGTGTGCGATCCGAGATTTTTTAATCCCAAACTAAAAATAGTCGGGAACATGATGCTGAAGAAGAAGTTGAGCATCAGTAACGCGATGAAGGAGGGCCACCCAAAACTTTGCGCAATGATAAGACACATAACAATGTTACAGGCCGCAAAAATGGCGAGTAACGTATGGGGGGCAATCACCCGCATCAGGAACGTACCAACAAACCGTCCAGCCAGCATCAGGCCCATAAAGAGCACCATGTAATTGCCCGCTGTAGCGTCAGAAAAGCCCATCTTTTCGTGACCGTAGTTGATGAAAAATGCCCAGGTGCCGCCCTGTGCAGCTACGTTGAAAAACTGTGCAATAACAGCCCAGACGAAGTGCTTATGTTGAAAAAGAGTTTTTCCCGGTTCAACGTCAACATTGGCTGCTTCGGGATCGGCCACTACGGTGTGTGGGTCCGTTAACGCGGGTACTTTCACGAAGGAGAAAAGGATCGCAATGGTCGCAATAACGCTGCCAATAACAATGTATAAGGTCTTGACGGAGGTTAGATCGGTACTGCCTTCGGTGTTGTTCCGTAACAAAAAATAGGATCCGATCGCCGGCCCGATAATGGCTCCTAAGGCATTGAAAGCCTGCGCGAAATTGATACGTTGATCGCTGGTACGCTGGTCGCCAAGGGAGGCCACAAAGGGGTGAGCAACCGTTTCAAGCGTCGACAGACCACAGCCCAGGATAAAAAGGGCGATCCCGAAATAAGTAAAAGAAGCAGCAGCAGCGGCTGGAACGAACAAAAAGGCCCCCGTCGCAAACAGCGAAAGACCCAACAAAACGCCGTTCTTATAACCAAACCGCTTCATGAACAATCCGGCCGGGATACCCATGACAAAATAGGCCCCAAAAATAGCAAACTGAACAAAAGCCGATTGGGTCTTGGTAAGGTTCAATACGTGCTGAAAATGCTTGTTCAACACATCGCCCATCGTGATGGCGACGCCCCAAAACATGAAAAGGGACGTAACAAAAATGAGGGTGATCAGGTATTTATTGTCGGTAAAAGTGGCTGGCTTCGGTTGGCCAGTTACGGTGGTTGCCTCCATGAGTTAGGTTAATTTATGCTGATTACGTGTCGTTGAGCGTTCAGGTTACGCACATCCACTATTGCAAAGTCGTTGGTTAGGCCAAATTACCCTTGTCGCCTTTAATCTGTTTCTTCTGAGTAACCAGTGTCTGCTGTTTAAACGTACTGGTCTACTACCGGTTATCTAGCTCCGCCCGGACTGGTTTTTGTAAAAGTAGACGTAACGAAATAGTCTTGATTCAGAAATGAATACCCTGCGTTTTATGGTTTATATTTATTTCTAAACCCGAAGAATTATCACGATACCAGATTAGCATCTGTTCCCTCTAAACATTTCATTCTATGGGTAAATCATTCGTAATGATTCTACTATTTGGTGGTATTCTTTGGCCAAGTCCAGGTGCAATTTTAAGGAACCGTTTTATAGGGCAGAAATCTCCGCTTACTATATCCGTAGAAACCAGTGTTCGTGATACGTTACGACATGACGGACAGACCAGAATCTACTGGGTGCATATACCTCCTGCTTACAGAAAAAATGGTGATTCATTGCCGCTAGTTATTGCGTTGCACGGGGGCGGAGGGAGTGGACAGCAGTTTGAAGTACAATCGAAGTTGAGCGAGAAAGCGGATCAGGAAGGCTTTATTGCGGTGTATCCCGATGGACTACAGAACCCCGGCGTGTTGCGCTTACGTACCTGGAATGCGGGCGCGTGTTGTGGTCAGATAGCATCAACCCAGCAAGCAGACGACGTCGGATTTATCAGCAAACTAATTGATAAACTGGTCACTACGTATCAAATTGATGCGAAACGCGTGTATGCTACAGGCCATTCCAATGGCGCGATGCTTTGCTACCGGCTGGCCTGTCAGCTGTCGGATAAAGTGGCGGCTATTGCCGCGAACTCAGGAACGATGCAGTTAAAAACCACCTGTCGACCTAAACGCGTAATGCCAATTTTGCATGTGCATTCGCAACTGGATCGCAACGTACCGTATAGGGGTGGCGTCGGTACGAGAAGTATTAATAAACAGTGGAATCCGCCGGTGGACAGTACGCTGGCTGTTTTTGCTCAGTTAGCGAAATGCAACGTACAGAAACAGGTCATTCGTACAACAGATAAGTACACCCTTTGCAAGTGGGCCGATTGCCAGGAAGGTATACAAATTCAGTACTACCTGACCACAGACGGAGGACACTCCTGGCCGGGTGGTCAAAAAAGTGCCCGATTCATAGGTGATGCGCCATCGGAAGCCTTCCTGAATAACGACATCATCTGGAGCTTTTTCAAAACATATTCGCTTCCGTAAAGTGGCGGGTCAGGATACGTGCTCAGGGAACGTATTGCCCTGTCGCTTTCAGGATAAAATCAACGATAGGCGTTGGATTGGGCAGGCTGTGCGGATGGTGATTGACGCCAGGCTTGTGAATAACGGTAATTTGACCCCCCAATGCCAGCACCTGTTTTTCAAAGGGTTCGGTGTTTTCGCTCACGGGTACGGCATCATCGGCGTCGCCTACGACGTGCAGCATCGGAAACTTTCCGTTGACAATCTCCGCGATCCGGTCCAGCGGATTGCCTTTAAACTGGAGCGCTTCTTCTTCCGACTTTAGGCCGTAATCTTTCTTGAAAATTTCCCAGTCGCTCGGGCTGCCTTTACTTTGGCCTTTACCGCCCGGCCAGCTTTTCAGGTCCAGCACGGGCGCATCGACGTACACACAGGCTACTTTTTTTGGGTTTTCGATGGCCCAGTTGTACGCGTAGATGCCGCCCCGACTTAAGCCTTCCAGACAAACTTTGTCGGCCAGTCCAGCTTTGTGCATAGAGCGGTAAAATTTGTTCCATAGACTAATCGCTTCAGCATTGCCAAAGAGTTCCGCTACGTCGCAATACACCAGATGAAAGCCACGATCCAGCAGTGCGATGTCCGTTTGTGGTTCATGGCCCCAGAAACGCGCCCGCCAGATCCAGGGTTTGCCCGTTGCCACTACCCGTGGCTTAACAACCTTGGCGTTACGTCCTTCAAACATGAAATCCGCGCAATCGTAACCATAGAACGATGAGATCGTAACGGGCTCTTTGATCTTCTGGAAAATATCGAAGTCGGACTGGGACTTGAGCGTAATGGCTTCGTAGAGCCGTTTTGCGATGCGGGTTGTACCTGTTACGGACGGATGTAGTTTGTCGGGGAATAGAAGACTGTCTTTCACAGTTAGCGAATGTAAATCGATTAACTCCAGTTTCTCCTCGAAAGCTACCTGCCGAATGCGCGGAATGATATGCTTGAGTATGGCAGCGTCGGTTTGGCGGGTTGTATCGGTCAGATATGACGCCACCGGCAATAGGAGAATAATACGAGGATTCGTGGGTAGGGTTTTAAACGACTGAATCAATGTTTTGTAATCGCCCACGAACTGGTCAATCTTCAGGCGATAGGGTAGGCGACTGTCGTTAGTGCCCAGCTTGATCAAGACAATATTGGGATTGCTTTTCAGCGCTTCCTGGTACTTATCTGTGGCCGTGTAGGGGTTGGTTGTCTCGCGGAGCAGCGTTCGGCCACTCACTCCAAAATTCATTACGTCATAGCCCGTTCCCAGCAAACGCTGTAATTGTGCCGGATACGAATCTTGGTCTCTGTTTGTAAGCGTAGCCCCATACGTAATGCTGTTACCAACGCAGGCAATCCGAATAACCTTTTGGGCATGTGCTGATAAGGAAAGCAGGAGAAATAGCAAAAGAGCAGGCAAGCGATACGAGCAGGAAGGCATACGATTGGTATAGTTTATGGAATCTCAATCAATTTGTTCTGCGCCGGACGGTCAGCCACAACCGTTTCAACCTGGCGAATCAAACAGCAAAGACCCTATTCGCGTTTCTGTTTGTCGAAATACTGTCGCATAAACAGGAGCTGATACGTTATCGCATTCGTCCAGTAATTCCAGTTATGACCGCCGGGCCGGGTGATGTAATCGTGTGGAATGTTACGTTCCAGGAGTTTGTCGTGCAGGTTGTTATTCACCCGAAAGAAAAAGTCTTCCGTACCGCAATCAACTATCAGCGATAAGGAATTGGGTGTGAGCAAATGAAGCAGATTGATGACGGTATTCTGCTCCCATCGGTCGGGGAATTGCGCATACGAACCGAGCCGTTTGGCCATGTCCCAATTGTTGGGAAACGGGCGAATATCGACACCACCACTCATGCTACCTGTCGCGCCGAATACATCCTGATGCCGAAATGCCAGATACAATGCCCCATGCCCGCCCATACTCAGGCCTGTAATTGCGCGTGCCTGACGGTTTTTGATGGTTTTATAATGACTGTCTACCCACGGCACTAACTCGCTGGCTACGTAGGTTTCGTACTTAAACGACGGATCAGCCGGACTGTCGAAGTACCAGCTACCGACATTGCCATCCGGGCAGACAATGATCACCTGATGCCGATCGACCGACTGGCCAAGATTAGATACTTTTTTTGCCCAGTCACTATAGTTGCCGCCGTAGCCATGCAGGAGGTACACCACCGGAAATTCGCTGCCGGTTGTGTAAGAATCCGGCGTCATAACCACGGCTTTAATTGTCTTTTTCATCGACGGGCTATACGTATCAACCGTGTCGATTTTAGCCGCCTGAGCATGCCCAAATATTACGAAGAAGCTAAGAATGAGTAACGTACGAAAAACAATCATCTAACTCGGTTTTAATGCGCGTAAAAAAGCCCTGACCCCCTATTCACCTACTTCTTTTCGATGGGCTTGTCAGCAAAAAGCAAATAGCGAAAAGAGGTATAGTGGTGTCGGTTACAATAACCGACCAGTGAGTTTTCTTAAAACCTACTTATGACAGGGCTTTAAGAAATCTCACCGGTCAGATGTGAGCATCTGGCAACACAATAAAAGAGGAATGCAGCCTACTATATCGTAGTAACTGTCTTCTTATCCAGCGCTTTCCGCACCGCAGGCGCTACTTTCGTTCCGAATAATTCGATAGCATGGAGTGTTTTGGCGTGAGGCAGGTTATGACCACCGACCAGTTGAGCCAGATAGCGGGTATTCCCGAACAATTCATGGAAATACAGAATCTTATCAATGATTTGCTGCGGGCTACCAACCATCAGCGGCCCGTACTGACGCATCTGCTCATACTGCATTCGGGTCATCGGCGACCAGCCCCGCTCTTTACCGACCCGGTTCATCAACAATTCGTATGGCGGGAAAAACTCATCAGCCGCCTGCTGCGAATCATCGGCCATATAAAAATGAGAGTTGATGGCCAGTTGCAGCTGGTCTACGTTATGGCCGGCTCGCTGGGCGGCCTGCCGATACATGTTTACAAAGGGAACGAATCGATCTGGCGGACCACCCAGAATGGCCAGGGTCATCGGCAGGTTCAGCGTACCTGCCCGAACCGCTGATGCGGGTGTGCCGCCAACGGCCAGCCAGATCGGGAGAGTCGATTGATAGGGTCGAGGATACACGCCCTGACCATGAAGGGCCGGTCGGTGTTTGCCATCCCAGTCAACAACAACCTGTTGGTTAATTTTGAGTAACAGGTCCAGTTTTTCCGTGAACAGCTCGTCGTAATCGTTCAGGTCATAGCCAAATAGCGGAAACGATTCAATGAATGACCCGCGCCCGGCCATGATCTCCGCCCTTCCATTCGAGATAAGGTCCAGCGAAGCAAAATTCTGAAACGTTCGAACCGGGTCGGCCGAACTGAGTACTGTAACTGCACTGGAGAGACGGATGTGTTTGGTAAGCGTAGCGGCAGCGGCCAGCACCACTTCAGGGGCCGATATGATGAAGTCGGGCCGGTGATGTTCGCCTAACGCAAACACGTCAAGACCAACCTCATCGGCTAATTTTATTTCTTCGAGAAGTTCCTGCATACGCTGGTGCGCATGAACGGCTTTTCCCGCTACATTATCAGGCTTTACATCGCCAAAACTACTGATTCCTAATTCCATGGTTCTATTTGCTGATATGCATTACAATCATTTTAGACTCAAATACGGTTCCTGATCGTATCCGAAATAACGTAGTGGCATATGGCAAATACCAGTGAGTTGGGGAAAGGAAGTTATCCGGAAAAGATTCTGTTTTCCTATGAGTTCGAAAGTAATGGGAAATTTGACGTAATGAGTTCCTGGTAAAAGGCGGAAGTCTATTGCTGAACTATCTTTTCGGTGCTGTTTCAGCTATAATTGTCCGAATCTGTTTTTCAATGTCATCATACTTTTGCCGGGCTTCAGACATGGGCAAACCCTGGCGCATTTCAGGACGGTTATGACCAGTCGCGTTCAGCCAGGCATCTTTCATAATGGCCTGCCGTTGGTTGACCAGACTCATTATTTCTTCCGCCCGCGGGTTAACTGACAGAGTAGATAAGGCATCGGGCGCATTCGCTACGTTCTCGCCGAGGTATTGCAGAATCGATTTGGCGATCAGCCAGTGGCCTATCTTATTGGGGTGAACGCCATCCTTCGCCAACTTAAATGAAGGGTCCGCTTTGCGCTTCTCGTCCAGGTAGCTCGTCATGGGGAAATGAACGTCGGCCACCTCCCATTTCAACGAATCCCGCTGGGCAAGCAACCAGTTGGAGTAGGCATCCAGCGTGAGATTATACCCTTTGGTACCCAGCTTCTTATCATCGTGAACGGGTGGCGTGAGAAAAATAATCCGTTTAGCACCCGTCTTCTCCAGTTCGGTGTGCAACCATTTCATGCCTTCTCGGTAGGGGCGGAAACGAGCTTCATCGAGGGGCAGAGAGATGCCATCGTTCATGCCGTAGCTGGCAAACACTACGTCGGGTTTCGTTTGCGCCAGCACCCTGTCGAGTCGTTCGTGCAGGTCGGGGCGAGGGAACCGACCGTCTGCATGGTTCGGCTCACTCAGCCCCGACACCGTTTCGCTGGGCAACCCCACGTTGATTATTTCGTACGATTGTTTCGGGTAATGCGCAATCAGATACGACTCAATATCGATAACATAAGACCCGGCATACGTAATGCTGTTCCCCAGAAATAAAATCCGCTTAGTTGCCTGCGGAAAAGGCGAATTCGTCTGCGCCTGGGTGAATGTGAACAGAAAGATTAAGCTGAGCAACAGAGCGAAGCGGCTTACGTAAGTGGGGTGGGCTTTCATAACTGATTTGTTTACGATATTCATTCTACTTAGTTAGGTAGCATGGGTGGGAACTCACGCTACGTTGTACGCGCCGTTTGTAAAGCAGGAAGCGTGATACGTCGTTGTTTCAGACTGGGTTCTATCGTGTATAAATAGCAGACGTTGTCGTTAAAATACCCCTTGGTTTGCTAATTTTTTCGCTTTACGTGAGTAGGTAACTTTTGGCCAATTGACCGCTTTTCAAGAAGTCAGGTTAATAATGTCTCTACTATGGTTGATGGTTTAAAAAATCTGAAGCTGAGCTTACTGCACATGGGCTTTGTGCAGTTGGATGAACGATGGCGATTCGATAACGTAATCAGTCCCTTTTCGCGGCTCTACCTGATTACGGAAGGTGAAGGCTGGGTCTGGCATAATGGACAAACGTTTATACTCAAACCCGGCTCGCTTTATCTGATTCCCAGTTTTACGTATAGCCGGTACCATTGCGATCAATCGCTGACCCAGTATTACATCAGCTTTTTTGATGAGATGAAGGAAGGCTTATCGATTTATGATCTGAAGTCGATGCTGTATGAAGTGCAGGCAAACGAGCTGGATTATAAATTGATGGAACGTTTGCTGGCTTTGAATCCGGGTCGGATGATTAACGAATGGGACCCCCGAACGTACGATAATCGTCCGGAAGTGTTAAGCTTTAATCAACCGAAACCG
Organism: Spirosoma validum; assembly: GCF_014699035.1. GTDB lineage: Bacteria > Bacteroidota > Bacteroidia > Cytophagales > Spirosomataceae > Spirosoma > Spirosoma validum. Next base: position 162,572 of record NZ_JACXAA010000004.1, read on the forward strand.
AACCAGTCGATGGGCCAGTACGTCGAGACACATGGCATCTTGCTGCAACTATTTTCCCGATTTTTTGCCGCTGAAAGTGATCAGGATCGGCAACGGGCTAAAGGATTTCACCAACTCGCTACGGTATTGCAATACATTGATACGCACCTATCCGAAAAGCTAACCGTTGAACAATTGGCCAGTAATGTTCATCTGAATACGGATTATTTTTCCCGTCAGTTTCTCAGTATCGTTGGTGTGCGGCCCATGGATTACATTATCAATAAACGACTGGAGCGGGCGCAACTCCTGATGATGACATCGTCGCTGGCTCTGAAAGAAGTAGCAGAATCGGTCGGCATTCCCAGTATTTATTATTTCTCCCGATTATTTAAACGCCGGTTTAGCATGCCACCGGGTCAGTACCGGGAAACCATCTGGCATATGTAGACAGTACGTTGTTTCAGAGAGATTTAGACGTAGACCACCGCATACTTTTTACCCGGCAGCGATCGGACGAATCCGCGAAATTCCAGATTGAGCAGGAGGGAAGCCAGCCGCCCCATCGGTATCTGCGATTTCCAGCTCAGATCGTCAATGTGCACATCGGCCGACTGACGTAACAACGAAATAATCTGACTTTCTTCCTCTGTAATATCGACAGGCAAGGCTACTGTATTCTGTTTAGATAAGGTTGGTTCGCCCGTCTGATTCGCTGGCTGGTCCCAGTTAAGAGCCTCGATGATGTCTTTAGGGCTTGTATAAATTTGGGCTTTGTTCTCCCGGATCAATTTGTTACAACCCGCCGAAAAGGTTTGATTCAACTGGCCGGGTACGGCGAATACCTCCCGGTGGTAATTATTCGCATACTCAGCCGTAATGAGAGCCCCGCCTTTAGCCGCTGCTTCAACGACAACGACGGCATCGCTCAGGCCAGCAATAATTCGATTTCGGGCCGGGAAGAGATGCGCATCGGGCTTGGTGCCGGGTGTGCTCTCGGTAAGCAGACCCCCCAGGATGAGCATTTCTTGAGCCGTCTTTTGATGCACGTTCGGATAAATAATGTCCAATCCGCTAGCCATTACGCCGATGGTGGGTAAGCCGTTAGTCAGGCTGGCGCGATGAGCGGCAATGTCTATACCGTAGGCCAGTCCACTTATTACGTTCACACCATAAGCTGAAACAGTTTCAATGATTTCAGCAGTGATCCGTCGGCCATAATCGGTAGCCTGCCGGGTACCAACTAAACCAATCGTGCGTGGCGCGTTAAGCGTACCTGAACCCTGAAAATAAAGCAGAGCCGGGGCATCGTAAAGGGTTTTTAATCGGGTCGGGTACGCTTTATCGGTATAGAAAAGAGCCGTTGCGCCGAGTTTGTCCAGACGGTTCATCACCTGTTCGGCTTCTGTCAGCACCGTCGGTTTCAAAATGGCGCGGGCCGTTACGTCGCCAATACCGGGGATTTTGATCAACCTGGCCAGCGGTGACCGGAAAACGTCTTCGGCAGAGCCGCAGTAACTAATCAATTGTCGGATAAGAATACTGCCAACGCCCGAAACGAGCGTAAGGGCAATCTGATGTTGGGTCGTAGTGGACACGTAACGCTGGCTGGAAATAAGGTTGCTACCTACCTTTGTCAATTCAAACAAAGATTTTGCCTACAAACTTCCGTATTTTTTAGAAACGTACGTCGAATTAGTATAACAGATTCTTAATTTCGCTGACTTATTGAGCGTCGATATGGAGATTCCCCGCTTTCGCTTTGATTATTCATTTCTGGATTTGAATGAACTGCACAGCCAGTGCATCACCACGCAGGAAATTGAAGCTTTATTTTATTCTACATTAAATCGTATATTCGATTATTCTCGCACCGATGGATTTGTTCATTGCATCGGCTATTCGCTAAAAAACAAATTTATTTCCTTTATCTTCGAATTAAACGGTGATTCAATTCGTATCACTACTGTTTGGCTATCCTATGAGCAAGAAATCCGTGACCGATACTACTTTGGCTAATTTTCGTCGTCGGTTTCCAACGACGAATGATCTGGTTGCCTATTTATTAGCCAACAAGCCTGATCGAAGCGTTACTGCAGACCAATTGTATCTCGAGGTGATCGAAAAAAAGAATAACGTGACTACCGACAATACGGATTTAGAAATAATGCAATAATGAGTTAGTCATCCAGATCAGCCCGCATTTGTTCCAGAAATCCTTTTAGCTTAGTCAGTTTGCTAACGTAGCGGGCGTTTTCGCGTCGACGGGCGTCGCGGGTTTCCAGGAATTCGCGGGCGCCGGGCAGCGTGAACTTCTGGCGCGTGACCAGGTCGATAATTTCCGTTAGATGGTCGATGTCCGCTTGGGTATAAATCCGGTCGCCGGAGCGGTTTTTCTTTGGCTGGAGGGTAGGAAATTCCTTTTCGTAATAACGAAGTTTGGAGGCATTTATGCTAAACCTCTCTGCTACCTCTTTAATCCCATAATATAACTTGCCCGACTCTTCCATTCGACAAACTTCCTGATGTTCCACGAAACCTGCAAGTTTTGCCGTAATTTTACAATTTAAAAATGATGTCAACTACCGGGTTTCCTGCTGGTAATGCCTATGCATCAGACCAGGAAACCTGGATCGCTGAATCTGGAACTTAATCGCATGACTTCCCACGAAATACGTCGGCATTTTCTCGACTTCTTCCGCTCAAAAGAGCACCTGATTGTAGCGTCGGCTCCGCTCGTTGCTAAAAACGACCCAACGCTGATGTTCAACAACTCGGGGATGGCTCAGTTTAAAGATTTTTTTCTTGGCAACGGTACACCCCCATCTAAACGCGTAGCTGACACGCAGAAATGCCTGCGCGTATCGGGTAAGCACAATGACCTCGAAGATGTGGGTTTCGATACGTATCACCACACCATGTTCGAGATGCTCGGCAACTGGTCGTTCGGGGATTATTTTAAAAAAGAAGCCATTCACTGGGCGTGGGAACTGCTGACAGACGTTTATAAACTTCCGAAAGACCGACTCTACGTATCGGTGTTCCAGGGCGACGACAAAGACAACGTACCGTTCGATCAGGAAGCATTCGATCTGTGGAAACCCATCGTCGGCGAGGACCGGATCATTTACGGCAACAAGAAAGATAACTTCTGGGAGATGGGCGATACGGGTCCGTGCGGCCCCTGTTCCGAAATTCACGTGGATTTGCGTTCGCCGGAAGAAGTAGCCGAAAAACCGGGCAAGGAGTTGGTGAATGCCGACCACCCGCAGGTTGTCGAAATCTGGAACCTCGTGTTCATGCAGTTTAACCGGAAAGCCGACGGTTCACTGGAGCCGCTGCCTGCTCGCCACGTCGATACGGGGATGGGTTTCGAGCGGTTGTGCATGGCCATTCAGCAGAAAAAGTCGAACTACGACACCGACGTTTTTTCGGGAACGATCAACGTCATCGAAGAACTATCGGGTAAAAAATACGAAGCCGGAACGGGGATGTCGGATGTAGCGATGCGCGTCATTGCCGATCACATCCGGGCCGTATCGTTCGCCATTGCCGATGGTCTCGTGCCATCGAATGCCAAAGCGGGTTACGTGATCCGCCGGATTCTGCGCCGGGCCATCCGCTACGGGTATTCGTATTTGAACCTGACCGAGCCATTCATGACCAAACTCGTGCCAACACTGGCCATGCAGTTTGCCGACGTATTCCCCGAACTGAACGCTCAGCGTGATTTTGTAGCGACGGTCATTCGCGAAGAAGAAATTTCGTTCTTGCGGACACTCGGAACAGGATTAGGTCGCCTTGATCAGATTATTGGTGATCTGAAAGGTAAGGAAGTTATTCCTGGTGAGACTGTTTTCGAACTGAACGATACGTTCGGATTTCCAGCTGATTTAACGGCTCTGATCGCCCGGGAAAAAGGATTGAGCATTGATGAAACTGGTTTTCAGACAGCGTTACAGGAGCAGAAAGTTCGCTCCCGGAAAGATGCCCAATCGTCAGCGGGCGACTGGATTGAGTTAACCGAATTAGATAATAAAGTCGAATTTGTTGGTTACGATCAGCCCGAGTCCTACGCTCAGATTGTGAAGTATCGCAAGATTCAGAACAAACAGGGAACCCAGGTTCAGGTAGTGCTTGATAAAACCCCGTTTTATGCCGAATCGGGCGGACAAATTGGCGACACCGGTACGTTACGTCTGTTCGCGGGTTCGGGTGAAATCGGGACACTGACTGTACTAGATACGAAAAAGGAAAACGATCTCACAATCCATATCGTTGAGAATAGTACAGGAATCGACGAACTGCTAACCGAAGCTGATTCTGTATACGCAGCGATCAATACGTCGCGTCGTGCGCAGATTGCCAGCAATCACTCCGCTACACACCTACTACACTCAGCTCTACGCGAAGTGCTGGGAAATCACGTAGCACAGAAAGGGTCATACGTTGGGCCCGATGCCCTACGGTTCGACTTCTCGCATTTCAGTAAAGTAACCGACGAACAACTGGCTGAAGTCGAGCGGATTGTGAACGAGAAAGTTCGGGAAGATATACCGCTGGATGAGAAACGTAATGTACCCATCGATCAGGCGAAACAGTTAGGCGCAACGGCTTTGTTCGGTGAAAAATACGGCGATTTCGTCCGCGTCATTACGTTCGATCCGAGTTACTCCGTTGAGCTTTGCGGAGGAACACACGTGTATCGCACGGGTCACATTGGCCTGTTCAAGTTTACGGGTGAAGGGTCTGTTTCGACGGGTGTTCGTCGGGTTGAGGCTAAAACAGCCCTGGGTGCTGAGACGTTGGTTAATGAACAAATGGCCGTTGTCAGTGAGTTGAAAGACCTGCTGAAAGCACCGAAAGACGTAGTGAAAGCAGTGCAAGCGTTGATGGACGAACGTAGCACCTTGCAGAAACAGATCGAAGGGTTGCAAAACGAGAAAGTTCAGCAATTGAAAAATCAATTGCTCGATAAAGTAGAATTAGTAAACCGCAACGGCGGATCGGGACATTCTCGTTTAGTCGAAAAAGTAGACGTACCATCGGCGGATGCCCTCAAGCAACTGGCGTATGATCTGAAAGCGAAAGTCGATAACCTTGCCGTTGTGCTTGGTGCCGACATCAACGGCAAACCTCAACTGGCTGTGATGTTGCCGGATTCACTGATTCAGGGTAAGAACCTGAACGCTGGTCAAGTCGTGAAAGAACTCGCTAAAAACATCAAAGGCGGTGGCGGTGGTCAGCCGTTTTTCGCTACGGCAGGCGGCTCCGATTCGTCGGGTCTGGATGCAGCTCTGGCACAAGGAAAAGAACTGTTGGGGTAGTAAGAAGAATCAACTTGTTTGGTGTGACCCCATCGGGGTCACACCAAACAAGTTGATAACACATTCTAATTCTGCGTTCAGCATAGTCACTTACTACGTCGAACGTCTAATTCACATGCGCACTTTTCTTCTTTGTCTGATCACTCTGGTTACCACGGTTAAAGTCGCCTATGCTCAAAAGCAAAACGTCGATGTCTTGATTAAATCGGGAAATCTGATCGACGTTCGGACGGGGAAGATCCTGACGAAGAAGCTGATCGCGACGCGTGGAAAAACGATTGTAGGTGTTTTCAATGAAGCCAAACTGAAGAATTTCCAGGCGAAGAAAACCATCGACGCCACCGGGAAATACATTATTCCGGGTCTCTGGGATATGCACGTACATTTCGGCGGTGGCGATACGCTGATCGAGGAGAATAAAAACCTGTTTCCGCTGTATATCGCTCACGGGATTACGGGTATCCGCGATGCCGCTGCGGATCTAAGTTCAAGCGTGCTAAAGTGGCGTGATCAAATCGCGAACGGTACGTTAGCAGGCCCTACGTTATTTACATCCGGTCCGAAACTGGAAGGGTACAAATCAAGCTGGGTTGGTGATATTGAAGTCAGTACGCCCGCTGAGGTTGACAAAATGCTCGATTCGCTGCAAGGGCTTAAGGTCGATTTTGTGAAGATCACCGACAACACGATCAAGCCCAATATATATCTCTATATTCTAAAAGAAGCCAAAAAACGGGGTATGAAAACCTCGGGGCACGTACCGTTTGCGCTAACAATGGATGAGGTATCGTCGGCGGGATTAGGATCGGTGGAACACATGAGCTACGTACTCAAAGCGGGTTCAACGCGCGACAAAGAAGTGGCTAATAAAGTTAGAACAGGTACGCTCACCGCTCGGGTCGCTTCGCCCATGATCATGCAAAGTTTTGACGAAGCAACCGCCCTGGCCGTTTATCAGCGGATGGCTAAAAATGGTACGTTCGTGGTGCCCACGCTTACCATCAGCCGTACGGTGGCGTTTCTGGATCAGGACAACCATCAGAACGATACGTATCTGCAATACATCGGGCAAGGGTTGAAAAATACATACGCCTGGCGAGTGAATCGGGTGGCTAAGGATAGCCCTGACGCTATTGCCGAACGACATGCTGTGTATGACAAATCAAGTGCTTTGCTGCCACTGCTACACAAGGCAGGCGTAACGATCATGGCCGGAACCGACGCCGGTTTTCTGAATTCGTATGTATATCCGGGACTGGGTCTGCATCACGAACTTCAACTGTTTGTTAAAGCTGGGCTGACGCCCCTGCAAGCGTTACAATCGGCGATTATTCCGGGGCCAAAATTTCTTCGGAAGACGGAGTTGTACGGGGATATTGCCGCCGGAAAGAGCGCCGACATTGTGTTGCTCGACAAAAATCCGCTCGAGGCTATTGAAGCCACGCAAACGATTAATACCGTCGTTTTGAAAGGCACTGTCTACGACCGGAAAGCGTTGGACGATTTGTTAATAGAGGCAAAGAAGAAGGCCAGTAATTGATTTGACAGGTATTTTTTCAGTGTCTCCCAATCACCAGTTCTTTTTAAACCCGATATACCCACCACTAGCTTTCGTGTATAAGCCGCCATTATCGAGGGCAAACTTTGCGACGAGATAGGTATTCGTCAAGCGGAACATCGGTATCTGAGCCGCCAGCAAGGAGGAAAACTGAGGGACATCGGTTTTGAAGGGATCGTTATAGGTTCCGTAGTTGCGGCTATACGAGGTGCGTAAGGTAAATAAAGCTTTTCGATACGTTGCCTGTAGACCCACATACCACATATTCACACGGTTGTTGATAAAAAACTGACCACCGGGTAAATTGTATGATGGATCAAAATCCTGTCTCGGCGCAATGAAAGGTGTCCCCATCGTCCGCCCGAAATACGACCAGCCTTCGTTATACTGACTGTGATTATAATAGTTGTCGACGCCCTGATACGTACTGCCCGGAATGTAAAACGAAGAGCCTGACTGCGATTTCGTCGTCAGGTATTCAAGGGTTAGTCGACTGACCCGAAACGAAGACGAACGGACGGGTTTGGGGGAGTAACTAATTCCCCAGAGGCCGTCGGGCATGTTTAGGAAGACGAGGCCCGAGACATCTTCATACGTATGCTGGTAGTAAGCCAGCAGGTGACTACCTTTTGTGTTGAGTTCCACCCCAAAATCAATGCTGCCAACGCTGTTGCCCACCCGGTAACTGTCAAAAGCAGTATATCCCGGAATCAACTCCCAGTCTTTGGGCGTATACGAAAACACGACGTACTTATAAAAACTCCAGTCGGAAGGAAGATAACCACTTCCATCACCCACATCCGGGCGGTCCTTCAGGTAATCGGCATGACCAGCCCACTGAACCTGATGATTGACGCCCGCATAGAATTTTAAAGCGGATGCCGGTTTGCCAAGTCGTACATAAAGGTGTTTCTGATGCCAGCGAACCCCCTGTATATACGGCACATTAAACCAGCCGTGCGCAAAGGCCGCATTGATTGCTACGAAATCTTTGGTAAAATGAAGTGGAGCGTAGCCAATGGTGCCGATCTGTATTTTGGGAATGGGAAGGGCATTGCCCGACGAAGCATAAAAACCCGATGACAAGGTCGTATCGCCCAGACCTGTGACCGTCCTTCGGCGACCGACGTACAACTCAATGGATTTGAACCGGACACTGAGATTTGCTTCCGGCAATAGCAGTTGCGCCTTATCTGCCCGGTCGTATGTAAGCACCGGATTCAGCCTAAAGCCCCAGTCGAACTTTCGCGAATGGACTGAGTCGGGGGTTCTGTACGTTTTCCAGATAGCGGCCTGAAAAATGCCCGACGGTGCTTGTATCGGTACAATGCCGTATTGATTCGTACGTAGCCAGAAGGGAGCCGTTGAGGCCGACGAAAAAACGCTTCCAACTTCTAGTTCACCCTGAATAACAGAACGTTGCTGCCCGATTGCTGTGGCATGAACGCATAAAATGAACAGTACTGAAACAGCAAAAGGGCGTAAGCCTGACATGTAGCGTTAAGAGGAAAACTGCTAATACGTGTGGTAAAGACCGTGAATATACGGCTGATCCGGAATGTTTAGATGTTGTGGCCGTCAGAATGCACCGGATTCTTATTAATTGGTGGCTACAAAGGGCAATCCGTACCTTTGCCTATGCATCAACCCATTGGTATTTTTGATTCAGGCTATGGTGGCCTGACAATCCTGCGGGAAATTGTCCGAAAATTACCGCAGTACGATTATGTGTATTTAGGCGATAACGCCCGAACGCCTTACGGTACCCGTTCCTTTGAAACGGTTTATCACTACACCCTCGAATGTGTCCGACATCTCTTCGACCGGGACTGTCGACTGGTCATTCTGGCTTGTAATACCGCATCGGCGAAAGCGCTACGTAACATTCAGCAGCTTGATCTGCCATCACTTGATTCCGACCGCCGGGTTCTGGGGGTTATTCGCCCAACGACAGAAGTTATTGGGAAGTACTCGAAAACGGGTCATGTTGGGATTCTGGCCACACGCGGTACCGTTACGTCGGAATCCTACGTAGTGGAGATCGAGAAATTTTTTCCTGAGTTGACGGTGTTCCAGGAAGCCTGTCCGATGTGGGTGCCGCTGGTCGAAAATGGGGAATATGCCAGCGACGGAGCCGACTACTTCGTCAGGCAACACATCGATCGATTACTGGCGCAGTCGCCTGCTATTGACACGCTGTTACTAGCCTGCACACATTACCCGCTGTTGCTCAACAAAATTCGTCAGGCCGCTCCCGATAACGTAACGATTCTGAGTCAGGGACACATTGTAGCCGATAGCCTGGCGGATTATCTGCATCGTCATCCAGAAATCGAAGCGCAGTGCAGTAAACACGGTGAGCGACTGTTTCTGACCACCGACTCGCCCGGCGATTTCGATCGACAGGCCACTATTTTCTATGGCGAATCGATTCAGTCGGCGCACTTGGCGTTGTAGGCAGAGCGAATCGAAATCAGGCTGCAAAAAAATAATTACGCGTTACGTAGGGGGATGCCGGTAGATAAGTGTCTTAACATGGAACAAGCGGATGTCCGGCGCAAATGATAGCTTTACAGCTTCCTACCATCCATCAGACTAACGTAGTGACTCCAGTTGAGCAGGACGTCATCGAGGCTATCCGAGCCGGTAGCGAACGCGATTTTGAAGCTATATTTCGGCAGCATTATGCGCCCTTGTATGGGTACGCGCGTCAGTTGCTGCCCGACCCCGACGAGGCTGAGGAAGAAGTGCAGGCGATGTTTCTGGCCCTCTGGGAAAAGCGTAATGAGCTGATCATCACCGTTTCTCTGAAATCGTATCTGTTTCGGGCGGTGCATAATCGTTGTCTGAACCGAATTAAGCACGCTGGCGTCCGTAACGAACATCGCGAACACGCGCGCTACGTAGGTGAAGCTACGGTCGAATCGCCTGTACAGACGCTCATCGGCGACGAATTGGCCGACCGGGTACAGGCGGCTATCCAGAAATTACCCGAACAATGCCGACTGGTGTTTAGCCTGAGCCGATTTGACGAATTGAAATACGGAGAAATTGCTGATAAATTGGGTATCTCCATTAAAACGGTTGAGAATCAGATTGGGAAAGCGCTACGTATCTTACGGACTGAACTGAGCGAGTATTTACCTGTTTTACTCATGTGGCTCTTAAACCAATCCTAACCCATGGCTGATCAACAACCCATAGACGACGCCCTGCTGGGTAAGTTTCTGGCGGGCGAAACCGATCCGGCCGAATCGGCGCGGGTGCGGCAGTGGCTCGTCAGCCAGAAAGAGAATCCTACGGAGCCCAGCCACGAAGACTTCGCTAAGTTCGAACGGATCTGGGAAGCGGCTGGCCAGCCAACAAAAGCATCCGCGAATCGGCCGAAGCCGGTAGTCAACCGAACTCCAGCGGTTGATACCGACGCAGCCTGGCGAACGGTTCAGCAGAAAATGCGAACGGCCAGTACGGGCCCTTATGAGCAAAAAGAATCTGCCAGTAGATCGCTTTCCAACCGACATAGTGGCCAGCAACCGGATTGGTATCAGACGATCTATCGTATAGCGGCTGTGCTGGTATTGGTGACGAGCTTTGGCTGGCTGGTCTATCAATTCCTGTTTATGGGTCAGGATCATCCCGCGCAAAAACTAGTGACACTAGTCACGAACAATCAGAAACTCAGGAAAACGCTGCCAGATGGCACAACTATTTTACTAAATCGCCACTCCGTTCTTACCTATCCGACAGCGTTCGCCGAAGACCGGCGTGACGTTACGTTAACCGGTGAAGCTTTTTTCGACGTAACGCCCGACGCTAAGCACCCCTTTCGGATTCAGGCGCGTCGGTCGGTTGTGCAGGTACTCGGTACGTCGTTTAGTGTGCAGGCGTATACGGCCAACGTCAGCGTCGCCGTTCGAACGGGAAAGGTACGGCTGAGCGCAGGCCGAAAAGCTGTATTGCTGACGAAAAACCAGCAGGCTACGTTTGAGGCTAAAGCCGACACAATCCGTCGGATGCCTCAGATGTCGCCGAATGTTTTTGCGTATCAGACCGAGCAACTGGTATTCAACAAGGAGCCGTTGCGTGATGTCATTCAAGCGATTAATCAATATTACAATGCGGATGTGCGGCTGGCAAACGAGAAGATCGGTAATTGCCGTCTGACGACCCGTTTTGACAAAACACCGTTAGAAACCGTCCTTGCTGTCATGTCCGAATCGCTCGATTTACGCGTTCGACACGAAGGGCGACAGGTAATTTTAGAGGGAAACGGATGTCAGTGAATAGGGGGTAACGGCAGGATGGCTGTCTTTAGGGTAAATCCATCTGTCAATGATGTCAATACGTTATTTTATTCTGCTGATTTGTTTGTTGATGAGTACCAACTTGTCAGCTCAATCAACGCCCCCGCTTGACCGGCTGATTTCGGTCGATATTCGCAACTCGACAGTCGAAAATGCGCTCCGTCAGATCAGTCAAGCCGGACGGTTTGAGTTTTCGTATAATCCGGCCAATATCGACGGAAAGGCTGTTGTTACTCTCCGACTCGCTAACACACCCGTTCGGGAAGTGCTCAATCGTGTATTTCAGCTTCGGGTTACGTACAAAATGCGGGGTAATTACGTGATCCTCCTGCGCGCCGATCCACCTGAAGCGGCCCCGAAAAGTTTTTTGCTCGATGGCTATATTCTCGATGAGCAAACCGGCGAACGGATTACGCAGGCCAGTATTTTCGAAAAAACAACCCTGGCTTCTACTGTCAGTAATCCGTTTGGCTATTATCGCCTTCGCCTGCCAACGAACCTGCCGACAGTACGTCTGGATGTGCGCAAGCGGGCTTATGTTGCCGAAACGGTTATTGTTCGGTCGCGCGTATCGCACTCGGTTAGCGTTCGCCTGTCGCCACAACCGCTCGCTACGTCTCCCGTAAATGCTACGTCGTCGGTAAGCGTACTGCCAGTTCGTGTAACGGAGGATACGCTTCGGCCGGCTGAGTTGCTGACTTCGGTAGCGGTCGAACCGCCTACGCCCGTGGTCGATTCGAACCCATCCCAACGAACCGAATCAGCCGTTGAGCGCGGACGGGCGGGGATCACAAAGCTCTTTACATCAGCGCAGCAGGCTATTCACGACATTAACCTAAACCGCGATACTCTTTACCGCGACTGGCAGGTATCGTTCGTACCATTCATCGGCACAAATCATCGGCTGAGTGGCCGGATCAGCAACCGTATTTCGGTCAATGCGTTAGTGGGCTATTCGTTTGGTGTTCGGGCGTTTGAAGTGGGTGGTTTGATGAACCTCGTTCGGACGAACGTGAACGGTTTTCAGGCAGGCGGTTTAGCGAATGTGGTGGGTGGTCAGGTCGACGGTTTTCAGGCGGGAGGATTGGTCAATGTCGTTGGTGGGCGAGTCGATGGTTTTCAGGTGGGTGGACTGGCTAATGTTGTGGCAAATAATGTACGAGGTTTTCAGACGGCTGGTCTTCTGAACGTAACTGCACGATCCGTTAAAGGCGTACAAGTGGCCGGTCTGGTCAACTATACGCAGGGCAATGTAAACGGATGGCAGGTTGCGGGTATCTTGAACCGTGCCCGACGCGTTACGTCTGGTCTTCAGATTGGGTTGATTAACATTGCCGACTCTTCTGGTAGCGTACCGATTGGACTGATCAGTTATGTTGGCAAAGGTGGGTACCAACGTATTGAAATAGGGGCTAATGAGGTCAATCTGCTGAACGTAACGTTCCGGACGGGTATCCGGCGATTCTACAATATCCTTACGGCGGGCTATAGTTTCGAGCGGGAAGGGAGTCCCCAGCTGAGTGCAGGCTACGGACTCGGAACAGCTTTCCGTCTCTCAAACTCAACCTTGTTAAATCTGGAAGGAACCTACCACCATTTATTCTATTTTGATCGGACCTATTCCGATAACTGGAACAGTCAGATTCGGCTGAGTACGCTGCTTGAAATCAAACTCAGCAGCCACCTATCGCTGGCATTCGGCCCGTCGTTCAACTGGTATTTCAGTAACGATGGTTATCCTCGTCCTTTCCTTCAACCCGACGTAACGCTCTTCGCCGACCGAACCGACTCTTACAGCAGCGCGCTTCATTCCGGCTGGATTGGCTTCCAGATTGGCCTTCGGTACGGGGTGTGGTAGCATAGGGTATAGGGCTTGGGGCATAGGGGTGGAGTGAGGGGAGGTTGAAGAACCGCATGAGCGGCCTCGCGGAATAGTCTGAATTCGCGAAGCCGAACAAATTCTAAAAAAATCCTCAGGCGGATAGGGGTGGAGTTCCGTACAGTTGTCATGCTTCCGAAAAGGCGCAGTTTCCTGAATGCGTCTACGGAAAACATATGACAAATAGGATGAAACACACACGATTTTTAGGAATTGGCCTGATGGCCTTATTGATTGCATTAGCTGGCTGTTCATGGAAGCGGGAAGACATCGGACCGTACCAGGCCGACCAGCAAACGTATGCACTTACTAACTTCGACCGGATTGATATGGGAAGTGCGTTTGTGATTACCGTGCAGCAGGGCACTACGTTTAGCATTACGGCGGAAGGTGACCGGCGAAATCTGGATGACTTGCAGGTGTATACGCGAAACGGTACGTTGATGGCGCAATACCGTGTCGCTCGTAATCGGCAGTACAACACGTCGTTTTTGATTACCATGCCGACGTTACGTGGCGTATCATTTTCGGGAGCCAGTCGATCAACGATTTCGGGATTTACAAACCTGAACGATCTGGACATTCATCTGTCGGGCGCGTCGGAAGGACAATTTACTATTCAATCCGCCCGAACGACCATTGAGCTATCGGGCGCATCGTCGCTACGATTAAACGGCGCTGGCGCGGGTCTGTGGGCAGATTTGTCAGGGGCCTCGCTGTTGCAGAGCTTTAGCTATCCGGTTAGTGAGGCTAACCTCGAAGCCAGTGGAGCCAGTAAGGCCAACGTTAACGTAGCGACAATGTTAGATGTCAACGCGAGTGGTGCCAGTTCGGTACGCTATCGAGGCACGCCTTCCGTACGTCAGCGGATAAGCGGAGCCAGTTCGGTGCAGCAGGAGTGAATGGATAAAATGAACGCAGAGCCAGAGAAATACAGAAAAATAATCCGGTGTTCTCTCTGGCTCTGCGTTCGTATTCTCTTAAGGCTGGGCCGCTGCGGTGCTGTCGGCTTTGCGTTTGGCTTCGGCTTTTGACTGTTTTTTGAAAAAGCCACGTAACAGAAAATTGCTTTGAGCCGCTTTCAGATCTTCGTTCAGCAACACAGTACCCTGGCTTAAATTACGTAGCGTCGTGCGGAGGTTCGTAGCGGTTTCTTGGTCCGTAAGCAGGACGCCCAACGGACTGTTGGTGTTGTTTAACTTTTCAGACGCACGATGCAGGTTCTCGGAACTTCGGTTGATATTCGTGACGGCCTGATCGGCTGAACCGGCTACTGTTTCGAAGCGGGCTGCCGAGCGACTCAACCGCCGGAATACCGTTGTGTCAGTCACCAACTCATGCGCTAAGCTTCCTTTCGTACCAAGTTTGGCGGCAAACTGCGACACAGAACCAGTAATCTTGACTGTATTATCCGACGCTCGTTCCAGGTTTCGCATGGCTCGTTTGAAATTTTCCGCTACCAGCGAGTCCGTCAGTACAGCGCCGACTGTGCCTTTGCCGCGTCGAAGATTACCCACCAGCTCTTTAAAATCGTTGGTGACACGTAGTAAATTATTGTTGTTCTCCTGTAACGTGGCCATGATCTGATCCGAACTCAGCGCTTCCGACGTTTTAAGCCGGTCGCCTTCTTCTACTTCAGGGTGGCTGTTGGTACCGCCCGCGATCACAACGATTTTGTTGCCAATCAGTCCATCAGTGCCGATGCTGGCCGTGGCATCTTTGCGTATATACTGTTGAGAACTCTGCTCAATATTCAGATCAACTTCTACCTGTGCCGTACCGAAGAAACTGATTCGCTTGACGGTGCCGATCTTGACGCCTGAAAACCAAACGTTGTTACCGACTTTAAGACCACCTACATCTTTAAAGACGGTCATCAGTCGAATACTTCTTGTAAAGCGTTTTTGCTGGCCACCCAGTACAAAGACGCCAGCTACAAATATGATAATTCCCAGCAGGACGAAAATGCCTACAACAACGGAACGTTTGGTCGATTCGGTACTCATATATAGTCGTTGGTCAATAATCGTCAGTCCTTAGTTTATTCATCCTTGAGTCACCATCGACCGCATGGGCGGCCCCGTACTGACTAACGGCTGTCGGCTCATTCTGTTCAATTCACAAAATTGTAATTATAAAACTGCTGAATTCGCTCGTCGGGATCAGCGAAGACTTCATCGAACGTCCCCACCCGCTCAAATCGACCGTCCAGCAGCATGGCTACCCGATCGCCCGTGCTTTTGGCGCAGGTAAGATCGTGGGTAATGATAATGGACGTAGCCCCTAATCGTTCCTGAACATCGTTGATCAGGTTATTGATTTCAATACTGGTAATCGGGTCCAGGCCGGCCGTGGGTTCGTCGTAGAGCATAATTTCGGGCTTTAGAATCAGCGTCCGGGCAATACCGATCCGTTTCCGTTGCCCTCCCGACAGTTCCGACGGCATCTGGTTGATTGTCTGCGACAGGCCAACATCGTCCAGAGCTTTCTCGACCGCCTGGTTGACTTCGTCCCGACTGAGATTCCGAACATTTCGAACGAGCGGAAATTCCAGGTTCTCCCGAATGCTCATGCTATCGTATAGCGCACTACTCTGAAACGAAAACCCGACTTTCTGCCGAAATTCGTCCAGCTCTTTACCCCGCAACGTCTCAACGTCCTGCCCCAACACAACGACGTGCCCGGCATCGGGTTTGAGCAGACCGACCATAATTTTGATCAAAACCGACTTACCCGTACCGGAGCGTCCCAGAACGACTACATTTTCGCCCTTGTTCACCTCCAGGTCAACGCCTTTCAATACGTGCAAACTACCGAAGGATTTCTTCAGCCCCCGGATGCTAATTATCGGTTCCGTTTTTTCTGCCATAAATCAATGGTCGAAGGAGTGAATGATAGAATTAATGAATAAAAAACGCGCCAGCTATTCAGTCATTCGATCATTCGCTCATTCACACTTGTAGTTAACTTCCCCGGATTGCGCTGACAATCTGAAGGGAGAGAAGTTCTTCAATAAAGACTAAAAACATAGCGGTAACAACGGACGAATTGGCCGCCTTGCCCACGCCTTCCGTTCCTTTCGACGAGTGATAGCCTTTATAACAGCCCACCATGCCAATTGTGAACCCGAAAACGATGGATTTTAGAACAGACGCGAAAATATCCAGGTACGTAATGGCGCCGAACACTTCCTGGATGTACGATGTAAAACTAGTTTGTTCGTTGGCGCTGACGTTAATGTACGCGCCAATCAGGGCGACAAAAATGGTGTACATCGTCAGCAGGGGAATCGTGAAGGACGTAGCAATAACCCGGGTGACAACCAGGAACTTAAACGGATCTGTGCCGGAGACTTCCATCGCGTCGATCTGCTCGGTTACGTTCATCGACCCCAATTCTGCCCCGATGCTTGACCCCACTTTACCAGCCGCAATCAGCGCTGTTACCAGTGGACCTAACGCCCTGACAATAGCAATGGCAATCAGCGACGGAAGCCAGGACGTAGCGCCAAAGTCGGATAGGGATGGGCGTGATTGATTCGTGAAAACGATGCCGGTAATAAAGCCCGTTGTTGAAATAAGCAATAACGACCGGAAGCCTACCTCATAACATTGCCTGACGATTTCTTTGAATTCATAAGGTGGCAGGAGGGCTTCCCGAAAAAAACGACCGATAAAGGCGGCTACTTCAGCTAGTTCCAGAAAAAAACGATCAAACCGCCGGGTCGTGACGGACCTTCCCGATGGCTCACTTGTGGATTTAGTCGTTTCAGATTGCATTCAATTGCCAAAAATCACGCTGGTCAGACGTATAGGGCCAACGGTACCCTAATAACTCATTTGTGAAGCTGTGGTTTTATTTTGACAAAAAGTAATCTATCCTATTAGGATTTTTTCATAAAACGCTGACCAGATCAGCGCCGTAACGCTACGTATCTGGTCAGCGTTTTAGCTGATGACCGAAATCAGGACTTTGACGTTAGGTTAAATAACGAATAGATTTTAGACATGTTGACTAGGCAGCCTGTCTGAAATCGGCACATAACCAGGGAAGGAACGCCGTTTGTTGAGCAGGCGCAGGGGACAGAAACGTCGAATAATCGTCGGGACGCGACATCACTTCTTTGTAAAGCAAGATCCGGTAAAGGTAATACCGGGTTTCTCGGGGCAGATTCATGCTGTAATAATCCCCGCGAGCCTGCTGTTTAAGTTGATTCTTTATACGAATGGGTCCGGCATTGTAGGCAGCGGCCACCAAAGACCACGATCCCAGTTCATTATACAACTCCCGCAGATACCGGCAGGCGGCTTCGGTCGATTTGCGCACATTGAATCGCTCGTCGATACGTTTGTTAACGGTCAGGCCAAGTTCACGGGCCGTGCCGGGCATGAGCTGCCAGTACCCACCCGCGCCTGCCCGCGAGATCGCTCTGGATTTCAGGCCGCTCTCCGCCAGCGGGATGTAGCGGAAGTCTTCAGGAATGTCGTATTTTGCCAGGATGGGGTCAATGATCGGGAAGAAGGCATCAGCCCGTTGGCGTAGATCACCGAGGTCGCGGGCATGAGGACGGAACAGCGTAAAAACGTGCTTCCAGCGATCCAGCACGTCGGTTTTATCGAGAGGCAGGCACTCTCCGCAAAAGTTTACGTCCAGTAAAGGTAGCTCGGGAGAGGTAGTGTAAAATGGCTTCAGCAGGGCCGAAATAGTTGTTCGGTACGTATCGGACGCGGTGGCATCGGATTCGGCAACAATGCTGGTTTTCGAGAGATTGAGGAGTGAGGCTGGGCCTACCTGCAGGGGAATAAACTTCGCGGCAATGGCGACAGCCGGACGTAGGGCGGCTATCAATACGGAAACTCCAATACGCTTTAACAAAACTCAAGTCAGGATGGTATTGACTGATTAACGACCAGGCTGCAATATTAGTGCGTTGATAATCAATACTATATCTAATTCGCTTTCGTGTAGAAACAGAATCGTAACCTTATCAGCTCCCAAAACAACTGAGGGTCAAAGCCTTATCCTGGCTGAGCGTCATTCACGAACGTCATCGAATAAAACCAGACTTGTGAAAGGAAATTCATCTCTATAACTTCCCGAAAGTTTTTCGTACTCATGATTGAAATCGGACGAATCAACACCCTAACGGCGCTGCGTGAAACCAGCGTTGGCTTTTTCCTCGGCGACCTTTCGGACAGAAAAAGCCAGGATTTTAACAATGATATTTTATTGCCCAACAAATACGTACCCGATACACTGGATATCGACGACGATATCGACGTGTTTGTTTATACCGATTCCGAAGACCGGCCCATTGCTACAACCTTAACGCCCAGCATCCAGCGCGATGAGTTTGCCAGTTTGCAGGTCGTCGCAATTACGAGCGCTGGCGCGTTTCTGGACTGGGGTTTGGAAAAAGACCTGCTGGTGCCCCACCGCGAACAGAGCCGACCGATGGAAGTAGGCCAGTGGTACGTTGTGTTTATGTATCTCGATGGGCGAACGAACCGGCTGGTGGCTTCGAGCAAAATAAGTCGTTTTCTAGACCCTGACGTGCGTGACCTCTACGTAGGTGAAGAGGTACAGCTACTGGCCTACGAAACCACCGATCTCGGCATGAATGTCATCATCAACAACCGCTACAAAGGGCTGGTCTACGCCAACGAAATCTTCCGGACCGTCAGGCCCGGCGATCCGCTCATTGGTTACATCAAAACCATTCGTGACGACAGTCTCGTAGATGTGAGTTTGCAAAAGACCGGTTTCGAGAACGTAGAGCCCAATGCCCAACGGATTCTGGCCACGCTCAAAGTCGAGAACGGTTTCCTACCGCTTACCGATAATAGTCCGCCCGAAGAAATTTACAAAGCGTTAGAAATGAGCAAAAAAACCTTTAAAAAAGCCATCGGTACGTTGTATCGCGAACGAAAGATTGTGATTGATGAAAAGGGAATACGATTGGTATGACGCTCAGGCGTCAGTTTTGGCAGTACGTCATACCGGGTCTATTGAGTTAAAGTAGATAAGCACCGAACTGTGGTGTCGGGTTCTCAAACCCGACATCTCGCGCCAGCCATAGTGTCGGGTTCTTAAACCCGACACCACGATCTGCAGCCAGTGCTTATTCGGCGGTTCATTTATCCAACTCAATAAAACCCGGTGTGACGTAACGTTGCACTCCTGAAAAAAGGAAATCGGATATGAACAAAGACGGTATAAAAGCTGGTGATCGGGTCGATTTATCGGAACTGATTAATCTGTTCGACGTTGAAAAAATGGCCGAACGGACCATGTCGAAAATGGCCTACGAGTACGTCGCCAGCGGGGCCGGTGATGAATGGACACTGCGATGGAACCGGGAAGCACTGGATGCGATAAAACTCAATCCGACTGTGCTTACCGATGTTAGTAAGCTCGATACGCGCGTTACGTTGTTTGGTTATGAATTACCATATCCTATTCTGATTGCCCCGACTGCCTACCATAAGCTCATGCACCCCGAGGGCGAACTGGCTACGGCCCGTGGCGCAGGGGCTGCTTCAGCGGTTTATGTAGTTAGCTCGTTTACGACCACGCCACTTAGCGAAATAGCGGAAGTGGCTACGCAACCGCTCTGGTTTCAGCTTTACGTTCGGGATGACCGTGAATTGACCAAAGAGCTTGTGCAGGAAGCTGAGGCACACGGCTGTCGCGCGCTTTGCATTACGGTCGACACCGTCGTGACGGGTATCCGCAATCGGGAGCAGCGCGCTAATTTTACGTTACCGAATAACGTACTGACCCCGCATATGCCCGGCGCGTTACGTGAACAAAAGCCCCTTACCTGGAAAGACATCGAATGGCTGCAATCGTTCGCCAGGACGCCGGTGTTACTGAAAGGAATCTTGAATCCTGCCGATGCTGAAAAAGCCGTTCAGTCGGGTGTATCAGGCATCATCGTCTCCAACCACGGCGGACGAAATTTAGATACGGTTCCCGCCACCATCGAAGCCCTGCCCCGCATTGCCGAAGCAATAGACAGACGAATACCGGTATTGATGGATGGCGGTATTCGCCGAGGCACTGATGTGGTCAAAGCCATTTCCTTAGGAGCCAGTGCAGTATTGGTAGGAAAACCCGTTTGTTTCGGATTAGCCTGCGCAGGAGCCGAAGGCGTAACGAAAGTATTGGAAATCCTCCGAACTGAACTCGAACTGGCGATGGCCCTGACGGGGAAGGCTAACTTGGCTAGCCTGGACCACTCAGTTATCTGGAGATAGCCTTCCAATGTCAGTATTGATAAACGAAGCGTAACGTATTTCTGAAGCCTCAAAATAATTAATTACTCAATGAAACCTACAATCACCCTGGAATATTGCCCGAAATGCGGCTGGCTGTTACGGTCGGCCTGGATGGCGCAGGAACTGCTTACTACGTTCACCGACGATGTGCATGGCGTACTGCTGCACCCGGCCGAATTTAGTGGTCGGTTTTCGGTACGCATTGAAGATAAAGTCATCTTCGATCGCAAAGTAGAAGGACGGTTTCCGGAGATCAAGGAACTGAAGCAACTCGTGCGGGATGTCGTGAATCCCGAGAAAGACCTGGGCCATTCGGACCGAAAATAGCCGGTACTCCGGTAGATTGCACCATCGATAGCCTTTTTCGGTTTGTGTCTGTTGCTTTACAGATTCGACTAACTGCCTACAGAAAAATGCCATTACGCTCCCAAGACTGGTTTGGCCGCACCGGAAAAGACGGCTTCATTTATCGCGCCTGGATGAAAAATCAGGGGTTTCCGCACCATGAATTTGAAGGGAAACCCGTTATCGGTATCTGCAATACGTGGTCGGAATTAACTCCCTGCAACGCTCATTTTCGCGAATTGGCCGAGGCTGTTAAGCGCGGAGTATGGGAAGCGGGCGGCTTTCCGCTGGAATTCCCGGTGATGTCGCTGGGCGAGTGTCAGATCAAACCAACGGCTATGTTGTTTCGTAACCTCGCCAGCATGGATGTTGAGGAAAGCATTCGGGGCAATTCGCTGGATGGCGTGATTCTGATGTGCGGTTGCGATAAAACCACGCCTTCGCTCGTGATGGGCGCGTGTAGTGTCGATATTCCGACAATGGTGCTGTCGGGCGGGCCGATGCTGGCAGGGCGTTTTCAGGGACGAAAAATCGGTACGAGCGACCTTTGGCGGTTTGCTGAAGCGTTCAAAATGGGCGAAATGAGCCAGGCTGAATTTGTAGCAGCTGAAGCGAGTATGGCACGCTCGCCCGGTCATTGTGCGCCAATGGGTACGGCCTCCACGATGGCGGCTATGGCCGAATCACTGGGTTTGGCGTTGCCCGACAATGCCACCATTCCCGCGGCCGATTCGCGTCGGAAAGTGCTGGCGCATCTGACGGGTGCTCGCATGGTTGAGTTAGTGCGCGAAGGGGTTACACCCTCCCAGATTCTGACCCGGCAGGCCTTCGAGAATTCGATTATGGTGAATGCGGCACTCGGTGGTTCAACCAATTTTATTCTGCATCTGACGGCCATTGCCGGGCGCGTTGGCGTAGACTTGTCGCTGGACGATTTCGATACGTTGTCGTCTAAAATTCCTCTATTGGCTAATCTGCAACCCTCTGGCGAACACTTCGTTGAGGACTTATTTTATGCGGGGGGGCTGCCCGCTGTCATTCGTGAGCTGCGTCAGTATTTGCATAACGATGCCTTAACGGTCAACGGACATACCATTGGCGAAAACTGTGCCGAAGCGCAATGCTATGATCCAGCCGTTATTGCGTCTATCGATCAGCCCTTTAAACCCGAATCAGGTATTGCCGTTTTGCGGGGTAACCTGTGTCCACATGGGGCGGTACTGAAACCGTCGGCGGCTTCGCCCGCGCTGATGCAACATACGGGTCGGGCAGTCGTGTTCGAGGATATTGATGATTACAAAGCCCGCATTGACGATCCTGAACTTGACGTTGATCCATCCTGTGTATTGGTTCTGAAAAACGTTGGGCCACGAGGGTATCCTGGTATGCCCGAAGTCGGAAACATGCAGCTTCCGGCTAAGATTCTGGCCCTGGGTGTACATGACATGGTACGTATCTCCGACGGGCGTATGAGCGGAACCGGCTTCGGAACGGTCGTGCTACACGTATCACCTGAGTCGGCCGTAGGCGGTAACCTCGCGCTGGTGCAAAACGGCGACCTGATTACGCTCGATGTACACAATCGAAGTCTACACCTGCACGTTTCGGACGAAGAACTGGCCGGGCGATTGGTTCATTTTAAGCCACTGGATCTGGGCTACGCACGGGGCTATGTGAATCTGTATATTCGTCACGTAACGCAGGCCCACGAAGGCGCCGATTTTGACTTCCTGCGGGGTGGTTCAGGCAGCGAAGTCAAACGGGACTCGCACTGACTAATACCTCGGTTTTGCATCCGAATACTTATCTTTAACAGCTATTCCAGGGCGTCAAGTCGATGCCTTAGAATAGCTGTTATGCCCGTTGTGAGCAACCTGATTACACAATGAACTATTATTTACTTGGTTTTCTTCTGATCACTTTCAACGTAACGGCGCAAACGCCTAAGCTTACCTTATCGCTGATCGCTTCCGGCTTAAACCGGCCGACTGATGTAGCGGTAATCAGTTCAGGCCAA
Source organism: Spirosoma validum (assembly GCF_014699035.1). Classification (GTDB taxonomy): domain Bacteria; phylum Bacteroidota; class Bacteroidia; order Cytophagales; family Spirosomataceae; genus Spirosoma; species Spirosoma validum. The sequence goes on from NZ_JACXAA010000004.1 coordinate 185,261, forward strand.
CAACTGGTTTCTCAAACGGACGGAAAAATCCGGCTAATTAAAAATGGAGTTGTCCAAACGATACCTTTTCTGGACCTCAGCGCCAAAATTCGGGATGTAACCTGGGAGGGTATAATGGGCTTTACCCTGCATCCGAATTATGCGGGTAACGGCTATATCTATGTTCATTACTCGAACAGTATCATGACATCGGTTTTTGCCCGGTATACCCGGAAAAGCACAAATCCAGACGAAGCTGATCCCAATTCAGAAGTTATTTTATTGACGATTCCATATCCAGACGGTGGACACCGTTCGGGACACATTGCCTTTGGGCCAGATGGGTATCTATACATTACCACCGGCGATTCGTCGTCTGGTGCCCGTGGTCCGATCAGCAACGCGGATAAACTGGCGCAGCAACTGGCGCAGAATCTACAGGATTTGCACGGGAAAGTTCTCCGTATTGACGTTAACATTGGAAACCCATATGCCATACCACCGACTAATCCCTATACCACGCCCGGCGATGGAATTCCCGATGAAGTATACGCTTTGGGTCTTCGAAATCCCTGGCGCTGGAGTTTTGACCGACAGACGGGCAATTTCTGGGTGGGCGATATTGGGCAGGATGGCTGGGAGGAGTTGAATTTCACGGCGGCCGATGCATTAGCTACTCAGAATTACGGCTGGCCCTGTTACGAAGGCAGTCACCAGTACCGAACGGATTGCTCAACAAGCGCTACGTATCACATGCCACTCCTCGACTATACCGGGTATAACTCAGGGCAGAGTGCGTCCATTACCGGTGGATTTGTCTACCGTGGGAGTGCCTATCCAAACTTGCAGGGCTGGTATATTTATGGAGATTATGAACGAGGTACGTACTGGACACTGAAGCGGGAAACAAATGGCTCATTCCAGCAGATTCAGCAAACCATAACCGAGTCGACAAAGCCCGTATCGTTTGGAGAAGGTCCTGATGGCGATTTGTACGTGCTGTCTTTTTCTGAAGGGAAACTCTACCAGATTGGCTCGTTCCTTGTCAACGCTGTTGCTGAGAACGGAACTGTATCAACAGCCGGTGGTGTAGCGATTCCCAACGTAATCTCGAACGATAACATAAATGGCGCCCCGGCTACGCTGGGTACTGGCGGAAATGCAACCCTATCACAAAGCGGTATCTGGCCCACTGGTTTCATGTTGGACCCTGTAACGGGTTCCGTCAATGTGGCGGCTGGTACGGCCCCAGGCAGCTACTCCATCACGTACCAATTGTGCGATAAACTGACAGCAATCCCTACTTGTGCAACCGCCGTTGATGTTGTGACCGTTACGGCATCCGCTAAGCCTGATCTGGTTTCACTAATCTACGCTCGTCCGTCTACAGTCAATGGTACGTCCGATATCACGCTGGTCATTGATGTAGTCGAGTTGACTGCACAGGCGACAACCGGATTGATCACAGTCAAGATCAGCAAAGACGCAAAGATTAATCTAAGCTTCGCTCCAGAAGCCACCTTTGTAGGTAACCGCTCCGTGCAGAATAGCCTCTGGGCTTTTAACAATACTGATCCGAGCTATTATATTCTCACAACCAGTCAGAGTATTACCGCCGGCGACAGACTTTCGTTTGGATTCAATGGGGTGTTGAACCCGAAAGCCACGGTGGGTTTAGTCGCTATTAGTGCGGTGATCGTAGCAGGTAGTGGGGGCGAAGTCAACGTCAACAATAATACCGATGCGGATAGGATTGAATACTTCGCTCAGTAAATCGCATGAATTAACAAAACGATGCTGAACAGGAAAACTAGTTTTGGGAAAACGATAGGTTAATGGCTGATTTTAATAAGCAAACGGTTTTGATTACTGGCGCGGGGCAGGGTATCGGTTTCGCCATAGCGAGAGCGCTGGTTCAGCAGGGGGCTAATGTGCTCCTCAATGATTATGATGAAGACTTAACACTGAAGGCTGTTGAAACCATCCGGGCTGACGGTGGAAGTGGTCAATGCGAATCGTTTCCCGGCGATGCATCAGACGTAGCGTTTATCCAGAAAATGGTCGAAACCGCCGTTAGCCTGTTTGGTTCGGTCGATATGGCGATTGCCAATGCGGGCATCACCATCTTCGGCGACATCTTCACCACAACACCCGAAGCGTTTCAGAAAATTGTCGAGCTGAATCTGCGCGGCAGCTTTTTTCTGGCACAGGCTGCGGCTAAGCAAATGCGGGAGCAGGGGCGGGGAGGAAGCGTATTGTTTATGTCGTCGGTCGTGGGCCATCAGGCGCACCCGGGCCTGCCAGTCTATAGCATGACTAAAGCGGGCCTGGAGATGCTGGCGAAACAGTTGGTTATCGATTTTTCACCGCTTGGGATTACCGTCAACGCGATTGCGCCCGGTGCAACGCTCACGGAACGTACCTTAGACGATCCCACGTACATTCCCATCTGGTCACGTATTACGCCAATGGGGCGCCCGGCTACGGTGGACGATATTACGAATGCTGCGTTGTTTCTGGTTGCTCCCGCATCGCGGCACATCACCGGCCAGAGTCTGGTTGTGGATGGTGGCTGGACGAGTATCAGTCCTCCACCGGTCTAGTTTTGACTGAGCGACTGATAGCATGCGTCAATACGAGAATCTGCAATTCATTCTATCAATCGCTCAGTCAACATTATTTCCGTCCCAACGTAATCAGTACTACGCCTACCAGGGCAACAATGGCACCGACAAAGGATTGACTTGAAAAGACTTCGCCTGCAAACAGGGTTCCTAATAGCATGGCCACGACAGGATTCACGAAGGCGTAGGTCGAAAGTAACTGGGGCGGAGCATTACGGGCCAGCCAGGAGTAGGACGAAAAGCCAATGATACTGCCAAAAATGATCAGGTAAATCATGGAGCCAATGGCTTTCGCTGGCGCGTCGAAAATGCTGAATAAATTTACCGGTTCCAGCACGAGGCTAGCCAGCAACGTAACGATACCTCCAACAATCATCTGAATGCCGCTCGAAATGGCGGCTGATGGCAGCGTAAGTCGGGGCGTTAACAAGGTACCAATCGCCCACGCAAAGTTTCCGAAGGCAACGAGTCCCGTACCAATCAGTTTAGCATCGATGCCAGTTGTACTTTGCAGTTTGTCGGGTTTAACGAGCAGATAAATACCGAGTAGGCCAACGGACAAGCCCGCCAGAGCCAAATTGCTGGGACGCTTTTTGCCGAACGAAACCCAGTTGAGCGTCAGCAGGAAAACGGGCAATAAGCCGCCCAAAAGAGCCGCCATGCCACTGGGAATATATTGAAGCCCAATGGACAGACAGCCGTTCGAAATCGTTAACAAAATGACGCCAAGAGTCCCTGCCGACCGCCATTCCAGGCGCGTTGGACGAGGGGTGCCCGTCAGTCGTGCATAGCCATACAGAATTGAACCAGCAATTAGATAGCGAATCGATACCATATACAACGGCGGCATCCGTTCAGTCATGAAATGAATGAACAGATAGGTAGACCCCCACAAAATGTAGACAGAAATTAAATTCGCCCAGAGCGAGACTCGATTCGGATTAGTAGAAACAGGAGACGTAATGGCTTGCATAACACAGAACGGACTTGTGCTGATGTAACACCAAAATTATTGTATTTTTCTCAGTTAGGACACTCTTTATTCGTCCTTTCTAAGATTGATTATGAAGTTTCTAAGCAGAATATTATTTGGTTAACGAAAGGATACTAGCCGGATTACTTTTATCTGCTTAATCCGTAACCTGCTGAAACGATCCTAATTACATTGATGAAATTCCTAAGTGAAAGCGCCTATCCTGGTTGTGACGTCGGAATTATCCCCTCACATTGTCGCATTTACCCCCTCGGTTCCGTGCTCGCCGGGACTAAATTTGTAGACACTTGTGCTTTACAAGCTATACGCCTGTCAGCTTTCCCTTAAATCTTTACAATAACCCCAAAAAATTATGTTCAGACATACCAAAGCGTTCAGCGGTTTTTCCGTCGATGATCTGGAAAAAGCAAAACAGTTTTATGGCGAGGTCCTTGGCCTGGAAGTTGCTGAGGTAATGGGATTGCTCGAACTCAAGATCGAGGGCGGTACCCATATTATCATTTATCCCAAACCTGATCATACGCCCGCTACGTTTACCATTCTGAATTTTCCAGTACCCAACGTTGATCAGGCGGTTGACGAATTGATACGGAGCGGAATCGTTTTTGAGCACTATGATACGGAGCAAATGAAGACGGATGCAAAAGGCATTTTTCGGGATGCTGGCCCCACCATTGCCTGGTTCAAAGATCCGGCCGGCAATATTTTATCCGTCATTGAGCAAGAGAACGATTAATCAATACTGGTCGCCGATCGCACTTTATTATAGTTAGAAAACGAGCTTATATGAGATACAAAAAGTTAGTGAGGGCAGGTTCTTCAACCTGCCCCGTGAGGTTTCTTAAAACCGAACCATTGAGAGCCGTCCTCACTAAGTAAAATTAGATAACCTGACTCCATACTAACCGCTTCTTAGACCAACTGAATCGATCGCCTGTGCGATTGCAGACTGTACCTAGTAAGTTACCTGCGTATTGTTGGCTTCCAACTGTTTGATCTGCGATGCATAGGGACTATTCATAGCTTCCCGGCCAAACAGCGGGTTACTGCCCATGTACACTTTCTTTAGGTTCTTAATCGACAGCAATACGCTCGGGAACTCCTGTAATTGATTGTTATTCAGGCCAACTTCCTCCAGTGACGACAACGAACTCAGTACGCCTGGAGCCGTTGTGTACCAATTATAACCCAAATCAAGCACACGTAATTTTTTCAGTCGCCCCAACTCAGCAGGTAATTGACTAAGGCGATTGTGGTGCGCAAATAAGACCTGCAATTGACGTAGTTTCGATAACGATGTCGGTAGTTCATTTATGTTGTTATGCGCAATAGCCAATTGCTCAAGCCGCTTCATTCGGCCAAGCTGGCGAGGCAACTCCGTAAATTTATTGTAATACAGATCGAGTACTTTTACGTGTTTCAGCTTCCCAATAGCCTTTGGTAATTGCGTCAATCCCGTGTTGTAGAGGTTAAGGTCGTTTAATCGACGTAGCGGACGTAATGGTTTAATATCCAAACCCTTCAGTTCATTGTTGCCCATCCATAAGCTTTCGAGCTGGCGGTTTAAGCGAACAGAGGCCGGGATTCGGGTTAGTCGGTTGCCCTGCAGATTCAGCGAACGCAGGTGGTTGTTGCGCGTAAAAAACACACTGTCGTCAGGAATAGCATTATAGAGCAGACTCAGTTTTTTCAACGTCGAAATATCGGATGTCAGACGAGCGGGTAGCTCGTTTAGCTTATTCTTAGATAAGTCCAGTTCTTCCAGTTTGGGAAATCGATAAACGATTTCGGGAATGTTGCGCAATTCCAATTGATTAAACGCCAGCATCGTAACCGTGTCAGGACGAGTGGTTTTTTGGGCGGCTTCGATCGTACTGATGATGCCAGGCCCGCGCCGGACTGTTCGTTTCTGGGGGACGACACCTAAAATGCTCATGCCTACCCATTTAAAGCCGGTTTGTGTTTGAATTGGAAACGGGTGTTGGCCATACCATTCGGCAGCAAATTGCAACAGTTGACCTTCCTGCTCATCGGTAATGTCTTTACCCGAAAACTCGCAGAAAACCCAATCATACGTACCGTCGGGGCGGATAAACTCATACGTCGAGATCATGACTCCCAGAACGGGCAAACGACGCTTGTTTTGCTCTACATACGTAAAAAAGCGCTGTTGCCTTTTGTTCAACGTATCAAAGAACGGTTTCGCATTACTGCCCATAGCGCCTTTCTGCTCCGTTGTTATGCCGGCATTAGCCGTAACCCGGTTAAGCGCTGGTGGATATTTTTTCTCCAGTTCCGCCAGCGATAGATTCAGGCGAGTAGTGTCACGTAGCAAAACGATTCGACCCTGCCCCAGGCTGGATATCGTAATTAACCCAAACAGCACGAAAAATAATCCTTTCTTCATGGCTAAACGTGTTTTTTAGGTAAATAACGATATTTATAGTTTATCTATGTAAAAAAGAACCAGAATTTTATCAGGCTTTGACTAGTTGACAGGAGTAAGCTCTACGAAAAGCAATCAATAGAATCCTGTAAACCCGGTTAATCCTGATAAAATTCTGGTTCAGACTATCGGTTTAATTCTTACCACCACTCGCTGAGGAAGCAGGCTGTTTTTCGGCGGCCTTTTTCGCAGCTTTGGCAAAATCGCCCGCTTTGATGATCGAAATCTTCGATGGGTCGATGTGTTTTTTCATGGCGGCATTGACCTGTTCGGGCGTTAGCGATTCCATTTTCTTCTCCAGATCGGCATCCCAGGCCATCGTGCGGTTGAGGTACAAATAACTGTTGAGCGTGCTCGCCAGCGCCGGGTCCTGTGCCCGCGACACCATCCGAGCCTGCAACAGACCCGAACGGGCTGCCTTGATTTCATCGGCCGTAAAGCCTTCCTTTACCGCTTTATCCATTTCCTCGCGGAAGGCTTTTTCGAGACGTTCCGCATTTTCTGGATTGTAGATCGCATAGGTCATGAACATCCCCGTTTTATCGAACGGGTTCGCCTGGAGTTGCGAGCCAACACCGTAGCTGATCCCTTCTTTCTGACGGATACGTACTGCCAGCCTTGAGTTCAGGAAGCCACCACCGAGCATGTAGTTGCCCAGAACCAGCGCCGGATAATCCGGATCATCGTCGCGTAAGGGAAGATTCACACCGGCCACCATAAACGCATTGGCTTTGTCGGGTGCTTCGATGCTCTGCGGACTCGGTTTGATGTCGTTGAAAGGCGTAACCAACCGGCTGAATGGTTTCTTGGCTTTCCAGGTTCCCAACTCATCCGTAATTACCTTCCGAACGGGCGTTTCATCGAAATCACCAACAACAGACAACGTAGCGTTCTGAGCGCCGTAGAAATCCTTGTGGAATTGTTTCAGCTCATCGAGTTTCAGCGCTTTTACGTCGGCTACGTCTTCGTCAGGCGTTGAGGTGTAGCGAATGTCATCCTTCGGATAAGGATTCATCTGGCGCTGGAACGCCGTAAAGGCAAGGCTCTGCGGCTCTGAACGTTGTGATTCGATCTGGGCCAGTTGCTCCTGCTTCAGTTTCTCAAACTCGTCGGCGCTGAAGGCCGGATGTTTGAGCATGTCGCCAACAACGCGCAGAACGGCCGGTAAATTTTCCTTATTAGTTTTTATGCTTACGTTCACCTGGTTGGCACCGCCCGATACGCTTACCTGCGCTTTCAACTTATCCAGTTCGTCTTTAATCTGCTGACGACTGCGGGTTGTGGTGCCCCGGTCCAGCATCGACGCCGTAAAGACCGAAACAGCGCTCTTGTTCTTCAGGCTTTGCTGATCCCCGTAACGAACGGTCAAGCGAGCATTGACTTCGTTACCTCGCGTAGATTTGGGGAGTAAAGCCAGTTCGATGGTGTTAGGCTGTTCAGAGCGCCGGGTCCGTCCGTCGATGTTGGTTGGTGATGGATCGAAGGCTTCACCGCTGGCAATGGCCGCCCGACCTTTGTAGTTTTTGACCAGGGCATCGATATCAGGGGCATTCGGTACGTCAACCCGGCTAGGCGTTGGGTCTGGTATGAACAGGCCAACCGTCCGGTTCGAGGGTTTAAAATAGTATTTCGCCACTCGGTCTACATCAGCAGGTGATACTTTCTCAAGGCCATCGCGGTAAATAAAGCCCAATCGCCAATCGCCGGTAGCAATGAATTCACTCAGCGTACGACCTAATCGTTCAACGTCTTTGAAACTCAGCTCGATGTCTTTTAACAGTTTTGCTTTAGCCCGTTCAACTTCGTCTTTAGTCGGGGTTTTTATCGATATGGAATCAAGCGTACCGAGCAGAGCTGCTTTCGCATCGTCGATTGATTTTTCTTTCAGCAATTCAGCCGCAAAATACACGTAGCCCGGATCTTTGGTCATGAACGAATAGCCATACTGCTGCGACGCTTTTTTTGTATCGATCAGCGCTTTATAGAGTCGGCCACTTGGCTCACTGGTCAATAAATCGGTTACTACGTCCATCGCCGGGTAATCAGGGTGCGAAGCTGGCATGATGTGATAAAGCGCCGAAACGACTTTGGTGTCGCCTACGCGCCGAAGCACTACGTCGCGTTCGCCATCCTGGGTGGGTTCGATGCTATACGTTGGCTGGAGTACCCGCGTCGGTTTTGGAATCGGGCTGAAATACTGATTCACCAACGCCAGGGTTTTGCCTTCGTCAATCTTACCCGCTACGACCAGTACGGCATTATCGGGCTGGTAAAATTTCTTGTAAAACGCCTGCAGGTTTTCAATGGGGACTTTCTCAATGTCGGAACGGTTACCGATGGTCGATTTTCCGTAGTTGTGCCAAAGAAAAGCCGACGACACAACCCGTTCATTCAGAATATCCTGTGGGGAGTTTTCGCCCATCTCGAATTCGTTACGTACCACGGTGAATTCGGTAGCGAGGTCTTCCTTCTTAATGAATGAGTTCACCATCCGATCGGACTCAAGATCGAGCGCCCATTTCAGGTTTTCGTCCGTGGCGGCAAACGTCTCAAAATAGTTGGTTCGGTCGAGCCAGGTGGTGCCATTGGGCCGTGCGCCGTGCGAGGTCAGCTCCTGCGGAATATTGGTATGCTTGGTCGATCCTTTAAATACCATGTGTTCGAGGAGGTGGGCCATACCCGTTTCGCCCAGTCCTTCATGCCGCGAACCGACCAGATACGTAATGTTGACGGTAACGGTCGGTTTCGACTGATCCGGAAAGAGCAGGACTTTAAGGCCGTTCTTCAGATTATATTCGGTGATGCCTTCGACCGATGCTCCTTTGGTAACGCCTTCCGGCAACGCAACGGCGGCCGCCTTTTCCTGGGCACTTGAGAAGGTCAGACTACCGACCAGTAACGTAGCCGCCAGCACCCCCGTTCGGGCAAATCCGGATCGGGTCACACCGGACCGGGAAAGTTTCGTTTGCATAAATAAAATAATACAGTTAGTTGGGTACTAAAAAAGCTAATCTTGTATAGGTAGGAAGAAATGAATTTACAATCAACAGGTTTTACAGCGACCTTTCCAAAAAAAGGATGAGCGGTCGTTGTCAACCGCTCATCAAAGACAGCTTTAATCGTCAATCGTTGCGTCGCCGGTAGCCAACCCCTTAGTTTTTTGTACCCGTTCCTGCTGACGAAGCGGGTTGCTTTTCAGTGGCTTTCTTGGCAGCTTTTTCAAAATCGCCTGCTTTCACCATCGTTAGCTTGCCGTAATCGAGGTATTTTTTCAGGACGGCATTAATCTGATCGGGTGTCAGTGCTTCCAGCTTTTTATCGTAATCGGCATCGTAGGTGAACGAGCGTCCTTCTTTTTTGGTCAGATACTGCGCCCATTTATTGGCCAGTGATCCATCCTGCGAGCGATCCAACTGCCGTTCCTGAAGCATGGCTGACTTAGCCGCTTTTACTTCGTCAGCTGTTACGCCGTCTTTCGCCATTCGCAGAATCTCCTCCTTAAACGCGTTATCAAATTTCTCCCCGTTCTCCGGATTGTAGATGGCGTATGACCCGAAGTTCGCCACCTTGTCGTTGTCATCGGCATAGACATACGAACCAACGCCATAGCTGAGTCCGTCTTTCACGCGAATACGGGTAGCCAATCGGGAGTTAAGCATACCTTCGCCAAGGATGTAGTTTGCCATAGCCAGGGCCGGAAATTCGGGGTCATCGTCACGTAGCGGAAACTGCATCCCGCCCGCAAAAACGGCACTCGTTTTGTCGTTCGTCTGGATAGACTGCGTCTGAGGTTTCAGGTCGGCGAAGAGCGTCTGTGGAATGCGCGAGAAGGGCTTTGCGGCTTTCCAGCTACCCAGTTCGTCTTTGATTTGTTTGCGCACAGTCGGCTCATCGAAAGCCCCCACCACAGCTACTGTCGCGCTGTTAGCACCGTAAAAGTTTTTATAGAATTCTTTTACGTCGTTGAGCGTCAATTTGTTGATTGCCTCAATTTCCTCGTCGAATGTCATGGTGTAAAACGGGTGGCCTTTCGGATAAGGCTCCGTTAACCGGCTTACCGTTTTCCAGGCAATTGCCTGCGGCTCCTGCTTCTGCGATTCGATCTGGGCCAGGGCTTCCTGTTTCAGTTTGTCCAGTTCTGCCTGCGGAAAGGAGGGGTTTTTCAGATAATCCGTAACAATCTTTACAACAGCGGGCAGTTTGTCTTTCTCCGCTTCGATCCGAACCGTAGCCGCCTGACCGTAGCCGTACACGTAAGCACGAGCCTTCAACTTATCCAGTTCATCTTTGATCTGCTGATAAGTGCGGGTTTTGGTACCTCGTTCGAGCATCGACGCCGTGAAACGAGCCGGAATGCTCTGGTTCATCAAACTTTTCTCATCGCCGTAACGTAGCCGAATCTGCATATTTACTGAGTTACCGCGCGTGCTTTTGGGTAGCAACGCATACTTCAACCCATTGGCTTCTGCTCCGCGTTTGGTCCGGGCGTCGATATTAGCCGGTGATACGTCGAATGCTTCGCCCGCAGCCACGGCGGCTTCGCCTTTGTAGTCTTTCACTAAAGCCGCTACGTTGGGTGTTTCCGGAATATCGGCGCGGTCGGGTTTCTGGTCGGGAATAAAGACCCCAACGGTCCGGTTCGAGGGTTTGAAATAGGCGGCTGCTACGCGCTGCACGTCGGCGGGTTGTACTTTACGAAGCGCATCACGATACAGGAAAACCAAGCGCCAGTCGCCCGTCGCAATCCACTCGCTCATTTGCAGGCCCAGCCGGTCCGTATTCTTGAAGAGCATGTCGATGTCCTTTAGCAGCTTGGTTTTTGCCCGGTCTACTTCTTCAGCGGTAGGCGCTTTTTTGCTTACCTCATCAAGCGTAGCCAGCATAACCGTTCGCGCCGAATCGAGCGATTGATCTTTACGGAGTTCGGCGTAGAAATAGGCAAAGCCAGGGTCGTGCAGAGCGGGTGTCCAGCCGTATTGCGAAGCTGCTTTCTTGTTCTCGATCAGGGCTTTGTACAACCGACCAGAAGGTTCGTTCGTCAACACGTCCATGAGTACGTCCATGACCGCGTAATCGGGGTGCGACCCGGATGGTGTGTGATAGGCTGCGGCCACGCCCTGCGTATCGCCTACACGCCGGAGCGTTGTCTGGCGTTCGCCATCCTGCGTGGGCTCAACTGTGTACGTTTTGGGAAGTTGCCGGGTAGGGCGCGCGATCGGGCCGAAATATTGATTGACCAGGTCGAGCGTCTTGCTTTCGTCAAACTTACCCGCTACCAGCAGCACAGCATTATCGGGCTGATAATATTTCTGGTAAAATGCCTTGAGGTTATCGATCGGTACGCGCTCTATGTCTTCCTTCGAGCCGATGGTCGAGCGACCGTAGTTATGCCAGAGGTAAGCTGATGACATGACCCGTTTTTCGAGCGTCCACTGCGGAGAATTTTCGCCGATCTCAAACTCGTTCCGCACCACGGTAAACTCGGTTTCGAGGTCTTTTTTGTCGATGAAGCTATTCACCATCCGGTCCGATTCGAGGTCGAGTGCCCATTTCAGATTCTCGTCGGTCGCTGAAAAGGTTTCGAAGTAGTTCGTGCGGTCGAGCCAGGTGGTACCGTTGGGCCAGGTGCCGTGTTCGGTTAGTTCCTGCATGATATTCTTATGCTTGGGCGAACCCTTGAACACCATGTGTTCGAGCAGATGCGCCATGCCACTTTCGCCCAGACCTTCATGCCGTGAACCGACCAGATACGTAACATTAACCGTCACGGTCGGTTTTGATGGATCTGGAAAAAGCAATACGCGCAGACCATTTTTGAGTTGGTACTCCGTGATCCCTTCGACAGAGGTAACTTTCGTAACGTTTTCAGGAATGGTAACAGCCGCTGATTTAGTTTGAGCGGTAACGACATTGCCAGTAAGTAACGTAGCGACCAGCATCGCTGTTCGAGACCAACCTGTCCGGAAAATTCCGGACTGAACGGTAAGGGTATTTTGCATAACTATACGGTGGATTAGGTGATGTGAAACTAATCGTATAGTTACGAAAAAATGAACGAAGCGCAAGAGGCTTTGTAATTTTTAACAGACGCCGATGCTACTGGAAATAATCAAGCTTGTCCGCATCGATGTTGTTAACAACCTTCGTCTCACCACCACTGCCTCCTATGACTACCGAACTGATTGACAGCCCACCCGCGGTGCCCTTCGGAGCCAGAAGTCCTTCCAGGCCGAACGACAGATACTGGCCAGCCAGAATTGGCTCTGTACTTGTCAATATATAATAGAATGGGTTTGTATCGCCATCAAAGTTCCAGACGTTGTTTTGCACGGGCCGATTGCCTACCGAGGTGGCCTGGTTATCAAAGGTCAGCTTGACTGCGGCATCTTTGGTCACCCTGACTGTAATAAGTCCATTACTATCGGCTCCCTGCAACTCAATCACATTAACGACAACCGTAATATTGTCCTGACTGTAGGCCACCGTAGGACGAACGTAAATAGTCGGCGTTAGATCCGCATTGGCAACGGGCGGTGGGGCGATGTACGTAAACGTAATCGTTTCTTTTTGGATCGACAGGCCGTTATCGACCGCAAGCTCAAACGTTATCGGCGTACCAGATGGCGTGTTGCTGTCGATGGTGAAACCAATGGAATCGGGTGTAGATTGGAGCATGGCCAACCCACTGTATGTTTTAGGAGCGTCAATCGATGTTACGTAGCTACTCGAACTTGACGCTGTTACGGTATAACTGGCTGGCTTGAGGCTGTAATTCTGGAATGTATACCGAAGCATACGGCTGGTTTGCTGGTTGATCGTTGTTGATCCCGTGGGCGTTACCCGGCCGTAGAAGGTTGAGATACGTAACATCTTTTTATTCATCTCAATCGTGGTATTACACAGGGGTATAATCCGGGAGGAAGCTGGCCAAAACCCGTCCGAAGATGAACCGATTTCGGGCAAAAGGCCGTAAATTTTGTTTTTGGCCACTTGCTCACCCCATTGCCAGTCATTCGACCCGCCGTTGATTAAGTAGTTGAGTGTTTGCTGCGAATTACCCGTTTTAAAACCATTTTCAAGGGTCAGATACGTTGCTATACTTTTGAAGATATCCAGGTCTGGATTGGTATTTACCGTTTGATAATCGAAAGGATAGGTCAGATAATTGCCATGCGCATGAAAGTTAAGAGCTGTTACGAACTGATGCTGAAGCATGAAATCCCGCATGTTGGCTATCTCGGGTTCGGAAAAAGCGGCTGTTCCCCGGTAGGTATCGGACGACCGCGTGGGCGATGAACCGCTGTTATCGAGGCCCCAGTTATACCCATAGTTCCGATTCAGGTCGACTCCGAAGCTACCACCCGAATTAGCCCTCCGATTTTTACGCCACATACCGCCCCCGTTCGAATTGGTTGTCTGGTTATACACGTACCCGTCTGGATTTACACAGGGCACAATGTACATTTCTGAACTATTAAGGAGGGTACGTATCTCCGGGTCTGAGTCGTAATTCTCCAACAGGTGCCACATAAAGAAAATCAGCTGGCTCAGACCAATCGGTTCACGGGCATGGTGCAACGCATTGAGCATCAGTTCGGGCTCCTCTTCGTCTACATCAGGATTATCACTAATTTTGACCATGTACATCGGACGCCCCTGAATCGAGTTGCCAATGCTGGTTCTGACTGAGATCAGATTGGGGTAAAGGGTTTGCATCCGATCAAGAATAACAGGGATATCGGCGAAGGTGAAGTAACCACCATACGATCCTAAACTGAAATTGGTTGGAGTTGTAACGGCGGCCTGGCGGGCGTTGGCTCCTGACTGAGCGGCCTGACGATTAATCTGCTCGTTTATCTTAGCATAACTTTTTTCTAAGTCTTTGATCAGGTAAGTAACCTTGATACCGTAACGCTTAAAAACAGCAATATCCTGGTCTGATACTTCAGCCACAAAGTCCTTTTTATTTTGGTAGCTAAAGTGATCAACCTGCAAGCCATTGTTAAGAAGATGCTCAAGTTGTAAAGGTTCGATCTGGACGGTGATACGGTGATACTTAAGCCGCTGGGCTGAACAAAAGGAAGTCCATAACAACAGGCTTAGCAGCATGGCTAATGAGTACTTTATTTTCATTAAGAGTAGCGCTTATGGTTGGTAGCGAATCAGGGCAAATTGTCGAGTTTATTTCTGGAAGGAGCCTTAATTGCTTACTAGGAGAGTGTATAATTAGTACGATACAGCGAAAATCAAAAACAGTACGTAGGACATATATTATTTGGTAGTTTTATCACCGGAAAACTGAATAAATAATCAATAAAGGTTGCTTGAAGTTTATAGCAACTGAAGATGGTTTATTTATTACATGTTCATGTATAAATATATAATCGAAAATCGTTACATGATCTGAAGAAGAAATACATGATAAAATGATGGCTTTTATATAGGTTACTGAAGCTCTGTCTACCCGTAAAGCCAGTGCTTAAACGTGCTGGCTTTCTCTTTGCTGATAATCACCTCAAGATCATGGTTTATAGGTTGGGAATTGTACACCCAGCGAGGAAGTTACTGCCGCCATCTATGAGAGCGATGTGGGTTATTTTGTCAGTACGTAGGCTGCAACCGATGAACAGACAGAACCTATGGGAATTCGTTACACTATGCTGATTATGCGTTCATCCATTCAACGAATTGATAGCTTCAAATTGGCATAGATCTACGGCAAAAGCGTCCTCATACCCATTAAATCGCTCTTCAGTAAAACGTCGCGTGGGTGCGCGTATCCTACGGTATTTGCTTAACTGACACGTCTACATTAGTCCGTTACCTCACTCACTCCGCTTGTTAAAAAGACGATTTAATCTGTCCGCGGTATAAGAGAAGAAGTTCACCTGGCGAAGCCACTTTACAGAGCTTATCATAAATCAACGCAGTACCTACTAATATGGAAGACGAAGAAAAAGAAAATATCATTCGGGCCAATCAAGCCATTTCGCCAGCGAGTCTAGCCGATCGTTCTGACAAAGCCACTACGTTGCCTGGAAATGATTCGCCCGACGATAGCCCTATTGATGGCATGGATTCTCACGTAGCGGAACAAGACGACACGATTTTAACGACAAATACCGATTGACCTTGGTGTGAGATGGACTGAGATCAATGGTGACCGGACGCTTTTCAGTCTAATTGCTACTGATTCGAACTTTATAGTCAAGTGGCTATGAAAAAGCTATACCGTCAGACGCATAAATGAGCCTGACAAGTCCTTCTAATGAGGTACATGTGAGTAACAACAAAAATGCCGATGAGCTAACATACATCGGCATTTTTGTTAAAAGCAAAAAGGTGGCTTTCGATCAATCAATTGTTTCAGAAGTTTGCACCTTGAAACGTTTCCGCAAATTATTGCTCCACGGTAAGCTAGTTTCTATAAATCACCAAGGACTAATTCCTGTTTCTGGCACGTTGTCATCACTGAAGAATTGACCTGTTGGGCCATCTGGTCTTAACACGGCTGCTTTTACAACCCTGGCAGCGGCATCTGGCACAGTTCCAGGTCCGGAGTGATTATTAAAATCGGTAGCAGTATAGCCGGGATCAACGGCATTCACTTTAAAGGACGTATCGCGCAAGTCATAAGCCAGCACAATGGTGTAAGCATTAAGAGCCGCTTTGGATGCAACGTAGCTGATTGGCTTAACCTGATAGTGTTTCCATGAAGGGTCATTATGCAAGGTGAGCGAACCCAGGCCCGACGTAACGTTAACGATTCTCGGTTCCGGCGAATTCTTCATCAGATCTATAAACGCCTGTGTTACTTCAATTACGCCAAAAAAATTGGTGTCAAATACCTGCTTAAATACGGTGATATCAGTTTCCAGTGACGTCTGTGGCATAGTACCGCTGATTCCGGCGTTATTGATCAATACGTCCAGTGTGTCAATTTTTTGCCCAAGCTCTTCACGGGCAGCCTTTATTGATTTACTATCATCAACATCAATCTCGATTGGCTCTACCTGATTTAATCCTTCTGCCTGTAGCTGACTGACTGCCTGTTGACCTTTTTGCATATCCCGGCTTCCCAGGAATACATAATACCCTTGCTGTAGTAATTGTCTGGCTGTTTCAAAGCCAATGCTCTTGTTGGCTCCTGTTATGAGTACTGTTTTCATAATTGAGTGGTTACGAATTATTAACAGGACAAAGCTACTGCACACACAGCGTGCGTCTGGAACACATTCTACGGCATTACTGGTACATTTTACGGATGGTAGTCCGGTAGTCGGCAGGGGTGATGCCGGTTTCTCGTTTGAAGAAGCGACTGAAGTAGGATGCATCTGAAAAACCGAGTTCAAAGGCAATCTCTTTCAGCGAATGGTGCGTATGAAACAGTAAGCGCCGGGCTTCCAGTACCAGTCGCTCATGGATATGTTTGATGGCCGGTTTGCCACTCTGGTTTTTCACTACCTCGCTCAAATGCCCGGCCGACAGGTTAAGCATGGATGCATACTCACTCACTTCATGTACCTGCTGGACGTGCTCATCAATCTTCGCCTGAAACTGCTTCAGTAATAGCTTATCCGCAGACGCTTCGATCTCTTTATACTGCTCTGTATACAACCGGCTCAAATACGTAATCAGTACTGTCAGATAAGCGGTCAGCATGCGTTGCTGCCATTCACTGGAGTTTTGATACTCCACATTGATTTTGGCCAATAAATCCTCTACAAACAGAATATCAGCCTCCGTAAGGTGTAGTTCATGGCCGTTTTGAGGGTTTTGGATCAGCGGCAGTTTGCTTAAAGAAGCGTTTTCCTGCAATGCCAGGAACTCTTCGGTAAAAGCAATACCTGTACTCCATAACTGGTCAAATCCTTCCTTTACGATGATCTGGTTGGGTCCCGAAAAGTAAATCGTATTGTCTTTAATGGTATAGGGGGCCATGTCGATCCATTGACGACTGTCGGCCCGCCTAATAAACACAATTAGATAGTGATCCTTTCGGTGTGGTATAAGCAGATCGGACTGGCTTGGCAAATTGCCTGCATAATTATACACTCTAAAATTTCTGTTACCAGCTATTTCATCTGGCTCTAACGAATAAACCGGTACTTGCGAATTGGTGCTAATCACTTGCATTGGCTAAAGCTATAATTTTTTCGTATACATGCCTTTCGCCATGTTGTGATCAAGATTGGCATCTTAAGCTCATGAGTGTTAATAGAAGCACTTCTTCTGACGCATACTACGTAGTAAAATTACATTTATTTATACGTCGATTTCGAAAAGCGTTGCCCAAAACTGGTCGTCAAGGGGAACGTGAAAGAGACCGAATTAGCAAATTATAGGCCCAGCTGATAAGGTAAATGATCCTATTTGTGAACGAATTGGAACTATCCGTTAGTAAGGCTCAGGCTTAAACTGAATTCGGTTTCTTTTAATGAATAATGGCTAAGCTGAAATTCGATCCTGCAGTCGGGCTAATGAAACCGTGGGTAAACGAGGAAGGACTAATCGGGCAAACCACTCGGCTTCATCGATCAGGGGGTAGCCCGAGAAGATGAAAGCCCGCAAACCCATGTCCAGATAGCGGTTGATTTTTTCAACAATCTGATCGGCGCTACCCACTAAAGCACCCCCCGCCCCCGAACGGGCTTTGCCAATATCGGTCCACAGGAGTGGCTCAATAAACCCGTCGTTGTCGGCATTTTCGCGCAGTTCGTTTTGTCTTTTTACGCCTAGCGACCATGAACTTTGGGACGCATTCTTTAAAGCCGCCCCTCGTACCGGATCAAACTTCGACATAATGTGTTTTGACCAGGCACGGGCTTCTGCTTCCGTCTCTCTTACGATGACGTGAACCCGTAGCCCGAAGTCAATGGAACGTCCCAGTCGATCGGCACGTTGGGCTACGTCCTGCATCGTGGCGTAGAGCATTTCCTCCGTTTCCGGCCACATCAGAAACACATCACAATAGCGGGCACAGACCTCCCTGGCCCCCTCGGAGGTACCGCCAAAATAGAGCAGTGGACCGCCGTTCTGCTGATAAGGCTTAACGGGTTTCGTATCCAGACTGATTTTACCATAAACCGGGCCATCGTGTTCAATCCGGTCCTGAGTCCAGGCCTGTTTCAGAATCTGAATCGTTTCGGCACAACGCTGGTAGCGGAAGTCAGCATCTTCGCGGTAACCGGGCAAATCGGAATTAATGATGTTGATGGTCAACCGCCCTTGTAGCATGTGGTCGAGAGAAGCTAGTGTACGGGCCAGCATGGGTGGGTGCAGTTCTCCACAGCGAATGGCAGTCAATAGACTGATTTGCTTTAAATCGGGGGCAACTCCGCCCGCGAACGGAATAACTTCCTGACCCACCATGTAAGATGTCGGCAGCAATAAGTTATTGAAGCCCAGCCTGTCGGCTGATAAGGCAATGTTGCGGCAGTGGTCGAACGTACTGTGGGCCGGATCGCGCAGACTTAGAAATTCGGTATCTTCTCCACAAAGATCGGAAAACCAGGCCACTTCGCATACCCGCTGAGTTGTTCGTGCAGTTACCGGTTGAATAGGATGATGAAGCATGAACTTGCTTGTGTTAGTATTAGTAAACAGAATCAGGCGCGTTTCGGGCGACGCTGCATCAGCACGAAAATAAGCACACCAACGCCTATGGCTACCGCTACGTCCCGCGCTGCTGCTCCTGGGCTCGTGCTTAACAGCCAGCCGCAGCCGATCACTGCTAACCCGGAAATGAGCCATCCCCCGGCTACCCGAAACTGAGCTGGCGGTACGTCGGTCCGTAGCCGGAGTAGTGGTAGGGCGGCACTGACCAGCGCAAAGTACGCCAACCGAATTAAGGTGCTCAGGGTTAGCGCATACAGGAAGGTGCCGGTCAGGGCCAACACAAGTTGCAGGAACGCCGTTAGGAAAATGGCAACGTGCGGTGTTTGAAAGCGGGGATGCGTAGTGGTCAGCCAGTTGGGCAACTGCCCTTGTTCGGCCATCGCAAACAAGAGTCGGGGTCCCGTCAGCATAAGAGCGTGTAGCGTTCCCAAGGCGGTTAGCAGTGCTACAGCGGTAATTACCCAGCCACCGACCGGACCCATAAAGTGGGTGGCCGCATCGGCCAGTGGTCGCTCGGAAAGAGCAAGTTGCGGTAAGGTTCCAATGCAGACTACCTGGACGGCCACGAACAGCAAGGCAACCGTTCCAATCGCTATTAACAATGATATTGGAACAGTTCGCTGGGGTTGCTGTACCTCACCCGACGGTATGGTCGCTACGTCGAAGCCTGAAAAGGTAAAAATCAGCAGAAGTACGGATTGGGAAAACGGGGAATAATCCGGGAAATGTGGCCATATAAACGCATCCGTTTTAACGAAGAATAATCCCACTCCGGCAAATAATCCAATGGCGCCTAATTTAGCAATCGTAAATAACGTATTGATCCGAGCTGACCGCTTCACACCAATGTAATTCAGCCAGGATAACCCTGTAACAAGCGCCGTGATCAGGCCCGTGCGTTCCCAGCCAATGGCGAGCTGTGGACGGAAAAGGGCTGCGTAACTAACAAACAAGTTGCAAATGGAGGCAAAGGCCGCCACACGCGATAACCAGAACAGCCAGCCGACTTCAAAGCCAACCAGCGGACCAAAGGTCAGACGGGTGTATAAATAGGGACCACCGGTACCGCTAAAACGACTGCCTACTTCGGCAAAACAGAGAATAATCAGCGTGACAATGGTCCCACTGACCCCGTAGGCCAGCAGGCTCCAGCTACCCACCAGCGCATAGAGTTTTGCCGGAAGCCCCAGAATGCCCGCACCTATAGTAATGTTGATGATGAGGGCAATGAAATCAAACCGACCAATCCCACGAAACAGAACCGGCCCTGAAGTTGGCGTATGTGACACCCGTTAGTTTTGTTTGGTATCCGATAATGAACTGAATTTGGTGCCGAAAAAATCATTGGTATTCCAGACCGGGCGGTCGTTGCTCTGAGCGGTGAGATAGCCAATCAGGAACTGCAGTTGAACGTGTTTGGCAGCCGCGCTCCAGTCAAACGGCTGATTCATGTCGTCCTGTGGCGTGTGGTAAATGGTCGCCCGCCACGCCAGGTTTAGTTTGGTCCCATTACGGTCGTCACCGGTTGTCGAACCGCTTTTGATATAAATCGCTGGAATTCCCTGTCGAACAAAGCTGAAATGGTCGGAGCGCATAAACACGGCCTGTTCGGGTATGGGATCTTTGGCAATGGCCACCCCCACAAACTGGGCGGCCGCGTCAACGGCTGCCTTCATGCTGGAATGCTCGGAGCCGTACGGAACAATGTCGAGCAGGGGATGAAAGAAAAACGGCATGTCCAGGCAGAGGTTCGCCACAATCTTATCTTTAGGGACCGTCGGATTGGAGGCAAAATAGTCGGAGCCGAGCAGGCCCATTTCTTCGCCCGTTACGGCTACGAACAAAATTGACCGACGGGAGGCTTTCGGTAGCGACGTAAATAATCGGGCTGCTTCCAGGTTGATTGCTACCCCTGATGCGTTGTCGTGTGCCCCGTTGTTGATGGAATCCCCCGGCGTGGATGCGCTTTTAATCGGTCGGGTAATGCCGAGATGGTCGAGGTGGGAGACGTATACAACGTACTCGTTTTTTAGCGTCGGGTCGGAGCCGGGTAGTAATCCCACTATATTTTCGCCCACCAGGCCATCACTCAGGTCGGTCTGGGTATGGGCGCGAACGGAGATGGTTAGTGGAAAGGCCTGCGGTTGATTTTTGTTGGCCGCTAGTCGGGCTTCCTCAAACGTTTTGCCCGCGCCGGTGAAGATGAAGCGGGCGGTTGAATCGCCCAGCAAGGCCACGACCTTCAGTTGTGGAAAGGTGCGATGCGCCTGCCCTTGTGCATCCGTCCAACGGTAAATAGCCTGTCGATTGCGGGGCGCATTCGACTCGATTCGGGCACTCACGTCGGTAGGAAGACTGAACGTAAGCAGGCCAACCGCGCCGTGGGCGGCCGCCACTTCGGCTTTAGCCGACCCGGCGTATGCGCGCTGATTCGAGGGAAACGAAGCAGGAGCCCCATTGAAACAAGCCACGATCTTCCCCCGCACATCGATCCCCTTATAATCATCGTAGTCCAGTTCAGGGGCCGATACGCCGAATCCGACAAACACCACCGGCGCTGCTACGTCGCTGGTGGCCTGCCCAAAGTTGGGGGTAAGGATAAAGTTTTTTCCGTACGTCAGCTTTTGCTCCCGCCCCCCCTGAGCCAGCACCAGCGAACTAGCCTCTTCGACTACTTGTGCCCGCCGGAGGGGTACCTTCTGGCGGAAAGTACCTTTTTGCCCCGCTGGTTGAAGACCAAATACGTTGAACTGCTTTTCGACATATTGAGCGGCTAGTTCGTAGCCCTGTGTGCCAGGTTTTCGGCCAGCCAGTTTATCATCGGCCAGGTAGCGCATGTGACTTTCAATGGCTTCGGGACGAACACTACGTGCTGTCTTCTGGGCGTCGGCAGGAATAGGAGGTAATTGGGATTGGGCAAAAGCCGTAACCAGGGTTAGTAAGGCAACCGGTAAAAGCGTAACTCGATTCATGATTAGTGAAGGCATTCCTTTCCAGGGTCAAGGCCGTATGACTCGACATTCAATTACGAAAGTAAGTGAATAAACCTATTTTAGGCTAAGCCTATCTGTATTGTATAGAATTAATGAAATTATGCCCGTAGTATCCGTTAAATTGGTTTGGTGTGGGCAAGCACAGCGTATGTATTAATTTTCTGGTGTTTGCCATTTACTCCGTTTTTTGCCGTAAGCGAAATAAATCACCAGGCCAATGGCCAGCCAGACAAAAAGCCGAATCCACGTATCGAGGGGAAGCGATAACATCATCACGGCGCACGTCACAATACCTAGAATGGGTACGACAGGTACCCAGGGGGTTCGGAAAGCGCGGGGTGCGTCCGGTTGACGTTTGCGCAAAATCAGGATGCCCAAACAGACCAGAATAAAGGCGAGTAACGTGCCAATGCTGGTCATTTCGCCCACAATCCGAATGGGTACCAGTCCCGCAAACAGACTAATAAAGATGCACAACAGGATATTCGACCGCCAGGGCGTTTGAAAACGTGGATGAATGTCGGAGAAGGAACGTGGGAGTAGCCCATCGCGACTCATTGAGAAAAATACCCGCGATTGACCCAGCAGATCCACCAAAATGACAGATGTATAACCGATCAGGATGGCCAGGATAATAGCCTGACTTAGCCACTGGTAAGGCGTCTTTTCAATGGCAATGGCAACCGGAGCCGCACTGTCTTTGAATTCGGTATAATTGGCTAGCCCCGTCATGACATAGCCAAACAGGACAAATAAAACTGTACAGACGATCAGTGAACCCAGAATACCAATGGGCATGTTGCGTTGTGGATTCTTGGTTTCCTGCGCCATTGTTGCCACGATGTCGAAGCCAATAAACACAAAGAAAACGACACCCGCTCCCCGAAAGATACCACTGATGCCAAACTCACCAAACACCCCCGTATTCGGCGGAATATAGGGTGAATAGTTGGCAGGGTTGATGTATTGCCACCCCAGGGTAATAAACACCAGTACGACCAGCACTTTCAGACTCACCACAATGGCATTGAATACCGCCGAGCCCTGGGTGCCCCGGATGATGATGACCGAAACAAGTACGACAATCAGAACAGTAGGTAGATTGATAAACCCACTCACCACCGAACCGTCGGCCAGCGTAAGCCTTTCAAACGGCGACTGTACTAATTGTGGGGGGAGATGCAAATCGTATTTGGCTAAGAAACGGGTCAGGTACTGTGACCAGCTAATGGCGACCGTAGCAGCCCCAACGGAATACTCAAGGATTAAATCCCAGCCGATGATCCAGGCAAATAACTCACCCAATGTGGCGAAGGCATAGGTGTAAGCGCTCCCGGCCACGGGGACCATGGCAGCAAATTCGGCGTAGCACA
Organism: Spirosoma validum; assembly: GCF_014699035.1. Taxonomy (GTDB): domain Bacteria; phylum Bacteroidota; class Bacteroidia; order Cytophagales; family Spirosomataceae; genus Spirosoma; species Spirosoma validum. The sequence goes on from NZ_JACXAA010000004.1 coordinate 208,288, forward strand.
AGGCACTGAAGGCACAGCCGATGGCCGCCACCACAAAGGAAAGTGTAACTGCGGGACCGGCGTGATTAGCGGCTGCAATGCCCGTGAGTGAAAATAAACCGGCCCCGATGATAACACCGATGCCCAGGGCAATTAAATTAAACGCACCAAGCGACCGTTTTAAGGTGGATTTGCCGCTTTCGCTGGCTTCCTGCTGCAGTTGGTCAAGGGATTTTATACGCATAAGGGAAATAATAAAATAACCAGCCTTGGCTAGCTTTTGTGCACCTGGAACGTAGCAAACGCCGGTTATGGAAGATGAACGTACGTAATGAAACCCAGGATAAACGGCAGAGCAATGTATTCCTGGGTTTCATTACGTACAGCTTTAGGCCAGTACCCGAATGACGGCTTCTGAAAACCGCTCCATTTCTTCCAACTGAGGGCTACACTGTAACAGCAGAAAGTCTACTCCAACGGCTTCAAACGTAGCTACCCGCTCAGCAACCTGGTCAGGCGTTCCGGTCAAGCCTGAACGTAACCCCCGGTTGGAAACGGAGTAATCTTCCAGCGAAACCTGTTTTTCTAACTGCGTACCCGCCAGCCACTGCTGGTAATTTTTATACCCGGCTGCTGATCCCTTAACGTCCGTAATACGGGCCAGTTCAGCGCGTACCTCCTGCTCCGAGTTGCGTACAATAGAATAGGCGGCTACACCAAATTTCATAGGCGGTAAGCCTAACCGTTCCCGACGGGCTCGCAGATCGTTGATCCGACGACCAATAGCTTCCGGCTCGTCGCCGTGCATAACATAGCCGTCACATTGACTGGCAATCAGTTCTTTGGCTGCTTCTGATTCCCCCCCTGCATACAGAAAGGGACGCGGTTTTGAGATCGGTTTCGGCTGTAAGATAGAGTCTTCAACCCGGTAGTATTTGCCCGTAAACGAAAAATGATCCTGCTTCCAGAGGTTATCGACGATATGCAGCCATTCAGCAGTACGGGCATATCGGTCGTCGTGCTGTTCGAAGTGAACGCCGTATTTTTTTGCTTCATCCTGCCACCAAGACGACACTACGTTGAGCGTCAGCCGACCTCCGCTGATGTGGTCGATATTTGATGCCTGTTTAGCCAGTAGGGCGGGGGAGTGGAAGGTCGGGCGAACGGCTACCATCAATTCAATCCGTTGAGTGACGGCCGCAATGGCAGCCGCCGTTGACCAGGCATCGAGCGAGGGGGCTTCTTCTCCTTTGATATCATTCAGATTCAATTCCGCAATAAGGGTTAGATCATAACCAAGTTCTTCGGAGCGTTGAGCCAGGTTTTTGACGTACGCCCAGTCGGCCTGCATGTGTTCATCCTCAACGTTTCGAAGCCACCCGCCAAAGACGGGCATCCAATAACCAAATTTCATACAGTTTCTGAGTGAAGTGTTTTTTCGAGTTGCCCTTCCAGGTAATCTACGAAGCGGACATAGGGGTCAAACCCAACGACGTTTATGGCATCAGCCACGAAGTTTGACAGCGCGTTGATGTCGTAAAAAAGAACGTCTCCAGTGCGGTCATCAATCAGGTATTCAACACCTCCTACGTCAATGCGGGCTGTTTTGACAATACGTTCCACAGCAGCGATTATCTCGGCTGGTGGGGTGTACGCTTCTACCGCCAGGCGGCCCGGCTGAATTCCCTTTTTCGGTGCCTCGGTCAGACAGAAGTCAGCTTGGGGAGTCTCAGGAATTGCGCAGATTTCGGCCGGGCAGAGGTTAAAGCTTTCGCCAGTAGTGAAGACATTCATCGCGTAGAGGAAGCGCCCGTTTAACGTCTCGACGCGGACGATATGCCCATTTCGTGGCTGAACGTACTCCTGTACCAGCGCCGTTTGGTCAATACCCAGATCGATCTGATTCGCATCCACGGCGGCCTGAAGCCCTTCGGGCGTATCGAAGCGCACAATGCCGGCACCAGCTCCCCCAATATTAACCTTGACAACCAGTGGGAAACGGAGTTCCAGAGCGGCTGGAAATACCTGCGATACGTGGTTAATGACCCGAGTTTCCGGATAAGACAACCCCAGCGACGCCAATAGAGCCAGTTGCCGGGCCTTGTTGGTTTCAATGCTCGTCGCTACTGTACCGTTGATGACCCGGACCCCAATCTGCTCCAGATGCGTCAGATAACCAGCCGTATGAAAAATACCCTGGCCGTTACCGCGCAAATAGGCTGACGAACTCATTCGGTTGACAACCAGGGCATACGGACTGTCGGCTTCCGATGGATTGTAGCGATGATGAGCCGCATCAATCCGTTCGTAAGGTATGTTCCGACGGTCAAGTTCGGCAAAGAGCGGTTTAAACCAGTCGGGATGTTCGTAATAGATACCAATGGGTTTTACTGAATTTGACATAACAAATGCACAGTTAACAGATCAATTGTTTTCTTCCGATATCTGAGGAGTCGGTACGCTAAAATGTTGCCCGAATAGAATGGCGTTCAGGAACAAACGTGAGGTACTGTGTCAGTAGGATCGGAAGGTAGGATTATCGGCAAAGAGCACAACGCGTCCCTGTCCTTCTGTACTAACAACGACGGCCGCCGAATTACTTATTTTATTTTTATTTTCATTCGATACAAACCCACTGATATAGGGTATGGCCGCGTATTTTACCAACGTTCCGTAGGGACTACTACTTGGTTTAAGGAACGTAGTGCCATTGCGAAAAACGAAAATCTTCCGATCCGTAAACCCGAATCCGATGGGGTTGGTAACGTCCAGGTCGGCCGTGTAAATAGAATCAGCCAGCGCCCGGGGGCCTTCTTTGAGTGAAATATTCGCAAAATCGATCCGGTCTGGCGTGACCCGGTCTGGCGTGACCCGGTTCGCATCGCTTTAACCGGATCAGTTTTTGCCTCATTCGGTGTGGTACGGTCAGCGGTTTTAGGAAAGGTGGCTACCCTGGGCGTATCAATGCGGGCCGACGGCGATGACGCTAACAGATTCTCTTTCACTAAGCTCTGCCGAATGGCCCATTCCGTTGCGTTTTTAGTCGTGATCAACGTACCTCCATTTTCAACCCAGCTTTTCAGTTTACCCATGATGGTTTTAGCCAGCGAATTATATTGACCGCCAACCAGCACGATGGTATTATAGCGTTCCCGGTTAATCCGTCCGACGTTACTTATATCAATCTTTGATAACGGCAGATTTAGCTGTTCACTGAGTAAAAACCAGACTTCACCGGCTTCCGACGCATTAACACCCTGACCGACTAGTAACGCAACCTCAGGTTTTTTCAGCGCCCGAATGTTATTACTTCCCAGGTCAATTCCTTTCGTGTTAACCCCCGTTTTAACTCCACTAAATGGGACACCCGCCTGTTTACTCACCCGATTGACTAAGGCATAGAGCGAATCAGAGGAAAGCTTTTGCCCGGCCACCGGCACGACGATAGCGCCGGAGCCGAAATCCTGCACCGTCGTATTCGTTGATGTCTGAGGTCCCGAGTCAGAACGTCGGCTTGTTTCGATGCTAAACGGACGACTATAAGCATGAACTAATAAATTCACTTCGAAACTGTAAACTTATTTTAGGACGACACGTAAAAGATAAAAGGGTGAAACACATGTCTCACCCTTGATTCCATCAAAGTAGGTGAGTCTGCTTAAGGGCTCACTATTTTTTCTGCACGGTTGCCAGCAGTTCGTGAGGATAACCCATTGTAATGGCACTAACTTCATCCAGTAGCTTTACCTGATCAGCCTGTAAACGAATATCCACCGCCTTTAAACTTGTCTCAAGATGAGCCAGTGTTCGCGCGCCAATGATCGGGAAGACGCCTTTACTTAACACCCAGGCTAGCGCCATCTGCCCCGGAGTGGCTTCGAGTTCGTTGGCCATCAGCTCCAGTTGATCGAGTATGGTCTTTATTCGCTCGTCTTCCTGATAACCGTCGGCCGCAGAAAGAGTCAGTCGCCCCGATGATCCCTGTCGGTATTTCCCTGTCAGTACTCCTCCCGCCAGTGGAGAATAACTCATCATCCCCAAACCGAAGTGCTCCGCCATGGGCGTCAACTCCCGTTCGGCTGTCCGTTGCAAGAGGTTATATTCAAATTGGATAGCCTTCAGCGGTATTGAAGTCGCCATAGCGGCCGCTTTCCAGGCGGGAAAATTGGCTAAACCAGTATACAAAACTTTACCAGCTGTAACCAGGTCTTCCAGACCACGAACGGTTTCTTCCAGGGGCGTAACACCATCATCAAAATGCGGTATATATAGGTCGATGTAATCCGTCTTCAGGCGTCTTAAACTGCCCTCTATGGCCTGACGCATGGCTTTGCGGTGGTTACCCGCATTGGCCACCGAGGGATCGGATAAGTTGCTTCGGGTGTACTTTGTACAAATAATAAAATCATGCCGATTGTGCTGGGTAAACCGGCCGACCGTCTCTTCCGCTTCGCCAAATTGATACTGGTCAGCTACATCGATAAAGTTGCCACCGGCATCCGCATAAGCCGATAGTATCTGAAGTGCGTCCTGGGCAGCCGTGCCATACCCCCGGCGATCGCCCAACTGGGAGCCACCCAGTATCAGTTCGCTAGCGGGTAAGCCGGTCTGGGTTCCGAATAATTTATGTTTCATTGCACAAAGGTCCGGAGCGAGTGAAATCCAGTCAAGTAGGGCTAAATTCAGCCGTATCTACTAGAACTTCAACTACCTTATCTTTGTCGGATGTACAAGAAAAAGTTACCCGTCGAGCTCGACTGCGGCCTCCACCTGTTTATGGAAGTGATGAATGGGAAGTGGAAGATCAGCCTAATCTGGAGTATTCATTGTGGCATCAGGCGGCCCGGCGAATTGCATCGCAAAATTTCTAAAGCGTCACGTAGGCTATTAGACACCCAGTTAAACCAGTTGGTGTCGCATGGTATCGTTTCCAAAACTAGTTTTGATCAAAAGCCTTTGAAGGTAGAATATAGTCTCACCCCACTTGGCCAAACATTAATCCCCATCATTGAATTGACCGCCCATTGGGGCGAAGCCAATCGTAGTGTATTGGAGCCACTATTTCTTAATGAGCAATACGCGTGACCCTAACCTATGATCTTTCAGAATGCCCTATTTAAGACGCAGATACAGGATAACTTTCTCATCGCAAAGGAGCATTTATTGAGCATCAATAGTTCGTCCATAATCAGTCAGTCATGCCGCCGAACTAATACAACTGCTGCTCCCCAGGCCCTTTTTTATCAACTTAACCGACAAATGATTTATCTCTTTACCGCAACAAAAACGGTACGTAATACAGGACGCTATCGAGTGAGTTAAATAGTAAGATTGTACTCGCTAACAATATGACCAAGGGCAACAAGCTGTAGGGCCAATTGGTTGGCGATCGGCTCAGTAGAAGGACATACCCAAAAATAGAAGCCAACCGGTATACTCACCAACGTGATGAACGAAAAGTAATGTACTACCAGCGAAAGCACAGTAAGACTGGCCATGGTCCATAACCCGCCCAGAGCCCAACTAACCTGTGATGACCGTACGTAATCCACCAGAAGTAAGAGGCCTAGACTCCATATCGTTAGTACACCTAAGATGGTGTATCGAGTATAGGTAGGGTCGTTGCCAGCCACTAAAACGACATAACTAACGGCTAAGCTCAACATCACCCAAAAGCCTAACCAATTCAACAGGGCCTGACGGTAAGCTCCGTCTCCGACTGAAAACTGCAGTCGTTGAGATGATAAATCCCAGTACTTAATCGAGCCATTACCCGCCGTTTGTAGCTGGGCTAACTCGTTAAAGCGTAAGTCTTCAACGGCTGCCATCGTGTAGGCAGTAAACTGCGTCAGCCGCTTGGCAAGTCTCCAGTCCCATTGTTCAATGACTCCGCCCCATTTGCTCACCAACAACTGCTTGCTGTCAGGGGTGAAGCCAAGTGTCCAGCTAGTCTGAGTTCCCAATGAAAAGGTAACGATACGTTGGTGAGTAGAGGGATTAAAAATGGAGCAGTCGCTAGCCGTGTCTATCCAGGCTAACTGATCACCGACTGGCGAAAACAGGGGTTTACCAGTAACTTGCGCCGTCTGCCATAAAACGGCCTGAGTCTTCAGATCAATCACCACCAGATTGGCCAGTCGATCGCAATAAGCCAACTCACCTGATGAGCTAAGCGAGAAGCCCGTGTTTTGACTAGGCAGGCGCTTAACGAGTTTGCTCACCGGTAATTGCCAAAGGCAAAGTGTGCTATCCTCACTTTGGCTAATGAGCCACTGTCGATCGGGACTAATACAGACCTGAGTGACCGGCTTCTGATGTCCTAATAGCCGCTGAATGGGCCTAGACTCTGCAACAGACCAGAGCAGAATCGAATGATCCGCTCCTCCTGAAGCTAGGGCCGCTCCATCCGCTGACAGGCTCAGACACCGTACCTTATCTTGGGGGCTGATGAGTGTGGTTATGCACTGTTGTTGTTGCCAGAGTCTAATCTTGTTATTACTGGCACTGACCAGGAGTCCCTGAGAATTACCATCAATATCGACGATCCACGACTCAAGTCGCTGAAAATAGCCGGCTGAATAAGCATAGAGCATAAACGCCAGATGGGCTACTAAACCCAGGGTTACCAAGAGTGGCAAGCGATCGATCCAGCGCGTATTCATTCAATAACTTCTTACCCTGTGGACTATCAATGCCTGCGCAATCTACAACACATTTCTGGAACGTTGTTTTACCAATGAGTTAACCCTGATGGCTCGCTGTTATTATTATGGCGGATTGAGGTATGTAACGATTTATACTAATCATGTTTTATTTAGTATGCTTCGTCCTACTTTAAAAACACCCTATTATTGAAGCAGATACATGAAAATTTGTTCGTTTTATTTTGGGGAGGGTCTTATAAGCTATTTATTTTTATCAATGTTTGGCCAACCTAATCAGTCGTATACAAGTTTATGGTACAGAGAAGCTTTCCCCTGGGAAGCCTTGTTGCAAATTTATTTCCATAGCCTGGCTCATGCCGACTATTTTTATAACGGGTGCCTCATCGGGCTTGGGTAAAGCCACCGCCAAATTGTTTGCCACACGGGGCTGGCAGGTTATGGCTACCATGCGCCACCCCGAACAGGAAACCGAGCTCACACAACTGCCCAGTGTTCACCTGCTGCCCCTTGACGTAACCGATCCGGTATCCATTGAATCGACCGTGCAACGCGCTCTTACATTGGCTCCCGTCGATGTCGTGTTCAACAATGCAGGCTATGGCCTCATCGGCGCGCTGGAAGCGGTTTCCGACGAACAGATAACTCAATTGGTGAACACCAACCTGCTGGGCGTAATCCGGGTTACCAAAGCCTTTCTGCCGCACTTGAGAGAGAAAAAATCCGGCTGCATCATTAACACCACTTCCATTGGTGGGCTTATTGCTTTCCCACTCTACTCCATTTACCACGCGACCAAGTGGGCCATAGAGGGCTGGAGCGAGAGTATGTCATTTGAATTGGCGCAACATAACATCCAGATTAAAACGGTTTCGCCTGGCGGCATAGCCACCGATTTCACCGGCCGCTCGCTGGTTGTTGCCGAACATAAGGCTTATGGCCATCTCTTGCAAAAGCTACTGAGTGGACAGGCCAATGTCCAGTTCTCCCCTCCCGAAGCAATTGCCGAAGTAATCTACCTGGCTGCCACTGATCGGAAGGACCAACTTCGATACCCGGCTGGTGCCGACGCCCTAGCCACCTACGGGCACCGGTTAACCGTTGGCCCCGAAACCTTTCGGCAGGAGGTGGCCAGCCGGTTTGCCTCGGATCAGGAAGCCAGTTTAAGCACGCTGAGTGCGCCCAAAAACAACGTTAGTTAGGGCAATAGGTGATCCAGGCTGACTTTTGATCAATACGGATAGGGTAGGGGAACTATTGGTAAAGAGCTTCCAGCTTTTAAAGCAAAGGTCGTAAATGTCCACGGGAAACTATATAAACGTTTCCTTAGATCATTTTGAGGAGCGTTTATGAGAGACTAGGTACTGGTGGCAATAGATCATAGAGCCGGTCAACGGCCAGCTCAAGTCCTCACGAACACCAGTAACTTCACTCACTGATCACCCGAATGCTCGGATGCTCGGCTAGAATGGACATGATACTGTCAAAATACGTTTCGCCACGGCCACTTTCCAGTGCTTCCAGCTTTTCTGTAAACAGCTTTTTGTTATAGGGCGAGCCAGGCCTGAGCTTATCCAGATAATAAGCTCGGGTCGTCTGATAGCCTAAAGCCTTCCGGCTATGGTCCATATGCTGCCAGACTAGTTCAACCGATTCGGCGCCTTGTAGGACTCCGTAGCCCCCATACAGTAAATCATCAAACGCGTCGAGACTATGCCCGATCAGCCAGCTTTCGCCGACCATCAATACCCGGTTGATCTCCGCATAAAAGGAGGCAATGTCGTTGATGGCGTTTCCCTCAATCTCAATTTGTTTGACCATCGTTCACTTCAGGGCCAGTCACTGCCTGGCTCTATTATTCTTTAACCAAAGTAACTGGTTTTTCCTGAAGTTGATGCCGCCAAATTGAAACGGAATCCTCATCTCCCTAATGGTGGCATAGGGACACTTTACGTCCTTTTATTGGTGGCCTGATAAGCAACTAATTGAGCATCACCGGTAATTCGCTAATTGAGCGTTTAGGCAGAAAGAGCAATTCACAGCTACAAACATTCAGTTATAGCATTTGATCCTTAACGAGTACCAGCCCTGTTCAACAATCTTTAAATTGCCTTCCGATCAGCTGTCAATAAGTTCTGTCGAATGTCGGAAATCGGCTCGGCTCTCACCCTGACGAGGGCTCTTTAGGAAGTCCGCTCCGAAAGGCATGTTCTGCCCGACTCGGTGGAGGGATGGTAAACTAAGTGCGAAACAGGTATCTTCAATCCGTGAACCCACGCATACGCCCCGACGACCTACTAATCTCTCCCTACAAAGAGTTAATTCAGACACTGGTCAACCAATTGATTCGTGCTGCCTTACCCGCTGACGGATTGACTTATTTGGATTATATTAGGAACATCAGCATCCTGTTGCTGACAACCCAGGACCCGGATCGGACAACCGTCATTGTCCAGACGCTAATCGCCCAGGCCAGCTCGCTCAACAAAACAGCTGTCTGGCTGGAGCAGGAACTTAAGTTTGAAGGAATGATCCATGGAGCCGACCGGCTGGATTTCCTGCGGCTCGATCTTAGCCAGGCCGGCGAGGTGGATGATTCAGCACTCGATTTGTATAACGAACGGGTTAGTCGGTTTTCTCACCTTGACTAAGCCATTCTGGTCAAGTGTCCAGTAGGGGGCATTGGTTAGCGCTGGTCGACTCGATTCAGGAGACCATACACGCCACTCGAGATTCAGGAGCGCACGCTTACCTTTACGAGCCCAGCAGGAGTTAAAAACGGGGTGCAACAATATTCGTTGACAAGTTCAAAAACCAACCGCTGCCTTCGCTGAACGACGATGTCTAATTGAATCCAGAGACCTTATTGACGGGGATTAACGGTTACTTCCCGTATTTTTATCGCTTTACGTTCTTGATTAAGTTCGTTCTTGTAACGGAAGTCCGAGTAAATCACCAAAAACCGGTTAGGCCCAGTAGCCAGCAAACCCGTATAACCGCACGATACCAGATACTGCAGCTCCAGTTGCTTACTTTCGTAGGGTAGCATCTCAAAACCATCCGTCCACGTCTGCGTCACGCCCGACTTCATAAATCGCAACTGAACGCCCGGCCGGCCTGAAGATAGGACCGTAATCCCATTGGCTAGTCGTAACAAGCGAGGAAGGGCGCCTGCCGGCGCGATGGCCACTGGTTTGGTCCAGTTCCGGCCCTGATCGTAGGACCGACTGGCGTATAGAGGGCCATTACCGACTCCATTGGTGACCCCATCCCCATCCGCGGAACGAATAACGCAAAGCAGACTGCCGTCGGCTAATACTTCGTAGGTAGGTTCGCTAAAGCCGATTCGTTCGGTGGCCATCGAATCAATAGAAGCATCCGCTTGAAAGGGGATGCGGCCCTGAAACTGCCAGGAGTGTCCCCCATCCCTGGATCGGTGAAAAACCACGCCCATTTGCTTATCTACCTGACCATTATCCTGCAAATAGTAGCTCGGGTAGACGCCCGCCAGCAGCGAGCTATCAGCCAGCGTGTGCAGATCGCCCCACCAGACTACGGGCACCAATTCTTTCGAGCTATAGCGTACTGCGCGGGCATCATCAAGCTGAGCCTGTTCTGCTTTCCATTGAGTTTGACCGGCCCGTTTTCGGGTTAGATAAATCCCTTTTACTGGATTGGGCATGTCTTTCAGGCGGTAAAAGGTAAAATTGGTTTTACGGTACTTAAAGGCCGTTTTGCCCAGGGACGCTGGCATAGCCAATTCGGTGACCTGAACCGGCCTGGGATCGACAACCCGGAGGAGGTCACCGTTGGGCAGCGGGTAACCGGCTAGTTGGGATGAATCAGGTGTGATGGGTTGCCAGGTTCTGCCACCATCGGACGACACGCTGGACCCGTTGGCCGCCAACCCATACGCCCGAATGTCATCCGGATGCATCGCCCATTGGGCGTGTAGATCGCCGTTAACCAGCCTGGTCAGCGTGGGAAACTGATAGTAGCCCCAGGGCTGAGGCTTATCGGCTACGGTAATCAGCTGGGGTTTTCCAAAGTGGATACGAAACTCGGTTTTGCCGTTTCGTCGATAAGTAACCTTGGTTTGTTGGATAGCCGGTACGCCAAACGCAACGTCATGGAGAGACCGAACCGGGTTTTCTTCCCAGACCAGCGCTTGAGCGGCCGCATCTACGGCGCTAAACCTGGTCGTGGTACAACCTGCTGTGAGCAGGCAACACAACCCGACCAGAAGGGACTTCATTGGTACATTCATATCCGTAAGTAGATAAAACGGTTGGATCTGGCTAAACGGTTGACAGCGTTGGTCAAACATAGCATTGAATCGGTGGCAAACATAATTTCCGGCGGGCACGAAGAGAAGACCTTCCCAATAAATAAAGAACACAGAACGGGAGTGGCTACGTTGACCCTTCCCTTCATGGCTTCGTTGCCGCACCAACGCTTCATCGTATTGGCGAGGGCCATCGCTGCCGTTGTACACGTCGAATGGGACGGGTCGCTGGTAACGTAGCGAAGCTGTAGTGATTAATTTGTAGATAAACCTGATTGGCAGATAAAGAATGTATCTGGATAAAAGAAACTGCACAGTTTACTTAAAAAGATAGAGCAATTTGATTCGTCACCCGCGAGTAGGGTCAACACACTATAGTACAAATAGGGCCAACACGATCGGGTCCGATCCGTTGATTGGTCAACTGAGCATCCTAGTGGCCAGCTTATCGGCTTGGCTGACCAAGCATCCCGGTCTAACCAACGGTTCGAGGTATAGGAAGGCGTTAGCGGAGTTGCGTAATACATTGCCAGGCAAAAGCCGTTAGTCGTGGGTGTCCGATAAAGACATGACCGCCCTATGTACCCAGGCGTTTGCCTTGCTGAAAACGATTGACAAGGAGAATAGAAACGTGCTCATCGTGCACAGTCGCGACACAGTAATGCGTGATGCAGTTGAGAATGCGCTGCGTGGTTTGAATATTCCGACGGTCGTGTTGGTATGTGAAGAGGATCAGGGGCAGACTTCTCATTGAGAAGTTTGAGAAACAAGCCGCGCGGTGCGAATACGCCGTAATTCTATGTTCGCTGACGACGAAGACCGGCTCCGACCGACGGGACGTAGTAAAGATGCGCCAGTCTACCGGTTCCATACCCGTCAGAATATCGTTCTGGAATTGGGCTATTTTCTGGCGAAAGTGGGCCGAAAAAATCGCTTTGTTTTACAGTCGGAAGAAGCCATTGAACCGGCTAGTGACTTTCACGGCGTTATCTGTCAGACGTATAATAAATAGGAAGCTGGAAACAAAAACTAGTCAGGGTACTAAAGGCCGCTGGTTTCAAGATTTCGGCGAAGTCGGCTGAGCGAATTTGATAGTTTCCACATCCATAAATCACTATCATACGTAACAATGTACGGTACGTCGCCCGTGGGCGCAGTGCTTAAATTAATTGGCTCCTTATTCAGTTCATTAGGATACGTAGCGATCAAATAATTTTCCACTCTGTTAGTGCCATCAACGCTTCATTGTCGAGTACTCCGATATAAAATTTGGTCCCATGCCGTAGGCATCCTTCGATCTAGAGCTGGTAACCTACGTTATAACGGACACTGATTTCGCTGTCCTGCTGACGTATATGGCTACTAAGTGAGCTTTTGTACGCCTTTCTCCAATAGAGTGGCTTATTGGGCCATTCGTAGAGTAGATAATAACCTGTGTGGTCGCGAGCGTCTTTGTAGGTAAACTGCGTTTTTACGTAATTTTCAATGTGTAAATAATGCCTTATAGACGGAACAACTTTTAGCTAGACTAAGCCAATGCAGGCTTCTATAATCAAAAAAATGATAGATTATCTCAAACAATCTGAGGCTAGTTTTTATGATTTTTTTGCTCTTTACAGAAACATACCTTTCAGCGGCATACGTATAATCAATAGATGTTGCAATAGTGCCCAGATTGACAGATCTTGTCCTGACTAAGTAAGTCGTTTTTGTTCACCCTGTCAAGCTAACGTCCTTATGAAGAGTCTATTCCATCAATCCTTCTTTCTGGTTTTACTGAGCTACGCGCCCTCACTTAGCCAACAACTTTACGTCCCGAACGAACGGGTCATCCTAGTAATCAATCCTAGTCGCCGGGAGGATTACGTTGCCCAGGCTCAAAAGCTAATCAAACCATCTGGCGAACTGAACGTTCGGCGTAGCCAATCGAACCCCTCCCTCTTACTGATTCAGGACCCTAACGTAGGGCGTTTGGATAATCCCCCAACCAATATTAAATCATTAGGGGCAGCCTATTTTAACTGGCTGGAAATAAAGCGGAGTAGTATGGCCGACACGAGCTATTGTGTTCATTGCGCAGGTGGCGAATCATCCATGCGTGCGATCAAGACACGTCCTGATCCAATCTTTCGCTTGTCCCAAAGCCGTAAAAGTGATGTGGTAACAATGGTCAAGTGTTGCCCAACAGGGATTGCTGACCAGCAGAACCAAGCCATTTTTATTGTGTCAAAGGGAAATGATAAAGTGACTATAGCTGAGTTACTTAACGAAGCCTCTCGCCTGACCGCCCCTGGTCACCTGAAAGTGGTACGTTATAATTCCGTTTTTCCAACCCAGGCAGATGGCTTGCTCAAAACATTTAATCGGCAATTGGTAAATCGTAACCAAGCGGTTTTACAACCGACGCCGATGGTGAAGAAAAAATGAAAGTCTGGCTGAGTGTTTTTCTAATGCAATGGCAGATAGGGTTAGCCCAGTGTCCCAGTCGGCCACTGGTCCTGAATCGTCTTGAAACAATTACCCACATAAGCCCAGGTCGCCCGAGGCTGGACTCCCTGCTCCAACTCCGGGCGGTCTGCCAACGTTGCCGCTACACTGATGATTCCACATATACCAGACTGTTGAATCAGCTTGTTTCTACTTGTTTCCTCTTAGCCGATATGCAACCTGACAGTCCATATCTACGACTGGCGGAACCTTATCTGCGGGAAGCGATCACCGTAGGCTCCACGCCTGGTTCCGTCGACAGAAGCTACGAACTCGCCAACAGCTATTATTTCCAGGCGATGATGTTGGAAGCTAACGAACAGCTTCCCCAGGCTGTACTTTTATTTGACAAAGCGATACGTTTGGGCAAGCAGTCCAGAAAAACCGGTAAGTGGGCCTACGCTTTTCTGAATCAGGCACTCGATTATTATAAACTGGGCGATTACGAACGCTGTATTCAAAAGGCCAGACTGGGATCGCACTATTATGGACAACGCAACGATCTGCGGTCGCAAGCCCAGTGTAGTGGGCTTGAAGCCATGGCTTTGGGAACGATGAACCAAGTGACAAAGGCTGCTCAACTGCTGGCTTTAGCCATTCGGCAGATTTCACTCATCAATGCACAGGATATGGATTTAGGCGACTATTACGTGCAGCTAGGTGATTTGCAGGGTCAACTCAATCAGCCTCAAGCGGCAATGGCCAGCTTTCAGAAGGCCATTAGTAACTTTTCATTTCATAAAGACGCCCAAGGCATAGCCGTTTACAGTAAAATTGGGTATCTCCATCTGAACGCATTTAAGGATACGTTAATCGCCCGAACCTGCTTCCAACGGGTTATTCGACAAGCAGCCAGTTCTTATCAGCGCGCCAAAGCCTATACAGGAATGGGAGATATTTCTCGATCATCCAAACACTACAAACAGGCGTTACAGTACTACCAAAGGGGGTTGCAAACCTTACCCATAAATTTTACGCCCTCCCAACTAACCCATAACCCATCGGCTAGTTCGGTGAAAATTGCAGCTCACAAAGCGTACTTGCTGACGCTGATTCAAAATAAGGCCGACACCTGGCTGGCCTGGGCAACAAACACCGCTAATCGACAATATTTAACGTATGCGCTGCAAACCTACCAACTAGCCGATCAAATGATTGATTTTATGCGGTGGGAACAAACGGGGCAGCAATCAAAATTGTATTGGCGGCAGCAAACGCATAGCCTTTACGAACGAGCCATTGAAACCAGTTTCCGAGTGGGTAATGCGCAGCAGGCTTATCATTTTATTGAAAAAAGCCGGGCCGTGATTCTAGCTGATAAAATTAACGAACTTGGCGCTCGTCAACATCTAGCGCCTGAATTGGCTACCCTTGATTATCAAATCAGGCAACGGACGACTAATTTCCAAAATCAACTGGGTACTCAATCGATAGGTACGCTGGCTTACCGACGTACCCGGCTAGCGCTCCTCAATGAGCAGGAACGTTTGGATAGTTTGATTCATGAACTTGAAACAACCAACGGTGCCTATTACCGATACAAGTATACCAATGTCGTAACACCCTTACCACAAGTTCAGCAGTGGCTCGAAAAACGTGATGCTTCCCTATTGAGCTTTTTTGTTGGGGAAAGTGCCGTTTACATCGTGGGCGTCACCCCTGCGGGAGTTCAGTTGCATAGCTTGCCCGTCCGACGTTACGCGCAAACAGTCCAGCCATTCATGAGGCTGCTGGCCACTAATTCGTTAAACAGTAAGGAAAATTTTTCCCGCCTGCTGGTTTTAGCGAATGGCCTATATCAACAGGTCGTTCAACCCTTCACACTTCCCCCCGGACGAGTTATCGTTTCCTCTGATGGGGAATTTATTCCCTTTGAGACGTTAAGTCGCTCCCCGTTTCAAGCCGATTATTTAGTTAAACAGTATGCCTTCAGCTATACCTATTCAGTACAGGGCTTACTAAAAGGCCCATCGGTTCAAAAAGCAAGATACGCCTATCTGGGGATGGCTCCCGTTCAGTTTAACGACATTGTGGTTCGCTATGACTCCGGGTATAATCATCAAAGCCAACCAGTTTTGACGGGCTCGGAAACGGCACTCATCAAAAGCAGTAGCCATTATAAACAGTCTGTTTTGCTCACGGGGGCAAAAGCCACTCGATTGGCCTTTCAGCAAAATGCACACTACGCCAACGTAGTGCAGTTGTTTACGCATGCCGATGCGATCACCGTCCCTGACTCCACAGGCTCGGTAGAGCCTACCATCTTTTTCGCGGATTCTGCTTTGCGATTGTCGGAAATGCAAGCCAGTCAGAACGTCGCCACGCAGTTAATCATACTAATGGCCTGCAAAACAGGACTGGGAATCAACCAAAAAGGGGAAGGCGTTTTTAGTATGGCTCGAGGGTTTGCTTCCTTAGGTGTATCTAGTATACTAACGACCTTATGGAGTGTTGAAAACCTGCCCACTTATCGGCTGGCAGAATTATTTCATGATCAATTGGCGAAAGGCTTGCCTAAGGATCTTGCTCTGCAACAGGCCAAACTCCAGTTCTTAGACGAAGCTTCCATGCTGGAACAACTGCCTTCACATTGGGCGGGTATCATCTTGATTGGGAATACAGACCCGCTCCCATCATCCAGCCAGTTGTGGCTATGGCTTATTGGTATTCTGGTGATCAGTGCCATTTCAGGAAGTTGGTTCTTCTTTCGGAAGAAAACGTAGGGCCCGGCCGGATTAATCCGGCCGGGCCCTACGTTAGTTTTTGGAGCGACACACCTACTACCAATTCAATACTAAGTTGGTTTCAGCTTGAATCGACGCGAACACCTGACCCGTGAACTTAGTATTGGTGACAGCATTACCCAAACATAACTGACGAGTGGTGGTACCTGAATGAACCGCCCGTTTAATGTCGAATTGTAGAGTGAATTCCTGTCCAATCGTATCCTGTAGATTCAGCCCGCTCACTACCGACGAGAGTTCGTTGATAAACACATTACCTACGTTCCCCGATTGAATAACATACCCTTTAGCAGAAGCCAAATTGGGATGATTCATGCGCTTGACGGTCCAACGGGCAGCGTAGGTAAGAAGCGGATTGTCTGGTGGACCGACCTGCGTTTTGGCTTTACCAATGGGCACTTTGATGAGCGTTGTTTCTCCAGCTTTAAGTGTTTGTAACACCTTCTGCTTTTTGCCAATAATTTCAAACTTTACCGTTTCAAACTCACATGGCAGAGGCCGGTACATATTGACCGTGTAGGCCGGCTGTCCCAGATTGGGAATTGGAAAAACCTCCACGTAATCGTCTAGTAACTGAAGTACTTTTTTCGATTTAGGCGGTTTGCCCGGACTGTAAGGACCATTTACCACGATTATCCAGCGAGCGAGTTGATATCGGAGCCATTGTCCGTCCTTAGAGCCTAAGTCAATGGCTAGGCTACCGGGCTTACTGATGGCTAATCCCTGGTTATTAATGGTTAATTTAGTGGTGCTGACAACAACTGGCGGCTTGGGATCTTTACCAGGGTCGAAGCCTGTCATTATCTGACGCTGAATAAACCATTGACCTTTCAACGCATCAATGGGCGTTGGCTTGGGAATGTATTTGGGCTCGACCCGGATAGCGTCGCTGTAAAAGACGACTTTACCTAAAGGACTTACGCTAATCGGGGGTAGCGTCAGAACGGAGTCAATAGGGACAGTTAAGGTAATGGATTGATTCGCGAAACCCGTCCAGGTAATTTCTTTGATACCGGTTGTCAGGTAAGGCCCCTAGCCTCATAGAATTCTACCCACAAGTTGGCTTGTAGATCGTCATACATTCAGGTTTGATAAGATAGAGCTGTATTGATCCCAAGGATGCCCTAATGCAAAAAAAGCCCTGATGGAATTTCCATCAGGGCTGCGAAGATTGTTAATTGATAAACGTGAATTTTGCAGTTTTATTGTGTACCCTGAAACGTAGCAGCGCTTATTTTTCACTCTTTTGTTGAATAGATTTAAGAGTCTCTTGGGTGAATAGGCAATCTCCCTTCCTCGAACGTATCATCTCCGGTGGTCAGACGGGTATTGATCAACTAGGGTTAGCCGTCGCCCAATTACTGGGGCCTGCATCCGCTTGAGGGTGTAGGGTACCAGCAGCTGACGCCCATCGCTGCAGTGGAGCCAATTAACAGCATTGGCCCCGGCCCGGGTTTAGGGCTGGATAGGCGGTTCTAGCTAGAAGCTGTACTCGGTAGGCTGAGTTACGAAGTGGAAGCTAGCCGGGGAACTGTTCGGTCAACAACTCGTTCAGCTACTAACGAAAGGAGTGTCGTTACTGCTGGAAGTAGTCGATCTTATCGGCATCGACGTTGTTGTTGACCCGCACCTCGCCCCCACTGCCCCCCATGATCACCGGGCTCAGCGTCAGCACCCCCGTGGTGGCTCCTGATGTGAGCGTACCACTGAAGCCAAAGCTTAGCTTGTCACCGGGGGCCACCGTACTGCTGGTGGTCAGCGTGTAGTAGTTGGGGTTCGAGTCGGCATCGAAACCCCACCGACTGTTCTGCACATCGCGGCCGTTGATGGCGGTGGCCCCCGGATCGAAGCTCAAGCTGACTTTGGCGTCTTTGGCGACCCGGACGGTGATGAGCCCCGAAGTAGGGTTCCCCATCAGTTCGACCACATCGACCACCACTGTGATGGTCGTAGTACCATACACCGTGGTGGGGCGGGTGTAGAGGATGGGGGTCAGGTCAGGACGCGCACAGGGACCATCCGAGCAGGATCTAACGTCAATAACAAAGCCGGCTGTGGCCGATAACCCGCCCGGATCAGTGGCCGTAATGGTAACATTGACGGGAGTCGTTGCGGTGGGCGTGCCCGAAATGACGCGCGTAACTGGATCGAAGCTTAGCCCGTTGACCGGGCTAAAGCTGGCGGTGTAGATCAGGCTTCCAGGCGTTTCGGCGTCAGTAAAGGCATTAACTGTATATGAAAACGGATTGCCAGTAAAGGCACTCTGGTTGGCATTAGTCGTGGCCACCGGTGCCGTATTGATTGGTGCTGGTGACTGACACAGATACGTATTGCATACATCAGCAGTCTGGCGGGCATTAGCCACCGAATTCGGTTGCGATTGGGCCGCGAAGAGCGCTGGATAGTACCCCGGCTGGGTCAGTCGCTGAAGACTATCGACGATTTGCTGGGTTCGACTGACAACCGGCGTAAAGCCAGTCACCCGTGCGGGGCTATGTCCCAACAACACAGGCGAGCCAGTCTGGGCCTGAACCGAGAACACCAGCCAACAAAGCGCGACAATCCCAGGTAAGGCTATTCGGAATAGCGGGCTCATGATCTTGTTGTTTAGCAGTTAAGTGAGGCTGGCACTTATTGAGCTGTGGCCGCTGCTATGAGCGCAGCGTCGACGTTTGCTGTGTTGGTCACCCGATCCCAGGTAACCGTGCTCAGGCCGGTCGATGAGGCTGGTGCAGCCGGGTTGTAGCTAACATACTGTCGGTACAAAAGCGAAACGGATTCAGACAGTCCAGGGCAACCGCTGGGGCAGCTAGCTGCCCCGCTCGCCGAATAGTTAGTCAAGTAAACATCACCCAGAACGATTCGGTAAGCCAGGGTTCCGTCGGCCCGGAAGAAACTCAGCCGGACATATTGAAATGATTGCCCCAACAACATGGCCTTTTGGAGGGCCGCAGTAGATGGATCGAACTGTTTGGTAATAGTTAGTGGAGGTAAATCGGGTCTGCTTGGGGCGGTAGGTCCATTGGAACTCGTGCTGAAGCTTGAGGTGAAGCTGTATTGAGCACTAGTCACGGGAATTGGCGTGGTATAGTTGGGAATTGAGGCTGAGTTTTCGACTAATTCCAGGGTAATACCCTGGGCGAAGGTAGTGCTACTAGTCAGATAGAAGGCGATGCCCAGGAAGAAAGTAAATACCGTTTTCATTGAAATTTGACGTTAGATAAATTGGAAATAGGCATTGATTAAAGGGTGAGCGGAGGTCAAATGACCCTATGTTCTTTATCGCTGGAAATAGTCGATTTTCTCCGCATCGATGTTATTGATTATATTGACTTCCCCTCCACTGTTGCCTACCAGTGTCGCACTGACCGTCAGTATACCTGTCGTCGCTCCGGGGCTCAATTGCCCTGTGAACCCGATACTGAGTACTTCGTTGGCCTCAATACGTTGGCTGGTGGTGAGAATGTAATACCCCGCCTGAGATTCATCGACACGCCAGACGCTGTTCTGTACTGGTCTACCATTGACCATCGTCTGGGATGCATCGAAGCTGAGCCGCAAGCGGGAATCTTTGGTAAGTCGTACCGTTATAAGCCCTTGGGTCGGTACACTCGTTAGCTCAACAACAGTAACCACCACACTGGCACTGGTGGAACCATAACTCGTAGACGGGCGAGCATACAGCACTGGCGATACGTCGGGAGCAGGCGGGTTAATGCCCAATACGCCCAGGGCACTGATCGGCGCACCCGAAGAACCGAGTGCCTGGAAAGGCACCCCTGTCGGCTGATCCTTCAGGATCGGATCAACAAGAACATTCTCGATCAGTTTTCCCTCTTCATCGGTCTTGACGACCACGCCATCCGATGGGAACGTATCTTTGGTATAGACCCTGGTGCCGATGGTCAGGCTACTGACGTTCGTAGGGAAACTGGGAATCAGAATGCCGAATATGGGTGGGGGGGGCAGAATGATGGGAGGCAGCAATAGCGGTGGGATAACGATGATAAAGCTAAAGGTGGGCAGCTTGATGGTTTTCGTCTCGGGATCATTGTCGTTCTGATCATCTTCATCATAAAAAGGCACGACAACCGGCTTTGGTGTAGACTCTACCCCGGCCTGATCGTTCACCGAATAAGTAAACTGGGCGGTGGTAGAACCGGTGGAAGTTGGGTCCAGCGTCAACTGCGTTGGTTCGAAACTGGCGATGACCTGGTCGATACTAACGGGGCCATTCTGGTAATATAATGTGCCCCCTGTGGCCGGACTCAGCCTGACGACGCGCCCGGTTAGGTTATTAGGATACGTACCATCTTCGGGGTCGCTACCGCTGAAAGCACTTGCATAGACCGGCGCCCGGTTGTTCGCCCTGGGGTTGGGCTGTAACAGCAGTACCGATGCCACGGCCTGGGGGCGCTGCTCGATGCCGAAGCGAATGTCGTCCACATTGGTTGTATTGACCTGAACTGAAAGTATCCCATCCACAACCGCATCTAAAGCCAGCGACTGTTGCTGACGTAGCATTGTTCCTCCGCCCGGAATGGCCAGGGGTTTGTTGGCATCCGGTACCGACTCCCCGGTATTAACCCATTGTGTGGGTAGCGAAGGGGTTTGACTGCCACCGGCAACGGTAGACAAAATCAGTTTATAGACTTTATTAGCCTGTACAGACAGGAATTTAAAAAAGCCAGTAACGCTGACGGGTACCGTTTCGACAACGGTCGTTTCACTGACCAGCGATACATACACAGGTAAGGAGGGTCCATTGACCGCAGTCCCATTGATTTGGCTATCGCTCAGCCCGTTCCCGTCATCGAAGACGTTGCCCGATACACTGATGGCTGGAGAAAAGGATAGAGTAATGGTAGCCGCTACGGAATTAACTCCGGCATTGTCTTTGACGGTGTAAATAAAACTGGCTGTCGTACTGCCCGGGGCCGTTGGGTTCAGGCTCAACTGCGCTGGATCGAAACTGGCCACGGTTAGGCTTGTACTGACCGCCGTGGTGCTGTAATACAGCGTACCACCGACCGCTGCACTCAGCGAAACAGTCCGGCCCGTCAGGTTGCCCGCGTAGTTGCCATCTTCGCGATCCGTGGCCGAAAATGCCGTGGCCGAAACGGGAGCCTGCGCGGTGCCCTCCGGATTGGGCTGTGAAGCCAGTGTTACCGGTTGGGTAAGGGGCCGTTGGTCGATACCAAAATTGGCATTGGTCCGGCTGGCCGACCCGACCGATACCGAAAGCTGCCCATCGGGCGTAAAATCGTTACCGGCACCGGCGCCCAGAAACTCCCCCGTATAGACCCAACTGCTGGGCAGTGACGACTGAAAGCTGCCCGCTGGATTCGTCGTCAGCACCAGCGTATAGGCCAGATTGCCTTGCACCGAGCTGAAACTGTAACTCCCGGCGCTGCTGACCGGAACGGTGGCCAGCACATTACCCTCAATAGTCAGGCTCACAAACAGCGGTGTAGGACTACCCGTGGCCGAAGGCACCGCCGTACCATTGAGCGGATTAGGCCCCTGCCCCGTCTGGTTAACCGTGTTGTCCGTCAGCCCGTTGCCATCGTCGAAGAGGTTGCCGGCAATACTAATGCCCGCGCCAGTATAGGGCTGGCTGATGTAGATCGGATTCAGCGTCGGATCAGAGCCGGAGCTGACCTGAGCATTGTCGTAGAACGTGTAGCCGAAACCAGCCGTTGTGGCGTCATTCGAACTAGGGTCGAGGGATACCTGCGTGGGGTCGAAGATAGGAATGGTCAGGGTTGTACTGACTGGACTACCCTGATAATAGAGCGTCCCCCCCGAAGCTGGCCGTAGACTGACCGACCGGCCAGCCAGGTTACTGGCATAGGTTCCGTCTTCCAAATCGGTGGCCGTAAAGGCACTGGCCGGAATCGGCGTTCGATTTCCTCCGCCCGGATTCGGCTGGGCGGCCAGCACCACGGATGTCCCTTCCGGCCGTCGGTCGATACCAAAATTGGCATTGCCCACCGCAGCGGTCGTAACGGTGATGCCCGTCAGAATGCCGTCGGCCAGCCCATCGCTGCCCGGCCCCGTGCCCAGGTGTTCGCCCGTGGCCGTCCAACTGGTGGGCAGCGACGGAATCAGACTCCCCTGTGGATTGGTGTTCAGAACGATCGAATAGGTATCGGCCGTGACGGCGCTGAACGAATACGTCCCCGACGTACTGACCGGTTCGGTAAATACGACGTAGGGGCCAATGTTTCCGGTGCCGACCAGGGAGGCATACAGAGGCTGACTCCCCGAACGAAGGGGATCAATATCGGTTCCGTTCAGCGGATTAGGGCCCAGCCCAATCTGGTTGACCAGTTCGTCGGTTAATCCATTGCCGTCATCAAAAACTGTTCCGCTCAGTTGAAATTCGGATGGGAAACGGCCAATGCCGATGGCAGTGATACCCGCTATCATTGTACCAGCCAACGTACTGTTGTCGGTATTGAAACTAGCGTAGCTGCTCCCGGCTGAATAAGGCTTTTCGCCCGTACTTAAGTTAATCCACTTCGTTCCATTCCAGCCCACCAGCCGCAGGCTGGCCGACGAGGCAAAACTCGTCAGATTGGGGATTACGACGCTGATGGTCAGTCCCGCGCCCGTGCCGCTCAGGGGAATCCAGTCCCACTGCCCCACTGGGCTGACGGCCGTCAGGGTT
Organism: Spirosoma validum; assembly: GCF_014699035.1. Taxonomy (GTDB): domain Bacteria; phylum Bacteroidota; class Bacteroidia; order Cytophagales; family Spirosomataceae; genus Spirosoma; species Spirosoma validum. The sequence continues at coordinate 231,118 of NZ_JACXAA010000004.1, forward strand.
TGGGTATCGAACTGGCCGATGGGGTGCAGGGCGGAGGCATCCGAAGGGTCGGGGGTGGTCGTAGGATCGCCTTCGAGCCAGGTAACGCCGTAGTGGTCCGTGGCGGTCGGTGGTCGGCTGATGGTTAGAGGTCGGCTGTCAGTAGCGCTACCGACGGGAAACGTAAAACTGGTTCTGCCCACTTTACTGACGTAGCCATCGACATGCTGGGCGTCGGTCAGCCCACCCACGTAACGAGCCTGATTGTCAAAGCGTAACGCCCCAGCCGTGGTCAGTGAGCGTACCGTCGTGGTGATTCCATTGGCGAACGTGGCTAGTCCCCGCACGTTCGCGCCATCGGTGTTGGTGATGGCCAGGGGCTGATCAGTTCCGTTCTGTAGGATCAGATTGAAAAAATAGGGACGTACCGTACCGGCTATTTCCTGTGGTCCCGGCTGGCCACCGGGGCCCTGGAAACGATCGGTGTGGTTGGTATCGGCGATAAAGGAGCCCAGGTTGACCAGCGTCCGGGCGGAAGGGCCCTGGTGGGTAAAGACGCCCTGTTTTGAACCGGTATACGTCCCCTTCGCTTTCACAAGGAACGACAGTTGCCGTTCGCTGATGCGGTTGGCGCGGTTCGTGATCCTACCGTTATTACTAAACTGCGCCCGCGCCGAAAGGTCCAGCAACAGCAGTACGAGTATGAAGAGAAGTCGGTTATTCATGGCAGAAAATGGTAGCCGCCGGATGGCGGGCTGGTCATCCGGCGGGTAGGTCGACGCGCTCCGGATCGGTTAGGGCTTTTGGGTGAGATTGGCCGACGAAGGCGCGGACTGCGGAGTTAGCAGGGCTTCGAGTCGGCTCAGCCGGTCTTCTACTTGCTGACCCTGCTGGCGGGTGCTTTCCAGTTGGGTACGTAGCTGTCCGTTATCGGCTTTGAGTTGCTGGTTGGCGGCTTTAAGCTGCTCGACTTCCTGGATCAGCGCTTTGATGGCGATCAGATTGACCCCGTCGAAGTCGGCCTGGTTGATGGCTTTGTCCTCTCCGATCGTACCGAGCGCATCGTGACCAAAGGCGGCAAAGAAATCCTGGGCCATAGGACCGTAGTGGCGGAAGGTGTGCACATCCTGGCCTTTGTAGTTCCAGCTCCCAAGCCGCATCTGGCTTATCTTTCTTAGGAAAGCCGCTCCGTCGGCGAGCCGGAAGTTCTCCTTGCGCGTCGAATCCGAAATTGTCGTCCAGGCATTTCCACCAGGAGGTACCGCAACGCCCAGATCAGGCTGTCCAGCGTTAATGGCAACGGGATTTGTTCTGAGTACATAACCTCCGGCAAAGACCATGAACATTTGATTGTCGGCTGTATTCAGATACCGGGCATTTGTTCGGCTATCACCAATGATAAACGAACCTGTTTTGTCATTGGTCGATACCGAGCTGCCCATAGCGGTCGAGTTTTTGCCGCTGGCCAGCACCTGGTAGCCAATGGCGATGGCATTCTCGCCCGTAGCCTGCGCCTGGAATCCCTGGGCGGAAGAAGCCGCTCCGCTGGCCAGCGCCTGAAAGCCCATGGCCGTGGCATAGGGACCTGTAGCCTGCGTAGTAAAGCCCATAGCCGTGGAAAAGAGGCCGCTGGCCTGGGTCGCGTTGCCCAGGGCAGTCGAATTGGGGCCACTGGCCAAGGTCGCGTTACCCAGAGCCACTGAATTGGCCCCGATAGCTGAGGTAGACTGGCCCATACTGATGGCGGCCTGAGCGGCAGGCCCCGTCTGAGCGCCAGCGCCCATTGCAGTGGAAAAGGGCCCACTGGCCAGGGTCATATTGCCCATGGACACCGAGTTGGTTCCGACGGCTGAGGTAGACTGGCCCATGCTGATGGCGGCTCCTGCTGTGAGGCTCGTCTGAGCATCGAAGCCCATAGCAACTGAATACCGACCGTTCGTGCGGGAAAGGTAGCCCGCAGCGGTCGAATAGCGGGCTAGGGCACTGGTCTGGGTACCCATCGCCGTCCCATCGGCACTGGCCTGGGTTAAGTAACCCAGAGCCATGGCATTGTCTCCACTTGCCAGCGTTTGCCGACCCAGAGCGGTGGCGAAATTACCCGTGGCGGTGGTGGAAGTACCCAGGCTGATGGTGGAGACACCGATGGCCTGGGCCTGATTACCGATGGCCGTCGAGGTTTCTCCGCTGGCAATGGAGAGATAACCAGTGGCCATCGTATTGAGACCACCGGCCTGGGTCTGGTAGCCCAAGGCGGTGGAGAATTGGCCACTGGCCTGAGTCTGGTTGCCCAGAGCGGTCGAGCTGGGACCACTGGCCTGTGTCGAGTTGCCGATACTAAAGGCGGAGTTGCCGGCCGCATTGGCGGAGTTACCGATCGCTACTGCGTTTGTATTATTGGTCTGGGCAGACTGGCCTATCGCCAGTGAGCTCGCTCCGTTAGCCTGGGCTTTATTACCCAGCGCCATGGAGTAATCACCGCTGGCCCGTGCTACGTACCCAAAGGCATAAGCGAACCGAGGTGTATCAAAAAAACCTCCGTCACCAGTCGGGCGATAGACATCCACTCTCGGATCAAATGTACCAGGATTAAAACTAGTTCTTAGATACTCAATATCACCGGTAGCACTGCCGGCTCCAATGGCTACGTTATAGGGACCTTTCGCAAAGGAGTTATTGCCCAATACCAAACTTCTCAGTCCCAAAGCGTAACTGTTGTTGCCCACACAAATGGCGAAAGCGAGTTCACTATCCGACTCCCCCGCACTGACCCCGTTTTCGTTCGAAGAATTATCCGGAGTTCCCGTAGCGCTGGCCTTTTTGTAACCAGCAGCACTTTGGCTACCCAAAACGATCGATTGGTCCCCCACCGCCCAATTTTTATAGCCCAGCGCGGTAGAAAAGTGGCCCAGAGCCTGGGTCTGGTAGCCCATGGCCGTGGAGAACTGACCACTGGCCCGGGTGTTGGCCCCCGAAGCAAAGGAGAAATCACCGATCACATCCCGGGTACCGCCATTGGCTACAGCTTTAAATTCCCGGTTGTCCCAGAAACGTTGAAAAGAGAGCGTATCGTAATAGTCCCGCTGGGTATCCAGGGAAAGGTCAACAACGTAGGGGCTATTTTGCGATAGTCCTTTATTAGAAGGGTAAGGGATAGGCGGTCTGTTACCAATATTTGGCCTGCTTTGTCCCGTATAGACGCCCCCGGCCCGAAACGCGCCTTTGTTACCATACCAGATCATTTTAGGCTCGATGGGTTGATTCTGGTACCGATAGTTACCAGCCGTGTTTGCCCCGTAGGCGGGGTCAAAACCCCCGTTTTGCAGGGCTCCCATTTTATCGAAGCGGGTGACCGTGGGTCGGCCAACACCTCCCAGCGAGTCAACCCCAAAGAGAACCGTGCGCTTGGATACGACGTTGAGAAAGGCTTTACCCGAGTCGAGACCGATCCCAACAGATGGGGCATTGAGTTCTTTCAGGGTTACCTGCGCCTGCGCACCAGATGTATTCAGTAGCACGCTCATCAGTAGTATCCAGCCAGGCAAAATATGTAGCCGGTCGGCTGGTCTCCGCAGGGATAGTACGGCTAGGACGCCAGCCCACAAGGGAGTAGAATCTGGCTGGTAAGAACAAGATGAAACGGCTTGTTCAAGAGGTAGAGTTTGCGTCATCGATGTTACGATTGATGGCCATCAAGACCATACGCAAAGGTGACGGTTGCTTATCGATCTGACGGGTCTAATCTGACCAAATACAGGTCTAAACTGACCAAATCAGCCAATCAGCGTCCTTTTTTGCTTGCTTTTAACACTCGAGCCTGGTAGACCCACAAGGCGAACTCGCCCGCTGCCGCTCCTTCCAGCGTCTTTCGAGTTACTGGATGAGCGCTCCGTAGGAAACGAGAAGGCGGTGGCGAAACAGACGATCCAGTAGCAATGAGCTTAGGATTCGGTGTGGGTAGAGGGGTGCCCATGAAGGGCACCCCCGCATGGATGAGCGGTTAGGTTACTTGTTAAAGTAGTCGATCTTGTCGGCATCGACGTTGTTGTTGACCCGCACTTCCCCACCACTGGCCCCCATGACCACCGCACTCAGCGTTAGCACTCCCGTGGTGGCCCCCGGACTCAGCGTACCGCTCAGGCCAAAGCTTAACCTGTTCCCCGCTCCCACCACGCTGCTGGTGGTCAGCGTGTAGTAGCCGGGACTGGAGTCGGCATCGAACCCCCACCGACTGTTCTGCACATCGCGGCCGTTGATGGCGGTGGCCCCCGGATCGAAGCTCAAGCTGACTTTGGCGTCTTTGGCGACCCGGACGGTGATAAGTCCCGAGCTGGCCAGATTGTTGATCTCGATTACGTCGACCGTCACGGTGATGGGTGTAGTGCCATACACCGTAGTGGGGCGGGTGTAGAGAATGGGCACCAGATCGGGACGCGCACAGGGACCGTCTGAGCGGACTGTTAGGGTGAAGGCACCGGGCCGGAAATCCCCACAGGCACCGTTGACGACCACCCGGTAGGTACCCGCATCGGCGGTACTCACCGCCGAAAAACTCAGGACAGAACCCGTCTCGGCCAGCCGCTGGTTCTCTTTATACCATTCGTAACTGGTAGCGCCCCGGGCCACTACCGAGAAACTGAAGGGGCTGCCCACGCAGGCGCTGGCCGAGCTGGGGTACTGGTTGACGACCAGCTGGCTGCCAGTGCCATTTTGGCAAAAGGCAGTAAAGTCTCCCCCGCCGGGCAGGGACGGGTTATTATTGATATTTACAGAGACCTTTCCACAAAAGGACGACAGACTGGCAGGCAAACAGCCACTTAACTGATTGCCAGAGAGATCGAGGGTTTGAAGATTGGTCAGAGCCGAGAGATTTCCGGGAATGGGTCCGCTCAACTGGCCATTGTGAAGATCGAGGGTTTGCAGCGCCGTCAGCGCCGAAAGACCGTCAGGAATGGGACCGCTCAGTTCGGTATTGAACAGCAACAGCTCCCGTAGGTTGGTCAGCGCCGAGAAACTAGTAGGGATCGACCCGCTCAGGCTATTGATAGACACATTGAGCGTCTGTAAATTGATCAGGGCCGAGAAGCTACTGGGGAGCGTACCGCTCAGATTGTTGCTCTGGAGATCGAGGGTTTGAAGGCTGGTCAGCGCCGAGAGGCTGGCCGGGAGCGAACCGTTCAGGTTGTTGTTGAACAAGTTTAGCCGAGTGACCCGGTTATTACCATCACAGGTGACACCCGCCCACCCACAGGGAATGCAACTATTGAGCCAGTTGCTTTTGTTGGTCCAGCCGGGGCCATTGGTCGCGTTATAGAGATCAACCAAAGGCTGATAGTCTGGAGTTTGAGACGATAAGACCGTCAGGTTGAAGGCCGTGGAGGTCAGACTGCTGCAACCAGCCGTGATTACTACGTTGTAACGACCTGTGTTCGCCGTAGTCGTGTTGGGCAGCGTGAGCGTGGCCAAGGTCTGATTACTGATCACCGTTCCATTCCTGTACCATTGATAAGCACTCACCTGTCCGGCCGTAGCCACCGAAACCACAACGGACGTGCCCGTACACACCAGGGAACTGCTGGCGGGTTGCCGGGTAATGCTCGCGGTGCTGGTGCTCTGAAACTCGTAGGCGCCCATGTCAACTATACAGTTATTGACGCGGGGGCTGCCCGCCAGATCGGTCGTGACACCGGCCAGCCCCGTGGCAGAGTTTAACCCCGTGTTGATCGCTGGCGAGGTGGCCGCCAGCATGGTTGTGGTGGTACCGGCAAAGGGAGATGTGTTGGTGGTTAGGCAGTTCGTGCCAACGTAGTCGGTTTCGGAACTTTCAAACAAACAGTTTGTCGCTACTACGTTAGGGGCAGTAAAAAAATAGCCAATGGTATTTGATCCACCGTTGCCCCAGAGCACACAGTTAACTAAGGTCATTGTATATTCAGCCGTATAGATAGCTCCACCATTACCGGCTGAATTATTTAGCAGCGAGCAATTGGTTAACACAGGACGGGAAACACTAAAACCGCCATCATTGTAAATTGCTCCGCCAGATGGCAAGACAAGGGCATAGTCATATCCGGCAAAGTCGATCGCCGAGTTATTGAGCAACGAGCAATTGACCAATTGAGGATCGGCTACCCCCCCCGCGCCATCATTGTACATGGCTCCACCCCGATTAGCTACGTTGCCATCGAAAATGCAGTTAATGAAAAAAGCCTTACTTCTACCCACTGTTTGATTCGCATTGGCCACCGCTCCTCCTCTGAGTGCTACATTATCTTTAAACAGGCAATTGGTTAGCCGGGGTTGCGCGACTGCCTGAAAGTCAACATAATCGCCCCGGATTAAGAGGGCTCCTCCAACTGCATCGTCTCTACAGGCGTTGTTGATAAACGTACAGTTGGTTATCTGAGGAGCGCCCCCGACAAGGAGCATCCCGCCACCCCCTCCACCGAGATAGGCACGGTCAGAGGCTCGCGTAGGCGCGTTACCACCGGTTAAAACAAAGCCATCGAGTATCGCAGACGCCGATAAATTATCACTAATAATGACATGATGGCTATTATCGGCATTATCACCTGGCGTACCCAGGTCTCCACTGAGGGTAGTACTGGAAGGCTGGCCCGTAATGGGGTTGATGGCTGGTCGCTGGCTCAAGCTGGTTTCTGAGCCCCGAAATCCACCGTAGATGGCGACGCCATCCTTCATGGAGAAATTGACAAATCGGTCTAGTCCCGTAGTCGGTTTATAAATACCGCTGGCCACCCAGACCTGATCCCCCGGCTGGCTGGCATCGATAGCGGTCTGGAGGCTGCCTCCCGCCAAGGCATTGGTCCAGGAGGTACCGTTTCGACTACCGGCTCCTGAAGGCGTGATGTAGCGGATGGTTTGAGCCAGGCTCAGCGAAGCTGACAGGCCCAGCAGCAGGACCAGAGCCACCGCCCGCCGGTGGAGTTGTTTTCGGCGGACGAACGACCCGCCAGTAAGGAAAAACCAAGGCTTGGTATGAGCCGATAAGGAGCAACGGCTGAGTGATTGGAAAGCCAGTAAATTGTGGAGCATCGTACAAATTCTTTAGTCAGATAAATGCCCCAAATTTCTCGCCTTGCAAGCCAACCGACGGGTCTAATCTGACCAAATACAGGTCTAATATGACCAATGTACTGGCTATGTTCCTTTTCTAGCCCCTTCTCCGGTTTGGGCGATGGACAACATCAGGAGTAAGTCGCCGTATCGGCAAACTGACTGGGCGTCATCTGATATTGCTGACGGAATAGCCGAGCGAAGTGGGTTGCACTTTGAAAACCGACCCGGTAAGCTGTCTCCGATACGTTCACCCCCGCCTGCAATAACTCACTGCCCCGCTTCAGCCGGTAGAGCCGTACGACATCCGCCGGAGCCAGACCAGTCAGGGCCTTGAGTTTGCGGTACAGCCCCGTACGACTCATGCCCAGCGGACTCAGCAGTTCATCGACGCCGTAGGCCGGTTCATCCAGGTGCTCTTCCAGCAACGCGTACAGGCGAGCCAGAAAGGGGTCCAGGGGCGGCCTTTCGTCAGCCTTGTCGGCTGACGCGGCAGGTTGGTGCAGGCCAGCCTGCACCCAGGCTCGAAGCTGGCGTTGCGTCGCGATCTGATTCCGCACCCGGGCCTGTAGCTCCGCTACGTGAAAGGGTTTGGTCAGGTAGTCGTCAGCCCCCAGGGAGAGCCCTTCCAGCCGGTTATCGAGCGCTACTTTAGCCGTTAGTAGCAGCACTGGAATGTGGCTGGTCCGCAAGTCGGATTTCAGCCGCTGGCACAGGGCATAGCCATCCATGACCGGCATCATCACATCCGAGATGATCAGATTCGGTACGTCGGCCAGCGCCTGTTCCCAGCCCAACTGACCGTTAGCCGCCTGGATACCCCGGCATTCGGTCGGCAGGCTATCGAGAATAAAGCGGGCCAGCTCGTCATTATCTTCCACCACTAGCACCAGTGGACGATCGTCCAACGACCCGGCATCCGGAAGACCTTCTGGATGGGAAACCGCAACCGCTTGAGCGTTGGGAATCTCGTCCGAAACCGAGGCCGAAGGGCTGACCACCCGGTAGGGCAACTCGATGGTAAACGTCGTTCCAATACCCAGTTCACTGCGCACGCTGATACGTCCTGCCTGCAGGCGAACCAACTCATTGACCAGTGCCAGGCCGATACCCGTACCCACAGCGGGGGAGGAGCGAGACAGGCGGGTAGATGGTATTTGATAGAACCGGTCGAAGATATGCGGTAACTGGTCGGCGGCCATGCCGATACCCGTGTCCGCTACGCTTAGCACGACCCCCGTCGAAGTCGACCGAAGGTCAACCCTTACCTGATCCCCGGAGCGGGTGAATTTCAGGGCATTGCCCAGCAGGTTGTTCAGTATCCGTTCGAGCTTGTCCGCATCGAACCAATAGCCGTCAGCTAGTTGGGTAGCCTCGACCTGTATTTCAACGCCGGTTGACTGGGCTAGTTCGAGGAAGGAACGGACGGTTTCTTCCACGAACTTAGTTAAATCACCCTGCACCTCTATGACGGGCAAAGCTTCAGCCTCCAGCTTGGAGAGATCCAGCAATTGATTGACCAGTCCCAGCACCTGATTGGCATTCCGGCCGATGGTGGCCAGTTGCTGCTGCTGCTCTGGTTGGTGGAGCGTACGGGCCAGCCGCTCGGCGGGCCCCAGAATCAGCGTTAGGGGGGTGCGGAACTCGTGGGTGATGTTGGCAAAGAAATTCGACTTGAGTGAATCAACCATCTTGAGTTGTTGAGCCTGTTGCTGTTGCAGAGTCAGTTCCCGTTGTTGCAGACTTAGTTCTCTCTGCTGGGTAGCAATGGCCTGGCGGAGTTGCAAGCGGTTAAGGTAAACTTTTAGGATGACCCATCCCAGGGCCAGCACCAGCATTCCATACAGACCTATGGCCCACCAGGTAGCCCAGAGGGGCGGCTCAATGCGAATCCTCAACCGCCGGGTATGGGGGCTCCAGACCCCCGAGGTGTTAGCCGCGTTGACCACCAGCGTATAATGACCCGGAGACAGATCGGTATAGGTGGCCACGGGCAGGTCCGTTTCTTTCCAGTGGGTTTCCAGCCCGTCCAACCGATAGCGGTAGTGGTGTTTACCCAGCCGGTTAAACTGAAGAGCCGCAAACTCTACCGTAATGAAATTCTGATCATGGGCCAGCCTAAGCTGAGCAACGGCCTGCATGGGCAACGAGTCCAAAAGGGTTGGCCCCGCCGGTTGGTCGTTGATGTGTACATCCGTCAGCTCAACCCGGGGCGCAAACGAATCCCCGCCCACCTGATGGGGATAGAAGGCCGTGATGCCTTCCAGCCCACCCAGGATAATGCGATCATCCGGCAGGTGCACCGCATGAAACCGATTAAACTCATCGGCTAACAGCCCATCGGTGCGGGTAAAGGTCCGCGTCGCCAGCGTATGCGGGTTTAGTCGGCAGATCCCTTTGTTGGTGGCGATCCACAACTGGCCCTGCTGATCGGGAATCAATGAATAAATCACATTGTTGGGTAGCCCCTGGGCGATCGTAAAGCGTTGGCAACGGCCGCTTCGTTTATCGAAGCGGCACAGCCCGCTGCCGTACGTACCGATCCACAGGAAATGGGCGTCAGTGGGGTCCTGAGCCAAACTGAGAAGAGAATTGTTGCTCAAGGAGTGAGAATCGGCTGGCCGATGGGCGTACTGATGCAACTGGCCCGTCGACTTGTCGAGTCGCCACAAACCCTTTTGTTCGGTAGCCAGCCACAGGGCTTGCTCGTCGACCGAAAAAACCAGGACGGTACTTGTCTGTCGACGCGGGATACGGTAAGGCAGGAGTAGCCACTGGGGGTGCTCATAGCGATATACCAACGTATCATGTACCGCCCAGATACGTCCCCCTGGGTCCGTAGCTAGCGGACAGGGCGCATCACCGGTCTCCCGGTTCTGAAACGCATGGGGCAGGGGGTGCGGAGTAGGCTCGTGGGTAGCCAGATTCAGTTGGTAAATCAAGGAACTGCCCACGTTGAACCACAGCGAGCCGCGCGCGTCAAGAGTTGACCGAAAGTCATAACTGGTGGGCGAGGAATGGGTCTGTATCAACGCCCGTTGCTGAGCAGACAACGTTAGCCAGGGTGCGTCGAGCAGATCAGTGTGAAACGAGTGTCGATAGCGACCGGTTTGAAACGGATTGGGCCTTAGGTCGTAGGTTCGAATACCGGCCCCGGCAGTACCTTGCCATAAGACGTCGGATTGATCGACCCAGGGCCGGAGTCCGTTTTCTTTGGGTTGACCCGGTAGGTTCGCCACCAGCAACTGGCCTCCGCCCTGATCGGTGAAGCGGAACAGCGCCCCCTGGTTATTAAAATAAACCCGCCCCTGGCTGTCGGTCGTAAAGCCCACCTGGTCCCACTCCGGTAGCCCACCCGCCAGGGGATAGGTATGGATTTCCCCTGTCCGGGGATGGAGTCGCAGAATCTGGTTGGTAAGAAAAAGCAGCAACTCGCCCCCGCCGGGCCGGCCGCTGGGCCGCACATACAGACGGAAGACGAGTTCTTTCAAGTTGGGATTGGACGGACCGCTCGGGAGCCGGTAGGACCGGAATCGGTTTGTTTTCTCCTCGAACCGTAGTAGGCCACCGGCGCAGGCCAGCCAGATACCTCCCTGATTGTCTTCGACAAGGTCGCTGACAATCTCATGATTGCCCAGTGTGGATGCATCCGACCGCACGGCGATATTCCGGATCTGTCCCGTATTCAGATCGATGCGCACCAGCTTCCCGTTGGTCAGCACCAGCCATAGGCGATCCCGCCGATCGATACAGAAGAAAAGCAGTCCCTGCTGACCGACGGCCCGGCGAAAGAGAGGCCCTCGGGAAATATTCGTGAACCGCTCCGTGCGGGGGTCGATCCGGTCGAGGTCACCCCGGTCGGAGGTCACCCAGATGCGGCCCTTGGGATCCAGAGTGATCTTGCTAAGACCCGCAAAGGAGAGTGCGGGTCGACCGCCGGGATCGGGCTGGAATACCCGAAACCGCTGTCCATCGTAGCGACATAGTCCATCGCGGGTGGCAGCCCAGATGAAGCCCAGCCGATCCTGCACGATAGCGGGGACGAAGGCCTGGGGTAGTCCCTGACGGTCAGTAATGACTTCAGGGAGGGGTAACTGAACTGACTGTGCTCCCAGCCAAGTGGCTGAGGCCAGTTTGATCAGTAGAAACACTAATAGGCTGGGGACAGCAGGTATGTATTTACTCATGCCTAAATGACTCGCTTCTATTTACTCCTTAAGTCTAGTAGCAAACAGAAATGCCTTGCATGTTTATCAACTGGTTTTGTTCAGGGAAATCCCCTAACAAATCTACCTTTTTTTACTGTAAAATCAGCCTTTCCAGCCTGGAAAATGAAATAGATATACATACCCATGAGTCAGCTACGCGCTTTATTTTAGCAACTAATTTCAGAAACTTTATTAACTGAATCCTGGGCAATGGTATCCAGTCCTTTTAGACAGATGTCTCCCTACGGATGTTTGGTTAGATAGGTTGGAACCAATTCTTAGGCTGATTAAATCATTTCTAGTCGTTTCGAATGAAAGAACTACTATCCTTTTCCCTTTTCAGAACTGCTTCCTCAAAGCAGCGCATGTACGTCGACAAGTAAAAAGAATCAAATAGGTTAACCCGAATGGACCCTTATAGAAGACCGAGCTACCTGAATTGTTCCACAAACGTCCCAGATTTTTCTTTGTAAAGAAGCACGTTAATTTAGTCCTGACGGGTCAGCGTCACGGGGGGCTACTCGCCAATCAACGCACTGGACCAGACGCTTCGCTCATTTTCTAGTCGGTACCTAACGAAGTAGGGTTGTCAATTCGCCCTTTTTGGGTGCCTCACGTGAAGGCTAACGGGACGCCTGTCTTACTATGGAAACCACCCATACTCGCAGATCGTGTCTGGCTAGTGGCTGCTAAGCGAGCTGCTTGTCAGTAGCTACGGTGGGCGGGGCGGCCGTACGCTCGTTTCAACTATTTTTTTTGCCGTGGCCCTAACAGACATCCTGACCGGTGAATTTCACCGTATATTTACTTGTTTAGCTGGCCAATACTTTTGACGCGTAACCACCTAGGGCAAGCTTTCATCAGCACCCATTTAGACCGTAAACATGGGCTACTCCTATGGATCAGACAGGCCTTGGCAGGGCTGTGCCTGTTGTTGGGGGTAACGGCGCCATTCATCAGCCCACAAGCGCAGCCGGTCCGTAAACCCATCCGGGTGCTTACCACCAAAGAGGGTTTACCCCAATCGTTTGTCTCGGGTATGGTGCAGGATGCGGCCGGCTTTGTCTGGGTGGGCACCCGAAATGGCTTAGCCCGCTACGATGGCCGCCAGTTTGTGGCCTTTCATTATGATCAGCGGGATTCAACGAGCCTCTCCTCCGAGGTCATTATCCACCTGCTGCCGGATCAGCAAAAGACGATCTGGATTGAATACGAATCCGGCGAACTGGATCAGTTTTCACCCCGCTCGTAACAGGTTGAGCGCATCGACCAACGGCCCCTGTTCCGTCGACATCCGCTTCATTTTGCCCGCCGGGGCTGGACGGTGGATACCCACGGTAATCTATGGGGGACCCAGCTAACCGGGGGGCTTTGGGGCTATGACTGGGCGGCTGGGGCTCTTCGTCACTATACCCGGCGTCGTCACGGGCTGCCTTCCGATACCATCCGGGGCCTGCTGGCCAGCCGCCAGGGGGGCCTTTGGCTGCTGAGCCGCGACGCCTTGACCCGGTTTGATCCCACTACGGGCAAGAGCGATTCGGTCCGCTTGCCCGTAGCCATTCAGGGGGATTCATTACCGGTGGGGGCGGGCGGAACGGTGCCCCTTTTTGAGCGCCGGAACGGGGAGCTGATGTGGACGTATGGTGGCCAGTTACTTATTTTTTCGCCCACGACAGGCCAGTTTCGGCGGCATCGCTTCCCCTCCCCCAACCAGACCTGGGTGCAGACCGCTCCCGACGGGCAGGAGTACCTGGTTACCCTGAACCGGCTATATCGCTACGATCCGGTTCAGGGTCCGTTGCTGGTGGGTGAACTGCCCCCCGGCAATGCCGAATCGATCCTGGTTGACCAATCGGGCCTGGTATGGGTGGGTACCAACGCAGGCGGTATTCATCAGCTCGACCTGACGGGCCCTTATTTCGAGCGGTTTACGAACCAGCTGGGCTTTCACCCGGACTTGTTTCAACAACAGGTTGGTTTGTCCCTGGCCCAGGCGTTCGAATGGTCACCCACCCAGGGTAACTTTCGCCAGCTAAGCTATTATGTGCGGACGACGTATGACCCCCAGAAGCGGCTCTGGGTTGGGCTGCGTTACCGGGCGGGCTATGTCGACTCGACTCAGCGACGACTTATTTTTCTGCCGTCCCTGCCTTCCGCCAACCCTACCCAAGATCGGCCATTGAGCATTAGCGGCCTGCGTTTCGATCCCAGGGGCCTCCTGTGGGCCGTCGATAACGAAGGCAACGTGGCATTTTGCGACATCCAGCGCCGGGCGTGGACGAGCTGGTTATCCGCCGACCAACTCCGGAAGGGGGTGGCCCCCCGAATCGAAACGCAGGATATCGTCGTGGATGGAGAAGCCATCTGGATTACCGACCATCAACATGGATTGATCCGCATTGAGCGGGCCACCAAACGGATACGGGTCATTTCGCAGGCCACGCCCGGAGCCCATTTTCTGACCGACATGCTGCTGGGGATGCAGCCCGACCCGACCCGTTCCAATTTACTCTGGATCGGGAGCCATGCCGGGCTCATTAGCCTGAACAAAACGACGTTACAGGGGCGGACGTTTACCACCGCCGAGGGGTTGCCCGATAATACGATCTACTCGGTACTGGCCGACCGCCGGGGCTATCTGTGGCTAAGTACCAATAAAGGGCTGTGCCGCTTTGATCCCCGCAGCCACCAGGTCCGTACCTTCAACACGACCGATGGTTTGCCCGGAGACGAGTTCAACCGGTTTCATCACCTGGCGTTGCCCGATGGGCGGTTGGCCTTCGGGGGGACCGAGGGCTGGGTCCTGTTCAATCCGCTGACTATTCAGAACGATCGGTTTCAGCCACCGCTAGCGCTGACGGAGCTAAAAATTAACAACCAGCCCGTCCCCCTTACGCCAGGCCGGGGCTTTTTGCCGGTTCCCCTGAATGAACTGGAGGAACTGATCGTGCCGTTCGCTCAAAATACGCTCAGTGTAAGTTTTGCGGGGCTGGAATACAATCAACCGGCCCGGCTCCGGTACCGGTATCAGTTGGTGGGCTACGATGAAAACTGGGTCGATGCCGGGCTTACCCCCCTGGCCTCCTATACGCAATTGCCCCCCGGCCAGTACACCCTGCGGGTCAGCGCCACCAACACCACCGGGCAGTGGAGTCCGCACGAGCATACGCTGACGATCCGGGTAACGCCCCCCTGGTGGCGTAGTGGGTGGGCCTACGGGTGCTACGTGCTGCTGGGCTTTAGCTTACTACGGGTCTACATCCGGCTCCGCACCCAGCAGGTCGGCGAACGCCAGCAACGGCTGGTTGAGCAACAGAATGCCGACCGATTGCGCGAATTGAACGAGTTGAAAAATCGTTTTTTTACCAATATTACCCACGAACTGCGAACGCCACTGACCTTGATTCTGGGGCCCACCGAGCGGCTGCGGGCGGTGGTGGAGGAGCCCGCCTGGCAAGGCTGGCTGACGGCCATTGACCGCAGCCGCTCATCAGCTACTAAACCTGATCAATCAATTGCTGGAGTTGGCCCGGCTGGAAGCGGGCGTCATTACGGTCGATGAGCGTCCGGGTGATGTGCGCGGGCTGATCCTTCAACTGGTGGAGACGATGCGGCCCGAAGCGGAGGCCAAGGGCCTGGAACTGGTGTGGGTAGATCAGCTGGGTCCGGGCCTATATTGGTTTGATGCCGACAAGCTGGAACGGATCGGGCTGAATTTACTGGCCAATGCGGTTAAGTTTACCCCGCGGGGACGTATTACGGTGACCTTGCAGGCGGGAATACGGCTGCTGGTGGAGGATACGGGACCGGGTATGGGGGATGAGGAGCGGCCCCATATTTTCGACCGCTTTTACCAGGGACGTGCGGCCTCCGCTTCCTCGCCCGGCTAGGGCATCGGTCTGGCGCTGGTTAAGGAGTTGGTGGAGGTGCAGGGCGGCACCATCACGGTCGAGAGTCCGTTGGACGCATCCACCTGGCGTTCGTCGGCCGGTACCCGGTTTACGGTCGAGCTGCCTTTTCGGCTGGCCAGCCCAACGGAGCCTGAGCCCATCCGGCTGAGCGAGGAGATACTCCCGGGGCCAGTGGAGGAGGGGGTGGTGGGTGATGAGCACCCCTTGGTGCTGGTGGTGGAAGACAATGCCGAGCTGGGCGATTTTATTGCCCAAAGCCTGCCGGCCCAGTACCGGATTCTGCGGGCCGCCGATGGGATCGAAGGGCTGGACGCGGCTGTCGGGCAGGGCCCGGATTTGATCATCAGCGACGTACTCATGCCACGTATGGACGGCTACACCCTTTGCCAAACGCTGAAACAGGACCGGCGCACCAATCACATCCCGGTTATCCTGCTGACGGCCAAAGTAACCCTGGATGATCGCCTGAGGGGCTTGACGGGCGGGGCCGACGATTACTTGACCAAACCGTTCTACGTGGCCGAGTTGCAGCTGCGGGTCCACAACCTGCTCGAGCGGCAGCGTCGGCAGCGGGACTGGGTCCGGGCGCAGTTGAACAGCCCGATGACGGCCGTTGTGCCAACCCAACCGGCTCCCGGTGAGCCACAGCCGATGGGTCTGGATGCGGAGGCATCCTTTCTGGAGGAACTCGATGGACATATAGCGCAGCACCTCGACGAGACTCAGTTTGGGGTGGAGGAACTGGCCCAGGTCATGGGCCTGAGCCGGGTGCACCTGTATCGAAAAGTGAAAGCGCTGAGTGGGCTCACCGCCACCGAATGGCTCCGCAACTACCGCTTGAAACAAGCGACCCGGCTGCTCCAGGCAGGCAGTTCGGTGAGCGATGCCGCTTACCAGGTGGGCTTTGAGAGTCCGGCTTACTTCGCCAAATGCTTCCGGGAGTTGTATGGGCTGACCCCCACGGATTTTCAGCATCAGCCACCGGACAGGCCGATATAGGAAAAAAAAGGCTCTCCTGCCTGATTTAAGGCCAAAATGTAACATATGTTATAGGGGTATGTAACATTTGTTATCGTCCATGCCCTATAGAGGCTGTAGCTTTACCCCCGGGGAAGTCGGGTTGCCATCCAACTCATTCGTATCTAACCGGGTACCACGGTGAGTGGCTATGTTGCCAGCGTGCGTACTTGATAATCCGGCTTTTTACCTCCTTGTCCCCCGTCAACTCAATCAACGCTTACCTCTATGAAACCATCGTTTTACGTAGTTAACCGTGGGTCTATTAGCCTGCTGGTGCTTTTTATACTTAGTAGCTTAAGCAGCTACCTGATGGCTCAAAACTCAGGTTCGGTGACGACCACCCAGAGCTTTTCCTACACTGGCCAGATTGTCAGTTGGACCGTACCGACAGGAGTGACATCGTTAACCATCGAAGCCCGGGGGGCGGAGGGGGGATTCGGTGATCGCCAGTTTGGGGGTGACTTCATTATTTTCCCGGCTGGCAAAGGCGCCCTTATTCGGGGGACGGTTGCCGTGAGTGGCGGGCAAACACTTAAAATATTGGTCGGTCAGAAAAGTCCAAATCGCAACGGGGGTGGCGGTGGATCGTTTATCACTACGAATACGAATGCCCCTCTAATCATTGCCGGTGGTGGTGGTGGCAGTGGGACGGATTATGATCTGGCCACTAAAGATGGTCAGTCAAGTAGGACAGGAGGAGCTAACGGAGGAAGTGATGGGAATGGAGGACCAGCGATCGCTGGCGCTAGCGCCGGTGGAGGGGGTTTACTAACTGATGGCAGTAACAGTAATTTTCCCAACGGCCCTAATGAACAATCTAGGGGCGGTAAAGCCTTTGTTAACGGTGGAGCGGGTTCATCCAACAACGATAGCTTTGGACTGGGCGGTTTTGGTGGCGGTGGCAGTGGAACCGGTACCGCTGCTGGTGGCGGTGGTGGTGGCTATTCCGGTGGCGGTGGGAACAAAGGTCCCGGTGGTGGGGGTGGCTCGTTCAACGGCGGCATCAACCAGACCAACACGGTAGGAGCTAACTCAGGTAATGGCTTAGTAAACATTACTTATGCCACCCCACCCCAGCCCATCCGCTACGTCAAACAGGGTGGCACGGGGGATGGCACTTCGTGGGTCAACGCCAGTGGGGATTTGCAGAGCCAGATCAACATCGCCGGGGCCCAGCAGGTCTGGGTGGCGGGGGGTACGTTCTATCCCACCGCTACAACGGATCGTACCGCTTCATTCTCGCTTCGCAACGGGGTGAGTGTCTACGGGGGCTTTAGGGGTGATGAGCAACTACTGAGCGGGCGGCCTCGCTTCAACCCCACGACGGGCAGCCCTTCCAGCACGACCTTATCAGGCGACATTGGCCAGCGGGGGACTACCACGGACAACAGCTACCACGTAATTAATAACCAATCCGTGGATAACACCGCTTTGCTGGACGGCTTTGTCATCAGCGGAGGTAATGCGAATGACGTCAATAATCTAGCAAACAATTATGGGGGCGGCATCTCCAATGGCAATAGCAGTCCTGCGTTAACCAACCTGCTCATTCAGGGGAACGTAACTTCTAGTTTGGGTGGGGGGGGTGGTATTTCCCTCACTACTAACAGTAGCCCCCGGCTGACGAATTGTGTGATCAAAGGCAATTCAGGGAGTCTGGGTGGAGGTATCTACAGTAACTCCAGCACCACCTCCACGCTGATCAACTGCGTCATCAGTGAGAATTCGGCTGGTTATGGTGGGGGCGTCTTTACGGCTGCCAGCAATACCAGTCTTGATCTAGTCAATGTGGTCATCAGTAACAACACGACGAGTCAACAGGGGGGGGCATTTATATCAATGGGACTGCTACGCCGGTTCGCCTAACCAACTCCATCCTCTTTAGCAACGGGGGAGCAAACAGTATCGTTAACGGCAACGGCGCTCCCCAGATAGTGATCAACTACTCGCTGATCGAGTCGGGGGAAACCGACTTTACCGGTACGGGTAACCAGACCATCAGCCAGTCCCCGTTTGTATCGCCCACTGACTACCGACTACCGGCAGGTTCGGTGGCCATCGACGCGGGCAATAATGAGGCCTACACGGCCGTGGGTGGACCTACCACCGATCTGGCGGGTAACCCACGCGTGGCTAACAACCGCATTGATATTGGGGCTTACGAATATCAGGGGCCCTTCTGCCAGCCCATCGCCATCACCCAGCAGCCCGCCAGTTCCAGCAGCGTGACGGCGGGGGCCAGCGTGAGCGTGCCGGTGAGCGTGAGCGGCACGGTGAACGGCTATCAGTGGTACAAAGACAACCTAAGCAGCCCCGTCATGGGCCAGACCTCGGCTACCCTGACGCTAACCAACGTGCAATTGGGCGACGCGGGCAGCTACTCGGTAGTGGTGACGGGAGCCTGCAACAGTGTGACCTCAACGGCCTTCAGCCTGAGCGTCAGCGCCCCCGCTCAACCCATCCGCTACGTCAGGCAGGGTGGCAGTGGTACGGGCGATGGTACGTCGTGGGCCAATGCCAGCGGGGACTTGCAGAGCCAGATCAACATCGCCGGGGCCCAACAGGTCTGGGTGGCGGGGGGAACCTTCCAACCTGCCAGCGGGGGCAGCTTTTCGATGAAGGAAGGGGTGGCCATCTATGGGGGCTTCTCCAGCACCAGTCCCGAAAGCAGCACCGCCAGCCGCCCCTCGGTCAACCCCGTGACGGGTCCCGGCGGGGCTTCGCAGCCCTCCACCACCACCCTGCTGGGCAACGGTAACAGTGTCATCCAGAACGCCCAGGCCCTGACCAGCGGGGCGGTTCTGGACGGCTTTGTCATCCAGGGGGGTAATGGCACCCGGGGCGGGGGGATGTTCAATTATAACAGCAGCAGTCCTCGTCTGACCAACCTGGTCTTAAGCCATAACTCGGCGGTTTCTGGCGGAGGGATCCATAATGAGTTCGAGAGCAAACCTAGTCTAACCAACTGTGTGTTTAGCTCGAACTCGGCTACCTCTGGCGGAGGGATGTTTAATCTTTCCGGCAGCCAGGCTGAGTTAGTAAATTGTGTTATTAGTAGCAACTCGGCTGAGCGTGGCGCAGGCATTTATAATGCTTTTCAAGCCGGTTGCCGACTGGTCAATTGTAAGCTGGTCGGTAATGTAGCGACGCAGGACGGCGGAGGAATCTACACGATTACGAATGGGAGCCTGGTCACCTTGTCCAGTTGTACCCTGAGTGGCAATTCGGCCGTTAATGGGGGTGGGGTTTACAACGATTCAGGCGTTCCAACCCTGATCAACTGCCTTATTCAGGACAATAAAGCCACCGGAAAGGGGGGTGGGGTCTACTTCAACCAAATGGCCAACTACGGCAGCTTAACTAACTGCCTGCTCCAGGGTAACTCAGCCCAGCAGGGGGGAGCCCTCTTCAACAATATTGCCAGTCCTACTCTAACTAATTGCACCATCAGTGATAACACGGCTAGTCAGGGGGGAGCCCTGTATAACACCTATTTCAGCCCTACGCTAGCGAGCAGTATTGTCTGGCATAACCATTCCGGCACGGGGGTTGAAACTACGTTTGTCAATACAAACGGTAGTACAGTCCTAACCCGATATTGCCTGATCGAATCGGGCGTAACCAGTTACTCCTCCGGGGCGGGCACTATCATGGCGGTCAGTTCTCCATTTGCCAGTGATACTGATTACCGATTAGCTATAGCTTCTCAGGCCATCGACGCAGGCGATCCGGCCAGTACGACGGCTACAAGCGGTGCCACGGATCTGGCGGGCAACCCCCGCCTGGCCAACGGGCGCATCGACATGGGAGCCTACGAGTACCAGGGCCCTTTCTGTCAGCCCCTGGCCATTACCCAGCAACCCGCCAGCGGCTCCTCGGTCTGCGCAAGCAGCACCGTCACGGCGATGGTCTCGGTGAGCGGCACAGTGAGTAGCTACCAGTGGTACCGGGATGGACAAGCGGTTACGGGCCAGACCTCCGCCACCCTCATTTTAGCCAACCTGCAGCCTAACCAGGCGGGGTCGTATGCGGTGATAGTGACGGGCAGCTGCAATAGTCTGACCAGCACGGTCTTCTCCCTAACGGTCAACCCCCTGCCCACGGCTAGCCTCACGGCCAGCCCATCGATGGTCCTGAGTTGCGCCCAGACCAGCCTGACGCTGACGGCTAGTGGGGGTACCTCCTACACCTTTACCAACGGCAGCGGTACGTTGGGCACACCCGGGGCGACCGACATCCTGGTGGTGGATAGCCCCGGTACCTATTCGGTCTCAGTGGCCAATGCCAGCGGCTGTGTGAGCACCACCAGCACCAGCGTCATCAGCAACACGGCTACGGTTGCCGTGAGCATCCCCGCCACTACGACCGCTACGGTGACCCGTGCTTTCAGCCAGTCGTTCACCGAGTCAGGGGGTAGTGGACCCTATCGGTACAGTCTGGCCAGCGGTAGTTTACCGACGGGTGTAAGCTTAGCGGCTTCGGGGGTATTGTCGGGAACGCCCACGCAAAACGGGAGCTTCCCCATCACCGTGCGGGCTACCGATGCCAATGGCTGTTCAGGAACCAGTGCTACCTATACCCTTTCGGTGCTGGGCGGCCCCTTGATCGTGACCGCCCCTGATTACGACTGTGCCAGTGGGGCCATTACCTTCCGCACCCAGGGGGGCGACGAATCGCCCATCGAGTACTTTGCCATTGGCATCACCCCCTGGACGAGCAACCCCAATCAGCAAATCGAAGCCGAGCTGCGGGCCGATCCCAAGAAGATTCAGCTTCTGGCTCGCCAAAACGGGCTGACCGTGAGCTATCTCTTCGATCTGCCCGCCTACTGCGCGGGTCTGCCCACGCCCCCTCAGTCCTCGACAAACCCCGCCCCGGTGGTTAGCCAGGGCATTAGCGCGCAGGTGGCGGTGGAGCGGGCGCCCTACCGCTTTACCATCCCGGCGGGTACGTTCACCGATCCCCAGGGGGAGCCGCTGACCTACTACGCGCTGGCCTTGCCGGCGGGTCTTAGCCTACAGGGCAATGTGATTAGCGGTACGCCAACGACCCAGGGGCGAGTGGTCGTGACCCTGATTGCGGTAGACCCCTCGGGCCAGACGGCCAATACCAGCTTCTGGTTCACCGTCGGCCCGCCGGTAGCTGACCTGACGCCACTGCTCTACGCCCGCCCGACCTCCCTCTACGGCACAAGTGCTCTTAGCATGGTGGTTGATGTGGTGGAGCTGAACGGGGTGGCCACGGCCGATCCGATCACCCTGAAGATCACCCGCGATGCCAAGCTTTCGCTGAGCTTGTCCACCAGCGCCACCAGTGTGGGTGACCGAAGCGTGCAGAACAGCTTCTGGCAGTTGAATCTGAGCGACCCCAACTACTACGTGCTAACCACCGATCAGGTCATTGTCGGGGGTGATAAACTGTCGGTGGGTTTAACGGGCACGTTGAGTCCGGGGGCTACGGCGGGGGTAGTGAGCATGAGTTCAGTGTTGGTCAACATAGCTGGCGAGGTCAGGCAAAGTAACAACACGGATGCCGATAAGATCGAGTATTTTCAGCAGTGAGAAAGGGGTTACTTAATTGGCTGAACAGTCCTGCACGGATGGTGCAGGACTGTTCTTTTTAGGAGCTGGTCTGGGGTCTTTTTTGAGCCGGGCCTTAACCAACCCTGTCAGGTAGCCGGCTACCTAGTGTGCTCCTCGATGGTTGCCTCTCTAGAGTACTTGACCGGTGTATACTCCGTCTAATTGGTTGTTTGTGATGCTCAAACTAGTTGTATGTTTCGTATCGTCCGGAACCTATACCGAGGTTTTTCCGAAGGATTTTGCTGATAGTTGGTTTTAGCACAAAATGGCTTATTATGGTAGATTGCCAGTCTAATAAACAGCATTATTTACCCTTTTATTGAACGAAAACAACCGATTGGGGGAGGAGAGCGTGTAGATAAATAATACATGTATATAACATAAGAAAAACGTTAGGCAACGCAAATCAGAAGCCCTATGAAGTGGTAACGAACGGATTCTTGTCCAAATCAAACTCGGCCAGTGCTTATCGAAGAGCAGTTATGTCCGATTTTAATAGCTATCCCCTTTCATTCCCAAGCATACGATATCCTTATCCTCAATCACTTACCTAAATAAACATTCAGGATAAACGTATAGATTATGCGTTTTTTTTATGTAAAATTACCCAGTCAATTTTTTAACCGTTTAATCCTAAACCATGCGAAAAAATCTACTTAGTTGCTTCCTGATCGGTATCGGGTTAGCCATAGGGATACTCGACGTTCAGGCTCAGAGCCTGGAAGTTTCTGGAAAAGTAGTTGATGAAACCACGGCTGCGGTACCTGGAGCCAATATTTTGGTAAAAGGAAAAAACATTGGTACCAATTCCGCCGGGGATGGTAGTTTCACCATTGCGATTCCGTCTGGCGCTCGAACTTTAATTGTCTCATCAATCGGATTCAAAACCCAGGAAGTCGACGTATCGCCCGCCATGACTAAACTGACCATCAAGCTGTTGCCCGATGTTAAAAGTTTGGGTGAAGTTGTCGTTACGGCGTTAGGCGTACAGCGCAACACCCGTAATGTGGGTTACGCCGTTCAGCAAGTCGATGGTAAAGCGATCCAGGAGGCTCGTGAAGTCAATTTTATTAATTCGCTACAGGGTAAACTGGCGGGTGTGCAGATTGGCGGCAATAGCGGGTCTATGGGAGGCTCGGCGCGGGTCACGATCCGCGGCTTAAAGTCCATTTCTGGCAATAACAACGCCCTGTTTATCGTAGACGGCGTACCAATGGCCAATATGAACCTGAACTCCTACGGCACTACGGGTGGGCAGGGTACCGGTGGCGGTGGCTATGATTACGGTAATCCGGCCCAACTGATCAATCCGAATGATGTTGAAAACATTTCGGTGCTGAAAGGTGCCGCAGCCACGGCCCTGTACGGTAGTCGCGGACAGAATGGCGTGATTTATATCACGACCAAATCGGGCAAAGGGTCTGGAAAAATTTCGGTGAATTACGATCTCAACATGCAGATCGATCAGGTTTCCTTCTTGCCCAAGTTTCAGAATCTGTACGGTGGGGGCGGTAGTTCCGCGTTTACCAAATTATACGTCAACCAGAATCCCACCGGTTTTTTACCCGGCGGAGGCACGTACGACGACAATGACGGAAAAGGGAAATATGACCTGATTCCGGACTACGGCACCGACGAATCCTGGGGTCCTAAACTGGATGGAACGCTGGTTCGGCATTACTGGTCGTGGGATCAGGACCGGAACAATCCTAATTTCGGGAAAACCGCTCCCTGGAGCGCCCATCCCGACAACGCGAAGGATTTCTTTAAAACCGGTTTTACGTTTTCCAATAATCTGTCGGTCGCCAGCAGCACCGATCAGGGCTCTATCCGGTTTTCGCTGGGTCAGACCAAACAGAATTTTATTTATCCCGGCAGCCAGCTTGGCCGATTTTTTATGAGCCTGAACACGACGTATAAATTTACCGACAAATTCACGTTCAGTGGAGGCATTAATTACGTTCACGACGATTCTAAAGGCCGGCCCGGCACGGGCTTCTTCGGTAACAACCCAATGCTATTTTACGTCATGTTCGGCCAACGGCAGATCGATGATGCGTACCTGCGAGAGTATAAATACGCGGACGGCACCGAGCAATCCTGGAACCGGACCGCCTGGAATATCCAGAAACCGGCGTTCACGCAGAATCCGTACTGGAACCAGTACGAGAGTTACAATACCGATCAGAACAACCGCTACTTTGGTAATGCCGGTCTGACGTACAAAATGACCGATTGGCTGTCTGCCGACGTGCGCGTCTTTTCCGATTATTTGAATCACCTGGATGAGGTCAGAAGTGCGAAAGGATTTTTTGTCGGGTCGTATGCCAAGCGGGTAGCCGTCTACAACGAAGCCAATTACCAGGCAACGCTGAACATCAATAAAACCCTGATGGACTCCAAAATCAGCCTGGAAGGCGTAGTGGGTGGCAATATCCTGAGTATAAAATCGACGGTCGACGCCGGAACGACGAATGGTGGGCTTCAGAACCCGTTGGTGTATGTGCTGCAAAATTCGGTAACACCCGCAACGGTTTCGAACGAGTATGGCAACCGACAGACGAATTCCCTCTTTGCGTCGGCCACGCTGGGGTATAAGCGGTTTTTGTATCTGACGGTCACTGGCCGGAACGACTGGGCCTCAACGCTGCAACAGACCGGCAACTTCTCGTATTTTTATCCGTCGATTGCTGGTTCGTTTATTTTCACCGATTTACTACCCAAGAGCAACTGGCTCACGCTGGGCAAAGCGCGTTTGTCGTTTGCGCAGGTCGGCAATGACGCCGTTCCGTATAACGTTTCCCGATACTATGACTACGTAGCGCCGTTTAGTGCCTACCCGCTGCAAAGCACTTCGGATAAGCTGTTCAACGGCAAATTGAAACCCGAGCTTTCGTCCGAGGTAGAAGGTGGTTTTGACTTCAAATTTTTCAATGAACTGCTCGGGTTAAATTTCACCTATTACGACCGCCAGACAAAAAATCAGATCTGGGATGTGCAGGTACCCGCCGAAAGTGGTTTCTCAACGAAGATTGTCAACGGTGGAACCGTCCAGAACAAGGGCATTGAGGTGTCGCTCTCGGTCGCGCCCATTACCACCCGAAATTTCAGCTGGCGGGCAGCCCTGAACTTTTCAAAAAACAAAAACACCGTACTTGACCTCAATACGGACAACATCCAGGGCATCGATCGATTTATTATCGGTACGGAACGTCGCACCAATAAAGTGTCGATGGTCGCTCAGAAAGGGATGTCGCTGGGCACCATGCTGGGTACCGACTTTGTTTACGACGCCAAAGGAAACAAGACGGTCGGTACTAACGGTACGTACAACGTAACGCCTGCTCCAGTGGTCATTGGCGATGCCAACCCGGATTTTATCGGTGGTTTTTCCAATACGTTGAGCTACCGGGCGCTGTATCTGTCTGCCCTGATCGACTTTCAGAAAGGCGGTGATTTCTTTTCGTATACCAATCTATACGGTAATAAATCCGGCATGCTACAGGAAACCGCCGAAAACGGTATTCGTGAAAACGGCCTGATCAATCCCGGCGTGAAAGCGGATGGTACACCGAATGATGTGGTGGTCACGGCCCGCACGCACTTCAACGCCGATGGCGGTAACCGCATCAGCAGCGCTAATTTATACGACGGCAGTTACGTCTATTTGCGCGAAGTTCGGCTGGGCTGGAACATACCGGAAGTCTGGACGCAAAAAATCAAGATGCAGGCAGTACGGCTCACCCTGACGGGCCGCAATCTCTGGCTGATCAGCAGCAACGCACCCAATGTGGACCCCGCCAACATCACCAACTCCATCAGTAACCAGATTGGCTTTGAAGGAGGTGCTTTACCGCCGGTCCGGAGTTTTGGCGTCAATCTAAATGTGACTTTCTAATCAGTGACCGTTCAGGCACGTTATAGCATACCCTTAACCACTATGAAACGTACTACTATTTTTCTGCTGGCCCTCTTGCTTGTGGCGTTTACCGCCTGCAAGGATTTTGAAACCCTGAATACGAACCCGGCCCGTTCCAGCGAAACCCAGCCGGAATTTTTGCTGGCCAACGCCCAGAAAAGAGCGTCGGATCTGATGTATGATTCGTATTTTAACGGGCGAATCGGCATGGAGCTGTCGCAATACTGGATGGGTACCGATAAAACTTCCGACGGCCGGTTTTTATTTACGAATGATGGTTTGTGGACTGGTTTGTATTCCGGACCGTTGATGGATCTTCAGGAGATTCAAAATTACTATAATCGGCATCCGGACGAAGTTAATCCGCACGTACTGGCGGTGGCCGAGATACTGAAAGCCTGGATGTTTCATGTCCTGACCGATGCTTATATCGATATTCCATATTCGCAGGCGCTGAAAGGAGATGATATTCCACAGCCGACTTTTGACAAAGGCAAAGATGTATACGCTGGTCTGTTAGCATCGTTGAAGAAACAGGTTGATATTTTGCAAAACACCACCGCTGGCCAGATTAGGGGTGACATTATTGCCAACGGAGACCCCAAACAATGGGTACGTATTGGCAATGCGTTACGTATTCGCATGGCGTTGAGAACCGCTGACGTTCAGCCTTCGGAAGCCAAAGTAGTGATTGAGGAAGCGGTGAAGAATACGTTGACCAGTGTCAGTCAGGATGTCTTTTTTCCGTATAACCTAACAGCGTCAACCAGCCGCTTTCCGTACAACGATGTAGAAAGACCGCTGGTTGAATTCGCCGTTACGTCTACGCTGGTTGAGTACATGAAGGCAACCAACGATCCCCGCTTACCCATTTACGCCCGCCCCGACGAAACGAATAGTAAATACATTGGTAAAGTATACGGCACGGAAGCCAATTCGCCGACGATGATCGGGTTATCCAGACCGGGGGTGGTTGCCTACAGCGGTTCGGCCAAAGGCTACCTGATTACGTACGCAGAAGTGGCCTTCGCCAAAGCCGAAGCCGCTGCCCGTGGTATGAATGTGGGGACTGAAACGCCGGAAGATTTATACAAAGCCGCCGTAACGGCCTCGATGACCCAGTGGGGCGTCACGGATTCAAAAGCGGTCGCTACTTATCTGGAGAGCGTACCGTATAAAGCAGGTAACTTTAAAAACGTAATTGGCACCCAAAAATGGCTAGCGCTTTACATGCAGGGTTTGCAGGCCTGGATGGAACGGTTGCGACTGGACATTAAAAAACCGAATGGTGATGTCCTGTTCATCGATCCAGCCTCGGGAAGTCTGGACCCGGATGTAAAAGACGTTCCCAAACGATTGAAATATCCGAGTGGAAGCCGAACCAGTAACGCGACTAATAGTGCCACCGCTGCCAGCAATATTGGTGGCGATACGCAGGCGATTAAGAACTGGTGGGATAGTTTATAAACTGACTAAACGAATAGGTATGGCGCATAACCGTCGAAATTTCGTAAAAAAACTGGCCGTGGCCGGGAGTACGTTGTCTGTTACTAATTTGCTGGAAACTACGCATGCGGCTGACCTAATCGCTGCTAACCAGCGTGTACAACACCTTAGCCCGCTGCAAGTTGCCGCTGACGAAGACTACTGGCACACCATTCAGCAGGGCTACACGGCATCGTCCTCCAGTATCATTATTCTGAACAATGGGGGCGTTTCTCCGTCGCCACTCGTGGTGCAGCAGGCCGTTGAGCGCTATAACCTAATGATCAATCAGGGGCCCTCTTACTATATGTGGCGGCTGCTGGATCAGGGACGCGAACCCTTGCGCGAAAAACTGGCGTTACTGGCCGGTGCGCTGCCCGACGAGATCGCTATCAACCGCAATGCGACCGAAGCCCTGAATACAGTAATCTACGGACTCGATCTGGCGAAGGGTGACGAAGTGATCGGGACGCTACAGGACTACCCGAATGTCATTCAGGCCTGGCGGCAACGGGCACAGCGGGAAGGCATCGTATACAAGCAACTGAGCTTTAAATTCCCGATTGAAGACGACGAACAGATTGTTCACGAATACGAGAAAGCCATTACGCCCAAAACAAAACTCCTTCACGTAACGCACGTCATCAATTGGGTCGGCCAAATCATGCCGGTGCAGAAAATTTGCCAGATGGCCCGTAAACACGGCATTGAAGTACTCGTCGACGGAGCGCACTCGTTTGGTTTACTGGACTTTAAAATTCCCGAACTGGGCTGTGATTATTTCGGTACCAGTCTGCACAAGTTTCTATCCGCTCCGGTTGGTACCGGCATGTTGTGGATCAGGAAGGAAAAGATCGCCAATATCTGGCCGCTGCTCTGTAACAGCCAGCCGAAAAGCAGCGACATTCGCAAATTTGAGACACTGGGTACCCGAAGTTTTGCCATTGAACAAGGCATTAATGAAGCCATCAATTTTCACAACGCCATCGGTAGTAAACGCAAAGAGGAGCGCGTGCGGTATCTGAAAAATTACTGGGCTGAAAAAGCCCTGAAGCTGCCGGGCGTTCGCTTATCGACCTCACTGAAACCCCAGTTTTCCTGCGGTATTTGCGGGGTGAGCATCGACGGCATGACGCCGGGTGAAGTGGAGGGGAAGCTCATGGCCAAGTATAAAATCAATACGTCGCCTACGGTCTGGGAAAACATTAGTTGTGTTCGGGTAACGCCCCACGTGTATACGACCCTGGCTGACCTGGACAAATTGGTGAAATCCCTGAGCGAGATTATCGCGGAAAAGAAGAAAGTTTAACTCATTGCTCACCCTGTCTTGTCCTTTCTCTACGCCATCGGGTCAATATCTGAGGAGTAATACCTAGTTCTTAAGCCGTCTCTTTTAGGGAGCCTTTAGCCTTTGATCCAGGGCCATCTTTTTAAACACTTCGTTGCACGGCCTCCTATTGGTTTTCATGGTCCACTAAGTTAGATGAGGCTTACCTTAATGTCCAGTCAAATGTAGCAGCTCCACCTTGGCTATTCGAGCTACTATGCGACCTGTTTGTGACGCCAATTTGTCAGTTTATGAACAACGATCTTACAAATGCTGGTGAAATCGGCAAAGGTTTAGCAGTGAATGGGTACACTTGAAAAACTTTGTGGCCAACATCGAACAATTTCTAATGAGCAAATAGTTATTTCTTCTTTTATGATAAGGAGGAAATATACTACTGATTACCCGGGTAATTATAGCTAAAAACAGAATAGTCTATCGATTAGTAGGTGTAATATTTTGCACTTTTTTCTCCATTTGTAGTATAATTCAACTTATTCCATATAATCCTTTGACTTAGTAGAGAGTATAGATTTATTTTTGCCCTTTCTTTCCTCAAATCAAGATGATCTCACATAATGTGCCTACTAATTCTATAGGATTAATTAGTTTCTTAACTCGTAATTATTTCTCTCACAGTATGTGGCTGGCTCAGAGTTGCTCCATGTCCGCCACGCAGACTTTCCATCCGGCCGCTGGCGTAACCCTCGACCTATCTCTTCGGATTCAGGGAGCCAATTGGCAGTATGGCTGTTGTCGATCCCTTCCAAAATAGTATGCCGGTGGCAACTAATCAACCCGCTCGTATTTAATCAGTTTATCCTTACGTTTCTATGCGACTTTTTTACTTCACAGGAAGTACGCCTTTCAGCGCGAGATTTCTCCTGTCGACCATTTTATTGCTGACGGCTTCCGGTACTTTTGCCCAATCTATTCTCAAAGGAAAAGTAATCTCTGAAGACGACCCGGGCGGAGTACCCGGTATCAACGTATTGCTTAAAAATACAACACAGGGTACGGTTACCGATGCGGAAGGGAACTATCAACTCCCGGCGGGATCGAATGCTGTATTGGTTTTTTCCGGCGTGGGCTTTATTCGCCAGGAAGTGCCGGTTAATGGCAAAAGCCAGTTAAATGTCAGACTAGTGGTAGACAACCGGCAGTTGAGTGAGGTGGTTGTCATTGGTTACGGTACGCAGAAAAAAAGCGACTTGACCGGAGCGGTTAGCTCACTTGATTCCAAAGATTTTAACAAAGGTGTTCAAACGTCGGTAGATCAGATGATTGCTGGCCGTGCGGCTGGTGTGCAGGTTACCCAGTCGAGTGCTGAGCCGGGTGGAGGTGTGACGATACGTATTCGGGGAGCCAATTCCATCAATGCTAATAACGAGCCTCTCTACGTCATTGACGGATTACCCATCGATAACTCACCCGTAGTACCGGGTTCACCGATTGTCACGGATGGGTCCGTTCGGAATCCGTTGAATGCGCTCAATCCCGCCGACATCGAGTCGATGGAAATTTTGAAAGACGCGTCGGCAACGGCTATTTACGGGTCGCGTGGTGCCAATGGCGTTGTGCTGATCACCACCAAAAAAGGCTCCAAAGGCAAGCTTAAAGTCAATTACAGCGCTTATACGGCGTTGCAGGACGTAACGCGGACGATTCCGATGCTGAACACGCAGCAGTACATCAGTTTGCTGAACGATTTGAAAAAAGATCAGGGTTTAGCGCCAGAATTTACGGCCGAACAAATTTCTGCCATCGGCGCCGGGACGAACTGGCAGCAGGAAGTCTACCGTCGCGGATCGGCTCAAAATCACCAGCTTTCCTTCTCGGGCGGACAGGATAAATTCAACTACTACGCATCGCTCAATTATTTTGATCAGAAAGGGGTCGTGATCAGTTCGGGCATCAAAAAATACATTGGCCGGGCTAACCTGACTTACAATGATGACAAATTCAAGTTTGGCCTTAACCTGAATTCAAGCCTGGTCAACGACGATTTTGTACCCAATGGGGTCAGTATCAATGAAGGGGCTGGCGTGGTCAATACGGCGATTTTTCAGGATCCCACCTTGCCAGTACGTAACGCCGATGGGACTTACGCGCAGACCCTGATTGTCAACCTCGAAAATCCGGTAGCGTTAGCCAACGAAGTAAACGATGCCGCCCAAACCAACCGGACCTTCGGCAATATTTTCGCTGAATATTTTATCCTGCCAGAGTTGTCGGTGAAAATAAACGCCGGCACCGATCGTCAGACGGCCCGGCGCGATACGTATGTATCGCGGCAAACGAAACGGGGGCAGGCTGCCAATGGCCTTGCCAGCGCGCAAACGAACAACACGGGTAATTACCTGCTGGAGTTGACCGCCCGCTACAGCAAAACGTTCAAGGCTATTCATAAAGTTGAGGTGCTGGGCGGCTATACGTATCAACAGTTTGAAGTCAACACGCTCGGGGCGAATTCACAGAATTTTGCGTCGGATGCTTTGCTGACGAACAACCTGGCTGCGGGCACCCGATCGTCGTTCGGCGTCTTCTCCGACAGAAACCAGAATCAGCTTTTATCCTATCTGGGCCGCGTCAACTACAACCTGCTGGATAAATACTTACTGACGGCTTCGGTTCGGGCTGATGGCTCGTCCCGGTTTGGTGAAAACAACAAATTCGGATTTTTCCCGTCCGTAGCCCTGGGCTGGCGGATCAAGGAGGAAAGCTTCATGAAAGACGTACCCGTTCTGACTGATTTAAAACTGCGCGGGAGCTATGGCCTTACCGGGAACCAGGACATCGGTAGCTATAAATCGTTGGTGCTGCTTGGGCCACAGGGGCAGGCTATTTTCGACGGTACGTCGTTTGTTGGCATTTCAACGACGCAGCTGCCAAACCCAAACCTGAAATGGGAAACCACAGGTCAATTGGACGTAGGGGTTGATTTCGGATTCTTTGGAAACCGCTTGACCGGTACGGTTGACTACTTTTATAAAAATACCAAAGACTTACTGCTTCAACTGCCCGTGGTACGTACCACAGGTTTTTCTACTACGTTCAAAAACGTCGGGGGAATGCAGAATCAGGGACTTGAAATTACGCTGAACTCCATCAATATTCAGAAGCCTGTTACCTGGCGTTCGTCGGTCAATTTCTCCCTGATACGTAACAAAGTGACGGATCTGGCCGGATTGCCGTACATCCTGCAGGGCGAAGCTGGTTTTTCCCGAGAGTTTAGTATCATACGGAAAGGTGATCCGCTCAACTCGTTTTATGGCTACAAGATCGACGGGGTCTATCAACTGACCGACGACATCAAAAATTCACCCCAGCCGCTGGCGAATCCCGGCGAATACAAATACAAGGATGTGGACGGCGACGGTCGAATCACGACTGCGGACCGCACGATTCTTGGATCGCCATTTCCGAAATACACCTTTGGGATCAACAACGATTTTGCCTACGGACCACTGACGCTCTCGGTGTTTATCCAGGCTGTAGAGGGGAGCAGTATTTTCAACCTGAACCGGACCGAATCAGAAAATCCCATTTCGTTCCGACGCAATCGACTGGCAGAATCGTATACCGATCGCTGGACGTCCACGAATCCGACCAACAATAATGCTTCAGGTATTGCGCCGAAGGTTGCCTACGCCAGCAACATCAACAGCCGGGCGGTGGAAGATGCCTCGTTTGTCCGGCTGCGGAATATTCAACTCACGTATAACCTACCCGTTGCCAAACTCAAAGTGTTACGTAGTGCGCAGGTTTATCTGACGGGGCAGAACCTGTTTACGATTACCAAATACACCGGTTCGGACCCGGAAGTGAGTGCGTTTGGTGCGTCCAATGTTCGGGCCGATTACAACGCCTATCCGCAAACAAGATCGTACACACTAGGCCTCAACCTTGGTTTTTAATGAAATTTACCATGAAAAAGATACTTTATACATTCCTTTTTATTCAGTTGTTGGGGTGTAGCAAACCATTAGATGAGGAGGTATTTTCATCGTTTGGACCCAATAATTTTTTCCAGAAAGCCGACGACGCGGAAGCTCTGTTAAATTCGGCTTATTCCGTGGAACAGCGTCGTGGTTTTCGGAACTACCTGTTGATGGCCGAAGTCAATACTGACCTGGTAATCGACCGCGAAGGCGGACTCCGTAGTCTGGCGCAACCGCTCGAAGATTTTACCTGGCCCGCGACCCACGAATTTTTTGAAACCGCCTGGACACTCCACTATCGGACGATTTACCGGACGAATCTCGTGCTGGATCAGGTACCGTCAATCTCGATGGCGGATGCCCGTAAAACGCAGATTCTTGCCGAAGCCCGGTTTTTGCGGGCAAGTGCTTACCAGACGTTATACGATTTATTCGGGCCGGTTCCGCTGATTATCAGCAGCAACAGCAGTAGCGATGATCGTCCCAGCCGACCCACGCAGGCTGAGTTTATTAGCTTTGTTGAATCGGAATTTAAAGCGGTGGCCGACATCCTGCCAACAGTGGCTCCCCAGTACGGTCGGGCCACCAAAGGCGCGGCCCTATCACTGCTGACGCGATTTTACCTGAACAGCAAGAAATGGTCTGAAACCGCTGAAACCGCGAAAAAGGTTATGGATCTGGGTGTTTATCAATTATTCAATGGCACCAACCGGACCGATCTATTCGACGTAGCGAACGAGAAAAACAGCGAGTTTATTTACATCCGGCCCAGCTTACCACAGCCGGGTTTAAGCGACAATTACCTGCCACACGCGGCTCCTCCAAACTACAAATTCAAGGTGGCGCCAAAAACCAACTACGCGACGCAGCTAAAAACGTTGTCTGGATTTTATAATACTTTCGATCCGGCAGACCAACGGCGGCAGGCCATCATTACGGAATATGAAGATGTTAATGGTAAGATCATTAAGCTCGGTACTGACGATGTTCGCAGCTTTAAATTCCGCGAGGATTTAAGCGCGACCGCGGAAAACATGGGGAATGATTTTCCGGTCTATCGCTACGCCGATATCTTGCTAAGCCGGGCCGAAGCCTTAAACGAGCTGAACGGCCCCACGCAGGAAGCGATTGGCTTGATCAATCTCGTTCGGGCAAAAGCCGCTGTTACGTTGCTCAAGCTAAGCGATTTTACCTCGAAAGATGCCTTACGCGCGCATCTGTTAAAAGAGCGGAGCTGGGAGTTTTTCTCGGAAGAATTGCGTCGCCAGGATTTGATTCGGCACGGCAAGTTTATTGAATATGCCAAAGCCAGAGGGAAAGTAGCCTTCGATTATCAGGTGCTTTTCCCGCTACCACAAAGCGAAATCGACCGAAACCCGAATCTGAAGCAAAATGAGGGATATAAATAAGAAGGGTGGACTAAAAGTCTGGATGGCAGGTAGTTTGACACTACTCCTTTTCTGTGGATTTACTGCGCCCAAGCCACCTCGTCGGGATGCCGCACCCCGTACGACGACGGTCCGGCCCAACATAATAGTTTTTCTGGTCGATGATATGGGGTGGCAGGATACGTCCGTCCCATTCTGGAAACAGATGACGGACCTGAATCGGCGGTATCACACGCCCAATATGGAACGGTTGGCGAAGGAAGGCGTAAAATTCACGAATGCCTACGCTACGCCCTTGTGTACACCCACGCGCACCAGTCTGATGACGGGTCTGAACGTAGCACATCATCGCGTAACGAACTGGACCTCACCGAATAAAGATACCAGTACCGATTATCCCGATACGGTACTCAATCAGGTAGCCTGGAACGTCAATGGACTCAGCCCCGTAGCGGGCGTTGACCGAACGATTCATGCGACGACTTTACCCGCCTTGCTGAGTCAGCAGAATTATTACACGATTCATGCCGGCAAGGCGCATTTCGGGTCTGCCGGAACCCCCGGTTCGGACCCGAAGAATCTTGGTTTCCGAGTGAATATTGCCGGGAGTGAAATTGGGCATCCGGCCAGTTATTTAGGCGAGGACAACTACGACCGTCCCGTGAATGGTAAACATAACCGGAATGCCGTACCGGGTCTGGAAACGTATCATGGCACGGACGTATTTCTGACCGAAGCCCTTACGCGGGAAGCTCTGAAAGCCCTCGACGTACCCGTTAGGAATAAGCAGCCTTTCTTTCTGTACCTGGCTCACTACGCAGTGCATACGCCCATCATGGCAGACAAGCGATTCATTGACAAGTACTTGAAAGCCGGTCTGGATAGCACCGAAGCGAAATATGCCTCGTTGGTTGAAGGGATGGACAAAAGCCTGGGTGATATTCTGGCCTACCTGGATGCTCAAAAACTGACGGATAACACAGTCGTCATGTTTATGTCGGACAATGGTGGACTGAGTACTACGCCAGCACGGGGCGGAAAAGCGCATACGCAGAATTTGCCGCTACGGGTTGGGAAGGGCTCCGTCTACGAAGGCGGCATTCGGGAGCCCATGCTGGTGCGATGGCCCGGCGTGGTGAAAGCGGGTAGCGTAACGGATCAGTACGTAATTGTCGAAGATTTCTTCCCAACGATTCTGGAGATTGCGGGGATTCAGAAACCAGCGATTCGTCAGTCGGTCGATGGGCGAACATTTCTGCCCTTACTGAAAAATCCGGCCTTGCGCGATACGTCCCGGGCGCTGGTCTGGCACCATCCCAATCGCTGGATTGCCGCCGAAGCGCCCCTAGTTTCCTGGGCGAGTGCGTTACGTCAGGGCGACTGGAAACTGGTCTATGATCACCGTACGGGTGCCCTGGAACTCTATAATTTACGTAACGACATTGGCGAGCAACAGAATCTGGCCGGTCAGCAACCGCAGAAGCTGAAAAGTCTGGCGGCACTGCTGACCAATCAATTAAAGCGCTGGGATGCGCAGATGCCAACGTTTAAAAAGACGGGTCAGCCGGTACGCTGGCCGGAAGATGCGTTGATCCAACCTAAACAGTAACCAATTATGAGACGAAAAACAATGGCTGGTTCGCTCGTGGGCCTGACAATAATGGGTACGCTGTTGCTGACGGCCCCGGCTTATACGCCTAAACAACAGGGAGCGTCACCAAGGCCCAATGTAATCTTTATTTTCTCGGATGATCATGCTTACCAGGCCATTAGCGCGTATGGTAGCAAATTAGTCAAAACACCCAACATCGACCGGATTGCGAACGAAGGAGCTATTCTGCATAACAACGTCGTGACCAATTCCATTTGCGGCCCTAGCCGCGCTACGTTGCTAACGGGCAAGTTCAGTCACCTGAATGGTTATACGGTGAACGAGCGCAGTTTCGAAATAAATCAGCCTGTATTTCCGGAAGCATTGCAGAAAAATGGGTATCAGACGGCCTGGATCGGGAAAATGCATTTGGGTAGTCTGCCCAACGGGTTTGATTATCTGAACGTACTGCCGGGTCAGGGCCAGTATTACAATCCGGATTTCATCAATTCGAAGAAAGACACGGTCCGTTATCCGGGATACGTAACCAACGTAACAACCAAACTGTCGCTGGACTGGCTTAATCAACGCGATGCAGCCAAACCATTTTTTCTGGTTGTTGGGCACAAGGCTACGCATCGAGAGTGGTTACCCGACTTACCAGATTTAGGGGCTTACGACAACGTCACGTTTCCGTTACCTGCTACGTTTTACGACGATTACAAAGGGCGGGAAGCGGCCCGCGATCAGGACATGACCATCGACAAAACCATGCGCCTGAAAGAGGACCTGAAAGTTCATGCCGATTATGAACGGAAGGGACGTTTAAACGCGTATAGTCGCTTTTCACCCGAGCAGAAAAAAGCCTTTGTCGATTACTACGAAAACAAAGTCAGCAAGGAGTTTGATGACAAGAAGCTAACGGGTAAAGCGCTGGTCGAGTGGAAATACCAGCGGTATCTGAGAGATTATCTGTCGGTGGCGAATTCACTGGATCGTAACATTGGCGAATTACTCAATTATTTAGATAAAACCGGATTGGCTAAGAATACCGTCGTGATTTATGCGTCTGACCAGGGGTTTTACCTGGGCGAACACGGCTGGTTCGACAAGCGATTTATTTACGAAGAATCGCTGAAAACGCCCTTTGTGATCCGATATCCGGGCGTAATCAAGCCACACACGCAGATCAATCAGCTGGTATCCAATATCGACTGGGCACCGACCGTATTGAACCTGACCGGAACGAGTATCCCGAAAGAAATACAGGGCGAATCCTTTCTGCCGCTTCTGAAAGGACAGAAGACCCCCTGGCGGAAAGAAGCGTACTACCACTATTACGAATATCCGCAGCCCCACCACGTATACCCGCATTTCGGCCTACGTACCGATCAATATAAACTGGTACGTTTCTACGGTCCGAAAGACTTCTGGGAACTGTATGACCTCAAAAAAGATCCGAACGAACTGCATAATCTGTACGGTCAGAAGAGTTACGAAGCCCTGACTGCTGATCTGAAAACAAAACTTCGGGTGCAGATTCAGACGTATAAAGACGATGAAGCCCTCAAACTTTTTGACCGTACTCTTTGAGCTACTTATATGATTCACTACCGAAATCAACTCGCTTTCCTAAGCCTATTTTTTTTATTAGTTGGTTCATTGGCCAGTGCTCAATCGAACCAGACGCCGAACGTAATTATCATCCTGGCTGATGATCTGGGTTATGGCGATCTAAGCTGCTACGGGCATCCGACCATACGTACCCCAAACCTCGATAAAATGGCCGAGGAGGGAACCCGATTTACGCAGTTCTACGTAGCGGCCAACGTCTGTACACCCAGCCGGGCCGCCTTGCTGACGGGTCGGCTACCCATCCGAAGTGGGATTTTTGGTAAGCGTGGGGTTTTCTTTACCAACTCCGCCAATGGCCTTCCCAAAACGGAGATTACTATCGCCGAAGCCTTAAAAACCAAAGGCTATCAAACGGCTTTAATCGGCAAATGGCACCTGGGGTCTCAGCCCGAACATCTCCCGTTGCAGCACGGATTTGATTATTACTTTGGGTTACCGTATTCCAATGATATGGGGAAAGTCGGTTCGGTTCCGAATATGGTCAATCAAAATCCGCCGTTGCCGCTGTACCAGAATAACAAGGTTATTGAAACCGAGCCCGATCAGCGATTGCTGACGAAACGGTATACGGCTGAAGTTGTTACGTTCATCAAAAAGAACAAGACAAAGCCCTTCTTTCTGTATTATGCCAGTCCGTTTCCACACGTACCATTGTACGCATCGAGTGATTTTGCCGGAAAAAGCAAACGTGGGTTGTATGGCGATGTGGTCGAAGAGCTGGACTGGAGCGTGGGCCAGGTGTTGAATACGCTTCGGGAACAGAAACTGGATAAAAATACACTCGTCATTTTTCTGAGCGATAACGGTC
This sequence comes from Spirosoma validum, assembly GCF_014699035.1. Taxonomy (GTDB): domain Bacteria; phylum Bacteroidota; class Bacteroidia; order Cytophagales; family Spirosomataceae; genus Spirosoma; species Spirosoma validum. The sequence goes on from NZ_JACXAA010000004.1 coordinate 268,986, forward strand.
CCTGGCAGATGAAAGCACTGGTACCAGGAACGGGTGGCTCAGCAGGGTTGCTATACGAAGCCAAAGGCTCTACGTATGAAGGAGGTATGCGCGTACCGGCTATTGCCTGGGGATCTGGTTTCGTCAAGCCAAAGACCGTATCGTCGGCCATTGCTACGTCGATGGATTTGTACCCGACCATTCTGAACCTGGCCAGAGCCGAACTGCCAAAAGACCGCACGCTTGACGGATCGGATATTCGGGAGTTATTGAGCGGTAAGAAAGCCAGTGTGACCGACGTTGTCTATTTTTATGATTCAGATCGTTTACACGCCATCCGCAAAGGTCCCTGGAAAGCGCATTTTACAACACATGCTTCCTACTCACCAGATGCTCCGGCACCTCACGACCCGCCTTTGCTGTACAATGTGGAAGCTGACCCTTCGGAGAAATTTGAGGTTGGAAAAGACCACCCAGACGTCATTGACGATCTAAAAAAGGAGTATGAAAAACACAAAGCTGGTGTCAAGTCAGTTCCTCCCTTGCTTGATGCAGTGGTTTCGGGACAATGACCAAACCCATTCATTTGCTTGAAATAGAGACAGTGGTTAAAATGCTCACTGCTAAGGGTTTATCATCTAATTCGAAACAACGAATCGCTGGCATTTTTATGATAATCTACAGGAACTTACCAGTTAAACAGCGTAATGAATCTGACTATTATTGCCCGAACTCAGCGGTAATCGTTGGGAGAGTGGGCTAATTATGCCGGCTCATAGGCTACATGTTGGGTAAAATGGGCGGCAGTCTTTTATGCTTTGTCTTATGAAGACTCCGCAGCATGAGTGTAGACATAGTCGGGTAATACGATCCCCTCCGCTTTGCTTTCGTCTTCGGTTTTTGTTGACGTAAATAAGCTGAACAGTTTCTGAACCGGCTTGCTAGCAATAATACCGGCAACGGTGTTTAGAACGGATACACCAAATCGCGTCCTGGGGTATACTAGCCAGGGCACACCAGGCGGTAACTTCTGTACTTCCTCCACGTACGGACGCATGCGTTGTTCGTAGGCAACGAATGCATCCTGATGGCGTTCGTGTTGGGATAATTCACCCGCCAGCAGGTAGGCACCGACCATCGCTAAGGTAGTGCCTTTACCAGTCAACGGTGTGGGACAATACGCAGCGTCGCCAATCATCGCCATCCGACCAGATGACCAACTGGGAGCTTTAATCTGACCAATTTTGTCGAAGTATACATCTACCGAATCGTCCAGGGCGTTACTGATTCGGTCCGCTTCCCAACCTGCACCGACTAGTTTGGATTTAAGCACGCTTTTCTGCTCGGCGAGCGACAGTTTTTCGTAGGCTTCATCGGATTCTAGGAAAGCCACAGAAGCCCGCATAGTTCCCTGATTGTCGGGACGAAGCATAACGATCCGGCGGTCAGTGGCCGTGTACCATCGCCACCAATTGGTATCTGTTTTTATCCTGGGAATCGTTAGATAGGCCGTATACAAGCCCAGATACTCGAATTTTGGTTCGTCACCAAACACCAGTCGACGGGTGCTTGATCGAACACCGTCGGCTGCGACCACGAGCTGGAAGGTTTCCTTTTTTCCACTCGAAAAGGTTACGGTTACTTCGTTAGGATGTTGCTCCAGATTCGTGATCGAATCACCAAACCGGTACTCTACGTTCTGCTTGGTTGCCTCGTAAAGAATATTGACCAGATCACCCCGTAGAATCTCCAATTCCTGAGTCCCACTGATCGAACCCTCTTTGGGAAAGGAGGCTATCGCCTGCTCATTTTGCCCGATTAGTTGTAACCCGACCTCGCCCGTATTGGCCGCCCGGATGGCGGCTTCAATTCTCATTTTCTGGGCAATTTGCTTGGCCGGACCGTTGACGTCGATGTTCTGTCCACCCAGGCGTAAGGTTTTCGACCGTTCAACGACAGTGACTGTGAAGCCGTACTTAGCCAGCCAGAAGGCTAGCGTTGGACCCGCAATGCTGGCCCCTGCAATGAGCACTTTTTTCGAATCCGGAATTGCCATTGAGAGAAATCGATTATCGACCAGAATCAAAACTTACTTTTACCTAGCTAGCCAAGTAAGGGCATGACTATTACATCACTAAGGGGAAACATATCGTAATTGTTTTGTTTTACCGTGAGTTACGGATAATTTACCCTAGAGGGATGGTCGGCCGCTGCCGTGATATGTTTATAGACATAAGAGGCTCATTATTATATGCATGCCGGAGGCATGCTGCCTAAAGGGGTAGGTTTATCACCTATAAACCTGAGATCCCTACCAGCATCGTACTAAAAAAGCTTCACCAACCATAATTCATGTTGTTCTGGTAGGCTAAAAATTGCGATGGCTACTGGTTTTCATGATCGATCCACTAAGTTAGATCGTGCTTAACTTTATGTCCAGTCAAATGTAGCAGATCCAAGCACTGGCACATGCACAAAGGGGATGATTCTGAGTGCTTTTGCTTAGCTAAGGGGACCAAAGAGAGTTACAGGCTTAGCGTGAAAGTTATTGTCATTAAGCCGCCATCAATGGAGCGATCCTGTACGATCATACCCGTATCCTCATTATAAAGCCGATCCCCAATCTGTGGTAAGCTCCCAAAGTCTAAATAGTACTGCCGGATACTGATAAAGCAGACATTAACCCGGTCGATATACGTTGCAGATGCCACTGGATCTTCATACCAGTTTGACACACAGGATATTTTTCTGATCTCAGTGAGGATTCGTTCCGATAGCAGGAACTGGATCTTAAAGTCGTTGATAATCCATTGGGTAAGGTGCAAGCACTCAATAAGAGGCTGGGTTGGCTTTGTTGTAGTAGGTTCCATAAGTGGCTGGGGAAAGCTAGACCAGCAACTCTAGTGGATGAAGAGTAGAAGGTGGAGAAATCCGTTGACGGTATAAATTAAAGTGTACTACTCAGGGCAATGATGTACCTGGCAAATTCTGTTTGTGAATCCGCATCCAAAGAAATAACACCTATAGTGACAAAGTGTTATATTTATATACATAACTTGGTTAATTGGCGCTATGCTGGAAACAAAGTTATAGTTACTGAATATTGTGCCATATGAGAATAATAGGCTCATTTTGCCAAGTGCCGGGTATTGAGACTAATGGTCTCTAAAACTCTTTCTCCTGCATCTGGTGTATACATAAAGGAGTTACGTAGCTTTTTTGCCGTGTGTCGAAAGCAAGTTTGACTAAGCTCGTGTCTTTTCCAGGCCTATTCGGCTTGTGGCAAAGGAATAGTTACCACATACCCACCAAGGGGAGCTATCTTGGGACGTTTGTGAAGGGGCACAACAGCAATCTCCTCGTCAGTGAGGCCAAAGCCAGTCAGGTAAACTTTCAGTTGTTGAAACGTGAAGGCTCGGCTGGGAACGAACATCGCCGTTAAGTTCAATGGAATTGATTCGTCTCTAAAAAGCAAACAACTATGTTCTTTTTTACAATCAATAACCAGCCTGCTGTATTCCTCTTGCCTCATCACCCCTAAAGGTAGGGATTTGATTGAGCTTTTACGGCTTTTTCTCATGCCGATCTTCGAAAGGGTACTTAACTTGTCTATCTGCTCAGGCTTTAACCCGCAATGGCTGGTGCAGTTCTTTGTCTCTGAGCACGAACGTTAACGCAATAGCCAGGGATTGTATAACAAACTTGACATGAAACGGGGCGCCGAAGCGTGAAGAAAATCATTGCTCCACCTACAAACGGAGGCTTAATAGACAATAATTCAACTGGCAGAAGAGCACGGGGCGGACTGCGCACTTTCATATACCTATTCTAAAAAAGCCTGGTCGCCGTTGCACAAGCCCTAGCTCATAAAACGACGCTTACTAACCCTGCTTGCCGCTTAGTAGCCAGAAAGACAATCAATTAAAAGACTGCCGGAATTCCAGCGGGGACAAATTCGTCTTTAACTTAAACAATTTACTAAATGATTGTGGATGCTCGAAACCCAACTGATAGGCGATTTCACCAACAGTCAGGTTGCTGATGGTCAGCACTTCCTTTGCTTTCTCAATAAGTTTATGGTGAATATATTGCTGAGTATTCTGCCCGGTTAGTGAGCGCAGCATATCGCCTAAATATCTGGGCGAAACGTTTAACTCGTCAGCAAGAAATTGAACCGTTGGTAATCCGTTCATCAAGGCCGATTCATCGGTAAAATAGGTATGCAGCAATACGTCTAATCTTTCCAGAAGCGCATTATTTATCGGCTTACGGGTGATGAACTGGCGCTTGTAAAAGCGCTGACTGTAGTTCAGCAGCAGTTCCAGTTGAGAGACCAGTACGTCCTGGCTGATATCATCGATGGCCGTTTCCAGTTCATCGCCAATGTTTTTACCAATGGCAGTAATGATTGTCTTTTCTTTATCCGACAGGTGCAGTGACTCGGTTACGGAATATGAGAAAAAGCCATAGTTTTTGATCTTGGTATCCAGCGGATAATTCCGTAGAAAATCGGGATGTACCAGCAAAGTGAAACCTGAACTCGAATCAGCTGTTTGAATACCAGTTAACGGCTGGCCGGGTGAAGTGAAAAACATACCACCTTCATCAAAGTCGTACGTCGTTTGCCCATATCGCATTCGGCAACCGGCCGACTCATTGTAGGTAATGTTATAGAAATCCATTACAAAGGGGGATGCCAGCATCTCACGGGTGATTTGCACGTTGCTATAGTCCAGCAGGCTGATCAATGGATGCAAGGGCTGTGGTAAGCCAAAAGCCCGTTGCATTTGGGTAATAGACTGGTAAATATGTGGTTTGTGTTTTGGTTCACCTTTCATGGGTATATAACGGTAGTGCCGGTACAAATGGTTACACCGATGTACCGGCAACGTAAGTTCTGAAATTCCACTTATGCGCCAGTCAGCATTTGCCTGATGCCTTCCCGAAAAGCCTCATCGCCTACGGCAAGGCGCTGTGCATACAGGGATTTGGCATCGTCGCCACATACGTAGCGCAACGTATTCGTACCATCCGTAGCGGCTTGGTACACCACATCGGCAATCTGCTCAGCCGTCGAAACGGTTTTATCAGTAGCAGTGGCCGCCAGAAACTTACTTAACAACGTTTCGTAAGCCGGGTGCGAAGCGATCACAGAGCCAGTTCCTATTTCGGTCGCCACCAGACCGGGTTCTATCGTTTTGATGCCAACGCCGAATTCGTTTAATTCAAACGAGAGGCTTTCGCTCCAGCCTTCCAGGGCCCATTTACTGGCATCGTACATCGAACTGACCGGAAAACCCATCAAACCAGCCGAAGAACCTGTGGTAATAAAAAGTCCGGCTTTCTTCTGGCGAAAGTAGGGAATAAACGCCTGCGTAACTCGAACAACACCCAGAAAATTGGTTTCCATCTGGCGAACCAGTTGTTCATCGGTAATGGCTTCCAAAGCGCCCAGCAATGCGTAACCTGCATTATTAAACACAACGTCAATATCGCCCAGCGTTAGTGCTTTCTGTGTGGTTTGTTTAATCTGTTCTTTGTCTGTTACATCCAATGGCAGCAGAATCACGTTGTTTAACCGACTTAGCTCTTTTTCGGCCTCCGGCTTGCGCATGGTCGCGATCACATTCCAGCCTTTGGCCGCAAACAGTTTTGCCGTTGCCTTCCCTATTCCTGTCGAAGCTCCCGTAATAAAAATGGTCTTTGTCATGTCTTCTCGGTTGTTTTTTCGAGATGCAAAGTTCATTTGCCAACGGTTGCAGTCTGTAGTGAAACTGGTGAATCTTGTAGTCAAATCGGTGAAAGCCTTAGTTTATCAGCAGCCTGTATGGATGCTACCTGTTTCAGTTTTATGTACCTGACTACGGTACGTTTGATTAACTCTTGCTTGCACAATCTATAAATGATCGGTCTGGTTTATTGGCCGTTGGTATTGACGGGTGGTATTGGGTTAAGTTTTAGTTGCTCTGGCCTGATTTAATTCGGACGTCTTTTTTGATCTTAGTCCAGCAAGAGTATCGGTTTTATACCTGTCAATTACTTCAGTTGTAAACGGATCAGAAGCTTATCGGGTGGTACAACCTCACAATATGGGTGCCGCAGGAATAATTATAAACAGACAGTAGGGTTTAAAACTTATCATCCTAAAAGGTCATCATTCGTCACAGGAGATGTACCCAACTAGTCAACGTTGATTATGCAGAAAAAAGCATTAGTAGTTGGTGTCAGCGGTATTACTGGCAGTAATCTGGCCCAAAGGCTCCTTGCCCAAGAATGGACCGTGTATGGGTTGGCCCGTAATCCCGCCACAGAGCTAAACGGACTGATTCCTATCGCAGCGGATCTTTTACGTATGGACAACCTGGAGGCTGCCTTGTCCGAAATTAGTCCTACCCACGTGTTTATTACCAGTTGGATGCGCAACGAAACTGAAGCTGAAAACATCCGGGTAAACAGTCTGATGGTTCGCAACTTGCTGAATGCGGTTGCGCCAACGAAATCGGTGCAACATGTGGCGCTGGTAACTGGATTAAAGCATTACCTGGGTCCGTTTGAGGCTTATGCCAAAGCCGGTACATTACCCATAACGCCGGTACGGGAAGAACACCCCAGACTGCCGATCGAGAACTTCTACTACGCCCAGGAAGATGAGGTATATGCTGCCGCTGAGCGAGATGGCTTTACCTGGAGTATTCACCGTCCGCATACGGTAATTGGCAAAGCGGTTGGCAATATGATGAACATGGGGACAACCCTTGCCGTCTATGCATCTATCTGTAAAGAAACTGGCAGGCCGTTTCAGTTCCCGGGTTCCGGTGCCCAATGGAACGGGCTATCTGATGTAACGGATGCCCGGGTTTTGGCTCAGCATATGATCTGGGCAGCGACCACCGAGGCAGCCCATAATCAGGCATTCAATGTGGCCAACGGTGATATATTTCGCTGGAGCTGGCTCTGGCAACAGCTAGCAGACTGGTTTGACATCGACGCGAAAGGGTTTGATGGTAGCATTCACCCGCTGGAAGTCCAGATCGCTACCGATGGAACGCTATGGGCAGATATAGCTTCTCGATACAACTTAAAAGAGCCTAATCTGGATCGTCTGGCATCGGCCTGGCATACGGATTTAGATTTGGGCAGACCCCTTGAAGTGATGACAGATATGTCGAAGAGCCGGAAGCTGGGCTTTACCGTTTATCAGGATACTCGTGATTCGTTCTTTGATTTGTTTGCCAGGCTTCGAGAAGAAAGGCTGATTCCGTAAAGACATCACTGTCAATCATCAAGCCTAATTTATACTTTATTGCCCGAGTCAATGGCATGATCAAAATAGGTGTTCTGTGTCTCCGAAAGCCGGACCTGACCCGGACCACTGATGAAATGTGCATCGCCCTCTGTTTTCCACACAGATGATTTTACGAGATTAAATTTATCAAAGAAAAACTCAGTTTAGCGAAGGACCAGCTACTACCCGATAAAGGGCCCTGAGATCAGAAATGAGAAAGACGATACGTTAGCAGCAGATTATAGCCATGTTGACGAAGCTGGCTGTCGGCTTCACGGGTAAGGCTTTCGTACAACACTGAGCGAATGAAAAACTGGGCAGACACAGAAGGAATACGAGTTTTTTTTACGCATTTCGGAGAGAATATCGCTCGATGCCAAGCCAGTAGATTTATCTATTTCTACCCCACTTATTGGAGAGAGGCAGTGTTAGGTTGGCACGTAACATCGTGTTTGCCTGAATGTTCCCGGTTGCTCTCCCATCCCGGACCATTGGGTAACAATAAACGGGTGACCAAATCGATAAAAGCGGACAAATTCTGCCAAAAAGCCCCTAGGTAGGTCAGTGTTAGGGTTTCGGAGCTGGTAACAGCCTGCTTAGATAAGCATCATAAGGCTTTATGATTATCATCATAGATTGCTCTTATGGGGAAGAATAAATTTGTCATAAAGAGAATCATCTGTAAGCTGCCCAGCTACGGGCGTTTGCTGGGTCTACGGTTATAGGCAATAGCATAATGTTGTTTAGTTTAGAGGTTAGTAGAGTGCTGGTAAGCGAATACGATTACGTATTAAGAAAAAAGGCGGAGCGTTGGCCTGGCCTTTTTTCGAGCTTCCTTTCAGGAACGACTAAATCGCCAGGATTAAAATGATGACACCAGACGTCTGGACCAGACGGAGCTGTCGAACGAAGCTATTTCCTATAGGTACGGGGTAACTTTGGCCGACGTTCTGCAAGCAGCCGACTTGTTTGCTACCGATGTATGAAGACAAAATAAGCAGTGCCAGGAGCTTTGTGAACCTGGAATGAAATGTCTCCCATTTTGCTCTGATGCAGAAAAAAGCCATACAGCAGACGCGATTTTTATGACAAGCAGTTGATCAGGCCAACGTAATGATCAGAATATCGGGTACCCGAAATTGTCTATCGGCTATTCGACAAGTGATTTGTGTAGCCTCATTAGCAACGTAACCAGATTGTTTGGGCTGTACCGCTATTTGGCTGTAACGGAAGCCTGCTTCGCTGGATTGGACGATCGCCTGCGGGCGGTTCAGTCATCGATTAGCTGGCAGCCTGTATCTAGTTTCTTTATCAGCTAACTGCTCATACAAGGCAATAACTATTGCAAAAATGGGCACAGGTTTATACTTCTGTTTTGAACTCTTTGCTTCGAAAGCAAACTTTAGTGGAATGAGGGTCATTAATCGTTTAGTTCCCTTCCCAATCTTGAAGATAAAGTCTGGTGCCATAAAACTTCATCGACTCATCAAATAAATGTTCTCGTTCAACGACAGTTAATGTCTCGGTGCAAGCTGGCCAGAACGTTTGCCGAATGTCTTTTGGGATTTCTAGCCAATCATTCGTAGCGGGTAGAAACGGCATTGAGATTTCAGGGCCAGGGTTTGAATAATCCTGATGGTGCAAGTAGATGACATACATAGCTTTGTGAGGAAATCTTCTGTGTATAACAAAAAAAATCCCTAAATGTCTGAGCGCCATTAAGATTAAGACGAATGTATCTCCAGTAGCCTTCGGCTTGAAGATTATAAGTACTACCGGAAATTAGTATCAAGCCGACTCTGTTCTCATATCCGTAATATAACTCGATAGTAAAGATTTACCGCTTCGACTACCCGGTGAAAGTCATTTTTTACCGTGAATAGATGAATGCCATGCTCATAGACTTTCTGCCTGAGTTAATCACTAATGGAAGCGGATAACCTGATGACGGTTCTATTTATTTCACGTCAATTTACCCCGTCTTGTGTCTGGCTTTTTCGGCGTCAATTTTTGTCTGCAACTCGTCAAACTGACACTTTATGGCTTCTAACTGCTCAAGGAGTCCTTTTTGCCGTTGTTCCAATTGATTCATAACGTGCATGGCACGCTCAGTTCTCTGGATCAATTGTTGATAAACTAGCTCCAAGTGGTAGATTCGTTCTAGTTGACTTTTCAAGGAGTGATTCATCGTTACGCTGGACTCAAATTGCTGCTCCATTTGATCGACTCGTTTAAGGACTTGTTGACGATTCGTTTCAGGGATTTTTAACTTGATGTGTAATATGGAGGTTTACAGGTAAAGCATTAAAATTCAACCGAAGACACAATCGGGTTGGCTGTAGGAGCAAAAACAAGGGTGAGTTTCCCTATATTCGTGAGGGCTAGTCCTCGCATCATCGAGTGCTACGACTACAGACGTATCCAAATCCACGATAGTCGTCACCAGTAGCTGACAACCCACACCTTATCCTTACATGGAAAAACGAAATATCATTGTTATAGGCGCATCGGCGGGCGGCTTCGACGCCATTCAACGCCTGAGCGCTTGCTTACCGCCCGCTCTGGACGCAGCCATCTTTATTGTCTGGCACATGGCACCAACAATTCGGGGGATGTTGCCTCGGGAACTGGCGAAGCTGACAACGATCCCGGTTGCCCACGCCGTTGATCACGAACTGATTCAGACTAACCGCATTTATATCGCGCCACCCGATCGGCATATGCTAATCGAGAACGGCCGCATCCGTATCACCCACGGACCCAAAGAAAATCACTTTCGCCCCGCCATCGATCCTCTGTTTCGTTCAGCGGCTTATGCCTATGGCAGCCGGGTGATTGGCGTGATCTTGTCCGGTGCCCTCGACGACGGTACCGCTGGTCTGTGGACCATCAAGCATCGGGGTGGGATGGCCCTGGTTCAGGACCCCCAGGAAGCCTTGGTATCCGCCATGCCTGAAAGTGCCATCCGCCAGGTAGCCATTGACCTTATTGCCCCCCTTGTTCACTTAGCCGCTTTACTGGTTCAACTGGTGGGGGAGGACGTTTCACCGCAACTACCCATACCCATCGAGGAGGACAAGAAAACAAAAGCTGAGATTAGCATTGCAGCCGGGGATACAGCATTAGGAACGACGATTGGCCAGTTTGGTCCACCCAGCGCCTATGCCTGCCCGGACTGTCACGGCGTGTTAACCCGACTTAACGAAGGCTCTTTGACCCGCTTTCGTTGTCATACCGGTCACGCCTATTCAGCCGATGCTTTACTGACCACCGTGTCCGAAAAAATTGAAGACAGCCTTTACAGTGCCCTTCGGGGTATGGATGAGCGGGTTTCGCTACTCAACCAGCTTGGCGACCAGTTTGCCGATGCTAACCATCCTAAGCAGGCGGCTCTTTATTTTCAGCAAGCCCAGGAAACTCAACAGTAGAGCGAGCTCGTTCGCCAGTCCGTACGAACTCACCGCTCCCTGGGGCCCCCAACCGAGAACGACCATACGACCGATTTCGATGATGTTGAATCGGTCGTCCGGGCCACTGATCCTCTTTAAATCCGACAGCCAGATCTCGCTAGCTTTGAGCAAGAAAAAATCCTTCCTGAAAAGCCAAAATAAACCAGTCGTGACAGAACTATTAGTCGTGGGCATCGGTGCCTCCGCGGGGGGTGTGGAAGCACTAACCCAGTTTTTTAAGCAGGTGACCCCCGATTCGGGTTTGGCCTACGTAGTCATCCTGCACCTGTCGCCCGATTATGACAGCCAGTTGACTCAAATCCTGCAGGACGTGGCCAGCATTCCTGTCAGTAAGGTGGACGAGCGGGTGGAGGTCGTCGCCAATCATGTTTACGTCGTACCTCCCAATAAGCACCTGCAAATGGACGAAGGGCATCTAGTGGTACTGCCTAATACCCAGATCGAAGACCGGCGGGCACCAGTGGATATTTTCTTTCGCACGCTGGCGGAGTCGCATCAGGAGTTGGCTATAGGGGTGATTCTCTCGGGCACCGGCGCCAACGGCTCCATGGGCCTCAAGCGCATCAAGGAGCGGGGCGGGGCGGTCTTTGTACAGAATCCCCGCCAGGCCACCTTCAATGAGATGCCCCGCCATGCCATCGCCACGGATCTGGTGGATGATATTCTGCCTGTAGAAGAAATACCGGCCCGGCTGCTGGCTTACGCCCAGAGCCGGGGTACACTAATTATTCCCCTGGAGCCTTCGTCAAATCAGGAGGACCAACAAGCAGCCCTGCGTGAGGTGTTCACTCAACTGCGGGTGCGCACCGGACACGATTTTACCAATTACAAGCGTCCCACAATGCTCAGGCGAATTGAGCGTCGCCTGAACGTGCGCAACCTGCCCGACCTACCCGCTTACGTGAGCTTTCTGCGGGAGCATCCCGAGGAAATCCAGGCACTGCTGAAAGATTTGTTGATCTCGGTCACCAACTTTTTTCGCGATAGCCCCGTCTTCACCACGCTGGAACATCAGCTCATATCCATACTCACCCATAGTAAAACCCAGGACAATACTCTGCGCATCTGGGTAGCAGGCTGTGCCACAGGCGAAGAGGCCTATTCACTGGCGATGCTATTCGCCGAACGTACGCTGGACATTGTTGATGCGCCGAACGTACAGATCTTCGCCACCGACCTGGATGAGACCGCTCTGAACACCGCCCGGGATGGGCTCTATACCCTGAACGATGCTGCCGACGTATCGCCCGAGCGGCTGCGTCGCTTTTTTACCAAAGAAGGGGAAAGCTATCGTGTTCGGCCCGAGATTCGGGAGATGGTTTTGTTTGCCCACCACAACGTGCTCAAAGACCCGCCCTTTTCCCGGCTGAATCTGATAAGCTGCCGTAATCTGCTCATTTACTTTAATCAGACAGCCCAGCAGCGGGCGCTGGAGACCTTTCACTTTGCTCTAAATCCGGGCGGGTATCTGCTGTTGGGCCTGGCCGAAACGACCGACGGTACTCGTGATCTGTATGCTCCCGTTCATCGGGAGCACCACTTGTTTCAGAGTCGATCAGTGGCCCCCCGCGCTTACCCCGTGCCCGAGATCAGTGCCGGTATAGCCCCCGCCCAAAAACGAGGGTCAGAAGCCACCCTGGCTCAAGAAAATCCGTCGAACGGTCGACTGAGTTATGGCGAGCTGCACCACCAGGTACTTGAGCAGTATGGGCCCCCCTCGATCCTGGCCAATGAGGCCTTAGACATCCTGCATGTGTCCGACCGGGCAGGACGTTACCTCCAGGTTGGGGGGGGCGAACCGTCCAAAAATCTACTTCAACTCATTCAGTCCGACCTGCGCCTGGAACTTCGGTCGGCTTTTTACCGGGCGGTTCAGCAACGGACCCCCGTGGTAGTGCCCCGACTCACGGTACGTCTGGACGGCCAGGTTCAGACGATCACCCTTCACGTCCGACCGGTACTGGGCGAAGGGGATCCGGCTCGCGGTTTTATACTGGTTCTCTTTGAGCCAACGACCGAAGAATCAGACACGTTAACCCGTGAGCGGTCCCCGGTCGAGCCCATGGCGCATCAGTTGGAGGAAGAATTGATTCGGGCCAAAGCGCAACTACGGCTCGCCAACGAGCAGCATGAGCTCCAGGCTGAGGAACTCAAAGCAGCCAACGAAGAATTGCAGGCGATCAACGAGGAGTTGCGCTCGTCGGCCGAGGAGTTGGAGACCAGCAAGGAAGAGCTTCAGTCGATCAACGAAGAACTTACGACGATCAATCAGGAGATGAAGATTAAACTGGAAGAGATTTCTCTGGCCAGCAACAACTTGCAGAACCTGATTAACGCCACCGACATAGCCACCCTGTTTCTGGACCGAAGCCTGCGGGTCAACCTGTTCACGCCCGCTACGCGAACTATTTTCAATTTGATTGCCACCGACACGGGGCGGCCCCTAAGCGACATTACCAGTCGACTGGACTATCTTCAATTGCAGGTTGATGCCGAAGCGGTGCTGGCCACGCTCCAACCCATCGAGCGAGAAGTCAGATCGACGGACGGCCGCGTATATATGGGGCGGATATTTCCCTACCGCACGTCCGACGACCGTATTAACGGCCTGGTGCTAACCTTTGTCGACATCACCCAACGTAAGAAAGCCGAAGAAGCCAACTATTTTCTGGCCTCGATTGTCGAATCATCGCAGGATTCGGTGCTGACGGTCAATTTTGCGGGGCTGATTACCAGTTGGAACCAAGCTGCCGAATCGCTCTACGGCTACCCGGCGGAGGAAGCCATCGGTCAACCGCTGAGTCTGTTGACCATGCCCCAGGACCTGGTTCAGATGTTGCGCAACGTGGAGAAAATCAAACTGAACCAGCGGGTTGAAACCTATGAAACCATCCGGGTCAATAAAGCCGGGCAGTCCCTGGATTTGGAGGTGGTACTCTCGCCAGTGAAAGATGCCACCGGGCAGGTCATCGGCCTTTCCACGGTAGCCAGGGATATTACCCAGCGCAAGGCCGTGGAAGAAGCTTTGCGGGAGTCAGATCGACGGAAAGACGAGTTTTTGGCGATGCTGGCCCACGAATTACGTAATCCACTGGCCCCCGTTCGCCATACTCTGCAAACGCTGGGGCTTAGCGGTGGACAAACCGAGACCATGAGCGCAGCCATCGCGTTGATGAATCGACAGGTTAACCAGTTAGTTCGGCTGGTGGATGACTTACTGGATGTCAGCCGAATCAATCAGGGGAAAATTACGCTGCAGTTGGAGCGACTGGATCTGAAGGCCCTGTTGGCGGATGCCCTTGATGACGTACGCCCCCTCTTTGAAGCGCGCCATATCGAATTGTCAATTTCGTTGCCCAGTAAATCCATTTACCTGTCCGGCGATGCTGCCCGGCTGACTCAGGTCATGACCAATTTACTGACGAATGGTGCCCGGTATACCCCCGAGGGGGGGCAGGTTTGGGTCAGCCTGGATCAGGTAATTGAGGAGCCGAACCATTCCATGGCTTGCTTGCGGGTACGCGATACGGGCATCGGTCTGGCGGCTGATCAGCTGGAGCGCATTTTTGAGTTGTTTGCGCAGGTAGATAATTCGCTGGCTCGCACGAAGGGTGGATTGGGATTGGGTCTGACGCTGGTCAAACGCCTGGTTGAGTTGCACGGCGGGCGGGTAGAAGCCCGAAGTGAGGGCCTGGGGCTAGGGAGTGAGTTTTTAGTTTACCTGCCCGTTTTACCCGTTGTAGATCCGTCTATAGAAAACACCTCGATCCCAGTCGCTTCACCAATATCAGGCCGCAGGATTTTAGTTGTGGATGATAACCAGGATGCGGCTGACTCCTTCGCCCTGCTGCTGGAACTGACCGGCTATACGGTTGAAGTTTGCTACAGTGGTCAGCAAGCTCTGGAAGCTGCGGAGCAACTACAGCCAGACGTTATCCTGCTCGACATTGGAATGCCCGGGTTGGATGGTTACGAAACGGCCCGTTTGATTCGTCAACAGGCCTGGGGTCGCCATTTGATTCTAATTGCCCTGACGGGTTACGGCCAGGCCGATGACAAGCGACAAAGTCAGGAGGCTGGTTTTGACGGTCACCTGGTTAAACCGGTCGAGCTGGAAGCGGTATCTCAGTTGTTGGATTCGTTTGTGCCGCCCGGAACCACGGCCTGATCCTGTGGCTACGTAGCTAACTAACGTCACTCCATACGACTTATGATTGACCGCTCTCTTCGACCGGAGCATAGGTCAATACTTGGTTCAATGAGTGCACGGCGACGTTCACATTCCGATGCAGCATGTCCAGGTATTTTGTCCGATCAGTGGCCTTAAGCGGCCTTTGTAGCAAGCTAGCTGCCGTGGCGAGAATACCAAACGCGCTACGCAGATCATGAGCAGCCTGCCGCAGGTGGTCCACGCGCGGTATGGCCAAATGGGGGCGGGTATCCGGCGCTAGGGGAAGCGTTGGTAGCGGCTCGTCCCCTCTTGTTTGCCACAATTGATCAGCATAGCCAATACTGTCCCTGCTAACCTGCTTCGATAGGTTAAGCAATTGACGATACACCTGGGTAATAACCCAGGGCTGCGTTTGGGGATAGCGCTCCAGGAACTGCTGGATCTGTTCATCCAGGACATCATAAAGGTTGTCTACTACCCTAAACCATTCAGCCAGAGAGTAGCCCCCTTGCCAACAGTAAAGTTGAAGGCTCCTGCCATCCAGACCACTTACCCGGGACTCACCCATGACACGCTGGATAAGGCGATGAAGTAATACCCGTAGCATTTCCGTATACGCCTGGCGGGAATGGCAGGTGAAGGGATGAAGCGCTTCATCCAGCGAGCATTTCGTCTGCCACCGGTCAACGATTATCTCCTGCTGGCTTAATAAGTAGTCGGCCAATTGCCCAAGTTGCGCTTTGTCGGCATCGGTTAATGAACTCATCGGTTAGTTGGATTAGTCAGTGAGTTAGTTTGAGCGTAAGGGGACTTACATATGGCAATGGTCCTGATAGGGAAAGACGTTGTACAAACCGATTTCCGGTTAATCGCTACACGACTGCCATATACCTCAACAAGGTAAATAGATTGACGTATCATTCATTTCTCTATAACAAGCCCGTCAGTAAATATCCTTGACCGGCATACTCCGGCTGATGCGAACTTCATGCCAACGGGTATGGAGAGGTTGTAAAAAGACATTACGTATCCACGAACCCGACCAAGCTATCTATTTGTCAACTAGTTTGGTTTTGATACGCCAACAGCTGAATTTTCGTCGCAAATAAATTAGTCTGAAGGGGAATAAGCTGGACGTTTACATTGACTCTGGCCATGCCTGTATGATCGCCAATAGGTTTTAAACCGTATATCGCATTGGTGATCACTAATTCATGCGTTTCGACACGATTCCGTATCACCAGGGTATTGGTTAGGCTACCATCTAAGATAATCTGCATAATGATACCTTGAAAATAAGGAAACTCATTGGCGGCTCCGCACGGCTGATCGACCCAGACCGTATCACCAACCATAAACGGAATGTCAACAGGTTTAAGCGTAAGTTTCATTGGATAATTAATGCCGACTGCCGAATAGTCGATCTGAAGCTGGTTATGAAGACTAAACTAACTTTTCCGTGCAGTAATCAACCAATCGTCTTTGGCGATAGGATCAACACTCCTGAAATGGATCAGTCGTGCCAAAGCCAGACTGAGTTTGCAGTTGACACCAAACCTAATAAACCTCAAAACCTGCCCGCCTGTATTGACCAATTAGGCGGCTGAATTGCTGACCCGATAAGGTTTGATCTACCACAGATGCCTGCTTGTTAGCAAGTAACTCTTCAGGATCAATCTGTAGTTGTTTCCAGAATTTCCAGTCTTGACCTGACAAGTGCTGTTTTGGGTAAGCCTCCTTAGCCTCCGTACCGGCCAGCGTTGAGTTGGGCACTAGTTGGCGGAAGCGCTCGATGACACGAATAATGCGCCTTAAAGCCGCTAATTCGTCAGTAGTTTGGTTCATCGGTTGGCATGGTTAACGGTGTGTAGCGAAGAGCAAGGGCTTCAGAAGAAACTGCGTACCAATTGATTCAGCTATAGCCACCCTGTAGGTAGATGACCGGGAAGCTGGATTAGTTCAGGTGAGTGCCATCTGCTTGGGACGAGCGAAATGATAAAGAAACCCAATCCCACCAATAGCGCCGAAATGTATAAAAACCCACTAGCCATTGGTGATAGGTACTGGGCTTAACAATGTAGGAGGCAATACTATACTGGTAGGTTTCGATAATGTCATTGTACTCTTCTGAATTACTCAGGACAATAACCGGCACTTGTCGATAAAAAGGGTGACTTTTAATAGAGGCCAGCAAGGCAAGCCCCTCGTCCCGGTGGGGTAAGTACAACTCCATAAGGATCAGACGGGGTATATCGTTTTTTTTGAGCGAACAATTCTCCAGATAGGTTAAGCTCTGGGCCGCGTTATTGATCCAGACAGGTTCCAGTTCAGGAATACATTGGTACAGCGCCGAGCGTATAATGAGCCACTGATCGGCGTTATCCTCAATCAGTAGGATCGGAACCCGTTTTTTTGTTCGGCCTTTTTGGTTAGTCACCTTACCCATCGTGTCGATAATCGTTTATTGATGAAGTGATCGTAAACCTGGATTGTAAGTCTTAGTTACCAGTAACGGCTAGTGAGTCAATAACGCCCAGTGCCCGACGGAGTCCCTAGTTGCTTCAGAAGTTGGTAATGGGAAATCAGCGCAGAACGAAAGGTTACGTTTTCTATGTACGGCAGGCCATATTCACTGGCCGTCTGTTTAACGATAGGGGCAATGGCCGGGTAGTGAATGTGACATATTTTAGGAAACAAATGATGTTCAATCTGGCGGTTCAGACCTCCGCAAAAAAAAGTAGCTAATCGGCTATGAGGGGCAAAATTAGCTGTCGTCTGAAGTTGGTGAATGGCCCAGGCTTCATCAATGGTACCTTTTGAGGTCGGTACCGGAAATGAGGTTCCTTCCACGATGTGCGCCAGTTGAAAGACTAGCCCCAGAGCTAACCCCTCCGTTATATGCATAGCCATGAAGCCGACGAGAACTTGCCACCAGCGCAGGTCAAGGACAACGATCGGTAACACCAGGAAAAACACATAATAAGCTACTTTGTAAGCAAACAGGTTAATATGCTCCGTCCGAGGATGATGCGTGTTGTCGAGCGGGCCAATCTTCGCCTGAAAAAACTTAACATAATCTTTACGAAATACCCAGGACAGGGAAGTCAGCCCGTAGAGGAAAAAGGCATAGATATGCTGAAAGCGTTGCCACGGCCGGTGCGACTCATCCTGATCCAGCCGAACCAGGCCCGGTGCTAATTCAATGTCTTCGTCATGGCCGGCAATGTTGGTATACGTGTGATGAACGACATTATGGGTTAGTTTCCACAGGTACGGGTTAGCACCCAGTAGATAAAAACTTTTACTGAGCAACCGGTTGACCCAGCCTTGGGCGGAGAATGCCCCATGAATCGCATCATGAGATACGTTGAAGCCCACTCCGGCGGCACAAAATCCCAGGAGCAGTGCAAAACCTAGCATCGCAAGTCCACCAAATTGGTTAGATAAGATCAAGCCATACAGAAGCACATAGGTGACTAGAAAAAAAACGGCTTTTTGCCACATAGCCCGGTTGGCATGAGGAGAGAGATTTCGCTGGGCAAAGTACGAATCAACCCGATTTTTAGCAGTGACAAAGAAAAGTGACTGCTGAACAGGGCTGAATTTAAGTGTTGTTTTCGGTTGAGTAGCTACATGAATCATAGAGACAAAATTGTCCTGTCAAACCGATGTAATCAATGAGCTAAACCTGGCAAAGAAAGATAACGAGTAGTTGGCTTTATGACGAATGTCACCCAAGAAGTTGACGATGGATAGGCTAACCCGAATCAGGTTGGGTAAGCAGGCTCCGTTTGGTTGCTAATATCTAACGGCCAGGAGTCCCGGTAAAGGTTCGTATCTCCAATACGTAATGAGACAATGACTGGACTTGCACTATTGAGTAAGTTAAGCGTAATCTAACGTTGTGTCCCACGTAGGCGGCATGTTCTGCCTAAAAACAAGGAGGCAGTACCGGTTGAAACCAGTGTTTTTTTCTCTTATCAGGGTTAAGCAGGATTATTGGATATGATCAAAAGTCCTGTCACCGATTTAAGGAGAGGTTATCGAAGAACCTGGCAAGGCTGGAACTTTATTGACTTTATACTCAGCGATCTATATCGAGGGTAGGGGTGAACGGATAACGCTCCACCTGTAGCGCCGGAAAAGGAGCATATAGACAGGTTCAGGGTGAAGCCTACCAGGTTTGGGCCTGCCCAATGAAAGACAATCAGCGCTTTAGGTTGGTCAGCCTGTCCCTATCGAGCAGGGTAATCTGACTGCCATTGATCTCGATCAGCCCTTCGGCCCGTAAATCGCCCAAAATACGAATGACCGTTTCGGTGGAGGCTCCCACCAGGTCCGACCAGTTCTCGCGTGATAAGCTCATGGGTAGGGATTGGTCATGGGCTCGATTACCGGGTATGCGGTCTTCTGACAGGTTAGCGTCTGGCTGAGGATAAAACGTTCGCTGAACCAGCAGCAGGGCTTCGGCCACTCGTTTACGGACCGATTGATAAGCGTCCTTCAGGAGCTGGTTTTGCAAGTTGGCGACTTCGCTGGCCAGCATCTGATTAAACTGATTCGCGACCACTGGCAGGGTATCAAGCAGTTCTCTAAGGTCGGCCGCAGGAATCGTACAGACCAACGCATCTTCCAGTAGTTCGGCCGTATCGGTGTAGGGTCCCTGAGTTAATAGGGCCTGGTAGCCCACAAAGTCTCCAGGGCCGATTAACCCCGTTATGTATTGATTGCCAGCCACGTCGGCCTTAACGACTTTGCCTTTCCCTTGACTCATAAAATATAACGCGGTCGGCCAGCTTCCAGCTGTGTACAGGCGGTGTTTTCGGTTGTACTGCGTCGTCGGATAGTGATCACACAGGGACTGGCGGGCGTTGTTATCCTCTAAAATGGCCTGCCGTAGGCTCGTCAGGTGGTCGGAGCCAGCGTCAGGATTGGTTGGTATGACGGGCGCTTTTTTGAGCCGGAGCTCTACAGCACCCAGCAAGGTTACATCATCGAAAGGTTTGGTCAGGTAGTCATCTGCCCCCAAATTCATACCGACTCGAAAATCAGCGGCTTCAGCCATGGCCGTCAGAAAAATAAAGGGAACCGTGGCTAAGTCGGGGTCTTTGCGAAGGATATGGAGCACGCCGTAGCCATCCAGGTCAGGCATGCGGATGTCGCACAGAATCAGATCCGGATGGGTTTGGCGAGCCTGTTCGATTCCCTCTTTACCGTTGGCTGCCTGCACCACCTGGTAAGGAGCTAACTGGAGAATTTCAGCAATGTTGGTCCGCATAGTCGGCGTATCTTCGATGACTAGAATGGTTTTCATAGGATAGGGGGGGACAGAGGAAGTTGAACGGTGAAAACCGTTCCCGCATCAAGCTGACTGAAGGTGACCTGGCCGCCCAGCAAATCGACGCATCGTTTGACGGCGTACAAACCCAGGCCTATTCCGTCGACATGATTGACGTTGCGGGCCCGGAAAAAATTAATAAACAGCTTGTCTTTATCTGCATTGGGAATACCGATGCCTTCGTCCTTGACTACTAATCGGAGTTGATCGTCTATGACGCTTGTCGTGAGCTCAATTTGTTTGTTATCCGACGAGTATTTACTGGCATTGCTCAGCAAATTGATCAAAATATGCTTGATCAATTGTCCGTCAAGCGACATATCCGGCTCGCCCGATAGATGGGAATAGAGAATGCGCTGATCAGGCTTGATCAGGGTCTGCATGTGGTCGATGACTTCCTGGCAAAACGTGACGATATTAATTGGATGCGGGTGGGCTCGCTGGCTGGCCTGTTCCATTTGACTCAGGGAGAGAAAATCAGTCAACAGCCTGGTTAAGGTGGTCACCGCTAGTTTAATATGTTGCACATGCCGTTCCCGTTTTTCCCCATCATCCGTTCCGTTATAGCGTCCAATCAGGGACGCCGAGGAGAGAATCAGGCCCATGGGCGTACGAAATTCGTGGGAGGCCAGGGTAACAAAGTTAGACTTAAGCTCATTAAGCTGCCGTTCTCTAATCAGTAACTGCTCCGTTCGTTGGCGGGCAATGACCCGCTCGGTGACGTCGGTACATACCACCAGAATGCGATCAAGGATTCCCTTGGCGTTGAGCAAGGGTTCAAACACAAAATCAAAATAGATCGTATCCAGCTGTCTGTTACGTAGCAGTTGCGTGGGCACTTCTCGTCCCTCGTAAGCTTGTCCCGTCTGGCGCACACCCTCTAATAAGGTTTCGAAGCCCTGACCAGCTAATTCGGGTAGCGCGTCGAGCAGCGGTTTGCCAACGAGCTGGTCCACGGTTCGACTCATGATGGCGCAGAAGAGTAGATTGGCCAGTTCGAAAGGAAAAGCCGGTCCTTCGCCGACGATGGCTATGGCTACGGGTGCCTGTTCAAATAAGGTTTGGAGCCGGGTGGTGTTTTCTGCCATATGCTGCCGCTCCTCCCGGGCTTTAGTTACCTCTGTGGCCACGACCATAATGCGATCAATGGTTCCATCCGAGCTCCGAAGCGGCTCATAAACAAAATCGAAATAAACCGTCTTCAGCTGCCCATTGCGGTAAAGCCGTGCGGGCTGATCGGACCCCGTAACCGCCACACCGGTCTGGCGTACGGTATCCAGCATGGCCTCGAAGCCCTGTTCTCTTGATTCAGGGGAGGCCACAAACAGGGGCTTTCCCAGCAGTTCGTCCAGGGTATGATTCCAGAGTTGGCATAGCACCGGGTTAGCCCGTTCGATAATGTAGTCAGGGCCGTACCAAATACCCACGCCCAGGGGTGTTTGCCGGAACATGGCGTCTAACACCTGCTCATTGGTTTCGACCTGCTGGCGCGCCCGCACTGCCATCGTGATGTCGGTGAGAATAATGACCACCCCCGTAATAGTTTCCTCGCCGGTCACTTGATCGATTGTCCGGCGGGGCTGATAAACTTTGTCCAGGTAGATCGTTTCCCGCTGGCCATTTCGAAGCAGCACCACGGGTAGTTCCCGGTTCACCCAAGACACCCCGGTCGTCAACACCTGCGTAACCACCTCCCGGATACCTTGTTCGCCCAGTTCGGGCATCGCGTCCAGTAGTGGCTGGCCAATCAGGCAATCGGGGAGTCGGCCTACCAGGTCACAATAGAATGGGTTGGCCATTTCCAGGATAAAATCGGGGGCCGGTCCAATGATGGCCACCCCAACAGAGGCTTGCTCAAATAAAGTAGCCAGGTTCCGTTCGTGTTCCCGCCCGGCCCAAATCAGCTCCCCTTTTTGCTGCTCGGCCAATTGGGTATCAGTTGTTTCGGTAACCAGGCAAAAAACGCCCCCAATGTCGCCTAGCTCGTTGTAAATCGGGCTGTGAGAAAAACTAAAGTAAGCCGCTTGGAAAACGCCGTCCCGATTGATCACCAGCCGTTGATTGTCTGACCCGTTGGCTTGCCCCCCCGTACGTACGGCATTCAGCCTGGGTCCCAGAATAGCCCATAATTCTGGCCATACCGCCTGGGCTTTACTTCCCAGAGCCTGAGGATGTTTTTCGCCCAGAATAAGTCGGTAGGCGTCATTATAGAGCATAACCAGGTCCGCTCCCCAGCAGATTAGGATGGGGGAAGGCGCGTTCAGACATATACCCAGGGTTGACCGCAGGCTCTGAGGCCATTGCTCAGGCGGGCCAAGGCTGGTGTTGGACCAGTCTTGGGTACGAATGCGTTCACCCATCTCCCCGCCCCCAACCAGAAAGGCGGGCGTGGCGGATTTTTTTGCTCCCATAGTCCTTCGTTAATCAGCTTACCTGGTAGGCTGTATTATGGGACTACCCGATTTCGTTAATGCGTCACTTGGTGGCTCTACGTAAACATACATAAATCCCCCATACAATTGGTCTGGATAGTCATTGGCTGAATAAGCGAATATCTTAAAAACAGCTACGAATGGTCTGGGCAATCTGATCCAGCCCCGAATAGGAGACCGGTTTTTCCAGATACTGGCTGGCACCAGTTTGGTACGCGGTCGCTATTTGTGCGGGTTGGGCGTCAGTAGAGAGGATGACCGCCGGAATGTGACGAAGTAAGGGATTGGCCTTCAGGGCCGCGAGGGTCTCCAGGCCGTTTAGTTTGGGCATGTTCATGTCCAATAGAATTACCTGGATCGGTTGAGCTTTGGGAGTCTGGCTCCAGTTATCCAGCAGGGTCAATAGTTCAGCCCCGTCCATGGCTTCGACAATGGTCACGGATGGATAGACATGCTGGAGGGATAGGCGCATAAAATGCCGATCATCCGCATCGTCGTCGGCCATATAAATTACGGTATTCGTCTTGTTCATCAGGGAAGTTTGTTTTGCGGTGTTAAGTGCGTTAGTCAAAGTTGGCAAGGCGCGAAGGACTTACCTATGACGATGGATGGGTGCGGACATGATTGTTTACAGCCTGGACCAATGACTAACGCTGATGTTGGTGATCGGCCCGATTTGGATAAGGGTAATGTTGCTAACAGATGATAGCCAGAATTATATGATCTCGCTAAAAGTTAATCGGTGAAATCGTTTGTCATCTGGCTTGTTAAGATCGCTTAGATAGTTGACCAGATAATGATCGAGATTAACGGTTTGAAAAGAAATCTCAGCGCGTCTCTGATCCGTATAAATTGTCCTGTTTCTGGGGTTGAGGTTCATGGACCCGCAGAATTGCGTAATCAATCGATTTTGTCAATTAGTTACAAATTTTGGACTATTTACTCATGCGTGCTTTCCTAAACGTAGCCCGTGAAACTGCACTTGAGTTTAGGTCAAACTATGGCTGTTGTCAGTAGAAAAGAGGACGCCGGAGTTTTTAACTGAATAATACTTACCGGATACGTTTAATGACTACACGACGAACCTTTCTTAAAAATGCAGGTGGCTCAATTGCGTTAGCCAGTTTGTCTCCGGCCGTTGCGTCGGTTGCTGCACCAGAATCGACCAAAGCGGCCAGTGACGACTTGTTTAAACTGGCTATGGCGGGCTACAGCTTTGTTCATTTTAATCTCGACCAAGCGCTTGAGATGATGAAAAAAACGGACGTACACTATCTGTGTATTAAAGACTTTCATCTTCCACTCAACAGTACACCCGAGCAGATCAGCGCGTTTCACGAAAAATTGAAACAGTCGGGGGTTACGGGCTATGCCGTGGGGCCGATCTATATGAAAACGCAGCAGGAAATCGATAATGGATTCGAGTACGCAAAACGGGTTGGCGTAAAACTGATCGTAGGGGTACCCAATGAAGAGTTGTTACCGTATGTCGACAAAAAAGTGAAGGAGTATGATATGCGGTACGCTATTCACATTCACGGCCCCGATATTAAACTCTGGCCGAATGCGTCGTCGGTCATAAACGCGGTGAAAAATTTAGACCCACGTATCGGTCTTTGTTTCGATATGGGTCACGATGCGCGATTCGGCGATGACCCGATTGCCGATCTGGAAAAATATGCCAAACGTATTTTCGACATTCACCTCAAGAACGTAACGGCAGCTTCGAAAGAAGGCAAGACCTGTGAACTGGGCCGTGGGGTAATCGATATTCCTGCCTTTGTGAATATGTTGAGAAAGATAAAATACGATGGCAGTTGCAGTCTGGAGTACGAAAAAGATATGAAAGATCCGCTGGCAGGCATCGCCGAATCGGTGGGGTATTTTAAAGGGGTATGCGATGCAACGAGATCAGGCAAACGAAAGGCATAGGTATCATGGACCGGGCCGCGTTCGGCGTAAGTCCGCAAGAATATTCCAATCCAGAGTTAACCTTACGTAGTCATTATCTTTTAACCAGACGGACTTAAGTCCGTGATACCATTTTATGGAAAATACACGCAGAGAATTTATTAAAAAAGCGGCTTTGGGCACTGCGGGCATTACCGTGGGTGGACTGGGGATGTCGGCCAAAAGCTACGCTAAAATAATCGGTGCTAACGAACGGCTGAACGTAGCGATTGCCGGACTGGGTCGGCGGTTGGGTGCGTATTATGAGCCGATTGGCAAGAAAGAAAGCAATGTTGAGCTGGTGTACTTGTGCGATGTCATGAAGAAACAGCGCGAGTCGGCGGTGCAGAAATTTTCCAAGTTCATTACGTATACGCCGAAGCTGGAAAATGATATCCGCAAAGTGATTGCGGATAAGAATGTCGACGTACTGTTCAATGCTACGCCCGATCACTGGCACGCGCCCGGTACTTGGCTGGCTGTGCAGGGCGGCAAGCACGTGTACGTTGAAAAACCCTGTAGTCATAACCCTCGTGAAGGAGAGATCTTAGCGGAGATCCAGAAGAAGTATAAGAAGGTAATTCAGATGGGCAACCAGCAGCGGTCGTCGCTGGAGTCGATTGATATTATTAACCAGATTCACAATGGGGTTATTGGAAAACCGTTCAAAGCCGTTGCTTTTTACGCCAGTGCCCGGGGCGAGGTGCCGCATCAGAAGAAAGCGCCCGTACCTGACGGACTGGACTGGGAGTTGTTTCAGGGACCTGCCCCGCGCCGTGAATACACGTCCGAAACTTGGGATTACAACTGGCACTGGTATGGCTGGCTGTACGGAACGGCCGAATCCGGAAACAATGCTACGCATGAACTGGACGTAGCGCGATGGGCTTTGCAGGTAGATTATCCTGAATTTGTAACGGTGGAAGCTGCGAAGCGATATTTTGCTGAAGATGGCTGGGAAATGTATGATACCATGGATGCTACGTTCCGGTTTCCAGGAAATAAAATCATCAAATGGGACGGCAACAGTCGTAATGGGCAGAAAACATTCGGCAGTGATCGCGGAACCTACATCTACGGCACCAATGGAACGGTGTATGTCGATCGGGACGGGTATACGCTCTATAGTCGCGAGGGGAAAGTCGTTAAAGACAGTAAGTCGAAAGGAACGGAAGCGGGTACGGCCTTAGGGGGTGGGGGAGACATGACCACCCGGCACGTTGTGAATTTTTTCGAAGCCATCCGCGGAAAAGAAAAGCAGGCATCGCCTATCGAAGAAGGCGCCAAGAGCACATTGCTTTGTCATTTGGCCAACATTGCTTACCGTACCAACAAATCATTCGCGGTCGATCCAAAAA
Organism: Spirosoma validum; assembly: GCF_014699035.1. Lineage (GTDB taxonomy): Bacteria > Bacteroidota > Bacteroidia > Cytophagales > Spirosomataceae > Spirosoma > Spirosoma validum. Next base: position 294,969 of record NZ_JACXAA010000004.1, read on the forward strand.
ATGGGCATATTAAAGACACGGAGGCCATGAAATTATGGAGTCGGCAATATGCAAAAGGCTGGGAGCCACCTGTATAAGAAGATTGGAACTTTGACAAAGTTTTAAACTTTGTCAAAGCTGTATAAAAAGGCACGTAACGAAAAAGCCGGAAACTTGAGCTCCGGCTTTTTCTATCAATAGACTGCTTACTTTTCAGAGATTCGATTTTATGTTCCAGGTTCTCAACCTGAAACCGTGAATCTGAAATTTTGAAATTTCCTCTCTACAAATCAGCAATCGTTTTATTGATTTCGTCTTTGGTTTTTCCTGTCTTCTGCTGGAGTTTGCCCCACATTTCGTCTTCCTTACCTTCCTGATACGTTAGATCATCGTCGGTAAGATCTGCGTAGGCTTGTTTGATTTTACCTTTTAATTCGTTCCAGCCGCCTTTTAATGTTGTCTCGTTCATGACTGTAGTGTTTAACGTTGAATGATATCCATAATCACCTTGATTACAGAAATAGAACTATGCGGTGATGAAATTGTTTTCAAAAATATGTTTTGCAATTTTTTCTGAGTCAATGTTGAGGTGGTAAATGACGCCGGTTATGGGCGTAGAAAAGCCCAGAAAGTAAAGTCCCCGCAACGAACGATCATCAAACCAAAGATTTTTCGGATACCCTCGCTCATTTAAAACGTTGTCGGCTAATTCAGTCCCAATTACCGTCGTTAGAGCTGGTAGATAACCCGTTGCCAGAATGATGGCATCAAAAGGCAACTCCCGACCATCCGTGAACGTAACGGTTTTGGTCAGTCTGCTGTCGCGGCTGATACGTTCAATGCCCGGCAAAACGGTAATAGTTCCAGCTTTGATCTGGTCGAGCGTACCCACGTCGATAACGGGCGGCTTGCCCCGACGGAGATCTTGTGTAGGCGAGTGAGCAGGCTTCCCAAGGCCATATGCAGATAAGTCGCCAATACTTATTTCCCGCATCAGCCGGGCCATAAAGTCAGTGAACCACCCCGGGAATTTCTTCATCATGATGGCCATCTTTTGGGCCGGATAACCAAATAAATCCCGATGGATGATGTTGACGGGGCCTCGTACTGAAATGAACGGTTTTGCTCCATTTTCCAGCAGATCAAGTGCCAGTTCGGCCCCCGTATTGCCCATACCAACCACCAGCACATTCTCGTTACGAAAAGGGGCTCCATTCCGGTACTCATGGCTGTGCCAGATGATGCCCCGAAAATTTCGCTGGCCCGGTAATTCCGGTACGTGGGCCGCTCGATTGTACCCTGTAGCAACTACCACCCGGCTGGCCGTAAACGTATCGGTTTCGGTTTGAACCTGCCACGTGCCATCCACTGGATTTCTGGTAATGTGGGTGACCTTCTGATTAAAGATAGGTTTAATGCCAAAATGGGCAGCATACTGTTCGAGGTACTCAATGAACTGTAACCGTGATACGTAGGTTGGGTGATTGGCTGGATAAGGGAGGTGCGGCAAGGCAGAATGTTCTTTCACCGTATGAAGGTGAAGTCGGTCGTAGTGGTTCCGCCAGCTAAAGCCAATGTAATCGCTCGCTTCCAGGACCGTAAACGGCAACTTCCTATGAGCCAGTTGCCCGGCCATCGCCAGCCCTGCCGGACCTGCACCAATGATGAGCGTGTTTGTGGTCATGTGCCTGCCGTTATCCGATAGTCATTCAATGGGCGTTATCTGCATTGTATCATTGAAGCCATTAATGAGCTGTAATGACTACTTAATTCGAGTCCAGGTCTGGGTTTTGCCGAGAAGGGAGATGCCCACATAACCACGTACCAGCAACGTATTTTGGTCTTGTAAGGTCATCTTGCAGTTGTATTCCTTGCCGTCCTCAGGGTTATAGATTTTGCCATCACTCCAGACGTTCCCTCCGTCGAACTTAAAGTTATACATTAAGACCATGTTCATTAATGGTCTCGACCGCTTTGAGGCATCCGTATTCTTTTCATCCGTCCGGGGCTTACCCGTGGCCGGGTCAGTAGGCTGTCCCAGCCAGACAAGTTTACCAAAGTAAGTGCCGCCTTGTTTGTAAATCTGTACATGCCCTTTTTTGCTGCCGTTTAACCACGTTCCCAACACCGCGTCGGCATCATCTTTAGGAGCAAACGAGGTTAAGATAATAAAGAGCGAAAAAGCAGGCAGGAGATAACGTATGATCTTCATGTGTGTCTAGGAATTGATAAAAACAACGAATTTGTTGTATTAACGTAAAGATTGTGCAAAAATTCTGAACTGGGATTTCCTGGATTGACTAGGATTCGCGGGATTTTGTTTAACATTGATTGTGGATGTTGCTTTCTGCAAAAGCTGTTCATCATGTTAATCCCAATAATCTCGCTAATCTGATAAATTCTACCGGCTTACCGGTGCCATTCCGACTATGTTTCATCGCGACCCTAACCGCATTTATCCGACCGAAACCGAATCGCGGGTGATTGTTCGATTTCAGGACTGTGACCCGCTGCAGCACCTCAACAATGCCAAGTACTTCGACTATTACTTTAACGCCCGGGAAGATCAGGTCGCTAAATTATATGATTTCAGCCCAGGGCAGTTGTTTCGCGAGTTGAAAACGAGTTGGGTGGTCTATCAGCACCAGATCGCCTACGTTCGTCCAGCCCTGGTAAGCGAGTGGGTACGGGTTAAGTCGAGGCTGATTTACTTCAATGAAGACACGACCGTAACGGAATACGTTATGACGGACGATGAGAAAACGCATCTTAAAAATGTGCTTTGGGTTACGTCAAAATACGTTAGCATCGTTACGGGTAAACGTATTCCGCACGATGAGAAAGTGAACGAACTACTCCAGACGATTATCGTTCCAACTATTGATTTTCTAAGCCTCAACTTCAACGATCGTATCCGCGAAATAAAACAGCAAATAATCGGATAAAAGGGAGTAGCGGGAAGAAAGGGACGGGGGGCACTAAGACCAACCTTTTCCCTCTCTTCCCTCTCTTCCCTCTCCTCCCTTCTTATGAAACTCCTCAATAACCTCACTGTTCGCGTTCTGATTGCCATTACGTTAGGGATTCTAACGGGGTACTTCTTCCCCGATACAGCAACAAAGCTCAAACCCCTTGGCGACCTCTTTATCAACCTGATCAAGATGGTCATTGCGCCGATTATTTTCCTGACCATCGTATTGGGGATCAGCAACATGGGCGATTTGAAAAAAGTGGGGCGCGTAGGAGGGAAAGCTCTGTTGTATTTTGAAATTGTTACGACCGGCGCGTTAGCAATCGGCCTTGTGCTGGCGAACTTGATTCGGCCTGGCGATGGGATTCAGACGACTGCTGTAAAAGGAGGAGACATCAGTAAATACGCCGAGCAGGGTGCTGAAATGGACTGGACCGAGTTCTTCCTGCACATTGTTCCAAGCAATGCGGTCAAAGCCTTTGCCGATGGGGAGATTTTGCAGGTACTGGTTTTTTCTGCTCTGTTTGGCATCGGGCTGACGCGCATGGGTGATCTGGGAAAGCCACTCATTCAAACCTTCGAACGACTCTCGAAAGTGTTTTTCAATATTCTGAGCGTAGTGATGGTGTTGGCTCCGTTAGGTGCCTTCGGGGGAATGGCCTTTACAATCGGCAAGTTTGGCCTCGGTACGTTGCTGCCACTGGCTAAACTGATGGGTACTGTTTATGCGACGATGTTTCTTTTTGTATTTGTCGTATTGAATTTGATTCTACGCTATTACAAAATCAGCCTGTGGGCTGTGCTGAAATTCATTAAAGAAGAGTTGCTCATTGTCCTTGGTACGTCGTCATCAGAGTCGGCACTGCCACAGATTATGGATAAACTTGAGGCCATGGGTTGTTCGCGATCGGTGGTGGGCCTAGTCATTCCGGCAGGCTATTCGTTTAATCTGGATGGAACGACCATTTACCTGGTGATGGCCATGATTTTTCTGGCGCAGGTCTTTGGTGTCGACCTTAGCTTTGGTCAGCAATTAACGATTATCGGTATTCTGATGGTGACGTCAAAAGGCGCAGCGGGCGTAACGGGCAGCGGCTTTATCGTGCTGGCCAGTACGTTGACGGCTATTAAAGTAATTCCGGTTGAGGGACTGGCGTTGCTGTTGGGCGTTGACCGGTTTATGTCGGAAGCTCGCTCAATCACGAATATTATCGGCAATACGGTCGCGACCATTTTTATTGCCAACAACGAGAATGAGTTCGATCGAAGTAAATACGAACAGGTTTTGCAAAAACAAGACAAGAACGAACTGGCTGATTATAAGTATTGATACGCGTTAACTCTGTCAAAGTTTTAAACTTTGACAAAGCTCGGGTAAAAGCGGGGAGCCAGCATTGTCTGACTCCCCGTTTTATCGTTAAGGTAGACCAGCCGCGATTTAAAACGAGTACCGTAGCCCGAACTGCATTCGCCAGCGTGAAATGAGCTGAGCGTCGTTAAAGAACGTACTTTGCTGGCTGGTGTCGAAGCTATAGGTTGGTACTCTATTGGCGACCGTAACGCCCAGAGGCTGAGCAAGACCAGTGTAAGAAGCAAACTGCCGGACACCCCAGTTCGAATTGAGCAGATTCCCGAAATTCAGGATATCCAGGCTGAGCTGGATGTTATGTCGATTGGCCAGTGTGTATTCCTGAAGCAGGCGCAGATCGACAGTCGAGTACCATGGTGTCAGCGCGGCAAATTTTCCGGCTACCTCCCCACGATGCGCGCTGAGGTATTTATCCTGCTGAATATATGCTTCAAAAGCGGCTCGTTGTGTTTGTTGTTGAGCATCCGTACCCGAAAATCTCATCTGCGCCAGTTGCGTCTGCGTTGGGATAAAGAGTTGGTCGTTGTCGGCAGCTCCGTCGTTATTAATGTCGCCTGCGTAGGTAAAGCTGAACCGATTTCCCTGTGCATATTCGGCCACGGCCGAGAGGGTAGTAGCCCACTGACGTTTCTGGCCATACGCAAACCGTTTCGAGATCGAACCCACAAACCGGTGCTGACTACCGTAATAAGAATAGCCCGCAACCGCCTGGTTGACGTTACCATAGGCTGGGTTACGGTCGTAGGCATCCGACGAAATTTCAGCACTTAACGACGATACGTCTCTGGCATTCAGGTAATTATAGGCCACGCTGAAAAAGAAGCCGTTCTGAAACGTTCGCTGGAGTTGAACACTGGTGTTGAATGTATACCCTAAGCTCGCGTTCGTAAAGACAAATGCATCTGTCTGACCACCGAAGGCATTCAAGGCCCGATCGGTAGGTAAATAAATCGGTCGATTGCTGGGGTCCTGTAACGTACCGGTTGGCGTTTTCAGGCCATAATTCCGTACCAGTACGGAATTGATATCCTTGTTGTACAGTACATCAATCGAGGCAATCCAGCCGCTACCAAACTTTTGGTCAAAGCCAAGCGAACTTTTCCAGACCTGCGGAAATCGGAAATCGGGGTCGGTGGTGCAGTAGAAGAAAAAGCTCGGATTCGCCACCTGATTGCCAATCCAGACAAACGGGAAACGCCCGGTGAAAAGGCCTGTACCGCCCCGTAATTTACTGGTTCCGTTGCCCGTAACGTCGTAATTAAAGCCAAAACGGGGTGAAAACAGGGGAGCCGTAGTGGGTAGGGTTAGCGAGTTGAGTTTAATCGGGTTGCCGTTTGCGTCGTAATACTGGTTATCGGGTTGGTAATTGGCCTGATTCCGTTCAATGTTCTCCTGGATTTTCTGCTGTGTATTAAAATACTGCGGTATATCGATCTTCAGGCCATAGGTAAGCGTCAGCCGGGGATTTACCGCAAACTCATCCTGCGCATATAAGCCTAACTGCCCAACGCGCGTCTGGGCCAGCGCCCAATTACCAGCCGCAAACGTTGCTTTCGCGTCTGATACGGATTTAGCAAAGTCGGCTCCTCGGGCAGCAGTTACAAAATCGGCTACCGACGCATATTCCGGTCCGAACACGCCAGCATAGGCGCCCAGATTAAATGAGTTGTCGAAACTGAACTTTTCGAAGTTTACGCCTAACGTAACGGTATGTTTGCCAGCGTAGATGTTGAAATTGTCGGTAAACTGGAATACATCCTGACTCAGTCGGTTGTTGATCGAAAAGGGTTCGTGACCAGCGACAATGTACCGAACACCATCCTTGGCGATATTAACCGACGGAAAAGGTGTTGAAAATGGGTCGCGGGAATCTCGGAAAGTGGTATAGCCGACCTGAAGTTTATTGGCAAATTTCCCGTTAAAGTTTGAGTTCAGCTCAACGATACCTCCGTTAAGTTTATTGATGATCCGATAGCCCGAACTTTGATATTGGAGGGTCAGAAAATCAGGTCCACGACGGCCAATAGCTGATGGATTAGCGGGTAAGTCGCGGAACGCATCCAGAAAATTATAGATAACCGAGAGCTTATGCGTCTGGTTGATGTTCCAATCCAGCTTAGCGATACCCTTCGAATTCTGGGTGCGGTGCGTGAAATTCTCATAAGGCCCTGTTTCGTAGCCATACACGGATTGAAGCGTACTCGATACCAAATCTAGATCAGTGGCCGTCACACGCGATACGTTCGAACCCGTCAGACCCGGTCGGGCGGCCACCCAGCCCGCCGTACCCAGATCAGAGCGACGGTCGAATTCCGCATTGACAAAGAAAAACAGCTTGTTTTTGATAATCGGTCCGCCGAGGCTGATTCCATACTGCAATTGATTCGACTGAGGTACGGTAATATCAGTGCCTTTGATCCGTTTGCCTGTCAGGTCCTGATTGCGGTAGAAGCCGAAAACCGTGCCATGAAACTGGTTAGTGCCTGATTTAGTAACGGCATTGACACCCGCTCCCGTAAAACCCGACTGCGTTACGTCGTACGGCGACAACACCACCTGTACCTGTTCAATGGCATCGAGCGAAACCGGCTGAGCGTCTGACTGACCACCCGGCGTACTGGCGTCCAAACCGAAGGGATTAACGAAAATAGCACCGTTGAGGGCAAAGTTATTGAAGCGGCTGTTACGTCCCCCGAATGACCCATCGCCCCCCGACATCGGATTCAGGCGGGTATAATCGAAAACGGACCGTTTGATGGTGGGCAGCGTTCGAAGTTGCTCTGAATTAATATTGGTTTGCTGACCCGTCCGGTTATTGTTCAGCACATCGTTGGCACTGGCTCGAACCTCTATCTCCGATAGTTGGCGGGCATCTGCGCGAATCACTACGGTTAACGGTAATTTTTGACCCAGACTAAGAAATACATTCTCAATGGTTTCGGTCTGGTAGCCGACGTAACTAATGGTGATCGTGTAAGGGCCGCCAACGCGCAGGTTCGGTAGCGTGTACTCACCTTCTGAGCGGGTTGTGACGCCATAGGGCGTGCCGGTGGGCGTATGGATGGCTGAAACGGTTGCCCCTGGTAAGTTTTGACCTTTGTCGTCACGGATAAACCCATAAATAGAGGCTGTTGTCGTTTGTGCATGGGCTGAGAAGTAACTCATGACGAGTTGGATAAAGAGTAGTAAACGGCTGATTTTCATGGAGAGTTTGTTTAGAAATGAAGGAAGAGAACATAATCTTAAATGTAAGAAATGAGATAATGCTCAACCAGTGGTTCTTTATTCGTTCGTAGCCTTTCCTGGATTAGTACCATTTATGTGATGTTACGATGCTTTAAACTCAAACTGTCTTAAAGTCAATTGTTTACGAATAGGCGATTTCTTGAATATACTTTTTTGAAGAATTAATTAAACCATTTGATGGGTATTCGTTCAAAGGGACAAATACAACCTGAAAACAATACACGATCATGAAAAAAGTACTGATGACAGCCGCTACGTTGGTTGCCCTGATCTCAACCGGTTCATTAGCGCAACGTTACGATTATCCGAACAACAATTATCCCCAGCAGCCCGGCTATAACCAACCTGGCTACAATCAAGGGTACGGTCAGCCGAACTACAATTACGATTACGACGACTACCAGTTTGATCGTCATCTTGACTGGTGGGATCGTGAACTGAATCTGTCGCGTAGGCAGGAGCGCGAAATTCGCCGGATTCGTGACCGGTTCAATCAGCAAACCCAGACTACCAACCCGCGAGATCCACGTCAGCGTGATTTTCTCCGGCAGGCGCGTCAGCGCGAATTTTTCGATATGATGGCCGTGCTACGTCCCGACCAGCGTGATCGCGTAATCGAACGGATGCGTCCTTACGAACGCATGGCCGGACGGGGTCGGGGCTACGGAAATGATCGTCGGTCAGGTAACGGACCATTTGGCTATTGAGGTGAGAGGGAAGTGGAGAAAACAGTCGACCGATTTGGCCGACTGTTTTTTTTTGCGGTAACCGCTGGACCACATATACAACCGATCATGCAATGGATAACGGCTACGTTATTTTTACTTCGTATTTTTCCGGGAAACTCATTGGCCAAAACTGTATGTTTACCCATCAGCAAATCAAATTAACAAGTGCATTGCTGGCCGTAGCCGTAACGACTACAATTGCCCAGCCTATGCTCAAACAAGCCGCAATGACCCAAAATCCATTCTTACAGCCGTATTCGACACCGCATCAAACGGCTCCTTTTGACAAGATCAAGAACAACGATTATTTGCCTGCCCTCAAAGAAGGATTAGCCCAGGGCCGTAAAGAGGTAAACGCTATCGTCAATAATTCAGCGAAGCCAACATTCGAAAACACAATTGTTGCGCTTGAACACTCAGGTGAGTTAGTGGGAAAAGTGGCATCCGTGTTGTTCAATCTGAACAGTGCTGAAACCTCGCCCGAACTCCAGACCATTGTGAAGGACGTATCACCCATGCTGAGCGAGTATAGCAACGACATTACGTTGAATGAGAAACTGTTTGCCCGCGTAAAAGCCGTTTATGATCAGCGAACCAGTCTCCAGCTTGATCCGGAAAGCGCGATGCTGCTCGAAAAATCCTACAAACGCTTTGCTCGTAATGGGGCTAATCTGGACGCTAAAAGCAAAGAGCGGTTGCGGGAAATTGACAAAGATCTGTCGCAGCTCTCGTTGCAGTTCGGGGAGAACGTACTGAACGAAACCAATGAATACGTACTGGTTGTCGAAGATGAGAAAGACCTGGCAGGCTTACCTGATTTTGCCCGGGAAGCTGCGAAAGCCACGGCTAAACAGAAAGGGAAATCGGGCTGGGCTTTCACGTTGCAGGCGCCAAGTTATGGTCCATTTATGCAGTATGCCGATAACCGGGAGTTACGCAAAGAGCTTTACCTGGCTTATAACGGTCGGAGTTTTCATGGCGACAAGAACGATAACTCCACCATTATCCAGAAAATTGTGAACCTGCGTTTTGAACGGGCGAATCTGCTGGGCTACAAAACCCACGCCGACTTCGTGCTGGAAGAAAGCATGGCTGGTTCGAAAGATAAGGTGCAAAGTTTCCTGGATGAACTCGTTACGTATGCCCGCCCGGCGGCTGAACGCCAATTAGCTGAACTGACGACCTATGCGAAAGCAAATGGGTTTACGGACGATAAACTGCAGGCCTGGGACAATAATTACTACGCCGAGAAACTCAAGAAAGAGAAATACGATCTTGACGATGAAACGCTGAAACCGTATTTTAAACTGGAGAACGTACTGAACGGCGTATTCACCGTAGCGAATAAACTTTACGGCATCACGTTCAAGGAACGTACTGACATTCCGGTGTACAACTCCGAAGTAAAGACCTTCGATGTATTCGATAAAGACGGCAAATTCCTGGCGGTGTTCTATGGCGATTATTTCCCGCGCGAAGGCAAACGGAGTGGGGCCTGGATGAATGATGTGCAGGGGCAAAAAATTGAAAACGGCGAGAATATCCGCCCGCATATTGTAAACGTCTGCAACTTCACCAAGCCAACGGATACTAAGCCGTCGCTGTTGACTTTCAACGAAGTCACTACGTTGTTCCATGAGTTTGGTCATGCCTTGCACGGTATGCTGGCCAACGGAACGTATGAAAGCCTGAGTGGCACCAGCGTTCCCCGCGATTTTGTTGAACTGCCTTCGCAGGTGATGGAAAACTGGTGCTACGATCCCGAAGCGCTGAAAATTTTTGCGAAGCACTACCAGACGGGCGACGTTATCCCGAATGAACTGATCGAGAAAATCCGCGCCAGTCAGAACTTCCTGGCTGGTTTGGCTAATCTGCGGCAATTACGGTTTGGCCTGGTCGACCTGTATTATCACGGGCAGCAACCCACGGGCGAAACAATTACGCAGGTTGAAAGTAAAGTTGATTCAGTTGCGAATCTGTTCCCACGTGTTGAAGGCGTAGCGTTTAGCCCGGCCTTCACGCACATTTTTGCGGGTGGGTATTCCGCGGGCTACTACAGCTACAAATGGAGCGAAGTGCTGGATGCTGATGCGTTCGAGTTCTTCAAGGAGAAAGGGGGCTTAGACAACAAAGCGGCCGCCGATAGCTTCCGCAAGAACGTACTGGAGAAAGGAGGAACCGAAAAGCCGATGGAACTCTACAAGAAATTCCGGGGCCGCGAACCGTCGCCCAAAGCGATGTTACGACGTAGCGGCTTGATTTTATAGCGATTGCAATAGGTTGGTCAAGAATCGAGACACTCCATAAAGACGATGGATGTGGTGTCGATTCATTAGGTCTTTATAGCCTTATAAAAGCAAAATGCACATTTTGCTTTTATAAGGCTATTTCAGTTTTTGTTACGTCGAATTTGCCACTGCCAGATCAGCCCGTCGTTGGGGTCGTTAAACTCGTTTAGTAAGACGGACGTATTGACTGTATGCATATACGAAAAGCAAGAAATGGTCTTTCCGGAAATATGTTGATCACTAATCTACACAGCCTATTTTGCAACTAACTCAAGTCTTAGATTGGATGGAAAATGTACTTCGTTACAAAGATTTTGTCGGGACGGTTCAATACGGCACCGACGATAAGGTTTTTCATGGAAAGCTGGCTTTTATCACTGATTTAGTAACGTTTGAAAGAAGTAGGTCAGCGAATTGGAAACAGCCTTTACAGAAGCTGTTAAAGATTATTTATAACTGTGTGAAACAGTTGGTAAAAAGCCAGAAAGAAGTTTTACCGGTTCATTCAGTATTCGCGTGAAATCCAAACTACATCGCCAGGTAGCTACTGCTTCTTTGGAAAAAGCAGTATCACTTGATTGGGTTGCTGTTGATGCCCTGCGTAAATATGTGAGGCAATAAAAAACAAAAAACCGAACGTTATGCTCGGTTTTTTGCTCAATTCTTATTTCTCCACTACGATGGCTACCTCCTGAGTCTGGTATTTATACCGGTATTCGATCAGATCGGCTATTAAGCCTGTCCAGCCGGTTTGGTGGCTGGCCCCCAAGCCCATGCCATTGTCGCCATTGAAATATTCGTAGAACAGATACAATCCCTGGAAATGCGGATCGTTCTGCTGTTTTTTATCCTGGCCATAGACCGCAATATTTCCGTCGGCGTCGCGCCTGAAAATATTGATGATCCGCTCAGTTACCTGCATAGCTGCTTCTTTCAAGCTCATAACCTGACCCGAATTGGTAGGATATTCGACCTCAAAATCGTCGCCATAGTACTGGTAAAATTTCAGCAGTGAATCAATCAGAGGGAAGTTGAGCGGGAACCAGATCGGACCCCGCCAGTTGGAGTTTCCGCCGAACATACTCATCTCCGACTCGGCTGCTACGTAGCGAACCTGGAAAATCTCGCTGTTCAGCTCAAACTGATAGGGCGTTTTCTCATGATATTTCGACAGAGCCCGGATGCCATAATCTGACAAAAATTCGGTTTCGTCGAACATCCGCTTCAGAATCATCTTCATCCGGTGACCACGTAGCAAACTCAACAGGTGGGTTTCACCCTTGCCCGGTTCGTGCCAGCGCGATACCAGCGATGCCAGGTCAGGGCGATTGGTCAGTACCCACTCGACCCGGCGTTTGAAATCGGGAAGTTTCGAGAGCAAGGCTTCGTCCAGAATTTCGACGGCGAAGAGCGGAATCAGGCCGACCATCGAGCGGATTTTCAGCAACCGGGCGTTGTTGTCGGGCATGTGCAGTACGTCGTAGTAAAACTGGTCTACCTCGTCCCACAAGCTGATGTTTTGCCGACCCAGGTTGTTCATCGCCGACGCGATGTGCAGGAAATGCTCGAAGAATTTGCTGGCCATATCCTGATAACTGGGCCGTGTCAGCGAAATCTCACAGGCGATACGTAGCATGTTGAGCGTATACATCGCCATCCAGCCCGTGCCGTCAGCCTGTTCAATACGTCCACCCATCGGCAATGGCTGACTCCGGTCGAAAACCCCGATGTTATCCAAACCCAGGAAGCCACCCCCGAAAATGTTATTGCCCGATACGTCTTTGCGATTCACCCACCACGTAAAGTTCAGCAGCAGTTTATGAAACACCCGCTCCAGAAAGTTTACGTCGCCCACGCCGTTCAGATCGCGGTCAATTTCATACACTTTCCAACAGGCCCACGCGTGAACCGGCGGATTTACGTCGCCAAAATTCCATTCGTAAGCCGGAATCTGCCCGTTCGGGTGCATGTAATACTCCCGCAGAATAACGGCCAGCTGTCGCTTGGCAAAGTGTGGATCGAGCCGGGCGAGCGTCAGCGTGTGGAAAGCCAGATCCCAAGCAGCAAACCACGGATATTCCCATTTGTCGGGCATGGAAAGGATGTTGGCAGTATACATATGCCGCCAGCTTTCGTTCCGCGCATACACGCGTCCCTGAAACGGCACCGGCATTTTGGGGTCACCTTTCAGCCACTCATTGACGTTGTAATAATAGAACTGCTTGTTCCAGAGCATACCGGCGTAGGCCTGTCGCTGAATGGCCACGAGTTCGGGGTCCGTTACGTTCTTTTGCAGATTGGCAAAAAACGCATCGGCTTCTGTTACGCGCTTGTCCCAGATCGTATCGAAATCGGCGAAGGGTTGAGCCAATGTTGTTTGATCGCTGAAACGCAGTCGAATACTTACACTCTCACCCGGTGGGACCTTCCGGGTATACTGCGCCGACGCTTTCGTACCTATTTGATTCGGATTGATAAAGCTTTTCTTGCCACCCGACGTAATGTAGTTGTTGATCCCATCTTTCGGATACTTCGCTACGTTCGGTCGACCATATAACCGTTCAGTATTGGTATCGTTATCACAGAAGAGCAGCGCGTCAGCGCCTTCGCAGTAAAGTTTGTATTTGCCTAACTGCTTGTGATTGACTTCGATCTGATTATTCGCAATGCCGTTCAGCATGGGACGGGCGTTGTACTGCTCATATCCCCATGACCACGTGTTTCGGAACCAGATGGTGGGCAGCAACGTCAGCGGGGCTGTTTTGTCCGAGCGGTTATGGGCCGTAATGGTTACCAGCCAATCGTTCTGATCCGCTTTCGCGTATTCAATAAAAATGTCGAAGTACTCGTCTTTCTCGAAGATGCCCGTATCCGTCAGCTCAAACTCGGCGGCCTGCCGATCCCGACGCATGGTTTCAATTACTAACCGATTATAGGGAAAATCCTGCTGCGGATATTTGTAGAGCATTTTCATGTACGAGTGCGTCGGGGTGCTGTCTAAGTAATAGTACAGTTCCTTGACGTCTTCGCCATGATTACCCTCCGGACCTGAGAGCCCAAAAAGCCGTTCTTTTAAAATGTTGTCTTTGTGATTCCAGAAGGCCAGGGCAAAACAAATGTGGCCTTTATTATCAGAGATGCCCCCGATGCCCTCTTCGCCCCAGCGGTAGGCGCGGGAGCGGGCCATATCATGGGTTACGAAATTCCAGGCATCGCCATAAGGACTGTAATCCTCACGAACTGTTCCCCAGGCCCGTTCGGAAAGATAAGGTCCCCACTTTTTCCAACCTTTATTATCAGCTCGTTCGTAGATGCGCTCTCGTTCAGCTATACTCATGCTATTTAGAAATGTCTATTGGACGGTAGATAATGCGTATGATAAAAACATGAACGCCAAATATAGTATGCATGCTGAGTATTTTCTGGAAAAATCACGCATATTTCCCCTGATTTTCACGTACTCAACAAAAATATAAGGGTAGTAAGATAGTTATCAACCTGTTTTGGTGCATACTGTTTATACTGAATAAATACTTATTTTAATCATTGTGGTTACAAGAATGTTTCCTGATTGATACACCTATTCAGCGCTCATGAATCTTGATTGCGGTCCTTGCCAACTTCGACCCTGGCGCCTTTCCGACGCAGATACGTTGGTAGAACACGCGAATAATTGGGCCATCTGGCTCAATCTGCGGGATCGTTTCCCCCATCCCTACACGCAGGCAGACGCCGACTGGTGGGTGAAGTTTGCCTCCGAAACCACACCGACAACAATTCTGGCCATTGCCGTTGATGGAGAAGCTGTTGGCACAATTGGTATGGAGATTCATACCGATATTGAGCGGTGTTCGGCCGAAGTTGGCTATTGGTTAAGTGAACAGCACTGGAGGAAAGGAATCATGACTGCCGCTTTACGCGCCTTTACAACCTACGCCTTCGACCAGTTCGATTTAACCCGCTTGTATGCGGTGCCCTTTGTACGAAATGAAGCATCCGTGCGTATTCTGGAAAAAGTCGGTTATCAGCGAGAGGGACTAATGCGACGTAGCGTTATCAAAGACGGCGTTGTGCTGGATCAGTTTCTGTATGCCTACGTGGTATAAAACGACTTGCCAGCCCCATACTACGTTACCTGATAGACCAATAAAAACTGGCACCAATTGTTAAGCCGAGTAGGGCGCCCGCGATAATCTCAGATACTGTGTGTTTTTTTAAAATAAATCGGGAAAGGGCAATCAAAAGTGAGAATAAGGCCATGCTTATACCAATTGTCGGGCTTAGTAGTGCCATAGCCCAGGCTAAAAAGAACGAAAGCGAGGTATGTAGAGAAACCTTTATGAAAAAATTAAGCAGGTACGAACCTACGATGAGTATGAGCGAGAATAACGTACCGTAACAAAATGATCGCGGTTGATTTGTAGCGAAGAGAAGGCCGGTAGCCAGGGTCAGTAAACCAATAACGATGGGATAAAACTGATAGCGCTGTCTTTGATCGGAGACATCAAAATTAGTGAATCGCCCCTGCCTGACCTTCCGGTAGTTTCGCCAGGAAATCGGAAGGACGACACCACCCAACAATAAGCCAGAAATAATAACGGCATTCTTGAGGGGCAATTGCTGAAAGGTAACATAGCCAGTAAACAGCGATGTCGTTAAAAGCGGATGCCCAACAATGGAAACAAGTTTAGCAAACTGGATAAGCGGTGAACCCGTTTTCATGGTTGGGCAATGATTGAGATCGCTTTCCACTAGTTCTTCACTGCGGCCAGTACACGTTTGATCAGTTCATTGGGACTGCCGTTATGCCATCGCCAGACAATTACAATGTCATGTTCAGGGTCAACCCAGATCGTGTTTGAACCTGCACCGATCGCGGCAAAACTGGTCGCTGGTGCGTCAGGCCAGGCTTTCTTTCCCGTTGAACTCGTACCCGTATTCAGCCACCATAGATACCCATAATCGGGGCCAACTGGGCTGGGCGTGGTTGCCTGTTTCACCCAGTTCGGGGAGACAATCTGTTGATTACCCCAGCGACCCTGCCGCAGAAAAAGATAGCCGAAGCGGGCTTCGTCGCGCGCATTGATCCATAAACCACCGCCCCAGCGCGTACCGCCACTTACCGACGGCATTTGTTTCCCGCCAATATCGACTACAGCGTTGGGATACGTAACGTAGCGCCAGGTATCCGATGCGCCGATCGGATTCATGATTTCGTCGCGCACTACGTCGGGTATGGGCTTTTTCCACAAACGTAACAGCGACAACGCCATTCGGTTGATACGTACGTCGTTGTATTCGTAAAAAGCGCCAGGTTTCTGGAGCGTACGATGTTTGCGTTCGCCTTTGCCGAAGGCTTCTTTGCCCACGAAATCACTGTTTTTGCCCCAGAGCGTTCCTTCCCATTCGCTGGTTTGGGTGAGATGGTTTTCCCACGTAATGGCGCGGTTTTGCTCCGAATCATACCCGCCATCGTGGATAAGTTTCGCAACCGGATCATGAATGTCGGGAATCATACCCCGCTCGATCGTAATTCCTGCGACTGTCGACAGTACGCTCTTCGCGACGCTGTAGGTTGGGTCGGCGCGTTGTGTGTCGCCCCATTCAGCCACGATGTAGCCATGACGAAGAACGATGCCGTTGGTAGCGGCCCGGCTGCTGGGCATTGGTCCGAGGAGTTTACCGAAGATCTCTTCCTGGGTCGAGAAATTGGGCGTCATCTGGGTAGTCTCCTGCGTTTTGGCGAACGCTACGGCCTGGTCGAGTAATGTAGCATCCATGCCCACTTTTTCGGGTGACCGATGGGCCCAATTATCGCCTTTGGGTGGAAAATAGTTTGTTGAGGTAGCTGGCTGGCGGTGGCAGGCTGTCAGCGTAGCCAGGACTAACGTATAGAGGGTAAGTTTGCGCAGAAAAAATGGCGTCATTCGTGGTTGAGTTTGGTTTTGGACCGCTTGCTGGTGATTGTCGATACCAGAGTCCGAAGATAAGCTGTTTTCGTAGAGAATTTGCCTGTTTCGGTCAATTGAAGGCATTTTTAGCGAAGGAGGTATTTACTTTTAACCGAACATTAACCCCTGCTTTATCCTCTTTTCAGGTCATCTGACGACGTTTGTCGTGTCAGCAAAGAAGCCGATTCTCTGGAAAAATAAGGCCTGAGTTTTCGAAGATTCGGCTTCCCTGCTGGTACGTATATAACCTGTTACCTGAACGATGTTTCAACCGCATCACATTTCGTAAAAATCAATCATGAAAGCGCTCATCCATTTTATTTCGACAAAAACAACGCTGCTCACACTCGGGCTGCTTGTCGCAGGATGGCAATCAACTTTTGCGCAAACTACAGAAGCTGAACAGCAACCTGCACCCACTGACAACCAAACCATTGTGTCGGCCATTGCTCCGTACCGCGACGATGTTCGCCGGTCGATTTTATTAGCCAGTGAACAGCCGCAGATCTTATCGGGGCTGTCCCAGCAACGCGCTACCAGTCAGCAGGCGTTCGAGACTATTATTCAACCATACGGCCAGAACAAACAGGCCTGGTTTTATAATTTGTCACGTTACCCTGACATCTTACATGCACTGGCAACTATGCCCAAAGGCGCTGATGAGTCGTCGGTGAAGGCGTTGACCAAAAATCTGACGGCCGATCTACAGGAGTCAGCCTGGAAAGTCTATCGCCATCACTACGATGATCTGGTTCAGCTGGATAACATCAATCAACAGGCACAACAGTCGTTCGACAACCTGATTAGTTCGCTGGACGTACCGACGCAGGATGCGTTTCGCCAGTTGATCGACATGCCGGACGTATTGACTCAACTGACCGATCAGCTCGATAAAACGACGCAGTTAGGCGAAGCATACCGGGCTAATCCAGATCAGGTGACGAAAGATCTGACGGCTTTGCACGATAGTTTGGCCGTACAAAATCAGCAGGAGCTGGCAGATTACCAACGGGAAATCAATAACGACCCGCAGGCAAAACAGGAGTTACAACAGGCAGGGCAGGCCTATGCGCAGGCAAACGGCTACAACACGGGCATTAATCCTGATCCGGGTTGGGTCAATACGTCGTACTATTATCAAAACCCTTATCCATACTGGTTTGGGTATCCATATTGGTACACCTCCGCCCTCTGGTATCCATCGGCCTGGTGGTATGGCACGGGTTTTTATTACGGACTTGGCGGAAATATGGTGCTGTTTGGTATGCCGTCCCTGGGCTTCTCAAACTGGTTTTTCCGATCGGGCTACGCTACGTATCCTCACCTGTATAACCGCTTCAATACGTATTACACTCAGAATATTGGGCAACACCACATCCTGACCGCCGGAAACACAGGGTTTATGTCAGCGGCTCGGCGGGCCTTTAACCCAGCCGCCGGATCGGCTAACGCCCGCGCCAACTGGCTGACCAATCCCCGTCAATATACCCGACCCGGTAACTGGACGAATACCGCTCGTGGCGCAACCGGTCGATATCTGGATGCCAACGCCGGCGCTTACCATACCCAATCCTGGGGCGGAGGTGCCCGTATGTCGGGCGGTAGTTTCGGTGGGGGCTTCCACGGTGGTGGTTTTCATGGTGGCGGTGGCCGACGGTAAGGATCACACTACGTTGTAAGCTTGTGTTAGCTCATTAATAGCACTGAATAAAAACCCCGATCTAACCAGAATCGGGGTTTTGTGTTATACTATGAGTTCAGTAAACCTTCGTTATTTTGCTGACTAAATTACATGTAGTTCATAACCCATGCACATACTCATCGTTGAAGATGAAGCGTCGATTGCCGCGTTCCTGCGGAAAGGTCTGGAAGCCAGTGGATTTATGGTTCAGGTTGCTTCTGATGGACTAGCCGGACAGCGGTTGGCACTGGATTATCCATTTGATTTAATTATCGCTGATATAAACATGCCCCGGCAGAATGGCCTGGATATGGTTGAGACGTTACGTAAGCAGGGTATTGAAACACCGATACTGATGCTAACAGCCTTTGGCACAACCCCTGACGTAGTAGCCGGCCTGGACGTAGGCGCCGACGATTATCTGGTAAAACCTGTTCCGTTCGAGATTTTGCTGGCCCGCATCCGGGCGCTAACCCGGCGACATACGGGACACCTACAACAGGAAACGACACTAACGATCGGAGATCTGGCTATCAATCTGGATAAACGTACTGTCCAGCGGGGTAATCGAGTGATCAATCTAACCGCGAAGGAGTTTCAACTGCTGGAGTACCTGATGCAAAATCGGGGACGCGTGGTTTCCAGAGCCGCCATCGCTGAGCAGGTCTGGGATATGCAGTACACCATGAGCAGCAACTCCATTGAAGTATACGTAGCGTTGTTACGAAAAAAAGTCGATCAGGCTGGCGAACCCCGACTGATTCATACCGTCATCGGCGAAGGCTACGTACTGCGGGAGCCGTAGCTTGGTACCCATGGGCTTATTGAGTTTTATCAAATACCGCCGATACTATTTCATTCTTGCCGGGTTAAAGCCCGGTAAGAATGAAAAATAGAAACCTGATCATTAAGTTCAACCAGGCGCTAATGACCAAAAAGACAGCCATTCTGACTGGATTCGTTCTGCTTAAGTTTGTCCTGCAGTACGTATTAATCAGCCCGGAATACGACTTGCAACGGGATGAATATCTGCACCTCGACCAGGCGAACCATTTGGCCTGGGGGTATTTGTCCGTGCCGCCGGTTACGTCCTGGATTTCCTGGATCATCAAAGGGCTGGGGAATTCAGTGTTTTGGGTCAAGTTTTTTCCCGCTCTGTTTGGCGCGTTGACCATTGTCGTGGTTTGGAAAGCGATTGAGACACTGAACGGGACACTGGCTGCCCTGATTCTGGGCGCGACGGGCGTATTATTCTCGGTGTTGCTGCGACTCAACACCCTCTACCAACCCAATTCATTAGACGTTCTGTGCTGGACAGCCTTGTACTACGTCCTGATCAAGTACCTCAACTCTCGAAAAACGCAGTGGCTCTACGCCGGAGCGGTTGTATTTGCGATAGGCTTTCTGAACAAATACAACATCGCTTTTCTGCTGATCGGATTTGTACCGGCTCTACTGCTGACCCCGCAACGGAAACTCCTGATCAATCCCCACGTGGTAGGAGCTGGTTTGGTTGCTCTCTTACTGATCCTGCCCAATCTGTTGTGGCAATACACGAATCAGTTTCCGGTACTATTCCACATGAAAGAACTGGCCGAGAAGCAACTGGTCAATGTCGACAGAAATGCGTTTCTGAAAGCGCAGCTGCTGTTTTTTGTCGGTTCTTTACCCGTTATCATTGCCGGGATATATGCCTTGCTGGTGTACAAGCCGTTCGAAACGTATAAATCATTCGCCTGGGCTATCGGCCTGACACTGGGCGTTTTTCTCTACCTGAAGGCCAAAGATTATTACGCCATTGGGCTGTATCCCATCTACCTGTCGTTCGGTTCGGTGTTTGTCGCCAACCAACTGCAGACAGGCTGGAAACGGTATCTGCTACCAGCGATCATAGCCCTGCCGGTTTTGTTTTTCATTCCGATGTACCAGGTAGCGTTTCCCAACAAAAGCCCTGATTACATGGTAAGCCATCGCGCTACGTATCAGAAATTAGGGCAACTGCGTTGGGAAGACGGCAAAGACCATGCCCTGCCGCAGGACTACGCCGATATGTTGGGCTGGAGAGAATTGGCCGCTAAGGTCGATAAGGTGTATACGACCCTTCCAGGCAATACGCTGGTTCTCTGCGACAACTACGGTCAGGCGGGCGCGATCAATTTCTACACCAAACGGAGCGTCCAGGCGGTATCGTTCAATGCCGATTACCTCAACTGGTTTAACCTCGACCAACCCTACGCGAACCTGATCCGAGTGAAAGAGGCTGAGAACCAACGTGACGAGTTGAACGAAACGAGTCCTTATTTCCGCACCTCGCTAGCGGCCGACTCCATAACCAATCCGTTTGCCCGAGAACAGGGCACCACCATTTTCCTCTTCACCGGCGCAAACGTTGACATTCGCCAACGCATTAAACACGAAATCGACGAAGTGAATAGTCAACGCCGATAAAGATTTTATGTAGAAGAGACGAATTCGCTTGCCTTGGTGAGTGTCATTCGACAGAATATAAGAGCCACAATTACCACCAATAGTTTTTTACAAGGCTTCGATATTGTATTTACGCAATTTATTACAATGTGTACGACCGTTTGTATTGTAACAAGATGGTAATACACGAATGAAGCATTTCTCGTCTCAAGAAAGAGCGTTTATTGATGCGTGAATAAGTTTGTAAAGTTTGCCAGATCGCTCAACTATCGCCTTTGACAAAGTTTAGAACTTTGTCAAAGATCAACCCTAAAATTTCTTTACGGATTAATTCACGGATCAATAACGAGATGACGGAAATTTCTTAAACGGGGCGTACTTCAATCTTTACACACCCGTTTAGTTGGGCTACTCTGCCTCCTCCGAGAGGGTGCTGCCTATTGCAAGAGCGTCGGCAGTGCAGAGCAAAAATCATAATCTATTCACGCATTCAAGCCCCGCTAAATACTTCCGTGTTGAATCCCTATTGACTGGAATAACATCAATTATTAGAAGTAACAAGTATCACTGTATAAATATCATCTTCGATGCGGATTCCAATTTCAATATTAAAAGATGACTGAGATCTTTTGGCAGTTTTTTTGTATATATCCACCTTATCTTCGTTTCTTGTATAAACATAGCCTTCCACAGAAAGTGAATTTTTAATTTTCTGATACCTTTCTTCCGAGTCTGTAGCAAAAACAAGAATATTTTTATGATTTAAGTAATCTTTTTTAAATCCTAAAGCTAATTCATCATCATCACCTTCGCGCTTTAAAAATTTTATACCATCCTTCTCTCCGGCACTAGTAAAACTATTATTGGCAAGATAAGTATCGAGATCTTTTTTGTTGAAGTTGGCTATCTTTTCTAAATCAGAACAGCTTTGAGGTAATGAATTAAACATTGAAGCTGATGTACTAGTAGCCCGTATTATTTCATAATTCACAATAAATTGACCCTCATCATCATCCGTACTGTTATCATTCACCGCCAGACTTAAATAGCCTGGTTTATGAACCGTAAGGGTATTACTGCTACCTAGAAAAGTCCAATCAGAGCCCCCAAAACGATAAATCAGCGAACCATGTTTTGCATTGGTCGTGGTACTGTAGGTAGCAAATCCCCCTATTCCATTTGGTCCACCATAACCGGCGAACATTCCCAGCCTTACCGACCCCTCAGCTCTAATAATCACCTTATCTCCAGGTTCTAAAGAAATTCTGGTCTCAGTGGAAGTTGGAGTGACTACCAGTGTTCCTTTGTCACTATTTATGACTGAGTTTACATACGTATTATGCGCATCAGAATCGATGTTAAGTGGATTTTTGTAGGCGATCACTGATCCAATTTCAGCAGTTTGGGAATTATAATCATCCACATATTTTATAGTTTTCTGCTCAGTTGCGCCAGGTTTCACCCAAAATGAAGCATCTTCATACATAGTCTGACCCGTAGTAAGACGAATTTTTCGTATGGCTTTTACCTTAGCATACTCTGAGCATGTGTTCGTAAAGACTCGATAGGAATAATAGGTTGACGGAACTTTTACTTCCTTTCTAATTTTGTTTCCGGGTACTAAATATGGGACTCCCGACGGACTATAGTCAACAGCTGACTCTGTACGTTCTTCAACCTTTGTATACCCAGCCTCACCTCCTGTTTCGGTACGACTCGTAATGCAGGATGGGTTGTTTGTGTAGCGATCCTGTATGTGATAGACATCAAAAAGGGAGTACTGATAGGTAAGCTGAAGATCCTGGTTTTGAGCCGTTGATTGGGCTGTAAAGAAGCTAGAAATAGAAAACAGCAGAATGAGTTTGTGGATAATTAATCTCATGACATGAAGAAGTTTCGTGATACGGATGGTTGTGGGACGAACCGGGTTTTTCGCTTAAAATAATGGAAAGATGTAAGGCTGCACAACTCTATACCCACCAAACTGGCGTAAGTAACGCTTGCCAAAAAATCTTTTTTATTAAAAGGGGCCAAATGCAAACCGGCCCATAAAACGCCCCAATTGAGAAGCAGATACATGAATGCTCCTTCGTATCAGTTAGGAGCGTTTTTGTAAGACAGTCGTGTAGACAACATTATTGTACAGTATATCCCACTACGTAGAGGCCAAAATCCATAGCACTCTGTAAAATCGGACGGCATAGGCCACCCTGCGCCGAAGCGTCGGAGCGCCGAAGCGGCAACTTTTACGTTTCGTTAACATTCTTTTACAGGTCGTTTATAGACGACAGGATCGAAACTTTTAGCTTTGCTGCCCACCGCAGTGGTTGAAATCCTTGAAAATAAAAAGAAGGCCTTAAACGGATCTGATTTATCAGGAGATAGATCTATGTTAGTTGAACCGACAAAAAACATGAAAAAAATCATTTATGCGCTGGTCTTACCGCTGGTTGTAGTAAGCGGACTCGTATTGGCTAATCGTGAAATTAACAATGAAGCGTCTAAAAAATCAACCTCAAAACCACTCTCTGTTGCTGAAATGAAAGCCGGAAGGAAAAAATGGGAGGCTACCCCTGATGGTATAAAGTACAAAAAATGGGAAGCGTCTCCCGAAGGTAAAAAAGTGTATGCCGGTGAAGCTAAAATAAGGAAGCATATAAGTGCTTTTACCAATATGGAGGCTGTTGTAACCTCTCTTTCTCTTCCGCCAGGCTCACGATTAGGTTTCGGAGTGATGGTCAGGATTAATGGTGACGATTATATCCTTAGTTTTGGACCGGAAAAGTCTAATGAATTTCAGCAATTGCATAGCCTGAACGTTAACGACAAACTAAGTATAAGAAGCCATTGGGTATCGCACGCGCCTAAGTATTCATATCCAATCGTATCGGGCGACTATGTAGAACGAGATAGTAAACTAATTTATAAACGTCCCCCTCGCAAAGGCGGTTGCTAAGTAAATTATGAAATACGTATAGGCTTTATTCTTAACGGTTGTTTTTTTACCTCCTGCGGACAAAACCAAACAGGAGATAAAAAATAGTATCAAGTCCGAAACCAAAGACGTATCCACTTCCAGATGGATTGACCCCAACTATGAGTATACTGATTCTATCGGTAAGAGCCTGATCGTACAAAACAGCCTCCCAAAAGGTGGAACAAAATACACTGACCCTGATGGCGAGGGATACATTATGCTGTATGTTCCCTCGAATAATTAATGAAACAGATAACCCTTTTGAATTGACGATTGACTTTCCTTTAGATTCATTTGAGATTCAACCCAATCGCTACGTAAAAATAATTCTTCCTTACGACACAATGACACGTGATAAAGAGGATTTGTTTGGTTATGGTCTGACAGATTTAGTCTCTTTTATAGATAATAGTATTCATAAATCTTCTTCGTTGAAAAGAATGATTAATCCAAAAGAATCGAGTGGTTTTTATGTCGTAATGCTTTTTATCAAACCAATGTAACGAGCTGAACGAAACGAGTCCTTATTTCCGCACCTCGCTAGCCGCCGACTCCATAACCAATCCATTTGCCCGAGAGCAGGGCACAACCATTTTCGTCTTCACTGGTGCCAAAATTGATATTACCAAGCGAATCAAACACGAAATTGACGAGGTAAATAACCGGCGCATATAAAGGGTAGGTGTGCAAATATCTATAAATAGAATTTGAGAATAATGTTACAAAACTATCTTTTATTTATGCACTATAGAAAAAGCAATTCTGTAACCTTTATTCCTATCAACATAGTCATATTTTATAACTGAAATAGTCTTATTGGAAATTTTTAAATTCTTGCTTTTGCCATTTATTATCGCTTTTGTGATTGCATTTGGTAAATCGTTATCTAAAGCAGATCTGTATAAATGTTTGACGTATTCGTGAAATTTATTAACAGATAATTTCTCATCATTCTTCGAATTAATATGTAGAATTAGTTTCAATTGAATTACTATAGTGCTATTGCCAGAAACGTAATAAGCTACGTTATCAGCCATGCAATACGTTTCACTATTGTCAATTGAATCCTTGTTGAGTTCAATATACGGTGAACTGGCTTGCCACTCATCGCCATAGCATTTATTGTAAAACCCAGTCGCAATTCCACTATCTTTAAGGAAGTCTTTTGATTTATGGGGCGACCATCCTTCGTTACTATCTACATTAGGTGGGTTTTGTTCAACAAGTTTTAATTCTTTAATATTATTGATAGACTTTTTTACATCCTGCTTGGTTTTGGGTTCCTCTAGAAATAATGTATTGGTCCATCTTACTAAAGATTCTTTGTCATCTTTAAAGTTCAATAATGCCTGTTTTTTGGCATATAATAAAATATCGTCATCTTTTATAATAGACTTTATCGCAGAAAATCTTGATTTGTAATTCATATATAGATATAGTATATAAAAGAATGGAATAAAACATAATGTAAGGATTATAGATAATGAAAATTCTTCAGCTTTTTCAACTATACTGATACTTATTATATTTTGAATAATTTTTGATAAAGAATAATATAGCATTATTCCTGCTATAATTATAGTTACTATATTTAATAATTTTCTTACATCTTTGTATTTTTCTTCTTTAGAGTAAAGAAGTAGGCCTCCAATAAAGAAACCTATTGCTGTGAGTAATATTTCAATAAATATGTTAAAAGTATGTTGCCCAATAATAAATTCAATTATAGCAGAAAATGTCACTGTTTCCAATACAATTTTCTTGAAGTATTTTTTGTCTGTATTTGGCTTACTTATATTATACATAATAACTGATCCTGTGAAAACTAACCATATTATAGCGTCTTTCCAAAGAGATTGTTTCCAGAATCCAATAAAATATAGAATTGAAATAACAATAATTAAATTCAACAACAGTAATATATATACTATTATTATATTTTTTACAAAGAAGGCATTTATAACGCTTTTTATAGAAGTTCGAACTTCACTAGAACGAAAATAGATGATACAAAAGGGGATGATTACACATATAAAAATTGCTATTTCTCTAGAGTTGAAAATTCCTATTTCTCGAAAATCTAATATTTCTATTATTGATAATTTCGATATGATTGATTGAAATAGATGTGAGAATATTATATGTAAGATAACAGCTATAACAATAAGTATTAGCTTTATTGTATCTATTTCTCGCAAATCCAGTATCTCGATTAATGACATTTGGAAGCCGTAGCTAGTGTAGGTTTCTAATGCAATTTTTACATTCTAATTTAACAAATAAATGTGTTAGCTAATTATGATATATTGATGTATGGTTATTAAAAGACTATATAAGGTCAAAAAGATAGATGTGGTCAATTTACTACGTCCCAGCTGTTCTGCTAAATTCACTTCGTGATGCTTATTACTTTTGGCGTATTGATGCGTTCATCGAATGAAGCAGACGTCAACGATAGCGATAATCCATGATTGATCACGAAACAACCCGCCTTGCCCGACTGGTAGCGCTACTGACTCTATTGCAAACCAAGCGGACGCTGACGGCCACCGAGTTAGCCCAGCGTTTTTCGGTCAGTACCCGTACCATTTACCGCGACATCCGAACCCTCGAACAGGCGGGTGTTCCGGTAGTCACTCAGGAGGGAAAAGGCTATTCGATCATGGATGGTTATCGGTTGCCGCCGGTCATGTTTACCCGCGAAGAGGCCATCGCCCTACTCACGGCCGAAAAACTAGCCGCCGGACTAACCGACGGGCCCACCGCTCAACTCACCGGTACGGCTATGGACAAGCTGCGATCCGCGCTACGTCGCACTGACCGGGACCACCTGGAAACGCTGTCGCCCAACATTCAGGTACTGGGGGCAGTTAGTCTGCCCGGCCGACCCAATGCTTATCAGCAATTGGTGACCGCCATTACGTCCCAACAAGTGGTGCGCCTGCTGTATAGTGCTGCCGATGCCGACGAGCCAACGTTGCGAGACGTGGAACCGATTGGGCTTTATCTGAATCAGCAATGGCACGTAGTGGCCTACTGTCGGCTGCGGCAGGCATTCCGTAATTTCCGGCTCGACCGAATCAAAAGTTTGGCAATCAGTCAGGAAACCTTTACCGCCCGGCCCGAAAGCCTGCAGCAATACTGGGCTAATGAGGCTAATCGGCGGGGTAAAGAAAAGGCCGTTATCCGCTTTCAGCCGATGGGGGTATGGGTCGAATCGGTCCAGCGGTTGCACGATACCAAACACCAGTATGGATGGGTACACGATCAAGCGCTGCCCGATGGCCAGTTGGAGATGACCTTTTTTATCGGCTCGCTGCCGTATTTAGCCGCCTGGCTACTCCCTTACGCGGGAGCCGTTACGGTGCTCGAACCGCCCGGGTTACAGCAGGAACTAGGCAAACTGGCTGAGCGGGCACATCATTTTTTTGCGACCCCAACTAGGGTATGACATAAGGCTGTCAGTGGGTGCCACGACCTTTGTAACGTCGAAGGACAAGCATCCTTATTTCACCAACTAAACAGTCAATCCATGTTAAACGTATTGGGCAACATCAACTGGTTCAGTGTTCTGGTCGCTTTTGTTGTGTATTTTCTGCTGGGAGCCCTGTGGTATATGCGGCTCTTTCCTCAGCTCTACAAAGTGTCGTTGGGTAAAGCAAACGAAACCCTCCAGAATCAGAGCCCTCTGTACATCGCTGGTCCCGGTTTGTGTGTGCTGGTAATCGTTGTCGCCAGTGCGATCTTACTCTATGCGCTGGGCATCGATTCGTACGGGGCTGCACTGGTGTTTGCTCTGGTCGTTGGGGTTGGGTTTCTGGTTTCGAATACGACGAACATCGCCATCAATCCCAACATACCCCGGCCGTTTCTGTACAGTTTAATTACGAGCAGCTATCACATGGTCGGTATTACGCTGACCAGCCTCATTCTGGTCGCCATGCGTTAATCAATAAATCCTGGTCCGATACGTCATTGTACGTAGCAGGGCCAGGGTTTATTTGTCGTAGCCTTCTGCGATCTGTGTTATTCGTTAACGTGAATAATGGCTTACTCTAGCTGAATATAAGATCGCTGGATTTGTAGTGCCGACCGTCCCGGTCGGATGAGGGTATATACACGCCCGACCGGGACGGTCGGCACTACAGACCAATACCAACTCTACCGCTCCAGCTTAAAGTCGGGGTCTAGGCGTACCCGTTGCGGTCGATTCGCTACGTCCCATCCCGTCAGGTAAATCCATTTGGCAATGCGCGTTACCTTGGCGGTATTGATCCGGTCAGGTTCGTCTTTCGGGGTGTGGTAATCGGGGTGGAGCAACGTAGTGAACGCGATGGCCGGTACGTTGGCGCGGGCGTAGGGGAGGTGGTCCGAGCGGAAATACCAGCCTTCCGGATGATCGGGTTTATCCCAGAGCGTATCGAGCTTGAAATGCGCTTCCGACTGGTTCACAGCTAAGGCTGCGTTGACCAAATCCGCTGAATTGCGGTGCGGAGGTTGCTGACCCAGAATACAGGCGCTATCGGGTGCGTTACGGCCAATCATCTCGGCATTCAGCACGGCTATAATGGATTCTTTCGGTACCGTTGGTTTATCGACGTAGTAGCGCGAGCCCAGCAAACCTCGTTCTTCAGCGCCGTGAAACACAAACAAAGCCGACCGTTTCCCCGGTTGTTTGGCAAACGCCCGTCCAATAGCCATTGTCGCGACACAGCCACTGGCGTTATCATCGGCCCCATTCCAGATCGAGTCGCCAGCCACAGCGCGACGAACGCCATCATGGTCCTGGTGCGTACTGAACAACACGTATTCGTTTTTGAGAGTTGGATCGGTGCCCGGCACTTTCGCAACGATATTGACCGACGGATAATTAAAACTCTCGACGTTCACTACGTTGGTAAACTGCTGGTTAGGCTGTTTGATCCAGTCCAGTGCACTGGCGGGAAGCCAGACGGTCGGTGCCTGCGAGAACACCCGCGTATTCGCTCCGCCCGGCAGATCATAGCGTCCGCGTTCGAGGCCGGTGGTCCAGCGTTCGAAATACGATTGGGCCTCTGCATTAGACACCCAGATGACCGCCAACGCGCCCGCTTTCACCAACTCGGCAGCCCGGCGCGTCATCGTGCCGAACAAGAACCGTCGGTAACTCAATTCGGCTGGCCCTGTTCCCGAAAACTCCAGCGCCACCGCTTTGCCTTTGATATCGACTTTCGACATTTCCTCGGGCGTGCCTTTGCCTACGAACACGAGGGGCGCATCGACGGAAGCAATCGCCGGGGCCAGAATAAAGGCATCCTGTCCGTGCGTCAGTTGGTGCGTGCCGATGTTCAGGCGGCTGGTTTCGGTAATGCGAGTGCGCTGAATATGAAAAAACTGGAAGAACGTACCGTCGTCACCCGCAGGTTGCAGACCCATCGCTCGTAGCTGGTCGGCAATCCAGACCGAGGCTTTTAATTCATCGAGCGATCCGCCTTCGCGTCCCCGGAAGTGATCGCCCGCCAACGCAAACAGGTCACGTTTAATGTCGCTTTCCTGAATAGCCGACAGCGCATTCGGGGATTTTGTTACGTTACGTTGAGACTGAGCGTAACTGGTGGTCAGCAACAACGAATAAAGTAATAGAGAAGTGATGAAGGAAACGTAACGATGCATGATGAGTAGGGTTAACTTGAATACGATGACTGAAATAGTTATTAAGCGCGCTCTAGGATGAAATTTCCGTCGATGCCTAATTTTTCGTGCAGTCGTTTTGCGAGGTCAAGGGTTATACGCCGTTTTCCATTCAAAACTTCAGAAACACGCGAGGTTTCGACGCCTAGTAATTGGGCCAGATCTTTTTGTTTTAGTTTCATCTCATACATTTTCCACTCAATCATGCCCGTCAGCGTTGTGGGTTTGGGAAAACTCATAGTAGTTTGTTCATAGCGCTGAAGCGCTTCTGCCAACGTGCGGGCCTGATTTTGTAGTTGTGAATCGTCGCCCATCCGAGCAAGGAGGGCATCAAAATCGGCAAACGCCTGTTTGTAATCGGCTTCGTTCAGAATGGTCATGGTTTGTACTCGATTAGCTTAGCGTCAATTTTATCGTAATCGGCATGGGTGCCAATAAATTTGATATAAACAGTTCGGATACTAAATAAAATGGCAACGATTAGTCGATATCGATTTCCTCGTATATTGAAAACAAACCGCTCATTGCCGACGTAGTCAACAGAGTTAAACTGAGCACGAACACCATTTATATTCGACCAATCGGCTTCGGCAACTGTATCGTACCACTCCATTAGAGCTATAGTAGCATCAGGATGCGTTTCTGCAAACCGAATCAGTGTAGCTTTTGCAATTATTACCATAACGTAATCCTGACTAAGAAATTCCAGATTTGGGAATTTATTTCTATTTATATGAGAAAGCATAGCTTTATCTTCACTTTATACGTGACTTTTTTCGTTAGTCACCTCCTCGTTGCACAGACAAAGAAAACCACAACCGACCCCGCTGCCCGATATGATATGTATGTGTAACAGGCCGTTCGGGGCCAACTAGTACTATTGTGAAGGATGGGCAAGTACTTTATACCGGTAAACTCGACCACTGGCATTATAGTACGTTCCAACTAAGCAATAACCAGTTCAGGTAGGGGTACGATGCCGTTAGTTTTGTGCTCAATACGCAGGGGGAAATTGCTGCGCTACGTTTCCTTGGTGGCCAACTGGTGAAAGCATCGGAAGGAACGGGCAAAAACAGGTCGTTTCAATAAACAGTTTATTCTCTATTCTAATGGTTTGGATTACGCGAGAACGACCCAAAATTGACCGGCTGGCCTGCCCCTGGCTCATCCGGCGCTTTATTGATCCGACGGCCGAGATTGTTTTTGTACCCGAGTCGCAGGTCGGCGTGCAGGCTCAACTGTTGAACGCAACTCCCTTCGATGTACCTGGAGTAGAATATAGCCATTACGAAGACCAGTGTACGTTTGATTACTTTCTGCAAAAGCACAATCTGACAGATCCTGCATTACTGGCCATAGCCCCTATTGTGCGCGGGGCTGACACCGATGATCATTCGTTAGCTCCACAGGCAGCAGGTTTATGGGCTATTTCAGCCGGGATGGCCTTCAATATTCCTGATGATCAACAACTTTTGGCACAGGGGATGATTATCTATGATGCGCTCTACAGTTGGGCAAAGCACATGCAATCTGTCAAACATACGCAAAGCCCCACGGAGCGACTACTGCTGGAAGTACTCCATACCTATCTTAAGCCGACGGGCAAACGGAAGACGCCCAACTGGGTAAAGGAATTGAAGGAACTGATTCAGGATCAGATTGATACAAATTTAACCCTTAGTTTAAACGAATTGTCCGAAAGTTTAGCGGTCAATCCTGCCTATGTGTCACGGGCCTTTTCGCGCTACTTCGATGACCTGTCGTTTGGCGAATATATCCGCAAACTACGTATTAATAAGGCCGTTCATTTGCTGGAGTCAACCCAATACAGTTTGTCCGAAATTGCGTATCTGACCGGTTTCTCCGACCAGAGTCATTTCACCCGGATATTTAAGAAACTCATGGGTCAGAATCCGTCAGACTACCGGAAAAGTGGTCGAAAAAGTAAAGCAGATACAAAAGGTTAAATACGTTCTATTTTGTGCTCATCAGGGGGCTTAATCTTGTGGTAAAATCCATAAGAAGTCGTGAAACAAGTTTTAGAATTCATTCGATGTTATGCCTTCATTTGTCTGTTGTTAGTGATGGCATTCCTATCCCAACACGTTCGTGCCCAGGCACCAGCGCCACCGGTTTATCCGCGTATGGCGGCTTATTTGGGCGTGCTACACCCGATTGTAACCGCCAGTCAGACGGGATGGGAGCCTAATTTTAGTGACTACTACGTAGTTGGATTTCCAATTGGTATCAATCTCTGGAAAACGCCCAAATTGGGTTTCTCCGTGGAAATTGTGCCTATCATTCGAGCGGAAAATCAGACCAGTCGGGTAACCAACGTTTTGTTCCATCCGGGTGTGTTAGTCAATTTAGGTAACGATTTTACGCTGGCTGGCCGACTGGCGTTTGAAACATCGGGGCGTTACGGACTTACGCCAGTGCTCAATAAAATCGTTAAGCGAACCCCAACCAACAGCTACTTTATTGCCGTACCGCTTCCCGTTCGCTTCGGAAACGACCGGCCTACGAGCGTAACGGCTGGTTTTCAGTTTGGGATTGTTTTTTAACGTGAGTTGAAAAGTCAACGGAACATAGCCTTGTAATGAGCAGATGGTTGTAAAATGCCACCGCTCTCGGCATAGAACGTATCGTCCAATTCGAAAACGCCTTGTTTGGCTCGTGTCCAGCTGGCTGTGCCGCGTGGATGATAGCCCACCATGGTTTGCCAGTTTCGATAATTCAGATCGCCGTTGGCTTCCAGTAGTTGCATGTCCAGACCCGGAAACGGTTTCAGTCGGGCGGCCAGGTTCTTGTTCCAGTCGATAAGAATTGGGTTTACGGTAAGGTCGGCGCATAGACACGGAATCCCGCGCTCATGGGCGGTTTTCGCCATTTTCATCGACTGACTAAGTGTTTTGGCAATGCCCTTCAGGACCAATGCCTGATAGCCCTGATCCAGCCGCCGGACGGCTCCTTCGTAATCGTGCGCGCTTTCGTCAGCGCATAGCCGAACGCCCACGTCACCGACCAGCTCTTCGTTGGTTTCGAACAAGGGTTCTTCGATCAGCAAGATCTGGTCGAACGCACCGATCTTCTTCGTATGGTCGAGCAGACGTAGCAACGTTTCTTTGCGTTCGTAGCGGGCGTTTGGATCGAGCGTATAAATGATACGTCCGGAAGGTGTCTGCGGAGTCGTCAGATTCTTTAGCGCAGTATGAATTTCCGTCAGGCGTTGTTTGTCTTTCTCCAGCATCTCGGCCTGGGTTCCCGGCTGTCCAAGCTTGATCTTAACCACAAAATACCCCTGCTGCTCCACAGCCCGGCGAATGTCGGCGATCGGCAGCGAATACGACGCGGAATATAGAATGGCTATGCGTTTATTTCGGTAGCCGAGTGCCGTTCGGTACGGTTGCGGAATCAGTTCATCGAAGGTACGGTACCCATTTTCGGCTGCGTAGAGTAACCAGGCTGCATTATCGGGACCAACCAGGGCATTAAGCGTAAATAATTTGTTGAGTGCAGGCCGATTCGTCAACTGTATTCCTGCTTTATGGATCGGTTCCAGCAACTGATCCATCAGGTCGATGGGCGTTTGAAACGGTACGTCCCGCATCATCCGTAGCGCCTGATCGGTCAGGCTGAATAACAACGCATTGGCTCCCGCTTCGGAGTAGAGGCTGTAGACATCGGCATCATCATACAACACATTCTGCGTCGCCAGGCCAATCTTACGCAGCCCCGATTCCGTTTCGACCAGCGACGCTGATTGCCAGCATTCGTGCATAAAATTGCCTTTGAACCCAAACTGGCGAATCAGCGGCTCTCGTTCGAAATTGGCGTTTGTCCGATTGATACGTAGTGTTTTCGATCGATGTGCCTGATTGGGCGACGGATGCAGGAGGGGTAGGCCAGCTACGGCCCCGGTGGTTTGCAGAAACTGACGACGGTTCATACGTAACGGAAAAACGTACTGAATGCCTCTTTCTACTTACGCTTTTGTCCAGATGAACTGGTATATAGAATGATGAACTGTACTGATTATGCTGATTGTGGTGTCGGTTACTTTTAACCGGCACAGTGAAGTTTCCAAAATCGATCGACACGGCATTGACCAACTGGTTGCAATCGAGTGAATTTTGCTGTATACTGTGACAGTACTCTTTAATCAACCTGAAACATATGTCCAAAAAATCTGTACTTTTCTTCGTCCTGATCACGGCTTTTTCGGCTCGTGCCCAATCTCCCCAGCAACGTGTTCAGCAGTATCGGAAGGCGCACGAAATTGCGTTAATGGATGAATACCGGCAATTTCTGTCTATTCCGAACGTATCGGCAGATTCGACGAATATTCGTAAAAATGCGGCTTTTATTGTGCAGATGATGCAACAACGGGGTATCGCTGCTACGTTGCTCGACGTACCAGCGCCGGGCACCAATCCGGCCGTATTTGGCGAAGTAAAAGTACCGGGGGCGAAAAAGACGATTGTTTTCTATGCGCATTACGATGGACAGCCGGTTAATCCGAAGCAATGGGCCGAGGGGCTTCAACCCTTCGTGCCTGTGTTCATTATAGCACCCGTTGAGCAGGGTGGGAAAATCGTAACGACTTACAAATCCGGTGATCCAATCGACCCCACCTGGCGACTCAGCGGGCGGGGTAGTGCCGATGACAAAGCGGGCGTTATGACCATCCTGAATGCGTACGATGCGTTAGTCAAGAGCAAGATCACCCCAGCGGCTAACCTGAAGTTTTTCTTTGAAGGCGAAGAAGAAGTTGGCTCAACGCACCTGGGCGAGATTTTTGAAAAACACCGCGACAAACTAGCCAGTGACCTCTGGGTGATTGCCGACGGACCGCGTCACGTATCGGGGAAACGCGTCGTGCAGTTTGGCGTTCGGGGCGATGTCAACATGCACCTGACGGTTTACGGTCCAAAACGCCCCTTGCACAGCGGTAACTACGGCAACTGGGCACCCAATCCGGCCATGCGGATGGTCAAACTGCTGGCCAGCATGAAAGATGACAACGACAAAGTGCTGATCAACGGGTTTTATGATGACGTAGTACCGCTGACCGCCAGCGAGAAAGCCGCGCTGGCTAAAGTGCCGAACATGGAAGCGTCGTTGAAAAAAGAACTCGGCATTGCCCAGCCCGATGGCAATGGCACGCCCTTTGTCGAGTTGCTGATGCGTCCCACGCTGAACATCAACGGAATGCAAAGTGCTAACGTTGGGGCAATGGCCGGCAATGTGATTCCGACTAAAGCCGAAGCCGTTCTGGATTTGCGACTGGTTCGTGGCAACGACGTAGCACGACAGACCGGACGAGTTATGGACCATATTCGGGCACAAGGCTACCAGATAATCGACCATGAACCGACCGACGCCCAACGGCAGCAGTATCCGAAACTGATCAAAATTACGATGGGCCACGGCTACAACGCCCAGCGAACGCCGATGGATTTACCCATCGCGCAGGAAGTCATTGCCGCCGTGCAAACTACCAGTCCGGACCCCATTGTTGTGTCGCCTTCGTCGGGAGGGAGTTTACCGCTGTATCTGTTTGAGGAAGTTCTCAAAGCCAACGTAGTGTCGGTGCCCGTCGTGAATTACGACAATAACCAGCATGCCGAAAATGAGAACGTGCTTGTTCAGTATTTATGGGATGGCATTGAGATCATGGCTGCGATTATGCTCATAAAATAGGCTAGGCAAAGGCAGGCGCATAGTCACGGGCAAAATCGGCAAAAGTCCGGGGCGGCTTACCCGTTACGTCCTGCACATCTGACGTAACGGCGGCCGCTTCATTACGGCTGTAGTGTGCGTAATCTTCAATCAGACCATCGGCCTGCCAGACTGGGAAGCCAGCTCCGAGTAACGCTTCCCGCATGGCATCCGATGGAATGTCGATAAACGTAACGGGCTTGCCGAGTCCTGCTGAAAGGCTATCCGCCATTTCGACGTGGGTAAGTGCCTGAGGACCTGTGAGTGTGTAAATCTGTCCTTCGTGACCGGATTCGGTCAGGGCTTTTGCCGCAACGGCTCCAATGTCACGAATGTCAATGAGGCTGATTTTGGCGTCGCCAATGGTCGCAAAAAACTTGCCCTGGCTGGCAATCGAATCCCGGAAGCCTAGTAATCCCTGCATAAACAAATTCGGACGCAGGAACGTAAAGGGTATGTCCGACTCTCGAATTGCCTGTTCCACGATAGCATGATAGCGCAGGAAACGCACGGGAGAGTCTATACTGGCGGCAAGTTGTGATAGTTTAACAATATGCCGAATGCCCGCCCGCTTGGCTTCCGCAACAAACGTAAGTTGCTGGGCTTCGGCCTGATCGGATGAGTTGGTTAGCAGAAAAGCCTGGTCTATTCCCGTCAGTGCCTGCGCAATCGTAGCCGGGTTATTAAAGTCACCTTCAACGACTTCGGCGCCTTCGAGCGCGATTAGTGTGTGCGCATCCTTGAGTGATCGGATCATTGCCCGAAAAGGAGTGCCTTGTGCTGATAGCGTTTTGGTTAGTTCGGTGCCAATGGCACCTGTTGCCCCGGTGATCAGAATGGTGGGCGCGGAATTTACGGTCGTATCCATATGTTTGTTCGATAAATGGTTTGCTAGAGCCTGTTAAGTCAAAACATGGAACAATGGAAGCTGAGCTCTTATGTGCAGCGCTTTGACTTAACAAAGGTCTGAAAGCAGAATTCACTAAAATTGTAAGAAAACGAACTTATCATGACTTTGCCAGCGAACAGTCAGTTGATTGAAGCCGACGAGCGGCTGGCTACCGTGTTCAGTCATTTCTACTGCGTTCAGCAGCCGAGTCAGGCCATCTCGGTGTCGCAACAGTTACTGCCCAATTACGAGATGCTGCTCGTTTTTAACTTCGGTCCTGCGATTCCGTTTGCACTGGGCGATTCGGTTTATGAAGTTCAGCAGATAGCGGTAGTGGGGCCTCTGCAAAAAATGCTACGGTACGAATTACCACCGAACACCGATTTGATAGTCGTGAACTTCACGCTCAATGGCTTCTATCGACTTCTGGGCGTTCCGATGCACCAGTTTAAAACAACGGAGTGGGAAAATCCAGACGTGTTGCTTAATTCCAATTGTTTTGACGAATTATGGCAGCAGGTAGCGCCTATGACTACATTGGCGAATCGATTGCAACGGATTAGCGAATATGCTTTAACGCATTTAGCCCCCATCGACGTAGTGACCGATTCGTTACTGGAAAGCATTCCGTATTTTAAGCAGACGGCTGTCGATCCTGTAAAAGCAATTGCCCAACAAAACCAGGTTTCGACGCGGAGTATCCAGAATCGATTTCAAACGCATCTCGGATACTCGGCTAAGGAACTTACCCGGTTTCTACGTTTTAAAAAAGTGCTTGGGTTCCTGAGCGAACAACAGCCTGGGCCGGTCGACTGGTTGGCCCTTGTTCTTGACTTTGGATACCATGATCACAGCCATCTGATCAAAGATTTCCACTATTTTCTGGGCGTTACGCCCCGTCATTTTCTTAGCCAGTTGGCGCAGGGTGGAGTCTGCATCAGTAAATCTGGTAAATTCTATTGACTCAGTTCAGTGCTGGTTAGTCAGTTAGCTCTATCACGCCCAAATTAATTTTGAAGAAAAAATAGCCCGACGCGAACAATCCTGACAAATTAAATGTATATACATCAAATACCTTAACACGTAATCCGATAACACATACAATTATGGCAACTGAAGCAGCCACCGCTACCATCTGGGCAATTGACCCTACTCACTCTGAAGTTCAATTTAAAGTAAAGCACCTGGTTATCTCGACCGTAACGGGCTCGTTCGGCCAGTTTGAAGGGCAGCTTGAAACCGTTGGTGATGACTTCACCGACGCTAAAATTTCATTTTCTGCGGATATCGCCAGCATCAGCACGAACAATGAGCAACGGGATGGCCACCTCAAATCCGGCGATTTTTTCGATGCCGAGAACTTTCCCAAGTTAACCTTTACGTCAACGAGTATCACCAAAACCGGCGACGATACGTATAATCTCGTGGGTGATCTAACGATTCGGGGCACGACCAAACCAGTAACCCTGAAAGCCGAATACGGCGGACAGATGCAGGATTTCTACGGTCAGACGAAAGCCGGTTTTGAACTGACGGGTACGATCAAACGTAAAGAATTCGGTTTGACCTGGGATGGCGTAACGGAAGCGGGTGGCGTTGTTGTCAGTGACGACGTTAAACTGGTCATGAATATCCAGGTAACGAAACAGGCATAACTAGTTTTTTTTCTACGTAGCTGGCCCCGCATGAGCCGTCATTATCGACGGCTCATGCGGGGCCAGCTAGTTTACAACTCACTGTTGAAAATACTCGATCTTATCAGAGTCCACGTTATTGCTAGATCTGATCTCGCTGGGAATGTTGACCAGCACCCCACTAACCGTCAGCATCCCCACCGTTGCCCCTGGCGTCAGCGTGCCCGTCAGGCCTACTGATAACTTATCGCCCCCGGCAATAGGCTGAGTAGTAGTCAGAACGTAGTAGTTGGCATCGCTGGTGTTCAACTGCCAGAGACTATTCTGCACTGAGCGGTTGGCCACACTGGTGGCGCTGCTGGGCAGGCTGAGCGAGACTTTGGCATCGCGGGTAATCTTGAGGGTAATGGTCCCGGTAATCGTCACGCCGTTGAGCTCGACCACATCGGCCACTACGCTGAGGGGACTGTCGCCGGTGAGTGTGGTAGGTCGGGCGTAGAGAATCGGAGTCAGATCAGGGACGGCCGTCACCGAGAGGCTGAAAGGCGTGGAGGTCACGCTGTTGCAGGGGCTGACGATGACCACTACGTAGTTGCCTGCATCACCGGCTTGTACATTGTTCAGCGCTAGGGTGGCTGAGGTCTGCCCGCTCACCACATTGCCATTTTTGTACCACTGATAACTGCTGACCGTACCGGTGATACTCACTGCTACGGTGACTGTGCTCCCTAAGGGTACGGTGCTACCGCTGCGAGGCTGAGCTGTGATGGTCGCCGGTAGACTCTGAGCACCCTGATACTCAAAAGCGCCCATGTCGATGCGGCTATTGTTGTAGAAGCGCCCATTCCCTGCTACGTCCGTTGTGCCGTTGGTTGCCGTGGTGCTGGCCGGGTCACCAGCGTTGATAGCCGGTGAGCAACTGTTCAGCACCGCGCTGCCCGTGCTGGCAAAGGGCGAACTGGTGGTGGTCAGGTTGTTGGTACCACTATAGTCGGTAATGGAAGCCTCGAACAAACTGTAGCGGGCCGTTACACTACTATTGTTCGCGTTAATCAAACTGTTACTGCCGCCATTGTTGAAGAGCACGCAGCTGATAAGCTGAGGCTGGCCGTTGAGATTAACCATGGCTCCTCCATTACCGGTATTTCCCACAAACGTGCAGTTAGTAAGTTGGGGACTACTGCCGTTGTTGAACAGCCCCCCCCAGCGGAAATGGCTGAGTTGAATTGAAACGAGCAGTTGATCAGCAGGGGATTGCTGCTGGTGTTGTAATAGTAGATAGCTCCGCCAAAGGTGGCTGTATTGCTGGCAAAGATGCAGTTGCGGATCTGCGGACTGCTGACGATGTTGAGCATGCCGCCCCCATCGTTGTTGGGATCGCTGCCGGTAGCATTGCCCGCAGTGATAACAAAGCCGTCCAGAATAGCTGAGTTGGTCAGCCCGTTGTTATTGTTGAAAAGGACGTGGTAGCTGTTGTCATCGGTGCCCGACCCGCCAATTTCGCCCGACAGAATAGTGGGGTTGCTGGAGGTGCTTCGGTTGGCTAGGGTAGGGGTACCAGTAGGGGGAAAGCCGCCGTAGATGACTACGTTGTTTTTCATTGAAAAACTAACGGTACGGTCGGTGCTCGAGGTGGGCTTATAGGTGCCAGCCCCCACCCAGACTTGTTCGACGCCAGCCGCGTTGATCATCGCTTGCAGGTCGGCGGAGGCATTGGACCACGAAGAGCCGTCGCCCTGCCCACTGCTGGATTGCCGCACGTAGCGGATGGGCTGGGTAACTACCAAACTAAAGACCGTTGAGGTCACCGTCGTATTGCAGTTGCCCGTTACCACCACCGAGTAGCTACCGGCATCGCTTATCTGCACTGAAGGCAGTGTGAGCGTGGCTGAAGTCTGGCCGCCTAGCGCACTGCTGTTCTTGTACCACTGATAGGAACTGACCGTACCGGTGGCACTGACCGACGCGGTAACCGTAGTGCCCACTTGTACTGTTGTGCCTCTGATCGGTTGTTGGGTAATGATTGGGGTATCTGTAGTTTGGTACTCGAAAGCGCCCATGTCGATGCGCCCCCCGTAAAGACGCGGATTGCCGGCCAGATCCGTCGGCGTAGTGCCGGTGATCCCACTACTGTTTGGGTCACCGGCATTGATCGCTGGCGAACAAGGCCTTAGCGTTTGTTCGGCTGAGCTGGTGAAGGGTAAGGTGCTGGTGATTATATTATTAGATCCCGAGTAATTGGTGACAGAGGGCTCAAACAGACTATAGGTTGCATTAACCGAGCTGGAGCCGTCGAACGTATGCGCTCCGCCGTTGTTCCAGGCGATACAGTTAACCATCTGATTTTGACTACTCCCCGTGGTGACGATGGCGTTACCGACGTTGTTAACGGTGGAGTGTGACACAAAGGTGCAATTGGCCAATTGGGCACTGCTCGTCGTATTCAGATACAGGCCGCCCCCCGATTGCGCCGTGTTCCCTCGAAAGAGACCATTGATGACGAGCAGATTACTGGTAGCGGTGTACATGCCACCCCCAAAGCCCTGGGCCGAATTGCCCTGAAACGTGCAGTTCAGGATGATGGCCAGATTTCTTACGTTAGCCATCCCTCCTCCGGAATTGAATGCGGCATTGTTCCGAATGAGGCAGTTAATAATTTTGGGGCTGCTCTCTTCATTGTATATGCCGCCCCCATAGATGCCGGTCGCCGGTGAGGATATATTAGCGTTCCCTAACGTAATGGTAAAACCATCCAGAATGGCACTTTGGTCCAGGTTGTTTCTATAGTTATAAACAACGTGGTGGCTGTTGCCCGCCAGCGTGCCGTCGTTATCAATATCGCCCGATAGAATGGTCGTGTAGTTGATCGGGTTGCGATTCGTCAGCGCCGGATTGCCAGTAGCCGGAAATCCACTGTAGATGGTCACGCCGTTTTTCATGACAAAGCTGATGGAGCGGTCGGTCGTGCTGGTGGGCTTATAGGTACCCTGAGCTACCCAGATCTGCTCGACACCACTGGTGTTGATCATGGCCTGAAGATCACCTGAGGCAGCTGCCCAGGAGGTGCCATTGCCGCTACCGCCCTGGCGAACGTAGCGGATAGACTGAGCCAGGCTGGCTGAAGCCGTTAGGAAAAAGAGGCTTAAGAAACACAAGCTAACTGTCGTTAGACGAATTGCTGGTGGGGAAAATGCGCGTGCGAACACATACCCACGTTGTAGAGAAGAAAACATAGAGAGTTTGGTTAAAAGAGTACAAAGCCAAGATAGCTAATCACCGGTGATTAGCTATCTTGGCTTTGTACAGAATCACCTTACTGCGGGAAGTAGTCGACCTTGTTGGAGCCAACGTTGTTTATAAACCGGTATTCTTTGGACACTCCTAACATAGTGGCACTAATAGTCATTTTTCCAGTCGTCGCACCTGGGGTTATCACACCATTGAGACCAAAGCTTAGTTTGTCGCCCGGAGCAATGGGTTTCGTGGTCTTCAGCACATAATAGCCGGTGCTTTCCGTTGACGAAAACGTCCAGGCGTTATTCTGTACTGATCGGCCATTTAATTGAGTAAGGCTACCATCAAAACTGAGCGTCGTTTTAGCGTCCTTAGTCACTTTGATGATGATCTCTCCGCTTGTTGCTATATTATTCACCTCGATTGCATCGACCACTACGCTGAAATTGCCGTTACCATAAAGGGTGGAAGGGCGGGCATACAGCAGTAGAGTCACATCCGGGTCTACAGCCACTACGGTTGTTGATGCAATAGCTGAGCAGCCATTGGCGGCTGTCAGGCTCACCGAATACACACCGGGCGTAGTCACTGTAGCGGTATAAGGTTTCAATACAACCTGAGTGGCACCATAACCAAAGCGGTACGTAGTTGCCCCTTCATTAACCATTAACGTAACAAAGGTACTAGTCTGCGAGAGCGGGCCGCTGGCAATCAGTTTGACGTTGCCTGGGCAGTCATCGTCGGTGATGATGGCTGAGACCGATGTAACTGCTCCCATTGTATAATCGCCCCCTGCGGTTAAGACAACAAGGACACTTCGATTAGCTTCAATTTTCGTGTTGGCAATAGGTACTATCGTCAATGAAACAACCGAACTGCTATTGGAGAGCACGATTGATTGTAAGACTCCCGTTTGGGCCGCTGTTGAAACGGGTTGACCTGATGGATATTTAATCGTATAATCCGTATTCAGTTGTGCCGTTCCCGATAGTATATAATTGATAGTTGTCGGTTTCGTCGCATTTTGCGGCAGCTTAAAATCAATGATGACAGGCGTACCAGCATCCTCTATTACCGATGGGTTGGTAATCGCCAGAGATAGGGCCGTTGTGCCCGTTGTGCTAACGCTACTGCCAACAACGAACTGAATAATATCAGATGTCTGTTTGATATTACCGTACTGATCCGGGATATTGCTGAGCGTAACCCGAATCGATTCGCCCGATAGAGCGCCCAAATTGGTTAGAGGAGTCACAATTAACCGACTTCCACTGCACGACAGCTGAGCTGATAAGGTAGCGTTATTGCTTAGGCGAACCATCGACACATTGGCAGCGGCAACGGCAGCAGCACATCCCAGATTTTCGGTATACGTAGCTGCGATCAGATCACCTGCTGTATATCTGTCATCTGTTGGATTGGCTTTCCCGAACAGGGAAGGAGGTGTTCGATCAATGATACCAGTGCTCGTTTGAGAATAGGTTGTCCCACTGGCGCAGCTGAGTTTAAGCCGTATAACGTACTGACCATCCGCCAGGCCGATTGTATTCCAGTAGGTAGTGGTGCCAAAACCACTGTCATCAATCTGCGTTTTGGGTAACGTGAAGCCTGTAAACCAGCTATTGGAGCCTAGTGCTTTATATTCCAGCGAAACACTAGTCAGGTCTGTATATATATAATCTTTAAATACTACGGTTACCCGGTTATTATCGCTTGCCGTGCTGACCCAGTTGGCCTCGGGCATAACGAGCGTAATCGGACTACAACTGGTCTGAAAATAAGCCTGTAACGTGGTCGAGATACTGGTTGTACTACAGGCATCAGAGAGTGTTAGCTGTATGTTATCAAACGTATAAATGCCTGAGCCAGGATCCCGCTCTACATAAATAGTATACGGCCCTGATACACCAGCATCCAGGTTGATGGGTGTAACGGATCCAACAGAGCCGAGAACCTGACCGTTCTCACCATTCAACTTAACGGTAAGTCCATTAACGATCGAATTCAGGGCCAAATTGTAAGTGCGGTTTTCGCCAGTAGAACTAGCATTCCCTATAGTGAGAGGAAACGAAGCCTTGTTACCGACAATTCCAGTTTTTACCGGCGATGTTGAGTAAAGCTGCATTACATCGCGGGCAAAGGTTCCAGGCATGTGTGGGCAACTGGTTTCTCCGGCTATCAGGTCAAAAACAGGACTCCCATAAACAGGATCTTTTTTTACATTAACATTAAAACTATTTCCTTTCCCGTTACTAATCGTACTAGCATCTTCAGCGAGCGTATAGGCAAACGTAATTTCTTTCATATTGGTGGTGCTCTCACTTTGACCGTTGTCCATTTTTACGTTCACAATGACTCCCCCAGACACGCCACTACCCGCAAATTCAAACCCTAATTCGCCTGCCGTTTGTGAGTCGATAGACAATCCAAATTCAACGGTGTTATTACTGGACGTACGCGTTGTTTCAGAAAGCGTTTTAAACGATCCTGAACCAAAAGATACATTCTCGACGAAGCGAGCGTTTCGTTTGTTTTCTTCATTATTGGCTAACAGCTGCTCCCACATCGAAACCTGTTTCTGGTAATAGTTATATTTATTTGTTTTGATGGGTGCTGCAGGATCTTCGGCATTACGGAGATTTTTAAGATTCGGAATGACAGTATTCAGGATATGGGCTTGTGTATAAAAAAATGTAGTTCTTGAGTCCTGGTTTTTATCACTAGCTATCATGAGCCTTGATACTGAATCGATTTGGCAGGCTGCCTGGTTAAAGCTAAACTGCACGGATTTTCCATAGATCAAATTCAGCGCCTGGCCAATAAATACGTCACTGGCTGCACCCGGACTTCCACCTTCTTCGGTTCGGTATTCGCTTTGAATGGTAGAGGAAAAAATGGCTTCCGAGCTGGTTGTGTTATACTTGGTTGTATTGACGCTTTGGTTGACAGATCCCCAGGCTTTTGATTCGAACACTACGCCAATACCGGTTGAAAAATCCGTACCGATCTTGACCTCAACCCAGGGTTCTACGCCCACCGCTTTCTGGCTATAGAATCGAACGGCCCGTTCATACGTCTGCGACGTTGACCATGCACTGAAACTTTTGTTTCCCGGTGGGTCATGCAAAACCATCGTAACGAGTTCTGGTGACGTTGTCGTAAAGGTTGTACCAGGCCTCACATCACCCTGAATAAATACGGTTTTAAACAAATCGTCTGCTTTTTGCCCATATTCATCCGTAAATCTCAGGGTTAGATTCCGTAGAAAAGGAGAAAGCGAATTCGGCTCGCCTGGTACCAAAGTGAAGCTGGCGATACCATTGACCACCGGCGTGGCGGGAAGATTTTCCTCCTGAATCGTGTTCGATCCGGTTACCGTACCACTACTAACTGAACAACTATTCGCTGTTGCTGGATTTCCTTCATAGACTTCCACGGTGAATGGCAAGGCTACCCCCTGCCGGCCAACTGCGAAGGTAACAGAGGTGCAGGCATTCGGAAGGCTTTGAGCAGCGAACTTTAGGTAGGGTTTGCGATGAAACGTTAAATCTAGCGTAGCGTCACTTTCCGTTACATCACGTACCAGCATAGTCAACTGCGGTTCAAAAAAAGCCTTTAGCTGTTGTGGGCTAATGTATTCAGCAGCTTGCACATTAAGCGTCGATGGTTTATAGTCGATGCTGATAAGCCTGTATTTTCGGGCGGGCAGTTGAATGTTATAATAGCCCGTTGCGCCAAATTGACTACCATTGATCACGACCTGTTGTCTAAAGCAGGAGCTACGCTGTGTGCCATCGGCAGCATCGGGTAGTACGTCTGAAAACGTCAGAGTGGCTGTGCCGCTGAGGGGTTTCCCGCACCCATCTCGTAGATAACCGGTAATTCGGTGCATCTGAGAATCAATAAAGTTGATACCCGTCTGGACCGTTGACACGTTGAGCGTATAGACAGCGGGCGTGAGGGTATGGTTACCATAGCTGGCCGTAACGGTATAGTTTCCGGGCTCATTGACGGCAATGGCATACCGGCCATACGCAGCGGGGGGTGGTGTATCCAGATAACCAGACTTGCCC
Source organism: Spirosoma validum (assembly GCF_014699035.1). GTDB lineage: Bacteria > Bacteroidota > Bacteroidia > Cytophagales > Spirosomataceae > Spirosoma > Spirosoma validum. Next base: position 339,807 of record NZ_JACXAA010000004.1, read on the forward strand.
TCTTTCTTTGTAACACCGTTTTGGAGCAACTTTATGGTCGCTCCATCCATCGGGCACACCGTTGGGTTCTGAACAGAAGCGTCTAAGCAAAAAACGCAGGTCTGCGAAACGGTTCCTGTGACGCCAAGTGCCGTTTCGTCTTCGAAGTTAACTCCATTAAAATTATCACCTATCCTCGGATTAAGTGGATCAAGCGTTCTGACTATACTGGTAGGCTTGAAGGTATGTAGAACTAAAGACGGTGTAATGGTGAAGGATACAGGGGAATTGTTATTGGGCGGTCCGTAGTAAATAGGAGAGAACCTATAGTTACCCTCATTATTGGTCGTTGTGCATTGCGTATAACTGGCTGGACTACCCGGTACGTTGGCTTTCACGATGCAAACCTTCACCCCAGACACAGCTGCACTACCGTTAGCAGCCGTAGTCTGTATGTGTCCATCAATAAATCCATTTGATAAGACCATCGTTAGCGACACATCATTTGTAGTCACTGTTCTGGAACAGCCGTCCGTAACTTTTAGATGGAATTTAAATGGTACGGTTTTTAATTCTGAAGGAGAGGGATTGGTAGACGGTTGTAGGGCTGATAAAGAAAGAGTACCTCCTGTAACCCCGGTAATATGAACAAAACCTCCGTTACCTTCACTTTTTTCCCAGGCATAAGTAAATGGCCCAATACCTCCACCCGAAAAGTTGAGCGACGCCGTCGGTACCTCCAGAGGATTAGGAAGAAGATTATTGTAGACATTCGATGTACTTATTATCGCTGGCGCTACCGGATACGTTTCTATCGATAAATTAAAGGTTCCTTCATCCTCATATTTTGCGCCTTCAACAATAACGGCGTACCGACCGCTACATAAGCTTGTTTGTAGATACGATTTATTGCTACCGAGTGCATCATCGTTAGATCCGATATAAGCGCCTAGTTTAGGCCCTGATTCATCATACTTAAATAGATGAATAACGGTATTAAAATCCGTTTGATCGAAAAGGGTTGATAAAATTACATTACTAGTTTGAGACAACGTGAAGGTATAAACTACGTCTCTCCCCCCCGTTGGTTTGGAGGGAGTCAACTCAAAATTATTAGCATAGCCCATAAATGGGAGCGCGCCGTCTGGTGCCTTTCGATTGCTATTGATATGCGACTTTGTATTGCTATCAACAATACCAAAATTCAAAGGGTTATTGATAGCAGCGCCACCATAATACCGCCAGGTGTGCTTCATGTAGTATCGACTGGGACCACCATAGAAACTACTGTAAACGAGGCCATTGAATGGCGTCCATACATTAGACGGATCCAGCGTAGGTTTCATCAATTTAACTTCATACCCATCTAATTGATCACCTTCATCCCAGTTACAGTTTTTGCTATAGTCAATCCAGGTAAATACTTCCAGATCATACTGTTGTGACCCATCGACATGCTGCAGGATAACGCCATCGACAACAGGGCCCAGACTTTCAGGAGCGTAATTGTTATTGTCATTTGAATAGCAAAATGAACTTTCCATTTGACCCTTAATGTGATTAAATTGATTCGTAGGTTGATTATCAGTATCTACAGTGGCTTTAACCTTGTAGGAAGTATTAGAAAAAGGGTAACCTGGTGAAGATGGCTTAATACTACCCTGGACAAAGTGTACTTCGGTGTTAATTGTCGTGTTTAATATTTGTGCCTGTACCACCGTGCCCAGTAAAAGAAGCAGGAATAGCAGTGGTCCTGTTTTTCGTCTGGTCAGCAGACTGAATTGCCTTGATAAAATTCGTTTCATAGGATTAATGAGTAAAGCGAGAAATAAAGGAGTTGGGTAATGCAGATTTTTGGCATCGCTACGTATTGTAGGCGAGCTAATACGGGAAAATGGGCAAAAAAGGGACGTAGCGTAGCCGGGCTTCGTTCAGAACAGATTTTTTCTGTTCAACAAAGTCAATAGAACAAGTCGATTTATAGATTGTGCCTTATTTAGGCTACATCCCTTCTACCCAGAGCAGATGTCTGATAAGTAGTCGTTAGAACCCGGTCGTAACCGGGTGCCATTGGCCTCAGATGCACGTGTTGCAGACCCCGCGCGTTCAGCATTCTGCGACTGCCCGACAACGAACCAGGATGGCGCATTCGTCGGACCCGGCAATGGAGCCATTTTGGACTGGAGAAATCGGTAGTGGCTCATTAAATAGAACAGGAGGAGGATGAGGAGCGGTTGTTTCATAAAAGAGGGAAGTCGGTTAAAAAGAGAAAGAGATGTTCGGATTGATTTATGGCGTGAATAGTGCCTTATCGATCTAATTCAGGTTGTATTCGTATAGGCAAAGCTCGCTACTAATCCGGGGGGATGGGTATAAGAAAAAGGACAAATGCTATAACAAATGTCGCTTTTGAGTCGCTGGACCGTTTTTTTGTTATAAATTAGTCTGTCTGGTGAACTCAATTGGGGTTCGGCCGTATACTTCCCGAAAGCACTTGGTAAAGTAAGCCGGACTTTCGAAACCTACCTGATAGGCTGTTTCTGAACTCGACAAGCCTTGCCGTAAATACGTAGTGGCCTGCTGAAGCCGGTAGTTACGCAGGAGTTCACTGGTCGACAGTCCCGTCAGGGTTTTGACTTTTCGGGTGAGTTGTTTACGGCTTAGAGCCATCTTGTCGGCCAGTTCTTCGACAGAGAAGGCGGGGTTGCTGAACTGATTTCCCAGCACTTGATAGAGCTGAACCAGGAAGGGATTCGCTGGCATTTCTGGCGGTTCCTCTGCAGGTCGAATGGAGGTTAAGCTGGCCTGTACGCGCTCCTGCAGGCGCCGTTGGCGGCTGAGCAGATTCTGAATTCGCAGTAGCAATTCACCCATACTAAACGGTTTAGTCAGGTAGTCGTCGGCTCCCTGCTCTAGTCCGGTAAGTCGGTTCTCCTGGGCGGCTTTGGCGGTTAATATCACCACCGCGATATGGTCCGTATGAGCATGACTTTTGACCAGATGAGCCAATGCATAGCCATCCAGGCGGGCCATCATCACATCCGTAATAACAATATCAGGTAGTTCGCTTTGGATAAGAGACCAGCCTGTTTCCCCATCAGCAGCCTGGAGGACGTGATATAGGCCAGACAGTTCATTCACGAGAAATCCCCTTAACTCGTCATTGTCTTCTATAAGCAGAATCTGGGCCCTGAACGACTCTTTGCCAGAAGGAATCGTAACGGGAGCAGGAGAAGCCAGCGACCACTCCCAGTCAGCGCTCGGTTTAACGACAGAATCGTTAATAGCGGGCAGGTCGAGGCTTGTTGATACAAACTGTAGCGGCAGGGTCAGGCGGAACGTAGTGCCCACACCGGGTTCGCTCTCTACGGTAATGGTACCTTCCAACAAGTCAATCAATTCCTTGACCAGCGCCAGGCCAATACCGGTTCCTCCATAGGCACGGGTACTCGATGTATCGACCTGGTAAAATCGGTTGAAAATGTGCGGTAACTGGTCGGGGGCAATACCGATACCCGAATCGGTGAGTTGAATCTGTACACGTCTTCCTTCACCAACTTCCCAAACTGGATTGATTGTAAGGCTTATCTGCCCCCCGGTGGGCGTAAACTTGAGGGCGTTCGCCAATAAATTCGTCAGAATTTTTTCCCACTTATCCGAATCGAATACCTGCGGTTGTGGCGGAAATTGACCGACAATGCACGTTAACGTTACGTGTTTCTGCTCAGCGGCCCGTTGGAATACATCCACAATAGGATAAATAAAGCTGGTTAGTTCACCCTGCATCAGCGAAACGGCCATGTGGTTGCCCTCTAGTTTCGATAGATCCAGCAACTGGTTGACCAGCCGAAGAAGTTGTCTGGCGTTCCGTTGGATCAGCGTTAGCAGGGGTCGATCGAAGCGATTTTCCTGAAGTAATTTCTCGACTGGCGATATGATCAGCGAGAGCGGGGTCCGAAACTCATGAGTCATGTTGGTCACAAAACGTGACTTAACCTGATCGAGCTGCCGGAGTTGGCTGGCTTGCTGATGGAGTTCCTGAGTTCGCTCAGTTACCTGTTGTTCCAGTCGCTCATTTTGTTGAGCCAGAAGTTGCTGACGTTCCTGCTGTTGGACTAGGTTGCGGGCCGAGAGAAGTTCGACCTCATCCAGTTGGGCTCTCAATTGCCGGTTGACCCAGCCGTGTTCCAGGGCCAGCCGAAGGGATAAGGTAAGCGGGAAACATAGAAAAGAAACTACATAAAAGAAATTGATCAGCCATTCATGATCGGCGGCAGTAATGTGCAGAGCAGTCAGGATCAATATAGTGACCCACAATCCTAGGTTAAAGAAAGCGCCAACCGTCACGATGCGCGCTCCAAGCAGGTTACGCTGGGTGGCCATTAATGAAAGCCGAATAAATTCGAACAGGATAAGCCGGTCAAACCAAGAGAGCCAATAAAAGCTATCCGATGCTGTAATAAAAGAAAAGCTGATGCTCCCGATTGCTAACCAACAAAGCCACCCCTTACGAAAGTCAAACAGACTATAAAACGTTAGAAGCGCCATGGCGGGTACCCAGAAATCAATGAGTGAAGCGTAATGAATGATGAGACGATCATATAACGAGTGCGTGTAATTGTCAGCTGCTCTCGCCAAAAAAGTAATGCATAGCATCAGATACATACCTGCCGCATACAGATTCGTCCGCTGTGTAGTTCGGTACGCCAAAAAAAGACTCAGATGCAGGATGAACAGGATGAATGCGATCCCGACTTTAAAAGCAGACGTACCGATTTGCTCTGTATCGTATGGTTTTAAGGTGGGGGTTGACGAGGATGAAAACAGCCAGTATTCAATAGCGTCGGTATGCCAGTTTTGGGATCGTATGTTGTAATAAAGACCGGGTTGACAGGCAATGCGTAGAGCCAGTACGTGTTCAGACGAAGGCTGGAGAGGCAGGCTAAAGGTGGCTCTTGGATCATAAGCCTTTACCTGATCTGGATAGGCACTGACTATGCCGAAGCGGTATAACAACCGACCATCCAGGTAAATTTCTGAAGCAACCGATTGAAACACTTTAATCATGAGGGGCGGCAATTCAGGGCCGGTGTGCAGATGCAGCCGAAGCCAGCCAATACCGGCCTGTCTGAGTTGTGGCAAATCCCGAAGGGTTTTGGTTGGATCGATACTACGCCACTGTCTGTCATTCAGTTGTGGACTGGCTCCGTCCGGATTGTCGCCAGCCTGAAATCGCCAGCCTTCTTTTAGCAGAAATCCATCCGTGGGAATATGATTTAGGGAAATAAGGGTAGGTGGCTTCTCGGTGTTGATACTTGTCGAGGTAAGGTTATGGGAATGGTAGGGTTGGGCCTGAGTATAACGTACCCAGGGGCTTACCAGCATAAGTAAGCAACTCAACCACCGAGTAGAGGTAGTCATGAAAAGAAAGTTCAAAAGAGGGAGTTTCGGGTGACTATCTGCCATACCCACACTGGCTATAACAGCCAGACCTGTGTACGGTTGACAAAGTCTATTTCAGTTTACATATATAGTTAGTTGCCTGATGATTTATTTACTATACGGTAGCCATGCCAATGGATGTTTCGTTGCGATAGTTATCTTAGGCTCACAAACGCCCAGGCTATGCGATCAATTGTTTCCTCATCGACTTTGTCGTCATGACGTGTTCAACCAATTGCAGTAAATCGTAAAGAAGTGGGTATTGTTCATCCCCGAACGTTGGGGAACTTTGCCCGGCTGCTTGGCAAGTACGTTCGCGATGAACACGTTATGCCACTGGAAGAAGCCGTTCGCTGGTTGACGAGTTTACCCGCGATCAACCACAAACTTCCCAAGCGGAGTTTGTTACGGCTCGGTTATTTCGCTGACGTAGTGATTATTGACCCAGCTACCATTGCCGATAAAGCACCCTTCGCTGATCCCTTCCAGTATTCGGTGGGCGTTCAGTACGTATTGACCAATGGAAAGCACACAAACGTGTTTCCAGAACGTAGCGTGGACGGCCACGTCCATGTAATCATAGGCTTAAAAACGCAGTTATAAATTAGCCTACGGCTACGCGGACGTGGCTGTCCACGCTACGTCAGCGAACCAGCATGAGTCGTCCTCGTAAAACGGGCTTTTCCGGCACAGTACGGACAGTGTATGCATACACACCACCGGGCAGCGAAACGCCATTCAACGTACCGTCGAAGGGGAGCGTATAGCCTTTTCCTGAAGAATAAATTACCTCACCCCAGCGATTAAACACCGTAACGATGGCGTCGGGAAACGCTTCGATGCCGGGAAGATCCCAAACGTCGTTGACGCCATCGCCATTTGGAGAAAAGGCGTCCGGTACCCAGACCCCGATGTAGACGGTGATGCGGATGGTATCTTTTGCTTCACAGCCGTAACGATTTTTTACATCGAGCGTATACGTAATGTCGTTGGCAATGTTCGTGATCAGAGGATTCGCTGACGTAGCGTTGTCTAAATATTGACCCGATGTCCACTGAAACTGATTGGGATTGCCGGTATAGGCTGGGTTTAATGTAAATGTATTACCCCGGTACGTTGTCATCGTGTCAGCCAGTTGAATCGTCGGTATGGGCGAAACCACGGCTGTCTGTGACACCACCGTAGCCGCACACTCAGGGGCTGCTTTAACGCCATAACTCAATTTGTGATCGCCGACTCCTGCAGTTTTTGGGTCAAACGTATTGCCTGTTAGGCCCGTCCCGGTATAGTCGCCACCGGGCGGACTGCCTTTGAGGGTATAAGTTGGATTGTTGGGACCGCAAACCGCCGGAATCGAGTCGAGCGTAACGGCTGGCGTTGGCAACTGGATGACGACAAGTGGGGGAGACGTTCCTTCGCATCCGTAGGTATCCGTCGCGATGACTACGTAGGTACCCGCCTTTGAGGCCCGATACTGTGTCCCTGTAGTACCCGTGACGATCTGCCCATCCTTTTGCCATACGTAACGAAGCCCACCACTGCTTTGTAACAGCAATGAGTCCTGCGGACAAATCCGATTTTGCCCGGATGCTGACACAATCTTTGCCAGTACCGGCGCTGAGCGAACCAGTGAAGTGGTATCGGTAGTGACTGTACAGCCCACCGATGTATAAGTTAACACAGCCCAATAACGACCATCCTGCGTAGTTTTTAACGAATCCGTCACTGGGTTTGCTAATGCCTGACCCTCCCGGTACCATTTATAGGCAACGCCCGTATCGGCCGTGGCCGTTAACGTTACCGAACCTGTTTGCGCGCATAGATGGCCCGTGCTAGTCAGAGAGGCTTTCTGACCAATGACCCGAATGGCCAGCGTATCCGACGTACCTGCTTTACTACAGGTCGCTTTAGGTGAGACCAATACGGTATATTCACCCGCGTCACTTACCGTAAGCGTTGATGACGTAGCCCCCGACAAATTAACCCCATCCCGTCGCCACTGGTAGTTCCAGTCGTTGTTGATGGTAGCCTGAAGAACTGCGTTATCACCCTGGCATATCGTTGTCAGTCGGCGCTGGGGACGGTTCATGAGCTGAACGGTTGGAGCGGGGGTCGTTTGGGGTGGACAATCAATGACCAGCAACTGAAAATCGCGCCGTACCTCGCCAATCTTCACGCTATTTCGATATTCTTCTACCTTTATGGCAAAAACGAAAAGGCCTAACTGTGTTGCGGTTACAGACAGTTTTCCCGTCTGGGCATTTACGCTTAATGTTGGACTACCGGGGATGGCGTTCGTAGCGCTGAATCCCGACAGCCAGCTGACATCCGGATAAGGGCCAGGTGATACGCCTGCATTACTTCCCATTCCCGTACCTTTCTGATCGAGGGGCGTCACCATCGAATACCGTAGCTGGTCCCCATCTGGATCGGTACCACCAAACGGAAAGGTGAAGGCATCACCGATACAAACATACTCGCCATTGATAGGCCCGAAATGAGGGGATGAATACGAAACCAGTTGCCCATTTTGCATCAGGGCCGGAAATTCGAGGTAAAACGTAAAGCCGACCTGATCAGGGGTTCTGATATTATTGATACCCGAGTTTCGGTTACGGGTCTGGTAGGAGATATAATAGCCCTGTGGATCAGTATAGCTAGATGGAGCGAGCTGAATAGTCGCTTCGTAGGTAGAGACCACAAACTTCAGGTTACGTTGCTGCGCGCAGAACTCGTTGGCGTAAATAACGGGTTGTCGTCTTCCCGTTTCAGTAACAGTAAATGTCATCATCTGGGAATTGTTACTTTTTCGGAAAATGCCTAAAGATCCGGTTGAGGCCTGACGCGCTATGCCTGGTGTACCATCTTCGAAATACTGAGTAACAACAATTCGGTAATGGCCCGGTACGTCGCCAATAGCCTGCATTTCCAACTGACCACCAACCTGGTGCGTAGCCAGCGAAACGAGTGGCAAGCTCAGAAACAAAAGCCAGTATATAAACCGATAAGTAGATGTACGCATAAGCAAGTTGTTCTAAATCTCTTCCTCAATCCTTCTCTCACTATAACTGCATTAGGTATTCAATAGCCTGCATCTCCTGGGATTCAAGCTTAGTTAGTTCCCCAGTTTGCTTTGTAGGCAATCCATCTCTTCCTTTCTATACCAAAGCAAAATTTGACTCATCCATACGCATCAAGCGACTCTGTGGATCCGTACAAATTTGATTCTGATGACAGCAATGGATTGTTAATAAAATCGCTTAAAACTAAACTTATATTGTCCCTGAGAGCATTGCTTCTAAAGGACTACGAATCAAAACAATAATGGGCATAGTAGCAATATAAGGAAGCAGATTTACCCGCTTTAGTTGGCTATACGTCAGAATACGATGAACCGTTGCGAAGCCGGTAAACGAAGTACGGCTTGCTGGATGTGAGCTAACCCCAAATCACAGATTGATTGATGAGCCTGCAAGTTGGAATTAGCTTTTACCGACCGACCTGCCTGTGGAAATTACTCAGGTTCTATGGAAATTCCTTCCTGTGTATGGACCAATAGACCAACTGCCTGATCAGTACACTAGTACCTGACTCATGAGCTACCCATTAGCCAGGCATATACGTCATCATTACCGACAAAATAGCGACAGGCTAGCTCACTATTTTGGGCCAGCGATGCCCTGATGATCAAATCAGATCCAAGTTTGCCAAACTGGTTAACGTCGGTAAGGATAATAGCAATACGCGGCTGCCGGGTCAATCCCTGGCTGGCTTGTGGCAGCCAGTGTTGCATAAACCAATGCAGGTCTACGGGGTTAAATAAGCGTAACTGTCGTAAGTCGATCTGCCAGCGTTTGATCTGATGTCGTTTTGCCAGGGCAAGTGTAGCCAACGTTCCATCCCGAAAGTTTTCGCTACTGGGCAAGCCTACCCAGGTTTGTGTTAACAGGTGTACATTGCATTCGACCAATACCCGTACGTGCTCATTTTGATACGTCTTCATTGTACGTGGCAATCGTGTCGATCTAATGCAGTTGATCAATTGTATCCGCAGTCGCTTGGATCGCAAAAGCGCGTTGCAGTTCAAGTTCAGCGAACCGGTAAGCATATACGAACTTGTCGTTTTCCTGTTGAATGATGCCCATATCTTCCAACTGGATTACGTTGTTCCAGATCCGCTGCAAACTCCCGTAAAACCCGTCTTCCGATTGCGATAATAAAACCTGTAGCGAGGGATAGGTTGAAGTTTCGGGACGATTAGCGTCGATAGGTGTGATGGTACGTTCCATTTGCGTACTTATTCAGTTTAACCGCTGTCTCACGGTTTAAAAAAGTAACGTACATCTGTTGCATCAATGGGGCTGGGAAGGTTAATAATCAGTTCTGATTTTAAGGTCTTTTAACGTCACATCAATGGAGTTTCACGCAACGAAAGACCGCATTTAGCAGAATTAAACCGTCAATGGCCAAAAAAATGCCCAAAAACGGTCATTCCGCTTATATAAACCCATACGCAGGCTAGTTACAGTTTGTGGCGAATGCAACGCAATTAGGTAACGGCACTATACGCAAAAGCCGAACCATCATAACGGTTCGGCTTTTGATACGCTATACTGAATAATGTATTGATGCTACGTTCCTGAAGATATGAACAGTTTCATCTTCATCTGATCGCCCGTACGGAATGGATTTCCGAGCGTTACCCGCTGAATGAATCGCTTCAAGGTATAGGGGTCTTGACTTGTGGGAGCAGGCAGTGTCAGTAACAAAGGCTCATTCGGCGCTTTTTGTTTGAGAATCTCACCAATGTAATACGTCAGATCGAAGGTGTATGAATCGGTGAACAACTGTGCAAACGGATCGATGGAATAGTATCCTAAAGCACCACCGCCGGATTGAGGTATGGTGCCGCCTGGAATAGTGGCAATCGCCACGTTTTGATTATTGACCTGAAACAGCTCCAGTGAACTAGGCGGGGCAGCATTATCCAGCTGCGTACGACGAATAGGGCTAACAACCAATACAGCTTTGTTGAGATCAGCATAACCTTCAGGCCGGGCAAATTGGGCCAGATAAGGAAATTCAATCCGGGTTTGCAGTTGAGAAGCAATCGAAACAAAAGACGTATTGTCGGTCAGGCGACTACTCACAGCGTCCGATCGATTCTTAAGCGCATTTAATGGCGTGCCGCTACGATCGTTCTGCAACTGGGTGAAATGATAATTTGTAATCGGAAACAGTACGTCTGCCGACGTCTGCGGGTCCTCAATCGTGTGGTAATACAGTCTGAGTCCGCTGGTTGAGGTAGCAAAGCAGGCCAGTGTGTTGCTCGTTGAATTATTTACGAAAGCAAAGCCTGGTATAAATCTGGATAACGACGTGAAATCAGTAATCTGATTTGTAGATAATCTGGTAAATAAGTCCTGCGCCAGATTGTCCGTCATACGGAAGCGAATTTGTTTTCCCCGCCGATTGGGTTGCGGCAAAACAACCATTTTAGCTGTGGGCGTGGGGTCGTAAACGATTGAGCTGGTATTATAGTAAAGCTGAGGAGCGAGCGGATTTGCCAGCCGGTGTACACTTATGTCGAATAACGTAGTGGTGTCGCCATAAACAAAGGCTTGGCTAGCACTCACCAGGGAATAGTTCATTTCCAGCACCAGAGAATCCAGTCTCAGATTTGTTTGGGCTCCCAGGGAGTTTGACGTATAATCAAACGTAGCAAAAGAGCGCGCGTTCAGCCGTCCGGTTTGCGGATCAGTCCAGCGGCCAACCACTATGTCCGCATCCGTAGACGTAGCAAACGAATCAGCCCGCAGCACCGTTGAGGTCTGAATGGTTACCGTGTCAATGGACTGGATCGACAGTTCCTGCGGATTGATAACCGATTGACCAACATTCAGGTCACCCGATTGGCAGGCAACCAGCACGATACCGGTTAGCAATAGCAAACCGGCGTACCAAAAAGTACGCATAAGCAATGGAATTCAGGGAATTGTTACGCCTAACTGGCGTAGTTCGTCATTCGTCAGAGTAGGCAGTGCCTTTGTCTCTTGTAATTTCTCAACCACTCGCTCACCGACCCGGCGGGCCTGTTCCTGACTGGCAAAACCAACTGTACCAGCTTGCCCCGGTACAGTTGGTTGATGAATAAATGGGTTTCCGTTATTCAGAATATCGTAACCCCAGCCAGTTGACGTAGCAAACACCTCAACCTGGTAAGGCGATGAATTACGAAACAACCGGTATGCTGTCAAAACAGCCAGTCCAATCAGCGCTAGAATCAATGCGAATCGAATTGGGCTGATTCGCCACGTAGATTGGTCAGTACTCATTCTAACAGATACTTACAGTACTTGCTCAATCGTTGGGTCGAAATCCCATAGGTCGTCGAAACGAGAGGTCGAGCCTGGGCTACCCGTGGTAACGTAACCTTTGTTACCAATAGCAAAGCCTACGGCATTCGTGCGCGAAGAACCTTCGAAAACGCCTTTGGTTACCCACGTATCCGTAGCCGGATCGTATTCCCAAACATCTTTCGCCGTCGTGTTTCCAAGCGTAAGATAACCCTTACCGTTGATGGCAAACGCAACACCATAGCTACGGGCGATACCCGCGTTATCGGTTGTGAAATCAGCTTTTTGCGTCCAGCTGTTCGCGGCTGCATCATACATGAACCAGTCCCGTTGTGCTGTGCCGCTTCCATTCCCCGTACCGACGTAAGCTTTGTTGTCGATCACGAAAGCTACGGCGCCTTCGCGTTTGGCCCCGCCATATCCAGCGGTTTGCGTCCAGGCACCGGTTGCCGGATCGTAAGCGTAGAAATCTTTCAGGTAGTTGCCATCGTTTCCAGTGCCAACGAATCCTTTATTACTGGCACCAAACGCAACAGCATTGGTACGGGCTGATCCGGCAAAATCGGCAATCCGTTTCCACGTATTAGCCGTTACGTCATACTCCCAGAAATCCTTTAGTTTGTCGCCATTGGTGTTGCTACCTGTACCGATATAACCTTTATTGCCAACCGAGAAACCTACACCTAAATAGCGGGCGACTCCACCAAAATTAGCCCGTTGTGTCCAGGCATTCGTTGCCGGATTATACGACCAGAAATCGGACAGCATCTGGGTCTTGTTATCGATGCCAGTACCTAGGTAAGCGATGTTATTGACTACGAATCCCGAAGCTCCGGAACGGGCAACGCCATCCAGTGCTGATTTAACCGTCCAGTCGCCCAAAGTAGACACGGTTGATGAGCTACCGCAGCCCACCAGGAAACTGCTCCAACCCAGGCAGATCAGACTGAGTGCCCAGTTGATACGTTTCTGGTTTGTTTTATGAGCAGGAGCGGAGGAGAGTAGAATCTCAGAAGATACGGTTTTCGGCTGTGGGTTGGTTGCCGAACGAAATCGAAATGGTAAATGAATCATGAAAAAAGAGCGTAAACGAACGAACTGAAACGTAAAGGTATAGCAATTTGAGTTAAGAACGACTGTTTTGCCATCCAGATGGGGATAGACGAGCGAACAGCAAAGCCGACGGAGATTGCCAAAAGTCGGCATCGGTCATCGTTATAGCAGCATTAACTGATTATATTCATCTGACAAAATTAAGTTAAAGACCTGTTACTTACCAACGTAGTGGTTTCATAAAAATTCTTAATTCTGGCCAGATTATCCTCACTTTTCTGATAAAACTAAACGACTACATCACAAAGACCCCCTTCGTGACGTAGTCGTTGGAATGCTATTGAAAAAAAGCGCTTATAAATTCAGCGTCTTCAACTGACGGACCATAGCATGGCCACCCACTTTACGTTGGAGCGACGAGCCCAGCGCTGGAAGTGTGTTGCCAGCGGCTACGCCTTGTCGTGTGTTGGTCGTGCCCCCTGCTATTTGGTTCAACGCAGCACTCAGTAGATTTTCCTTTGTATCGCCAAGCGGCAATAGAGCAAGAGGCTCTTCTACTTCCACATTAGGCGTAAAGCCCGTCGAGTAATCCGACTGTCCGGCGTTGTTGTATGATTTAAAGACGATTGGTTGCATGCCCCATTGAATCTTGCCTGTTTCGTCGGTGATGGTAATGGAACCAACATTTTTGCCATACGTAGTGGTACCAATAGTAGTTACGGTCATGTATGGACGAAGGCCATTGATAATCAGTTCGCTGGCTGAAGCGGTGTGTTCGGTCGTCAGCACGATGACCCGCGAGAGGTTGCTGCCAATGTTCTGTGATTTATCCAGGAAATTCTGGATGAAAAAATTCGACCCATATTCCCGCTGTAATTCAGGCGTGATGGTACTGTTCCATTCTTCGCGGAAATACAACTTGCTCGAGCTAACGCCCTTGCCAATGAGGCTGGCCAGATTCGCTGACGAAGACGTATATCCACCGGGATTATAACGCAGATCGAGGACTAACTCATTTACACCCTGTGCTTTGAAGTCATTGAATACCGCATCGACCTGAGCATCGTACTCATTGGCCTTGCTGCCGTTAGCACCGGGTACAAATTGATTGTAGACCAGATACCCTACTTTTTTGCTGCCAACCGTATAGACTGAATCGAGAAAGACAGGGTTTTCCTGAAATGTTGTTGCCGTTACGCTGATCGTTTGACCCGAATCGACCAAAGACGAACCATTTACAGTAGCCAGACCGAACGCGAATGTCGTTCCCGAAAATAGCAAATTCGAATAGTTGGTCGTCGAAATCGTCTGACCATTCACCTTCGTAATAATATCGCCCCGTTTGATCCCAGCTTTCTGTGCTGGTGAATTCGGCAATACGTAGAGCACCTGTGCAATGACGTCCGTCGAGCCCGATGCTTTCAGATACAGGTTGTATTCCATACCCGTCGTGGTGGTTTGGCCGCTTAGGCTGGCCTGCAGGTCCGTACCACTTTCTTCAATCCACGAAAAACGGTCGCCAGTTGGGTTTGACGTAGCGTTGTATTTATTCAGAATGGAATCGAAGAATTTATCGGGCGACAGCGTTTTGTCGGGATTGGCCGGAATTGTGCTGTTCCAATAATACAACTCCTGCATGTTTTCCAGAATCCAGTCGTTGACAGCTTGGTTGTCTGTCGAAGAGCTGGCCAGTGGAGTAACGTCATCTGTTGTCTTTTTACAAGCTGACAAGGATAAGGCAAAGCCAGCGATCAGTAGCCATTTCGCAACGCGCAGGCGAGATTGTTGATGGATAAATTTTCCAGGCGTAGTATTCACAACGTATTTATTCATCTGTTTTTGGGGAAATTGAAGTACCGTACTTATCGTCATTACGAGAAGCGTTAACCGATTGTTGCAGGGCCGATCAAAGGACCAGGATATTTAATGACAGTTTAATGAAATGTACCGATGAATTGGCCGGGTTCATCGATGAACGGACTTGAGGTAGTGGGAAGAGAATTGATACCATCTTTAGGCTAGTAAACCAACGTAGTATCAGCATACTATAGTAACGTTTGCCCCCTGAAGAACGTTCGTTATTTCTCGTAGGCAAGCGCTGATACAGTCAGTGTTTTTACTTAATTTTTGATCTCTGAAATCAATGTATTCAGGATTGGTTGCGCTGAAATCAGTGGTTTCTACTAAGGGACTCCATTGGTTTGTTTTGTATCTTTGACAGAATAAACAGAATCGTAGTAAGTACTCCTGTGGAAAGACGTAACGCGTTAAAAACAATGGCCGGAGCCGTTGGTGGGTTTATTAGCCTTCCTGCCTGGGCCAACAGCTGGACAGTTGAAACAGCTCGCTCAACCCGGCAAATTCTCTCCCGAAACCAGATGGATCTGCTGGCAGACATGGCCGAAACCATTGTTCCGGCTACGGACACTCCAGGTGCCAAAGCTCTCAACGTACACCAGTTCATTCAGAAAATGGTAACGGACTGCTATGAGCCCAAAGCTCAGGAGTCGCTCAAGAATGGCCTGGATTCGCTGGATGGGTTGGCCCAGAAATCGTTTGGCAAACCGTTTAGCGAAGGCGACGTTGCGCAACGAACGGCCCTGTTAACGCAATTATCGCAGGACCCGGCACAGAAGGAATTTTACGGATTGGTGAAAGGGCTGACGATTCGGGGTTACATGAGCTCAGAATACGTAATGACTAACCTGACGCACTACCAATTTATACCCGGCCATTATCATGGCTGCGTACCCGTTCCTCAAAAAGCTGTATCTCAATCAAAATAAGCCGAAAGACTTTCTGTAACTCTTTTTATGTCTTACCTAAATATTGACGCTCAGGCGCTGAATACCTACGATGCCATTGTGATTGGGTCTGGTATCAGCGGTGGATGGGCGGCTAAAGAATTAACCGGCAAAGGTCTGCGCACGCTCGTCCTCGAACGGGGCCGCGATGTCCGGCACGTAACGGATTACCCAACCACGAACATGCAGCCGTGGGAGTTCGAACACCGGAATCAGTTGAAGCGGGACGTTCGGGATGCGAATCCGATCATCAGCAAGTGCTACGCTTTCTACGAAGGCACTGAGCAGTTTTTCGTGAAAGATGCTGAACATCCTTATGTACAGGAAAAACCCTTCGACTGGATTCGGGGCTATCAGGTCGGTGGAAAATCGCTGATGTGGGCTCGACAAACGCAACGGTGGAGTGACTTCGATTTTGACGGTCCCGCCCGCGATGGCTTCGCCGTCGACTGGCCCATTCGGTACGCTGATCTGGCACCCTGGTACAGTTACGTAGAGCGGTTTGCCGGAATTACCGGAAATAAAGACGGACTGGCAACTCTGCCCGATGGCGAATTCCTGCCTCCGCATGAGTGGAACTGCGTAGAGAAGCTCTTCCAGCAAAAAATGGCGTCTCGGTACAAAGACCGGCACGTCATTATGGGTCGGGCCGCCCACTTAACCAGTCCGAAGCAAATTCATTTCGATCAGGGTCGGGCCCAGTGTCAGCACCGCACGATTTGCGAACGCGGTTGTCCATTTGGCGGATATTTTAGCAGTAACTCTACAACGATTCCCTGGGCAGCCAAAACGGGTAAGATGACGTTGCGTCCTAACTCGGTTGTGCATTCTATCATCTACGATGAGAAAAAAGGTAAGGCGACGGGCGTTCGCGTAGTGGATACAAACACGAAGCAGATGCAGGAGTTTTACGCCAAAATCATTTTCCTGAATGCAGCTGCCTTGAACTCGAACCTGGTCCTTCTGAATTCAACCTCGAATCGGTTCCCAAATGGCTTGGGTAACGATAGTGGTGTGCTGGGAAAATACGCGGCCTTCCATAATTACCGGGCCGGTATCTCGGGCGAATACGATGGAGACCTGGACTCAACGACCGATGGGCGTCGTCCGAACAGTCCCTACATTCCTCGATTCCGTAACGTATTGAAGCAGGAAACGGGCTTCTTGCGGGGCTATGCGGCTGGCTTCTCCGCGGGTCGTATGTCTTACTCAGATCAGAATGCGATCGGGGCTGATCTTAAACAGAGCCTGCTCAACCCAAAACTGGGCGGCTGGCACGTCGGCTCGCACATGATGGGCGAAACCATCCCGAAAGAAACCAACTACGTAGCACTCGACCCCAATCTGAAAGATCCGTTCGGGATTCCGCAACTGAAAATTTCCATCGCCTATGACGACAACGACGACAAAATGGTGAAGGATTATCAGGAGCAGCTGACGGAAATGTTTACCGAAGCCGGTTTTAAGAATATTAAACTGCGTGATGATCATCGTAACCCTGGTCTCGATATTCACGAGATGGGTGGGGTACGGATGGGGAAAGACCCCAAAACATCGATGCTGAACAAATGGAACCAGCTTCATGCGGTCAAAAATGTGTTCGTAACCGATGGCGCCTGCATGACATCGACTTCCACTCAAAACCCATCGTTGACCTACATGGCCATGACCGCCCGTTCGGCTGACTACGCTGTCAAAGCGATGAAAAAAGGGTTGGTATAACTTAAAATCTGGCATTTTCAGCCCCTGGATAGTGGAACAGTGGTGTCAGGTTCGAAAACCTGACACCACTGTTCCACTATCCAGGGGCTGAAAATGTATAAGCACACAAGTATGAACGATCACGGAATCGGCGACCTATACGAAGCGATTGCGGACTGGTTCGACCAGAACCGGAATAAAAACCTGGTCGAACGTAACTACCTGGAAGCGCTTCTGCAGAACCGCAGACCGGGTGCTTCCGTGCTGGATTTGGGATGTGGATCAGGAGAGCCCATCGCTCGCTTTCTGATTGAGCAGGGATGCCAAGTTACCGGCGTCGACGGCTCATCGAACATGATCGCTCTGTGTAAGAACCGATTTCCCGATATGGAGTGGATCCGGGCAGATATGCAAACGCTGAATCTTGGTCGGAAGTATGATGCCATCATTGCCTGGGATAGTTTCTTTCATCTGACTCACGATGCGCAGCGGGCAATGTTTTCAGTCTTTGCCAATCATATCCAAAAAGATGGCATGTTACTCTTCACGTCAGGCGACGAGCATGGGGTCGCCTACGGAGAAATGAGTGGCCACACCGTCTATCACGCCAGCTTAGCTTCGGCAGAGTATCATTCCTTATTTGAACGATATGGTTTCGAGGTACTGCTCCATAACGTCAATGACGTAACGTGTGGTAATCGTACCGTGTGGCTTGTGAAAAAAACGATAGGTGCAGTTCTTACAAACGGGGTAGAGTAGCGGTCTGCTGCCAGAAGTTTTTCAGCAGTTCCATAAAGCGAACCCACTCTCCATACGATTCTGGTTTGGTCATGTACGCATTAGCCCCCTGAAAATAAGCTTCCTTAATGTGGAAATCGCTATCGGAAGCGGATAGAATGATAATAGGGATTAGGTGCACAGGAGAATTCTGGCGCAATTGGGTCAATAGTTTGAACCCTTCCGCACTATCGGGTACGTTCAGATCCAATAAAATGAGTTTGGGTAAAGGAGCCGCTTGTTTTTGTAGATATTCATCCAGAGCCGCAATTGACTGAATGGGAATTACGCTGGCTTCGGGAAAGCTAACTTGTGACGACCGTTCCAAAAGGTCGGCTATCGTAGGGTCGTCGTCAATGGATAAAATAATAAATCTACCAGGAGTGGGCACGGTAATACGGGGCATAAACTCGACAAAACCAAAAATACGCGATATGTCCTTTTTTTCATAAAGTCGCTTAAAAAGCCGAACAGATTTTAAACAATTATTTTAATAAGTGAGTATCAGAATGAAGATAAAAGTTGATCAGGTGACTACGTAACAAGGTGAAAATTGTCTGAACGAGCATGGAGTCAGTTAATACAACAGATAAAACATTTCCTATACTACTAATTGATGATGACCCTAATTTGGGAGATATTCTGAGTCGGGTGTCTCAGAACGCATTTCCGGAGGCTGACTTTATCCATTTTTGCTCGATCGAAGAGGCTATGGATTACCTGAAATCCTCTCCGGTCAATTTACCCAAACTGATCTTACTCGACATCAATTTTAACCGGGAAGAAGACGGGCTGGCCTATCTGGTTATGTTAAGAAAATACCTTCAAACGGTTCAAATCCCTATCATTATCCTGTCGATGATGGCTGACGAAGAGCGGATTCAACAAGCTTACTCGACAGGCGCCGTGTCGTTTCTGGAAAAATCATCTACCGTTCAGGGCTGGACCAATTTGCTGAAATCATTGAAAAAGTATTGGAGTGATATTGTTGATTTACCAACCGACCGACTTGACGGCGATAGTACCGGGTCGTTATACAAAGCCCTCGAATAGTAACTCTTCACAATCTAATAGTACTTAATTCAAGTTGCGTGATTGTCTTCATGTTGCGTAGCTACGGCATATTTGGCACTGAATAGCTCCCGCAATGACTTGCGCGCCGTCAGGTAGGTTACCAGGGCAGATCTTTGCTTTTCTATAAACATTTGTTCGCTACGCGACCAGATTAGTATTTACCAGCGCCGAAGAGCTTTTGTTGGAAGCGTAGTATAATCCTGCGTAGAACACCTATAGTTTATTAAACGATGAAGAAACCTGTTTGGGGCCTTACCTGCCTAACCGCTTCGCTGGTCGCAATGAACTGCCTTGGCGAACATAATCTCAGCAAACCGCCAGTGCACACACGTAGTGCGAAAAAAAATGCTCCCGCTGCGGAGTTGAAACTTCCTTCGGGTTTTTCAGGAATGATTGTCGCTCAGGACTTGGGCGCTGCCCGACATATAACGATCAGTAAAACCGGAGATATTTATGTGAAGCTTGCCAAGCTGAAAGACGGGAAAGGGATTTATCGGCTGCGCGACACCAATAAAGATGGGGTAGTGGATGAGCAAATTGGCTTTGGCGATTATCCGGGAACTGGGATTCTCATCAAAAACGGCTACTTGTATGCGTCGTCAAACAGCAGTATTTACCGCTATAAGCTCAACGATAATCAAGAAGTTATAAACCCCGACCAGCCCGAAAAAATAGTGTCAGGTTTGCGGGAAAAAGATCGCGATAAATCGAAATCGATTGCCGTTGATAACCAGGATAACCTGTATGTCAACGTAGCGTCCGATAACGACGCGTGCCGGGAAGCCGGAACCGGCAAAGGTATCATGCCCTGCTCCCTTGTCGACACAGTCGGTATCTGGCGTTTCAAAGCGAACGTACCTAACCAGACTACGGCTGATGGGGTTCATTTTACGAAAGGCTTAAAGAACGTAGTAGGGCTGGACTGGAATCCAAAAACCAATTCGCTGTTTGTTACCCAACATGGCCGGGGGAAGTTCGATGATTTCTACCCACAATACTACACGCCACAACAGAGCGCAGCACTACCTGCCGAAACCCTGTACGAACTGCATCAGGGCGACGATGCGGGCTGGCCTTACATTTATTATGATCCGGTTCAGAAAAAGAAAATTCTGGCACCGGAGTATGGGGGTGATGGCAAGAAAACAGGCGGGGAGAAAACGATCAGCCCATTAGCCACTTTTCCGGCTCATATGGGACCGAACGCGCTGTTATTCTACACCGGAACCGCCTTCCCCGAACGCTATCGGAATGGTGCTTTTATCGCATTTCATGGACAAAACCAGGCGATGAACAAAGGGTACCTGGTTGGATTTGTTCCGTTCAAAAATGGTAAACCGTCGGGACCGTGGGAAATCTTTGCCGACAATTTTTCGGGCATCGATTTAGCGAAACCAACCGGTCCTGTGCAGCATCGTCCCTGTGGGCTAGCCCAGGGACCGGATGGTTCTTTGTACGTAACCGATGATCTGAACGGAACGCTGTATAAAATTAGCTACAGTGGAAAGGCAACGGCGTCCGTGAAAAAGTAGGAATCAACTGTAGTGCATACGGGAGTTTGCCTGACTGCTCCTGCACTCATGGTCGATTAATTAGGCATATCGATACGTAAGGAAGGTCATCTGCGGGAGTGGATGGCCTTTTTTGTATTATGTTTAGTATCTTTCATCAGGGCTTTTAAGAAACATAAACCTGAAAGGCTGTGCCTGATCACGAATCTTTACCGACGAATAAATTTCGTGTTGTTCTATTTGTCAGTGCTGAATACTACTTCTACATGGCAAATCTACAAACCTGCCTTTTGCTGATCTCCAATCCTGTACGTGTTAGTAAATGCAATCTATAAGTTAGTCATCTACTCGCTGAAAATGAGTTTATATGTTTTATTCCTGGTTTTAACCGCTGCTGTTCTACATGCCACCTGGAATCTGCTTTCCAAAAAAACACAAGGTAAAACTCCCTTTATCTGGTTAATGTATGTTGCCAGTAATATTGTGTATCTACCAGTGTTACTCGTTAAAATAAAGCAGGGTGATACGATCTATTCACAACCACTCTTATGGTTTTCGTTAAGCAGTGCGGTGCTGCATCTTGGGTACTATATCGTATTATAAAAGGGGTATAGAAGCGCTGAACTTTCAGTTGTATACCCGCTTGCCCGAGGGTCAGGGCCTTTGTTTTCGTCTACAGCGGCTATTTTATTCTTGCACGAACAGTTGAGAATAACGGCAACTATTGGCTTGTTCTTAATTATTGCAGGTGTGCTGTTGATAACCGGATTAAGCTTTAAAAAGGAAGACAACAATCAACTAATGCCAGGCATTACGTACGGCGTGCTTACGGGTTTGTTCATAGCCTTATACACGTTTAACGACACGATTGCCGTAAAATCCTATGCCGTATCCCCTTTGCCGCTCACACTGGGTACCAACTTTTTTGGGGCCATTTTGCTGTTTCCATTCATCGTCTCCAAAAAAGAAGAACTAAAAAGAGAACTGAAATTGCATAAATGGATCATTATAGCCATTGCTATCTTAAGCCCTGCTGCTTACATACTGGTATTGGAAGCGTTGACGTATGCGCCGTTAACCGTCGTTGCACCAGCCAGAGAAACAAGCATTTTATTAGGTGTATTTATGGGCTCAAGGGTATTTAATGAAGAGGATGGCAAAAGAAGGCTATTTGCCAGTGTACTAATACTGGGTGGCATAATCGCCTTAAGTTTGAGTTGAATCTGTATAACTCACTGGATTTCACTAGAAAGTCGTGTTGAATACGTATCATCCAAGAATAGACATACAGATAGTTAAGGGCTGCTGTAAGAAACAAAAAATAACTGGGGTTTACGGTCGTAATGCTTTGCGGTACGTATCAATGGCTCGCTGCCGGGCAAATCCGTGCTCGATTATCGGTTTTGGGTAATCAGGTGTGCCATATTCAGGGACCCATTGCCGAATGTATTCTTCTTTTGGATCAAATTTCTTGGCCTGCGAAATGGGGTTAAATACCCGGAAAAAAGGTGATGCATCATTGCCCGATCCGGCTACCCACTGCCAGTTGCCGTTGTTCGCCGATAGATCGTAATCCCGTAACTTCTCGGCAAAATAGGCCTCGCCAATCCGCCAGTCGATCAGGAGGTGTTTAATGCAGAAACTAGCTGCATTTAAGCGCGCCCGGTTGTGCATCCAACCCACCTGATTCAGTTGCCGCATACCCGCATCGACCAACGGATAACCCGTCATGCCCTGCTGCCAGCGCTCGATGTCTTCCGATCGGTTAAGCCAAGGAATGGCTTCGTAGGCCGGTCGGAACGGTTTATGCTCGACGTGCGGAAAATGGTCCAGAATCTGAAAATAAAAATCCCGCCAGATCAACTCCGTCAGGAAACGCTCACCTTGGGCCTGAGCCTGCTGAACCAGGTGACGAATGCTGATTGTCCCGAATCGTAAGTGAATACTCAGTTCGGTCGTTCCGTGCAGGGCGGGCTTGTCCCGATTTTTAGCATAGTTCTCTAATACTTCCTTCGGTACCTGAGTGGCTGGAAAATCCTCCTTTACTTCCTGAAAGTTCATCGATTCCAGGCTTGGAATCGGTTGAGCTGTGCGTTTGTGAAAGTGATGAAAATACGACTCTGTGGGGTAGGAGCGTACATAAAAGTCGGTAAGCGTATCCTTCCATTTTCGCTGATAGGCACCAAACACCGAGTAAGGAGTCTTTGAACCCGTCAGCACTTCATTGGTGTCGAAGATTGCCTGATCTTTATACGTGTGTAACTGAATTCCGGCTTCCTTTAATAATTCCTGAACACGCTGATCCCGCTGTTTGGCGTAGGTTTCATAGTCTGTATTTGTATAAACGGCAGCGACCGAAAACGTTTGTAAAACTTGTTTCCAGACGGCAATAGGCTCATCGTAATAAACCAGCAGGGTTGAACCCATTTGGGTCAATTGCTTCTGAAGCTGGTGCAACTGCTGATGAATAAAACTGACGCGTCGGTCGTGCCGGTCGGCCAGCGGGTCGAGAATGGCACGGTCGAAAATGAACAGAGGGAGAACGGGTTGACCACTTTTAAGTGCATAGTAAAGGGCCGCGCTATCGTCGAGTCGTAAGTCGCGCCGAAGCCAGCAAATCGAAATAGGTTGATCAGCAGCCATTGAGGATATATTCTGGATAGGATCGTTCGTATTATTGGGTACTACGTATCAAAATCAATCAGTGACAACGTATTAAATCATTGTCACTGATTGATTGGATGGGGTTAGGCATTGCCGCCGTTGACGTCCAGCAGGCTGCCCGTAATGTATGAGCCGTCACTCGATGCCAGCAATACGTAGGCAGGTGCCAGTTCTTCGGGCTGACCTGGCCGTTGCAGGATCGTTTTGCTGGCCGCTTCGACAACACCATCGGGACCCATACCCGCACCCGGCAGAAACGGCGTATAGATCGGACCGGGCAATACGGCATTGACCCGAATTTTTTTCTCCCCTAACTGTGTAGCCAGCGACATGGTGAAGGCGTGAATCGCTCCTTTTGTTGACGCATAATCAACCAGTTTCGGCTGGCCCATTTTACCCACGATGCTTCCCGTATTGATGATCGAATCGCCTTCGTGAAGATGGGGTAGGGCGGTTTGTACCATAAAGAAGTAGCCGTAAATGTTCGTTTCAAACGTCCGGCTTAACTGTTCTTCCGTGATGTCTTCAATTTTCTCCACAATGTGCTGATAAGCGGCATTGTTGACCAGAATGTTGAGCTTGCCAAACTGGGCGATGGTCTGATCAACAACTTGCTGGCACTTTGCCTTGCTGCGAACATCCGTAGCCAGCGTCAGACACGTACCACCGAATTGTTCGGCCAAGCGCTTGGTTTCCTGCGCATCGACTTCCTCTTCGGCCAGATACGTAATAACAACGGATGCACCTTCTTTGGCGAACGCAATGGCCACAGCCCGGCCAATGCCTGAATCGCCCCCGGTGACAATCGCTACTTTGCCTTTTAGTTTGCCCGCAGCCTGATAATTGGTGAGATCGCTGTCGGGTTCGGGGGTCATTTTCGCCTGTATGGCGGGAAACTCCTGTACGTCACTTTTAAGTTCTTCTGCTTTTGGGTATTCAGGTTGTTCCATTTGTGAAATTGGGTTGATTCTGTTGAGTAATACGTTGTAATCCTATATCTATCACCTTGTACACGAAGATTGTTTGGTAAACCTGTTAAACAATGCGAGCCGGTCGCACTTATCGATAAGTGAAACCGGCTCGCTTGCTGATTTGAAAATAGACTGCCAGATACGTTAAACGCTTATCCTACAAGTCCGTTACGTTCGTGCTTATTGAGGCTCGTCGCCAAATTTTTCGTTGTGGCCCGATTTGCTGGGTTGTCCTGTTAGAGCACCTTTGGCCATTTCAAACAGATTCATCATTTTACCACCTGGTTTGTCCCAGTATTCACCCGCGTGGGTAGTGACTTTCAGAAGCGTAATATTCGGATCGTCTTTGCCTTTGGGAAACCAGGTTTTCAGAAAATCACTCCAGAGATCATTAATCTTAGCCTGATCGTCTACCACTTCGGCATGTCCTGATGTGGATACGTATACTTCTGATCCGGTATCAGAAAAGCCCAGACCGACCCGGCTATTTTGCTGAATTTCAGCTATTTTGTTCGAATCGTTGTAGGTGAAAAACCACATACATCCTTCACTATCGATTTCGTGCGTAGCCATCGGACGCGTGTGAAAATCGCCGTCGGCCTGCTGCGTCGTGAGCATGGCAATGCGGATGTCCTTGATTTTCTCTTTGAGCTGACCCAACTCGTTGAGATTTAATGTTTGTTGCGCTTGCATAACGTTTCTGAGTTAATTTCCCTGTCACAAGTCGGTGTTTACGGGAGAAGTTTACCGATTGCAGATATATTTTTTTTAATCAGTCAAGCGAAATAAGTTTAACTGGGGTTGTTCACGCATGAGTTTCCTGTAGTAACGTAGCGTGGTACCTGCTTTCTTCGCAATTTATGAGCATTCACATTGGTACGTCGGGGTGGAGTTACGATCACTGGCAGGGCGTTTTGTACCCGCATGATACGCCCGTTCATGATCGATTGGGGTATTATGTACAGCGTTTTCAGACTGTCGAACTGAACAGCAGTTTTTACCGATGGCCGAAACAAGCCACCTTTGCCAGCTGGCGACGACGGTTACCCGACGGCTTTCAGCTCACGGTGAAAGCGCCCCGTGGACTGACTCACGCCAAAAAACTTTATGCGCCCGAAACCTGGATGTGCCGGATCAAAGCCTGTTGGCATGAACTGCGCGAAAAACGGGCAATCCTGTTAGTTCAGCTTTCACCCAACCATGCTTATGACTATGAACGACTAGCGTATTTTCTGGACCAGGTGCCATGGTGGATGCGTGTAGCGGTCGAATTTCGGCATCCGAGCTGGCATACGGAAGCTATTTTTACCTTGCTGGAGCAACACCAGGCCGCGTATTGCATCACGAGTGGTGCACATCTGCCCTGTATCCTGCGCGCTACAGCCCCGTTCGTGTATGTACGCATGCACGGACCCGACACGGATTGGCTTTACGGCGGCTCATACTCCGATACAGACCTGCGTTGGTGGGCTGATCGCATTCGGGAGTGGGCGGGCATGGGCAAAGACGTCTTCGTGTATTTCAATAATGACGGTGGCGGCAATGCGGTACGTAACGCCGAAACACTACGTTGGCTCGTTGGGTAACGACGGGAACAGTAAACCCTATCGTTCTCTGGCTTTAGCCAGTATGAGCGCGGGTACTTCGCCCGTTGCCGATTAATCGACCTATACGCTAATGAGTCAGTCCTCCAACATTACCCGTAAACAGTTTCTTAAACTAGGTGCCCTGGCTACGTCAGCGGCTCTTTTGCCTCAACTCGATGCCTTTGCCGCTTCATCAAAAAAAGTTGGTTTACAGTTATATACACTACGGGATCTGATGGCGAAAGATCCGGATGGTACGTTAAAAAAAGTGGCGCAGATCGGCTACAAGGAAGTTGAATCGTTTGGCTACTCAGATGGCAAATTCTTCGGTAAAACGCCGAAAGACTACGCGGCATACTTAAAAAGTCTGGGCTTATCGGCTCCCAGTGGTCACTACACGACGGGTAAAACGATGCCTAAAGCCAAAGGCACGCTAATGAACGACTGGAAGCGAGCCGTTGATGATGCCGCCACGATTGGTCAGAAATACATGGTCTGCGCCTATCTGTTCCCCGAAGAACGTACCAAGCTAGATGATTACTTAAAGTTTGCTGATTTATTCAACAAATCGGCGGAGGTATGTAAGGCAGCTGGTATTCAATTTTGCTACCACAACCATGACTTTGAGTTTAAGCCACTGAGCGGAAAAATGCCGTATGACGTTCTAACCGGCAATACGGACAAAAACCTGGTAAAACTCGAACTCGATTTATATTGGGCTACTATGGCAAATCAGGACCCGGTCGCTTTGTTTAAAAAACACCCTGGTCGTTTCCCGCTTTGGCACATCAAAGACATGGAAAAAACACCCGAACGCGCGTTTGCTCCCGTCGGAACCGGATCCATCAATTTCCAGCGCATTTTCGACGCTCAGAAAACCGCAGGTCTGACGCATTACTTCGTGGAGCAGGACGTTTGCAAACTGCCGCCGTTGGAATCCATCGCGATTAGCTACAAGAACGTGGAAAAATTGAAGGTGTAAACGAGCCATTGCCGACCACCAACAAAAATCAAAGCGGGCAAGATTCGGTCTTGCCCGCTTTGATTTTATGGATTGTTGAAAAAACGTATTCTTAATCAGCTTGTTCGAAAGCATAAATGTTGAAAACGTCGTCCCATTCGACTCCATTCTCATCGTTCCATTTACACTTGATCGCATCACGATTATTCACTGATCCGATGCTTGTTTCTTCTGCATCGTAGCTATAGGCGGTCATCGTCTCGCCATTGTCGATTTTCCGAACGCGAACTTCTTCGTTACTATCCAGCTTGCCTCGAATGTAATCTGCATCGGAAACGCCATTTTTCTCCATGTCAAATCAAACGTTGTTGTGTTCTCTTATTACTGTCAAATCGAACAAAAGTTTATCGTTAAGTCTCTTTTCGATGAGCAGAAGGACTTCGCCGAAGCACAACGACAAACATGTTGATGATGTACAGGACCTGGCTCAACACAAGCGCCATGGCAATCCATACCAGCCAGTTGCCAGTAAACAAAGGCAGTGTGAACGTAACGAGTGCCGCTAGCGTCAGGATCAGATGAGTAGCTGTAAGGGTTCGATTCGGTCTGGTTGTACGGCGGCTCATCAACCAATAGCCTGCTCCAATCACTAGCAGAAATATGGAGGCCGCAAACGCAAAATGTAGATTACCAATAACGTAATACGTATCCGCAAGCTGAATATCTACCGTATGCTGGCTGAAGATAATACCTAACAAAATCAGCACAGGAATGGCTAGCCAACTGGTCATGTAAGGTTTTCTTAGCGCGGTTTTCATGGCCAAACGTTACGTAGTTCCTCGTCTCATTCAAATTCCTCCGAACCGGGCAAACGCCTGCCGTTCCAGCTCTTCCCGATGGTCGGGGTGGGCGATATTGATAAGGGCGCGAGCGCGCTGGCGGAGGTTTTGGCCGTACAGATCGGCGATGCCATATTCCGTGACGATGTAGTGAACGTGCGCGCGGGTGGTCGTTACGCCCGCTCCTTCTTTCAAAAACGGCACGATTTTACTAAGCCCTTTGCTTGTCATAGACGGAAGCGCGATGATCGGTTTGCCTCCTTCCGAGAGCGAGGCTCCCCGAACAAAATCCATCTGGCCACCCACACCTGAGTATTGGTACGTACCGATGGTATCCGCGCAGACTTGTCCGGTCAGGTCAATCTCGATGGCGGAGTTGATGGCGGTTACTTTCGGATTTCGTCGAATAATGGCTGTATCGTTGGTATAGCTGGCCTGCTTCATCGCAACACCGGGGTTATCATCAATGAAATCATAAACCCGCTGGCTACCCATCACAAACGCCGACACGATGCGATAGGGGAGCACTGTTTTGTGTTCACCCGTAATGACGCCCCGCTCAACGAGGTCAATGACGCCATCCGAGAACATTTCGGTATGAATACCTAAACCTTTGTGGTGAATAAGTTCGGCCAGCGTAGCGTTCGGTATCCCACCGATGCCAAGCTGCAACGTAGCACCGTCTTCAACCAGGCTGGCAACATACTGACCAATCTTCCGATCTTCGGCGCTGATCTCACCTGGCAACACTTCGTACATTGGCTCATCGACCTCAATAGCCGCGTGCAGCATAGACGCCGGAATCAGGCCATCACCATGCGTGCGCGGTACGCGTGGGTTGATCTGAGCCACTACGTATTTCGCCGACCGAATAGCGGCCAGCGATACGTCGACGGATGGTCCCAACGAACAGTAGCCGTGTGCATCGGGCGGAGAAACCTGAATCAGCGCTACGTCGATGGGTAGAACTTTTCGCTGGAACAATAGGGGAACTTCGCTCAGAAAAACCGGTACGTAGTCGCCAATGCCCTGGTTGAGCTGCTTCCGCATATTCGCTCCGATAAAGAACGAATTAGGCCGAAACGATTTTTGGTACTTCTTCTCCAGATAGGGCAGGGGGCCTTCGGTATGAATATGGCATATTTCGACGTTGCTCAGGTCATCCGCCCGGTCAACCATCGCCTTGATAAGGACATGGGGCGTCTGCGCAACGCTATGAATAAAAACGCGGTTGCCGGACTGAATGGCGGAAACGGCCTGTTCGGGGCTGGTAATTGGGAGAATAACGGACATCAACTATAGGGGATAAGGGAATGGAGTGAATCCCACCCCAAAAATACCGACCGAACTAAACATGTTTCTTATCCAGCCAACTGATTAGTATCAGTCCCCTGGCTTATTGTTACGCTGGTAAAAGTCAGAAGTAGACATGAAACAGGCTCCGGCATGTATACCCGCTCGATTATTGGCAAGCGACAACGTCGGAGCCTGTTTCGTGGATTACCTGGGTGAATTCTGTGCGGTTTGACTGCTCTCGAATAAAGGAGCGTAGTCTTCCGAAAGTGTAATCTTTATTTTATGCAACTCACCCTCGGTAACCATCCGGCCCAAAAGCTGCATAAACTGCTGCGTATAGTGTTGACCGGTTTCTTCATCGACGCCTAATTTGTCGGCTACTCGCTGGTAAAACTCCGTTAATTTAAATCGCTCGCCCTGGTCGCGCTGCTCGGGGCTAATTTCCCGAATGATGTCCAGCAATGGAGCGGGTAACTGAGCGCCAAGGTTGTCGGCTGCATTACCGGCCAGATGTTCGGTCAGGGTGTGCAGAAAAGCCCTGGTAATGTCCAGCACTTCTTCCTCAGTCTGAACGCCGAGTTGTTCTTTGGCTTCGTGAATAAATTCAGGATATTGCATAACGTTGTGAGTTGTTTATCTGCCAGCACAACCCCATGAGTAAGAATAGAGTTTGAAAAAAGATCAGTTAATCGCAACCGAGTGCTCTGTCGTTAATAACTGCTGAAACCAGCGCCCCGACGCCTTCACGATACGTTGCTGAGTTCTGAAATCGACGTAGACAAGCCCGAAGCGTGGACGGTAGCCTTCAGCCCATTCAAAATTATCCAGGAATGTCCAGGCAAAATACCCCTCGACCGGTAAACCTTCCTGTTTGGCCCGCAACACTTGCTGCAGGTACTTCTGGTGGTACTCAACCCGCGCTACGTCATGAACCGCACCCTGTTGAACCGTATCGAAAAAAGCCGCTCCGCTTTCGGTGATGTAGATTTTTTTGACACCTTCGTATTGACTGAATTGTTGAATAACCCGATACATACTTTCGGGGTAAACTTCCCAGCCCATTTCGGTGATCGTCTGCACGTTCCGACGCAGGGGCGATACGTCTTTGGCCCAGATATACGGCATAAAATACGATTGCTCGACGACGGCCCGGAAATAGTGCTGTAAACCAATGAAATCGTAGTCGAACGCGAGCCGCTCCATGTCGCCGGGTTTTGCTGTTTTTTTGGAGATACCGTACAGAAAAGGCAGTTCTTTGGTTGGGTAGCCTAATCCCAACGAGGGCTCAATGAAAAGCCGATTCATCAGCGCATCGACGCGGGTAGCGGCATTCTGGTCTTTGGGCGTAAACGGGTCAATGGGTGAGCAGGAGAACGTTGTGCCGACCTGTGCATCCGGTACGTTACGTCGGACAATGCGGCCGCCCTCGGCTTGCGCCAGTGTCGTGTGATGGATGACGGGCAGCAGGTTTCGCAAACTCCGCCGGCCCGGTGCATGCTGACCCGTGAAATACCCCAGGATAGAAAACGCCAGCGGTTCGTTCAGGATAATCCAGTGCTTGACTTTGTGCCCAAACGCTTTGGTACAGACATCTGTGAAGTCCGAAAACCAGTCGACGACTTTCCGATTGGGCCAGCCGCCTAAGTTCTCAAGGGCCTGTGGTAAATCCCAGTGATAGAGCGTAATCCAGGGCGTAATGCCCAGCGCAATGCATTGGTCAATTAGCTGATCATAAAAGGCCAGTCCCAGGTCGTTGATACGTCCGCCATTGGCCGGGCCAAGACCATCGGGCAGAATGCGTGACCACGACAGTGAGAAACGGAAGGAATCGAAGCCCAGTTCTTTATGCAACTGTAGATCGGATACGTAACGATCATAAAATTCGCAGGCAACGTCGGCTGTTTCGCCGGTTTTGATCTTACCCTTCTGCCTGCTGAATGTATCCCACACGCAGGGCGTTCGTCCGTCACGATCGACAGCGCCTTCAATTTGGTAAGCGGCTGTGGCGGTGCCCCAGATAAAATCAGGACCAAACGCCTGGCGGTTCAAGGGAGATAACTCTGACAATGGAATGGGCACGATACGTTGATGGGCTAATCTCGCAAAAGTACCGAGTCACTACAAAACGATACGTAACGAAACAATTATTTAACATACGCTCTGTGGCGAATGATTTAATCGAATCTTAAGTCACCAATGGAAACTTTTCGTTGCGAATCTGTCTTGCCCAATCGCTTAGTGCCTTGATTAATTTATTGGCTAAACAATGCGATTCAGTATGACAACTACTACCCAATACCTGTGGGCGGCCTTGATGGGAGCCGTTCTTCTTTCTTCGTGTAGTCGCCCGGCGGCTTATTTTCAGCGAGGATCAGCAGAGCCATTTCCGGCAGCCGCTTCTCAATCCGAAGTGGCTGGAACTCTTCCTACATCGGTCCCTGCACCGGTAGAGCCGTTAACGCAGCATGGAGAAATGGGGACGGATTATAATGCCTACGTTCGTAAAGATAATCAGGTCGTGGCCAGTGACCGTGTAGGTGAGCATATAAATCGAATGAAGCATCTGGGCGTATCGACCCGAACGACGCAGCAGTTGGAAGAAAGTAGTACGTATCGGCAAATGAATCGGGTAGAACGGTTGATGTTGAAGGTAATAAACCGGAAAATCAGTCGGCAACTGGCCCCTAGTCGTCCCGAGAAAGCCATGGTCAACAGACCGATTCAGGTGATAGGCGCGAGCGTTTTGCTCGTAGGAGGTTTGCTACTGCTGATACTCGGCTCGGGTACAGTAGCTTTTATTGGATTGATTCTCTCGCTGGTGGGAGGGGTTGGTGTAATTGTCGGACTATTTGGCATTTGATGAACGAACCCC
Organism: Spirosoma validum; assembly: GCF_014699035.1. Lineage (GTDB taxonomy): Bacteria > Bacteroidota > Bacteroidia > Cytophagales > Spirosomataceae > Spirosoma > Spirosoma validum. The sequence goes on from NZ_JACXAA010000004.1 coordinate 371,693, forward strand.
CGACTCTCGGGGAGGGTGTATACAATCGAATGACCGCCCAGTCCGGTACGAATCGGATCAGGCGGTCATTCGATTGTATTCGCCACGTCTAGCCACGGCGGCCGTAAGGAACGGGCTGATTTCTGTTATAGCGGTTGTTCTGCTGAACGGCAAACAGTCTGTCACGCTGGGCGGAGGTTAGAACGGCCAGCATATCCTGACGTTTACGGAGCTGAAGCTGACGGAGGCCATCAGGTGTCATGCGGCTTGTTGAAAACAGGCGATCATAGTTGTCTTCGATCTTATGCAACTGTTTTTCCTGCCGACGAGATAAGCCAACGATAGCATCAATGCGGTCTATTTTTAAGTCGTCCTGAACCTGGTCGCGGTCATAGCGAGAGCCACCGTATTGTGGAGGACGGTTGTCAAACGGTTTTGAGTATACGCCTTGAGCGAAGGTTACACTGGTTGCTAAGCTGAAGAGAGTGATGGCGGCAATGATTGTCTTTTTCATGTCAGTACGTTGTTTATTTGTGCGTTACTGATTCTTAGAAGGCAATCCCGTCGTTGCGTTTAATCAAGGTATAGAGGCTTCTGGCTGAATGCCTGTTTTTAGCTATCGAATTCGGCTAAATCACTTCTGAATGACCTCATATTTTTCTTTTTGCCGCTGTGCCATCGACTGAGCAATGATGCTGGCGACAATCAGTTGCAGCGCGTGGTACATCATAATCGGTAAGAGCGCTACGCCAGCCATATTACCTGGAAATAGTACGTTGGCCATCACGCTGCCTTGTACCAGCGATTTCTTGGAGCCACAGAACAAGGCCGTAATACGGTCTTCCCGATTGAAGTTCAGTAATCGGCTGAGTAACGTAATCAAACCGAACATCAGAAAGAATAATCCCAGCATAAGCCCGGCCAGCCACAAAAGATCATCCACTGAAATTTTCTCGAACGAATGGAGCGCGAACGATTCGCAGAAAGCGGTGTACACGATGAGCAGAATGGTAATCTGGTCGAAATACCGTAACGAGGTTTTAAATCGGGCTGCCAGCCAACCCAGCCGCTGATTCAATAACAAACCCAATATAACCGGCAGAATGACCTGAAGCGTCAGTTTCCCAATCACATCCGTAAGATCGTATTGCCCGTTTGTGCTGGTTAATAGATAACTCATCCAGATGGGTGTAATGAATACGCCAATCAGGCTTGAAATGCTGGCATTGAAAATAGCCGCCGGAATATTGCCACCCGCAATCGACACCATCACCACCGACGACGAAACCGTTGACGGCAAGGCTGCTACGTAGAAAATGCCCAGCCACAGCAATTCGGTATCGGGCGTAAGGAACAGCGAACGGGCGGCCAGCACAACGGCCGGGAAGACCACAAACGTAGTGAGGTGAATGACCAGATGCAGCCGATAATTCCGTAAGCCTTCCCGCAACTGACTGAAATTCAGCTTTAATCCATAAAAGAAAAAGATTAGGGAGACGCCATACGTAGCCAGCGACGATAACGAAAAAAGACCTTCCTGAATGCCGGGCTCAGGCCAGAGCTTAGCCAAACCAATCATAGCCAGGAGGGCCACTATAAACCAATCGAGCCCAACCCGAGCCAGTAGCGTACTCAACGACGTTTTAGCCATAATGAATACTAACCTGATAAAGGTATCACGGGTTTCAACCCGTCTGGGGATGGTCTGAAAAACGGGTTGAAACCCGTAATACCTTACATATTTCGTCGGTACTGGCCACCGACGGCGTAAAGTGCGTTCGATAATTGACCCAGCGAACATACTTTGGTGGCCTCCATCAGGCTCTCAAAGATGTTTTCGTTGGCCAACGCGGTGGCTTTCAGGTTAGCAAGTGCTACGTCAGCTTCCGCGCGATGGGCATTCTGGAAGGCCTGGCACGCGTCAACCTGAAAGCGTTTTTCGTCGTCGGTTGATCGGATCAATTCGGCGGGAACGATGGTTGGCGAACCGGCCGGATCGAGAAACGTATTGACGCCAACGATGGGTAAATCGCCATTATGTTTCAGCGTCTCGTAATACATCGACTCTTCCTGAATTTTGCTACGTTGATACATCCGTTCCATTGCGCCCAATACGCCCCCGCGCTCGTTAATGGCCAGAAATTCCTGATAAACAGCTTCTTCAACCAAATCGGTTAACTCTTCGACCACAAAAGCGCCTTGTAGTGGATTCTCGTTCTTAGTTAAGCCAAATTCTCGGTTGATGATCAGTTGAATAGCCATCGCCCGTCGGACCGACTCTTCCGTCGGTGTGGTAATGGCTTCGTCGTAGGCGTTGGTATGCAGTGAGTTGCAATTGTCGTAAATCGCTAGTAAAGCTTGCAGTGTCGTGCGAATGTCGTTGAATGCAATTTCCTGCGCGTGCAAACTCCGACCCGAAGTTTGAATGTGATATTTCAGTTTCTGTGAGCGTTCGTTCGCTTTGTATTTATGCTTCATCGCCTTCGCCCAGATTCGTCGGGCAACACGCCCCAGCACGGTATACTCCGGGTCCATGCCGTTCGAGAAAAAGAATGATAGGTTGGGGGCAAAGCCGTCTACGTTCAGACCTCGGCTGAGGTAATATTCCACGAACGTAAAGCCATTGGAAAGCGTGAACGCCAGTTGCGAAATTGGGTTGGCGCCCGCTTCAGCAATGTGATAGCCCGAGATTGAAACCGAATAAAAATTCTGAATCCGATTGTCGATGAAATAAGCCTGAATATCGCCCATCATTTTGAGCGCAAATTCCGTCGAGAAAATGCAGGTGTTCTGCGCCTGATCTTCCTTCAGAATATCAGCCTGTACCGTACCGCGGACTTTGCGCAACGTATCCGCTTTGATCTGTTCATAAACCGCTTTGGGTACTACTTTATCGCCCGTCGTACCAAGTAGCAGTAGGCCCAGGCCGTCATTGCTATCGGGTAGGGGGCCGTTGTAGCGCGGGGCATGGGCCATGGAGCTTGGGGCGTAGGGAAGCGTAACATCGACATTCACCCCATGCTCCTTGCTCCCTGCACCTTGCTGGCGCAGCCATTTCTCACACTGCTGATCAATGGCTGCGTTCAGAAAAAAGCCGAGAAGCATGGGCGCGGGGCCATTAATGGTCATGGAAACCGACGTAGCCGGGTCGCAAAGATCGAAGCCGGAGTAGAGTTTCTTGGCATCGTCGAGGGTACAAATGCTTACGCCTGAGTTACCGACTTTGCCGAAAATATCCGGTCGCAGGGCCGGGTCTTCGCCGTAAAGCGTAACCGAGTCGAATGCTGTCGAAAGTCGTTTGGCGGGCAATCCTTTCGATACGTAGTGAAACCGGCGATTGGTCCGTTCTGGGCCACCTTCGCCAGCAAACATGCGCGTGGGATCTTCACCTTCTCGTTTGAGCGGAAAGACACCCGCCGTGTAGGGAAACTCGCCCGGTACGTTTTCGGTGAGCAACCAGCGCAGAATGTCGCCCCAGTCGTGGTATTTTGGCAGGCTAACCTTCGGAATTTTCAGATTCGACAGCGTTTCAGAATACAGCGGTTGTCGGATGATCTTGTCCCGAACTTTAAATTCATAAAATTCCGCAACGTAACGTTTTTGGATGTCGGGCCACTGTTCCAGCCAGGTTCGGCATTCGTTGGAAAGCCGGGATTCCAGGTCGGCCTGTAATTTTTGCAACTCTTCTTTCGCTGACTCACTCGTCACGATCTTCAGGACTCCGTCAAGCTGATACAGCTGCCTTGCCAGAGTAGTTTGTTCGGTTACGAACGTAGCATAACGGCGGCTTTCATCCACAATCTCAGCCAGATAACGGACTCGGTCAGAAGGGATAATGGCGTGGGGCAGAGGGCGTGGGGCTGAGGGCAAAGCAGCATCAACGTTTTCCCTTCGCTCTAACCCCTCTGCCACAGGCCCCATGCCCACTAACCTCATTATCTGATCAAACAGCGCGTTCATCCCCGCATCATTGAACTGAGCGGCAATCGTTCCAACGATTGGCAATTCGTCATCTGCTACGTCCCAGCGGTTATGATTTCGTCGGTATTGTTTCCGGACATCGCGCAGGGCATCCAGCGAGCCGCGTTTGTCGAATTTGTTGATGGCTATTACGTCGGCGAAATCGAGCATGTCGATTTTTTCCAACTGCGTAGCCGCACCGTATTCGGCGGTCATCACGTAGAGCGTTTTGTCGGCATGATCAGTAATTTCCGTATCCGACTGGCCAATGCCTGATGTTTCGACAAGAATCAGATCAAACTGAGCGGCTTTGCAGATATCAATCGCATCCTGAACGTAACGGCTCAGTGCCAGATTCGACTGCCGTGTTGCCAGCGAACGCATGTACACCCGTGGCGCAGCGTCGGCTGGCGAATTGATGGCGTTCATCCGAATGCGGTCGCCGAGAAGTGCCCCGCCCGTTTTCCGTTTCGACGGATCAACGGAAATAATCGCCAGTGTTTTATCGGGAAATGTTCGCAGAAAACGTAGCACCAACTCATCAACCAGCGACGATTTCCCCGCGCCCCCGGTTCCGGTGATGCCGAGGACGGGAGCATAGTGCGTGGAGGTAGGAGCAGGGAGTTGACCAGGATATTTATCTGGATGGTTTTCGGCGGTGGTGATTAGCCGGGCGATTACGTCTGTATTTTTTGGAAATACATTTCCCGTATTCGCTGTTTTCAGTGGAGAGGCCGGGGGTAGGGTAAAATCGCACTGACGTAACAGATCGTCAATCATGCCCTGCAAACCCATCGTCCGGCCGTCGTCGGGGGAGTAAATGCGCGTAATGCCGTACGCGTGCAGCTCTTCGATCTCTGAGGGCAGAATCGTCCCACCGCCCCCGCCGAAGATGTTGATATGACCAGCTCCTCGTTCGTGAAGCAGGTCATACATGTACTTGAAAAACTCCAGATGCCCACCTTGATAGCTCGTTACGGCAATGCCCTGAACATCTTCCTGAATCGCACAATCTACAATTTCGGCTACGGATCGATTATGGCCCAGGTGAATCACTTCAGCCCCCGATGCCTGCATTAGCCGACGCATCAGGTTAATGGCGGCATCGTGCCCATCGAACAACGAAGCCGCCGTAACGATGCGGATTTTATTTGTGAAGGCCAATGGCTGCGAAGAAACTGGTCTAGGTTGTTGAGCAATCATAGGTTTAGGAATTCCGTTAGGTAAAGCCGGGTAGGTCAAAGTTACGAAGCAAAATGGAATGTAACTTTGCCTGGTAAAGCCGTAGCTTTTCTCACTAGTGTAAAGGCATACTTGCCCAACTGTTAACGATGATGATAAAACGTATTACCACTCAACTCGCTCTGTCTGGCCTGTTACTAGCAGGAACTTTACTCAATACACAGGCACAGGACAACGCGCTTCTGTATGAAGTTACGGGACCGGGTCTATCGAAGCCATCGTATCTCTACGGTACGTTCCATCTGGTTTGCCCAGCGGATTTAACGATTACCGATGCCATTAAGAAATCGATTGGCGAGAGTCAGCAGGTGTATTTGGAACTCGACATGGACGACCCGAACATGATGATGGACATGCAGAAAGCCATGATGATGCCCGCCGGGAAAACGATAAAGGATCTACTCAAACCCGAAGACTATACGGTACTGGACAACTACCTGAATCAGAAAATGCACATGGGCCTGGCGCAGATGGGCATGCTTAAGCCAATTGCATTGCTCTCGATGATGTACATGACCGTATTGCCCTGCCAGCCAGCTTCGTATGATCTGACGTTTGCGCAGATGGCGGCCAGTGAAAAGAAAGAAGTGCTGGGCTTAGAGAACTTATCAACTCAACTGAATGCGATCGATAAGATTCCCATGCAGGAGCAATTAAAAGGATTGGTCGATATGGCTAAAAAGCCCGAGGAAGCGAAGAAAGAATTCACCGACTTCATTACGTTGTACAAAAGCCATGACCTCGCCAAACTGATGAATGCTATGAAAACCAGCGAGTTCAGCGGGGGCGACTTTTCGCAGTATGAAGAAAGTCTGTTAAACGAACGTAACGCCAGCTGGATTCCGGTGATCGAAAAAGCGGCAAAGGAAAAGTCAACGTTTTTTGCCTTCGGCGCTGGTCATCTGGGCAATGATAAAGGGGTAATTAGTCTGCTCCGAAAAAAAGGCTATACCGTCAAGCCATTGGAGTGATTCGTTTTGGTATCGTGGACTTTAGTCCGCATAGCCGTAGGCTAAATTGTAGTTATTGATGATCTGCCTACAGCCTTGCGGACTAAAGTCCGCGATACCAAATTGAACACATAGTTAGACCCAGTGCTAAACACGCTTTTGTCAGGATATAATGTGGGAAACCTACAAACGGTTTCCATCACTCGAATAAATCACGGCAAAAGTTATGGTTTCATCTCTATTTAACTACGTATCGCTGGGTAGTGCTTTATTGGGTCTGCTTGCTCCCTTAGGGAGTTTGGTTGAGAAACCTGACCAGCCGTTACGTCAATCCGCAACGGTTGCGATCGATACCGCCAATCGGCCGGAAGAAAACCGGTTTACGAAAACAATCCTCTCCAACGACCTTAACGAGCCGATGGAACTGGCCGTAGCGCCCGATGGTCGCGTGTTCTTCGTCGAGCGGCACGGTAAGTTCTATATGTACGATCCCGTCCAGAAGAAAACCCGATTGCTGCACGATTTTCCGGTGAAAGCCGTCGAGAAATACCTGAATGGGTTGCTGGGGATGACCATTGACCCGAATTTCAAGCAGAATCATTATCTCTACTTTTTCTACACCATTCAGGATAACAACCAGACCAAACAACGTATCGCCCGGTTTAAAATCAACGACGACAGTACGTTGGATCTGGCCAGCGAGAAGCCCATTATCGAATTTCCGATCGATCTGGAAGTCAGTGCACATACGGGCGGTTCGATGACCTGGGACACGCACGGCAACCTCTTTATTTCAACAGGTGATAATACGGTGCCGTTTGAGTCAAGCGGCTTTTCACCGACCGATTGGCGACAGGATCGGCTGACATTTGATGCGGCCCGGTCAGCCGGAAACCCGAACGACTTACGAGGCAAAATTCTGCGCATACACGTTGAGTCCGATGGTTCCTACACGATTCCAGAAGGCAATCTGTTTCCAAAAGGCACCACCGGAACCCGGCCCGAAATTTACGTAATGGGGTGTCGTAACCCGTACCGCATTTCGGTCGACCCGGCTACGTCAATTGTATACTGGGGCGAAATTGGGCCGGACTCCGGTGTCGATGGACCGCAGGGACCTCGTGGATACGATGAATTTAACCAGGCGAAAAAGCCCGGCAATTATGGTTGGCCATTCTTTGTGGGCGATAGCAAACCCTATCACCAGTATGATTTCGCCACGAAAGCGGTGGGTAATTTGTTCGATCCACAGACACCTGTCAACAATTCGCCCAACAATACGGGGGCGAAACAATTACCCCCCACGACTAAGGCTATGGTCTGGTATCCGTATAACAAATCCGACGAATTTCCTGAGCTGGGTGTTGGTGGTCGTTGTGCGATGGGCGGCCCGGTTTATCACTACAATGCCGCGCTTCAGTCGAAAACAAAGATGCCCGCTTATTACGACAGGGCACTGTTTATGTACGACTGGATGCGTAACTGGGTGTTTGCGGTACGCTTAGATGACCAGCAGAATTACCAGTACATGGAGCGGTTCATGCCGACGCGGGGAGACTTTCGGCGACCGGTCGATATGGAAATTGGGCCGGAGGGATCGTTTTACATGCTGGAGTACGGCTCGGTTTATGGCATCGACAACGAAGATGCTCGGCTGGTACGTATCGATTTCAACCCAGGTAACCGCGCTCCTATTGCTCAAATCACTGCTAAAGACACGATTGGCCTGACTCCGCTGAAAGTGACTTTTACGAACACAAGTTACGATTACGATAAAGATCAGTTACGGTATCAATGGCGGTTTGAGGGCAATACGGTGGCCTCAACCGAAGCGACACCAACGTACACGTTCAAAAAGAATGGTATTTACAAAGCTGTTCTGACCGTAACGGACCCCGCTGGTCAGAAAGCGACCGATACGTTAACGATCAAAGTTGGCAATACGACGCCGACCGTTGCGATTGCCACAACGGATAACAGTACGTTCTTCTTCCCGAATCAGACGCCCCTAAATTATTCAGTGGCTGTAAGCGACAGAGAAGATAAAGCGATTGATAAGAAAAACCTGAAGATTGCCCTAACGTACATCCCGAAAGTGGCCGGGAATGAGCAGCAGATGGGTCACCAGCAGATTTCGGCCTCGTATAACCTGGGTAAATCGCTGATTGCGGGTAGTGACTGTAAAGCCTGTCACCAAGTAGCCGCCAAGTCGGTTGGTCCATCGTTTACCGACATTGCCAAACGGTATCAGGGTGACAAAACGGCTACGGCGAAGCTGGCGAACAAAATCATTACGGGGGGCGGTGGCGTCTGGGGCGAACACGCCATGAGTGCACACCCGCAACTCTCGCGCGATGAGACCACGGAAATGGTGAAATACATTTTCTCGCTGGGTGTTCAGCCTACTAATAATCAGTTGCCTCAACAGGGAAGTTTGACTCTGAAAGATCACCTTGGCAACGACCAGTCGAGCCGGTATATTCTGACGGCTTCGTATCTGGATAAAGGCAGCGCGGGCGGAGCGCAGCCCAAACTGGCGCTGATGAAAAGTGATGCGTTGGTGTTACGTCCGACCAAATTGATGGTGACCGAAGCCGATTCTCTGTATAAAATCTCGAAGCAGGGAAGACGCTTAAATAGCATTAACGATCAGTCGTATTTTATTCTGAAGGCAATTGATCTGAAAGGCATCGATCAGCTAACGTATCACTACGCATCGAAGGACCAGAGCGCTACCATTGAGGTACGTACCGATTCACCAACGGGTCCGGTCATTAGCACCGTCAGCACAACCGCAACTGGCGATAACCGCAAATATGCCGACGTAACAGCGCCGATTCAGAATTCGGGCGGCAAACACGATTTGTACTTCGTCTTCGTCAAACCCGACGGGAAGAATTTGCTCGCACTGGAATGGATCGCGTTCCAGCGGAAAGGCGACCCCATTCCGGAAGAAAAGCCGCAACCGGGAAGGTAACAGGCATTGATACAATTTAGTCAACACGCCCGACTCGTCAGCTTACTGGACGGGGCGGGCGTGTTGCTAAATTGTTTTCTGAATTGCAGACAAAGTTGATATTTAACGTAACCTGTATTGTCTTTTGAATTGTATTAAAAAGCCTATAATTTTCGATTCGATAAAAACAGGAGCCTCTAAACATGATGACTTTGAAGCACTTTTTTCGCTCTCTATCCTTACGCTTCCTCTTCGTAAGCCTTATCTGCTTTACAATCTTTTCCTGCACTGACCATGTCAATCCGCCCGAAGAGCCGGATGAGGATGAAACCGTTTACGTTGGTGGTAGTCTTGAAAGTAAACTTTACGCTTTCAACGCGGCAACAGGTACTAAAAAATGGGAATTTTTAGCGGGAGATTTAATTTTTTCAAGTCCGACAGTCGCCAGTGGGATCGTCTATATAGGAAGTGCTGATGGAAGACTATACGCTGTCGATGCAGTAACGGGCATAAAAAAATGGGAGTTTATAGCGGGCTACAACATTCTATCTTGTCCTACTGTAACTAATGGTTTGGTGTATTTTGGAAGTGATAAACTTTATGCTCTTGATGCGCTGACTGGTGTGAAAAAATGGGAGTTTGATCAATCAATCTACAAAACCTGGTTTAATCCAACGGTATCTAATGATATTGTCTATGCAATAGATTACCGTAAACTATACGCCCTGAATGCAAAGACGGGAGGTAAAATATGGGAATTCACATCTGTCGAAGGGTTTGCGCCTAATCCCACCGTAGTCAACGGAGTAGTTTATGTAGGAGGGGATAAACTCTACGCACTTGATGCACAGACAGGGATTAAAAAATGGGAATTTATGATAGGGACTTTTTTTCAGGACAGAAATTTCATAGGTAATCCTACAGTAGCTAATGGAATTGTTTATGTTACAACTCCCTTTAATTTATATGCACTTGATGCGTTGACTGGTACAAAAAAATGGGAGCTTGGGAGAGATGTTGGAAGAAGTTCAAGCCCCATTGTAGCGAATGGAATAGTTTATTCAGGTAATGGTTCTAAATTATATGCGGTTGATGCACTGACTGGCGCTGAAAAATGGAAATTCACTGCAGGAGATTTTGTCAAGGACCCCACAATAGGGAATGGAGTCGTTTATGTAAGTAGTGAAGATCGAAAACTATATGCTATAGATGCGATAACAGGAGCAAAAAAATGGGAATCTATCACAGGTGATAAACTATACTCTTCTCCCTGTGTCGTAACTAAGAAAGGAGTTGTTTATCATCCCGGCCTTAGTGGCGATCAGCAGTAAGACGTGAGTTTTATTAACTGCTCGAGTAAAAACGGTATCGCGGACTTCAGTCCGTTAAGGTAGTTAATTATCGGCTTCCACTCCTAACGGACTAAAGTCCGTGGTACCTTTTATTTTACCTCACTCACTTCCAGTACCACACTCTCCCGCCGAGAACTTACCTGGGGGTTAAAACCAATTGTCATGAGGTAATTGCCGGAGTACGTTGCGGTTGATGGGTTAACTGCCGACTTCGTGCCGGGATAGACGTTCAACTCCTGAATTTTATAGGTCTTGTCGGGGTTGAGTCCTTTCAGTTTGATCGGCGCTACGCTGCCTGCTTTGTACCGGTTTTTGACCAGATACGTAAACCAAACGGCCCGGTCCTGCGCTTCGTTGACGTACAGGAGTGACGCTACGTCGCTGGTGTAGGGTGAGGCTAACCGGAACTGGTCGCCCTGCCAGATGATGGGTTTGATTCGGTCGTAAGTTTTCAGGGCTTCCTGACTGAATTGCAGTTCAGGTTCGGTGAGTTTGCTGACGACGATATCGTACCCGATTTTACCCATCATCGCTACGTCGGTGCGGAACTTGATCGGTTGTTTGCCCCAGTCCGTTACGTGGTTGCAACTCGCGATAGCCGGGAAGAAGTACGAATAATTCCACTGAATAAATACCCGCTCCAGTCCGTCGGTGTTATCGCTGGGCCAGTATTCGGTAAAGTAACGTAGCGCGCCGTAATCCACGCGGCCACCACCCCCCGAACAGAGCATCATCGGCAGGGTAGGGTACTTCGCCCGAATGCGCTCGACTACTTTGTACAGCCCCTGAACATAATCGACGTAGAGGTTCGATTGATTTTGGCTGGTAGACGAGTAAGCGTTGTAAATCACCGCGTTGCAATCCCACTTAATATAGCTTAGCGTCGGATTTTTGGTCATGATGCCATTCACGACTTCATAGACAAAATCCTGCACTTTCGGGTTCGTCAGATCGAGCACCAACTGATTCCGGAAGTAATATTCCTGGCGATTCGGCAGCTTAATGACCCAGTCCGGATGTTTTTCGTACAGCTCACTTATCGGGCTAACCATCTCCGGTTCCAGCCAGATGCCGAATTTGATACCCGAACTTTCCGCTTCTTTTACCAGGTATCCCAGGCCATGAGGTAGTTTTTTGGCGTTCTCCTGCCAGTCACCCAAACTCGTGTGGTCGTCGTTACGGGGATACTTGTTACCGAACCAGCCGTCATCCAGAAGGAACAAATCGACGCCTAGTTTTTTGCCGTCTTTGATAAGCGTTGAGAGCTTTTCCTCGTTGAAATCGAAATACGTCGCTTCCCAGTTGTTGAGCAGCGTCAAGCGGTTGCCCTGTCCCTGCGGAATACGGTGTTTGCGTGCCCAGCGATGCAGGCTTCGGCTGGCCACACCCGTTCCCTGTTGCGAATACGTGAACAGAAAGGCGGGCGTGGTAAACTCCTGATTGGGCGCTAACATATAGGCCGATGCGTATGGGTTAATGCCCGGAATAATCCGTAGGTTATGCAGTGGATCGACTTCAAACGCCAGCTGGTAATTTCCCGACCAGGCCAGCGTACCGGCAATTACCTCGCCCCGATCTTCGTCGGCAGGTTGGTTGAGCGACACCAGAAATGACGGTGGCTGGAACAAGTCGGCGCGCGTACCCAGCTTTGTGTCCAGTACTTTAATCCCTTCGGTAAGCTGGATCTCCGACGGATTCATTTCATTGGCCCAGTCGCCGTGGAAATGCGTCAGGTAGTATTTTTCGGCGGGAATATAGAGGTTCGCCGACGCATATTTCTGCATGGTTATCGGCTTTTTCTCCGCATGGCGAATCGTGGCCCACTGCTCAATAACGTCTTCTTTCTGATACGCTTTGTAATACAGCGTTACGTCAAATGGATACTGTGGGTCTTTCAGGTACACTTTCGTTAGCACAATGCCATCGCCTGCGGGTTGGGTTTCGTGCCGAACGTAGTGAAGGTCGAGCGAAGGATTGCCGTCGGCATGGGTCACCTGAATGGCGGGTTCCAGTAAATTTCGGCTACCAGCGGGCGTATAGACTGAATTATAAATGCCGGTATAATCCTCGCCCCGCTTGCCGTTTTGAGGAATGGCTCCGTACTCAGCCGTGTTACGTAGTTTAGCTCCCAGATGCACCAGCGTCGGTATCTGCTCTTTATCGACCCGGATCACCAGGGCGGTCTGCTGGGTTTCAATCACAATGTGGGTATCACCGGGAGCGGCTTTGGTGGGTAAAACCATCAGTAAAAAAAGCGATAGCGCCAGAAAAGATTGTTTCATTGGTACTGCGGGAAGGGATTGATTTTACGAATTAAACAAGCGATACATCCTGGCAGAGTGTGGCCAGATCAAGTTGGCTGGACGGGGTTACATCTGCTCCCAGCAGCCGCTTCATATATGCAAGCGCATCGTTCGTATAGGTAGGTTTGATGGCGGCTACACAATCGGATGGGATGCTGATGTTGAAGTCACGCATGTACGCGTCGTTAGCGGTGAAAAGGATGCATGAGTCCGTCGTCATTCCTGTCAGAATCAGATGTTTGGTCTGAAGGTAGACGAGCAGTGTATCCAGTGTAGTTACGTAAAAAGACGAGTGTTTTGGTTTTAAAACGACATAATCGTCAGATTCCGGACTGAGAATACTGGCCAGAAATTCTCCGCGAACCCCGTCGTTTCGAACGTGATCGACGGCTTCTTTGAAGTCGGATCGCCACCGGCCAAAATTATCATTGACGTAGATGACGGGAATACCCAGCGCTTTTGCCCGGCGTTTCAGGACGGCAATATGCTCGGCAGCTACGCGGGCGGGCTCGGCTAATTCGTCTCCGCCCGGAAATTCCAGGTCGTTAATCATATCGATGATCAATAAAGCCACCGGAGACGTATCGGGAACGTTGCCGTGTAAATCGGTATCCTTCGGATTCATAGTTTTCATCTACCGTTAAGCCCATAAACCTGCCTGTAAGGAGAACTTCTCGCTAAGGATTCGGTTTGGTTGTATATTCCTGAAATCGATACACTTCCTGCCGTACTACGTCGAAAGTCGGCGCTAGTTGCGTGCGTGACTGTTTATAAGACGGGTCAGCAACGGCGTTCATAGTTGATACGTAGTTAGTTGTGCTAAATTCATATTCCTTCTCGCTGCCGTTGGGAATCAGCAAGGCCGAGAAGTCCCAGCCCAGGAGTGTATTTTGTTTGATACGTTCTTCGCCTAACCGCTTCATCTGGCTTAATGAACTCTGATAATCAGCACCCGGATTTCGGCGACGCATTCGGTCGATAATCATCAGGTTGGAACTGCCGGGAGCAAAGGCTGGTGCAAACGTATCTTCCATGGTTTCCCAGATTTCCATTTTAACCACTGGGGCTGTAGCCCGGTCGCGTCGTTGTAGATCAGCCATTTTCGCCTGAATACTATCGCCATAGATACGGGTCATCGCTTCGGGTGATGCGCCTTTAATCGCCATTTCCCGCGAAACGATCTTTGTTACGTAGTCATACTCGGTTTGGTTCGGATTCGACGTAAACTGCTTGACCGTCATATACCAGCCTTCGAGCTTACCTTCATCAACAGCCGCCTGATTAATCTTTTTCCACTCCCGCTCAACCGGCAATGCGTCCTGGATCGTCAGGCCGGGATTCAGTTTGTGATAAATCAGAAAGGTGTAGGTTTTGACCGGAGCTTTCGACTGAGCTATCGCACCAGAAACACAAGCCAGAAAAAAGCCGGAGAGGAAGATCGTATTCCGGATAAAGGATAAAAAGGGCATGGTAAAGACTTGGCTTTGGGATGGTGATCAATGTACGTCTGGAAAAGGGAATGCGAATCAAGGATTACCTATTTGTATTTTGCATTTTGTAAATAAAAAATTAAAATCAACTGGGGGATTTTTCTGACCTACTTGTCTTATGGATATAAACCTTCCGATCTGATGCCTGCTAACGCATTTTCAGTTCATCGTTCTACCGACCCGCTACCAACTGGTCCAGCACCTTTGCCGCAGACTGACGCCCATGCGTCAACGTTATTGACGGCTACTAACGGCGAGCTGTTTATTCGGAATACGTTTGCTGCCGATCCAAAACTAGGGTGTGAACTGCTTTTTCGGCAATATTTCGCGCCGTTGTGTAGCCACGCTGTTCGGTTTGTCTATGATCGGCAGTTGGCCGAAGACATCGTTGCTGACCTGTTTTTTACCTTTTATCAGAAGGAGCTTTACCGGCAAATCACAGGGTCGTATCGGGCCTATCTGTATCAGGCGGTACGTAATCGGGCGTATAATAGCCTGCGTTGGGAAATGGGGCGGCAGGAGACCTTGCCCGACGATCTGGATCGACCGGATCTAGACGCTTCGCAACCGGACCGACTGATGCAGCAGGATGAATTGTATCGGGCGCTGGAACAGGCTGTGCAGCAACTGTCTCCGCAACAGCAACGCGTCTTTTTGCTGAACCGGTTTGAAGGGAAATCCTATAAGGAAATCGCAGAAGCGCTGGATCTAGCTCCTAAAACCGTTGAAAACCACTTGTTACGGGCTGTTTCGACCGTACGGCAATTGCTGCGTCAACAAAAACTGATTAGCTGTGGGCTGCTACTATTGGCGACACTAGCATAGGCTTCAAGTAAGACATCACATCATGGAACCTTCTAAAGAAGTAGTATTCAGCTATTTTGCTGGACAGGCAACGTCGGTTCAGCAGAACGTAATCCGCGAATGGCTGGCTCGACCAGAAAACCGGGAGACGTATTTTCAGTGGCTCGATGAGTGGGAACGATTGTTTCCCCAATACGCGCCCAACGTAGCACACCACGTAGCGCAACTTCGACACCGACTTGATTCGCCGGATGAAAACCAGCCTATGCCAATACGTCCCATCGTTAATGAGCCGCGTTCCTACTGGACGCTGGGACGGTGGTTAGTAGCTGCTTCGATTGCGTTTGCCTTTGCTTTACTTACCGGAGGCTTGCTGCTACGTGAACGATTGTTCTACAGGACGATTGCTGCTGGCTCCGGTCAACTTCGTTCGCTGAAGCTTTCCGACGGGTCAACGGTTGCGCTCAACAGTAATTCGGCGATTCGCATACCCCGGGTGGGTTACGGATGGCTTTCGCGCCAGGTCTCCTTGACGGGCGATGCGGTTTTTGATGTAAAACATCTGCCCAACGACCAGCCATTCGTTGTTCAAACTGCTGATGGGCTATCAATAGAAGTATTAGGAACGGAGTTTTCGATACGTAGTCACTCCGCGCGCACCGAGGTGGTCCTGAAACGCGGGCGGGTAAACCTCCATTATGCAACTGCCGACCGACCGGGGCAGGATGTGATGATGAAGCCTGGCGATCAGGTCACACTCGACGCCCAGGGGGCCTTACAGCTTCGGCCACAGGTCGATACCACCCGGTTTGCCCAATGGCGTTACCGGCAGTTTCGTTTCAATGATACGCCCTTGCGGGAGGTAGCACGTCAGATTCAGAACGTATTTGGCGTAACGGTGCAACTGTCCGACCCGGCATTGGCGCGCCGAACGCTCACCGGCACTATCCGCGCGGGTTCGTCTGACGAACTCGCCGAAGCCCTCGCCGAACTGCTGAACCTGCACGTGATTCACCGTGATCAACAACTCGTTTTTTCAACAACTTCTGAATCCCAAATCGCTCAATGAGAAAATCATTACCTCTTGCATTAACAGCGGGTTGGTTGCTTGGCGTAGGCTACGGTCCTACATCAGCCCAAACGCTGGCGTTTGCCCGAACCACCCAGCTTACCACCAAAAGCCAGTCGGGCAAGCCGAACAGCTTGCCGACAGCCCATCAGGCGCTTAAACAGACGCTTTTACAACTGAAAGATCACTACGGAGTTGATATTCTGTTCGAAGAATCGGTCGTGTCGAGTCACTTAATTTCGCTGGAATCGCTTGACTTGAACGCTCGTCTGGAAACAAATCTGAATGCGATTCTGAAACCGTATGGAATGCGGTTCAAAAAAATGCGTTCTGGAGCTTATTTGATTCTGCCGCCCAAAAACAGCGATAAAGCACCGGCTAACGTAGCAGAGTCGGCAACGGCGGCTGTCTCGGCGCCAGTTCCGTTGTTCGGCTTAATGACCCTGCCGGGTCTTCACGTGAGCGAGTCTGTTCCGGCTGACGTTCGGGTATCGGGTCGCGTAACGGGCGAAACGGACGAAACGCTGCCGGGGGTGAGTGTGGTAGTAAAAGGATCGCCCAGAGGAACAACGACCGACGCCCAGGGACGCTACCAGATCAACGTACCGAACGACCGTAGCGATGTTACGTTGGTCTTCAGCTTTGTGGGGTATGTGAGTCAGGAGATGCCGGTGCGGAATCGCTCAACGATCGACGTGCAATTAGTGCCCGATACCAAAGCCTTGAACGAGGTGGTAGTCGTGGGATATGGCCAGGTCAAGAAAAGCGATTTGACGGGCGCTGTCGCGACCGTTCCCGTGGAAGAGATTCGGAAAGTGGCCGTTACGTCGCTTGATCAGGCGT
The DNA here is from genome assembly GCF_014699035.1 of Spirosoma validum. Lineage (GTDB taxonomy): Bacteria > Bacteroidota > Bacteroidia > Cytophagales > Spirosomataceae > Spirosoma > Spirosoma validum. The sequence continues at coordinate 388,641 of NZ_JACXAA010000004.1, forward strand.
TGCAGGGCCGGGCCGCAGGCGTACAGATTACGCAGAACTCCGGGGCACCGGGCGGTACCACCAGCATCCGCATTCGGGGGGGTAACTCGATTCAGGGGGATAACGAACCGTTATACGTCATCGACGGGATTCCGTTCAAGAATGATGGCGCTGGTAGCGGATCGAATTTCAACGTATTGAGCACCCTCAATCCCAGCGATATTGAGTCGATGTCGGTTCTGAAAGACGCGTCATCGACGGCGATTTATGGGTCGCGCGGGTCCAATGGAGTTGTGATCATCACCACCAAACGGGGTAAGGCGGGTAAGTCGACGATCAATTTTGACGCGTATTACGGAATTCAGAACGTGCGCCGGAAATATCCAGTCCTGAATGGGCGGGAATACGCACAGTTTGTCAACGACGCCAACACCAACGAAGGTCGTCCGGGAGTGTACACGCAGGCTCAGATTGACGCGTTTGGCACAGGCACCGACTGGCAGGACGAAATTTTCCGTCAGGCACCCATGTCGAACTACCAGCTGTCGATGAGCGGGGGCGATGAGCGAACGCAGTACGCCGTTTCGGGCGGTTATTTCAAACAGAACGGAATTGTGGTTAACTCCGATTTTGACCGCTATTCTTTCCGGGTCAATCTGGATCGGAAACTGACTAATAAAATTAAAGTAGGCAATAGCCTGACCGTGAGCCGGACCGTGACAAATCAGGCCCGTACCGACGGCGATCTAGGCAGCGCCGGTTTAGTGACAATTGCTGCTCTACAGTTTCCACCGATTCTGCCGGTACGTAGTGCCGACGGAAATTACCTGATCACCGATCCAGCGCTGGCTTTTACGGCCGACAATCCCGTGGCTTTGGCGCGTGATAATAAAAACCGGAACACCGCCTACCGGGTCTTCGGCAATGTTTTTGGCGATTATCAAATCATTGATGGGCTGAATCTACGCGTTTCGCTGGGAATCGACGGTGTTTTACAGAAGCAGGATTCGTATCTGCCGCGCTCCGTGTCAAGTGGCTTGGCGCAGGGTGGAGCGGCTTCCATATATAACTCCCAGTCCATTACGTGGCTGAATGAAAATCTGCTTACGTATACCCGCACGGTCAATACCGTTCACAACGTAACGGTGTTGCTGGGCTACACGCAGCAGGGGAACCGTACGGAAAGCAGCACTGCGTCGGCCCGGAATTTTGTCAACGATAATCTGGGATCAGGGAATCTGGGTTCGGGTTCTGTACCCTTGACACCTAGTTCGGGCATCGGCACCTGGGGACTCGAATCGTACCTGTCCCGAATTAACTACGGCTACAAGGACAAATACCTGCTGACGGCCTCGTTCCGTGCCGATGGGTCCTCGCGTTTTGGGTCCAATAAACAGTATGGTTATTTCCCGTCTGTTGCGTTGGCCTGGCGGGTTTCGGAAGAAAGCTTCCTGAAAAACAACCGGGTCATCAACGACCTGAAACTTCGGGCAACGTATGGCTCCACCGGTAACCAGGATGGCGTCGGTAATTATCCGGCCTATTCGTTGTTGGGTACGCAAAACTACGTCTTTGGCAATGTCGTGTCGACCGGACTTGGACCCAATCAGATTGCGAACCCGGATCTGTCCTGGGAAACGACGACGCAGGCTGACGTGGGGGTGGATGTTGGTTTCCTGAACAACCGCATTACGTTGACCGCCGACGCGTACCTGAAACGAACCAAAGACCTGCTACTGAACGTAACGATTCCGAGCACGTCGGGCTATTCAAGTGCGATTAAAAACTTAGGTCGGGTCGAGAATAAAGGGATTGAGTTGGGCATTTCGTCGCGCAATATCGATGGTGATTTTAAATGGAGTACCGACGTAAACTTCGCCCTCAACCGGAATAACGTACTGGATATTGGCGGAGCTCCGCAGATTTTCGCGGGTAACGTAGCGAACATCGGCCAGAACCTCAATTCGGGCATCATCCGGGTAGGGGAACCGCTGGGTTCGTTCTATGGATACGTAACGAATGGGTTGTATCAGACGACCGATGAACTGACCGCCCTGAGCGATCCACAGGCCCGGAAACCCGGCGACCGGAAATACCTCGACCTCAATGGTGATAAGAAAATCGACGATAACGACCGGACGATCATCGGTCGCGCGCAGCCCAAATTCATTGGTGGGATCAGCAATACGTTCTCGTACAAAGGCGTGGAGCTTACCGCGTTTTTTCAGGGCGTATATGGTAACAACATCCTGAATGCGAACCGGTTTGAGTTGGAATACCTGAATGCTACGACCAACCAGGACCGCGACGTACTGAGCCGCTGGACCCCGACAAATACGAATACCGATATGCCACGGGCGTCGACAACCCGGCCCGCTAACCGCATCTCGACCCGGCAGATTGAAGACGGTTCGTATCTCCGGCTGAAAAATATTCAACTGGCGTATAACCTGCCGGCATCGGTGCTGAAAAGTCTGAAAATTCAGTCGTTACGGGTGTATGCGACGGCACAGAACTACCTGACCTGGACTAGTTATTCGGGCTACGATCCGGAAGTGAATCGCTTTGGTCAGGACAGCCGGAGCCAGGGTTTCGACTACGCCAGTTACCCATCGGCTAAGACAATCCTCTTCGGCCTAAACGTTGGTTTCTAACCCTCAACACGAACTTTCATGAAAAAGACCATATTGCTTGTCGGCCTTTTGTTCAGCGCGATGACATCCTGCGAAGTGCTGAACCAGACGCCTGAATCCAATTTTACCCCGACGAATTTTTATAAGAACGCCGACGATGCCAAAGCTGCCGTCAGTGCGGTTTATGATCCGTTGAACTCCTCGAATCTGTATGCGCAGGTGATGTGGATTTTGCAGGATCAGGCGACCGACGACGCTGAATGGGGCAACGGGCGGTCGACGGCCAACCAGCCCAAGAATGACCTCGACAAATACACGTTCACACCAGCCACCGTTACGTTCCAATCCATCTGGTCGACCGTTTATTCGGCCATTAACCGGGCCAATACGGTGATCACTCGTGTGCCGGGAATTGCGATGGACGAGAGTCTGAAAGCGCGTTACGTTGCCGAGGCTAAATTCATGCGGGCGTTCTATTATTTTACGCTGGTTCGATTGTTTGGGGACGTACCAATCATTACCGCTGAAACTACTTCGCTCAGCAATCTGAACGTAGCGCGGGCGCCGTTGAATGATGTGTATACCCTGATCATCCAGGATTTTACCGAAGCGGAGACTATTCTGCCCACGACGTATTCCACCGCCGACCGGGGACGGGCCACGAAGGGAGCCGCCAAAGCATTTCTGGCTAAAGTGTACCTGACACGCCAGGACTGGGCCAAGGCGTCGGCCAAAGCCAAAGAAGTGATGGACCTGAATGCGTATGACCTTTGGGCCAACTTTGCCGACGCCTTTCTGATTGCCAATAAAAATGGGAAGGAAGCGGTATTTGAAATGCAGGCACTCAGCGGTGGTTTTAACGAAGGTAGCTGGATGCAGGGCTACATGCGCCCCAATTTCGACCGGGTGAATGGGATTTCCGGTTTTGGTGATGATCCCCCAACCGAAAACCTGTATCGGGCGTATCGCGCGGATGATAAACGCCGAAACGTTACGTTGCGACTCTACTCCGCTACGTCCACGCCGGCAGCTCCGGCGAGTGTGTTGTTTCCGTGTTACGTCTACAAATACCTCGATCCAACCGCAACCGGTAACGGCGATGGCGGAAATAATTACCCCATTATCCGGTATCCCGACGTCATGCTAATGTATGCGGAAGCGCTGAACGAACAGGCTGCGAATAGTGCCGATGCCTACACCATGATGAACCGGATTCGCAACCGGGCTGGGTTACCCAATCTAACGCCAAATCTGAGTCAGGCCCAGTTTCGGGATAGCGTGTTGTTGGAGCGTCGGCTGGAGCTAGCCTTCGAAGGGCATCGCTGGTATGATCTGGCTCGCACAAAAAAGCTGATCGGTGCTATAAAAGCACAGAACCCGACGATTGCCATAGATGAACACCACTATCTGTTCCCGATTCCGCAAACGGAGCGCGACGTAAATTCGCAACTAACCCAAAATCCGGGGTACTAAGGCTGGCCGGAGCCAGCATAGCGCCTTAACTATGTTGAGTGGGTACCACGGGCTTTAGCCCGTATCGGATGCCAGGCGCTGTACGGACTAAAGTCCGTGGTACCTATCGGATCATTTAGTTCGCCTTAACTTTTATTCACGCATGAAAAAACGACTTATTCTTTTCACTGTCGTTACGTTCTATACCCTGATCTCGTTTGCCCAGACCGCGCCCGTTACGGTTGATGTGTGCGTATATGGAGGCTCGTCGGCGGGTGTGATTGCCGCTTACACCGCTAAAAAAATGGGAAAATCGGTAATCCTGATTGAACCGGGCCGGCACCTCGGCGGACTGACGACGGGCGGCCTGGGGTATACCGATATCGGCAACAAATACGCTATTTCGGGTATTGCCCGTGATTATTATCGACGTATCGGAAAGCATTACGGCAAGTTCGAGCAGTGGATTTTTGAGCCACACGTAGCGGAAGATTTGTACAGGGAATACGTCAAACGCGCTGATGTAAACGTAGTGTATTCGTATCGGCTGGTGTCGGTAAAGAAGCAAAATGGCAGTATTCAGAGCATTACGCTGGAACCGTCAACGGCTCAGTCGGGTGGCAATCGAACTCTCAACGCGAAGATGTTTCTCGACTGTACGTATGAGGGAGATCTGATGGCGAAAGCGGGCGTTAGCTATACCGTCGGGCGGGAAGACAACAAGATGTACAACGAAACTTTCAACGGTTTTCAACTGCTCAATAAGCACCAGTTTGTGGATGGGGTAGACCCGTATAAAATTCCCGGCAAGCCCGAAAGTGGGTTATTGTGGGGCATCAGTACGGGAAAGGTTTTACCCGCAGGAACGGGGAATAAACAGGTGCAGGCGTATAACTTTCGCATTTGCCTGACGAGCGATCCCGCTAATCGGATTCCCATCACAAAACCCGAAGGCTACGATTCGACTCGCTATGAACTGTTGTTGCGGGCCATCGACAAGAATCCGAAACTGGCGTTCAACACGATCCTGAAACCCGACAAGATGCCGAATCAGAAAACGGACATCAACAACAACGGTCCCTTTTCCACGGATATGATCGGCGTGAACTACGATTTCCCCGAAGCGAGTTATGAACGGCGGGCTGAGATTCAGCGGGAACATGAGCTGTACAATAAAGGGCTGCTGTACTTTATCGGGCATGATCCCCGCATGCGCAAAGACATCCAGACTGAAATGCTCAAATACGGGTATCCGAAAGATGAATACACCGATTCTGGTAACTGGTCGACGCAGATGTACGTGCGCGAAGCCCGGCGCATGATCGGTGAATACGTCATGACGCAGGCCAACTGTCAGGGGCGCGAGGTGGTTTCAGATGGCGTTGGCATGGCGGCCTACACGATGGACTCGCACAATTGCCAGCGGATCGTGATCGAGAAAGATGGTCAGAAGATGGTCAAGAATGAGGGGAACGTAGAGGAAGGTGGATTTCCGCCCTATCCAATCTCGTACCGTTGCTTAATCCCGAAAGCGAGCGAGTGTAAAAATCTGTTGGTACCAGTCTGTTTGTCGGCCAGCCATATTGCTTATGGATCGATTCGGATGGAACCGGTTTTCATGGTGCTGGCCCAATCGTCGGCCATAGCGGCCAGTATGGCGATTGACGGTAAGACGTCGGTGCAGGCTGTAGACGTAGCGAAACTACAAAATACGTTGAAAGCTAACCCATTAGCGGATGGCAGTACGCCCGAAATTCTGGTCGATAACGATGACGAAGCCCACGTGACCCGCACCGGCGACTGGACGCGAGACAATAATCCTAAAGGCGCTTATGGACCCAGTTATTTTACGACGAAAGGCGCAGGGGAAGCGCTAAAAACGATACGGTTTACGCCCGACGTAGCGAAAGCCGGCATGTATCAGGTGTACATGTATTTCCCGAAATTGGCTGGTGCGTCACCCACGACAACGATTACCGTATCTGACGGAAACCAAACGAAAAACTTGACCATCCGTGAATCCGATATTCGGGTCGAAGGGCAAACCTCGGGCGAATGGGTATCGCTGGGATCAGTTAACCTGTCATCCGGCAAGAAAAGTTATGTAGACGTATCCACCAAAGACACCAACGGAATTGTCGTAGCCGACGCCGTATTGTTCGTGCCGAAATAAACAGAACGGTTTCTTTTTGCATAACCCCGCTGGGACGGTTGCAGCCGACCGTTCCAGCGGGGTTATGCTATTTAGTCCAATTCGATGGGCCCTGATTAGGACATTCGGGTAATTGAAAGACCTGTCGTAACCTCCCCAGCGTTCGCTTTGTTTGTAGGGTTTTCCCTAAGTTTATATAAAATCGGGTTTTCACTATTCTTTGATCGGTACACTTAGTCCTACTTTTGCTAAACAAAGTTCTATTTAATAAGATTGTTCAACTATTTAATTGACCAGTCAAATTAAAAAGGGACATAACGGGTTTTTTCTTTGAAAGAACCAATACGTAGCAACGTCACTTCATGATACGGGTACTGATAGCGGATGATCATAATGTCTTTGTCGAGGGAATCGAGTCGCTGATTTCCGGCTCTCCGGAAATTGAAGTAACCCATCGGTGTTATAGCGTATCATCGGTCATCGAACAACTGGCCCGTAATACAATCGACGTTGTGTTACTGGATATGTCGTTCCCCCACATTGACGACGGCCTTGGGCTTTGCGAGTACATTACCCGCACGTACCCAATGACGAGTGCGATTGCGCTGACCATGCACGACGATGCCAGCTTAATCAAACGGGTGGTAAAGAAAGGCGCCAAGGGCTATTTACTGAAGAATACAACGAAGACAGAATTGCTGCAGGCCATTCACACCGTTTATCAGGGGAAGCACTATTTCAACGAAACCATTACGTCGATTCTTCTCCATGAGGGACCTCGAGCGAGGAAATCGTCGGCAGGTGTAAAACCAAACCTGACGCCCCGCGAGTCGGAAGTACTGACGCTTATGGCGCAGGGACTGACAACTCAACAAATGGCCACGCAATTGTTTGTGAGCGCCAAAGCGGTTGAGTTTCATCGAAGCAGTTTGTTAATGAAGTTCAGTGTTCCCAACACGGCCCTGCTGATCAAGACCGCGATGGAAATGCAATACATTGACTAATCACCGAATCCAATTAGCGATCAATCACCAATGACGGTTGACACTACGTTCTTTCTGCTGCGAAAAACAGGACTAGGGGCTCTATTGCTCGTAGCGATGACTGTTTTAGGGCAGGAAGGGAGAGCCATAGCCCAGACGCCAACCATTGACAGTCTCAAAAAAGAAATCAAACAACTGGTGTTGGCTAAAAACTATGGTCCGGCAGCCAAAGCGTATGAGCAGTTGGGCGGCTTTTACCATCAGCTGTATGGCTACAATAAGTACACACTGGACTCGTATTTCAACGGCCTGAAATATTACAACCTGACGGGCGACTCGGCAGGCTATTACAATGCGCACATCGCGATCGGGGATTACTACACGCATGATTATTTTATGCAGGCGTCTGCGGAGAAGTACATAAAAAAAGCACGTCAGTTTTTCGAGCGGACACGTAACATGCCCAAGGTCATTGAGTGCCGGCTGGGTCTGGCGAACATCGCCCAGAAAAAAGAACCTATACCAACGAATTTAGCAACGGAATTGCGCGAAACCGAACGCATGAGTGTCCAGTATAAGCAAGCCTTTTCACAGGCGTTTGCCCTGAACCTGCTAGCCAATACGTATTCGCGGATCAAAAATCCCGATTCCGCGCAGTATTTCGCCAGCCGGAGCTTAGCGATCTCTCAGCGCCTGAACGTCAGTTGGCTGATCAGCCTGAATTACTTTTATCTGGGCATTGTCGAACAGTTCAGGAACCATTCGCAGGTTGCCATCGATACATACCAGAAAAGCTATAAACTGGCCGAAGCGGAGAAAAACGTAGGGATGTTACGGGAATTGTCCAAGCATTCCGCCGACGCCTATTCGCGCATGGGCGATTACAGGCAAGCGTATGCCTGGGCCTTGAAGACGGCGGCCTTTGCGAATCAGTTTTATGAATCGGAGCAGACAAAAAGCATCCGGTTGCAGGAATTGGACAGTCAGATCAAAACCCTGGCCGTTGAGAAACAACTGGCCGAGGAGCAAAGTCAGAGTCAGCGTTTTCTGAATTCGATGCTGGTCGGTATTCTGGTCATCAGTATCGTAGGCGTAGCCGCTTTGGTGTACTTACGGCGGCAGCAGAAGTTGATAGCGCGCCAGCAGGCCGTGATTGCCCAGCAGCAGATCCGGCAACTGGAACTGAAGTCATTACGGGCTATGATCGAAGGGCAGGAGGGTGAACGGAGCCGGATTGCCCGCGATTTACACGATGGTCTGGGGATTCAGTTGTCACGAATTAAGCTGTTTGTTGAAGCCCATCAGGAGCAGTTGCCGTTGTCGGTGAAAGAGCCACTGAACCAGTTTCTGGACGAAGCCTGTACCGAAACTCGCTTGATTTCCAATGATTTACGGCCGTATGCGCTGTCGACGTTTGGACTCATTCCTGCGCTGGAGGATCTGGTGCAAAAGCTTAATTTAGTCAACGAAACAACGCTGGTACTGGAGCATTACGGCGAATTACCAACCTTAGGTGAAGAGGCCTCTGCTATGATGTATCGGGTAATTCAGGAACTACTGAACAATGCCCTGAAACATGCTCATGCACAGACAATTACAATACAGATTATGACCAACGATGAAACCGCTCTAATCAGCGTCGATGATGATGGGCAGGGCGGTAATTTTTCGGAAGAACCCACCAGTGGCAATGGCTTGGCGAACATTAAATCACGAATTGCCTACCTCGGCGGGCAGGTCATGTGGCAGAGTGAAGAGGGAAAAGGCACGTCGGTCATGATCTCGCTCCCCATGCATAAACTAATCAAAACGGCTCCAGCTATCGCTTAAACGAACGGCTAACATAATAGGCTGACAGCCACACAATAAGCTAAATAATCCACTAACTCTATTACCTAAGTTCACAATTAATTTCTATTGTATATGATCAAACATGTGCTTTCGGGGGCTTTCATCCTGAGCAGCTGGATAAGCGTCCACGCGCAGGAACGAGCCATGACCAATGCAGCCCTGGATAAAAACCAGACTGCACTGGCGAGCATAAAAGCGGCTAAAACCATGGCGAATGGGCCATCGGATGCCAAAGCGTTGATAAAAGGAACGATATCTGACGAAAAAGGAAGTCCGCTCCCGGGCGCGACGGTATCAGTGAAAGGCACTACGCTCGGAACGACTACAAACGTTAACGGAGAGTTTTCAATTAATCTGCCTGCCGGATCAAAAACGCTGGTTATTTCCTTTATCGGGATGAAAACGCAGGAAGTCGAGGTTGGCTCGAAAACTACGTTGAACATTACGCTCCAAACGGGCGATCAATCGCTCGACGAAGTTGTTGTTCGGATTGGGTACGGTACCGCGAAGCGTTCGGATGTTACGTCATCGATCACCACGGTGAAAGCGGCTGATCTGAAAGACATTCCGGCGGCTGGTATCGATCAGCTTTTACAGGGTAAAGCGGCTGGGGTAACGGTTACCAGCAATGGCGGCCAGCCGGGCGGTGGCGTATCGATCCAGGTACGTGGTGTTACGTCGATCAACAGCAACGACCCGCTATTCGTGATTGATGGGGTACCGTTTGTGCGGGGCAACACGTCGTCCAGCACAGGGTATGCAGGTCTGGGCGGTGGCGACGGACAAACCGGAAATAGCGTCATGGCCATGCTGAACCCCAACGACATTGAGAGCATCGACGTACTGAAAGATGCGTCGGCACAGGCTATTTACGGGTCACAGGCGGCCAACGGGGTCATTCTGGTGACGACGAAAAAAGGCAAGCAGGGCGAAGGCAAGATCAACTACGAAATGTACACCGGCGTTTCGGAAGTGGCCAAGCGGCTGAACCTGATGGATCTGCGGGACTTCGCCCGGTATCAGAACGAAGTACTACCGATCATTGGTAATCCGGTGTCGGATGAGTTTAGAAACCCGGATTTACTGGGTACGGGTACCGACTGGCAGGAAGCGATGTTCCAGCATGGAAAAATCAACAACCACCAACTGAGCTTTTCGGGCGGGAAAGACAAAACTACGTACTACCTCTCGCTGAATTATTTCGATAATAAAGGGATTCTGCTCGGATCAGATTTCAAGCGGTATTCGAGTCGGTTCAGCATCGACAGCCAGTTGAAAAGCTGGGTGAAAGTCGGTATCAGCGCCAACGTATCGCGTAGTATTCAGAACGTATCGCTGGCCGATGCGGCCGAAGGAACGATCTGGTGGGGTGCGTCGACCAGTCCGCTGACACCCGTGAAAAATCTGGATGGCACCTGGGGTGGCGGTCAGACGGTTGGAGGTGTTCAATACAACGGCTCGAATCTCGTCGGCAATAGTGAGTTCCGGGGCAATACCAAAACCTCGAACAATGTCTTCGGAAGTTTATATGCCGAAGTGCAATTATTGAAAGACCTCTCGCTACGGAACGAACTGTCGTATTCGCTGGGTCAGGATAATAACATTGCGTTTCAGAAAGCGGGTAACGTAGGCAGTACGGCGTTCCGCAGCAAACTGATCGACTCTCGTTCTGATAGCTATTACTGGTCGCTGACGAACTACCTGACGTACAACAAGAACCTACAGAAACACGGCTTCCAGGCCACAGTAGGTCACCAGGTTCAGAACTCGTACTACCAGTCGATTTCGGGTACGAAAGTGGATTTGCAAGCCAATATTTTTGACCTCAGCACCGGTAGCGCCGACCAGACAACCTGGGGGCTGAGCGGGGGCAAAGGCCAATGGGCGATGGAGTCATATTTCGCCCGCGCCAACTATACGTACGATGATCGGTACTCGCTGTCGGCCAGTTTCCGGGCGGATGGTTCCTCGAACTTCGGGCCAAACAACCGGTGGGGGTATTTCCCCGGTGTATCGGCGGGCTGGACGATTTCGAACGAGAAGTTCATGAAAGGAGCGGTGTCGAACGTATTGAGCTACGCTAAACTACGGGTCGGCTACGGGCTGGTGGGTAACCAGAACTTCCCTGGTGGCGCGCCTAACCCGGCTTACGTCGGAGCGGTACAATTCTTCTCCGGTCCGGTTGGTTTTGGTTCCTCGAACATGATCAACGGGATTCCAAACCCGAATCTGAAATGGGAGTCGGTCAGAACGACTAACGCCGGGGTTGACCTGGGCTTCTTTGGAGGACGTATCGACGCGACGATTGATGTCTACAAAAAGGTAACGTCCGACATGATCATCTTCCTGACCGGCCCGAACCTGATTGGCGTGGGCGATCAGTGGGACGATCTGAAAGCACCTCTCGGTAACGCTGGCCAGATGACCAACACAGGTGTTGATATTGGCCTGACAACCACCAACATCCAGAAAGGCAATTTTAGCTGGAAGACCAACGTCGTGTTCACGCAATATACCAACAGCTACGACAAAGCAGCGAGTGCGGCTTCAGCGCTGGATGGCAAGGTATATTACAACAACTATTTGATTACGCATACGACGCCTGGCAATCCGGTGGGTTCGTTCTGGGGGTTGAAAACAGATGGACTGTTCCGCACGCCGGCTGAGCTGGACGCCAGTCTCCCGCAGTTTGGCTACAAGGTAAATTCGACCGAAACCTGGCTGGGCGACATTCGCTTCAAAGACATCAACGGCGACAAGAAAATCGACGCGCAGGACTACACGTTCATTGGCAGTCCATTACCGAAGTTCACTTGGGGCTTCACCAATACGTTGAATTACGGCGATCTGGACTTCTCGATCTTCCTGCAGGGCAGTCAGGGTGCCAAGGCGTTTAACTTCCTGCGCTGGCAGCTGGAAGGCCTGAACAATGCCTATACTAACCAATTGAAAACAGTGAATGATCGGTACACGGAAGCCAACCCGAACGGTGCGTTGCCCCGGTTCACAAATACGAACAAGAATAACACAGCCATGTCGGATCGCTACGTAGAAGATGCGTCCTACGCCCGGATTCAGAACATTACATTAGGCTACCGGCTTCCAAAGACGCTGCTTAACAAAGTGAAGATTCAAAACCTGCGGGTTTATGGCTCGATTCAGAACCTGAAAACCTTCACAAATTATTCCGGCTACGACCCCGAAATCGGCGCGTTCAACAACAGCATCAAGCTGATGAACGTCGACACGGGCCACTATCCGAATCCACGTACGTTCACGGTAGGCGCCAATCTGCAATTCTAATGTCAAGATACAAGACAAGAGACGTAAGACACAAGACGTAAGAATCACCAGATCTTTCATCTAACGTCTATTCTCTTTCTTCAAATTAAATCAACATGAAACTTAAGCCACTATATGCCCTCATGCTTCCGGCGGTGCTGTTGTCTTCCTGCACGAAAGACTTCATTGACCGGCCTTCGCTGTCGGGCACCACAACCGGAAACTATTACAACAACGCGGAGGAAGTCCGGGCCGCGACCAGTACGCTCTACAGTGGGTTGCCCTGGCGCAACTACGAAAGCCGGGCGCAGGATGCCATCGGCGACGTAATGGGCGGCAACATGTTTACCTATACCGACGTCGAATACCTGAACTTCACGGTTTCGTCGGCGTCTGACCGGATCGGGGCAGCCTGGGGAGCGTTTTACAAGATCATTGGCTATTCCAACGTCATGATCAAAACGTTCGAAGAAAAGAAAGCGGCCGGTGGCGGTGCGGCTTATCTGGACCCGGCCATTGCCGAATGCCATTTCATTCGTGGTATGATTTACTTCTACATCGCCCGTACGTGGGGAGCTGCGCCGATCATAACTGATCCGGGCGCAACAGCCCTCTCGGGTAATTTCAACATCCCGCGTTATCTGCAAAAAGACGTATTACGGTTTGCCCTCGAAGAACTGAAAATGGCCGAAGCGGGATTGCCCGAATCGGACGTAGCGGGTCGGGTGACAAAGGCCGCAGCCAAGGGCCTGATGGCCAAAATGTATCTGTACAGCAAAGATTACGCGAACGCCAAAGCAAAGGCCGACGAAGTGATCAGTTCGGGTAAATATAGCCTGGTTACCGATTACACGGGTATGTTCACCAAAATGAGCATGAACAACAATGCCGAGGCCATCTTTTCAATTCAGCACCAGTTTGCTGCAGACCCCTGGGGAACGGGCAACATCAAAAACCCGGATCGCGGGGCTGGAGCGCTACGTACCTCGGAAGCAGATGCGTGGGAAATGTACGTACCCACGCTGGACATGCTGAAAGAATACGAATTCGGTGATCTGCGTCGGAGATGGTCGGTGATGGAACAGGGCTGGACCAACCCAAGCTGGAAACCCCAGCGTGCGAACATGCCTAAATACAACGCGTTTATGGCCAACGGATTCAAATACGATACGTTGCAGCCGACGGCCGATGGCGGTAGCATGAGTCCTACCCGCGCCAACATCGTCAAATACTTCGCCGGTCCGGGGAAGGGATTTGGTGGAGAACCCGTGCTGGGTCAGAATTCGGGCAACAACGTCGTGTTGTTACGTTACGCCGACATTCTGTTAATCTACGCCGAAGCTACGTTGGCGGGGGCTGCCTCGACGACGGATGCCAAAGCACTTGAGGCTCTGAATAAGGTTAGAGTCCGGGCCGGTCTGTCGCCGAAGACGTCGTTTACCAACGATGATATTCTGCACGAACGTCGGGTAGAATTCGCGTTCGAAGGCGACTACTGGTACGATGTTCAGCGGCAGGGTTTCGCCAAAGCGAAGACGATTATCGAGAAACAAAACCGGGGAACAGTAACAGGCGCTACGTACCTCACTAATTTCACGGAAGACAAGATGTTTCTGCCGATTCCGGCGGGTGAGATCGTACAAGATCCTGAGTTAGGCAAAGAGCCCGTTCCGTACTATAACTAATTTCCACTGAGTAAGCCAATGAAATTCAACAAAATAAACCGAATAGCAGGCTTGGCCTTCCTGACCGTAGTTACCGGTTTCTGGATGAGCGCCTGCACAAAAGATACCGACGGGAGCCCGCAGATCGCACCGGGTAATCCCGTAGCGACGAAGATTATGCCGGACTCGGCCGCTGGGGGTGGACTGGTTACGTTGACCGGTACGGGCCTGGGCGACATTCGCAGCATTGTGTTCGAGAAACAGAACGTACCGGCTGGATTTCAGCCCACTCTCAACACCGATAACGTACTGATTTTTCGGGTACCTACCGACGTGCTGGGTGGGAAACAGAACATCACGTTCACTAACAGTGCGGGTAATACGCTGACAGTTCCGTTTAAAGCGCTGGCGTACCCAACGGTGACGTCGGTCTCGAACTACAACTTCACGAAAGGGACGGTCATTACGCTCACGGGCAATAACTTCGACGACGTAACGGCGGTGGCCATTGCCGATTCAGTGAAGGGAATTTCGGATGCCGCCATTGTTGTCTCGAAAGCGAAAACGCAACTGGTCGTTCAAATGCCGACCACTACGTTAACGCGTGGTACGCTCAGTATCACGAACAGTACGGGTCGGATGCGGACCAAGCAGGAATTTGTAAACGTCGACAAAGCGTATCAAATCTTCACCGATGCCTACGGGGCTGGTTTTGCCGATGGCTCCTGGGGTGATGCTGCCGCCATATCGACGAAAGAGTTTGCAAGCGGAAAAGCTTCAATCGGTAAAAATTTCCAGAAAGGAAACTGGCATTTGATTGCGTTTGCCAACTGGTCGTCGTCGGCCATTCCGTACTCGACGGATTATACGTACGTAACGGGCTGGATCAAAGGCGCTTCGGCTGATTATTCGCTCTATCTGACTACCGATGCTGGAAAAGCAGGCTTTGGCGACTTTGTAGAAGCGAACAAAGTCGATGTGAAAGCGGGTGTCTGGAACTACTTCAAGATCAAGCTGTCTGATATGGATTTCTGGGTAGCGGGCAAAACGCTGAAGCAGGTTGGTTTCCGCATCAAAGGGCCTGATAAACAAGATGAAACATTCTATTTTGATGACCTGATGCTGGTGAAATAACCAGAAGGTTGTAGCCAGTTGTCTGGAACCAACCTAGAATACGTAGCAGTCGCGTAGCGACGGAATGTTTGTAGATGAAGCTAGGGTCAGATTCTGACAACGTAGCGCTCCAACAATTGTCCAGTCGCTACGCGACTAACTCCACTGAACGGACAATCTGTTTTCTATAAACCTCCCGTTACTACGCGACTTTTATTTGCCCGAAATGACGTAACTCGTTTACCTATATGCCATTACGTTTACCAACTGACCTGAATCGTTTTTGTCAAAAACTCCCTGTTTTTCTACTGAGTATGTGCCTGATTGGTAGTCTTTCGAGTTGCAAAGCCGCTGAACCGCTGACCGTGGCGGATACCGTGCAGAAACCGACAAATCCGGCGTCCCCCCTCAAACCCTCAAGTCAGCTCAGGGATAGCCAGGCGACGGCTTCCACGAAAGGTCTATTCGCCTATTTGATTGAGCAGTACGGACGTAAAGTCATCTCAGGTCAGCAGGACGATGTGGAATACGTACTGGAAAAAACCGGTAAAGAACCCGCCATCGGCGCCTTCGATTTAATCGATTACTCACCTAGTCGGGTTCAGTTTGGTGGTAAACCACTACGTACCAGCGAGGCCTGTATTGATTGGGCGAAGAAGGGGGAGGGCCGGGGCATTATTAGTCTGTGCTGGCACTGGAACGCACCTACCGATCTGATTAACCAGGCCCCCGACAAACTGTGGTGGAGCGGCTTTTATACGAGAGCCACTACGTTCGATCTGGCAGCTGCCTTAGTCGACAAAAACGGCGAACGGTACAAACTTCTACTCCGTGACATCGACGCCATTGCGGGACAGCTTAAAAAGTTTCAGGATGCCGACGTACCGGTGCTCTGGCGACCATTGCACGAAGCGCCCGGCGGTTGGTTCTGGTGGGGTGCCAAAGGTGCCGGGCCCTTCAAAGAACTCTGGCAAATTCTATACGACCGCCTGACCAATTACCACCAGCTACACAATCTGATCTGGGTCTACACGGGCACCGACACCATCAACCCGGACTGGTATCCCGGCGATCAATACGTCGACATCGTTGGTTTAGATATTTACACCGAGGCTACGGCTACTCTAGGCCTCAACTGGACGAATGCACAGACTGCCTTTAACGGCAAAAAACTACTGACGCTCTCGGAAGTAGGCCACTTGCCCAAGCCGGATAACGTCCGTACGTTAAATACATGGTGGTCCTGGTTCGCCGTCTGGACTGGCTCCGACTGGATCAAAAAACAACCGCTCGAAGCGTTGAAAGCTGTGTATACAGACACCGACGTCATCACACGTGACGAATTGCCCGATTGGAGAAAGCGATGAATAAGTAGGGAGTCGATAGTCTACAAAGAGACGCAGACAGATTATAGGTAATATCGGCTATTTCTATCCAGACAAAAATAAGTTTATATTCGCTGTTACCTTGACTGTCATAGCTGGCATGATACAGCTATATGGATATTAACTCTCGCCAGACAGGTTTGAGTTTATATGGCAGACAGGTCAATTCAGTATAAAACTTATTTTCAGGCTTCAACGTCTGATTTGACGCTGCAACAGGTCATCCCTGACAGAGTATGCAACGAAATCTGACGCTTATGGCCAATCCATACCGTGATGAAATTAGTTTCGCGAGCCACGTCTGGGCTACTGCTTCTCCTCTGCTTAGTATTCGTTCGGTGTAGTGTAACGCCCAATACACCCCAACTGCCCAAGAGCTCAACAAAGACGTTCACTGATCCTATTGTTGACGGGTTAAGTGGTGCATCCTCAATGTATGATGCCAGCACGTTCACCTATACTGTGACAGTACCCTTTGGTACCGACGTAACAGCTCTTAAGCTCAGCTTTATTTTCCCAACCAAAGCAACGGCTAAACCAACTTCCGGTAGTGTGCAGAATTTTACTAATCCGATCCTTTACACAATTACCGCTGAGGACGGCAGTGCGCAGACGTATACGGTAAAGATGGTGGTGGCAGGACCACCTAAATCGTCTGAAAAGCAAATCACAGATTTCAGGTTTGCCACTCTCAGCCCGGTTGTTTCGGCAACGGTCGACCAGACGACGCGTAAAATTGCGGCTATAGTACCGGGAAGCACAAGTTTGACAACCTTAGTCCCAACCATCGCATTTTCCGCTAAAGCAACTGTTTCGCCCACTTCGGGACAGGTCCAGAACTTTACCAATCCAGTAATTTACACCGTTACGGCTGAAGATGGCAGTACACAGACCTATGAAGTAGCCGTAAAGGCGGAGGTAAAAGTCGATCCACCCGTCAGTAATTCGGTGATCGCCTATTTTTCGTTTGATCAGAATGATTGCCGAAATGACAATGGGCCGGAGAGTGGTGGTACGCTGAAAGGGAACGCGAGCTTCGCAAACGGTGTGAAGGGCAGATGCCTGCTGCTAGACGGTTCCGGCGACTATGCGGAACTAGGTAGAGGTTACCGTCTTTCCAACTCGTTTGCGATTACGGGCTGGATCAATCCGGACGAAGTGAACCGGATGTATGCCTCCATTTTTGCTAAATATGAAACAGTTAATTACGGTCCGTATGATTTTTATTTGAATACCAATCATGCGGCCTTCTGGATTTCTGATGGTTTGGGACTTAATAGAGAGGTTCTTTCGAAGGGGACCGTCAAGGCCAATCAATGGACACACGTAGTGTGGGTAGCTGATAACAGAAAAATAAGGATATATATCAATGGTGTTCTGGACAATGAAGAAGCGATCATCGCTATGACGTCAAATAATGACCTGGTGACTATCGGGCGGAATGCCTTTGTGCCGCTATTGGGGGCAGCTTCGGACTTTAAAGGTAAAATTGACGAGCTGAGAATTTTTAATCGCGCGCTGACTACGGCTGAAGTTCAACAACTCTATGCATCTGAGAAGCCCTGACCGCAATAAATATACAGCAAAATAGTTTACCTGGTAAAAGACAAAGACGATTCTATCCTGGACAACTCGTATGAAATCCGTATCAGCGAAAATGGGTGTCAAATCAGGTGCCCGGGCGATATTGATCAACGCGCCCGCCGACGCCATTGACGCCATCGATCTGCCAGATCTTGATCTTGACACTAGCTTGAGTGGTGATTTTGACTACATTCACCTTTTTGCAACGACTCAGGCTGAGCTTCATGAGAAATTTTCAATCCTGAAAGCGCATTTAAAGCCAACCGGTAATCTTTGGGTTTCCTGGCCGAAGGCAGGTCAGCAGGGAACGGATCTTGTCCTGACAAAAGTGATTGAAATAGGTTATGACTATGGGCTTGTCGAAAGTAAAACACTGAGCATAAACTCGACTTGGTCGGCCATAAAGTTTACACACCCTCAGAAGGGAAAAGTATATGCGAACAGTTACGGAAAACTTAAATTGTGAAGGAAACAATAGGATAAATCAAGTGAAAAGCCACAACGGATAAGTTGCTTTAGTTTCTGTACTTTTGCAGTATGGAAGTAGATTACATCGACGTAGACGTACCTGAAGTAGTAGAAGTGCCTGGAATGGAAATCCTGAAAAGTGACCGACTCACGCATCTGAAATACGATATTCGCGGCCCGATTTATGAGAAATCGCTTGAATTGGAAAGCCAGGGGTATAAAATCATCAGCCTGAATATTGGTAATCCCGCTACGTTCGGCTTCGATGCACCCGACGAAATTGTCCACGATATTATTCTGAATATACGTAACGCGCAGGGCTATTCTGACTCGCGGGGCCTGTTTGCGGCCCGGAAAGCGGTGATGCACCATACGCAGAACATCGGTTTGCCGGGTATTACGATCAACGATATTTACATTGGTAATGGCGTCAGTGAGCTAATCATGCTGTCGATGCAGGCATTGCTCAACGAAGGTGACGAAGTATTAGTACCCTCGCCCGATTACCCGCTCTGGACGGCATCCGTTGCCTTTTGTGGTGGCAAGCCCGTGCATTACATCTGCGACGAAGCCTCTGACTGGAATCCCGACCTGGCTGATCTGGAACGGAGAATTACGCCCCGGACACGCGCCATTGTCGTTATTAATCCCAACAATCCGACCGGTGCAGTTTACGAAAAAGATGTGCTCGAAGGCATTGCCCGACTGGCGGAGCGACACAAGCTGATCGTATTTTCCGATGAGATTTACGACCGGATTCTCTATGACGGGGCCGTACATTATCCGATTTCCAAAATGATTCAGTACACACTCTGCATCACGATGGGCGGCTTGTCGAAAAATTACCGGGCCGCTGGTTTTCGGGGTGGCTGGATGATTCTTAGTGGAGCGCGTCAGCGGGCAAAATCGTATATTGAAGGACTGACTTTACTGGCTAGTATGCGGCTCTGCGCCAACGTACCGACACAGTATGCTATTCAGACGGCATTGGGTGGTTATCAGAGCATTAACGATCTGGTTATGCCAACGGGGCGTCTGCACAAACAGATGATGCTGGCTTATGAACGCATGATCGCGATTCCGGGGGTTACGTGTGTGAAGCCCAAAGGCGCTTTGTACATTTTCCCAAAAATCGATCTGACGCAGTTCCGATTAGCCAGCGATGACGACTTTGTTTACAACCTGCTCACCGAGCAAAAAGTACTGGTTGTCTCCGGCAATGGCTTCAACTATATTCACAACGATCATTTTCGCATTGTCTGCCTACCAACCGTTGATGAACTGAACGTAGCGTTAGACCGGATTGAAGGCTTTCTGGAAAGCCGACGGAAGTAAGCTTTTTTATTGACGTTCCCGATTGCTAAACAACGTAGAGCGAGCTTTTTCTTAGAAGCTCGCTCTACGTTGTTTAGCTTATTATTTTACCTGCCGATGGCAGTCACTTTTATGACAATAGGTCCTTACTGCGGGAAGTAATCAATTTTGTCCGCATCAATATTATTCGTGATTTTAGCCTCGCCACCACTACCACCAAGAATTACCGAGCTGATCGTGACAACTCCCGCCGTAGCATTAGGAGTCAATAAACCATCCAGGCCAAAAGAGAGCTTATCGCCAGCGGCAACAGCCTGCGTAGTGGTTAGTACGTAGTACGTTGGATTGGATGCATCAAAATTCCACACATTGTTCTGTACGGATCGACCTCCTACTGAGCTGGTTCCGCTATTGAAAGTGAGATTAATCATAAGATCTTTGGTGATCTTGACGGTAATCAGTCCCGTCGTAGCGACGGAATTCAATTCAATTACATCTACGACGACAGAGAAGGGCGTGGTACTGTACTGAGTAGAGGGACGGGCATACAGAACTGGCAACAGATCGGGTACTTGGAAAAATGTTTTGGTGTAATAAGAAAGCGGATCTGTTGCTGAGCCAACCACTGTGGTTGTTAGGCTACGTAACGAACTTGACGGAGTTGGCGAAGGACCCGTGGTTAGAGTACCCGGAGCGCCAACATCGGATGTGTTGTATTCCCAGTTTACACTACCCTTCCAGCGGGTAATAAAATGAGGAGACTGATTATTAAAACTTCCGTATTCTGTGCCTGTATCATGCTGGATGTCAATCGTAGCCTGGGTCGGTGCATCGGCGTAAATGTGCCAGGTACGGTTTGTGCCCTGTGCCAAACCACTTTCATCCGACAGACTTGCTGTATGGTCTTGTACACTAACGTGGAAAGTCCCCTCACTAGCGGTGATCTGCACTGGGTTGTAGGTAAATGAATTTTCAAAACCTACCGGAAAGGTGAAGGCTGACGACGTAGCACCAAACTGTTTAACCATGTGGCCCATGATACTATTGCTGGTCTGAACGTAACGATTAGGTCGGTACCCAGTAATCGTCGCATCAGCATCAAATACAAAGTCGTTGCCATTTAACACAACGTCGCCACCATCAAATGCTGCTTGTCCGTTGTCAGATACCAGATTAAAAGCCTTTCCAATTTTCAACGCGGCTGCCAGGGCTCCACCCGGATTTATACTGCCAAAGCCCGGATCAGGAATGTCCGTCAGCACCATGCTCTGTAAATTATTCATGTCAACATTGACATCCATGAAGTTGCCATTATTGCCATCAAGCATCGTTGGGCTGGCCGCACCGCCAGCTTCCTGTGGATTGTAGAAAATAAGTTTGCCGGTTCCGGTCAATGTTGCGGTTGGGTCAATCCACACATTTTTGCTATATATTTCCCAGGTGCCGTCAATGGTATAGAGGCCCGGCCCCAGATAGAGCGATTCGGATATATCGGTCTGTAGGCTCGTTATGGTAACTGTTCCACTGTAAGTTGCTGTAGAGCCAGGGGCCTGTGCAAATACACCTGATAACGGCAACCCTACACCCACAAGCGCAGCAAGTAATAGGTAATGGCGTGCTATTCTAAATTTCTTCATACATCAGGGATTGCTAAAGGATGAGACAGGTAGATAAGGTTCTGAAAATGCCCATATCAGTGAACAATTTTCAGAACATCGCCCGTGCGATATACGTCGCCTTCCTGTAGGCCAGCCGCCAGCGCTGCTGCATTGTCAGCATACTCCACTACCCCAGTTATCCGGAGGCCGTTGCCCGTTTTGAGTTGACCGGTAGCATCGACAATCACGGGACGATTACCCGTTCCCGCTAAATCAGCAACCTTAAGGGTATTATTTACGGTTAGGACCCTGCCTGCTAAATCGCCATCAATCAGGGGGGTATTGGTACTGCTATTATCAATCATTAACCGGTTACTACCTGTATGGTAAGCTCCCGCATTCGCTCCGAGGGCTATATTCCCACTTCCCTGGCCGTTCGCTCCGCTTTGTGTACCGATATAGGTATTATAACTGGCCGCACCTGAGTTGGCGCTTGCCCCCCAGCCAAGTACGACGTTTTGTTCTCCGCCTGTGCTGAAAAACATCGCGGCCTGCCCAACCGCTGTATTACGACTTCCGTCGGTCATAGAAGCGCCAGCCACACTACCAAGAAATGTATTCCGGGTGCTACTACCCCCTAAAGAATTACCCGCTTCATACCCTAAGGCTGTATTTTCTGTCGTGTGCGAGCCTGCGCTAACTGTGCCAATAGCCATGGCATTGTAGCCGATGGCCGTATTTTTTCTATAATCACTTGATGCCAACATCCGGGCTACTACGTCACCACCGGCCCGGTTGCCGAACGTAGTATTGAAATCCTGACTTCCTCCGCCCGGATAAGAAGGTAATCCTATATACCCCGAGTGCAAACTATTCACTTTAAATCTGAGCGGCTGCGCATCGGTCGTTCCCAAATAATTTGTCAGTGGATTCGTGCCGGTATTACCAGTCAGACTCCAGAAATCTCCGCTTGCAGAAGTACCTTTAACGCCTACCCAGCCTGTTCCATCAAAATAATACTGACCAATTCCGCCAGTAATAATAGGATAAGCAGTATTCGTGCTGGTAACGGCAGCATTGATATTGTAAATACTCATACCAGCTACAGCAGGTCCATTAAGTCCCCACGTAGTGGTATTGTTCAGCGTAATTCGTGGCAATAGAAGCCCTTTGTTGCTGCTTTCCAGGTCAAGAATTGCTGCTGAATTGGGGAGAGACGAACTTCCTGTTACGGTGCCGTCCTTGATTTTGGTTTGGGCATACCCGCTCATCGCAGAAAGAACACAGCCCAGTAGGAATAATTTTCTCATATGTAGTTATGTTAAAATTTTCTTTGAGACTGTTGCTGTGAATAGTAGTCACTACTTATTTTATAGCGCTCAGTAGTAATCGAAAATGTTGTAGGATTTCTGATTGAAAAGGTTTGAGTAGTTTCAATTGTATAATAGGAACCCCGGCGGATCATGTCAATCAAATGATCTAAAGAGAGTAGAGTATTAAAATAATTTGTAGAGCAGGATAAGGACAGAAACGTTTTTGATCGTCTGGTCGTTATTACGTTCCGCGAAAACAGGCGTTCTATTGGCTGGAAACTGTTTTTGATTAAATTGGGGACTATTTTTTATGATAACGGAGTGAGTACGTTTCGCGCCCACTGCCTTTTTTTACTACGTACATGGAAGAAACGAAAGAAAATGTTCACCGCTCTGAAACGCAGAGCACCGAACGCATTGCCAACGATTTACCTAAGCGCGACGAGTTACTCTTAACCCCCGACGAACAACGCATCAAAGAAGCTTTTCAGGATCGTGACTGGAATGAGATCAAGACGGCCGATTCATGGGTTATTTTTAAAGTAATGGCTGAGTTTGTTGAAGGGTTTGACAAACTGGCCAAAATTGGACCCTGTGTATCTGTATTTGGTTCGGCACGTACCAAACCCGATCATCCTTACTATAAGATGACCGAAGAAATTTCGGCCAAACTCGTGCGCCATGGGTACGGCGTTATCACAGGTGGAGGGCCGGGTATTATGGAAGCGGGTAACAAAGGCGCTTTTGAAGAAGGCGGCAAATCGGTTGGCCTGAACATAAAACTACCGTTCGAACAACATAGCAACATTTATATTGATCCCGACAAGAGCATCAACTTCGACTTCTTTTTCGTCCGGAAGGTGATGTTTGTAAAATATTCCCAGGGTTTTATCGTCATGCCGGGGGGAATGGGCACGCTCGACGAACTATTCGAGGCTCTGACTCTGATTCAGACTCGAAAAATTGCCCGTTTTCCCATTGTGCTGGTCGGCCGGTCGTTCTGGCAGGGGTTAGTGGACTGGATTATGAAAGAAGTACTGGAAGAACAGAACAACATTAATCCGGAAGACATGAAACTGATCAGTATCGTCGATACGCCGGCAGAAGCAGTAAAAGTCATTGATGATTTCTACAGCCGATACCTCCTGAAACCAAATTTTTAACGTAGCGCCGGGTTGGCCAGTCAGCAAATAAGTTGTTGTAAGCGTAGCACCAGCCCTGATGGACTGGTACTACGTTAGTTAAAAGGGTGTCTCCTGGCTAGGGTCAGCATTGCCGAAGTTCGACATGTCGTTGGCTTTACTCTTGAAAACGCTGCCCGCCGAGGGTGGTGCCTCAAAACTGCTTAAGCCGTTCACATCCGGTGCAAAACCCTGCGCTTGCACGGGTTCAAAATACGAGTCAAGGTCGCAGAATTTCGTAAACTTATTGATGAACCGAAGTTGGATCGTATCGAGCGAGCCGCTTCGGTTTTTGGCAATAATAACCTCCCCAATCCCCGCCGTTGAGTTGCCGTTTTCATCGGCCGTAATGTTGTAATATTCCGGACGGTATAGAAAGCAGACCATATCGGCATCCTGCTCAATCGATCCCGATTCCCGAAGGTCAGAGAGCTGCGGTTTTTTGTCACCCCCCCGCGTTTCCACAGCCCGGCTCAACTGCGACAGGGCAATAACCGGTACGTTCAGTTCCTTGGCCAGGTTCTTGAGCGCTCGGGAAATCGACGCAATTTCCTGTTCGCGGTTACCACCCATACGCCCCGACGTATCGCCCGACATCAACTGGAGATAGTCAATCACGACCATCTGAATGTCGTGCTGGGCCTTTAGTCGTCGGCATTTTGCCCGTAGTTCCAGGATGGATAGGGCAGGGGTATCATCAATAAAAATAGGGGCTTCGGTCAACCGCTGGATTTTGTGGTGCAACTGCGTCCATTCGTGTGGCGCCAGCGTACCTTTCCGAATTTTCTCCGAATCAATTTCCGCTTCCGCCGATATAAGACGATTGACCAGCTGTACCGACGACATCTCCAGCGAAAAAATGGCTACCGGTTTGCCATGGTCAACTGCTGCATTTCGAAGGGCAGAAACAACGAATGCAGTTTTTCCCATCGCTGGCCTGGCCGCCAGAATAATCAATTCTGTAGGCTGCCAACCCGACGTAACGCGGTCGAGATTCGTGAATCCTGACGGTACGCCAGTTAGTCCTTCCTGATTTTTTTTGGTTTCGAGTTCATTAAGCGCCATCCGAACGATGGTACTCATATCGGCGTAGTTCTTCTTGATGTTCGATTCCGAAATCTTGAAGAGCGACTGCTCGGTTCGGTCGAGAAGCTCAAAAACGTCGGTGGTGTCCTCGTAGGCGTCGCGCAGAATCGTGGACGACATTGCGATCAGCGCCCGTTTTAGCGCCTGTTCCGACACAATCCGGGCGTGGTACTCAATGTTAGCCGCTGAATTGACCCGGAACGTCAATTCCGAAACAAAGCCACCGCCACCAACGAGTTCAATTTCGCCGGTTTTACGAAGTTGCTGCGTAACCGTCAGTAAGTCAATTGGATCAGAATTGCCAAACAGCGTTAGAATGGCCTGATAAATCCGCTGGTGCGCTTCTTTATAGAATGTTTCAGGCTTAAGAATATCGACAACGGACGAGAGCGCATCTTTCTCGATCATCAGCGCCCCAAGTACCGCTTCTTCCAGATCAAGCGCTTGCGGAGGTAATTTACCGAGGCCTGTATCGAGCCAATGATTACCAGCTTGCTGACGACCTCCGGCAAAGGCCGACGGTTTGCGAAGATGTTGGTTAGGGCGAGCGTTATTTTCCATGTCTTACTGCAAGTTTACGCAATCCTGACCGCATAAGGCAAATTTCACCCAGCCAACGTATAGCCTGTCTCGGGCATTAAGCAGCCGTAACATTCTGGTAATGTTGATACTATCGAGCCAAAAAAAAACTTCTTTTTTTAAGCAACGATCCGGGGAGAAACTTGCGTACATGATATAGGAAATAGACAGTAGACTGTACATCAGCAAGATAGAGATTTATTGCAAAAAAAAGATCGTTTTTTACCAGATTTTAGCTAGAGGTATGAAATAGATTAAAATGAATAAATTTTTCACAAAACGCGTTGTAAGAGTAAAGAAATCGATTACTTTTCGGAATCACACTTTAACTCTATTTAGCATTTGGTCGAAAAAGTCATCACCCTCGACAATGTCTCGCTCATCGACTTTCTGGGCGTTGAGAATCACAACATCAAGGAAGTGGCCGCTGCCTTTCCGATGAGCAAAATTATCTCGCGCGGTAACGAGATCCGGATTAAAGGCACAACACCGGAAATCAGCCGCATCAGCGACATTCTGGATTCGTTGCTGGAACATTACCAGCGATACGGTAAACTAACCCACGAAAATGTCCAGAACTACATCAGTCATAGTGGGCAACCCACCAACGGGACTACGGTAGCTCCGCCTGTGTTACCCGACGATGACGAAGTGCTGGTATATGGAACGCGGGGCGTTGTGGTCCGGGCAAAGACCGATAATCAGAAGCGACTGGTCGAAGCCGCCGAGAAATACGACCTGGTCTTCGCTATCGGCCCGGCCGGAACGGGTAAAACCTATACGGCAGTAGCAATTGCCGTTCGAGCCCTGAAGAATAAGGAAGTTAAGAAAATCATTATTACCCGTCCAGCCGTGGAAGCCGGTGAAAATCTGGGGTTTCTGCCGGGCGATCTGAAAGAAAAGATCGATCCGTATCTGCGTCCGATCTACGATGCGCTCGATGACATGATTCCGGCCGAAAAACTAAAGTTCTACACCGAAAATCGGATCATTGAAATTGCGCCGTTGGCGTACATGCGTGGGCGAACGTTGAACAACGCGTTTATTCTGCTGGATGAAGCGCAAAACACGACGTCGATGCAGATGAAAATGTTCCTGACGCGGATGGGACCAACGTCGAAAGCCATCATTACCGGCGATAAATCGCAGATCGATCTGCCTAATCGTCAGAAATCAGGACTGGTTGAATCGGTGGACATCCTGAAAAACATCAAGGGCATTGCGTTTGTTGAACTCGATGGCCGCGACGTAGTGCGTCACCGCCTGGTTCGTGAAATTATCACCGCATATGACAAAGCTGGTCAGTAGTAACCGGATGCTTGTAAAACGAATCGGCTGGTCCTGGCTGGCCGGTTCGTTTTGTTGTTTACTCATCTCATCGGCAAACGCACAGACGATAGACGAAACGGCGCTGAACCGATGCGGTACGGTCGAACGGGAGCGTATTCTGCAACAACGGAATCCCAATCGCCTTAGACAGGTTAACGAACTAAATCGCCGTATTGAACAGCTTCAATCGCAGTCAAAAACGCTACGCCAACAGGCTGATGAAAAGATTTATCGGATTCCGGTAGTCGTTCATGTCGTGCACAGTACCGCATCCGGTCAGATTGGCGGAGCGAACAACATAAACATTTCCGACGAGCAGATTAATTCTCAGATTCAGGTATTGAATGAAGACTACCGGCGGAAGGAAGGAACAAACGGGTACAATACCAGCTCCATCGGTGCTGACGCGGGCATTGAATTTTACCTAGCCACAACCGATCCGAACGGACAGCCTACGAACGGAATTACGCGTCATTACTACGCTCAGAAAGGGTCATTCGACGTTTTCTCCGATGATTTGTTGCTATCGCAAATTGCGTATTGGCCTAGCGATCGCTATTTGAATATCTGGGTAACCAGAGTTAATCAATACCTGGGGTTTACTCAGTTTCCGACAACAGCTGATACGTTAAAAGGCTTGCCTTCCGACGTAAACGAGTTGACGGACGGTTCGATTATCGACTATCGCTATTTTGGGCGGCAGACTGGAACGGTTACCAACAATACATATGCGCTGGGACGCACGGCTACCCATGAGATTGGCCATTGGTTAGGACTGATTCATACCTGGGGCGACGGCGATGGCTGCGCCGAAGACTACGTAGCGGATACCCCACTAACGAAGGCCGCGAATCAAACGACTCAATGTCGGCAGACGTATTCAACCTGTGTGGCTGGTAAGCAAACCCGCGATCTGACTGAAGATTTCATGGATTATTCGCCGGATGCCTGCATGAATCTGTTCACCGCTGGTCAGGTGGCGCGAATGCGGGCGGTGCTTGCTTTGAGTCCCCGCCGGGTTAAATTGATTAATTCATCGGCCGGCCCCCTCGCCGAAACCGAAAAACTTACCATCAATCTATACCCAAATCCAACTACTACAGCGCCTTCAATAGATGTACAACTGAAAGGGAGCCAGTCATTTACGGTCGATCTTTTCGATGCGACTGGACGGCAGCTACGAACGACTACCTATGCAAACTCGCCCAGCAGTCGTATTTCACTGCCTGTAACGGGCCTGGCGACAGGAATCTATATTGTCCGGGTTAAAACCGATGGCGAAACCGCCAGTAAGCGATTGCTATTACAGTAAACAAACTCCACTGTTTGTCGCTACGTAAGGTTGCCTATGTGTTGCGAACCGCTTTTTATTCGTAATATACAGGCGTGATTATGCCCGTTCTATTCTATGATTACCGTTTTGCCAATTTCCAGCCCTTCTGATCTTGAAGCCGCGTTTTCCATTCGTCGACAGGTTTTTGTGGAGGAACAGCATGTTGACGCCAGGGAAGAATACGACGAATTTGAAACCACGAGTGCGCATTTTCTGGCTCGTGTCGATGATGCTCCCGCCGGTACGGCCCGCTGGCGACGTACCTCGAACGGGGTGAAACTGGAGCGATTTGCGGTGCTGCCCCAGTTCAGGGGATCTGGGGTTGGGAAAGCGCTGGTACGTGCCGTACTTGACGATGTATTTAGTCAGCAGCCAGAACCGATTGAACGGATCTATCTTCATGCTCAAGTGACGGCTATGCCGCTGTATACAACCTTTGGCTTCGTACCCGTTGGTCCAATGTTTGAAGAAGCCGGTATTCAGCATTACAAAATGGTATTGCCTGGATCAGCCTACGCGACGGAATGAAAAGCCAGCCTTTCGCACGTTACGTAGCTGCGCTGATCGCTGGAATTGTGTGCTACGTTCAACTACCAGAATGGGATGAGCTTCCAATAGCCACCTTGATTATTGGTCTCGCTTTACTCATCTGGGGCTTTCTCCGTAACGCTGGAAAGACAATTAAACCGATTCAACTTACGTCCGGTACCGGCGGATTGTTGATTCTGGTGACTCTCGGGTGGGCTATTACGTACCAGCGAACCGCCAGCAACCGATCAGATAATCTTGTGCATCTTGCTGATACGTTGCGTGCTTACGAGGGCGTCGTTTCTGCACAACCTGAAGAGCGGGCCAAAACATATCGCGTTGAACTGGAAATTCGCCGGGGTGAATGGAAAAACGATCAGTCTATAAACCAGTGGCGTCCACTTAGTGGCCGGGTCATTGTGTATCTGGATAAAGCCGATCAGGCGATGCCGAAGTATGGGGAAGTATGGCTGGTATCCGGGTCGCCCCGCCCGATTGATCCGCCGTTGAATCCTGGCGAATTTAATTACAAGCAATACCTCAGCTACCGGAATATCTACCACCAGCAATACCTGCGACCATTTCAGCGGCATATTCTGGGCGTAGCTCCGCCAAATTCTATTACTCAATTGGCCACAGCTGTCAACAGATGGGCCGATAGTGTATTTACGCATCAGGTTGGTACTCGCGCTGAATTTGGTATTGTTAATGCCATGATTCTGGGTGTTCGGGATGATTTAGATTCTGAACTGTACCGTGCATACTCAGCCGCAGGGGCGGTCCATATTCTGTCTGTATCGGGGCTTCATGTCGGTATTTTGTTTGCTGTATTAACATTTCTACTCAGCTTTCTAATCAAACGGCCGCGCGGAAAACTGCTGATGGCTGTGCTTCAGTTGGCTATCCTGTGGTTTTACGCGCTTATAACCGGTTTTTCTCCACCGGTGTTACGTTCTGCGGGTATGTTTACTCTGCTGATTCTGGCGAACGCCTTTGGGCGGCAACAGCAGTTGATGAATACATTGGGGGCGTCGGCCTTTTTTATCTTGTGCTTCGATCCTTACGCGCTGTTCTCGGCGGGCTTTCAACTGTCTTATTTGGCCGTGGCTGGAATCGGGGCCTGGCAGTCGTCGTTTTATCAATCGCTGACCTTTCGGAACAAATGGGTGAATCGACTGTGGGAGCTGACGGCTGTAGCCATTATTGCCCAGCTTATTACGTTTCCGTTGGGTGTATTCTACTTCCATCAATTCCCGACCTACTTTCTGCTGGCCAACCCGATCGTTATTGTGATGTCGGAGCTGCTTTTGCCACTGGCCATGGCGACATTAGCCTTTAGTTGGGTGCCTTTTGTAAGCGACGTATTGGGCTGGCTGTTACAGAAAACGGCCTGTTTGCTCAACTATGCGGTTACGCAAACCAGTCAACTGCCGGGAGCGGCCTGGGATGGATTGTGGCTTTCGCCGGTGGCAATGCTGTTAACTTATGCCGTCATTCTAACCGGAGTAGCTTTGTTGCTAACCCGTAATCGAACGTATGTATGGGCAACCTGTATCACGGCAATGCTGCTGGCTGGCGTAATCCTCTGGGATGAGTATGAGCAAGCGCACCAGCGCCGGTTAGCCGTCCATTTTTTACCGCATCGAACGGCGATTAGCCTGACTGATGGACACCGAAGCACGCTCCTCACTGATCTCGACACGGCCGATACGCGCTCTTATGATTTCTACCTGAAGAATACATTTGGGCAATGGGGCGTTTCAGACCTGGCAGTTGCTCATTTAAGCCGCAATCTCAACGCCGTAGGTGCTCCAGCGAATATTCCCGCTTATTACCAAAATCGTGAATATGCTTTGTGGGTCTGGCAAGGTAAAACACTGTTATTTGTGAATAAACTGAGTGGCCGAAATCGCTGGCGTCTGCCCGCCGTAATCGATTACCTCATTATCCGACGTAACGCCCTTGAAGACTGGAATCAATTGAACGGACGTATTGTCGCGCGGCACATTATCTTCGATGATTCCAATAAAACGCCCCTGACAGACAAGTTATTAACCGATGCTAAACAACTGGGAATTGCTTGTTATTCAGTACGTCAGATGGGCGCGTATGTAGCCAGTTTGAACTGATTATGCTTATATTCGTGAATTCATGAGACTACGGCAATGACACTCAGTATCGCAAACTTACCGGAAGACCAGCGGGCTACAACCGTCGAATTTGCTACTTATCAGATGGACGACGATGCATTTTACGATCGGTCCGGTGTTCCGGTTTTGTCGTCAAAATGAATATCTGAAATTTGAGCGCAAGCATACGGATTTTAATTAGCCTCTTGGTGGAGAGGACGTACTGCCGGGCTTTATGTTTACCCTACGACTGTTGATCGGTTAATTTGCTCAGGGTTGACCCGGTGCTTTGTTCAACGAATCGGTTCTGACAGTTGGAGCTTTATTTAGCGAGTCTTTCTTTGGGGCAGGCGGTCGGAATCCGCCAACAGCCTTCTGCATATCGTCTTTCTTCGACTGATACGTCGTCCATTGCTCGGGTGTCAGGATGGTTTTGAGCTTATCTTCTTTTTCTTCGTTGAGCATGATCATCATATCCTGAATTTGCTTCCGCGAATCAGGGCCAGGTTTACCACTTGGTCCGATAATATCTTTGATGGCATCCTGTTGCTGGCTGGCGTATTCGTTATTGAGGTTTTTAACCTCTTTTAGCTGATCCTTACTTAGCGACAGGTTTTCCTTTAGCCATTTTGTTTCCTTCTGGGCAATGTCGCCAGCAATGTTTGGGATGGAAGCTCGCGGACTGCTGGACATGGAAGGGTCCATACCACCCATTCGACGACCATATCCACCCATACCACCACCATAGCCCCCGCCGTAACCACCATATTGGCCAAAACTCTGATGACTCATCAGCAGGCCAGTGAACAGGACTAAACTGTATACCGAGTAGGTTAAACGAAGCTGAAATTTCATAGGAATTGCCTGCTGCTTACAGGTACGGTTATAATGACGAATTACGTTTAACAAAGTTAAGGAATTATACGATTACCGGACATTGCTTTCCGGCGTTTGGATTCGCACGCGCATGCGGGGCTGCTCACCGTCGGGGACAATGACGACGATGTGATTTGTTACGGTTTCACCATTTTCCAGCATGTGACCCGCCTGTACCTGAACGGTATTGACAATTTCTTTGCCTTCTGCGTTTTTCGTAGTTGTCGAATAAGGAACCAGGAAAGGACGCGCCCGTACCGTGGCTGTTTTAGAGGTCAGCCGGGCGCCGGTAGCGTTAACACAATCGAAATTGGCCATCAGATCCTGGTTTTGCAGGCCCAATGTTGTTTGCCGGGGGAAAAATAAGCGGGTGCAGCCACTTTTATTGGTGACGTAAAACGTTACTTCATACCGTTTAAACGTACCCTTATTCCCAATATCTTTTTTGAGTTCACTCCGTATCGAATAGCCGTATTCGATACCATTATACAGAGCCGGTTCTTTATCCGTAATGTCGTAAGAAGGCTGTGCTTTGGCTAAAAGGGAGAAACAAATGCCCAGGAAGATCAGTGAGCAGATCGACAGGTGATTCATCTACAGCAGGAGGACTTTTTTAACTCGAAATTTATACTAAAAATGGACTGGAAGAGACTTGTTTTTGACTAAACGAATATAAACTTTTCTCCCATACACACCGTTCCCTTTATATATGGAAACGCTCGAAAAAATTCGTAAAGCGTACACGGAGTACGTACTGGAAAACGGGAAACAACCAACCTCTGTTTTTCAGTTTGCAAAGAAACTGAAAATTGCCGAAGCTGACTTTTACAAAGAATACACGTCGTTCGATGCCATCGAGGCCGACATCTGGTTGACCTTTTTTACCGAAGCAAAAACCACTGTCGAAGCCGATGAAACCGCTCAATCATATTCAGTTCGGGAAAAATTGCTTGCCTTTTATTACACTTGGATTGAGCTGTTAAAAGGACAGCGCAGCTTTGCTGTATACAGCTATGGTCGATTGCGTGAAGCCAGCAAAGGCCAGGGAGCAAGGGGCATGGGGCGTCAGCAGTCGCAGGTATTCAAGCCATTCAAAGAAGCGTTTTACGACTATGCCCGCGATCTGCTGGCGGAAGGCCGTGAAAGCAAAGAAGTCGAGCCTCGCCCGTTTATCACGGATCGCTATCCAGATGCACTGTGGGGGCAAACGCTCTATCTGCTCGATTTCTGGATACGTGACGTGAGCAAAAACTTCGAGAAAACCGACACTGCCATCGAAAAAGCCGTCAATACCTCCTTCGATCTCATTGGTCGATCGCCTTTAGACACGCTATTCGACTTCGCCAAGTTTATGTACCAAAATAAATAGCATGGGGCAGAGGGGTAAGGGCAAAGGGTGTGCGTTAAGTGCCCCATTTCCTCTGCCCCGTGCCCCGTGCCCGCTGCTATGAAAACCCAAACATCCGTTCCAACGACCAAAGTTGCCCGTGCCAGTCAGTTTGTAAA
The DNA here is from genome assembly GCF_014699035.1 of Spirosoma validum. Lineage (GTDB taxonomy): Bacteria > Bacteroidota > Bacteroidia > Cytophagales > Spirosomataceae > Spirosoma > Spirosoma validum. The sequence goes on from NZ_JACXAA010000004.1 coordinate 421,959, forward strand.
GGCTGGCGTGAAAGTCGGTGGGAATTATATCAAGCATTACAGCAAGAAGCTGATTGATCCCAGCTTGTCGAAAGAGGAGTTGCACAAAGACAATGCGGCTGACATCTACGACGCGTTGAGTGAACTGAAAGGTTCGGCGCTGAAAATGGCGCAGATGCTGAGTATGGATCGGGGGCTACTGCCGGTTGCGTACTCCGATAAATTCGCCATGGCACAGTATTCAGCACCGCCTTTGTCGGGGCCGCTGGTTGTCAAAACATTCAAGACCTACTTCGGAAAATCACCGGCGCAACTGTTCGATAGATTCGATATCGAAGCGGTCAACGCGGCCAGCATCGGTCAGGTACACCAGGCCTGGAAAGATGGTAAAAAACTAGCGGTGAAGGTGCAGTATCCGGGCGTAGCTGATGCTGTTAGCTCCGATCTGAAAATTGCCAAACCCCTGGCGGTGCGGTTGTTGAGTCTGAACGAACGCGACATTGACCGGTACATGGGCGAGGTTGAATCGAAATTGCTGGAGGAGACCGACTACGAGCTGGAACTGAAACGATCCATCGAAATTTCACAGGCCTGTGCCGATATTCCCGATCTGGTGTTTCCGAAATACTATCCTGAGTTTTCCTCGAAGCGAATCCTGACGATGGACTGGCTGGATGGTTTACACCTGAAAGAATTTCTTCGAACAAATCCGTCGCAGGAAGTACGCGACCGTATCGGCCAGGCTCTCTGGGATTTTTATGATTTTCAGATCCATACGCTACGTCAGGTACACGCTGATCCGCATCCGGGTAATTTCCTGATGCGGGCCGATGGGACAATGGGTGTCATCGACTTCGGTTGTGTAAAAGTCATTCCTGATTTTTATTACGATAATTACTTCCGGCTGATTAATCCCGATACGCTCGAAGATGCCGCATTAACGGAAGAAGTGTTTAATAATCTGGAGTTTTTGACCCCGGAAGATTCGCCTAAAGACCGTCAGTTTTTCTCTGATCTGTTCAAGGAAATGACCCTGATGCTGGCAGAACCCTTCGCTGTGGAAGAATTCGATTTTGGCGATGATACGTACTTCAATAAAGTCTATGCGTTTGCCGAAGGTCTGGCTAACGTATCAGAACTGAAAAATTCGAAAGTGGCGCGCGGATCGCAGGATGGTTTGTACGTTAATCGGACGTATTACGGTCTCTACGCCATGCTGAATGAACTAAAAGCCAAAGTAACGACGACAAGGCCCGAGTGGCTTCGCTCGAAGAAGCTGGTTGTTTAAGAAGGTCTTTAACCACAGAGCCACGGAGAACACAGAGAATTTGCTAAAAAACTCTGTGTTCTCCGTGGCTCTGTGGTTAAATTCTTATGATAATGGCTGGGGTGGAGGGGTCGACGCACCGGCAGGTTTAGATTTATCTTCCGGAAGTGGAACAAACTCTTTATTATCATTCGGCGGTAACGTAATACGTCCGGCCTGCCAGTCAGCTTTGGCCTGCTCAATCCGATCTTTTCGGGAAGAAACGAAGTTCCACCAAATGAATCGTTCGCCAAGTGGTTCGCCACCCAATAGCATAATCGTAGTGGTTTCGAGGGCTGTAATCACAGGATCAATTCCGGGTTTGAACACAAGCAACTGACCGGCTCCGTACCGGTTGCCATTCACGTCTACCGTTCCTTTTGCTACGTAGGTGCCCCGCTCGGGGTAACCCATAGGCGGACCAAACCGAGTACCGGGTTGTAGAACGACATGCAGGTAAAATAAAGGCGAGTGCGTTTTAACATCGTTACGTAGTCCAAAGGCATTGCCGGCAATCAGTCGCATCCAGACACCTTTATCTGTAAAGATTGGCAGTTCGTGCGGCTGGTAATTATCGAACGAGGGAGCCTCTTCTTCATCGGTTTCGGGCAGGGCCACCCAGGTCTGAATCATTTCCAGCGTACCACCCGCGAGTGTAGCCGGATCTTCAAAGCGTTCGGAATGGGCAATGCCACGGCCCGCCGTCATCCAGTTCACTTCGCCGGGACGAATCACCTGTTGAACCCCCAGACTGTCCCGGTGCGTCACCTGCCCATCGAATAAATAACTGACGGTAGACAGACCAATATGTGGATGCGGCAGTACGTCTATGCTCGGCGCCTGTTCAGGTGCGAACGTTACCGGACCGCCATGATCCATGAAAATAAACGGGCCGAGCATCCGTCGTAAACGATAGGGAAGAATCCGCCGGACATTGAATCCGTTGCCCAACGAAGCGGGCCGTGCGTCGATAACTAAATCTAGCATACAATACGTTGTTAATTGTGCCCAACAGGAACTTATACCGTTTGCCGTCAATGTCGATCGTCAAACGGTAGAGAATAACGAGCCTTACTGCGAATCGACCTTTGGCTCAAAAAATCGATCTCTCATCTATTAAAGTGCTTACTTTTAACCCATTACGGCAAGCATCTATCCGACATCACTTCCGGTTGGCTTTGGCTTTCTGATTAGGAGAAGGCCTAGCGTACAATGGGGTTCTCCGGAAACAGCTTAGAATCGCATAAAAGTAAAAACTCATTTATGATTTTTAGTCACGGGTTTAAACACAACGGCAAATGAATCCGAACAAAGCATTATGGGAAAAGGGGGACTTCACCCAACTTGCCAAAACTATGAGGGAAAGTGGCGAGGCATTGGTTGCCAAACTGGGCATTACGAAAGGGCTTAACGTACTTGACCTCGGTTGTGGCGATGGCACTACGGCCATACCGGAAGCCAAACTTGGCGCTACGGTCTTGGGAGTCGATATAGCCCGGAATCTCGTTGAAGCCGGAAACCGTCGGGCACAGGAAGAAGGACTGGCCAATTGCACCTTCCAGGAAGGGGATGCCACTGATTTACATGAATTGGCCGATGCGTCGTTTGATCTGGTCGTTAGCATATTTGGCGCTATGTTCGCTCCAAAGCCGTTTGATGTGGCCAGGGAAATGGTTCGGGTCACTCGCCCGGGTGGACGGATAATTATGGGAAACTGGATTCCGGGCGACCCGACGTTGGTGGCACAAATACTGAAGATCAGCGCGGCCTACACACCGCCACCACCAGAAGGATTTGTTAGCCCTATGTTGTGGGGTGTAGAAGACCATGTCGTAGAACGTTTCGAACAGGCGGGTGTGGCGAAAGAAAACATAACCTGCGTTAAAGATACCTTCACGTTCAACCCTCCTTATGCACCCGCTGTATTCGTCGAAAAATTCAAGCACTATTACGGTCCCACCATGAACGCGTTTGAAGCCGCGGAGAAAAATAATAAAGCTGAGGAGCTACAACGTGAATTAACCGCTTTGTTTGAGAGTCAAAACAAAAGCGCAGACAAAAACACTACGTCCATACCGGCTACGTACCTAAGAGTGACTGTATTGCGCTGATAATCAGATTTAAGTTTCGGGCGCTACGTTACCGCTCTGCTGACTGGTAAATCCGTTCTACGATTTCCTGTAAAACAGCACCCTGTTCGGCGGTGCAAACGGTTGAGGGCTTACCCTGGCAGGCATCCAGAAAAGCTGCGGTGTTTTTTAGCTGTATATCAACGTCTTCCAGATAGGGGAACTGTACGTCGGCCAGCTCGCCCGCCAGTTCGGTGTGAAGCGAAAAGGGAAACAGCTTCACACCCCCTTTGCTGCCAAAAACCTCCAGATTGCGGTCCCGCTCGGCCTGCATATTGAGCGCAAACGAAGCCGATAGAATAATGGACGCTTTAGTTGAAAACGATAGATAGGCCGTAGCGGCATCTTCTACCTCAAACGTTGATGGATTCCAGGAACCTAACAACCCTTTACCGCCCGCCTTACCGATGAAATCGTACGTATTTCCCAGAACTTGATCGGGTGTGGGATAGCCAAGTGCATACAGCGCCAGATCGAGAACGTGAACACCCAGATCCATCAGAGCGCCACCGCCCTGCATGGTCTTGTCCGTAAAATAACCCCATCCCGGAATCCCGCGTCGACGAAGGAAATTAGCCTTGATGTGATAGATATCGCCCAGCAAACCGTCGGCTTTGCAGCGCATCAGTAATTCCCACTCGCTGGTTTGCCGAAGCTGAAAATTATAGGCTAACGTCAAGCCTTTTTGAGCGGCTAAATCAGCCATTTCCCGAGCGTTCTGTGCGATCAACGCTGGTGGTTTTTCGCAAAAAACGTGGCAAGTATGGTCCAGTGCTTCCATCGCCTGCGGGTAATGGAGGTTATTAGGCGTGCAGATAACCGCTACGTCCGGCGCACACTGCTGATACATCGTACCCGTATTGTCAAAAGCGTTGGCGATGCCGTGTTTGTCGGCCAGAGCCTGGGCTTTGGTGAGGTCGCGGCTACAAACGGCTATAATTTCTACCTGATCAGCCAGCTGTTTAAGAGCCGGGATATGGTTAGTATCCGCAATGTTTCCTCCGCCAATGATGGCTGCTTTGAATCTGGACATGGTTGTCAGAAGTTGATAAACGGACAAGTTTACTGACTTACCTGCTAACTTGCCAGCTCAAACGAATCAGTATGAAAATTTTACTTGCCCCTGATAAGTTTAAAGGCTCACTAACAGCCTCGGATGTTTGTAAGGCGATGACAGAGGGGATTCAGTTAGCTGATAAATCCGCTGAGATTGTGGCCGTACCGATGGCTGATGGGGGCGAAGGTACCGCTGACGTACTGACGCAGTCGACCGATGGAATCTGGCATACCGTTACGGTGCAGGACCCGTTGGGACGCCCTGTTCAGGCGGGCTACGGAATCTCGGGCGACGGCACTACGGCCTTTATCGAAATGGCTCAGGCATCGGGTTTGCGATTGTTGACGTCGTCGGAATTTGATCCGTTCACCGCCAGTACGTTCGGAACCGGCGAGTTAATCCAACAGGCGATTGAACACAGTGTTGAGCATATTGTACTGGGTATTGGGGGGAGTGCTACCAACGATGCCGGAACGGGCATGGCGGCTGCTCTGGGCTGGCGTTTTCTGAATCAATCAGGTCAGGAAATACGACCCTGTGGCGGTAATTTAGGCCAGATTTATACGATTGAGCCGCCTGTTCAGACATGGCATGGAACGGTGGAAGTCGCCTGTGACGTAACCAATCCTCTTGTAGGCCCGCAAGGTGCTACGTTCATCTATGGGCCGCAGAAAGGGGCAAAACCAGTTGATTTGCCTGTACTCGATGCCGGTATGAAGCATTGGGCGAACATAGTACTGGCTCAGTTTGGTATAGATTTATCCGATATGCCGGGTGCCGGTGCTGCTGGCGGGTTAGGTGCTGGTGCCGTGCTCTTTCTGAAAGGGCAACTCACCGAAGGTGTTAATCTGCTGATGAAACACACACGGCTGGCCGAACAACTATCCGGGGCAAATCTGGTGCTTACGGGCGAAGGACGTATCGACAATCAGACCTTGCAGGGAAAATTAATTGCGGGAATCACTCGGTTAGCCCGCGGACAAAACATTCCGGTAGTGGCACTTTGCGGTTCGTTACAGCTTACGCCAGCCGAACTCACTACGTTAGGATTAACCAGCGCATTTTCCATTATGCCCGGCCCCGCCAGTTTAGACGATGCGCTGGCTAATGCCGCAGAGTACGTAAAGCGAACAACTTTTCAGATAATGCAACTAATCCGGTAAATGGTTATTGGCCAATTCTGCGTTTTTACTAGTAGAAAAATAACCGCCAAATTTTGTGATATTTTGCAGTATGGATAGTACAAACGTTGTTAACAAGTCGGCTCCACAGGCTAAACCACACTTCGATGATATTTTTATGGATTTAGCGGTGAACCTGGCAAAGCGATCCCATTGCATCAAGGCGCAAGTCGGCGCAGTATTGACCCGGGACACACGAATTATTTCCATTGGTTATAACGGACCACCGGCGGGCACACACAATTGCGACGAAGAATTTCCGGAGGTGGGCTGTCCGCGCGATTCGAAAGGGTCCTGTTCGCTGGCGTTACATGCCGAGCAAAACGCGATTCTGTATGCGGCCAAAAACGGTTCAGAAATTGAAGGCTCCACCATTTACGTAACGCTGTCGCCCTGCATCGCCTGCGCCCGAATTATTTACAGCATGAAGATTGCCCGGGTCATTTATTTGCATTCCTACGCTGAATACAAGGGCATTGCTTCCGACGAAGGGGTTGACTTCCTTCGCCGATTTGGGGTGACGGTCGAGCGATACGTTTCCGGAGGGAGCACTACGTTGTTGTCTGAGCCGCCGATGTCAATGCAAACACGATGAATATTCTGGCGCATGGGTACCTGTCTGGCCGAAACACAGAATTACTCATCGGAAACTTTATCGGTGATTTTATTAAGGGTGATCCGGCCAGCGCGCGCCATGATCTGACGCCCGGCGAAATCGCGGGGGTTCGACTTCACCGCGCCATCGATACGTTTACCGATGCTCATCCCGACGTAGCCGCCGTGCGCGACCTGTTGCATCCACGTTGTCATAAGTATGCGGGTGCGGCTGTGGATATTTTTTTCGATCACTTTCTGGCCGCTAACTTTCAGGCGATTACGGGTGAACCCTTTCCCGTATTTGTGTCGTATTTCTATCAGGCCTTGCAGGACAACGTAGTACGGCTTCCTGCATCGGCTATGCGTATGGCCGATTATATGATCCGGCAGGATTGGCTGACGAGTTATCAATATCTGGAAGGCATCGACCGTTCGCTGAAGGGCGTTTCCCGCCGAACCGTGTACCCATCGGGCTTAGATACGGCCATTGAGGATTTAGAACAGTATTACGATCAGATTTACAGCCATTTCACGTACTTTTGGACTGCCTTAGTCGAGCATATCCGACCCATACGTACTGCTTTAATCGCTACTTTATGAACCCGAAGAAAATAGCCTCCGCACTTGCCGTTCTTGTTGTCGTTGTCCTCACCGTCATTACGCAGATCAGCTGGAAAAATGCCGAGCCCTGGCGTCCGGATCAGTTAATGGAGCCTGCCGACCTGGCTACAGTTATCACCAGTTCGGATGCGAAAAAACCGCTGATCATCAGCATTGGACCGGCTGCTACGATCAAGACGTCCGTAGGGGTTGGTCCCGCCAATGAAGCTGAGAACGTAGCGAAACTGGAAAAACTGCTGAGTAAGGAACCCAAAAACCGGGACATCGTAATTTACTGTGGATGCTGCCCATTTGCTAAATGTCCGAACGTCCGGCCAGCGTTTACGAAGCTCAACGAAATGGGCTTCAAGAACCACAAGCTGCTGAACATTGCCAAAAACTTAAAGACCGACTGGCTCGATAAAGGCTACCCCGCCATCGATTAAGCAAAACCAGGCCACAATCATCAGTCAATAAAGGGAACCTAGCCAGGTTCCCTTTATTCGTCTATCAGGTCGTCCATCTGGCCGAACAGATCTCCTGCCGAAACAAGCCAGTTGTTGTCGAAGGCACCTTCGTCGCCCGTGAACATGTCGTCATCCTGTAAAAAATCGAGGTCAAGGGATTTACTACGTCCGGTTTTCATGGCATTCGCTGATTTAGTATGAATCAAAGTTGGCGCTAAACTCCAGCGTTCACTACAACTACAGGTTATAATTCATACCGCTTACTAACTATGTGAGACAAGCAGGAATGTTTATTAAAATTACATTAAGATAAACTTACACTTGTATGATTAACTGAGTATTCCGGTATATTGAGGCTGTTTACGCTATATCCTGATTAGTATCTAATTGTGTGTAACTTATGCGAAAATTAACCTCTACTAGTTATTATCTGCTTCGTACGCCATTAAAACCAATCCATACATTAACACTTATCCAAGACGCTTTATCTGACTCAAACCTTACACAAACAGACGAATTAATAGGGCAACTCTGGGCTGATCCGGAGATACAGGAGGCCATCTACATTGCTTCACCGGAGTTTCATCAGGAAGTAGGCAAATGGCTTCAGCAGGACAATAAAGAGGGGGAGAAGGGACGGAAAATTCGTACATCATTTTACAAATACGTAACGCGGGCGTGTACCCGATCGACCCCCTACGGGTTATTTGCTGGCTGCGCCACGGGAACCATCACCGATGCGCCCACACAAGTACGTTTCGCCAACGAGCGTCTGACGCCTATCTCGCGCTTAGACATGCAGTACGTAGCTGAACTGACAGCTCAACTCATTAACATCCCCGCCATTCGGAATCAGTTGCGGTTTTACCCAAATACCAGTCTTTACGCCGTCGGGGATACGTATCGATACCTGGAAAGCCGACCAATGGATACGAACCGGCGTTATTTTCTCTCCGCCATTAAAAGCACGGATTACGTAACGACTATTCTGCAGGCGGCACAAACCGGACGAACGCTGGACGAGCTTAAAAACGAACTGCATGATCCCGATTTGACCGATGAACTCATTGTCGATTTTCTGGAACAGTTGGTTGATGCGCAACTGCTGGTCAGTGAGCTGGAACCGACCGTAACGGGCGATGAGCCACTCGTTCGCTTGCTACGCCGGTTGAGCGAACTCGAAGAAACAGAGGCTGTAACGACGTGTATCCAAAAAATTCAGTCGCTGATAAAAAGCGAAGGTTCGTTGATGGAACGAGGTCCGCAGTTGCAGCAACTTATCACAACGAATTTTCCGGGCTGCTCGGGCAAAGATCTGCTTCAGACCGATTTGTTTTTTGATACGCAGGCCAATACCCTCAACCAGCAGGTCGTGAACGATATTATTCGACAGGTTGAGCAGGTGTTGCCGCTGTGCCGTATCAGCCAGACGCCGAGTCTGGAAACGTTCCGACAACAGTTTTACGAACGCTACGAAGAGCAGGAAGTGCCGCTCTTGCTGGTTCTCGACAGTGAATCAGGTATTGGCTATGGTTCCGAAACTGGCGCGTCGACGGGATACATGCCTCTGCTCGACCGGCTGCAAATGCCGTCATCCTCAACGACCGACCTCAGCGGGGGCTTTTCCGTGAATAGTTTCAAATACCAGCGGCTGCGTCAACTACTGCGAACCGGAGCACCGGTGGTCACCCTGACGGACGATGATCTCGTTGTCATGAAAGAAGGGGATCTGGAATCGGTTGCACCCAGCGCCTATCTTTTCGGTACGTTACTGGCCGCTTCCGGCGCGACGGCTGATGCGGGTGATTATCAGTTTCTGCTCAAAGGGCTGATCGGCCCATCGGCGGCTACGCTTATGGCGCGGTTTTGCCACGGCAGCGAGGCACTAACGGAGCAGTTGAAAGCCAGTCTGGTGTCTGAAGAAGCGCACTACCCGGATGCCGTTCTGGCCGAGGTCGTGCATCTGCCCGAAGCACGGCATGGAAACATTCTTAGTCGCCCAACGCTACGTCCGTATGAGATTCCGTATTTGGGGCAGTCGTCGGTTGCGCCGGAGTATCAGATTCCGTTGAACGATCTGTTGGTATCGGTACGGAACGGACGTGTCCGGCTGCGCTCCCGGCGGCTGGGTCGGGAAGTGATCCCTCGATTGTCGTCGGCGCATAATACGCGAAATGGGGTGGCGGCTTACCAGTTTCTACACGATCTTCAATACCAGCAAACCTTAGCGCCGTTCCGATGGGATTGGGGCATGTTCAATGACGAGCCGTTTCTGCCCCGAATAGCGTATCAAAAGCTGATTCTGAGTCGGGCGCGCTGGCTGATCAAACGCGACGAATATGCCCAACGCCTGAAAAAAGCTGCTTCCGCTGACGCCTTGATTACCGAGCTACAAAGGGCATTGAACGTACCTGCCGAAGTCGTACTGGCGCAGGGCGACAACGAGTTATGGTTACGATTAGATACCGAAATTGGTCGGCAGATTGTAGCCGATCAACTGCGACAGTCTGATGTTATGTTGTATGAGCATCTGCAAACGCCTGACCAGTGCTGGGTATCGGACGGGGTTGGGCAGTATGCCAATGAACTCGTCATTCCCGTTCAGCGTCCAGCCGTACTGGAATCGCCCGTAAAATCTGCCAATACGTCAAGGCCAATGGCTGCACCAACAGCTTCACTAACAGACGTAGTGAAACGCCAGTTTATACCCGGCAGTGAGTGGCTGTACGTAAAAGTATACGGCGGGGCCAAAACGCTGGATATATTACTAACGCAGGTGATCTACCCCCTGACGACCCAGATGACGCAGATTGGTCTGATCGATCAGTGGTTCTACGTCCGGTACAACGACCCCAACTCGCATCTGCGCCTGCGTTTTCACCACAAAACCCAACCGACGTTCTGGATCACCATGCTACAGGCGTTACAGATGCATCTTAATCCGTACGTGAACGAAGAAACGGTAGTTTCGATCCAGACCGACACGTATCGGCGGGAACTTGAACGCTACGGAGCCGCCAACATGCTGGCCAGTGAGCAGTTGTTTCATCAGGATAGCGTTGCCGTTGTATCTATGCTGTCGCAGGTCGAAGCCGACGACGATGAAACGTATCGCTGGCTGATGGCACTCCGGGGCGTCGATCAGTTGCTGACGGATTTTCAACTACCGCTGACCGATAAAAAAGCCCTGCTGGAACGACTGCGAGATCAGTTCTTTCGGGAATTCAATGGCAACGATACGTTGATGCGAAGTTTGAACGACAAATACCGCGAATCCCGTTCGCTGATCAATTACGTCTTTGGCGACGACAGCTCCGACGATAAGATCAGGTATGCGAAAGCTTGTCTAGCAACTCGTTCGGAAAGCCTGCGCTCGCTGGTGCCAGCCATCGAGACGAATCTGGCTGGCATGGGCATGACAAAACAGGACGTACTGCCGCATTACATCCACATGTTTCTCAATCGATTGTTTATGTCCGAGCAGCGGTTGCATGAATTGATCATTTACCATTACCTGCTCAAACACTACACCTCGGAACTAGCCCAGCAACGTCAGACTGCCTAAATGTGGGCGAAATAGGTCAAATAAAGTTGCCGATAGATAAGATCTTATTCGAGCGAAAGCCCGGTATGGCTTATTTTGAGACGGTAACAATAATCAGCAGTGTGATGTCGCTGGGTTGACGTTGCGTTGCGCAGATTCTCTTCCTCATGAAACCGATCCGTGTATGCATCTATGGAGGTACCGACCTTCAGGGATCGTCTCCCCAATTTACTGAGGAGCTGGCCTATACCATTCTTAAGTCAATGTCACCAGCCGTGATCATTACCGGCGGATTCCTTTATAAAAAGCCTACTGAAGAATCTAACGAAGCCTCACAGGCAATATCCACAGATGTTGCAGCCCTGAACGGAGCGAAACGATACACACAAGAGTACGGCGTTGCTTTGAAGGATTGCTTTGAGGCCTGGCTTCCCGACCCTGATCTTGATGATCGACTGGAGAGCGAGGGTGTGGTGAGAATGAGTGAAGGAGATAAAATCACTGTTCGGATTATGCGGGGAAAAACTCCATTAGGGCGTCGTTTGGCGATGGTTTCTAATGTCAACTTTGTCGTAACTGTTTCGGGTAGGCGACATACGGAGGTAATCGTTGAACAGGCTCTTGAACTAGGAGTTCCAGTACTACCCATACCTGATTTTGGTGGTGACTCAAAAGAATTGCTCGAAAAGTATGAGCAACGCATTGCTACCGCCTTCGAATCAGACGCCCTTGCTAATTGTCTCAAAACACTGTCAGAGGAGATGACAAAGGATCGACAAAAAGCCGTTGGCGCAGTAGTAAATCTAATTCGGACAGCAAAGTTGGGAAAGTGCCTCATTCTAACTCCCTTCGATGATCTGCACAGAAGCTTCTACAAATTAACGGTGGAACCATCAGTGGCTAAGCACATGCTGCCAGTTCGCCTGGATGAGATCGCCAGTAGTGACCAGATCAGCCTCAGTTTTGCCGAGGCTGTGCATTCCTCTTGGGCGATTATCGCTGACATAACTACTATAAATAAAAATGTTATGTACGAGATTGGCTACGCGCACGCTCTCGGACGAATCCCGCTGATGTATACCCGTGACGAGAAAACCCGCAAAAAACTACCAGTGTATTTTCGAACACTGAACGTACCCGTTGCCACTGGAGATGAGCTGATAGAGCTTATTGAAAAACACCTTCTTGCTATTAAAGCAAATCGAAGAATCTCTTGGTAAGATTATTTGCCGACAATCCAAACATTAATGGGAACTTCTTGCTCAATGCGATATAATGAGCCTTTATTCAAGTTTTATAAAACCTGATCATTCCTTATAACGTCGGGTTATAGCTAACCGTCGGGGCGTCGTGCACTTTTGTCACAGGATTTCTTGCTAATCTCTAAAGACAAAACGTGTATGAAACGGTTCCTCATTTTTGGCTGGCTCGTCCTCGGGACTTTGACCAGCGCAACGGCCCAGGCCGATCGCTATGCAACGCAGATGCGTAAGCTGCTCGCCGAAATGGATACAGTGCGTGGCTCCAAATCAACGCAGGAGCTGGCCTATCGTTTTCTACGGGTCGCCACGGCAGAGCAGTCGAAATGGCTTCCGTACTACTACGCCAGTCTATGCTTTGTGACAGCCGCTTACGAAGAAAAAGACGTAACGAAAATCGACGCGCTCTGCGACGTAGCGCAACAATACGTCGAGCGTGCCGACAGCCTCTCGGCGCCGAAAGTTGAATCGCTCTGTCTGAAATCGATGATTCCCCTGGCACGTATATCGGTGGACGTTATGAAGCGGGGGGCGGCAAACCTGATCGAATCCAAGCAACTTCTTCAGGAAGCCGTGGCGCTGGACAATCGCAATCCCCGCGCGTTCTTCCTGCTCGGTCAGCAACTGGCCAACATGCCGACGGCCTTCGGTGGGGGAAAACAAAAAGCCCTGCCTTACTTCCAGAAAGCGTCGCAGCTGTTTGCGGATAAAGTAGCCCAGGAGGCAACGCTCGACGTTCACTGGGGGCGCGAATCCAACGCCAACATGCTGGCGCTCTGCCAGAAATAGAATTCAGTCGACGACCTATTCCTAACCCTTTTTCTTTTGTTTTTATGCAACCAATAACCGATTCGAAAGTGGTCCTGGTGACCGGTGGTACGCGTGGCATTGGCCGGGCGATCTGCCTCAAGTTAGCGTCGCTGGGTCATACTGTAGTGTTTACATACATTACCAACGAAGCACTGGCGCAGTCGCTGGTGGAGGAAATCAACGCGATGACCCATGCACCTGTTATGGCTTACCGCTGTGACATGACCAAACTGCCGGAAGTACAGAAGCTGTTCAAGGAAATCAAAGCGGCCTTCAAACGGGTAGACGCCGTGGTCAACAACGCTGGCATTCTGGGCGATGGAAAGCCGTTTATGATGTCGCCCGACGCCGACTGGTGGCACGTGTTTCAGACCAACGTATCGAGCGTAACGAATACCTGTCGGGCCGTACTGGCGACCATGATCAGCCAGCGCAAAGGACGTATTATCAACATTACGTCGTTGTCGGGCCAGAAGGGTAATCCGGGTCAGTCGGCGTATTCGGCCTCTAAATCAGCCATTGTTACGTTCTCCCGCTCGCTTTACAAAGAAGTTGGCCAGTTTGGGATTACGGTCAACTGCGTATCGCCCGGCCTGATCGAAACGGATATGACGAAGGAACTGAGCGAAGACTATTTCTCGTCGCGGATGTCCAAAACGCCCCTCAAACGCAAAGGCACCCCCGAAGAAGTTGCCAATGTCGTCTCGTACCTGATCTGCGAAGCACCGACCTACATGATCGGGCAGGAACTCACCATTGATGGCGGTATCGGCGGTTGATCATCCCCGTTCCATTCACCCTTAAACAGCCAATTCTCATGCGTAAACGAGTAGTCATCACGGGTATGGGTGTCAGTAACTCCATTGCCCGCTCCCGCGACGAGTTTCAGTTGAGCCTGCGCGAAGGACGGTCCGGTCTGAAACCGATTTCGCCCGACCGCTTCCCAACCGACGCCAATTGCTATGCTAATAAACAGGCCTGTACGCTGGATCAGGATCTGTACGAGTCGCTGAAAGACGAAGACGAAACCATCTTGTCGCGGCTGTCGATGCTGGTCATGCAGGAAGCCCTCGACGATGCAGGCGTTGACCGCACGCAGGTTCAGAGCGACCGCGTAGCGTTCTGCACCGCAACAACCATCGGAGGAGCTTATCCATTCATTCGCTGGACGCGCCGACGGCTGGAAGGCAACCTGACGCCCGAAGATTTTGAACTGCTTTTCCGTTGTTCAACACCCACGATGATCAGCAAACTTCAGCGGCATTTCGGCTTCAGGGGACCTATTTCGACCATTTCAACCGCCTGTACGTCAGGCACGAACTCCGTCGGCAGAGCGTTCGATATGATTGCCCACGACCGCATTGATATGGCCCTGGCCGGTGGGGTAGACGTCTTCACGGAATTGACCTTCAGCGGGTTTAACTCGCTGCAATCGCTGTCCAAAAACATTTGCAAGCCCTTCGATAAAAAACGCGACGGTCTGACACTCGGTGATGCTGCAGCGTATTTAGTCGTTGAAAGTTTAGACTCAGCGCTGGCAAGAGGTGCCCGGATTTATGCGGAAGTAAAAGGCTATTCCGCCACGAACGAAGCGTACCACCCGACAGCGCCGAAACCCGATGGCAGCACGGCCTACGAAACCATGATGCATGCGTTACGGCAGGGTGGGGTAGAGGTCGAAGCGGTCGAGTACATCAACGCGCACGGCACTGGTACCAACGCCAACGATTCGATGGAAATCAACGGCATCCGGCGTCTGGTTGGCGACCGGCCGGTCTTCATCAGCTCCACGAAGTCCATGATCGGGCATACGCTGGGCGCAGCCGGTAGCGTCGAACTCATTGCTACGGTGCTGGGGATGCACCACGACTTTATTCCGCCGTCCTGCAACACGGGCGAGGCTCTCCTGACCGACGACGATAACATCGTATTGGTACGTGACAAGGGGTTGGTCCGGCGGTTTGATACAGCACTGTCGAACTCGTTCGGGTTTGGCGGATGCATGGCTTCTATTGTGGTACAACGCTTTGTGGCTTAACTCCTTACGACCATGACAACAACATTTAAAATCCCTTACCCAAAAGACCTGCTGCCCCACCGGCCGCCCATGCTGCTCATTGATCGTGTGGATAATTACGACCCAGGGCAGACCGTTCAGGTCAGTTCCTTCATTACCCCCGACAACCGATTCTTCGAAGGGCATTTTCCCGGCGAACCGATTTTGCCCGGTATTATTCTGGTTGAAATGATGTTCCAGGCTTGCGGTATTTTCGGTCGACTGGAGGGCATGTTCAGTCAGGCCAACAAAACCAATACGGCTAACCCCGCGTTACCTGCGGTACGTTCCGGCCGGGCGATCAAGATTGACCGGCTGACGTTCACCCGCGAAGTTCGGGCGAATGACCAGCTGATTATTTCTGTGAAACACCGCTTCCAGATCATGAAATACATGGTGTTCGACGCGAAGGTGGAGATTGCGGGTAAAGGAGCCGCTGCCAAAGGAGAAGTAACCGTTTTAATCGCTTAACCGATCTGATCATGTCTGCTAATCAAACTATTGTTTTAACCGGGGGAGGCATCCTGTCGAGCCTCGGCAACGGCGTTGAAACGTTCTGGCAGAACCTGCTGGCCGATCAGGCGGGCGTTGGTATCCGCGAAGACTGGACGATCCCCGAAATTGGTACTCAGTACTTCGGTACGTGTCAGCCGTTTACCTTCACGGAAGCATTTTCTAAACTCAAGCCACCATTTCCGCTTAAGTATTCGCAACTGGCGATGATGGCCTGCCACCTGGCGTTTCAGCACGCGGGACTGTCGATGGACGAGCTAACCCCCGAACGGGTAGGCCTGCTGCTTGATACGTCGTTCGGTGCCAACGCTGCTGCCGAAGAGTTTCTGATCAAACTGTTCCAGGCCGGACCCGCCAAGGTTAGCCCCTTTACCTTCACCAAAACGACCGTCAACTGCGCCCTGGGCGACGTAGCGCGGACCTTCGGCATCAAAGGGCCCAGCTCCATGTCGCTGGGTGAAAACAGTGTCTGCTACGGGTACGATCTGTTGCAGGACGGCAAAGCCGACGTAGTGGTTTGCGGAGGATTCGACGAAGTGCGCGAGATTACGCTCTGGTCGTACGCCGAGCGAAAGTATCTGCTCTCGCCTAAATCCGACGGGCAACCGGTCGATCTGCCGAACAACACCTCGACCGATAACGAAGTCATGGTGATGGGTGAAGCGTCGGCCTTTGTCGTGCTCGAAACCCTGGAGCATGCAAAAGCCCGCGGGGCGACCATCTATGCCGAACTGGTTGATTACCACGCGCAGAATGACCGGGATTACCGCGAGTTCATGCATACACGTAGTGAAGACGATCTGACCAGTACCATGAACGGCGTGTTACGTCGCAGTAATACGTCGCCCAGCTCGGTAGGCCTGGTCGTGGGTGGAGCCTGTTTGCCGCAACACCTGAGTGGAGCCGAGGGCAACGCCATTCGACGCATCTGGCCAACGGACGATCTGTACTATACGACCCTCAAAGGCCGGATCGGTGAGACGTTCAGTGCCTCGGGAATTGCCTCTCTGCTGACAGCAGCACTGGCCCTGCGCGACAAAGTCGTACCGGGAACGGGTTACGCTTCGACCGAACCCACCGATGGACTCCGCATACCGGAAACGACAACAACCTACGAAAGCGAGAAAGACTACGCCCTGGTCAATTCGTGGCACGCCAGCGGTAACAATGTCAGTCTGTTGCTCAAGCGCGCAGCCTGACCTGGGTACCACGGGCTTCAGCCCGTATCTCATAATAGAGTTTATACGGGCTGAAGCCCGTGGTACCTAGGTTAGTCGCGAAGCTCAAAATGCTCATTACCACTATGAACACATCTCTGATTCTCAAAGCCCTGATCATTATCCATGCGACGGGAGGTACGTTGGCTCTTGCGTCCGGACCGGTCGCTATGCTGACGAAGAAAGGCAGCACGCCCCATCGCCGGGCCGGGCGAGTGTATGTCTGTAGCATGGCCGTTGTGTTCGTCACGGCGGTTGTCGTGGCCTACGTCAAAAGTCTGGCGTTTCTGTTCATGATTGCCTTTTTTAGCTTTTATCTGGTATTGGCAGGCTATCGGGCGCTGAAGCTGAAAAAGCTACACCTGGGTCAGCAGCCCACCTGGATAGACTGGGCGTTACAGGGCGGAGCGGGTTTGTTTGCCATAGCACTGGCTGAGTGGGGCATCTATACCTGGTTGCAGGGTGATACCTTCGGGATCGTGGCGATTGTCTTTGGGGCCGTTCTTTTGTGGCGAACCAGCCATGCCGCTCTGCGGTTCGTGCACCCACCCGAAGATCCCAAATACTGGTTGTATACCCACATCGCCGGTATGTGCGCCGGATACATCGCTACTCTGACCGCTTTTCTGGTTGTCAATAATCATTTCCTGCCGGGCGTTGTCGCCTGGTTGTTGCCAACCGCCGTTGGAACGCCCTTGATCATTCGGGCCATCCGCCGGGTACGTAACGCCAGTGCTGTCAACCGACCCGTTGTTTCTGAACTAACCTCGTCTCCCTCATGATCCCACTTGAAACCTCCGTCGGGTTGAAGTCCGAGACATTTGCCCGTCGCTACTTAGCCGATTACACTACGTTGCAGGAACGGATTCTGGCGCGGGAACGGCAGAAAATGGCCCTACACCAGACCAAAGACTGGGTGTTCGTATCGACTAACCTGACCAATTTTATGCCTGAACTGCCCATGTCAGACCATGAGCGGATTTATTTACAGGTCGTGGTCAATCACGCGGCTCGCGCCCACGACCGGCAACTGGTCGACGACCGCGCCGTGGATTATCTTCAGCCCGAAGGCAACCTGACGTTCCTGGAACCTGCGGAGAAACGAAAACCAAAGATTTTCTGCACGTATCATTTGGGGTCATACCAAAGTATCGTCGGGATTCTGGCCCGCGAAGGCATCGACATGGCGATGGTCGTAGATACCAATACAGTTCAGAAACAAAGCGAGGAAACAATCAAAACCGTTTCCCGGATCAATGAACTGAATAACGTATCGTCGCGGATGCGGATATTGGATGCTGAGCGGCCCGACATCGGTATCTGCATGGCGCAGGCGTTGCGGCAGGGCTATTCGATCGTGATTTACATCGACGGCAATTCCGGTACGGGCGGTATCTACAAACGCGGTCCCAAAACGCTGATGGTGCCTTTCCTGAACCAGGAACTCTGCTCCCGAACCGGTATCGCGCTGACATCCTTCGCGCTGAAAGTTCCTATTATCCCGATGGTGTCGTACTACGAATGGATCAACGGTTCGCGGACTCCCCGGTTCCTGTTTTTCGATCCGATTGCGCCAGCATCCGGCGTCGTCCAGACGGACTACGTAGCGGATACGACCCGATCGCTGTATGCACTGCTGGAAACCTACCTCCGCCGGTACGTCGATCAATGGGAAAGCTGGCTGTACGTGCACAAATTTCTGGATTTCGACAGCTTGAGTAAAGGGCAGCAGTCGGCGTATGCCAGTGACGTAGCGAATGATGACCGGGTGTATTTTCAGGAAAATCGGTACGGCTTATTTAAGATGGACGTAACGTCCTACCTAATGGACAAACGGACCTACCGCATCGTTGCCATCCACGCCGATCTGTTCAGCATACTCCAGGATCTCCGGCAGCCGCAGCTATTGAGCGACGTAACAAACCGATTGACGTCAACGACGTTGGCACAACTGGTTGAGCGCGGTATTCTAGCAAAAGTCTGAGAAACTGTTCAAGTCCGTACAATCCGGTTCTCAACCCTGATAAACGCGCTGCTATAAGGTGTAAACGAGGTTCTGAGGAACCTTGCTCTGTCGGGCTCTTAAACCCGACATCACCAGAACGACAGACCACACTGTGCTGAAATAATACGCTTTTACAAAATCCAACTAGTCAAATTAACACACTGAAAAGGCTACAGGCATGAACGCGAAACGACGGAGAGAAAGCCTATGGGTGAGTTTGCTGAGTATACTAACCCTGACGGTTCAGGCGCAGACCCAAACCGGACGAGGACGTATTACGGATACGCAATCGGGAGCAGGCGTACCACTGGCTACGGTTCAGGTTCTGGATGAACCCACGATTGGCGCTACCGCCGACTCTACAGGAACGTATCGGCTAAGCCAGGTGCCGCTGGGACGACACACGCTGAAAATTACGTCCGTTGGCTACGGTGATCAGGTTATACCGGACGTATTGTTTACGGCGGGTAAAGAAACCAGCCTGGACGTACCGATGACCGAACGGGTGCAAACGGCGCAGGAAGTGCAGGTGTACGCCCAACGACCGCTGGATGCCATTGACAAAACCCTGGCCGTAACGGGTGCCCACGTATTCGACATGGAACAGACCCGCCGGTTTGCGGGCAACCGAAATGATCCATCGCGAATGGCGATGAACATGGCGGGGGTGGTGGGGAACAACGATTCACGAAACGACATCGTCATCCGGGGGAATTCACCAACGGGATTACTCTGGCGCGTTGAAGGCATTGACATTCCCAATCCGAACCATTTTGGAGCGATGGGCAACACGGGTGGTCCCGTACCCATTCTGAACTCGAACGTGATCGACCGATCGGTGTTTCTGACCGGCGCCTTTCCCGCCGAATACGGCAATGCGGTTTCGGGCGTGTTCGACATCCGGCTCCGTAACGGCAATCCGGATAAACGCGAATATACCGTTCAGGCGGGATTTAACGGTTGGGAACTAGGTGCGGAAGGCCCTTTTTCGAAAGGATCGCAGGCGTCGTATCTGGCTCACTACCGCTACTCGTTCCTTCAGCTATTTCAGGCGCTGGGCATCAATTTAGGTACCGGTTCGGCTCTGCCGCAGTATCAGGATGCGGTTTTTAAAGTTCGATTGCCACTAGGCAAAGCCGGAGAGATTGCCGTGTTTGGCATGGGCGGCACCAGCCGGATTACCTTCGAGGACGAGCCCGTCACCAATACGTTATACCCGCAGGGTGGTGAGTATTCGACCTACAACACGAAAATGGGCGTCGTTGGCCTGACACATACCTACTCCTTCGGCCCTGGTACGTCATTGCGGACAACACTGGCGGCTACCGGCAACTCTGTTCAGGCCGTGACCGATTCCATTACCAGCGATCGACGCCACTACGCGCAGTACGGCGACGGATCGAGTCAGTACAAGTACACGGTGCATAGTCAGTTCAATCGGAAGATCAGCGCGAAAAGCCGGTTTGGTGCGGGGGTTATTCTATCGTATCTGGGCGTAAACTATGCCGACAGTACGCGCGAAACAGGGCAGTTTCATTACCTGCGTCATACGACCGGTCAAACCGGGCTGGTACAGACGTACGGATTCTGGCAGGGTCGCCCATCGGATCGCTGGGTACTTAATGCGGGGGTATATCACCAGTGGCTGGCGCTGACGCAGCAGCATTCGGTAGAGCCGCGTCTGAGCGCTCGTTACCAGCTTAACCAAAAACAATCCTTATCCCTGAGTGTCGGTCGGCACAGCCAGGTGGGCCCTTTGCAGGTGTTCTTCAACCAGCAAGACCAACCTGATGGAACTGAAACGATGCCAAATCAGCACCTGGGTTTTGTCTTTAGCAATCAGGCCGTACTGGGGTATACGCGCTGGCTGGGGAAGCAAACCTCGCTGACTGTCGAAGCGTATTATCAGGCGTTGCAGAACGTACCGGTGTCGCCAACGAGTCCGTCGTATTCGCTGCTCAATACGGGCACCGACTTCCTGACGCCTTCCGCTACAGGTCTGACCAACGGGGGGAGTGGCTGCAACTATGGTCTGGAATTGACCCTGGAACGCACGTTCAGCCGCAATTACTACGTAATGGCAACCGTCTCGGCCTTTGACAGCCGTTACCGAGGCAGCGATGGCGTGTTACGGAATACCCTGTTCAACAACCAGTGGGCCGGTAATTTTCTGACCGGCGGGGAGTGGAAGATCAGTCGTAAAACAACCCTGGTCGCTGATTTGCGCGTGGCGGTGGCAGGGGGTAAACGCTATACACCCGCTGACCTGAGTGCGTCGCAGCAGACCGGTACGCTGGTTGAGCAAACGAACCAGGCCTTTGAGGGACAATTTCCAGCCTATGGCCGATTAGACGGTAAACTAACACTACGGGTGAACGGCAAACACGCCATGCGGGAATGGTACTTCGATCTAAATAACCTGACCAACCGACGCAACATTTACTCGCAGTATTACAGTCCATCAACCGGACAGGTTCGCTACTCGTACCAATTAGGTCGATACCCGGTTTTCGGTTACCGAATCCTGTTTTAGGTATCCACGGGCTTCAGCCCGTGTTCTCGCAAAATAGCTCTTCTCGTAAAACACGGGCTGAAGCCCGTGGGTACCATCAGTGCATAATCTTAAATTTTTCTAAACCATAAACCTGTTTTACCCATGAAAATCAATCTATTCCTGGCCACGATGCTGGCAATGACGGTAAGCTTTGCGAAAGCGGATGAACCCAAGCGCAAATCAGAAGGCCCTAAGTACACCGTAACGGTGACGCTCAAAAATTTTAAAGGAGATGAAGGAAAGGCGTATGTCCGGCTGCTCGATGCCAACGAAAAACCCCTGCTGGCCAAAACCGTTACAGTTCAGGGTCAAAAAGCCACGCTGACGTTCGATAACCTGACGGGTGGCCAATACGCGATTAAATTCTATCAGGACGAAAATGGAAATGGTGAACTGGACCGGGGTATGTTCGGAATTCCGACCGAAAGCTGGGGTGTTTCGAACGATGTCGATGCGTCCTTTGGTCCACCGGCTTTTGCTGCTACGTTGTTCGAGGTGAAAACCAACCGCAATATCGTCATCAACGCGAAGTAATCGTACCGGATCGTCTCCCGATTCGCGAATTGGGAGACGATTAGACAAGCTCATCTCCTTAACCGTCTGTTTATCCTTTTCCCTCCCCAGTATGCCAGCAGTCGATACATTCGTAGCCCGTTTACGCCAGCGGCATGAACCGTTGCCAGCTAAAATCGCCCTGATTGA
Source organism: Spirosoma validum (assembly GCF_014699035.1). Lineage (GTDB taxonomy): Bacteria > Bacteroidota > Bacteroidia > Cytophagales > Spirosomataceae > Spirosoma > Spirosoma validum. Next base: position 443,935 of record NZ_JACXAA010000004.1, read on the forward strand.
AGGTCGGCGGATGGTCAGCTATCATCAGCTTTGGCAGCAGGTGGACCAATACACGGCCCGACTGACTCAGCACGGGATTCAGCCCCGGCAGGTCGTAGCCGTCGGTTCCGCCAACTGCGTTGAACTTTGCGCGATGGTGCTGGCGCTGTGGCAGGTCCGGGCGGTACCCTTCGTGATCAATTACAAGGTCGAACACCTGCCCCAGCTGGATTGCATTCCGGTGTATCTGGTCAACACGAAAAATACGCCCCCCGCCATAAAATCCTACGTTCACTCGCATTACACCAGCGAAGACTTCGACGATACGTTCGAGCTGATTCGCTGCTGCGGTCCGTCGACGCGGAAAGAGATGGGCGATGCCGCGTTACTGGTGACCAGCTCAGGCAGCAAAAGCCAGCCCAAAATCGTTAAACTGACCGAATCGGGTCTGGGCCAGAACGTCGAAGGCAACGTAGCAGCACTGGGTCTTCGGTCCGACGACGTAACGGCGATGGCCCTGCCGATGGGGTATTCGTACGGTTTAGTGGCGCAGTGGCTCAGTCATTTTTACGTGGGAGCCACGGTGGTCTTAGCTGATGCCCGTTTTTTTCTGGCTGAGTTGCCTCGCCTGATCGAGCGTCACCGCATTACAACCCTATTTACGGTTCCGCCCATGATCCGACAGATCAATTACTTTGCTGATCGTGGCTTTTTTCGTCTGCCAGCGGCTCATTCGCTACGTTTCGTAACGGTAGGCGGTAATCGGCTCGAACGCTCATCGCTCACCAAAGCGATGACGGTATTTGGCTGCCCGCTGGTGAAAACGTATGGCCTGGCTGAGGCTGGTCCTCGTGTGGCTACCAATTTCGTTAGTGAAGCTGATGACTGGATGGCAGATTCCGTTGGACGTCCGAATCAGGGGGTTACCATTCGTGTGCTGGATGCGAAACGCCAGGAGTTGCCCCCCTTCAAGCCCGGTATCATTCATATTGTCAGTGGATCGGTGACGGCGGGTTATGTCAATGTTCGCAAACCCCGGTATCTGATTCCGGGTCGCGAGGTGACCACCCGCGATTTTGGCTTCGTGACCGATACCGGCGAGGTGTTTATTCTCGGTCGTCGGAATGAATCGATCTATCTCAACAAACGGCGGATCTGGTTTCAGGAAATCGAAAATCTGCTCTACGGCGAGTTCAGCCTGCTCAAACTGTCGCTCGATCGGCAACAGCGTCGGGTACGGATTCGGGCTGTCGCACTGGCCGAAAGCCAGCTTTGTTCCCAGCGCATTGTGGATTACCTCGGTACGCAACTAAGCGTGGACGGCCGCAAGGTCTTCGACGTGGAGATGCTGCGGACCAACGAATTTTTAAGCGAAAAATAAACCCTTACCCGTATGACTACTTCCTGCGTTATTTACTGGACCCGGCTGTCCGGGTCATCCGTCGATGCGTGTCTGCAAGCCGGTGCGCACGACCTGCCACCCAACCTGTGGCAACGTAGCCAACATTACCGCGACCGACAGGTTCGGGCGCTGTCGGTGCTGGGAAAACGGTTACTGGAGTACGGTCTGAGCCGATACATGCCCTCTCCGCATGGCCAACTGCTCAAGTTTTTACGGTATACGGCGCAGGGAAGTCCGTATCTATCAGGCCTGGGATTGTCCGTAAGTTTCTCCCATTCCGCCGACGTAGTGGCTTGTGCGCTTAGCGAAGATGGGCCGGTGGGCGTCGATGTACAGTCGGTTCAGCGTTTCCCGATGCAAACCGACGGACGGTTGTTCTTAAATGCTGCTGAACTAGGTCAGTTCACCGAAAAGACCTACGTTGATCTATGGGCGAAGAAAGAAGCGGTCTACAAAGTTACGGCCTCGAACGGTAACGGTAGTCAGACGCCGTTTAAATCACTGACCGTCACGACGGATGGTAACGTAAAGGATGCCAAAGGGCAAACCTACCATACCCAGCCGTTCCATGTCGGTCCGGGTTATGTGAGTTACGTAGCGGCAAATGGTCCCGTTTGCGCCGAGCTCCGTTCGGTGGAAGCCCGAACGCTCTGGACAGCTTAACCCTTCACGTACCAATTCGGAGACTGGAACGCCAGCCCTGAACGATAACGTAACGTTCGACAACCTGACTCATGAAAACGCCCGTCTACTGTTTGCCGTTTGCGGCCGGCAGCCGCTTTTCCTATCAGCCCCTGGTACGTCGGTTACCGGATTCGCTTCGGTTCGTGCCGCTTGAATTGCCCGGTCGGGGTTTTCGGGCGGCTGAACCGGCTCTGTTTACCATAGAGAATGCCGTGGACGATGTCTTTCGGCAATTTGAACGGGCTACGCCAGCCGAACCGTATGCGTTATATGGGCATAGCATGGGCTCGATGGTGGGCTATCTGCTTCTTCATCGGATGCAGGAGGCAGGATTTCCCCTGCCCGTTCGCGTGTTTTTTTCCGGACGGGGCGGTCCGATAATTCCCGAAAAAGAACGACAGGTGCATCTGCTACCACGCCCGCAGTTAATTGAAAAGCTGGCCAAGATGGGGGGTGATCTTAGTCCATTGCTGGCTAATGAGCGGGCCTGGGCGTTGTATGAACCCGTTATCCGCGCTGACATGGCTGTGCTGGATAGCTTCGTCTATGAGGACGTAACGCGCCCTCCTCTGACCATCCCGGCCACCATTCTGATTGGAAGTCACGATCTGTATACGGTCGATGAAGCCGCTCTGTGGCAGCGGGAGTTTGCTGATCCCATTACGCTCCATTGTCTCGACGGCGGCCACTTTTTTATCTTCGACCATCCTCAGACAATTGGCCAGATTATTGCCCAGGATCTGAATCGTACATTGGCTACGGGACTTACGCTCGTTTAACCTGACGAATACGTGTGTATTGATTTCTGAATGCTGATACATGGATAAAGTCGGAGTAAGTGGGGCATGGAATATAGTAGATTGGTCTTTGTTTCAGATGAAATATTCTTGTTACTTTCGGGTGAATCAAAGACATTGATATGAAGTATTTTCTCCTGTTCATTTTAGTCAATACTGTGCAGGTCTGCACTTGTCTTTCTTTGTTAGCCCAGCCGGTCGTTAGAAGAGAGATCGGTGGAATACGGTTTGAAAGGCGATTTGATGAAAATACCAGGTTTTTTGACAAGAGTACTGGTAAACAGGTTTCATACCAGGAGTATCGGCAGTTAATGAAAGATGATCCAAATGGATATCATTTAGAAGCTGTTATTGATGAATATGGTCAGGCTAGTGCCTACAAGATTCGACCTACCACGCCCGAAGAACGGGAAACGCACCGCTTCAACGATCGAAATCCTGCCCTGAGACCTAAAATAGGGGAGCCCGTGCCGGAATTTGTTATGAAGGGAATTGATGACAAAGTGTACCGATCAACGGAATTAAAAGGGCATGTCGTTATCCTTAGCTTCTGGGTCAGTTTAAGCAAGCCGTTCTGGGGAACGAATCAGGCAAAAGGCTATGCGGATGCCCTGCGGCCTTATCAGTCGGAAACCGACCCTATTTCGTTAGGTATTTTACGCGAGTCAAAGGAGGACATAGTCAACGTAATGGCTACGGAAACGCTGCCATTTATCCCCATCCCGAATTCGTACGGATTCCACGAAAAATTTCACGTGACTCTAAGCCCAGCCTTCATCGTTATTGATCGGGCCGGAAACGTAGCGGCTTACATAGAAGGAATGCATTACGATCAATTGCAAAAAACCTTACAGGCCGTAAGCCGCTAAGAGACTGCCTGAAAATTATAGGCTCATGGATATGAAAATTCCTAAATCCTTTGAAAGGCTAATCTTGTAGGGCTTTTCCAAATGGTAAATATTGGGCATTTCTAGCCCCATTGGGGCGACCTGTTAGTAGTAAAGAGAAATAATTTATATTCTTGAAGCGCCATAGGTGCGACCTGATTACCAGCGTTTGGGGGCGCACCTACGGCGCTTCAAGTCGGCTGGTGCGCTGGTTTTCTATTGACAGGTTGCCCCTGCTGGGGCTGTTGCAAAACCAAAGAACACACAAATAGACTCCTCTCACTCATTCGGCGATCGCAGAAAAGCCTGCATGAAGGGCTCTTTGTATTTGCCACCGACCGGAATCCGGAATCCTGGCTTGAGCAGGAGTTCGTTACCGTCTATGGCATCAATTGTTTTTAATGACACGATGTAGGACCGATGGACCCGTGCAAACTGATGAGCGGGTAAGTTTTTCTCCATGTCGCCCATGCTCATGTACGTAATAATTTTATCCCCTTTGACGGTACGGATAATTACGTAATTCAGCATCCCCTCCACGTACGCGACATCACTGTAATCGATCCGGCGCAGCTTCCCTTTATGTTCCGTTTTTACCAGGAGAAACGACATGTCCGGTTCGGCAGCTGCGGGTGGCCGTGTTTCTACGTTTACCAGCTTGAGCGCTTTCGACACCGATTTCTGGAAACGTTCGAACGATATGGGTTTCACCAGATAATCGATCACGTTCGAGAACTCGTAGCTTTCCAGCGCGTGCTGCGGGTAGGCTGTTGTCAAAATTACCTTTGTTTTCCCTTCGTAGAGTCGCAGGAATTGCAGACCCGTCAGTTTGGGCATCTGAATATCCAGAAACAATACGTCGATGGGCTGTTCGGCGAGCAGTTTCTGCGCCTGCAAAATATCCGTTGTGCTGCTGGTCAGCGACAGATAAGGCGTGTCGCGAATATAATTCGTTAAAATTTTGATGGCGGGTGGTTCATCATCCACCACCACACACGTAAGAATTCCGGCCATGTTACGTAGTTGGAGCTAAAGCGAAAGGGACTCATAAGCGGGAACAGCATCAAACTGAACCCGTATTTCTGCACTGAACTCGTCGGTTGCGTCGGTAACTGTAAACGTCTGGTTATGAGCATAGGTTAGGTACAAACGTCTCCGCGTGTTGGTCAGGCCGACGCGCGTTGACGGTTCGAGTTGCTCTACGTCTTTTTTTCGGTTACTGGTGTAGAAATAAAATGAGTTAGCGTCGGCATGGATTCGGATGATGAGCGGATGCTCGGCGGAAGTCAGATCACCGTATTTGAACGCATTCTCGATAAGCGACATGAGTACCAACGGTAAAAACTTTAACTGGTCGAACCACTCTTCGCCTTTCACCTCCATGTCGATATGCAGGCCATCCTCAAAACGCTGCTTTTGCAAATACAGGTAATTATTCAGGTGCTCGACCTCCTGACTTAAGGTTACGGGAGCTTCGTGTTCAGGGTGCGATAAGGAATAGCGCATCATTTCTGATAAAACCATCACCGACCGCGCCAGTCTCGGCGACGTATCCATTGCTTCGGCATACAGGAAATTTAGGGTATTGTACAGAAAATGCGGGCTAATCTGCGATTTGAGGTACGCCATCACCGCCTGGCTATGCTGCTGCTCGATCACTAGTTTCTGCTGAAGAATCTTCGTGCGCTCCTTCGCCAGTCGCAGGCTTTGCAGGACGTACCAGTACCCGTAGCTGAACAGAGTAAAGTTGACGTAGATCCAGAACGTCTCCACAAAAAAGTTGCTGGCCCCGAAAAGCGAGGTAAAGGGTACGCCAATCGCCGGTAGTACGCGCCAGAAAATGAACTGGCGACACAGCACATACCCACCCAGCAGCAAGATCGTACCGATGATCAGTTTCCCATAGCGTTTGGTCGTTAAGTATCGGTCCAGCAGGACGTGGGCATTGATGTAAAACAGGGCGATCACCAGGCCATAGGTCAGCACGGTACGTTTAAGTACGGCTACCGGATCGACCCGATGGTCGAAAAATGTCAGCACGTTACCATACAGAAAATACAGGAACCAGAACGCTACGTGCCAGAGTACACGCTGCCAGCGGGTCGGAATTCGATAAAAAAAAGAGGGTTGCTTCACGTTCTGCAAACACGTTGATCAGGTAAAACTGGCGACAAATCCGCAATTAATATAGGCAAAAACGCGATTCATATAATATTTTTTCAGAGGTGACGGGCGTCCTACATCTTTGAATCAGAAACAAACACAAACACCTGCTAACTTTTACGATCATGAACGTCAAGAACAACACCCCGACCGCAAAACTGATGTTGAACAAGCGTACACTGGCTACCATGGGCGGACGCGCTATTCCGGGCCACAATGGTGGTAAAAGCATGATGACGACGGTAATGACGCTCTAGTCATCCGTCAATCGTTCGCCGACCTTTAGCCTATCGTATCCATGAACCTGTTTGCGCCCATTCTTTCTCAGCTTCGTGACCGCCTGGATGCGGCCGCAACGGGAGGTTCGCAACAGGAAGTCGGAAAGCTGCTGCTGGACTTGTATGCACCCGTCTCCGATCGTTTCGTCCGTACAGAGCGTGATGGTTATGGTCTTGCGAATCAGCTCGGTCTGATGGTTCAGGAAAATGGGTCACAGGATGCCTTCGTTGAATGGGTCGTGTTGCTGCATGGGATGAAGACCCAGGACGTATTAACGACACCGTTACAGAAAGCCATCGAGCAGGCTGACAAAGTTGTGTTCGAGACGGTTCGACGTCAGATTCGGTTGGATGCACTGACCTTTGCCGATGGAGAAGCCGCTGCGCTGAACTACTTCATGCTGCACCCGGAAACCGTTGATTACGCCCGGCAACTTGTGCAACTGATTGCCCGTCATACAGAACCCGAACGGTTGTTGTATGCCCTGGATGGTCAGGCGCAGCAGGCTGCAAAGCACAACGGACTAACGAAATTATTGATCGCTCTGGTCAGTGCCGGGCAACGGGGATTAGCCTCGCCATCGCTGCTAAAATGGATTGAATCCGCGGTCAAGTACAGGTTGCATTACCTCACGCTGATGGTAAACAGCACAGAATCGCAATCTGAATTTCGACAGTCGGCCAGCGGGCCATTTGAACAGGAAGCGCTGGCAACGAACGAGCCGATGTGGACGCGTGGTGATCTGAACGAAGTGGTGCTACTCTACCAGGTGGCTACGCTGCTGAGTGATTCCTACTACCGCCAGCTGGCCGACCGCATCGGACTGGACACGATCATGCACCGGGAAGTCGCACAGACGGTCATTCGACACGCCGAGTTTCGACAGGGAGCCGCTGGTATTGCGCACACGTACGATTATCTCTTCCGACTGACGGGGTATATGGCCTACCGCAATGGCTGGCACTACTGGCTGACAAGAACCATTGATCTGCTGAGAACAGATTTAGCAAGCAACTATTACGCACATCGCGAATGGCACCTGTTGAATGGGATAGTGGGCGTTTACCTGATGCTTCACGCAACCGTTACGCATACCCGCCAGGTCTGGAGCGATATTATCCTGCTATAACGAAATAGCCTGGCGAGCAGCCCTTGACTAAAAGTAGTCTGCAACACCCAGGCGCTGATTACAAGAAACTGTTTGACACAACACATTTAAACCTTAAACGCAGTATGAGAACGACCAAGAACGCATTTGATATGGCTCTGTCGCAGCGGACCGATTACTGGATGCCCTCGAACAATGACTGGAGCGAACTACTGACCGATGCTTCGCCGGCTGGTCCGCCCACCAATCGACTACGTATTCTGGCCTCTGCGCTGCTTTAAAACGATTGCCGTAACCTCCCTATAAAAAAATTATTCAACCAACTGATAGTAAACAGGACATGGAACAACTAGCTGAACGCGTTCGGGTGCTGCGTATGATTACCGGCTATCCGCAGGATTATGTCGCCTTTAAACTGGGTATCAGCCAGGCGGCTTACAGCAAGAAAGAAACGGGCCGTACGATTCTGTCGCTGCAGAACTTGTCCGAACTGGCCGAACTCTACCAACTGTCGATCAGAGACATTGTTGGAGCCACAACCGAAGAATTAGTTATGCTGGTTATGCGCCAGAACACCCGCCCGATCCTGGTCTGACACTACGTATCGGACTAACCGCCAGCCCATTCGCATCGTCGATGCATGGAATAGTCAGCAAAGGTTTCGTTTATAACCACCCGTTATGGTCCAGCCCAGATCGACCCGGTACCTTTGTCACAGACAATCAGCAACACAGCCTTATCAAGAATTCAGTCCTATAACCCTTAATCACTTACCCTTATGAACGATCTGTTCACCATCAAAGAGCGCGTTAAGGAAGTCGTAACCGACATTCTGAGCGTAGAGGATGCCTCGATCACCGAAATCGACGACAACACGCCCTTCTTCGGAACCGATGAAAATCCCGGCATCATTCAGGATTCGCTGGCTATCCTGGAGATCTCATCCCGCCTGGCCGAAGAGTTTGACATCCTGCCGTCCGACTTCAACGAAGACAGCTTTCAGAACGTCGAAACGCTCAGCGCAATGATCCTGGAGAAAGTTCAGGAAAATGCCCCGGTGGAGGCTAACTAACGCCCGATCCGAATACACCTAAACCCTTATTTTTTTAATAAACAACCCTTAAACCCAATCAATCATGTCTGTTAACACAAATCCCCAGGAACAACTTTCTTTCGAAATCGAAAACGAACTGACGATTGTTGAACTCGAAGAGCGTTTCGAACTGACCGCAGCCGCTTTAGACACGGATCGTTGCAGCGGCAACAGCGGCCAACTACAAGCCGTGTAGTTCTCTGCACTTGTCATTTAAAACTCATATCAACTTCCTAAACCAACTCATCCCGTGGTAAAAGACACAAAGGCCCAGGACCAACTTTCCTTCGATCTAGAGAACGAATTGTCAATTGTTGAACTCGAAGATCGCTTCGAATTAACGGCCGCTGCTATGGATTCAGCCCGTTGCAGCGAGAACAGCGGGCAACTGCAGGCTTCGTAAACTTCCTGTCATTTTTGATTTCTGTTTGCGAACGGACATCAGAGATACGGTTAATCGGTGAGTATCCTTTTCTAACTATAAATCAGTTTATTAACCCCTAAACTTTTATTAATCATGGAAGAAAACAAGACGATCGCCCCTGAGCAAACGCCTGAATCACTGGTTGAAGCGCTGACGGTTATTGAACTCGAAGAGCGTTTCGAATTAACGGCTGCTGCTTTAGATTCAGCTCGTTGCAGCGGTAACAAACGCTAAAACAAAGCACCCGTTCGAGGGAATCGGGTAGTGACCAGTCAGTACTACGTAGTGCTGCAAAATGGTTGCCTGATCTCTCCCCTAATGTGCGTACAACCCTGTTTTACAATCAATTCATAAACCTGTTTATTATTTATCAATCATGGAAGAAAATAAGACATTCGCCCCCGAACAAATCGTTGAATCAGTAGCTGAAGCGCTAACCGTTGTTGAACTCGAAGAACGCTTCGAACTGACCGCAGCTGCTTTAGACTCAGCTCGTTGCAGCGGTAACAAAGTCAAGTAATTCAACCAACTTTTATCAAATTCCTCAAAATGGAAGATAAGAAAGTTACCTCGCCTGAGCACGCGAACGAGTCGCTTGTTGAAGCCCTGTCGATCGTTGAACTCGAGGAGCGCTTTGAATTGACGGCTGCTGCGCTGGATGCTGCCCGCTGCAGCAACAATAAAGTTTAAGAGTATACACGCTCTTACGCTGAACGAATACGTAATGCAACAAGTCCCGACGTAACGGTCATCTACTAGTGCAAAAGCCTGACCCACTGGTTCGCTTTTCGCCCGGCTAACGCCATCACCCGACCACCGTCTGGGGAGCATCGGAGGGGGGACGCAAAATCCCCCCTCTTTTTTTTCTCCGATTGATCATTCTTCTACTTGAACCGTATGCAACTGGCTTCCTATACAATCGAGGAAATGGAAACCGCGGCCGGTGGCCCCCGCCATTTTCTGTTGACCGTTAATGAAAAACCCTACCGAGTGGGGGAACTCCTGTGCGTCATCCTTCAGCACATAGCCGAACGGCGCTCATCGGCCGACATTGTACCCCTGCTCAATGGCTGGGCGGCCGGTCGTCACGTGTTCACGGCGCAGGAGGTAGACCAGATTATTGAACATAAAATTCGACCACTCGGCGTTTTCAATACGTCGGTGTCGGCCAGCCCAACCCTGACCGATACGCACCGGCTCAATGGCGTTCGCTGGCGCAAAACATTGCTTCGGTATACACAGATGCGCTGGGCACTGATCGGGCTGCAATGGCTCTTTACACCAGCCGTATTCTGGCCCCTACTGGCCGTAATGGTCGGGGCAAATTATTACTACATGAACAGTCTGATTGCCGCCGAAAAATACGTGGAAACCTACGCAGCTGCGAACAAAGACTGTTTGAAAGACATTAGCTATTTTGCTCTATTCTACCCAATTATCCTGCTGACGCTGCTCATTCACGAGGTTGGGCACGCAGCTGCGAGCTACCGGTTTGGCGTGAAACCCAAAGACATTGGGTTTGGTGTGTACTTAGTTTTCCCAGTGCTCTATGCCGACGTAACGGGCATCTGGCGACTGAACAAGCATAAGCGGGCCATCGTCAATCTGGCCGGTATCTTTATGCAGTTATTGATCAACATCGGTTTGATCTGGTATACGTACCACGCCGACGCCAACATTGACGTCATCACCACCTTCCGGTACCTGTTGCATATCAACGTCAGCATCATGCTTATCAACAGCATTCCGTTTCTGATGTTCGACGGCTACTGGCTCTATAGCGACCTGTTCGGGCTGCCCAATTTACAAAAACAGGCCAGCGCGGTATTTCTGAAATACACCAAGAAAATCATCCCTCAGATACCTTATTCGCTACCACCCCAGGCGGAGAAAATGATCAACTTTCGCAACCCTCTGTTGCTGACGTATACAGCCGGCCGTTACTTGTTTCTGGCGTATTTTATTGCGTATGGTTTCGGCATATTTGCGAAGACCATCGCTAACCTGCCCTCCGTATTTTACCAGATATACATCGATTTTTCGGTTTGCTCCATCGAACCGTTTCTGCAATCCTCGCTAACGGTCGGTATGTTCGGCTACTTCTTTGCCCAGTATTCACGAACAGGTCGCCAGGTCTTTCGTACCATCCGTAAAGCCTAAGAACCAATTGGTACCACGGGTTTTAACCCGTCTTTGACTCCCATTACGGGTTAAAACCCGGGATACCTTCTCTTACTGCTAATCGCTATGGAATCGAACCTAATAAGGCAACCTCACGTCCGTTCGCCATACATCGACATGGAGTCGACCGGAACGGGTAAACTGAAAATACATAATCAGCTTTCGGGCCGGGCGTTTGAAGTGGGCGAGGGGATCGGTAAGATTCTTCGCTTCTACGACGCACCCCGCTCATTCGACGAGGTAGCCGAACAGTTTCCGCTCTACGGAAATAAGCTGGGCGTAGTCTGTCAATACCTGACTGATCAACGATTGATCTTTCCGGCCGACGATCCGGCCGAGCTGGTGACCGACCGGGTGGCCGTGGCTCCCCGGCTATTCGACGCGCAACCGTTGACAGAGTCGGACGTAACAACGCCTGTGGCGGTTTGTCTGGGCGTACCGTTTGGGAAAGGAAACGGGAAATCAATGGGTTCGGCCGAATTCCCGCAGACCATCCGGGCTTATACACAACGGTATGGCTTGGCAACAAATCGGTTAGCTCAGTCGCTGAGCTGTGGTGCGGTGGGGAATGCGGACGTAACGGATCGACTGAAGAAGCTATTTAAGGCGGATCGGTTCCGCGATGGCGGGAATCTGTTCGTTAGTGCGCTCGAATCCCCGGCGTTCATATACGAGAAGTTGTATGCCGTGGCTCGGAAACTGCTTCGGCAGGGACACGTACCCGTGACCATCGGGGGTGATCATTCGATCAGCTACCCGCTGATCCGGGCCGCTGCCGAGACGTATCCAAATCTACACGTCCTGCATTTCGACGCCCATACGGATACGTACTCGTCGCGCTACGATGCTCTACCACACGCGGGACGTATTCATCACTACGGCAACTTCATGAGTTACTGCCTGGCCCTGCCGACCGTAGCCAAAGTGTACCAGTTCGGTATTCGCGGACTGACCAATGCCTGCGAACAGGACACCGCTAAACGCCAGATCATCTGGGCCGATGAAGCCCGCACGGTTACCCTCGATCTGCCCAATGACGTACCGTATTACGTTACGTTCGACATCGACGTACTGGACCCATCGGTAGCACCCGGTACAGCGTCTCCCGTTGCCAATGGCCTGACATACGCCGAAACAACCGCCCTGTTCGAGCGACTGCTTCCCGGCAAGCGAATCATCGGACTTGACCTGGTAGAAATGAATCCTGATTTCGACCGTACGGAACTGACGACTGAAGTTGCCGTGAGTATTCTGCTTCAATTGCTGAGTTACATACCGCTAATGTCCTGCTCTAAACCCGACTCCGTATGAAAACGACTTTATTCTGGCTGAGCGTACTCGTCTGGTTTCCGCTGGTTGCCCATAGCCAGACGACCATAACCGGCCTCATCAGCGACAAAAAAGGACGACCTCTCCCTGGTGCCAGTGTTGGCATATTGGGTGGATATGACGGTGCTATGACGGCTGACAATGGTACGTTCTCGTTCAGTACGAGCGAGAAGGGATCTACAAGAGTACGGCTACAGATGTTGGGATTCCAGTCGCGCGATACGTTGCTGACGCTGGGTCAATCAGGAAATGTGGCGCTGAACCTTCAACTGAGCGACGTTTCGGTAGCATTGAACGAGGTACAGGTAAAAAGTAAGGGCAACGATTTTCTGTCGAAAGGGGGGACGCTCTCTCTACAGGCGCTTGATGTTCGGGCGATGGGCGGCTCCAACGCCGACATTGCGAATGCCTTCCGAACGCTGCCTGGTGTGCAACCGGTGACGAACGCAACGGGATTGTTAGTACGGGGTGGTTCCGGCGACGAAACGAAAGTATTTATCGATGGCATGCAGGCCAATAATTTCTTCTACACCGGTAGTCCGGACGTATCGCAGCGCGGTCGTTTCAACCCCGATCTGTTTGAAGGCAACTTCTTCAGCAGCGGGGGATATTCAGCGCTGTACGGGCAGGCTCTTTCGTCAACGCTCATTCTGGATACGCGCAATCTTCCAGCACAATCGTCGGTCAATGCGGCTATTAATTCCACCGGCGGTACGCTCGATGCGACCCATCTCATGGCCCGTCAGCGCCAGGCAATCAGTGCATCGGTGAACTACATGAACATGAGCCCGTATTACCAACTGGTTCCCCAGCGACGCGATTTTACCGAAGGGCCGTCTTTCCTGGATATGACCGTGAACGTTCGGAAACAATTTCGCCGGCAGGATATGCTGAAGTTGCTCAGTTCCTACGGGCAAAATAACGTAGCGTTTACCATGCCAAATGTAGACCGGGCCAATGTTCGGGATTATTATCGATTGCAAAGCCGGAATGTCTATAACAATCTGACGTACAGTAGTTTTTTAGGGCGAGGAATTCACCTGCACGCGGGATTTGCCTTTAGCCTGGCCAGCACAACGTATCAATCGGACACGCTGATGCAAATTGACGCCAAAAGTCCGAACCGCGCCCTGCCCGAACGCCAGGTCCTGCTGGGATCGTATCAGGGGCGGGTGGTGCTGCGCAAGGTAATCAATCCGAATACGGACATATATATTGGTGCAGAAACCCAGCTGACGACGGATACCTACGCCCGTGCCTACGCGGGTCGGTCACGTCAGGATCTGGTGAATGGGCAATACGTAGCGGCCTTTGCCGAAACAAATCTTACGGTACAGGAACGGTGGAACGCCCGGCTGGGCGTTCGTCTGGAACATCAGTCATTGCTGTCTGGAACGAATCTGTCGCCCCGAGCAACGGTAAATTATCGGTTGGCCAAACAGGAGAAATTGTTTGTTAGCTACGGTCAGTTTTTTCAGACACCGGATACGCAATGGCTCATCAACAGGACCAGTCCCAATGACCGGCTTCAGGCGCAGAAGGCAACGCATTATATTGTTGGCTACCTCCGCGAACGCGCCGGGTCGATTATCCGGCTGGAAGCTTTTTACAAAACCTATAACCGACTGCTTCGTACGACCGATACGTCGACAACGGGTCAAGGCTACGCGCAGGGTATCGAAGCATTCTGGCGCAATAAATCGCTTATCAAAAACGGTGATTTCTGGCTGTCGTATGCTTATCTGGATACCAAACGACAATATCTAACCTATCCGGTAATGGCTCAACCAAACTTTGCGGCCCGGCACGTAGCGTCGGCAGTCATGAAGAAATACCTGACCGGCCCTGCTCTAAGTGTTGGATTAACCTACACCTATGCATCGGGTCGACCGTATTACAATCCCAGTCAACCGGTTTCCGAATTTATGACCGATCGGACGGCGGATTATCATAACCTGGGCGTAACGCTCGCGCATTTAACTCGCTTCCTGGGATCAAATGCCCTGTGGGTGATGTCGGCAAATAATCTGTTGGGTAGCCAGCAAATATTTGATTACCAGTATTCAACGATCGACCCCAGCCGACGGCAGGCCGTTACGCCGTTAGCCTCCCGCTTTTATTACGTAGGGTTGTTCCTGAGCTGGGGAATCGATAAGCGCCAGAAAACTATTGACGACCTTCTTTAATTGGTTAGCAGAAAGCAGACAAACCCACTGGTTCATGCCGGTGGGTTTTCTTGACCGGCATACGTTATAACCTGACGTTGTAGCGTCTAACTGCTTTCTTCCCCATTTTTGACCTGAATTCTAACCCTTACATGCTAACACATATGAACAAGAAAAACACCCCCTGGACTGATGAGTCGGCTTACGAACTGGACTGGACTCACGCTGACGACGAGTTGCTCAAAACCAATGGCGACAGCGGAGCGCCTTCGCCCAACGATCTGACACGCTGGCTATCGTCCGTTCAGATACGTCACAAATAACCAAGTCAACGGCCTCAACTACAGTTGGGGCCGTTGACGTATTGCAGTTTGCAGTTATTCATTGAGCGATACGTTCTCGACACTAGCTTCTTCAGAGCGCTTTCGCCAGAACCAGTAAAAGGGTAAACCCGTAGCGATCAAGCCCAGACCGGTCAGGGCTTCGCGGGGCTGGTTGATGAGCGTTGTTACGACCAGTAGGGTACAGCAGATGCAGAAAAAAGCAGGTACAAACGGATAGCCTACGACACGGTAAGGACGTACTCGTTCGGGTTGCCTGTAGCGGAGAAGGATGACGCCTAAAGCCGTTGCTCCGTAGAAAATAAACGACGCAAAGACCAGCATATCCGTCAATTGATCGAAACTGCCGGACCAGACCAGAACAGCCGCCCAAACGCTCTGAAGCAAGATCGCGACGGATGGGGTTTTGTAACGAGGATGAATAACGGCCGCCGATTTGAAAAACAAACCATCGCGGGCCATCGCGTAAAACACCCGGGCAGGCATCAGAATGGATGCGTTGGTCGAATTGGAGGTCGTTATCAAAATTAGTATCGAAATGAACGTAGCGCCGAACCAGCCAGCCGCCTGACGGACTACTTCAACAGCCGCGATCTTACCGGGCATACTGGCCAGCTGTACCAGTGAATCAATGGGCAATACGTACACATAGACTACGTTCAGCAGTACGTAAATCGCGATAACAATGCTGGTGCCAACGCCCAGCGCAATGGGTAGATTCCGTTGCGGATTTTTGATTTCCTCGCCGATGTAGCCGATCTGGTTCCAGCCTTCATACCCCCAGAAAGCTCCTAATGAAGCCGCCACCAGCGAGCCCAATAAACTACTACGTACTGTTGTGCTGCTGGGTTGCACTGACTGCGTTAGATTGGACAAACTACCCGAATCGGCTGAAAACCCAAGGACGGCAATGATCGCTACGGCGACAAAAACAATGTAGATCAGCGCCCGACTAAGACCTTCCGCTACCGTAACGCCCCGGTAATTGACCAGACTCAGGAAGATGATAAGTCCCGTAGCCACACATTTCACCAGGAACTCGGTTGATTCATTGTGCAGACTGATCAGGGAAAGCAGTGACTGGCCAAAAATGTGGGAGAGCGCAGCAATCGTAGCCGTGCGCATCACCGTAAACGCACCCCAACCGTACAGAAAAGCAAATAGCCGACCATACACGCGCTTGAAATATACGTATTCGCCACCCGATTGCGGAAACATACCCGCCATTTCGGCATAAGTAAGGGCACCGGTCAAGCTAACGAGCCCAGCGGCTATCCAGCAGGCCACAACAAGCAGCGGAGAGCCCAGTTCAGCCGCCATTGGCGCAACCTTTTTAAAAACGCCCGACCCAACAATACCACTGACTACTAATAAAATAGCGGAACGAGTGTCAATCGTGCGTGCTAATTTGACCATTTGTTTCTTTGGAGATACGGTGAAGAGGAAGTTGAATTATTTTATAGAAACGTAATAGTACGAAATAATTCCTTGATCTGACTTTGATTGTTTTGCTGAAGTGATTGTGGCTATTTCGTAAAGTCAGGTTCTCAAATCCGACTTTTTAGGGGCTCATAAAGTTCACCCACAAGTTGTATGCAAGATTTCTTGAAACTGATTAAGTCAGGTTTGAGCGCCTGACTTCATATTGAGGTTGACGGATAGTTATTCAAATACGTCAGTAAGGTGGGAAGAAAGCTGGTCATGCTTTTGTAATCCAGCATCGCTTGGGGTGTTGTGCTGAACACCTGCGCCATCTGTTTTGCCCGTTGAAGATCAGCGGCTTCGACCGCCAGCCGGTTTTGGTACGTATGAATCCCAAACAGGATGGCACCTGAGCGGGGCAGTCGGGTAAGGGTTTGTCGCTCGACACGTATGTAAAGCTGATCGCCAATGGTATCGGGCGTTAACGTCGGCAACCGGTCGGCAAGTCGTTGTTGAAGGAAAGTCGTGTGGCGACTGGTCATATCGAGCTGATCGCTGATTTTTACGCTCCAGTTGGCTCGCCAAACCGGCCGACCGATGGGTAAGCGTTCCATCAGTTTCTGAGCAGCCTGCATCATCGGCTCGACAATCGGCATAATAGGCGCATGAATCTGCCCGAAGGGGAGTCCTATTTTTTCGTCCAGGCACCAATCATTCGCGAAACAGAGTTGACCCGCTACCAACGTAGCGTCATTCCCGGCTAATACGATCAGATCTTCCTGAACCTGTCGCCCAACCCAATCGAGCGGAGCGTACGGTAACGTAGTGGCATCGCCAAACGTAAACGTAATAGCTTCGTTCAACAGATGATTTTCCCAATGCCAGCGATCCCCATTCTTCTGGAGCGTGAACTGATCAGGGCCGAACCGGGCCAGATTGTGTAAGATGATGTCCACTACGTCCCACTGGGCTGTTTCGTAGTCTGGCAATGTCTGAAAGTAATAGTCAGGAAGTTCGGTCAGAAGTTGACGTTTAAGCGTGATTTCAGGGCTATACTGCGCATCTACTTCAACCAGCCGGTCGCTTTCCGACAAAGGAGCTGTGCCCATCTTGTCATTAAAACGTTGGCCAAAAGGGAAGTAAGGAAGCATAATAGACGTGATGAAATAATTAAGAGTTTGTTAAATCACCCCTAAATCCCCTTCAGGGGATTTAGGGGTGATTTAACCCCAATCCCGCTCCTCCCGTCGGACGCATATAGCCGTTCTCTACCACAAAACCACCTGATACTACGTCCTCGGCCAGGTCGAAACTGCCGTCGAGGTCAATGTAGCGGGTATGTGGGCAGGCAAAGGCTGCATGCAAGGCGGCCGTGATGCTCACCCGGCTTTCGTCGTTACAACCCCAAAATAGGGAGATTCCGGCAGGTTCAGCAATGGTAGCCATGTCGAGGGCGGCCCGGATACCCCCGCATTTCATTAGCTTGATGTTGTAGATCCCAAACGGTTGTGGTTGCTGAGCTAGTGTCAAAGCCGCCTTTGGGCCTTTCAGCGACTCATCAGCAGCCAATGATTGCCGAATGTTATCAGGTAAAATAAGCAATTCCTGCTCCTGGCCCACGGGTAGTGGCTGTTCGATTAGTTCAACGTCTGCATCAGCAGTGGCAGCGACAAAGTGTTGTAAATCAGTCAGTGAATAGCCCTGATTCGCATCGACACGGATGGTGAACTCGTCAGGATACGTTTCTCTGAGTTTTAAAATCCGCTCGATGTCTTCGTCTACGTCTAACCCCGTTTTTACTTTCAATACCCGAAATCCCTGGTCAAAATAACCTGCCGCTTCGGCTAACGTGTCGGCTACGTTCATGATGCCAATCGTAACGGAGGTTGGGAGGGAGTGAATCTTTTGTCCATAAAACTGAACCACGGGAACGCCCAGGTATTGCCCAAAAGCGTCGTGCAGTGCAATATCCAGTGCGGCCAACGTACCGGGTGCTTGGGCAAACTGTTGCTGTCCGTCGCGTATCCAGGACTGAAATAGTCGAATGTCTTTGCCCACCAAACGGGTCACCCAGTCACCCTGAAGATGTTGCAGCGCCTGTTCCGGCGATTCTCCAACCACTTCGGGCGAGGGATTAGCCGCTCCGATCCCAACCATGCCGTTATCCAGCTCGATCTCCAGAAAGACATTTTCGACATCCGACGTTGTCTGATACGCAATGGTATACGGCTTGGTAAGCGCCAGATTCTTTAAATAAGCCCGTATCGATCTAATGCGCATGAACCTTGTTGATTAACGATTGAATAACGGGAATGATCGTGTCGACGCCTTCCTGCAAAGGCAGCAACGCCGGAATACCAAGACGTTCGGCGTACTCTTTCTGATACGTAACGGCTTCTTCGTTTGTACAATCTTCGGTGTTGAGCGCCAGCGCAATAACCTCCGAATGATAAGCCCGGATCAGGGCAATTTCGGATTCGACAGACGGAATTCTTCCCCAGGCCGGGTCATGGTCGTAATACGTTCGCTTGGGTGCATGGACGAGTACGACGTAGCGCGCGTTGCCCGATACCAGAAACTCGGAACCGCAGGGGCCGCTTGGATTCCGTAGTGCGGCTTGTCCTTCAATCAGCAAAACGTCGGCACAGGTTTCGCGCCAGCACGTAACGAGGGCGTGTTCCAGTTCGCCCGACACGAAATCGTTCAGCGTCGAATCGAAGACAAAACCGTATTTGCCGCCCTGTAGCCAGCCCGTTTGACCCGTATAAATCATCTGTGCATTCACATCATGTCGTTCACAAGCTTCCCGGACGAGTCGGGCAGTGGTCCGTTTGCCGAGGGCGCAGTCGGTACCGATCACGGCGATAATCGGCGCGGTGATTTGGTTGACCTCACCCGTCCAGAAATGGAGTTCGTCGCGGGATTTCGGTCGTCGTACGTCGATGAGCTGCACCCCGTGTTGCTGCGCTAACGTAACGATTTCGGGTTTGTCGTTCAGAAATTCGTGTAACCCATTGACGATCGACACGCCTTGTTCGATACACCGTTTAACATCAGTCAGCATCGTTTGAGGTAATACACCTCCGTTTGTGGCAATAGCAATGATGGCGTACTCAACCGAATCGACCTGTTCAAGTGCTTCATCGACCGAAGCAAAAACTGGTATGTTACGTGATTGACCATCCAGCACAATGCCTGCATCCTGACCCGCTGTCGGTGCGTCGACTACACCAACAACCGTGTATCGTTCCGTTCCGCGAATCAGTCCATGGGCTGTTTTGGCGTTCGGTGTACTCAATAAGCCATCGGTGAGCAGAATAGCTCGATTATTCATAAAAAAGAGTTTGGCGTTATTTACGGCGGTAATATGGCAATTATGGCCAAATATACCGCAGGGAAGGTGTTTTTGCGAGCTCACTTTCTTATACAATACGGTATACAACTTGTCTTTCAGAAGAGGGAATGGTTTATCTAAGCTTTCTTCGATTCTAGTGTAACTTGCTGCACGCAGAGAAGTATGTATACGTATCGTTCTCCCGTTAATTGACAGCCTTATGTTTACCCGAAGAGATTTTCTCCGATTTTCCAGTGCATCAGCCGTTCCAGCTTTTTCGGATTCCGGCGATTTTTCCAGACAATGGCTGACGGCTGACCCAGCCTTGGAACCTGTCTTTTTTATGGGCGATGGACCTATGTATTCACCAACGGAATTCATTGCCAAACTGGGTCAAATCAACCAGACTAAGCCCATCGAGCGAGATTTTTACGGGAAAGGTGGCTGCGTGGACGAGCTAGCCAGTCAATTTGCTACCATAACCGGCAAAGAAGCTGCCATCTATTTAGCCTCGGGAACGTTAGCCAATCAGTTGGCTATTTCGGTGCTAAGTGGCGAGAATACCAAGGTGTTCGTTCAGGAAACCAGTCACGTCTACCGCGACGAAGCGGATGCGGCACAGTCCGTATTTGGTAAACGACTGATATCACTAGCACCCAACAAAGCTTATTTCACGCTGAGCGACCTTCAGCAATCCATTGAGGAGCTTAATCAGGGCGAGGTTTTTCGAAGTGGCATTGGCGTTGTATCGATTGAAAATCCGGTACGTCGGAATGATGGCCAGTTTGTTCCGATCGACGAGATTAAGAAAATAGCCGCTTTTTGCCGGGAGAAGGGCTATAAACTCCATCTGGACGGTGCCCGGATTTATTTAGCGGCCGCCTATTCGGGTACGTCGGTGAAGGAGTATGCGTCTTACTTCGACACCGTCTACATTTCGCTCTACAAATATCTTGGAGCGGCTGGGGGCGCCATCCTTTGCGGTCCTAAAGAGATTATTGACAAAATGGAGCACTTAGCCAAGATCCACGGTGGAGTAGCTTTCATGAGCTGGACCAATGCGGCCATGGCGTTGCATCACCTGGCAGGTTTGGAAGAACGCCTGAAACGAAGTGTCCTTCAGGGTAAACAACTGGCTGGTCAGCTCAATGAATTGCCGGAAATTAAAATAACGCCCGTTGCCGGTGGGACGAACATATCAAACGCACAGCTATCGCCCGCCATAGACCCTAAAAAACTAAGCGAGACTCTGTGGCAGACTCATCAAATCGCTTTACCCGTCGCGAAGGCGGATGGATCATTCAAACTGATGGTCAATGACAGCTTATTGAACCGCACGAATGACCAGCTTGTAACGGCCTTTAAAAACGCCATTCGTTTCGCTAAACGGTAAGGACGGTGGCCGTTCAGCAACGATTAATTGAACGAGTGCCGGAATTCGAGGGGAGACACATTCGTTTTGCCTTTGAACAGTTTGCTAAACGATTGAGGGTATTCGAAACCGAGCTGATACGCAATTTCACTGACCGATAACGACGTGGTTGTCAGAATTTCTTTGGCTTTCTCGATGAGCTTGTTGTGAATGTGCTGCTGCGTGTTCTGCCCGGTCAGTGATCGAAGCATATCACTCAGGTAGTTAGGCGATACGTTCAACTGACCCGAAAGGTACTGAACGGTGGGTAGTCCCAGTTCCGCAACTTTATCGCTGTTGAAATAATCCGTGAGCAGTTCCTCCACACGTAGTAACAGATCGTTACTGGCGCTTTTTCGGGTAATAAATTGCCGGTTATAAAATCGGTTCGAATAGTTGAGCAGTAATTCAATGTGCGACACAATTACGTCCTGACTATACGTATCGATCCCGGACTGGTACTCCAGCTTAATGTTTTGCATGATGGACGTTACCATCGCTTCTTCTTTTTCAGAAAGGTGCAGGGCTTCATGCACGGCGTACGAGAAGTAGCCATAGTCCTTCATCCGCTTCAACAAAGGATAATTCCGAATAAGATCAGGATGCACCACCAGCCACCAGCCCGAAAGCGTAGGGTTATCAGCAATATCGGTTGACACGACCTGTCCGGGTGAAAAAAAGGTCAGGATGCCTTCGTCGAAATCATACGAATTCTGTCCATATTTCATTTTCCCGTTAAAGTCTTTTTTGGTGCAGATCGAGTAAAAATTATAGACAACACTCCGCAGGCTATCGTCGGAAAAGCACTTGATTTCATCCATATTGATAACACTTACCAACGGATGCTGCGGTTTTGGCAGAGACAGTAAGCGATGCAGATCAGAAATCGAATTGATGATGTATGGATGATGCTCTTCCCGTTTCATAAACAACTATTTTTAAAACCAACAGGAAGTTTACTACTAAAGACAGCCTTCCTGTTGGTATGTGAAATTCTATAAACTAACCATAGCCATTCCGGCCGCATCATAGCGATCGCCGGTCGATACGCCTAGTGGAACGATGGCTTCTAACTGAGCCAGTTCGTCAGGCGTTAAGGTGACTTCGGTGGCAGCACTGTTTTCTTCAACAAATTTCCGGCGTTTTGTACCCGGAATAGGAATGTATCCTTTGGAAATAATCCAGGCAATGGCCAACTGAGGGGCGGTAATGCCTTTTGACTCTGCCAATTGTTTGATCGCGTTGACCAGTTCGATGTTCTTATGAAATTGTTCGCCCTGAAAACGCGGGATGCTCCGTCTGAAATCATTTTCCGGGAAATCCTCCGGTTTTTGAATGTCCCCGGATAGAAATCCTCGCCCTACTGGAGAATACGCAACAAACCCGATGCCGAGTTCCTGAAGCGTGTCCAGAATGCCTTCTTCTTCCACGCTACGTTCAAACAGCGAATACTCGGTCTGTACGGCGGTTAAGGGATGGACCTGATGGGCTTTTTTGATGGTGGCCGACGACACTTCCGAAAGGCCAATGTAGCCAACCTTGCCTTCTTTCACCAGATCTGCCATGGCCCCAACGGTATCTTCAATGGGCGTGTTGGGGTCCAGCCGGTGCAAATAATACAGGTCGATGTAATCGGTTCCCAGGTTTTTAAGCGAACGCTCCACGGCCTTTTTGACGTAATCCGGCTGGCCGTTTATCCGCCAGGTCAGTTGCTCCTGATCATCGATCTCATACCCGAACTTGGTTGCGATGATGTATTTATCCCGGTTCCCTTTTATGGCTTTCGCCACCAGTCGTTCGTTGGCCAGCGGACCGTATAGATCGGCCGTGTCCAGAAAATTACCGCCTAGCTCTAACGATCGGTGAATGGTCGCAATGGATTCAGCGTCATTGGCTTGCCCGTAAATGTCCATTCCGGCAATTTTGGTCATGCCCATGCAACCGAGTCCGATTACGGGAACCACAAGACCCTGGTTGCCTAACGTTGTTTTTTGAATACTATCCATGATTTGTTTTTGTCCTGTTTACTACTAGTTGACGGGACAAAGGTCAGGAAGCGCACAGGCCAAAAAGTAGCTCAATCCCGTATTGTTGTATCCAAAATGAAGCTAGTGCTGCTCCAATTTAATTCTTATTACTGGTACCACGGGTTTTAACCCGTTTTTTGGGCCAATTCCTGACCGGGTTAAAACCCGTGGTACCTTTCTTTCAACCCATTAAACTGGTCAAGTACTAGTCCCAAAATGGGGGAGCTACACTCGATACTACGTTACTCCAGCACTATTTGACTCGATTACTGATGAAGAAAACGCTCCTATACGTAGCCATGAAAACTCTTTTCCGATGGGTGTAGAAGTACTGCGGTAATAAGGCACCGTGTAGCAGGAGTTAAAGCCCCAGGGACGGATCAGCGTCGATTGATTGGCTCTTCGCTTAAAATAGTTCGGTGTGTTTGGCCTGGCAAGACCCGATACACAGGAATGGTAATGTTGAATTCGCGGCACATACTTTTTATCGCCGTATCAATCTGTTCATGTGAATATCTGGAGGAAAAATGCCCCAAAATGAGCGTTTCAATATTGATCTCCGAAACCATTTTTAATACGTCATCCAGACTGCTGTGTTTATTCCGCTTCCCTGAATTATCCAGTTCGTTGCTTCGTAAAAACGTAGCTTCGTGGATCAGGATCTGGGTATTGTTCCAGGACGAAAAATTTTCGGCAGGCGTATCGCCTGAGTAGGCTAACACATTGGTTCTGACTTCATAGGTCATGTTTTCTCTGCCGATCGTTTGGGTTGCCTGTACGATTCCCGCCTGCGATAAATGCAGAAACTCCGCCTTCAATTTATTTTTCGTCTGGTAGACCTGAAATCCCAGGCTTTTGACTTCGTTCGGTTCCGTTTTTACGTGATGGTTTTTTATGGATTGAACAAACAGATCGTTCCTAACCGGAATGTGCTCGTCTTCGCGTATGGGTGTCCAGATCGTCTGCTGAACCTGCGTATCAAATCGCTTGGTGAACTCTTCCAGCGCAAAGAAAGACCGGCTGTTGTAAGGAAAATAGATTTTAGGAAAGCCCTCCCGAGCGTTCATCTGGTTGAGTTTCAGGAGTCCCGTTACGTGGTCCCGGTCGGCATGTGAGATAAAGACATGGTCGATTTTTCTTGATTTTTGTAGAAGAGAGGACGTAATACCATCGCCAGCATCGAAGAGAATGCCCAGTTCTTCAATGAAATACCAGGTGGAAAATAAGGCCGTTGAATAGCCGGTTATCGTCAATGCCATTATGCGTACGCTACGTGTGAAAGATTTCGGGATTAACGATGTAGGGTAAGGGTAGTCGCCCTTACACCTGAGCATACTAAACCGCACAGCATTGGCTCATGTTCGTATAAAGTGACAGTTTGGGCTAAACAACAAAAGCAGGAACAACCTGGCTGTTCCTGCTTCAACATAATAAGCAACAAGTCACGTATTACTTTCTGATCAACGGAATCTGCAAATTGGTTGGTCTGTTTTCGTCTGTATCAAATCCACGACCATCGACGTTTCGGGCACCCCAGAACAGCATGTCGTTTAGTACGTAAATCAAGTCGAACTCGGCGAAAATCTGTCCTTCTGCAAGGCCAAATGGAGCGAAGGCTTTACGCAGTGTACTTTGTGTTCTATTGACTTCCCATGTATTGAAACCCTGGCTGGCGATCTGGTTCAGAACATCCGCAAATCCCTGATGCAGGGGCGTTACGTCATAGCCTTCGTCAGCCATAAAGTCGACTTTTTGAGCGCCTTCCGCAATTGGGTGTGCACCTTGCCAAACCATATGCCCTTTGATCAGGATTTTTACCAGGGGAACTCGGCCATAAGGATCAGCACAGTTACTAATTGTCAGCTCAAATTTATCGCCTGCTGAGTACGTGAAGTCGCGCGACAGGTAAAACGGTTTTAAGCTACCGTCAGCGTTTTTGCTTATACTCGGACGTACCTCAGGCGCGATGCTTATCCACTCGCCCTGAATGGCTTGTTTGATTTCGTCTACTGTCATTGTCGTTTCGTTTGGATGAGGCAAAGGTGTTAGCTTTGTCTAAAATCGACAAGTAGTCAGTTTTTGGTTTACTAGTACATTTTTTTAGACCAATGGCAAATCCGCGCAAAAACAAAGATTTTAATCCAAACAATTGCCCCGTTACGCACTGCCTGAACCGAATTGGCGGTAAATGGAAGATTATAATCATCTACGCCATCAGCCGGAACGTCAATCGGTTTAGCTCCCTGCAACGAGCCATGCCCGCCATCAGTAAACAGATGCTGGTTAACCAACTGCGCGAGCTGGAAGAGGACGGAATTATCGACCGCATGATTTACGCCGAAATTCCCCCACGCGTAGAATACAAAATCACCGAATATGGCCAATCGCTAATGCCCGTCATCAGCGTAATGCAGGAGTGGGGATTAACCGATTTGAAAAGCGGACGTAGTGAGGTAGTAGCGGCCATCTAGGTCGGTCATTCTGACTTTATGATCTTTATCTGGAAGCTAATAGTCCACACTCATTCTGTTGAACGTTACTTCCCAACCACACTTAATTCCAAATGCGATGGATACGTAGCGGATCTGAAAATGGTATGGGTAGCTTTTTGATAATCGGTTTCTTTTGCTTCGAAAATATTGGGGACAAACGTTTGCGGATTGCGGTCGATGACGGGGAACCAGGTGCTTTGGATCTGCACCATAATTTTGTGGCCTTTCCGGAAAACGTGATTGATGGAATGTAAATCAATCGAGTAGGCTTCGGTTTTGTTGGATCGAAGAGCTTGCGGCTTTTCGAAACTGGTTCGGAACCGTCCCCGGAAAACGTCGTTGGCTACCATGAGCTGGTAACCACCCATGCCGAGTTGCTGCGGATACTGCGCCGGATACACATCAATTAGTTTGACAATCCAATCGGCGTCGCTGCCGGTGGTGGCGGAAAACAGTTTCGCCCACACTTCACCCGTTACCGTCACGTCTTCGGTCAATACGTCGGTTTCACACGAGAGCACATCCGGGCGGCCCTGCACAAACCGCTGATCTTCCGTCAGCCAGGTTCGCCAGCGAGAGCCGGGGCCATATGTTGCTTCAATCGGGCGGGTTCGGTACGGAACCGGGTGAGCTGGGTCCGATACGTACGCGTCGGAGCCGCTCGTTGTTTTGGGCGCATCGAAGGACAGCTTTCCGTTGGCCTGAAAATACAGATTCCGTTTCATAGCGTCTTTGGGCGGCCAGGTTTCGTAGCGTTTCCAGCTGTTTGAACCCGTCTGGAACGTAATGGCCTCCGGGAAATTTCCAGCGCCTTTGCTTTTCAGGTGATACGCAAACCAGGGAGCCTGAATCTCTTTCTGGAACGTAACGGCCGTGGACGTATCGAACTTGATGTTGCCTAGCGATCGTCCGTCGCCCCGCGCCCAGCCGCCGTGATTCCAGGGCCCGGCAACCAGAAAGTTTTTGTGCGCCCGATCCTGTTTTTCCCAGAGCTGATACGCTTTTAGTGGACCATAAAAATCTTCCTGATCCCACCAGCCCGCTACGTTCATGATCGGAACCTTCGGTTGATCAATACGGGAAATCAGCGACTGTTTCTGCCAGAACGCATCATAATTCGGGTGCTTCACAAAATCGTTCCAGGTCGGTAGTTTCTCCTTGAAATACAGCTTATTGACGTTCGAGAGCGGTCCGAGTTTCAGGTACCAGTCATACGTATCGTAGTCGGGAAACGGAAATAGGGAGTCCTGTTTGGTCGCTTCTTCCATAAAAGCGTACTCAAATCCATAGCTTAGCCGAAACGCGCCATTATGATGAAAATCATCACCCAGAAACATATCCGAAGGAGTTGCCTGCTCCGAAACAGCCGCTAAAGCCGGATGAGGGTCGATGGCGCCCATAACCGTCGTCCAGCCTGCGTACGAAATGCCATACATGCCAACTTTCCTGTTATTGTTCGGAATATGGGCCAGTAGCCAGTCGATGGTGTCATACGTATCGGTGCTTTCGTCGATGGCCTTCGGATCTTTTTTATCACGGGTAAATCGCTGCATCTCGAACGTGCCCTCCGATTTGTAGCGCCCCCGAATGTCCTGATAGACAAAAATATAGCCCTCGTCGGCCATGTCTTTTGTGTAAGGAACTTTATCCGGACTCGTGGTAAGACTGACTCCATAAGGTGTGCGGGTGAGCAAAAAAGGCAACGGGTCTTTGCTGTCTTTTAGAATGAAAATGACCGTGTTCAGTCGAACGCCGTCCCGCATCGGAATCATCACTTCCTGACGTTCATAGAGACTGGGTGTCTGACCAACTGTTTGATACGTTATGAGGAATAGTAAACCTATAATTCGGTAGAAGCTAGTGTGCATCGGGTGAAGTGTCTGGGAGTGAAGCAATAAAGATAAAAAACGTAGCCACATTATTTCGATGAACCGTACGCTGGCTTTTTAATTCGCCAGAAATAACCGGCAATCTTTACTTTTGTGTGTAGTCATCACTGGTTGGTGGTGTCGGTCGGTGGTGTCAGGTTTAGAACCTGACACCACCGACCGACACCACCAACCAGTGATGAACCATTGAACCTGAAACATAAGAAACGTTTTGATTCCCGCCGTTGACACTCTTTTGAAAGATATCCGTAACAAACGGATTGCGCCCGTTTACCTGATTCATGGCGACGAGCCGTATTACCTCGACCGAATTGCCGAAGAACTCGAAAAAGTAGCCGTTCCAGTGGCCGAACGGGGCTTCAATCAGTTTGTTCTGTTCGGAAAAGATACCGATGCCGGGGCCGTATTGAATTATGCCCGGCGCTATCCATTCATGGCCGAACGGCAGTTGGTGCTGGTGAAAGAAGCACAGCAGATGAACGGCATTAACGATAAGTCGACGCAAACGCTGCTGGAAGATTACGCCCTGAATCCGCTATCCAGCACAATTCTGATGCTGTGTTACGTCAAAGAAGAAGGAAAACCCGGCCTCGATGAGCGCAAATCGTGGGTAAAAGCCTTTGGGTCGAAAGGAAAGCTGCTCGGTGTTAAGAAACTCTACGATAACAAAATTCCGGATTGGGTAGGGGAGTACTGCCGGGAGCAAGGGGCAAAAGTGAGTCCCAAAGCCTGTCAGCTCCTGGCCGATCACATCGGTAACGACCTGAAACGGCTGGCGGGTGAGATCGACAAAATACTGATCAACTTACACGTCGGCGAAGAAATTTCTGCAGCGACGGTCGAGCGGTTAGTCGGCATCAGCAAGGAGTATAATGTCTTTGAACTGCAGAAAGCCCTTGTTCAGCGCGACGTAGTAAAGGCTAACCAGATTGTCGATTATTTCGGACGTAACCCTAAAGACAATCCGCTGGTCGTTATTCTGGCGCAATTGTTCAGTTATTTCAGCAAGGTTTTACTGGTACAGGCGTCTAAAGACCAAACCGAAAAAGGACTGGCTCCGGTATTGGGGGTGAATCCGTTTTTCGTGAAAGATTACCTCACGGCTGCCCGCACGTTCCCGCTGCCTAAAGTCGCCGGTATTATTCACTCGATTCGCCGGGCCGATGCCCGGAGCAAAGGCATCGATGCGCCTTCTATGACCGAAAGCGACATACTTCGCGAATTAGTATTTGAGGTATTGCATTGATCACTACACGCTGCGCCTTACCTTGCCTGCTGCCGGGCGTAGAACTGTTCAATCTTAGCGCGACTACGCTTGAGCCGCATCTTGACGGCGCTGATAGTCAGATTATGCATACGGCCTATCTCTTCAATACTCACCTTGTCCTCGTATTTTAACCGTAGCAGGTGTTGTTCGTCTGGAGAAAGACTAGCGAGGGCCCGGTTAACTAGCTGTATCGCTTCTTCCCGTAAAACCGTCTCTTGAGACTCAGTAACGTGCTGTTCCAGTTCATGATCAATCGCTGTTGTATTGAGTCGTCTGGATAGTCGGATCTGGTCGGCGCAGTAGTTGTATGCAATCGAGTAAATCCAGGTAGAGAAACTGGAGCGTTGTTGAAACGCGTCGAGCTTATCAAACACCTTAATGAAAATGTCGTGAGTGAAATCCTGCGCCTTTTCAGAGTCCTGCGTCATGGACAGGCATTGCCGGTAAACCTTATCTACGTAGCGATTATAGAGAGTTTCAAAACACTGGTTAGGTTGACCAGAAAGCAATTGACGAATCATCTCTTCGTCAGTGGGAAGGCCCTTCATGG
This sequence comes from Spirosoma validum, assembly GCF_014699035.1. Lineage (GTDB taxonomy): Bacteria > Bacteroidota > Bacteroidia > Cytophagales > Spirosomataceae > Spirosoma > Spirosoma validum. Next base: position 473,159 of record NZ_JACXAA010000004.1, read on the forward strand.
ATTATTGTACTGAGTAGAGGTTAAGGTTATTTTTTTTTACAAAATAAATGTATGTATGTCTGTTTGTTTAAAATTATTTAAAAAAGTAGATACTATGTATATTATATTTATTTAATGGCGTTGATATGTAGTAAAATATAACCAATTCATATAAAAATAATACTAAAAGTTGAACTAATAAAGTTCACGAAACATACGATAGAGCTGTTCGAACTGTCTAAAATCGAGCTATACCGGGGTGTTTTGTCATTCTTCGCCCCCTGTTGCCCGGCTTCGTCAGACTGACAAAGCACACGCTCTCAAACAACCAGCAAGGGGAGCGATAATAAAAGAGTAAAGCCCAGTTAAACGGAATAGTTTTAAAAAGAGCTTCTTAGTAACTCTACGGGGCCAAGTAAACCTGATTCCTGCAATGGTTTACCCTGCAAACGAAACGGAGCAGTGGTTTGAGTGACCCGTTTCGGTTCGGGTACTAACTGATCACCGATCAGACGATTTGCCCAAGTATTGCTGACTTCAATAGTTAATTGATTGTTGCCAGTATTGAGAAATTTGGTAACATCAATTCGGTAAGGAGCCGTCCAAAGCGTACCACACGATACGCCGTTTAGCTTCACATCGGCAATGTTGGCAATACGTCCCAGATCAAGCCAGATACATTGTGGAGTCGTTTCTGAAGACGCTGATTGCGATGGCCATGCAAATGTTTTGGTATAGATAGCCGTGCCTGAATAATACCGAATGGACGAATCCGGTGATTGACTCCAGTCAATAAGCTGGGTAAACGTTTGAGGTTGTTTCGGACCACCGTAAGCAGGGTCGAACTGTACGTGCCAGGGGCCGTCCAGGGTTTGACTTGACTGTAACTCAGGCCAATTTCTACCGGACTGCTTAGCCTGCCGGGTGGATCGGCGGAAAATAATAAACAACGACGCATTCGGTTCCAGGCGTAGTGGCAACTGCATAGTCAAGCCCTGCATGCGCCATTGGTGAGCGTCCGTCAGTTCGTCGGTAACGGGGTTATACAATTCAGGGACTTTAAAAAATTGGCGAAACGAAGCGGATATGTCGCGCTGTTTATTCTGCTGATTAGCAACAAAATAAACATCAGTCTCGCCATCTTTCCGGTGTGTCCAGGCAATGTCGCGAACGTAGTGGCCAGAGGAGTCCGTAAACGTTACGTCGCGCCGGATACCCAGTTGGTCAAATGAATCGGCCTGGAAGGGAGTCTGAATAATTCTACCCTGCCCCAGACGTTTCAGTCGAAACGTAGCTTTCCCGTCGTTGATTTCCTGAAACAAGCCGCCCCACAGTTCGTCCGTCAGTGCTTTAAGTGAATTATTCGGGCTTTTGCCTGCCTTATAAAGCGGTTTTTCGCCAACCAGAAGGGTTGCACCGTCCTTCACCAGGCTGACTAACTTCGTCAATGTTTCAGGGTTCGTGTAGGCGTTATTCGTGTTGAGGGGATTCTTCCGAGGGAGAACCAGCAGCGAATAGTCGGCGTCCGGCGCAAACGAAACGTTACCACCCTGAACCTTCGCCAGCGTATTCAGTGCATCCGGGCTGAAGGAATCATACGCATACCCACGTAGCGGATCGACCCAATTTTCGGGATCGGCCATGTTCGCTGAATGCGTAACGCCCGCCGGTTTTTGTCGCAGCGGTTCACCGACGTTGGCTACCCGTTTCGCTTCCTGGTGTATTACGTCTTTTCCGAAAAGACCGGGTAGAGTGGTGACCAAACGATCCGGCAGTACTGAACGGCGTGGTAAATCCTCTCCCGTAAATACGGCAATATCGGCAACGGGATGGCCTACTTGAAGCAGGGTTTGGCATCGTTGGGCATAATCGACCCAGGCTTTAGCTGATTTCCACCAGGTCTGGTCCCGCTGAAAGTACAGACCAACACCATCCAGCGTCATGCCCGGTTTGCGGTCAGTCCAGGGGTTATGGGTAAAGACGTGGTACACCAGTTTATTGATTCCCAGTGCGTAATTTCGGTCCTGAAGGGTTTTCAGCATACCCGGATGTTCGCTCCAGTCCATACGCACCGTCGTGAAGCCTTCGGCCTGAACAATACGTTTTCCGTAGATATGAGCAGCTGATACCGCATCGAGCATGTCGTTTGGCTTGTCGTGGGTAGGACTGTTCAGCCAGAATTCGCCCATCGGTACGTCGACCTGTCGGTAATGCGCTAAACCATCACTTACCATCGTTGGCGCTACGCTCTCAGCTGTGAACGTAACGCCCTTCTGACGTGCCAGATCCGCCAGCGTTTTGTAGAATACATCCACAATCAGTTCAGCCACCGTTTTACGTACGTCATACAACACCTGCTCCGATACGTCGGTACTTTCAATTGGAATGCCGGCCATGACGGGCAAATAAGGCATCAGGTCATACCCTCGTCGTTTATTAAATTCATTGGCAAACGCAGGCGACCAGTTTTGACTACCGCATTCCCAACTGTCGACGTGGAACACTTTTAATACGGTTTTGCTCAGGTCAGAACCGATTTGCCGTTGCGCTTCGCCAAACCAGCTATCGAACTGAAGTTTGATAGCTTCCGGATTAAATTTATCACATTCCAGTCCCTTACCTGCTCCGGCCGTCGCGTTGGTGTGTCCCGTAGATGTATGACCAATACGTAGAATCGTCCATGAACCGGCTGGTGCGTCCCAGTTGAGCTGACCATCATTGGTAAATTTGGCGGTTAGATCAATGATGTTAAGTAGCGGTACACAAAGTGAATCGGCGATTTGTTCGCGGGTGGTACGTTTACTGACGCGCCACACAGCGGCTGATTTTCCTTCAAACTGATTAATGCGAGGTTCAGCGGAGAGTTCCAGACCAATTAGTTTCAAGCTTGGTTTCCATTTGGCCGCGTCCAGATCTTCGGCGCCGGGTTCTGAACCAGCTTTATCATACACAAACCGGAAATAACGGGCTGTGGTCGGCGGAATGGCGTGCGTCATATCGACGTCGGTATCCTGCCAGCCGTGCCGGGGTGGATCCAGCCGGCCAATCGACCGGAAGGATTTGCCATCGTTGCTGACTTCGATCAATAGTCGATGTGCCTGATAATTATTGCCACCCGTTCGGATGAGGATGGAACGGCACGTAAACGGTTGTTCATAGGCGTATTGCAGCCAGCAGGTTGTATCGCTTCTGAAACTCTCTTTATTACTCCGATCAATCAGAAACTGCGGACTGATGCCCGATTTGCTGGACGTAATTTTAGGTTGGTTGGATGCGTTTTCCAGCAATCGGGAAGTCCGCGAAGGGAAGGCTAGTATGGCAATGTCTTTGTAATACCCTTCGGTCGTAGAAGGCTGCGGCAGTTTAACGGAAACGCGTTGATGACCCTGCACTTGTGTTGTCGAATACACCACTTTTTGCATCGACAGCGCGGGCGTTATCCAGGGGCCACCTGCCAGGGCGAACCCATCGCTCACGTGCATACCCATTTCCAGACCCAACCGTTTGGCTTCCTGCATCGAGTGCCGAACCATGTCCCACCAGCGGGGGCTAAGCTGCTCGGCCGCAGGTGTATACAGGGGCTGATTCGTGACACCCTGAATGGGCATTAAATACGCTCCGCCAATACCCGCGGCTTTCATGGCTTCTAAATCTGCCGTGATGCCTTCTTTTGAAACCCCACCTTTCATCCAGTACCAGAACACCCACGGTTTCGTCTGAGACGATTGTTTGCTGACCGGGACGATTTTGGCCAGGCCGCCCGGCGATTGTGCAGCAGTTTGATTCTTCGCAAACCCACCCACCAGCATGAATAAGACAAGCAGGGAACGGAATAGCCGATATGTTGAATGAATCATGGTTATATCTCAGGCCAGAATCCCCTTGACGAGTTTTCCTTCAACGTCCGTCAGGCGAAAGCGCCGGCCCTGAAATTCATACGTGAGTTGTTCGTGATTGATGCCCATCAGGTGGAGCAGCGTCGCCTGGAAATCATGCACATGGACAGGATTGTGGGCGATGTTATAGCCAAACTCATCGGTCTCGCCATACGTAATACCGGGCTTGATACCTCCGCCCGCCATCCAGATCGTGAAACAGCGCGGATGATGGTCCCGACCGTAATTGTCTTTCGTTAGTTTTCCCTGCGAATAGTTGGTTCGGCCAAATTCGCCACCCCAGATCACGATCGTATCGTCCAACAAACCCCGCTGCTTGAGATCCTGTACGAGGGCTGCCGAAGGCTGGTCGGTGGCTTTGCACTGGCGGGAAAGTCCTTTCGGTAGGTCGCCATGCTGATCCCAGCCCTGGTGGTAGAGTTGCACGAATTTTACGTCGCGTTCGAGCAGTCGACGGGCCATCAAACAATTGGCGGCAAACGTACCGGGGTTACGTGCTTCAGGCCCGTAAAGGTCAAATACCCAATCTGGCTCGTCGGACAGGTCGTTTACTTCCGGTACGGAGGTTTGCATTCGAAACGCCATTTCGTACTGGGCGATGTGGTTCGCTACGTCCGGGTCGCCGTAGATTTCCTCCTGCACCTGGTTGAGATCGTTCAGCGCGTCGAGCATGTAGCGTCGGTCCGACGTAGCATAGCCTTTTGGATTGTTCAGGTATAGAACGGGATCGGCGCTGGAGCGAAACTGAACCCCCTGATGTTTGGACGGTAGAAACCCATTGCCCCACAGCCGCGCGTAAAGCGGCTGATCTTTCGGCGCATCTTTAGACACCAGCACGATGAAGGCGGGAAGGTTCTCGTTGGCCGAGCCTAAACCATAACTGATCCAGGCACCGATGCTGGGTCGTCCGGCCAGTTGGTTGCCGGTCTGGAAAAACGTCAGGGCAGGATCGTGATTGATCTGCTCGGTGTACATGGACTTGATAAAACACAACTCATCTGCCACCCGACTCGTATGCGGCATCAGTTCACTGACCCAGGCTCCGCTCTTGCCATGTTGCGCAAACGTGTAAGGTGACTGCACCAGCGGCAGCGACGATTGCTGAGCGCTCATGCCGGTTAATCGTTGTCCTTTCCGTACCGAATCGGGCAGGTCTTTGCCGTGCATCTTTTCCAGAAACGGTTTATAGTCGAACAGCTCCAGTTGCGATGGGCCTCCGCTCTGACACAAATACACGATCCGTTTCGCTTTCGGTGCCCGATGGGGCATTACCAACGTCGATTCGGGTCCTGGATTTGAGAAGAGGTTACGCGGCAATAGGGAACCCAATGCCAGCGAGCCCAGCCCCACAGACGCTTTGGTCAGAAACGATCGCCGGTTAAACGTATCGGCTAGTTGTTGCGTCAGTTTCATATTCATGGTGTTGTTGGGTTGAACTAGTCAGTGCCTGGTTATAAACGCTTCTGAATTCATGACGGTACTAGCCACAACGGCCCCGGCTGCTAACGCTGGTAAGTCCGTAACGCCTGTTAATTTATGTTCGCCTGCCTGGAGCCAACCCTGCATTTTCGCTCGATTGCGGGTAAACGTTCGATGTTCCTGTTCATAGAGCCGGTTTAAGACAGCCAGTTCTTTGGCTGTCGGTTTTCGATTCGTCAGCAACCGGAATATTTTTATGAGTTGGTCCGGTAAAGCATTACGTTGTGCAAAAACGCGTTCAGCAACGACTTTCGCGGCTTCGACAAACTGCGGGTCGTTAAGCAAAACCAGGGCTTGCAGGGGCGTACTGGTTTTCTGCCGCTGTACGACGCAATAACTTCGGGAGGGTGCATCGAACGTATTCATGGACGGGGGCGGATTGGTCCGACGCCAGAACGTGTACAAACTCCGACGATACAATCCTTCCCCCTTGTCCTGTTCATACACCGCGCTGTTCACCGACCACAATCCCTCAGGCTGGTAGGGCTTTACGCTCGGGCCACCGATCTTAGTCGCTAACAAACCGCTGGCCGCTAAGGCGTTGTCCCGAATCATTTCAGCTGTTAAGCGCGACATCGGTCCACGGGCCAGCCAGACATTTTCCGGGTCTTTGTCAAGTAATTCACGATTGGCGCGGGACGACTGGCGATACGTAGCGGACATCACAATCCGCTTCTGCATGGCTTTCATGTTCCAGCCAGACTCCTGGAACGTAACGGCCAGCCAGTCGAGCAGTTCGGGATGGGTGGGGAGACTACCCTGGTTGCCAAAATTGTTGGACGATTTCTGAAGTCCCGTGCCGAAGTACGTTTGCCAGTAGCGATTAACGGCTACCCGAGCCGTTAATGGATTATCGGGGTGCAACAGCCACTTCGCTAAGCCCAGTCGATTGCGCGGAAACTCGGGTGAGAACGGCAAGATGGTCGCTGGTACGTCGGGTCGAACCTGAGTGCCGCGCGCGTCGTACACTCCCCGTTTGAGCAGGTAGGTCGGGCGGGGCGTTTTCATGTCCTCCATCACCATCATCTCCGGAATGTCTTCAACGACGCGATTTCGTTCGGTACGTAGTTTCAGCAGTTCGTTGCGCTTTTGCTGGTAGGGTACCGATACGTTGGCCAGGTAATACGGAAACAGCGATTTCGTATTTGGTAAAGTCGTTACGTTAGACGGACTCGTGCCTGCCGATTGCGGCAGCAGAGCGACTTCCGGAGCGGTGAGTTCACGGGAATAGACAACGAGTTCATCGACCAGCCCGTTCTTAAAACCCGATCCGCGCATATCGGCCCCGATCTGCAAACCAGGCTGTTCTTTGCCCAGATGTTTGCCTTTGGGCCAAATGATGTCCTTGTACAGGTTGTCTTTCTCGGTGACCATCGCGACTTCCCGGCCATCAACGTACAGCTTTAACCCATTCGCCTGACTCGACCCATCGTACGTCATCGTCAGGTGAATCCACTGTTGTTTTGGGAGGAACTGACGACTCACGCGAACGATGCTGTTGTAGGGCCAGGTATGGGCCATAAGCAACTCCGCCTTGCCGTCCCGAATGTTCAGGAAATACCCCCGAAAGTTGTAGAGAATATCCCCCTGGCCTTTATGCAGGATAACCCCTTTGTTCAGGTCTTTGGGAATGTTGACCCAGACGCCGATCGAAAACGGCTGTGCCCGATGGAAAACGCCTACTTTGCCCAGATTCAGAATGTCATCGCCATTCGAGCGGAACGCCTGACCGAACTTACCCGATGCCAGTACAGGGTCTACTACCGTGCCTTTATCAACTGTCGATACCTCACTGACAAACGTTCCATCAACGAGCTTGTCGAACGTAAATCGGGCTTGTAATCCCTTTTTAGGGTCGAACGCTACGTTCGTACCAAGGGTTGTTTGCCACTGAGCAAACGCCGTTTGTTCAGTACGTTGCGTTTGATCGAGCGTTCGTTCAGCCGTTTTGATGTTGGTGTCGATAAACGCCAGCAGACTATCCTGTTTTTTCTCCGACAGCAGCATGGTTGGTACGGGCATGGCGTCGTCCCAGGAGATTTGCCCAACTTCATCGACGTTATTGAAAAACGCAAACAGGCTGTAATAATCCTTCTGCGAAATGGGATCGAACTTGTGATCGTGGCAGCGGGCGCATTCCACGGTCATCCCCAGCATCGCCGTGCCTAACGTATTGGTCCGGTCGGCTACGTATTCCACCCGAAATTCTTCGTTGATAATCCCGCCTTCCATATTCTGCGAATGGTTGCGGTTGAAGGCCGTCGCTAGTCGCTGTTCGCGGCTGATCGAGTCACCAGTATGACGGGGGAGAAGGTCGCCCGCTAGCTGCCAGGTAAGAAACTGACTGAACGGACGGTTCTGATTGAATGCCTGAATGACCCAGTCGCGCCAGGGCCACATGGGGCGGTAGCGGTCAACTGTATAGCCGTGCGTATCAGCGTAACGGGCCAGGTCGAGCCAGTCAACGGCCATTTTCTCACCATAATGCGGTGATTTCAGCAACCGATTCACAACTTTTTCGTACGCATTGGGCGAATGATCGGCCAGGAAAGCGTCGGTTTCTTCGAGAGTAGGCGGCAAGCCGGTTAGGTCGAGGGATACCCTACGCAGCAGCGTTTCTTTATCCGCTTCAGGGGCAGGCTTGAAGCCTTTCTCCTCCAGTTTACTCAGCGTGAAAAAGTCAATCTCATTTTTGGGCCAGCGCGTGTCCTTTACGGTTGGCAAAGCTGACTTCTGGGGTTTGATCAGTGCCCAGTGTGGTTTGTATTCGGCTCCCTGCTCGATCCACTTGATCAGGATTGCTTTCTCATAATCGCTAAGCACCCGGTTGGAGGCTTTGGGGGGCATCATCTCGTGCTCATCGGCAGTGATAATCCGCTGGTAAACCTCACTGTGGGCCAGATCACCAGGCACAATGGCGTGTTTATCTTTCGCCTTTTTCAGGGCTGCCAGCGCTCCTTCGCGAGTGGCCAGTTCCAGGCCCGCTTTCTGGCTGTTTTTGTCGGGACCGTGACAGAAGAAGCATTTGTCTGACAGAATAGGCTTAACATGCAGATTGTAGTCAACCGTTTCGGGTAATTTATTAGCTAGTTGAACAATGGCCGCCGGTTTCTCGACACGACCGCAACTTTGCATCAGTACAGTTGCACAGAAACAAAGTGAGCCTGCCAGCAAGAGCAGCCCCGATTGACTCATCCTGAGCAGTGTCGTTCTTTCCATAATTCCCGATTGGCAATTGACAAACTGCGTATTACGTTGCAGATACGTCTGTTGATAATTGACTAATCAGTGACAAAAATAGGATTTAAATAAGTAATTGAAAATACACAAATAAGAGGTTGTTTTGCACAAATCCGACTATTGACTACTTCTTCCAGTCAAGAAAAGCTGCTCTGGAAGAAGTAGTCAATACGGTTTAGCGGCCCATCCAGCCGCCGTCTACGGTTAAAATGGTGCCATGTACGTAGCGGGCAGCATCGGAAGCCAGAAACACAATTGGGCCTTTAAAGTCGTCAGGTTCGCCCCACCGATTGGCCGGAATTCGGCTTAAAATGGATTGACTACGTACTGGATCGCCCCGTAATGCTTCGGTATTGTCGGTGGAAATATAACCCGGTGCAATGGCATTGACATTAACCCCCTGGCCTGCCCACTCGTTGGCAAACGCTTTCACCAAACTACCAATAGCCCCTTTACTGGCAGCGTAGCCCGGTACGTTGATGCCTCCCTGAAACGTAAGAAGTGAAGCCGTAAAGATTATTTTACCACTCTCCCGTGCCACCATTTCTTTGCCAATCTCCCGGGTCAGTAGAAACTGCGCCGTTTGGTTAATGGCAATAACTTCATCCCAATACTCATCGGAATGTTCGGCGGCTGGCTGGCGCAGGATCGTACCAGCATTATTCACCAAAACATCAATGACAGGGTGTTCCTGCTTCACCTGACGAATGAATGCATACAGCGAATCCCGTTTGCCAAAATCGGCCTGGTAAGCAAAAAACTGACGGCCCTGGGCTTCGACGGCTTTCGCTATGTCGCTGCCTTCACGTTCCAGGTTGGCCGAAACGCCTATAACATCGGCACCCGCTTCGGCTAAAGCCTCTGCCATCGCTTTCCCAATACCCCGTTTGCAACCGGTCACCAGGGCGGTCTTACCGGCAAGACTAAATTGATCGAAAATACGCATTGATACTTGACTAGATTACTGTGGTTAAATTATAGACTGGACTGCTTTGCCTGTACGCAACGTTACCGCCTTGATTTACGTAACAGATTCAAATGGAATACGCCAACCGGGTTAGTACTGAGTTGAGTTTCCGGCAGAAACGGCATCCTGGCAAAGTTCAATTTCTGTTATCCCGGCATAAACTTATCTGCCTGTTCTAGTAACTAGACCAGTAAGCTTTGTTGCCGGATAACGGGGCCTAAATTATAGGACAAATGCAGGAATAGGCGTGATTCCTGGTCCGATATTTATCTTTTTTCTGTGCAAACGTTTGCGGTATCGTTTGCATGTACGTAATAGCATCAACGCTTTACGACTAGGATTGAAGCGTTGTTTTAATCTCATTAGTGAGCAAAGTAGTAAGGTTTACTCTTTTTACTTTTAAGCGTTATAGTTTAACGCTATCCACACCCAGAGGTCCATGAAAAATACACCGGTCACGATTAAAGACATAGCGCGGTCGCTGAATATCTCAATCTCAACGGTATCCAGAGCCTTGCGTGGACTGCCGGAAATCCACCCGGAGACGCGTAAAGCCGTCATGCGGTTGGCGGAAGATCTGGATTATCAGCCGAATCAGCTGGCTAAAAATCTGGCTAAAAGCCGCACGAAAACGATTGGCGTCATTGTGCCGAATTTGAGTTATTATTATTACTCAGCAATGCTTAACAGCATTGAGGAAGCTGCCCTGCAAGCCGGTTACAGTGTACTGGTGTGTCAAACGAACGAATCGTATTTACGCGAGATCACAAACGTTCAGAATCTGCTACGTAGTCAGGTCGAAGGATTCATTATTTCGTTGTCGCGCGATACAAACAACTACGAACACGTCGAACGGCTGGTTCGTAAGAACATTCCCCTGGTGTTGTTTGATCGCTACGCCGAGAGTATCAACGTATCGAAAGTCATTGTCGATAACCACGCTGCTTCCTTTAAAGCGACCGAGCACCTGATTGAAAACGGCTGTCGACGTATTGGCTTTCTGGCGGGACCAACACAATTGGTGTTAAGCAACCAACGGGTAGAAGGCTATCGTGCCGCTTTGGCCAAATACGATCTTTCGGTTGGCGACCAGTACGTGTTTCACTGTGATTATACGCAGGAAAACACAATCATGCAGACGCTGGAGATGATGAGTTTGCCACAACCACCCGATGGAATTGTTGTGATCAGCGATCGAATGGCATTTTCGGCAATGTACGCCATGAGTCAAAAAGGAATCCGGATTCCCGACGATGTTGCCGTTGTCAGTTTTAATAATGAACCCGTCTCGGCTTATTTTTCACCCACGCTGAGCAGCATCAGCCAGCCTATTCAGGAAATGGGTACGGAGGCCGTTCGGCTTTTATTAAGGGAGTTAGAGGCTGTTGACGATACTGTTCCGAAAGAAACCAAAGTTATGGAGACGCAGCTCATCATACGGACGTCGTCGCTTAAGCAGGCCAGGTAAATGCGGGCAGTGGTACAATGGTACGTATCACTTTGTGAAATCGAGATCGTAACGCACGTTTAGGCGGAAGCCGTTATTCAATTCGAATACGGGCTTGCCGGTAACTGGTTCTACTTCGGGGTGTTGCGTAATTTGATTGAGGTAATTCAGTTCCAGCGCAAACGAATCGCGGATCTGGTACCCCAGCCCGCCGGAAATACGGTTCTGGTTAAACACGTTCTGCTCAACGTTCTGACCAAATCCGATGAACAATTCATCAAAGAAATTGAGGTAAAATTCGCCATCATCAACCGTTTGTCCTTTCAATGGGATCTCGCCGGAAATCTGGTAGCGTACCCGATGCTGGTATTCCCAACCGGCAATCTGGCGTGGGTTCGTCTCACTGCCGTTGCCAAGCCACCGCTGTTCGAGCCGGAAGCGATGGGATAGTTTCACAATGCCGAGTTTATCGCTGAGCTGAATCTCTTCGTGAATACGGTGTTCAAGAGTTGGAACTCCCGCATCGGCAACTGGATAATCGCCGTAGGGATACGTAGTGAAAAACGTATAGCCTCCGCCTACTTTAATCCGGTCCGTCAGTTTGTAAGTCAACCCCAGCCGAGCCAGCGATTGTTGCCAGGAGCGGATCAGTTCAACCCGACGCCACTGGTATTCTGTATGAAGCGCCCAGCGTTCGCTAAGCTTGTGATCGCCATTGTAGACGTACCAGCCAATAGCGTTCCGGTCGATGATTCGGTTTTGCTGACCGAAAACTGTGGTTGATAAGAAAATGAGAAAAACCAGGAAGCGAACTGACATTAGGGCGTTGCATACGTACAGACCAATAAGATGTTTGGCGTCTTGTTAGTTTAAAATCAGTAGCGTACGGTACCGGGATGAAAAGTTCGCCAGCTATGCCAGAACTCCTGGTGAGCCGGAATTCGCGTCAGATCTGCTTCCTGTCCGATCGCTTTACCCGTGAGAACATACGCCTGGTTGTTGCTCACGAGCGTATCATGTTGGAGTGAAAAGCGGGTAGTAGACGTAGGGCGTTGGTAGGCAAAGAAACTTCGATTATCGTCTGCCAGTACCAGCAGAATCGGGCGGCTCGCGAAGGTATCGTGAATGAGCCGTTCGCGCTTTAGGCGATTCCAATCGTACGCTTTCGTCTGATCGCCGATTGTCAGACCGACAACCCACGATTTGTCGCGCCAGGATAAACTATCGGTCTGGGTAAGTTCGCTGCCGCCTTTACCCCGTTCGTAGTTAGCCATTTTAACGTAACGCTCGTTATACGTTGTATCCGGCTGCATGATGAGACTGTTCGGATGGAGGATCAGCCATTTTTTCAGTGTCATTTGCTCGCTGAACACTTCGGGTAACGTATCACCTTTCAGTTGACCCGCAATCGATTCTCCGTTTGCCTGTCGCCACCAGCTGCCTGTCGTTGCATCCTCAAACATGGCGTTGAAATGATCCATGCCTACCAGTCGAAATGTTTCGGGTTTGCCGTTGACGATGCGCTGAAACACGCGCCCCGTGCGGCAGACAGTACAATACGTTACCATAACAGGCTGACCACCAATGGTGTCTAACACCTGATGATGGTAGCCGATGTATTGAATCGGGTACGCTTTTGCCTGACCGTTTAGCACGACGCCCAACACTTCACGATCTGGTTTAACAACGCTTTTCTCCGCTGGTTTCAGCTGCAAATTGCCGGGTTGGTAAAACATGTGATCAGCCGACATTCGAAAATTGAAAGCGTAACTAACAATGGCTACCAGTAGTAACGCTGCCAGCGCCAGCCACTTCGACCCTCGGAAAGCACTAAACAGACCAATGAAGAGCAGGAGGCCAAATACCGTCCGAAAAGCCCACCGCCAACTGTAGAGAAAATAAGCCAGATCAATACTTGTCATCCGCTGACTACCAGGCATCGGCATAATGAAATAGACGTTCGCTACCTCGAAGAGCAAAAGACCTATAATACCGATGTAAAAAAGTGCTTTCATGTTTACGGCAAGGCAAATGCTACGTACTGATTTCCTTTTTTTACGCCTATTTTTCCGCCACCACAAGCGATAACAACGTATTGTTTACTTCCGATCTGATACGTCGCGGGAGTAGCAAAACCAGCCGCTGGAAGATCCGTCTCCCAGAGTAATTTGCCCGTTTTTTTGTCGAAAGCCCGGAATTTTTCGTCGCGTGAACCGCCGATAAAGATCAGCCCGCTGGCCGTTACCACCGGACCGCCATAGTTCTCCGTCCCGGTGTTGGCAATGCCTTTGGCCTTGAAGGCTTTTTCTTCGCCGAGTGGGATTTTCCAGACGTATTCGCCTGTGTTCAGGTTGATCGCGCTGAGGGTTCCCCAGGGTGGTTTGATGGCCGGGTAACCCTGACTATCCTGAAAGCGATTATATCCCGTTATTTTGTAGGGTAGATACGGTCTTTTCGCCTTCGAAGCCACGGACGAACCCGGTGCTTCCTGCTTCTCGTCATCGAACAGGAAAGCGACAAGCGCATTTTTCTCTTCGGCGGAAAGTGCTGTGAAGCCCGGCATCATGCCCCGACCGTTGCTGACCGTCTGCATAACGTACGGACGATCCCGACGTTGGCCAATGTTCACTAAAGACGGGTAACCGCTACGTGGATTTCCCTTCCGTTCGGGACCGTGGCAACTGATACAATTCTGCGCATACACGCGCTGACCGGGACTTAGGTGCGCTAGTTCATCTTGTTTTGGCGTGTCGATCAACTTATAGAGCCAGGGAATGTCATTGGCATTTACATACAGAATGCCATCGGGATCGGCGGCAGCTCCACCCCATTCGGCCCCGCCATCGGTACCCGGAATCATGAGCGCCCAGCCTTTATCAGTGATGGGTTCATAAGGTCGTTTGCCAACGTTACGGAAAAGCGTAAGCAGAGAATCCCGATCAACAGAGTTCGGGTTAATGTCGGCTTCGGTCATTCCCTGACGAACAAACGGCGCTGGTTTTTGGGGTACAGGTTGCGTGGGCCAGGTCGATTCACCGGGCATGTCAGATTTTGGGATGGGAACTTCCCTGATCGGGAATAACGGCTTACCCGTTACGCGATCGAATACGAACACGTAGCCCGTTTTGGTCACCTGCGCCACCGCGTCAATCTTTCGGGGCCGACCATCAGGGCCGTTTTGAGTGACAGTGATCAGGTTCGGGGGTGCTGGAAAATCGCGATCCCACAGGTCATGATGAACAGCCTGATAATGCCATAACCGTTTCCCCGTCCGGACGTCAAGCGCCAGCAGACAGTTGGCAAACAGATTTTGCCCTTTCCGATTGCCCCCGTAAAAATCGTATGAAGGCGAACCCGTGGGTACGTAGATAATACCGCGAATCCGGTCAACAGCCATCCCCGACCAGTTATTGGCCCCACCGACGTCGAAATTCCTGTAGGCTTCCTTGGGCCAGGTTTCGTAGCCATATTCACCAGGATGCGGAATGGTATGGAATGTCCAGACCAGCTTCCCCGTCCGAACGTTGAACGCGCGAACATAACCCGGTGCAGCATCGGCTTCTTCCGATAACCGAACGGGCATGATGATCAGGTCTTCGAATAACGTACCCGGCGTATTGGAAACAATAAACTTATCTTTCGCCTGTTCACCCAGGCCATCGTGCAGATCGATATGGCCGTCCTGCCCGAAGGATGGAATGGGCTGGCCGGTTTTAGCATCGAGTGCGTAGAGAAGTGGTCCGATGGCGTGTAGAATCCGGGGAACGTCTTTTGCCGTTTCGCCCGATTTTGGCGCCCAATACGTAACGCCCCGGCTCGTGTTCGCTCCCGCTTTTTTCAGGCCGCCATACCGCCAGATTTCCTTGCCCGAAGCCGCATCGAGCGCAAAGGCCTGAACGTTAGGCATGACGCCATAAAGAACGCCGTCAATAATAATCGGGCTGGTTTGAATCTGGCCACTGTCGGGTGTCGAATACCGCCAGGCCACCTGTAGATTCTTTACGTTGTCAGGATTTATCTGCGTCAGAGCGGAGTAATGGTTCCGGTCAGGACCGCCAAGGTATTCGCTCCAATTGGTGAAATCGTTGGGTTTATCGTCCGTCAGATTCTGGTTTAGCTGCGACCAGCCAATAGCCAAAGCAGCCAGCGCGGCAACTGGCAAAATAAATCGTTTCATACGGTTCAGGGTAGTCTGACAAATCTACACGAAAATTTTAATCGTGGCTTTGATGTAGTCGATTAAGTAGCTAATCTGAATAGGAATGGTCTTAGGAAGATTGTTAATAAAAATTAAATAAAACGATAAAAATATATTGTTTAAATTAATTAATGACTAGTTTTACACGTCAAATGATAAAACCTTTCTTATATCTTATGAAAACAATTACCATCGTCTTTTGGGCAGTTGCCATATTGATTGGAACTGAATTATTGCTTTTCACGTATAGAGGCCTTTCGGTTATTCAGGATTACACGGGCGTTCTTCGATGGATGTGGCTGTGTAAGATTGCTACCTATGTCGGTATTGGCCTGATGGGTATCGTGTTGTTACGTATCATGAATATCTTCAAAAGACAGGGGTATTTTACGCAGAGCAGCATTAGGCAACTGAAACTGTTTGGCTTACTAAGCCTGTGCGTTGCCTTGGCAAATTCAATGGCGAATGCAGGCATGGATACCTGGAAGTATTATCACAAGGCGATAAGCCTTTCCGACGCTCGCGAACGACTGCTCTTTTATCTGGCTGAAAATGTTTTTGATCAATCCCTGCTGGTGTACGTATTGATACTTTCCATCATGTTGTTTGTGTTTTTTACACAAAAAGCGCTCTTGGTTAAACAGGAAAATGAATCGTTTATCTGAATGAAGATTATTGTTAATCTGGATGTGATGATGGCCAGGCGAAAAATGTCGCTGAATGAACTGGCCTCTCGGGTTGGCGTAACGAACGCTAATCTATCGATTCTAAAAACCGGGAAAGCACGCGGGGTGCGCTTTGATACGTTAGCAGCTGTTTGTAAAGCCCTGCAGTGTCAGCCGGGCGATATTTTAGAATATAGCGATGAAGAATCCGAGCTTGTGGAATATACCAATGAAGCGGTGCCCGTTGATTAATTATCAGGAGTTTGTTTCTGGTCGAAAAAGAGAAATATGAAGGCGATTTCCGAAAGATAAACTTGTAGAAAGTAAAAAGTCCCGGATCATATCCGGGACTTTTTACTTAATAGTTTTTGTCAGATCCTAAATCTAAATACCGGCTGTTGCCCGTACCTCGACCGGGGGTTTGTTCCCGATTGGCATTGGGTGACTGACGCTTATTGTCAGCAGGTTGATTCCGCTGGACGTTACGTTCGTCGGTACGTACCTGATTCCGGGTGTCGTCACGTCGGGCCGGTTCGTTACTGGCTCGGCGTTCGTTCGTGCGATTCGCATTGCCGGGTTGCGACGTACTATTTCTCCGGTCGTTACCCGATTGCTGCCGTTGGCCGCCATTGCGATTACCGTTACGTCCCTGTCGTTGCGCAGGCGCAGCGGGCGAAACCGAAGCCGTTTTAACATCGAGCACATACGGATGGTCCGTTACGACGGGAACGTTCTTGCCAATCAACTTATGAATATCTCTCAGGTAAGTGGTTTCTTCGGCGTCGCAGAAGGAAAGCGCTATCCCGTCATTACCAGCCCGTCCGGTTCGACCAATCCGGTGAACGTAGGTTTCCGGGATGTTCGGCAGTTCGTAATTGATCACGTGCGAAAGCTCATCTACGTCGATGCCCCGCGCGGCAATGTCGGTAGCGACCAGCACCCGTGTTTCGCGACTTTTAAAATTCGAAAGAGCACGTTGGCGGGCGTTCTGCGATTTATTTCCATGAATGGCTTCCGCACCAATTCCGGCTCTCAACAGATCTTTAACAACCTTATCGGCCCCGTGTTTCGTGCGGGCAAAAACCAGGGCTGACCGGATCTTTGTATCGTTCAGGACATGAACCAGCAGTTTACGCTTGTCGTCTTTACTAACAAAGTACATGGCCTGCTGAATTGTATCGGCGGTCGACGAAACTGGCGTCACTTCCACTTTAGCCGGGTTACGCAGAATCGTATCGGCGAGTTTAGCTACGTCGGGCGGCATGGTTGCCGAGAAAAATAACGATTGCCGACGCTCGGGCAGCTTCGCAATAACGCGCTTTACGTCATGAATGAAGCCCATGTCGAGCATCCGGTCGGCTTCGTCAAGTACAAAAAACTGTACGTCACGCAGGGACACAAATCCCTGGTTCATCAGATCAAGCAAACGGCCGGGCGTGGCAATCAGAATATCAATCCCTGCCTTCAATGTGTTGACCTGGGCATGCTGGGAAACACCCCCAAAAATAACCGTATGCCGGAAATTCAGATGACGGCCATAAGCGGCAAAACTTTCATTGATCTGGATAGCCAGTTCGCGTGTTGGTGTCAGTACCAGCGTTTTAATTCGCCGGGGCGCTTTCGGATTTTTGTTCCGCTCTTCGTCCTGTAATTGTAGAATCGGAATCGCAAAGGCTGCTGTTTTACCCGTACCGGTCTGAGCACAGCCTAATAAGTCACGGCGGTTTAACAGAATCGGTATCGCTTGTTGCTGAATGGGGGTTGGGGTGGTGTATCCTTCTTCGGCGAGTGCCTTCAGGATAGGGTCAATTAAATCTAAATCGGAAAATTGCATGTGTTGGTTGGACGTCGGCAGGCAAGGAAAGAAAGCTTTGGTTTAAGGTTCGCATCCAACGTCTTTGTAAAGTTATATGAGTACAACTCCAACTGGATAAATAAAGTGCCATTTATAGGTGGAGTACAAAAAAACGGACGTAACAACTTGCTTCAGCTATCACATCCGTCTGGAAATATGGAAAACAAGTACTTAGTCGTATATACTCCCTGCTGTTTGTTCGACCAGTCCTTTGGGAAGCAACCAGGCCATGAGTTTTCCGGCTTTATTGAGCAGACCCGTTACCACTTCGATTTTACCAGCAAGCATGGCGTCAACGGCTTGCTGTGCTACGTCTTTAGGGGTCATATTCACTTTCTCGGCGGCTTTACGACCTTTCTCGCCGATCTGCGCCCGATCTGCAAAGCCCGTATCTGTCGAACCCGGACAAACACAGGTGACCGATACCGATGACTTTCTTAATTCCTGATGCAAGCCCCGGCTGAACTGAAGCACGAACACTTTGGAGGCTGAGTAAAGGCTCAAGCCCGGTACGGCCTGGTACGCAGCTGAACTGCCAATATTCAGGATATAAGCTTTGGACTGTTGGCGAAGCTGGGGTAGAAACAGATACGTTAACTCAACCAGTGCTGTCATGTTCACACTCATCATGTTGGTATGCTCGGCCAGTGAATGCTTTTCGAATGGACCACTCAGACCGTAGCCTGCGTTGTTTATCAACGCCTGAACAGCATATTTTTTCTGACTGCACCAGTCGAAAACCTGTTGCGCGGCTCCCGCTTCTGCCAGATCAATGGCGAACGTATCCGTCTTAACGCCATGTTCAGTGGCTACTTGTTGAGCAACCTGCTTCAACAAAGCTGCTGATCGTGCAACCAGCAGCAGGTCAAACTTTCTGCGGGCCAGTTCCCTGGCAATTTCCAGACCAATGCCTTTACTGGCACCGGTGATGAGCGCGTAGGCCATACATGAAGGAGAAAAGACAAAAGGGAGGAAGGAGAAAGGAGAGGAAGCTTCAGCAACCCTCTCCTTTCTCCTTCCTCCCTTTTGTCCTCGATTAAATGTTTACTTTCGAAATAAACCGATGGTAGAACGGAGTCTTACTGTTTTCGTCCTTCGGCATGTATTTACCCGTTACGACCGGTACATACATCACACGCCGACGGCTGGCTTCGCCAACATGAGGAGACTGCTGCGCCCGGTGCCAGAGACGACCGTCGTGTACTGATAAATCGCCCGCGTTGATGTCAAAGCCGATTTCTTTTTTGTCGGGCTCGTTGTCAACGAAATATTTCTTACGGAAGAGCATTTTGAGAATACCCTGCTTGTGCGTACCTGGAATTACGCGCAAACCACCGTTTTCATAGGGCGTTGCATTCAGGTGAATACCGACGTTAAGCATCGGCATGATACGCTGACCGAGGAAAATGTCGCGCGGGCTATCCGTATGCCAGCCCATCTGAGAAAATTTACTGTTGGGCGTCCGAACGTAGTGGTTTAAAATAAGACCGTCTTTCTCAACTTCGGCAATCCGGCCTTCATACGGCTGTAACAGGTCAACAACGGCCTGCAAACGGGGGTCCTGTAAAAATTCGTGAAGCGCTTTGCTGTATTGCGACAGGAAGCACATCCGTTGAATCATGGAATTCCCGGCCTCATCCTGACCAAACTTGAGTGGAATACCGTTCACTTTATCCCGGCCTTCATCAAGCCATTCTTTCTCAATACGTTCGGTCTCACTGATGAATAATTTGACCGTTTCAGGATGAATAAAATTACGGAAAACGATAACGCCATGTTTGTTGAAAAACTGACGTTGTTCCTGGGTAATGGTTTCGCCCAAACTAAAGGGCGGTAAATCGATTTTGCTCATATCGGTGGTTTACAGTTCGGACGTTCCGGGTTCAGTGCCAACCGTTGGTTGCGTCGCATTAGACGGGTGCAACCATAATGGTTCCTTTAGGGCCCAAATCTACGAAATTTACAATTTTAGGATTACTTTTAATTGATTTAATTAATGCGACTTTAATTAACGACTATTCCAGGTGTGGTGGTCGATTTATTTGATCAACGGTTAATTGTCCTGTTAATCAATGGATTTGTTGGGTTCTTTTAGCATTTTTTCCAGTCAGCCTTAGCATGCGATATCGTCTAAGAAGCTGATAATAAACTCAGTTTTGATTGAGGTAACCTCCTGATTTTACCATTTATAATTACTGATAGAACCGCGGCCCCGCCTGTTGGTCTGATTAATGGCGCAAGCTGCGTTACCTATATCGTTAATAACTAACAGACAAATTTATACTCACTTAAGGGCAATTTAATGTGGATTTGGCCGGAATGACTGCTTTCCTGAATGAACAGTGAATCCTGAGTGATCAACTGAACTATACTACTTTTTCGACAAATCCTGCTGATCGGATTTGGGCAGAGCCGTTGAGTCGACAGGATGAACTACGCTGTTCCAGCCACTCAATGCCAGCCATTTTCCAAGCCGATAAAGCGGGTAGGTGAATACGAATGCCCCAACTACGTCAATGGTATAATGAACGTGCTGAAGCAATAAGCCTGCGCCCACAATCAATGTCCCAATGAACGTAAAGAAACGATCCCACCGACGGCGAAGGCACATAAATATCAGAAAGATAGTGGATGTGTGACCAGAGTAGAAAAGATCTTTTGTAATGTACGTTTTCCCATAGAAAGCGTTCGTCAGCGGATCGACCAGTGGGAGCAATCCGACGGGCGGATTAAGCGGTACTAAATTGATGGATAGCATCCGCGAAAGGGTAATAATAATGTAGGAATAGATAAATGTCATAAAGATCGTTGGACTACGCCGAACACGAATGAGCAGAAGGAGACCTGATGCCCAGATCGTTATAAATATGATCAGCGAAACATCCTGGGGAGGCAATCGATCTAATACCCAATCATTTAGGACGGGGCCCGTGTGTTTCTCGATTGTTTGGAAGAAATAAGGGAACGTAACCAGAATGGCCAGAATACCAACCAGGCCAACGCCTAGTTTTCGGCGGAATAACGGAGAACTCCAGGCAGTGTTCCAGGCCAGATCGTTGATTGGACTGGGAGTAAGAATGGACATAAGGGAAATAGAAAAGACCGCAAATTTACGAACAGAAGCGGTATACTGCATTAACCATTGCAAAGAGAGTCCTGTTGCAACGGACGCCTTCGCTTTTCTGAAAGTGGCCCTGGCTGTCTTCCGATCGAACAGTTATAATTTGGCGCCACAGTATTTGCAATGAACAGCGTCGGGATCGTGTCCCTGGCGACTGCAATTGGGGCATGCCTGGGTCGATATCTCTTGTTTTCTCCCGGCGTTGGCGTTGGTTAAACTAACCGCGACAATGCCCGTCGGAACGGCAATGATAACGTAGCCCAACAGCATGATGATCGTAGCGATAAACTTCCCCATAGGCGTACTGGGTACGATATCGCCATAGCCAACGGTTGTGATCGTAATGACAGCCCAGTAGATGCTGAGGGGAATGCTCTGAAATCCGTTGGCATGTCCTTCTACTACGTACATCATGGCGCCGAGGGTAATGACTAATGTAAAAATGGCAACGAAAAAGACGGTAATCTTAGCCCGACTTTCGCGCAATGAATACGCAAGCACGGAAGCTGCTTCGGTATATTCGCCCAGCTTCAGAATGCGGAAAATACGTAGCAGACGCAGAATCCGTACGGCGGCCAGTTCATGCGCACCGAACAGGAACAAACCAAGGTAGCTGGGTAAAATAGCCAGTAGATCGACCAGACCGAAAAAGCTGAATACATAACGTAACGGTTGTCGAATGCTGATGATCCGCAGCACATATTCCAGCGTGAACAGAATGGTAAACACCCACTCGATCCGATCGAAGAGAGGACCGTATGGCTTTGTTAGTGAGGGTATACTCTCCAGAATGACAGCCAATACGCTGAGAACAATCAGAAAAAGTAACGTAACGTCGAATGCCCGCCCGGCCAGCGTATCGGATTCAAAGACGATTTCGTGGAGTCGGTTCCGGAAGCGTTGCCATTGAGAGTTCATTACATATTTTTTAAACAGTGGCCGGATAAATGTAACGTAGGGTTATTTAACGTAACGTTTTTTATTTGCTTCTGAAAATAAAATGGGGAAATGATACGCGGTTGGTCGAAATTTTCCGCTTATATAATCAACACTCCACTCCGGTAGTAAACGCATTACTCGTACCGCTTCGGTATCCCAAACTGAACCTGCCCCTTTAATTAGCTTAATAGCAGGCTTGCCTCCTTCCGGATGACTAATAATGCGCACGAAAACTTTTATTACTAAGTCGGTAGGTAGAGTAGGTAATTTATTCCAGGCAATACGGCTGTAAACGAAATGCTTCAATTTCCCATTATCTACCTCGTACGTAGAAATCTTTGTTTTACGATTATCAAATACGGTTTTTGAACTCAGAGTACCCTGATTAAACTGATAAACCATTTCATACGCATAAATTGACTTATAAGCGTCATGATAGTACCGAAGCAACTTACCTCTTGGGCTAATAAGGTCACCCGAGAACCAGTCTGCCAGTACCCATCCTTTGTTAAACTGATCGCCAAACAAAGTTGCTAACGGAACTGCATGTCTGTTGGCAAAAGAGCACGAAACAATGTTCGTTAGGTATAATTTATTGTCAGTCAGTTGCCAGTAAGCTATATATCCACGCCAGCAACTTGTATCCCAATTGTTTAAAAAATCTCTGGCAAATTTAGCCTTATCGGGGAGCGTTTCGAGTGGATTAGAAAACAATAGAAACGTATCTGCGTTTACGACCAAATAATCGGGTGTCTGGCCCGTTGCAAATGATGAACTTATTCTAAAGATAAACCATAGAATGAGAAGTATACGTCGGAACATACTGAATTAAGCCTTTTCAATAAGAGGTAGGCTAACATATTTTTCCATAACTTAAACCATCAACAGCCGCCAGATTCCTGAGATCAGGAGGAGAACAAGGGCGGCCGGGGTTAGCACTTTCCAGCATAGATGCATCATCTGATCGACACGAATGCGGGGGAATGTCCAGCGTACCCACATCTGAACGAGCACGGCGAGGAAAACTTTCGATAATAGCCAGAATCCACCGGTTAGTTGCCCCCAGAACGTACCAGGAGCGCCACTAGTCCAGTCGGCTAGCCGGACGGGGCCGATATTCGGCAGGGGGGTATTCCAGCTTCCCAAAAACAAAACAGCACCTAAAAATGACACGAGCAGCATCATGGCGTATTCGGACAGGTAAAGCAGCGCAAACCGCATACCTGAATACTCCGTATGAAAACCGCCCACAATCTCCGATTCGCCTTCGGGCAAATCGAAGGGAGCGCGATTGCTCTCGGCCAGCGTACAGATAAAAAAGATTACGTAGGCAATCAGCAGAAACGGATTCCGCAGGATGTTCCAGGTGAAAATTCCGCCCCAGCCCGTTACGTCGACCCCTAACGCTTTCAGGCCAAACAGATAGTTTGTCTCGTGGGTGTAGATGCCCTGCTGAAAGCTGAGCGCCTGTAAGTTGAGCGTCTGACAAATCATAACGACACACAAAATGGTCAGACCCAGCGGAATTTCGTAGGAGATAATTTGCGCTACGGATCGCATCGCGCCGAACAGAGAATATTTGTTGTTCGAACCCCAGCCTGCCATCAGGATGCCTACTACGTCGAACGACACGATCGCCATGAGATAAAATACGCCAACAGCTGCATTTGACCCCTGAAGGTCTGGCGTGAGGGGCAGCACGGCAAAGCCCGCGAAAACCGATGCGAAAATGATTGCAGGAGCCAGTAGAAACAGTCGTCGGTCGGCCGCGGTTGGCACGATGTCTTCTTTCTGAAGAAGCTTCAGAAGATCAGCAAAAAGCTGTAACAGGCCCCACTTCCCCGTTTCCATTGGCCCAAGCCGGTCCTGCATAAAGGCGGAGACCTTACGTTCGGTGTAAACGCCAACGACCACAAAGCCGGAAGCCATAGCCAGGAAAATAGGAAGTGCAAGCATAACAGAAGTGAAGAATGTAGAGTGAAGAATGAAGAATAAATGCTTGTCAAGAAATTTGTATTCTTCACTCTACATTCTTCATTCTTCACTAAAAATTAAAACTCTGCTGTTTTTGGTGCTCTTGGGAATGGGATGACATCGCGAATGTTGCCCATGCCCGTTACGAACAGAACCAGTCGCTCGAAGCCGAGGCCAAAACCAGCGTGCGGAGCCGACCCAAACCGACGCGTATCCAGATACCACCAGAGCGCTTCGGGCTCAATACCCACTTCCTGCATCCGGGCAACCAGTTTGTCCAGGTCGTCTTCACGTTGCGAACCACCGATGATCTCACCGATGCCAGGGAATAATA
Organism: Spirosoma validum; assembly: GCF_014699035.1. GTDB lineage: Bacteria > Bacteroidota > Bacteroidia > Cytophagales > Spirosomataceae > Spirosoma > Spirosoma validum. The sequence goes on from NZ_JACXAA010000004.1 coordinate 497,253, forward strand.
CGTCCATGGCGCGAACCGTCTTTCCATCAGGGTCCTGCTTCATGTAGAACGCTTTGATCTCGCGGGGATAGTTGGTCAGAATGACCGGTTTCTTGAAATGCTTTTCGACCAGATACCGCTCATGCTCTGACTGTAGATCGACGCCCCATTTCACTTCATACTGAAACTGGCCTTTTTTTGCCGGTTTCGAGTCGACCAGAATATCGATAGCTTCTGTATACGTCAACCGTACGAATTCGTTGCTGATAACGAAATGAAGTTTTTCGAGCAGACTTAGTTCGCTTTGCTCTTCCTTCTTTTTGGTTTTTTCTTCCTCCTTCAGGCGATTATCGAGGAACGCCAGATCATCGGCGCAATGCTGCAGGGCGTATCGGATTACGTTTTTGACGAAATCTTCCGCCAGATTCATATTATCTTCCAGCTCATAAAACGCCATTTCCGGCTCGATCATCCAGAACTCGGCCAGGTGACGGGTGGTGTTGGAGTTTTCGGCGCGGAACGTTGGACCGAACGTATAGATTTTTCCCAAGGCCATGGCGCCCAATTCACCCTCCAGTTGGCCCGATACAGTCAGGTTGGTCTCGCGACCAAAGAAGTCCTGGCTATAATCGACTTTACCTTCCTCATTGAGCGGAGGTTTGATCGCATCCAGCGTTGTCACCCGGAACATTTCACCGGCTCCTTCAGCGTCGGAAGCGGTGATGATAGGCGTGTTGAGGTAATAGAATCCGTTGTCGTTGAAGTACTTATGGACGGCAAACGCTAGCGCGTGACGAATCCGTAGTATCGCACTGAACGTATTGGTACGTGGACGCAGGTGAGCAATCTCGCGCAGAAACTCCAGCGAGTGACGCTTTGGTTGCAGCGGATATTTGTCGGGATCGGCGGTACCGTAAATCGTTACGTTGGTAATCTTGATCTCGACAGCCTGCCCCGCCCCCTGCGACTCAACCAATTGTCCCGTAATGGCCAAGCAGGCACCGGTCGTAATGAGTTTCAGTGTATCCTCATCGAGTTGACCAGTTTCCGCTACGGCCTGGATATTATTAATTGTTGACCCATCGTTAAGGGCAATAAAAACGGCGTTTTTACTTTCGCGCTTGGTCCGAACCCAACCTTTGACGGTTATTGTTGTGCCAACGGGCGCAGCTTTTAATAATTGCTGAATGGGAAAATAACTCATACTAAAACGACGACCAAAAGATGATAGTGGCCGCAAAAGTACGGATTGTCGTCCGAATCGTCCACAGATTTTAATCGGATAAACACATAAGGCGCGTTACTTGCCAATTGACCTTCTATTTTTGCAGGAGTGAACCAAACCGACCTTAACCTCATGGCGCTTACACTGTACATAGTCCGTCACGCGAAAGCGGAAGATCGGGCCATCTTTATGTCCGATTTTGACCGGAAACTAACTTCCGATGGGGTTATGGCCGCGGCTCGAATGGGTCGTTATCTGAAAGGGGAGGGTGTATTACCTGACGTGATTACCAGTAGCACGGCGCCCCGCGCCAGCGAAACCGCCAAAGGGATAGCTGAACAGATTGGGTACGATCTGGCAAAAATTGACTTTAATGAGAAATTGTACGAAGGTGGGCCCAAAGCTTATTTAGCGGCCATCAACGCTGTACCTGAAACAGCTCAAAGTGCTATGATCGTTGGGCACAATCCCGACGTATCGTATTTGGCCGAGTTTTTGACGCATCAAACTATTGGATCGATGAGCAAAGGGGCTGTGGTAGCCGTTACGTTCGAGAATCTCTCGTGGGCGGAAGTTTCGGGCAGAACGGGAAACGTATCGTTTCAAATGACGCCGAAAAAACTGTCTAACGAACAATAGCCTGTTTAGAATAGATTGTTTAGAGTGATGTCGGTTTCTGCAGCAAAACCGACATATATTTCTTAAATGTCAGTTTTTGGAGCGTCAACCTAGTTAAAACCGACATCACTGTTATGAGTCGCAACCGTCGTATTTTTATTGTCGTTTTCATCGTTTTCACGGCCATTGTTGCCCTGCTCGCTATCGATATGGCCAGCCGAACAACAGCGCCCTGGAACAAACGTAGGGAAGTGGAACGGGCTTTACCGACAGCCAGAGATGGAACGGCTGTCGATACAATGGCCACCGATACGTTGCTTGAACCTTAATCGTATGTTAAATCTTTCGGCGGTACACCATATCGCCATTATCTGCTCTGATTACGAAGTTTCGAAGCGATTTTATACCGAAATCCTGGGTTTGTCTGTGCTGGGCGAACAGTATCGGGCTGAACGACAGTCTTATAAATTAGACCTGGCTCTGAATGGCCACTACGTTATCGAACTGTTCTCGTTCCCAAATCCACCGAAACGCCCCTCCCGACCCGAAGCACTTGGGCTGCGCCATTTAGCGTTTGCTGTCCCTGATATTGATGCATCCGTTACCCATCTGACAGCGCATGGCGTAGTCACTGAACCCATCCGCGTGGATGAAACGACCGGTCGGCGCTTTACCTTTTTCGCCGACCCTGACGATCTGCCGCTGGAGTTGTATGAAGCATAAGGCATAGGGTCGCACTACGTATTACACTATGGTTGCTGGAAAGGTTAGAATCTATCCCGAGTAAAGCGAAATGTCACCAATATGGCCACTATAGTAGCTGCAACGATGGCTGCCCCCGCCAAGACATGTACAGGCTGTTCCGTTTTTTGGTCTGTCTCTTCACTACGTATTGGCTTGGATTGGGGTTTATACGTTCCATCGGTTACGTCCAAGATTAATTGCGTTGCCTGTTCCGGAACGTCCAGTTGAGGGAAGTGGCCGCTATGATCAAACCAATGCAGACTGGCATCGGGAAACAGCTGGAGCGCCAGCTTCGATTGACTGGGTAAACAAACCAGATCCTGACGGCCCCACCCAATGACCAATGGTTGCTGAATAGACCCCCTCGGAGCACCCTTCTGTTTCTCACCGTGAGCAAGGTTATCCAGTAGCTCGTTGAAGGTGGGCGTGGGAACAAATGTTCGTAGTTCGTTCAGGGCAATTTCAGCCGGCAGTTGCCACGGTCGGGCTGAAAACTGGGCAAAAAGCAACGTTCGGGTGATTGGGTTGCCGGTCAGCGCGGGTAGAATAGGTTGTAGTCGATCAACAAGTTGAGCCGAGAGACGGACGGAGTGATAGAAAAACGGAATTTCCCATCCCTGCCAAAAGCCGCCCGGATCAAGCGACACGACTGCACCCAGCACCCCACCCCGCCGGGCGAGTTCGAGAACCAGCCGGGCGCCCATCGAGCTTCCGACTGCATCGATACCAATCAGGTCGTTTTCCTGGAGGAATTCAGTTACGGCATCGGCCATCGTTTTGATAGACACCTCGCCAGTCAGCGGGGGTGTCGCACCAAAGCCGGGTAAGTCCAGGGCGATAACATCGCGTTCGCTGGCAAGAGCGTTACTAATCCGATCCCACGAACGATGGCTACTGCCTATACCGTGAATTAATAAAAGCGGTTTTCCCGTACCGAGTCGACTATACTGCATGGTCATGATATGCTGCGCTTTATCGTTGAATGCTATACCGCCGAACGGTTGAACCGGAGAACTGATCTATTGAGTACGACGAGGTGTAGTAAGAGTAACCGGGTTCGATACGTACTGTTTTTGTTAATCCGATAAACTTTTCGATCACCGAATACCAACACGAAGGAAAACACGCTGCCGCGCACTCTATTTTAAAACAGCTGTCAGTACGTCGACCAGCGCGTCCACATCCTCACCTGTATTGTACACGTGAGGAGCGATACGTAGCACCCGTGCTCTGGCCGATACCGACACATTTTTGGCCTGTAACGCTTGCTGAACGGTCATTGGATCGGAATGAGCAGGCAGCCATACACCAACGAGGTGGTGGCTACGGCCTACACTACCGTTCTCTGGTTCAAGTTGACAGCCAAGTTTTTCCAGAATTGGCCAGGCGTCGGCCATTAAGGTTTGGGTATATGCCTGGATTCGGTCAGGCTGCCAGTCAATCAGTTGCGTTAACGAGACTTCCAGCATGGGCATTTGCAGGAAATGCGAGTGCTCACCGACGTTATAGCGGTAGGCTTTGGGGCGGTATTCTGGCTGGTAATCCATTAGCCGATGAAATTGGTTACTGTCCAGTCGATTCATCCAGCCTTCTTCGAGTGGAATTCCCTCATCGAAAGCGGGGCCATAATACGCCAGTCCGAGCGAATAAGGACCCATCAGCCACTTGTAGCCCGCACAAACAACGGCATCCGGCTGAATCTTCGCCAGATCGAATGGTAAGGCGCCAATGGCCTGCGTTCCATCGATAACAAACCACGCACCGACCTCGCGGGCACGCTGGCCAATCGCTTCCAGATCGAAACGAATACCATACATCCAATGCACTGGTGGTACGATGACCAGGGCTGTGTCGGCATCGATTGCTTCCAGTAATCGTTCGTTCCAGGTGGGCCCTTTCGGAAAGTTATCGGGCATCCTGACAGTCGTAATCGTTAAGCCTAGTTCTGAGCAGACGCGCCCCCACGCATAGACATCGCTGGGGAATTCATCGCCCAATAATACGATACGTTGTCCCGCCTGTATGCCGGGTTTTCTCGATAGATTCAGGGCTACGACGGCCATTCCGTACGAAACGGAAGGCACAACGGCAATTCGGTCAGGGTCGAGCGATTCGTCGTTCCGGTTGTTGATGAGTTGGGAAAACAAAGTCCGAACGCGAATAGCGTCACTAAAGAAATCATCAGGGCGAAGCCCGAATGGATTGGCCTGGCGAGTCAGCAGTTCATGGCCAGCCTGCTCAACCGCCCGACTGAAAGGGGCACGGGTTGCGCAGTTCAGGTAATGAATGCCTTCGGGAAAGGAGAATAGATGCTTCTGGGTAGTAAGTTGATGATTAGCCGTTGTCAGCATACAAATAAGATTGACGTAGCTTGAAATAACGGCAATAATCAGGGAGTTCAAAGATGGGCAGTCTTTTTATTTTAATGGCCCCTGCACACGAATGGGTTTCTCGAAGTCAGATTGCATAGTCGGTGGTAACTGAAATACCTGACCCTGTTGATTACAGAAGTATAAATACGAAGCCGATGGCTTACGGGCATTTCCGTCGGCCCAGAACGCATAAAAATCGGGATGAGCGGCCACCGGACGTCGGGGATAGGTCTGATTACGTAGTGTTGCTTGCGTAATAGCCTTTACTTTTTGCCAGCTTTTTCCTTTATCCGTGCTTTCCAGCAACACCAGATCGCCACCCGTGCCGTACGGTTGAGGACCAGGTTCTGCCGGCCCAATAATCCGCCAGGTGTTTCCTGCTACGTAGAGAGAGCCCATATCGTAGTTATGATCTGACGAAGCAACCGGGTAAATGGCCCACTGTTTGCCCGTCCAGTGCGCTACGTGCCATGCATAAGGACCATTCGCCGGACCGGGTTCTGGTCCTTTGCTGGTGATGTAGAGAATAATCGGTCGACCGGATACGTCGTAGTTGACGTCGGATATATAAGCATTGAGCCCCAGACTTTTGTACTCTTTGACCAACGCCGGATTGTTTACTTCTTTCACCGGCAGACGGATTGGCTTGCCATCAGCCGTATGCCAGGTTTTGCCAAAATCGGCGGTTTCGACGTAGTAGACGTTCGTGCGGTAATCGAGTCCGGCTCCAATCTTCGTGTTGGGATGGTAATTAAACGCGCTGCCTAGTTTATTGCGCCATTGACCGCTGCTCTGGTAATGTCCCTCTTCAATGGTGGCGATATCCTGCCAGGCCGACCACGTAACGCCATCGGCGCTGGTAATGGCTGAAATAGTTCGCCGTGGCTTAGTGTCGCCATAGAGTAATACGCCCCGATCGTAATGCGTCATCAGATTGATGAATCCATGTCCTGGCTGGTAATACGTCTGTAGGTACGAGAAATTGTTGAACGGAACAATCTGGCCTTTTTCATCTAAACGCGTTGCGTCAATTTTATCGAATCCATCGATGTCGTAAGGCTTACGGCTGCGGTGAATGAACGAGGGGCGCTCAGTGCCGTGCGACGTAGAAAAAATCCAGACATACCCCTTTTCGTCGAGTTGAATCACCGGGTTATCGTGGGCATCGTCGGTGTTTTTGTTGAGTAAGAGGGCGGGCTTCGATACCATGCCTGTTTTATGATCGAAGACGCCGATCATGTGGCATAGTTCACGGGAAGTTGAATCGGTTACGCCACCGTAGCAAAAAAAGGTTTTATGAACGGTCGGAGCATAGACTGAAAAGGGATAGTGATTAGCCGGATACGTACCCAGTCCACCGCTATACTTGTAAGCGTATTCGTTTTTAGTCGGCCCAATAAAATACCAGAGTCCTTTATAGCCATCAGCTTTCTCAATTTTGGCTTCCTGAGCAAAGGCTACGTTTGTTAAGCAACAGGCCAGTATAAAGAATAGAACTACTCTCATTGCGGTTAAAAAGCGAAGAACAAGAATTCTACATTCTGTGGTGTCAGATGTAAGCATCTGACATTGTGCGGTTTCTCAAAGCCGAACATTACTATTCATTCGGTTTTGAGAAACCGCACCGTGTCGGTTATTGTAACCGACACCACGTATAAAGCCCTATTAACCCCGCTTCATACTTCTTGGATGATACTCTTTCAGCGTCTGCTTCAAATAATCGCGGTCAAGGTGCGTGTAGATTTCGGTCGTGGTGATGGATTCGTGACCAAGCATTTGCTGCACAGCCCGCAGGTCAGCGCCCCCTTCAATCAGGTGCGTCGCGAACGAATGTCGGAACGTGTGCGGACTGATCGTCTTTTTGATTCCTACGTCTGAGGCCAATTTTTTGATCGTAGTAAAGACCGAAATACGGGACAGTTGCTTCCCCCGCAGATTCAGAAAAATCGTGTCTTCATCGCCTTTCTGTACGTCCAGTTTACCACGTACGTGTTCGACATAAATACGGGTATAATGCATCGCATCTTCACCGATCGGTACCAGCCGAACCTTATCACCTTTTCCCACTACCCGAACAAAGCCTGCGTCGAAAAAGCAGTTCGTTAGGCGTAGGTTGAGCAACTCAGAAACCCGTAATCCTGAACTATACAACACTTCGAGCATGGCCCGATCGCGGGTGCCGCCGGGTGTCGACAGGTCGATAGCCGCCAGTATATCCTCGATTTCCGGAAAACTCAACGTATCAGGAAGCTTCCGGCCGAGTTTGGGTGATTCCAGCAATTGAGTCGGGTCATGCTGAATGAGATTTTCGAGCAGTAAATACTTGAAGAATGATTTCAATCCCGACAGTATCCGCGCCTGACTATGGGCCGATAGACCCAATTCGCCCAGGTATTTCAGGAAGTTCATCAACTCCTTTTCCGTTACCTGCATGGGCGATAACTCAGGATTTGTCAGCAGAATATATTGGTAAAGCTTTTCGGCGTCGTGCAGATAAGCTTCTACTGAATTTTCGGCCAGTGATCGTTCGAGTTTAAGGTAGTTCTTAAAGGCGTTTATATAACTTTGCCACATAATGGTAGTCTGGCCGGGCTGGCGTCCCAGCGGCCACGTCCGGGTAAAAAAAAAGTTAATCACACCCGGACGTGGCCGCTGGGACGCCAGC
>NZ_JACXAA010000005.1 GCF_014699035.1 Spirosoma validum
CTTGATGACCTTTGACAAAAGGTAGTCTACCGACGGAGGCACTCAAAAAGGAACGCGCACAAACATAGAATGACAAAAACACTCGTTTTGCTTACTGCAACGCCATTTCCATGTTGTCTAACTCTTCCACCGCCTGCGCGTATTGTTCCTTATTGGGTACGCCGTGGTGCCACTTTAATTGATTTTCCATGTAGCTGATGCCTTTGCCTTTTGTAGTATGGGCAATGATCAGACTGGGTTTTCCGAGTTCGAAGGGCAGCGCATCGAAGGCTTCGGTAAGTGCCTTAAAATCGTGGCCATCAACGTGTCGGACGGCCCAGCCGAAGGCTTCGAACTTATCGTCGAGCGGGTCGGTGCTGCATACATCTGTTGTCGGGCCCGTAATCTGAAGACCGTTTTTGTCGACAATAGCGCAGAGGTTATCGAGTTTATACTGAGCTGCTACCAGAGCTGCTTCCCAGTTGGACCCTTCGGGTAATTCGCCATCGCCCAGGAGTGTGAACACGCGGAATGGCTTTTCATCCAGTTTGGCCGAAATGGCCGTACCGACGCTCAGCGACAAGCCATGCCCCAACGATCCTGTATTCTGTTCGATACCCGCTATCTTTTTCGTAGGATGTCCGATGTAGTGCGACTTGTATTTACACAGCGTTTCCAGATCCGATTCGGGAAAAAAACCTTTATCGGCCAGCACTACGTAGAGGGCTTCGACGGTGTGACCCTTGCTCTGAATATAACGGTCTCGGTCGGGCGATTTTGCCGTTTCCGGACTGACATTCAGTACGTTATTGTAGAGAACATTCAGAATATCGACGCACGACAAACTGCCGCCCGTATGCCCGGCGTTGGCCCCGACAATGTACTTCAAAATATTCCTGCGATACGTAACCGACTTACGTGCTAACTCCTGTTGCGTCATGATTTCTGTTTTTGACAGGACTTTTTTAAAGCCCTGTAAGGGCGGCCTGTTAATAGAAAAATGGCTTTGTCTCCTAGTTCTAGCGCCGTAGGTGCGGCCTGTTTAGCTGACATTTAGGTCGCACCTACGGCGCTAAAAATCTGGCATAACCTTATGACTATTGACAGGACAGACCTACGGCCTTGATTGAGCTACTGAATTTTAAATCCTGTCAGAATAGAATTCTTAACCGAAATTTTTTACCTCCCAGCCCATGTAATTTTCCATTGCTTCTTTAAGAATACCGGCCGTTTTGGAGGCATTCATGACAACGTGGTGCTCGAAGCCGTTCCGGCATACGTACTGCATCAAACCCTGTAGGTTATCGATCTGGGCTACGGCCCGGTTCCCGAACGTATTGAGTGCATCGTCGGTCAGCCTACCCTCACCGATGTAGGCTTTCATAATGCCTTTCGGATCGTCGGTGCTGATACGGCCGAAGGTGAGGGGCGAGGCTGGAGTTCGGCCCGCCAAGGCGCCATACGTATTTTCTTCGCCGACGGTGGTGCCCAGAATAGGAGCCGTGCTGATTTCGATGTCTGGTAAAAACGATTTCGCCCAGTTGCCGCAGTGGAACAGAACGCACTTGTTTTCGTCGTCAGCGTAGTTATTGTTCCAGTCGACCAGCGCGCTTGGCGAGCCTGATGCCAGTTGCATGGCATACATACTCAGCGTACCCGTTACGTCGACTTCGCAGGCGCTGGGGAGCATGTTCTCACTCATGATGCTCATGCTGGTGCAGACGTTACAGCCATAGTTCTGCTGGAGTGATGTCCAGCACTGAATAGCTGTGGCGTCCAGCGCGTGTTCCTGCATAAAATCGTTTAGCACTACGTCTAATTTAGCGATCTGAACCAGTTTATCGTCGGGCGTACGGCCAGTCGGTGTATACGCTTTAATGGCATCGAGCCGGTCTTTCACGGCTTGATCGTCTTTGGTTAGCTTATTGGCGAAACCCAGAATGTGCGACAGGTCGATAGTGACAACCGAAATACCGTTACGTTGCAGGATTTTCTCGCTATACCGTACCGTATTAAATGCTCCCGGACGTGCGCCAACAGCGCCAATGCGAACGTTACGGAGCCCTTTTACCACTCGACAAACGGCCAGAAAATTCTTCAGATCTGTCTGGAAGCTGGGGTCGGAGGGATGTACGACGTGCTTGGTCGTCAGCGAATATTTAATGCCGAACTGATAAAGGTTGTTGCAGACTGAAATTTTACCACACCACGCATCCCGCCGACGCGCTACGTCCATGCGATGCAAATCATCGGGATAAGCCTGAATGAGCACTGGTACGTCCAGGCGAGCGAGTTTCAGCGTTTCTGCTACGCCTTTTTCATCACCGAAATTCGGTAGAACGACCAGGATACCCATAATCTCGTCGGCGTGTTTGCGGAACAGTTCGGCGCATTTCTGAGCTTCCTGAAACGTTTCGACCCCACCGAGTTTGGTCGCCGATTCGGGCAGCATGACCGGATTTATACCAGCTTTCTGGAAAGCATCCAGCAGATCAGTCCGGCACTCGCCAACTAACTTGTCAGGGAAGAAATCCCGGTTACCAATAATAACGCCTAGGGTGATGGGGGTACTCGTTTTCACATTCATGGGCTAGTAGATCGCTGTGCGTCGATCGACAATTCTTCGGTTTGTGGTATCCCTCTAACTGCCGACTGAACAAAGGTAAAAATAGTAAATAGAAAATAAAAGAAAATAATCGAAACAAAAAACGCCCAGTTAACTACTAATCAGGCTGAGATTATCAATAATTTTAGTCGTAATTTATAAAGGAATATAGTTAGGTGCAAGGGCATTCTATTGACCTAGTAGCCTATTCTGATATCTAATTGATAATTAGTTTTAAAATAACCCATAAATTTTCCTTTGCTTTCTAAAGTGTTCCTATTTTTGCTTTTTAATCGTTCTTCTTTACCGATCAAATGAAAAAAGCCCTTTCTATACTCTTTCTACTTTTATCATTCATTTCATCGGGCTTTGCTCAGAATCAGGCTACCTGGATCTGGTATCCGGGCGATTTTGAGATCTGGTTAGGCAACAACATGCAGAACCGACGTACCGAACGAACCACGTTTTTACCCCCTTTCTGGAAGCTGGATAGTCACTATAACCTGATCGATTTCCACAAGGATTTCGACTTGACACAGGCTGAAGACGTAGCGCTTTTTGTCGAAGGTAAATACAACGTCAAGGTCGATGGAAAAGCGTTTCCGGGTTATCCGAAACGGATTACTGTACCGGCGGGTAAGCATAAAGTAAGTCTCAAAGTCTTCTGTCAGGATCGGGTTCCGGCCATTTATGTGCGTGGCAAGAACGTAGTGTCGGATGATACGTGGCTCGTTACGTTTGAGGATAAAGAGTGGATTGACGAAACGGGGAAAGCATCGGATCAGTCGGGGACTACGTGGCTGAAGGCGGGCTCCTGGAATTTCAATGACCCGCAACTGCCGCCGTCGAAGTTTCGACTGAATACCAAGGCGTTATCGGCGGTGAAGACGGATAAACAAAAAGGCTCAGTCTTTCTGGATTTTGGTAAAGAAACCTTCGGGTTTATCAAACTGCATGGGTTGTCGGGTAAGGGAAACATCAATATTTATTACGGGGAATCGCCCGAAGAAGCCCGTGCTACCGCCACCTGCGAAACCACAGATTTTCTGCAAATCGATCAGACGCAGAAACGCGATTCGACTATGAAACTAACCAAAGCGTTTCGATACGTCAATGTGCAATTCGACGGTAGCGTAGTGATGGATTCGGTATCGATGTTATACGAGTTTCTGCCCGTTGCCGACCGGGGTAGTTTTCGGTGCAACGACGAGCAGATCAACCGGATTTACGACGTAGCGACCTATACGCTTCACCTCAACACCCGCGAATTTTTCATCGACGGTATCAAACGTGACCGCTGGATCTGGTCGGGGGATGCCGCACAGAGTTATCTGATGAACTATTACCTACTGTTCGACTCGCCTTCAGTGACGCGCACGATGCTGGCCTTACGTGGGAAAGAACCCGTGACGAGCCACATCAACACCATTATGGACTATACCCTTTACTGGTTCATCAGTATTTACGATTATTACCAATACACTGGCGATAAAGCCTTCATCCAGCAGTTTTACCCGCGTATGCAAAGCCTGATGGACTATTGCCTCGACCGCCGAAACAAAAACGGCTTGCTGGAAGGACTGGCAGGCGACTGGGTGTTCATTGACTGGGCCGACGGGTTGAGCAAGAAAGGTGAAGTTAGTTTTGAGCAGTTGCTGTTTGCCCGCAGTCTGGAAACGATGGCACTCTGCGCCAACATCGTGAACGATACGCCAAACGCGACAAAATACAATCAACTGGCCGCCGACGTAAAAACGAAACTGTTCAGTACGTACTGGAGCGATAGCAAACACGCGCTGGTGCATAGCCGGGTCGATGGGGTAACGACCGACAACGTAACGCGTTACGCAAACATGTTTGCGATCTTCTTTAATTACCTGGACGACGCAAAGAAACAGGCTGTTAAGCAATACGTATTACTGAATCCAAACGTACCGAAAATCACCACACCGTACATGCGTTTCTACGAACTCGAAGCTCTTTGCGCCCTGGGTGAACAGAGTTACGTGACGAAAGAAATGAAAGACTACTGGGGCGGTATGCTGAACCTCGGCGCTACGTCGTTCTGGGAAGAATACAACCCGACCAAAACCGGCGCTGAACATTACGCCATGTATGGTCGTCCGTTCGGGAAAAGCCTGTGCCACGCCTGGGGAGCCAGCCCAATCTATCTGCTGGGCAAATATTACCTCGGTGTCAAACCGACCGCTCCCGCTTACGCTACGTATCTGATTGAACCGCAACTAGGTGGTTTGCAATGGATCGACGGCAAAGTCCCCACACCCGATGGCGACGTCAGCGTGTATTGCAGCACCAAAGAAATCAAAGTAACGGGAGCCGCCGGAACCGGAACGCTGCGTTTCAAAAGCAAAACCAAACCCGTTTGCAAACAAGGGGAAGTTCGTCCGGTGAGTAATGGTACGTATGAATTGACGGTGGAGAAGGGAAAGAGCTACGTTGTGAGTTATAAGCTGTAAGAGAAGATTTTAGCCTTCGTTTTTAGATGACATATTCACGTAGAAAAGCTATGGCTACTTTGCGGCTACGAAAGCGTTCATCGACTTTCATTTGCCGTTTGGAAGCTTGAACCATCGGCCAATAGACTTCATTTCAAGGAAAGCGGCAGAGTTAGAACTTCGTAAAGGCATGTATTTTTCTGAATCTGGAGAGATTTCCCGAAAAAGGGGCATTACGCAGGCTGACTAGAAACTCTGTTCAAAAATTCTTAGATTTGAGCATGGTAACGTATCAGGTTGACATATTAAACCCAAAGGCAGAACGGCTACTTAAGGACCTTGCTGACATGGACCTGATTGCTTTAAAACAAACCAATCAGGATGAGTTTATGCAAGTAGTCGAGCGGCTTCGCTCAAAGGCGGCACTTGACCCACCGACTCTGGCGGAGATAACCGAACAGGTAGAAACCGCACGAAAAGAGCGCTATGCCAGAAAGAATGCATAGGGTTGTTATTGACACGAACCTTTGGATAAGCTTCCTGCTAACCAGAAACTTTAACAAGCTCGACCGGCTTTTTTTCAGGCGAACACTTACTCTTATTAGTCAGTGAGGAATTAGTAGAAGAGGTTGTCGATGTTGCCCAGCGTCCGAAGTTCAGAAAGTACTTTTATCTTTTCGACCTCGCAGACTTACCAAGAAGCCTCAGGCAGAAAGCTGAGTTTGTGAAGGTGAGTTCTCAAATTGACGTTTGACGAGACCCAAAAGACAATTTTTTACTTTCGTTATCGATTGACGGAAAGGCCGACTTTCTGTTAACAGGCGACAAAGACTTGTTAGACCTGACTAGGTTTGGAGGAACTACCATAACAACGATCACGGACTTTCTCCAAACCAATACCACGGACACGTAACAGAGGTAATATGGTGTCAGGTCGCCATAGCCTTACCATTTGTGTTGCCGGTAAACTTTTTCCCAAATTCAAGCACAGGGCTTCTAGCTATCTTACTATCGCCAAGTTGCTAATCGCTATGTTAAAACAACCCAGACAGTACTTTTTGGAAAATGGTAAATTTAGGTAGAAAGACTGTGGCTACCCTGCGACTATTAAAGCGTTCATCGACTTCATTTCAAGGAAAGCAGCTGAAGTAGACCTTCGTAAAGACGCCTGTTTTCCAGAGGCCGGAGCCATTCCCCGAAAGATTGGTTTTATTCTGGAAGACGTGACGTGGGCCAGAGGCTATAACCCTTCTCTCAATTAGCTTTTTTAGGCAAGTTCTCACAAACTCCATAGGAAATTTGTGTAGTTAAATGACTACGCATATATTTGTAGTCAAATGACTACACGATGAACCTACGACGAGACGTATTCCAAGCCATCGCTGATCCGACCAGAAGGGCTATCCTGCTGTTGGTAGCTTCACACGCCATGACGGCGGGTGCCATCGCGGCAAACTTCGACACGGCCAGACCAACCGTTTCTAAACACCTGCAAATTCTGACTGAATGCGAATTGCTCAAGCAGGAGCAGCAGGGCAGAGAAATGATCTATCATTTAAATGCCACTAAAATGAAAGAGATCGCTGATTTTATTGAGCCGTTCCGTCAATTATGGGATGATCGGTTTAATAAACTGGAATCCATTATGAAAAACTACCAGTCAAAAAAGTAGACGACGATGGAGCGAAAAACGAAGGTTCATGCCGAAACGGATAAACAGGAATTAGTGATCACAAGGGAATTCGATTTGCCACTGGAGTTATTGTTTAAAGCGTATGTAGAGCCCGACATTGTGGCGCAATGGATGGGTACGAACGTGCTGAAACTTGAGAGTAAAAAGCATGGCAGTTACCAATTTGAAACCACTGATCCTAAAGGTAATAAGCACAGGTTCAATGGCGTAATTCATGAGTTTGTGCCAAACCAGAAAATCACCCGGACATTCGAAATGGAGAATACGCCCCTGAGCGTCCAGCTTGAGTTTCTGGAATTTGAACCACTCACCGACGACACTAGCCAACTTACTATGCATGTTGTGTATAGATCAGTCGAGCTCAGAGACCAGATACTGAAATTGCCCTTTGCCCAGGGCATCAACATGGCACATAACCGTTTGCAGGACGTAGTAAGCAAATTAAACTAACACCTACTGACAATGAGTACTGAAATTAACAACAAAAAGGAGCTGTTGACCGAACAGCGGGACGAATTACTTAGCGTATTGAAAGCTCGGTTTGAGAAAAATAGGAATCGGCATAAAGGGATCGAATGGGTTAACGTGCAAACAAAACTGGACGCTAATGCTGAAAAACTCTGGTCGCTCAATGAAATGGAAAGTACTGGTGGCGAACCGGATGTTGTTGGCCAGGATAAAGAGACAGGTGAATTCATTTTTTATGACTGTGCTGCAGAAAGCCCTAAAGACCGCCGAAGTGTGTGCTTCGACCGTGAAGGGCTGGAATCAAGGAAAGAAAATAAGCCTGAAAATAACGCTGTTGATATGGCCGCTGCTATGGGTGTTGAGCTTCTGACGGAAGACCAGTACCGGGAGTTGCAGCAACTGGAAAAATTCGACACAAAAACATCGAGCTGGATAAAAACGCCCGCCGATATCAGAAAACTTGGTGGCGCTCTCTTTGCTGAGTTCCGCTACGGCCATGTTTTCGTGTATCACAATGGTGCCCAATCGTACTATGCCGCCAGGGCGTTCCGCGGCTCGTTGCGGGTATAAAAATTTTGAACAGACAGCGAAAGGAGGTGCACATGCTAACATCCTACAATCTCCGGAGAAAATAGCATATTTCGTAAGGGATTATTGCTATTAATTTTGATTTTTATGCTATTTGCTTGCTATGAACCTTAGCCGCACGCTAATCCGCTATTCCTTACTGGCCTTCGCCCTTACGTCGCTCTCGACGGCCTGGGGTCAGACTAATGCGCTCGTTAATACGTCGAAAAGTAAGTTTGCCCGACTGGAAAGTACGGACCTGAATGCCGTTAAATGGACCACTGGTTTCTGGGCTGATCGCTTTGCCGTTTGCCGTGATTCGATGGTGCCGCATC
This sequence comes from Spirosoma validum, assembly GCF_014699035.1. GTDB lineage: Bacteria > Bacteroidota > Bacteroidia > Cytophagales > Spirosomataceae > Spirosoma > Spirosoma validum. Next base: position 8,104 of record NZ_JACXAA010000005.1, read on the forward strand.
TGTGGGATACCTACACCAATCCAAACGTGAGCCACTCGTTTCGGAATTTTGAGATAGCCGCTGGTCTGGAGCAGGGTAATTTCAAAGGGCCTTCCTTTCATGATGGTGATTTCTATAAAACGCTGGAATCAGTGGCGAGTATGTATGCGCTGACCAAAGACAAAAAGCTGGACGAGCAGATGGATAAAGCCATTGCGGTGATCGGCAAAGCGCAGGCACCCGACGGCTACGTGTACACAAAGGCGATTATCCAGCAAAAGAAGTCGGGCGAAAAAAAGATGTTCGACGATAAGCTCAGCTTTGAAGCGTACAACTTCGGCCATCTGATGACAGCTGCCTGTGTACATTACCGGGCAACGGGCAAAACGTCCCTGCTGAACATCGCCAAAAAAGCGACTGATTTTCTGATTGGTTTTTACAACAATGCCAGCCCCGAACAGGCACGTAACGCCATTTGTCCGTCGCACTACATGGGTATCACGGAGATATACCGCACGACGCACGATCCGAACTATCTGGCACTTGCCAAAAAGCTGATCGACATTCGCGGCCTTTCGGAAGGGACGGATGACAACTCAGATCGGGTACCGTTTCGGCATATGAAAAAAGTGATCGGCCATGCCGTCCGGGCGAATTATCTGTTCGCTGGTGCTGCCGATGTCTTTGCCGAAACTGGCGACAGTACGTTGCTATCAACGCTGGATTTGATGTGGAACGACGTAGTGAATCGCAAAATGTACGTAACGGGGGGCTGTGGGGCGTTGTACGATGGCGTTTCGCCGGAAGGTACGTCGTATAAGCCCGATACGGTGCAGAAAATCCATCAGGCGTATGGCAAAGCGTATCAACTGCCGAATCATTCGGCTCACAACGAAACCTGTGCCAACATCGGCAATCTGCTCTGGAATTACCGGATGCTCCAGATTACGGGCGAGGCAAAGTATGCCGACATTATGGAATTGGAACTGTATAATGCGATTCTGTCGGGTATCAACCTGGGTGGTACGAAGTTTTTTTACACCAATCCACTAAGCGCTTCGGACGATTATCCGTATCAAATGCGCTGGATGGGCGGACGCCAACCGTATATTCGTCTGTCGAACTGCTGCCCACCGAACACGGTACGTACCATGGCCGAAGTAAGCAGTTACGCATACAGTATTTCCGACAAAGGCGTATGGTTGAATCTGTTTGGCGGCAGTCAGTTGAACACTACGTTGAAAGACGGCTCAGCAATTCAATTGACGCAAACCACGAATTACCCCTGGGACGGGGCTGTAAATCTCCAACTGGAAAAGGCGCCGACGAAACCGTTTTCGGTATTTGTTCGCATTCCCGGCTGGTGCCAGGGTGCAACGCTTAAAGTGAATGGTACTGCCGTTTCGACAACCATTCATTCGGGTGAATATGCCGAAATCAATCGTACCTGGAAGGCAGGGGATAAGGTAGAAATCAACTTACCCATGTCGGTGAAACTGATCGAATCGAATCCGCTGGTGGAAGAAAATCGCGGTCAGGTAGCCGTCAAGCGAGGGCCTATCGTATACTGTCTGGAATCAGTAGACAACCCGAAAACGAAGCTAACCAACGTAGCGTTGTCGTTAAAGAATGATTTCAAGCCAACGCCTGTTACGATTGACAACAGCGACGTAGTGGCCTTAGAAGGTGAGGCAAAACTCCTGAACGAAGGCAACTGGACCAATCAACTATATCGGGAAGTATCGGACAAAGCGCCTGCCTCCACCCGCGTACGCCTGATTCCCTACTACGCCTGGGCGAACCGCGGACACTCCGAAATGGAAGTCTGGATTCCATTTGTCCGGTAGCTGTCGTTTTTAATGTGCTTCAATTAAAAAGTACGTTGTAACTTTGCCGTTGTAAGTCAATACGTCTCATCAATGTAGGATCTACTTTCTTTCCGGGAAATCAATAGTGCAGCCGCTATACGGTTCGCTATCGTCATTCATCTCTTTCCGAAAGAAATTATGCTTACTCTACAACATATAGCCTATCTCCATTCTAATAAAGATTTACTGTTCGACAACATAAATCTTACCATCAATCGTCACGATAAAGTTGCTCTGATTGGCAACAACGGTACCGGCAAATCAACCCTGCTGAAGCTCATGGCGGGCGTAGTACAGCCTTCACATGGCTCAATCAAAGTCGATGCAACCCCTTATTACGTTCCGCAACTGTTTGGCCAGTTTAATAACCTGAACGTCGCGCAGGCTCTTCGGGTTGACGATAAATTACGGGCTTTACGGGAAATCCTGGATGGTAACGTAACGGAAGACAACCTGGCCCTGCTCAACGACGACTGGACGATCGAAGAGCGTTGTTACGAAGCGTTGAGCTATTGGCAACTGAATGGCCTGGATTTGACGCAGCCCATGCAAACCTTAAGTGGGGGTCAGAAAACGAAGGTTTTTCTGGCAGGTATTGCTATTCATCAACCCGACATCGTTTTGCTGGATGAGCCGAGCAACCACCTCGATGTAGCTGGAAGACAAGCGTTATATGACTTTATTGAGTCCAGTGCTGCTACGTTGGTGGTGGTGAGTCACGACCGGAAATTGCTGAATCTGCTCGATCAGGTGTATGAGCTAAGCAGGCGGGGCATCGCCGTGTATGGTGGCAATTATGACTTCTACGTAGCGCAGAAAACGATTGAAAGCCATGCGCTGAGTCAGGACATTCACAGCCGGGAAAAAGCTTTACGAAAAGCCAGAGAGATTGAGCGGGAGACGGCCGAACGAAAACAGAAACTCGATGCACGCGGCAAAAAGAAGCAGGAGAAAGCGGGCGTTTCCCGAATCATGATGAATACGCTTCGGAACAGTGCCGAAAATAGTACGTCCCGCTTAAAAAGTGTGCACACGGAAAAAATAGGAGCGATTTCCGAAGAACTGAGTGAACTGCGTAAAGAATTGCCCGACACGGATAAACTGCGGTTCGGCTTCGACAATTCCGCTCTTCACAGGGGTAAAATTCTGTTCTCGGCAACTGACATCAACTTTGGTTATGCTGATCAATTCCTCTGGAGCGAAGCGTTACGCTTCCAACTAACCAGTGGCGAACGTATCGCGCTGAAAGGGCTGAACGGCTCCGGAAAAACAACTCTGATAAAAATCATTCTGGGTGAACTGGAATCCAGTCAGGGAACGGTCTATAGAGCGGATAATAAATCGGTGTATATTGATCAGGATTACTCGCTGATCGATAATGCGTTAACTGTACATCAGCAAGCCCAGCGATTCAATGTTTCGGCCTTGCAGGAGCATGAGATAAAAATCAGACTCAACCGATTTTTATTTACCAAAGACGATTGGGATAAGTCCTGCGTAGCCCTGAGTGGGGGCGAAAAAATGCGACTGATGCTATGCTGCCTGACCATCGGCCAGCAATCCCCCGACATTATTGTTCTGGACGAACCCACGAACAACCTGGACATTCAAAGCGTCGACATTCTAACGGCGGCTATCAATGAATACCAAGGCACGCTGATTGTGGTCGCGCACGACGAATCGTTTCTGGAAGAAATAAATACGGGTCGTACTATTACGTTGGTGTAAAACAGACCGCCGATTTTTATGATACGTATGATTAACCAAGATCACTGTCAATCATACGTATCATAAAAATCGACGGTCTATGTTAAAGCTCAGGTTTGCAACGCCAGTCGGATCGCGGTTTCTACAGGAGCGGATGTAATGGCCGAGTCGCTGATGTTCAGTTCAGTACGTAGCAACAAGGGAGGCTGCGCCATAAACTTGGGGGTGCTGCCACGGTTTGCCTGCGCTGCGTGTGCCAGAAACGGATGACACAGGTAAATACTCCCGGCCTCACCTACAGCGTAGACTTCATCCCTATGCGGCAACGCTTCCAGCTGTTCGGCCAGCTCCATAAACGATAGCCCGGCATCGCCTTCGTCGGCCAGTAGTTTGGCGACATCCAAATGAGAGCCTTTGCGGATGACGGTTGGGGCATCGGTTTCCGTTACGTCCGAATACAAGACCAGCATCAGCAAGGCACGTCCTTTGGAATGTACATTCACTCGCCAGTCAACATAATTGGTGGCATCGGCTCCGGGAAAACTGGCATCCACGTGCCAACCCGTATCCGCCGGTTCTTTATCGGATGGAAAACGAACCGGAAATGTGCCAACATTACGACAGGGAATCCAGTTGCCCGCGCCGATCAGTTGATCAAAAATGTGGTGTAGTTCAGGGCTGTTTACCGACTCGATAAAAGGCGGTTGATCATACATACCCAACCGTACTACGGGTTCCGTCCACGTAGCAGCATCATGTCTGTCGAAGGGAATATCGTTCCATAAACGATCCACTACTGCATCAGCTGTAGCTCTGGAAAAGGCATGATCAATACGGACAAAGCCGTCCTGTATGAAGTTGTGTATCTGTGCTGAATTTAATAAGTCTGGCATACTCATTTCTTTCTGGGATGAGACTGGAGCCAAGTCCGCCGAAGAGCAGCTTGTCCAGTATTCAGATAATAAATTTAATGGTTATAGAAATCCCTGATCCCGAAGCTATTGGGACGATTTTGGGCAACGATGCCGCAAAAAGAAATGATTATAACATAGGAGCCATCCTCATGCTGACAAAGATATAAAATCCTTTTTTATGAGCGAATGGATACTGAATTGCCATAAAATAGGTAATCGTAAACCCAGGCTAATATTGTACAATTTTTAGAGAAAATGGTGGAGATTAAGGTTGATTCAAACCAGTAAGTTTGCCTCGTTAGGCGTAGTTTTCGTACTACGTTCAGCACACATCCAAAATGGAACGTATCACAGCCACTTACTACATCGAAACCCCCTTTAGCTCCGAATCAGCAGCAACGGTATTGGCCGGCGAGCAATCGTCCGGTACGTTCGTTGCGGTGCCGGGCGAAACGGAAGAACTCAAATATCGGTTTGCGGCTCGTGTCGAATCGATTGACCATTTGGAAACCGTTTCGGAATCCGCGATTCCAGGGTCGACCAGCCCATCCGGTACGTATCATCGGGCACGAGTAACGGTATCCTGGTCGGTCGAAAATTTTGGCTATAATTTGCCGGTGCTGATCTCAACCTTACAGGGAAACCTGTATGAGATTCGGCAGTTTACGGGCTTAAAACTTCTTGATATACAGTTGCCTGACTCGTACGCTGATCAGTATGCCGGTCCGGCGTTTGGAATTCCCGGCTGTCGGCAACTTACGGGCGTTCAAGGTCGGCCATTAATTGGTACCATCATAAAACCCAGTATCGGTCTGACGCCTGAACAAACGGCGGAGCTGGTGAAAACGCTGGCCGAAGCGGGTATCGATTTTGTAAAAGACGACGAGTTAATGGGCTCATCGGCCAACTCGCCATTCGGGAAACGGGTAGACGCGGTAATGGATGTCATCAATCGGCATGCGGATAGAACGGGCAAAAAAGTGATGTATGCCTTTAACATCAGCGGGGAGATTGATGAGATGTTACAACGCTACGAAAAAGTGGTAAACGCTGGCGGCACCTGCGCCATGGTCAGCCTCAATAGCGTTGGAATTTCGGCAACGAAGAAAATCTGCGACCAGCGGGCATTGGCTATCCACGGACATCGGAACGGCTGGGGAATGATGACGCGCCATCCATTGCTGGGGATTGAATTTCCGGCTTACCAAAAATTATGGCGACTGGCGGGCGTCGATCAAATCCACGTGAATGGTATTCAGAACAAATTCTGGGAGTCGGACGACAGCGTCGTGCAATCCATTGAAGCGTGTCTGACGCCCATGTTTAGTGGTTACTCAGTCTTGCCGGTGGTATCGTCCGGGCAGTGGGGGGGGCAGGCCCCCGAGACGTATCGCCGGACTAAAACGATTGATTTATTGTACATGGCGGGTGGCGGTATTCTGGCACACCCTATGGGACCGTCGGCTGGGGTAATAGCTCTGCAACAAGCCTGGCAAGCCGCCGTCAATGGATTAAACGTAGCAGAAGCCGCCGGGAAATATCCCGAATTTGCGAAGTCAGTTGAAAAGTTTGGCGGAAAGTAAAAATAAGTATCGTGTGAATTTGTCATCACAACGCAGGAGGGATCTTCGGCAACTGGAATAAATTGCTGTTAGCGAAGATCCCTCCTGCGTTGTGATGACAAAAAAAAGTTTTAGTGCATTATGAGCATCTCCCTTGCACTGGCCTACTACGGCGATGATTTTACGGGTTCTACGGACGCGCTGGAATTCCTGAGTCGGGCGGGACTGAAAACGGCCCTGTTCATTGAGCCGCCAACCCCCGAGCGTTTAGCGACCTATTCCAATCTGGACGCTATCGGTGTAGCGGGTCTGACGCGTTCGATGGCTCCCGACGTGATGGAGCAAACGTTACGTACCGCTTTTGTGGAACTGCGCCAACTGGGCACTCGCCATGTGCATTACAAAGTCTGTTCTACGTTCGATTCGTCGCCAATTGTCGGTAGCATCGGCAAAGCGATTGATGTGGGGCAGGAAATCTTTCAGAAGAGTTTTATCCCCCTGCTGGTGGCTGCTCCATCGCTGGGGCGCTATTGCGTATTTGGGAATCTGTTTGCCCGTATGGGTATTGGTAGTGCAGGCACAATCTACCGGCTTGACAGGCACCCGTCCATGAGCAAGCACCCCGTTACGCCCGCTGACGAGAGCGATTTGCGTCTCCATCTGGCTAAGCAAACAACGAAAAAGGCTGGTTTGCTGGATATCCTGCAAGTTGTTAAAAGTCAGGAGAGTATTCAGAATGCCGTTACGTCGTTGTTGCAGGACAATGCCGAAATTATTCTGTTCGATGCGCTTTACGAAGAGCATCTATTACCAATTGGCGAACTGATGGACTCATATGGGCATCCGCAGAATCCGTTGTTTTTGGTTGGATCATCGGGCGTTGAAATGGCTCTGGGAAAGTATTGGGCAAAAAAAGGCGATTTACAACCCGTTACGTCCTGGCCGAATCCGGGAAAAGCGTCTCCGTTGCTGGTGCTGGCGGGGAGTTGCTCTCCCGTTACGTCCGGGCAGATCGTTTGGGCGAAAGCAAATGGGTTTTCTGAAATCGTTCTGGACGCTCAACAAATTCACGATCATGCTACGTTGGGGGCAGGCCTGTCCGACTACGTTCAGAAAGCGATTGACCAAATCCGTCAGGAACGTAGCGTTATCGTGCACACAGCAGGAAGTTCAGCGCAGCAGGGTATTACGTTGTCTTCGGAGAAGCTTGGTACAGCACTTGGATTGATCGCGAAGGAGGTAGTACGTCAAACGTCGGTCAAACGCGTCGTGGTAGCTGGTGGCGATACGTCCAGTTATGCGGCTCGGGCAATGGGTATCGAGGCCGTCGAAATGATTGCGCCGTTGGTTCCTGGTGCCCCACTTTGTAAGGCAACCGCGCCTGGTTCGTCGTTGGATGGCGTTGAGGTGAATGTCAAAGGCGGGCAGGTCGGCGCTGAGGATTATTTCGGTGTGCTGCTGGAAGGACGAGTGTTTTAGAAAAATAGATAAAGAAGACAGGTCGGTATGACCCCGACGGGGTCAAATGTTTATAGCCAATATGTCTTCTATAGACATTTGACCCCGTCGGGGTCATACCGACCACAAATGATAAATTTAACAACAGCATGACTCCCAAAACTCTAGGCCTAATCCATACATCCGCTACGTTAGTTCCTGTTTTTCAACAGCTTTGTAACGACTATTTGCCGGGCATACAGACGTTCAATATCGTTGATCACAGCCTGGTCAGGAATATCATCCAACGCGGTGAACTAACAACCGATATTGCTCGTCGCGTTGGGCATTACGTTGGTTCCGCTGAGGATGCCGGTGCTGATTTTATTCTGGTAACCTGCTCATCCATCGGGGCGGCTGTGGAAGCGTCGGCAGCACTGACCAACGTGCCGGTGTTACGTGTCGATCAACCGATGGCCGACAAAGCCGTTCAGATAGGAAAACGAATTGGCGTGATTGCTACGTTGCCCACAACCCTTGTTCCCACCAGCGATCTGGTTCAGCGTCGGGCGGCCGTCGCTGGAAAAGAAATCGAACTGACCTCCGTTCTCTGCGAAGGCGCGTTTGATGCGCTGATGAGTGGTGATGCGTCCAAACATGACGCAATGGTGGCTACAGCGCTAAAGGATTTGAGTACGAAAGTAGACGTCATTCTTCTGGCGCAAGCCTCGATGGCGCGTGTGGTCGATACGCTGGATGAGGCCGACAAAAAAGTGCCCATTCTGGCCAGTCCTCCCATTGCCATTCAATATTTAGCAGAGCAGTTGGTGTAGTATCCGGATTTTGTCATCCCAACGAAGGAGGGAGTTCGAATTCCCTGACGCTTAAGATCCCTGCGCCGGGATGACAAAATTTCCTTCCTTTCAACCCGTACTAAACCCATGAAACGAATCTCTTTAGTTATCTCCGCTCTGGCCGTTGTCGCCTTGTTGCTTGGGTTGCTTCTGCAAAATGCTGCCATCTGGCAACCGGCGGCTGTTGTCACGGTGGTAAGCTTCGCGCTCGGGATGAAAGTCATTCCGGCTCTGAGAACGTATCAATACACCGCCTGGATCATTGTGGCCGTGGTAACCGCTATGATTTATCCGGCTGCGTTTACGAAGTGGGGGTCGTTCGATTTGCGAAATAAATGGCTCATTCTGCTCATTATCCAGTCAGTGATGTTTGGCATGGGAATTCAGATGAGCATTCGCGATTTTTCGGGGCTGGCCAGTACCGGAAAAGGAGTCGCTATTGGGCTGTTTTGCCACTTTACAATAATGCCGCTGATGGGGCTTTTCCTGACAAAAGTCTTTCAGTTCGAGCCTGAAATTGCAGCGGGCGTTATTCTGATCGGTTCCTGTTCCAGTGGATTGGCTTCGAACGTAATGGTGTATCTGGCGAAAGCGAACCTGGTTTTATCGGTCGTCGTCACGGCAATGGCTACCTTAGCAGCTCCGTTTCTAACGCCCTTGTTGCTGAAGCTGCTGGCCGGTACACTCATTGAAATCAAGTTTGTGAACATGATGATGGAGATCATCAAAATTGTGATCATCCCCATTTTCGCGGCTCTCCTGCACGATTATTTGAAAACGGCGTCGGCTAGCGGACGGCGAACCGTCAACATCCTGTTTGGCCTATCGCTGGGCTGGCTTATCGCGTTGGCTATTGGGTTGTGGTCCTTTTTGGAGACTAACGTAGCAAGCCCCGAAGCGCTTCAGACGCTCGAAATTTTCAGCTTTCTTTTGGGCGCTGTGGTAGTTGGTTTCTTGTACCACCAATTGGCAAAAGCCCATCCCCGGCTGGATGAGTTGATGCCGTATTTATCTATGTTCGGCATTGTTTATTTTACCGCCGTAACCACCGCAGCCGGTCGGGATAACCTCATGAAAGTGGGCTTCCTGCTGTTCATGACATCGGTTATTCACAATGGGGCTGGCTACTTTTTCGGCTACTGGCTTAGTCGCCTGTTCGGTCTCGATAAGAATTCAGCCCGAACCGTTGCGTTTGAAGTGGGCCTGCAGAACGGTGGTATGGCTTCGGGTCTGGCAGGTAGCATGGGCAAGTTAGGTACCGTTGGTTTGCCAGCCGCCGTATTCAGTCCGTGGATGAATATCTCGGGTTCGATACTGGCAAATTACTGGCGCCGGAGACCCGTAACCGATACGTCGCAGGAAGAATCTGTAAGTGCTGTGATTACGTCAAATACCGTAAGAAATGCTACGGAATAACGCTCGGTTCTAGTTAGAGTAAGGTTCGATACAGTCAATTCAGAGCAGCATCGGAAGTTTGTATCCAGCGTCGTAAATACGTACCGTTCGGGTTCAAACCTCCGATAACTGTTGCTTAACAACCGCAATGCCACGGGTTATTTCGGCATCAAAATCTGTCCAGACGCATTCCAGCGATAAGCCTCCCTGATACTTTATTTGTTTCAGCGCACGGAAATAGGGTCTAAAATCGTCGCCTTTGACACCCGGAGCGGTTCGGCTTTGCTTTTCTGCAATGTGACAATGGGTTATGTATTCGCCATACTTAACGATCTCCTCGGGCCTTTCGTCATCCTTGAGCATGTGGTAGATATCGCATTGCAGACGAAACCAGGGATTGTTGACTGCCCGAATGATTTCGACACCTTCAGCCAGACTATTGATAAAATTCGTTTCGCTCCGGTTCAGCGGTTCGACCGCTAACGTAACACCATGTTTTTCGGCTAAGGGAGCCATCTTCTGACAGAGCGCAATGTGCTGTGCTTTGGCAGTAGCCCGGTCGAAGCCATCCGGAATGGCCCGCGAACCACCGCTGCCAAAAACGATATTCTTCGAGCCGCACTCCTTTGCCCGTTTAAGCGCCAGGTCGGCCCGCTGTAAAATAGCCTCGTGGTGCAAATCTGGCCCAACCGACTTGAGCTTGCCCGGAAAGAAATAGATGTAGGATCGAACCGGAACGTTTTCTGTTTTCAGTGCCGACTGATTTTTTTCGTATTGTTCATCCCCTCCTGTATCGGGGATCAGAAAATGACCGACACTTTCCTCGACAAATGAATACCCCAGTTTTTTTAATAAATCGGCTTTGTCATACGTAGTACAGACCCCCAGCGGCAGAGTTAACCCGGCAGTTGTTTCCCCGGCAATACCAGCTTTAGCCAGTCCATCCACTACGGTCATTCCGGCAAAAACACCGGCGGTATGCTTTATAAAGTTTCTTCTTGAGGTAGAATGTTCGAATAGATTCATGGGGCTCGGAACTAAGGCGGTAGGTTTTATTAAAATAAAGAGATGAACGAAGTAAACTTACCTTATAAATCCCCGAATTTCGGCTATACTTAGACTATTCCGTCCGCCCTGTTGGCCAATAGTTCGTAAAAAGCGACCTTGATCCAATTATTCTGCTTCGTTTAGTTTCTCGTTGGCCTCTGCTAGATCATCGCCTTCAGGCTGGGGAATTTCTATACCCTTGTGCGTCTGATCCCCTACGTAGGTGAGTGTCACCAGCATCGGAAAATGATCCGATCCGCAGTTCGGTAAACGCTGGATGGCCTGTAGCTGAAAATGGCAGGAAACGAAAATGTGGTCTAAAGGCCAGCGCAGGAAAAAATAACGGGCATGAAACGTATTGTAAAGCCCCCGACCAATACGTGGATCTAATAAACCGCTGATTCGCTGAAACAGACGCGTGGTGTGCGACCAGGCTACATCGTTCAGGTCGCCTGCAACAACGACCGGGCCGGATTTGGTTCGCGCTTCTTTCCCCACCAGAATCAGCTCCGCATCCCGTTCCGTAGATCGATAGTGCTCCGTGGGGCTTGGCGGCATCGGATGAACACCGTAGAAATCGCATAATTGTCCCGAAGGCAATTCAAGCTGTGCGTAAATCGAAGGAATATCATCCTGGATCAGAAACCGCACTTCACGTGAACGAATCGGAAACCGGGAATAGAACAACAGCCCGTACGTATTTTCCAGCGGGTAAAGTATTCTATGCGGATAATATTCCTCCAGATCAGCCAGCGCATCCTGCCATTTCTGATTCGCTTCCAGTACTAATACTACGTCCGGCTTATGTTTCTCTGCCAGCGCTTTTACCTCTGGCATATGGGTATTCTCCATGAAAACATTCGCTGTCAAAAACCGGATCGTGTTCTCTTTTTCCGACGTACTTCCCTTGTGGTGAGAAAAGGAGAGGATCTGTTTTTTATGAAAGGGGGTAAAGGGGTAAATCAGCCAGAATTGGTACAATAACGTTGCCAACAACCCGACCGGCACGATGAGCAGAAAACCATCCATATGATGCCCTACGGCCAGCCAGCCCAGCAATCCCAGAGCAGCCAGCGCGGTCAGCTGCAAATGCGGAAAGTCCCATATGCGAATCCACCAGTAATCGAGCCGGATCAGGTTAATAAACGAAGCAAGCGTAATACAGATTGAAAAGGTAAGCAAAACTAAATCTGGGACGGGCATGATCGTGTCAGAAATGGCAGTTGATAAGCTAACTGCAAAAACACAATGAAGTTTATGACATGCCTTATACGTACCAATAAAAGATGATCAGTGCTACTGAAAGTACGATCCTGGCCAACCGTACAGGGACCCATGTTTCTCCATCAAAAGTTCAAAAATTTCAAAAAGTTGTACCATGCTAATATTGTACAATTTTTAGAGAAAATGGTGTAGTTTAAGGCTATTTTAATCCGCTAAGTTTGCCAGTCTCTTCTAGTTTCCGGCTACCGCATACATCAGAAAAGGCCAGAAGAAAAGAAGTTGTAATGAGCTGTTTTTGGACAGCAACGTACTATTTATCAATGCGTTGTCAATAGCTATTCCTTAATTATCTTTCTCGCACTCATTCTTATGAAACACATTCGTACCTGGTTTTTTAGCCTGTTTGGGCTGGTTCAGGTGGGCTTTTCAACTGTAGTTTTCTCGCAAAGTTTAGCCAGCAGTGGAACAAAGCTAGTCAGGCTTCCGGTAACCCAGCTGGCTGCGGTTTTTCCCACATCGACCTCTGCCGACTTGCCGGGCAACCAGCCTCTTGTGGATAGACCAGTCAAAGGAATCGTAAGAGACGAAAAAGGGCAGGGATTACCGGGCGTAAGCGTAGTGATTAAAAATACTACGCAGGGTACCACGACCGACGTGAATGGGGCCTACCAGCTTACCGCTCCCGACGGACCGGACGCTACGCTGGTGTTTAGCTTTGTGGGGTATCTCTCGAAGGAAGTACCCGTTGGCGCTCAATCGGACGTGAACGTAACGCTGGAAGTCGACAGTAAGCAACTGAACGAAGTAGTTGTCGTGGGCTACGGTACGCAGCGCAAGCGTGATCTGACCGGCTCGGTGGTATCGATCAAGGGCGACGAGACGATTAAACTGCCCGTAACATCGCCGATAGAGGCCCTTCAGGGTAAAATTCCGGGTGCCGACATCACCCGTAACAGTGGGTATGCGGGGGCCAATGCCTCTATCCGTATCCGGGGAAACCGCTCCATTGCCAATCCGAGTAGTTCAAACAACGTACTGTACATTGTCGATGGCGTGCAGGGCGTCAACGCGAATGATATTAACCCGAATGATATTGCTTCGATCGACGTATTGAAAGATGCTTCTTCGACTGCTATTTACGGGTCACGCGGGGCCAATGGCGTTATCATCATCACAACCAAACGCGGTAGCAGTGGCAAGGCCAAGCTAAGCTACAACGGGTACGCGGGCATATCGGAAGTAGCGGGGTATGGCAAGTTTATGACCGGCCCCGAATACATTGCGTTTCGGCGCGAAGCCTATCGGGCATCGGGCACCTGGAGCAGCCCCGCCGATGATTCGAAAATCTTCAACCCCCTTCAGTTGGATGCTATCCAGAAGCAGCAGTTTCCAGTATGGCCCGACATGTTGCTGAAACCCGGATTCCAGCAGGATCATCAACTGGGTATTACCGCCGGTACCGACAAAACCAAGATCTATTTCTCGGCGGGCTACTATAACGAAAAAGGGATTCTCCGAATGGACGAATTCAAGCGATATTCGGCCCGTATCAACGTCGATCAGACCATCAACGACTGGGTTACAGCCGGTATTCAGGCTCAACTGGCTTACATCGACAACGATGTGCGCAGGGACCCGTTCAACCGCGCGTCGAACATTCCACCGCTGGGTACGACCTTCGACGAAAATGGCAACTTTCAGTTGTTCCCGCTGGGCGGCAGCGTCGTTAATCCGCTTGCCGATGAACAGCCCAACGCCTACAAGCGAAACAATAAAATCAATCGCGGTACGCTATCGACCTACCTCGAACTGAGGCCGTTTAAAGGATTTACGCTACGTTCAACACTGGGAGCCATTTTTTCAACCAACGAATTGGGGAGCTACTACAGCCGGAACACCATCGACGGTGCAGGCACCCGGGCGCAGGCATCGATCACCAGTAACCAGAGCCGCAACCTGAGCTGGGAAAACGTATTTACTTACAAGCGCGCCGTTCAGGATCATTCGTTCACCGTTACGGGCGTAACCAGTTACCTGTCGTTTACCAATACGTCGAGTTTTGCCGGGGGTAACAACCAGTTGATTCCGGCGCAGTATTTTTATAACCTGGCTGCCGCGAACCAGAATCCGTTCTGGGGCAGCGGTTACACTCAGAACAAACTGATTTCGTTTACGGGCCGCGTTAATTACAGCTTCAAGGATAAATATCTGTTGACCGTTACGGGCCGCAGCGATGGCTCGTCGAAACTGGGCGAAGGGCACAAATGGGCGTTCTTCCCGTCGGTAGGGCTGGGCTGGCGGATCAGCGACGAAGCGTTCATGCAACAGCAGAAGGTGGTGACCGACCTGAAATTACGGGCCAGCTATGGTATATCGGGTAACGACGTAATCAACCCTTATGCTACGCAAAACTCACTCGCCACGGTTTCGTTTGCCTATAACGACGCCAACGCGGCCAACGCTTACCTGATTAACCAGACCATTGGCAACCAGGATCTGAGGTGGGAACTGACCACTACGGCCGACGTAGGTCTGGACGTTGGATTGCTCGACAACCGCATTACGGCCAATATCGACTATTACGATGCGCTGACCAATGACCTTATTTTTCCGTATACGTTGCCGCAACTGACGGGCGTAACGACGGTAAACCGCAACATTGGTAAGACGCGCAACCGGGGACTTGAAATCGGGATTACCACGCAGAACATGCGCCGGAAAAGCTTTACCTGGTCGACCAACCTGACGTTTGCCCGCAACCGCGAAATGATTGTTTCACTGCCTAACGGCAACGTGATCGCTGATGACTACCGCAATTCGCTCATCGAAGGAGAGCCCTCGCAGATTTATTACGATTATAAAAAACTAGGCATCTGGCAATTGGGTGAAGAATCGGAAGCCACTAAGTACGGCGCGATCCCTGGCGACATCAAGATTGCTGACCTGAATAACGACGGCAAAATCAGCGGCCTGGACCGTACCATTATCGGCTCCCGTGTGCCATCCTGGACGGGCGGTCTCAGCAACGATATTCGATTCAAAGGCTTCGATTTGAACGTACTGTTTATCGCTCGCGTGGGTCAGTGGATCAGTTCGGATTATTACGCCAAGTATAACCGCAACGGGGGCAACAACGGCGCCAGCATCGATTACTGGACACCCGAAAACCCCACAAATGACTACCCGCGCCCCAACGCCACCCGAAGTTCGACCTACGTAACGACGCTGACCGAACGGCAGGCTTCGTATGCTAAACTCAGGAACGTAACGCTGGGCTACACGTTCCCAAAAACGATGACGAACCGGTTCAAGATCGACAACCTGCGGCTATACGTATCGGGCAGAAACCTCGCCTGGTTCTCGAACCTGAAAGATTTCGATCCCGAAAACGAAGGCGTTATCGATCAGCCCTTGACACGCCTGTATGTATTTGGCTTAAACCTCGGTTTTTAATCTCAACGAAATACGATCTTTCACTCTTCATAAGATGAAAACATATCTGAACTATCTGGCGATGCTGGGGCTGGCGGCTACATTGCTAGCCTGCACCAAAGATTTGCAGGAATACAACCCGGCTGGGTCGACGGCCCAAAGCCTGTTTACAACTCCCGAAGGCATCGAAGCCGGTGTCAACGGAATCTATACCTATAACCGGTATTTCTACGGGAAAGAAGAAGGACACGGCCTCATGGAGATGGGTACCGACATCTGGACCAACGCAGCCAACAACAACAGCTCCGGCACGAACGGTATTTTTCCTCAGCTATCGCTCACAACGTATCAGGGCCTGACGACCGACAACGTCTGGGTGAAAACCCGGATGTGGCAGCAGTGTTATGCGGCTGTTAATCTGGCTAACAACGTAATGAAATACCTACCCGCTTCGGGCATAAATGCAGCTCGGCAGAAGGAACTGGAAGGCGAAACCCGTTTCCTGCGCGCCTGGTATTATTACCATCTGGTGGAGAGTTTCGGACCGATACCGCTTCGGCTGGAACCAACCGAAAGCATCGAAACAACGGCGACCCGCGCATCGGTCGATGCGGTTTACGACCAGATTCTTCAGGACCTCCAGGCTGCGGTTACGGCCATCCCGACAACCACTACGGAGTATGGACGGATCACCCGCCCGGCAGCCGAAGCGTTTCTGGCGAAGGTGTATCTGACCCGGGGTAAAAATCAGGAAGCCAGCAACTACGCCAAAAAAGTCATTACGGCCTACAGCTACAAACTGTTGCCGACATACGCCAGTTTGTGGACGTTTACGAATCAGCTGAATACCGAAATACTCTGGGCGGTCAATTACTCGACCAATCTGGCGTTCAATGCCGGTAGCAACATCAGCCACACGCTGTATCTGATGGAATACAATACCCAGCCAGGTATGAAACGCGATGTAGCCAATGGTTTTCCAAACGTACGCTACATGCCGACCTTATTTCTGCTCAACCTGTTCAACGAGCAAAACGATTCACGGTATTATGCTTCCTTCAAAGCGGCCTGGAGGGCGAATGAAACCGATGCAACGAAACGCCCGGCGGGTATCAACGTGGGCGATACGGCCATTCTGACGACGAAATATCCAGTAACGGCCGCGTTCCGACAATCGAAAAAATACAAGATTTACGACGTCAATGATATGTACAAAGCCGATGGCACACCTAATGATCGATTCCACTACGTATCGCTTCAAAAGTTCGACGACCCGACGCGGGCGACGGATGCCACCACCGAAAGTGCGCGCGATGCCTACATTCTGCGACTAGGCGAAGTGTATCTGCTGGCGGCTGAGGCCCAGCTGAATTTAGGCAAGAAAGACTCGGCCGCTTATTACCTCAATGAAATTCGGACGCGGGCAGCTGTACCTGGTCGCCAGGCGAATATGCGCATCGCGGCTGCCGACGTAACGCTTGACTTCATCCTGGACGAACGTGCCCGCGAACTGGCGGGGGAACAGGTCCGCTGGTTCGATCTAAAACGGACGAATAAACTGGTCGAGCGGGTGAAAAAATACAACCCCGATGCGGCCCCAAACATCCAGCCTTTTCACGCGGTACGTCCTATTCCGCAAAGTGAAATCGACGCGGTAACCAATAAAGGAGAGTTTAAGCAGAATGACGGGTATTAGGTCGCTAAGATTCTATAATTTCCAGCGAAAATGATGGAGATCGATGGTGGTTAAATTTGGTAGCTTTGTCAATGATCAGCCAGCTTAACAGGCACATTTGAGTTGGCTCCGTAGGGATGGCCGGTCATGGAAAGAGAAACCGGATCGTATTCACAGCGCCGTAGGTGCGACCTAATTCTTTGTCAATTTAGGTCGCACCTACGGCGCTGTGAAATCGTAATAAAATCACTTTTTAGCTATTGACAGGCCGTGCCTAACGACACTTAGTTATACCAATTAGTTTTCTCAAACCTGGGATAACCGATTGCGTTCCCAAACCCCGACATGAACCGATACGCCAAAATCTTTCCGCTTTTATCCCTCCTGATTTTTCTTGCTCTGCAACCGTCAACCGCGCAGCAGAAAAAGAATCAGACCGTTACCATCGTTCTACCGGCTTCGCCCCACGCCCGCATTACGTTTGGTGCTGAAAAACTACGACAAGCTCTGACAAAAGCCGGTTATCAGGTTACCGTTTCGCAAGGAGCGAAGCAGAGTACTAATTCGTCGCAAATCGTTGTTGGTTTATGGGACGATAACGTAGTGAAACAAACAGCGTCGCGTTATGGGCTGACAACTGGTAAAGAAGCAGGGAAAGAAAGTTTTTCGATTCGGAAAGAAGGCGAGAAACCAATTCTTGTTGCTGGTGCTGATGCGTCGGGTGCCTTGTATGGCTGCATGGAACTGGCGGACCAAGTAGCTGAAACGGGTAAACTTCCCGAGACGATTCGTCTGAGTGATAAACCCGAAATGGTGCTTCGCGGTACGTGTATCGGGGTGCAGAAACCGACATATCTGCCCGGTCGCGACGTGTACGAATATCCGTATACACCCGAAACCTTTCCGTGGTTATACGACAAGGCGCTGTGGATTCGGTATCTGGATATGATGGTCGAGAACCGATATAACTCGCTGTATCTGTGGAACGGGCATCCGTTTGCGTCGCTGGTCCGGTTGAAAGAGTATCCCTATGCCGTTGAAGTAGACGATGCTACGTTCAAAAAGAACGAAGAAATGTTCCGGTTCCTGACCGAAGAGGCTGATAAACGGGGTGTTTGGGTGATCCAGATGTTCTACAATATCATCGTCTCGAAACCCTTTGCCGAGCATCATAACATTAAAACCCAGGACCGAAACCGCCCGATTGTTCCGCTCATTGCCGATTATACCCGCAAGTCAATTGCTGCGTTTGTGGAGAAATACCCGAATGTTGGGTTGCTGATTGCCCTGGGTGAAGCGATGGAAGGCGTTGGGCAGGATGATGTCGACTGGTTTACCAAAACGATTATTCCAGGCGTAAAAGATGGTTTGAAAGTGCTCGGGAAAACCGAGGAACCGCCCCTCGTGCTACGTGCTCACGATACGGATGCGCCCCGCGTCATGAAAGCCGCACTACCGTTGTATAAAAATTTATACACCGAAGCCAAGTTCAACGGTGAAGCACTCACTACTTATGAACCTCGTGGGAAGTGGGCTGAATTGCACCGGACATTGAGTAATATCGGTACAGTACAGATTGAAAATGTACACATTCTGGCGAACCTGGAGCCCTTCCGCTACGGTTCCGCTGATTTCATTCAGAAGTCGGTTCAGGCGATGCACAGCGTGTATGGCGCCAATGGGTTGCACTTGTATCCACAAGCTTCCTACTGGGATTGGCCCTACACGGCCGATAAAACAAACCCGCGCATACTCCAGCTCGACCGAGACTGGATCTGGTACAAAACCTGGGCACGCTACGCCTGGAAAGCTGGCCGGGGTCGACCCGAAGAAGTCACGTATTGGGGAAATCAATTGGCGGAAAAATACGGGTTACCACTGGACAAAGGTAAAGACGTACTGGAAGCCTACGAGCAAACGGGCGAGATTTCACCGAAGCTGCTACGTCGTTACGGCATCACCGACGGCAACCGCCAGACACTAACGCTGGGCATGTTGATGACCCAACTTATCAATCCATTCCGGTATGGTTTACTTACATTGCTCTACGAGTCAGAAGCCCCTGAAGGCGAGATGCTTATAGAATACGCCGAGAAGGACTGGAAGCACGAAAAACACATTGGCGAAACACCTGTTCAAATAGCGGATGAGGTGATTGTCCACGGCAAAAAAGCCGTGGAAGCCATCGACAAAGCCGCTGGTGCCGTCACAAAAGATAAAGAAGAGTTTACGCGGCTGAAAAATGACGTGTACAGTCAGAATGCCATGGCGAATTTCTACGCGCAGAAAGCCCGGGCGGCCTTAGCCATTTTGCGATACAAATATTCCAACGATATTCGGGATCTGGACAAAGCCGTGCCCTTATTGGAAAGCAGCGTCAAACACTACGCTGATCTGGTGAATCTTACGAAAGATACGTACCTGTATGCCAACAGCATGCAGACGAAACAGCGCAAGATTCCCATGCGGGGCGTTGATGCTACGTACATAACCTGGGCCGAAATGCTGCCAGTTTATCAGAAAGAACTGAGTCATTTCAAACACTCGATTGATTCGCTGAGATCCGTTACGAATACCGTTGCCAAACAGCCATTGCTGTTGAAACCCGCGATCGTTACGGTACAAAGTCCACGCGTAGAAACGTATTCGCTGGAAAAAGGGCAGCGCGTGTTTACGGATACAATGGTCACCATCAAGGAAGTAGCACCTGAATTTAAGCAGTTGAAAGGACTGAAACTTCCGAAGGCAAAACAGCAGTCGGAAAGGACCAGTCTGACATTTTCGACTACACAACCTGTGAAACTGCTGATCGGCTTTTTCAACGAGAAGAAACCGACATATCTGCCTGCTCCCGAACTCGAAACCGATGCTAGCGCCAACGATTATGGTCAGTCGGAAATCAAAATATCGAACGCCGTACTGGTCGACGGACTGCCCCCGATTAATGTACACGCGTATTCGTTCAAGCCCGGTCAGCACACACTGAATCTGGGCAAAGGAGTCTGTCTGCTACTTGGCTTTATGGACGGGAATCAGGAAATCCCGATTTTCGACGCGGGTCTTGCCGGAAACAAGAAGAACATCGACTGGTTGTTTGAGTAAGCAGCATACTGAATGCTACGTATCGTTGATAGAAAACATCTGCCAGGTCACTAGTTTACCTGACACTATTTCTTTGATACGTCGTGTTGCATCTGTTCGATGGCGGCCCATCCCTCCGGCTTGATGCCCATAATTTCAGTGGCAACGCCCACCGTTTGGTAGGTGTCGAAGAAAGCCATTCGTGCAATGGAGTGGTCGACTTCGCTAATGATTCTATAACCCTGTTCGCGCAGTTCGCTGGTGACCCGTTCAAAATCGCTTACTGGCAAACGGAAGGCAAGATGCTGTGTGCCGCCTGTCGGATATCGGGCGAGGTAATCATGGAACATGCTTTGGCCGGAAACAGGCTGGATGAGTTCGATGAAGGCACTGCCATTGTAGGTCTGCGTGGTCAGCCATTCGCCAGCCACGGCCTGGCCGTAATAAGTCATGCCCAGATCCTGCGCGCGGATATGTTCCGGTTCGGGAAAGCCAGCGATAGACAACGCGTTTGTCAGGAACTTTACGGCAGTGTGAATGTCGGGGACTACCCAGCCAATTTGGGCCAGCTCTAGTCCGGCGATGGGGTTGTTAATCCTGGTCATGTTTGTTTACCACTTGGTTTAGTGGTAGAACAAAGTTAAAACGGATGGGTTTGTGGCATCAGGGGTATGTGCGTCAATATGAGGGCGGTTTGCGACCAATCCAGGAGTTGTGCAACAACTACGGGCGTTTTAATGATGACTGCGCTGAATGCGGTCCGTCTCGGCGAAAGGCGGGGTCGCCTTATTAGTGGATCTCTATACTACGTTGCAATGATCAGTTCGATTTCGTTATCGTGAAAGACCTGTTTATGTTTTTCTTCGATGCTGGCATCGGTAATGATGTAATTAATCAGGGATAGAGCGCCCAGACTGGCGAAGGCACTTTTACCGATTTTGGTTGAATCAGCGACCAGATACGTCGTGTCAGCCGCATCGATCATGGCTTTTTTAACGACCAGGTCACTGATACTTGGGTACGTTAATCCTGATTTTAAGGAAATACCCGCCGTTGCCAGAAACAACTTCTGCACGTTAATTCCTTTAAAGAAATCGGCGGCTTTCTGACCGGTTAGAGAAAGGGTAGGGGGCTTGAACTCGCCACCTGTCATAATGACTTCGATACCCGGTTCAGCTCCCAGAATCAGAGCGATGTTTAGGGCGTTTGTGATAACGGTGAGGTTTTTGTAACCGCGTAATTTTTTGGCAATTTCGGTTGTGGTCGAGCCCGAATCCAGAATGATGCTGTCACCACTTTCAATGAACTCCAGGCACTTGGTAGCAATCAATTCTTTTTTGTCAATGTTCTCCTGATTACCTAGCGAAAACGTTCTGACCTGATCTTCAACGTTTTTAAGATAGGCCCCGCCATGCTCTTTGGTGACCAGTCCATCCTTCTCCAGCTTTTCCAGATCCTGACGAATGGTTACTTCCGTCACTTTAAAGATTCGGGCCAGGTCGATCACCTTAGCCGAGCCATCTTCTTTTAGTAATTCAAGTATTTTATCCCGACGTTGATTCGGTAGCATAAGTCTGTTTTCGTTTCTGGGTCAGCCAAAAGTAAGGAAAAGAAATTTTTTTTGTGCTATAGCACAAAACATACCGAATCGATACTAAATGAAAGATAACCTAACCTAACCAATACCAATGATTAGACGGCAACAATATACCGTCTAATCAATTTGGTAAATATTTTCTTATCTCCTGAAATCCTTTTGGTCGTAAATTGACGTAGATACATTAAATGTTAATGCATCATTTAACTTACCATCTACTTACATCATGAATGGAGTACTTGCTGACGGAGTCACAACTCGTCACTACATACCCCAACAAGCGGAGTCCTCTCTTGAAACAGTATATAACCGCTACGTTGATCAGGTCTACCGGCAATGTCTGTCTATGACCAAAGATTCTGAAAAAGCTCAGGACTTTACCCACGACATCTTTATTAAGGTTTTTCATAAACTCGATGCGTTCGAGCAACGCTCCAGTCTATCAACCTGGATTAACTCCATTGCTTACAACTACTGTGCTGATCAGCTCCGACTGGCGAAACGGCTTCAAACGACGTCTCTCGATGAAGAACTCAACGGGCAGGTTTCAGAAAGTCAGGAGGCAGCTCTACAAGAGGAAGCCACGCAGCTGGTCAATCAGGCACTGGCTAGTTTGTCTAAAGCAGAGCAGGTCCTGCTACGTCAGAAATATGAAGAAGGAATAAGCCTGGACGAACTGGCCCAGATGCATCAACTGAGTCTGAGTGCTGTGAAGATGCGGCTCAAGCGTAGTCGGGAGAAGATTCAGCGCTTTTGCGCTCAACAACAGGCCACGTAAACGATCAAGTCAACCATTCTGTGGAGTCAGATTCCTCAATAGTACTCCACAGAATAGTTGACTTAGCGAACTCAACCAGCTGATTTAACCTCCGTTTCGATTGCGCACAAGATTTGAGCGTGTTTACTTCCCAGAATTTATCAGTGATTTTTTATCTGTTGATCAACGATATTATTGCAGCCATGCCCAGCGCTTTGCCCAATCCAGCAATACGTCTCTCCGCCATTTTAACACGGTTTTTCCTCCTTGCTGTACGCCATCGAAAAGCGCAGGATTAGCGCGATCTGTGTACCAGTTAGCACCTAACGCATAATCGCCGGAACGGATTTTACCAGGCCATTGGTTGGTCACGACGAGTTGGCCGCTCTGTTCTGGAAATCCGGGAATGGATGAGGTGATCGTGTAGGCTAACGTTTCAGCTTGTTTTGGCGAATACTTGATCCCATAATTACCCTTGCCCAGGTAGAAGCCATCCCACTTTTGCTCGCCAATCTTTGCTTTAACAGCCATCGTGAAACAGGCGGAATCAGCGGGAATATTTATTTCGGGACCCTTCAAATGGATTTCCACCACTGAATAAACAGTCGCGGTATCGGCAAGGGTCGTGGTACGGTTATAAACGATTCGTGGGCTATGAGTAAACGTTTCAAAACTACCACCCCAGGATTCTTTAAAGGGGTTTCCCGGATCACCATCCATCAGATAGAGCAAGGAAGGTGTATCCCCCATCTTAATGCTGCCTTTGTAATAATTTTTAAAATCCTTACCAAGGTATCCGGCACTCCGGATGTACGTATCATAGTAATTGCGGTTTTTTAAACTATCGGGTGCGTCTTTATCGGAAAAGAAGCCGTTGTAAGAGCCATTCGCTTCAATAAACCACAGATCATGAAAATTCTGAGCGATGTAAGAGTAGCTATTGACACTCCATTTTTTATTGGGACCACCGATCCAGTAGACTTTGATCTTACGTTGAATATCGGGAGCGTCGTGTAGCGCTTGAGCTAAATCCTCCACACCGCCCCACACCAGTATCCAAAGGGGTTGTTTGCTTGCCTTTCTCGCACAAGTGATAATCCAGTCGGATCCCTCGGTAGCCGTGGTATAACCGACGAAAGGCGCTGCGCCATGCTTCCCCTGTTTACATACGGCCCGTAAAGCACCAGGTGATGGATAGCCTTTCTGATGCTTTGTCAGTTTGGGCAAATCCTTTTCGTACAGATCGATCATTTCTAAAATAGTCTGCTTGGTTCCGTTTCCGTAAGAGGGGGAAGAAATAAGCCCTTCGGTGGAGAACATGTGGCTATACATCAGAAAATGAGCCATGGATTGATTGTCGTCAGGGTCAGTACCGCCAATGTCTGTGCTAATGATGATACGCGGCTTAACCGGTACCGGCTGCTGTGCCAGTAGCGTAATGTGACAAAAGGTGAGCAGACACATCAGGCTAATTTTTCTACTAATCATCTTTTGATTTTGGGTTTATCGATTGAATACAACGGAACGGGTTGCCAGAGGACGACGCTTGGAGCGACACATCTTGTACTTCCCATTTTTTACGGGTTGCTCTGAAAATAATATTGATTGTACTATCAGTTGCCAAGAGGCACAAAGCACAAAGAGAAAAAGGCCTCAATAGAGCCTGTATGAATATAATCCAAAGACTTTTATTAGAAAAAGCAAAATAAAAGAAAGAAAACGAAATATCTTATAGGAAAGTATAGGAAAGTTGCCCGGCTACGTTCAACTACTTTCGCTTACTTATTTTTGGCAATATAAAATGATTGTATTGACTATTTCACTGATAATTCTACTATGATGAGCCCATCTTTACCCTATCGACGATCCTGGCGAGTTGGCCTGGTCTTTGTTTTGCTTTGTTTTTCTTTTGCTCAGATTTTTGGGCAGGGAAGGTCTGTTACGGTTACGGGTAAAATCACGGATGAAACAGGAAAAGGGCTACCGGGTGCCTCGATTCTGGTAAAATCGTCTAAAAACGGAACCATCTCGAATCAGGACGGCGCTTATTCGATTTCTGCGACAGAGAACGCAGTACTGGTCATTAGCTCGATCAGCTTTGAAACGCAGGAGGTTCCGGTTAACAGCCGATCGGTGATCGACGTATCGATGCTGCCGTCGAACAAGACACTGAATGAAGTCGTCGTGGTGGGGTATGGTACGCAGAGTAAACGGGCCATAACCAGTGCTGTAGCATCGGTGGGTTTCAATGAGTTCAAAGATCGTTCGTTCAGCAACGTAACGCAGTCGTTAGCGGGTAAAGTCGCGGGGGTAAACATCACGCAGGCGCAAGGTGCACCGGGCTCTTCGCCCATTATTCGCATACGGGGGGTGAGTTCTATCACTGCTGGTACGAACCCGCTGTTTGTCGTCGATGGCGTTCCGCTCGAAAACTTCAACCTAAACCTGATCAACCCACAGGATATCGAGTCAGTCGATATTCTGAAAGATGCATCATCGGCGGCTATTTATGGATCGCGTGGCGCCAACGGGGTTGTGCTGGTCACGACGAAACTAGGGAAACCCGGTAAAACCAACATCAGCGCGGGGTATGAATATGGCATTCAGACGGTCACACGTAAAGTGCCAATGATGAATGCGCAGCAGTGGATTGGGTATTACATTGATGCGCACAACAACGCCTGGGTCGATCAGAATCCGGCCGTCAACAAAGCGTCTGATCCAAACAGCGTCCGTCCGTCGACGTATCGTATTCCAGACGACTTTATCAACAACCCGCAGCAGTTTGGCAATGGCACCGACTGGCAGGACGTCATGTTCCGCGTGGCGCCTTCGCACAACGCGCAACTTTCGGTATCGGGCGGAACCGAGAAAACACAGTTCTTATTTTCAGGCGCTTACCTGGATCAGCAGGCTGTTCTGGATGAAAACTACTACAAACGCTTATCGTTACGTACGAACATCAAACATAAGGTATCGGAAAAATTTTCGCTTGGGCTGAACCTAGGCGCAACGACCATCTTTGACCGCACCGAAGGAACACAGGGGAAAAGCGACGTAATTAGTCTGGCTATCCAAAGCGACCCGATCTTCCCGGTTTATAACGAAAATGGCAACCTGGGCTACCGCGATCCGAATTCGGTCTGGAGCAAATACATTGCCTATAACGACCTGAATCTTTGGCACCCGTACTCACTGACCCGCTTTTACCACAAGCAAAACAAATCGTTTAATACGCTTGGAACGGCCTTTGCGGAATACAGTATCATCCCTGACCTGAAATTTCGGACGAGCATCAGCGGCAACCTGTTCAATACGCGGTTGAACTCATACCGGGTTAAAAATCAGGGATATGGCTACTCGGGTCTGTTGCCTGCTGAAGGAAACGTACAAACATCCTACATGTTGAACTGGCTGTCGGAGAATACGCTGACGTACGATAAACAGTTTGGCGACCATAGTCTGAACGTACTGGCGGGTTACTCAGTCCAGAAGCAACGCGATGAGTTCGCGACCGTTACGTCGGGGAGTTTTCCGAACGATCTGGTTGAAACCCTAAACGCGGGCGTCGTGACGAGTGGATCGAGTACGGCTTCCGAATGGGCCATGATTTCGTATCTGGCTCGGGCTCAGTATAATTTCCAAAACAAATATTTTCTGACAGCCGCCATTCGTCGGGATGGTAGTTCACGATTCGGGACGGATACACGCTGGGGTTATTTCCCCTCCGTTTCGGCGGGTTGGATGATTTCCGATGAGAACTTCCTAAAGGATGTCAAGTTTGTGTCCAGCCTGAAATTACGGGCCAGTTACGGACAGACGGGGAACAACCAAATTCCTAACTACGGGGCTATTAGCTTACTTGGGGCTACCAACTACGTATCGGGTTCCGCACTGGCTTCCGGGCTGACGATCGGCAATATTGCCAATACGAATCTGAAATGGGAACGTACCAATCAGTTAAACATTGGTGTTGACCTGCGCGTGCTGAATGATCGAATCGGTTTGTCGGCGGAGTTTTATAACTCGGTTACCCGCGACATGCTGCTGAACGTACCGGTGCCCGATATTTCCGGTTTCTCGACTCAGCTGACCAACATTGGCCGGATGCAGAACCGGGGTGTTGAGTTGAATCTGAATACGAAAAATACGACCGGCAAAGTAGTCTGGACGACGGATTTTAACTTTAGCACGAATCGCAACAAGGTACTTCAACTGGGTCCTGGAAATGCGCCGATCATTTACACGGACTACGTCGTGGCGGTGAAAACCGAAGTGGGTCAGCCCATTTCCAATTTCTTTGGCTACGTCGTGGATGGTGTATTCAGAAACCAGGCGGCTGTCGATGCGGCTCCACACTATAGCACGACCAAACCCGGCGATCCGATTATTCGGGACGTAAACGGCGATGGGAAAATTACGACGGATGACCGCACGACAATGGGTAATTTTCAACCCGATTTCACGGCGGGTCTGACCAACACGGTCTCCTTCAAAGGTTTCGATTTCTCGTTTCTGTTGCAGGGAACCTACGGTGGCGAAATTGTCAATCAGAATTTCCGGTACCTGGGCTTCTGGAACAACGGACGTAACATGTTTGCGAGTGTCGACAATCGCTGGCGGTCGGAAGCCAATCCTGGTGACGGCACACATTTCCGCGCTACGTTAGGACTGACGGGTTTGCAGGATCAGTTTCATAGCCTGTGGGTAGAAGATGCTTCGTTTACTCGCCTGAAAAACATTCGGTTATCCTATACACTGCCAACGTCGCTGACGAGCAAAACACCATTTCGGGTTGCCCGCGTGTATGTTAATGCTGATAACGTGTATCTGTGGAGCAAATACACCAACTACGATCCTGAAAATACGACCTACGGCGCCAGCAATTATTCCAGCGGAGGCAACGGCCTGAATGCGTCGGGTAATGCGCCAAACGGAGCCTTCATCGGTGTTGATTACGGCTCGTATCCGCTCCCACGTGTTGTTACGGTAGGCCTGAAAGTCGATTTATAAATCTTAAAGAGCATTCTCATGAAAGTTATAAAACTAACATTTACCGTTCTTTGCATCGGGCTGTTGTCCAGCAGTTGCAAAGAGTCGTTTCTCGATCTGAAACCACTCTCGAATCCGACGGCCGATAATTTCAAAACTACCGACGATTTTGAATTGGCCGTCAATGGAGCGTATGCATCGCTTTACACGGTGTATCATCCGGAAGGCCCCGTTTCCTACGCCAACGAACAGATGAGCGATAACGCCATTATGTTCAATATTTCGGGGATTCAGGCCGATAAATGGCAGTTTAAAGATTACAGCCTGGCCACTGCCAATACGATGGTCTATCAGTTCTGGCAGGATTGCTACAAAGCGATTTTCAATGCAAACATCGTATTGGACAGAATCGAGAGTGCCAACGTGAGCGCTACGTATAAAGATGGCGTAAAAGCACAGATGATGTTCCTGCGGGCTCTGTACTATTTTAACATGGTTCAACTGTGGGGTGATCTCCCGATTGTAACGACTCCACTTACCGGTGAAGAGAGCTACAGTGTGTTACGTTCACCCGCCAGCGCCGTATATGATCAGATAAAAAAAGACCTCATTTTCGCGGCTGAGAAACTACCTCTGGCGTCGGCAATCACCATGCCAGGTCGGGTGTCGAAAGGAGCCGCGCAGACATTGCTGGGAAAAGTATATCTGACCCTGGGCGATAAAACTTCGGCGGCAACCGTCCTGAAGGAAGTGTACAACAGCAACCAGTATTCGTTGTTGACAAACTATTCTGACCTGTGGGGACCCAGCGTGAAGAACACGAAAGAATCCATTTTTGAGATTCAGTTTCTTGGCGGAAATGCGTCGGCACCCTTTAGTCGATATTACCAGACATTCTACCCGAACAACAACTTCCTGGGTTTTTACGGGGGGGGCATGAACCAGGTTACCGACGATTTGTATAACGAATACGAAACAGGCGATCCGCGTCGGGATGTTTCGATTGCGCTTGGGTATAACAACGCCGGTACGTTCATTAATCAGAAATATCCGATCAAATGGACAGACACGAAGGCAACCCAGGTAGGGGGTAACCCACTGTCGAACAACAACTTTATGGTGTTACGTTATGCCGATGCACTGCTGTTATTAACTGAAGCCACTGGCGACGCTACGTACCTGAATCTGGTACGGACCCGAGCGAAGCTCCCTAAATTCGGCGACGCTACGTATCCAACGGCAAAATACCCTACGCTTGATCTGGCGATTGAACACGAGCGCCGGACAGAGCTGGCCATTGAGTTCAACCGCTGGTTTGATTTGAAGCGTACGAACCGCGCTATTCCGGTGCTAACGGCGAAAGGGAAAGCCATTACGCAGATGAAACTGTTGTGGCCGATCCCGCAAATTGTGCGGACCCAGAACGAAGCCATTTCGCAAAACGCGGGGTATTGATTTATCATATTACATAGTATGACCCCGATGGAGTCAAATGTTTATAGAGAGAATAATTGCTATAGACATTTGATCCCATCGGGGTCATATTTCTGATGGATACTAGTTTTCGGACTCGACCACATTAAATGCCACCGGTTCAGAGTGATTGCTAAAATCATACAAACCGCCGAAAAAATCATACAGAGTACAACCCTGAAAAAACGCATTCTTTGTACATGCTAAACCTGAATCTTAAACGAGTACTTCCTTACGCTTTTTTAGTCCTCATTGCTGTCGCGTGTAGTACGTCTGAAAACGATAAAAAAGGCCCGGATTCGCGTCAGTTGGCCATATCGGAGAACAAACGATTTCTGGCTGTTGGCGATAACAAACCTTTTTTCTGGCTGGGTGATACGGGCTGGTTACTATTCGGTCGGTTGACGCGCGAGGAAGCTGAGAAGTACCTCGAAAATCGGAAGCAGAAAGGCTTTAACGTAGTGCAGGTTATGGTGCTGCACACACTGGGGGCAGCCAACGTATACGGTGATTCGGCGCTGGTCGGAAAAAACATTGCCACCCCTAAACTTACCGAAGGGTCTTCTTTCAGCGATTCAACTCAATATGATTTCTGGGATCACGTCGATTTTGTGATCGACAAAGCGGCTGAGAAAGGTATTTACATGGCACTGGTACCGCTCTGGGGGAACAATGTCAAAAGTAAACGCGTCAATCAGGAGCGCGCTAAAGCGTATGCGGAATTCATCGCCAATCGGTATAAAAACCGACCGAACATTATCTGGCTCGATGGGGGTGACATAAAAGGCAGTGACTCGCTGGACGTCTGGAAGACCATTGGCCGAACGATCAACCAAATCGATTCAACACACCTCATTACGTTTCATCCCCGCGGACGTGCGTCTTCGTCGGAGTGGTTTCATAACGAACCCTGGCTGGACTTTAACATGGTGCAGTCGGGGCATAAGTCGTACGCGCAGGATACGTCAGCTAAAGATCGTTGGCATTACGGCGAAGATAACTGGCGGTACATGCAGGCCGATTTAGTGCTAAAACCCACCAAACCTGTCATCGACGGTGAGCCCTCGTACGAACAGATTCCCTACGGTCTGCACAATCCAAAAGACCCACGCTGGACCGCTGACGATGTGCGCCGATACGGATATTGGTCGGTCTTGGCCGGTGCATTTGGGTATACCTACGGGCATAACTCGATCATGCAGTTTTATAAAAAAGGCGACAAAAAGAGTTCATTCGGCGCCATCGATGACTGGACAAAAGCCCTCGACGCACCCGGTGCTGGCCAAATGATTCACCTGAAAAATTTGATGCTTGCTCATTCCTTTTTCGACCGCGTTCCCGGTCAGTCACTGATTGCCAATCAGGGAAGTAAGTACGACTATTTAGTTGCCAGTCGAGGACCGGACTACGCGCTGGTATATACCTACACCGGACGTAACATCAAGCTGAACATGGGCAAACTTCCCGGCGATGCCGTAGCCGCTTCCTGGTTCAGCCCACGCGATGGAAAAACGACCGCCATCGGCGACGTAGCAAATAAAAGCGTTCAGGAATTCAACCCACCCGCCGAACCGAAAAACGGCAACGATTGGGTTTTAGTCATTGAGAAGAAATGAACCGCATAATCTGCTCAATCATCGCTCGTTTTAGAGCTTTGACAACGTTTAAAACCGCCCGGCGGCCCGGTTTGTCAAAGCTAAGTTTGACCATTCTGGCCTTACTCAGCCTAACATCCTGCTCGAAGGATGTCTATATGTTCAGCTCATTTCATGAACCGGCCAATGAGGGACTTCGGTTGCTTTACAGT
The DNA here is from genome assembly GCF_014699035.1 of Spirosoma validum. GTDB lineage: Bacteria > Bacteroidota > Bacteroidia > Cytophagales > Spirosomataceae > Spirosoma > Spirosoma validum. Next base: position 38,905 of record NZ_JACXAA010000005.1, read on the forward strand.
TACGACGGCTACAAATGGACGGATCTGAATCGCACATTTCTAAAGCCCGAAATTGGCAATCAGAAAGTGATGCGCGATCCATCAGTTGCTCAAGGCAAAGATGGTACGTTTCATCTGGTCTGGACGAGTAGCTGGAAGGACGATAAAGGTTTCGGTTACGCCAGTTCCAAAGACCTGATTCACTGGTCGGAAGAACGATTTTTACCTGTCATGGAACACGAACCAACGACGGTGAATGTGTGGGCGCCCGAACTGTTTTACGACGACGAAGCCGACCAATTCGTGATCATCTGGGCGTCAACAATTCCCAACCGATTTGAGCGGGGCATCGAAGACGAGAAGAACAACCATCGGATGTATTACACAACGACTAAAGATTTCAAGACTTTTACTCCTACGACACTCTTTCTCGATCCGAAATTCAGTGTAATTGACGCCGTGATTGTCAAGCGTAAGTCATCTGATTACGTATTGGTTTTGAAAGACAACACCCGCCCGGAACGTAACATCAAAGTAGCGTTTGGCAATAAAGCAACAGGACCCTTCACCAACGTATCGGCACCTTTCACAAAGAAATTTACGGAAGGACCATCCGTTGCTAAAGTCGGTGACGACTGGCTGATTTATTTCGACTCGTATCAGGACAAATCGTATGATGCCGTCCGAACCCGTGATTTCAAAACCTTCACTGATGTGAAGTCGGAAATTTCAGTGCCTGAAGGACATAAACACGGTACGATTTTTAAGGTGAAAAAGAAGGTTTTAAAGGGGTTATTGAAGTGAATTTGTCATGGCTCCGGCCACCCGGCCCGACGATAGTAGGAATCTACGCTGATAGCCTAGAAAGTTTCCATTTTCGAAGATTCCTCCTGTCGTCGGACCGGGTGGCCGGAGCCATGACAAAAAACAGTTGTAGAATTTAATGAAATATAAGCTCTTACTATTCATTCTCGTTTCCCTCGCTCAGCTCTCCAAAGCCCAGCAAACGGAAAAACGCTACCTGTCTGGCACGGGGAACGACAACACCGTAAACTGGCAATTCTATTGCACGGCGGGGCAAAATTCGGGAAAGTGGACCATGATTCCGGTGCCGTCGAACTGGGAGTTGCAGGGCTTTGGAAAGTACAATTACGGGTTCGCCAAAGACAGCGTGAAAGGGAAGGAGCAAGGACTTTACAAATACGAATTTCAGGCACCGGCAGCGTGGAAAGGTAAACGAATCAATCTTGTATTTGAAGGTGCGATGACCGATACGGAGGTAAAGCTGAACGGCAAGTCAACGGGGCCAACGCATCAGGGTTCGTACTATGCCTTCAAATACGACGTAACGAATTTATTGAACTACGGTTCGGGCAATTTGCTGGAAGCTACCGTATCCAAACATTCGGCCAATGCATCCGTGAATGAAGCCGAACGCAAAGGTGATTTCTGGATTTTTGGTGGCATTTTTCGACCTGTTTATCTGGAAATTCTCCCCGCCGAACACATCGACCACGTAGCGATCAACGCCAAAGCAAACGGCACGTTCACCGCGCAACTTCAACTCAATACGTCGGGTAAAGCCACAGACATATCGGCGCAGATTTTCACTACGTCCGGGCAAAAAGTCGGTACGCCCTTTACGGCAAAAATGGGAGCGGGTAACCAAACCGTTACGTTGACGAAGATATTACAGAATTTATTGTTGTGGACATCCGAAACACCGAATCGCTACAAAGTTGAATTCAGTTTGTTACAGGTGGGAAAACCCGTTCACGTCGTAACGAAGTTCTTTGGTTTCCGAACCGTTGAGGTGAAGCAACGGGATGGCATTTACGTCAACGGCACTAAAATCAAGCTAAAAGGTGTGAATCGCCATTCGTTCTGGCCTACGTCAGGGCGGGCACTGAGCAAAGACATCAGCATTCTGGACGTGAACCTGATGAAGGACATGAACATGAACGCCGTTCGGATGTCGCACTACCCGCCCGACGATCATTTTCTGGACGTTTGTGATTCGCTCGGTCTGTTTGTGTTCGATGAACTGGCGGGCTGGCATGGTCATTACGATACGCCCACCGGAACCAAACTCCTGCATGAACTCATCACGCACGACGTCAATCATCCGTCGGTTATTCTCTGGATCAACGGGAATGAGGGTGGACACAACTACGAGCTGGACACGCTTTTTACCAAAGAAGACATTCAGAAAAGGCATGTGATTCATGCCTGGGAGGATTTCGGTGGTTTCGATACGCAGCATTATCGCGAGTTCAACTACGGCATTGGCAATTACAATCTCGGTCATTCCATTGTGTTACCGACTGAATTTCTGCACGGTATGTATGACGGCGGTCACGGTGCAGGTCTGGAAGATTACTGGGAAGCGATGTGGCACGAGCCCTTGGCGGCTGGTGGTTTTCTCTGGGATTTCGCCGATCAGGGCGTCGTGCGTACCGACCTGAACAACGGCAAAGGACCACTCGACACCGACAAAAATCGCGGAGCCGACGGCATCGTAGGGCCGTACCGCGAAAAGGAAGGTAGCTTCTTTACGATCAAGGAAGTCTGGTCGCCGATCAAGATGGAGCGCCGGGAAATCACCGCTACGTTCGACGGTACGTTCCCGATTGAAAATCGCTACCATTTCACCAACGCCAACCAGTGTTCGTTTACGGGAAAACTGGTAAAATTTACTGAGTCGCAGGAGGCCGGGAAGCCATTTTCAGTGATGGCCCCTAACCTGAAGCCCTTCGAAAAAGGTTCACTGAAAGCCAATCTGCCCACCGACTGGAAAGATTTTGATTTGCTATACATTACCGTCACCGATCCGCACAAACGGGAGCTGTTTACGTGGAGTTTTCCGATTTCGCTGCCCAACAAGATGATCACCAAGCTGGTCAAAACCGAAGGGGCGGGCAACGTAACGCTTACCGAAACCGACTCGCTCTACAACGTAACGACCAACGGGATTCAACTGGCGATCAGTAAACGGAATGGCATACTACGTCAGGTCGCCAATAGTAAGGGGCAAATTCCATTGACCAATGGCCCGATTTTGCAGGAAGCCGCCAATAACTTCAAAAGCTTTACGCAACGGACTGACGGCAAAAATCTCATCATCGAATCGACCTTCGACCGAAAAACCGCTTACAATACGTTACAGTGGACCATTTATCCGTCGGGCTGGGTAAAAATGAAGGTGCGCTATTTTCCGGATGGTTATTTCACCTTTCTGAATGGCGTCAATTTTTCGTTTCCCGAAGCCAAACTAAAAGCGGTCAAATGGATGGGAAAAGGACCGTATCGCGTCTGGAAAAACCGGATGAAAGGGGGCACGCTGGGCGTTTGGAGTAAAGCGTATAACAACACCGAAACGGGCGAGCAGCCGTTGATTTATCCCGAATTCAAAGGCTACCACGCCAACCTGTATTGGTGCCGATTCGAAGCGGCAGGTAACCCGTTCATTGTAGCCACTGAGAATGAAGACGTGTTCTTCCGGCTTTTCACACCAGCCTGGAAAACCGATCAGTGGCACAACTACGAACCCATTTTTCCATCGGGCGATATTTCGTTCATGCAGAGCATCAGCAGTATTGGCACTAAAACCCAACGTAACGAAACCACCGGTCCGATGGGGCATAAATACGCGTTTTACGATTACGAAAAAGAACCCGCCCGCGCCAAAGAACTGACATTATACTTTGACTTTTCGGGGAAGTGATTCTATTTTTTTTGTCATTCCAACGATAGGAAGAATTTTAAACTTGACTATAAACGACTTTGAGATTCCTCCTAGCGTCGGAATGACAAAATGCCGTTTAACCATTATATGAAACAAACCCTCGCCACTTTATTCTTATCCTTCCTCACCACGCTCACTCTCGCGCAGGAAGCCCAGATTTGGGTGGCGCCGGATGGGTCGGATGCGAATGCGGGGACGAAAGAGAAGCCTGTGGCTAGTTTACAACTGGCGTTACGTAAGATTCGCGAACTACGTCGGTTAGCCGATCCGAGCGTTACGCAGGGAGCGCACATTTACCTACGTAACGGATTGTATGCGTTGAGTGAGCCCGTTTTTATTCGTCCGGAAGATTCCGGTACGTCCAACAGCCCAACGATTATTGAAGCGGCTCCGCATGAAAAGCCCATTTTAAGCGGTGGCTTATCCATCAAAGGCTGGAAAAAGGTCAACGGTAACGTAGCAGGTTTACCCAAAGAAGCCGTTGGGAAAGTCTGGATAGCGGATGCGCCCAAAGTCGGTGACCAGGTAATTGAGTTTCGGCAATTGTGGGTCAATGGCGAGAAAGCGACTCGTGTCAAAGACACGCCTTACCCATTGATGAACCGGATTTTATCGTGGAATAAACTGGAACAAACCTGCTGGATTCCGACACCAAAATTCGGTGATTTGTCGAAAGCCGCTGGCCTCGAAATGCTCATTCATCAGTGGTGGGCCATTGCCAATTTGCGTGTCAAACGAATTGATGTGCAGGGCGATAGTGCTAAACTTTGGTTCCATCAGCCCGAAAGTCGGATTCAATCCGAACATCCGTGGCCTGCGCCCTGGATTTCGAAAGAAACCGGTAACTCGGCGTTTTACTTAAGCAACGCCATTCAGTTCCTGAACCAACCCGGCGAGTGGTTTCTGGATACCAAAGCCGAAAAAATCTACTACATCCCTCGCCCGAACGAAAATCTGGCAACGGCACAGGTAATCGCGCCCTCGCTCGAAACGCTGGTACGTGTCGCCGGAACGATTGACCATGCTGTTTCCAATGTAACGTTCAGGGGAATTGCGTTTCAGCATACGGGCTGGCTTCGACCGTCGCAACAGGGGCACGTGCCGCATCAGGCGGGACTGTACATGCTGGATGCCTACAAGCTAAAAATTCCAGGAACACCTGACAAAAAGTCGTTGGAAAATCAGGCGTGGGTGGGTCGTCCGGCAGCAGGCGTTGAGGTGAACTTTGCCAATCATACGAGTTTCGAGAATTGCCAGTTTGAGCACATGGCGGCCACCGGACTGGATTACCACAAAGGTGTTCAGGACAATGTTATCCGGGGAAATCTGTTCCGCGACATTGGCGGGACGGGTATTCAGGCGGGTGTTTTTGCTGATGAAGCTACTGAAATTCACCTGCCTTACAATCCTACCGATGAACGGGAAGTGTGTAGCAATCTGCTCATTAACAACAACCTGATTACCAACGTAACGAACGAAGACTGGGGCAGCGTGGGCATTGGCGCGGGCTACGTCAGAGGGATCACCATCGAGCACAACGAGATCAGCAACGTATCGTACAGCGGCATCAGCATGGGGTGGGGCTGGACCCGTACCATCAACGCCATGCGGAACAATACCGTAGTAGCGAACAAAATTCATCACTTCGCCAAGCACATGTACGATGCCGCGGCCATTTACACCTTGTCGGCGCAACCCGGTTCGATCATCGCGGAGAATTACATTGATAGCGTTTACAAAGCGCCGTATGCGCACCTTCCGGCCCACTGGTTTTACCTGTACACCGACGAAGGTTCGTCGTATTTTACAATCAAAGACAACTGGGCACCGTCGGAGAAATACCTGCAAAATGCCAACGGCCCCAACAACGTATGGATGCACAACGGTCCGCAGGTGGCCGACAGCATCAGGACGAACGCGGGCATTCAGTCACCGTACCAACATCTGCTACGTGCCAAAACGCCTGCTGATCCGAAATGGGGCATCAACAAAGAAAATCCGGTCATCGTTGAGCTGGTTGCTAATGCAAACCAAGCCATTGATATACAGAAATTAAAAGCGGTTTTGGTTCGTACAAAGATCAATCCCGAATCGCTGTATCAATGGGGAAATCACTACGTCGTTTTCGATAAAGTGCAGGATGTATCCGTGCTTAGCGGGCGGTTGCAGGCCGCTTTTCCTGGCACGACGATCAGGACCTATTACGATCTTTTTTACGAGTTCAACCGCGATCGTTGCGGCAACAACACCAAAGCTAGCGAATGGGGTCACACGATTTTAACGGCCAATCTGGTTGCCGATCCCAAACTCCAGAACGAGTATCTGGACTACCACGCGACGCAGTATGAGAAATGGCCGGAAGTCGCCAACGGGTTTTGTAACGCCAATTTTCAGCAACTGCTTTTATTCAGAAACGGCCGACAACTGATGCTGGTCATCAGCGTTCCCAAAGGCGAAAGTTTAGACAAACTGAATCCCAAAACCACCGAAAACAATCCGCGCGTCGATGAGTGGAACGCCCGAATGAAGAACTATCAGGAAGGCATTTCCGGTACAAAACCGGGCGAGGTGTGGGTGGAGTTGAAGAGAACTCAGTAGATTTTTGTCATGCCATTCAATACGTGTTTCTGTCATCCCGACGCAGGAGGGATCTTCGGAAATAGCTAAAATAATATGTTGCCCGAAGATCCCTCCTGCGTCGGGATGACAGAAAAAATTGATAAAGACAAACCATGTTACGATTAGGCATTTTAGGATTGGGCGAGGGACGTAGTACAATGTCGGCGGCATTGTCGAGTCCGAATTATGAGCTGGTCAAGGTCTGCGACCAGAAGATTGAACTGTGCCAGCAACGGGCTAAGGAGTTTGACTTTCAGAGGTATACCACAAATTACCAGGACTTACTCGACGACCCAACGATTGACGTTGTCGCGATTTACACGCCGGACAAATTCCATGCGGAACATACCAAACAGGCGCTACTTCATGGCAAACACGTGGTCTGTACCAAACCGTTTATTGATGACTTGTCGAAGGCGAAAGAACTTATCGACATCAGTGAGAAAACCGGGAAAAAGGTGTTCGTGGGGCAGAGTTCCCGCTTTTTCGAGCCGATGAAAAAGCAACGTAGTGATTTTGAAAAAGGCCTGATCGGTGAGCTGATTACCATCGAAGGCTATTACCACGCTGACCATCGGTGGTTTCTGGACAAAGGGTGGTCGCTCGAAAACGCGTTCAAATGGTTATATGGTGGCCTCAGTCACCCGGTCGATTTCATTCGCTGGTATTTGCCAAATATTGAGGAGGTTATGGGCTACGGCATGCTCAGTTCAAACGGTTTAAAAGGTGGACTGAAAAATGCCGATACGATGCACTTCATTTTCAAAGCCACCGACGGACGTATCGCCCGCGTGAGTGGTGCCTACACCGGCCCCGTGCAGCCGGTCGTTCGAGACTCTGAAATGAGCTGCATTCTGCGCGGCACGGAAGGATGCAGTCAGGCCGATTACATGGATTTGCGCTATGCCATCACGACCAACACCGGCGAGGAGATTGTGCAGACCTGGGAACATAAACTGAAGCATTATTTCCGGTTCGAGGGCAAAAGTCACCATGCCGGTGAGTACCAGAACTACCTCGATTATTTCGCTACGTGCCTCGAATCTGGCCAAACAGCGCACCCAGATATTCGGGAAGGAATCGGTACGGTTGCCCTGCTTCAATCGATGGACAAATCCCTGCAAACCGGCCAGCCGGTGAAGGTGCAGGACGTGTTGAAAGCCCACGGTTTATGAAGTGATGTTGGGTTCTTCAACCCGACAGTGGGCGGTTTCTTAAAACCGCATGTAAATCAGACGGTCTTGAGAAACCGGATACGTCAGGTTTGAGATGGCACCGGCCACCCGGCCTGACATCACTGATAAAGCTTCTGCCTAACCCATGAATAACATCACCGACCGTTTAACCGCCTTAGATTATTTTATCGTCCTGGCGTATCTGATTATCCTGGCGGTGATTGGCTACAAAGCCAGTGTGCCGAAGAAAGACCAGCCCGACGAGACGCTGTTTCTGGCGAATAAGTCGCTAGGGTGGGCGAGTATTGGGTTCAACATGTGGGGCACCAACGTTGGACCGTCCATGCTGCTGGCGTTTGCGAGTATTGGCTATAGCACGGGGATCGTCGCTATCAATTTCGACTGGTACGCATTCGTCTTTCTGTTTCTGCTTGCTATCATTTTTGCGCCCAAATACCTGGCCGCCAACGTATCGACTATGCCCGAATTCATGGGGCAGCGGTATGGCGAATCCACTCAAACGATTCTGGCCTGGTACGCGCTCATCAAAATTCTGATTTCGTGGCTGTCGCTGGGCTTGTTTGCGGGCGGGTTTCTGGTACGTCAGATTCTGGGTATTCCGATGTGGCAGTCGGTGATTGTGTTGGTCCTGTTTGCTGGCTTATTCGCGTATACCGGCGGCCTGAAAGCCATTGCCCGCGTGAATGTGTTCCAGATGATTTTGCTGATTGGCGTATCGCTCACACTCACGATTCTCGGTATCAATAAAGTAGGTGGACTTGAAGCCGTTTTTCAGAAAGCACCCGCCGAATACTGGAGTCTGATCCACCCGGCCAGCGACGACAAATATCCCTGGCCCGCTATTTTACTGGGTTATCCCGTAGCAGCAGTAGCCTTTTTCTGTACTGACCAGTCGATGGTGCAATCGGTGCTGGGTGCCAAAAATCTCGAACAGGGCCAATTGGGCGTCAACTTTATTGGCTGGCTGAAAATCCTGTCACTGCCGCTGTTTATTCTGCCGGGGATTCTCTGTTTTATTCTCTTTCCGAACCTGAAAGACCCCGCCGAAGCCTACATGACGATGGTGACGAACCTGTTTCCCCCGGGGATGAATGGCTTAGTGATTGTTGTCCTGATTGCGGTGCTGGTCGGTACGATTGGCTCGTCGTTGAATTCGTTGAGTACGGTGTTCACGATGGATGTGTACGCCCGACAAATCAACCCGAATGCCAGCAACGCTCAATTGATAAAAGTGGGGCGGATGACGGTTGTAGTGGGTTGCCTGTTTGCTATTTTGATGGCGCTGGCGATTGATAGCATCAAAGGACTGAATCTGTTCGACGTATTCCAGTCGGTACTGGGGTTCATTGCCCCGCCCTTGTCGGTCGTTTTCCTGCTGACGGTCTTCTGGAAACGTACCACCCGAAAAGCCGTGAATACCGTATTATCACTGGGTTCGGCGTTTAGTCTAGGCGTGGGCATTGTGTATCTATGGGTTCTTCCGTCCGACAAATACAGCTTTTGGCCGCACTATCTTCTACTCTCTTTTGCCATTTTTACAGTGCTGTTGATCATGGCTATTTTGATTTCCCTGCTCGATAAAAATCCGTCGATTTATACACCCGTTACGTTGCGGTCAGACGCTATCAAACCAACCCGGCGCGTGTGGATTGCCTGGATTTCGCTGATTATTACAATGGTGGGATTGTACCTTGTCTTTCATTAGCGCTCGTTCGCTACGTCTATGAAAAAAACTACGCTCCTGACTCTCTACCTGTTAACTTTTAGTCTGTCACTACTTGCTCAGGCGCAATTTCCGGTACCGCCATCGCCGATTTTGTGGTATAAACAACCGGCTAATCAGTGGGTCGAAGCACTGCCCATTGGCAACGGTCGATTAGGCGGTATGGTGTTCGGGGGTATTCTGGAAGATCGCATTCAGTTCAATGAAGCAACCCTCTGGACAGGCGAACCACGTGAGTACCAGCGGGAAGGTGCAGCTCAGTATTTACCCCAGATTCGTCAATTGCTGGCCGATGGAAAACAGGCCGAAGCCGAGAAACTGGCGCAAGATCATTTCATGGGTAGGCAAAGCAACGAAAACGGCTATGCTCAGAAAAAAGAAGCCTGGTTTGCCAATGTTCGCAAGCTGAGTAACGTAGTGTCAAATCCCACGGCCGCTACGTTCAATGACCAGTCATGGAAAACGATGAACGTACCAACCGCTGATGGTTGGGAGAAGACTGGTCTGGAAGGACTCGATGGAGCCGTCTGGTTCCGCACTACGTTCGACTTGCCCGAAGCTTGGACAGGAAAGGACGTCGTGCTGGATTTGGGGCGCATTCGTGATCAGGATTTTACGTACCTAAATGGCGAACTGGTCGGTTCCGATGAAGGCATCGCCAAAAATCGACGTTATAAAATTCCGGCCGCGAAACTGAAAGCTGGCAAAAATCAACTAGCCATTCAGGTAATCAATCTGTTCGACAAAGGCGGTTTCATTGGCGTCAAAACCAATCAGCCAACGTTTGTTGTGTATCCGGAAGGCGGGCAACCTGCCGACGGTGTGCCGCTCAGTAAACCGTTCAAATACTGGATTCAGGACGATAATCCACCGCCCGCTCCCCGGTATCAGGCTGACTATCAACCGTTCGGTGATCTATGGATGCGCTTTAAGAATCAAGGATACGCCATCAATTACCGGTTCGAACTGGATCTCACAAAGGCCATCTCGCGCGTTACGTACACTGCAGAAGGCGTGCGGTTTACCCGTGAATACCTGGCCAGCGCACCCGACCAGGCGATTGCGGTTCACCTGACCGCCAGTCAGCCCGGTCAGATTAGCTTTGACGCAACGTTGAGCAGTATTCACCGAGGTAGCTCCGTTCGACAGATTGACAAGCAGACGATTGTGCTATCCGTTCAGGTACGTAACGGTGCCTTGAAAGGGGAAAGTCTATTGCATATTCAGACTCAGAAAGGGACGATAACCGTATCGAATGGGAAGCTCATTGTGTCGGGAGCCGATGAAGCGACGCTCTACCTGACGGCGGGGACTAATTTCAAAAACTATAAAGACGTTTCGGGCGACCCGGCCACAATGAGCCAGCGGCCTTTGCAGACGCTACGTACCAAACGCTTCGATGTGGTAAAAGCGGCTCATATCAAGGACTATCAGACCTATTTCAATACGTTGTCGCTTGACCTGGGCGCTTCGCCCAATGAAGGGCTACCCACCGATCAACGGCTCCAGCAATTCGAGAAATCGTATGACCCGTCATTGGCCGCTTTATACCTACAATATGGTCGGTATCTGCTGATTTCCAGCTCGCGACCGAGCCGCAACGGCCGGTTCGCCGATGCGAGACCGTCACAACCAGCCAATTTGCAGGGTATCTGGAATGATTTGCTCACTCCGCCCTGGGGCAGTAAATACACCACGAACATCAACCTGGAAATGAATTACTGGCCCGCCGAAATGCTAAATTTGTCGGCCTGCCAAGAGCCGATGTTTGCCGCCATTGACGAGATGGTCGAATCGGGTCGAAAAACGGCGAAAGCGCATTACAAGGCTCGTGGTTGGGTGCTGCATCATAACACCGACCTCTGGCGCGGCACGGCGCCCATCAACGCATCGAATCACGGCATCTGGGTGAGTGGGGGCGCGTGGGTGTCGCATCATTTGTGGGAGCATTATCGCTACGCGCAGGACCGGTTGTTTCTACAAAAACGAGCGTACCCAGTCATGAAAGAAGCCGCACAATTCTTTGTCGATTTTCTGGTCAAAGATCCGAAAATGGGTTGGCTCATCAGTACGCCCTCCAACTCGCCCGAACACGGTGGCTTGGTGGCTGGTCCGACAATGGATCACCAGATCATCCGTGATTTGTTCAAAAACTGCGTAGCAGCCAGTGAAATTTTGGGCACTGACGCTACGTTCCGAGATACGCTGAAAACGATGTATAGCCAGATTGCGCCGAATCAGATTGGCAAGCGCGGACAGTTGCAGGAGTGGTTGCAGGACGTTGATGATCCGAAAGACACACATCGGCACGTATCGCACCTCTGGGGCGTTCACCCCGGCACCGACATTACGTGGGACGAAACACCCGACCTGATGAAAGCCGCTCGTCAGTCGTTGCTGGAGCGGGGTGACGAAGGAACGGGTTGGAGCCTGGCCTGGAAAATCAACTTCTGGGCGCGCTTCCGAGATGGAAATCATGCCTACAACATGCTCAAGCTGTTATTTCGTCCTGCCATTTCGCCAGAAGGCACAACGGGGGGGGGCTCATATCCCAACCTGTTCGACGCCCATCCGCCGTTTCAGATTGACGGTAATTTTGGCGGAGCCAGTGGCATTGCTGAAATGCTGATACAGAGTCAGGGGAAAACGATTGATCTCTTACCTGCCTTGCCGGCTGCTATCCCGACGGGCTATATAAACGGCATTTGTACGCAGGGCGGTTTCGTGCTGAATATCCGCTGGCAGCAGGGGCACCTGATCGGGGTCGACGTTACGTCTAAAGCGGGGCAACCTTGTGTCCTTCGGTATGGTGAAAAGCAAATTCGTTTAACGACTGAACAAGGAAAAACGTATCGATTAGATGGGGAGTTGAAACTGTTGTAAAGATGTTCTTGTAAACAGGCCAACTCTCCATCCAGTCGCACAGTCAGTTGGTTATTAAATTTGCGAGAAAGCTGCAGGAATCAGGAACATGCGGGTGATGTTCGAAACGATTTTGGCATCCATAAATTCAGGTACAGAACTGATCTTTTTCCACTCTGGATCGCTTCCAAAGGTTTTCCAGTTCTGATCATGTTCTTCCATGTTGTCGAAGGTTAGCATGTACGTCAGGTTCGGGCGCATGGGACCGATGATCGTTTCGCCGAAAAATACCGGAGTTAGGCCAACTCGTTTGAAAATGGAAATTTCACCGCCCTGATTGAACATCTCGATTTTCTTTTTACCGGCCGTTTCATTGTGGCTTTCGTATCGGCGCAATTCAAAAATACGGGACTTTTTTTCGGGCGCTTCCAGCTTGGGCATGCCAACAAAAGCCTTCAATAACGAACTTTCAATACGTTCATAGGCCGGTGCGGTAGCCTCAGCGTTTAAATAGTCGGCGCCGGCTTGCTGATAAGCTTCATCCTTAGCCAGTTTATCGGACGTAGTAAAATAATCATCCAGTGAGTTAAACGGGATTACGGCCACCAGCTTGGTAAATCCCTGCGGGAGATATTCGCTAAATACGCCAATGTTTTTGCTGCCTAATCGATTGAGTGCCGGTATGTATGCGTTTTGCAAATAGGTCTCGACGGCTTTCCGTTGCCTGGCATTTTTTAAGCTGTAAATCCGCAATTCGTAAAACTCCGGGTTTGTATTTTGTTGAGTAATTGCAGCGGCTGTAGCCTGGCCTACTGGATGGATAAAGCTCGTCATGGCACTTGTGAGGAGGGATGCTTTTACAAATTTGCGTCTTTTCATCAGAGGTATTTTTGATAGGTATACTGTAAAACGAACTGTCTTGACGCTACCTATCTATCAAAGCGCAAAGATCATTCGTTCTATCTTATCTTTCTTAAGCTAATTCACGGAATGGCGATCTGAGCAGGGTTGACGTTACGTACATAGCCGAATAACTCGGTGTTCAACACGAGGGTACCCGTGCTAGAAGAGAATAAAAACTCTTGGTTGTCAGACGTTTGCTCACTAATTGTACACTGCTCTCAGTAAGCGTAGTGATTTTAATTAGTTGAAGTACAAGCCAACATTTACTAAACCTTAACAGCTATGTCTACATATGTCATTGAGCGCGAAATTCCCGGCGCTGGAAAGTTGACACCCGGAGAACCGAAAGGCGTTTCGCAAACATCCTGTGATGTCGTACGAATTGACAATCATCGGCAGACGATCAGCAGTCATCAATGGAAAGATAACCAGCGTGCACGCTTTTCGGGTAAACTTTAATATCTATTTCACTGACTGTCATTACAGCTTACAGGACGAGGTAACATAATTCATATATTTGAGAAGTATACTGTCCTTAAAATGAGTTATTCAGACCTTGATCTAACCAAAGATATTGAGCGAATAAAGCAGATCTCCATTATTCCCACTATCCTTGACGTAGTTTGCCAGACGACAGGCATGGGGTTTGCCGCTGTAGCCCGGGTAACTCAGGATCGATGGATTGCCTGTAGTGTGCGAGACGACATTCAATTCGGACTGGTACCGGGTGGGGAATTAACGATCGAATCAACCATCTGCAACGAAATTCGTGACTCACATCAGGCTGTCGTCATCGATCATGTCCAGGACAGCGAGGAATATTGTAATCATCATACGCCTAAAGAATATGGTTTTCAGAGCTATATCTCATTTCCTATTCTTCTGAAAAATGGCGAATTCTTTGGAACCCTCTGTGCCATTGATCCAAAACCTGCCCAACTCAATAATCCAACCGTAATCGGTATGTTCAGTTTATTTGCTGAACTGATTACTTTTCACCTGCAACAACTGGATTTGCTCGAACGTAGCCAGACGGAGCTCAATCAGTTGAACCACCAACTGTCGAATTCAAACGATGAGAATCGGCAGTATCGGCATATTACGTATCACAACCTCCAGGAGCCCCTTCGCAAACTAAGGCTCTTTAGCGGAATGCTAATTCAAGCCACGGAGAGCAGTGATATCGATAAAGCCAGAGAGCTGGCTGTAAAAATCGATACCAATGCGAAAAAGTTTTCCGTGCTGATTAAAGACTTGTCGGTCTATTCAGACTTAGCCGACTCAGACACGCTTGTCGATCGCCTGGATCTGAACCAATTGATCGCTGAAGTCTGCGTTCAGTTGGGGCCGCAAATCGAGGCCAGGGAGGCTACGATTCATGTTGCCGAGTTACCAGCGATTCAAGCCATACCGCTGCAACTGAAACAGCTTTTTTACCAGTTACTCCACAAAGCGCTTAAGTACTCTCGAAAAGACGTAGTGACAGTTGTCACGATTTCCAGCCGGGAGCTGGCTTCGACCGAATCGCCTGGTCCGTTACCGACTGGAGATCACATTCGCTACGTTGACATTCGTATCGCTGATAATGGTATCGGCATTGAGCAATCGCAACTGGAAAAGATTTTTGATGTGTTTGCCAAACTGCCTACCGACAAGGCTCTGGAAGGCGAGGGAATTGGGCTGGCTTATTGCCGCAAAATTGTGCGTAATCATGGGGGGCTTATCAAGGCCGAATCTGAAGTTGGCAAAGGAACGACCTTGTCTATTATTTTACCGATTGCCCGAAAACTAAACAGTTACACGATCGATAAGTTAGCTGGTCTGTAAGCACTGATCATTGATACGTATGGCGTTTATTATTTCTGGTTTTTTTTGCCTGTTCGATTACTAATGGCGGTTTATAATAACCTGAATTATAACTAGTTATATCGATTCAGTAATGCCGGTAGTCATTATGTGCAGACATCCTCGGGTTAGCATACCTACGGCATACAAGTGATAATCAGCTTTTGCTTTCTACAACCATTCGATGGCAGCGGCCAACCAGTCCTTATAAGGTCAGATTGTTCATGACGCACGTTTCCAGTGACCTCGCAAACTGGCTGATTTTGCCGTTTTTTTTGGGTACATTCACCCGTAAGTACCAACCGAAATCGAGTAAAAAGAATGTCGCAATACACCCTTTTATTGGCGTTTTTACACCCGTTCTACATCGATTGAGCGTGGTAAATTTGTTCTGTTAGTCAGCTAAACAACAAAGACAACATGACACAACTTACTTCTGTAAACGTAAAGCCTAAAGCCATGAAAAAGACAAAAATCACGTACTGGGTATTAACGGGTCTGTTTGCATTCATCATGCTGGGTTCAGCCATTCCCGATATTCTGGTCGTGCCTATGGCCGTACAAGGGTTTAAAGAGATGGGGATGCCAGTCTATCTGATTCCATTTCTGGGCTGGGCTAAACTGCTGGGGGTTATTGCCATTCTGGTTCCGGGTTTTCCGCGCATCAAGGAGTGGGCCTATGCTGGTTTGTTCTTTGATCTACTGGGTGCTACGTATTCCGTCGCGAATAGCGGTAAAACTGTCGGCGATTGGTCGCCAATGCTGGTTTTTATCGCGTTGGGTGTTGGTTCGTATGTATTCTATCATAAAAAACAGAAAGCAACCGCAATAGGTAAGCTAAACGTAATACAGGGCGATCTCCAACAACGCGGAAACGTTCAACCCTCGTTTAGTTGAGTTGTGGAGGTATCTAAATAAGTTAGCCCGTGTCCTGTTGAGGACACGGGCTTTTTAGTTGTATCAAGTTGACGTTGCTCAGTTGCAGAATTACTTACTCCACTACTTCCTGTTCGACTAACCACTGCTTCACTTCAGTAAGCATCCGTGCTGCTGATAGACTGGTCGCTTCGACCTCACTCTGGAGACGTTGCAGACTGGAACTTACCGCGCCCGACAGGTTCAGGAAAACGCTGTATTCGTTAACATGCTGAGGACCAGTGGGAAGATCACTAGCGGAAAAAAAGTCGACCAATTCCTGGTATTCGCTACGTAGTGGCATACCACAAAAATAAGGATTTACAAGGATAGTCACTTGCCGATAGCGGCATTTAACGAGCAAAAAACGGTCTCGTAAAAGCCCTGTGAAAAGTAAGTTTCTCGTAACTAGCCCGTTACAATAACTTGATTGGTTGGCCCTACGGAGAGCGCAATTTCATCCTCAAATTCAACGATGTCTACCTGCGGACGATCTTTATCCTTAAAATGCTCCTGGTAACGTTTGACGGCTTCCCCTTTGCTGACCCCTTGGTTTTGCCTACATTCACAGCAGAATCAGTACGTTCATTACGGCCAATATTTTCAGGATGCATAATGGAAATAAAATGAAGTACGAAAAAATACCTCCGCCAGCTCATCTTGACCGGTACGTTCAATACTTCTGGACCTACGAAAGTGAGGGTATGGCTGGTCCGCCGAAAACGTTTCGACCGATCACCGACGGATGTCCGGGTATTATCGTTCAGCTATCCGAAAGAGATCCGCTTTTCGATCAGAATAAAAAACAATTGCCCACCTTATGTTTGTACGGACAGACCATTAAGCACCGCGAGATTCAGGCGCGTGATCAATTCCGGGTTATTGGGGCCTGTTTCTCGCCCGTTGGATTAAAGTCCATTTTCGGACTCAATGCCGATGAACTAACCGATACGTGTGCTGCTCTGAATGGATTACCGGGGCAGCAGGCGCTTTTTCTTTCAGAACAATTGGCGGGCACGGACTCCATTCGCTACCGAATCGAGTTGTTGTCGGCTTATGTATCGGCGCAGATCCGGGAAAACAAATTTCAGCTGGATAACGTAACAGACTATGCTTTATCGCAGCTGATTAAGTCGGAAGGAACGATTCCGCTGAAGGAGTTGCAGGATGAGTTGAACGTATCGGAGCGGCACCTCGAACGAAAGTTTAAGGAAGGGGTTGGGATTTCGCCTAAATTATTTTCGAGAATCTGTCGATTTCAGGCCTCCTTTCAGCAGTTAAAGACCAACAAGTACGATAAGCTTTCAGACATAGCTTTTGAAAACGGGTATGCCGATCAATCGCATTTTATCCGGGTTTTTAAAGAGTTTGCCGGTTTTCCGCCGAACCGGTATGGTAAGCAATCTGCTGAAATTGTGGAGAATTTAGCCGAATGGTATTAATTGCCGTTGTCGGTTTTGTTCTATTTTAACGCGGGCAGTCGCTCTAGTTTTGCTTAAAAAACAAAACATATGAAGCTGCTCATTTTTGGATCAACCGGTAGTATAGGGCGTCAGCTTGTCGAACAGGCGCTTGCTCAAGGACATACGGTAACGGCTTTTACGCGCAGGCTAACCGTCCCTGAATTCTCCAGTCATCCTGGTCTTATCCTGTTTCAGGGCGATGTTCTGGATTTTACGTCGGTGAAAGAAGCCGTTAAGGACCAGGATGTTGTGTTGTGTGCGCTTGGCGCTGGTCGGAAGGGAGGCACCCGCTCAGAAGGCACTCAGAATATTATCCGGGCAATGAAAGCCGTGGGCACGAAGCGTTTTATCTGCCAAACTACCTTAGGCGTTGGCGACAGTGAAGGAAATCTGAACGTCTTCTGGAAATACATCATGTTTGGCTTGTTGTTGAAACAGGCCTTTGTCGATCACGAAATTCAGGAAAAGTACATCCAGCAAAGTTCGTTAGACTGGATCATCGTTCGTCCGGCGGCTTTTACGGATGGCGAGCGCACAGGTACGTATCGGCATGGCTTTGACGGATCGGCCGAAGGGTTGACGCTCAAAATTTCCCGTGCCGACGTTGCCGATTTTATGCTCAAACAGTTGACCGACGATACGTATCTGCACAAGACCCCCGGTTTATCCTACTGAAAAAACGCGAAACGTATGCCAACGCTCCCAACGATTGTAATAGCATGTGCCGCCATAACAACAGCGCTTATAACGGGTCTTTTCTATGCGTATTCCTGTTCCGTAAATCCAGGGTTAAACCGATTGTCCGATCTGGAATACGTAACGGCTATGCAGTCCATAAATAGGGCTATTCAGAACCCGTTGTTTTTCATTAGCTTTCTGGGCACTCCGATTTTATTGCCAGTTAGTACGTGGTTGAACTATAATCAACCCGTTTCGGCTCGGTTCTGGCTATTGCTGTTGGCCACAATTCTGTACCTGATTGGTGTACTGGGTGTTACAGCGCTGGGGAATATTCCACTCAATGAAGCATTAAACTCGTTTTCGATACAGACAGCCTCTGCTGAAGAAATTGCTGTCCAGCGCGTCCGGTTTGAGACCCCCTGGAACACCTGGCATACGATTCGGACGTTGGCGTCATTCGTGGCGCTGGTGCTGGTAGTCATCGCCTGTCTCAGTTCGAATACGAAATGATCTTGTTTCGACGAGCATTTCATACCCTGCCCTGAAAAGCATGAGTAGATAAAAGGATGTCGATGAACCGGGTGGAGTGGTGTTTTAGCTAATTCTGGGTAATTTTATGGATTATATCCTTGTCTAAATGGATCTATGATTATCCCTCCACTTCACCCTGAGGAAAGTAACCGGATAAATGCCTTAAAAAGTTATGACATACTGGATTCATTGTCCGAACAGGATTACGACGATATTACCAGCCTGGCGTCCGAAATCTGCCAAACGCCTATTTCATTAATCAGTCTTATTGACGACGAAAGGCAATGGTTTAAATCCAATCATGGGTTCGATATTCGGGAAACCCCGCGTGAGTACGCCTTCTGTACGCATGCGATTCTAAATCCGTACGAAACACTGGTTGTTCCCGACTCAAGGGAAGACGAACGCTTTGCGGGCAATCCGTTAGTTACTGGTAATCCCTACGTTATTTTTTACGCAGGTGTTCCCTTAGTTAATCCGGAAGGGTACCCGTTAGGCTCTTTGTGTGTTATTGACCACGCGGCAAAGCAGTTGAGCCAAACCCAACTGTCGGCGTTGAAGATTTTAGCGAAACAGGTCGTTAATCTGCTGGAGCTTAGAAAAAGCAACATAGCCCTCGCAACAGTCAAACGAATCGCGGAACAACGTAATACGGAACTGGAAAAATTGGTTGACGGAATTAGCCAGGAGGTGAAACCCAAACTGGCTCACATAGCCAATACTGTTCATCAATTAGAGAGCGGGCAGATGACTCTCCAGTCGGGTAAAGCTAATGAACTGTTTGTTGACATTCGCACATCGCTTAAAACACTAGAGGAAGTATTACACCGATTGCACTGAGGTGGATAAATCAGCCGACGGCCTAACCAATTGACTGAAATGAAGTTTTTTAACGAACGTAGTCATTGATTTTTCCATGAAGACCCTCATCCACGACGAAACTTCCATTCATTACGTAGTAGCGGGCAGTGAATCGCCTACACTGTTGTTTGTGCATGGGGCCAATATTGACCTCACGTATTGGGATGCACAACTCGCTTATTTTGAAGACCGCTACAACGTTATAGCGATTGACTTACCCGGTCATGGGCAATCTGGACGTAACAAACCGCACTGGACGGTAAAAGGCATGGGGGAGGACGTAGCAGCCTTCATAAAGAGCCTAAAATTAGAACAGGTCATTCTGATTGGACACTCCCTGGGTGGTAATGTGAATCTGGTCGCTGCCACAACGTATCCAGATCCAATTATCGGCTTTATCGGGATTGACAATTTCAAAAGTGCCGGACAACCGTTGCCATCGGAGTATCAGGAACAGAGCGAGCAAATTATCCAGCAGCTACACCAGAATTTCGCGGATACCGATGAGCAATATGCCCGCATGGTTCTGCTGACTCCCCAGACGCCGGAAGCGGTTTCATCTCGGGTCGTGCAGGATTACCGGGAAGCGTTTCAGCCAATGGCAACCGAAATCATTGAAGCTGTTTTTAAGAGCGAATACAAAACCGAGCAGGAGTTGCTTCCGAAACTTCCCTGTAAACTGCATTTGATTAACGTCGATTATATGCCTACGCAGGAAGGCCCGTTGCAGACGTATACGACCAAAGGTTATGCGGTTCATCACATGGCAGGCACAAGCCACTTCCCCATGATTGAAAAGCCCAACGAACTGAATAAACGGCTTGATGAAACCATTAAGGAAATCCTGGCGGAAAAACGAAGTAAGTAGGATTGCAGAAAGTGATTTAATGAAGACGTATTAACTTCGTCTTGCACTTCATGTGATTCAAACTATGCACCAAACCCTGCTACTTTGCTTATCGTTACTACTTGCCGTTTCAATTCTGGTTATGATAGGCCAACGCCTACGTATTCCAACGCCTATTTTTTTAGTCCTGAGCGGTCTGGGTATTAGTCTGATACCGGGAATTCCGCGTGTTGAGATAAATCCTGAATTGATTTTTCTGATATTCCTGCCGCCGTTGCTGTATGAAGCCGCCTGGTTTATGTCCTGGAAGGAATTCTGGCGTTGGCGACGGATCATTATGGTATTGGCTTTTGGTCTGGTGATTATAACGGCACTGGCCGTAGCCTACGTATCAAGCGCTTTGATTCCTGGATTCACGCTGGCATTGGGTTTTTTGGTAGGGGGTATAGTGTCCCCACCCGATGCAGTTGCCGCTACGTCGGTTCTGAAAAACGTAAATATTCCCAAAAGCACGATCAGTATTCTGGAAGGGGAGAGCCTGGTGAATGACGCATCGAGTTTAATTGTGTTCCGCTTTGCCTTAGTCGCTGTTACGTCGGGTTCATTTGTCTTCCGAACGGCGGCCGTTGATTTTTTCCTGGTCACGATCCTGGGGGTCGCCGTTGGACTGGCGGTGGCGGGCGTTTTTTACGCCATACACCGATGGTTACCGACGTCAACCCGAATCGGTGTGCTGCTGACGTTTATTGCGCCCTACACGATGTACCTGGTTGCCGAAGAATTTAAGGTGTCGGGCGTGATGGCCGTTGTCAGTGGGGGCTTATTTCTGTCCTACCAGAGTCACCGTATCCTGAACCATAGCGAGCGAATTCAGAGCGTAAGTATGTGGGGTACAGTGGTTTTTGCTTTAAATGGACTGGTATTTATTCTGATCGGACTTGAACTGCCCGTCATTATGAATGGTTTGGGCGACTATTCAAAGGTGGAAGCAATTGAATACGCGTTAATGGTCACGTCCGTGGTGATTGTTACCCGGATACTGTTTGCCTTCTGTTCAGCAGCCTTTACGCAGTTTATTGGCCAGTATATTACCGTAGCTGTGCGAAACGTTGGTTATCGGGCTCCAATCATCCTGGGCTGGTCGGGAATGCGGGGTGTTGTGTCCTTAGCATCCGCTCTGTCTGTACCGTTAGCCTTACAAAATGGCGAACCCTTTCCCCACCGAAATCTGATTCTGTTCATCACGTTTGTCGTTATCCTCGTTACGCTGGTTGTTCAGGGACTAACCTTACCACTGGTGATTCGGTGGGTCAATTTTAAAGATCCAATTCCTCGTTTACCTGACGATGAGCAACAGAACCGGATACGTATAAAATTGACAAAGGCGGCCCTTGAGCACCTCCAGACAAATTACGCTGACGAAGCGAATACCAACGAGTTAGTGAAAAATATGAAAGACCGGATGGAAAGTGATCTTCGCCAGACGAAACGTCATTTGGATTCACTGGAAGACGATGGCGAAAATGTAACGCGCTACAATCAAATCAGAACTGAAATCATCAAGGTTAAACGTGATGTATTGCAACGGCTGAATAGCAAGCAGGAATTTGACGATGATGTGATTCGCGGTGAAGAAGCCCGGATGGATCTGGAAGAAGAAAAGAGCAACCACCCGATCCATTGATTGCGCACAGCATCTGTTAGCGCATCGCCAGTTGCCCGTTAGTTGATCAGATTTTTCATGGTGTGTGAATAGAAGCGGAAAGCCTCTTTGTGTAGGTAAAGTTCGCCGGATAAAATGCTACGTACAATACCCCAATGTAGGTATTTTATGGATCACGAACAACCGTGTTCTTTGTTGTAACTCACTGTTCAACAAGCGATTTTATGAAATTGCTGCGGAGTCTTCTCGTGATAGCCTTCCTGGGTTGCGGATTAATCGAAGGGCAGGCGCAGTTTATGTTCATGCCGAATGAACAACGGTTGCACCTGCTCGATTCCCTCACTCGGGTTATGCAGATACTACGTCGGCAGCCCGCAGGTTTCCCGCGCGACACCGCTCTATTTTTTGCACTGGATCGGTATCAGTATCACTATTTCGATGTGAACCGGCCTTTTGCCGAAATCCGGCAAACGATGTCGTTCTATCCGGATTCGATGTATCGGATTGCTCGTCGGAATCACTGGCCTCTGGGCACGGCCATTGCCTTAGCTCGTCGGGCTGATGCGATTGGTTATCTGGGCGATAAAGCGTCGGCCGTCAGTTTGTATAAGCAGGCACTGGCCATTTTTGCCCGCCATCCATTGCCGCATGAGGAGAGCCTCGCCTTCATCAACCTGGCCGTTTGCTTCGCTTATCGAAAGAATGTTACCGGGCAGGACTGGGAAAAAACTACGGAGTATATGAACAAAGCGCTGGTAGTAGCGCGGAAAAATAATGACGTAGTATGCATTCACCAGTACTACAATTTGATGGGTGATTTTCACATCATCCGAAAACAGTATAAACAGGCGCTCCCATTTTACGAAGCCGAGCGGCCACTGATGCTTAAACACCGCTACCTGAGCGGCTACCGGACCAACCTGGCTTACCTGGGTATCTGTTATTTACACGTTAACCAGGAAGCAAAAGCCTGGCAATATCTGGATGAATTTTTTAAGGTCAGCAAGAGCAGTGAAGGCGCTTATGCCACCTACCTGCACCACGTCGTGCTATACGAAATCAGTAATTATTATTTATTGAATCGCAAAAACTACCGAAAAGCTTTAACCTATCAACTGGAATATGAACGCAATCTGAATGAGCGACCGCTATTTAACGTAACAGGTCATTATGAGGCTATGGCGCAGATCTATGCAGGGCTTAAACTGTATGAAAAAGCGTATCAATATCAGCAGCGCTACCTGGCTTCCCGTGATTCTCTCAAACTGGAAGATACAGAACGGCGGTTTTCTCAGATTGAGCATGAATTGGATCTTGAGCGGAAAGAGAATCAAATCAAGAGTCTACAAAATCAAACCCTCCAGCAGACAAACAAAACTCAACAAAGCCGCTTACTTTTTTTGGGGATCACGTTTCTATTGCTCGCGGGTGTGCTGATTTTGGTTATTTATTCCAACCGACTGAAAAAGAAAGCAATGACGTCTGAGCTTCGTCTGGCTAGTGAACGTAACGAAATCGATACGCGGATATACCAGGCCGAGGAAGCTGAACGGAAACGCATTGCTGCCGATCTTCACGATGATTTGGGCGGTACGCTGGCGACAATCCGACGTAAAATTGCTGATGGACGTCAGCAGTTTCAGCATACACAAGCTCACCAGGTATTCGACGAGCTTGACCCGCTCATTCAGAAAAGTGGTGAAGATCTCCGGCGTATCGCGCATAACCTGATGCCGCCCGAGTTTGCCCGAGTTGGATTGCGTAGTACACTGGAACAGTTCATACAGACCATTCCCCATCAGCCAACCCATTTTGAATTTTTAACGACTGGCCAGGAGGTAAAACTATCAGTAGACACGGAGTTGACCATCTATCGAATTGTGTCGGAACTTATTCAAAATACGCTGAAGCACGCCCACGCTAAACGTGCGTCGGTG
Source organism: Spirosoma validum (assembly GCF_014699035.1). Taxonomy (GTDB): domain Bacteria; phylum Bacteroidota; class Bacteroidia; order Cytophagales; family Spirosomataceae; genus Spirosoma; species Spirosoma validum. The sequence goes on from NZ_JACXAA010000005.1 coordinate 62,675, forward strand.
CAACTGCTCTATCACGAAAACCGACTTTGTGTGCTTGTGGAAGATGATGGCGTGGGTAGCCGCGCCAAAAAAGGAGATGAACCTGACGGAATGGGACTTAAAAATAGTAATTTAAGGGCAGATTATATTGGTGCTACGTTGCGGAGAGAAACCGGAACGGGTGGCACGATGATTTTGTTAGAATTGCCCTATTCCTCTTTACATGCTACTCCCGACTCCAGCTCGGATTCTTCTGATTGACGATCATCGGCTGTTCAATGACGGGCTGAAATTACTGCTCAATGAGCAACCGGATTTGACTGTATGTGGACAGGTGTTTCGGGCAACCGACGTGGTCACTGCCGTTAATACGTTACAACCGGATTTGATTCTGTTGGATGTTAATCTCCAGGGGGTGAATGGGATCGATTTAGCGAAGAAGATCTCAAGTGCTTTTCAGAGTATTCGAATTATCATGCTAACCATGTATGATCAGCCCAAACTTCTGGAAGAGACGCGAAAGGCTGGTTTACACGGATATTTGCTGAAGGACACAACAACACCAGAACTACTGAATGCAATCCGATCGGTGTTGCAGGGAAAAACCAGCTTCGATGATGCTATTCTTACCGGCAGACTGTCAGAAGATGCGTTTGGCGATGATTTTGCCCGGCGACTCAATCTGACGTTCAGGGAGGTGGAAATTATCAAGCTTATCATAGCGGGCCTAACCAACGAACAGATTGCAGAAGAATTAGGAATCAGCGTGTTTACGGTTAAAACGCATCGAAAAAATATTCATTTCAAATTAGGCATAACCAACGTTGCGGAATTGATACAGTTTGCCATAAAAAACGGTTTATGACGCTGTAATCCGGGTTAAGCTTCGTTTGATCTGAATTTTATAAAAGCCAGAAGCCCCGACTACTGCGTGTAATCGGGGCTTCTGGCTTCTTTATTGTTCAATCAACCAAAGGCGTTAATATGCTTCTGAAAGATAGCTTCGTACTTATTAGCGGCTGCTGTTTGTTTAGCTTCTTTACAGGCTTCAACAATGTTCTGTAGGATGTACAGATCTGAGTCTGGGCTACCGAAGCGATTCCCATTACCACTCTTGTCGTACGTCAGATTCTGGTCGGCGCGGTTAGCCATGGTTTCGGCAATTTCGAGCGCTTTTTTCGTCTCACCCACTTCGAACAGGAACCGCACGTAGTTTGATGAAGTCTGTTCGTACGGTATACTCTTATCCGGAATTACCTTCAGCGAGTAATTGAGCACCTCGCGAGCCTTGTCTTTTTGCCCTTCGCGCATCAGCTGTTCGGCCAGTCGGAAAAAGGCAATCCGGGCCGAAACTACGGGCGAACCTTTGTAGGTTTCGTCATAATAAACGTTCGGGTTGTCGAGGTCACGCCAGAAGGTCTTTTTCATCATGTTGTTATACATGATACTGGAGTTTATGTACCCCTCCGAGGCTCCGGGAATCGCTACGGGCATCAACCGGTACGCATACCCTTCTAACTGCATGTAGCTTTTCAGGCTTAGGTAGTTATCGGGCGCTAATGTGCTGGCGAAATAAATAGGCCGTTTCCAGTTATTTGTCGCAATGATGTCGAGCATGATCAGGTCGGGCTTATAAAGATCTTTCTTCCCGATGGTCCACTGCAACGTATCTTTCACCATCGAACGTAGATTGGCCGGCACAAAATTAGCTTTATCGATTGCTGCTTTATCGATCGGCAGGAACAACACCGAAGACGGCAGTACGCTTGTCATATCGCCATTGGTGAGAGGCACCTGCAACGCCGGATTGTTCGTCTTAATCAGATTGACGTACTGTTTGAGGTCGATCCCATTTTTAACCCCCGGTACTTCGTAGAACGGCACAATGTCATTTTTACCCTTGTTGAAGTTATCGAACTCCAACGAAATGGGCAGAGCATCCGACTCGTACGTCTTTCGCTTCATCTGCTGAATGTACCACTCTGTACCCAGTAAGCTCAGGTTACAAACCCGTACATCGCGCCGGAAACCTTCAACTTCCTGTACGTACCACAACGGGAACGTATCGTTGTCGCCACCCGTAAACAGCACCGCGTTAGGGGCGCAGGAGTTGAGTAAGTTCTTCGCAAAATCGACCGAGTGATACCGGTGATTCCGATTATGGTTGTCCCAGCTTTTCGCACCCATCATGACTGGTACCAGCAGGGATAAACCGACTACCAGACCGTTACGTGCCATGTCTGATTTCAGATAAGCCCGTAAGCCTTCGGCCAGGGCCATTACGCCCAGACCAAGCCAGATCGCAAAGAAATAGAACGACCCAACGTAGATGTAATCCCGTTCACGCGGTTCGGATGGGGGCGAGTTCAGGAAGATCTGCAGGGCAATACCTGTGAATAAAAACAACAAACCCACAATCAGAAAATCACGCCGACGGCGGAAATACTGAAACGCAATCCCGAACAGCCCCAGGGCAAAGGGCAACATGTAAAAATTGTCGCGGGCTTTGTTGTTTTTCAGCAGATCCGGTACGTTCTGATCCGACGACCAGGGCAGCAGGTAAGCAGCCCCCTCTTCGTCGCTCTCGCGCCCGGCAAAATTCCACATCAAATAGCGCCACCACATGTGGCCCAACTGGTAGCTGAACAAAAACTTCAGGTTGTCGCCCATCGTCGGCTTCTGCCCTTCGGCTAAGCCCAGCATCTGTCGGTAAAGAGCCGGGTGATTTTGCTGGCTGCTGTAGACGCGCGGGAAAAGCATCTCATCGCCGGGGGCATAAACATACTCGGGCTGGTGGTCGAAGACTACATATTTATTGCCTTCTTTTTTCCACAAATCGGCTCCGTTTTTACTTTCAACCGGACGGGATGTAAAGACCGGACCATACAGCAAAGACCGGCTACCGTATTGTTCCCGACGCAGATACGATAGGAAGTTCAGCGCATCGCTCGGATCGTTTTCGTTAATGGGAGGGTTGAAATCAGCCCGCACCAGCACCTGCATGTAGGATGCGTAGCCGATCAAGACAAAGGCCAGCGACAAAAGCGACGTATTCCAGATAACCCGTTTCGTACGGGCCGACCAGATAATACCATACGTAATAGCGCCCAGGAAGACTACGGTGAAGAAAATTACCCCTGAGTTGAACGGCAGCCCGAACGTATTGACAAACAACCGCTCGACGGCGAAAGCCATGCCTGGCAGTCCCGGAATGATACCAGCGTTGATAATCACCAGAATGACCAAGCCAATGCCCGCAGCTATAACACCACCCCAGAACGTAGGTTTGGGGTATTTTTTAAAGTAATAGATCAGCGCCAGCGCCGGTAACGTAACGAGGTTCAGTAAGTGAACGCCGATGGAAAGACCGGTCAGGTAGGCGATGAAAATGAGCCAGCGGTTAGCAGCTGCTTCATCGTCGATACGTTCCCATTTAAAAGCGGCCCACACCACAATAGCCGTGAAAAATGACGACATGCCGTACACTTCGGCTTCAACGGCCGAGAACCAGAACGTATCGGAGAAGGTATAAGCCAGCGCACCTACGGCACCCGTACCAATCACCAGCAACGTATCGGCCGTGTTGTATTCACTTTCCGGTTTATCGAAGGTTTTCTGGGCCAGCATCGTAATAGTCCAGAACAAAAAGGCGATGGTGAAAGCACTCGCCAGCACCGATGCCATGTTGACCCAATACGCTACGTTCAACAAATCGCCAAACGAAAACATCGAAAAAATACGGCCCAGCAAAAGAAAAAACGGAGCACCGGGTGGGTGAGGAACCTGGAGTTTAAACGAACACGCAATGAATTCGCCACAATCCCAGAAGCTGGCGGTGCGCTCGACGGTACTCGCATACGTGAAGAGTGCGACGGCGAAAACGAACCAGCCTGTGAGGGTGTTCAGGCGTTTAAATGACTGCATACTAGTGAAGATTAATGGATTGCTTTTGTGTAATCGGACCGAACGGGCGGCCCCGCGCCGATGCTGTGGCCGACAAAATTACGTAAAAGAAGCCCGTCCGGGGTGGGCAGGCTGTTAAAGTTTGTTAAGGATGTTCCGATTGACAATCAGCTAAGCGTATATTTCACCCCGCGCGGCTTTCAGCGTGTTCTGCATAAGCGAGCAGATCGTCATCAGGCCAACGCCACCGGGAACGGGCGTAATAAAACTCGTTTTCGGGGCCACTTCGTCGAATTTGACGTCACCTTTCAGGGCGAAGCCGCTTTTCTTGCTGGCATCCGGTACACGTTCCAGACCCACATCAATCACAACAGCACCTTCTTTCACCATATCGGCGGTAACAAATTCTGGTTTGCCCAGAGCGGCCACTAAAATATCGGCAGTACGGCAGATTTCGGCGAGGTTCTTCGTGCGGCTGTGGGTTAACGTAACGGTGCAATTGCCGGGATACGTATTCCGTTGCATGAGAATCGACATCGGCAGCCCTACAATCTGACTCCGGCCGACAACAACGCAATGTTTACCTGACGTTTCGATGTTATAGCGCTTAATCATTTCCAGTACGCCCTGCGGAGTGGCTGAAATGTACGCTGGCAATCCTTTGGCCATTCGGCCGATGTTGATGGGATGGAAACCGTCGACGTCTTTAGCCGGGTCAATGGTTTCCATAATGCGGTCGGGATTGATATGATCGGGGAGGGGGAGTTGCACAATCAGACCGTCCATATCCGGATTTTCGTTCACGTCCCGAACCTTGTTTAATAACTCTTCCTCCGAAACTGAAGGGTCAAACCGGATAAGCGTCGAGTGCATACCCACCTCTTCGCAGTTTTTCATTTTCGACGCTACGTAGGTTTCGGAAGCCCCATTATTGCCGACCAGAATGGCTACGAGGTGCGGAATTTTACCGCCCTGCCCGCGAATCTGCGCGACCTCAGCCGCAATTTCCTGTTTGATCTGAGAAGAGAGAAGTTTACCGTCTAAAAGCTGCATGTTAAATAGAAGATGCTTTATGTCAGATAGTTATCGTTGGTAATGTTCGGGTAAGGTACACCATACATCAACTTGGTCGATAATCGGTTACGAAAGTACGACCCTGAAATAGATATTGGATAGGTTTGATACGAAACAACTCGATCTATTTTGATCACTGAAAGCAGAATGTGATTTAGAGTGAAACATAAAGCTCGTCCTATTTCGGACAAAGTTTCGTCCGTTTTCGTACCGGCAATTAAGTGAAATAGGCCTCAGATGCATTTTTTGCCACTTTGGCATACGTGGCATGGCTGTTGAGATTTGTAAGCAGACAGCTACTTACACGAATCACTCACAACCATGAAAACCATCATCTTGCCGCTTATTAACGTAGTAATCGTTGTTATTCTTGGCTTTATGCCTCAGCTTGCTCAATCTCAGTCTGCTGATTCGTATGTGCGGGAAGACTCCGCGCAGGCGTATTGGCGCGTTCGGGCTGAATATGCTAACACGAAACCCATTATTCAATTTTTTGATCGCCATCATCGACTTATTTATCAGGAGCAGCTTCCTGAATCGGCTCAACGTATGACGAGGCAGTCTACTCGTGCTTTCGACGTATTGTTGTCCAACTTAACGACTAACCGCATATTAGCTATGGCTTATCTGAATAATACTGACCTTTCTTTTGCGGCTGTCCCGTCTCTTATCACAACGAATACTTCGGCGCTGAGACAAACCATACGTAAGAAAGGGGAGGTTATAGTTGACATCAATCCTTCTCTTGATCAAATGGATAAGTTAACGCTTCGTTTAGCGCAGGCTAAGCATCGCCTGATCGGGATTAGTTTGGAAAACGAAGACCGAACAAGAACGTATTTTGATGATTGTTCGAACCAATCGATCTACCATCGAAATTTGAATCTGTCACAAATGCCGGGTGGAGTGTATCGTCTGAAGGTCAGTGCTTATTCAACCTCTGTTTCGTATTTGCTTACCATCGATCGGGCTGTAAGCCGCTATTATTTACAGAAAGAAGTTAAAATTTAGTGGGCTTGATTGTCTTCTTGTTGAAAGTTTACCCGTACTTCTGCTGCCATTCTTTTTTTAATTTCTTGTACTCTTCGTCTTCCCGAGCTTCCAGATACTTGCCGTAAAAAATTCGGGCTGATTCAGCTTTTACAGGATCTTCCTCGCGGGGGAGTTGTTCACGCCCATGCGCACCCGATTGACCTTTCTTATCGTCGGGGACGGGGCCGTCGTACTTCTTTCCCGTACGGTGATTGGCGTATCGGCGCGAACGGGTATAGCCCATTTGCAGAAACTTCCGGGCCATATCCATGCCGATGAAGTCGCCTTTTTCTTTGTAATCCAAAAATAGTTGATAAATTTTTTCGGACGATTCGTGGGCAATTTCCGGCGTTTTAAATTTCCAGTGGGGGAGAATCTCATCTTTGTACGGCCTCACGAGCAGAACACCCATTTCTCCCCTGCCCACGCGATAAAGTTCAGGTTGTTCGCGCAGGTTTAGCGTGCGATAATCAAGATCGTAGTTAAAGGCCCGGTTGTTGGTTGCCATTGATTCAACGTCATTTTGTTGTTAATAGCTATAACAATGAATGCAGTCAAGTATCTATTCCCGTAGTAAACGTGGATCGAAACGGTAAGGTTGTTTACTGACAATGGTAACCTCGGATGAACGATGATGAGTAGGGTTAATTAAAAAATTGTATTCGCCTTCCACAACTGCCGAAGGGACTTTTAGCAATAGAAACCGGTTGTTGGCCAGCCAGTTCTCTGTGATATCTTTAATGCTTGTTGGTGGGGTGAGCGTATTCCAGCCGTCGGGTAGCTGCTCTAACGGAACACTTACTATTGAATCGTCGGGTACCCGTATCGTAAGCATTCGATAATAGTCGGGTATGTATGATAAGGGGCTATGAACCAGAACTTCCAGCGTAGCTAAGGCTCTGGAACCGGCTGTGTATAATACAGGAGTTCCAACATAATTCCAGCGGCCGCCTGCCAGACGGGCACCAGTTCCAGTTAGATCATCCGCTCGACGGGCATTTGACAAACGATATACTTCCATCAAGCTAATACACCCCAGTCGATTCGGATTAGCTCGTCCAGAATGGCCTGAAAGCCGAACTGAGTATCCAGTAGTTCAATAGGTTTTTTGCCGCTAAAAATCGGGCTGGGATGATTCATCCAACCTTTAAATTTTTCAGAATTGCCAAAAATTTCTTCTCCGCGTTTATACAAATTGGCTAGTTGAAGCGCTTTCTCAGTTACGTCCTGAGGTAGTAGCTTCTCATCGGTGTAGCGTTGCCAGGTTCGCGCTGAAATATGAAGAATCACAAATAGATCTGCTTGAGTTAGATCGAGGTGACGAGCCATTGTGGCAACGGCTTTTTTAGGTAAACCTCTTCGGCTTAGTTCAATCAAATCAAAGATAGATTGAATGGGAGGGGTATTTTTTGCACCGAAATACTGATTGATTGTCATTACAGTCTTAGTTTCTGTGTCAGTTGGCGCAAATATAACGACAACTGTCGCAACGCGGTTCAACACGCACATTTTTTATCAGGATTGGGTTAGAATTCTGAAAGCTACTACCCAATGAATTTCTTTACTTTCGCTCCAAAATCGGGAGATTATGATTTGGTATAATAAACCAGCAATCTGGTCAGAAGATAGAGATCAGGTATACCTACGGGCCGAAAGTGATACGGATTTCTGGCGTACAACTCACTATGGGTTTATTCGCGACAATGGGCATGTCTATTACCGGGAACAGGCTGGTGATTTTGTGGCCAGTGTGAAGATTACCGGGCAGTATAAAAACCAATATGATCAGGCTGGGCTGATGATCCGAATCGATGAACGTAACTGGATCAAGACGGGTATTGAATACGTAGATGAACAGCAGCATGTGAGCGCGGTTGTTACGCGCGAGTTTTCAGACTGGTCGGTTTGTCCACAAAGTCACAACCCAACGTCTGTTTATCTAAAACTGATTCGGCAAGGTGATTCGGTCCGTATCGATTATTCGTTCGATGATTTTACGTATCAACTGTTGCGGATGGCCTATTTTCCGCCTGAGGTAACGGTACAAATCGGCTTAATGGCCGCTGCCCCTGATGGGGATGGGTTCGACGTAACATTTGAGCAGTTTTCTCTACTCGCGATCTCCTAAAACTGACTTATGGAGCTAGCCAAACCATTCTGGATTCAGGTTCATATTGAAACCGAGCCCTGGTCTGTCCACTGCGACTCAGGTGTAAATATTCCATCGCCAGTACGCGACATTCGATAACGGCGAAGTTGTTACGTCCGGCTTCGCTTTCTGCTTCCGACGGTAAATTTTCGCCTAAATACTCGGGAAAGCCAGGGTAGGGGCGCGGTTGTTCACTGCCGGGAGTTTGCTCGGACAGATACGCTTTGCGACTGCTGACGGAAAGTGTTTCCCAATGTTCGTCCGCTATATAGTCGTCGGTATGGAGTCGCGTTTCAACCGTCAGACGAAGCTGTATCTGGCGCTTTTCGTCCCAAAAAAGCAGGGTTGCCATTGGAAACGCTTCGAGTTGCAGCACTTTTTCGGCCCGGGCATCCGTATAAAACCAGATGTATTTGTGTGTCGGATCAATCCTCCGTAACACGACCATACGCGCATCAGCGCCCCTATCGGTACACGTAGCAACGGTCATGGTTTTGAACGGATCTTTTTTACGTCTGATGGCCGACTTTAGCTGACGCCAGCATTCCTGCTCGGACTCAGCAAGACTAGTATGTATTTCGTTAATATACTCTTGATTTTCGGAAGCCGTAAGGACTGACGATTGAAGGCTCATAAGACGGACTGATCAGGATGAGTCAACGCACTGTCTGCATTTTTTGTTTATAGAAACAGCTTTTGCCAGTAGTAAAATAGTTTGTTTAAAATGGCTTTTTTGGCCTATTTCGGCATAACCTAAGCGGTGATTTTTTAGTTTATTCATTACCTGATCGACTGTTTATAACCGAACGTATTCTTCCTATGTGTTTCCATAAATCACTCAATGTCAAGACTGAACAGCTCGAAGAACGCTACGACGCTACGTTGCCGGACTCGGCTAATTTTCAGCCGGTATATCACGCCAATGCGTACCAGTTTCCAGCCTGGCCGATTGTAACACACCAGGAACCGGGGACCTTGCAAATGATGCACTGGGGGCTGATTCCCCACTGGGCTAAATCGAACGACGATGCCACCGAGATACGTAGTCGGACTATCAACGCCCGCTCCGAAACGATCTATGAGAAACCGTCGTTTCGGTCGGCTGCGCAGTCTGGGAAACGCTGTCTGATTCCGGTTACCGGGTTTTATGAATGGCACACGATCGGCAGCAAAAAGTTTCCCTTTTACATCAATACGACCGACCAGAAAATTGTATCGATTGCTGGTTTGTGGGATGAATGGGCAGATTCAGACACAGGCGAATTAATACGTACCTACACGCTGCTGACGACTGATGCCAATCCATTACTAGCGGAAATCCACAACGCTAAGAAACGGATGCCCTGTTTGCTTACACCCAAAGCAGAACACGCCTGGCTCCATGATAAGCTATCCGAAACCGATGCTTTAGCGCTGTTGGCTAACCAATACCCGGCCAAAAAGATGCATAGTTTTAGCATCAGTAAACGTATCACATCGCGAAAAGAGCCCAATGACGTACCTGAAGTGATGGAGCCGTCTGATTACCCGGAATTGCGTGATAAGCCTCAATTATTTGCCTAGAGCGTGATTTAATTGTCAATGTGCATGGTTTTCGTTGAGCGTAGGCTGATCACAGACCGGCAGGAGGAACGCCATTTTACTATTCTGAATCCTGACCGAAAAAACTACGTTGTGATTAGGAATCACAAAAGCATCGTACTACAAACGGTAGATCAGGTAACTGGATAATGATGCCCGTTTGTCCCCAATGGAAGCCGCTTATGTATAATCCACAAAAATGAGCTGTTTTGTTGCGAATTTTGGTCAACTAAGTTGTCTTTTCAAATTAGCCTAACGTATTGAATTTCTTAGACAGCCTGTACGGCTGATCTCCTATTTATGAAAAAAAATGTACTTTCCTGTCTTATTGGTGCTGCTTTGCTAACTGCTCCTGTACTGGTCAGGGCGCAGTTTCCTTCTCTTCCAGGAGGTGGTCAGCAGCGACCAGCCGCCATTCCCGGCACATCGAGCGATGCTTCGCCACGAGGGAATGCTAAATTAACAGGTACGATTGTTGATTCGACGTCGAATAAGCCCGTCGAATTTGCCAGTATAGCACTGATAAGCGCGCAAACGAAAAAACCAATTGACGGAACGGTTGCGGATGACAAAGGGAAATTTACGCTGAACAAACTACCGGAAGGCGATTTTCAACTGCTGATTTCGTTTGTCGGCTACCGGAACAAAACTATTTCGAGTGTTAAACTCAACCGGAAAGGTGATGTTGATCTGGGCACCGTTAAACTAGGCGCCGACGTCAGGACGCTGAAAGAAGTTGAAGTGGTTGGGCAGGCGTCGCTGGTGGAGGAAAAAGTGGATCGGCTGGTGTATAACGCTGATCGAGACATCACTGCTAAAGGGGGAGATGCTACGGACGTCATGCGTAAAGTCCCGTTATTGTCAGTTGATTTAGATGGAAACGTTAGTCTCCGTGGAAGCAGCAATGTGCGCGTGCTGATCAACAATAAACCGAGCACCATTGTGGCCAGTAGCGTAGCGGATGCGCTCAAACAAATTCCTGCCGACATGATCAAGACCGTTGAGGTCATTACGTCGCCCTCGGCCAAGTATGATGCAGAAGGGTCAGCGGGGATCATTAACATCATTACCAAGAAAAACACATTACAGGGATTTACGCTGAACGTCGATTCGGGTATTGGTAACCGGGGCGCGAATCTGGCCCTGAACGGTAACCTGCGAACCGGCAAAATGGGTTTTAACCTGGGCGGCTTCGGACGCGCTAATTACAACGTACATGGTACGTTTGCCAACACGCAGCAGACGTTGAGTAAAAATGGGCCTATTACGACCGAGCAAACAGCTGACACACGTAATAATGGTGTCTTTGGTCAATATACGCTCGGCTGGGATTATGACATCAGCAAGAACAGTTCAATTACGGCAAGCCTGCGCTACGGTGCCCGCAACAATATTCAGTATCAGGATAATTTCCTGACGAAAACCAGCGGAGCCACGTATTTTCCCGTCTACAACAGCCGGAATGTGCAAACAAAGGACCTTTCCGGAACGGTCGATGCGAACATCGATTACACCCGCACGTTTAAACCTCAGCAGGAACTTAGCTTCTCGACACAATTCAGCCGGAACAACCGGAACAACGATTTCACAGCCGATATTTTGAGTTCGGCCGATTTCGCGACCATCAGCGCCCGCCAGCAGAACCTGAACAATAGCTATAATCAGGAATCGACCATTCAGGCTGATTATCAGACACCCATCGGCAAAAATCAACAGATCGAATTTGGTGGTAAAGGAATTTTCCGGCAGGTTGAGAGCGCGTTCAGTTACAACTACGGTGTTGGTACAGGCGGCTTTCAGTCTGACCCAAGCCGCGCTGGCAATACCTTAAACTACGATCAGAGTATTGGCGCTGGTTACGTTGCTTATACGCTGACAACTAAAAACAAGTATACGATCAAGGCGGGTACGCGTTACGAGCATACGACCATTAATGCCAACTATAGTCAGAACCAACCGGGCGAACAGGGGGGCGCAGCCGGGCAGGATTTAGGGATTCCGAGTTACAGCAATTTCGTGCCCAGTGTCAATATCTCAAAAACGTTGAAGGGTGGTAAAACGGTCAAACTGGCGTATAATCGTCGATTACAACGTCCAGGTATTCAGTTTTTGAACCCGAATATTAATGCGGCTAACCCAACCAACATTACGCAGGGTAACCCATTGCTATCACCTGAACTAACCGATAATTACGAGTTGAGTACGAGCGCATACGTCAAAAGTGTTTACCTGAACGTATCGTTATTTGCCCGGCAAACGAACAACTCCATTACGAGTGTGCGTGATACCGTTACGTCGAGCGTGGGGCAGGTGAATAACCCAGCGCTGGCACAGGTAATTCGTACGACGTACCTGAACATCGGTCGCGAATCGGCTTATGGAACAAACGTATTCGGTAATGCTACGTTGTTCTCAAAATGGCAGGTTGGTGGTGGTGTTGATTTGTATTATGCTTACCTGACCAACAACGATGCGTCGTCAATTTACCAGGCTACCAATTCGGGCTGGGTTATTTCCGGACGAGTGTTCACGAATCTGACGCTTAAGAATGGATGGGGTGTGCAGGGATTCGGTTTTTTCCGGGGTAAGCAGGTACAATTACAAGGCTACCAGGGCGGGTTTGGTTTTTATAGCCTTGGTGTAAAGAAAGACCTCAAGGACAAGCGTGGTAGCTTCGGGATTGCCGGGGAGAATTTCTTCAATCACCCGTTCACAGTCCGGTCGGAGTCGAGTTCGCCAATCTTTACCCAAAACAGTATAACCAGTCTTTACAATGCGGGGGTACGGGTCAACTTTAGCTACAAATTCGGCAAGTTGAGCTTCGATGCCCCACAACGTAAACGCGGTCGTTCTGTCGAAAATGACGACGTAAAAGGCGGTGAAGGCGGTGGCGATCAACCGCAACAGCAGCAACCCGCACAAGGCGGCAACCGGAGACCAAGATAACTAGTGGCAAAGGGGTAAGGGCAGGGGGCATAGGGTAGCTAAAATTTTTACCCTATGCCTTACCCCTTTGCTCTATAACATCGCTGCGCCAAAAACGCCTGCGCTATCGCCTAACTTGGGTTTTAGGAAGCGGGTATTCAATTCCCGGCTATTGAAAACGTATTTTCGGGCGCGTTCAACACCTTCCGTATATAATAGATCGATGTTGCCTAAACCACCACCCAGCACGATCGCATCGGGATCGAGGATGTTGACGATCACGGAAATGGCCCGGCCGAAATATTCCAGCAGCCGGTTTACGGTTTGACTGGCCACCAAATCGTTACCCTGCTGATAGCGGTCCATAATCTCCTGCATCGTGTGCGCTTCGCCACTGATTTGCTGGTAATAGTGTTGCAGCGCTGGCCCTGAAATGACTTTCTCTACACAACCCCGCTTACCGCAGTAGCACGGATAGCCATTCTCTTCCAGGACATTATGACCCCATTCGCCCCCAATACCCTGTAAGCCATTGAGCACGAAAGGTCGTTTATCCCGGCCCTTCGCCCGAACGACAATCCCTCCGCCAACGCCTGTGCCCATAATGACGCCGAACACCGTCTGAAAATCAGGCACTACGTCGGGTACGATGCCCATTGTCGCTTCGGCAAGTGCTAAGCAGTTCGCATCGTTAGCTATTTCAACCGGTAAGTTTAACAATCGAGCCAGATCCTGCTTCATCGGTTTGCCATTCAGCACAGTTGTGTTGCAGTTTTTCATGGCTTGCCGGGCCGGATCGAACGTACCGGGCGTGCTGAAACCAATCCGTTCGGGTTGTTGGCCTGTTTCGGCTTTAAGCATATCAATGAGCTGAACGATCTGGTTCAGAATGTGATCGTATCCTTTGTGCGCTTCCGTGTCGATACGTTTGCGGATGAGAACGGCGTCGGGCTTAGGAGCAGAAAGAACAACGCCTTCTGTTTTAGTGCCGCCCAGGTCGATGCCCCAGTAAGTCTGCATAAATGGATAAAGAGTTTGCGGAATACGAAATAAGCGTTTATTCGGTTTAGCGCGTAGTTTTACCGTTAAAAACTAATTAATCATTTTAGTATGCTCACTCCCGGACAACAAGCTCCCGACTTCAAGCTCTTTAACACCAACAAAAAGGAAGTGTCACTGCAAGACTTTCGCGGTAAAAACCTGATTATCCTGTTTTTTCCGATGGCCTTTACCAGCGTCTGTACGGCCGAACTTTGCGAAATGCGCGATAACATCAGTACCTACGCCGATTTAAATGCGGAGGTGGTCGGTATCTCCGTCGATTCCCCCTTTACGTTGGCTAAATTCAAAGAGGACCAGAAACTGCCCTTTGATCTATTATCGGATTTCAACAAAGAAGTTTCGCAGGCGTATGATACGTACTATGAAACGTTTGCCCTGAATTTGAAAGGGGTTAGCAAACGTTCAGCCTTCGTTATTGACGGGGACGGAGTGATTCAGTATGCCGAAGTCCTTGATAATGCTGGTGATGTCCCCAGTTTTCAGGCTATACAGAAAACGTTGGCGAAACGTTAAAATGAGCTTGGTTTGGTGGTGTCCGGTGGTGTCAGGTTCGAAAACCTGACACCACCGGACACCACCAAACCAAGCTCATTTTAACGATGCTACCTGACTCTCGTATTTCTGAGCGGCTATTTTGGAGCGCTGGGCTACAGAAAGCCCTTGCTGGGCATTTTTAAGCGCTTCGACTTTCTGTCCCTTTTTTTGGTAGGTTACGGCCAGTTCGTAATAAAGGTCGGCGACGGGTTGCGTCGTCTGCTGTTCAGGAGTTACTGTCTTTAGGCCATCTGCCGCCCAGGTTGGCATTACGGCTAAATACGTAGTATCTGACGCTTTTTCGTTGAAATAATGCATAATGTATGCATATTCAGCAATCCCTGTTTTAGGAGCCTCACGTCGATAGTCGTTGAATCGCTGCACAGCCGCCTGGGTATTTTTTTCGCGGAAATACGCTTCCAGTTCTTTCAATAACGTACGGGCGGCTGCTTCCTGAACAGGAACACCCATAGCGATTAGATGGTCGCGGATCTGAACGATTTTTGGGGCAGGATACAGGCCGCCTTTTAGGCCATATAAGGCCCTAAAGATGATTCGATCGCCCGTTAGCCGAACAATGTTTTCAGGATAAGCAGCCTTGAATTCGCCTAGATGACTGAAGAAGTAAACCGCAGCTGGATTCTCGATGTCATCAATGATCTGTTGCAAACAATAAAGACCGATCTGACTTTTGATCTGATCGGGTTGCATGGTTTTTCCTAGAATCTCGCTGATGTCGTGCAGGCGGACGTTATCCGATCGGGTAATGCTGTACTTGCCATAGTTGACTAAAAATCCAAAATCTCGCTCGCCCGCGTCGAAACGAGCGGCATAGCCAGACGCACGCTGGGCGGGATTGAGCGCCGTGCGACCCACAGAAATAACTTCTTCAATAAAAGCGGCTTTCTCCTTTTTTTCGGCTACCGCTGATACGTGAATCAGCGTTCCGTCACTGTCGAAGAAAAGACACAATGGGTATTCCGGGAAACCAATCTGTTTCTCTTTTTGCAAGGCGTCGGCTTCCGGTGAATTGGCTTCCACTTTCCAACTGACAAAATTTGCATTAAAAAAATCGCCAACCGGCTTTTCATCCAGAATGGGAGCCAGGGCTTCGCAGTGCGGACAGCCTTTCAGGTAAACTTCTACGAAAAGCGGTTTATGAGCGGTACGAGCAGCCGCCAGCGCTGTAGTGAAATTGCCCTGCTGAAAATAAATGCCGGGCAGCAACGCCTGAGCATGCACAACAGATTGATAAACCAGTAAGAAACAGAACCATACCGCACAACGCGTCAAACCGGGGGAAAATCTTATCATCACTCCAAAGAAAATTACGTGTAATTATGCGCTTAGAAGCCGAAACAAATTTGCTTAACAAGCGTGGCGAAAGTCAGCAGTCGTTTTTGTCAATACGAATAAATGTACAGACCTTGTACAAAAGTAACTGTTGACTAGTAAAAAATCCCGAATCCAGAGGTCTAGCTTCTTCGGATTCATTATTTATCTACATGGCCTGGTATCACACTTTTTTTCAGGGATTGCCGCAGGACGCCTGGAAAGCAGCTCAAACAGAAGAACAAACTCAGCTTGACCTCGAATTGCTGGTTGAAACACTTGACTTTGGTCCCGACGATCGCTTGTTGGATGTGTTTTGTGGCTATGGTCGTCACGCCATACCCCTTGCACGCATGGGTGCCCACGTAACAGGTGTGGATATTTCGCCTGAATACATCGCCGAATTGCAGACGGGTGCTGATGCGGAGAAATTGTCTGTGGTAGCTATCGCTGATGATTTTTTGGGAGTATCGAAGAGCAAAATCGGTGCGCCAGCTTCGTTCGATGCCGCCTATTGTCTGGGCAACAGCTTCAGTTTCTTTCCCCAGCCAGATATGCTGGCCTTTCTTAAGAGGATTGCTACGTTACTCAAACCAGGTGGGCGATTTCTGGCGCACTCCGAAATGATTGCCGAATCTGTTTTGCCCGACTATCAGGCTCGTAACTGGCAGCCCGTGGGCGACGATATTCTGTTCTTGGTTGAAAATGAATACGATCCCCTCGAAAGCCGAATCGATTCGTACCTGACTTACATACGTAGCGGTGATATTCAGACACGCACAGCCCAGCACTATGTGTATACGCTGGCCGAATTGCGCAGACTCTTCACTGAAGCCGGTTTAACAGTCATTGCCTGCTATGGCACCGTCGAAGGCGAACCGTATTCTCTCGGCGACGAAGCGGTATGGCTTTTAGCTAGTAAAGAGGTTTAATTGAGTTTTGTAATTCTTTGATAAAGAAGCCAATAAACCATTTAATAGATTTGTTGGTGACGAATAGCCATATACGTTCGTCACTAACAGTATAAATAAGTGATAGGGTTGAAATTTTCTTAGAAATTCGTCTTATTTTTTCAATAATTCGGATACAAATCCGTAATTTTCATGGGATTTAACACCGTTAACTACCGACTGAGAACCTACTTCTATGCAAACTATCGAACGTAAAGTGCGTAGCCGTGAGCAAACCCGTTCGGGCATCGTCAATACAGCCAAAGCCATTGCCAGCCGCGAAGGATGGCAGGCCGTTTCGATTCGAAAAATCGCTGATGCGATTGAATATAGCGCTCCTGTCGTTTATGAATATTTTGATAGTAAAGACATCTTACTTGATGAAATTCGGAACGAAGGCTTTCACTATTTACAGCAGGAATATGAGCGCATCGTGAAGCTCTACCGCGACCCTGAGAAGCGGCTTTTCGAGATTTCGCTCATCCAATGGGAATTTGCCCGCGAACAGCCAGAAATTTACCAGGTGATGTATAATCTGGATGGGGCTTATTGTACGTTGCCAGTTTATCAGTCAGAAGCAATGCAGGCCGTAAGCCGAATCGTTTCTGATACGATTTATTCGTTTATTCCCAAAGCGAAAGAAGCCATTAAGCGACTTTATTTTCAATGGTGGTCAGTTTCGCACGGCATGATTATGCTGGCAATGATGCTTAAAGACGAACAGCCGCTCGATCAGTCTGAACAGCTGTACCGTGAAACCATGCGGAAGTTCGTGCGTGATTTGCGTTGAATTTACGGACTAAAGTATAAGTCGTCAGTCAGTAACTCCAGTTGGTGCTACTGACTGACGACTGTTTTTATGCCCCACCCGCCCGACGTTTCTCGTCTTCGGCTCCACCATCCCGTCGCCGGGATGGTGATAGCGTATCGTTGCCGAAACGATAGGTGAGTGAAGCCGTAGCTATGCGCGTATCCTGGCGCTGATAGAATTGTTCAGCGTAATTGGCGTAGGCAGACGTAGCGTTTACCGGACTCGTATAGAGCACGTCTGTAACATTCAACTTCAGTGTCCCTTTCTTGGCCCACATCGTTTTCTGAAGACCCAGGTTAAGCTGCCCGAGCGGTCGAATATCCAGGAAACCATACAGTTGTCGGGATTGATAATTGCCGGTCAGGTCCGCTGTCCAGCCGCGACCCAGCGTAAAGGTACTGGTGCTGTTCAGCGTGAACGCAGGACGACCGCTGTTTAACGACGTACCAGCCAGCTCACCAACAAACCGCTGATAATACGCTACCAGATTATTATCCAGAGTCCACCAGCTTGCCGGTTGCACCGGAAGCGTCAGGGTAAAACCGTAGTAGTCAGATCGTGTCAGGTTCTGAAACGTCGATACCGCCTGCCGATTGCCTTCGGGAGCCGGTTGAACTACATCAATGATAGGCTGATCGGTGCGGCTGTAACTGACCGACGTAATAAACTTCTGCTTAAAGGTGTGGGTCAATTCAAAGTTGTAACTCGTCTGCGGGAACAGGGATGGGTTACCGGTGAAGTACGTAGTGGCATCAATATAAGCCCGAAATGGATTGAGCTGATTATACGTTGGGCGGTCAATCCGGCGACTCAGCGATACGCCCAGGTCGTGCGTTTTCGACAGCGTTTGCTTGATGAATACGCTGGGAAAGAGTTGAAAATAATACCGCTCAAAACTAGCATTCCCGATTACCTGTAGCCCCTTAACATCGGTTTGCTCCGCCCGTAATCCTGCCTGAAGCGACGTTTTATTGATCGTTTTACTGACGTTCAGGTAAGCTGCATTGATCTTCTCATCATATTGAAAATGGTTGCTCTTGCCTGTGTCGAGAACGCTTTGCCCTTCGCTTATATTCGTGAAAAGGACGTCATTGTCCGAATTCACCCAACTGAACTTTATACCCCCTTCCAGTCGAGCCTTATCGGATAACTTGTGGACATAATCGGCTTTGAACGAGCGTATATTCAGCCCACCGTTCAGATCCCCGGCTAACGTCGTTGAGGGACGGAGCGGCAGTGTAAACGATGTTTCCAGATTCTGGCGTCGGTGGGTTTCGTAATGAGCAAAATCAACGTCGGCAGTCAGCTCGCGTTTTCCGGTTGAATCGAAACTATGTTTTAGGTTAACATTGGCTGCTACGTTCGGCATCGACAAATTCCGGCGGTTGGCCGACTGATAGCTCGATTGCAGTTTCCCCTGCTCGTCGAAGGTTTGCGTAACGTTGGGTATCCGGGCCTCAGCATCCATGGCTAGACCACTTACCACCGCTCCCAGAAGCGTTCGTTTGTTAAGCGAATAGTCTACTCCCGCACGATACGTATTGGAGACATAATTCGTTCTGCCCAGATTTTCCTGATCGCTGCTGCCGATGAACTGCTGATTCTGGTAAAATCTCCGATGCAGGGTTAACTGCGTAAAAACGTTGCGGTCGCTGTAATTATAGTTGCCAAAGATGTTTAATTTCTTGTGACGATAGTTCAGGGAAAGACCACTCGTCAGTTTGTAGTAACGGCCATATCCATAGCTGCCGGTAATGCTTCCGTTCGTCCCCTGCCGACTGTCTTTTTTTAGTTTGATGGCAATGATGCCTGCGCTGCCAGCCGCATCGTATTTGGCAGGCGGGTTTGTGATCAGCTCAATTTTATCGATGGCATTAGCGGGTAAACCACGTAGCATCTCGCCCAGTTCAGCGCCGGTCATGGGCACTCGTTTGCCGTCAATGAGCACCAGAACTCCCTGCTTACCCCGTAGGGCAAGGTTATCGTTCTGATCGACGGTTACGCCCGGCGAACGGCTAAGCACCTCCAGCGACGTAGCGCCTGCGCTAAGTGGGCTACCATCCACATTGACCACAATTCGGTCGACTTCCCGTTCGAAAAGTGGCTTGCGGGCCTGTACCGTAACTTCTTTCAGTTGAGTTTTGCTACTGGGCTTTAACACGATAGCAGGCAATTTCTGGTCAGATGCTGACACCGAAAAAGGAGGGGTCTGGACCCGGTCAAAACCAACTTGTGAGGCTGAAATAAAGTATTGACCAACGGGCAGTTGTTCAAAGCGAAACGCGCCAGATGCGTCGCTAAATTCGGTTTTTACCACGACAGAGTCGGCTGCCCGATGTATGGCTATGGTGGCGAATTCAATGGTGGTGCCTTCCACGGCACGTACTATTCCCGAAACAATAGGGCCATTTTTGGCGTGAACTGACCTGTGTCCGGCCAGGAATACAACGAAAAGAAGACAAAAGCGTAGAGAAAACCTCATGCCGTAGGACGTTTAGGTTGCTGAGAAATCGATTTCGACAGAAAGAGTCAGAAATCGATCGGCAACGCGGCATTTCTCCACGAACGGACGAAAACGGGTATTAATGGAAGCGGATTGGTCTCTACTAGTGCATCGGCAGGGTTTTCACTTTACCACCCGCTACATCATCAACACTGTGGTGAATGATAAACGCATTCGGGTCTTCTTTGGTCACCATCGCGCGTAGACGGTTAATTTCCAGACGTGTCAGGACGATATAGATAATGCTGTCGATATCCTCCCGATTGCCATGCTTCCCATAGCCGCCCTGACTTTTCAACAGGGTTACGCCCCAGCCTTGCTCGATAATCCGTTCGCTGATAATGTTGTTGTGCTTGGAAATGATCATAACCGCCGTGTGCTCTTCAATACCATGAATAATAAAATCCACCGTTTTGTAGGCTGCGAAGTACGTAATCATCGAATAAAGGGCTGGATTGATGCCTAAGAAAAAAGCGGCAGCCGCAAAAATCAGTACGTTCAGCACTAATATAACGTCGCTGACCTTCAGTACGTGGCTACTCCGGCTGATGAGCAATGCTGCAATTTCGGTGCCGTCCAGTACTGCGCCACCTCGTATGGCCAGGCCTATTCCAGCCCCAATAAAGAAGCCGCCGAATATGGCGGTCAGCAATAGGTCGGGCGTTACGTCTGGAAAGGGGATAACGGCTAAACTAAGCGAAAGGCCAGCAATGCCCAGGGTGCTTTTGAGCGCAAATTGTCGGCCAAACTGGCGATAGCCTAACCCAATGAATGGCAGGTTGATGATCAACAACCAGATAGGAAGGGGAATGTCGAACAACGTTGCCAGTAGCATCGAGATGCCCGTTACGCCCCCATCAATAAAATGGCTTGATAACAGAAATCCTTTAATGCCCATGCTGGCACTTAGTATACCCGCGACGATAAAAATAGTATCCTTGACAGGACGATAGTACACAGATTGTCGAATCATAGAGAAGAGGGGGGATGGTGAGACTAGCCAATAGCACGTTCATCGTCAACCGTTCCTGATCGCTGACTGCCAACTATCGACTATTCACTAATACAACCCCTCTATCGACAAATAACGTTCTCCGGTATCGTAGCAAAATGTTAAAATTCGACTGCCCGGCGTAATATCCGGGAGTTTTTTGGCCACGGCCGCCAGCGATGCGCCCGACGAAATACCGATAAACGTACCTTCTTCTTTGGCCGAACGACGTACCATTTCATACGCTTCATCTTTGCTTACCTGAATCGTACCATCCAGTACATCGATGTGCAGATTTTGCGGAATAAATCCGGCGCCAATCCCCTGAATCGGGTGTGAACCCGGAGCACCACCGCTAATGACGGGCGACAATTCGGGCTCAACCGCATAGACTTTCAGGTTAGGAAACTTTTGTTTCAGAACCTGACCGACAGCGGTAATATGGCCCCCGGTTCCGACTCCGGTAATCAATACGTCGAAACCGTCCGGGAAATCATCCAGAATCTCCTGCGCGGTGGTGCGAATGTGAACGTCGATGTTAGCCGGGTTTTCAAACTGTTGGGGCATCCAGGCACCGGGGGTCTGGGCAACTAATTCGTGAGCACGCTCAATAGCCCCTTTCATGCCTTTCTCGCGGGGCGTAAGATCGAATTCAGCCCCGTAAACCGCCATAATTTTACGCCGTTCGATACTCATCGATTCTGGCATGACCAGGATAAGTTTATAACCTTTGACAGCCGCCACCATCGCCAGGCCAATACCCGTGTTCCCCGATGTAGGCTCAATAATGGTGCTTCCTGCGTTCAGCAAGCCTTTCGCTTCAGCATCTTCAATCATTGCCAGTGCGATTCGGTCCTTGATGCTCGCACCAGGATTCGCCCGTTCCAGTTTTGTCCAGACTTCGTAACCTGGAAATAGTCGGTTGATCCGTACGTGGGGCGTCTGGCCAATGGTGTCGAGGATGGTAGTAGCTTTCATAAAAGGGAGAAGAGGGAAGCAAGGAATAAAGGGAGGAGAGGGAAGAAAAGGTTTTTGTAAAATGCTCCCCTTCGTCTCTTTCCTCCCTTTATCTCTTTCTCTTTTTTAAATAACAAAATTGATGGGTTCGGCGGATTCAAGCGATTTAAGGCGAACTTCGGTCTGGTGCTGATGATAAACGAGTGAGTGCGCTTCAACGCTGCTCGTCAGCCACACGTTACCGCCAATAACCGAATCATGCCCGACCGTCGTGTGGCCCCCCAATATGGTGGCATTGGCATAAATCACTACGTTGTTTTCAATAGTTGGATGTCGTTTTTTCTGCGCCATCGATTTCGCTACGTAGGTAGCGCCAAGCGTGACACCCTGATATATTTTGACATTGTTCCCAATAATGGTGGTTTCCCCGATAACGACGCCCGTGCCGTGGTCAATGAAAAACGATCGCCCGATTTGTGCGCCGGGGTGAATGTCAATCCCCGTCTGCCCATGTGCATATTCGGTTAACATGCGGGGGAGGAGGGGTACATTTTGCTTCATCAGTTCATGCGCGATTCGGTAGACGGCAATGGCATAAAAACCCGGATAAACAGCCACGACTTCTTCGATCCCAACCGAAGCGGGGTCGTTATCGGCAATCGCGTGTGCATCGAGCAACAGACCATCGTAAATGGCAGGCAACTGCTCAAAAAATCGTTCTGTAATCTCCGTCGGGCTTTCCGGTAAATTCTTTTCTAACGGACAGAGCAAATTGATAAGCTGTTCATTCAAATGCTGATACGTTTCTTCGACGTGCTGCGAAATCGACTTGCAATCCTGCGTCACAGGAAAAAGTAAGCGCATCAGTTGATCGATGAACCGTCCGGCATCGGGTCTCGACGGAAGTTTATACCGGTAATGAGCGCGTTGCGTATGTAAATGTTCGAGAAAGGAACTGGTGCTGGTTGTCATCGATCGTATGTATTGCCGTAAAAAACAAAAGTAAGAGTAGAATCCATACCCCATTCTGAGGAGACACTACACTAAGAACTTATTCGTGTAACGTCTGGAATAGCATTCCTGATGGAATAAATTGTTGATTTTGAAACAAAATGCAACTCTTAAAGTTCGTGCACCTAACCTGGAATCGTATTTGCAACGCAAATTATCAAAACAAAATGAAGTGAATCGCTATGCTGATTAAAACTATAAGCCTGTTTGCCATATCGCTGGTGGCTACGTCTGTTGTGGCGTGGCTACTGGCCGTAGCATGCCAACCGGACAGGGCGTCTGACTATGTGGTGCAAGACTCGACGGACGCTGGTACTGGGACATTGGCGGCTAAGGCGGTCAACGCTTATCCAAAATTAACATTTTCATCACCCGTAGAGTACACGCACGCGAATGACGGGACGAACCGCGTGTTTGTGGTAGAGCAGGCCGGGCGTATACGCGTGTTTGAGAACGATGAGAAAACGGCATCGGCGGGTACGTATCTTGACATACGTAACAAAGTATCGTCTGGTGGCGAAATGGGCTTGCTGGGCCTAGCGTTCCACCCCGATTTTAAGCAGAACGGTTTTTTCTACGTCAACTACACCAAGAGCAATCCTCGCGAAACGATTGTGAGCCGTTTTAAGGCATCATTTGTCGGTGCA
Source organism: Spirosoma validum (assembly GCF_014699035.1). Classification (GTDB taxonomy): domain Bacteria; phylum Bacteroidota; class Bacteroidia; order Cytophagales; family Spirosomataceae; genus Spirosoma; species Spirosoma validum. The sequence goes on from NZ_JACXAA010000005.1 coordinate 86,116, forward strand.
ACCGAAGTTGATCCGGCGTCCGAAGTGATTCTGTTCCGGTTTGAACAACCCTACGCCAACCACAACGGGGGGAAAGTTTTGTTTGGACCTGATGGGTATCTATATGTAGCAACGGGAGATGGTGGTAGCGGGGGAGATCCTCAGAACAACGGTCAGAACCGTAGTAGCTGGTTGGGGAAAATTTTGCGTGTCGACGTGAACAGCACCAGTAAAGGGCACTACGGTATTCCGAACGACAACCCATTCAAAGGAAACTCGAACGGTTACCGGGAAGAAATTTTTGCGTATGGCCTCCGAAATCCCTGGCGGATTAGTTTTGACGAACAGGGGCGTTTGTGGGCTGGCGACGTAGGTCAGAATAAAATTGAAGAAGTAGACATCGTTACAAAAGGGGGCAATTACGGGTGGCGTATTAAGGAAGCTAACGCGGCTTATATGGCATCGGGCAACACCTTAAACGCATCTGAACTGATTGACCCCGTCTGGCAGTACACGCACGATAAGGGCGACGTATCGATTACGGGTGGGATTGTGTATCGGGGTTCGGCCAATCCGGCGTTACGTGGCAAATACATTTACGCTGACTATGCCAGCGGCCGAGTTTGGGCGTTAACGTACAATGGCAATAAAGCCACGAACAATCAGGAGCTTATTCCATCGGCGGGTTCGATCTCAGCCTTTGGCGAAGACCAGAAAAACGAATTGTATTTATGCGATCTCGGTTCGGGGAAGATTCTGAAACTGACCGGGAATTGACACGTAGCAAACAGCTAAATAAAGCGAAAACCTTTCGACTTGTAGTTAGCCGCGTTTTTGAGCGACTGGCACTACGTTCGAAAGGTTTTCGCTTTAGTGATTATTTATCAACCAGTGGATTGCGTGTATCGTCCTGTTTGACAGCTACTTATTGGTACTGAATATACATTGGCTTGGGGTCGAGTGCCAATACTTCTTCCGGTGTCATGATGCGCGAGCCTGGCTTACGGAAGTCATTTTTGTAGAATAACTTGAAGCCGGTGTATTGCACGGGTTCTTTCTGAATGTAATCATGATACGAGTCTTTTTTAAGTACGGGTGGGCCCCAGCCATCCATATCCATCACGATCTGTACGTTTGGATCGAGCTTGATATTTTTATAATTCTTGATCATGCCCTGCGTAAACCGGTGAACGACCAGCACTTTGGGCGGAATTTTATTTTCTTTGACAACCCGGCTTAGAAACTGCACGGCCTGATTCACATCGGCAGCATCATAACTACCAATTTTCGTTCCGGGTTTGGCCCCCGTTACCATCGAGAACTCAGGGTCGATACCCAAATGAACGAAAGGTAACTTGAGGTATTTTTCCAGATAAGCCATTTCACCGCCCAGAGGAGCATGCCCCCGCTGAATATCTAAAAACACAACGGCTTTGTGCTCATTGCCCCACTTTAGTACTTTTTTAATGGTCCTGTCCGACATCCGTAACCGATAGCCTCCATCTTTCCCCGGCAATCCCTGAGCCGAAATGGCTACCAGGTGCAGAGCGGGCTGAATAGGTGTAGCAGGATCGGCTTTCTGCCAGTTTTTAATTTCCTGGTCGAGTCGTTGCAGCATTTCTTCTTTTGGATATTCACCCAAAGCGCCCATCTTCTTGGAATGTGGGTTACCGTAATAAGCGAAGATGCGGTGTTTCGGCAGTAGAGCGCCTATTGGTGCATATGTTAGCGAATCGAGCGTAGAGTCTCCTGTAGAGACAGTTCGCGTAGAGCTAAGGGCATTACCTGACGGACTTTCTGCTCTACCCGAACCAGTCGAGTCAGTAGACGCTTCGGTGGTAAGTTTACCTGATTTGGACGAATCGTCCTGTTGAGATTGAGAAGAACAGCCAACGAGTTGACAAAAAGCCACTACAGTGAGCGCGGCTAAAGAAAAACGCATACTACTATAACAAATGATGAATGATTCACAAAAAAAGGGTTACACTCCGATTTGAAGGAATGTTAACCCTACACTGCAAGTATATACTCTTATCCTTACTTTTCAAAGGACTAATTCGCCCAGGCCCTGGCGGATAATCGAAAAGTCGTCGTTGGTTGCGTCAACGATCGTCGATGCTACGTTGCCACCATACCCCCCGTCAATCACAATATCGACCTGATTTCGGAACTTCTCAAAAATTAACTCAGGGTCAGTGGAATACTCGATAATTTCGTCTTCATCGCGGATCGACGTAGTGATAATGGGATGATCAAGTGCGTGCACAATCTGGCGTGGAATATCGTTGTCCGGCACGCGTATCCCTACCGTTTTTTTATTTGTATTAAGCAGTTTGGGTACGCTGCCCGTTGCTTCCAGAATGAAGGTAAACGGACCGGGCAACAGTTTTTTCATGAGCTTAAACGCCTGATTGCTAACCCGCGCGTAGTCGGCAATATGACTTAGATCGTAGCAGATAAAAGAAAAATCGTTCTTAGCCGGTTTGATGCCTTTAATGCGGGCAACGCGTTCAACCGCCCGTGCGTTATGGATATCGCAACCCATACCATAGATCGTATCGGTCGGGTAAATAATGACGGCGCCATCGCGTAACGCCTTCACGATATAGTCAATCCGGCGTTGATCGGGATTTTTAGGATATAGTTTAATGAATTCAGCAGCCATAGTCAGGTTTGTAGTGAGCTACAATCTCTTAACTACAAACGGCCTAAAGCGGTTTCGTTGCGCGAAAGGGAGCTTTATAGGATGACTGCCATTTGAGGTAATAGCGGTATAAACTATTGACAGGCATATGCAACTGGCTTAAACGTAACACCAGGCTGCTCAACCAGTCAGGCTGCTCGATCTGCTGAAGCAGTTTCCCGAATTGCAGGGCTAAATCAAACTGCTCGGCGTAGAATGACTTCCGAATAAAGGTTTGAATCCGGCTGGCTAAGCTTCGATATTCATCGGGAGTGGCGCAGCGGTCGAACGCTTTCTGACAGACCACCAATGTTGATCGGAGCAGGTCATTGTCGGGAAGAACGACTTGCGTTGACAACGAAGTTGATAGCTGACGTTTCTGTGTCAGCACTTCATCAACGTAGGCGTAGTGATAATGTCGTGACGAACGCACCCAGAAATCAAAGTCCTCGTAAGTGAGTGTTTCGTCGTAGCCACCCAGTTCGTCAAGGACATCTTTACGTATCATCATCGTTGGCGTACAAATAAAGTAAGACTCGAGGATAGGACGGAAAACATCGCCTGTCGGTACGCGCGAACAGGCATGACCGGTTGCATCAACAGCGTAATGAAAGCCTATTTCTTTCCCTTGAGCGTTGATATACGATGCATTGGAAAAGACGACGGCATAGGGACCCGATAACTGTTCGAAACAGGCGGTTTGTTTGGTAATGCGTCCTGGCAGTAAAACATCATCGGCCGAAAGGTCAACAACGTAACGACCTTTGGCCAGAGCCAGCCCCTGATTAAAGGCTTTGTTTAAGCCGAGATTAACGGAATTGAGAATAAAGCGAACGGCGGGGTGAGATTGCGTAAACGCGGCAATACGTTCGGCAGAACGGTCTGTACTGCCATTATCGATAACGATGAGTTCGACGTTGGGATAATCCTGATCAACTACGGATTGAAGCGCTTGCTGGACGTAATCTTCGTGATTATAACTTGTACAAATGACGGTCACCCACGGTTTGATCCGGTTCAGATACGGACTCATCGGCAGATGATTCGATTGATTGGTAACAGAAATCATAAAAAAACGGAACGCATTCTAATTCATTGAATGCCCAATCTATTGCGATGAAGAGAAATTTTTAGACAAAGTAAAGACTATACGTAAAGCGATTGTTTAAGTTTTGAGGGAACGGAAACATGTACGATAAATTAATAGGCTCAACCGCTACGTAGCGGGTGCGTTGTCCGTTGTTTTGGCTTCTACACTTGGGTTCTTCTCGCCTTCAAGATTGTAGAGCGCAATGTTCATATCGAAGCCAAGGATGAGCAGCAGGGAAACAAGATTTATCCAGATCATCAGCGCGATCAGCGTACCGATAGAGCCATACAGCTTGTTATAGGACCCAAAATTCGATACGTAGTACGAGAAACCGAGCGTTGTTAGTACGATGAGTATGGAAGCCGTTACAGCGCCCGGCATAATGAACGTCCATTTCAACGTTACGTCGGGACCAAACCGATACATAATGGAAACGACACCCACAAATACGGCGAAGACAACCAGGTAGCGACCGATAATCAGCAGGTTTATAAAAACGACGTTATCGAGAATGCCAAAATGCGTCAGGTACTCGCTCACGATTCCGCCAATGATCAGGACAACTACGGCTAGGATCAGCGCGAAAGCCAATGTAAAGGTTAACCCCACCGCTATCCCACGCACTTTAAAGAAACTCCGTCTTTCGTCCCATTCATAGGCCGAGTTAAAGGCCTGCATCAGCGCAACCACACCACTCGTAGCCGAGTACAGCGCCAATAAAAAACCCAGCGATAAAACACCACTCCGGGGCCGACTGATGATGTCGCGGATGGTTGTGTTAACCGTGTTGAACGTATCGCCGGGTAAAACGCGCTGTAGAGATCCCATGATCTGATCTTCCAGATTCGTAATGGGAATGTACGGGATCAGCGTAAAGAAAAAGATAACGGTTGGGAAGACGGCCAGAATAAGACTATACGAGACGGAGGCTGCCCGCTCCGTGGTATCGTTGTCAGAAATTTTGGCAAACATTTTCTTCAGAAACGTGTACCAGTCATTCCGGGAGTTAAACGGATGATGATCATACAGCCAGATACGAGCCCCCCGCATTGCCTGCAACCCCATTATTTTGTCGAACATAGTAGCGCTGGTCGTTAATCAATAGTCATCAGGTAACAGTCGTTAGGTGTCCGGAATTGATCTGGTATTGGCAAGCGACCGTCGTTTATTGACTGACGACTGACTACTTTGGTAACCTACGTCTCAAAAAAAGGTTTGGTGGCATCGACCAGTTCGGCGGGTGCGGCACAGGGGCGGCCCGTATCGGTACGGACAAATACGAGTGTCGTCTGCCCCGTGTTAAGCAACTGACCTGCCTGATTGAAAATCTCGTACGTAAACATCAACCGGGTTTTGGGGAGTTGCGGAATCGTAACGCGAACGGTCAGCAGGTCATCGTATTTCGCCGGTCGGATAAAGCGTGAATTGAGATCATAGACCGGCATTGAAACGCCCCCGTCTTCGACTTCTTTATATGCCAATCCAAGATGCCGGAGCATTTCAACCCGGCCAATTTCATAGAACCGGGCGTAATTTCCGTAATAAACGATCCCCATCTGGTCGGTATCGTAATAGCGTACCCGTATGTTCGTGACGTCGTGAGTAATCATAAAAAAGGAGGAAAGGGGGGAAAGGGAGTATTGGGAAGAACGGGGGCGAGAAAAGATCAATGCATCTGATTTTTCCCTTTCATCCCACTCCTCCCATTACTCCCTTTTTCCATTTTATTTCATAATCTTCATGCGTGTTAGCGCTGCCTGGTATAAGCGGGCATTGGCCATGTGTTCAGCCAGCGTTTTCGAGAAGGTATGGTACCCGGTAAAATTAGCGTTGACCACAAAATACAGATAGTCGTGTTGTTCGGCATTCAGAACGGCATCGATGGTTGCCGGAGACGGGAGGTTGATCGGTCCCGGCGGCAGACCCGTGTAGCGATACGTATTATAGGGCGAGTCGATGGCTAACTGCCGATTCAATAACCGACGGATGGTAAAATCACGCAGCGCAAAAATCACAGTTGGATCGGCTTCGAGTTTCATTCCTTTTTTTATCCGGTTCAGGTAAACCCCGGCAACGCGTGGCTGCTCGTCGCGTTTGTTGGTTTCAGCGGCCACAATGGAAGCCAGTACCTGCGCCTGGGTTTGAGTCAGTCCGAGTTCTTTGGCTTTGGCCTGGCGTTCGGGTGTCCAGAATTTTTTGTATTCCTTTCCCATGCGCTCCAGTAAGGCCTCGGGCTTAATGGTCCAGAACAACTCATACGTATTGGGCAGAAACATGCAAACGATGGTCGTGGTATCGAAACCGAACTTCTCACAGGTTGCCGGGTCGTTCAGGAGATTGCCGAGTGCATCAGGACCGAATTCAAACTTGCTACCCAGTCGCTGAATCAGATCGCTTTTTTGCCGCATGCTATTGAACGTGACTGGCATTGCATCCTGATTGCCGCTACGTAGTTTGACCAGGGCTTCCCGGTTACCCATCCTGGGTTTAATCTCGTAACGACCTTCTTTGACGAGTTCGGGATACTTCATCATCTTGGCCAGAAACCGGAACGAAGTTTCGTCGTTAACTACATTATAGGTTTTGAGCGTATCCATGACCGACTCAAACGTAGCGCCCTTTCGAATCAGGAGGGCAAAGGTTTTGTCGTCGTCCTTGACCTGAAGATTCGGACTTTTAAAAACCTGCCAGAAATAAAATGTGAACGTAGTGAGCAGAATAGAAACGGTAAGAAACAGGCCAATTTGAACGTTACGCGACATGTTGTAAATGATGAATTATGAATCAGGGCCGCCTGTGCGGATGAATTATGAATAATTGAGCATTAATTCTTATTCATAATCCATTTTGCAAATTTAGGGCAAAACAGAACCAATCAATCTATCTTTTATGAAGTATACGTTACTCTTGCTGTTCGTGCTGCTTGTTGAAAGCGATAGTCGTCGGCGTGTTTGGTAACAGGGGTTATCAAACGCCGTTGAGTCAAAGTTTACAGTTTCTGGCAAAGGATCTGTGCAGCGGGCTAACTTTGCACCTACAAACACCAAATCCCGACGGGGAGCTGTATCAATTTGTCAGCCGTTCACCAAGTATCCGCTCGCCGTGCTTCTCGCGGCCCTTCGCTTTACACGCTCTCGTTCTGGCTACTGTGTGTCAGTAACTTCCTGTTTTCGGCCAGCTTCTCGATGATGATCCCCGAATTACCCGCCTATCTCACCAAACTGGGCGGCCGGGAATACGTAGGATTAATTATCGCTCTCTTCACGTTTACGGCCGGCGTCTCGCGACCGTTTAGCGGCAAAATTACCGATACCGTGGGGCGGGTGCCGGTCATGGCGTTTGGATCTCTGGTGTGCTTTCTTTGCGGGTTTCTGTATCCGTATTTGATTACGGTAGGAGGCTTCCTGACGCTACGTCTGATTCACGGTTTTTCGACAGGCACTAAGCCGACAGCTACGTCGGCCTATGTTGCTGACGTCGTACCGGCCGATCGTCGGGGGGAGGCAATGGGCATGCTGGGCTTATTTACGGCGATGGGAATGTCGCTGGGGCCAGCGATTGGTAGCTGGTTAGCCACCGATTTTTCCATGAACGTCATGTTCTGGACCTCGTCGGCATTTGCCCTGCTGTCAATCGGTATTTTGCTGCAAATGCCTGAAACCCTGGTGAATCGGCAACCGTTTCGATTCGGGCTATTACGTCTGAAAAAAGAAGAAATATTCGATAAACACGCTCTGCCGCCGTTCATCGTGCAACTCTTGCAGGCCTTTTCGTCGGGCGTCATTCTGACCATCATTTCAACGCTGAGTACGTCGCTGGGCATTACCAACAAGGGGTTATTCTTTACGGTTTATACGATTGCTTCGCTGGGCGTTCGACTGTTGTTCAGCCGGACGTCGGATCGCTACGGTCGGGTTCCGGTATTGTTTATCTCATCGGCGATACTGGCCGTTTCCATGGTGCTGTTGATGCTGACGGATTCGACCATCTGGTTCTGGGCGGCCGCCATTTGTTACGGGATGTCCTGGGGAATGAACACACCGACCTTGCAGGCCTGGACCGCCGACCTGAGCAATGAGCACACCCGCGGTCGCGCCATGGCGACGGTCTACATTGCGCTCGAGGCCGGTATTGGCCTAGGCGCTGTTGCGTCAGGATGGTTGCTGAACCACGTTGCCAGCGAATCAGGAATTGCGGCATCCTTTGCTGCAGCAGGTCTGCTGGCATTGGTTGCCGTTGGTTATCTGGGCTGGTATTGGCAAAAAAGCCGGCAGCCAGTGCATCCTCACCGGGCCGAAGAAGATGAAACGACGTTGCTGGATGGCGAATTATGATGGACGAACTGGAACCGAAAATTCGTCCGTTAGTCGAAGCGCTGAACAAGACGGGATTGTTACGTACATTTTCGAGTTGTGAGGGCCATTTTGATCCCGGCGAGCAAACCATCGTTGATCGCAATCGAGCCGAAATCCGCTTTGTTCCAGCTGATAACGTATCGGCGAATGATGTAGAAAAACTGCTGGCCAGCGTACTGACACAGTTCAAAACTCGGCATGGTTTACTACCTGTTCATCTGACGGCGTACAAATTGTATACGCCAATAGACGAAGACAGCACTGAGGAAACGTTTGTCCTCGAACTGCGTCCATTCAATCGATTCGACCCCCCTGATCGGAAACGTAGTGATACCGACCGGGCCATTGAGCAGACTACAAAGTTAGTAACGCTTTATTCACGACTGCAATGAACTGGAATACCGACCTGTACACCCAAAAACACTCGTTTGTTTATCAATACGGCGAAGGCCTGCTCGAACTGCTTAATCCACGACCTCATGAACGAATCCTGGATCTCGGCTGTGGCTCTGGAGAATTAACCCAGCGGATCGCCGAATCGGGAGCGCAGGTAATTGGGATCGATTCATCGGCAACGATGCTGAACAAAGCGCAGGCTCAATTCCCGACGCTTACGGTACATCAAATGGATGCCACGAATTTTTCGTTTGATGATCCTTTCGACGCCATTTTTTCAAATGCCGTTTTACACTGGGTGCCGGATTATGAAGCTACTGTTCGACAGATGGCCAAAGCACTGAAACCGGGCGGTCGGCTGGTACTTGAATTTGGTGGAAAAAATAACGTAGCAACCATCGTAAATGCGGTTGCCAGGCAGCTGGAAAAATTTGGCTATTCGTTTACACCCTTCTGGTTTTTCCCGTCTATAGGGGAGTACACGCCGGTTCTGGAACAATACGGATTTAAGGTCCGATTAGCGCAACACTACGATCGCGACACGTTGCTAAACGATCCGGAGACAGGTTTGGCAGACTGGATCGAACAATTTGGACCTTACTTTTTTAAGAACGTAGCGTCAGCTGATAAAGCCGCTATTCTTGAAGCGATAAACGACGATCTTCGGCCGGCCCTGTTTCGCGATGGACGCTGGTACGCGGATTACAAGCGCATCCGGATTGTGGCGGAGAAAACGTAGCGTGGGTCTTCAGCCCGCGTAGCCGTAGCTAAAATTGGTAGTCACAACTTAGCCTGCGGCTACGCGGGCTGAAGACCCACGCTACCTATCCCTACAAAATAAACTGGCTCAGATCCCGATTCTTCACCAGACCATTCAGCTTTTCACCAACCAGCTCTTTCGTAACGACAACCTTGGCGTTGGCGCCAATGACGTCGGGAATGTCGAACATGAAATCGTTCATGAGGTGGCTCAATACGGTTTGCAACCGACGGGCACCAATATTTTCAACTTCGCTATTCACTTCGAACGCAATGCGAGCCAGTTCACGTAACGCGTCATCCTGAAACGTCAGTTCAACGTTTTCGGCGGCCAGCATCGCTTCGTACTGCTTGGTCAGCGCGTTTTTAGGCTCTTTCAGAATCTGATAAAAATCATCTTCTGACAGGCTTTGTAATTCCACCCGAATTGGGAAACGTCCCTGTAATTCGGGAATCAGATCACTCGGTTTGGCTATGTGGAAAGCTCCGGCCGCTACAAATAGAATGTGGTCAGTGTGAATGACGCCGTATTTCGTGTTCACGGCGCTGCCTTCTACAATCGGCAGCAAATCGCGCTGAACCCCTTCGCGGCTAACATCGGGACCGCCACCGCCGTTGCCTGAGCGGGCAGAGGCTACTTTGTCGATTTCGTCGATGAAAATAATCCCGGCGTCTTCGGCTTTGCGGATGGCTTCTTCTTTCACCTCGTCCATGTCAATGAGCTTGGCGGCTTCCTCTTCAAGCAGGATTTTGCGGGCTTCGGCAATGCTGACTTTCCGCTTTTTGCCCCGCTTCGGCATCATGTTGCCGATCATTTCCTGGATGTTCATCATCGACAGATCATCGACAGCACCGCCCATCACGCCAATGTTCGGAACCTGACTTTGCTGTACGTCGATGTCAATTTTACGGTCGTCCATTTCGCCCGAGCGAATTTTCTCGCGGAACCGTTCGCGGGTTCGTTCGTTTATTTCGGCATCAGGATCACCGTTTTTCTCATTTTCGAAGCCTAAATGCTGGCCATTGGCTGGTTTCACGGGCGGAATCAGAATATCCAGAATGGCATCTTCAACCTGCTGTTGCGCTTTCACCTGAACCGATTCTTTCTTGGCGTTCCGCACCATGTTGACGGCCTGCTCAACCAGGTCACGTACCATGCTCTCGACATCGCGTCCGACGTAACCGACTTCCGTAAATTTCGACGCTTCTACTTTAATGAAAGGAGCGTCGGCAATTTTGGCTAACCGACGGGCAATCTCGGTTTTGCCAACGCCGGTAGCCCCAATCATCAGGATATTGTTGGGAGTAATTTCACGTTGCATATCGGTTGCACTATTCATCCGACGCCAGCGATTGCGAAGCGCAATCGCTACGTTCCGTTTTGCGTCGTTTTGGCCGATAATGTACTGATCTAGTTCGGCGACAATTTGCCGGGGAGTAAGGTCTTTGAGTGATTGGGTCATTGAATACGTAAAACGCTATTAACCGGGCGCTTTTAGGAAAGAAACACAGGAAATACAAAATTGTGCCAATGGTACGGAAAAAATGGGATTTTACTCGTTATCATTGCAGAACCCGCTTGATACTAAACCGTTAATTATTTCTCAGCATGAAGTTCAGTCAAACACTCTTTTTTCTCCTTTACGTTACAATAGTCTTTGCTCAACCGCCCATTCAATTAATTCCACAACCGGTTAGTGTTCAGCCTCAAAGCGGTGTTTTTACGCTTACCAAGTCAACAACGATTCACTATAATCAGGCGGACGGACGCGCGGTTGCCGAGATGCTCAGTCAGCAACTAAACGTACCGACGGGTTTCGGTTTATCGGCAAAAGAAGGGAAATCCGGTAAGATTCAGCTAAACCTGAACGCTACGCCCAATTCACAACTGGGCGGGGAAGGCTACACGCTCGATGCTTCGTCAAAAGCAGTTGTGATTACGGCGAATCGCCCGGCGGGATTGTTCTACGGCATACAGACCTTAACGCAACTGCTACCGAAAGAAATTGGCAGTAAAAAAGTTGTTACGGCTACCTGGACGCTGCCCGCTGTTAAGATTACCGATTATCCACGCTTTGGCTGGCGTGGCATCATGCTCGACGTAAGCCGTAATTTCTTTACGAAAACCGAGGTTAAACAATACATCGACCAGTTGGCAAAGCTGAAATACAATACGTTCCACTGGCACCTGACAGACGATAATGGCTGGCGAATTGAAATTAAATCCTTACCTAAACTAACTGAAGTAGGAGCCTGGCGTGTACCACGGGCGGGTCATTTCGGTGATCGTGCTGACCCCAAACCGGGTGAGCCTGCTACGTCCGGTGGGTTTTATACCCAAGACGATATTCGGGAAATTGTTGCCTATGCGCAGGTACGTAACGTAACGATTGTACCCGAAATCGACGTACCCGGACACAGTATGGCTGCTCTTGCGGCTTATCCCGAATTGAGCTGTACAAAAGCGCCGGTGACCGTAAATCCCGGAACGCCGTTTTCGGAATGGTACGGCAACGGTACGTTTAAGATGAAAGTCGAAAACACGCTGAACCCTTCCGATGAGAACGTGTATGCGTTTCTGGATAAAGTCTTTACCGAAGTAGCCGCGCTTTTCCCAAATCCATACATTCACGTTGGGGGCGATGAGTGTTACAAAGGCTACTGGGCCAATGATCCTGGTTGTCAGGCATTGATGAAGCAACTGAACATCCGCCACGTTGAAGATTTGCAGGGGTATTTCATGAGTCGCGTTGAGAAGATTCTGACCGCCAAAGGCAAGAAACTGTTGGGCTGGGACGAAATTCTGGAAGGCGGCATTTCGCCCGGCGCTACGGTGATGAGCTGGCGGGGAATAAAAGGCGGTATCGAAGCGGCTCATGCAGGTCATAATGTGGTGATGACGCCCAGTACGTTTGCTTATCTGGATTACAACCAGGGCGACCCTACCATCGACCCGCCGATTTACGCAAGCCTCCGCACGCAGAAAAGCTACAGTTACGAACCAGTTCCCGATGGCGTCGATGCCAAATACATTTTAGGTGGGCAGGGCAACCTCTGGACAGAGCAAATTCCGACCTTACGGTACGCCGAGTACATGACCTATCCGCGCGCCTGGGCGTTATCCGAGGTGTTCTGGTCGCCGAAGACGGTTAAAAACTGGCCTGATTTCGTGCAGCGTATGGAGAGTCATTTCGATCGTGCCGACGTAGCGCAGATAAATTATTCGCGGGCTATTTATGACCCGATCATCCGAACAAACATCAAGGACGGCAAACTACAACTGGAGATGGCGGGCGAAATTCCGGGCCTGGATATGTACTACACGATTGACGACACGATGCCCGATCAATTCTCAACAAAATACAGCCAGCCCGTTAATCTCCCGGATGGACCCATTACCCTACGGGTTGCTACGTATCGTTCTGGAAAACCCATAGGTCACCTGATTACACTCAAACGGGATGACTTGCAGAAGCGGGTGGGACGTTTTTGAACGTCCTAATTAGACTAGTCCTTCGTACACATCGCTAACCTTCATTGTAATCCCAAGCGCACGTATCTCGAACGACTCAATTAATTCTGTGTAGAAAGCGTACTCCCATTTCGTGCCGGTGCGCTGGTAAACTTCAATGAGCCATTCGGCTTGGGAGACGATTAGGTAACACTCTACGGAAGGCATGCCGATATATTCATGAAATTTCTCGTCGTGATCAACGCCAGAAGAATTTTCGGAAGTTACTTCAACCGTCACAACCGCCCGATTGACGACATGCGTATCGTCATCATTGTCATCGGCAGGAGCAACCATGATGTCTGGATAACGATATTTTCGACCGGGTATAGTAAGAAGTTTAAGATCGTGATTATAAACCTCAAATGATTTACCCTTTACGCCTAGGCGTAAAGTCATATAAATATTCCCGGCGATTTTATTAGCTTTCTTTGGTTCTCCTGGCATCTCAATAATAATTCCATCCACGAACTCGTGCTTTACCTCCGACGATTTTTCGAGCTCAAGGTATTCTTCCACGGTGTAGATGCGCTTTTGAATTTCTTCCGCGATCATATTGAGTTGATTTGGTTATTGGAAAAAGTGAAAGTAATACGTTTAACTGTAAAATCAAACAAGTCACAAAAGCGATGACTTCGTTACTTTATCAGCCGATCCAGATCGATACGTAATGACAATTGGCTCGTACCCGCCGTTGGGACCGACGTAAACCGTCCATAAGTTAATTGGAATCCACGCGCCTGCACGGATGCTCCGAACGAAATCCCCGCTCCGCCACCGCCCGTTGTGAGTTTTCCTTCCTGTCGTCTCTGGTGGTTATAGCCGATCAGTAGATTTACGTTGCGATGGATCAGCAGCTCGGCCCCAATGATGAGATGGCGGGCTATTTTTTCGGTGACGTTGGTTGGTTGCGGAATGGGATTTCCGCTGAGGTCATACCGAACGTTCAGATTGGGGTCATTGTAGCTAATGTCAAAACGCTGGAGATGGTGGGCCGTGAGTGTCAGACGGATCGGTGCGTGACGGGGTTTTAACGTAACGCCAGCCTGTAAATCGAACGGCAAGTCTGTATCGGTTGGACCATAATTTTTTACCAGATAGCCAACATTTTTAGCCACCAGCCCAAAGGCCAGTTCCTGTTTCGGATGTCGCCAAATACCACCCAGATCAGCTAGAACACCAAACGCAGAATACGTTTCAATCGCCGAGCCAACCGCTTTAATAGTAACCCCCAGTGTGAAATTGCCTTCGGTACGTGCGTGACTGATACTCAGCGCGTAATCGTTCGCCGTGAACGTACCGAGTGTATTCCCGACAGGATCGGTCATTGTCATCTGGCCATAGGTGAGGTATTGTAAACCAGCCGCCCATTTGCCCTTACTGGTCACAGGAAGACCATATTGAAGCGTGTAGTATTTGGCTGCTGCCAGATAAGGCATCAGGCTGATGGCTAGCTGATTGTGGCCAATTGAATCTGCCAGAGCGGGATTGTTGAGGTGATACGAACCATCAGGTCGGGTTGCCGATGCCAGCTGACCGCCGAGTGCTGCTACGCGGGCATGCGTTGGCAGATCTAAAAAGGAAAAGACGCGCTGTCCTCCAATCGGCTGGGCAAAAGCTGACGGAATAAAGGCAAGAGCACCAAGAAAGACGTAGCACCAGAAACGCAAAGGATGAGCCGCAGTTGTATTCGACAAAGGTCAGAAAAAAAGACGTAGGACGGTTACGATCAGGTTACTCTTAAAAACTATATCCGACCTTTACGCCGTAGGCTACACTGATAAGCGCGTAGGGCGTTTCCGAAAAGGAATTAAATACGTCATAACCAGACGAGTAATAATAGTACGAATCTACAGATTTCTCGGCCCGCTCGATGGTGCGCCAGCGTACCCCCAGACCTATGTATAGGTCAATCAGCAGCCGTGGATTATCCGCAGAGAAGACGAATTGACGACCAAACTTAATGTGCCCTCCCCCCACATACTTTTGCAACGGAGCCGAAAAAAGCTGATAATACTGACAGGGGCCTGTCGTACAGCCAATGCCGATCGTGCCATTTTCGCGGACGTTGACCTGTTTATAAAACCCTTCCAGCGCAACGTATTGGCCTACTGGCCTGTTTGTTTGATGAAGGTAATACCGCCATTCAACCCGACCCCGCCAGATTTCACGATCGCTGTATCGGGCGTTTTGAGTAGATCGCCAGGCGTTCAGCGCCTGCCAGCCATAGCCTAGCTCAAGCTGTATACCATGACGCTGACCAACGAGTCGCTCAGCGCCGAACTGAACGGTATTATCAGGGTCGAGCAAGCTGAGAGGAGCAAACTTCACTACCCAACGCTGAGACTCTTCAGCATCGAGGGAAGGCAGAGGAAGAGACGGGGCGGATTGTGCCTTTGCCGCCAGTATATCTGCTAAAAATAATCCCAAACACCCGATCAAATAGAGTTTTTTCATGGCGCAACGGCTATTTTGCTGAGTAGCTTCAACTGCGTTCGGTCTGCGTAGCCATATTGGTAAATACCGTCCGGCCCCGTCACAATCAGCCGTTTCTGCGTCGGAATGACATCATAGGCTTTTACACTATCGAAGTATTGTATTTCCCGGACGCTGGTTGGATCACTGATGTCCATGACCCGCAGGCCATAATCACCTTCTCCCACAAACAGGAACGTACCATCGACGCCGAGCCCGTGCGGGTTTTTCATGGGATAACTACGTAGCAGTTTTGGACTGGACAGATTGCTGATGTCTACTACATCGAGGGAATTGAAAGCCGTGTTTCGACAGGTTGTGCCGCTCCGAAGCGTTACGTAAGCATAATTCCCTTGGGCCACTACCGGGTCGCAGCTTTGAATATGCGTATAAAGGGATACCTGTTTGGGGCTGCCGGGCTGCACAATGTCGTAAATGAACATGCCTGTTTGTGTACCGATAAAGAGATTGTTCCTGTACGGAAAAATCGTTTCTACGCCAAAACCAAGAGAGACATTAGCTCCCTTTTTTGGGTTGTCACTGGCCGAAATGTCGTACGTCTGTAAGGCCGTATTGCTTACCGTATACAACGTATTGCCACTGATCGTGAAGCGGGCTGTCGAACCGCCTACACCAGCTCCGGGCGACATGGAGTCGCTGCTCCCTTTTTCACAGGCCATCAGTACGACAAGCGTCAGCAGAACGTAAAGAGTTGATTTCATAGCCTTTATTTGATAGCTCTGGTATGAAGTATGCTGAAGACAGCTCAATTACCGATAGCATTGCGGGTTTTCGATCGACGCTTTCTCCCAGCGAATAACTACGCCCCGATCCCGGTCTGCGCACTCGAACCGAACGTTCGTTGCCAACGGATAAGCCGAGTACTCAAAAGCGTTTTCAATACGTTTCACAAGCCGTACGTTACGTGGATCCGCAATGTTGAGCGCTACCAGATCCAGTACGTTATCGGCGTAAAGCGTGCTGTCTTTAACGGATAGTTCGTGATTTCCTGGAATGGAAATAAAGGACAGCTTTACCGGATTCTGTGGATCGCTGTTGTCGATCACGTGAATTCCGCTGCCTACCTCGTTGATGAACAGATAATTGTCTTTTACATAAATCTTACCTGCATTTTTGAGTGGCTGAGGAGCCAGGGTTTGCACCGTGCGGACGTCTGCATACGGGGCATAAACGGGCCGATATATCTCTCCCGTGGTGGGTGGGCCAGGTGGAGAATAGTGTTTGCAGCCGTCGAATACTATACAAACGACCATTATGACAAATAGGAGAAGTCGATTCATGGCGCAAACGTGTTTAGTAAGCGTAATGATACAAAAACAAGCGAGACCGTTGGAATCAGTAAGAAAAATTAACTTTGCTACTACTTGATTTCGACACAACAGCCTCATGCAAACCGAAACCCGTCCCGATACCAATTTTGATCCGACTGCTAAACCCTCTAAAACGGATAGTCTGGTCCGCAAAAATGCCGAAGCTGAACTCGGTGGCGGTCAGAAACGTATTGATGCCCAGCACGCTAAAGGAAAACTAACCGCGCGGGAACGGATTGCGCTGCTGATCGACGAGGGTTCATTTGAGGAAATTGGCAAGTTCGTCATGCACCGCACCCGCGATTTTGGACTCGACAAAGAACACTACCTTGGCGATGGTGTCGTGACAGGATATGGTACGGTCGACGGGCGGTTGGTTTACGTATTTGCACAGGATTTTACGGTTTTCGGGGGAGCCCTATCCGAAACCCACGCCGAAAAAATCTGTAAGCTTATGGACCTGGCGATGCAGAACGGCGCACCAATTATCGGCCTGAACGATTCCGGTGGAGCGCGCATTCAGGAAGGTGTGTTGTCGCTGGCGGGTTATGCCGATATTTTTTACCGGAATACAAAAGCGTCGGGGGTTATTCCGCAACTATCCGCCATTATGGGGCCGTGCGCGGGTGGTGCCGTGTATAGTCCGGCCATTACGGACTTTATTTTCATGGTCGAGAACACCAGTTATATGTTCGTGACTGGCCCGAACGTAGTGAAAACCGTTACGCACGAAACCGTTACAGCCGAAGAGTTGGGCGGAGCCAGTACGCATAGCACAAAATCGGGGGTAACACACTTCGCCTGCGGAAACGAACTGGCTTGTATCCAGAATATTAAACAATTGCTGAGCTACATCCCGCAAAATTGTGAGGACGAACCGCCGATGTTGCCTTACGAATCGACTGACGAAAGTCGACCTGGGTTGAACCCGATTATCCCTGAAAATCCGAATCAGCCGTACGATATGCGGGAGATAATCGAGGAACTAGTCGATGCGGGTAGCTTTATGGAGGTTCACAAGAATTTCGCCGAAAACATCGTCGTTGGCTTCGCGCGGATCGGCGGACGTAGCATTGGTGTTGTCGGCAACCAACCGGCTGTTTTAGCGGGCGTACTCGACATTCACGCCAGTACGAAAGCCGCTCGTTTCGTGCGTTTCTGCGATTGCTTCAACGTACCACTCTTAGTCCTCGAAGACGTACCGGGTTTCCTGCCCGGCACCGATCAGGAGTGGAACGGCATCATTACCAACGGCGCTAAACTGCTGTATGCGTTCTGCGAAGCCACCGTGCCGCGCGTAACGGTGATTACCCGTAAAGCTTACGGGGGCGCTTACGACGTAATGAACTCCAAGCATATTGGTGCCGACCTGAACTACGCCTGGCCTTCGGCGGAGATTGCCGTCATGGGGGCCAGCGGAGCCGCTGAAATCATTTTCAAACGCGAAATCGCCGAAGCCGATGACCCGCAGGCCAAGTTGCAGGAGAAAGTGCTGGACTACACCGAAAAGTTTGCCAATCCGTACCGGGCCGCGCACCGAGGCTACATTGACGAAGTGATCATGCCCGAGCAGACCCGCCAGAAGCTCATCCGTGCCTTCAGGATGCTGGAGAACAAAGTGGCCAGCATGCCGAAGAAAAAACACGGGAACATTCCATTATAAGATCCTAGAATCAACCAATCGTAGCGCTGGCTTCAGTTGAAAATGAAATCTGAATAAAATGGCAAAACAACCCCCCGCAAAACCGGGTAGCTTATTGAGAACGGTATTAATCGGTCTATTGATTATTTTCAGTATTGCTCTGCTCGTAGGTACGTTAACCGTGATGTTTCCTTAGGTCGTAAAGTACCGATGTAGCTATTGAGGACACCTATAGAAAGGTTCTCGTGCGACCCCAGCGGGGTCGCACAAGACATTTTTTCGCGTTGCACCTATGGTAGTTACGCTTAGCCTAGTACCGTATCAATCGCTTCCAGAATCACCGTGCAGGCTTCCCGAATCTGCTCTTCAGTGATAATCAGGGGTGGCGCAATCCGCATCGAGTTATTGCAGAACAGAAACCAGTCCGTAATCACGCCCGGCCTGGATTGGCCCAGCCTGGATTGGCCATTTTTGATGGCTCGATCGATGATGGGTTTCAGTACGTCGAATGAGTCGAATTCAACGGCGAGCATGAGCCCCTTGCCGCGTATTTCCCGAATGGCGGGATGCTTCAATAACTGTCTGAACAACTGACCTTTTGCCTCAGCCTGCTCATGTAACTTGTGTTCCTGAATCACCTGCAACGTAGCGAGCGAAGACGCACACGAAACCGGGTGTCCACCAAACGTAGTGATATGACCCAAGATCGGGTTGTTTCTGAAGACACTCATAATCTCCACCGAGCTAATAAACGCGCCAATCGGCATGCCACCGCCCATTCCTTTCGCGCACAACAGCACGTCAGGCACAACACCAAAGTCTTCGAAGGCCCAGAACGTACCGGTTCGCCCAAAACCCGTCTGGATCTCGTCAAAAATCAGCAGCGCACCTACGTCTGTGCAGCGCTGGCGGACAGCCTGTAGATACGTAGCGTCGGGCACTCGAACACCCGCTTCGCCTGCGACAACTTCCATGATAACGGCCGCTGTTCGTTCGCTGATTTGCTCAATGTCGTTCCAGTCTCTTGGTCGGATGTGGCGAATATCGGGTAGGAGGGGGCGGTAGTTTCGTTTGAAATTCTCATCGCCCGAGAGCGAAAGGGCACCCTGGGTTGAGCCGTGGTAGGCGTTGAAGCAACTTATGATTTCCGAACGACCCGTGTACCGCTTCGCTAGTTTCATGGCCCCCTCAACCGCTTCGGTGCCTGAGTTTGTGAAATATACATTGCTCAAACTCGGTGGCAACGTCTGGGCTAAGGCATGCGCAAGTTGCGTTTGGGGCGTCTGCACATACTCACCATACACCATCAAATGCATGTACTTATCCAACTGGTTATGGATGGCTTGCAGTACGTGCGGGTGCCGATGCCCGACGTTACTGACGCCAATACCCGAAATCAGGTCCATATACCGCTGGCCTTCCGTGCCATCGACCGTCTGTTCGTACAAATAAATACCATCGGCCCGATCAATTTCCAACCCTAGTGGAAAGTCGGAGGTCTGTGCTATATGTTGGAAAAACAACTGGCGGTGTGTAACCGTTTGCATGTATAAATTAGCATTAATAACTCCTGAGTTTAACACCTTTGACCATGAAAACAGTTCTTTTCGTCCTGTTGCTTAGTCCAGTTATTTTGTGGGCGCAGTCGATCAAAATAACCCCGGAGGATACGCATCGTAAACATTCCTACCTGGTTATGCGCGATGGGTCTGTAGTACGAGGGCAGATTCTTCGACAGGATAGTTCACTGATCACGGTTCGGGTACGCGGTGGCGATTTGTCGTTTATCGAAGCAGATCAGGTCGTTCAAATCTCGGCGAATCGGCCTGGGGAGGCTATCAATACGACTGGTTTGACCAACGCGCCAGTACTATACAACGTTTTTGTCTTCAAAGACGGCACGCAAGTAGAGGGGAAATACGTTCGGCGTGATAGCACGATGATTACCGTCCGGAAACGGAATGGTCAGCTCACGTATTTTGAACCGGAATTGCTCATTCGGGTCGATACCATCCGGACGGGAATTGAGTCGTCCGAGAGTCCGGCTTTCACCGATCGACTGTTTGCCAATCGGTTTTCTCCCTGGCTGCTCACGGGGCAAACGGCCTACAATCCAGAAAAAGGTCGATTTTATTACCGAAATACGTTGGGTTTGCTGAATGAATTTGATTACGGAATCACCCACCACTGGAGTGTTGGTGCCAGTTTCGTCCTGCCTGTTCCTTATCTACTACTCAGTGATCACTACGCATTTAGAGGCTTTCTTCCGATTTATTCGCAGCTATTTTCAAAACTTAGTCTGCCAATCGGTGAGCAGTTTAGTCTCGGGATTCATGCAAATTATAAAGATAATGGCTTCAGTACCAGGTATAAGCGAGGACCGCTGACGTTACAGGCGCTGGCATCCGTTGGAACCAGTCAACGTAACGTAACGGTTGGGTATGGGCTGGTCAGCCGGGGAAAGCAAAATGGCTATCAGTATAACCCGTATCCCCCGTACGGACCTTTACCATTCGACATAGCTACCCCCAATCAGTCCTTCCTTACAATGGGGGTTATACAGAAACTGTCGCCTACATTGACACTCCTGAGCGATAACCGGGTGAATCTAGGTGAGTATAATTTGTACTACTACGATATGGTCGAACGAGCGTCCTTATCTGTTGCGCTCCGGTTAGATCGTCGGCGTCATGCGTTCGACCTGGGCGTGTACGGATTATTGTACAGAGAAAATTATAAGTGGGACGGGCATCTAGCACGTATTCTGCCGTATCTGGGCTACAATCTGATCATCGGTCGTGATTAATAAATTGTATAGCTCTATGGCAAGCCATAATTTTCGGAAAAGTAAATAAACCGTTTGTGTGATAATCGGATTCGGTACACTCTTTTCCACTATTTTCGCCGTTATAGACAGACAATCTATTCCTGCATGTCCGAAAACCCGACCGACCTACCCCCGTTTGCCCGTTCCTGGAAGCAGCTTTATACTATCGTGATTGGTAGCTTAGTAGTCGAAATAGTGTTGTTTTATGGACTAATGCGCTGGTTGTCATGAGTATTCTCGACTGGAGCGTATTAGGTCTGACGTTGCTGGTGATCATGGTGTACGGCATCGTGCGAAGCCGCGGTAGCCGCAGCATGGACGATTATCTGCTGGCGGGACAGTCGCTGCCGTGGTATCATGTTGGTCTATCGGTGATGGCGACGCAGGCCAGCGCCATTACGTTTCTGTCGGCACCAGGACAGGGTTTTGCCGATGGGATGCGGTTTGTTCAATTTTATTTCGGACTGCCGCTGGCGATGGTCGTCCTATCGGTAACGTTCGTGCCGATTTTCCACAAGCTCAAAGTTTTTACCGCTTACGAATTTTTAGAAGACCGGTTCGATACGCGCGTCCGAACGCTAACGGCAGCTTTATTTCTTCTCCAGCGAGGGTTGTCGACGGGCCTGTCGATTTACGCACCAGCCATTATTCTGTCCACAATTCTGGGCTGGAATATCTATTGGACCAATGTCTTGATGGGAGGGATCGTACTCATCTATACCGTGACCGGCGGTACCAAAGCCATTTCGTATACACATCTGCAACAGATGGCGATCGTTACATTCGCGATGGGCCTCGCCGGTTACCTGACGGTGAAATTACTCCCCGAGAGTGTTGGGTTTGTCGATGCGTTACGGATTGCCGGTAAAGCCGGCCGCATGAACCTGATCGACTTTAAATTTGATCCCAACAGCCGCTACAATATCTGGTCGGGGCTGATTGGCGGATTTTTCTTGCAACTATCTTATTTCGGGACCGACCAGTCGCAGGTGGGACGGTACCTGACTGGCGAGACGATCGGGCAGAGTCGGTTGGGTCTACTCATGAACGGGCTGCTGAAAGTACCGATGCAATTTCTGATTCTGCTGGTTGGAGTGCTGGTTTTTGTTTTCTATCAATATCATCCGTCGCCAACGTTCTTTAACAAGCAGGAAACCGATCAGCTGAAACAGAGCCAGTACGCCCGGGAATACCAGGTTGCCGAAATCAAACACCAGAATCTGACGGCGCAACGGCAGCGGGCTGTCATCGATATGCAGGCTGCGCTACAAACCAATAACGAAGCGGGTCAGGAAACCGCCGGGACGACGATCCGCGCAACCGACGAAGCGTTGAAAGCGGTTAAATCAGACGTAACGAAACTCATTCAGAAAAATAACCCAGCCGCCGATACCAACGATGTGAACTACGTTTTTCTGCGCTTCGTGCTGGATTACCTGCCGCATGGATTGATTGGGCTGCTGATTGCCGTTATTTTCAGTGCGTCCATGGGCTCTATTGCTGCGGCTTACAATTCCTTGGCCTCGACCACAATCATTGACGTATACAAACGGCTTATCCGCTCAGACGGCAGTGATCTCCACTATCTACACGCGTCACGCTGGGCCACAATCGGCTGGAGTATCTTCTGCATCATTGTGGCGCAGTTTGCTACGCAGTTAGGCAGTATGATCGAAGCGGTCAATATTCTTGGATCGCTGTTCTACGGCGTTGTTCTGGGTGTATTCGTCGTCGCTTTTTATATCAAATCGATTGGCGGGCGAGCCACATTCTGGGCTACGATTCTTGCCGAAGCGCTGGTGATTCTGAGCTGGTATTCAGACCTGATGGCGTTTCTCTGGCTGAATGTAATCGGATGCCTGTTAGTCGTCGGAATCGCCTGGGTGTTGCAGCGTACGTTACCCCGACGGGGGTAAAGAATTGCTTGACCGTTACGTACAGGCAACGGGTAGGAGCAAAGAGTGAGCTTCTCCAGGATAGGCATGCCATGGCTCCAATGGCTGATTGACTTATAGTTTTGGGACTTTTGCTTACAGATTGGGGACACTGTGCCTACTGGGCGTCAAGTGACCAATATATTTACGCAATCCTGGGTGCTCACCCTATTCACTACCTAATCAATACGTATAATGAAGTTACGTGTAGCTATTTATCTGCTTCTTCTAGTCGTAGCCGGAAGTCTGGTGACCTGTACTGATCACAGCGTGCCCGGCGTAACACCCGGCTCATCGCCAGCCCGGTTGCGCGTCAAATCCCTGACATCGGAATTGCCGAACAACGTAGCAAAAGTCAGTTCGTTTACCTACGACGGACAAGGACGACTCAGTTCAATACTGACGTATCAGACACCCGACAGCACCGTTGCGGAGCTGGTGTACAACGTTTATCTGTATGATTCCCAGAATCGCCTGACCCGGCTTCAGCGGACGCGCATCCCTTTTCCAAGGCCCCAAAACAATCAGTCTGTTGATGGTACATCGTACGTGTATAGCTACAATGCATTGGGTCAGGTATCTGCAATAAACGCTCCGAACATGCTGGCGTGGACGTACAGCTACAATGCGGCCAATCAATTGGCCAGGGCCGTCAGTCGTTTTTCGCTGCCCCAGTTCACTATTGAAGGGGATATTCAGTTCGCCTTTACGGGCAAAAACCTCACGCAAACAACCGGCGGAACGATCATCAGATACCAGGGGATGCCTCCAGGGACAAGCGACAGATTCCCTGGGGTTGGGCCTGCTACGTATACGCACGACGACAAAATCAATCCCTTTTATGGCATACCCGTCATTCCGCCATTTACGGGTGGCTTCGGTACCGTTCTTTCAGGGCCAACGTCGCCCGGCGCCCTTTTTGGCGGAACAGACAACGTACTGAACTTGAGCCAGAATAATGTGCTGAGCGAAACGCCACCGTCTGGACAAGGTTATCCATTGGTCACCTATCAGTATCAGTACAATGCGACAAATCTGCCAACCGTGCGCATCAAGACAACTGGCCTCCCTAATCCAACCGGCTCCGTCACGATAGAGACGTTACGCTTCGAGTATGAGTCGTATTGATCGGTTGCCACATGAAGTGTAATTATCTTTTTATCTAAAAGCAAAATGCCCACGCTACGTAGCGTGGGCATTTTGCTGAAAAAAAATGTGATCGGTTACGCTTTCTTTGTTTTCTTGCTACCTTTCATGGCTGGCATGGCGGGAAGCTTGGCTGTATATTCAGTAAGGCTTTTCTCGATCCCATCTTTGAAGAACGGAAAGACCGGATCGTTGGACGATTGACCCAACGAAAGCGCTTTTTGCGCCAGTGGCACGGCTTCCGCAAATTTGCCCATCTTCGCCAGAATCTGTGATTTCACAAACAGATTCCGGAAGTTTTCCTTCATCGTAATGGACTTGTCTATCCAGGTCAGCGACTGCTCCAGGTTACGCCCTTTCGATACGTTGTAGCTGGCTGCAGCCTGTAAAACGGCTGCGTCTTCAGGCTTTTCGGCTACCGCTTTGTCGACATTAGCGGCAGCATTCTTGTTTACGTCGACGCTTAGGTTAGCCGATGCTTTGACATTGGCCCACACGAAATTCATTTTGGCTGTACTATCGGTTACGTCACTGAAGTCAATCGTAAACGTTTCGACTTTTTCACTGGTTTCAGAGGGAGTGAGGTTCACTCGCAGGGCATCTTCTTCCTGTTTGTACGTAGCCTCTGTAGTGGTCTTGTTCTTGTTGAAAATCAATGTAGAACTACCTTCCTGCGGAATCGATAAAACGGCATAGGTGCCCGCGGGCAGCGTTTTTCCGTTGACCATCAGATCGGTTGAGGTAGTGAGCATTGTTGGCGAATTCGCGCCCGTGCGCCAGACTTTCCCACGGGGAACAAAAGCATCTGTAAATGGCTGACGACCTTTCAGACTTGGTCGTGAATACATAACGGTTAGGTCGGTGGTGCCGATCGTCTGCATGACAGTAGCACCGGGACTGGGCGAAGGAAGTTTAATTTGTGCGGTGGCTAATTGAGCTGCCAGACAGAACGTAACAGCGGTAAGCGATAGTTTGTGCATTGTCTATAGAGTATTGGAAAATCGCTACCAAATTGCGTCTTTTTACTAACAAACCCAACTATGCATCGTCAGCCACTCCTGCAATTACTCCGACATCATACCCCTGCTGATCCAAACGAACAAGCCATGACCCAGGCAACCATCGCGTTTGTCGAAGCAAATCCTGATGCGTTCGAGCGCTCACTGCTGATCGGTCACGTAACGGGTTCCGCCTGGATCGTCAGCCCGGATCGAACCCAAACCTTGTTGATTCATCACCGCAAACTCGACCGCTGGTTGCAACCCGGCGGTCATGCTGATGGTGACCCAGACGTAGCGGCTGTGGCTTTACGTGAAGCGCAGGAAGAAACAGGGCTAACCTCGTTACGTCTGGTCAATTCTACAACGGGTGATGACAACCTGCCCCACCTGTCACCCGCTATTTTTGATGTTGATGTACACTCAATTCCGGCCAGAAACGAGGTCCCCGAACACCTGCATTATGACATACGATTTTTGGTAGAAGCAGACCCAAACGAACGGTTAGGCAATTCTGAAGAAATTAATAATATTCAGTGGTTTACGTTCAATATTGCCCAAAAGCATACTGATTCAGAATCAATTTTAAGATTAATACGGAAAATTATGTAATTACTATAAATATAGTAGCTATTTCGGTTGTTTTTTAACCAGATAAACGAATAGATTTGTCGTACAACAAAACCTCAGAAATGGCTATGAAAGTATCACTTCTTTTGATCACCGGCATTGGCCTACTGGCTGTGGCGGGGCTCGTGTATGGTCAGGACGATGGAACGCGTAAACCGTTGAACAACCCGATGTATTCGACGCATAATTACAAGCATCCTAACTTAGCCGCTGCTGCCCGGCGTTGGGAAAATAAGAAGGGGGTAGCCGTTAAAAAGCCAGCGCCCAATGATGCCCAATTAGCGAATTATAAAACCCAGATGCCAATTGCGCAACCCGTGGGTGGAATTACGATTGAGCATACACAATCGGTCAGTTTGCCTGATCGCAACTATAAAATTCAACGCCTGAGAGAACCCCAGCCTCTCGGGCCTCCGAGTGAATACTACGTTAAAAAGCAACAGCGTCGAACGGGGGTTATTTCCGTCGGGGAATAAAAACCTTATCCTAAACAAGTCGAGCCACTTAGTGAATAAGTGGCTCGACTTGTTTAGGATGGACTAGAGACCGTAAGAAATTGTAAGAACAAATGAGAAACCAGGAATGAGTCAAAACTTACAAAAAGTCAGCGATGATTTTGCGAACTATGAGTAAACCGTATACCTTTCCGGGAAACAAATTAAATTCATATGAGACTATTTATTCTTGGTTCTTTGCTGCTATTCACGGTATCATTACAGGTGCAGGCTCAATCGACAGATGGGTTACGTGGGACAGAACTATACGCCGGGTATGGGATTTTTACCGCACAGGATATCCTGACGGGTTTTAGTTCAACCCTGGCGGCCAGTTTGTTGCCTGGTTATATCGACCGTATCGACGCAAAAGGTTTTGGTACGGCTTTCGCTGGTTTTGATTATTTCGTTGGTCGGCGGGTTAGTATGGGTCTTCAACTGAATTATGCCCAGTACGATGAAAGCTATACCCTAAGTAATAATACCAGCACAACCCTTAAAACAACGTACCTCACGCCAATGGTACGTACTAAGCTGGCGTGGGTACATAATCCAGGGTTCAGTTTTTATTCTTCGCTGTCTGCAGGCGCTACGTTCATTCAGTCGAAGAATGAGTCCAGCGGTGGTCAAACCGATAAAACAACCGGACTAGCTTTCCACGTCAGCCCAATTGGCATACGGGTAGGTAATGCAGTGGCTTTGTTCGCTGAATTAGGTTTCGGGTTTCAGGGACTTGTTTCGGCGGGATTGTCGATACGCCCGTAGCAGTTACGCCGGAGAGGATATCAGGTGCCGATACAAAGCCAGATTCTCGGCGTCAAAACACACAAAAATAACTTCCTGAACAGAAGACGGTTGTTCCAGAAAGCGGTTGACAGCGGCAATAGCTACGTCGGCCGCTTTATCTTTTGGGTAGCCGTAGACGCCTGTGCTAATGTTCGGAAAAGCGATACTTGTCAGCTTATGCTCAGTGGCAATTTCCAGCGCCCGGCGGTAGCAACTGGCCAGTAAATCCGGTTCTCCATGCGTTCCACCCCGCCAAACTGGGCCAACGGCATGAATAACGTATTTTGCGGGCAAGCGATAACCTTTTGTAATTTTAGCATCGCCCGTTTTGCAGCCACCCAGGGTTCGGCACTCAGCCAGCAGATCTGGCCCAGCTGCGCGATGAATAGCTCCGTCAACACCTCCACCGCCGAGTAGACTTGTGTTCGCTGCGTTCACAATCGCGTCGACAGATAGTTTCGTAATATCGCCCTGAATGAGTTGAAGAGTAGCCATACTGGAAAAGTTTACACACATGTTTGGATTTACGATAGTCCTTCCAACTGCCTGAAGATAGGAATAAGGGACTGGCCTTTCGCAGTTAGATGGTACTCAATATGCAGAGGCTTCAGCTTTATGATCACTTTATTTAACAGGTCCGCTTCCTCAAGTTCTTTTAACGAAGTAGCCAGTGATTGCCGGTTCGATCCGTCAATTTGACGTAGCAAATTACTAAACCGCAAAGGCCCTTCAGTGGCCAGCCGGAATAGTTCGGGTTTCCATTTGCCAGATAACAATTTTAAAAGCCCCTGCGCCGGGCAGGTTTCGGGGTGACTGATTTTTGTAGTCATATTTTTTTGACTTATTGTTCCCAATTTCTAAGCGACAGACATTTGCGTCGACATACTACTGCTCCAATTTAATTCTTATTACCGGTATCACGGGTTTTAACCCGTTTTTGGGCCAATTCCCAAACGGGTCGAAATCCGTGGTACCTTTTTCTCAACCCAGTAGATTGGTCAACATACTACTGTACTTCATCAATCGACGACTGAGATGTTCAGTTTAAACCGTACCGAAAATGCTCGATAAAAATAATCCACTTTTGTGTGATCCGGTTAGCGGATTCTGTGAGATACCTGCGGAGCAGGAGGATGTAAGCAACCCTGTTCGCATAGCTTCGGCACAAAAGTTTGTTCGCATCATTTATTTTACGGACCCTATTTGCTCATCGTGCTGGGGCATTGAGCCAGTGCTCAGAAAAATAAAACTAGCCTACGGTGACTGGGTCGAAATCGAGTACTATATGGGGGGACTGCTGCCCGACTGGAGTTACAACAGCGGAGGAATCAGTAAACCGTCGGATGTTGCCTCGCATTGGGATGAAGTAAGCAAAATCTACAACATGCCTATCGATGGGGATGTGTGGCTGGAAGATCCTTTGCCGTCGTCCTACCCGCCCTCCATTGCTTTTAAAGCGGCACAAATGCAGGACAAAAGCAAGGCCATTGCCTTTTTAAGAGCCATCAGAGAAATGGTTTTTCTGGAGAAAAAAAACATTACCCGCTGGGATCATCTTGCCCAGGCTGCGAGTCGGGTAGGGCTGGACGTAGTAAAACTGAAAGATGATTATAAAAATGGAGCAAACGTATTGTTTCAATCCGATCTGGACTTGGCTAAGGCGATGGGTGTACGAGGTTTTCCTAGTTTATTTGTTATCGATTTGGCTGGTAATCAGGAATTTATTTATGGCGTAAAACCGTATCAGATTCTGGAAAACTCGATTGTAAAACAATACCCGAACGCGAGAGCAATAGATTACGACAGGCATTGGGAGAGCCTTTTTGAAAAATACCCGACACTGACAACAAGAGAGTTTGCCGAATTGAGCGACCTGCCAACAGCACAAAGTCAGGATCTCCTAAAAGAGCTGAGCAACCAAAATAAACTTACCGAATACGTAACGAAGAATGGATCACTCTGGCAAAAACCAATGGCCTAAGCTTGTAATACGTATCAGACGTTGCTTACTGTTTCACCACCTTCAGCGTTCGTTTTTTGTCGCCCGCTACGAAGGTCATGACGTAGACGCCAGCGGATAAGCCAAGGTTGGGCAAAACGAATGAAGCCAGACCGGAAGCTGTGTATCGTTTCTGCCATAGTAATCGCCCGCTTAAGTCGGCAAGTGAAGCATCGACGGGCGTAGTCGCATTCAGGCCTTCTAACTGAACGCTCAACGGCTCAGTATCATTGAACGGATTGGGGAACAGTAACAGGGGGATGGTTCCCGGATCAACTGCCAGTGGACCAAGTGATTTGGCAATGGTTGATGCCCGGTCGAAATTAGGAATGCCATAGCCCAACTCATTGTTGGGACTGCTGAACTGACTGCCCGACCGACGTAGCACGTCAGTTACCTGAGCGGCCGTTAAGGTTGGATTTGCCTGCCAGAAGCCTGCCACTAAACCGGCTATCAGAGGAGAGGCAATCGACGTACCGTTCTCCAGCCCAATCGTGCCGTTCGGTTTCCCAACTACGTCTCCCTGGCCACGTGCCGCTAAATCGGGTTTTACGCGCCCATCCGCCGAGGGGCCAAACGAACTGAACGAGGCCCGCTGACCCGTCTGCGTAACGGCTCCGATGGCCAGCACCGACGCTGCATCGGCTGGCGCATCGATGTAACGCCAGGCTGAACTTCCCTCGTTGCCGGCTGCAACAACCACAATCATACCCGTTTCGGTGGCGATCTGAGCGGCTCGCGTGCAGAGGGCTGTTTTCCCATCCATGTTTTGATACGTGTAATTGGTCGACGCATCGTCAAATTCAAAATAACCCAGCGACGAGTTGATGACATCTACGCCAGCACTATCGGCATATTCTGCTCCGAAAAGCCAGTTGGCTTCCTCAATCTGTTTTTCCGTCGGTGCGTCTTCGGTACGTAGCAGAATGAACGAAGATTTGTAGGCCGTGCCGTAAAGCTGCTTATCAGTCGTGGCCGCTATGGCTGAAAGGACTTCCAGGCCGTGACTATCGTCTTCGTATACACTGGTTTCTTTATTGACGAAATCGTAGGTAGACAGTATGCGTTTTTCGTCAAAGAGCGGTTTTAGAAAGCTTACTTTATCGGCGTTCAGAAAGCCGGCATCCAGCACGCCAATCAATATGTTTTCACCGTGGTAGCCTTGCTGGTGCATCTTGTCGACACCAATCTGCGTGATCTGGTCAACGGAAACGCCATAATCCAATGGCGGATCGGCAGCCACCGTTTTTTGCGTACTGTAGGTCTTAACAGAATTAACCCGTGGCTCTGAAACAGCCTGGGTTTTGCTGAGTGCCCGGTTGAACTCAAGCCCTTTAACAAACGACAGTTTCTGTACAGCCGACAGGGTTGCATCGCTGGCTTCGATCAATACGGCGTTCAGCCAGCGTGACGTATACCAGATTTTAGCGCCAGCCTGCTGAAGTTGCGTTACGTAGGAAGGGTTTACGGGTAGGTCGCGTTCCAAAACAGCGATATTCTGCTTTTGGCGACGCTGTATTGACCGCGTTGATAAAAATTGATCGGGCTTACTGACGCTATAGGGAGAATTTGCCTTGTCACGTAGTAAAACCAGGTACTTCCCGACCTGACTGAATCCGGTCGTTTGAACGCATAAAAATACGATCAACAGCCAGCCTATTTTATTCTTTCCCATACGTATTGATGCGATAAACTTGTCGAATGCCATACTCAATTTGTGAACGTCCTGTACAGGCGGGTGTTGCCTTGCAAAACTGGAGTTGAGTTCGTTCTTTATAAATCAATCCAATTTGTCGGGCGTAGACGTCAATGCGTTTGTCCTGCCCGATAAGGGTTGAATCATCCTGCTCGACTACCGTTACCGTTTGGTCGAACTGCCTTCCCTGTACGTAATAAACCTGCCCGACGTTGCACATTTTATAGTCATCTGAATCGGCTGCGTTACGTTGGTTCCCATCCCAGGTAAGCAAATTCTGTACGGGGAATAACAACTTAACGAAATCCAGGCCATTTTCAGCGCGGATAGCTTCGTTATTAACCAGGCGGGCTGACCAACTGGAATCGGCCTGCCAGGGCTGGTTTACGGCTGACCGGCGGTAGCGCATAAGCCGAAAAGCCGTTTGACCCGTTACGTCGGTGTAGGCTTTTCCTGCAACTTCCTTAAGTTGATACGTTCGCTGAATCGGAGATGTGTTAATTAGGTACTGCTGCTCCTGTACGTCATAAACAACGTAACGGCCGGTTTCCAGAGGAAAGTAATCGTAGCCAGATGCCATGGGTTCCGTTGTTGCCGATTGACAACCCAATAGCAGAAACAGATTTACCAGACCAACACTAAGCGAGTACAAACGTAGCGGCATACGAGAACTAAAATAGCCTTGACAATAAAGGGCTTATACTACAAGGTTAATTGAGTTTCTTCAACGGAGCAAGCGTAACCGTCCAGATCTTTCATGTAGCACGCCAGTTGCTTGATGAAAGCGGTTGTATACGGTTGTTGTTCTTTACTCTTCAGGGTTGCCGCAAACCAGGTCCGTAAGATTCGTTTTTCCGTAATACGTACCGTTGCCAGTTGACCTGTCTGAAGATACGGTCGAACCACCCATGTAGGCATTACGGCTACTCCCAAGCCTGCCTTTACCATCTCCAGAATAGCTTCGGTTAATGTGATTTTATAGACTTTTGATGGACGACGGTTTTTGAAAATCATCATGAAATTTTCGCTTTCCTCATCAGGAATATTGTACATGATGTAATTGTGGGCAGTAAACTCCTCCAGTTCCACCCAGCAACGACCAACCCAGGGATGATCGGGCGCGACAATGGCCACAAACTCATCCTGGAAAAGGGGTGTATACGAAAACTTCGGATTTTCGTCGCCTTCTGTAATCGCTACATCGATGGTATTGGTTAACAGATGTTTATCGGCGTCATGCGTAGCGGCTTCCAATTCGACCTTAACATCTACTTTAGGGTAAAGTCCCTGGAACTCCCGCAGAAAACCAGCCAGCCAGTGATACGAGGTGTAGCACTGGGTACAAAGTCGGACTTCGCCCGCTTCCTTATCCGTAAGGCATCGGACTTTGGCCCGCGTTTCGGCTACTTCCTGAAGAATCTTCTCAGCCGCCTGTAGGACCACTTCACCCGCCTGGGTCAGCAGCATCTGCTTTTTATCACGAATGAAGAGTTGTGTATTGAAATAACTTTCTATTTCTTTCAACTGATGGCTCAGTGCGGATTGAGTCAAAAATAGCTGGTCGGCGGCTCTAGTCAGATTACCACTGTTTGCGACCTCTCTCACCATTTGAAGATGCCGAATTTCCATGATGAATAATTTTCATGATTTTGACAAAAATAATTCGCTTTACTAATATATCAAAATGCGCCACCTTTGTCTCGGTCATAAACAACACATACTATGAAAACACTAGCACACCAAGTAATGAACGTATTGCTCATGGGACTGCTGCTGTCAGCTCCGGCCGTGAACGCGCAATCTACCACTCCTGAATCCACCGACTTGCAGGCGAACACACGCTCGTTTGAAGTAGGTACGTATATGGGGAATAACTGGACGATGAATCTGATGCTGGCTGTCCATCAGCCACAGGGCGCTACGATTACCATTAGAGACGCAAATAAAGAGATATTACTGACACGATATCTGAAAAAATCGCCGACCGTTTACCATCAGAAGCTAAAGTTTGACGAGTGTAAACCAGGCGTTTACCAGGTGGAAATCAGCGATGGCCAACAGACCATTGTTCGTCGGGTAGAGGTAGTAACCATTCCGGCTATTGAATCCCAACGATACATTACATACAGTTTACCAACCAGCCTATAACTGTGTTTGGCTACCTTTACCAGCGATTACCCGATTACACCTGAAAAACAAAAATCTTATGGACCAGATCAACAAAAAAGCGGCTTCACCGATACTGGTTATCAGTGCGTTTGCTGTAGTTTATATTGTATGGGGCTCTACGTATTTCTTTATACAGATGGCCATTCAGGACTTTCCGCCAATGCTATTGGGTGCCATGCGTTTTTTTGCAGCGGGTATGCTCATGCTGGTCTGGGCCCTCTTAAAAGGCGAGTCTATCTTCAATAAAAGCAGTATCATCACGTCGGCCGTAGTAGGCATCTTGCTATTGGTCGTAGGGAACGGCGTAGTGATCTGGGCTGAACAAACGCTGCCCAGTGCGCTGGTGGCCATCTTAGTATCGTCGGCGCCGATCTGGTTTGTGCTGCTCGATAAGCCCAATTGGGGGGTCAACTTTAAAAGCAAATCGACGCTGGCCGGACTGGCCATTGGTTTTATTGGTGTGGTTCTCCTGTTTGGCGAGCAGTTAAGCAGTATGCTGGCAGACAATGCCGACCGGTCAAAAATTGTAGGCATGTTGTTGTTAATTGTGGGCGCAATGGCCTGGTCGTCAGGTTCGCTGTATTCAAAACACCACCCGTCCGAAGGGTCGCCCACGGCCAACGTAGCTTGGCAAATGATTATCGCCAGTCTGGTATTTTTGCCGGGCAGTTTGCTCAATCATGAATTTGACAAAATTCAATGGGCACAAATTTCGGTTCAGGCGTGGCTGGCGCTGGCTTACCTTATTTTGTTTGGGTCAATACTAGCTTACAGCGCTTATGTCTGGCTGCTTCAGGTACGTCCGGCCACGCAGGTTAGTACGTATGCGTATGTAAATCCCGTCATTGCGGTACTGCTTGGAATTCTATTTGCCCATGAACACATTTCGGCTTTACAGATCACCGGACTGGTTGTTATATTGGGAAGTGTGTTGCTCATCAATCTCTCAAAATACCGTGGCGAAAAAGCGCCGGAGCCACAAGAGGATGAGAATCCAGTGGCTAAGCCAGAAAAGAGACTGTTTAGTAAAGCGCGGGCCGCTGTTTAGCCGATACGTATTAAAACCCCTAAATCCACTGAAGGGGACTTTGTTTATTCGTAGACAAAGTCCCCTTCAGTGGATTTAGGGGTTCTAAGTGCTAATCCCGTAGGGATGAAATCATTGTAGAAATAAGCAGGGTAACCCCTACCAAAACCCCGTAGGGGTGAAATGATGTCACCCCTACGGGGTTCTAGCTCTATTGGCGGTTACTTTCTCTACAAAGATTACACCCTTTCAGGGTTAAAAATCAGAACTTAACAGCCCTGCCCTTCAGGGGATTTAGGGGTTTTTAAACGGGATAACTGTAAAATCTAAAGCCCCAATTCTTTTAAAAAATCGTCGCGATAATTACTGCCGATTGGAATTTCCTGTTTGTCGATAAAAATCCGATTCCCTTCAATGTGGGTGATTTTTGATTTATTGACGATAAACGAACGGTGTACGCGTAAGAAAAGGGCTTTAGGTAGCAAATCGGCAAATCCCGAAAACGTAATGCTGGGCATTAATCTACCGTGAGTCGTATGGATTTTTGTATAGTTGCCATTTGCCTCTGCGAAAAACAAATCTTCATGTAAGATTTTATAGATTTTTCCATCGGCTTTCACGAAGGTATACGCGTCTGATTTAGCGTCGGTATTTGGTTGAGTTGGCGCTGGAACGGGCTGTAATCGTTCCAGCGCTTTGTCTACGGCGACGATGAAGCGTTCCAGCGAAAACGGTTTTAATAAATAATCACAGGCCGATAAATCAAAAGCATCTAACGCGTATTCTTTGTAGGCGGTTGTGAAAATAACCTGTGGCTGATTTTTGAGTGTTTTCAAAAACGCAATACCGTTCAGCACAGGCATATTAATGTCTAAAAAAAGAATATCAACGGGCTGTTTTTGTAGTGCTGTTTTCGCGTCCAACGCATTATCGCAGGAAGCAACGACCGTCAATACCGGTAAATGCCTGCAATACGTTTGGATAATTTCCCGGGCAATGGGTTCATCATCGACAATCAGGCACGTAACGTTTCGCATATCACTTTATTCGGAGCTGTAATTGTACACTGTAAAACCCATCCGCATCCTGAATCGCCAGATCATACGCGTTTGGATATAGTAAATCAAGCCGCTTCTGAACATTTGCCAGACCCAGGCCGCTGCTTTTTTCCAGCGTGTTACGTTTATCTTCGAGTGTTGTGTACGAGTTTTTTACGGAAAACAGAATTGAATTTCCCCAGAGTTTCAACGTAATGTCAATGGCTATTTTGTGATCGGTTGTATTCTTCGAATGCTTGAAGGCATTTTCAATAAAAACAATTAACAGCATCGGTGCAATCTTAACATCAGTATTGATTACGTTTTCAATCGACGTTGTTAACCCCAGTTTATTACCGATACGTATCGTCTCGAATTCAATATAATTATCGATATACGCCAACTCGTCTTTTAACGGAACAAACAATTCTTTTGCCTCATACACCGAATAGCGTAACAAATCGGAAAGCTTCAGCAAAAGCGCGGGCGTTTTTTCGGGTTGAGAAATCGATAGTCCGTACAGATTATTCAACGTATTGAACAGAAAATGGGGGCTTAATTGTGATTGAAGCAGATGCAATTCGCTTTGACTTTGCTCGGTCAGTGCTTTTGCTTCCTGCAATTGATTTTGTACGGATAACCGACTCAGTTTAATCAGCATACCTGTCGTTACACTCAGAATAAAAACGGGTAATTCAAACAGAAGCAGGTTCAGATAGACTCGATCACGTAACGGAAATTCAGCATGCACGAAAAGCCAGACTAAAGCCGACACATTAATGATTGACAGCAGCGCTATAAGCCAGCTCGGGATAGGTTTCGACTGCCAGACCTGAGAAAAATACCGACCGATGTAAATGCCCCCCAGGCAGAGAACCGTTGCTATCAGGGCTGCTTCTTCATCATCTTTTGTTGTCACGGTTTTCGTATACGTAACCGAAAGAATATAGATTGGAAGCGCAGCAAGCAGGCAAATAAGAATATACTTTCTGGGGCCAGCTAGTTCGGAGGGTGCGTTTTGTTGTTTTTTCACGAGCACTGTTTTGATTGTGATTCACAAAACTGAGCAGTCAAATCTACACCGATAAACTTTCAGGATGAACAGTTAGAAAGGGATGACAAAATCCCGCTGAACGCTTACGAACGCGTTCGACACGCCGAACCCTCATTCTGTCAGGCAGATTAACCGGTATGGCACAATTCCTTTAAGGGCCCATCCACCCCATCAATATTTGCTCAGAAGTATTGATTCGGACTCTTAATCGACATGCCATGCGCCCTGTTTTCTTATTTATTCTCCTGATTCTTGCCACACCCTCAACCTTCGCTCAGGAGTCGGCGAAGAGCATTACTGGATTGGTCAAAGACGCACGGAACGAACCGTTGCCCGGCGCTACGGTTCGTTTGTTCAGAGCAGTCGACTCAACGCTGGTTCGGGGCGAACTAACAAACAGTACCGGGACATTTGACTTTAAAAATCTCAGAAATGATATGTACCGTCTCTACGTAACGAGTGTTGGAAACGCCGATTACCGAAGCGGAACGATAACAATTGATGACCAGCATACCGTGTTGATATTGCCCGTATTCATTGTAAAACCGTCAAAAACGACGCTGAACGAAGTCACGGTTGTAGCCAAAAAGCCGTTGATCGAGCAGGATATTAACAAAACCATCGTAAACGTAGACGCGATGATTGGTAGTGAGGGCAGTAATACGCTGGAAGTGCTGGAAAAAACGCCCGGCGTCAGTGTCAGTACGGAGGGCGAGATCAGTTTGAACGGTAAAGCGGGCGTACTGGTCCTGATCGACGGGCGGCAAACGTACATGTCGGGGCCGGATTTGGCGGCTTACTTGAAATCGTTGCCGGGTGGCTCGTTGGATAAACTTGAATTAATGACCAATCCGCCCGCCAAATACGATGCGGCTGGCAGCTCGATCATCAATATCCGGCTAAAACGTACGACGATTCAGGGGTTTACCGGAAACGTAACGGCGAGTTACAGCCAGGGCGTAACGAGCCGGAGCAACGATGTGGTTAACGTGAACTACAATCACAAAAAGATAAACCTGTTCGGGAGCCTGGGGTATAACAAGGATGGCAATTATTCAGATGATTTTTCGGACCGCAGGTTTTATGATGCCAATTCATCCCTGGTTTCATCCGTGCAGTTGCAAAATCATTACCAGTATACCAGTCATGGCGTAATGGGCAGGCTAGGCATGGATTTCGCGGCTTCGCCAAATACGGTTTATGGGTTTGTTATAAACATCCAAAGTCGACCCCGCCAGGATCGGCTCGATTACATTAGCAGGCGTTTTAACGAACGCTACGTAGTCGATTCCGTAGGAACTGGTTATACGGATGGTCAGTATCAGTGGCTGAATACAGGCGTGAATGTTAACATTCAGCATAAGTTCGGGAATACGAGTCGTGAACTAACGGCTGATTTGAATTACCTCAACTACACTTCCAGGGGTGAGCAGGCGCTGCAAAATAGAGTAAACCTGCCTGATGGCACACTCTTTAATAGGCATCAGTTTCTGTACAGGCTGCCTTCCGATATAACGATTTATACGGCCAAAGCGGATTATTCACACCCACTCGGCAATAAAGCAAAGTTTGACGCTGGTTTTAAATCGAGCGTCGTGTCGAATGATAATGACTCGCAGTATTTTACGCAGACGGGATTGAGTCAAACGCCCGATTACGGCAGGTCCAATCATTTTCTATACCGGGAAAGTATTCATGCAGCTTATATCAACACGCGGAAAGAATGGAAGCGACTAGCCGCGCAAGGTGGTTTTCAAGTAGAAAATACGCAGATAAACGGACGTCAGTTGGGCAATTCGGACGTAGCAGAAACGTCATTCAATAGAACCTATACGAGTCTGTTTCCCACGGTGTTTGTCAGTTACAAATTAGATAGCACCGGTAGCAATACCCTGACTGCCAGTATTGCCCGTCGAATTAACAGACCCAACTATCAACTGCTGAATCCCTTTTTGTTCTATCAGGATCAGTATTCCTTTACGACCGGAAATCCATACCTCAGACCCCAGTATCATTATCAGTATGAGTTGAAATATCAGCACAAGCAGTACGTAGGGATCGGCATTCAATACAATCGATTTACGGACGTGATTTTCCAGATGACCGAGGCTAGAGACGATGTTTTTATTACCCGCCCCGATAACGTTGCCCGTGGATACATTCTGGCCTTAGTGAGTAACGTATCGTTCTCGCCCGCGAAATGGTGGACGGTTAATGCCAACGTAACGGCTGCACGTATGGCGCTCAACGGAACGGTCTACTCCGAAGCGTTGAATCCGGGTATATACCACGCGCGAGTGAACCTACTTAACCAATTCAAATTCAACAAGGGCTGGAATGGCGAGTTGAATGGCTTCTATGCTACCAAAGATCTGGCCGGACAACGAATAACAAACCCGCGCTACCGGGTTGCCGCTGCTGTACAAAAGAAAGTTTTTCAGGATAAAGCCAGCATCCGACTCACGTTTGAGGATATTTTTCATTCCTGGCAAACAAACGACAGATTCGTAAGCCTGAAACAAGCCGAATCGGTTCGCACCAATGAATCCGATACGCAAAGGATTGGTTTAGCATTCACGTATCGCTTTGGAAAAGAGACCTTCGCGCGTAAACGCACACATACCGATAATGCCGCCGATGCCGAGAAGGGGAGAGTTGATTGAGAAAAAGGACAACGTCAAACCGGGTAGGCGTGGGGGAAAAAGGAGGAGGGGGACGAAGGGGATATAAATGATCGAAACCATTCTCCCTTTCGTCCCCCTCCTTCCTATTCTCCTCTTATTTCAACGTCAGCAAATAGCCAATTGTGAAGTTCGCATCCCAGTCGAAAACGAACTGATTACAGCCGGTTGCTTCGGCGATGGCTTTGTAGATGTTCAGACCGGCTTTCGACTTGGCATTTTCAAGTTTGTAAGCCGATGGCGCATCAAGAACTGTATACCGTTCTTTACCTTTTCGAACTGATTTAGCCAATTCGAACGGAACACCACCGATAATAAAGCACGTATTGCGATGATCGGAAGGCACTTGTTTGGCTTTCGCTTTCACCTCAGTGGCAACGGTCTCATCGCTGGTGTTATTCTGGAAATACTTGGCGCCGTAGGTTTCCAGTGCTTTCGTGGAGCCGCCTTCTTTCCACGAAATTTTGGTGTTTCCTGACCCAATATCAACCACAAATGAATTGTCGTAGAAATCAGCAGGAAGAACGGACCGCAAACCCAATGAACCTTCCTGTTCGGGCGTAACGGTATTCACTACGTAGTTCAGCGATTTCAGCGCTTTTATAATCTTCAGCGTACCCTCGGCTTTTACTGCCCCGGAGCTAACCACAAACTGAATATCACGACCACCCACGCCAAAGTCGAGCATTTTGCCAATGTAGCTTTTCAGACCCGACCGGATGTCGTCGTCACTGGCCATGTTTTCCATAACAAGGCTGTTGCCAAATTCAGCTTTTTCGAGTTTCCAGCGTTTCTGATCGTCAATCCGAACGATGAACGAATTAAATCCACTGGCTCCCATTTCCACGACGCCCTTAAGCTTCCCGTTTTGGGGTTCAGGTGCCGTATACGTGAATGGTTTCTGAGGTCCATTGCTCGTTGCTTCATTCGACGTAGTACCGCCATCCGATGCACTGGATTCTTCTACGGCGGCTTCAGCGGTTTTGTCGTCCGCGCGGGGTAACGTTTGCGACTCCGAGTATTCTTTGTCTTTCGGCTGGAGTTTACGTAACGCTTCGTTGCCACCGAAGTAGCGGAAAGCGAAGAAGATAGCGGCCAGCACCAGGGCCGTGATGAGCAGCCGACCGGCCACGGTTAAACGTTGCATAGTGTTTAAAGAGTGAAAGAGTGAATGAGCGAAAGAGTAAAGAAAAGAGCTTGAGTCAGCTTTACGCTCTTTCGCTCTTTAAAAATTTAATCGAGCAAATTCTTATACCCGGCGTCTTTCGCCGGAGCAGGACCGAGATTGACAGGTTGAGCCGGTGCATCTAACTGTACCATTTTGAACTCACCTTTATTATAGGCGTCAAGTAACGCTTCACCTTTATCGGACAGGATTCCGTTCTGGATATCGACACCGTTGATAAAGTCCATCGAGAGATCCATAGCCCGTTTCATTTCACCGAGTTTCATACTCATGTCATCCTGGATATATTCCATCGACTGATCGAAGTAAAACTTCTTGTCAGGATCACCTTTGAAGATGCTGACCGCCGTTTTGAGGGCGTTCGAGCTGTCTTTAACAATCTGATATTCCGTTTCTTTCAGCCGAACTTTAATTTCAGTTTCCTTGATGATGTAGTCGGCGCTCTGATTT
Organism: Spirosoma validum; assembly: GCF_014699035.1. GTDB lineage: Bacteria > Bacteroidota > Bacteroidia > Cytophagales > Spirosomataceae > Spirosoma > Spirosoma validum. The sequence continues at coordinate 126,451 of NZ_JACXAA010000005.1, forward strand.
ACTTTTTCCATGAAAGCCAGTACGTTTTTCATGTTTCGTTGAAGCGGCAGTAGCTTTTCGTTCATTTCCTGTAAGCCCGCGCCCTCAATGGTCGCCAACTGAGCCGTTTCGCGCATACCGGGCTTATCGCTCAGTGAATTGGCTTTATTGGCTTCCGCGAATTTTTGCTTGATGGATTCGTTGTTCTCATTGATTTTTTTGTTCAGTTTCACCAACTGTCCAGCCAGAATATTGATCTGCCCCTGCATTTTTTCGCGCTTCTCTTTCAAATCCTGAATGTAGATTTTCATGATCGCGATCGGGTTCAGCTGAATCACCGTTCCGGTAATGCTCCGCATCAGCGATTTGAACAGGAAGAATACGGCGGTGCGAACATCTTTACTCGTGAACAGGAAGATCAGAACGCCTAACGCGCCCAGCAACAACGCTAGTTCGAGAATATTCGACGTAGCACGAATCAGGAATTCAACGATTCGGTTGAAGTAGACTAAGCCAAAGCCAGCTACACCGGCCAGCACAACCATGCCCAGAACACCTTCGGGGCGGCTCCAGAACGAACGCTTCTCAGGTTCTGAACCACTGCCAAGTTGAGAAAAATCAGGAGTTGCCATTTGTTTAGTTTAAGATTTTGGAAGTCAATTTATGATTTGGTAATGCTGGTCGATAAGTCTAAATCAGCCTTTGTCCATCATTTCAGGTACTGTGCCATTTTAGCGAGATCGCCCTTGATCTGGTCGGTAAAGTGCGCGAACGTAGTATCGTAATTTTGTCGATTCTGCGTGATCTTCGTGCTTTGTTCGTTGATGTCGCCCGTAATGGCCGCAAGTCGGTTTTTATTGGCGTCGATCTGCTTTTGTATCTCAACCAACTGGTTTGCCAGCGAATCGTTTTCAGTCTGCAGGCGTTTCTGCTCGGTCTGCAAACCGCCAACTCGTTCAGCCAAAGCGGCTTCAACACTTTTTCCGAAGGCATCGCGGTCTTTGTTCAGCGCGGCAAGATACCCATTTGCGGTATTGGTCAGCGTCGCTACGTCACCCGGACCACCTAGTGCTTTAAAGCTGGCCCAGGCCGCCTGAAACTGTTTGTCTTCGGGCAGTCCCAGATTCGTCAAACTACGTAGCGTTTCCCTAAACTCAAAGTAATCGGGACCGGGCGGATTATTCTGAGCCAGTACGTTCGCGAAATGTTCGGCAAACTTTTGATCGACTGCCCCCGACGATGCCACGGGTTGTGGAGTTGAAGACGGAGCAGATACGTTCGCGTCGGACGGATTAGCAGCCGGACGGGGCGTAGAAACCGGTGTTGCCGGGGGCGTACCCGTAGAGACAGTTGCCGAAGGGTCTTCGTCTTTCACGAAGAAACTCAGGATTTTGCGACCAAGCGATTTGTCTGTTTCTGGCATAGTTGTCAGTCATTTTGAAAGACTAAGCAATGTTACGAGGTTCTGGCCGATCCCACAATATGCGTTTAAGCCGAACGGTTACGGGACTTGACAAAATGTCGCAGGACGTGCCGAACTATTTCAGCTTACCCTCCATCCGATCCCGAAATTTGTCCACTTTGGGCTCCGAAACCAGGTGGATATACATATTGTAAGGATTGTGGCGATAATAATCCTGATGATACATCTCGGCTGGATAGAAAGCGCTGAACGGGACAAGCTGCGTAACAACAGGCGCTTTGTGCTCAGTTTGATTACGTTTTAGAGCTGCTTCAGCGCGCGCTTTTTCGTCGGGTGTCCGATAAAAAATAGCTGAGCGATAATGCTTTCCAACATCGGGTCCCTGCCGGTTAAGCTGCGTTGCATCGTGACCGGAAAAAAAAGCGTCCATCAGTACGTCGTACGAAATGACCTTCGGGTCATAATAGATCTGTACCGTTTCAGCATGACCCGTCTGGTCTGTTCCGACCTGTTCATACGTTGGAAATTCCAGATCACCGCCCGCATACCCCGAAACCGCTTCCCGAACGCCTTTTAATGATTTCATTTCTTCCTGTACAGCCCAGAAACAACCGCCCGCTACTGTGGCCACGGCCTCGCCGGAACGTAGCACGGGCAGTTTTGCGGGATTGATATCAATAGTAGTAGCAGTCGGTTTATCGGATGGCTGCTGGTTGCAACGCATCAACAACCCGATGGAAAGACATGAGAAGAAAATGTAAGCAATTAATTTCATAGGGTGACCGCTACGTTCAGATAACACAAAATCGGACCGAGAGGTTATAAAACAGCCAATGAGCAAGTATATGGCTAACTTTGCCTTCGACTATTGCCTTACGACTCCATACTATGTCGCTTACTACGTTAGGCCTCGAACTACCGACCGATCCACGATGGGTCAATATTGCTGAAATGAACATCGGTGCGATTCTGATCGACCATGCGTGGTGTGAACAGAAAGCAGCATCGTCGTGCATCTCGCTCATTGTCATGTATACCGATAAAGTAAAACTGGTGGAAGTATTAACTCCCATCGTGGCCGAAGAGTGGGGCCATTTTCAACGGGTGCTAAAAGAACTCCGCAAACGTAATATCCCACTGGGTCGTCAGCGGAAGGACGAATACGTGAATCAGCTTCGCACCCGGATTCGCCGGACAAGTGGCGATCATCAGGGGCAGATGCTGGACAACCTGCTGATAAACGCCCTGATCGAAGCCCGAAGCTGCGAACGCTTCAAGCTCCTCTCCGAACATCTCGCCGACGAAAGCCTGCGGAAATTCTACCATGAGCTAATGATTTCAGAAGCAGGTCATTATCGCACGTTTATCGAACTCGCCGAAGCGTATTTGCCCCCTGAGCGTGTTCGGGCCCGGTGGAAGGAGTTTCTGGCCATCGAAGCCGACATTATGGCCAGTCTGGACGTTCGTGGCGACCGGATGCACTGATCGTCGGGGTGACTCTTTTCGTTACATTTGAGTTAGGGTACTACACAAAATATAGTATGGAAATGCAGTTGCTTCCCTGGATAGAAGATGATATTGTGATTGAAATTATTGGTAAGATGATTTCATTTCAAATGCGGGCACTACATCATATAACAGATGCTTACAGAAATGCCGGTTTGGGTGAAAATAGCCAGGAGGTTCAAGCCAACACTGATTATAAATATCATTGCCAACGCATTTCAGAATTACAAGCTGAAATACAGCGGATATATAATGGAGAGAACAGAAGTGCTGTCATTGAAAAAGCATACAATGAATATGCTCCTTATGTAAAAGGTAAATACCAGGCTATGCGGGACGAACGTGAGTCCCTTTAAGTTACTCCAGCTTTGCTACGTCTTTTTACCGTGCGCAATGGCTTGTTCTTGGCGAATTAGCTCGGCAACGTAGCGAATCCAATGAAACCTATCCGAATTAGATTGACGAATTTATCCAATCGTTTAGCCCGGATTGACTGAGGAGAAGGTTAACTTTACTGATCGGCTGAACAACAGTCCGACTGATTAAGTGTTTAATGACTTTTCTTCAACAAACGGCCCAACGTATTTTCGAGGCTCACGGTCCTAGCCTGAGCGACGTTTGGGTAATTTTGCCGACGCGCCGGGCCGTATCCGTTTTTCTGGACGAACTGGCTGCCCTCTCTGATCGACCTTTCCTGGCTCCGCACACGATGGCGGTTGACGACTTTATAACGCAGGCCGCTGGTGTACAATTGATTGACTCCGTTAGTTTGCTGTTCGAGCTTTACGATGTTTTCCGGGAAATTGATCCGCTGGTTGAGTTCGAGCAGTTCATCGGCTGGGCGTCGGTGCTACTGACTGATTTTGATCGTATTGATCAGTATCTGGTGAATACGAGTGAACTGTTTAGCTACCTGACAGCCGCTAAAGCGCTCGAGCGCTGGCAGGTCGATAGGCCCTCATCGGCCAAACCGATTACTGAGACAGCCGGTACCTTGCGTTATTTCAAACTGTTCGAGAATCTGCATACAACGTATGATGCCCTGCATCAACGCCTGACTGAGCAGGGACTAGCGTATCGGGGTATGGCGTACCGACTGCTGGCCCAAAATGTTGAATCCCTCATTCGGGATAATCTGGCCTATGAACGTGTCTATTTTGTGGGATTCAATGCCCTTAGCCGCGCCGAAGAGCAAATTATTCGGGTATTGGTTGATGCGCAGAAAGCAGAATTGATTTGGGATGCCGACCAGTATTACATCAACGACTGGCGACAGGAGGCTGGTGAGTTCCTACGCCGATACCGGGATAACGGCTGGTTTTTCTCGAAACAAAATCATGAAGACCTGGCGCAGATGTCTAATAATCTGCTGGGCACTGAAAAAAATATCCGCGTTGTGGGCGTGCCGAACGCCAGTATGCAGGCGAAGGTAGCCGGAAAGATTTATAGTGAATGGCAGCGGGAAGCGGGTAGGGGGCAGGAAGTGAATAGGAAAGAAGAACGAGGCCAACTATCCCTGTTCTCGCAACCATCATCCCCACGCCCAAAAACGGCTATCGTTCTCGCCGACGAAACGCTACTCGTACCTGTGCTCTACGCACTTGATGAGAACGTAACAGATTTGAACGTAACGATGGGTTTATCGTTACGGTCGTCGTTGCTGTTTACGCTGGTTGATACGTTGTTTGAGATGCAGCGAACCGTTCACGAATTTCGGACAAAGGATGGCCGCGATCTGAAGATTCCGAAGTTCCACCATCGGCACGTAGCGAAGGTTCTCAATCACCCGTTCGTAAAACAGTACGAGCGTATTCGGGAATTACAATGGCCCGGAGAGATGCTGCCATCAGGCGAGATTTTGCCGCCGGAACCGCTATTTCAGTGGATTGCCAAAGTAATCGTGCAGGAGCAGCGTGTTTATCTGACTGAGCTGGAAATCCAGGAACTAGGGCAGAATGATCCACTGGTTCGGGTGTTGTTTTCGCGCTGGCCCGATGAATCTCCCATGAAGGCCATTCGTACATTCTACGACCTGATTGACTTGCTACGTGATGTGTACCGAACCAGTCAGGATGCCATTGAGATCGAGTATCTCTATCTGTTCTATACGCTACTCCGGCAACTCGAAGCAACGTTAGAGCGGCAGGAAAGCACGGAGCAAGGGACACCGAGCAGGGATGGAAGAGCGCAGGGAGTAAGCCAGACGAATGAGCTATTTGCGGACGACCCCCAGGCACCACGCACCACGCACCATGCCAACGTTACGGTACGTAGTTTTCGGCAGTTTTTGTACGAGCTGATTCGGCAGACGAGTATTCCGTTTACGAGTGAAGGAAAGAGTCAGTTACAGATTATGGGGATGCTTGAAACGCGGGCATTAGACTTTGATCGCGTTATTATTCTGTCGGTTAATGAAGGTGTTTTGCCGCAGTCGAGAAAATTGAACTCCCTGATTCCCTTTGATATAGCTTCAGAACTAAACCTACCAACGTATCGCGATCAGGAAGCTGTAATGGCTTACCACTTCTACCGACTGTTGCAACGCGCCAGCGACATTGTGTTGCTGCACACTACGTCGACAGATGCGTATGGTAACAGCAAAGGTGAGCCGAGTCGATTCGTTCGCCAAATTGAGCATGAACTAGTACCGCGCGCTAAAGGACTCATCCGAATAAGTTATCCAACCGTGCGATTTGGTCAGTCCAGAACTGACAAATTTGCTGACCTGACTGGCTTAACGGTGCCAAAAACTCAGGAGATACGTAGCAAACTGATTACCCTGCTAACCACTCGGGGGTTGTATCCATCGTATCTGAACCAGTTTGTCAGTTGCTCCATGCGGTTTTATTTCAGCCGGATTGTCAACATCAGCGAAGAAGAGGATATTGAGGAAAAAATGGGCGCGGCTGAGTTCGGGAGCTGGTTACACAAAGTAATGGAGCGCCTGGATGTCGATTATCGGTTAAAAAACGCACCGATTGATGAAACCATTATCAAAAACTTACTGGAAGAAGAATTTGCCAAATCAATGAAGGGGCGGGTCATTGAATCGGGTATGAACCTGCTGCTCTATGAACTGGCTCAAAAACTGATGCTTGACTTTCAGCAACAGCAAAATGCGCTCGTTGGATTGACCGTGATCGGCTCTGAACAAACGCTTGAAACTACACTAGACGTACCATTAGACGGAAATAAAACGATTCACGTACGTATTGCCGGGAAGATTGATCGTATCGAAAAATTTGGCGATCAAATACGTATCGTCGATTATAAGACCGGTAAGGTCGATCTGTCGGATAAAACGCCTAAAGATTTACCGGAAAAGCTACTGAGAGACGGTCGGGAAGACAAGATGCGGCAACTGTGGCTTTACCGATACCTGACCATTAAAAACATTCGTGATTACGGCGGCCTCCCTCGTGATAAAGCCAAGCAGGATATTTTCCCAGCGAAAGGACTTCCGGTAGAAGCAGGCTTTTATTCGTTTCGTGATATTTCGGGGGGCTTCAAAACCAACCCTGTACGCTTCGGTGACGACGACGATCCAGAGCAATACATCGCCAATTCAGAAGAATTATTACGCCAGTTAATACGTCAAATTCTTGATCCAGATGTACCCTTTAAGAAGACAGAACAGATAGAAATCTGCCAATACTGCGATTTTAAAGGAATTTGTGGGCGGTAATGTGGCAGAGGGTATGGAGGTAAGGGCAGAGGGAAAGTTAATTTACCCTCTGCCCTTTCAAATAAAAAAGGCTGGTCGTAGCGCGACCAGCCTTTCCTGTTTGAATACAACCTGAATTGAAAAAAGCAATGATAGATGTTTCTCTGCCTGAGTAACAAGTGAGTCAAAATTGGTAAATAAAAAGAATTAATACAACTTTTTTGCTAAATATTAATCGCCAAAGGCCAAATAATTTGATAGACGGATTATTTGAAAATGAAGTTATAGGCTAATGACACGATGGGCGCTGCGAAAATCTGTAGCTTATACGCATTCGTCTTACCGTTTTCAGTCTTAAAAAAGATAGAGTACGCGTTTTTTTGCCCGTAGAGATTGTAAATCGTGAAAGCCCACCGGCCTTCCCACCGTCGGTTACGCATGCCCGGATTGTAAATGTTCCAGGTAAAATCGAATCGATGGTAGTCGGGTAGGCGTTCGTTATTTCGTACACCATAGTAAGGATATTGAGCGCCGTCGATAGTTACGTAACCCGTTGGAGCCGAATAGGGACGCCCAGTGCTGTAAGCAAATGTGAAGCCAAAACTGTTATGGCGATCGACGTCAATGGTCATATTGGCGTTAACCGTGTGTGGACGATCATAATTTGCCCGGTACCATGCACCATTATTTACGCTTTGCTCAATAGTTGAGCCCTCGTAAACCTGATTAAGGGTTCGGGCATAGGTGTAATTAATCCAGCCGGTCAGTTCGCCTTTCTTTTTCGAAATCATCGTTTCGATGCCGTACGCTTTACTACGTCCCTGCAATAATTGTGTTTCGGGGTAGGGCTGTAGCAGAAAATCAGCACCGGGTCGGTAATCAATGATATGTTCTGTTAATCGCCAATAGCCTTCAACGGTTAGCTCGTAGATATTATCTTTAAAATTTAGAAAATAGCCCGCTGTTACTAACTGACTGACCTGCGGCTTTATGTTGATATCGGACGTTTTCCAGCGCGAAGTGGGCAGTGGCGTTGTTGTGTTTGTAACGACCTGTAAATACTGCCGCATGAGGTTATACCCAAACTTAAGCGACGAATTTTGGCCAAGTGTATAACGAATGCCCAGTCGGGGTTCAGGGCCGCCATACTGCTGAATAATCTGACCGTTTCCGTAGCGGGTAGAGTCAATTACCGAGAAATCATCGCGGGTTTCGCCGGAAGCATAGCGCCTGATCAGCGCTGGCCCTAACGACAGAAACTGCGAATACCGTAGTCCAACTGAAACGGCCAGCTTATCGCCCAGGCTCCGTTCATAATCGCCGTGGAGGGCCAGTTCGAGGGCATTTTCAGTAGGCGTTGTTACGGGATTAACACTGTCGCTCTGGCCAGGGAGCAGGGATCCGGGCTCGATGCGATAGTGGGTTCCACTAATGCCAATCTCCAGTTTCTGATTCGTCAGCTGAAAGTTTAGATTTGACTTGATCTGCCGTTGTAGTACCGACGAACGTAACGTGACTAGGTTCCCACTTAATTCCGGTGACAGAATGCGCGGAACGTAGTGAACATACACGCCTGTGGTTTGCAGATTAACCCGGGACGACAGGGTTCGGAACCAGCGGGCCATGACATTGACTGTTTGATGATCGTACCGCGTGCTTACGCCATTCACGTTTGGTAGATTCGCTAACAGATCGGTCTGAAATAAGTCTTTGCTGAAATAACCCGTCGCCGTCAGCGTATTCCGGTTGTCGATGCGCCAGAACGCCTTCAGCACGGCGTCGCCAAATTTGGCTTTGATATTAGCCAGCCGGTCTGAAACAATCGGCAGGAGAAAATCATTAAAAGCCCCACGTCCGGCAACTACAATACCGAACTTCCCTTTTACAATGGGAATGTCGGCCGTGAGTTTGTTGGAAACGACGCTGACGCCCCCCGATAGACTGAACTTGTCGAGGTTCGGATTACGTAGCGTTACGTCCAGTACGGACGCGGCCCGGCCTCCGAACCGCGCTGGTACGTTGCCTTTGTAAAGGTCGACCGTATTGAGCACATCGGGCAGAAACACCGAAAAGAGACCGAACATATGCGTTGGATTAAAGATCGGCGTATCGTCCAGCAGAATTAAATTCTGGTCAGTAGTACCTCCGCGAATGTTGACACCATTACTGGCCTCACCTACGCTCGACACGCCCGGAAGCATCTGTAAACCACGTAGTAAATCCACTTCACCAAGTGCGGCCGGTAATTTTTTTAATGCATTCACATTTAACTGGTTGACGCCCAGCAATGGTTGACGTACTGTTTGATCGAATCCTTTGGTTGTTACAACAACTTCTTCTAACTGGCTTTCGACAGTAACCATTTTAATATTTACCGTTAGATCGTCAGTCAGGCGAAAGGCTTTTCTGACTGGCGTATAACCAACTAAGCGAGCAATTAAAATGTGGTCGCCGGTGGGGAGGTCAATAGCGTAATGTCCCTGCTCATTTGTATTGGTGCCTGTAATATTTTTGCGGTAATCAATTACAATGGCGACGCCTGCTAATGGACGACCTGTGGCAGAATCGCGAACTACACCACTCAGGTGAAGCAAGAGCCCTGAATTTGTGAGTGGGGTTTTTCGAATGCTGATTCGCTCTTCTTTAGGCTGGGCGGGTGGTAACGATTTACGGGTAACTTCATTTTGTGCTGGCTTGGTTTCACCGATCTGTGGTGAGTCAGTACGTTGAACAACTGTAACAGCACTGTCTTTTCGGACGGATAAGCTTGGTAGGCTAACAGATTGCTTAGTCAGGTAGCCCTGAGCGTTCATCCAATTCTTTAATTGCTCCATCCATCCGTCGGCAGGAAACCCTTGTTGTACTGGGAAGTCGTTTCGTTTATTTGCGTATAGGTGGAATTCGACAGACTTACCAGCCGCTAGCCAATTGGTGTATAACTGAGCAAACTGAGCTGCCGATTGAAGTGAGCTATCTTTAGCTGAATAAATAAACAAAGGCGGAGCGTCAGCGGGTACATTTTTTGTAACTACAGCGCCAGGATATGGATAAATTGAAACCAGAAAATCGGGCCGGCTGGCTTCGGTATAACTCTGGCCAACTGCCAGGGCAAGCGCCCCGCCCGTTGATAAGCCCATTAAGCCGATCCGATCCTGCTGAATTCCCAACACGGATGCTCGTTGTCGAACGTATTCTATGGCTTTTCTACCATCAGCAATGGCCATGGGTAAACTGATTGCTAGATCAGTTTGACTAACTTCTGCCCGGCGATCCGTCAAAGATGATCCGGCGCTATGGACCAGCCTATATGTTAGTACAAAAGCAGCTATGCCTTTGTCACGAAGTTGTTTGGCTATGTCAATTCCTTCCTTATCAAGTAAAAGCGTATTCCAGCCTCCACCTGGGCAGATGACAATTGCTGTACCAAGAGCTACGTCTGGAGATGGTAGAAAAGCTGTTAGTGTGGGCGTAGTTACGTCATAAATAATACGCTCTTTTGTTAAGCTATCTGTGAGCACAACTTCATTCCATGTCCAGTTTTCAGAGCCGGGGGCTTTTCCTGCATATAGTTGGCTAACTGCCTGCCCAAAAGCTATCCGATAACTTAGCAGACCCAGAAAAATGAAGAATAGAAATCGGTTCATCAGTTCATGAATTAGAAATCGCGTATTTAGAAAAGGACTCGGCCAGAGCCGGTTATAAACCCTCTGGCGGTATATCTGTACGCGTCCGGCTGGGAATACAGATAGCTGAGGGCACTGTATAACCAAAAATGCCACCTCGGTTGATGCGCTCATCTTTTGACTCCGGTCTGGGGCGTCGGTGAGATAGTCCCCGAAACAGGCCAATAAATTTATTGAATGGCAGATTATCCCGGGTGATTTTATGCCGATAAGTGGCTACCGAGGCTGCCGAAAAATAGCCCACTACATTCTCCTGGGGGTTGGCCAGATTTTTGATATTTCCCGAAATAGGAGCGGGGGGCGAGTCGGCCAGCGTACCCGTATTCTGGGTCTGTTCGGCAAACAGTTTATAATACCGATAAGCGTTAGCCGATAAAGACAGTTGCTCAATCACAATAAGGGCCGGATTGCGCTGGTAGATAGGCAAAAAGGCTATTTTATGACCAAACTGAGGTTTACCATTGGTATAGACGTCAGAAAACACATTGATCGATGTACTATAAAGAATATCCCAGCATTGAGTTCGGCAAACATAATCATACAACGAATAACTCCTCATGGCCGTGTCGTTTACACAGCCCAGCACCTTAATTTCTCCATTGCCAACCGGGCCAACATCCTGTACGACGTAACGACCATGCAGACAACTGGCACACCAGTCCTGGGGTTCATATTCGCGCCATCGCCACAGGTAAAAATTAGCCTGCCCTGGTGGGTCCTGGTAGTCAATGTATACCTCACTTGCCGGAACAGTGGTGTCGCCGATGTCAACAGCGAGCGTGGCTGACTTCGTGCTAAGCTGATCGTATGCCCTGCTAATGGGTGGAACTGCCACCATTGTTTCGACGGACGATTCGTAGGTGATCCCATCAGATGTCTGGAAGCGAAGCTGATACGTGTTACCAATCTGGCCTTTAAAATCTCCAGGAAGCTGGTAGGTCCCCGATTGTGTCTCACTCAGTGGAATTGTTGTGGTCCCATTAACGATCAGGTTAACAGAAGCTTTCGTAACGGGCGTGGTGGCACTGGAGTCCGCGTTGGGTCGACTCCGACTAATAGTAATGGTCTGTGGTTCAGCTAAATCGGTAATAATCCCATTCATAACCATCAGGTTAGAGTTAAGTTGTAGGTGGGCGTCATAGGTATCTACGCAGGCATAGAGACCCACTACAAACAGCAGTAAAATCCTATAGTGAAGATGTCGTTCCATGTATATTGATAGTGGATAAGCATCAAATAAACGTCAGATTCGTCATGCTTACTGATTCCATCCTGGCGGCAATTGATCGGTTCGGGTACGACCTGGAACACAGACAGACGAAGCAGAACTGGTACCAAATGGACTGGGATTACCGGGTAATGAGGACTCCAGCCTTGGCGTTCGACCATTAATAGCGTAAAAGAGTCCCTGAAAAATACCCGTTGTTACGTCCTGCCGATTAATTTTATGACTACTGGCGGCCACGGATGCGGCTGAAAAGTACCCCACTACGTTCTCCGAACTATTGGCGGTATTCTTTACATTCCCTGAGATAGGCGCCGGGGGTGAATCCGCTAATGTACCCGTATTCTGAACCTGATCGGCGAATAATTTATAGTATCGATAAGCATTGGCTGATAAAGCCAGCTGCTCAACAACAATCAAGGCTGGATCGCGCTGGTAAATCGGAATGCTGGCTATTTTATGACCGATCTGCGTCTGCCCGTTCGTATAAACATCCGAGAAAATCGTAACATCGGTATTGTAGAAGATATCCCAGCAGAGACCACGGCAAGGATAATCAAGCAGTAAGGTTGAACTCAAGGTTGTATCCCGAACACAACCCAACACATCGAGCGGGCCGCTTCCGACGGGCCCCACATCAACAACAACGTAGCGCCCCTGCTGGCACGTAGCACACCATACCTGCTGCTCGTAAAGACGCCAGCGCCAGAGGTAGAAATTACGTTCGCCGACGGGGTCCTGAAAGTCTACGTAGATATCGTTCGCCGGTACGTTTGTTCCATTGGCGGTTTTCTTTGGACCTTGTGGATTGAACTGATCATACGTTTTTAGAATGGCTGGGACGGAGGCCATTGTTTCAACGGATGACTCATAGCTGACACCTTCCTGCGTCTGGAAACGAAGTTGATACGTATTGCCTGTTTTCCCCCGAAAATCAGCGGGACAGCTATAGACGCCGGGCTGGGTTTCCAGCAGGGAAATCGGTGTTGTTCCATTGACAACGATTGATACGCTGGCGCGCTGAATCGGTGTGCTTACATTCGCACTATCGGCAGAGGAACGGGAACGACTCAGACTAACCGTTTGTGTTTCATTGAGATCGGTTATGATACTACTGACGACAACTAAATTTGCGTTTAGAGAAAGGCTTGGATCATAGGCGTCAATACACTGTTGGCAACCAATCAGTATGCCGAGAAGAACACACCAGCGAATGGATCGCGAAAAAAAGAATTTGTGCATTACGTTCATCAGGGTTATTTATTTACGGCCTCCACTAACGGTTGGGTAAATGCCCGTTATAACACTTCGCTGAGCCACAACAGGACTGGCCACTATAACGCCCCCCGTCTGAAAACTCCAGCGTTGCCGGCCTGTAGCGGCATTAATTGCGTAAAGATTGTTGTCGTTACTACCAATATAGACTGTTCCATTCGCGACCATCGGGGTTGAATAAATATCATAATTCGTCCGAAATCCCCAGCGTTGTTGCCCCGTGGCCGCATCAACGGCGTAGAGCGTATGATCCCGGCTTCCCACATAAACGACCCCATTCGCCACAACAGGGCTTCCATACACAACCCCGTTTGTTTTAAACGCCCAGCGTTGCTGCCCCGATGTTGCGTCGATGGCATACAATCGGGTGTCGGCGCTTCCCACATAAACGATCCCATTCGCCACAACAGGGCTTGAATCAATAGCGCTACCGGCTTTGAATAACCACTTCAGCTTGCCCGTCAGGGCATCGATCGCGTAGAGATTGGCATCCTGACTGCCTATGTACAGCACGCCATTGGCAACGACAGGACTGGATAAAACAAAATACTGGGTTTTAAAACGCCAGCGCAGACGACCAGTAGCCGCATCTAATCCATAAACCTGATTGTCCTGCCCACCAATATAAACCATGTCATTGGAAACCGCCGGACTGGAATAAAGGCCGAACGAGGAACTGAAAAGCCAAAGAAGTCCACCCGTCGTTGCATCAAGGGCATAAAGTTTACCGTCTTGACTTCCTACATAGATAACGCCATTGTTGATCACCGGGCTGGAGTAAACGACTCCTCCAGTCTTAAAAGCCCAGCGTTTGGTGCCTGTCGTTGCATCAATGGCGTAGAGATTGTAATCACTACTTCCTACGTAGACCATTCCATAAGCAACAAGGGGGCTGGACTGAATGGACGTATCGGCTCGGAACGCCCAGCGTTTGGTCCCTGTAGCCGTATCAAGTGCGTAAAGATTGTTGTCGAAACTTGCTGCGTAGACAACAGGTGTGGTAACAGTAACGGATGGGGGCGTAGTGACCGTACCCGCAGTGGGAATGGTAGTAATTGGGGTCGTATCCGTCACAGAGGATCGATCACAGCCCGATAACATAATGACCAGCAGGCCAATCCAAACGCTGGAGATACCGACCAGACATATACGTAGCCATAACCAATTATAATAGCTTTCCATGCGAAGAGTAATCACTTTTCGCGGAAAAGATACTAGAAAAAGTGGATAAAGTGATATAGTCTACGCACTCAATGGTACGAAATGCTTTTGATTCAATGGTAAGTTCTCCGCCGTCCATTCTACATCGTGAATGAAGGCCGAACCACGTACGGGGCAATCAGCAACCCGGCAGTAATGGCAGCAGGCTTTCTCGCAGGGGTCGGTATGAACGAAGATTTCGACTTCAGCCTGAAACCCTTCTTTCAGCGTATCCTCGAAATGGTGGACCTCATCATGCACCTTGTTCAGTTCCCAGTAATAGGGCAGAGTCAAATGGCAATCGACGTGCAGATCAGCACCGTATTTCTGGACGCGCAAATTATGGACGTCAATCCAGTTACGGTCTTTGCGGGCATTTAATAAATCGACCACCCGGTGAAGCGTCGGGATATCGGCTTCATCCATTAGTCGGGCCACCGACTGGCGGGTAATGGTAAATCCGTTGTAAATAATAACGAGCGCTATTCCCAGTGATAACGCACTGTCGATCCAATGCTTACCCGTCAACCAAACCAGGGCAACGCCGATCATGACAACGATACTGCTGAACGTATCGGTGAGCAAATGTTTGCCGTCGGCAGTCAGCGCGGCCGAATCTGCCTGGCGACCGGTGCGTATAAGCATCCAGCCCACAAAGGCATTGGCCACAGCCGTTAGACCAACCAGCGCAAAACCCCAGTCGAGGTTGCTTAATTGGGCGGGTTCAAAAAAACTTAGAATAGCTTGCCAGATAATGACCAGGCCAGCCGACAGAATCATCGCTCCTTCGAATCCAGACGACAGAAATTCGATTTTGCCGTGTCCATACGGGTGGTTCAGATCGGCGGGCTGCCCAGCTAAATAAATACTGTAGAATGCGAAACCACTGGCGATTACGTTCACAATGGATTCAACGGCATCGGAAAGGATGGCGGTTGAATAGGTTAAAAAATAAGCTGTGAATTTGAGAATCAGCAGGACAATGCTCAGGCCCAGTGAGATGCCCATCCAGCGGTACTTCGTTTGTTGACTGGCACTCATGTGGCCCTTTGGAAAGCGTTACGAGTCGCAAAGGTAAGAATTCATGAGGGGATTGTTGGCCTGTCACTGCGTTGAATATGTTTTTCCTATAGCTCATTATCGATTATGGAGTCATGTATTCCCACGTAGCAGTGGTGTAATGAAAGGCTGCGTTTCTGGCTGGACTCCAGGTGCCAGCTAACTCGCCTTTTTTATTCTTTTTGACGGCCAGGCGCGTCCAGGAATACGTACTGCGCTCGTAATCAAATGTTTCGCCATCGTCATCGTATAAAGCCCAGCTTGTTTCCGACTTCCCATAATGGCGGATCGTTAACGGGAGTTTTTCCTCGTTGACGGGCGTATGCAACACAGGAGGAATCATGGGTATAATGCCCCCTTCTTTGACGAACAACGGAATTTTAGACAGTCCGGGTGTAATCTCGATCACTTTAGCCTCGCCTACCAGCTTGCCCGTGTAAAAATCATACCATTTGCCGGGAGGGAGTACCACCTTCCGCGTCGTTGAGCCAGCGAACATGGGCGCTACCAACAAAAAATCACCGACCATAAACTGATCACTCAGATCCTTTCGAGCGGCTATCGCATACGGGTTTTCGGTTGAATTCAGCTGACCTTCCGTTGTTTTTGTATCAAAAGAAAAGCCCTCAACCAGATTCATAGCTCGGATAGGTGGCTTGCCTTCGAAATGATATTGTGCGAAGGTTGTATACAGGTAGGGCAGTAGTTGCATCCTCAGCAACATTACGTCTTTAACGTCCTGGGCAACGTCAGGAAATGTCCAGGGTTTGGTCCCATCCGCCCAGGCATTCAGCATCGCCATTGGCGAAAAACAAACCGATTGCATCCGACGTAACCATTCTTCCGACGTTTTGGACGAACGCGCTTCCGGCGTCCATAATACGCCAATAAAGCTGCTGGTACAGAGGGCCGTTATAAAATCCCGGTGATCGTAGTAATCGTTATAAATCACATATGGTAAAGCAGATGAACCGGCATTAGAACCGCGCACCAGACCGTAGGTTCGCTGGTTACGTTGCCGGAACCACGTATCGGTCATTTTCTGAACTTGTAGCCCGTAAATCTGCCGCATCTGCTCGGCACTCAATCCCGACGGGAACGTTGCTACGTCCGGCCAGAGCCAGTTGTCGTAACCGTCCACTTCATCCACTTTGTAGCCAGAAATCCCAATAGAAAGGTGCTGTTTGGTAAAGAGGTCTTTATATAAATTCCGGGCCGGGGCCATCGTGAAATCGGGGACGCGGCCAACCCAAACCAGGTGCGAACCTGTGTAGGGTAAAACATCCTTGAAAATGGGTGAATGCGACGACACATACGGATTGATCCACAGATTCGCCCGTATATTTTTCTGCAAAAGCCTGTCGAGAAACAGCTTTGGCTTCGGAAACCGGGTACTGTCCCAAACAAAGCTGTTCGGGTAGGCGTGTGACTGCCAGCCGGGTTCCAGGCCCACAAAACTCAACGGATACCCCTTGGCTTCAAAATCAGCGACCTCGGTCAAAACCTGTTCATCCGTAAATAACGTTGGTGTACGGTGCGTAAAACCCAGACCCCATTTTGGCGGTAACGTACCTCCTCCGCAATACAGATTGTAGCGCTGTACGACTTCCATTGGGTTATTTCCCGCGAATACGTAAACCTCCGTACCTGGAGCTGGCACAACCATTTCGACGGCATCGGAATACGGTTGTGCGCTCCAGTCGCGCTGCGTATTGCGGTTTTGTTCCGGGGGCATGTCTTTGCTGTCTGTTCGAACACCCGTACCGGCATACACCGTTATGTACCGTGCCGAATTGATCAGTACGCCATAACCCCGACTGGAAACGTAGAACGGAACGGGTGCGTGCGTACGACCGTTATCTTTGCCATTGTAGTGATCGACATGAAGCGTTTTGATCGATCCCCGCTGTTGAACAGATTTGAAATTAAGCCCCAGGCCAAAGAGTTGTTCGCCTTTTTGGAGGGGAAAGTGCAGGTACGTTTTTCCATCCGTTTGCTGATAAGTGCTTCCGGTCAATACGTTAGGAAAAGTGGGTTCGCCTAATTTTTTCAAACCGTCCAGACGTGGATTTATTTCAGCTACGGCCAGAGGTGTGATTTTGTCAGACGCACCCACCACGGATTTCCAGACACCCGGCGCAATTAATTCCCAGCGAAAACCCGTTTGTTGGGCCAAAGCAGAGGTCGAGAGGGAGAGTATCAACCCGATAAAAGCTGGTATTCGATAAAAACGATCAGTCATATTGGCGAGGTAAATGAGCGGCATTTAATCGCAATAATCCGATTTTATTTGACAGCTTTTGCGCCCAGCCAGTTATCCCGAAATTTCTGCATCTCCGGTGTAAGCGAAAGTCCCGCGTTTTCGTACAACTGAACCGATAAGGCTGGATTTTCAATTAACGTTACCGGCACCGTTTTGGCTTCGCCCCGATGGGTATACCCGACTTGAATGACATCACCAGGTTTGTGTTGCCCCAGCCGTGTCTGTAGAGACGTAACGGACGTAACGGTCTGACTGTCAATAGTTGTGACAATATCGTCAATATCTAATCCGGCTTTGTACATGGGGGTTTCCCGAATTGTGTTTCCTGTAATTGTCAGCCCTTTATCGGTTTCTGAGTAGCGAACGGTGCCCATCCAGGCTTTACCTTCCTGTACTTTTTTGAGGGTAAGTCCAGCCTTCGTCAGCAACGTAGCGTAGTCGATTAGCTCATGACCGTAGATATACTTGCTGAAGAAAGAACGGGCAAAGTCGGGTGTAGTGACCTGAGCCAGCACGGTTTGCAAGCCGTCAACCGTATAGGGCTGTTCCGTTTTGCCAAAGCGTTTCCAGACCGCCTGCATATACGTATCGAGCGATTGATTCCGTTGCCGTAATTCCAGATCTAACGCCAGGGCTACCGCTGCTCCATACGTATAATAGGAGGTGAACATATTGACGTAATTAGACCGGTCGATGGATACGCCCGCGTCGACAAAAACCGCATGGCAACTCGCATCAATGGGGGAGTAGTAGGTTCCTCCCGGCGTCGATTGTTTGGCCGATACGATCCCCGTTAGTGTATTCATGTAATCGGGAACGGCAGTAAAACCAGCTCGCGTCAGGAGAAGCTCACCATAATATTGCGTAAACCCTTCGGCAAACCAGAGCTCGTAACTCATGTTGCTTTTCTCGAAATTGAACGGTTCCAGTGTTTTCGGACGAATCCGTTCAACGTTCCAGCAGTGAAAAAATTCATGCGCAAATACACCCAATACGCGCTCCGGACCCGTAAATGCAATCGGTACGGCTATCATCGTCGAGTTCCGGTGTTCCATACCGTCGCCCCGAACGTATGGATTTAGACTGGCCAGAAATGTATAACTGCCGTAATCATAAGTCGGAAATTCGCCATAGACGGCTTTGGCCTGATCAACAATCCGCTCAATTTTCTTTGCAAAACCATCGGCGCTCGAATCGGCAACATCCGCTTCGAGCGCTACCCGGAACGTAACGGGCTTGCCATCGGTATTAGTCCGTTTCCATTCCTTAATGTTCAGCTTCCCGATCTTTGTGGGAGAATCCATGAAGTACTGCAAGCCGGGAGCCGTATACGTAAACCGGTCGGCTGTAGGTACCAACTGCGTAGCAACAACGCCCATATTTTCACTCGGCAAATTAAACCGGACTTCAATAGGCCGTTGGTCGAATCCTTTGATCCACATGAACGTAGCGGGCATGTTCAGGTGAATACTCTGCGGATCGATGCCCATGTACGTACCGTCGGGATAGTTTCCGAACAGTGTATAACTAAGCTTGATCGTACCCTTGTGCGCAGGCACCGTATAGACATCGCCATCCGTCCGGTTAAGTAGCAGCGGTTTGTTCTGGCCATCATACGCCTTTACATCATACACATTCTTCCCGAACTCATGCGTAGCGTAGCGTCCCGGAGACGAACGACTCATCCGAAAAACAGCCGCTTGATTCGGTAACTGCGAAACGGTTAGGCTGATCTGCGCTTCATGATGAATGGCATTCGGGAACGACATCTCGTACCGAATAGTCTGCGCACCTACTGACTGAGGTATCAGAAAGGAAAGGTAAAGGAGAACGGTGTTTTTCATAGTGGTAATCGAACAGTACTTTAAGACGCTATCGGCTAGTACTTGGCCATTTTACTGGTTGGAGAAAAAGGTACCACGGGTTTTAACCCGTTCGGGAATTGGCTCAAAAAACGAGTCAAAACCCGTGGTACCGGCAATTAAGAATTAAATTGGAGTAATTTTAATGCTCTTTGAAACGCTCAAATGCTTTATACACAGCCAGGTGAAAAATAGTGGCGTGGTTTTCATCGGCAAAGTAATGGAAATCAGAACGTACTGTGGCAGGACTAGCTTTTTTCACTACGTCCCGCAAATGCCTGGCATCGGTTTCCATGATCTTACCTTCTTTGCCAACGGCGATGAAGACGTCTGTTTTCTGATTAAAACCGGACTCTAAAAACACTGGCTTTAGCGCGAGCAACGATTCATTATCCCACCATAAGCTTAAACTCACAATAACGTACTGACTAAATAAGGTAGGCTTTTTAATCAGAATTTCGGTAGCCAGGAGTCCACCCAGCGATTGCCCAATGATCATTTTCCTGGGATTGGTGCTGTACGTTTTTTGAATATAGGGTTGCAGCTCCTTCTCAAGAAACCGGATGAATTTTTCTGAATGACCGGTAGTTGGATAGTCTCTTTTATCCTTCTCAATCGTGGTCGGGTACGTAAAGTCCCGCCTTCGATCGACGTTGGCAATGCCGACAACAATTGACTTTGGCAGTAGATTAATCCAGGAAAAATTAGCAAACTGGATTAAACCAGCGATGTGAATAAAGTCTTCATCGGCTGAACCATCCAGTAGGTAAATAACCGGATACCTGGCAATTGAGTCTCTCGAATAGCCTTCTGGTAAGTAGATATTCAGGGTTCTGGTTTCACCCAGTTCTTTGGAAGGAATGGAATCAATAAGCCCTAAGACAAAGGGCCTGGTGGCCAAGGTAGTTTGGCTAAACGAAGTGACAGACAAACAGGTCAAAAACCAGAGACTAGAAAAAAAAGTAACGTACGTTGTTCTTACCATGTCAATCAACATGTAACGATGGCTCGTGCCACTAACCAAATTTTAGTAACACGAGCCATGCGTCAATGAAATAATCTTAACGGGCGGCCTGCGCCACGGCGGTCTTTCGCGGTAGTTTCTGATCCCGCATAGCGGCATTGTAGACGAAGCTGGCAACAACCGTGGCGGCCTGTTTCAAATCGTCGGGTTGCAGGTGGTCGTAGGTGTCCATGTTCGTATGGTGCGTCCGAGAACCGTACTCGATTGGGTCCTGGATAAACTGGAAACCGGCCAAACCGACCCGGTCGAACGAGAGGTGGTCGGTTCCCCCCGTGTTTCTGGGCGTTACGGTCGTTGCACCCAGATCGTTGAACGGTTTCAGCCATTGCGAAAAAATGGAGCCGACGGCCTGATTTTCCTGTAAATAAACGCCCCGGATTTTGCCCGTTCCGTTATCGACATTGAAATACGCGGCTATGTTGTCGCCCTCCTTGTTCAGTTTCTGAGTAGCCGCATCGACCAAGTGGTTATTGACGTAATTTTTGGACCCATGCAAACCTTGCTCCTCGCCACTCCAAAGCGCGATACGTATGGTACGACGTGGTTTTGCGCCAATCGTTTTCAGAATCCGCACCGCTTCCATCATGACCGAACTACCCGCTGCATTATCCGTAGCGCCGGTAGCGGCATGCCAGGAGTCGAAGTGAGCGCCCAGCATAACGACTTCATCTTTCAGCTTAGGATCAGTACCCGGAATTTCGGCCAGTACGTTGTAGCCTTTGATATCGTCCGTATAGAATTTAGTTTTTACGTTCAGCTCTAACTTAACCGGCACGCCCGCTTTCATGAGTCGGCATAAAGTCAAATAGTCTTCCACCGCGATCGCCAGATCAGCCAGGTCGTCCGGGGTAGAACCCAGGGACGCATTGGCGTAGTCGCCACTCACGAACAACGTACCATCGACGCTGTTCTGGGTCGTATTGAGAATGCCCAACGCGCCTTCCTGCTTCGCCAGTTTCCGCATTTTCTGATTAAACGCATTCCGGGTACGCATGGCCTGAATCATGCTCCGATACGTAGTGTCACGCCCTGACTGCGGATTTGGCGCTTCGCTGGCCATTTTTTGTAAGGCTTCGTCGGTGTAGCGGGTAGCATCCGCTTTGAACGTAGGCGTAATCTTATCGAACGATTGATCCAGCAAAATTACCTTATTTTTGAGCTGGCTCCGGTAATTTTCCAACGCGGTTGTATCCGACGCGCTGATGTAAAGAATGTCGGCGGCTTGTAGTTTACCTGTGCTGCCGCTCCAGGCTCTGGGAACGGCGATAATCGTTTTGTAGTAAGGAGCCGTCATGGCCAGATAACACTGCTCTACCTGCCAGCCTTTGCCCCACTCGCCCCAGGATTCTAGCCGGGAATTCTGCAAGCCCCAGCTAGTCAGTTTGTTTTTAGCCCAATTGGCGGCTTTCGTGAAACCAGGTCCCTGTAGGCGAGGACCGTTTACGTCAGTCAGGTAGAAAGCCGTTTCCATGACCTGCGAATGTTGTAAACCTTCCTCGCGAATTTTCTGGATCGTGGCCATATCCAGTTTTTCATCTTGTCCATACGTTAGGAGAGCGCCACCGAGGAACAGGCTGGTTAATAGAAGTTTTTTATGCATGAGCTTGACGTGATTGGGTAGTAGCCCGAAGTTACCGATTTATAAAAACGTTACTGGTTACCACCGCGTATCTTTTGGCTTGGTGACTATAAATTCTTGACATTGTACCACGTTGCTTTTGTCGAACACTTGTCTGTAAGAATATACGGAAACTGAAATGCCACTCGCACTCACAAAGGATAAACGAAAGGTGATAACTTAGCGGCTTTTCTGAAGGACTTTACCCCACATGGATACAACTGAAAATCCCTGGCAGACACTTAATTCGTCGGTCAAATATGAAAACCCCTGGCTTTCCATTCGACACGAAGACGTAGTGACCCCTGCCGGTACGCCCGGAATTTATGGTGTCGTTAGTTTCAAAAACAAAGCGGTTGGCGTGATTCCGATCGATGCCGATGGCAACACGTATCTCGTTGGTCAATATCGCTATCCGCTGAACGAATACTCGTGGGAAATCCCGGAAGGTGGCTCCCCGTTGGGTATTGAACCACTCGAATCGGCACGGCGTGAACTGAAAGAAGAAACGGGTCTGGAAGCGCGTACATGGACGAAGATCGCCCGCATTCATACGTCCAATTCGGCGACCGACGAAGAAGGGTTTCTGTACATCGCTGAAGACCTGGTTCAGGGAGAACATGCTCCCGAAGAAACCGAAGACCTGCGGGTTTGGAAGCTGCCCCTGGCCGAAGCCGTTGAGATGGCCATGACCAGCCGAATCACGGATTCCCTAAGCGTCAGTGGCCTTTTGATCGTAGCTCGGCTCCGGGGAATTTAAACTTAGTTTTATAGTTTGTAGTTGTCATTTGTAGTTTGCTGGCTGGCGTTCTGCAACGCATCGGCGAACAACAGACTTTACTCCACAAATCGCAAACGGTAACTGCTTGTGTTCTTACCCATTCTGTTTGGTTTTTTATTAGGCGTGGGCCTTTGTTTGACGTTTGGAACCGTGTTTTTTGCACTGATTCAGAACAGCGTTGACAACGGCTTTCGCTCAGGATTTAAAATGGTGCTAGGCGTTATTGCCGGCGATATCATCTTCGTGATTGCGGCTTTGGTTGGTACGTCGTTTATTCCTAAGGTTCAGGGGTTTGAGAATATTATGGCCTTGATTGGCGTGATCTTTCTGGTGGCCTTAGGTATTGTGAATATCGTCAAAGGAACGCCTAAACTGGCCTACCCCAAAACACGCTTTGGCAATTTCGTCTATTACTTTACGACAGGTTTTTTTCTGAATGCGCTTAACCCGGTCAATTTTGTTGCGTGGGTAGCTATCGTCGCCTATATTCGTTCGCACCTGCATTATTCAAATCCTCAGCAGTATGGATTTATGATTGCTGCATTGGTAGGCATATTCGTCACGGAGAACGCGCTGGCCTATTACGCCAATCGGCTCAAACGTCTGTTTACCCCTCGCGTCGTCAAGATTTTCAACCGCACAACGGGCGTCGTCTTCCTGATCGGAGCTGCTAACATCGCCTACAATCGCCTGCTGGAGCCACTATCAAAAGCGATAGACTGGTGATAATTGAATGAAGAGTGAAGAATAGAAAGTCACTCAGACTTATTCTTCACTCTTCACTTAGAAAGAAAGGCTTCCCACTCTTGAATCAGGCCCTTCTTCAGTACTCTTGGGAATTTGTGCTGACCGCCCATTTTTCCCCTTGACTCCATCCAGTTGTAGAACGTTTTAGTAGGGAGTACGGTAACCGTAATGTCTTTCAGCGCGTGGCGCCGTTCGACGGCGTAATCATCATTGAGTTCTTTAAGCCTGGCATCGATCCGATCGCGGAGGTCGTCGGCATCTACCTTGTCATCCGTACCAACGTACCAGTGGTGCGCAAATAGCGTACCGTGCGTAACCCCTGCAACGGTGAACTCACGTATCGAAATGCCCAGCTCTTCAGAGACCATCTCGATGGCCTTGTTCATGTTATCGACGGAAAGGTGTTCGCCACATAGGCTCAGAAAATGCTTGGTACGACCTGTAATTACGATTTCAGCCCGTTTTATGTCGACAAATCGGACTGTATCGCCAATGAGATAGCGCCAGGCACCCGAGCAGGTTGATAGCAGCAGCGCATATTCTTTGCCTTCTTCTACTTCGTCAATCATGAGCGTTTGCGGCTTCTCGACCAGCTCACCATCGGGCGAAAAATTCTGTTCGTTAAACGGGATAAATTCGAAAAACAGGCCGTTGTTCAGCACTAACTGCATGCCTTCCGCATTCGGATGAGTCTGGTAAGCGATAAACCCTTCGGAGGCCAGATAGGTCTCAATATACGTAATGGGGTGGGCGAGGAGCTTCTCAAAACCCGCCCGATACGGCTCGAAGGACACGCCCCCATGCCCGAAGACCATCAGATTGGGCCAGACATCATGAATGGTTTTGACCTGATAGCGGGCAATGATTTTTTCCATCAGCAACTGAATCCAGGCTGGCACGCCCACGATGTAGCCAATATCCCAGTTGCCCGCCTGTTCCGTAATTTCGTCCAGTTTCACCGCCCAGTCGCGCTCCTGAGCAATATCTCGACCGGGCTTATAAAACCGCTGAAACCAGAATGGAATCTGGCTGGCAGTAATGCCGCTCAAATCGCCTTCGTAATGTCCCTGACGAGCATTCAGATTGGTACTACCCCCCAGCATCAGAAACCCTTTTTCATACAGCGTACCTGGTAAATTCTGGTATTTTCCGAGGGTCAGAATCTGCCGGATACTAGTGCGCCGAATGGCTTTCGACATTGATTTCGTCACGGGAATGTATTTCGTGGCCGCTTCCGACGTACCGGAACTCAGCGCGAAATACTTCACCCGGCCGGGCCAGGTTATGTTCTTTTCGCCCGCCAGGGTTTGTTTCCACCAGCCATCGAACATCTTGTTGTAGTCGTGGATGGGGACGTACTGTTTGAACTTTTCGTAGAATTCGCGGTCGTTACCAAACTCAACCGCCCGAAGTAATTCGTTGAAATGATACGTAGTGCCAAACCTGGTAAACTGCGCTTTTTGGATCAGCTTACGGAAAGCTTTACGTTGCTGCCGAAGGGCGTTAAACTTCCGTAACCGAACGGCGTTCGTCAGGCGAATCCCACTTTTGAGCAAACTTCCTAAAAGAGCCATAGTTTCTTAATGAAGAGTGAAGCGTGTGGAGTGAAAAATAAATAGTGTACATTTTTCACTCCACACGCTTCATTTATAATTACAACCGCCAATTCTTCAATTCGTCAATCATGCTGTAAGCGGTCAGGTCGAATTGACAGGGCACAACGGAGGTGTAATTGTTGGTCAGCGCATATTCGTCGGTATCTTCGGCGTGGGTGTCAAAGTTGACAAAATCGCCCGCCAGCCAGAAATACCGGCGACCGTGCGGATCGCGTCGTTCGTCGAACACCTCCTGCCATTTCGCATTGGCCTGACGGCAGATACGGATGCCTTTCAACGGCTCGGCGGCACGGGCGGGAAAGTTGACGTTCAGAGCTGTTCCGCGCTTCACACCTTTTTCCAGTACGTTGCGGGTGATGGCCAGAATGTGTTCGTGAGTATGCGAAAAATCGGCTTGTCGGGTAAAGTCGCCGAGGGAGAAACCAATCGCCGGAATCCCTTCAATAGCCGCTTCGATAGCCGCCGACATGGTGCCCGAATACAAAATGCTGATGGACGAGTTACTGCCGTGATTGATCCCACTTACGACCAAATCCGGAGCACGATCTTTCAACACGTGATGCTTGGCTAATTTGACACAGTCGGCTGGGGTGCCGGAGCATTCATAAGCCGGAATGTCGCCGTAAATATCAGATGGGTACAGTCGAATCGGGTTGGCAATCGTAATCGCGTGACCCATACCCGATTGCGGGCTATTTGGCGCTACGACCACAACTGATCCGAGTTGGTTCATTAACTCAACGAGCGTCCGAATGCCGGGGGCCGTGATGCCATCATCATTCGTTACTAAAATCAGAGGTTTCTGCTCAGACATAAAAAGTCGTCAGTTGACAGTCGATCGTCAGGAAGGTATCGTACCGAAAATTACAATCGTTTCCTGGCTAATGACAGTCGTCTTTTTTCTGCAATACTACACAAATACGGTGGCTGTAGGCTGATTTGCCAGTCAGACATACGTAAAATTCACAAAACCCTAATCCTGACAAAAGCTTATGAATACGTACTGATCAATGGATTAATGCAGAAAGGTAGGGTATTTACGTCCTATAGTTAACAGACTTGAATTACGGCAACACCCAGCAACTGCCCGAGCTTTTTTAGCCTACGTCCAATATGGCCAACCCCAACGGCGCAATGGTGGGCGGGGCCGTGACTGTTCCAGTCGTTTACAAACTGGCGGGCGCCAATCGGGAAACGATACCGACTGTTGGTATTGCCGATTTCCAGAATTGGCCCTGCTATGGATTCCCCCTCTGCCATCAGCAACTGAATCGCACCGTCGACCGTTTCGACTACTGACAGCAACGTAACGGGTCCGTGTTTCACCGACATCTCTACCGACAATCCGCTACCCACTTTACCATGGTACACGTAGAGCGGACGTACTTTGGTTTTGCCCTCAGCGATAGCAATATGGCCGGGGCCGTCGTGCCCCATCAGTACGACGTCGTCCGTAAAATCCATGGCGTAATATTCCGTGAAGGAGCCGCCTACGCCGAACGAATCCATGATTTTCATGGCCTGTACGTTCTTCACTTCGTATTCACCAGCGACTGGTACACCCCTGGCGGTCAATAAAGAATTGCCCAGAATCACCGAACTCATTGTGTCTTCGTTGGGGGTTGGACCGGCGTTTGGGTTGCCTGTGCCTTTGTAGTAATAGGCCAGCGATCCCAGGTTCAGCTCCGACACCAGCCGATCCAGCGCAACCGACGTGCGAGCGGCCCGTTCAAGTTCCGCTACGGTGCAGTCGGCCTGAATGTCGAAGGTTTCGGCAAACAGGGCTACCCGCTGTTGAATTTCCTCAGCCGTTACGTCCTGCCGAATAGCCGAAAGCTGATCCACTTCAACCATCTCAATGTGTCCACCGAACGTAGCGCTATGGAGCGTCAGGTTGGAATAGATGTCGAGCATACCCCCGTAGTAATTGCCCATAACGCCCAGTCGGTTGTGAGCCATGATATTAGCTACGCGTGCTGCTTCGATCCACTCGTCAATGTCGGTCCAGGCTACCGGGTCGTTGGTCAGCATACCTGTCACCTGATAAAAAGGAATATTGGATCGCTTGAAAACGGACGCAATTTCGGGTACCGGACACGCTGAACAGTAAGCAAGCCACTCACCGGTCATGCGCGTTCGGTCGCCGAGGTTGTTAAACCAGGTGTAGTTGAGGGCTGGTTCGGGTGCCAGATTCAGTACAATAACCGGCACTTTCGCCCGGCGAACCACAGGCAGGACCGTTGAGGAAAGGGCGTAAGTCGTTACGTATAAAAAGATAATGTCAACGTCGGCCTGGCGAAATTGGTGTCCGGCCAGCGTGGCTTTCTCGGGCGTGTCGATCAGGCCAAGGTTTGTAATCTCGATACCAGGCCGTTGCATAGTAGCTGATAGCTCGCCGAGATAGCCTTCCAGTCGGGCCTGTAATCCGTCGAACTGAGTCCAGTAGGCTTCGAGTCCAATCCCAAATAAGCCGAGCTTCAGCGGGAAGGAATTTGACGAACGGTTCGCATTGAATGAATCAGTCGATAACATATCGAAATTGGCTTGCATACTAGGAAAGAAGAGTACTAAACAGTAAAAGAAAGCTTGGGCTAGTAAGTACTTTTCTAAGCGGATTTAACCACAAAGCACAAAGACACGAAGAAGTATTGGTTCAGTTGTTAGGTGATTGTGTCGGCATGTTCTCTGTACTTCTGTCGTCAACTAATACAATGGGCCTTCGTCTACCGATAAAAATGCGTAACTCGTGCAGCTAAGTCGTTATACGTTATTCGTTATGCTTTCGTTTCGGCATCAGATCTTTATGGAAGTGGCTCGTTTGCTAAGCTTTACCAAAGCCAGCCACACGTTGTTTCTGAGTCAGTCAGCGATTAGTAAGCACATTAAATCCCTGGAATATTTTTACAAAACTGGTCTTTTTGAACGACATGGTACCAGCATAAGCTTAACGCATACCGGGCAAACGCTATACAACAAACTGCTGGAAGCGAACCAATTACAGGACGAACTTCATCAGGAACTTCAGCAGATTAACGAGAATTTTCTACCGCCAACCCGATTGGCTATGGGCGCTAGTACTACCATTAGTTTATACGTTCTGCCGCCGGTTTTATCGGCTTATCTGCAACGTTACCCGACGATTCAGATCAATGTACTGAACCGCAATTCGAATAATATTCAGAATGCCTTACTCGCTCATGAGATCGATCTGGGTATTGTTGAGGAGTTACCCCGACTCAATACGCTGACTTACACGCCGTTTATAACCGATGATGTGCTGGCGGTTTGTTCGGCAAAAAGCTCTTTAGGCGATCGGTCACTTAGCCTTACGGATTTGCCTGCTATTCCGCTGGCTCTACGGGAAAATGGCTCAGGAACGCTGGCGGTGGTTGAGGAGGGCCTGCGTCAGAAAGGAATCAGTATGGCATCGTTACGTGTCCTGATACGTCTGGGCGGTACCGAAGCGCTGAAAAATTTTGTTCTGGCTGATACGTGTTTAGCGTTTCTGCCGAAGCGGGCGATTCTGAAAGAATTAGCTACCGGCGAGTTGGTCGAAGTGCCGATTCATGATTTGGTTCTTCAGCGCACCTTCTATTTTATCCAGCGAAAAGGAACCGAAAACAACCGGTTGGTAAGCACGTTTATTCGGTTTACGCAACAGCAATATTCCCAAATGGAATAACTCATCTCAAAACGGTATTTGCTTCGTGGACGGTTAACCGGGACTTTTCGGAAAAATACAACCATGAGCTTAACCATCACTTCATCACGTTTAACCGATCTGCACTGTTCACGGTGTGGCTCGATATATAATCCGCTTATTCGGCAGACGTTGTCAGATTGCTGTCAGGCTCCGTTACTTTGCCAGTACGTTCTTGAGCCGGGGAGTGTTCGGAAAGAAGACCTGCTGACACGCGCTAAGTCGCTATGGCGATACGAAGCGCTTTTGCCCGTTATTCAGCCTGAAAATCAGATCAGCTTAGGCGAAGGCTATACACCGATTCTTTCCCTCAAACGATTAGCCGACCACAATGATTTGCGCCATCTTAGCGTAAAAGATGAAGGGCTCAATCCGACTGGATCGTTTAAAGCGAGAGGACTATGCATGGCCATTTCGAAGGCTAAAGAAAACGGCGAGCAGGCTTGTATTATTCCAACGGCCGGGAATGCGGGCGTAGCGATGGCTGCGTACTGCGCCAGGGCCGGGCTGGAAGCTGTAGTCGTTATGCCGCGTCACACACCGGATGCGTTTAAGGAAGAATGCATTGGCTACAACGCTCAACTAATTGAGGTCGATGGCTTAATTAACGACTGTGCCGCTAAAGTGCAGGCGTTGAATCAGAACGGAACGTATTTCGACGTATCGACGCTGAAGGAACCGTATCGGCTGGAAGGCAAGAAAACGATGGGGTTTGAAATTGCCGAACAGTTGAACTGGCAATTGCCCGATGTGATTATGTACCCAACCGGCGGAGGAACCGGGTTGATTGGGATCTGGAAGGCTTTTCACGAAATGAAAGCGCTGGGTTGGTTGTCAAAACAGCAACCGCTCCCTCGCATGGTGGCTGTACAGGCAGAGAATTGCGCACCCATTGTCGATACGTATCTGGGTAAACAAGCCAACAGTAAATACTACGTTGGTAAACCGACACTCGCGAATGGGTTAGCCGTACCTCGACCCATTGGCGAGCCGCTGATGCTGAATGTACTACGTGAATCGAACGGTACTGCCATTGCCGTTTCAGAGAATGAAATGCTGGAAGGCTTAAGCGAATTAGCTAGGTACGAAGGTATTTTTGCGGCCCCTGAAGGCGGGGCTATCTGGGTTGCTACCAAAAAACTGCTACGTCAGGGCTGGATTCAGCCACACGAACACGTACTTCTGCTGAATACAGGCTCGGGCCAGAAATATCTGGATAATATAAAAGGCAAGTGGCACCGGAAGTAGTTACCGGAGAGCTAGCCTTCAAACGTTATCAATGGTCAGATCCAGCCGTTGCCCTTTACGACTTTTAAAGCCCTGATCAGGCGAGTAGCTCAGTGTTTGCTTCCCGTAATAGCCTGTACCGTTGTACTCGCGAAGATTTGGGTCGTTCTTGCAGTCGTCCGTGCAGGTGCCCTGATGCTCGAAGCCGCATGCTTCACACATGGTAACATGGTTGTTGCAGACTGGGCTGGCGCAGTTCACCATTCGGCTGGTTGGCGTACCGCAACGGTAACAGGTCGAGATAACAGCTGGGTTGACGTGGTTGACAGGTACCGTAACGCGATTGTCGAATACGTAGCATTCCCCATCAAAATCTTCGCCACCCGCTTCCATACCGTATTTAATAATGCCGCCGTGAAGCTGATAAACATTATCAAAACCCTGCGCGAGTAAATACGCGGATGCTTTTTCACACTTGATACCGCCCGTACAATACGTAATGATTTTCTTCCCGGAATTTTTCAGGTGTTCAATTTCGGCCACATGATCCGGCAATTCACGCAGGTTTTCCATATCAAACGTAATGGCGCCTTTGAACCGGCCAACTTCGTGTTCGTAATTGGAACGCATATCGACCAACACAACATCCGGATCGTTTTTTAGCTGCCGAAACTCGTCTGGTTCAAGGTGAATACCGGTTTGCTGGAGCGGATCGACGGGTAAATCAGAATGAACAATTTCAGGTTTTACACGGACATGCAATTTCTGGAATGTATGCCCCTCGGCTTCATCTACCTTGAACTCAATATCCGTAAACCGTGGGTCGGCATGGAGGGCGGCCATGTACGCTTCGCAGTCTGCCGTTAGGCCCGAAACAGTTCCGTTCAAGCCTTCTGGAGCCACAATGATACGTCCCAGCAGATTCAGGCGTAGGCAGAGCAGATGGTGCTCCTGACGATACTGCTCCGGACTTTCAATAGGAGAATAAATGTAGTATAAAAGAACGCGGTACGGTTTCATACGACAAAATTAAACCAAAACAGTCATTAGTCGATAGTCGTTAGTCAATAGTCGTTCATTGCGAACCTGTTCACTATTGATTTACGATTATCGACTGAAAAATGCACATTGCTATTACTGGGAATATTGGGGCCGGTAAGACAACACTGGCCGAAATGCTGGCCGCTCATTACGGCTGGGAAGTTCTATACGAAGCGGTAGATGGAAATCCGTATCTGGCTGATTTTTACGAGAATATGCCCCGCTGGTCGTTCAATCTGCAAATCTATTTCCTGAACAGCCGTTTCGTGCAGATGAAAAAAATCATGGACAGTCAACTGACCGATCCTGGAAAGTCTGCTCATTCTCATACGATGGTGCAGGATCGAACGATTTACGAAGATGCCGCCATTTTTGCCCGAAACCTCTACAAGCGCGGGGACATGGCAGAACGGGATTATTTCACCTATCGGCAGGTATTTGAAAACATGATGACCCTCGTTCGTCCACCCGATCTGATGATTTACCTTCGTGCCGATCTGTCAAAACTACGCAGACAGATACAGAAGCGGGGTCGATCGTTCGAGCAGGCCATTAGCGATGATTATCTGAGCAGCCTGAATCAGCTATATGAAGAATTTGTGGGATCGTACAAACTAGGACCATTACTGATTCTGAACGTTAACGAATTGGACTATGCAACACGCCCCGAGAATTTTGAGGACGTAGTGCTCCAGATTGATTCACTGCTGACTACCAAGAAGCCATAAATTCTCATGGCCGCTGCTAGTATGGATAAACGTAACTGCTCCTGCTAAGCTTTTTAAAAAGAAAATTTAGCTAAAATTATATCTGCGTACAACAGGGGATAACGTATACTGACTCAGTTAGTATACGTTATCCCCTGTTGTACGTATTGGAGAATGTTGGTAGGCTTTTCGCTTAGAACGGGTAGCGAGTTGTCGTGGCCGGCTATGGCAACCAACTAGGTATCGTATTTGTTTATATTTATTTTGAAAATTTTCTGAATCAGTAAATAAAAAGTTTATATGATACAATTGTATGTATTTATAATATACTCATTATCAGTAGAAAAGAGATAGTTTAATGTCATATTTTTTAAGTAATAACTGTAGAGTTATCCCGAAAATAAATGATAGCTCTTGTCAATATTTAATTTGATACTAATTTATGATAGTTGTTAATGTTATTTATAAAAAATTATATTTGTGAATAAAGTTAGTTAAAGTATGAACAGATTAAGATTGTTTCATCCTTATTCAAGGTCATCTTTTCGCTAACCAATAACTATTATCCAACTATATTTTATGAGAAAACGATTTCTTCAACGACACCCGTTGTACGGGTGTGCAGCACGTCTTTGTGCTTTTGCGGATCTAGTCGCTGGAAGTGTGTTAATGGTGACGTTGTTAGGCGCACAACCTGCACTTGCACAGATCAAAATTACCTTTCCCGTCAGTCGCCAGATTGTCCAGCGCGATAACAGTAACCAGGCAACCGTGCAGATCGCCGGGAGCTACGGGCAAGCGCTGGATGTAGTTGAAGCTCGTGTTGTGGCCCGTGCTGTTGGGCAGGGCACCACATCAGATTGGTTTACCATTCAAACCCGACCAACGAATGGACAATTCAGTGGCACAATGGTCGTAAAAGGCGGATGGTATAACGTTGAAGTGCGGGGACGTAGCGGTGGCGTTATCGTAGCTACCGATGTGCTGGATCGTTTCGGCGTAGGAGAAGTATTTGCCATTATGGGGCACTCAAACGCGCAGGGATCAGGCTGTACCATTAACGGAGAGAACAAATGCCCAACTCTTGAGGGACCTGGTGACGATCGGATAAACATTGTCACTATTGATCAGAACAGTGCCAGCTTTAATCAATACCTGTCCACACCTGACGGTTCGAATACAGCCGATTCAAGATATTTACCTGGCCTGGCCTTTAGTAAATTGACAACCACTAGCGGGATGTCGCCATTTGCCAAAATGCCCTGGTTGTGGGGACCCATGGGGGACAGGCTGGTCTCGCGTATCAATGTACCTATACTGCTGTATAACGCTGGTTTCGGGGGAACAAACATGCAGCAAACGTATTGGGCTGCCTATAACATTCCTTTTGAGCACTCGTTTGTCCGTTATGATTTACGAATGCCATACGCAAACGTACGTAACCTGATGAACCTCTACGTACCGACAACCGGCCTGCGGGCGGTGCTTGTTCAGCATGGCGCCAATGACCGGAACAATCCAACTGACTCCACAAAAAAGTATTATATCGGCGTTATCGATAAAATGCGAACGGAGTTCAATAAACCCAATCTGGGCTTTATCATTGCGTTGGATTCCTACCTGTTTGGGCCAAATCAGGAAACTCGTTCAGCTCAGTTTCAGGTAATCAATCCGGGGTATAAAACCTTTCAGGGGCCTGACTTGGATCAAATTTCCGGCGTAGATGTAAGCACATTTGAGTTATACCGTCCCGATGATACCCACTTTTCTCAATCAGGTCAGCGACGGGCCGGGCAAATGTGGGCAGACGCCATCACCGACGCTTATTTAGGAGCGATTACACCTTATCCGGCAGAGATGCAACCCTTGACGAGCCTGAACTGTGCGGGTAATAATAGACTAACGATCACGCAACCCGATGGATACCAGCCTATCTGGAGTTCGGGGAGTACTGAAAATAGTTTAACCGTAGGCACGGGTACGTATTCTGCCCGGATCAAAAACCCACAAAACAAGGTTCTGTTTCCGCCAGCCGTTGTTGTGCCAGACTCCGTTCAGCCCGCAACACCGTTCATTAGTAGCAATACCGGAAAGTTTACGATCTGTCAGAGTGGGGGTGTTAGACTTACGTCGTCCTACGCTGGAATAAACAACTGGACAACAGCGAATAATGCTACGTCTGGTATTGGTAGAACGATTCCGGCTACAAAGACAGGCGTTTATACATTACAGGCTAAAAACCCCGTTTATGGTTGTCTGTCTGACGTTGTTAGCAGGAACATTAGTCTGGGGGCTACTGATGTGAGTCTATATATTCAGCCTGGCCGTAAAGTGGTTGCCCTCGGTGATACGGTTAGCTATCAATTGATCGTGCAAAATAACAGCAGCTGCGACGCCGGACGAATCACATTACAGAATCGGCTGCCAGCCAATCTGACAGTTGAATCAGTCGGCAATAATCTGAGCCTGGTAGATGCCGATCCGTCTGGAATGAGTAAGATGATCAACGGAGTGGTTGATCAGATACCAGCCTGGCAGTCGGTTAGTTACAAATACGTAGCCCGTCCAACGGCTGCCGGTAAGTATATTAATGCGGCTGAAGTCATGACGATGACTAATCCTGACGTAAATGCAACGCCGGGCAATGGTACGGCGAGTGGGGAGAAGGATGAAGCGCGCACCGAATTGCAGACAAGCACAAGTTCATCGAACGTGTTCATATCACCGAATCCGAATGATGTGCCACCGAAGTCGAATGAAGCCGATCTGAGTCTGATAATGACGCCCAGCAGTCGGACAGCCACAATTGGTCAAATTATATCCTTTACGCTTACGGTAACCAACCGGGGTGCGTTAACGGTCAACTATGTCGGGCTTCGTAATTTGTTACCGGCTGGTCTCCAGTTTGTTAATTCAGCTTCAGGAATGAATCCTAATCAGAGTCTGGTTAGTGTCGGAATCGGCAGAATTTCACCGGGTCAGTCGGTTAGCGCAGAGTTTACGGCTAAAGTAATCAGCCAGGTTGATCTATTCAACAAAGCCCAGATCGACTTCTCGGGTCAGCCTGATTTTGACTCAAAACCAAACAATGGTTATTTGAACGGAGAAGATGATC
Source organism: Spirosoma validum (assembly GCF_014699035.1). Lineage (GTDB taxonomy): Bacteria > Bacteroidota > Bacteroidia > Cytophagales > Spirosomataceae > Spirosoma > Spirosoma validum. Next base: position 161,166 of record NZ_JACXAA010000005.1, read on the forward strand.
AGGCGAGTAACGAGCTACGCTGGATGGAAAACCGATGACCAGCTCTGCAAATTGACTGAACGAATTATTTCAAAAAAGACTATAATCATGAAAAATCTTATCATTTTCTTAGGTTGGGTGTTGCTGACTTCGTGCAGTCAGGCTCAATCAATCGACGTACCAACCCCGGATATGCCAACTGGTTATCTGTATAAAATAGAGCCTGGGATTCCGGGTAAAGAGATTTATATATGTGGCGAGCATCCATTTAATAAAAAAGGAGAGGTGGTAGCAAGCGGTGATCTGAACGGACAGACACGGCAGGTGTTCGAAAATATAAAAACGTCGCTGGCAACGGTCAATATGACCTTTAAAGACGTAACGCAGATTACCTATTCAATTAAGGGCACCTCCACCAAAGTTCGGGAGGATACGGCAGCGCTGCTTAGCAACGTGGGTGCGTTGTACTTTACACAACCGCCTAAGCTGGTTGAATTAAAAAGTGTTCCTAAGATTGTGCGAGACGAGGTGCTGATCGAAGTAGAGGTGATTGCCATGAAATAGGGACTGCACGTCCTCCTTATAAAACAAAAACGCCCATTGATCAGTGGGCGTTTTTGTTGGTAAAACTTCTGGACTGATAGTTCTAAGTTTTACCCACTGAAAGTCTTTTTTTGACAATCCTTTTTATTTGGGCAAGTTCTCGGCTAGCTTATGATAATACGTTACCATAGCTGCTTCCTTAGTATCTCCTTCATCAGCAAGGCAGGTTAAGGTGATAGCATGCGATGGATGTTTTGCCGTCTAGTTTCACGTTGGCTGTTGTCCTGTTGATGAAACGATAAGCACTAACACCTATAAGAAAGCCCCGCTAACTTTTTAGCGGGGCTTTCTTATAGATAGTATATGTATAGGCTGTAACTATGGCCATGAGATTTGTAGTGGACCATTGACTATGCAGGTAACCATAAGCCAAGCAGCAGCAAGTAAAGCAACACTAACAGCCACAACAAAGGCAGGTAAAGCGATATAGAGGGCAGTGTTCGAAACTCGTCGCATAGTTGTAAACTTTAAAAAATGGTGTGGAAAAGTTAAATGGATGTCTCTAACATCCGTATTGTTATTGGCATCTATTTACTTACCAGGTACTGACAGCAACGCTAGCTGGTTTGATCGACAACTGGACTGTGGGCGAATCGATCGCTAATTGGTTCAACGCTTTGTAGATCACCTTAACTGCTTCTTCGATACGTTGCCAGCCATCTTCACTACGTAAGTCAAGACCGATCATAGGACGGTTGATCTGAGCCTGTATCGTTAAGTAGGACAAAGCACCAAGAATGATCGCTGAAGTGGCCTGGTGATCACCGCCTTTAATAAAGGCTAACTGATTAACCAGATTAGTGAGTTCGGCATCCTGTGCTTTGCTAACTGCGTCGGCTAAGGGGTCATTGTCTTTAACCGTTGCTTTGAGGACTTCACGTGCTGCACGTGAGGTGCGGAACTGACGGAAGAGTTGTAGGGCCTGGCCTGACCAAATGGAAGCAAGGTCACGGGGTTGAGTTGGTTGAATTTGCTTCAGCCAGGCGGGTGTATAATGAGGAATAAGCCGACCCATACTTACGTAATGTTCTAATAAGCCCTCTAATCCTCCGAAGTAACGATAAATGAGGACCTTACTGACGGCGGCTCTTTCGGCAATTGCATTAATACCAGTTCCCTCCAATCCGCGTTCAGTTAGTATTTCTTCCAGAGCATCTATAATGCGCTCGATAGTGGCCGCTCGATTACGTTTATTCTTTTCCATAATTGGTTTCAGGATATCGTTAACATTTTACAGTTAGACGAATTAATAACCATAAAGTCACTTTGAATGATAGTTGATTTTAGAAAATCTGTTATTTGTCAACACGCAGCTTATGGAAATGCTATATAGTCTACCAATATGAACCCTACCAATCCGGAACAGTCAGATTCCCGATTGTTACTATACTTATTGTTTCTGACGGATTATAGTGAGATCGTAGTGCGTATCATCAAAGGGTAAAAAATAAACCCCGCCTATGCTGACGGGGTTTTTGATGCTTGACATTTCAATTCGTCATAGGTTTCAATTCACCTTGTTACGCTTCGCCTTCCGCTCCTTTCGTTTAGACGAGTTTGGTTGATTTGCCTTATTAGCCGGATCATCATTTTGCATACCATAGGACGTACCATTCGCCGATCCGACTGCTCCTGTAAGCGAGTCGGAGGTACCCTTTGAAGCAGGTGATCCATTACTGGCGTTACCCGTGCCACTGTTCTTTGTCGTGCCATCGGTTGTTGGGGTTGTATTTTGCGTACTGTTTGTGGTCTGGGCATACGTGCTACCAAGCGTGGCAAGAAGCATACCACCCATCATGATTAGTTTTTTCATAACCTGAAAAGAATTTACATACGTACTAGTCTATTAAACTCATAGCTAAATAAAAGGTTAACAAAATGTTGACCTGCCAAAGTGCGTATTTCCACCGTTTCTGCTCAAGAACAGAAACGGTGGAAATAGACGCCTTCGAGTAGCCTACTGCTGAAAGTAGTCGATCTGATCAGCACCGGTATTATTGGTCAACTTGATCTGCCCAGGACCACCCAGCAACACCGAGCTGTGGTCAGTTGCCCCCAGTATCAATTGACCTGTTAAGCCCACCGGGGTATGGTGCATGGATTATTCATTATCTCCAGGATTCAAGTTGTCGATTAGATCTTAATTATTACCGCTCAGTAAATATAGAGCGTACTGCTAGTAACTGCCTGATAGTATGCTCCTGTGAAAATGCGTTTATTTGTTGGCAATCCATTTTTACGACTGATAGGCTGCTATCGGTTCATTTGTCTTGGGATCAACATTATTCATTGCCCTAACAATATTGGTTCAACTATTCGTGGCCAGCACCTTTGTTCGGGAGGCAGTTAAAATAGGACCGATCTACTTACGGATAAAGGCTATACTAGGCGCATTACTATTTAGTAGCGTAGCATTGCTAGTACTCTGGCTTTATACCACGGACTAATAGAAATCGACATGATTCTTAGAAGAAGCCTACCTGGAGTCAGTTAGATGAATAGCCTTGTAACTAGTGAAACAGCCTATTTGAAAACAGGTCATTGATGGTAGCAATTGGATCGGCGCTGGCTAATGGGTAATATCCCAGCACCCGCCTAGCACCCACATTGGCTGCTCTTGGCTATTGGATTTGACAACCCCTTTGATTTTAATAATAGCCTCGTCTCCGTATCGCCTGATTCGTAGCGTTTCCTCAAAAGGTAGAGTTTCCCGTTGCAGCTTGTCTACAAACCGCAAGGCTACTGGCTGGTCGGCTTCAAGGACATTATTTACATACGTCTGAAGGGAGATAGGCGTACCTAACTCAAGGCCAAACAAGCGGTACATACCCTCCGACCAGAAGAATTGATCCGTAGACCGGTCATAGTCCCAACTGCCCATTGAGGCCAGTTCTTCAGTGTGCTGAAGCAGGGTGAGGTTCTTGATCAGTTCCTGCTCAGCGAGAACCCGATCAGTAATGTTGGTAAAGAAACAAAGTAGGGTTTCCTGGACTTGCTCAGTAATAAATACCTCGAACCATCGTCCATCTGTGGGTAATTGATATTCCACGCGCAGGTTCTGACCACTAACGGCCACTTGTTGGTAATACATACGCAGCTCGTCCCCTTGAGGGAACACTTCCTTACAACTCTTGCCGTGTAAATCTTCTGGGCAGGCACCCAACAGGATAGCGGCAGCGGGGTTAACCAATTGATAGAGAAAATCAATTGGTTTTCCAGCTTCGTTACGGACAACTTGGTAAAGAATCAAGCCATTGAGTGAATCTTTTAACAGCGCCTGTAATAAGGCATCTTCGGATAAAATAGGGGAATACGTCATATAACTTAAGAGGAAGATAGTAACGAAGAGTAACGGTTTGCTTACTCATGCTTATATAAAATTGCATATTTTTATTAGGTCCAGCGTTCCAGATCAGATTAAAAGTGAAGAAACAAAATCAAGAAGATAACCCCCGTCATGTAGAAGCTGACCTTAAGCTACAGGTTAAGTTGCGTCTGGCTTCTCAGCTATACTATCTAACGGATTGGCTTACGATGCAGCTTTCTTATTAATTTCCATGCAACAAAGCCCATGAAGATCAGGACCAACAATGGTAGATTAATGATGCCTTTGTAAATCACTCCATAATAATCTCTGTTCTCGTTTGTCTTGCTCTTCCTATTTACGGTAAATGGTCATTATTGCCAATATCTAGCCCCAGGGCTAATATGAGTAGTATTATTCGAAGCACACATCTACTCATAGTTTGGTAGCTCGGACGCTTTTATCAGCCGCTGCCAGGAAGTGCCATCATACTAATAAAATCCTTTAGGCTCGGATGTTTGGCAAATAATTAATCTTTCAGTTAAGGTGCCGATACAGATGTGGTACTGGTAACTTAGGGAATGAGTATTTCTTTGTCAGTCGATTACACTTCAAGCTGAGCCGATGGCGCGAATCCTACCTGAGCCAAGATTACGATGCTAAATGAAAATATGAGGCAGACAGACGTAGGAAACGGGTTAAATGAAGAGAGAAAGTCAATCCAGTAATTTTACTGGTATTTCCCCAATCTAGAAACGTAAGTTAGTAATCAGTAGATAGAAAGGGAGAGAATAGGCTGTTTTCTCAAGCTTAACCTTCGGATCAAAACAAGTATATCGTTTACTTTACTAGTTGCTCACAAAATATAGTAAGCTGCGGTAATACACAAAACAAGGCTGCTAAAAGTATGGAGTTCAACTCGTACTTGGCAATTAACTGCCTCAAGTTTGTTTTTATTTGGCTGGCCAGTCAGCTACAGGCGTAGACGAGTCCACCGGTGACCAACAATACGACGGTTACGCCGATAAGCCAATACGTACGTTTGAATTTATAGAGCTCCTGGTCCAATGATTTTAAGTAAGTATAGGTTGCTCGCAGGCCGGATCGCTTGAAGATGAACCGGGCTTCCTTGGGTACAAGCCGCCGGGCCTGGCTCAAATGGCCCGCTTCTACTTCGGTATAAAACGATTCTTTTCGTTTGTCAAAATCCAGCGCATCCGCCTGGGCTTGATCCTCCAAAGCCTGCTCGATTTGATCAACCGGTTTCCAGACGTTACCGCAGCTAAGGCATTCGACATTCCCATCCAGGGCGATGAGCAGGCTTTCGCTTCCAGTTGTTGTAGGTAATACATCGCTAGTACCTACCGGTTGGAGCGCTACCTGCTGGGAGCCGCATTTGGGACATTGTAAGGCATTGGCCATAGGTATGTTGGATAGAGGTTCTACCAATCAATGCTTTTTTAAGGGAAGATGTTTAAACAGCAACGATTAAGCCATTAGCATCAACGCTTTATAAGCAACTATCTGTTAAACCTTGCCTTCTAATCTGTTTGTGTCGTATACTCATGCTGATGGCCATCTGATTAAGCCAGTTGTCCATATCCTTAGGCTTACTAGCAAATTTGTCTTTCCTGATGTAGACAGCATTCAGCCTGGAAAAAGTGGTAAGGAGAAATTAATAATGGACTAACGAATGCAAACTGAGTCGTGTTCACTGTTGAAAAAAACGACCAAAATGGTCGCGGAAAGGGGTTAGTTCCGTGGAGGAGCTTTAGAGCATTGCAATTGCCGTTGTACTCAGGCTTACATACTAGCTAATATGTTTACATGTTGATTGAAATATGAGCCATTACGCTATTAACCTACTTGTGCACCGTCTGCTTCAATGCCCGTAGCCCAAAAGTGACCCTGGTGGCATTATCCGGACTGTTAGAAATGAATGTTCCCGACGCTATTTGGGATTGCAACCAAACCAAATTGGTTGTCAGTGTATAATACCCATCATTGGTCCTGCTCAACTGCCAGGGAGATAGGGGCTTTCCCGGTGGATGCTGGATCTGAACTAAGTGGATGATTACAGCGTATGTCAATCCTCAATATTTACCTTATCGGCTATAAACAAAAACTGTTTCCCTAAGATCCACCACACAAAAGGCATCGATAGATAGAGTTTTACGAGTAATGGATGGACTGGCAAGCCGCCCCGGAAAGATAACGGCAGAAAGCGGGGATGCGACTTAACGACTTTAAAGCCAGCCCCGTATAGATGTTCAGCAACCCCTAGTTCCGACAGAACAACCGTATGATCAGCAAAATCAAAATACTCTCGGTAACAATACTTGAAGTTAGGGCCAATCACTCCAAGTTTACCCCCTGGTTTTAGACAACGGTGCATTCGCTCCAAAAAAAACGCGACCTCTTCCTGACTGCGAAGGTGCTCCAGAAAATTAGAAATAAATACTGCATCAAAATAATTATCGGGTAGTTTAACCGTCAGTACATCGCCAATAACCAGGTTGACTTCGGGGGAAGCAAACGTCTTCACCTCCTCTACAATATCAACTGTCCAGCGCTCCTCACTGGGAACAGCATTAATAAACTCACACATCCCACCAGCGGAGTCGAGTATGCGTTTGGGGCGACCAAGCAGTTGGTAGAAATAATTGGCAATAATAGTCCAGATCAGTTGTTTTTTTTCATGCGAAACTTGCTGAAAACGGTACTGATAAATTCGGTCGTATCTCATGATGAACTTTGTAAGTAAGTTTTGATTACTAGGATACTATGCTATTGCTTGCAAAGTAATCAAGTTTTGGATAGAGTATATCCCGCTTGTTTAAATTCAATTGGTCTGGATCTGATAGTGCAGTTCATGCAGGTAATAGAAGATGGCAGGCTATAACTGCAGCTAAAGCCTGGTTGATTACGCTCAACAAATACCTGAATAGGTTTGCCATTAATTAAAGGGTACCTTTGGCTATGAGCCAACCCATATATACCGCTATTCCTGATACGTCTGATACCAATTACTGGACTACAAAGCCTGAGACTGGCAATGTTCGCAGCACAACATTTGTGCCTAAGGACAAGGAATTACACCAGCAACTACGAGTTAAAGCCTGGGCTGTTATTCAAGCTTCTCTTACGCGAAAAAATAGAAAAGGGCACTATTAATCTGAGCTTTTGCTTTGTTGTCTGTAACCTTGTCTGTAACCTTATAGACCAGATACTTTCGAAATAAATTAAACCAGTAACTTAAGACCGAACGGCAGTATCAGGCTCTGGTGCGAAAGCAACTGGTCCAGTTAGATGATCTGCAGCAAAGTAACCAGGAACTGAGCGAGGAGAATGTAGCCGTGCGTGGGCAGTACCTCTGCATTCGGATTCAGCGGAAAAAAACTACTAGCTAGCCTGAATGAACGAATCTTACTCTATACCTTGTTACGTAACGCCATCTAAACCGACGCTAACCATCGAGTACGGCACGGCTACGTAAAGCCTCTGACGACTTACCATACCGATGAACTGCTCACTCGCTACTGGGGGTATTCGACATATAATATTTCAATAATGTAAGTACCTAGGAATGTGCATACTTACACTGTGCAACATGTAGCGGTTTTAGCCGTTGGGATGTTGCAGTTATAAAACGGCTAGGTTTTGAACCATTCCTTTCTATGTAGTGCTAAGCTTATTGAGAAATATCTTTCTTATTGCAGTAACTAAACTAATGATCCCTTTACCATGAGACAATATGAAGTTTGCGAAGGTAATACAGCCGATGAGCTGGAGCGTGCTGTACGAGGAAGATTAAGCGCAGGCTTTGTTCTACATGGCAGTATGGTGGTCGTTTATGACCATTCAACTGGTACACTTCGGTTCTTTCAGTCGCTGGTTAAATTATAACCTTATCGGAATTGATCCTTAGTCCCCCAGCCTAGAACCAATTTTAAAGCAAAAACGGGTACCGTTGAGGTACCCGTTTTTGCTTTAATTTACCACATATAGGTTGTTCCTGCATTATCTAACTTTTTCAAGTCCATCTGCCAATTTTCCTGCCTTAGTTCGACTAAATCTCAATCTATGGAAGCTATAAATTTATATTTGTAAAAGTAAATATAACCCATGATCCAGGGCCTGCATTTGGAATAATACTTACCGCTGCATCTTCAACAAAAGCACCCTAAAATGATTGATTCTGATTCACCCCCTTCATCCATATTTATTTGACTAAAACCGGTTTCAGTTCAAATTACTTGAATACGGAGCTACGGCCCTTATCTCATGATACGTATTCTGCATCACATACTGGTAATTGCGCAACCTATGGATTGAAGCCGAACGAGAGTAGAACTTCGTGTGTAGTTTCCATATTAGTGTAGATTGGGGGCAGCTAATCAATACAGACATACAGCTGTTAACAGAGGTTGCCTTGAACAGAAAACAAATAACAGTTTCAGTGCTGTTTCAGCATAGAAAAATAAGTCTCAGTAATCTATTGATTTACTGAGACTTATAGTATTGCCTTTGTGACCACGGGGAGACTCGAACTCCCATGCCGTGAAGCACCACCCCCTCAAGATGGCGTGTCTACCAGTTTCACCACGTGGCCAATTCGCTCATTGAGGGTGCAAATATAGCCGGTTAGGTTTTTTCTGCCAAACGGAGTTATAAATCTTTCGCTTTTTAAGGGAAAACGGCCCAAAAATGAAGATAATTTCGTACTTTTATCTTTCTAAATTAACAGAAAAAGACCACATAAAATGGCACTTGAATTAGTCGGAAAACTCATAAAAGTCTTACCTGAGGTAACAGGTCAGGGCAAAAATGGTCCCTGGAATAAACAGGAATTTGTTATCGAAACCGCTGATAGCCAGTTTCCTAAAAAAGTATGCATGACAGCCTGGGGAGACAAAGCCAATGATTTGAAGCAGTTTGCCGATGGCGATACGTTGAAAGCCACGTTCAGTGCTGAGTCACGTGAATACAACGAACGCTGGTATACTGAATTACGGGCCTTTCGTATCGAATTAGTTGACGGTGACAGTGGTGTAGGAACGCCCGCTCCGGCTCGTCCAGCTGGAGCGCAACAAGCGCAGGCGCGCCCAGCTCAGCAGAACCAACCCGCTGCCGTGACGTTTAATTCGGCGTTTGACGAAGAGAGCAACGATTTGCCTTTTTAAATAACCGGGGCCACGCTCGGGAGAAAGAAGGGAAGAAAGAGAGAATGGATGAAACCACTGACTCGCTTTCTTCCCTTCTTTCTTATCATGTAACAAGCCTGTATTCGCTCGTTGAGAAACCTTCGTTTTAAAATTAGCTTCTTGCTTTGGTTTGTATCGATGGCTACATTGGCACAGACTATGTCAACGGATTCGATTCGGCGGGCCGATTCGCTGTTTGCTAGTGGCGATCAACTAAATGCTGTCCGTTTGTACGAAACCGCCTTGGCTGAAGGACATACAGCCACTGACCCCATGCTGTTGAAGCTGGCGAGTGCCTACGAACAGCAAAATGACGTACCTAGACAACTGTATTATTTAGACGTTTATTTTGAACGCCACCCCGACGATGCTGTACTACGTCGGATGAATGACATTGCCCGTGCTAATAACCTGAGTGGTTACGAAACCGACGATCTCAATTATTTTTATCTTTTCTATCGCAAGTATGGGATTTACTTCCTGCTGTTTCTGCTTATTCCGGCTGGTTACGTTTTCAGCGTACTTATGCTCAAGCGGCTTCGAAAAGAGGATGTTCCCCAACGACAGAAATGGATTGTATTTGTCTATTTATTGCTTCTGCTGGTTTTTACAAACTTACCCGAAGGAGTAGAGTCAGGGATCACGAGCCAGGACCGTGTGCTGCTACGTACTGATCCATCAGCGGCCGCGCCTGTTGTTGAAGTCATCGGTCGCGGTCATAAAGTGAATATTCTGGGGGCCAAAGACATTTATCTCCGGGTGCTGTGGCACAACGAACTATATTTCATTCGCCGGGATAATGTTTGGATAATTTAAGTAGCCAACGAGTTGATCAGTAATTCGATCGTTCTGTCATTCCCTCTGGCGCTCATTTTTTCAGTGGCGAATCTTTCTCTTTGGCTAGTGTATTGTAAACCAGTCTATCAGCTAAACTTGAAAGCCATTTATTGATAAATACCGTTAATTTCCCCTGCGCTGTTAATATAAGTTCACGTTTGCGGTCTTTTACGGCCTGCAGAATATACCCGGCGCATTCGTCAGCACTCATCATATTAGTTTCATCACGCATGGTTTCGCCCTTCGCCTGCCCGTGCGCATCCAGCGCGGATACACGGATATTAGAGGTTGTAAAACCTGGGCAGGCCGTTAGCACATGCACACCCGTATGAAGTAACTCCGTCCGTACTGCTTCCAGAAAACCGTTCATGGCAAACTTTGAGGCCGAATAGCCGCTACGTACTGGTAACCCCCGATAACCCGCGATGGAGGAAATACCCACAATAGAACCTTTCGTTTGCTGAATATAGGGAAGGGCGTACCGGGTGGCATACACGGTCCCCATGAAGTTGATATCCATGACTTTCTGAATAACAGCCGGATCAGTATCAATCAGCATGGATCGCATGGAAATACCGGCATTGTTAATGAGAATATCCAGTCGCCCGAAGTGCTCTACCGTTTGTTCGATAAACTGTTTAACATCCTGTTCAATGCTAACGTCAGCAGTCAGCGCGAAAACGTCGATACCTGCCTGACTGAGTTCATCGCTAACAACGTTCATCGCATCGGCTTTACGACCACAGATCGCAATTCGAGCCCCTTCGCGACCGAAAGCGAAGGCCAGCGCCCGACCAATGCCCGATGAGGCACCGGTAATGAGTACAACTTTATCTTTCATGAGAAAGCGCAAAGGTAGCGCAATTTAACGACAGTGCTTTGTCGGTGTAGAAGGAGAAACGTAGCAGGTTAGTCATCAACAGTCAAAAATGACCAGTAAACAAGGGCGCTCCATCTGGCCAGTTGATTCATTACCTCTACCTTACCGCATAATAGTTACCGGGCCCTTGAAGGTTCGTGCCGTTGTTAAGATAAGATAATAATAGGTGCCTACGGGTGAGTTATTACCATACCAGCGAAACCTCGGATCGGTTGACTTAAAAATCGGCTGACCCCATCGGTTTGAAATCTCAACGGATTTAAACTGCTCGGCACAGGAGTTTTCCGGCATGTCTTTTATGGCAAAATAGTCGTTGAGGCCATCGCCATTGGGCGTAAACACATTTGGAACTTTGATGTCGTATTCTGTTGTCGGGTTTTTAACGTGGAACGTAACGGTAGTTGTATCCAAATGATTGGGTTGGCAGGAACGGTCGTCCACTAAAAAATCAACAACGAAGGTGGCTTCTGCTCGTCCGGCCATCAATTCACAGGTTGGCCGCCAGCTAAACAGCGATTGAAGACTTGGCAACCCAGCTTTGTTGGTGAATTCCATCCCTACTGCTCCAACATCGAAGTCCCGGCCCACGCCTGTGAGCCGGATTGTATCGCGGTCGGGATCATTACCAAGGACATCGAACGTAGTATGACCCGTTGAGTCACTCGGACTGACAGTTAGTTCAACGACCGGCTGAGTAAGTGTAGTTCGCACTGTTGGAGGCTGGCTGGGCTTACCTAATGCCGCCAGATTTACCGTGACCGTATCGCGGAGATTTCGATTGCAGCGCGTGTCGGTCACAATGAAATCGACCAAATATTCTGACTGTGTCGCCTGCGTACAGGATGGCTTCCACGTAAACGTCGATGATACTTTGCCCACACCCGAAGCCGATCCGAAACTCATCCCTGCCTGCGCCAGGGAGAACCCCCGCCCAACAGCCTGAATCGTTACGTTATCATTATCGGGATCGACGCCAATGCCTGTAAAGGTTAGCGAAGAACCTACGGAGACAATGGCTTTATTATTGGCTAAATCAGTACTGGCTTTCGGTTTATTATTAGCTGAGGGAATGATGTTTAAACGAACGTTGAGGGTGTCGCTAAGACCTTGCGGACAACCATCGTCGGTGGCCCGGATAATCAATGTAAAGGGTTTACCATCACCGACGCATCGGCCGAAGCAGAACCTGGCCTGTAACGTATCCCGACCTGTACGGCTCGATAATTCGCCTGGTGTAAGGGTCAGGCCTGGTAACGAACCACTCATGTTGGTGATGGTGATTCGCTGGTTGGGATTGATATCGGTGATGTACAAATTCAGACAGTTCGTATCTTTTTCGGCAATAGTCAGCACGGTATTTTCCTGATAAAAGCCTTTCTGACCTTCAGGACGGAACAACAGCTGGGGTGCGTTATTGTTGGGGCAGTCAACCACTAAAACCTGGTAGTCGCGCCGGACGCGGCCAATCACTTTTCCTGCCCGATATTCACTTACTTCGACCGAAAACACAAATAACCCCGCCCGATCGGGCGTTACGCTAAGCAGGCCTGACGTAGGATTTACGCGTAAAGGCACCTTGCCGGGAATTTCATTCGCTTCAGAAATACCACTGGCCCAGCGAATGGGTTGATAAGGACCAGAATAAAAAACAGGTTGCACCGGGCGATTTATAGCGCCTGGATTCGGAACCAACGACGTACTAAAGCCATTAAAAGGGGTTACTAAGGCATACGATAAGCTATCGCCATCGCTATCTTTTGCACTGAAATCGAGTGTAAAGGGCTGCCCGATGCAGGCATAATCGCCTTTGGGAATTGTAAACACCGGCGACGAGTTATTAAACCGGGTCTGACCAGTAGCTACAGCCGGAAATTCCAGATAGAAGGTTGAGCCAGCTGCTCCCGGATTAATGATATTGGTGATCGTTCCGTTCCGGCAGCAGCGCTCCCAGGATAGGTAATAGCCACCGGGATCGTTGAATATGTTTGGGTCGAGGGTTAGGTCGACACTATGTCGAATAAGGCGGGTACTTAGGTTGGCGTTTGTACAGGCTGGCCGTGTATACGGTACAACTTCACTGCTGATCCGGTTAAGCGGTACGAAGCCAACATACTGGTTTGTACGTTTTGAAAAAATACCCACGCTAACCAGCCCGTCGTCGGCCCCGTTATCACCATTGACGACGTCGAAATAAAGATTCAGATTGATGCGGTGGGAATAGGGGCTCTGGGGGCCTAAATAACGAAGTTCCAATTCGCCCCCGACAATGTGAGTGGCTTTAGCTAAATGGCTTATAACCAGTAACAGACTGATTGAAATTATTGAAAGATACTTTTTACGGTACAAGTTTAACATACGCAGAAACGGTTCGATATTGGGTCCGTCCGAAAACGGATGCTTAAATTAGCAGTTTTTTAGGACTTATGCGTAGGAAGATTCATAAAACACCCGAACGGTTGGCAAGCGTTCGAATTGATGCGGTAGCTGCCGAGGGAAAGTGCATCGTTCGCACAGACGAGGGTGTCATTTTTGTAGAAAATCCCACTGGTGGACCAGGTGTGGCACCGGGCGACGTAGTGGATCTGCGCATTACAAATCGCAAAAAGCAATACCGTGAGGCCGTAGCCGAACACATACATGAGTGGTCCCCCGTGCGAACGGAGCCTTTCTGTGAGCATTTCGGTACGTGTGGCGGCTGTAAGTGGCAACACATTCAATATAGCGAACAGCTGGGTTTCAAACACCAGCAGGTGATCGATCATCTGACCCGTATCGGTAAAATTGCGCTGCCCGTTATTCAGCCGATCATGGCTGCTCATCCTACGCAATATTATCGGAATAAACTGGAGTTTACCTGTGCCGAAGGGCGATGGCTGACCTCGGCCGAAGTACGCACCGATCAGCCAATGGACCCGCGAGCAGTCGGTTTTCACGTGCCCGGTCGGTTCGATAAAGTATTGCCTATTCATCATTGCTATCTCCAACCCGACCCCTCCAACGCGATCCGACTGGTCGTTGATGAGTACGTTTTCCGGCACGATCTGACCCTTTATAACCTGAAAATGCATACGGGTTTTCTGCGGACGCTGATTATCCGTACTGCTGACACTACGCAGCAGGTGATGGTAACGTTGCAGGTAGCCCAGGATAACCCCGACCTATTGAATGGGCTACTGAATGAGTTGCAGCAACAGTTTCCGCAGATAACATCGTTGAATTACATTCTGAACACGAAGAAGAACGACAGCTATCAGGATCAGGAAGTCATTAATTGGGGTGGTAAGCCGTACATTGAAGAGCAGATGGAAGATTTGACGTTCCGTATTGGTCCCAAATCGTTCTACCAAACCAATGCGCAACAGGCGTATAATCTGTACAAAGTTGCCCGCGACTGGGCTGGGCTTACAGGCCAAGAACGGGTTTATGATCTGTATACCGGCACAGGAACAATTGCTCTTTTTGTCGCCCGGCAAGCGCAACAGGTCGTTGGTGTAGAGTACGTCGAAGCATCGGTGGCCGATGCACGCATCAACGCCGACGTGAACGGCATCACAAATACATCTTTCGTTGCCGGTGATATGAAAGATATTTTAACCGACGGCTTTTTCGATCAGCATGGACGCCCGGATGTCGTAATCACCGATCCACCCCGTGCGGGCATGGATGAGGCCGTAACGCGCCAACTTCTCAAAGCCTCTCCTGAACGTATTGTGTATGTAAGTTGTAACACAGCAACGCAAGCCCGTGATCTGGGAATTTTAGATGAAGATTATACGGTAGCCGACGTACAACCCGTCGATATGTTTCCCCACACGCATCACGTCGAGAATGTGGTTCTGTTAAAGAGAAGGTAAGAAAGGGAGTAGAAGGAGGAAGGGGGAGAAAAAAAAGTGTCGAGTTCTTTCTTCGCTCTTTCTCAAAACTCCAGATACGGCGCAATCTTTTCAATGGTCTTCGCATCGAGAATACGAATCGGCTTGAGCGATTCAACAGACGTATAGGCGCCGTGTTGCTGGCGATAATTCACGATAATCTGAGCTTGCCGACGCGATAAAAATGGATGCCGATCCAGCTCTTCAGCCGTGGCTGTATTAACCGCAATCTTACGTACCGCCGACCGAATCTTGCCGAACTTCTCCAACTCTTCTCGGGCAGTCGAGTCCAGCCCATAAATATCCCGAAACTGATCGGTTGAGACGAAGCCTCCGAGTGCATCGCGAAACTTCACGATACGTCCAGCCAACGTAGCGCCAATACCGCGTAGCGCAATCAACTGCGACGTATCAGCGGTGTTAATATCGAAGGGTTGAAGAACTGCTTTCGCTGGACGTTCAGATATTGAATGTTCGTTACGGTCCTCATACACTGGTCGCTTGCTATTGGTATAAGATTCCTGAGAAGGGTAGGGCTTGCCCGAAAATCGATCAGATGGTGATGACGCTTTCAGCGTAATGTAGGGTTCAAGCTGCTCATATAGCTCGGGAGGAAAGTCGTAGATACGTAGTAAATCTTCTTTCTTGCGAAACTGTCCGCCTTTGTTCCGGTATTTTTTGATACGTTCAGCCAGCCAAGGTGGGAGCCCCAATTGCTGCCATCCAGCCACGCTAACTGTATTGGGATCAAAGTTGAACAGTTTGGGTTCGCTGAATCGCTCGGCGGTGGTTTTGTCTTTATTAGATCGATCACCGAACCGGGGCTGTTTGGCTTCCTCCGCCTGCATCAGCGCCACAAGGCTATCAAGTTTGTGCTGATCAGCAGCAGACGTATCAACGGGTTTTCGATCAGATAAAAAGCGATAGACAAACGGAATAAGTAAACAAAGCAGCGTCAGAAAAATCAGAATGATAAATCCTCTGGCTTCTTTATGAGAAATACCAAAATAGTCGCGAACGAGGGCATGGAAGCGTTTGAACATGCTTCCTTAGACGCGTGAAGCATCACTTGAGTAACTAAAGTTGGATGAATCGTATAATTGTGGACGTGAAAGTGATGAATTAGAATTGGTAAGTAGGCACTTGCGCATAAAAACGTATTTTTGCGCCCACGTATGAACACTACACAAGCACCGGCGACCTCTTTGCAGGATATCATCGCCCACGCCAAAGAATATGGTTTCGTTTTTCCATCGTCTGAGATTTACGATGGGCTACAGGCTGTTTATGATTACGGTCAGAACGGCGTTGAACTGAAAAATAACCTCAAAACGCTGTGGTGGAAGGCTATGACGCAACTCCACGACAACGTAGTGGGGATCGATGCGTCGATCTTTATGCATCCGCTAACCTGGAAAGCGTCGGGCCACGTCGACTCGTTTAACGACCCGATGATCGACAACAAAGACTCGAAAAAACGCTACCGGGCCGATCAACTTCTCGAACTAAAAGCGGAAGCCTACGCCAATGCGGGCGATGAAGAAAAAAGTACGGCCTTGTTGCAGGAAATGGGACGTTTACTGGGCAATAACGATCTTGAAGGCGTTCGTAACCTCATCATTGCTGAGGGCATCAAAGACCCCGTATCGGGCACCGATAACTGGACGGAAGTTCGGCAGTTTAATCTGATGTTTTCGACGCAGGTGGGTTCACTGGCCGAAGACGCCAGCCTGATTTACCTTCGTCCCGAAACGGCGCAGGGCATTTTCGTGAACTTTCTGAACGTCCAGAAAACGGGCCGGATGAAGATTCCGTTTGGCATCGCCCAGATCGGGAAAGCGTTCCGGAATGAGATTGTTGCCCGTCAGTTTACGTTCCGGATGCGCGAGTTCGAGCAGATGGAAATGCAGTTTTTCGTACGTCCCGGTACTGAAATGGAATGGTACGAACGCTGGCGCGATACGCGAATGAAATTTCACCAGGCGGCTGGATTGCCCGCCGAGAAACTTAAATTTCATATTCATGAAAAACTGGCGCACTACGCTAACGCTGCCGTGGATATTGAATATAAGTTTCCGTTTGGTTTCCGTGAGATGGAAGGCATTCACTCACGTACCGATTTCGACCTAAAATCACACCAGGAACTGAGCCGCAAAAAACAACAGTATTTTGATAACGACATTGACGAAGCAACCGGCAAACCCTACGGAAATTATATTCCATACGTAGTAGAAACGTCAGTGGGCGCCGACCGTTTGTTTCTAGCCGTGTTCTGCAACGCATTTACGAAAGAGACAGTAGGCGAAGGCGATCAGCAGAAAGAACGGACGTATTTGAAACTACATCCCGCACTGGCTCCCGTTAAAGCAGCGGTGTTCCCACTGGTACGCAAAGACGGCCTGCCTGAGAAAGCGGAAGAAATCGTAAAAAGCCTTCGCTCAGAGTTTCGGGTGGTTTACGAAGAGCGCGATGCTATCGGTAAACGGTATACCCGACAGGATTTGATTGGTACACCGTTCTGTATCGCCGTCGATTACCAGACACTCGAAGACGACACTGTCACGATCCGTTACCGCGATACGACTGAGCAGATCCGTGTTCCGATTGGTGAATTAAAAGCACGTATTGGCCAAGAGGTGTCGATGGAGCGTATATTAGAGCAATTGTAAGCGATTCGTTCATTACGAGAATAAAAAAGACCCGGAGAGTTATTTCCGGGTCTTTTTTATTATACGGCTGTTTACAGCTAACTATCTTAATCCCGGATTAATCTGTTACTCACTGTGGATCAGTAGTTTTATTGTTGAATTTCTGTTCGCAGAAATAATTTATCTTTTTCAAATCCATAACCAGCTTTTAGTATGAAACGAAATGCACTTCTAGTAGTCTACCTTTTATTTACTATGTCTACCGCCTTTGGCCAAACGAAACCAGCCTCACGCCTGATGGCTAAAACCGGCGAGGAAGTGTGGGTGTGGACCTATCCCGTAAAGGCCGACAAACGTAAACAGTACGAACATTTTGTACACGACATATTCTGGCCTGGTGCCAGCAAACTGTCGCCAGCCGAGCAGCGTGTATTTCGTCTGACGCGTGTGATGCACCCCGCTCAAGCCAACCCGAATGGCTCATACACTTATATGTTCATCATGGACCCGTTAATCAAAGGAGCTGATTACGATATTCAATCACTTACCCGGAAGATGTATGGAACAAAGCAGGGGAACGAATATTTAAAACTGTTTGATGGATCGCTTGCTGGAAAAGATGTTGGCTATAAAGTGATACAGTCAAAGGATTAATCGATACGTAAAAGATTAGAGATGAATAGGTTAAAGTCTTTTTGGTAAATAAAAAAATAGTCTACCGTAACTTACGATAGACTATTTTTTATAGGTAGATAAATCAGGTTCGACTACGCTTCGCCCACAAGCATTAGGGCACCTACCGTTACATTCGATGTTTCGTCAATCAGAATGGCTCCGCCGGTTGCGCGGTTTTTCTGATACGGGTCGAAACTGATGGGTTGGGCGGTGCGTAGTACGACTTTAGCCAGATCGTTTAACCGCAGGCTGTCAACATCTTCAATTTCTTCGTACGTATTGACGTTCAGTTGATAAGCAATTTCCCGCACAGAGCAGCGCGTTCGGAACGTACCAACCTGTAGCACGTACTTATTGCCTACTTTAAACTCTTTCGTGTCCATCCAGCAAAGCATCGCTTCAACGGTCTGACTACTAACTGGCTGGCTATTAGAACGCACAATCAAATCGCCCCGGCTAATGTCGACATCAGTCGCTAAGTGCAAAACAACCGACATTGGCGTGGCCGCTACGTCTAACTGTGTCTCAGCAATTTCGATAGCGTCGATAGTTGAGGTTTCGCCAGAGGGAAGGACTGTAATCGCATCGCCTTTACGAAATAGACCACTGGTGATTTTACCCGCGTATCCTCGATAATCGTGTAGTTCAGCCGTTTGGGGTCGGATTACATATTGCACCGGAAAACGAGCCGGATGATGGTCTTCCGTCTCGCCATTCACGTCATCGTCAATCGTTACCGTTTCCAGATGCTCCAACAACGTAGGCCCTTCGTACCACGGCATTGCTGCTGATCGATCCACTACGTTATCGCCATTAAGCGCACTCATTGGAATATAAGAAACCTGATGAACGTTCAGCTTCTTGGCTAACTCCGCGTAGTGAATGCAGATATCAGAAAACACATCCTGCGAATAATTTATAAGGTCCATTTTGTTGATAGCCACCACGATGTGTGGAATCCCCAGTAGCGACGCAATCAGCGAATGCCGACGTGTCTGTTCCGCTACGCCATGTCGGGCATCGACCAGAACAATCGCCAGCTGGCAGTTTGACGCGCCCGTAACCATGTTACGTGTATACTGAATATGCCCCGGCGCATCGACAATGATAAACTTGCGCTTTGGCGTCTGGAAATAGCGATAGGCTACGTCGATGGTAATACCCTGTTCGCGTTCGGAACGTAGGCCGTCGGTCAGAAGGGCAAGGTCGATTTCACCGTCGTCGCGACTTTTGCTGGCCCGTTCAATCGCTTCGAGCTGATCGGCCAGAATGGATTTGGAATCGTAGAGGAGCCGCCCAATAAGCGTGCTTTTGCCGTCGTCAACCGAACCGGCGGTAATAAAACGTAAGAGATCCATCAATCAAATTATGACCGGGTCGCCGGTACGATGATGAATGATAAATGATAAATGATGGATCAGAGAGCTAATTCACCATTCATCATTATCGCTCATAATTTTAAAAGTATCTACCGAACTGAATTAGTGAACGGGTTCTTTAGCTACTTTGACAATTAAACTACTTTCTGCAAACAAAACATCAGGATCTAAATCTAATGGTTGCAATCCCATATCGCCTGTATCTACCAATATACCTGCAAAAGCAATCGTACCACTCTGAGCAAATGCCGTTTTAAACTTGGCTGGATCGGCAAGCTGAGCCAATTCCTGATTGCGACTTTTCTGCCAACGCCTTACTTCCTGAGTCAGATCGTTGACACGTATCTCACCATTTGACCAACGGCATGTTAGCTGAAAATTCTGAATATCAAGCAACTCTCGAATTCTTATCAATTCTGGTTGTATTGTTCCCATCGTGATAGAAGTTTATTCTGATGAGTACTAACGTACTGCTGCACCTGTTTTAGTTGTTTCGCTGGTAGATAGCCAGCATATACTCTTATTTCCTGAATCGTTATCAGCACTTCATGCTCAGCATATTTGGCGTGAACATGAGGAGGGGCATGGTCGTTAAAATACATTTCAAGTTTAATACCATCGAATAAAGAAATAACGGGCATGTGATTCGGTACTGTTACGGCAGGTAAAACCGTAAATATACACAATATCAAAAATAGCCGCCTTTCTTGCGGTCTTCCATAGCAGCTTCGGAGAGCTGATCATCCATGCGGGTTTCGCCCCGTTCGGAGATACGCGTGGCCTGAATTTCGTCGATAACGGCATCTAACGTATCGGCTTGGGATTCAGAAGCTGCCGTGCAGGAAATATCGCCAACGGTGCGGAAACGTACCCGACGCGTTACGAGCTGGTCGTCGGCTTCGGGTTTGATAACACCACCGGCTGTCGCCATTAGTTTACCGTCGCGGATAATCAGATCGCGTTCATGCGCGAAGTAAATGCTGGGTAATTCGATTTTTTCCCGGCGGATGTAATTCCAAACGTCGAGTTCGGTCCAGTTCGAAATCGGGAATACGCGAACGTTTTCGCCTTTGTGAATCCGGCCGTTATAGAGATTCCAGAGTTCAGGACGCTGGCGTTTGGGGTCCCAGGAACCAAATTCGTCACGAACTGAAAAGACACGTTCTTTCGCGCGTGCTTTCTCCTCATCCCGACGGGCGCCACCGATGCAGGCGTCGAATTCGAATTCTTCGATAGCATCTAATAACGTGAAAGTTTGCAGGCCGTTACGGGTTGCGTTACGTCCGGTTGGTTCTTTTAGTTTCTTTTCCCGAATGGTGTCTTCAACGTAGCGGACAATGAGTTTCTCGCCAATACGTTCGGCCAGATTATCCCGATAATCAAGTGCCTCCTGAAAGTTGTGACCGGTATCAATGTGTACCAGTGGGAATGGAAATTTGCCCGGACGAAAGGCTTTCAGGGCGAGATGTACCAACGTAATGGAATCTTTTCCGCCCGAAAACAGCAGTGCGGGGCGCTCAAATTGCCCAGCCACCTCCCGCATAATGTGGATGGCTTCGGATTCGAGCTGGTCTAAATAATCTAACTTCATTGTAATGAGTGAAAGAGCGAAAGAGTGATTAGCTACCAACGGTCTATCACTCTTTCGCTCATTATGGTTTAAAAGCTTCCTCATGCGTGTGTAGTCCGCACTCTTTCTTCGAGTTGTCCTCCCACCACCAACGACCGGCGCGGAAATCTTCACCCTCCTGAATGGCGCGGGTGCAAGGCTGGCAACCGATACTAACGAAGCCCCGGTCATGAAGCGGATTATACGGTACGTTGTTATCTTTTACGTACTGTTTTACCTCTTCAAACGTCCAGTCCATCAGTGGATGGAATTTGAAAAGGGTATGCGCTTCGTCCCACTCAAGTTGGGGCATCGACTGGCGGTTGGCTGATTGCTCGGCACGGATACCCGTTACCCAGATTTTCTGCCCCTTCAAGGCCCGGTTTAAGGGAACCACTTTACGGATACCACAGCATTCTTTCCGATTCTCAACCGAGTCGTAAAAGCTATAGGGCCCTTTCGTGGTCATTAGTTGCTCAACAGCTTCAGCGTCCGGAAAATACGTTTCGATTTTGGTAGCGTAGCGGTCGTTGGTCTTCTTCCAGACCGAATACGTTTCCGAAAACATCCGGCCCGTATCGAGCGTAAAAATCTTGATCGGAATATCGTTCGCGAGAATCAGGTCGGTAATCACCTGATCTTCGTAGCCCAGACTAGTGGAGAAAACAACTTCGCCGGGAAACAATTCGGCCAGTGTACGTAGCGCTTCTACGTTGCTCAGACCATGCAGTTGCTCGGTCAAACTTTCGAGCGTGTGTGAGGTAGGTTCGGCAATCATAATTTCTGTTTTAATAAAACTGCCTTCCCAGTTTTAGCCGACTGGCGGGCAGCGTCCAGAATTTCCATGACGATTACGTTATTTTCTAATGACGTTAATTCGTCGGGTTTAGTTTCGCCGTGAATGAGTTTTGCCAGATAGGCAAACGGGTCAGCAGCAGGCGCATCGGCTTGCGTGGCTTCAGCGTTACGTTCACTTTTCTCATCCTTAAGTCGGATGCGCATCCGGGTTCCATCTACGGTAAAAACGTAGCCTGTCTGCCCATACACTTCCATATCTTTTCGAGCGAAGGGCCAATTCCAGGAAGCCTGGATAATCGTCTGGGTTTTTGGGTACGTCAGAATAATCGTTCCTTCGTCGTCAACCTTAGGGTAGATGTCCGGCTTGATCTGCTGCGTAACGGCCATCACCGACAACGGACGTTGGTTGTGCATGAGCCAGGTCGACAGATTGGCACCGTAACAACCGAAATCGAACAACGCACCTGCGCCATTTGTAACGGGGTCAGTCAGCCAATCCAGAAATTCTTTGTTGACACCAATTTCTTTCGGTCCCTGATGCCCGTCGTGCACCACAATCTTGCGCAAATCGCCAATGGCTTTTTCTTTATCGGCCATAGCGTACGCTTTGTGGTTACTGCCGTACCAGGTGGTTTCGTAGTTTGTCAGTAGCTGGATATTGTTCTTTTTCGCGAGCGCTTCCATCTGCTTCGCGTCAGCGAAACTAGTTGCCAATGGTTTCTCAACCATAACATGAATACCGCGTGGTGCACAAGCCTCAACCGTTTTCTTATGATCGACAATCCGGCCAAAATCCGTAGCAGCTTCGGGCTTGGTTTTGTCCAGCATCTCCGCTATGGTCGGATACACCAGACTCATAGGATAGCCGTATTGCTTCGAGAAGCGCTCGGCCAACTCACGGTTCGGCTCAGCAATGCCTACAATTTCAATATCAGTTTGCCCCGTTTGTCTGAACGCTTTATTCAGAATGCCATGAACATGCGAATGGACCAATCCAACGACACCGACACGTAGTGGTTTTTTAGCACTCTGAGCATTTGCCAACTGAGTCAGAAAAAGTAGAGCGGTACAAAAAGCGATACGTATCATAAGGCGGATTCTGAGTTAGCGGGGCCTATTCGATTTAGCTTATTGTAATAGAATTTCTCTTTGTAAATCAACTCATTACGCCAGTGCTGTACAGAGACTTCTGTCACAGAGAATCGTTTTCCTGACAAATATGTGGCTTCCATGTACCACTCACTGAACACAACACCCGTTGTCTCATTAATGGCCTGATGTAGAAGCTTCGCTTTCAGTTCTATTAAGCCTGACAGATTATAGCGTTCATGCTGAAGGCAAATGGCTTTCCCAATTCGAAGCGGATCTTCGTTCTCTTGCATGGTTACATCGTCGGCGTAGAAACGCTCCATTGCTTTAATCGTTTGATTGGCTTCAATTAGCTCAGCTAACGTAACAGCTAACTCGGATAGGCTAGCCATACGCTAGGCTACTTTCTCTTTAACGACTTCGGCCGATTTTTCTACTGCTTGCGTGAAGTCTTCGATCAGATCTTCGATGGCTTCCAGACCAACCGAAATACGTATCAGGCCCGGTGTGATACCCAGGGCGGCTTTCTCATCGGGTTTCAGTTTCGCGTGAGTCGTTGTGTTCGGGTTGGTTACGATGGTACGAGAATCGCCGAGATTAGAGGAAAGGGTAGGAATCGTCAAGGCATCGAAAAAAGCTTTTACGCGCTCGAAACCACCTTCCAGTTCAATCGTTACGATGGCTCCGCCCGCACTCATTTGCCGCTTAGCCAGATCATACTGCGGATGGGAGGGAAGAAACGGATACAGCACGCGCTCAACGTCTGTGTGCGTATCTAATGCTTCGGCGAGTTGTAAGGCGTTGCGGCAATGGCGTTCCATGCGCAAATCCAGCGTCTCCAGGCTTTTTGATAAAACCCAGGCATTGAAGGGCGATAACGATGGCCCCGTATGCCGGGCAAAAAACCGGATGGGCTGAATCAAATCGGCCCGGCCTACGACAATGCCGCCCAATACACGTCCCTGCCCATCCATGTATTTCGTGGCTGAGTGCACAGACAAATCAGCGCCAAAATCAAGTGGTGTTTGCAGAATGGGCGTAGCAAAACAATTATCTACGTTCAGAATAAAACCGTATTTCTGTTTCAAACGCACCAGCATGTCCAGGTCAACCAGTTCCAGACCGGGGTTAGATGGCGTTTCGAGATACACCATTTTGGCGGCCGGCCGGTCCGCCGATGCGGTTCCGGTGTTCGGCTGTATAGCCGCTTCCCACTCAGCTTCGGTAGCGGTAGCGTCTACATACGTATGCGTGATGCCCCACTTGCTCAGAATCTGCGTAATAATCTGGTGCGCCGATCCGAACAATGCCCGGCAAGCCACAATATGATCCCCCGATTTTAACAAAGCGGCCATACTGGCAAACACCGCAGCCATTCCTGTTCCCGTCGCAATACCATCTTCGGCATTTTCCAGCATGCAAACCTTCTCGACGAACTCCGATACGTTAGGGTTTGAAAAGCGGGAGTAGATGTTGCCTTCCTCGGTTTCATCAAACAGCGCTTTGCCTTGCTCGGCGCTTTCAAACGCAAAACTTGAAGTCAGATAGAGCGGTACAGAGTGTTCGCGATTTTGCGATTTCTCTGTTTGGATGCGAATGGCTTTGGTTTGTTTCTTCATATTGTCTGTGGTGTCGGTTTCTCAAAAGCGACACTATTGCTGACGCGAAATGTCGGTTTCTCAAAACCGACACCACATCATAGCTTAAAAGAACTTAATAATCTTCCGCAAACTTACGATGATGATGACAATACTGACTAAAATCATCATGGTTTTAATGGGTAGTTTTTGTGCCAGGCGGGCGGCAATGGGTGCCGCAATCATTCCCCCCAGAATCAAGCCCAGAATGACCATCCCATAATTATCCAGACCCGCAAAAAGGGCAAAGACCACTGATGAAGCAAAGGACACAAAAAACTCAGCCAGATTGACCGAACCGATTGTATACCGTGGATGCCGTCCGGCAGCAATTAAGGTCGAGTTGACAATAGGTCCCCAGCCACCTCCCCCAATGGCATCAACAAAACCGCCAAACCAGGCAAGTAATCCAATTTGACGGACGGGCTTCTTCTTCTGATGTTTTACTAACGCTTTTTTGAGAATTAACACACCTAATATAGCCGTATATACTGATATGGCAGGACTTAAGTAGTTGGCAACCACTTCCATATCCGCAAGTTTTGTGATCAGAAAAGCGCCTAGCGCAGCTCCAATAACGCCCGGAATCAGAACCACTTTAAACAGCCGACTGTTAACATTACCAAATTTAAGGTGCATATACCCCGATACACCCGACGTAAAAATCTCTGAACTGTGAACGCTCGCCGTTGCAAACACGGGACTAATACCTACGCTTGTCAGGAACGTAGTGGCCGTTACGCCATAGGCCATTCCTAAAGCTCCATCAATCATTTGCGCCACGAACCCAGCCATGATAAAGTAAAAAATGTCTGGTGTAATGTCGACCGTGCTGGCAATGAGCGTCAGGCGATCCAGGGTAAAGTAACTGAACAGCAGATGCCCAACAACCATTAGAGCCAGAGCTGCAAAGATGTAAATGGCAATCTCGGTGCGGGTCCGACGGCGAAGTATGGGCCGGGATACAAGAGTTCGTACAGTTGCCGTTGGAAAAGCTGCGCGTATGGCATCAGCCTGTTCGGCTGCTTTTGCTCCCTGAATGTTGATCGTAAGTCCGCTAAGATCGATCTCCGGTTGTGAAGGAGTCAATGTAGGAGTAGCCGGGTTGGTGGATGGGGCTATCGGTTCTTGCACAAGGTTTAATGTCTATCGACTTAATGGATTATTTCTTTCATGAAAAACGGCACATTGGTGTGCCGCTTGCCTGTAGGCCATTTTAGACCAGTAACGTCTGTACCAGACCAAAAGTGCAACAAAGATAAGCTTCGTAAGCGAAAAGATGCAAGGCAAGCACCAAACTACTTTTCAAAACACGTTGCTAACTCTCTGTGAATAACGTGAATTCGGGATTACATTGCTCCGCAAACTGCCAAATACCAAACTCCAGATAACTCAATAAAAAACGGACGACATATGCTGTGTCGTCCGTTTTTTATTGAGTTATCTGGAGGCTTATAAAAAGCAGAGTATCGGATTAATTAACTTCACTATCAACCAATTGCGACTGGCCAACAGTTACCTGCTTTTTCTCTTC
This sequence comes from Spirosoma validum, assembly GCF_014699035.1. Classification (GTDB taxonomy): domain Bacteria; phylum Bacteroidota; class Bacteroidia; order Cytophagales; family Spirosomataceae; genus Spirosoma; species Spirosoma validum. Next base: position 187,214 of record NZ_JACXAA010000005.1, read on the forward strand.
GGCAATTTTGACCGGACTACCGAAAATGAAAAACAGCTTACGACGAAGTCCTTTTGCCGATCGTACATCGTGGAAAATGTCGATGAACTCGTGGAAGTTGATAATTAAAGGATTCGCCTTGTTTTCAATATTTGTCGTAATCCCGTAGATAACCTGCTCTTCCTCTGGCTGAAACGTACCAAACAACCGATCCCAGAAAATGAATGTAGCGCCGAAGTTTTTATCGATGTATTTTTCCTGAGAGCCATGATGCACCCGATGATTCGAGGGGGTTGCAAAAACGTATTCAACCCAGGCGGGCATCCGACGGATGTATTCGGTATGTACCCAGAACTGGAACAACACGGCGATTTGATTGGTCACAAAAAAGATGATGGGGTGAAAGCCGATTAAGGCCACGGGCATAAAGAAGATAAGCTTCAAATGCTGTACCCAGCTCAGTCGGTACGAAACCGTCAGGTTATAGTGTTCTCCCGTATGATGCACTACGTGGGTTGCCCACCAGAACCGTTGTTCGTGCGACACCCGGTGTGCCCAGTAACTGAAAAAATCATAAATAACGTAGCAGGGCAGGAGCGTCCACCAGGTAAATTCCATCCGCCAGGGTAACTGATTATAGACCCAGATAAACAGATAAACCAGACTAAGTTTAAGAATTGCATTCACGATCAGACTCCCGATACCCACAAGAATCGAGCCTATCGTTTCTTTTTTCTCGTAATAATCTCTTTCCTGATAATAGGTCACCACCATCTCAATGACCGTGAAAAACAACATGACCGGTACTGCCCAAAGGATAATGTTGGGTATGTCTTTTTCGAGTAAATGAAGGTTATGAAGCGGAATTTCTGGGGCACCAAATAGGGAGTCTAGCATAAGTTGAGGCAGTCGCAGAAAGCGTATTATGGATAAAACTAATAGGTTTTTACTTTTCCAGTTTGATAATCTGAAATGAATACAGAAAAATCAAGGAGTTATTCTATAAGGAAAGCTTGAACTAGTCACTTTCTCATTACTAGCTCGTCCTTCAGCCTAAAGCCGCATACCAGATCCAGAGTATATAGACCGGCTGAAACAAAAGTCTCGACCATACGTACCAGGGTTTGGCTGGTAGGCCACCGGGGGGGGGAAGGTTGTTAACCGCTACGTTAATGTTCGCCGGGAAGATCGCAATCAACAGTAAAATAAGTCCCCAGGCGGCCCAGAACCGGGTTACCAGAAACAATAAGCCGATGCCCAAACCAATTTCCGCTACGCCCGAAAGCAGAACGAGTAGCCGCGCATTCGGCATAAATTTGGGAACCATATACGTCAGTTGTTCAGGTTTGCGGAGGTGTGACACGCCAATCAGTACGAACATCGTTGTGGCCGCTAAAAGCGCGTCCTGATGCAGATCAAGTAGATAAGGCGTCTGGGTGAACCAACCAATTCCATACAACAGCGCCCCAATTGATAGTAAGCCAAAAAAGAAAGCCATGTCAGTAATACCCGTTGATTGATAGGCCAAAGTTCCGGCAACGCCAATCCCTATCCACTAACATTTGTTAGGAAATCAAACCTCCCGGCGAATGCGGCTCAAACTTTCCGGTTCAATACCCAGATACGAAGCCAGGTGGCGAATCGAAATTTTCTGAACCAGAATGGGGTTTTGTTCCAGTAACTGAACGTAACGCTGTTTGGCGTTACTGGTCAGAAATTGGACTTCCCGCCTGGTTTTTCGCAGAAATGCCTGCTCGGCAATCATCCGGCCGATACGTTCCGCTTTGTGCGACTGCTCGTATAAAGTCAGCAGGTTCGTGCGGCTGAACCGTAATGTCTGAACGTCCGTCAGCGCCTGAACGGTAAACACGGTCGGCTGGCTACTCAGAAAGGATGAGTATGCGGAAACGAAGTCGTCGCTAAAAACAAAATCGAGCGAAATGTCTTTTCCATCATCATTCAGAAAAAGCCGCACCACGCCCTCAACGACGTAGTAAATGTAGTTTTCAACCTGACCTGCCTGAAGTAGAAAATCATTCTTCTCATAGTCCACAGACTCGACAACAGGCACAAATTGGCTCCATTCTTCGTCAGTTTGTGACGCTAATGTATCGAATCGCTGACGTAGTCGGTCGAGGTTGTTCATGCGGTAAATAAACAAAAAAACGGGCGTCAGGACCAATGCTGACGCCCGTTTGCCTGCCAATGATAAGTTGAACTACTCGCCCGCCATTGGGTCAGGCGTACCGTCGGGATCGCCGGTTACCGTGCCGTGTTTAGGAAACGTATTGCCCCGGATGAAGAGTAAACCCGCTACGTGAGGAGCGGCCATCGACGTGCCGCTTAACGTAGCGTACCTGCCATCTTTGTAGGTCGACGTAATGCGAACGCCATAGGCACAGACGTCTACGCTACTGCCAAAATTCGAAAAGGACGCAAACGCATTCTGGCTGTTCATCGCCGAAACCGTAAACACATTGGCATGATTCACCCGCGCTGGCGAGATGTTATCACTGCTGACGCCTTCGTTGCCCGCGGCAATGGCGAATAAAATACCGGCATTAGCGGCCTGGGTAATGGCGCGGTCGAGGGTAGTCGACGTGCCTTCGCCACCCAAGCTCAGGTTGACAACATCGCCTGTCTTCCCGTTTTGTGTTACGTAATTTACCGCCTGAATAATCCCCGACAGCTTGCCTTCACCATCTTCGTCCAGCACTCTCAGTGCGACTAACGTAGCGCCAGAAGCAATGCCGGTTAAGCCGACATTATTGTTTTTTGCCCCGATGATGCCCGCTACGTGTGTACCATGTCCATTTTGATCATCGGCTGACGTTTCTCCACTAACGAATGATTTACTGCGCTGGGTGTCTACGTTCAAATCAGGATGATCCAGATCAATGCCCGTGTCAATAATCCAGGCCGTTTTGGTGGTCTGTAAATCGCCCCGGCCGTAACCTGTCTGCTTTACGTTCCAGGTGAGCGTTGAGGTAGTCGTTACGTCGACGCAATTGCACATAGACATAATCCGGTCGGGCTCGATTAAGGCAACGGATGGGTCCTGTTGTAATGTTGCCGATTCGCTTTCGGTCAGGTGCGCCAGAAAGCTGGTTTGTTCGCCCGCTACCAGAACCTCTGCTTTGGGATCCGCAACGGCATAATCTGTCAGCAATTGCTCCACAAGCACTTCGGCGGCAGCCACACGTGCACCAGACGCTACGGGAAGCGACTGCGTTGGCTGATACGTAACGATATAGGAACCCGCAATAGCTACGCCTGTATTGCTGGAGGCTTTCACTAAACAGTCGGTTTCAATACTGGTCGGTTCGATACTGCTGTCAGACTGACAACCCAGCAATCCAAAACCGATTAAAGCGACATTGGTAAGCGTCGCGAACGGGAGAAAACGTCGCATAAACTACGTACGAAAACGATATGTGGAGAAAGAATAAATCGTACAGGTTATGCCATGCGCCCTCTCAAATTTGGTATCTACTTAGCTGTACGCTATAAACGAATTAGACGTTGCATTTCGTAGACGTAGCAGTTACTTTTTGAGTGGAATAAAGACAACTCGCCCCGCGGCTGGAAAGCGGGTTTCGGCAATTGGCGAACCGTAGCGTTGGTAAAATTCAGATACCTGTTGAGGAGATAACAAATCGGGGTACAGGTTGATGCCCGCGAAGTTATTTTTGCGTAAAAACGCATCCATGAATTGCCAGTCCTGTTCCGTGAACGGGCGATTGGGTGTTAACAGCTGAGGCCATCCATCGCGTAGAAACGGCTTGATCTGGTCGGGATGCAGGCGCCCAAAATACTGCCCAACGCCACTTTTGTCGTAAAAGCGTCGGAACGTAAAGACGGCATTCTGCTGATCATAGTATGGGCAAAGTCCTTCAGCTTTGCCTACACCATCGCCCCCAACGGTGCAGAACGGCCAGTCGAGCACGGCCTCGCCGGGTTGCTGACGGATCACGGCGCAATACCGTAACACGCTATCCGACGCTACGCTGGTTCCCTGAAATAACCGTAACGAATAGCCTGTATGCCATTCTTTTAACATCAGTCCCAACAGAAGAAGTATCCCAATCTGGCTTATCCATTGCCGGGGCCATTTAATAGGTAAAGCAAGCAGACAGAACAGCACCGGATACACTAGACTGGACCGGCCACCGTGACGGTTGAAACTAAACCAGGGAAACAGTTTCAGCGTCGGAAACGCCACGGGATGATAAAACAGACAAAACGCCAGCGTCAGAACAATCGGTAGCCAGATGGCCACCCGACGTCGGGTTTGCCAAAGTCCAATGACGGCCAACAAGACCAAATATAATCCTGGGCTCGTCTGCCCATATCCTTCGAACGTATCGTGCAGCCAGCGTTCATAGTGGATGGCATAGCCATCCAGACCAGGCCAGAACGGAATCAACAACCGCGCCGGATGCGACCAGGCCCGTATCTCCGGTACTGCGCCAAAATCAAATTCCCAGGCCGTTAAGGCGACTTGCAGCGTTAGCGGTAGATACAGATACAGGCTAACCAGCAGCAACAGCAAACAGAACAGAATGGCGGGCTTGTGCTGATTCCATTCATCCTTCAGATAGTCAGTTGATTGCTGCACCGGGTTTAAACCCGGTGCAGCCACAGCAGAGAAATATTGGCGGTATAAAACGACCGCTAAAACGGGTAAGGTTAACGTAGTAAACGTCAGCGCGAAACCGGCAACGTAACCCAGTTCCTGCCCAAGTATCTGTATGTGCAGCCATATCCACAGCAGTACGTACGCCAGTGAAACCGTTTTTTTTTCGACTATATCATACAGCAATCGATACGTAGCAACGATGCACAGCGTTGTCCAATGACCAATGCAGACGTTCATGTGTACGGGAAATTTCCACAAGCCGTAGAAATTGAAAACAGAAACGATCAGACCAGCGGTTAGCGCTTTTGCGACGCCAAATCGTGGTTGCAGCAGGACATATGTACCGACTGCGGCAACGACCAGCGTATACACGTAATAATACTGGAGATAGGGGCCGGGACCGTCGAGCAGGTGATAGCAAAGTCGGTACCAGTAGTCACGCTCGAATCCCCAGTCCAGAAATACCTGATTGAGTCCATACGGATAAAACGTCTGCGTATTAACCAGGTTAAGGTGTGGGAACGGGTTGAACGAGAGGTTTTTAGTGAAGAAGTATCCTACGTATTCAAACTGGTCGGTATCGTTGCCGTCGGAGAGCGGATGGCTAAAATTATGCACGACGCGGCTGCCTAGAAACCCCGTCACAAGCGCTAAAATAAGTGGCCATAGCCAGTTTATCCGACGGTTATTCGCTTGAAAATCATTTGTTAGAGAGAAGTTGGCAGGCGGACTAAGCTGGCTCATTCGCGGAGTTTACCGGTTGATCGATGGTGCGGATAGGCAAAAGTCTTTGTAAACGGCTATTTTTGCAAGAAATTAAGTAATGCGGCTGGAATCGGATCACCGAACCGGCCGAAAAGAATATCGGCGACTTCTCCGTCGCGCTAAAATTATGGCTGACTACAACCACCGCGAAACCGAAAAATACTGGCAACAGTTTTGGGACGATCATGATACGTACAAACCTGAAACGCAAACGGATAAACCTAAATACTACGTACTGGACATGTTTCCGTATCCGTCGGGAGCAGGGCTACACGTGGGACATCCGCTGGGATACATTGCGTCGGACATCGTTGCGCGGTACAAGCGTCTGAAAGGATACAACGTACTGCATCCAATGGGTTTCGATTCATTTGGCTTACCTGCCGAGCAGTACGCGATCCAGACGGGACAACACCCGGCCATCACGACGGAACAGAATCGCGAACGGTACATCGAGCAGCTAAAAAATATCGGCTTTAGTTTCGACTGGACCCGCGAAGTCCGCACGTCCGACCCGAATTATTACAAATGGACGCAGTGGATTTTCATGGAACTGTTCCGTTCATGGTACAACAAGGATACCGACCGGGCCGAACCCATCGAAACACTGCTGGATAAATTTGCCAGGAACGGCACAACCGATGCTAATGCTGTCTGTGACGAAGATGCGCCTACATTCACGGCTGCTGAGTGGAACGCGATGTCGGCGCGGGAGTCGTATGAAATCACGCTAAAATACCGACTGACGTATTTGGCTGATGCGGTCGTGAACTGGTGTCCGGCGCTCGGTACGGTGTTGGCCAACGACGAAGTGAAAGATGGCGTATCAGAGCGGGGTGGCTATCCGGTTGAGCAAAAGCTGATGCGTCAATGGATGATGCGTATCACCGCTTACGCTGATCGTTTATTAACGGGTTTAGACACCATCGACTGGACCGAATCGCTAAAAGAGCAGCAACGGAACTGGATCGGAAAATCAGTGGGAGCGAGTGTGAAGTTTCCAATATTGGAGAAAGAACAGGAAGTAGGGAAGGGATATAATCCTTCCTCCCCCTCGTCCCTTTCCTCCCCTTCTTCCTTCATCGAAGTCTTCACTACCCGCGTCGATACCATTTACGGTGTTACGTTCATGGTGTTGGCACCCGAACATGAACTGGTGTCGCAGTTGACGACACCCGAACAGCGGGAAGCCGTAGAAGCCTACGTGAGCGCAGCTAAAATGCGATCCGAGCGCGACCGCATGGCCGATACGAAAGCTGTGTCGGGTGTGTTTACGGGAAGCTACTGCATCAATCCGCTCAACAACGAGAAGGTACCCATCTATCTGGCTGATTACGTATTGGCGGGTTATGGTACGGGTGCCGTCATGGCCGTTCCCTCGGGTGACCAACGTGACTGGAATTTTGCTACCCATTTCGGATTGCCGATTATTCCGATTCTGGATGCGCAGAAGGATATCGATCAGCAAGCTGATAATACGAAAGAAGGGCGGTATATCAATTCAGGCATCATCGATGGCATGACGTATCAGCAAGCTACGCCAGCGCTGATTGATTGGCTGGAGGGAGGTGGCTTGGGTCGGGGCAAAATCAACTACCGCATGCGCGATGCCGTGTTCAGTCGCCAGCGGTATTGGGGTGAGCCCGTACCGGTGTATTTCAAAGACGGCCTGCCTTATCTGATTGACGAAAGTGATCTGCCACTCGAGTTGCCCGCCATTGACAAATATTTGCCCACCGAAACCGGCGAACCGCCATTAGGCCGCGCTGAGGACTGGAAATACAAAGGCCAGAGCGACGGCTCCCGATATGAGTACGAACTCTCCACCATGCCCGGCTGGGCGGGTTCCTCGTGGTATTGGTACCGGTACATGGACCCAAACAACGACGCAGCGTTTGCGAGCAAAGACGCCATTAACTACTGGCAAAATGTAGACCTCTACATCGGCGGTACAGAACACGCGACGGGCCACTTGCTCTACAGCCGTTTCTGGAATAAGTTCATGAAAGATCGGGGCTACGTACCGCAGGAGGAACCCTTCAAAAAGCTCATCAACCAGGGCATGATTCAGGGTCGGTCGAATTTCGTATATCGTGTAAAAGGAACAGGAACCGAAAGCATTGCTCCAGTCCTTGTCTCTCTGAATCAAATCAATGAGAGGGAAGTAACGCCACTACATGTTGATGTCAATATTGTTGAAAATGACGTATTAGATATTGAAGCGTTCAAAGTATCACGACCTGATCTGACGGAAAATGCTGAGTTTATTGTTGAATCAGATGGCCGCTACGTAGTCGGAACGGAAGTTGAGAAGATGTCGAAGTCGAAGTTCAACGTCGTAAATCCCGATATGATCGTGGAAAAATACGGCGCGGACGTACTGCGGCTTTATGAAATGTTCCTGGGACCACTGGAACAGGCGAAACCCTGGAACACCAATGGCATCGACGGCGTATATCGTTTCATTCGCAAGTTCTGGCGGTTATTTTATAAGGATAACGTTGACGGAACCAGCACATGGATTGTGACGGACGACGAACTAACACCCGCTGAACTGAAAATTTTGCACAAAACTATTCAGAAAGCAGAGAGCGATATTGAAGCCTATTCATTTAATACGTCGGTGAGTTCATTCATGATCTGCGTGAACGAACTGGCTACGCTGAATTGCCACAAGCGGGCCATTTTGCAGGATCTGGTGCTGATTCTGTCGCCCTACGCGCCACATATTACGGAAGAATTATGGGCGGCTCTGGGTAACGAAGCGGGTTCAATCTCAAAAGCGCAATTTCCGACATTCAACCCAGCGTATCTGGTCGAAGATGCGTTCGAATACCCGATTCAGATCAACGGGAAAGTACGTACCACCATCAGCTTCGCCATAGACCGCGCCCCGACCGAAATTGAGCGCGAAGTACTGGCTGACGAAATCGTTCAGAAGTGGCTGGATGGCAAATCGCCGAAGAAGGTCGTGGTCGTGCCGAAACGGATTGTGAACGTAGTGATTTAGGATGTCGGAAAAACGGTAAATTTGAAATAAACCAAGAGATGCTGTTATGTATACCGCTGTAAATGGCATTTACGAAAATGGCCAATTAACCCTGACGGAACGTCCACCAACAACCCGTCGGACAAAAGTTGTGATATTATTCCTGGATGAATCAGCGCCTGATAATGCTGCTTCAAGTTCGTCAGCAGGTGTGCGTTTAGGGAGTTTGGAAGGTAAATACAATATACCCTATGATTTCAATGCACCTTTAGATGATCTTAAAGAGTATATGTGATGGAGCAAATCTATTTGGCTGATACGCAGATTGTTATCTGGAGTATTATTAGCCCATCGAAGATTACTCCTTCTGTGCAGACGATTTTACGGGATAATCCGATATTGGTAAGCGAAGTAAGCTTACTGGAAATTACGATCAAACAAAAAATTGGTCGTCTTCCTGAGTTTTCTTTATCCGTTGAGAATCTGACTACTCAACTGATTAACGATGGCTTTCAGCTATTACCTATTGAGAGAAAATATATCGCGGCATACGAACAAATTCCTCTGTTCGACAACCACCGCGACCCTTTTGATCGGTTGCTGTTAGCTACGGCTTTTTCTGAAAATATTCCGATTATTTCAGCAGATAAAAATTTTCGGCTTTACGTTCCAACAATTCGTTTAGTTGAAGTCTAAATCCTAGCCACTGAATATGTGTCTGAGCGATTTTAGACTTCGGGTTGGGCAAACAACGTATTGACACTGATCGTAAAATTCGGCAAAACGGGTGTTGCAGAGCAAATGTCATCTTCGAGGCAGATCGTTACGTGTTTGCGCGATGTATACACGTACACGACTTGTTGTTCTGGGTTAATGTTCCAGATTATCTGAACACCAGCCTTAAAGTACTCAGTGATTTTCTCTTCAATTCGATAGGCCTGGTCCGTTTCCGACAAAATCTCAATTACAAAGGCGGGAATGACGTCCTCGCCCTTCCGACCACGTTCAGCTTGCTCATACGTGAAATAGGCTATGTCAGGTCGGCGCATTTGTATAGGCGTGAGCATCACGTCTGGCTCAGCCATAAGCATTCCCTGTTCATAATATCCTTTTTTACTAAATAACCGGTTTAGAATACCATAAATAAAGTACTGCTTTTTCTTCATGCCTGAAAACCGTATGATTTCCCCACCGTTCCACTCGTATTTGAACCCATCTGTGGGCTCCCAATCAATAAATGCTTCGAGCGTTTGAGGAAGTATAAGGCCGGACGCTTGTACCATGGCGTTTGTTGTTTGGGTGAATATACGACCAGGACATTAAGAAATTGTCACACGTTGTGAATCAAATTGGCATCCGATTCCTGAGCCGCCAGCGCGTTACGTACCTGGGTGGTAAGTGTGAGCGAATACTTGCGGGCTTCGTGATCGAAAATAGGCGCAGAGACAATCAGTTCATCGGCCTGCGTTTGCTCGATAATAGTTGCCAGTTTACGCTGTACCGTTTTGGGTGAACCGACAGCGGAGAAACGTAGCGCCTGATCGACACCAGCCAGCTCATACTCTGACCAGTTTGAACGGATGTCATCGATGGGGGGCTGCATTTGCCGGGCCCGGCCGCTTCGAATGTAAAGAAACTGTTGTTGTACGGAAGTGAACAGGCGTTCGGCTTCTTGATCGGTGTCAGCAGCGATTACGTTGACGGCTACCATGGCGTAGGGTTTTTCTAATTGCTCCGACGGTTTGAATCTAGCTCTGTACACCGCCAGCGCCTGCATCAGATCGTTTGGCGCAAAGTGCGATGCAAACGCATACGGAAGCCCAAGCATCGCGGCTAATTGCGCACCGAATAAACTTGACCCCAGAATCCAGATCGGAATATTTAGCCCAGTACCCGGCACCGCCTGAATAAATTGGTTTGTCTCATCGGGTTGAAAATACTGCTGCAACTCAACCACATCCTGCGGGAACGTATCGGGTCCGGTCGTGTTCCGATGTAACGCCCGCGCCGTTGCCTGATCGGAGCCGGGGGCACGGCCTAAACCCAGGTCAATCCGGCCAGGATAGAGCGATTCCAGCGTACCGAACTGCTCGGCAATGACCAACGGCGAATGGTTCGGCAACATAATTCCGCCCGATCCAACCCGAATTGTTTTTGTGCCACCTGCGACGTACCCAATCACTACCGACGTAGCGGCACTGGCCACGCCCGGCATGTTGTGGTGTTCGGCCAGCCAGTATCGATTATAGCCCAATTGTTCAGCGTGTTGCGCCAGATTGAGTGTATTACGTAGCGCCTGGGTAGCGGTATTCCCGGCTACAATAGGCGATAAATCCAGAATTGAAAAGGGAATCATAATCTAGTATTTTTACTGCTTAGTCAACAAAAGGACTTGCCAGATCGGTTCCTGCCTGAAAATTACTTCCAACTACACAGTTGGTACATACTCCTCGTTATGCGCCTGAAAACGTTTATTTTAGTCGGTTTAAGTCTTTGCTTTGCTGCTTGTTCCCCCAAAACGTACACGAATCGCTCGGCTGTCAGGGCAACGGAGTACTTCCGGTATTCACCGAATCAGCAACCGAAAATTTCGTTTCACCGGGGCGGGGGCGACCTGAAAGGGTATCCCGAAAATTGCATCGAGTCGTTTGCCTACGCAGCCAAACAGATTGGTACGCCAACGCGGCCCATTATCATTGAGTGCGACATTGACCTGACGAAAGACAGCGTGATGGTGATGATGCACGACGTCACCCTCGACCGCACGACCACCGGAACCGGCAAACTCATCGATAAAACCTACGCCGAACTGGCCCCGTATCGGCTGGAAGATAACCTGGGGGACGTAACGCCCTACAAAATTCCGACCTTGGAAGACGTACTGCGCTGGGGTAAAAACCGGGTAACGTTTACCCTCGACGTGAAACGGAACGTATCGTTTGCGAAGGTGGTAGACATGGTTCACAAAACCGGTGCCGACGACTACGTAGTGGTGATTACGTACAACGCCCAGGATGCGGCCAAAGTCAATCAACTCGACCCGAACCTGATGATTTCCGTGACAATTCGTAACCACGCCGAGTACGACCGTCTGCATGAGCTGGGCGTTCCCGACAACCGCATGGTGGCGTTTGTGGGTGTGAAAGAACCCGACGCCGAACTATACCAGTTTTTGCATCAGAAAGGCATTGCCACCATCCTCGGTACGTTGGGGAACCTGGACAAACAGGCAGCCGCCAAAGGTGATCAGATCTATAAAACCTTTGCCCAAAATGGCGCCGACATCATGAGCACCGACCGACCGCTGGAAATGGCGAAGGTACTGTATAAATAAAAGATGCATGGCGTCGGCTTCCTTGATTCGACGCCATACTAATAAATCAATACCCCACTGTAAACCGCTTCTGAATGAATTGCGGTTGCTCGATTTCGTTCAGAATGGCAACGGCCAGGTCGGATACGGAAATTTTGCTTTCGCCTTTTTCGTCAAAAACGGGCTGCTCGGTGCCGATGCGGAACGTACCGGTACGTTCGCCGGGCTCCAGCATGATGGCCGGGCTCAGGAAGGTCCAGTCCAGCGTCGTGTTCTTACGTAAAACGTTAAGGTAATCCCGCGCCGATGTAGCGCCTTCTTTCCACTCCGCTGGAAACTGGGGCGTATCGACCAACTGAACACCCGGAGCCGCTTCCAGACTACCCGCTCCACCAACAACTAAGAGCCGCTTAACACCCGCCTGTTCGGTTCCTTTTTCGATAGACTCGCAGCCCTTCAGGAAATCTGTATACAGGTTAGGGTTTGCCCAGCCAGCGTTGAAAGCGCTCAGAACGGCATCTTGACCCGCTACGAGTTCCGCTACTGCCTCGGCATCCTGCGCATCACCTTGTTTGATTGTTAAGTTGGGATTCGTGATCGTTATTTTTTCGGGATGGCGAACAATCGCCGTTACGTTATGTCCGCGTTGTAATGCTTCATCCAGGAGGGCCGATCCTACAAAACCCGAGGCTCCAATAATTGCCAGTTTCATATGCGTATTTGGTTGATTAAAAAAATATTGTAATAAAATTTGTTACAGTTTTGGGTAAAAAAATTAGTCAAACCGTCGGCTAAACTCATCAAGCGTGCTATCGCCCAATTTTTGGATGAGTGCTACTTCGGCTTCCTGGTACAGATTGTCTAAGTGCTTGTTAATTTGGCGACCAACCGGGCAGGCAGGATTGGGCGTATTGCGGGATGATCCCAGAAACGGTCCCTGACGCGTTGCCAGAAATACATCCGATACCTGAATCTGGCTGGCTGGTTTGGCTAATGCGCTGCCGCCGTTCTTCCCTTCTCGACTAACTACCAGGCCCCTGTTACGTAGGTTACTGATTTCTTTCCGTACCAATACCGGGTTAATGTTGATACTACCCGCAATGAACTCAGACGTCAGCCATTCACCGTTGGCTTTCGCCAGCAGTGTAAGAATGTGCATCGATATAGCGAATCGTCCGTTCATACTGTAGTATTTATTGTTACAGATTAAAAGCAAAAAAGATTCCCGGATTGAAAAAAGTTTAAGTTTTTGACAATAGATCTTTCGCACGTCGCGCAGTTTTTGTGTACGACTATAAATTCAGGATTACATTCGCTTTTGTAAGAGGGAAGATAAATTGCCATAACCTAACAAAATGCTTGTATTTAATCGAAGCCGAATTGTTTATGGACTACTGATGATCAGTGTCGTACTGATGGGGTTAGCGTCCAGGTCTTTTTTCGGAGAAATCGCATTTATCAAAACTTATGTCGGGGATGCACTATGGTCGCTGATGGTCTTTTTCGGTTTCGCTGCTACCTTCAGGCAGTGGTCTACGAAAACCGTTACATTGGCAGCTATGCTGTTCTCATTTGGCATTGAGATCAGCCAATTGTACCACGCTCCCTGGATCGATAGCTTGCGGGCAACGCGGTTGGGTGGCTTGGTTCTGGGTTTTTCGTTTGTATGGAGCGATTTACTTTGTTACAGCCTGGGCATTGCAGTTGGCGTGTTCGTTGAAACGTATCTGATTCCCGGTCGTTATAAGAGCAGACCGAAACCGAGTCTTCAGATAAGCAAGGTGGACAGCTAAAGGCTTTCGAACACAATTAACGGAAGGAAGTTAAGCGAAAAGGACATAAAAAAATGCCACAGTTTTGAGGCTGTGGCATCGAATAAAGTACCCAACTAATCCGCTACTACAATCACAGGAGCTACTTCTTCTGGATCGTTATCGGGCGATGCTTTCTTTTGTTTCAGGGCTTTTTTAGCCGCTTTTTTCAGCGTTACGTCGTACAGGTCTGTTCGGCGATCTTTCAATACCTGCACCGAGCCATGCTCGTGTAATTCTTTGAGTAAGCTCAAATCAACGTCGGCAATGAGCACCATTTCGGTGTTGGCGGTGGCTTCGGCTTTCACGGCATTGGTGGGGAACTGGAAGTCGGAGGGCGTAAATACCGCCGACTGTGCGTAGTTGATGTCCATATTCTGAACGCGCGGCAAGTTGCCGACACAGCCCGAAATCGCTACGTAACACTCGTTCTCGATAGCCCGCGCTTGTGCACAATGGCGCACCCGTGAGTAGCCATTCTGCGTATCGGTCAGGAATGGAACAAACAGAATTTGCATGCCCTGCTGCGCCAGAATCCGGCCTAGTTCCGGAAACTCGACGTCGTAGCAGATCAGCATCCCGATTTTTCCGCAGTCCGTATCGAACGCCCGAATCTCATAGCCGCCGACCATACCGTAGTGTTTTACTTCGTTCGGCGTGATGTGGATCTTGCGGTATTCTTCAAACGAACCGTCGCGTCGACAGAGGTAGGCTACGTTGTAAAGCTTCCCATCTTCATCAACGAGGGGCATGCTGCCACCCACAATATTGACGTTGTAGGCAATGGCCAGTTCGCAGAGTTTATCACGTACTGGTTCGGTAAAGTCGGCCAGTTTTCGGATGGCAACTGGCTCTGGCAGATCGTTGAAATCGGCCATTAGGGGTGTATTGAAAAACTCCGGCAGCACCATAAAGTCGGCCCGGTAATCGCTGACGGCGTTCACGAAAAATTCGACCTGTTCCAGAAACGCGTTGAGGTTTTTGAACAACCGCATCTGCCACTGAATTACGCCCAGCCGGATAATGGAGTCCGTGTGCGGTTTTTTATCTTTCTCCGCTACGTAGTAAATGTTGATCCACTCCAGTAACGTAGCGTATTCCTTCGATTCCGAGTCGCCGGGCAAATAACCACGTAACACTTTGCGAACGTGGAAATCATTCGAGAGCTGGAAAGTCAGCGTCGAATCATAGATTTCCTTCTGTTTTACTTTCGAGATATACTCACGAGGGGTCAGTTCGTCGGCGTATTTGTTGTAGCTTGGAATACGTCCTCCGGCCAGAATACCCTTCAGGTTCAATTGCTCGCAGAGTTCCTTACGGGCGTCGTATAGCCGCCGACCCAACCGCAGATCTCGGTAGTCGGGATGGACAAAAACCTCAATTCCGTAGAGATAATCGCCTTCGTCGTTGTGCGTTTTGAAGGTGTAGCCGCCCGTAATTTCGTAGTACGTATGGTTGTCGCCAAAATCATCGTATTTCACCCGAATAGCTAGGGCAATGGCCACCGCCTTGCCGTCTACTTCGACGCAAAACTGACCTTCGGGGAAGATGTTAAGCAGTTTTGTTATTGAGCTTTTGGGCCAGTAATCGCCACCAATGCCGCTATATACCTCGATCATGGTCTCTTTCAGATCATGATAGTCGGATTTCTGTAAAGTTCTCGTTTGTATATGCATAATTATTCTTTTTTGTCACGCCGTTGTCTATAATACATAAAAAGAAAAGCAGCGCCGACGCCAGTAAAGGCGATCATTCCTTTTAGCAGGAAGCCAAACATCACGAAGAAAATCCCCAGAATTAAATAAACGTATGACGTAGGTTGGTCTGGTGTTTTTTCCATCAAATCAGGTCGTTAACAGCGAGGCCATTTTTTCGACGTGTTCGTCAGTGAAGTCTAAGTGCGTAACAAACCGCACCAGGTGCTTGCCAAATGAGATGCCGCGAATGCCCTTGGCGTCTAATTGAGTAACATAATCCGCAGCCAGTATTGTTTCAGGAAGTCGAAAAATGACAATATTGGTATCAATCGGGTAGATTTCCTGCACTTCAGGCAGTTGGTTAAGAATAGCTCCGATTTTGCGGGCACGGGAGTGATCCTGTTTCAGCCGGTCAACGTGATGATCGAGGGCATAAATGCCCGCAGCGGCCAGAAAACCCGCCTGACGCCAGCCGCCACCCATCAGTTTCCGGAATCGTCGCGCTTGCCGAATGAAATCAGCTTTACCAAGCAGGAGAGATCCTACCGGACAGCCCAGTCCTTTCGACAGACAAATGCTGATTGAATTGAAGAGTTTTCCGTATGCTTCGGTTGGTTCGCCGGTTTCGACAAGGGCATTGAACAATCGGGCGCCGTCTAAGTGAAGAATTAAGCCCTGTTCGTTGCAAAGCTGTCGAATGGCCGAGATTTCGGGAATCGTATAATAACAACCTCCACCTTTGTTAACGGTGTTTTCAAGTACAACCAATCGCGAGACGGGTTTGTGGCTGTCGTTCGGATTATAAATATGTTCGCGTATCAGGTCGGGTGTGAGTTTACCACGTTCGCCGTGGGCCAGACTGACCGACGCCAGTGCATTCACCGAAATACCCCCGCCTTCGTATTGATAGACATGGGAAAGGTAGTCGCAGATCACATCATTGCCGGGACGGGTATGGGTACGTATCGCAAGCTGGTTTGTCATCGTACCCGACGCGCAAAATAAGGCGGCCTCCATGCCAAACATCGCTGCTGCTTTCGCTTCAAGTGCATTAACGGTCGGGTCGTCGCCTAATACGTCATCGCCGAGCGGGGCAGAAAACATAGCCTCGCGCATAGCGGGCGTGGGTTGCGTGATGGTATCACTGCGCAGATCAATAATCATTGAGTAGTACGGACGGGCCGCTGTTACGTGGAAAGCCACGGGTTGTATCTACTGGCAAGTTAGCGAGAGACGATCCTTATACGTGAAATAACGTGTATTTTTTGAGCGATTAACGTAATGAATTACTTTGTGGATTCTCTTCCTGCAATCATATAATGAGACAACTAGTGGTTATCGAAGCGCCTAGTAATCTGGGTTTGAAAGCGTCCAGCCATCATCGGGAGCCGGGTGTCAACAGGCTACCTGACTGGGTACGACAACAAGGTTTGTACACTCATCTGGGAGAAGACACGCAGACAATTACTGTATTACCAGCCTCATACTCTGGTAAACTCGATTCGAAAACAGGAATTCGTCAGGCAGATGATATTGCGTTGTATTCTCAACAACTAGCTCGAACTGTTAAACAGACTATTGATCAACAGTCTGTTACGTTGGTGATAGGAGGAGATTGTAGTATTTTACTAGGTTGTCTACTGGGTTTATCGCAACGCGGACGATACGGATTGTTCTTCCTGGATGGTCACACAGATTTTGCCTGGCCAGGATTATCACAGACCGGTGGCGCTGCGGGGATGGACCTGGCTCTTGTTACAGGACATGGGCCGTTGAAATTGACTAATATCAATGGGCGTAAGCCATACGTTCGTGAAGAACATGTCTGGAGCGTTGGAAATCGGGACGAAGACCCTGACTACGTAGCAGCAATCCGGTCCTCGCAAATTCAATATCGGGATTTGAATCGATTACGTGATGATGGCCCGGAAACGTGTGTAAGTGGTTTTTTACAGATGAGTGATCAGCACAAGCTAGATGGTTTCTGGATTCATCTGGATGTTGATGTCCTGAATGATGAACTGATGCCCGCTGTTGATTCCCGTCAATCGGGTGGATTAACGTACGCAGAATTGCTATCCTTACTAATTCCTTTGCTGGACTCAGGTAAGGCCATTGGCCTGGATATTACCATTCTCGACCCTGATCTGGACCCCACAGGTTTGTATACGTACCAATTTATCGCCCAACTGGACGAGGTTTGGGGTTTATTGAAGCGAAAATGACGTAGACGAGGTTATTGTCAAGGCGAATTAAGCAGACAAAACGTAGTTAAAACGGTTATATGAACTAAAGCGATCTATCAGGAGCGGATTCCTCCTGATAAGATAAACTGATTTACAGGGATAAATCATGAAATTACTTGGTCGAACTATTGATAATCTTGGATTTATACAGCTTGCCCGTAATTTTGAGCAACCTTTTCAGGCAAGTCCCTCTTACTTAAAGAATCCATTATAAGGTTAGTTAAAACCGCAAGCCCCTCCTATGACAAGTAAAACTCCCTGGATTATTCTGCTCATTCTCTGGATGATCGGATCGACCTGGTGGCATGTCTGCAAAATCAAACATCTGTGTCCCGATGCTTCTCAATCGAACGTAACGTCGGGTGATACGACCTTCTTGACAACGCCAGCTGGTGCCGATGGGTATACCATTGCCGACGGAAACCGTTTCCGACTCGAATTGCCGGGACATTTCAGTTTTTCTACGTCGGGTGCCAATGCGAACATGAATACATTGGGCCCATCCAGGCGGGGCGGTTCATTGGAGCCGATGATCAAATACCTTAAAAACAACTCAGGACGTACACTTGAAGTCGTTGGCTATTATTCACCGGCTGAAGTCAACAAAACTGATTTCCCGAATTTGGGCTTGGCACGTGCTGAAGGAATCAAGCAGTATTTAGTGCAGCAAGGTCTTTCGGCCGAGTCGATCACAACGAAAGGAGAGGAGCGAAATTTGCCGTTTGCAGCCAAAGGCGATTCCCTCTACGGAGGAATTGATTTTGCTTTCGGCGGTAACGAATCAACGGAGACAGAGCTTACCACCACACCTTCCACTACGTCATTAGTGGTTATGGATGAACCCATTACGGAAAAAGAGCTGGCCGAAACACAAAAGTACACGTCCGTATTCGAACCGATTGATCTGTATTTTCCACTGGGCGAGGCTAACTACATCAAAACTGACGAGACGAAGAAGTTTTTTGACGAAGCGGTTAAATACTTGTCTTCTCATAAAGACAAAAAACTTTTACTCACTGGTCATACGGATAATACTGGCCCTGAAGAGGCCAACATGCGCCTGTCGCGTGATCGGGCTAACGACGTAAAAAGCAAATTGCGCAAGTCCGGAATTGAATCGGATCAGATTGAGGTCAGCGCTAAAGGTGAAAGCGAACCTAAGGCTGATAATAAAACAATGTCGGGTCGTAAAGCCAATCGGCGCGTAACAGTTGTCGTTCGATAAAAAACAGTTGTCAGATTCACATTTCAGGCTGAATCACAGGGAGTTGAAACAGTGAACGTACCAATAGTAACCATTAATAATCATGTTTGAACTGAACCCGCTTAACTTACCCGATGCGCAAATGCAGCATGTACTGATGCTGGTTGTGGCTGGCGTGTTGGGTTTTATAATCGGTTATGTTTCCCGCCAGAACGTAATCAGCCAGCTCGAGAGCGAACTGACCAGCGTTGGTCATGCCGTCGATGATTGTCAGCGGGCTCGGCTTGTTCCGGATGCATCCAATGAAGAAACGATTATTCTAAATCGCATTCGTGCACGGGCTGGCGAAGTCAATTTTACACGTATCGGTCTGGCATCCGTTGACGAAGCCGACGACCTGAAAGACATTGTCGGTATTGGTCCCTTTCTGGAGCGGAAACTGCATGCGATTGATATTTATACCTTCCGTCAGATTGCCAACTTCAATCAGGATGATATCGAGAAAGTGAACGATATTATTGAGTTCTTCCCCGGACGTATCGAACGCGACCGCTGGGTGAGTCAGGCAAAAGAATTAGCGAAAAAGAAATAAACTGTAAGGTTCAGAGCTTCTCTTGCGTTCTGAAATCTGGAACGTAAAAACTTTAATAACACATGTTTGGATTAGATCCTTTTAGTCGCCCGGTGGCCATTGCCGAAATCCTGCTGTTGCTGGGATTGGCAGCTTTTATTGGCTGGTTGCTGGGACGGTTGGTCCGGTCGGGTCGCGTCAGTACGTTACGTTCAGCAGTGGCCGATAAAAAAGCTGAGCTCGAAAACTGCCGTGCTGAATTAGGGAGTGGTCGTTCGTCGGTTGACGTAGTAATAACTAAGCCTGACACTACGTTCGTTTCGGAAGAAACTCAGCCCGAACCCGTTATCGAAACGCCCCAGTTCTTCGTATCCACCGATCCTCTTTTGCCCGCGTATTCACATGATGATACGCCCGCGCCTATCATTGCTGAACCACTACCTTCGCTGGATGAACCCGTAACGCCAATTGATGAGACAATACCATCCATTAGTTCAACCCTTGAATTCCCATTAATTGAAGAAGCCTTACTCGGCAAAGAGTCGCCGGTCATCGTAACACCGGCTGCGACTACACCGGCCCAGGATCGCGAAACAGAAGTGTTGAATCGGATTGCCGCTCGCGCATCAGAACTCAATTTCGACCGTATTGGTCTGGCTGTCGCTTCGGAAGCCGATGATCTGAAGGATATTGTCGGTGTAGGACCTTTTCTGGAACGAAAGCTGCATAGCCTGGGCATCTACACGTTCCGGCAGATCGCGAACTTCACGAAGGAAGATGTTCACAAGGTTAATGAGATTGTCGAATTCTTTCCCGGACGTATCGAACGCGACAATTGGGTTGGTCAAGCGAAGAGCTTTTATGAACGGAAATATGGTAAAAAGAGCTAACAATCCTTAGTCAACCTTGTAAAAAAATCCCCACTGATACGTTAGTTAGCGGGGATTTTTCTTTGATAATTATGCTCGGAAAGAAGAAGGAGTCATGTTGGTATGCTTCTTAAAAAAATGGTTGAAGTGAGCCGGATCTTCAAACCCCAGCGAGTAACTGATTTCGGAAACGTTCCAGGATGTGTGTTTCAGCAACGCTTTGGCTTCGTTCGACAGTCGTTCGAAAATATGATCGGTGGTGGTTCGGCCAGTGGTCAGACGTATGGCGCGGTTCAGGTGGTTGACATGTACAGCCAGTTGCTCAGCAAAATCCCGGGCAGAACGTAGCGAAAAACGCTGAGTAGGCGACTCAATCGGGAACTGTCTCTCAAGAAGTTCCGTAAAAACGGCCGTGATTCGCGCGTTGGCGTCTATGTGCTGATAGAGCGTTTCAGTAGGTTTGCTTTTTAAGGCGTAGTGGATCAGTTCCGTAATGTAATTGCGGAGGAGATCGTATTTATAAACATAGTCCGAACCAATCTCCTCCAGCATTTTCTCAAATATCCCACTTACGTGCTTATCCTGGCTTTCGGTCAGTACGTAACCGGGCTTACCACCGGGCGCAAACATGGGTAATTCCCGAATTCCACCCCGAACATGATTGGTGAAAAAGGCTTCCTTAAAAATGCAGAAACAGCCCGATGAATCGTCGGATAGGGGTTCAAACGCATAAGGAACATCCGGATTGAAGAACAACAACGTAGCGCCGGACACTTCGATGCTTTTATCCGCGTAGTGATAGGCATGCCGTCCCCGCATGAGGGTAATTTTATAAAACTCCCGGCGACTATACTGCACGGGCGTTTTTCCGGCTCCCATACAATCTTCCAGCCTGAAGACGTTGAAATGCCCGATATCCTTTTTTAAATTCTCCGGCATCCAGTTGAGTTTTTCCCGGTAGAAATCTTCCAGTGTTTGCTGCCCAAGCATTATCGTGTAAGCTAAATCAAAATAGACATAAAGAAGGAATAACGCAATCTACATCGTTAATCCCATTTTTTCAACATTGATTACGCTTGTGGGATTCAAACAATGGAGCTGTTTAGGATTGACAAAAACACCTTAAAAACGAAATCCTAAACAGCTTCAATGAGGAAAATACGTTTTTCTGGAGGAAGCGTTGCCAGGAACTATTTACTGGCAACGCTTTTCTTTCGGTTATCTATTCAGTGAACCCCGTTGCTGTAGCCTTATCCCGTACGTCGTTCATGTCGCTTTGTACAGATTTAATTTTTGCCTCAGCCAGCTCATACGCATCCTGTCCCAGAAATAAATGCAGGGGAGGTTCGGGCTGTTCCGCGATGTCAATTAACAGTTCGGCTGCTTTTTCCGGGTCGCCCGGCTGGTTGCCATTGTAGCTATTTTGGTGAGTGGCCTGCGTATCCCGCACGTTCTGGTATGCGTCGATTGGATTTTTAGGAACGCTCAGCGAGCTATCCTTCAGGAAGTTCGTACGGAAATAGCCCGGGTAAACAACGGTAGCCTTAATGCCAAATGGTTTCACTT
The DNA here is from genome assembly GCF_014699035.1 of Spirosoma validum. Taxonomy (GTDB): domain Bacteria; phylum Bacteroidota; class Bacteroidia; order Cytophagales; family Spirosomataceae; genus Spirosoma; species Spirosoma validum. The sequence goes on from NZ_JACXAA010000005.1 coordinate 208,863, forward strand.
CGTCAGACAACGATTCTGTGAAGCCTTGCATGGCAAACTTGGTGGCGCAATAAATACCAAATCCGGCGAATGCCCCTGTAAAGCCACCAATCGAAGAAATGTTAAAAATATGTCCCGACTGCTGTTGCCGTAAATGAGGCAATACGTGGCGAATTACGTTTAACGAACCAAATACGTTGATGTCAAAATTTTGTCGGGCTTCGGCATCGCTGAGTTCCTCCAGAGCGCCAACCAATCCATAACCAGCGTTGTTGACGACGACATCAATTCTGCCAAAATGTTCTATAGTCTGACGAATGGCCTGCCCGACGCTTACTTCATCAGTTAGATTCATCGTCAGCGGTAGAAATACGTCGGAGCCAGCGTTTACGGCTTGGCTCAGTTCATTCCCATTGCGGGAGGTTGCTGCCACTTTATAGCCTGCTGATACTAATTTTTTTACTAAGGTGAGTCCTAAACCTTGCGATGCCCCGGTTACAAACCATACTTGGGTTTTCATTGTGTTTGTGTTTTTAAACGGATATTTCTGTTAGTTGTCGACGGGACAAAGGTAGAGGCACAGCAAATTTTGTTTCGTGTGCGTTTCAAACGAATCCTTGTCAAATTCAAACAATGAAGAAGGAGAGGGAAAGCAAGAGTAGTTGTTAAGGTCGGTTTTGAGAAACCGACCTCACATCAAAAAACTGTTATCTGGACTGCTTTCGACTAGGTGTACTGCTCAAGACAGTTGTGCGACCTGATTCGTAAAAATCACACATGGAACGTAGCACGCATTCACCGCACTTCGGGTAATACCACGTACAGACTCGCTGGCCGTGCCAGTAAAAATGCTTGTGGAAGTTGAACAGTGCCGTAGCATCCTGCGGTAAGTAGGCCAGTAATAGACCATGCGCTTTCTCAGCACTGACTTTTGGCCCAATCAATCCTAATCGCTGCGTAACGCGGAAAACATGCGTATCGACTGGTAAAACGGGCTTACGAAAATTGAAAAGCAGCAGGAGCGTAGCCGTTTTTAGACCGATACCAGGGAGATCAGTCAGCCACTTCATGGCGTCTTCGGTAGAAAGATCAGCCAGAAAATCAACGTTTGCTTTGCCCGTTTCCCGGAAAAGATGTGCCAGCAGATTCTGAATATACGGCGCTTTAACTTCGGGGTAATTCGCCGTTTTGATGGCGTCAATCAACTCGGTGAGTGGCGCGTCGCGAACCTGTTCCCAAGTCGGAAATCGTTCACGCATGGTACGATAAGCCGTCACCTCATTGTCGTGCGTTGTCCGGTGCGACAGAATCGTGCCGACTAATTCATGCATGGGATCGGCCCGTCCGTAAACGTCCTGAACGCCGTAGTACTCGTTAAGGCGTTCGTGGGCCTCAAGGGTTTTAGTCGCTAAAGAGGAAGCTGATTCCATAGAAAAACAAAGGCAACTGAAATGTCAGCCGCCTTTGTTTGTACTTGAACCCGTGTTCAATAGTAATGTTTATGACGAGGCAACTTAGGGCTCTGTTGTTACAGCACCATCTGTTGCGAAGGAGCATAGTATTTTAAGTCAATACAGTCGCTTGGAATCGGATGCTCGTTCCAGTGGCGATGGATGGCCAGGGCCGCTCCTAAAGCGGTAGCCTGCGCGACGGAAGCGGCAAACACTTCCATTTCGGGAAAAGCAGCAGCCAGCAGATTCATGTAGATCGGGTTTTTGCTGAAACCGCCATCCACAAAAATTCGCTTCACGGCATGCTGGCTATTCGATGAATTGGCCAGGACTAGATTCGTAGAAATAAGCTGCTGGGCAATAATGTCGAGTATCAACTGGTGATACGCTTCTTCATACGTAGTGAAATCCGCCAGATTGCGGTGCCCAAACAACGATTCCTGTAGGGGAGGAGCCTTTACCTCGTGAAAGTCACCTCCTGATCGATAATTACGTAGTTGCTGGATAATCTCGGGGTCGAACGCAACGGTCCGATAGTAGTTTAAGTCGGTCTGAAAATGCTCGGCCAGACGTTTGGTCTGTTGTTCATGTTCGTAACCCGCAAACAAACGCGACGCTTTGACGGGCTTTCCTTTGTAGTGCAAAAAGCAGAGAGAATCGTACTGTAATTCCTCCACCGTCAATGGATTTTCATTAAACGGATTCAAGCTTATACACCAGGTTCCGGTGGAGATCAGCACAAACGGTTCCCGGAACGAAGCCAGATACGGAATCAAAGCCGCTGAACTATCGTGTAATCCTCCGCCAACTTTCAGCGAATGCCCTTGCCACGTAACATCCGTAACACTATCGGACGGGGAGAGCGGCCCTAATACCTGATCAAGCCCTTCTGACGTAACCCAGGAATGGTATTGATTTCTGGAAAAGTCCCACAACATGGTATGGCACCCAATGCTCGTTACGTCGGAAACGACCTGGCGCGTAATCAGAAAACTTACGTATTGGGGTAAATGTAGGGCATAACGGATTTGCTCAAATAACTGCGGTTTATCGTACTTGATCCGGTACAACATCAACCCTGAATTGAGACTATCCAGAGCAGGCGATGATGTTTCCAGGCACATCGTCGCTTCTGTACCGTATTGCTCATAAAACTGCGTTCGGACTGACGTAGGAAACGGTTTCAGGTAATTATACAGAAAACCAACGGGCTGGTTGGCTTCATTGAGATAAACCAGGCTGGCACCGTAGGTGGAAAAATTCAGCGCCCGGACGTCATAATTAGGGTGCGTTACTACCTGTTCCAGCGAAGTCGTAATCCACCGAGTCAGTTTTGTTAAATCTTCGCAGGGATAACCGTCATCGTCGATACTCTCGTCGAACTGCTCTGTTTTCTCCCAGACAATCTCGTATCGCTCATTAAAGAGAAACAACTTTTTATTCGTCTTCCCAATATCGAAGATGGCAATGACAGGCGTCATATGGTGAAAGAGTGAATGGGCGAAAGAGCGAAAGAGTGGTTGGTGTATCAACTTTCACTCATTCACTCTTTTGCTCTTTAATTATAGTCCCGTTGCTATGGTTTTGGCACCCCGTTCGCCGATGAGTTGCTGGCGAACATTTAATTGACGATACAAGGCCAGTGGTTGTAAGGCACCGCCCGCCCGCCGACGTGCTTCGGCAACCAATGGTCGAACATCCGTGCGGAAGGCATCCTGCAGAATTTCCTGTGCCTGCGCTACGTCGTTGGCTTCGCGGGCTTCTTCCAGCGCCTGCCGATCAACTAATAAGGCCTGAGCATAAGCCAATTGAATGGCTTCGACGGATTGCAATAAATCTTCCAGCGGATCTTTTACGTTATGGCTGGCATCAATCATCCAGCCTAAACTTGTCGCGTGATTCATGCCGCGCGCATCCATGCCATCAACCAGTTCGTTGAAGATCAGGAATAATTGATAAGGCTTGATGCTACCCGCCGTTAGGTCATCATCGCCATATTTAGAGTCGTTGAAGTGGAAACCGCCGAGTTTACCTTCGTTCAGCAGAATGGATACAATCTGTTCGATGTTGGCATTCGGTAGGTGGTGACCCAGATCGACGAGTGTATACGCTTTTGGGCCGAGTTTGCTGGCGTAGAGGAAGCTGCTGCCCCAGTCGCCAACGGTCATCGAATAGAAATTAGGTTCGAACGCTTTGTACTCCACAAATAACTTCCAGTCTTCCGGAAGGGCGGCATAAATTTCACCCAGACTGTCGAGGGTACGTCCGAACGCTTTGCGGAAATTCAGTTGACCGGGGAAACAGGAACCGTCGGACAGCCAGACTGTCAGCGCTTTGGAGCCAAGCGCTTCGCCATGACGTATCACATCGATGTTATGATCAATCGCCTGCTGACGTACCGCTGCGTCAACGTGTTGCAACGAGCCGAATTTATAGCTTAGTTCCTGCTCAGGCTGATCCTGGAACGTATTGGAATTAACCGCATCGAAGGCAAGGCTATAACTCGCAGCCAATCCTTTAATCGCATCGTAATCCGTTGGGATATCCCAGGGAATGTGCAGGGAAATAGCTCCGCTGGCCTGGTTCAGAGCATGAAGTAAACCTACGTCGGCCATTTTCTCTTCCAGACTTCGGGGTTCACCGCCACCAGCGAAACGGCCAAAGCGCGTCCCCCCCGTGCCCAGTGCCCAGCTCGGAATGGCAATCTGAAAATCAATTAATTTTCGAATAATAGGTTCGGCCGTGGCTACCTCCTGCGTCCAGTAAGATAGTTTGCGCTGATGTCCTTCCAATTGGCTCTGGTTGTAATCAGCTATAGCGTTTGGGTCGAGTTGCATAAGAAGTAAGGGAAGTAAGGAGGAGAGGGAGGAAGGGGACGAGAGGGAAGAAAAGAACTGACGCGAAAGCAATACCTTTACTCCCTCTCGTCCCTTCCCTCCTTCCTGCCTCTTAAATTTTTTATCGAACAAACGCCATGGCTACACCGCCGTCTACGTTCAATACGTTGCCGGTTGATTTATTGAGGAGACCACCGACGAAAGCGAAACAGGCATTCGCAATATCGTCGGGAAGAATGATTTCATTCAATAAGGTACGTTTAGCGTAGTAAGCAGGAAGTTCTGCTACCGTAATGCCATAAGCTTTCGCACGGCCTTCAGCCCAGCCACCAGCCCAAATGTTTGAGTCAGAGATAACCGCATCCGGATTGACCGTATTGACCCGGATATGATCACCGCCAAGTTCGGCTGCATTCAGACGGCTTAAGTGCAGTTGAGCCGCTTTCGCTGAGCCATAACCGGCATTGTTTGGTCCGGCAACAAGTGCATTTTTCGAGACGATGTTAATGATGTCGCCCCCCATATCTTGCTTACGCATTACGTCTACGGCCGCTTTCGTGACCATAAACTGACCTTTCACCAGGATGTCGTACAGGCGGTCCCATTCTTCAATCGAATGCTCGGCGATGGGTTTGGAAATGCTGATACCGGCATTATTGATAACGATATCGACTCCACCGAAGGCTAACGCGGTTGCTTTGTAGGCGTCCTCAATACTGGCCCAATCTGTTACGTTCAGAATCGTTGTCGCTACAGAATCTTTTCCGAACGCGCTAACGAACCCTTCTTTGGCTCCATCCAGCCGTTCCTGATTGATGTCGTTCAGAATAACGCAGGCGCCTTCCTCCACGAATTTCTTAGCAATGGCTTTGCCAATACCTCCGGCACTACCCGTGATGAGGGCAATCTTGCCCGTTAGTGGTTTTGGCTTCGGCATCCGCTGAAGCTTTGCTTCTTCCAGCAGCCAGTATTCAATGTTGAACGCTTCCTGACGAGGTAATGAGGTATACTCTGAAATGGCTTCAGAGCCTTTCATGACGTTGATGGCGTTGATATAAAACTCAGCCGCTACCCGCGCCGTTTGCTTATCCTTGGCAAAAGTGAACATACCAACGCCGGGATACAGAATCACGACCGGATTAGAGTCACGGATAGCCGGGCTGTTCGGATGCTTACAGGTCTCGTAGTACGCTTTGTACATATCCCGGTAGTCTTCAAACGCCGGATTGAGTTTGGCTTTCAGCGCTGCTACGTCGGTCAGGTCTTCGTCAGGAGTTAATTCCAGAACCAGCGGGCTGATTTTAGTACGTAAGAAGTGATCAGGGCAGGAGGTGCCGAGGGGAGCCAACCGTTCAAGATCATTGGAATTGATGTATTCCAGTACGCGGGCGTCATCCGTGAAATGGCCAATCATACGGTTCTGACCCGAGGCTAAACCACGTAGCACCGGAGCCAGTTTAGCCGCCTGAGACAATCGGTCATTTTGGGGTAAACTTTCCAGTTTCGCCCCACCGAAAGCCGGGCCTTTTTTGCCGTAATTTTCTTCCAGGTATTCAGCGCACCGTTCGATTACTTCCAGCGTATTAACGTAGCTCTCGTAAGCCGTGTCGCCCCAGGTAAACAAACCGTGTGAGCCAAGCATGATTCCACGAATACCCGGATTTTCGTTCAGGCACTGCTCCAGCTGGAGGCCAAGATCAAACCCTGGTTTCTGCCAGTCGACCCAGCCTAACTGCCCATCAAATAATTCCTGTGTAATACGTTTCCCGTCTTTGGCCGCGGCAATGGCAATAGCCGCATCGGGGTGTAAATGGTCAATGTGTTTGAAGGGAAGGAAGCCGTGCAGAGGTGTATCGATCGATGGGGCTTTTGATGCTAGATCATAAATGGAGTGGTTAAATAATTCTACCATTTCGTCCTCAAAGGCCAGACCCCGGTAGCGTTTCTTGAGCGCCCGCAGCCTATCGACGTACAGTGCCGCCAAACCACTACGTTTGAGCGTACCGATGTCGCCCCCGGAACCTTTCACCCACATTACTTCGGTTAGTTCGCCTGTAATTGGATCTTCGGCCATAGCCTTACAGGACGTGTTGCCACCGCCGTAATTAGTCAGTCGCAAATCAGCTCCTAATAGGTTCGAGCGGTAGATCAAAAGACCTACTTCATCGCCCTCTAACTGAGCGGCTTTGGCGTCGTCCCAGAGATAGCTAACGTGCCGAAATGATTCTGCCTTGGGTGTGTTGGTCGTACTAAGCATATGATTTAGTCTAGTTGAAATCTTGATTTAATACCATTATTCTTTTAATTCTTAACAAAAATAAGTAGACAAGTTCAGATTACTTTCCTCTACTTACCCTGTCAGGATAACTATTGTGCACTTTTCTAATATAGAAACGCTAAGTTAATCGTCTACTTTTCTCTCAAATCGCTACCAGTTGAAAAAAGAGAGAAAAACGCAGCATTGCCTGAGGTCTTTAAATACAGCGGATAAAAGGACAGACTCAACCTAGCCGGCACCAGAAGTTTAGAATCGCTTTATGAAATCCGTTTGCGAGTAAATGAAAATGTCCCGAGTTGATCAACTCGGGACATTGGCGTATCAGAAAAATTTGTAAATGAATTTTAATTCAGTTGGGATTTGTGGCTTGATAACTGACGACGGACCATGCTCCAGCGCCGACGCGAAACAGGTAGTGTCTCACCCGTCGACAGATGAACCAATCCACCAGCGTCCGTACGTTCCAGGCGTTCCACGAACTTACGATTAACGACGCAGTTGCGATGAAGCCGGATAAACAATTCGGTTGGTAACTTGGGTGCGTAATATTTTAGGGTGCGTGGCATGAGCATGCGCCGACCATCTACCCAGTTAAGCCAACTATAATTTGCAAGCGCCTGTAAATAAACCAAGTCATCTACGGCAAAAACCTGACGTCCAGATTCGCGTAGATAGAGTTTAAGAGGAGGCCATTCTGTAGGCGCGGTGCGGACTGAAAAAGAGAGGAATGACATGAGCTTGTTGTAGTTGGTTAAGTCTTGATGGTACAATACTAACCTGACTAGTTGCTCATGCCTTGTTCATTCGTAACAAGGACTATAAAATTTGTAACATGAGGACTATTTATCGACTGAGAAAATCAATAAGTAGGCAAATTCTAGAAAAAAGTAAAGTAAACTATTGGATTTTTTATGTTTGAAAGTAGTATAAGATAAAAAGTATGCCGTTGCTAACCGTATAATACAATATGGTCAGACCATCTCATGACGGTTTTTCTCAATGTATTCAGACGGTGTAAGACGGTATTGATCCTTAAAAACCTTTGAAAAATAAGCGGGTGTATCAAAGCCTACACGGTCTGCAACTTCAGAAATAGAGGCACCTGTAAGGAGCAACTCAGCTGCTCGTTTTAGTCGGATCATACGAATCAGTTCATTGGGAGTAAGGCCTGTCATGGCCTTCGTTTTTCGACTTAAATGCATGCGGCTCATACCAACGGCGTCGGCCAGCGGCTCAACCCCAAAGGTTTGATCGTCTAATCGCGCTTCGAGTATGGTATAGATCTTATTCATGAACTCATCTTCGGGGGCCTGACTGGTTTGGGGAAGATGGCCTTCGCGCAAAAACTGTGTTCGGTAGTATTGCCGGATCCGTTGTTGATGCTCAAGACGATTCCGAATGCGTGCACGTAATTCATCGACCTGAAAAGGCTTGGCTAAATAATCATCAGCGCCAGCTGTTAAGCCTTCCAAACGACTTTCGATCGCTACTTTAGCTGTCAGCAGTAAAATTGGAATATGATTCGTGATCGAATTTGTCTTGAGCTGGCGGCAAAGTTCGAATCCGTTCATTTCTGGCATCAATACGTCACTGATAATCAGGTCTGGCCCATTCGCAATAGCCGCTTCTACACCTGACCGACCATTATTGACTCGCTGAACATGCCATTCTGTGCTAAGAACACTGGTGACGTATTCGGCTATATCATTATCATCTTCCACAAGCAGAATACGGGGAACACTTTCATCAACAGATGAATTCTTTGCTATGGTCTGACTTGGGTCTGTAGTCGAAGGAAATAAGTTTATGGCTGTGTCTGCCGTGGACGTAGCACGGGCCTGATGGCAAGGGAGTGTGACCGTAAAGATGGTACCCAGGCTAGAATTGCTTTCCACCGAGATCGTCCCCTGCATCATTTCAACTAATTCTTTAACTAAGGAGAGCCCAATACCAGAACCATTTACCGATGTTTCGCTCAGGGGAGTAGCCTGATAAAATCGATCGAATACGTACGGAAGATTTTGTACGGGAATACCTGCCCCCGTGTTATGCACCGACATACGAATGAGGTCGGTCGGAACAGGATTCTCTGGGTTAGGGGCAATAGGTTCAGCCTGAAGCGCAACCGTTATCGAACCATTTGGATCCGTGAACTTGAGGGCATTGGACAAGAGGTTGGTCAGTATTTTTTCGACCTTATCCGAATCGAACCAATACGTATGCTGACTGATCTGGTTTATGAGTTGCAACTGAATTTGCCTGCGTTCAGCCTCTTCGGTGAACACCAGGACTGTGCGATGAATAAACTCCGGCAGATTAGCAGGCGTAGGCGTAACCGTAAGGCTTCCAGCTTCCAGCTTTGCCAGATCGAGCAACTCGTTGATCAGCCGTAGGAGTCGATTCGCATTCCGATAGACCAGGCCCAGACGCTTATGATAAGGAGATTCCGTGGTCTCTTTCAGTAGCTGCTCCAGTGGGCTTATGATCAGGGTTAATGGCGTGCGGAATTCATGGGTGATATTGGCGAAGAATCGAGACTTCACTTCGTCGAGATGTTTTAGCTGTATGGCTTCCTGCTCTCGTAATTCCATCTGGCTTTTCTGATGCATACGCCGGAAACGCACCCGAATGTAGCCGATAAGCATACCCAGCAGGAGTAAGGCATAAGCCGAATAAGCCCACCACGTTGCCCACAGAGGAGGAGCTATTGTCAGTTGAAGCTGGTGAACATAGGGACTCCAGATACCGGACGTATTGGAGGCATTGACAACGAATGTATACGTTTTTGGTGGAAGGTTCGTGTACGTCGCTGTCGCCTGATTTCCGCTATAAATCCAGTCGTTATCTAAACCAATTAGTTTATACCGATACTGATTTTTACGGCTTTGATTGAATTGAAGAGCGGCAAAGTCAATGGACAGGAAGTTTTGTTCATGGGTTAATTCGATGTTGCTGGTTTCGTTAATATCCCGCTGAATGGGTGAGTCTGGAGTTAAAGCGCTAACGAGCTGGTTATTGATACGTAGTGCTGTAAGCGCTACGACCGGCTTATACGGATCTTCCCGAATTCGCTGCGGATCAAAAATGGTGTAGCCGTTGATTCCTCCGAAAATCAATCGCCCATCAGGTAGTGCTACGTCATGAAACAGATTGAATTCATCGCTGGGCAGGCCATCGTCGGCAGTGTAGTTTCTGACTTCGCTCGTTCGGGTATCAAAGCGGCAGAGTCCTCGATTCGTGCTGAGCCACAGGTGACCATTTTTGTCGGGGCGGATGGCGTAGATAACGTTATTGGGCAGCCCCTGACTCATGGTAAACTGCTGAATCTTACCCGTTAGTTTATCGAGCCGACATAACCCACGGCCGAAAGTGCCGATCCAGAGGTGATTGTAATGAATCGGGTCCTGTGCCAAGGATAAAAGCGCATCATCGGGCAACATGCCTGGTTCAGTACCTCCACTTTGCCAGCGAATCAGTCGTTTGGTCGATAAGTCAGCCTGAAGTAGCCCCTGGTTTTTAGTAGCCAGATAAATCCGCCCTCCATCGACGAGCATGGCCCGAATGACGAACGAGTTATTTTTGGGTAAAGGCAACGGAAAGGCAGTAAAGTTTTTTAGGCTGGCATTATACCGAACAACCGCCTGATTATGAGGGGCTAGTAATCCCCAAATGTCGCCCTGAGCGCCGATCGCTATGGTAGTCAGACGAAACGGCTCGCCGGGTGGTAACCAGTGCGCTTCAATACCTGTTGGCTGGACGGCTATAAATGTTCGCTGACTGGCATCATATCGGTACGGCACGGCTCTGGCGCTGCTGATCCATAACGCATTTGTCCCATCGAATTGATGATGCATCTCATAATCCGTTTGTTGTCGGAGTGAGGCTGGAATCGCATCGAGTGGTACGTTAAACTGTTGCGTTAACCAATCCGTCTGAAACGTATTAACGTAAGGCCAGGTCTGGAATAGCTTTTTGTTTAAGTCGTACTTGATGACACCATTCCCATTCAGACCAAGCCAGAGCACGTTTGTTCGATCGACCAGAAGTGATATAGCTGAGAACTGGCCCAACTTTGAGCCAGTAAGGCTGGAGTTGCCGATAGGTAATACGGAAACTAACCCCTCTTTGTCCGTGTACCGATTTTGGTTAACGTAGTCAATTTGCCTGGAGTCGCGCGTGAACAGCGGTAGTTCAGTCGGGTTACCCGGGACAGTAACTACTTTTCGAACGCGACCATCAGCAGGATTGAATAGGGCAAATCGGCCAGGGAATCCAAGCATCAACTCACCGTTTGCCCGTTCATGCAGGCTATGCACGTCATTTTGTGGCAACCCCTGCGCTGTACGATAGCCTGAAAACTTACCGGATGCGATATCGTAGCTGAATAATCCGTCGTGGGCAGCCAGCCAGAGCCGGTTATGCTGATCGAGCAGCATGGTATGGAACGCTCGCTGAACGGTATCGCCCCGCATCTCCCAATGCCGATGTGAAATAGACCCATTGGCATTCAGCCGAAAAAAACCGTTAGTTTGGGTAATTACCCATACATTGCCCAGCCGATCGGGGTAGATACCGGCAAGCTGGTCGCGGCCAAGTGCCTGTCGGAACTGGTTTGTGTTAGAAAGACGCTTTGATTGTTCGGTAACCGGATCGAAACAGTCTACATTGTTGTTCTCCGTGCGGACCCAGATATTGCCCCGGTTATCTTCCCGAATTTCGTAAAGGCTGCTGAAGGATAGCGATTTTTTCTGCTGCGGATCGTGTGAGTAAATCCGGAATCGAATGCCATCGTACCGACAGAGTCCGTCTCGTGTAGACAACCAGATAAAACCATGCTGGTCCTGAAGCATGGAATTAACAAAACCTTGTGGCAGACCATTACGTACCGTAAGGTACTCCGGTTCAGGGGGATTGGCCAACGAAGGTAGGCTTACGCTGAGCAAGCCGCCAAGTAACCCAAGAGCTAACCACCTGGTAAATCGATGCATAAGCCTAGAGGAAGTTTGCCCAATCCAGCCCGCATGAAGCTGAAAACGGGGAGTTAAATTCGCCCTCTTTCCTGAATTTATCAATTTTACGGTAGTTTTTTTTCGCAAAAGGTAAAAATCCCGCTCGTTTCATCATTCTCCTGCTTATTTATCTGCCATGCGTCTTTGCCTTAAAACACGTGTTGACCAATCCTTACCGGCTGTCTGGGCGGGTTTCGACCAAGACTTATTTGAGCGGCTCAGTCCGCCCTTTCCGCCGGTTCAGGTGATCCGTTTCGACGGCTGTCGGAGGGATGATGTGGTTCATATTCGCCTAAATTTTTTTCTGTTTCGGCAAGATTGGATCAGCCAGATTGTAGACCAGAAAACTGAAGAAAACGAAATTTATTTTGTCGATCAGGGGACTAAACTGCCTTTTTTTCTGACGTACTGGCATCATCGCCATCGATTATTACGTGTTCCTGCCGATGGCGTGAGTGGGCAAACCCTGCTTGTTGATGATGTTACGTTCCGAACGCCTTTTTTGCTGACCGACTATTTGTTTTATCCTGTGCTGTGGTTACAGTTTGCGTATCGAAAGCCCATTTATCGGCGCTGGTTTAGCCGATCTTAATTTCTACTAAACCCATAGGTCACGGTAGGGAGACTGTTTATATGAACTGAAAATGCCCACATAAAAGTGGACTGATACGTATATTTACCCACAGATTATTTCAATTTGCTGGTTTATGGCCGTCTAATCTAAACATATGACTTTTCTGAACTGACGGGTTTCCGTTACATTTGTTCAATAAGGTTCTTTTATTCTCATTGCATGAAACTTCCCAACCTGACAACACGTATTTTTCTGGGCATGGTGCTCGGTATTGCCATTGGTTATTTTTTCCCAGCTACCACCTCCGGTTTCTCGGGAACTGACCTGAACATCCTGTCCAAAATTTTCCTGCGACTCATCAAAATGATTATTGGGCCGCTCGTCTTTGCTACGTTGGTGGTTGGTATTGCCAAACTTGGGGATTTTGGTACAGTGGGACGCATCGGCCTGAAAACACTGGCTTACTTTTATTTTGCTACGATTTTATCGTTGGTCGTTGGTCTATTGGTGGTTAACATCATGAGACCGGGCGAAGTGATGAACATAACCCAGTTGCCCGCAAAAGGTACTGATGTTGGGGTAGAAGTTCAGAAAATGTCGTTCGAGAATTTCATTACTCATATTGTTCCGACAAGTTTTATCGAAGCGCTGGCAACCAACGAAATTCTTCAGATTGTCGTATTCAGTATCTTTTTCGGGATTGCCGTTGGTGCCGTTGGGGAGCAGGGGAAAATCATGATCAAGGCTCTCGATGCGCTTTCGCATATTATGTTCAAGATCACTAGTTACGTTATGGCGTTTGCGCCGTTTGGCGTATTGGGCGCCATTGCCGCGATTGTAGCCCAACAGGGGTTAGGTATTCTGGGAGGCTATGTCTACCTGATTCTGTGTTTCTTCGGAGGGTTGTTATTTTTTATATTCGTAGTACTGGCGGCCATTTGTTTAGTCGTAGGCATACCCTACATCGCCCTGCTGAAAGAAATTCGTTCGGCCGTTATTCTGTCATTCAGTACGGCCAGTTCAGAAGCGTCGTTCCCACAGACGATCGAAGCACTACGTCGGTTTGGTTGTTCCGAGCGGATTATCTCGTTTGTGTTACCACTGGGTTATTCGTTCAATCTCGATGGCTCGATGCTGTACATGACCTTTGCCACGGCTTTCATCGCGCAGGCATACCACGTACCACTCAGCATAGAACAACAAATTACGATGATGCTCACGCTGATGATTACGTCTAAAGGCATTGCCGGCGTACCCCGGGCATCGCTGGTCGTCATTGCCGGAACAATGTCTCTGTTTAATTTACCTATCGAAGGACTTGCCCTATTACTGGGCATCGATCAGGTACTCGATATGGGACGTTCTGCCACGAGTGTTGCTGGCAATGCGGTAGCTACCTGCGTTATATCCAAATGGGAAGGCGAATTCAGAACGCAACCCGTGCAAACGGACGAGGTTACCGTTTGATAAAGCAATTCGGGTTGGTTGAGGATATTCCAGAGAATCAGTGCTTTCAGGTAGTACCAATAGGTCTACCTTTTACTCCTAAATCGCTGTAGTTTATGAACCAACCCGCCTTATTAGAAACCGAACTGGCTCCTTATTTTACGACGAAAGCTCCCTTTCAATTTCCGGTTGATTTTCGGGCAGGCTTTGTTAAATACTGGCCGATTGTCACGCTGGTGTTCCTGATTTTAGCTGCTCCCGGCATTTTAGTCTTTCTGGGTATTGGAGCGGCTTTCATGCCTGTTTCGTTTATGGGTGGCGTGAGTGCTGGTTTTGGGTACACAATTAGCATGATTCTTTCGCTTGCTGGGTTGGTACTGGGTATATTGGCTTTACCGGGTCTGTTTAATCGAAAGCGATCAGGTTGGGTATTTAGCTACTATGCCCAGTTAATCAGCGTATTTAGTAGTCTGGTTGGGTTTCATTTACTTACTTTGCTAATCGGCCTGCTCTTCCTGATGTTACTGTTTCAGGTGAGAGACTATTACAGTTAAGAACTTAATTCTCAGTCAATTCCTTATCAGGCCACACGTCGACGCGTTGTGGCCTTTTGTATGACCGTTTATGGGCCTGAATCGGCGTTCATCCGTAATTTAATTGGCGTTCTGTTACAAAAGGCGGAAGTTTGGGCAATCGAACGTTGTCAACGTATTACCTGAACTACATGAATATTCTTGAAACCCACCACATTGTTAAACAGTACGCTCAACATCGTGCCTTAGATGACGTGAGTCTATCCGTGCCCAAAGGCAGTATTTTTGGTTTGCTGGGGCCAAACGGTGCCGGAAAAACCTCGCTGATTCGCATCATCAATCAGATTACAGCTCCTGATTCGGGTGAGGTCATTCTGGATGGTGAACGCCTGAAACCGGATCACATTAAACGGATTGGCTACCTGCCCGAAGAGCGGGGCCTGTACAAAAAAATGAAAGTTGGCGAACAACTGCTGTATCTGGCCCAGCTCAAGGGATTGACGGAGAAGCAGGCGATGGAAAAGCTAAAGATTTGGTTTGTGAAGTTCGACATCAAAACGTGGTGGTCTAAACAGGTGGAAGATCTCTCCAAAGGCATGCAACAGAAGATTCAGTTTGTGGCAACGGTTTTGCACGAACCCGATCTGATTATTCTGGATGAGCCTTTTTCGGGATTCGATCCGATCAATGCCAACCTCATTAAAGATGAAATTCTGGAACTGCGCGACAGCGGCAAGACGGTCATATTTTCGACCCACCGAATGGAATCCGTTGAGGAACTTTGCGACCACATTGCACTCATCAACCGATCGCACAAAGTCCTTGATGGTCCGAAACGAGCGATTAAAGAGCAATTCAAAACGCATACGTACCATGTAGAATATCAGGGAAGTCTGGAGGATCTGCCCGCTGCCTTCGACGTACTGACTACACGCACCACCGACGATGGTTTTCTGCGAACCGATATTAAGATTCCACCGGATGCATCGGTTAATGACCTTGTTCGGCAACTGCTCGATCGGGTGGCTATTCGGTCGTTCGGCGAGAACATTCCCAGTATGAATGATATTTTTATTAAAACCGTAGGAGAAGCCAGTGAGTGAATGATTGAACCAAGGACAGGTAATACCTATTCGTGCATTCACCCAGTCTAGTATTCACTTAATCACTCATTGAAACTATGCATACAATCTTTCTCATCATTAAGCGTGAATACCTGGTGCGGGTACGCAAAAAATCGTTCATCGTCATGACGATTCTTGGACCTGTACTCATTTTTGGTTTCTATGCCATCATTGGCTGGGCCGCCGTCAGTTCAATTAATCAGAAGAAAATCGCTGTGGTCGACGAGAGCGGGCGGTTTAGCGGGAAGTTTAAAAACGACGACGAAACATTGTTTTCGTACCCCAAAACATCGCTGGCCTCGGCCAAAAAAGCGTTTGTCAAACAAGGCTACGACGCGCTGGTTTTTATTCCGAAAGATGTAATCGAATACCCCAAAACCGTTCAGATTTTTGCTGAAAAAAGCGTCAGCCTGGCCTTGCAGAGCAATATCGAACGAGCTATTTCGAAAGAGATTGAAACCATCAAGCTGGAGCAGGCGGGGATCACGCAACGAATTATTGAAGATGCCAAGGTCAACGTCGATGCGCAGACGATCAGTATGAGCGAAACGGGTGAAAAAAGCAGTAACGGAATCGCTACGACCATCATTAGTGGTTTCTGCGCACTGCTGATCTATATATCCGTACTGATATATGGCACCCAGGTGATGCGGGGCGTTATGGAAGAAAAAACCAACCGGATTGTCGAGGTTATCATCTCGTCGGTGAAGCCGTTTCAGTTGATGCTGGGTAAAATTATCGGCGTAGCGCTGGTGGGTCTGACCCAGTTTATGCTCTGGATTATTCTGACTACTGGGCTGATAACCGTTGGTTCATCCGTTATGGGGCAGAAAGAAACGGCTCAGTCGGCCATGACCGCCCGTATGAACGGGATGCCCGGCCAGCAGGAGGTTCAGCGAAAAATGGCTACTGCGAAAAATCCCGTTGCCGACGTAATGAAGGCGATCGAAACGCTCAATATTTCGATGATTGTGGCTTGTTTTCTGTTCTATTTTTTAGGCGGTTACCTGCTGTACAGTGCCTTGTTCGGAGCGGTCGGTGCCGCTGTCGATAGCGAGACCGAGACGCAGCAATTTATGTTTCCGATCATGATGCCCATAATTGCGGCCATTGCGTTTGCCCAGATTGCCGTTCGGGACCCCGACGGGCCACTGGCTTTCTGGACATCCATCATCCCATTCACCTCGCCGGTAGTCATGATGGTCCGGATTCCGTTTGGCGTACCCGGCTGGCAACTGGCGCTGTCGATGGTGCTGTTAGTAGTCGGCTTCGTTGGAACCACCTGGATAGCCGCCCGGATTTACCGCGTCGGTATTCTGATGTATGGCAAGAAAACCTCCTTCCGCGAACTCTCGAAGTGGGTGTTTTATAAAGATTAGGGCATAGGGTAAGGGGCATGGGGATTTTCTTTACTGATCCTGTGTCCTTTCCCCCATGCCCTATGCCACTAAAACCCAATATCGATCACCAACGGCTGCACGAGCCACTGCTGATTGGTGAGGTTATAGACTGAGCGTAAGCCGACCTCGAATGAGTTGCGAAGGCGAAGGGCGTTGAACACAAATGATACGTCGAGGCCTGTAGTTTGATACATATGCTTTACAGTATCGAAGCCATTCAGTCGACCGTATATATCGCGCACATCCACAGCACTTTGCCCTTGAGCCACGTCGTAAAAACCAGCCGCTTTCACGCGTTGTATATACAGCCATCGCCCGAGCGACCAGTGCATATCGGCCACGGGTAGTCGATATTCTATACTACCTGCCTGAATCTTATCATCGGCGATATACGACTGACCACGCGGATAAAATACAACGGCGCTGAATTGATACGTGCGCTGTGCCTGCTGCTGATAACCCGCCCTCAATCGGAGTGAATGATGTTTCGCTAAGCCGGGGAAAAATAAATTACCCTGCACACCCCACTGTTCGCCGGTTATGGCCCCACCAAAGGGTGTATTCCGATACGTAGCGGAGAGCGTCTGACCCCAGCGTGGTGCTACGTCGCGTTTGCTCTGCCGGAGTAATCGGGAATAACTAACGCCATACGTCATCGCATTCAGCGACCCACCTGACCCCACTTCCGTTACGTAGCGACCTGGCAGATCGTAATCCGTTACTTGTAGGTAATTATAATAGGCTGATAAACTGATACTCTGACCATATTTGGAATGCGTGAGTTGCAGAGGCAGCCGAATACCCGCCGTTAGTTGGTCGTACTGCCATCGATCGGTGCGAAGGCTATCGTAGGGGAGCGCTCTATCGATGTAAAGCGATGTCTGGCGGTTACCATGCTGAAAACTCAGGTCAAGAATGGGGAAAAGTCCCTGATAACTTAGCAGGGCATAGGCATTGCCGACCCGTTCGGATTGATTGTACGTATAGCCTACACCAACCTGCGTCGTACCGAGTAAATCCTGCGAATTCAGTCCGATCGATAGAGTTTGGCCCGTACTGGCTACGGTTGGACCCCAACTGTAAATGTTGAGCGCATGAGCCAGACGCCGGAAACGGCCAGGCGTGTAGGGGGTAATACGTAGTGAATCCGTTGCGAGGATCTGACGTCCGAGCACAGCGCCTGGTTCCAGTTTAGCCAGCGGCCCAAAATAACGTATCGTTTGGTCTTGAGCGGGTTCCGTGACGGGTTTCCAGTTGCCAGGATCAAGGGGCATATCGGCAATACGATAACCTGTAGTGGCAAAATCCTCAAAGGCAAGCCGAGTGCCCGATGGCGAAACCGTCGCATGGTAAGCGGCCAGCGGACGGGATGTTACCTGGAACACCTGCTTCGAACGAACGTCGACGGCATACACATTGTCGATGCCAGAACGGGGCGAGTTGTAGAGAACATAATTGCCCCACGGCTGTGGATGACTGATGTTCTCATTAGCCCGAGGCAGTAACTCAATACGTGTATTTTCATCCGTATCAATCTGCTGGATAGTTTTCTGACCGTCTTTTAATACCACCGCTACGATACGTCGATTATCGGACTGCCAACGCGGGTGCTGGAAGAAGTTGTTCTCAGGATTGGCGATCTCTTTTAGTTGCTTACCCGTCTGGGCGTCAAGTATCAGCAACCGGATTTTATAACGATCCGTATTGTCAACAACGACCAATTTTGTGTTGTCGGGCGAGAGGGCAGCGGCCGTGTACCGGGCACGACGGGTTAGGCGAGTCAGTTTTCCGGTTTTCAGATCGAGCAAGCGAATGTTGGAGTACACACGTTGTCCCCAGCGGGGATCGTAGCCAAACTCGATCCAGCAGGCTTTGGCAGGTGTGGCCGATAAATAATCAGGGTCGTTGGTGAAACCCTGCACAAACACCTGCTTTTCCCGGCGATCTTTTCCCAGAATCACCAATCGGGGCGTATCACCCAAGCCACTCTTCACGCACAATGCCGTCGAGTCAGTTAGAAACTGTGGATGCTGATAATTTGTGAAGACTGGGCGCCGTGGATTCGGCCGCCGTGGACTCGGCTGTTTTGATTGCTGTTTTTCAGCGTTAACGGGAAAGGTCGTCGCGGGCGTAACGGTTAGACCTTGCAGTTGTTTCTGCCAGGTCTCGGTCAGATCGTTCATCGCCTGGCTGTATAAATCCTCCGTTCGCAACTTGGTTTCATCCTTAATACTCGCCGACAGCGCAAAGGGCCACGGGAAACGCCGATAATTGCGACCAAGCACTCTACTCCAGACGTCAGGTCCATACGTACGTTTAAGATACGTAGTCAGCAGATAACCCAGTACGTAGTGATTCGGTACATTATCCCGGTACGAACCACAGACGGCTTTCGGATAATCAAATCGATTTCCCGAAAGCAGATTCGCTCGCATGCCTAAATCGAAATTAGGGATTCGTCCGCGGCCGCTGTTGCTCAGGAGCGTTTCATTACTGACGGCATCCCCTTCGGCAAACCAGTCGGGTACGGTTAACAGTGGAAGCTGTAGGCCTGTATTCCCCAGCAGTGTATAGAGCACCCGTCCATAGCCCTGTAAGGCTTTGTCGTTTTGAACGATATGCCGGTATTCATGCACCGCCAGTAAGTCGAGCCAGTTAAAGGTGCCCAGCAAATTCGGATCCTGGGGTGTCACGGCGAAAAACTCCGACCGTCGCGGAAACAGCGTAACGAATCCGTTGCTGTTTGTAGTCTGATTCTGAAGCAGTACCGAAATAGGCCGGGGCGGCTTCCCGAGTGAAGCACTGGCGGGTTCATACAGGCTTTCGAGTCGGTTAGCCGTTCGCTGAGCTGTTGAGTCTAAACCCATCGGATAGAGCACTCGAAAATGGGGTGTCGTTAACCGATACCAGCGGAGGCTTGTCGGGTTCTGATCGAGAATAGGCAATGTTTGCGCCCTGGCGGTGAGTACGGCCAGTAGGAGTAAGGCCGAAGAGAAATGTCGTCGTAACATGCAGTACCAATGATACGAAGTTTTTTTTATAAGCTGATGATCGTGATAAGCTACTTTATGTACTAAATAGGCTTTTTTAAAGTATATAGGCTAAATAGATAAAAGATCGAAACTGGTATTATGCGCAGATTTTTATTGATTATAAGGAGTAATTCGATCTTTCGCTTGCCAAGATTAAAAAGGATTTACGAATTGTTAATTGGAATATACTCAGAATGATTGAATGTTAAGTAATATTGTATGCCACCGTTTGCCTGGCATATATGAAAAACTTCTGTTTAGGGAAACTGGCCATTTATTAATCCTATAAACCAAATCTCTATGTCTGTTTTGCTACCCGATTATGTCAGAAATGGATACCGACAATGGGTGCTGTTCAGCCTGTTGTTTGCTGTAGCTCATTTTGGCTATGCCCAATCAACCATCACTGGTACGGTGACGGATGCTGCCAACAACGACGCGCTGGCTGGTACAACGGTTCAGGTCAAAGGAACCAACGTTGGGGCTACCAGCGATGCGCAGGGCAAGTATCAACTTAATCTGCCCGCTGGTGCCAAAACGCTTGTTTTCTCGTTTATCGGCTATCAGCCCACTGAAGTTGCTATTGGTAATCGTAGCGTAGTCGATGCTCGTTTAACCGCTACCGACAATGCGTTGAGTGAAGTGGTGGTGGTGGGTTACGGTGTTCAGAATCGTCGTGACATCACGACTGCCATCGGCTCAGTTAAAGCGCGGGACCTGGCTAATCAGCCGGTCACCAGTTTTGATCAGGCACTGGCGGCCAAAATTGCGGGGGTTCAGGTGTCGCAAACGTCGGGGGCACCGGGTGCCGCTCTGTCCATCCGCGTGCGCGGAACCGGATCGATCAGTGCCGGGAACGACCCGCTTTACGTAATCGACGGGATTCCACTCTCCCGTGATACCAAGTTTGCCACGGGCAGCACGAACACGCAGTTTCCTGACAATCCGATTAACGTACTGAGCACCATCAATACCGATGATATCGAAAGTATCGAGGTGCTGAAAGACGCGTCGGCGGCCGCCATTTATGGTTCGCGAGGGTCAAACGGCGTCGTACTGCTGACGACTAAACGGGGTAAAGAAGGGAAAACCGTAATCAATTATGATGGGTATACGGGCGTTCAGCAGGTATCGAAAAAGATTGATCTGCTCAACGCCTATGAGTATGCGCAACTAAGCTACGAGGCAAAAAACAATGCGTATCTGGACCGGAATCCAACGGGGAAAGCGACGGACTCCAACGACATTCGGAATAGGGGAGTAGGGGCACCCAGTACGTTGATTCAGCCCGAAATTGTGCCGTATCTCTCCGGGCAGGCTGGACTGACGGATACCGACTGGCAGAACGAGATTTTTCGCTCCGCTCCGATTCAGAACCATACCCTTTCCATATCAGGGGGTAAGGATAATGTCAAGTTCTACGTATCGGGTAATTACATGGATCAGCGGGGCGTGGTGATCAACTCGGGATTTAAACGCTACAGTGCCCGCGCCAACGTCGATGTGAAAAGTGGGCGACTAACGGTGGGCGCTAACCTCAATCCAACGTACTCATATCACGATCTGATCAAGGCCGAAGGTCCATACCTGGGTGAAGGGGTTGTGGGTCTTGCTCTGCAAATGCCTCCCCTGTTTCCAGTTTACAATGCCGATGGATCGTATAATTTTGGGGGAAACGCCTGGGGTTATGGGGCTACGTCAATCCTGAATCCGGTCGCCATTGCGAACCAGGTAAACGATAAGCTGAGCCAGCTGCGGGTGCTCGGTAATGTATACGCCCAGTATGAGATTACGAAGGACTTATCGTACCGGTTAAGCGTTGGGGCAGACGTCAATAGTTTCCAGCGCGATTACTACCGGCCCTCAACTCTCGAAATCCGGGATCGCAAAGGGGCTTCAACGCCAACGGGATTCTCGCGGGCGCAAAACTTTGTTGACTGGCTTGTCGAAAATACGCTGAACTACAATCATTCATTCGGGCTGCATACCATCTCAGGCCTGGCGGGGTTCACGGCCCAGAAAGATCGTCGGACGTCCAACGAGCTGACCGCTACCAATTTTCCGAACGATTTAGTGACTACCCTCAACGCTGGACAGGTGTCGTCGGGTGCTTCCGATATTCAGGAATGGTCATTACTATCGTATCTGGGTCGGGTGCAGTACGATTACAATGGGAAGTACCTCTTGTCGGCTGCGATTCGGGCCGATGGTTCGTCGCGGTTTGGGCGCGACAATCGCTACGGTACGTTCCCGTCTGTGTCGGCGGGCTGGAACGTATCACAGGAATCGTTTTTGAAGCCTGTTACGTGGCTGAGCGATTTGAAGATACGCGCCAGCTACGGTCTGACGGGTAATTTCCAGATTCCGAATTACGGCTCGATCAGTTTGCTCAATTACCAGAATTACATCCTCGGTAATGAAGTTGTCGTAAGTGGATTGGCTCCCGGTAATTCGGCCAACGACAAGCTGAAGTGGGAAAAAACGGCGATGTTCGACATTGGCTTCGACGTAAGTTTCTTTCGCAATCGCCTGAACCTGACCGTCGATTATTACAACGCCAATACCTCAGATCTGCTGTTGAACGTACCGGTACCGCGGGCATCAGGTTTCAGTACCGAGTTGCAGAACATCGGTAAAGTAAACAACCAGGGATTTGAATTTACCCTCAGTACCCGGCAAACCTTTGGGCGTTTACGCTGGGATGCGAGTGCGAACCTGGCGACTAACCGCAACGAAGTAAAAGCACTCGGACCCTCCGGCGATCCAATCATTGTGGCCGGTGGGGTAGCCGGAGCGCAGTTTATCACGCAGATCGGTCACCCCATTGGTGAATACTATACGTATATTAACGACGGAGTCTACAAGAATCAGGCTGAAATAGACGCCAGTCCAGGGCTTCACGTTTCTACAACCCGGCCTGGTGACTTTAAATTTCGGGACGTTAGTGGTGGGCCTAATGGACAGCCAGACGGAAAGTTTGATCTGAGCAGCGACCGGACCGTTACGGGCAGCTATTTCCCGAAATTCACGTTTGGGTTTACCAATAATTTCGCTTACCGTGGCTTCGATCTGGGATTCGCCGTTCAGGGTGTTCAGGGACACAAAATTCTGAATCTACTTCGACGCTACGTCTACAACATGGAAGGAAACGGAAACCTGTTCCGGGGAGCTCTTGACCGCTGGCAGTCGCCCGAGAATCCGGGGAATGGTGTGGTGAATCGTGCGAACCGCCTGGCGTCGGGTTCGAATGGCGAAATCTCGACTTGGCACATTGAAAGCGGCTCCTACGTTCGCATACGTACCATTACGCTGGGCTACACGCTGCCCACAACCCTACTGCAACGGATACGCGTGACCCGCGCCCGCATTTACGTGACGACGCAGAATCCATTTACGTTCACGAAATACCTGGGGTATAATCCGGAGGTGAACAGCCGTCCCGACAGTGCCCTGTCTTCCGGCGAAGATTACGGTACGTATCCACTGCCCCGCACGACGTCGGTTGGTATCAATTTATCCTTCTAATCAGCCATGAAAAAAGTAGCTATAATTTTTACTGCCCTTGTGAGTCTGACCGCTTGTCAGAAAGATTTTCTGGAACTAAAGCCATTGTCGCAACCTAACGTAGATAACTTTTACAAAACGGCCAATGACTTCAACAATGCCGTCAACGGCGCGTATGATGCCTTGCAGAGTTCGACCCAGTATGGGGGCGATTACAATACCGTCATCGAAACCCGAAGCGATAATGTCCTCGATAATGATCCGTCGTCGGGCTCGGGGCTGCGCTACAACATCGATCGCTTTATTGAGCCAACCACGAACAGCGTTTTGCGCGATACGTGGGGAAGTCTGTATACCGGCATCAACCGCTGTAATCTGATTCTCGACAAGATTGACGCCGTAACGATGGATGCTACGTTGAAAAACCGGTATAAAGGCGAAGCGCAGTTTATCCGGGCGTTGTCGTACTTTAATCTGGTCCGCTTATGGGGGAAAGTACCGCTCGTGCTGACCGCTGGTTCGACAACCGATGCCCGTTCGTATGTCCGGAACGAGATTGCCGATGTGTATGCGTCCATCGAAAAAGATCTGACGGCGGCAGCGGCTGGTTTACCCGCTACCTATACAGGCAACGACATTGGCCGGGCAACGTCGGGGGCGGCTAAGGGATTACTTGGTAAAGTGTATGTAACGGAAAAGAAATATGATCTGGCCGTTACTACGTTGAAGGACCTGGTGACTGGAACAACGTATCAGTTACTGTCCAATATTGCCGATGTATTTGCGGTTAATAACAAGAACAATGCGGAGCTTTTGTTCTCTGTTAAGTTTAAGAAAGGAGGTTCATTGGGCGAAGGGCACGGTTCGTGGTTCGGCACCAGCATTGGCGACAACATCGAACCGTCGTTACGAGCGGCTTATTCTACTGGCGACAAGCGGCTTCCGTTAACCGTGCAGATACCGGTGCCAACGAGTATCAATGGTGTGCCGAGGAAGTTTTATGACGAACTGTCGACGACGAACGATGTGGGTAACGATTTCCCGGTATTACGGTTTGCGGACGTACTGCTGCTGTATGCTGAAGCGCTGAACGAAGTAAGTTACCAGGCCAACGGCGATGCATTTACCGTTCTGAATCGGGTACGTACCAGGGCAGGCGTGGCGACTTATACGGCTGCGCAACTGGCCACCAAGGAAGCGTTTCGGACGGCAATCATTAGCGAACGCCGACTGGAGCTGGCCCTGGAAAGCGACCGCTGGTTCGATCTGATCCGCACAGGTACGGCGGTTGACGCCCTTAAAGTGACAGGCATCACCATGCCAGCCTATCGCATGTACTATCCAATTCCGCAATCGGAGATCGATGTGTATAACAACAGGACAACATTCCCGCAGAACGACGGGTATTAATTGTTTGACAATACAGGCGTTTCTTTTTATAAAAAACCACCAGAGAACTTAAAAATTCCTGGTGGTTTTTTATGTATTATTTTTCAAGTGTATTGTGTAGAAAAGTCGGTTTTTAGAGTAGCATATCCTATTGTCTAATCGCTAAAATACGGGAAAATCCCCATTGTGATTTGCACCAATATTGGTTTGTTTTGTCTCTGGAAAATGCCTCATGTCTTTCTCTACATAACAATAGTCATTAAGTGATTTTATCCTATGGAGACGACTAATTTACAGATGAATAAGAGACGCCCAAAAGTGTTTATTGGTTCTTCGTCTAAAGGATTACCTGTCGCCAGCGCAATACAGGAAGGACTCTATGATTATTACGAAGTTGATGTATGGAATCAAGGTGTATTTGGCCTAATGCAAGTCAATATTGATGCGCTTATCGAAGCTGGTAACGACTTCGATTATGCTATATTGATTTTAACACCTGATGACGAAGTCACGTCTAATAGCGCTACTACACCTTCACCTAGAGATAATGTGATTTTTGAGATTGGTTTCTTTCTTGGGGCGTTGGGTAAAGAGAAAACATTTATAGTACACGATAGAACAGCCAATATAAAAATACCAACAGATCTTGCTGGTTTAAGCTTTGCGAAGTTTGCTCCTGTAAATAATGGAAATTATACCGCTGCATTAGGCCCTGCCTGTAACAAGATAAAACTTAAAATCGATGAAATTGAAAACAGGCAAGGCCCCATTGATGGCGTCCATCTACTTGTTCAGAGCGCGTTGCAGTTGGTGTCTAAAGCACTGACAGCTCCCGTTGATATCAATGTGTCAAAGTTGAGAGCCTTTATATTCAAGAAAGAAGATTCGATATTAGTCTGTACTCACTTTTGGGCTCCATATCCAGTCATAGAAGTAGTAGGTGATCTTAAATTTGATATAAACCCGTTAACTGTCGAGCAGGTGGCTGTTGTAAAAGCCGCTAACAAAAAGAGAGTTATTGGCGTACCCGTTTCGCCCCTGTCTACCGAAATAGATGGGGTTGAGGGCGATGTAGACGAAGGGCTTTGTTTTGTTCTAGCAGCTCCTATTCTTGGTCCTAGAGGTGAAGTTTGGGGAACTGTAGACTTTGATGCTTCAAGTGAAGAAGGCGCAAATCTTTTGCGTCAGCCGATGGCACAAAACGTAATATTTGAATTAGGAAAGCATCTGTACATGACTTTGGTCAACCAAAAGTCGTAATAAATCAATGTATGTTATGGAAACCATAAATGATTTTGTCAGGGAGGTTAAGAATTTCTCGAAATCTAACTGGTGGATATATGTTATCTATGTACTATCACTTACTATCATACTATTCACGCATACTGGAAGTATTACGATTATACTTGTAAGTACACTTTTTCACTTTGTCGCTGATATATTCATAATGATGATGTTTAGCGCATATGCCAGCAAAAAATACAACAAAGGCTCTCACTTTCAAGTAGCATCAATGCTGATTTTCCTGTCGATAAAAATATTTACAGGCTTAAATAATGGAGGGTGGCATTATCTTGCGGCTGATCCAATCTATGCGTTAGCCGCTATAAAAAACTGGAAGCTGGATGTGAAAAAGATTAATATTCAAAGTATCAACTGGATTACCATGTCTGTGCTTAGTCTTGTTCTAATATTCGGGATATTTTATCCACTTATTCGAAATGGATACATTTCAATTTCCTGGGCGAGGTGGGTTCAGACAACCGGTATATTCCTGTTTGCAATTGCCCTTTCCACAACTGAAAATGAGCGATTACGTTATATGTTATCAATAGTAGCGCTGGGCATTATGATCGGGGGGTCAGCTTGGGAAACCATCAATTCTATTATTTATACTGGAACTAGTCCGAACACAGGTCTTTCATTATCCTACACGCTCCTGCCACTTTCAGTATTTGTTTTTTATATCAAGAAGTGGCCACTGATTATGAAGTGACCAGACAACGATTTAGGAGTCAGCCAATTTAAATCTAGTCGTTCTTCTCACACGTACTTCAGAATGTACTTGATCAATTTCTTGACCTTGTCGGTATAGGGCGGATAGATGAACTTAAGCGTACCGAATTCCCGCTGCATGATACCGCGCTGATTGGAAAACGCCTGAAAGCCGAAAAAGCCATTCGATTTACCTAATCCACTGTGATTGACCCCACCAAAGGGAAGTTCGATATTGCCGAAATGAACCATCGTGTCGTTCACGACGGTGTTGCCTGCCGAGGTCCGGTCCAGAATATACTGGGTAGTCTGCCGGTTTCGGCTTTGAATATACAGGGCCAGCGGCTTCTCGCGCTGGTTGATGATCTGTAGCGCATCGTCGAGGTTCGTATACGTCAGGACGGGAAGTACCGGACCAAAAATCTCTTCCTGCATGACCCGCATGGTATCCGTAACACCCTCCAGTACAGTTGGTTCAATGAATTTCTGTCCGGCATTCAGGTTGCCCCCCAACGTAACGGTTGCGCCTTTCGCAACAGCATCATCGATTAAAGCACGAATACGCTCAAAGTGCTGCGTATTCACGATGCGGGCATAACTGTCCGACGTATCAACTGGTTTTCCATCGGGGCTATACATGGCGGTTACGTTCGCCTGCAGCGCCTGTACAAACGGTTGTTTAATCGACTCATGGACAAGCACATAATCCGGTGCTATGCAGGTTTGGCCGTTGTTGAGGCATTTACCCCAGGCCACTTGGGCAGCAGCCAGTTTCACATTAGCCGAAGCGTCGATAAGAGCCGGAGATTTGCCGCCTAATTCTAACGTAACGGAGGCCAAATGCGTCGCAGCGGCAGCCATCACGATGCGTCCAACCGCTGAGCTTCCGGTAAAGAAAATATGGTTGAACGGCAACGCTAACAACGATTGGGCTACGTCGGCATCTCCTTCAAAAACCATCACTTCTTCGGGTAGAAACAGATCCGTAAGCATCCGTTTGATCAGGCCGGACGTATGGGGCGTCAGTTCGGAAGGTTTTACCATCGCTACGTTCCCGGCAGCGATGGCTGATAGCAACGGTTTTATGGCCAGAACGAACGGGTAATTCCAGGGAGCTATAATCAGTACGTTGCCTTTGGGTTCGTAGCGTATATAGCTCTTCGTGCCCAGCAAGGCCAACGGCGTTGGAAGCGGCTGCGCCTTCATCCACTGTTTCAGATGCTGAATGATGTGCTTGATCTCCGCGTGGAGTGGCATTAATTCGCCTATGCTAACCTCAGAAGCCGGCTTTCGGAAATCATCATACAGCGCCTTCTGAATGGCCGATTCGTTCGTTATAACCCACGTTTGAATACGACGGATTCGTTCGATACGCTGATCGGCGGTTGTCAGGGCCATCTGGGGGGCCTGTCGATGTTGCGTATCGAAAGCCGTCTGTAAATCACTACGTAAATCGGGTTTGGCGAAGGGCGTTGTCATACGGCCATTGAAATACTATCAGGCTTGGGAAATTGGATAACACCCAGAGCCTGAAACGTTAAAAAGTTTATGTCAAAAGTACTAAAAACGAGTTGAACTGTCGGGGATTGGTATTTAAACCCTGAATCGTCTATCTTAGCTGAAACTTTAGCCAACCCCGAACCGGATGACGCTCGTTAGTGATAACATCCGCTATCTGCGTAAGCTGAATGGTCTGACGCAGGAGCAGTTTTCTCGTAAAATAAACATAAAGCGTTCGTTATTAGGAGCCTACGAAGAGGGGCGTGCCAATCCGAACCAGCAAAATATACAAGCCATTGCCAAAGCGTTTAACACGACCGTTGAACTATTAACCCGCCAGGACCTTCGCAAACTGCGCGAAACGCCGAATCTTAGTATTCCGCTAGGGCAGTCAAACAAGGCAGCAGACACGTATTTTAGTCGTTCAGAACGGCATATTGAAACTGGGCCAGCGATTCGATCCGACGGAAAGTTAACGACGGACGACGACCCGTTTCAGCACCCGGATTTTCCGGATATTTTTGCGCAGCCCGCAGCTCCGGTGCCTGAACCGCAGCCTTTATCGTCGGTCCTGAATAAATACTATAAAACGCAGGAAGAACCGCGTCGACCAGCCACCATTGCGCCGGTGCATCGGGATAATTCGGCACTCATTCCACCAGTCATTACGTCGCCGGTACGGCCCGGTCAGGAACGCCCATCAGCCGACCACCTGTTCGACGCTTCTGATTATCGACCTGGTCCGCAACAGTCTGGTCGTCAGGCGGAGTCGTTGACGTTCAACAATGTCTATGAGGAACCCGCTTCGAATACCCGATCCAGTCAGACCCCACAATCGGTTGCGCCAACGATTCCGGTTGTGATGCAGCGCCAGTTTACGGAATACGGACAGCGGCATCAGCAGGCCGACTTTCTGCACCGCCTTCCGGCCATGCATTTGCCAACCCTACCCGAAGGACACTATCGGGCTTTCGAGGCTGGCGACGACTTCGCATTTCCAGGCGCTCTGCTGGTTGGGAAGTTTATACGCAACTGGTTCGATATTGCCGACGGGAAATTATACGTCTTGCTGCTTCAGCCGCAGCGGACTGATCGGTCCGATAATTCAGGGATTTTTTGTCGGCGGGTGTATAATCAGGTGAAAGTGAAGGGTACATTGTTGTTAACCGCCGACCGTACGGACATTCCCAATCGCGAAATCGCGTTGAAAGATGTGCTTGAGGTGTGGGAAATATGCGCTTTTGTCAGCCAGCAACTGCCTGCTCCAGCGCCCAATACTGACCGGTTACGTCAGTTGGTGGATGAATTGAAATTCGAAGTCGAGCGTTTTTAACGGAAACGTCGGAAAATGGTCAACCCTTTTCTTGAAAAGAATCAGGCTGTAATAGTCTGTTTTAACAAGATTGCAGTACTATTATTCAGAGTGGAGTAAACGGAATCCTCTCGAAGATTGATTGTCAGTGCGAATCTGACGCCAGTACGTTCGGCTCTTTTCGCGCCTTTCTCTTTAATGTTGGGGGCTTTGGCAACAGGAAGTGTTTTCCTGAAACCAAAGCCCCCTGTTGTTTTACGGAAGCCGACAAACTGTACTTTTGCCGGTATTATGCGTTATTTTCTTCAATTAGCGTATCGGGGCACAACGTATCACGGCTGGCAGCGTCAACCGAATGGGCTAAGTGTACAGGAAGTACTCGAAACAGCCTTGACAACCATACTGCGTCAGCCGATTGCAATCGTAGGCAGCGGGCGGACAGACGCGGGGGTTCATGCGGGTGAGCAATTTGCTCATTTCGAGACCGATGCTACGTTGCCTGACCAATTGCTTCGGTCGCTCAACAGCCTGATTCCGCCAGACATTGCTGTGTATGATTGCTTCCCCGTCCGAGCCGACGACCACGCCCGCTATACCGCTACGTATCGCTATTACCAGTACCAGATCATTCGTCGGAAAGATCCGTTTCGGGAAGGACTTGCCTATCTATTCAACCCATCGTTGAACGTAGCACGCATGAATGAAGCTGCCGGTAAATTGCTGGAACACATCGATTTTGAGAGTTTTAGCAAAGTAAAAACAGATGTGCGGACGTTCAACTGCCAGATTGACTGGGCTTATTGGGAGGAGAAGCCGAACCATGATCTGGTTTTTCATATCCGCGCCAATCGCTTTCTCCACGGTATGGTACGGGCGATTGTTGGAACGCTGTTGGCGGTAGGACAGGAGCGGTTGAGCGTCGATGAATTTGAAAACATTATTCTGGCCAGAAATCGTAAACAAGCTGGGCGGGCAGCTCCGGCCGAGGGACTGTCGCTGGTCGAAGTCGGTTATCCAGATGCTGTATTTAACGAACGAAGAAGTGCGTGAAGAGTGAAGAATAGTTTGTATTAGCTTTTTATTCTTCACTCTTCATTCTACAGTCTTCACTCATTTTTTTCGCTAACTTTCATCAAAAAAGAATTCTCTTGAAACTAGGAACGATCATATTGGCAGCTGGAGACTCCTCACGCATGGGTGGTGAGCCGAAACAGTTGCTCACGTATAAAGGGCAGTCGCTGATCCGTCGGACTACTGAGAGTGCACTGGCTTTACAAGATGGCCCGGTTGTGGTTGTATTGGGCGCCCATCGCGCTCGAATTGTGCCGGAACTGACCGGTTTACCCGTTACCATCATTGATAACCCGAGCTGGTCAACTGGACAGGCTTCGTCACTTAAAACGGGGTTGGCGGCACTCTATCTGACGCATAAAGACATCGACGCG
Source organism: Spirosoma validum (assembly GCF_014699035.1). Taxonomy (GTDB): domain Bacteria; phylum Bacteroidota; class Bacteroidia; order Cytophagales; family Spirosomataceae; genus Spirosoma; species Spirosoma validum. The sequence continues at coordinate 239,671 of NZ_JACXAA010000005.1, forward strand.
GTACTGGTATTGCATATCGATCAGCCGCTGGTATCGCTCGGGTTGCTGCTGCACATGCTGGAAGTCAGGAAGGATGAAGGAAAAGGCATTGTTGCCTGTCGATACGGTACCCAGGTTGGCGTTCCGGCTCTTTTCGATCGCGACTATATCGACGAGCTGCTACAATTGGCAGGAGACAAAGGATTGCAGTGGGTAATTGTTCGCCATCGCGACGACTGCTCGGAAGTGCCGTTCGAAGCGGGCGCCATTGACCTGAACTTCAAACGTGACGTCGAACAATTCCAGCAGGCACAAATGCAGGCTCAGTAATAAAAATTTTTGAAAGCCAGCTTTGATGTTCTAAACCACAGAGGCACGGAGAACACAAAGACAGTCGATAAAAAAAACGTGTTCTCCGTGCCTCTGTGGTTAAAAAATGCAGAAACTCGATACTGCCCGCGATTTGCAACATCGCCTTTCCATTGTTCTGGAAACGGTTCAACAGGAGTTTGCGAGCCTGACCGACGAACAGCTTCGCTGGAAACCCGCGCCCGATCGCTGGAGTATTGTGGAGTGTTTGCAGCACCTGAATCTGGCCGAACGGTTTTACATCCGCAACATTCAGCACAAAGTCGATAAACTGGGGTTATTGCAGACAAATCCAACGGACCAGAACGTTGAAAGCGACTGGATTGGGAAAGCCATGTTATTTGCCGTTGATCCACAGGTGAAAATCAAACTACCCGCGCCGGGTATGATTCGGCCACGACCGGCCGCTGAACTGGTTCCCGCCGACGTAATCGGGCAGTTTCTTGATCTGCAAACGTTGTTACGTTCGCTTCTGGACAAAGCCGTTTATCTCGACTGGAACCAGGAGAAAGTGATGACGCTGTTCGGTAACTGGCTTAAAATCCGGTTAGGCGACGCGTTCCGCATGTTAATCGCGCATACAGAACGGCACATGAAACAGGCGATGCGGGTAAAGGCGGAAATGGGTACATTTGCTTCGTTATAAACTAAACGACGCGCCTTTTTTTGATGTGTAAAGCCCCTCTGTTCCTGTTTTTTTGCCTCCTAACTCATCTTACAGTTGCCCAGGATATTGTCGAATGGTCGCCAACGTATCAGCTGACGAAGCGTGACTTTCAGCTCAAAGCGCCCAATTCCGGCAATAGCCAGCGATATTATGCCGCTTGTCAGATGGATTTTAGTTATCAGATGAGTGGGTATGAGTTTATGTTTACAAAAAATTTCAATCGCTTTGCACGGGCTATTTTCAATCGAAAAGCGTCCTGGCTAGACGAAGGCCCTTTAGCAGATCGGTTGATTGACATGGCGCAGCTTGATTTTGATCTGGTTGAATTGTATACCCGTAAAATTCGCAAACGGATGTACGAAGAGAAGCGGGCTTTTTCAAACATGGATTTTTATAAACAAGCCGTCAGCGAAACCCAGAAGCTGTATGCCGAACGACTTGCGGAAATTGTCCGACTGACAGACGGTGGGCAGTCAGAAACCCGAACGAGGGAAATTCGTGAACAGATTGTCCGTGAAATCAATGAGTTAAACGAATATTGCAAAGAATGTAAACCCGCGAAGAAAAAGACGGATCGGAAGTAAGTTCTTTTGATAGATTGACCAATAACCTATGCGTTAAATGAAACACTATTTACAACACGACCCCTGGAATATTGTTGAAGAAGGTTTTCACCGTGATTTTAATGAAGTAACCGAAAGCGTGATGTCGCTGGGTAACGGCCGACTCGGTGGGCGTGGTTCGTTTGAAGAGAAATATTCGGGCAAAACTATGCTGGGTAACTACGTAGCGGGCGTGTATTACCCCGACAAAACCCGCGTAGGCTGGTGGAAGAATGGGTACCCCCAGTATTTTGCCAAAGTGCTGAATGCCGCCAACTGGATCGGTATCGACATTGACATTGAGTACGAAACCCTCGATCTGAACCACTGCGAGGTCCGTGATTTTCGGCGGGTACTGAACATGGAGGAAGGTTACCTCGAACGCTCCTTCGTGGCCCGGCTGAAAAGTGGGAAAGAAGTACAGGTGAATGCCAAGCGGTTCTGCTCCATTGTCGATGATGAAGCGGGCGCGATCCGGTACGCCATCAAACCCCTTAATTTCGACGCCAAAATTACCATTACCCCTTACATCGACGGCGACATCCGTAATCGAGACGCTAATTACGACGAAACCTTCTGGGATGAAGTTCGCAAGGAAACGGCTTATGGAGAAGCGTACATTGAACTCCGTACCCGCAAAACCGGCTTCCACGTAGCAACGGGCATGTGCGTTTCCATTGAGCAGGATGGCCTGTCGATTGACTACCAGTCGCAGCCAATTAAATACGAAAAATACGTAGCGAACCGGATTACACTCGACTGTCGGCAGGGGCAGGAAACGGTTGTGTATAAATATGCTGTCAACCTGTCGTCGCTGAACTACGACCCGGATACGATCATCAAAGAAGCCCATCAGTATATCCAGCGGATTACGCGGAAGGGTTTCGACAAGATGCTGTTCGAACAGAAGCAGGCCTGGGCCGATAAATGGAAGATGAACGACATCGTTATCGATGGCGACATTGCGGCTCAGCAAGGTATCCGCTTTACTATTTTCCAGTTGAACCAGACGTATACTGGCGAAGATGAGCGGCTGAATATCGGTCCGAAAGGCTTTACAGGTGAGAAATACGGCGGATCGACCTACTGGGATACCGAAGCCTATTGCTTACCGTTCTACCTTTCGACGGCCGACCAGAAAGTAGCCCGTAATCTCCTGATCTATCGCTACAAGCAACTTGGAAAAGCCATTGAAAATGCCCAGAAACTTGGGTTTCGGGCCGGAGCTGCGCTGTATCCGATGGTAACGATGAACGGTGAAGAATGCCATAACGAATGGGAAATCACTTTTGAAGAAATTCACCGGAACGGCGCCATTGCCTACGCCATTTACGACTACGTTCGCTATACGGGCGATGAACAATATCTGGTCGATTATGGACTGGAAGTACTCATTTCAATCAGCCGGTTCTGGAGCCAGCGTGTCAACTGGTCGAAATCAAAAGAGCAGTACGTCATGCTGGGCGTAACAGGACCGAACGAATACGAAAACAACGTTAACAACAACTGGTACACGAACTACATTGCCGCCTGGACGTTACGCTACACGACGGAAGCTGTGGCCAAAGTCAAAGCCCTGAATCCTGAAAAATACGCTGAACTGATCGACCGGATTCACTTCCGGGAGGAGAAAGAACTGGCTACCGCCCGGCAGATCATCGATAAGATGTATTTGCCTCAGGATGACCAATTAGGGGTTTTTCTACAGCAGGAAGGATTTCTGGACAAAGACCTGATGCCGGTTTCCGACATTCCGAAAGGGCAACGGCCGATCAATCAGCACTGGTCATGGGATCGGATTTTGCGGTCCTGTTTCATCAAGCAGGCCGACGTATTGCAGGGATTGTATTTCTTCGAGGACGAGTTCGACGTGGATACACTACGTCGCAATTTTGATTTCTATGAACCCATGACTGTTCATGAGTCATCACTGTCGCCCTGCGTTCACTCCATTCAGGCATCGAAATTGGGGATGAAAGAAAAAGCCTACGAAATGTACCTCCGCACCGCCCGACTGGATCTTGATGATTATAACAACGACACGGAAGATGGTTGCCACATTACATCGATGGCTGGTACGTGGCTGGCCGTTGTGAAAGGATTTGGCGGCCTGCGAGTTGAGGATGAGAAATTGGTGCTGAGTCCATACTGCCCCGATAACTGGCAGGCGCTGGCCTTCAAGATTCGGTTCCGGGATATGTTGGTGCAAGTCACGACCACGCAGCGGGACGTAACAGTGCAAAATTTCTCAACAATGCCCATTACCATCAACCTGCACGACAAGGACGTAACGATTAAAGCCGAAAGTCAGAAGACGATAAGCAGTAAAGTGACAGCTTAATAGCGTCCGATTTTAGAAGTTATCTGAATTGGTGCGGACATGTTTACGAAACCGCCCGCATGGAACGAGCTGAATGAATTCAAGCAGCTTTTTACTGGCAACGTCGAAGTGACTAATGAATTTCGGCGTTGCTATTTTGCGTAAGCAGGCTTACCACTTAGTCGCTCGATTCAGGGGCAAGTATAGCTTGATTTAACTCTCTTATGGCGATTACAGCAAAGGCAAGCTTGTCTGATTTTCGGTATTGCCCAACTTGTATAGCACCAGAAGGGGGCTCGAAAGAGTGTTTCACTTTCTGACAAGCTATACCTATGGCGGGATTCAATCTGAGTTTGAACTGACGAATAGGTGTATCCGCACCAAACCAGAGATTTATGATATTTTTAACTGTCGGTTTCATAACGCTTCATAGTAATTGTTATAAACTCAACAACGTCCTGCTAGTAATGTTTTGCTAATTGCCTCATTATTAGGGAATTTGATTAATATCAGGAAGCCCCCAAAATTAGCTTATCAGTAGACTGTGCAGCATTTGCTGAGTTCTCTTCCGCTCCTGTTTTGCATTCTAAGCTATCGTAACCTCACAACCACAACCTTCACACTGAACTGTTAATTTATTTCAGAAACAGAGTGTGATATGATGTTTAGAAACGAAAGTATCTTACCAACTAAAATCGCTCAAAAAACAGTTTCTACAGTTTTTGAGCGATTTTAGTTGGTAAGATACAGGATATGCTGTAGTTATTTCTAGGCTTAAATTAGCGGGATTTTTCGCTGGATTTTGTGGGCTTATCAGCCTGTTTGTTTTCGATAAGCAGAACGTTTTGCACTTTACGTTTCGGTTTGATCGTTGTTGACGACTGTTTGTAAATCTCAGGAATATTTTTACTCATACGATTGACTTCCTGAGTCCTACTGTTGTTGGTTTCCCGTAAAATAGCTTCATCATTCAACCGATCTTCAGTTTGTTGGGCTTGCCGTTTCAGAAACTCCTCTTTATATAAGATCACTTCCAGTTGATTGGCGTCCATTGTGACTGCTTCCAGTTCATTCGTGGCCTGAGTAACATTAACCTGAGCCAAAGAGTAAGGGGAGGTAATGATGTAGCTAACTGAAAATAATGCAAAAATGATAATTTTGATTTTCATACTGATTCCACCATTTGAGGGAGGATACTAGACTAACCATCGTACTTAGTCTAAAGTTGCAAAGTGCTGATAATTAAAAAATTATATTTAGTGGTTGAAGCTTTTGAAAAAAAGCAAATAAGTATTATTCATTGATTTACGGCTACTTAAATTAAAAATAACTATAGATTGTAAAGTAATAATTATATAAATAATGCAAATTTTTTTGTTTTATATCTCGGCAGATTTTTCCAATATTGGCTATACTAAATTGATCGTTAGTCTATGGGGTGTTTTTTATTGGAGCCTTGAAATTTGTCTGAATAGTAATTTCGAAAACTAAAATTCAGCAGCCCTGTACCATCCTTGTTTGGTTTTAATCTAGGGCGACTATTTCTACCAATGAGGTGCGGATTGATACGTTAAATTGACGGAATCAGGCTGTTACTATTCAACAACAGCCTGGTGTGGCTCGAACGTATAGTAAGACATGTACGTTGTATCTCCCGGAAGGTCTAAACAACAAAACTCAATGACTATCAGTCAAATAAATCAACTACAACAAGGAAATAAGGTCAATCACAAACGATACGGATCTTGTACCGTTGATGGCGTTATACGGGGCTATGGCCCGTTGCTGCTTCCCGACACGATCGCTGGACGGGTCTTACTTAGTGCAGACTCTAGAATTCCAGTTGGTACGTCAGTTGTTGAACCTTTGTTTCACTTATTGACCAGCCTGGCTCTGCCAACCGTTAAAGTGAGATCAGACGACCCAAGCCAATTAACAGGAACGTTGCCTAAGTTCTAAGAGTGGACTGAGTGCATAAATAAATCCTGTGAAGAAAGCCAAGGGATAATTACCTGCTCATTTCAACCGCTGATTAAGGGCTAAATGCTCACTCGTATGGCGTTTTAGTATGTCCATTCGGAGCTCTCGATCCTGATGCTTTAATGCTTTCAGCTCATCCAAATGTTGCCTTACCAGAGCTTCTCGTTGATGAAAATTAATTTCTTCCTGGTTCAAGCGAGTCCTTTCCTGCTCGTGTTTAGTCGATAAAGCAGAGCGATTCACTGTTTCAAAAGCGAGTTGCTCCTTCCACTCTATACGTTGTTGGTAAGTCAATTGAGTCCGCTGTTCACTTTTCTCCCTTTCTGTGTTCATAGTTTATCTATAACAATCCCGGCGCAGTTTATGTGGTAGTTTAAAGTAAAAAATATCACTACCCACAATGTCGATGAGCTCAGCGACCCCACGTGTAGACGAAAACCGATCAGTGCGAGGTGGAGGTATAACTGCATAATTACGCTGGCTGTCATTGTAACTGAATGAGACGGTCAGACTCTGTCGGGAAGCTACGTAGCGTTCAGGCTGAACTAACTGATTCTGAGTGTAGATAAAGCCAACAGGCGAGATAGAGAACTCCTGCCGTTGTCCAAACGACGATGCCGTTGTCAGTAAAAGCAATCCGGTAAAAAGCCTATAAATCACGTCCTTGTCTTTGCATACATAATTGAGTAACTAGTGTGGGCTAAAGGTACAGGTGGGTCTTTTAATGTGCAATGCATTTTGTTCTGGTTACAAGACTATCATTGAAATACCCAACGTAATACAGCCTGTAAGAAAAGCTTAGACCTAAAAAACTTGCTATGCTATTCAGAGCGCTTTGGTTTCTCTTGCTTTTTTTGAGTGTAGGTTATACTACCAGCTACGGACAGTCGGCACTCAGTCCGACCGATACCAGCTACATTATGAACTTACTAAAAAAAGGTGAAGCGGTTGAAACCAGCCAACCCGCGATGGCTCTGAATAATTACCAGAAAGCTCATGCATTCTCCGGGAAAATAAACTTCACCAAAGGCTACTTCGAAAGCTTGCGACTGCTGGCCTACCAGCTCAACAACATGGGGCGGCACGACGAAGCCCGGAAAATTGCGCTGGCGGCCGTTCAGAAAGCCAGGCAGGACACGTCGAAGCGGCATCTGGCACTAAGCTATTTTGCTGTGGCCAATACAGCCCTGTTTATGGGACGATATCAGGAGGCCATTCCCAATTACCAGAAGGCTGTTCTGTACATGCGCCAGATCGGGAACATGAAAAACGTAGCGGTTGTCAATCAGAACCTCGGTTACATATTCAGGAAACAGAAAATGTATGCTAAAGCGCTCGATTATTATGGCAGAGCGCTTGCCCTCGATACGACCTGGACGAAGGATAACGCCGACCGCCGGTCCATTGCATCCGATTATTTTAGCATTGGCGTTGTGTACAGCGATCTGGAAAAATCCCGCAAAACCCTGGAATATTATCGGAAAGCAAAACAATGGATCGATCCGAAAAACGATCTCGATTTCATGGTCAATCTATACAGTAATATCGGTTATGAACATGGACTCGCCCAGCGCTACGATTCGGCGCTGTATTACCGACGCGAAGCTCTGCGCGTTAGCCGTTTGCTGGGAAATGATCGCCATGAACTTCATTCACTGATGACACTGGCGGAAACCTACAACCAGATGCAGAAATATACCACAGCCAAAAAGCTGCTGGACGAATCGCATGCCCTCGCCCGGAAAACAAAGGCCAGCTTAACCGAATTTCAGAGTATTTATCACGGATATGCCCTGGCCAATGATGGCCTGGGAAAGTATGAGGCTACGGTTCAATGGCTCGACAAGTACATCGTTGCCACCGATTCGCTGAATAATCAGGAAACCAAAAGCTTGTTGCAGGACTATGAAGTGAAACTCAAACAGGCTGAATCTAGACAGCAATTAGCTGAAAGACAGCGTAGTATCGATCAGTTGCGGGAGCAGCAAAAACGTCAGAATTTGTGGCTTCTGGTTGCGGGGCTTGTTGCATTCGGAACCGTCAGTGCTCTGGTATTTACGTATCTGTACACCCGTCAACGGCAACGTACCGCCGATAACGCATTGCTAGCCTCCCAACGAGAGCGCGAACTGGCCGTCGTTCAATCGGAATTACAGGGACAGCAGAAAGAGCGGCTGCGAATTTCCAAAGAGATGCATGATGATCTGGGCGCGTCCCTTACGGCTATTGGCTTGCTGAGCGAAGTCGTAAAAACGCGCATGGGGCCAAATACTACGCCCGAAGTAGAGAAAATTTCGAGCATCTCTGCCGATATGGTCACGGCCATGAACGAGATTATCTGGTCGCTGAATACCAAAAATGACAGTCTGAACGGACTAATTGCCTATACTCGTTCCTACGCCAGCGAGTTTATCGATAACACGTCCCTTACATTACGAACCGAAGTCGAAGAATCTGCCCAGGAAATTCCTATGCGCGGTATCGACCGTCGGAATGTCTTCCTAACCGTCAAAGAAGCGCTGAATAACGTAGTGAAACACGCACAGGCGACACGCATAACGCTACGTATGCAACCCGAAGCCGACCAGTTGGCGATCGAAGTTTGCGACAATGGGCGCGGTTTTACACCCAACGGAACGACCAGCTTACGGAATGGATTGGGCAATATGCAGAATCGAATGATCGAATCGGGTGGACGATGCGAAATTATACCATCGTCGACGGGTACTTGTGTGAAAATAACCTATCCTTATTCAACTGTGCCCGCTCCAAAAATACTGCAAACGTAGTATAGCATTGAAGTAAAAAAACGGTCAATATTGCCGGATGAAAACCGCCATTACCGTCGCCATCGTTGAAGACAAAGAACCCATCCGGCAGTCGCTGGCCATTCTGGTCGACGGGGCCGACGGATTCAGTTGCCAGGCTACGTTCGAAACGGCCGAAGCGGCCCTTGAGTATCTGCCCAGTCACTGTGTCGACGTAGTGCTAATGGACATTGACCTACCCGGCATGAATGGTATCGACTGCGTGCGGCACCTGAAATTGCTCTGTCCTGGTACCCAGTTCATGATGTGTACGATGTATGACGAAGACGAAACCGTCTTTGATGCCCTCAAAGCAGGCGCTAACTCGTACCTTCTCAAGCGGAGTCCACCCCATAAACTCCTTGAAGCCATTACCGAACTCTACGAAGGCGGTGCTCCCATGAGCAGTACCATTGCCCGTAAAATTGCCAGCTCCTTTCACATCAATACGTCTGCGCCCAACGAACTCGACGTACTAACGCCCCGTGAGCGCGAAATTCTGGATCGGTTATCGAAAGGATACAGCCACAAGGAAGTGGCAAATGAACTGTTTGTTAGTCCCACGACCGTCCGTAAACACATCTTCAATATTTACGAAAAACTCCAGGTCCACTCGAAAGTTGAGGCCGTGAACAAATACCTGGGGCGTCGTTAGGAGTGAAAAATGAAGATGGGCGGCCCCGTCTTCATTTTTCACCCATCAAAATCATACAAATGCGGTATTGATGCCCCTGAATCTGGCCGGTAGTTTTGCCTCGGTGATTGACGAAAATCACCAACGAAACGACCAAAGGCCATGAAAAAACTCATTCTTTTCCTGTTCGTCGCGCTGACCTTCAGTGCTTGTAAAAAAGGGGATGAGGACATTGCTCCAAAGAATCCAGCCGACGTAGTAGCTGGCCGTTACAAACTCTCTTCATTCAGTCTTCAGCAAGGTTCCCAAGGAATAAGTCTGCCCGGTAACGGCGTAGCGCTGAGTGGTACGGCCGAACTGAGTAAAACATCGCAGGACGGGTATGTCAAACTCCTGCTCACCGTTAACAACAACGTAGTATTTGGCGATGCCGATGATGTGCAGCTGGAAGTTCGCAAAACCAGCGAAGCGTACGGCCTCTTTGACGGAAATGACCAGTACGGCGATGTCGATGGGAACAACATTATCTTCAGCTTGTCGGGAACAGACGGTAACAATCAGCAAATCGCACTATCCTTCGTTGGTAAAAAATAATCCGCCATGAACCGCTCTAGTCAAACCATTTTCTTTGCCTTGCTAGTGACTGGTATCCTACAGACGCAGGTCTACGCGCAGGGCCGCAACCAGATTCTTTTTGTCGGTACGCCACTGGCCGTAGGCGTTGGTCGGTATAATGCCGTTGGTTTTCAACCGAGTTTCGACATTCGTTACCAGCATCCGTTAGGATCAAACTTTACCGTCACAGCAAAGACGGGATTGGACATTTTCCTGGTCAAAAGTAAATACAGGGAATATTTTCGCTACTACTACAATACCACAACGGGTATTTCCATTCCCATTACCGTCGGACCACGAGTTTATATCGTTGATGGCTTGTATGCCGGACTCAATCTGGGTGTCGATATCGGCGTCAACTCGATCGCGCTCACGTCGTTTCGATTTGAACCGGGGTTTGGCTATGCCATCCGGTTAGCCAACAAAAATTATGTGGACATGGGCACCAGTTTTATAACCAGTTTCAGCGAAGGTAGTGGCGCTTTTTCCTTCAACTTCGCCTATGGAGTGAACCTCGGGCGATAAGTACTCACATAAATTACTTTGAACACAGAGCCACAGAATACACAAAGCAGTAAATCTTTGTGTACTCTATGGCTCTGTGTTCAAAAATCTTCTTTACACGGGTTGCGTGGCTACGGTGCCTGGATAGCCTTGCGTTGCCAGCATTTTGCCCATCTCCGTATAAGCCGCCGGATCTTCGGGCGCCCAGGTAGCCAGCCCATCCACGTAGCGGTTGAACATACAGAAAGCAGCCGCAATCAACACGGTATCGTGAATATCCCGGTCGGTCGCACCTTGTTCGCGGGCATCGTCAATTTGTTCGGGCGTTACGTACTGACCACCGATCCGAACACTTTCTGCAATGGCGAGCAACGTTTTCAATTTGGCGGAGATTGGCGCCGTGCCGGGTTCGATCCAGGTTTGCGCAACGACTTTATTCTCCAAGCCAAATAAGTAGTCGGCTACAGCACCATGACAGTTCGAACAAAAATTGCAATCGTTTCGCCTGGATGTGTAGGACGCAATCAGTTCGCGTTCGGCCTGGGTAAGCGAATCGCTGGCGTTGGTGCGCAGCAGCACCTCAGCTAGAGCATTCAGGGGTTTGGTCGTTTCGGGACTGTAGGTCATTGGGCCGACAATACCGGGCAATCCTTCGGGTAATGAAATGTGTGGCATTTAGTTGTAGGGCTTAGTAAGAGATGAATCCTTTTTACTGGCAACTCGTTGGTAGTCAATGGTTCTGCAAATATTGATAATTCAAGTTATCTATCATTTTTAGGATAAACAACCCCCATTTTACTTGAGAAAGCAATTTATAAACGTGCCTACCTGAATTTGCTAACCTTTTGTATATAACCAAGTTATTTATGTAATTTATTTGTATGAGTATTAATCCAACTATTGGTAACAAAATGAGATACCTGTATGAAACGCTTTTTATTGATTCAAGGAATTGGTTGGTGCTTGTGTGCACTAACTATGTCGCTGTCATTGGCACAGCCGGGCGTTACGATGAACGTCAGTGGCCGTAATCTGTATTCGGCGGCAGGGGAGAAGGTCGTTTTTCGGGGCGTGAACGAAATGTTTATTTACTCAGGCGATAAACAGGGTGTTTCGACCTTACCGCAGATTGCACAGACGGGTGCGAACGTAGTACGTATCTGCTGGAACACAAGTGGATCGGCAAACGATCTGGATGCGCTGCTGGGGAATGCCATCGCCAACAAAATCATTCCTGTTGTTCAACTAGACAACATTACAGGCAATCTCTATGGTCTCCAAACCTGCCTCGATTACTGGAAACGAGCCGATATTTTGACGGCGATGAACAAATACAAGAAATGGGTATTGCTCAACATCGCCAACGAAGCCGGGGATAACTACACAACCGATTCGCAATTTCAGACCGCCTACATCGACGCCGTGTCACAGCTTCGGAACGCTGGCTACACAATCCCCTTCGTGATTGATGCGCCGGGATATGGTCAGAACGAAACGGTCATCATCAATACGTGGAGCGCCATTCTGCAAAGTGATCCGCAACACAATTTGGTGTTTTCGGTCCATCCGTACTGGAAAGATTCGAATACGCAAACCATTCAAACCCGTTTCTCGAACCTGATCAATGCCGTTGTCAGTCAGAATATTCCGTTTATTTTCGGTGAAGGACCCCAGCAAACGGGTTACGATTGCAGCACGCAGATTCCCTACAGTTGGGTCATGCAGCAATGTCAGACGAACCAGATTGGCTGGATGGTCTGGACCTGGGGCAAAGTGCAGGACGGAACCAGTGGCTGCGGCACTACCTTCGATGTAACGACCAATGGAAATTACGGCAGTTGGTCGAATACCTGGGGGCAGGCCATCGCCGTTAGTGACCCGAACAGCATCCAGAATACTTCCGTTCGGCCACTATCCATCTACGGAAGCACTACGCCTGACACGCAGGCACCCAGCGCTCCGACCGGCCTGGTGGTTTCGAACGTAACGGCAACGGGCGCTACGTTAAACTGGAACGCAGCGACGGACAATGTAGGCGTTACAGGCTATAACGTTTACGTGGGAACAACCTTACTAAATACCTCATCCACTACGTCCATTACGCTAAGTGGGTTGTCGTGCGGAACGGGGTATTCGTTCACGGTTAAAGCCAGAGATGGAGCGGGCAACGTATCAGCAGCCAGCAATACGGCCAATGCAACGACAGGTACCTGCCCGGCTGGTGAAGTCGTTTATGGCGATGCGTTGAACAGCAATTGGGAAGACTGGACCTGGAGTGCGTACCGCTATTTCAACAACACAAGCCCCGTGCAGCAGGGCACTAATTCCATCAAGGTCGATTACGGTGGTTATGGCGGATTTTCAGTACGTCGGAACAACGCGATTACGCCCTCACCCAACACGATCATTAAGTTTTGGGTTTACAGTGGTGGCGCTAATAACCTGAAGGTTTACACGCAGGCGGCCGATAGCGGGGGCGAAAGCAATGTTGTTACGTTCACAACGAACGCGAATCAGTGGAAAGAAATTACGCTGACCATGACCGCACTCGGCAATCCATCGGCCATTAAACGGATTAATATCCAGGAGAATGCCGGTAATAGCCCAACCGTTTTTTACGATTACATCCGCTTCGATACCAGTACGCCAACACCGGATACACAAGCGCCTACGGCACCAGCCAGCCTGGCGGCTTCGTCCATCAACGCCACCGGTTTAACCCTAACCTGGAACGCGTCGACCGACAACGTAGGGGTTACGGCTTATCAGGTTTATCGGGGCACTACGTTGCTGAGTGGCAACGTAACGAATACGAGCTATACCGTCTCTGGCCTGGCGTGTGCTACGGCTTATAGCTTTACGGTGAAGGCCAAAGACGCAGCCGGCAACACCTCATCGGCAAGCAATGTACTCAACGCGATAACCTCCAGCTGCCCCGATACGCAGGCCCCAACCGCGCCAACAAACCTGGTAACTTCGTCGGTCACCTCCAGCGGATTATCGCTGGCCTGGTCAGCTTCGACCGATAACGTAGGGGTTACTGGCTATCAGGTGTATCAGGGTGCTACGTTGCTGAACGGAAATGTGACGGGCACTACGTATGCGGTTGCGGGATTGTCGTGCGGAACGGGGTATACGTTCACCGTCAAAGCGAAAGATGCGGCTGGGAACGTATCGGCAGCCAGTACTACGGCCAATGCCACTACGTCGGCCTGCGCAGCCAATCAGGTTGTTGTTTACGACGAAACACCCGGCAACGATTGGCAGGACTGGTCCTGGAATACGTCGAACAATCTCGGCAATACCAATCCTGTTCAGGTCGGGAGTAAGTCGGCTAAAGTCGATTATTATTCCTGGGGCGGTTTTTCATTTCGGAAAGGAACTAGTCTGACAACAACCAGTAGCACCATGCTTAAATTCTGGGTTCGGAGTACGGGCAGTAATCCGATCAGTGTTTACACGACAAATGCCGACAGCGGTGGAGATACGCCCGGGTATGTATTCACGACGCCCACAAATCAATGGCAGGAAATGACCGTGACGATGAGCCAGCTGGGTAATCCGGCGCAGATCAAGCGGTTAAATTTTCAGAACTACAGCTCGAACAACGTAACGGTTTATTTCGATAATATTCGGCTTGAATCCGTTAGTGGTGCCCGTGAAGCTGTCGAAACGTCAGAAGGTATTGCTGAATTGCTGGTGTTCCCAAATCCATCGGTCGGATTAGTGACGGTACGATACGTAGCGCAAAGAACAGAACCCATACAGATTCGGGTCGTCAACGTCAACGGAACCATTTTACAGCATCAGGATGAACAGGCGAAACCAGGTGAGAATGCATTTCAACTAGATATGCGGGAACGTAGTGTGGGCGCTTATCTGATCCAACTCCAGGGAACAGAAGGTACTCACGTGCGAAAAATGCTGATTCAGCGATAAAATAGAACGCAGATTTTTATGATTGGTTATGATTTTGATTTATGCAGATCATAGCCAATCATAAAAATCTGCGTTCTATTTTGGCCTTATGAAACGAGTAAAAAGCGGTATTGTCTTTTTGTTGCTTTGGGTGGGATTATCGACCTGCCAATCCTCAGAGCGCCAATCGCCGGATGCACCCAAACAAATTACAACCGCTTTTTATCACTGGAAATCAACCTACAATCCCACCCATTCGGAGAGTGCCGAGCTGAAGAGCCTGACGATCAATAAGCTGTACCTGCATGTCTTCGATGTAGACTGGGATGAGAAAACGCGGCAGCCCGTGCCAAAAGCGCTGATTCGATTTGGGCAAAAACCTGTTGGCAACGTAGTACCCGTGGTCTTCATTACGAATCGGACCCTGGCCAACCTTTCTCCGGCTGCGCTGCCTGACCTGTCGACGCACATTGCCCAGGCTATTCTACGGATCAGTCGGCAGAATGCCATTTCGTTTCGTGAAGTGCAGGTTGATTGCGACTGGAGTATGGCTACGCGTGACCGTTATTTTCGGCTGCTGACGTTGTTGAAAAATAAACTACGACTACCACTCTCGGCCACCATTCGGTTGCACCAGATCAAGTACACCGACCAGACGGGGATTCCGCCCGTGGCGCGGGGCATGCTAATGCTCTACAACGTAGCAGACTGGAAACGAATCGGAACCCGAAATTCCATTTATGATGCCGACGTTGCCAATCAATATATATCGTTTGTATCGACTTATCCGCTACCGCTTGATTTGGTGCTACCTCTTTTCCGCTGGACGGTGGTTTATCGAAACAATCGGTTTCTGACATTTTTAAATAACGTTGACCGAAAAACGCTGGTGAACGCTACGTTTCTGCTTGCTCAAGCCGACAGTGCCCGGTTTATGGCGAGTCGGGATACGGTGGCGTTTGGGTTTTCTATTCGACGTAACGATCTGTTTCGGGCCGAATCGGTTTCGGCCGAAACGTTGCTCCATGAAAAAAAACGCCTGCTCGAACAGATTAGTAATAAGCAACTAACGTTTGCTTTATACCACCTCGATTCTACAGTTTTGTCCATATATTCCCGTGAAACCATCCATGCTCTCCTCCGGCCGCTTCCGTAAAATAGCCCTATCTGTTGCCGTCCTGTTCGCGTTTGCCTGTGGCCCCTCGTTTGATCCAAATGAGTTTATGAGCTTCTTTCTGCCCGAGGCTGCCAACAGCCCGTCCGAATACAGCCGCTATATTTTTACCCCTCAGCTTTATGCCGATGGCGATATGGGCGGGTATACGGACGATACGGTCACGATTGACGAGAATGTGCGGGCCTGGGTCGATTATGCGGGCGGTACGTTGTCCGAAACGGTAGTCAGTAAAGCATTGTATAACGAAAATGCGCAGGCTGTAGCCGCAGTAACGTCCGTGCTGAAACGTACCAAAGCTCCTGTTGTTACGTATTTGAAGTTTGCCTGGGCTACCGACAATGGGCCTAGTAATCCGTGGCCCGCTGACCCTACGCCCATTGACAGTACAAAATTACCCGGACAACTCAACGAAGCGAAAGCCGCTTATCAGTCCGCTACTGATCCATTTTTGAAAGAGCGCTACGCCTTTCAGGCCGTAAAGCTGGCCAGCGAAACCGGGGATTATGGGCAAGCGCGGCAATTGTACGATCAGTTGGTGAAACCGCTCCCGAAAAAGACGTTCATCAGCGACTGGGCCTTGTGTCGTCGGGCGGGCGCTTCGCTGGCATTGAAAGATACGGCAATGGCTATTTATGAATTTGCGCAGGTGTTTGATCGGTGTCCGTCGCGTCGGAAAGCGGCTGAACTGAGCTTACGCCGGTATCGGATTAAGTTTCGGGAAGAGGCGCTTCAATATGCGAAAACGGATCGTGAACGGGCAGCGGTCTATGCGATCTGTGCGATTCAACCGGGTCAGGATGGGCTGGATTTACTGAAAGCACTGGTTCATTTAGCGCCTAACAATCCACTTGTTGAGCTGGTGATGGCGCGGGAAATCAACCGGAATGAATACTATTTCTTCACGTCGGGTCCGGAATACGTAAACGATGGATTGCTGGCTAAGCCCGATTCGTCAGCGTTCGAAGGGCGCAAAACTGAATCCGTTTCGTATTTCGATAAGTTGCGGACGTTTGCGCTCGAATCGGCGGAGAATAAGGCTTTGGGTAATGGCGCGTTCTGGTATACGGCCGGTGCTTATTTAGACTACTTGGGGAAAGAATATACAGCCGCTCAAACGCACCTGGACCAGGCTGCTCAATTACCAACGACGAACAAAAACCTGAAATCGCAGATTGCCGTGCAGCGCATGTTGCTGCTGGCTGCACAAACGGAATCGGTTACGCCCGAGACGGAAAAACAACTCATCGGCTACCTGGAAGCCTTTGATAAAACGACGAACTTCCGCTTGAACAACGCGTTTGTTGACGTATGTAAAACGTTTGCTGCTACGTATCAGCACAAGACAGAAGGTAAAAGTGGCTGGTTATCAGGTTGTACGCGTTCGAAAGAAGAGCCAGTGGACGGAGCAATTCGGGCGAAGGCGTATTTGCTATCGATGCTCACAACGCAGGCACACCCTGATACCTATTTCGCCAGCACAACTGACCCACATGTAATTGAGGATACCCTTGCGTCTGTAATCGTGCAGCAAACCATTGCCTACGCCAGCCAGACCAAACTGACTGATTTCGATAAACGCCTGCTGAAACTATCTGGACTAACCGGCGACGTTCTGAATCTTTTACTGGGGCGTCGGCTAATGACCGAACACCGCTATGCTGAAGCGGCAGACGCGTTTGAGAAAGTAAATCCTAAAACCTGGAAGCAGGAAGCCTTTGCCACATACTTTCAGAAAAATCCGTTTGCGGTGAAAATGCCCCGGCTGGCTGCTCCGGTGAATTTTCCGGCAGAGCCCAAACCCAATCCGTACACACCCGTTACGTTCGCCCGACGCATGGCCGAACTGGAACAGCAAGCCAAAACGGCCACTGGCGACTATGCTGCCCAATTGTATTATGAACTAGGCTGTGGTGCCTGGAACCTCAGCTGGTATGGTAATTCGTGGCTATTGGTAAAATCATATTGGAGCGCTGGCGAACCGCCCGTTTACAACGTACCGACCGACCCAACAGCAAAGCAAAAGCGATTCGATACGTTGCTGAAGACGGATTATTACACGACGGCTCATGCAGGAAATTACTTCGATAAGTCGGTGAAAGCGGCTAAAACGTCTACGCTGGCAGATCGCTCGGCCTACATGGCGGCCCGTTGCGAAACTAATGCGTTTGCCGTGCGCAAGAATATTGAACAAGTACGTAATGGCTATGTATATGAGGAAGATTCGACGTTTGTAAAAAACATGCGGGCGTTGCGTACAAGTAAATACGCCACTATGTACAATGATTTCTACCGGAACCACCGCCAAAGCCAATTTAACCAGGAGATGATCCGTGAGTGTGCGATGTACAGGGACTTTCTGTCGTTTGGCGAGCAGACGAATGAGTAGACTATGCTGATCATGAAAGACAACGTGAATGTAGGTGGAAATTTCAATGGCATTGCTCCCCTGTATGATACACTTGCATTCGTTGTCTTTGGCCGACGGTTACAGCAGGCACAAGTCGTTTGGCTGAATCAGATACCGGCCAATGCTGTGGTGCTGATTGTTGGCGGGGGAACTGGCTGGCTCCTCGAACAGGTGTTGGAACGCCGTAAGCCAAAGCGGGTTGTCTATCTTGAAGCCTCCGCGAAGATGGTCGCACGGGCCAGTCGACGAATGATCAGGCGGGCGGTGCTGGGTTCGGTAGACTTTCGGGTAGGTGATGAAACAGACTTAAAGCCAGAGGAACACTTCGACGCCATCCTGACGCCTTTTGTACTGGATCTCTTCACCGAGCAAACGTTACGATCCCACTTTATTCCCCAGCTACATAACGCCTTAAAACCAAATGGTCTGTGGCTCGTTACCGATTTTGTGCAGCCCCACATCTGGTGGCAAAAAGCATTGCTATGGACTATGATTCGTTTTTTTGGGATCACGGCCGGCATCGAAGCACAACAACTGGCCAATTGGCAGCAATCGCTGGCCGAAGCGGGTCTTGTTCGTCAGAAACAGCAGCAGCAGGTAGGAGGGATGGTTTCGACGGAGGTTTGGGAATTGGAGCAGATAAGTAACAGGCAAAGAAAAATTGATTAATCCCATCGGACTGGCTTCGCTTCGGCAGTCCAATGGGGTTGTGATTATTTGCCGATGCCTGGTATCAGGGTTAGCAGGCTTCGCCCTTTTGTTGCCACAGCCTCTTCAACCTGGCTCTTGATCACGTTTTTAATGATCTCATACCGATCTTCTTCACCGCGAACGAGCGATTTGGCAAATTCCATCGCCTGATTCGTCGTGATTTTTCCCGGCATCGGGGGCTCATTCTGATCCACGATGGCATCGACAATCACGGGACCGTCGTGAGCCAGCGCCTTCCGAATCACGTCGGGGGCATCCTTGGGATCGTCAATCGTAAAGCCAGTCGCTCCGCAGGCTCGTGCATAAGCCGCAAAGTCAATTGGTTGAAGCTCAACGCCAAACTCCGGATTACCTTCCATAACGATCTGCTCCCATTTGATCTGGCCATAGGAATTATTGTGGAAGATAAACACCTTAATGGGAAGCTTGTACTTAACAGCCGTAGCGATTTCGCCCATCAGCATCGTAAAGCCACCATCACCAACCAGAGCTACCACCTGCCGATTGGGGAACGCGATCGATGCCGAAATAGCGTAGGGTAGACCAGAGCCCATGGTTGCCAGCAGACCGGATGTCGAAAACTGCATCTCGTCCCGTAGCTGGATATGGCGTGCCGCCCAGGTTGTATTGTTCCCACAGTCGCACGTAATGATGGCGTTGGAGTCCAGCAATGGACTGATCAGGTGCGGAATTACCTGAGGCTTCATGGGGATGTCGGTCTGCGTTCCCCGCGTTGTCATCAGCTCACGCCAGAAATTCATTCGCTCCTGGGCTTTTTCCAGAAAACTGCGATCCTGTTTGGGTTTAATTAGTGGTAGAAGTCCCGTTAATACAGTTTTACTATCGCCAATCAGGCCAATTTCTACCGGAGTCCGCAGGCCGATATGCGTGGGATCAAGGTCAATCTGCACCGTACGTACCTTTCCCGGTTTGGGAAAATATTCCGTATACGGAAAATGCGTACCGATCATGATCAGTGTATCGCACTCTTCGATTGCATCCTGCGAAGGGGCGGTTCCCAACAAGCCAATCCCCCCCGTTGTATAAGGACTATCGTCGGGCACAACGGCTTTACCCAAAAGCGCTTTGATAATCGGCCCCGCAACCAGATCGGCCAGCTGAGTGACCTCATCGCGCGCATCCAAACAACCCCGACCAGCCAGGATCGCTACTTTTTCGCCCGCATTAATGACGTCGGCGGCCCGTTGCAACTGCGCCAGCGAAGGCGAAATTTCGGTGCTGACTTTCAATACGCTCGTGTGGTTTGGGATGTTTGGCATCGAGCGCGTATCATCGCCGGCCGTCCAGTCCTGAAGGTCTTTCGGAAAGGATATATGTGAAACAGTACGTTGCCCGAGGGCCGTGCGGATGGCCTGGTCAACAACATTCACTACGTGGTCTGGACCCATGATCCGCTCGTTGTACGCGGCCAGATCCATAAATACTTTTACTAAATCGGCATCCTGTTGATAAAGCGAGCCACTAATGTCGTGGAAAGTGTGTCCGGTGATGGCGAGAACGGGTTGACCGTCATATTTCGCGTCGTAAAGCCCGTTCATTAAGTGAAAACCACCACAACCGGATGTCGCCATACAGACACCTAGTTTGCCGGTAAATTTGGCGTATCCGGCCGCCATGAATGCTGCGGATTCTTCATGCCGTACCTGAACAAAGCGAATCTGGTCCTGGTGGGTACGTAGTGATTCAAAAAGACCATTAATACCATCGCCGGGTAGACCGAAAATGGTGTCAACGCCCCACTCAATCAGGCGTTCAATCAATAAATCTGCTCCTGTTTTTGCCATAACGTTCTGAACCGACGTTGATCGCTGTCGGATAGATGGATAAGTACGTTGGCGTTGGAATTGTTAATTAAAAAAAGATTGAAATAGCCGAAGCTGCCCGCTAGCAGCCGTAAATCTCATTTTACAGGAGTCAATACCTCACTGTTTTGATGAACCGGTCAACCTGCCCAAACGGTATTGGCTGGGTCACATAGATTCAACATACTGAAAGGCGAGCAGCCGCCATCTGGTGATCAGAGATGGCGGTTTTAGTTCTTTAGTTTACCACGTTTGACAAACCTGAAGGACTGAGTCTGAATGGTTGTTTCTCGCTCCTGACGGTTTTTTTTAGTTTAACGGTCCATTACCTCACAATTTGAGCAGAACCCCCCCTTCCTGATCGTGCTGAGCAACCATACCCACCAAGCTCAGGTTAATCCCTCGTTTACCGAAGTGAATCTGTCCATAGACTTGTTATAGTGAGTAATTTACGTTTACTCGTGACTAAGGCAACGGAATCTCAACGGATAAGCATCTATAACCGATAAATCAGTAGAACAGGGTTGAGGAGCTCCCTGTTCTGTTTACATTCCCACCTTATCGAACATGAGCGTAATAAAACCGGCTCTGCAACACCCAGAACTGATTGCTTACTTTTCGGGGGCCAACAACTACAGCTGGCTTTACTTTCGGAACGGCGAAAAGCGACTGCTAGCCAAACCGATCAGCTATCTGGAAACGAAGCTGCCTGATTTTATTCGGGTTCATAAAACCATCCTGATCAACCCGTCTTACGTAAAGAGTTTGCATCAGCCCCCTCGCCAGAAAATGGCTGGTGAGATCCGGTTAGATAGTGG
Source organism: Spirosoma validum (assembly GCF_014699035.1). Taxonomy (GTDB): domain Bacteria; phylum Bacteroidota; class Bacteroidia; order Cytophagales; family Spirosomataceae; genus Spirosoma; species Spirosoma validum. Next base: position 261,002 of record NZ_JACXAA010000005.1, read on the forward strand.
CGAGGTGTTTCCGGTCAGTCGCCGACGGTGGCAACAGGTGGCTGAATTTCTACAGGACCGACTTGGACCGAAAAAGCAGGAGGCTGAGGTAGCTTCAGAAAAAGTGAACGTAGCCCCGCCGTTGCTAATTGCCCAGCAGGAAGAAGAAAAGGCACTGTCGATTATTGTTAGTACGGAAGACGAACAAAATGCCTTATTGAGTAAACACGCTATTGAAAAGAAATGGCCGGCGTATCAGGTTCATACGATCTTACACAGCAATCACCTGCCTGATATGCTCAAACAGTTACCTCAACCGAATTATCCGAGTTTACTCATTTTAGATGCCCGAACGGATACGCTGGAGCGAATGAACACTGTTCAGCGTTTGAAGGAAGACCCCCAATTGGGAGCTATACCCGTTGTGTTGTTGGTAAGCCCGACAGATCAATCGGTTACCGATGGGTATAAGCATCAAGCCAATTCAGTGATATCGATGCCCGATGGATATATGTTGTTTGCAAACATCATCGAGCGCGTTTGTCAGTTCTGGTTACGTACCGTTGCCTTGCCAGGATCTGGTGAATGAAAAATGATGGGTTACCCGAAGGGGACAATCATAAGGAAAACTGAATGGGAGGTAAGGTAACCGTTTCCCACCAATAAGCCCGTAACTCCTGGAAAAACGCATGCCACCCCTCATAATTAGTAGGCTTTACGAGATAGGAAGAACTCCCGCGTCGATAAGCTTCTTCAATATCCTTGCGGGCATTCGATGAACTCAGCACGACGACTGGGATGCGGTTACAGGGCGATGGCATAGCCTTGATCTGATCCAGCAAATACCAACCGTCTGCCCGGTCTGGTAAGTACAAATCCTGTAAAATCAGTTTCGGTATTTCCCATTCCTGAGTAGTCCAGGAATGGAGTAATATTAGCGCTTTGTCTGGCGTATCGACACGAACGGGAACGACTTCAGGGAGGCATTGCTGCATCACGTTTTTAATCAGCATCCAGTGATCATTACTATCCTCAATGATTAGTACTTTCGCTCGTTTGAAGTTAGCGCGGATTGTTTCGTGATTGTTGATAAGAAGCATGCGTTGAAAAAAGTTTTTCCAACGCTAATGTACTCAATAATCCTATGGTAAACTACTTAATCTATACAAAAACAAGAGAGTATTTTTATTCGTGTTTATACCAGGAGATCGTAAAAAAAGAGGGAGCCCCATGCCCCCTCCAAAGACGAGATATTCGCTTTTTCACTTCGTGAGCCGACGAACACCTCTCGTTGAGTAAATCAGAAAAAATTGTATTCGGAGTAAGCGCTTGGTTTCCTTCGTTGACCAAGCTTTATCCTAACCAGTTTGTGTATATAGTACCCGTGGGGTTGATCGAAAAATGAGGGAATGGGCTTGCTGGCTACGGAAAACACAATGCTCGGTATACGAGCATCTGTCATAACATCAGGAAAGCCTGCTGAAGGGATGGTTACGGTTTTGGGGTGAACGGTAACGTTTCTTTTTTCTCCAGCTGACGGAGAATCGCTGGCTTATCCAGTAAAGCTTCTCGTAGTTGCTTATCAGACATGCGTTTCCAGTTGTCACCGTTGTGCTTGTGACCAGGCTGGCTCGCGTTACCATAGCTTAGGGAAACCTGCGCCCGCACCTTCTCGCCAAATTCCGTCACCGCTACGTACGTATCGCCAGCGACTGCCTGGTTCCGTTGCGGTTGCTTGGGGTCCGGCGCAAAATAAATGGTTCGGTAGATGCCGTATTGTTCAGAACCTCCATTGGCTGGGTAGTCGTGTCCAACTGGGCCAAATCGGTTCACTTCACCCCAGGTAATATCCAGTCGACCATACCGCTGATGCACCTGTACCGCTGCGCTACGTAGTAATTCGACGGCTTTTTTAGGGTCCTTTAAGCCATCGGGTGTACTGACAGGGCGTTGCGGGTCCCAGCCTACGGCGACCATACCGGGATTGAACTGATCGAACCAGGCCGTAAATAAAACGGCTCCTTTGCTGTCTCGATTGGTCGACTTGTCCCATGCCTTGAGTAGCGAAGCCGCCTGTTGCGTGAGGGTGTCGGGATCATGTTCAACGGCAGCCAGTAGATCATCCAGAAAACGGTCGGCCGCTTCCAGACCCGTATTCAGTTTATAGCCCGCCAATTCCTCAAAACTAATCGACGGGTCGTCTTTAACCAGATTGATCGACCGTTGGGGACGTAACCGCAAGGATGTACCTGCCGGCGACATGTAACCCGGAAATGTCTTCGGGTTTAAAACGGCTGGATACGTACAGCTCCAGGGTGCGTCATTGGCGTTCTGGACAAAACCCGAGGGTGGGTTTAACACGCGCGGCAGGTCCCGATACGGATGCGTTTGGGTCCAGATGTATTTTGCCGACGACCCGTCAATGGCACCTTGCCAGAAAGCCCAGTCGCCTTCGCTGCGGATCGGTACGTTGCCGTTGAACAGGTACAGAATATTACCTGCTCCATCCGCATAAATGACGTTGAACATGGGCAATTGCATTCGCTGGAGAGCCGTTTCGAACTCCGCCAGGTTTTTGGCTTTGGCCATAGCATGATGCTGGGCCGCAATGGCGGGATTCGTCAACCCGGCAAACCGAAAGGCGTAGGTCTTCCCATCTTTGGTTTCCATCACCGGCCCGTGCCTGGTATACCGATACGTGAGCTGCTGGGGCTTGAGCTGCCCATCCGGCTGACGAACCTGAAGAGTAACGGCTTTCGTCTCAAAGGCTTGTTTAACGCCGTCCAGTACGTAACCTCCATCCTGTACCGTTAGGGCGTAGCGATCAGCCGCGTCGATGGTGTTTACCGTGTGGGTCCAGCCCAGATGCTGATTGAAGGCAATGTTGAGCACCGGCTGACCCACTAAGGAAGCGCCGTAGGCCATAAAATCGGGCCCGTTCAGATGGGCTTCAAAAAATAGAAAAAAACCTTCCCAGGGTAGGTGCGGATTCGCCATCAACAGTGCTTTTTTCGAAGCCGACCGGGTGGGTGCAATGGCGTACGCATTCGAACCGGGTGGCATGACACGAGCCGCTCCGGCTTCTGATCCGCCAGTAAATTCCAGACAAATTACCCGGCTGATGTGGGCCAGTACGTCCTGGGGTGTGATGGGCAGCACTTGGTTGAATTCGGCTCCAATGGCCTCCGGATGGGCTTTGGCGTAGGCATTTAGACCACTGACGAAGCTATCCAGGAAGAGCTTGTAATCCGCTGGCTGCTGAGTATACTGCTTCTGTGCCTGCCCGGGCACGCCAAACAACGTCACGATCTTATCTGAGTCCAGATAGTGGGGACCCCAGTACTCGGCTGCCCGACCCCGAGCTTGTCCATATAACTGAAGGAGCAGGTTCGCATGATTCTGCATCTGGGCGTAGCCAAATCCATAATACATCGCTTCCAGGGTTTGTCCATAGATGTGGGGCACTCCAGCGGAATCCCACAGAATGTCGACAGTCGACGGAACGGACTGACTCGCTTTTAAACGCTCACGCGTAGTGGATTGAGCACTGGCGATCAGTTGTATGAGAAACAAACAAATGGTCAGGAATTTCATGAGCAGGGAAAAGAGATAGGTGAATGAGACTACGGACGAACGCTACGTATCAACAAGCTTTGAGAATACGCATGGAATAGACTACTCGCTTTTTAGGTACTGAATCGGATTAGTTCTGGCGGCTTTTAGTGCCTGCCGGAAGACGGTCAGGGCGGTGATCAGTCCAGTCAGAATCAGAGTTCCTGCCAGTAGCCAGCCGTTTACCGAAATCCGGTACGTATACTGTTGTAACCAATCGGATAAAACCCATGCCCCAACTGGTGCTGCTACAAGGAAGCCCAGGCCAAGCAATTTACCAAATTCCCGGCCTAACAGCCAAAGCAATTGCCCGGTGCGGGCTCCCAATACCCGACGAACGCCAATTTCTTTAGCTTTAGCCTCGCTCAGGAACGTAACCAGCCCGTACAGACCCAGGCAGCTCAGGCCAATGGCTACCAGCGCAAATGCCTGGACCAAGCCCGCCAGTAAACGCTCGGTTTCCGTAAAGCTTCGCATCAGATTAGTTAGATTTTCAGCGTGGTAGACCTGATCCGGTAATAACTTGTCCCAGACCTGCTGAATGGCTTGGTGGGTTTGATCGGAGTGCGTCGGATTCAGGCGCAGCATGGCTACCCGGCTGTGCGGGAGATCATGGATCAGCGTTATCGGTAAAATGGGCTGGTGTAAATCTCCGCTGCGAAAGTCCCGCACGACGCCGACAATCACCCGGTCGGCATCTTTTACCCGCATGGGTTTGCCCACCACCGCAGCCGGTGAGGAAACGCCTAATTGCTTCACCAGCGTTTCATTGACCAATATGTCGCGACCGATTGTATCAGTAGACCGGACGTTTCGACCTGCCACCAGCGATAAATCAAAAACCGACAGGTAATGTTCATCAACCGCCCGCACCCGGGTTTCGAAGGGTTCGGGCTGGGTTGTTGTATGATAGCTGAACGGACTGGGGTGGTTGTAGGGCGATGCGGGAAGATCGCTGCCAAAGGTCACCTGCTCAACGCCCGGTACTTGCAGCCACCGCTCACGCAGGTGTGTCAGGGGGATGGATTGCTGTTGAGGTAAGAAAACGACCCGAGTCGATTCGTAGTGAAATCCCCATTCGGCTCGTTGCATGTGCTGAAGCTGCGTCGTAATGACCAGTACGCTCAGAACAAATAAGTGCATTAGCACAAACTGACTCCAAATAAGTCCCTGTCGAACGGTTAGGCTACCTGCGAGCCGTGTTGACGATTGGTTCGCGAGCGCCGTTGCCGGATTGAAACGAGCCAGCATGAGTGCTGGATATAGGCCCGAAAGGACGATCACGCCAATGGCCAGACCCAGAAACCAACCCATTGCCCGGTGTTGAATCACATCCCCAATGGATAGATTCGGACGTAGCATTTCAATGTGCGCAGCCAGGGTCTGATTGACTAAAGGAAGGCTCAGTTGTGTTAGCATAAGGGCGACGAACATAGCCAGTATCACCAGCAAAGCAGTTTCCAGCATAAACTGACCAATCAACTGCCATCGCGAACTGCCCATCACTTTGCGGACACCCACTTCGCGAGCCCGTTTGAGCGCCCGGGCCGTCGCCAGATTAATAAAGTTGATACAACCCGCCATCACCAGGAGCACCCCTACACCAATCAGGGCATAGAGGACCGGTCGCGGAGCTGTACCACTACGCTGGTGATTGAGTTCGGCCAGTGGCAAAACCTGGTAATCGAACTGTTTGGCTTCCTGAGCAGATAGATACGTACGCCGAATAGTTGATAAGCTTTGGCTAAGTAGATCCGGATCGGTGCCTTCCCGTAGCCGCACGAAGCACATGGCCTGTAGACCCTGCCAGTCGGCTAAGGCAGTCGGCCCTTCCAATACCGGAATGGTCGCGTAAGAAACAAAGGCGTCGTAGCGAAGCTGGGTATTCGCTGGCGGATCGTTCACAATACCAGTAACTGTCAGGTCGGTTCGGTTATCTAACCGTATTGTTCGACCCATAGCTGGTTCTGTGTCGAAATATTTTTGGGCGTAGCGTTTACTCAGCACGATCGCATTAGGAGCCGCCAGCGCCGTTTTGGGGTTACCACTTACCCATTCCACGCCGAATAGTTCGAAATAATGCGGCTCGGTAAAGCAGACGGTACGCGCTTCAGCGAACTTTTTCACCCAGCCACCCTTACCATTTGGGACACTAAGAGTACGACCAAAGAAGGTTTCTAATCGAACCGCACTTTCTACAAACGCATAGTCGCGCCGAAGTATCTCGGCTAACGGGCGGGGGGCCGCATCGGTCGCCATTATGCGTTCACGCCTGATGTCAGTAACAACCCAGTAGGTACGATCCAGATGCGGATGATAGCGGTCAAAGCTAAACATATAGTTGACCACTAAAAAAATGATCAGACCGCTGGTTAGCCCTACTGCCAGACCCAGTACGCTAATAAAATTGACATGCCAATTTTGCCACAAGTGGCGTCGAGCCACCGTTAGATAGTGAACAAGCATCGGAAAAGGGATTTGGTTGGAAGGGACATTAGCCGGTCTGTCGGTAAACCCGAAGTCAGGCGGTCAGTAATCGTTTCGGTCTATGACGACTGCGAGACAGCCACCATCGAACGAAGAATACGCTCATCAATCCGGCTAGTCCCGCTCCCCAGGCAGTCTGGAATGCTCCTATTGGTACAGCCAGCGGCCGACTGACTATGATCAGGAAGCCCATCAATAGCAGAAAGGTAAGTATACTGGAGAGCAGCATGTACTGAAAAGGTCTGGTCGCCGGACGCCGTTTGGACCGTAATCTAACCCGAGAGACCGTCAACGTAGCGGATGAAAACCTGACGCTAAATTCCCGGAGATAGAGTTCTTTCAATTGAGCCAGGACCTGCGGATTTGCCCGCTGCATAACCTGATCGAAAGCAACGGGAAAAGGATGCCCCTGGTCCATCCGCTGCTCAATCAGGGACGCTATGTGGTCTAACAGTTCGGCCTGCAACGCCTGATGCGGGTTGGTTTTCTGGATATGCTGCTCTAAGTGGTTGAGTTGATCGCGAGACAGTTTGTTCATAAATACGTGAAGGAGCGAATGAGTGAAGGAAGAAGAGTCATGAATTATTGCCCGAAGGCCACATCCGGAGAAGGCCTGATGAGCAGTTGCATCAATTGAATAAACCGCTCAAATTCACTGGCTTTCCGAATAGCTGTCGCACTTCCTGTTGGAGTAAGCCGATAATATTTACGAAGTCGCCCGTCGACCTCCTGGCTTTGCGTAATCAGTAAGCCTTCGGCTTCCAGCTTGTGAAGCACCGGGTAGAGGGCGCCAAACGTGAGGGTCAGTTCGCCCCCGGTACGTTCTTCAACGGCCTGCGTGATCTCGTAACCGTACATTCGTCCTTGCTGAGCCAGCAACTGGAGCACAATCGTTTTCAGTGTTCCCCGTAAAAATTCCTGATTGGCTGAGTCCATAGAATTTGATTGATCATTAGTAGTAATTTTGAAACAAAAATATATAAGAAAATTATATATACAAATAAGATTGCTCCTATATTTTTAAACAGGACTAACAACCGGCTACTGTTACCTTATTGCCTTAAGGACAGCTGGTAGTGGCTGGCTCAGCGCTAACGCACAACTACTCAATAAGTAACGAGTGAACTAGTTAATCGATCTAACAACTGATTCTGCACTCCAAATGAGAGCATTCGGGAACGTAGGAGAGGGGGGCTGATCCTCCAGAACCCGCATCAGTATGTCGATGGATTCTCAGAGATTATAGAACCCAGGCTATAAAAGCCAATTTTCTGCCCCTCTTTTTGCTCATCATTATACTGACGGAGCCAGGCTTCAGAGCCGCAAACTTTCGAAGTTTGCTGATGTAGCCAGCAAGATGATTCGTGCCAAACAACTTTTCGCTGGGTTCCGTTATGCGAGCCCGGTTAAAAGCGTATCCGGAAATGTCTCGGGTGCGTCGTCAGGGAAATAATCAGCCGCAGACCGAACCGAATTCGATTGACGAAGTGCCTGCTTAGCGAGAAGGTAAAACTAGCCGGTCAGAAAAACCTGAGCGGTCAGCCCCGCGAGTTACGTCAAATAATTTCTCTTTCGATGGCTAAACGCTTCCTGTCGCTGGATACGTCTCGTCTTTGGTTTCGTCCCCCCGTTAATACGTTGACCTCATGCCGAATTTTGTCAATAACCGTTTTGCGTTTCATACATGCTTCCGAAAAGTGAAAAAGCAGCAGTGAAGCTTATTGCAGATTGAATACGCGTTCAGGTGTTCCTGGCTGTCCAACTGAATAACCGGCAAGAAATTTGGCAGGCAGGAAGTAAGCAAAATGACCGACTGGCTATGACGTGAAGGCGTCGACTTTGGGTGGAATTAATGGTATGCCGACCAGAAACGTTTTTTCATCAAAATAAACCTCCACGTTCGAGTAGTCGAGCAGTTTGTATTTCATAATGATGTTCTGCAAACCAATCTGATTCGAGGCCACGGTGATCTTCTTCTTCTGTAAATTATTCGCTACGTAAAGCATATCCTCATCCGTGTAAAGTCGGATACGTAGCGGCCGATTTGCCGAAATGATGTTATGCTTAATGGCGTTTTCAAACAGCAATTGAAGCGTCAGGGGCGGAATCAGGAATTTGGTATAACGGGGTTCGACGTCAATCTCGAGCGAAATTCCTTCCCCAAACCGGGTTTTGAGCAAATGAAAATACGCTTTGATAAACTGCATTTCCTCTGACAAAGGGCAAAGATCCTGGGTATTCTGCCGAAGCAGGTAGCGATATACGGCTGATAGTTCGTCCAGAAAGCGTTCGGCACGCTCGGCGTCGCTGGTAATCAGCGAGGAAAGGGAGTTGAGGTTGTTGAACAGAAAATGGGGGTTGATCTGCGTTTTCAGCGAATCGAGCTGGCTTTGCAGATTGACTTTTTTTAGCTCTTGGGTTTCACTATACGACACCCGCCAGCGCTGGTACAAATAAAATCCTTCGAAAACAGCCGCGATCTGAACCGTGCCGACAACCGAGACAAGGGTATTGAAAAAATACGGCTTGAACTCAAAAATCTGAGCCGATTGCCACAAACCAATCAGTTGATAAATAAGGGTTTGTGATATACGAATGACGCTGGAAAAGACAACGAACCAGACCAGTTGGTACAAAACCCGCTCCCGCGTTTGGGCCAGTTCTGGATAGCGTCGGCGCGAAAGAATGATTCCCCAGCGATTGGTTTCCCAGACCACTACGCTGCCCAGCACGAAAAAGAAGGGAATGCGCCAATCGTTCGGAAACGGTGCGTTTGTATAGCCATACATCGCCCACTGCCCTGCCAGCGACAGCAGAGGGACGCCTATGATGCGCATCCACCTATCGTTCAATTTCTGCATGTACCTATTGAATCAATCACGTGAGGAAACGGTGCGTTTTGGCTTGTCGCCCAGGGAATGCAAGTTATAAGTCCTGAAACAATTTTGTTAACGCGCGTAAGTTACTCACGTCATACCATTCCTCGCCACCCAGGTTCAGCCATCGCCCATCACGTTTCGGGCGTTTAAGCTGCGTATCGTCGGGGCTGAAGTCATGTTCGTACACCCGGCTCATCAACTGCTGAAGAGTGGACCAGGGGAGCGTTTGAGACCGTTCGCGCCGATTTTGTCGAATCAATACGTTAACCGAACGTTCGGCGAACGAAGCGGTCAAATGCACTTCATAGTCTTCCTGCTGGGGGTTCAGATTCAGGTACGTGAGTTCGAAAGGTCGCTCACGGCCAATGGATTCGTAGGCGGCCTGGATCAGCTCCTGAATCAGATACTGCCAATCGTCCGCATTGGTGGGGTTTCCCTGTTTGGTGTTTCCGTTAGCTTCGATTGTCATGGCCCAGAAATCATCGTCTTCGGCCAACGTATCTTCTTCGAGTGGTTGTAGCCGGGTTTTAGCCGTCAGATTTGCTACGGTGTCCAGCCAGGCTTTGGGTAATTTGCCCGACCAACTGAAATCATCGTCGCGGGTGTAGCCTTCCGCAATCAGTTCGTCATCGTCAATGTCGTCGCGGTCGGGATACGTAATGGCGAGGTCGATCTGTAAGGCATTGTTGGCGACTGGCTGGACGGCCAGGGTATAAAAATAAGAATAGGGCGCGGGCAAAGACCGGGCTGTCTGGAAGCGAATCTGAAGGCGTTTGAACGACATACAAGTGAAACACGGAACGAATCTGTCCCAAAGTTAGCGGATTCGGGCTATTGTCGCTTTCTGATCTACTTTACCGGTAGCTGTCTCCACGAACGTATCAATCGGAATCAGTTCTTTCGGGACAAAATAAGGGCCCAATTTCTCCCGAATCACTTCCTGAATGGCTTGCCACTCTCCACCAAATACGTCCGTCTTTACCCCATGCCCACTGCCCGCTGCCCGCTGCTCAACCACCACCACTACCCGTTGCCCCAATCGGTCGTCGGGCAAACCCGTGACAAACAGACGGGGTACGACTCCATTTGATTCCTGCACAAGCTGAAGCAATTCGGTCTGAATAATCTGTTCAACGAGTTCGGGCTGAATCTTGACGCCACCGCTATTGATGACTCGATCGGCGCGACCCAGCAGGCGAAAATGGAGTGGGTCGGGAAGGGTAACAACGTCGTTGGTCTGGATACGCTCAAAATTTGTGGCCGCCGACGTAACGTGCAGGCAATTACGTTCGTCGACCCCGAGCGTGACCCCATCGAGGGCCGTAAACAAATCGCTTTTCTGCAAACCGTTTAACCGGCGGAGCGCAATGTGCGAAACGGTTTCAGTCATGCCATACGTCGCGTAAACGGGCGATGTGATGATTTGTAACGCCTGTTCCAGCGCTGGACTGGTAGCCGCTCCTCCAATTAGAATGGCTTTCATTCGGTTCAGACTCGGAAGTCTATCGGGCGTTGTCTCCAGAATGGTTTGCAGTTGCAGCGGCACGAAGGCCGTAAACGCAAAGCGGGATTCGTTCGGCGTAAAATTGACTAATGGGTTTCCGGCTGGCTCAATGATGGTCATCGGCAGACCAAGTTCCAGCCCGCGTACGAGCATCATGACGCCCGCTACGTAGTGGATGTTCAGGCAAACTAAGGCCCAGTCGCCCGGCTCTAGTCCGAGTGTCTGGCCGGTCAGGTGGGCGCTGGCCTGCATCTGCGCCCGCGTGAGCTGAATGGGTTTAGGCGTACCCGTCGAGCCGGATGTATGAAGTGTGAATTCGGTTTGCCCGCTCAGCCACGCCCGGCAAAACCGCAACGTATCGGCTTCGTAAGGCGTTCGAGGAGTAGGCCAGTTTGTAGGGGTGCTAGGATCGAGAAACAAGGTGGTGCTGGTTAAAATGTATTTATGAGAAGGAAAATCCATCCGTTCCTGACAAAATTTCAGGCTTCGTTAGACCTTGATTGAACAGGTAGATTTTCGATTGGGGCTACTTACCCAACTACAAACAAATCGAGAAAAAGAGTTCTGCTATGACTACGCTACGTCGACGTGTCCTGTTACTAATCTGTGGTTTTTTTATCTTCCTGACGGGTGCTATTTCTGCCGATCCGCCTATTTTTTCACCCGATTACATCAAAAGTATGATGAAAAAGACGGTGGACTGGCAGTTGAAACACCCGAAGCATAAACCGACCGATTGGACCAATGGCGCTTTCTATTCGGGTGTATTTGCGGCATACGAAACCACTAAATCAAAAGAGATTCTGGATTCGCTGATGGCTATGGGCGAACGTACCGGCTGGCAACCCGGCTCCCGCTACGACCATGCCGATGATATTGCCATCTGCCAAACGTACATCAATCTGTACCGGCTGAAAAAAGACCGGCGCATGATTCAGGCAACCATCGATACGGTCCAGAAAATGAGCCGGGTACCGGGTCGGGAAGTAAAGAATCACGGCATTACGTGGTGGTGGTGCGATGCCCTGTTCATGGCTCCGCCGGTGCTGGGTCAGTTGGGGAAAACCCTGAACGATCCATCGTATTACGCCCTGAATGATTCGCTTTTTAAACAAACCTATAAGCTCTTATACAATGAGGAGGAACACCTGTTTGCCCGCGATGCTATGTATCTGGTGAATGCGAATGGGGAAGGAAAACGGGAGGGTAACGGCAAAAAGATTTTCTGGTCGCGGGGGAATGGCTGGGTTATGGGCGGCCTTGTGCAACTGCTAAATGAATTACCCAAAAATCATCCCTCACGTAACTGGTACGTAACGCTATACAAGCAGATGAGTGAACGTCTGCTTTCGCTGCAACAGGCCGATGGGTTATGGCGGTCGAGTCTGCTCGATCCTGACGCGTTTCCAGGCGGTGAAGGGAGTGGTTCGGGCTTTGATTGCTACGCGCTGGCCTGGGGAATCAATCAGGGTATTCTGGACAAGAAAACTTATTTGCCTGCCGTACGAAAAGCCTGGACGGGCTTGAACATGCTGGTTTCACCCGAAGGACGGGTAGGGTGGGTGCAACCCATCGGCGCCGATCCGCGCCGTAACTTTAACCCCGATAGTTGGGAAGTTTACGGAACGGGCGCTTATCTGCTGGCCGGCTCCGAGGTCATCAAGCTCCCGAAAAAATAAGGTTTAGTAACCACGGAGATTACAGAGCTATTTTTGAAATCTCTGTGCCGTAATGACGGACCGCTCTGTGGTTACTAAAAACTGTTCTGCCAACACTACAAGTAGATACGTAGTGTATCAGCGGATTTGCCGGTGCCGGTCTGGTATTTAACCAGCGGTTGCGTAGCGGGTCCCACAATAACTTTTCCAGCACTGTCATACCGGGAGAGGTGCTGCGGGCAATAGAATTGATTATCTGCCGGTTTATAGGCTAACAGCGTTCCCTGAGTTGCACACGTACAAGTAGCCGATACGGCAATAAATTGCCCATCTTTCGTCTGCGCAATGATAATGTTGTTTGCCACGATGTACCCACCCTTAATGCGTAAGTTCTCGTTTATCTGATCTGACAGGCGAAGCGTGAAGTCAATGTTTTGGTCAACCGGCTCCGGATCGCCACCGCTTTGGTTCGAGCAACCCATGGAAGAGTTCGATAAGAGAATCACGCCAACGCTGGTGCCGACCAGTCGAAAAAAATCATGTCGGGAGATTGTTTCCGTTTTCATAAGGTGTCAAGCGACTTTTCAGTGCGGTTTTTAACGTATTTTTGTGCCGGTGTACCGGATTTCACGGTATAAATATCATCATTTTTTGTCATTCAACGACAGTGAACAAACATGTTCACCGGGCGGTTACCCAAGAATAACTATGGAAGAAGCGAAAGTTTTTATTAATCCAATTTCGCCGGACAAAGTCGCCGAAGCGCCGGGCTTACTGGAATACGCTCATACGGCAGGAGGGGCAGTTATTCGCCCCGAAGACAAAGGTAAAATTACCGGTCGTGCCGTGGCGGCCATGCGCGAACAAACCGACATGCAGCTCAGTCAACTGTATAAGCAAATGCAGTTGCTGGCCGAGCAGGCTACGGCCATCCGAAACCGGGTCGAAATATCGGAGCGGATCTATTCAGCTCATATGAGCTTCGAACCAGTCGTTGGTCATACCTATCATTTTTACCAACGCAAAAACGGTACGGATCTTCTGTCTATGGTTGGGCCAACGGAATGGGGGCGCAAGTTTCCGTTCGAGCGCTGCCTCGCCACCGTCCGCATGATGGCCGACCATACCTGGGACGTACACTATCACGAAACTGAATTTTCAATGAGCGAATGATGGAATGAGTGAATAAGACAGTGCGAACTATTCACTCATTCCATCATTCACTAATCGCACCGGCGACCCGGTCTATCATTATTCATGCAAAGCAACTACCCTTGGCAACCCATTAAAGAATACCAGGAAATTTTATTCAGCTATTACAACGGGATTGCTAAAATCAGTATCAACCGGCCTCACAAGCGGAACGCGTTCACACCCCAGACCGTCAAGGAGATGTCGGAAGCGATGGAACTGGCTCGTCAGGATGAGCGCGTTGGCGTTATTATCCTGACCGGCGAAGGTGGCGAAGCGTTCTGTTCAGGTGGTGATCAATCGATTCGCGGACATGGCGGTTACGTGGGCGAAGATAAAGTGCCCCGTTTGAATGTACTGGATCTGCAAATGCAGATTCGCCGGATTCCGAAACCCGTGATTGCGATGGTTGCGGGGTATGCGATCGGCGGGGGGCACGTACTGCACGTTGTCTGCGACCTGAGTATCGCAGCCGAAAACGCTCGTTTTGGACAGACCGGTCCCAAGGTTGGCTCGTTCGATGGTGGGTTCGGGGCATCGTATCTGGCTCGGGTCGTGGGACAGAAAAAAGCCCGCGAAATCTGGTTTCTCTGTGACCAGTACGACGCGCAGGAAGCTCTGGACATGGGTTTGGTCAACAAAGTAGTGCCGCTTGAGCAGCTCGAAGAAGTAACCATTGCCTGGTGTCAGAAAATCCTCGAAAAAAGCCCGATTGCGCTACGTATGCTCAAAGCTTCCTTCAATGCGGAGTTAGACGGGCAGGCTGGCATTCAACAACTGGCAGGCGACGCTACGTTGCTTTATTACCTGTCGGAAGAAGCCAAAGAAGGAAAAGACGCCTTTCTGGAAAAGCGCAAACCCGATTTCAGTAAATTTCCCAAATTCCCGTAAACAGGAGAATCCGTTTAGGTCCTTCATTTTTGCTGAAAACGTACCCAAAGCCGTCTGTTAGACTGTTGTGGGTACGTTTTGCTTTTCGAAGACGTATCAAAAGCGGGTACCTGGATTTCATTTCAATACGTCGGCGAGTTCAACCACGTCGAAATAAGGATGCATCTGAAAATAATGCCGCAAGGGTAGCATGTGTGACGAGCCAAACAAGACGATGTGGAATGTATCGGTCGGTTCGGCACTCCGCAAAATGTTCGTCAAAATCTTTGCGTTACGATCGTACCAGCTCGTGATGAACTCAACCCCGGTATAGTCGTTATCGTAGCCGGACGAAGGCGCGTACACAAAATAATCGGCTCGATTGCCCGCGTCATAGTCCGCTGAATTAACGCAAAGAAGGTAGTCTCTGAGCGAAGAACCGGCTAACGTTTTGGTTTTCTTCGGATAGGGGTATGGCGCACTCAGGAGTTTATAGGTAGCCATCTTCCGCAACGCGAGAGAATCTTTACTGGTCCGCTTCTCAAACGCTTCGAGTTTGTCATACGGAAGCGGCTGATGATGGTCAACGCAGATCACACGTGATAACCCTGCTTTACGCGCCGTACGTAGCGCGACCTGGAAAATTTCGTTACGTATGGTCGTTGTATCGAGCTTCCCCTGTCGATACTGCGTGTAAACACTATCCCAGTGCGCTTGCCGATCGGGTTCGTTTTCAACGAAAATTTTATCGGGCTTAAGTCGCGCCAGTACGTTTGTCAATTGTTGCAACTCCTGCTGACGCTTCGCTGAAAATAAGTCGTCGAAAGCTATTTTGCCCTTGTCGCTGGTTTCGCCAAAGTGGAACGTACCCAGCAGCAGGACTTTAATTTTAGGCGTTTGTTGAGCCTGCACAGACGCAACGAACAGGAGAACGCTCAGAAAGTTAAAACAGAGAAATCGATTCATGGGTAAATCAGAGATGGCATTAAGCCCTTTCCTGCATAGATAAGTAGAAAAGATGGCCGACAAAAATGGGTAAGTTATTTAAGTAAAAATCTTCTCCCGGTATGAACGCTATCCGCCTTACGACAACGGCTATTATCGTTACCATACTGCTCTGCTTATCCGCGAATATATCTGGGCAGAATCTCCCCCAAGGGCAAACGTTTACGAATCCGCTATTAGCCGCCGGAGCCGATCCATGGGTTGTTTTTAAGGACGGCTATTACTATTACACCAACACAACCGGCCGTGATCTGACGCTTTGGCGCACCAAAGATTTTACGGATTTAGCCCAGTCTGAGAAAAAGATCGTCTGGACACCGCCTGCTTCAGGGCCTAATTCGAAGGATATCTGGGCTCCCGAACTGCACAGTCTGAATGGCAAATGGTATCTGTACTATACCGCAACAGACAAAGCGAAACCCGGCGACCACAATCGATACGTTTTTGTGCTGGAGAACGTATCGACCAATCCATTGCTGGGAAACTGGATCGACAAAGGCAGGATTAACACGACCTATACCGGCCTCGACGGATCGGTTTTTGAGCATAAGGGCAAACACTATTTTTTGTATTCAGGATACGTAGGTCCGCAAAGTAATCTGTTCATCGCCGAGATGGTTAATCCCTGGACGATCAGTACCAAACAAGTAGAAATTGCCCGGCCCACCTTACCGTGGGAAAAATATGATGGCCGGGAAATCTGCGAAGGACCGGAAATTTTGAAGGGAAAACGAGGGCAACTTTTTATTGTCTACTCAGCCAGCGCCTGTTGGGACGACAATTACTCACTAGGTATGCTGACAGCGTCTGAAACAAGTGATTTGCTCGATCCAGCCTCCTGGACGAAATCAAGCCAGCCCGTTTTTGCCAAGTCAACAACCAATAACGTGTTTGGGCCCGGACATAACTGCTTCACGAAATCGCCCGATGGCAAGGAGGACTGGATTGTATATCATGCCAAAACCGAAGCGAACAAGGCCTGTAAAGATAGATCCCCACGAGCACAGCGGTTTACCTGGAAACCAGATGGTAGCCCGGATTTTGGTATTCCAATTGCCGCCGGAAATCCCGAGCCAAAACCCTCATCCGTAAATAAATAGCGGTGCGTTTTTGGGTAGCCATTTCGTTTCTGATGCTGCTGGGGTACGGCCTGCCTGACAATACCGCTGAGGAGTTCGTTATTTTCGCGTTAAAAACAGGTCAGATTATATGGGATCAAAAAACTCTACGTAAGGTTTCGTCTGGTTCTACGGTTCGGTACAGTGGTTACGCCCGGCTGATTCAGTTGCACGATCAATCGCTGCTGACAGTCTATGAGGCAGGTGGAAGCGTAGTGGCTGTAAAAAGCACAGATTCAGGGAATAGCTGGTCATTACCAATACCCATAGCGCCCCGGCAAGATGGCATCAATATGGCTGTTCCTGACGTAGTGGAATTGAACGATCATTCCATTTTAGTATGCTACAATCCCCGGCCTTACCAAATTGACCCATCCCGGCGGTTCGGCATACGAACCAAAAAAAGTTATGATGGTGGCCAAAGCTGGCAGGATGAACGGCTGCTCTACGAAGCGGGTTCTGAATTCAAGAATGGCTGTTGGGAACCCGCTGCCATTCAACTACCCACTGGCGAGATTCAGTTGTTCTTCGCCAATGAAGGCATTTATCCGACTTCCAATGAGCAAAACATTTCGCTGCTCCGCTCAACAGACAACGGATTGAGCTGGACGGAAAAACCCGCAGATTGTTAGCTTTCGGGCGGGTAGCCGGGATGGTATGCCTGCGCCGTTATTGCTCAGGAATGGTCGTGATATTGTGTTTGCTATTGAAGATAATGGTTTCCGTAATTTCAAACCCTACCTTATCCATTCGACCATCGGACAAAACTGGCGTCAACTTGTAACCGGCAATAGTCCTGACCGCTGGTATGCGCTGTCTGAACCGATCCCTGATACACTTTACGCCGGTGCGCCTTACCTTCGACAGTTACCAACGGGAGAAACGGTACTCTCGTATCAGGGAACCGAGAACCGAATCAATCGGATGAGCAATGCTGAAATGAAAGTCGTTATTAGCGATCGTAATGCGCGGAATTTTGGTCAGAAAAGTGTCCCCTTTATCCTTCCTGCCGGGAAGTCCGGATTATGGAATAGCCTGAGCGTTCTTGCCGGTTCGACCCTTATCGCCTTGACCAGTACGAATGGCTATTCAACAAAGGGCGACGTTGAGGTTTGGATGATAAAAGGTCGACTAATGCAGTAAGCGCGGGAAAAAAAACGCTAAATCGTGACGGAAATAGATCGGATAGGTACTGATTGACATGGCTAAACGCTCGGTTTGAGAGTGAACAACCGATAACCCACTGTGAGCAAGGCTATCAGAACCAGAGTTGAGTAGATTTCTTTGTTAGATCGGGCCTACTCGTGCTTGATCAGAGGCACATCGTTAAGCCGAAACGTCGATGCTGATTCGTGCTTAACGTGAACCGTACCGATCAGCCAGATAGGTTTCCCAGGTTTTTGAATCAAACGCTTTTTCGGGGCAGGTATGCTCTCCCCTCGCAAAACTTTTCATCAGGCTGCCAAGGATAGGAATGGGGATGATTGGCTTTGAAATTTTCCGGTATCTCATCCACTGTTTAACCAGCGTTCCTGCGTCCAACACCTGCGGCCCACCCAGATTAATAATGGTTTGTTGAGGTCCAGTCTGAGTGAGTTGGTATAACTTCTGCGCCACCGAACCAACGTCAATGGGTTGATCGAGCAGTTTCTTCGGAATAAATCCAATTGGTAAACTCATCAGCTTACCGAGAGCTGCATCGACCAAATCGTGGAATTGTGTCGCCCGCAGAATCGTGTAGGGAAGCTGACTTTCCTGAATCAGTAGTTCTGCCTCCCGTTTGGCCCGGTAATAACTGTACTGAATTTTATCGACTCCAACAATTGAGCTGTAAATCAGATGCTTTACAGTCGACTGCTTCAGAGCGCTCAGTAAGTTTCGGGTAATGACGGTTTCGAAGAATTCGTGACCAATCTTTCCGGGAGCACTGGCCAGATGCAAAACCGTATCGACACCGATGAGTGCTTTGGGTAAGCCTTCTCCCGTAACCAGGTCAACACGTGTCCAGGGAATTTCGGTAGACTGATTGACCGTGCTGTACGAATCTTTTTTGAGTTGATTACGACTTCCGGTAAGGAAATCGATACGTTCTGTTTGTAGCGTATGAACGACAGCCGAGCCTAAAACGCCCGAACCCCCAATGATTAAGATTTTATTCATGGTAATGATGGTACGTCTAGAAAAGAACCTGGGATCGTTCGTAAACGGGTCGGTAGAATAAGAGCAGGGTACTAAGCAATACGCTCATAGATAGAGTTACTACGTTCCCGACCTGATCAATCATTGGCAGCATGTGCAGGTGATTCAGATGGTAGAGTAGGTGAGGAGCATTGAAGACGAGCAGGCAGATGGCCGTAGCCCGTACCGTAATCAGACGAGGAGCGACCAGCGTTAATAAACACAACGTAGCAAGCGCCACAAAGAAAGCGCCTACATCCCGGATCAGATGTTCGTTATACGGTCCATCGACGGCAACCCAGGTTCGCCCGAAACCGGGGAAAGAATCATAAAAATCGCGGGGCATGAACAACGCCCAGATGCCAGGTACGCTGTTAGCAATGAGTAAATAAAGAAGAATGGCCTGTATCCAACGAGGTTGTTTGGTTTGCATATGCATGAAAAATTAAGAAAACTGAAAAATTTCATGCAAGACAAACTGGCCCTGACTTTTGTGACAGGCCTATCGAAAAATTTAGTCAATAGTGATGTTTTTAACGCAAAGACGCAAACGCAAAGGTAGCGCAGAGATTACCTGCTGTAGCCTGTAATCTTTCTCTGGATATAGGCCAAGCTTGTTTAGATTTTTTGCTCGCTAGGTGACCAGTACGACCCCAGCCGGGGTCGAACATTTATAGAAATCTGTTGACTTTAAATAGTCGACCCTAGCCGGGGTCGTACCGGAGGACTTATTCTACACGAGTTTTGGCGGTTAAATTACCTTGAAGATGAGCCAGTTTATCCGGATTGCGTATTGTATAAATACCATTGATGCCGGTTTCGTCCATGCCCAGAATCATCACTGTGCTAAGCTGTTGCGTATCGTTTTGGGTAAATAATAAGGCAAGTTCGCCATTGATCAACGCCGGTTTTAGGCTAAGTTGATTACCAAATTTAGCATCCACTGCCACCAGAAATTGTTCAACAACGGCCCGACCAAACAGCGGCTTGATAGCGGCAGGGACTTTTCCGCCCCCGTCGGAGTAGAGCATTACGTCTGTTTTTAGTAACTGAATCAGACTAGTGAGATCGCCGGTTTCGCTCCCTTTAACAAACGCGTCTAAAAGCAGCTGTTGCTGCTGAGGATCAAGACGAAACCGCCGATTTGCGCCCGAGATTTTCTCTTTTGCCCGATGATAAAGCTGCCGACTATTTGTCTCCGTCGTGTCGAAGAGTTCGGCTAGTTCAGGATACGTAACGTCGAAACTTTCTTTAAGGACGAAAACAGCCCGCTCCAGGGGTGAAAGCTTTTCCAACAGGAGCATAAATCCGTACGAAATATCCAGTCTGGCATCGACTGCGTGCTGACTGGTCAAAACCGGCTCGGGTAACCAAACCCCTTTATACGCTTCCCGCTGGCGTTTTACCTGAGCCAGATGATTCAGCGACGAGTTCATGACACTCTTCGCCAGATAAGCCTTTGCATCCTGAATTTCCTCCGACGAGCGGTTCATCCAGTTCAGCAATACGTCCTGTACGATGTCTTCGCTAACCATAATTTCGCCAGTCATACGGTAAGCGATTGACAATAAAGTGGGACGGTATGTAGCGGTAATTTCGGAGGTGGTCATAGCAGGTATAGCTTTGGCGCTGTAATATTAACGCATAATTTCGCGCGAAATCGACCATTCCTTATGATCAGATACGTACTACTTCTCATTACACTTTTGCTGCCAGCATCGTTGTATGCTCAGCCCAGCCTACCCCAGTCAGGTACAGATAAATCCGTTACCAACCTTCGGGACCAGATTGAAAAAATTGCACAGGCTGCACAGGGGCGGGTAGGCGTGTCGGCCACTGTGATCGAAACTGGTGAATCCGTTGCCCTGCGTGGCGACGAGCAATTCCCGATGCAGAGCGTTTATAAATTTCCGATTGGTATGACGGCCCTGCATCTGGTCGATCAGGGAAAGCTGTCGTTAACGCAAACAATTCACGTTAAACCGGCTGAATACGTATCAGAGCGGCAACACAGTCCGCTTCGGGACAAAAATCCCCATGGTGCCGACGTAACACTGGATGAGTTGTTACGGTATGCCGTGTCTGAGAGTGACGGTTCGGCCAGTGACGTACTCATGCGATTGGTTGGCGGGCCGCAGGTAATTATGAATTATCTGAAATCGTTTGGCGTCACGGGGATTATCGTTGCCAATACGGAGAAAGAGATCGGCGGTGATAATGCCGTGCAGTATCGCAACTGGGCTAAACCAAACGAGATCGTAGAGTTACTGAAAGCGCTACAAAACGGTCTGGGCTTATCGACTTCCAGCCGGGCGCGTTTGTTCCGTTTGATGACGAATACGCAAACGGGACTGAAGCGGTTGAAAGGGCTGTTGCCCGCTGGAACCGTAGTTGCCCATAAAACCGGTACCTCCTGGACCATTGACGGCGTAACGGCGGCCACAAACGATGTCGGGCTTATTACACTACCCAACGGACACCACATGGCAATTGCCGTGTTTGTATCCGACGCCAAAGCCGATGAGTCAACTCGTGAAGGGGTTATTGCTAAAATTGCTCAGGCTGCGTGGAATACATGGAATAATCCCTAGCGTATATTACTCAAGGCACAGAAAGTCGCTCATTAATTAATTGGGCTGCTGATCGTAATTCGAATTCAATTTCTTTTTGGCGACCCGTGCTGCAGCGAATCTCCGGTACGAATATACTTAAGCTGGCAATCACCAGATTTTGACGACGGATGGGTACAGCCAGCCCAATAATGTGCGTTTGAGAACGAGTCCTTGATAGCTCCTTTGTCCGAATTTCAGCTAACTCAGCGTCTAACCCCTGGGGTGAAGTAGCATCCGGCCAAATGTCTGAGCTAGGATATCCAATTGCGTTAATTAGACTTTCACGCTCTTTAGTGGACATGAAGGCCAGTAATAGTCGCCCTGATGCGGTTTCATAAATATTCCGTTCGGTGCGGCTTCGGGCCTGGAGGTCCTGATCACTATTGACTAAATGGACAATGAATCGTTTCTGATTCCGAATAATTCCCAGAATAGACGTTTCGTTGAGCCGATGGGTCAAGTCTTGCATAATATCTTTTGCCACCAGCACCAAATCCTGGCTGTACGATAGATTGTTCGTCAGGTTGTAAGCCATCGGTCCCAATCGATACCCTTTCTTTCGGCCCAAATGTTCCAGGTAGTTTTTTTCAACTAGTGTTTTCAGAATGTTAACGCAGGTTGCCTGGTTCATCTGCAGCGTTTCGGCAATCTCAGTGAGCGAATGTGCCCGGCTAGGATCCTGAGCAACAAGCTCCAGAATATCCAGTGCTTTAACAATAACTAATACCATATTGATGTGTAATTACCAATGAAGTATGATTTATGACGTAGGAAAGTATAGTATAATTCATATAGCCACTTGTTGTCGACCTATTCATCTACCCACCCAGTTATTTGTTGCGATATAGCCTGGTGCAATGGCGTTTGCATTACTATTTTTTGACACCCATTCGTTGACGAAGGCTTTTACCAAACGGCCAACGACTTTTTTAGTAGCCGCGTAGCCCTGTACGGTAATACTGCCCAGAAATGCCAGCAGTGAAGCCGTGAAAATGATCTTGCCAGAACCGCGCTCAACTATACCCCGACCAATTTCTCGAGTCAGAATAAAGGGGGCGCTTAGGTTGGTATTGGTTACGGTATTCCAATAGGCATCGAAGTGTTCGGCGGCTTGTCCAATTCCTCGTTTACAGCCTGTTGCTAATGTCGTCTTACCGGTTAAATCAAAAGCTTGCAAAATGGCTATACTGTATCATTGTGATAGTAAATGCAAGTTTACATGATTAAAGTAGAATTACAAGGAATAGAACCTATTCCATAAAGCTTATTTTGTACTTTTCCAATTTGAATTTATTGCTGATCTCAGTGAAAACAGACAAGATTATAATTATTCGCTTAAATATAAAAATGAGAATAGTTCTATAAAAAAATTAATTAGTGAAAATAGTTGACAAATAGTGCTGTGGATAATAGTATTGCATTGATAAATTCTAATTTATCAATGATAAATAATGACTAAACTCTCATGAATAACCTTTCAATCTACCAAAGTCGAGCCTGGCTATTAGGATTGAGCTGGCTTCTGACAATAAGCCAATTACTAGGCCAATCCAATAACACGGTTACGGGGCGGATATCCGACGAATCGGGGCAACCCCTGCCGGGTGTCACTGTACTTGTCAAGAATACCGCATCGGCGGACCGTAATAACGGTACTACCACCGATGCCAAAGGTGACTATCGTCTGTCGGTACCGATTGGAAATACAACGCTGGTTATTTCGTATGTTGGGTATGCGAGTCAGGAGGTTGCCATAGATAAGCGTTCGGTCATTAATGTTCAATTGGCGCTTGATAATAAAGCCCTGAACGAAGTAGTCGTGATCGGCTACGGTACGCAGCAGAAAAAAGACCTGACTGGGGCTGTGGCTTCGGTAACTGCGAAAGATATTCAGCGACTGCCTGTTTCAGGATTGGATCAGGCTTTGCAGGGTCAGGTACCTGGCTTACAGATTTCATCTACATCAGGTGCACCGGGCGGTAACACCAATATCTTGGTACGTGGTATCGGTTCGGTGTCTGGTGGTAATGATCCTTTGTTTGTCGTCGATGGATTTCCAATCAACAATGCTGGCGTGGGTAATCCGCTGAATACCATCAATCCGGGTGATATTGAATCCATCGAAGTTCTGAAAGATGCATCAGCCACAGCTATTTATGGGTCACGGGGCTCTAACGGCGTCGTTATTGTGACGACTAAGCGTGGGAAATCAGGCAAGGCACAGATTACAGTGGATGCCTACGCAGGTGTTCAGGAGCCTGCCCGACTACTAAAGATGATGAACACCCGCCAATTCGCTGAATTCGTCATCGAAGGCCATAATAATGGTTGGCTCGACAACGGCGGTCCTAGTGCGAAAATCACCGATCCTAACAGCGTACGCTCCACCTCATACCGGATACCGGAAGAATGGCAGGATTTGAACAATCTCCCAAAAGTGGATACCGACTGGCAGAAGGTCATTTTTCGGACAGCCCCCATCCAGAATTATCAGATCAGCGCTGTGGGTGGTAATGACAAGTTGCGGTATGCCATGTCAGGGGGGTATTTCAATCAGAAAGGCATCCTTATCAGCTCGGGTTTTGAACGGTATTCAGCCCGGATCAATCTTGACGGTCAGCTTAGTAGCCGATTAAAGGTCAGTATGAATTTAGCGCCTACCTATACCGCCACCGACAACGTACCATCGACGGGTCACTATAGCGATTTTAATATTGTGGCTGAGGCCTTGTCTATGCCTCCGATGATTCCGGTTTACAATCCAGACGGTACATATGGCAATACCAATGCGCTAACAAATGTGGGAATGGGGGCTATCCCGAATCCGGTTCAAACCGCCAACGAGTACAAAAGCTCCAACTCGCAATTCAGAATACTGGGTAATCTATTCGGGGAATA
This sequence comes from Spirosoma validum, assembly GCF_014699035.1. GTDB lineage: Bacteria > Bacteroidota > Bacteroidia > Cytophagales > Spirosomataceae > Spirosoma > Spirosoma validum. Next base: position 284,993 of record NZ_JACXAA010000005.1, read on the forward strand.
CGAAATTATCGATGGTCTGAAGTTCAGAGTGAGCGTTGGGACTGACTTTAACTACTTCACGACGAATATGTTCAAGCCGTCGACCTTATCAACGAGTGCTTCCGTATCGCCGGCCACTGCCAACATCGTCAATTCATCGGATGTAAACTGGCTGAATGAAAATACGCTCAATTATCGGCGGAACGTTGGCGCTCACTCCCTCGATGCACTTGGTGGCTTCACCATTCAGAAATCAACCTCAACTGCAACGACTACGAATGCCACGAACTTCGCCGACGACCTCCTCGAAAACATTAACGGTGGACAGATTACAGGTGGTGGATATAGTGTGGGGCAGTGGTCGCTGATGTCCTACCTCGGCCGGGTCAACTATGCCTATAATGACCGCTATCTGGTGACCGCGACCGTTCGATCGGACGGCTCATCTCGGTTCGGTTCGGCGAATCGCTGGGGAACATTCCCTTCGTTCTCCGTTGGCTGGCGCTTATCGGAAGAGCCTTTTTTGAAAAGTCTGAATCTATTCGACGATTTTAAAATTCGGGCCGGTTATGGGCTTTCCGGTAATAATTCCATTGGCAACTATCGCTACCTGGGCCTACTGTCGGCAACTAATTATGTGCTGGGCAATACGCAGGTTCCGGGTCTAGCGCAAAGTAGTTTCACAAACAATAATCTGGGTTGGGAGACCAGCAAGCAGGTGGATATTGGTGTTGATCTGGCCTTTTTCAATAGTCGTCTGCAATTCACCGGCGATTACTACAACCGCCGTAACACGGATATGCTCCTCAATAAAGCCATTCCGTCTGCAACGGGCTATACCTCTGCCTGGGTCAATATCGGCGAACTGGAAAATAAAGGCGTCGAGTTGGCGCTGTCGGGCAAACCGGTGGCTACGCGGGACTTCCAGTGGACCACTAGCTTCAACATCACCTTCAATCGTAATAAAGTCCTCCGACTCGGTACGGAAGGCGAACAACTCTTCTCCGACGGTGGCCGGGGCGATGTCAGCATCACGCAGGTAGGACAACCCATCGGCAGTTTCTACGGCCACCAGGTTGAAGGTATTTTCACTACGCAGGAACAGTTGGCTACTCATGCTAAACAAACGGGGGCTAAGCTCGGCGATTTTATGTATAAAGACATCGACGGGAACGGAGTAATCAGCGATGCCGACCGAACCATTCTGGGAAATCCACAGGCCAGAGCGTATTACGGTTTCAACAATACGTTCACCTATAAAAACTGGTCGTTGAACATTCTGATGAATGGCGTCCAGGGGAAAGACGTATTCTGGGCCGGCGCTGTGTTTGTACGTGGGTATCATGGCGTACAGAACAATCTGGCCGAAGTCATCGAAAACTACTACAAATCGCCTTCGCAACCCGGCGATGGCAACTCTCCCCGAATTATTCGGGGCGCCCTAAACAACAACCTGCGTTACAGCTCTTTTTTCAACTTCGACGGTTCATATCTGCGGATTCGGAACGTAACGCTGAATTACAATCTGCCGCAAAATCTGTCGAAACGGATTGGGATGCAGGGTGGACGGGTTTATTTGACCACTAACAACCTGTACACATTCACGAAATACCCTGGCTACGATCCCGAAATCAGTAACTCAGGTGATAATATGCTGGCGTCCGGTATTGATTACCTGGGCTATCCGCCAGCTCGTTCGTACACGCTTGGTTTAAGTCTAACCTTCTGATCAGACTAGTTCTCATGAAAGCCAAACACCTTTTTATTCCTCTATTCAGTCTGTTGTCGCTGGCCAGTTGTAACGACGATTTTCTAGCGCTTACGCCCGAAACGGACCGAAACACCACCAATTTTTATCAGACGGCCGCCGACTTTAACAATGCCGTTGTTGGCACTTATAATGCGCTCAAGCAGTCGGGCGTATACGGTACATCGCTATACTGGATGGGCGAAGTTTCGACCGACAACACAGACTATGGCGTAACAACCCGGCAAGCTGTTAACGTCGACAATTTTCAGTTCGTCGATCATACATACACCTCGCTGAATGACATTATCTTCGCGGCCTGGCGAGATCACTACAGAGCTATTAGTCGTGCCAATGCCATTTTGACTCGGATTGAGGGGGCCAGTATTGCTGATAATCTGAAGATGCAGTACAAAGGCGAAGCACAGTTCTTACGCGCTTTGTTCTATTTCGATCTGGTCCGCCTGTTTGGTGACGTTCCACTGATCACAACCGAAATTACAACCCCGGATGGAGCCAGTAGTTTGAGCCGGACTCCAGCCGAGGATGTGTATAAGCTGATCATCAGCGATCTGCAAAGTGCGGAGCAAGCGCTACCCGTTTCGTATGGAACAGCGGATATCGGGCGCGTACCACAGGGAGCGGCTAAAGCCCTGTTAGGCAAGGTATATCTGACGCGCAAAGACTGGGCTACGGCGGCTGCGAAGTTAAAAGAGGTGATTACGTCCGCGAAGTACCAACTGTTGCCTAAATACGCTGATGTGTTCAGCTATGCAACGCCAACGAACGCCGAAATTCTGTTCAACGTCCAATATAAATCGGGCAATACAGGTCAGGGGAGCGGTTTCGGACCTGTACAGGCTAGTGAAGGTGCCCGCATTACTGGCGGTAGTATGCGTTACCCAACGGCGGATATGGAAACGGCTTACGAGGCTGGGGATCAGCGCAAAAGCTTCTCGATGAAATCGTCCTATATCGACGCCACCGGGCAATCGGTTAATCAGCGTTACGTCAGCAAGTACGTTCAATTCGGTGCATTAGCCAGCGATTCAGATATCGACTTCCCCGTGCTTCGGTACGCCGATGTACTGCTTATGTATGCGGAAGCGCTCAACGAAGTGGGCTTTAATCCGGAGGCCGTAACCTATTTGAATCAGGTGCGTAAACGGGCCGGGCTGGCAGACACCAAAGCCACAAATCAGGCTAGTTTTCGACTATCTATTGAGCAGGAACGCCGGGTTGAGTTTGCCTTCGAGAATCAGCGCTGGTTCGATCTGATTCGGACGGGTCGGTACGTAACGGTTATGAACGCTAAAAGCCTTAAAGTTCAGGACTTTAATACGCTATATCTTATTCCTCAGCGCGAGATTGATTTAAATAAAAGCCTGAAGCAGAATCCAGGTTACTGAGTTCATGCTCAATCAGGCCGCAGTCGACTACAATTTTAACGCTTTTGGTCCATGAAACTTTCCCAAACCTTACCCATTGTCCTGCTTGCTTATTTACTCTTGGGTACCGCTCCGTCGTTGCCGAAGTTGTACGTCATTGGCGACAGTATTTCGATGCGGTACGGGCCGTTTCTGGAAAAGTATGTACAAGGCGTTTGGCAGTACGACCGAAAAAGTGATGATGGACAGGCTGCCAAAAATCTGGACGTACCGGTCGGAGCCAATGGAGGGGATTCCCGTATGGTACTGGAATATTTGAAATTGAAAGCACCCGACAAAACGTTTCAACCGGATGTATTGCTCCTGAATTGCGGCCTGCACGACATTAAACGAAACCCAGAAACCAATGCGATTCAGGTAGATTCAGCCAGTTATCGCAAAAATCTGGAAGCCATTTACCAACTGCTTCATAAGCGGAATATCCGGCTGGTCTGGATGCGCACAACATCCGTAGAGGACGAACGGCACAACACCCGCTCGAAAGCCTTTAAGCGGTATGCCCGTGACCTGGATGCGTACAATGCTATTGCTGACGAGGTGATGCACAAACATGGGGTTTCCATCGTCGATTTGTACACCTTCACCCGGAGTCTGGGTAGCGAGCATTTTGTCGATCACGTACACTACGACGATGCTGCAATGCAACTACAGGCAGGCTACATCGCTGGTTTTTTACAAGGTCTGCTTCCCTTAACTCAAAAACGAAAATGAGCGCATTCACTCAGGCATTTCTGGCTGTTAGCTTACTCAGCGTAAGCCTCTCAGATACGTTCGGGCAAGCTCCCCCAGAACCAAAAGGTCTCCGGGAGATCGGGCAGTTGCGGCCGCGATCAGCAAAAGAAATCAAAGCGTCAACCTGGTCCATTGGGGGCGAAACCCTCGACCGGGATTATACCGATTATCAATCTTACAAGTCTCATCTAGGCCCCTTGGGCGCTAAACGCATTCGGTTGCAGGGTGGCTGGTCGAAGTGCGAAAAGGTAAAAGGTGAGTATGATTTTGCCTGGCTCGATGCCGTTATTCCGGATGCGCATTCTCGGGGTGTATCGCCCTGGGTGGAATTGTCATACGGCAACCCAATCTACAACGGAGGTGGTGAAGCAAAGCTGGGAGGCCGGATTCCAACGTCGGAAGAAGGACTGGCGGCCTGGGACAATTGGGTGCGGGCGATGGTGAATCGGTACAAGAATCAGGTGCCTGCCTGGGAAATCTGGAACGAGCCCGATCTGAATAAATTAAACACTGGCGAAGAAGTAGCGGCTTTCTACATCCGAACCGCAAAACTAGTACGCTCCATTCAGCCCAATGCACAACTGATTGCCCTCGGCGTGGATGGTGTACCTGCAACGGCTTTTATGCGCCCATTTCTTGATCACCTGAAAAAAGAAAATGCCCTCGACCTGATCGACATTCTGACCTACCACGGCTACGCGCCGGTTCCCGAGACCTCTTATCCGAAGGTTGAAGAAATGCGGCAACTGGTTTGGAGTTACAATCCAAAAATCACCTTCATGCAGGGTGAGAACGGCGCACCCTCAACCGCAAGCGCTGTTACCATCGGGGCGCTACGACAATACGACTGGACCGAACTTAGCCAGGCCAAGTGGGATTTGCGTCGGATGCTGGGCGACCACGGACGCGGCATCGCAACCAACCTGTTCACCATCAGCGATATTCATTACGCGGCTGGCGATCACATGACGGGAGTGAACACAAAAGGCCTGCTAAAAACCAATCCTGACAAAACCATCGACCGGCCTAAGCTGGCCTACAAAGCCGCTCAACATGTATTTACCACCTTCGATGACCAGATTGAATTGCTCGACAAAGCCAAACCAACTGTCAGCCAGACGACAGTTTCCGCTTTTCAGTATCGTCATAAAAAGAACGGCGGCAGCCTGGTAACGGTATGGAGTGGTGAAGCGCGACCTGCTGAAACCTACGACCCAAAACCCACCGATGTAACGATAGAAGGGAAATTCACCACGCCCGTTTATGTTGATTTGGTTTCGGGAAAGGTATACGAGATACCGAAAAACAGCTGGAAAAAATCAGACAATTGCTACACGTTCACGGCTCTTGCCGTACCGGACTATCCGGTTCTGATTGCTGAGAAAACTGCCTTGCCGCTGACAACCCCTGCGGGTCAATCGGCGAATCCGAGCTTTAAATACCTGGGAAAACTAGCACCGAAGAACTCGCGGGATATTCGTTCATCCAACTGGTCGGTGGGAGCTGAATACATGGACCGGGATTATACGGTCTACGCCAATTGGAAAGAGTATCTGGGTAAACTGGGTGTCAAAAAAGCCCGGATTCAATCGGGATGGGCCAAGTGCGAAAAGATTAAGAATCAGTATGACTTTGCCTGGCTGGATGAGATTGTCAATGACATGGTACGCCAGGGCGTTACGCCCTGGATCAATCTGTCGTATGGCAATCCCGTTTATTCGGGTGGGGGAGGAACCACGCTCAATGCGGCTATTCCCTATTCCGGTGAAGCCTTGGAAGGCTGGAAGAAGTACGTAACCGCCATCGTGACCCGCTACGGCGATAAGGTAAATGAATGGGAAATCTGGAACGAACCGAATTATAAAATCGCCATTCCCGACTACGCCAACTTCTTTATCACCACAGCTGAAACCGTTCGGTCGGCCCAACCAAAGGCCAAAATCATTGCCTTCGCCCTTGGTAGTGGCGTCGACTACAAATTTGCCGACAATGTGCTTCAACGCATCAAGGAAAAAGGCAAGCTTGGACTGGTTGATGAAATCACCCACCATCGGCATATTCCCAATCCTGATAATCGTGCGTCGGAGGAAGAGCTGGAAAAGGTAGTGGCAAAATATGACCGGGGTAGTGGTCTTTCCAAAATTAAGATTCGGCAGGGTGAAGCAGGTTGCCCATCGGCCTGGAGTGATCACTTCGCACTGAGCAAATACCCCTGGACGGAACTCACTCAATCGAAGCATATCCTCCGCCGACTACTGACGGACTTGGGCCATGATAAAGAGTCGTGTTGCTTCACGATCATGGATGCCAAAACGCCCGAAGAATGGAATCATAAGGGGTTATTGCAAGCGAAGGAGGATATGACCGTAGCCTATGCCAAACCGGCCTACTACGCATTTCAGAACCTAATTTCGGTATTCGATGATCGGCTGGGGCGGCTGGAAACGTATCCGTATTCGGTTAAAAAAGAAGACACCAGTACACTATCGTTGTATGCTTTTTCTGATAAATCGAGTCAGCTTCAGGCCGTAACGGTCTGGATCAAAGACAATGTGCCTTCCAACGACAACGAGCAAACCCTGTACGATTTTACGTTTGCCAACGCTCGGTTTAAAAACCCCGTCTGGGTGGATTTGATGGCCGGAACGGTATATGAAATCCCCAAGGATAGCTGGCAGAAAAAAGACAACCTGTTTCGCCAGATTCCCCTCTATGATTCGCCGATTCTGATTGCGGATAAGTCGCTTATCACGCTATCGGAAAATCAATAGCAATTGACGCAATCCTCATTACGTAACAATAAAACAAGTAGCAGAATGCAAATGAACTGGGTCCTAACCACTAGCCTACTGATAGCAGGAACTCTGCTAAGTGGGCCTGGTATGGCCCAGTCGGAGCCGGAAGTGCCTTTGTATTCCAATGGTGTTCCGAACGCTGTTGCCAGTTCGCAACCGGAAAAACGGACGTATGATGCCGCAGGCCGATTAACGGCTTTGTCGCATGTGATTAGTCCGCGATTGATCGTATTCAAGTCAGCTTCGCCAAATGGAACGGGGGTCATTATTTGTCCGGGTGGTGGGTACCGAAATCTGAATACCGAAAATGCCCGATTCATTGCCAAACGGCTCAATAAATGGGGCATAATGGCCTTCGTGCTTACCTATCGTTTACCCGCCGATGGGCTGATGCAGGACCGATCAATAGGGGTGTTTCAGGATGTACAGCAGGCGTTTCGTGTGGTTCGTCAACGAGCTTCGGAATGGGGAATCCGGCCAAATCGCCTTGGTGTTCTGGGTTCCTCCGCGGGTGGACACGTAGCGGCCATGGCGGCTACGCAGTTTACAAAAGCCTTCGAATCAGGAAAAGATACAACGGGTTTGCGCCCTGATTTTCTGATTCTGTGCTGGCCTGTCGTCAGTTTCCGGCCCGACATTGGGCATCAAGGTTCCGTCAAAAATTTGCTGGGCGATCACCCAACGGAGAGTCAACTGGCGGCTTACTCACCTGAAGAGCACGTAACCGCCACTACGCCACCAACCTTCCTGGTTCACGCGGGTGATGATCCGACAGTGAATTTCAGCAACAGCATTCGCTTTTATCAAGCCGTGAAAAAAGCCGGTATTCCCGCCGAACTTCACCTCTACGAAAAAGGTGGACACGGCTTTGGCATCAAACCCGATCTAACCGACTCCTGGATGACGCAACTGGAAATCTGGCTGCGTAACCGGGGGTTTTTAACCCGATCCTGATCGGTAAAAGACTTCGTTAAATATAGCCCAATACAACCAATAGCATGATAGAAACATTCGGATATCAACGCATTAAACAAACATCGCTGAACTTCGTAGACGCCATGAAAATTGGCGATAAGCCCGGTATTTACCGCAAGGAACAGGGCGAAGGTGAAAGTTTTTACGGCTCCTACCATGCCGCCCACGTGCTGGATTTGTTTGGTGAACTACATAATCGCCCGGCGGCTGATCTGGACATCTGGGCCGAGCAGTTTCAGCGTCGACAAACGGAACAAGGTTATTTCTCGGGCAATACGGCCAATGGTAGTCGTATTCGAACGCTCGACGAACTGGAACCCATCTGGCACTACACGCGGGGGAACATCTGGGCGTTGCGAATGCTCGATCGTAAGCCGGAGCGCGAATTGAGTTTTCTGGAACCTCTGCTCGATGCTGATCGGCTGTATCGCTGGGTGAAGCACTACGACTGGCGCAATTCATGGGCGGCCGGAAATCAGGTACTAGCTGCGGCTACTGCCCTGTTTGCGCTGCGGGATTGGTTTGGGGCGTCGGAAGTGGATTCGCTGATGGAAAAAGCGATGTTTCCCGCGCTCGAAGAATTACAGGATAGCAAGACGGGCTATTGGGGAACGCAATATGGCGCGGATCTGCCCAATGGCCTGTTTGGTACCATCCACGTAATTCCTATTTATTTCGCCTTAGGTTGGCCACTTCGGCATCTCGAACGTTCCATCGACTCAACACTGGCTTGCCAGTTACCCGATGGTTCGTTCTGGCCGGGTGGCTCCGATTGCCCCGATTTCGATGGGGCCTATCAGTTAGCGAATCTGGCTAGTCTAACAGATTATCGCCGGGAGGATGTCGAAAAAGCCTGCCGACGGTATCTGGCTCATGCGCTTCAGCACGAAAGTCCCGATGGCGTTGGCTGGTTATTACACCGAAAAGACAGCCAGCCCAGCGACTGGGTGCCCCGTCCGCACTGGATCTGGAAAGAGGGCGAAACAACCGCCACCGCCGAACTGCGCGACGAAGATCCGAATCGGACGCACATCATGCTCGGCTCCTGGTTTTATCCGCTTTCGATTGCACTCGTAAGCCATCTGCTTGGCGACACAGGGTACGAAGGTCCCTATCATTTCAACAGCCATTCACTACACGTCTGCAATGTGTTCAATGAACCGTTGGAGCAAAATCAGTAAGTAGCCGTTGTCGGATGACAAAAGAAAAACAACGTATGGAAAACAACCGCCGTAATTTTTTAAAAACCCTGTCGGTACTCCCACTATCGACTTCGTTAACGGATCTAAAATCAGATTCAGTAAATCCTATCGGTCTTTTGGCTGACGGTCAAGCGGTTGCACCCTTGAAGAAAATTGGTAATGTTCGACTAAAAAAACCGACTGAAATCAAAAACTCACCCTTCGGCATTGGCTGCGAAACGCTGGATCGGGACTTGTGGAAACCAAAAGAGGTGTATCCTTGGGTTGATAGTTTGCCGATCAAATGGGGACGGCTGCAAACGGGTTGGGGGCGTGTGGAACGGGAGAAGGGCAAATACGATTGGGGGTGGCTGGACGAGAGCGTCGATGGGCTGGTGAGCCGGGGGGTAAAGCCGTTCTTCAATGTTAGCTATGGCAACACCAACTATATGGCCGGGGAAGTTGGCTATCATCCGCTGGATTCGCCTGAAGCGAACGAGGCCTGGAAACGCTACGTGACTGCCCTGACCAAACGCTATAAACATAAAATCAAGCATTACGAAATCTGGAACGAACCAAATCTGGCAGGCTTCTGGAGCCCCGACAAACCCAATCCCCAAAAGTATGTACAGTTGGTCCGGGAAACCGCGCCGATTATTCGAAAAAACTGTCCTGATGCCGTGATCGTGGGTGGGGTGGTTTCGCAAATGCCGACGTACTACATCCAGGAAATGTTGAAAGTCGGCCTCACTGATCTGATCGACATTTTTTCCTTCCATCCGTACACCACCATTCCGGAAGCCTACTCGGAGCGAACGGTGGCGTTGCGTAAACTACTTGACCAGCACAATCCGAAAATCAAAATCTGGCAGGGCGAGAATGGCTTCCCATCCGACCCTAACAGCACGGGCTATGGGGGCGAAGGTCCTTGGACAGAAACCATTCAGGCCAAGATCATGCTGCGCCGACTGCTGACGGACTGTTCCCTGGATATTGACATGACGCTGTGGTTCCTGATCGTCGATCTGCACGATTATCCGAAAGGATCGGGCAAGGTGAATTACAAAGGCATTTTGCGGCAAAAACCAGAAGTCAAGCCTAAAATTGCCTACAAAGCGTTGCAACATCTGGGCAGTCTGGTTCACGGCGACGTACGTACCCGCAGCTCAATTGTTCACGCGGTGGGGGGAAGTGAACCCGCTACGGAAAAAGAGTATCGTTTGTTTGGTAATGGCCTGAAAAAGAGTCTGGATGGCATTTGTTCAGCCGTTTTGAATACCGACAATGGGACCGTTTTTGCTTACTGGTCGGGAGCCAAAGCGGCCGACCAACCAGCCGCCAACACCATTCACGCGTTTTTCTGGGACTGGGAAGGCCGGGGTTTCAACGAACCGGTTCTGATCGATCCACTAACGGGCGATATTCGCGAACTAACGGATCACGAAAAGATATACGATAAAGACAAATGGCGGGTAGATGCCGAAGCGCAGGTATTTCGCCAGCTTCCGTTGCAGGATTACCCGATGCTGATCATGGAAAAAAGTAAAGTGATGTAACCGCCTTGTACTGAATCGAAACCAACTTATGGAAAACCACCGCCGTAACTTTTTAAAAACCCTATCGGTACTCCCGCTATCGGCCTCGCTCGATCAACTGGACACGAACGTACCGGAACTAATTGCTCCGCTACGTGTCGATTCATCGGCTGCACCGTTGAAGAAAATCGGTACTGTTCGATTAAAAAAACCGACTGAAATCAAAAGCTCGCCCTTCGGCATTGGCTGTGAAACGCTTGACCGGGACTTGTGGAAACCCAAAGAAGTCTATCCCTGGATCGATAATCTACCCGTCAAATGGGGCCGTTTGCAGACGGGTTGGGCGCGGGTGGAGCGCGAAAAGGGCAAGTACGACTGGGCCTGGTTAGACGAGAGCGTGGATGGACTGGTGAGTCGGGGTGTAAAGCCGTTTTTTAACGTCGGTTATGGCAACACGAACTATCAGGAAGGCGAAGTTGGCTTCTATCCATCAACGGCGAATCCGGTGGCTAATGCCGCCTGGCAGAAATTTGTGGTTGCTGTCGCCAAACGCTACAAAGGCAAGGTTCAGCATTATGAAATCTGGAACGAGCCGAACCTGTCGGGCTTCTGGAAACCGGATAAACCCGATCCTAAAAAATACGTACAGTTGGTACGGGAGACGGCTCCCTTGATCCGGAAAAATAACCCAAATGCAATCATCGTTGGGGGCGTGGTTTCGCGAATGCCGATCCTCTACATTCAGGAGTTGTTTAAAGAAGGATTAGCTGATTTGATCGACATTTTTTCCTTCCACCCGTACACGACGCTGCCCGAAGCCTACACCGAGCGAACTAAAGGTCTGCGGCAGCTTATTGATCGCTATAACCCAAAAATCAAAATCTGGCAAGGTGAAAACGGCTTCCCATCCCTTCCAAATAGCACGGGGTTTTCGGGCGAAGGTCCCTGGACAGAAACCATTCAGGCCAAAGTCATGCTACGTCGGTTGATCACCGATTGCTCGCTGAACTTGCCGATGACGTTGTGGTTTCTGATCGTCGATCTACACGATTATCCGAAAGGATCGGGTAACACGAATTACAAGGGTATTCTGCGGCAGAAACCGGAAATCAAACCCAAAATTGCCTATAAAGCGCTGCAACATTTGGGCAGTCTGGTGCATGGCGATGTGCATACCCGCAGTGCTACGGTCAATACGTTGTCGGGTAAGGAATCGGCGACAGAAAAAGAATATCAGGCGTTTGGCAACGGAACGAAAAAGAACCTGGAAGGCGTCTGTACCACTACACTGAACACCGATAACGGCCTCGTACTGGCCTACTGGTCCGACCAAAAAGCATCCGACAATCCACCGGCCGATAGTCTTAACCTATTCCTTTGGGACTGGGAAGCTCGTGGCTTTACGGAACCCGTTCTGGTCGATCCACTAACGGGCGAAATTCTCGAAATCCCGAATCAGGAGAAGATGTACGACAACGATAAGTGGCGAGTTGGTGCCGAAGCTCAGATTTTCCGTCAGCTTCCCTTGCACGACTACCCGATGCTGATCATGGAAAAAAGTAAAGTGGTGTGATTATTTAAGCCCTAAAATTAGCAAACCCATCATGTCACACGTAAAGCACTTCCTGTTCTGCTTGCTTCTTGCAACCAGCGTCTTCGCTCAGCAACCGTCTGGCGTGTGGGATGTGCTGGCGTATGGGGCCAAAGGGGATGGCAAAACAATGGATACCAAGGCCATTCAGACGGCTATCGACCAATGCCATGCAGCCGGGGGCGGTCGGGTGTATTTGCACAACGGGACGTTTCTGTCGGGGACAATCTACCTGAAAAGCAACGTAACGCTTTCCGTTGAAGCGGGCGCGACATTATTGGGTAGCCCGAAAGCAGCTGACTATCCCGACCAAACGTCGGAGTATCCAACGTACGATGAACATCCACTGACCAGCAAAGCCTTAGTCTACGCGGAAAACTGTCGGAACATCAGTATCGAAGGGCGGGGGACGATTGATGGACGCGGGGATATGCTAGACAATCGTGGTCCCAAGGATCCGTACATGCGGCCTTCTTTCAAATATCGCCCGCGCATCCTTCATATACGAGGCTGTGAGAATGTCCTGATCAAAGGCGTGACACTACAGAATTCGGCGTCCTGGGTGCAAACGTATCAGGGTTGTAAAAACATGGTTATTGACGGTATTACAGTCGACAGCCGCGAGAACAAAGATGTCGAGAATCCGAATCGCGAACACGCCGTTAAGCATCGCAATACGGACGGTATGGATTTAGTCGATTGCGAGGTCGTCCGCGTGAGCAACTGCTTCATTACGAGTGGCGACGACGGCATCTGTATCAAAAGTTTCTCGCCCGATAAAGTATGCCGGAATATTAACATCACCAATTGTCATGTCAGTTCCGGGGCTAGTGGTATCAAAATAGGTACTGAAACCGCTGGCCGATTCGAAGATATTGTAATTCAAAATTGCACCGTATTCGATACCTGGGGCGATGGGCTGGCGATTATGACTGTGGATGGCGCTCGAATAAAGCGGGTCACGATTTCAGACATTAGCCTGCGAAACATCAAACGCGCCGGGATTTTCGTCCGACTGAATACCCGAAACAAGAAGTATGGTACGAACACAACTACCAATAAACCGGCTTTACTGGATATACTTATTGCCAATCTTCAGGGGAGCCGACTGGCCGCTCTGGGCTGTTCGATAACGGGCCTAACTGACTATCCGGTCGAGAATGTGATCCTACGTAACCTAAACTTCGAGTTCGAAGGCGGCATCACCGATGTCAAACCCACTTCGGTACCCGAAAAAGCGGATGTCTACCCGGTCGGAACGATGTTCGGTGCTACGTTACCCGCGTATGGTTTTTATGTTCGGCACGTCCGAAACATCACCTTCGACCAGGTACAGTTGCGCTTCGTGAAAGAAGATCAACGTCCGGCGATGGTGTTTGACGATACCGAAGATTTGGAAATTCGGGGCTTTAAAGCGCAAAGTGTAGTACAAACTCCGGAACTGATCCGGCTGATAAACACCCGTAAAACCATTATTGCCGATTCACGGCCAACGGCGACTGTTGCCGCATTCCTGTCGGTTTACGGCGACAAATCATCGGCCATCACCTTAATCAATAACCAGTTGGGACAGTCCAAACAAACTTATTTTTTTGAAACGCCATCCCTAAAAGCATCCGTCAAAGAATCTGGAACGATCCAGTAATTGGTCAAATTATTACCATGAATAAGCTAGCCACCATTCTTTTTCTCTGCCTGGCGCTCACTACGGCCGGTTTTTGCCATAAACCCACCGGTGTATGGGATGCGTTTGCGTATGGGGCCAAAGGGGATGGCAAAACGATGGATACCCAGGCCATTCAGACGGCCATTGACCAATGCCATGCATCCGGGGGCGGTCGGGTGTATTTGCACAACGGGACGTTTCTATCGCGAACAATCTACCTAAAAAGCAACGTAACGCTCTTTGTCGAAGCAGGCACTACGCTGTTGGGGAGTGCCAACGTGAATGATTACCCAAGTACGGCCTCAAAATACCCGGCTTACGGAGGTGAATTGGTGACGGAGAAAATGTTCATCTACGCCGAAGACGCTCGCAACATTTCCATTGCCGGACGCGGAACGATCGACGGTCGGGGAGATGATTTCAACGGCCCTTATCTGTCCCCCTCGTTCAGTGGCCGCCCCCGAATTCTCCATTTTCGAAACTGCGAGAACGTGCAGGTTCGGGATATTACGTTACGTAACTCGGGATCGTGGGTGCAGTTTTACCAGTCGTGCCGGAACATGGTCATTGACGGAATTACAGTCGATAGCCGGGAAAATAAAGACATCGAGAAGTCCCGTCATGCTGATGCCAAAGGGCGCAACACCGATGGCATGGATCTGGTCGATTGTCAGATTGTTCGTGTGTCTAACTGCTTCATTAATAGTGGTGACGACGCCATTTGCCTGAAAAGTTTATCGCCTGGCGAAAGCTGCCGGGACATTACCATCACCAATTGCATCGTCAGTTCCAATGCGTCGGGTATCAAGATCGGTACCGAAACGAGTGGAGCGGTTGAAGACATTACCGTTCAAAATTGCACCGTATTTGATACGCGCGTCGATGCGATCAGTGTAATGACCGTGGACGGTGCCCGCATTGAACGGATCAACATCTCGAACATATCGGTTCGCAACGTGAAAGGCACCGCCATTTTCGTCCGGTTGGGTGCCCGAAACCGGACGTACCGAAAAAATACCAAAGCCAATACGGGCTTTTTAAAAGATGTTTTGATCGAGAATGTGCAGGGGACCCGGATTGGTGGCTATGGTTGTTCCATCACTGGAATTCCGGGCTTCCCCGTCGAAAATATAACCCTGAAGCAAATCCGACTCCGGTTTGATGGGAGTAACAAACCCTTGCTGAGCGACGACGATACCCGAAAACCCGTACCAATCGCTCCACCGCCTGCCAATCCGCTAGTTCCTGAAAAAATCGACGCTTATCCGCGTGGTGAAATGTTCGGTCGATTACCGGCTTATGGGTTTTACATCCGGCACGGCAAGAACATAGTGCTGGACAATCTGTCCCTCGATTATGCGGACGAAGAAAACCGTCCGGCCATTGTTGCAGATGATGTCGATGCCTTAGAAATCAATCAGTTAAAAGCGAAGCCCAGTCCGAATGTCCCGGCATTAGTGCAGCTTAAAAACGTTCGAAATTCACCTAACATGCCTAAATCAAACTAACGTGCAAACCCTACAACAACTAGACTACTGGGCCATTGCCATTTACATGCTCCTGATGGCGGGCATCGGGCTGTTCCTGGGCAAATTCGTCAAGAATATCGGCGATTATTTCAAAGGGGGGAACGCCATTCCGTGGGTGTCGGGAGCCATCAGCAACTTCATGACGAAGTTCAGTACGTTTATCTTCGTAGCCTACGCGGGGATTGCTTACCAGCATGGATTCGTGGCCCTGACGCTGATCTGGAGTACCGTTTTACCCGCCTTGCTGGGCGTGGCCATCTTTGCCAAACGCTGGCGCCGGGCGGGGATTATGACCCCCATGGAGTTTCTGGAGACCCGGTTCAATTCATCCGTTCGTCAGACGTTTTCCTGGATGGGCGTCCTCTTCAAAATTCTGGACAACATGGTTCGGTTGTACGCGCTGGGGCTGTTTGTGAAAGCCGCCACGGGCCTATCGCTGGAAAGCTCCATTCTGGCTTGCGGAATCATCGTTGCGTTGTACACCGTAGTCGGTGGATTGTGGGCGGTGGTCGTGACGGACGTAGTGCAGTTCATTATCCTCATCGTGGCCACGTTGATTCTGGTACCGCTAACGATTCAGGCGGCTGGTGGCTTACCCAGCATGATGGCCGCTATTCCCGATCATTTCACCTGGTTCAACGGGCCAAAAGGAATGCCGCTGTATCTGATGGTCTATTACCTGATGATTCTGGTCAAATACAGCGGCAATTGGACGTTTATTCAGCGGTTTTACAGCGTTCGCGATGAGCGTGCCAGTCAGAAACAAGGCTTATTGACGGCCGTCTTTTTCTTTCTGTTTCCCATTATTTTTCTGTTCCCATCCATTGCCGCAAAAGCCCTGATACCGAATCTCGAAAACCCGGAAATGGCCTATGTCAGTGTCTGCCTGAAACTGTTGCCCGAAGGGATTATGGGCCTGATGGTAGCCGCCATGTTTGCCGCTACCATGTCGGTGTTGAGTGGCGAATACAACGTAACGGCGGGCGTTCTGACGCGTGATATTTATCAGCGACTATTTAACCCCAAAGCGGCTGATAAAGAAATGCTTTGGGTGGGCCGGTTCATGACACTGGTGCTGGGGGCACTGGTCACGATAGGGGCGTTGTATGTAGGCGGCTTTGGTGGTGCCTTTGAAGCCAACAAATTGTTTACCGGGTTATTTGCCATTCCAATGACGTTGCCGCTGGTGCTGGGCATTGTCTTGAAACGACCGCAGCCCTGGGGCGCGTTTGCTACGTTGGTCGTCGGAATGGGACTTGGCCTGATTCTGAATACCATGCCTCAGGTATCCTGGGAGTGGGCAACCCTCATCGAAATCGTTTCCTGCGTGTTGGTGTTCCTGCTTTCGGGCGCGCTTTTATCCCCATCAGCGCTGTATCAGCAACGTGTCGAAGCCTTCTTTCGGCGCTTGCGCACGCCATTGACCGAAGCTGAGAAACCCGCCGAAAATCCGGTATTCATGCAGATTATGAATCGGTTATATGCCGTCGCGCTGGTTGTGACGGGGGCTTTATTCATTGTCATGAGCTTGCCGTCAATCGAAGAAACCAGCGGTCGGGTAGCACTAGGTGCCGGTTGTCTCTGTCTGGTGCTTTCTGCGTTGATGTGGTACCGCACCCGAAAAACGATCCTTGTTTCTGAACCCGTAGAACACCATAAAACGCAGCAAACCATAGAAAACTAAAATCACGCTATGAACAACCTTCAGGATAAAATTATTTTCGTAACCGGCGCGTCCAGTGGGATTGGTAAAGCTACTGCTCTGGCACTGCTCGAAGAGGGCGCTAACGTATTCGACTTCAGCCGAACCCATCAACTAACCGATGAAGTCAGCCACGAAAACCTGCGCTCGTTTCGGGGCGACGTTAGCCAGGAAGCCGATGTGCAGGCCGGATTTGCCGCTTGCGTAGCGGCCTTCGGAACGGTAGATGTACTGATCAACAACGCGGGTATTGGCCTGATAACACCGGACCTCTCGGTGGCGGAGCTGGATACGTTCGAGCAAATGATGAGCATCAATGTGCGGGGCGTTTTTCTGTGCAACCGGGAAGCGCTTAAGCTCATGAAACCCCGACAAACGGGTCATATCGTGACGGTTATCTCCATGGGTGGCCAACGCACAAACCCAACAGCGCCTGTTTACTGTGCCTCCAAATTTGGCGCACGTGGACTCAGCAGTGGTTTAGCCGATCAGGTTTTGAAAGAAGGCATCCGGGTGACGGATGTGAACCCAGGTCCAACCGATAGCAACTATTGGGGCGACCGAAAAGTGGCCCGTGAGAAGTTTCTGAAGGTTGAGGACGTAGCACGCGTCATTGTATTTGTACTCAACCAACCGGAATACATCATCATTCGGGAAATCAATTTTGACAACATGAAATTTCTGGCATAATAATGAAATCCAACGGAAAACACCATCCTGACGGCAAACAGCCTGTCCCTCCCTTCCCGATTCCGGTGTCGGAAATGCGGATGCGATACCTGCAACTTTTTACCGGAGCCATTAATGATGTACTTCGGTTTAACTACAATATGCATGCGTCCAGCCTGCCAGCTGCGTTTGCGCCACTCCGGGAGGAAATGAAAATGGCGGGCATGGCCTTCACGGTGAAAGGTGGCCCCGACATTACAACCGATGGCGAGTTTGAAATGCGGGCACAAATGCTGGAAGATCTGCACCAGGATTCGGTCGTTATCTGGGATTGTACGGGCGATACGGTTACCTCACAATGGGGCGAGGTGATGACGATGGCAGCACTCAAAGCGGGTTGTCGGGGAGCTCTTATTAACGGCATTCGGGATACGAAAGCTATTCTGACGCTGGATTTTCCGGTTTTCCATAAGTACAAAACCAGCACCGGAATGCTCGGCCGATTCCGTATGTATTATTACCAGAAACCCATCCAGATTGGTGAAGTGATTATACATCCCGGCGACTGGATTTTTGGAGACATTGACGGAGCCATTGCTATCCCGCAGGCCATCGCGTATGATGTATTGGTAGCTGCCGAAAAGATCGTGCACAAAGAAGAAGGCATCAAGGAAATGGTCGAAAGCGGGATGACGCCTACGGAGGTGGTCAAAAACGGCGGCTATTTCTGATGGAAGCCATTGCCACATCAAATCTATTTCTGACGGTTGCCGAAAAGAAAGCCATCCTATCGAGCCACGACCCAGTGATGATGAAATTCCGTCAGGCACTGCGGGCGCGGGTCATCGAGCGGCTATCGACACTGGGTGTACAGGTAGAAAACCCTGCTTTAGGGTGGTGGTATCCGTGTGCAGAACACTTGGCTGATGCTGCTATGCAGTACGCCCTCGAACCAACCGATGCACTGGCAACCTGGCTGCGGAATACAACGCTGGATATCGTCCGTTTACCAACCTCCGATTGGGTCGGACCGTGGTTTCGGGATCATGCTGAACCGTTCACTGGCCATCTGGAAACGGCCCATGTGTGCTGGGGTATTTCCGCCGTGTTGAGCCTGGCGGGTGATGTGTTTACCGACGAGGAAGGTGTGGAGGTACGAGAGTATCTGTACAAAAAAGGTGTGGTCTTATGTCGCCGTTGGCTGCTGAAAAATAGTCATTTGGGTAACTGGCGGGGCATTATGGCATCGGGAGCTGTTGTTGCATCGGCGGCTTTGGGCGACGAAGCACTAGTCGCTGAGTTTACGCCCGAAGTTGCTCGAATGGCTCAGGCTTTTCAGCCGGATGGTTCGTATGGTGAGTCGCTCCAGTATGGAAATTACCTGGCCAATGCCCTGATGCTGGCGTATGAATCGCTGATTCGGCAATACCCTGATCAGGCTCGGCAACTGGATATTAGTGCGTATGGGCGGGGTATGGCTTGGATGGCACAAAGTATGTTGTACCGTAAACCAATGGGCAATTCATGGGGCCAGGAACCACGAGCCAGAGCAGTCAACTTCAATGATTCGGCGGCTCTGTTCCGGCCTTCGGGTGATTTACTGCTTCATGTTGCGGCTCGGTATGACGATTCCATACAAGCCGGACTTGCCCGCTGGTTATTTCAGGAATACTACGAACCTGTGCCAACGCAGGGCCCACATGATCTGGCTACGTTTGGCATGCTGAATGACTGGGGGTTTCTGACGTTGCCGTTACTGACAAGGGCCTGTAAACCCATTTCGCCAGAAGCCGCTACGTTGCCCTTGACAGTTGCGTTTTCGAATGGAAATACGTTCGTGCGTGACGGTTGGGATGGAAAATCAATACTGGCCATTCAGGGTGGCAATAACGATGGTGTATATGCGCCTGGCCACTTACAGGGCGATTTAAACAGCTTTATGCTGGCCTACAATCAGGAGCGATTGCTGGTAGATCCTGGCCATAGTTGCTACCGAAACCTGATTCACGGATTGGAAAGCGCCACCCAGACGCATAACACCTGCACATTTCTGATAGAGCAGGATATGCTGGGTTTACAGGAAGACCTGGCAAAAATCAAACTGCTGGAGCAGAAAAACGTACTATCCCGACGACTTATTCACGCCGATGGAACCATGGGCTCACCCGTTGAGCGGGGAGGGCGATTGGAAGCTGTTCAGCGGGTGGATGAAATCTCGCTGGTTGTTTCGGAAGTGGGCCATTCCTATGGCTATCCCATTCAGGAATTTGCCCGGTGCTGGATTCATATTGGGGCGCACGTCACACTGGTGATCGATCGGATTCAGGCCAGCGAGCCCGTGCGGACAGTCTGGAACTGGCTGATTAACAACCGGGATGGTAAATCAATCAGTCAAATTCAGGGCAATACGCTCACGATACGTCGCCATCAGGCCGGATTAAAACTATGGCATTTCGGAGAAGCAGCCTTGGCTGGACCCGTGTACGCGTATCTGCACGATGCCTATCATCCCGAACCCGATCAGCCAGGGGAGGGTAGACCCGGCAGTGGATTACTGTTTCGCCATACAGATGCTAAAAATTCGATGACTATCAGTCGTTTACATTTGATCGTGGCGGATGATGTAGTGCATATTGATGACTGGAAGGCCACACACAAAGAGCAGGCATTGGCAATCAGCAAGCCGGGTATCAACATTCAACTAACGGGTACTTACGATGACAAGCTATCGATCAAGCTGGAAACTGGTGGAATAACCTACCTAATCACGGATTGCAATCTAACAACCAAATCATGACCGACTCTTTGTTTCTGGGCGTAGATCACCCTGCCGTAGCTGCCGACGATGTGGAAACATTGGCTGATTGGTATTGCCGCGTGCTGGGGTATCAACGATGGTTTCGCCATGAAAAACCCGTCTGGATGTTACGGGCACCCGATCAAACTCTGTTAGAAATCATGCCTAGAGACCAAACCGCTCGTCCTGAGCGTACAACCTGGACACCCGGCTGGTCGCATGTGGCGTTACGGGTAGCTGACATTGAGAAAGCCATTGCTCATTTAGATGAGCAATGCATTGTCTGGGGTGGCGAGTTGACCAATGCCATTGGCGGAGGTCGCGTCCGGAACTTCTTCGATCCTGAAGGCAACATGCTTCAGATTCTCGAACGAGGTTCGCTAACCCATTAAATCGCCCGGTTCGCATTGCCTCAAATTGGCAACCCACTGCCCTTTTACTATTCACTAATTCATCGCACCGGCGACCCGGTCAATCGTTCATTCGCTCTTTAAACTATGAAAGCAGCCTATTATACCGGAAATCAGCAATTTGAATTAAAGGAAGCTACCCCAGAAACACTCCATCCGGGTATGGTCCGGTTGAAAGTTGCGTACTGTGGCGTCTGTGGAACCGACGTACATATTTATCACGGCAAAATGGATCAGCGAGTGCGTATGCCGCAGGTGATTGGCCATGAGGTTTCGGGGGAAATTGCCGAAATCGGAGAGGGTGTCACGGGCTGGAAAGTTGGTGATCGGGTGGCGGTTCGGCCGTTGCAGCCGGGTGCCGAAGACCCATCCGATAATGGCCAGCAGCATATTGGCAAAAATCTAAAATTTATTGGTATCGATACCTCAGGTGGCATGCAAACCTACTGGAACGTACCTGCGTATACACTTCATCGTTTACCGGAAAATATGCCGCTGGAGCTAGGCGCGTTGACCGAACCACTGGCCGTAGCCTGTCATGATGTTCGGTTAAGTCGCTTGCAACCCGGCGAACATGCGGTTGTGATTGGTGGAGGACCCATTGGGGTATTGATTGCGCTCGTTGCCCGACACAAAGGTGCCAGTGTGCTGATCTCTGAGCCGAATCAAACTCGGCTGGCGCTGTGTCAAACACTAGATCTGCCAGCCGTAAATCCAATGGCGACCGATTTGGTAAACGAGGTAGAAGCTTTTACCAATGGGGCTATGGCCGATGTGGTTTTCGAAGTATCCGGTGTAGCTGCGGGCGTTCAGGCGATGACGCAGTTGGCGAGGGCACGGGGTCGAATTGTTATGGTTGCCATTCACAGTGAGCCTAAACCGGTCGATTTATTCCGCTTTTTCTGGCGGGAACTGCAACTCATTGGTACGCGTGTGTACGAACCAGAAGATTTCGACGAAGCTATCAGACTGGCAGCTTCCGGTAAACTTCCGCTCGATCAGCTTATCACACAAATTTCTCCCCTGGAAGATATTCAAGCAGTTTTTGAGACCATCGACAATAACCCGGCGGGTATGAAATATTTGCTTCAATGCACTACCTAGAGAAAAAGCTTTTAAACCAGATAGATAAGCGTATTAGCCTATGGCTTAACCTGATATGAGCTGACCGTATAGCTGATCCTGGGATTAGGTTTGTAGCTAGTCTTATTTTTAGCTCATTGGGACGTTTTTTGAACCACCGGTGATTAACGTGACTTTCATAAGTTGCTGTGTTGAACTATTGACCAGCACAATAGACGGTAAACCTACACCGGGACACGTAGCCAAATCACAGATCATGGTAGGCAAAAAAAGAAGCTGGTTTAGATGTAAGGGTGATCGACTTCTCGCTACAACGAATGGTATTCTAAAGAGAAGATTATTTTGCGTTTCCTTGATTTTTCTTCCAATACATAACGCCTGTGCATAAAATGCAGGCTAATCGATTGGTTTATAAGTGAAAACGCGTAGTTTTACCGTACGTCCATTGCTCATCCTCGCGTACCTAAACGATCATGTCTACTCGCAGAACCTTCTTTCGCCAAAGCGCAGCCGCAGCAACCGGTGCCCTGACACTTCCCTCGTTTCTTCCTGAAACATTCGCCAGTCCTATTGCGACCGCTGATGCTAAACTGAAATCGGCTGCTCAGTGGGCGCAGGATGAGGATTTTTGGTCGTGGGTGAAATCAGAATATACCGTATCGCCCAACCTGCTGAACTTGAACAACGGGGGCGTTTGTCCTCAGCCAAAGGTCGTGCAGGACGCGCACATTCGGTTTTATCAATACTGCAACGAAGCGCCATCGTATTACATGTGGCGCATTCTGGATCAGGGACGCGAATCGTTACGTAGTAAACTGGCCGATCTGGCAGGCTGCTCGGCTGAAGAACTCGCCATTAATCGCAATGCAACCGAAGGATTAAACACGGTTATTTTTGGCCTGAATCTGAAAGCGGGGGATGAGGTTGTGCTGACCAGGCAGGATTATCCGAACATGCTCAACGCCTGGAAACAACGCGAAAAGCGGGATGGGGTTAAACTGGTGTATCTGAATCTGGAACTGCCCAGCGAAAACGAAG
Organism: Spirosoma validum; assembly: GCF_014699035.1. Lineage (GTDB taxonomy): Bacteria > Bacteroidota > Bacteroidia > Cytophagales > Spirosomataceae > Spirosoma > Spirosoma validum. The sequence goes on from NZ_JACXAA010000005.1 coordinate 307,870, forward strand.
ATGCGCTGGTTCAGCAGTACGTGAAGGCGTTTACGCCAAAAACAAAAGTTGTGCACATCACCCATATGATCAACTGGATCGGGCAGGTGATGCCGGTACGTAAAATTGCTGACGAAGCCCACAAACGCGGTATTGAAGTCATTGCCGATGGCGCTCACTCATTCGCGCTGTTCGATTTCAAAATCCCTGATCTCGGCGCCGATTATTACGCGACCAGCCTGCACAAATGGCTTTGCGCACCGTTCGGCAGCGGCATGCTCTACATTAAGCAAAACAAGATACGTAACGTCTGGGCGCTGCTCTCCAATAACGAACCCGACGGACCCGACATTCGCAAATTTGAGAGTCTGGGTACACGTTCGTTTGCCTCCGAAATGGCGATTGGTACGGCCATCGATTTTCATAACAGCATCGGCTCGGCGCGTAAGTTCGCCCGGGCGCATTATCTCAAAAACTATTGGATGGAACGGGTCAAAGACTTGCCAGGCGTAAAAATCCATACGTCGTTTAAACCCGACTATGCCGGAGCCGTTGGCCTGTTTTCCATCGACGGTATGAAACCCGGCGAAATCGACGGCCAATTGCTCAATACGTATAAAATTCACACGGTCGGCATCGACTGGGAAAACATTCATGGTGTACGCGTAACGCCACATGTGTATCACTCGCCCAAAGACCTGGACCGACTCGTAACGGCCATTACGGCCATGTCGGAAAAACAGGCCGTAGCCAGCAAGAAGAAAAGCTGATCGTCTAAAAACTTGAAGGACAGTTAAGTTTTGATCCCGTAGGGATCGCATGTTTATAGCAGTTTTCTAGATATCTATAGCATGCCGTAGGTATGCCACCATCGTTGTTGCATACCTACGGCATGCAGGACTAAAGCGAGTCCATTTTTTCTATAAACATGCGATCCCTACGGGATCAGAATTAAAAGGTAGGGCAACAACGAAACTTAACAGCCCTGTTCTTTGATTCAGCGTCAGCCTTGACCCCCCAGAATTTCCCTTCAGGGTGTGCGACAGTTTCATAGGAAAATCTACTCCGCCGTACAACCCGTTATCTTGTAGATTTTACCGTCGGTTTTGGTGTACAGATAAAAGTCGCCGTTGGGGCCGACGCCAAAGCGGAGATCGGTTTTCGGATGGTTCGTCAGCTGCTGGAAGGTGGTCGGTTTACCAGCAATGCGAAGGGTTAATTCCTGTGGGGTTGCCTGTTGACCTGCCCGTAACGTACTGGCATCTACGCAGTAAACCCGCCCGTTCACGACATCGCCGAAGATGTACTTACCTCGTAGCAACGGAGCCGCCGAACCCGTATAGACAAAACCCGCCGAGATAGCATTGCCTTCATCGTGATCGTACTGCACAACCGGATACGTATACCCCGAATCGTTAGTGGGGCGGGCATAAACCCGATCCATTTGCCCCTGGTGATTCATCACGAACGTTCCTTCGCGCTCAGGCCAGCCGTAGTCGGCTCCGGCTACGCCAACGTTTAATTCTTCCATCTGAGCCTGCCCGATATCGGATATGATCATCGTGCCGTCGGGCGTCCACGTTATCCGGTTTGGATTCCGAAAACCCCGGCAAAAAACTTCCCGAAGCGTGCCTGGATCGGTGGCATTAGCGTAGGGATTATTGGCTGGAATACCGTAACGGCCATTTTCACTGTTCTTACCTGCCGGGTCAATACGTAGCACTTTTCCCCAAACCCGATTCGGATCTTTACAGAGGAAATACGCTTTGTTTTCGGTTGAACCGCCGTCGCCAACGCCAATGTATAAGTTTCCATAGTCAGGACTACCTGGTTTCGCCGTCGGATTGAACGTAATCTCCTGCACGCCATGCATGGGAGCGACCATGTTGATCCGTAGTAATTCGCGACCGCTCCCGGAAAAGGTTGGCGCAGCGGGGTTGGTCTGTTTCCACTCGGTCAGCACCCACTGGAGTGATACCCGAAGCGAATCGGCGTACGCAAAATCAGCGGGGGCGGTATTCGCCTTTTCGGTATGGGTCGTGTAGAATAGCCCATTCTGCTGAAAGTCAGGGTGAAATGCATAGCTACCCAAGCCCGTGCCGAGCCCCGGTGTGTTGATGAAGTTAGGCCGCTCGCCGGGCATTGACATAAAAACACGTAGTGAATTGCCCACCATTTCGTAGAGCGTACCCCGTATGTCCTGCAAAAACAGGCGATTGTTCGAGCCGGGCATTCCCTCCATTTTGTTGATACGGGCCAGCGGGATTTTCTGGGCAGTGGCCGGGGCCGTCATCACTTCGGTGAGGTCGACTCGTAGACCCGCCGGCAGAATACCGGCCGCAATCGGATTCTTCTGTGGAGGCCCTAGGCGTTCATCCGTAACGCCGATCGCCTTTCGTTGCTGGGAGTAAATATACGCCAGTAGTGCATCCAGGTCCGTGTTTTTCAGATGCTCGAACGAAGGCATGGCCTGTTTGTATTCGTCAAACAACTGATTTGCCCGGATATCGCCACGGTCAATCGCATCGGGGGCATTATGAATAAAGTCTTTGATCCACTGAGCCGGTACATCAGACGTTACCGTAGCCAGATTAGGGCCTATTCCTTTCTGGGAGAAGTTATGACAGGCTGAGCAATTTTGCTGAAACAGTTGCTTCCCGACGGCAATTGTCTGACTATTGGTTGAGTAGGCCGTTTGGGATGATTGAGCAAGTGCATCCTCCTGGAATAGACATAGGCCTACAAGCCAACCGATTAGATAAGTCATTCGGCGGGGAATGAGGGCTACAAAAACAGTAAACGATGAGGGTTGAGAGAAAACGAACGTATCACTTGCCATAGAAAAACGACTGACTGCGATGATTCAATAACGTGTAAATCTGATGATAAAAGAGCTATTGACAGGAAGTTACCTATCCAACGCAGAGAATTGTCGCGCTGAGCGGAATACGTTTAGCGAGGAGTATGGTTATACACAGTTGGTTTTGCGCTTTCTAAAAGAGTACAGCCCTGAATGCTTTGGGTAGTAAATCGCAATCTTTATGGATCAAATAAACTGGGGGATTATTGGTTGCGGAGACGTAACGGAAGTGAAAAGTGGTCCGGCATTTAACAAAGTACCGCATTCGCGATTAGTAGCCGTTATGCGCCGGGATGCCGAAAAAGCTGCTGATTACGCCAAACGGCATAATGTACCGAAGTGGTACACCGATGCGGATGCGCTGATCAATGATCCGAATATTAACGCCATCTACGTAGCAACACCGCCCGATTCCCACGAGGATTATGCCATCCGGGCGATGCGGGCGGGAAAACCCGTATACGTAGAGAAACCGATGGCACGTAACTCGGCTGAATGCGACGCCATGAATCAGGTGAGTCGGGAAACGGGTATGCCTTTGTTCGTTGCGTTTTATCGGCGGGCGCTTCCGTATTTTCTGAAAATAAAAGAGCTGGTTGAACATAAAGTGATTGGTGATGTTCGCTACGTTCAGATTCAGTTGAACTGGCAGCCAGCGGACAGAGAATTGGGCAAAGCACCCGAACCGAACTGGCGAGTCTCTCCCGCCATATCGGGAGGAGGACTTTTGCATGATTTAGCTTCTCATCAGTTCGATTTTCTGGAATACGTATTCGGTCCCATTAAAACCGCCAGCGGTATCGCCCGGAATCAGGCAGGTTTATATGAAGCCGACGACATCGTTGCCGCTACGTTCGAATTTGAATCCGGCGTATTAGGAACGGGCAACTGGTGCTGGACCGTGAACAAAGAACAACGTATCGAAGAAACGCAGTTTATCGGCTCCAAAGGGAAAATTTCCTTCTCGTATTTCGAAAAATACCACATTACGGTAGAAACCGAAGCAGGCGTCGAAGAACACAACGTCCCCTTTCCAGAGCACGTACAGCAACCTCTGATTGAACAGATTGTGAATGAACTTCGAGGCAATGGAAAATCGCCAAGTACGGGCGAAACGGGCGCGCGGGCGAATCAACTTATCGACTGGATAACGGCGAAATAACACTAGCCCACTACGTCGAACGTCAATCCAGCAAAGCTTTGTAAACGCTCGATTAACCGGTGGCCAAATAGCACGGCAGGTGTATAAAAACCACCTGGCTTATCCGTTTTTGCTATATCCTGAGCTAAGCATAAGCCAGCCTGGGAAATCATTTTCGCGGTAGAGCCATAACCCGGATCGCGGTCGCCCGAAACGCGTACGGTCAGGCTTTGTCCCGATTCGGTTTGTCCATACACCTCGTGTACAAAATAACCGGTACGTTGCGCTTCCGGACTGGGACCTTCACCGGGTTTCGGTAAGAACAGGTGTATAAACCCCCGGATCGGCGGAATGGCAACGGCTACCATAAACCCACCCGTTGCCATCGTAACAGCGGCTGCGCCCATGAAACCCAGCGGCCCTTTGCCCGTACGCACGGCCTCATTGTACGTAAAGTTTTTGTGGTAGTGCAACAGCGCATTGGACCGCTGAACTACGCGTTCGTTTACGGCCGCCATGACAAACGGGGCCACCCATGCCTTCGCATCAGTATCGTAGACCACCGACATAATGGGTTTCTGTTTAGGCCGAACATACTCAACGGGTGGGCAAATGGAGTAGGGGTTAGCGAGTTCCTTCCGTAACGTAGCGTCGCCAGAGGCTTTTTTCACCAAATTTAACATGCTGGCAATCGTGCCACCCGATACACCCCCTTTGGCGGCTTTCACGCGCATTTTCACCGTTGAACAATACTGTCCGAAGCGTTCTTTCGCCTGCTGTTGTAGAAAATAAACGCCCATATCAGACGGAATGGAATCGTAGCCGCAACTGTGCACGATACGCGCCCCGGTTTGCTGGGCAGTCGCTTCATATTTTTCGATCATGCGCTTTATCCAGGGGGCTTCGCCGGTCAGGTCGCAATAATCGGTGCCGGTTTCCGCGCAGGCTTTTATTAGTGGTTCCCCATACAAAGCGTACGGGCCAACTGTAGACATGACTACTTTCGTTTTCGTACACAGGTTCCTGAGTGCGTCTGCCGATTGCGCATCCGCTACGACGATTGGCAACGGATCAGCCGACTTGCCCAACGTAGTACGCAACGCCAGAAGCTTACTTTCTGACCGACCCGCAATGGCCCAGTTTACAGGACCGTCAACACCGTACTGGTCAAACAGATAGCGGGTAATAATCTGGCCCACAAAACTGGTGGCGCCAAAGACAACAATATCGAACGCAGGGGAAGTAGGCATACAGTGAACTATAACAACGCTAACCGAAAAAATATTTTACATACAAGTACTGAATTAATAAAAGCAATTTTACATACATTTGGTGAATTAATAGATTCTGAACTGCAACAACGCATAAACCTATGAAAGGGACCAACCTGGGGGAATTTGAAGAACTGGTGTTGCTGACCATTGCCGCACTGGTGAACGACGCGTATAGCGTAGCCGTTTGCGACGAACTGGAAAAACACACCGGGCGAGCCGCCAAACTAGGTGTCGTGCATGCCGTGCTGAATCGGCTGGAAGAGAAGGGACTGGTGAAAAGCAGAATGGGCGAATCGACCAGTGCGCGGGGAGGAAAACGTAAGCGCTATTACGAGGTAACCCACGCCGGGAAAGTAGCGCTGACCAAAGCCAAAGAAGTGCGCGAATCACTCTGGAATATCATTCCCGGATTCAATCTGGAAGGCTCGCTATGAACCGATTTGACAGCCAGAATGATCGATTCGAAAACCAACCCGACGTACCGCAACCACCCCGCTGGGCGCAGCGTTTGCTATGTTGGTATTGTCGGCCCGACTTGCTCGAAGATTTGCAGGGCGACCTGAATGAGTATTTTGAGCGTAACGTAAAAGCCAAAGGAGCCAGACGTGCCCGACTGATTTACTGCCTCGATGCCCTGAAGTTTTTCAGACCGTACACCGTTCGTAAACCCGATTTCATAAACCTTTTCATTCACTGGATCATGATTGGCAGCTACCTCAAAACGTCCCGACGCAGTCTGGTACGTAACAAACTCTTTTCCTTCATCAACATCTTCGGGCTGGCCGTGAGCATGTCGGTTGGTTTACTGGTCATTGCCTTTGTTTCTGACCTGCGTTCCTACGACGATTTCCACGAGAAGAAAGATCGGACTTACCGCGTCATCACTACGTATCAAACGCCGGAACAACCCAGCATGGATCTGGCGTCGACATCGGTGAAAGTGGGTAAAAAAATTCGGGAAGCTGTTACGGGAGTGGAGGACGTAGCGATTCTGCGGAATGGCTTTGGCGGAGATGCAACGGTTGGCGAGACCAACGTACCGCTAGACGGGTTATGGGCGGATGCCTCTTTTTTCAAGGTCTTCACCTTCCCCTTGCTGGAAGGCGATCCGGCCACAGCTCTGAAAGAACCGTACTCGCTGGTACTGACCGAAAAAACGGCGAAGAAACTCTTTGGCGACGTTGATCCGCTGGGGAAATCGGTCCGAATGGATACGCTGACGTATAAAGTGACGGGCTTACTGAAAGACGTTCCTAAGCTATCCCATCTTCAGTTTGAGGCTCTTGCTTCGTTTTCAACAACGGATGCGCAATTTGCCAGAAAAGACCCCAATTTTTACAACTGGGACAATATCTGGCAGAATTACGTGTACCTTGTGTTACCGAAAAACGGTGATCCGCAGGTTGTGCAGACTACGCTGGATAAGCTGAATAAACAGGAAAATACCCAGCTGGCGAGTAAAAAGATTTCCATTTCAGCATCGCTTCAACCGCTTAAAACGATTGCATTAGGGAGACGGATGGACAATCCCATTGGTCCTACCATGACGCCGATTGTCGTATGGGTTTTGAGCGGTCTTGCCTTTGTCATTATTCTGTCGGCCTGTTTCAATTACACCAATCTTTCCATTGCCCGGTCCCTTCGTCGTTCGCGGGAGGTGGGCATTCGTAAAATTATCGGTGCCTTGAAAAGTCACGTACTGGGGCAGTTTATGGCTGAATCGGTGATCATTTCCCTGCTGGCGCTCGTGTTCTCCTTTGCTCTGTTTCTATTTTTGCGAACGGAATTCCTCAGTCTCAGCCCATTTATTGAACGGGTAGTTTCCCTTCAGCTTTCCGTTCAGCTTATTTTCTACTTTATTGGACTTGCTACGTTGGTGGGGCTGGCCGCGGGTTTTCTGCCTGCCTTATTCCTGGCCCGGATTAACCCGGTCCAGGTGCTGAAAGACGTATCAGGACTAAAACTGTTCCGGCACATCACCATGCGCAAGGTCTTGATTGTCATGCAGTATACGTTTTCGCTGATCTTTATCGCCACGACACTCATTAGTTATAAGCAGTACCGTGGGTTTCTGACGCTCGACCTGGGTTTTAAGACCGAGAACATCCTGAATATCCGGTTGCAGGGTAACAAAGGAGACGTATTGGCGAAAGAATTGGCCGAAATTCCAACCGTACGCGAAATGTCTAAATCGATGATGATTACCAGTTTGGGGAGTATTCATGGTACGTCGATGAAGTATAAAAATCCGCAGGACTCAGCGATGGTCTGGCTCAACCTTGTCGATGAGCATTATCTGCCCGTTCATCAGCATAAGATGGTTGCCGGTACCAATTTTACGCTACGTCCCAAAAAAGGCGAGGAAAGCGAAATCATTGTCAATGAGCAGGTGCTGAAACGCTTCAGCATTGCCAGACGGAATCCGCTGAAAGCCCTTGGCGAACAAGTAGTTGTCGATAAAAAGAACCTTACAATTGTCGGGGTGCTCAAAGACTTTCATTACGGAACCGTGGAGAAAAAAATTGAACCCGTGATGTTCCGCTATTCTGCCGATGAACCCGGCGGGTTTCTCAACGTGAAGATCAGCGCTACCGATCTGCCAGCCACAATGGAACGTATCGAGACAGCCTGGCAGAAGGTTGATAAAGTGCATCCATTAGATGCTAAATTCTATGATGACCAGATTGAGGAAGCATACAGTCAGTTTTCGGTCATGATCAAGGTCATTGGCTTCATTACGTTCCTGGCCATTTGTATTGCATCGCTGGGTTTATTCGGCATGGTGGTCTTTACCACCGAAACCCGGTTAAAGGAAATTAGTATCCGAAAAGTGCTGGGCGCCAGCGAACGTAGTTTGGTGTACCAGTTAAGCAAAGGATTTCTGGCCCTGCTTGTGGTCGCTACGCTGGTGGCGCTTCCAGCAACGTATTTCTTCTTCGACGGCGTTGTTCTGACCAACTTCGCCTACCATCAGCCGATTGGTTTAGGAGAATTATTGACCAGCGTTCTGATCATTATGCTGCTGGCCTTTGTACTGATTGGCTCCCAAACCCTAAAAGCCGCCCGAAAGAATCCGGCGAACGTATTGAAAAGTGAGTAATTACTTCGGGTCGTTGTAACCGTTGGCGACGCGCTGAAACTCGGTAATGATGTCGTGAATGTGTGGGTTATACAGGCTGGTAATGAGGGTGATGTAATACGCCTGTCCGTCAGTCAGATCGTGAATCATATAATCGAAGCGGACCATTGTTCCCGGATTGTAAGTCTGAAACCAACTGGCAAATTTGCGTTCCCGAGACTTTTGTCGCCCGTCGGATGAGTCGCAGATGTAAATGGTGATTGCCAGGCTAGTGCGGGTATAGAAATCCCGGATGATTGCGGCAAGGGTGGCCGGAACGACAAGATCCAATGGCGGTTGTTTCCCTGTTGGATTATCGACCAGGTCGATTACTAATTCGTAAACATCTTTATGAAAAGCCCACTCCTCACTAATAATGTACGGAGTGGGCTTGAATCGAACCAGGTAGGCTATACCCGTTGAAGTTGTAAATGCGTAAATATTGTCATTACCCCCTTCGAAGCGAAAAGGATAATTAGTTGGTGGATTCGTTGGTTCCACTCAGCTTCCTGAGTTCGGCGATCGTTTCCTGCAAATGGGGATCGTTTTTATAGCGTTCGGCAGCAGTTTTTCGCTCCTCTTCTTTCTCGGCGACCATCCGCTTGACACCCTTGAGGAAACGTTCATACGCTTCCCGATCTTTGGTTGTTGGCTGTTGCGTTTCCATCGTTGTCGTAATTAATGCTCATCGAAGATACAATTTTTTTGCCAGAAAAGTTGATCATCACGTTAGGCTGCGTGTGGTAAACGACCTATACCAGCATCCAACGGCTCCCAGCCAACCCAACACTAACCACGCCCCAACGGGTAAGCCGAACATAATCGTAAGTAAGCCAATGACGAAAGCGGCTATGACGCCCGTGAGCCAACCTTCGGGCATCACATCATATTTATAGGCGAGGCTGTGCATCAGCATGATCCAGCCCCAGCCCGTTAACCAGAGCCAGACAACATAATCAAGCCGAATTTCAGCTGGGCAATTACGGATCAGAATCAACAGTTCGGGGAGCCAGAGTAGGCCATACGTTACTACGTATCGGCCAAAACGCTGTAACCATGATAAGGGCAGGTTTTGCAGGAATAGCAAATACTGTCGCTCAAAAGCGCTGACTTGTCCACCTACCTGCGAATGTCCCAGAACGGCCAGCAGCAGACCGATGAGCAGTAAGCGCTGGTCGTAGTCGTCAGTAGGGTAGAGCCGACAGACGCCTGCCAGCAGCAAGCCCGAAAAGGCTTTTGTCAGTACGAATGAGAGAGGTTCGTGCCGGAGCCAATACGTTGGGAAAAAGAGTTCGTATGGTAATTTGAACGTAAAGTTTGGTAATCGGAACGTATCGGGGCTGGGGTGGCGAAGTCGATGGTCGTTCATGGCAGCGCCCACGCCAACCAGGATCATTACGTAAATAACAATCGCACTCAGCGAATCCCATTTCTGGTAGGTTGTGGCAATCTGAACCATCCAGCCTGCATACGCAATGATGGGAAACAACAACGCTATTTGTATCGCCAGCCACAGCACGTAGCGTGTTACATTCGGTACGAGCCAGAAGGATTGAAGAAACAAATGCTCGGGTGCGCTTAACGCCTGCCGGACGAACGAGGTGGTTTTTAGCAAATACAAACCCCACAAAACAAACACAATCGCCAATAGAAACGGCGAACCGAGGGCCGCGGTAATCAGCGCTTTGTGTTCACGGGCGCTTAGAAAACCAAACGCCAACAGAACAATGACCAGAAACGTACCGGCGTTTCTGGCGTAGAATGGTCCGACGAAAATTCGATTCAGAAACGTCAACATCAGACTTGTTCGGTTACGGCTGTAATGACGCCCTCGCCAACTTGCCAGGTGCCCGTCAGATCAAGGCCCGTCAGGCTGATGTCCTGATGTGAGGTGAGCAGAAACGATACGTTCTGTTCGGCGCGGAGTTGCCGAATGTAATCGAACAGACGGGCGGCTGTCGCTATGTCTAATGTCGTCAAGGGTTCGTCCAGCAGCACGAGTTGGGGCGTTCCGAGTAAGGCCAGCAGCAGGGATAATTTCTTGAGCATACCGCTTGAGAACGTACCGGTTGTCTGCGTCCAGAATTTATTTACGCCCAGTGTTTCCAGTAACGTATCAACTTGACCCGCCGGTGATTGCTTGGCCTTTCCAACAAAGCCGACCAGATCGCGGGGTGTCAGAAACGAAGGATAAAGGGGTTCGGCTTCCGCGTAGTTTACGCGCATCCGGTACGCTACCGGGTCGCGGTTGATTTCGAACTGATTATCCAGAAGAATCTCTCCCGAAAAGGGTAACAAACCCGCTACGGTACGGAAAAAAGTAGTTTTACCGGAGCCATTGCCTCCCCGAAAGTAGTGGATACCCGACGGCAGGTGCAGTGCCGGTACGGTCAGTACGGTACGACCGTTATAAGCTTTGGTCAGGTTTGATACGGTGAGCAAGGAGTGTGGGTTGTATGTGAAGTTTGTGGTTTGAGGTACCTACGGGCTTCAGCCCGTATTTAGCCTGGAATAACTTACGGGCTGAAGCCCGTAGGTATCTCATGCCACAAACTTCAGCCTATGATCTGTAAACTACAAACCGCTCATCACTTAACGGGGGCTGCGGGCTGTTTTTGCTGCCTGCTGCCAATTGTTGAGCGGAGCAATAGGATCGAGATGAACAAAAAAAACACCGGGATAACAATCTTCAGGTAATCAGGGGGGTAATCGACCGACATAAAATCGTTGACGGATGCCTCGTAATAGGCCTTCAGCGTATCCTTTGGCTTTAGCGTCTCATACTCATCTTCACTGATCGGAATGACGCGTTCCTGCTGCTGATACTGGATGGTTGCTTCGTAGGTATATAAAGGTGAATGATTGTTTCTCCCCGAGCTATTTCCGACGGCTCGTCGATGCGTATCCAGCACCTGAACGGCGACCTCATGCCCGTTCGCTTTCAGATGCTGGTAATACTGAAAATACTGATACGTATCGTATGTAAAGAAAATAGCGGCAAGCAGGAGTTCAACGGTAAGAACGAGCCGGGCAATGTCCTGAAGAAATCCGAGCGGGACAATCGTCACGATAACCCCTGTCAGTAAAAAGAACGAAACGGAAGTAAGCAGTAAACAGAAGAACAACAGCTTATTTTCACCCGTGAACGAACGAACCGTCGACCACTCGACCAGGCGCGATTTTCGGTTCGACTGATCGTAACGAACCTCATTACGGGGTTGCCTGAACGCATCGTAGGTCGGGTGGTAAAGCAAGTGAACCCGATCGCCTGATCCTACATAGCCCGAATCCATAACGAACCGGGTTGTATAGGCTTTGCCCCGATACTGGAACGTCAGATACGTGCTGTTGCCTAGTATATCCCGCCAGGATCGCTGCTTTTGTTCCCCCTTGTCGACAAGTACGGAAATGCGCTGGCCTTCCAGCATAAACTGCTTCTGTAGCCTTGCGTCCTGATAGTATTCCCAAAATCCCCAGGTAATCACGCACAGGATCGCTGTAATAATCAGCGACATAACAAAACTATAGATGCGGCCTAACGAACTGAGCAATTGCTTGAGCATCCCTAAAAGTCCGCTGGTCAATAGTGGCGGATACGCTAAAAATAAACGATTTGAACCAGCAACGAACGTAACAGTTCGTAAACGGCAGAAGAAAGTCGCCGTTTATTACCACTTCACGCTCAGGCGTATACCTCCCAGCACATTCCGGGCGGGCGATGCATTGTAGTAACGGTTGCCCACGGCATTCAGATCGTAGCCAAGTGAGTAGGTCTGATCAAGCAGATTATCGCCACTCGCGTAGAGGTCGAGCGTCCAGTGCTGACCCAGACTGTGCCGGAAGCCGAGCGTCGCCTGCAAAAGCCGGGTTGGGTCCGACATAACGGTGTTCCCATCGTTAAGCGGGAAATCATTCAGGTACTGGAACGTAACGTGGGCATACAGTCCGAGACGCGTTTCAGCGTCGATACCCGTCACGAGGGTTGTTGGCGCTACACCCGGTACGCGGTTGTTTGAGAGATCGGTTGTTCCCTGCTGATAGTCCCGGAACCGATAATCGGTCAACGTCATGCTATACCACAGGCGCAGGAGGTTAAAAAGCTGCGGAGACGTAGCCGAAGGAAGGATGAACGAATACGATAACTGCGTTTCCAGACCTTGCTGATCAATATGACCGCCATTCACAAAATACTCCGCGCCAGCTGCGTCGGACCGTCGGACGATCGTTTCGGTAAGTTGCAGATCATAAGCCGATACGTCGAACTGAAATCGCCCATTTGCAGCTGATCCACGCAGGCCAACTTCATAACTCGTTCCGCGTTCAGGGTTGAGGGTCGTATTGAAACCACCGGCTGATGGGCGTATTTCCTGACTCGATGGTGCTGAATAGCCCGTGCTGACACTCACAAAAGCAGAAAGGTTCTGGCCGAAGGTGCGCAGTAAGGCGACACGGGGCAACCAAACCGGCGAAAAATTACGATTCAGCAACGTAGCAGGCACCGCTCCAGCCGACCGTACTGGAAACCGAGTGAAACCATACCGAACATCGTTGCGACTCAAACCTGCTGTCAGTCGAAAACGGGCGGGCAATTCGGTTTCGGCCTGAGCGAAGACGGTTGACTGACGTGCAATCAGTTCTTCATCGGTCTGGATGGTATCGGCAACACCCCCCCGGTTCCCGAAATTGCGGTCGACGGTGAAGGTACGCAGCAACTCCGCGCCAACGGTAAAGGTGGTTGGCAATGGACCGTTGGGCAGTCGAATTTGCGTAATGGTACGTCCGCCAAGCCCCTGATCCGTACGTCGTTCATAATTTGTGATGAATGGGTTCGCAAAGTCGGTACTCGAGCCGTAAACAACCGTTGTGTTCTGAATCCGGTCGTTCCAGCGGTACTCATGCGAAAGTCCCAGATAGCCTACTTTCTGATAAATACCTGCCTGCTGAGCCGCACTACTGGGCAGCGTCGCCGTGGCGGGTCGCGATGCACGTGGATTTGCCTGATACTGAGCCAGCGTGAGTCCCCCCGGTGTTTGATAGTGCAGATCCGAATATAAACCCAAGACAGAAATTGTCCGTTTGGGACTAACGCTAAAGGAGCCGGTTAAGCTCAGATTGTCGCGGACAACGGCACTCTGGTCGCGGTATCCATCCGATTGTAAATGGTTGTAGTTAAGTGATATAGCTGAATTGTTTTTGCCCGTTTGCACCGAAAGGCCATTGCCATACAAACCATAGCTGCCTGTCAGAGCCGAGACTTCAACAAGGCTTTTATTGGCCGGAACAGCCAGGCCACTAAACAAAACTGTACCCCCTGTGCCCGCTCCGTATAAACTTCCGGACGGCCCTTTGATGACCTCGATACGTCCTAACGCCCGCACATCCAGCGCATTTAACGGCGTATTGCCACCTGCATCTGTGAGCGGCAATTCATTCCAGTACGTCTTGATATTCCGAACCCCAAACGGCGACCGAATAGCGCTCCCCCGAATAGCCAGCCGGTAACTCCCCGGCGACCGTTCATCGGCCCGCACACCCGGTAATGTATTGAGCGCCGGTACGAGCGTTGGCGTTCCAAACCGCTGATTCAAATCCCGTCGGGTCAGCAAACCTACCGAAGCGGGCGTTTCCAGTAATCGCCGATTCGTCGCATACCCCCGCACAACGACTTCGTTAAGTTGAAGGGTATCGTCTAAGGAAGTAGGCGTTGGTGCGGTTTGGGCCTGGAGAACAGATATACTTAAGCCGTAAACGAAAATAGCCGTTGAGAAGTAACGTGGTAGCATCTATAATGGAATATAATGTAAAAGTACAACGTAACCAGGGAACAAAAGGGTTTCTATTTCTTTCGAACAAGTAGAACAGATTTCCGGCAAAGGCCTAGTAGACCCACATTTATTTATTCGTACAGTTTGCCAATTGTCCTTATTATATTTCCAGTACAAACCGTTTTCACGGATTAGTTTCGCTTATAGATTTACGGACGAAGCCAGCGCTTCGGTGTTACTAGCCATAGTTCATAATAAAAGAGGTGCTTCAACAAATATGATTCTGACTGTAGAGACACAAGTTGATTATGAACAGGCTATGGAAGGTATAGAAACCTACTTAGCTAAGGGATCTGCCAGTCTGTTAGAAACAGATTTGGCTGAATTACAGCGGCTGTCGTTGTTGGTTGAACGGTATGAGGAGTAACATTACCCAATGCATGTCGAGCCTGCAACGCTACCCGAAATGATACGTCTGAGGATGTTTCAGGAGAATCTAAAACAACGCGACACCGCCAACGTATTGGGAATTACAAAAACGCGCCTTTCAGAAGTGCTGCCGGGTAAACGGAAAGTGAATATGGACTTAGCAATACGCTTACACGATAAGCTCCACATCCGGGCCGAGTATATTCTGAAGACAGCTTAATTAGGTAACTTCATCCGATACAGTCGGAACGGATACTCTACTTTATCCTGGCCATCGTTGTATTTTTTCGTGCGGTGAATCTGAGCCGCCGTCATGTAAAGATAACCGTCTGGCCCAATGGCGAAACTGTCGGGCCACAGAAAACGGCTGTCTCGGGCAAGCGTTTCGAGTTTACGGTCAGGCGTTACGTAGCGTACCGCTTTGCTGGGTGAATCAGTCAGGTACACGTTTCCTTTGGCGTCCGAAATCATACCGTGCGAAATGCCCGTTTCGGCAACTACTTCGACGTGCGAAGCAACCTCCGCCGGACTCAGTGCCGGGTTACGCAGGTACTCAGTTTCAATCCGGTATAATTTGGTCTGGTTAATGGCCCGGTAATAGAAATACTTGAAATCGTCCGTCAGCGCGATGCCATTGACGTTACTGCTGAACGGTTTGCCGTCTTTGTCTTTTACTTCTTTTCCATCAATTTTCAACATAAAACCTGGCTCGGCTTTGGTTGATTTATCGTCTTTAAGCAGATCACGGCTTTTCCCCGTTTTCAAATCCAGCACGACGATCGTCGCTCGTTTCGGATCAGACAAATAAGCAACCTGATGCTGCGTATCGACCCGTACGTCGTTGAGAGCCGTTTTCTCACGGGGTAAATCTTCAAAGCGGTAGATCTTCTCGACCTGATTCGTCGCCAGATTAATTTTCAGCAGTTTAACACCATCTGGTATCGTCGCTTCTTCACCGGGGTTGCCCGGGTCAAGCACCCAAAGCGCGTTGGTCTGGTCGACAAACAACGCCTGTACATTCATGAACCGCTCTTTCGGCTTGAGCGAATCCCACTGATTCCATTCGGCGTTGGGGTAGGGCTTCCGTTGTCCCGGTCCGTCGCCACGGTTGACGATCTCGGCCAGCGCATAGTCGTAATTCTCTGGCTTTTTCGGGAACGTAATGAAAATGCGTTTTTCTTTGGAAACGCCTACGCCAATGGGTTGATGTTTCCCAAATTCAGCTACTGTTTCTACGTTCGGTGCCTGACCCGAAGGACCTTGTGAGGTAGGTGACTGGGCATTAGCTAAAGAGCTGCACATGAGAAGAAATAAGGTGAAAAGTGGCGTTTTCATACGTTGGGCACAGTAAATAAGACTACTACGTACTAACGACTGCCAGGAACGATGGTTTAGAAAAAGTGACCTGAGTTGTTCGATAACCAAAAACTCATCTTTTGAGATTTTGATAACCGTAGGAAGCCACAACCGGTTAGACGTTGTAAGTACGAACGCTCATTAATGGTATGAAACTTTCTTTTCGGTGTCTGTCTTTCCTTATTCTGTTGACTGGTTGCTACGTAGTGAAAGCGCAGGCGACGCAGTACGCTACCATTGGTCAGGTCGTACGTAATGATTCTAAACTAAATCAATTGATTCCGGCCGACGCGAAAATTGAGATTATTGCAGCCGGTTTTGGGCATCTGGAAGGCCCTGTCTGGATTCGTGATAGTAGCTATTTGCTCGTCAACGACACCAAGGCGCAGACAACTTACAAATGGTCACCACAAACAGGGTTATCGAAGTTTATTGAGCATAATGGCTACACAGGACGAATGCCCTATAGTGAGGAACCTGGTAGCAATGGCATGACCGTTGATAAGCAGGGGCGGCTGATTATCTGCGACCATGGCGACCGACGTATTGCCGCTTTGCCACTACGTGAAAAAGGGGGTAAGCGCACGTTGACCGATAATTTTCAGGGGAAGCGATTTAGCAGCCCGAACGACGTCGTAGCTCATTCAAGCGGTAGTTTGTATTTCTCAGATCCACCGTATGGTTTGCCATTGAAAGACAAAGACCCTACCCGTGAAATGACTGTTAACGGCGTTTATCGGCTTGCAGCCAACGGAACTGCTACGTTACTGGTTAGCGACATGACCCTGCCAAACGGACTGGCATTTTCGCCGGATGAAAAAACGCTGTATGTAACGCAGTCCGATTCGCTAAAGCCCGTTATCAACGCCTATTCAGTACTGGCCGACGGTTCGCTGAGCAAAGGGAAATTGTTTTTTGATGGGAAAACTGTTCCCAAACTTCGGTATAAAGAAGTGCCGGATGGCATCAAGGTCGATACCCAGGGAAATTGCTGGGTCGCGGGTCCAGGCGGCTTACTGATTATTTCTCCGGCGGGTAAGTTGCTTGGACGTATCGATACCGGCGAAGTGATTGCCAACTGTGCCTGGGGCGACGATGGAAGCACGCTCTACATCGCATCGGGTATGTTTTTATGCCGGATAAAAACGAGTGTAAAAGGGATTCTGCCAGGCAACTAATAGTGGTTAGATAATTGGCCGATTCGGGAAAAAACGGATGTTGTACATAGCTATATCGTGTGCTTTACTATGCTCAAGTATAGTGCTATATAAAAGTATAGTACTATAAAATATATAGTTAATTTGGGTAGCTTTGTGTAGGGAATGACGAATACCTTTTGCCGGAACAAGAGGCTGTTCGAGCACCCAATAACGTACAACATCATGGAATCGATCGTAGAACAACAAATAGCTAGTAAAAGAAGAGTCGTCACTATTCACACCCCTCCCGCACAACAGGGATTTCTGGGGCCTGGCCACACTGCCCGCGCCGTTATACAAACTGATTTTACGCAAAGTGATCCGTTTATTGTGCTGATGGATGACCGGCTCGATAAACAGGATGGTGAACCCGTGGGTGGTCCACATCCACACGCTGGATTTGAAACGGTTTCCTTATTGCTGGAAGGAGAAATGGGGGACTCCGCTCACCAGATGAAAGGCGGAGATTTCCAGATCATGACGGCAGGAAGCGGTATTGTTCATACCGAAACCATTGAGCGGGAAGCAACGATGCGGCTTTTGCAGATGTGGCTAAATCTGCCCAAACAAGATCGGTGGGCTACGCCACGGGTACAGGATCTTCCGTTAGCGCATGTTCCCAAACGAATCGAAAAAGGAGTAGAAATTCGGGTTTATAGCGGTTCATTTGCTGGCATTACGTCACCCATCCAGAATTACGTACCGCTCATCATCGCCGACATTCACCTGCAGCCGGGAACCAGTACTACACAACTGATCCCCGATTCGTTTAACGCGTTTCTCTACGTGATTGAAGGCAGTATAACCATTGGAGACGATCATACTACGTTACAGCAAGACCAGGTCGGATGGCTCAACAAACTGTCTGGAAATAGCCAAAGTGAACTACAACTAGAAGCAGGCGAAGCCGGAGGACGGGTTATTTTATATGCCGGACAGCCTCAGCAGGATCCGATTGTCTCGTACGGTCCATTCATCGCTGATAACCAGGACGAGATAAGAGGATTATATCGGGATTTTCGCCAGGGCAAGATGAGGCACGTATCAAATCTTCCTCAAAGCCAGCGGCTGGTGTATTAAGTTGGCAGTTAGTGATTGGGTATCTGTGCTCTTTAGGTAGATTGAACATGTCAGATGCCATACGCCAAGCAGATCTGGAAATCAGTTAGACGTTACGTTCAGCTGATTTTCAGATCTGCTTACTGTTTACGAGACTTGTATGGAGAAACTATCTATGATGTCTGGAAGCAAGTAGTAACAAATAGTGAAAGGTGAAAAAACAAACATTACCTAGAAACGGGCTTGCTGAATAAAGTCCTGATTTTTCGTTATATTTGTTTCAAATCATGCGGTTTGCTGACTGGAAAAGTAAGGTCAGCGGTTTTTCAACATCACTATCGGCTGTTACCTTGACATTTTCCGAATTTAATCTTCACGACGACCTGCTGGCTGGCGTGGATGCGATGAACTACTTAAAAGCCACGCCCATTCAGGAGATGGCTATTCCAAAAATCCTCGAAGGGCGCGACCTCATTGCCAGCGCTCAGACCGGAACAGGAAAAACGGCGGCTTACCTAATCCCCCTTCTCGATCGTATTTCGCATACCAACCACGATCATACCAGTACGCTCATTCTGGTACCGACCCGCGAACTGGCCAAGCAAATCGACGAGCAGGTAGAAGGGTTTGGGTACTTTGTTCAAGCCAATAGCATTGCTATTTACGGTGGTGGCAAAGGTGATGATTGGGATAAACAGCGGAAGGCGCTCGAAACCGGCGCCGATATCATTATTGCCACGCCGGGTCGGTTGATTGCCCATATGCAGCTGGGCTACGTTAAGTTTGATAAGATCGATTACCTGGTGCTTGATGAAGCCGACAAAATGCTCGACATGGGCTTTTCGGACGACATCCTGAACATCGTAGCGAAACTACCGACCAAACGCCAAACGCTGTTGTTTTCGGCCACGATGCCCAACAAAATCCGCGAGTTCTCGAAGAAATTGCTGACCGATCCGGAAGAGATTCGGCTGGCTGTTTCGAAGCCTGCGGCCGGGATTGATCAGCAATTTTATCTGGCCTACGATAATCAAAAGCTGCCTCTGCTGGCTCATCTGATTAAAAACAGCCCGACACCCGTGCAAAGCATGGTGCTATTCACCTCAAAAAAGGCGGAAGTAAACGGGATTGTGCGGGCACTGAGTAAACTCGGGTACGAATCGCGTGGAATCAGCTCCGATCTGGAACAGGATGATCGCGAGGTCGTGCTACGTGACTTTAAAAATAAAGCGTTCCCTATTCTGGTCGCTACCGACGTACTGTCGCGGGGGATCGATATTGATAACCTGACCCACGTAGTCAATTACGACATACCGCGTGATGCCGAAGATTACGTGCACCGCATTGGTCGAACGGCGCGGGCGGCTACAACTGGTACGGCTATTACGTTCATCAGCGATCAGGACCAGAATCGAATTGTCAATATCGAGCGACTGATCGAGCGTGAAATTGAAAAACGGTCAATCACGGAAGAATTGGATATGGGCAAATCGCCCGTGTTCGATCCGAAGCGGTTCAGTGGTTTGCGTGGAAAAGGACCTCGCGGAAACAATGGTAGTGGTGCTGGTCGGGGAGGACGCGAGGGTAGAAGTTCTGGCAAGGATGGTCGTGATAATCGTCGGGGCTCTGATCGACGTCGACCTGAAAACGGGAATGCACCCGCTGGCGAACAACCTAAGCCTACTGATTCAGGAGTTAATTCACGGCCGGAAGGAACTGAAACGCCTGGCAATGGCTCGTCCCAGCCTCAGTCAATGGCCGTTGATGGTCAAGCCTCTGACAAACCCAAACGCCGGAAAAAACGCCGTCGGGGTCCACGGGGAGAAGGTCATTCTGCCGAACCAACCCAACCCACGGTTCCCGTTGGGGAGTAAATACGTGCTTTTCCTATGCAGATAGCCTGGTTTTAATCCGGGCTTTTTTTTGCTATCTTTTGTCTGTCATACAAACGTAGCCATTTATTTCTATGCCTATTTCCCGCCGAATGTCGATCCAGACTCTTGCCTTAACAGCGGGTGGGTTACTAACTCAGTCGGGTGATCTGTTTTCAAGCCAACAACCTAGCCCCAAAAAGTTAGGTATTGCTTTGGTTGGACTGGGTAATTACGCAACCAGCCAACTGGCTCCGGCGCTGCTCGAAACGCAAAATTGCTACCTGGCCGGTATTGTGACGGGTTCGCCTGATAAAGCGAAAACATGGGCGGCTACGTACAACATCCCCGCGAAGAATATCTACACTTACCAGACCTTCGACCAGATACGTAATAACCCCGATATTGATATCATTTACGTCGTATTGCCTAATTTCCTGCATGCTGAATACACAATTCGGGCGGCTCAGGCGGGTAAACACGTCATTTGCGAGAAACCGATGGCCATGAATGCCAGCGAAGCCCGGCAGATGATTACGGCTTGCGATAAAGCGGGGGTTCAACTATCCGTTGGGTATCGATTGTATTTCGAACCACATCATCTGGAGATGCGCCGGCTGGCGGCAGAGAACACGTTTGGACATAGTAAGGTGATTGAGTCGGCACTTGGTTTCACCGTGCCTGGGCCAGGTTCATGGCGACTTGATAAGAAAATCGGTGGGGGAGGAGCCATAATGGATTTGGGTGTTTACGCCATTCAGGGGGCTCGACGGACCCTCAATCTGGACCCAATTAGCGTAACAGCGCAGGCCTTCACGTTCGATAAAGAGCATTTCAAAGATGTCCATGAGATGGTTTTCTGGCAGTTTGAATTTCCGGGCGGAACAATTGCCGACTGTCGCACTACGTACTCATCATACATTGATCGGCTCTATGCTACGTGCGAACGCGGCTGGTTCAAACTCGAACCGTCTTACAATGCGACCGGGGCGCAGGGAATCACCAGCCGGGGGCCGATGGACGTATCATCCCCTCACTACCAGCAAATTGCACAGATGGACGCGTTTGTTCACTCCATTCGGACGAAAACCAAACCCGAAGCCTCGGGCGAAGAAGGCTGGAAAGATATGAAGCTGATTGGTGCGATCTTACAAGCGGTTGAAACCGGACGCAAAATTCAGATTTACTGGTAGAGGTTAAGGGAGTTTATCCCTACAAAATGATCAGGCCTGGGTCATAACATGACCCAGGCCTGATAAACAAGACCATTACTTACGACTCACCCGATAAATAACTCCGTTGTTGTCGTCCGTGAAGAGTAATGAGCCATCGGGCAAGGTAGCGATCCCGACTGGTCGCCCAAATTGAGCCTGGTTGTTGTTGACCAGAAAGCCCGTCACAAAATCATCAACCCGAACGGGCTTGTTGTTTTCGAAATGGACGCGAACAACGCTGTAGCCCGAAGGTTGCGTACGGTTCCACGAACCTCGCATGGTAGCAAACGCATCATTTTTATACTCAGCCGGGAAGTTAGACGTTCCGGTACTGCCCGCATAAAAAATCATTCCCAACGGAGCGGCATGAGCCTGGTATAATAAAACCGGTAAGGTTGTCTTGGCTAAGTATTCAGCATACGTCATTCCCTCGGGGCGTGGGTGCGGGTTGTATTTTCCATCCGCATAAATATGTGGCCAGCCATAGTCGGCACCTTCTTTAATGCTATTCAGTTCCTCCCGCTGATCTTCATCGCCTAGCCAGTCGATGCCGTGATCGAATCCGAAAAGTTCTTTCGTTTCCGGATGCCAGCCGAAACCAATCGTATTCCGTAGCCCTTTTGCAAAAACCGTACGTCCTGTACCATCCGGATTGGCGCGAAGAACCGTTGCACTTTCCTTGTTTGGTTCAATACAGGCATTACACGTACTACCAACTGTAATGTATAGCTTCCCGTCCGGTCCGAAGGCAATGGTCCGGTTTGGATGCTGGCCACCGTCGGGCAGATCGTTAATCAACTGCTGAGGTGCCCCGAGTGCCCCATCACCACTTATATCGGCTACGTATAACTCCTTAATGGCTATCAAATACATTTTCGTGCCATTAATCGCTAATCCGTGAACGTCTTTAATGTTGGCAACGATCCGTTTGTTATCAACCTTCCCATCGTTATTGGTATCCTGTAGCAACGTAACGGTACCTGCGGACCGGTCGCTCACATAAACGTTGCCGGACGAGCTTATTGCCAGCATTCTGGGTTTTCCCAATTGATCGGCAAACTTGGCAATGGCAAACCCAGCTGGTACCTTGAGTTGGGCGATCCGATCATCGGTGGCGGGCACCAGTGCAGGCTCAAACACATTTCCCTGAATACTTGCCGAAGTAGGTTCGGTATTCGTCTCCGGGACGGTGGCCTGAATGAGGTGATCGTTGTTGCAGGACCCAAGCAGGGCTGCTATGGTAATGCCGGATAACAAGGCCTTTGTACGTAAAGTTTTCATCGAATCTGAAAAATAATCGTTGAGAAAAAGGTATAAATTATACTCCAGTTTTATTACAGAATAAGTAGAGTATGAGTATTGATATAACTGACAAATAAGCGTAGAGTTTAGTGAATCCTGATAAACTTAATTAACATACTTTTCTGCATACGATCAATAATTTATCATTAACTAATTAGATAGTTAACATACGTCTGTATAGTAAGTCCCTTATTTACTCCTGTAGTTATAAGATGAGTAGGGTAGTAGCTATCTTATGGTTTTTTCTGTTGTATTTAAGTCAAAATCTATATACCATTCTTTATTTAATTAACTATTTGATTATCAATGAAATTATTTAAAGTACAGCTTGTTTTCTCTATATTTTTAGTGGAATTTATTCGGTGATCAGGAGAGAAGAACTACACACGCATTCGTGGCTTTTTGTTTGTTAATATTGCTAGTTGAAAAGGAATAGTTGTATTACCCCCACCGAAATGACATTTGCCCAACACATTCGTTTGGTTTCCTTCGATGACCTGCTGTTATTGACGGATATTGTTCAAACAGAAACGACTCGCCGGAAAACATTTATTGATTGTTTGTCGGATATACAACTACAGGGATTGAGTTTGACGATTAACACCCGCGATTTATTGTATCGGGTTATCAATAGCCGTTTAAATGGCCCGGCTTCAAAAAAGAATGGTGATCTGACTATTAAAAATTTATTCACCTTGCTCAAGAAGGAGGACTGGCTATACATTGAATACGTTAACAGCCGGGCATTCTTAGAAATTAAGGATACGCTGATTCGACATGACGCTCCCCTGGAAGAATATTATGGTGTATTCAATGAAAAGAACGAGGCATCCCTGAATCGGCGGATGGTGCAGATTATTGAAGCGGGTACATATAAATAAGGCCGACGAATTACTGGTGCAAATTAGGTTTCCGTTCGGATTTCTTTCCCGCTGACTGATGGGGCGTTGATGTTGATTGGGGAGTAGACGGACCTGTCGTTGAACTGTCGGAGCCATCGGGAGAAGCTGATTGGTTTTTCGCCTTAGCAGCAGGTACAGGGGGTACATACATATACGCCCGTGAGGCACCTTCGTCGGCGATGGTCATACTGGCGGCACTGGTTTCAGCCGGGCGTTTTCCCGGCGTCAGGTATCCCGCACCGGTCGACGCTGTTGAACCGCCACTTCGCCCACCCGTGGTAGATTGCGCCAGGCCAGACTGGGCGAGGCAAAGTAGGAGAATAAAGCCGATAATTTCTGGAATTCCTTTCATATTCATAGCGTGCACGTACTTGATCAAAAAATTAGGTATTGTCAAACATGAACCAGTACGGTTCTACTAGCATGCTGACAATACCTGATGGTCTGAGGCTATACTTGATTAATCCATTTTTTTGTCAATAGCCGTAATCGCATCCATATGCTTCTGGAGTGTCGGTAACGTCTTTGACGCAAAGGCTTTTACTTCGGCGTCTGTCTTATCGTCTTCAGCAGTCTTTTTAAACAGGTCGATGTCTTCTTTATGGTCATCAACCATCATGCTGACGTACTTCTTGTCAAACTCCTTACCGGATAATTTCGCCAGATCATTGACATGCTTCTGCTCGTCTTCGCCCAAGGTAGCAGGCAACGTAATGTTTTTAAGCGTGGCAATGGATTTGAGTTCATCATTCGCTTTGGAGTGATCTTTTACCATCATGGCGCCAAAATCTTTTACGTCCTGGCTCATTCCTTTCTCCTGAGCCAGTCGGCCCATTTCTACTTCCAGCATACCGCCATTAGCTGCTTTCACTGCAAACTCATTCGTGTTTTCTGACTCACCCAAGCCCGCGTCTGCTTTGGCTTCATTTGTACTGTCAGCGTTTTCGACACTGTCTGTCGTTTCGGTCTTTTTACTGCTACAAGCCTGAAAACTCAGCACACTGACAGCTAATAACAGAAGTAAGCTTATCTTTTTCATAACGTGATTAATTAATTAGTGAATTAGTACTACAACGATTAACGAGCCGTTAGGTTTTCCAAACTTGCTTCCGCAGAATTATTGGACAAAATTCTGTCTTTACCAGACAAAATTCTTATCTTTGCGCCATGATTATACCAAACCGCACAGCTCTTGTCTTTTTAGCTCTGAAAGGGGTATCGGCGACTCGCTTTTTCGAGATTGCCGACCTGACGGGGTATAAGCGTGAACAACTGGCCGAAGTGTTTGATACCTCCCTGAAAACCTTTCAGCGGTACGAGCGCGAGCAGAAAAAACTGAATCCGCAGGATAGTGAAAAAGTGCTTAAAATAATGGCCCTGTTCCAGACCGGAGAGTCTGTGTTTGGTTCGCCAGAATCCTTCCGGAGGTGGATGGATAAACCCGCTTTTGGATTAGGTAATCAGATTCCGTTTGATTTACTCCATACGTCAGGCGGTATTGACCTGGTGATGGATGAAGTAACCCGCATCGAATACGGCGATCTTGCCTAGTAGCAATGATCGGTCAGCATACCGCATCGGCCTGATGCGGAATCGTTAGTCCAATGTTTGTTTATCGAATTACGAAAGTTGCTTATGCCGATCGGCTGGTTGCATCAGGTGGAGCAGCCCGCTGGAATGAGCGCGGACAATTTGTTATTTACACTGCCGCTACACGGGCACTTGCCTGTCTGGAAAACGTTGTACACCGAAGCGGGGAAGGGTTGCTGGAAAACTTCCGGGTAATGGTGATTGAAATTCCGGATGAGCTACCGATCGACGCTATTGCTATCGATACGTTACCAACCGACTGGTTCGATTTTGGTCAATACGATACGTGTCAGCAGATAGGAGGGGAGTGGCTGCGAACTGGGCAGTCGGTTATCCTGAAAGTACCTTCGGCGATCATCAGCAACGAATACAATTACCTGCTTAACCCAATTCACCATGATTTTTCGCGGATTACATTACACCATACGGAACCCTTTGCATTTGACCCCCGAATTAAAGACTGACCGACGTATAAGATGACCGTAAGCGCTGGCTTATCGACTAGGTTTCATCTAAAATTGAATTGTATTTCAGTTGGATTATAGGCAGTAGGACTACCACCTAAATTTTCGGTTTAAAAAGGGTATTTTATCGCCCATCTAGCGCATTTTGGTGCCTATTTACGGGATTAATTCTGTTTTCTCCTAAAAATTTTGTATATTTGTCTATAGAGCGGTTTACAGGTAATGCGTAAGCCGGAATAGTAATTTTCTGTGAAACTCCTTTAAAACATGGCGGAAGAAAATCCCGACCTCGAATCTCCCAGTAACATCATTCCTATCAACATTGAGGACGAAATGCGTGGCGCCTACATTGACTATTCAATGTCGGTTATTATTTCGCGCGCTCTGCCTGATGTACGTGATGGGTTGAAGCCCGTTCACCGCCGGGTGCTGTTTGGAATGGCTGAACTGGGGGTGAATTATAACAAACCTCACAAGAAATCGGCACGTATCGTTGGAGAAGTATTGGGTAAATACCACCCGCACGGCGATTCGTCCGTCTACGATACGATGGTCCGTATGGCCCAGGATTGGTCATTACGGTATCCACTCGTTGACGGTCAGGGCAACTTTGGCTCGATTGATGGCGACTCACCAGCCGCAATGCGGTATACGGAAGCCCGGTTGAAACGAATCGCGGATGAATTGTTGACCGATATCTACAAAGAAACGGTTGACTTTCAACCCAACTTTGATGATTCGCTACAGGAGCCGACGGTTATGCCGGCCAAGTTGCCGAATTTGTTGCTCAATGGCTCATCGGGGATCGCGGTGGGGATGGCCACGAACATGGCGCCCCACAATCTGACCGAAGTCGTCGATGGTATTATCGCCTATCTGGATAACAATGACATTACCGTTGAGGAATTGATGCAGTATGTGAAAGCGCCCGATTTTCCGACGGGAGCTACAATCTACGGCATGGAAGGAGTAAAGTCGGCGTTTAAGACGGGACGTGGCCGTGTTGTGATGCGAGCCAATGCAACCATCGAAGAAAACCGGGGCAAAACCCAGATCATCGTAACGGACGTACCGTACATGGTCAACAAAGCGGTGATGCTTGAAAAAACGGCGGAACTCATCAATGATAAGAAAATCGAAGGGATTTCGGCTTTCCGGGATGAATCCGATCGCGACGGTCTTCGGGTCGTCTATGACCTGCGTAAGGACGCCATTGCCAACGTAGTACTGAATAATCTGTACAAGCATACTGCCTTACAATCGTCGTTTAGCATTAACAACGTAGCGCTCGTGAAAGGGCGGCCGATGTTGCTGAATCTGAAAGATATGATGAAGTACTACGTCGAGCACCGGTTCGAAGTAGTTACCCGTCGGACGCAGTATGAACTGAGGGAGGCCGAGAAACGGGCGCATATCCTGGAAGGTCTGCTGATTGCCTTAGATAATATTGATGCTGTAATTAATCTGATCCGTTCATCGCGTGATCCGGAAATTGCCCGAACCGGGTTGATGGAGCAGTTTTCGCTGAGCGATGTGCAGGCGAAAGCCATTCTTGAGATGCGTTTGCAACGGCTGACGGGTCTGGAGCGCGATAAACTCCAGGCAGAATATGACGAGTTGATGCAGGAGATTAACGGACTGCGGGAAATTCTGGCCAGCGAAGAACGGAAGCAGCAAGTCATTAAAGAGGAGTTGATCGATATCCGGGCGCGCTATGGCGACGAACGCCGGACGCAGATCAACGCGCTTGGGGATGGAAACATCAGTGATCTGTCGTTGATTGCCGATGAGGATATGGTGATCACGATCTCGCACGAAGGGTACATTAAACGTACTCCGACAACTGAGTATCGTTCCCAAAGTCGGGGAGGAGTCGGAGCGAAGGCTGCATCCACAAAGGAAGAAGATTTTACGGAGCATCTGTTTACGGCTACCATGCATAATACCCTGCTGGCCTTTACTCAGAAGGGACGGTTGTACTGGTTGCCGGTATACGAATTGCCAGAAGGGTCGCGAACGTCGAAAGGCCGGCCTTTAGCCAACTTTATCAACATTGAATCGGATGATAAAGTACGGGCAGTCATCAATGTATCGGATCTGAAGAACGAGGATTATATCAATAATAATTACCTCGTAATGTGCACGCGACAGGGTACGATCAAGAAAACTATGCTCGAAGCTTTCTCGCGCCCACGCCAGAGTGGAATCATCGCTATTACCATTGATGAGAGCGATCAGCTGATCGGCGTTTGCATGACCAATGGCGATAACGATATTGTTATTGCTTCGAGTGCAGGTAAAGCCGTTCGGTTCCACGAAAGTCGCGTTCGCCCGATGGGACGCACGGCTGCTGGCGTACGGGGTATCTCGCTTGATGACGAAGACACGACAGATCATGTTATTGGTATGGTCTGTATTGCTTCACCCGATGCACAACTGCTGGTCGTTTCGCAGAATGGTTACGGTAAACGCTCGGAAATAGATGGGTATCGAATCACGAACCGGGGGGCGAAAGGCGTTGGTACGTTGAAAGTAACGGAAAAAGTGGGTCGGTTAGTAGCCGTACTAGACGTAGCGGATAACGATGATCTGATGATTATCAATAAATCGGGGATCGCCATTCGAACCCCCGTAGGAAGCATCAGCGTCATTGGCCGGAATACACAGGGCGTTCGGTTAATTAGCCTGCGCGACGGCGATGAGATATCATCTGTAACAAAGATCAAGCAGGAGGAAGTTGGCGAAGAGGGTAGTCCTGCAGAGCCGGAATCGACTGAATTATAGTTCTGATAGAGAGGAAATTGAGCCGCTTAGTTGATAATTTTTCAGCTAGGCGGCTCAAACATTTTAATGCCGTTCATGCTTATACAGACAGATTCCGTACTTTCGTTCGTTAAAATAAACACAACCCATATTTACACATGAAACCAATTTATTTAGCACTTGTCGCATGTTGCCTATCGACGGGCGTGTATGCGCAACAAGGCGGGAACGTTTTGGAGGCTGCTCAGGGGGAAGCGCTTAAAAAGGACAAAGAAAAAAGTGACAAAGATATTACGGATGCTAAGGCTTCAGCGAAAGCCAGTACTTGGATGGATCGTGCGAAAACCTATCAGAGTATCGCAGCGGGTGGTAATATTAAACTGGATTCTGCTGCCGCTACCACAGCCTACGATGCTTATAAGAAAGTCGTTGAGCTGGATAAAGACAAAAAAGGTGGCCCTGGTAAATTAGCCAAAGAGGCAGAAGAGGCCCTGAAAAGCCCGAATATGTATACTGCTTTTATGCAGCAGGGAGTAGCCAAATTCCAGGCAAAGAACTATCCGGATGCTATTAAGGCAATGATGGTAGCGGGTGATATCAACCCAAAAGATACGCTGGCTCCGTTGTATACAGCTATTGCTGCTCAGCAGGTGAAAGATAACGCAACGGCTAAAACCCAACTGGAGAAATACATTGCGGGTGGCGGAAAAGACGCTGCTATCTATGGGTCGCTAGCGATGTTATATCGGGCCGATAATGAAGTTGATAAAGCCATTGCTGCTCTGGATAAAGGTATTGCACTGGCACCAGCCAATAAAGATCTGGCTAACGAGAAAATCAACCTTATGCTGACATCGAACCGAATGGACGAGGCTATTGCCGGGATGAAGCAAATGGTAGAGAAGGACCCCAACAATGTTCAGAATCTGGTTAATCTGTCAATCGTTTATAATAACATTGCCAGTAAGACAGGTGAAGAGGTTAAGAAGCTGGAAGGCGAAACAAAAAAAGGGGGAAATACGGCGAAGCAGCTTACGGATGCTAAAAGCATTGTCGATGCGTATAATGCGGAAATAGCCCGGTTAAGTGCTGCCATCAAAAAATCGCCCAAGCCTGAGTTGAAGCGACAATTAGCAGATGTTCAGAAAAAACTGACTGAGCAAAAAGCAGAAGTTGCCAAATTGGAAGGAGAGGCTAAGGAAGCGGCGGCTGGTGCATCGGCAACAGCCGATTCTGAAAAACGATTAACGGAACTAAAAGCGAAGCGGGCTGAGCAGAAAGGTATGGAGAAGCAATATCTGGAAAAAGCTTTAGCCGTTGAGCCGAATAGCTATGACGCTAACTTCAATATGGGCGTTTTTGTATTCAACGAAGCCGTTGAGCTGAAACAGTCTGTTGACAAGATGGATATGGCCGAGTACGCTAAATCTGGTAAAGAAGCGGACGGACGGGTATGTGGAAAATTCAAACAGGCATTACCATACTTCACGAAAGCCAAATCTGTAAAAGAAGAACCAGATTTAGTGGAGAACCTGACGAATACACAGAACATCTTAAAACAGTACGAAGAGAAAAAGATCGTCTGCGTTGATAGCAAATAAAAGAGGATAGGGTCGGGCTCACTAGAGAACGACCCTATTTAATAACAACTTTACTTAACATAATATAAATTATATAACAAAATAAACGATTTAGTTCATAAGCATATTAACAAGTTATCCACGTGGAACACTAAAGCGTTGCTTTACAGTGAGTTAGGACATTATCAGTATAAAAACGCCTTATACGCAGTAGGAAGAGGCTTTTTTGTGAAACTATAAATTATCGTTTGAGAGTAAATGCGGCTAGTTATTTAAATGAATAATGATTTTATTTTAGAAATATGCCGCGATAAATAAGCGCTTGGTTTTTGACTATGATATGAATCAATAAGGCATTTATCAGAATACTCAAACGTCAAAAATCAGCGTAGGAAAAACTGTATCATTCCAGTTAGCGCTAGTGTCGATTGCGTAAAAATACATCTCGACTTTTACGGGTGAATGACTAGTCGAATAGGCATGCTTAAACAAATAATCTACCTACGCAGTTGGCGTGAATTCTCTGAAGGAACCATCCGCATAAAAAACCAGAATTCGTTCAACCTTTTTTTCTGAGGTTGTAGCTTGGGTTTGTTCAGATGCAATGGCTGTAGCTTGTTCTGCAGGTGATGCTGGATTTGGTGTCACTGGTGGAATTTCATTACGTTGACTACGTATACCATTTGGTACGTAGGAAAGATCAGGAGATTTATAACGATCCGAACTCAAACGCGATACGTTTCCCCGGCTTGGATAGCCATTCATGACAGTTGTATTATTCACTTGATTATCTTCTTCCATAATCCAATCATAGCCTAGTTCTGGAAAGCGACGAATTATTTTCTGAATAATGTCAAAACTGGGACGATTTCGTCCTGATAAAATGTGGGAAATACTGGAGCGTTGCACACCGATCTCATCAGCAAAATAGGATGGGGTAAAATTCTTGTCGATGAGTATCTGTTTGATTTTGTCATTTATAGTCATGAAATAAACTGTATATTGTTTAATACAACAAATATAAACGTAAATAATTTACATATACTATATTAACTTTTTTAGTTTACGTGTAAAAAAGACAATGCTACATTATACAATTGTGTAATGTAGCATTGTTAATAATACTCATGTATATTGACGTTGTTAACTATAGTGGTATGTAAATCACATTAATTGTTCAATTTACACGGAAACACTATTTTCACGCAGTGCATCATTCAATGATGTTTTCAGATCAGTAGACGATTTTCGCTGGCCTATAATGATGGCACAGGGTACATGAAATTCGCCAGCTGGAAATTGTTTAGCATAACTACCAGGGATTACAACGGAGTTAGCAGGAACGTAACCTTTATATTCCACCGGGTTAGCACCTGTTACGTCAATGATTTTAGAAGACCCAGTGATAGTAACGCCTGCTCCTAATACCGCTCGTTTGCCAATTCGAGCCCCCTCAACAACAATACAACGAGAACCTATAAAGGCACCATCTTCAATAATTACGGGCGCAGCTTGTGGTGGTTCAAGAACGCCACCAATACCTACTCCCCCACTCAAATGAACATCTTTGCCAATCTGTGCGCAGCTACCGACCGTTGCCCAGGTGTCAATCATTGTACGCTCATCAATGTAAGCTCCAATGTTTACATAAGAAGGCATAAGGATTACTCCTGGGGCCTGGTATGATCCGTACCGTGCTACGGCTGGTGGAACAGCTCTGACTCCTGCTTCAGCGAAACTAGCTTTTAGAGGGATTTTATCATTAAAGGTGAAAATGCCAACTTTCTCCGTTTTCATTTGCTGACTAACGAAGTAGAGCAATATTGCTTTTTTTACCCATTCATTGACTGTCCATTCGCTGGTGTTATCAGTCGGTGGTGTAGCTACCCGGAGAACTCCCCTATCTAATTGACTAATAACATCCCGAACAATCTGTAGAGACTCGGGTTTAGTTAATAAGTCCCGGTTAGCCCATAAATTCTCAATTTCGCTGTTCATTTAAATAAAGTAATAGTTTTAAAAATAGCATATAACTATCTGGCTAATAATCAATTATATATATAGTCCAAATATTATTTTGTGAGCTATACTTAATTGAATTATGTGTTAGTTCTATGAATCAAAGGTAAGCATCTGACGTGTACAGTTGAAATATAGGAACACAAAAATATTTTTAAATAGAGTAAGCTTATTGAGTACTGTAGATTAAAAACTCGACTACTATTTTTTTCAAAGCGAGCCATCTCTAGTAACCTCCCTTCTAGATGTTTAGTTTATAGTTAGATGATGAGTACTCTTCCTTTTTATATTAACCTTCGAACAAAAGGGAAATCTCGCTAAAACTAAATATAGTTGAAGAAGTCCGGCCGGGTGATCAATCACGTCTGGTCGTAGTATCAATAAAATGAATACTATGGAATTGGTATGTTTCTAGCATCAAAGAACCGCTAACTAGTAAGCTTTTTGATGCTAGATGACTGTTGATATTTTTGATACAATTATTATCTCTGATCGACTAAGAAGCTGGTTTGAGTAAGCTAATTCTTATCTCTTACTCTGAAAATATAAGCATGTTAGTGTTATGGTTTGAATTATCAAGTGACACAATAATTCTTTCTCCAAATATGAGTGGTTGAACAAAATGGCATTATTTTACTAGAAAGCCTCTCTCCTACTATTTGGCTAATACAATGTATTGGAATCAATTGATACAGCATTAGTAATCGGCATATTGCACTTTTAGTAAAATTAGTAAGCATAGTTAGTATCTGGTAGAAATATTTAGTAAAATAGCAACTATATACTATAAACAACTAAAAATGTTGGCAATATAAGCGATAAAAGCTAAAATTTATAGCATAATACTACATATATACTAATATTATGCTAAAATATGTATTTATATTACTAAAAAACTCTTATATTTTGCTAAACAGACATTTTTAGTCCTGCCAATATTAATCAGTATATTTGACCCCTGAAAACAAACCAATTTTCTTTGTTCATGGAAAAAATACGTGTTGCAATTAATGGATTTGGCCGGATTGGTCGATTGTCCTTTAGAAGACTACTCGAAAAAGAAAACATTGAGGTTGTTGCTATAAACGATCTTACTGATAACGCAACCTTAGCCCACTTACTAAAATACGATTCAGTTCACGGTAAATTCGCTGGTGAAGTTTCTTCAGACAACGACAGCCTAACAGTAAACGGACAACGTATAAATGCTTACGCGGAACGGGATCCTAAAAACCTACCATGGAAAGACTTAAGTGTCGATGTTGTGTTAGAATCGACTGGCCGTTTTGTTGATGAAGCCGGTGCTGGCATGCACCTGACCGCCGGCGCTAAAAAAGTAGTTATTTCTGCACCTGCTAAAGGAAACATTCCTACCGTAGTATTAGGTGTAAATGACGACACACTGACAGGAGAAGAAACCATTGTTTCTAATGCTTCCTGTACAACGAACTGCCTGGCTCCAATGGCTAAAGTTCTGGACGATGTTTTCGGTATCGAAAAAGGATACATGACAACAATCCATGCTTATACTGCCGACCAGAATCTTCAGGATGCTCCTCACTCAGATCTCCGCCGTGCACGGGCTGCTGCCTTATCTATTGTTCCTACCTCAACGGGAGCCGCCAAAGCTGTTGGCTTAGTTTTGCCACAACTAAAAGGAAAATTAGATGGCTATGCATTACGGGTACCAACACCAGATGGCTCACTAACGGATCTAACGGTTATCTTAAAGAAGCAGGCAACAGTTGAGGAAATAAACAATGCGATTAAAGAGGCCTCCGAAACAACATTAAAAGGCTTGTTGGAATACACAACTGATGAAATCGTTTCGATTGATATCGTTGGTAATCCACACTCGTGCATTTTTGATTCCAAGCTAACAACGGTAAATGGCACACTGGCTAAGGTTGTTGGCTGGTATGATAATGAGTTTGGTTACTCTAGTCGTGTTGCTGATTTAATTACAAAATTATTCAAGTAAGGTTTGTTAACAATGTAATCAATACTTATGTAAAAATACATTGTTAAACAGTTAGAGCTAATTTAATTAGTTAAACTAACGGGTGCGATAAATGTTATATCGCACCCGTTTTGCATTGTAAATAGTTAATTGTAAATCCTTTGTTGTAAAATAGCTCCTCGTACTTTGTTTTAATCCCTAAATGAATTGTATTCAATTGTGAATTGTATAGATCATATGTAAATTGTAAATTCACAAACCCGAACTCCTCAATCCTCTCTACACTGTACGCAAATAATTCGGGATTATCGGTTTTTAAATGAAGTGTACCATTCTGAGCCAGAAGCGTTTTATAAATAGTTAGAAAGCGCGGATGCGTCAAGCGATGCTTTTCTTGTCTGGGACGTGGCTGTGGATCGGGAAACGTAATCCAGATCTCGTTTACTTCAGCTGGCTGGAAGAATTCCGTCAGAAAATTGATGTCTGTTCGTAAGAATGCTACGTTCGTCAGACCCAGATTTTGAGCCGCTTTAGAGCCACGAGCAATGCGATCGCCTTTAATATCTACACCAATAAAGTTAGTGTCAGGAAACGCCTGCGCAAGGCCAATTGTGTATTCACCCTTCCCACAGGCTAACTCAAGAACAATTGGATTATCGTTACCAAAATAGTCCTGTCGCCAGCGACCTCGAATCGTTTTATACAGGGGCTTACCTACTTCAATAACATTAGCACTTCCGGCATTGTGCAGAAACCGGTGGGTTTTACGACGCGTCACTATAAATTGGTTAATTCAGCAATGGTATAATTACTTCCCGTAATGAGGATCAGATCACTCGATGAAGCCTCCTGTAAGGAAGTTGCCAGAGCCTCATTGACATCAACGAAAGCTTCGCCAACTCGCCCCAGTTGGGCTGCTTCTCGCTGCAATTCATCAACGGGCAATGATCGGGGCGTTTGCGCCTGACAGAAATAATAAACGGCCGATTGAGGCAATACCTCCAGCACGTTCGTACGATCTTTATCGGCCACCATCCCGATGACAATCCGCAACGTATCATAAGACAGCGTTCGAACCGTTTCGAATAAGGCGACTAAACCCGCCTGATTGTGGGCGGTATCGGCAATAACACGGGGATACTCCTGTAAGATTTGAAAACGTCCCTTCAGACCAGTCAACGACGTGACGGAAGCTAAGGCAGATCGTTCGTCAGTAGTCGATACCGGATAGGTTGATTGCAGTTCCTCTACTGTGGCCAGAACAGCGGGTAAGTTACGTAGTTGGTAACTTCCCAGCAGGTCTAAACTAAACGGTTGTAAAGGCGCCTTATCGTGTGCTACAAGAACGTGTCGACGTCCCTGCACCACGCCACCATCCTGGATGGAATACTGTTGATCAGCCTGGATAATCGGTGCCTGGACAGACTTCGCTACGTTCAGAAAAACATCCAGGGTTTCAGCCTGCGTTTCGCCAATAATAGCGAGGATTCCGGGTTTGATTATGCCTGCTTTTTCACTGGCAATCTGTGGTAGCGTATCGCCTAATATATCGGTATGATCAAGGCCAATATTCGTGATGACCGAGGCTACGGGCGTAATGACATTCGTTGAATCTAACCGGCCTCCCAGCCCTACTTCAATGATGGCTAAATCAACGGACTGCCGGGCGAAAAAATCAAACGCCATAGCGACGGTTACCTCAAAAAACGATGGCTCAATCGATTCGATCAGGTTCTGATTTTGGGTCACAAACCGGGCAACTTCCTCTTCTGAGATGGGTTGCCCATTCAGTCGAATCCGTTCCGTAAATGCTTTCAGATGGGGTGATGTATACAACCCAACCCGGTACCCTGCCGACTGATAAATGGCCGCCAGCATGTGCGATGTACTCCCTTTTCCATTCGTTCCCGCCACATGAATGCTGCGAAATTTCTGGTGCGGATTGTCAAGCGCTTCGCATAAAGCGAGCGTATTGCCTAATCCGGGCTTAATCGCTTTGGCACCGATTCGATGAAAAACGGGGAGCCGACTATATAAATAATCGATCGCTTCCGGGTACTGCATTTACTTAGAGGTAATGATGAATGAAATGGTTCCGGTTGCCGTCGGCGGGGTCGCTCCTCCTTTTGGGCGAAGCCGAAGCTTCTGTACGGCTCTTTTATAAACCTCAACAACCGATGGACTCACTGTAGTTTGACGAGTCTGAACACTAGTAATTTCGCCATCAGCGTCTACAGTTATTTTAAAGACAATTTTGCCCGTTTCATCTGAATCATCATTGACACTCGGCCGATTCGCCAGTGACCAACCCGATACGTCGAAGGCTACGCCTGTTGCCGCGCCCCCGGGTGTACCATAAAATTCCTTTGCATTAATTTTGCCATTGGGATTTCCCTTGTCACCTACCCCATTGGCATCATCCCCGTTGTTGTTGCCTCCGGTGCCGGAGGCTTTCCCTATGGTGCCGTTCGAGCCCCCCCCGCCCGACGACTTTTTGAAGAGTGCATCATTATTTACAGTTTCCACCTTTTTCGCCGGAGCTGGTGGAGCTGGCTTTTCTACCGGCGCCGTTGCTTTGGGCGATTCGACTCGCTTCGGTTCTGGTCGCTCCGGCGTGGTAACCGGGCTCTCGGCTTTACTGGCAATAATTGGTTTTTCCGTCGCTGTTTTCGCCGGTTTCGCATCCTCCACCTTAGGAGTGGGGGTTACGCGCGCCCGCTCAACACGAGGGGGCGTATTTTCCTTAGGATTAG
Organism: Spirosoma validum; assembly: GCF_014699035.1. GTDB lineage: Bacteria > Bacteroidota > Bacteroidia > Cytophagales > Spirosomataceae > Spirosoma > Spirosoma validum. The sequence continues at coordinate 344,468 of NZ_JACXAA010000005.1, forward strand.
GTCGCTTTTCAGCTGGTTTCTTTTCTTCCGCGTCAAGGGATGGAGACGGTTTGTTGTGCGTCTGAATCCGTCCACTACCGCGATTATCGGTACCAAAGTTCACCTCCACGAACTGAATCGGGGGTGGATTTGGAATCGTTTGCGAGAGATGTACCAGGAGCAGGATCGCCACGATCACCACGTTGATGATAACGGCTCCAGCCAGGGATTTTACCCGAATGTCGTCCTCGTTCTCGAACAGAATACGGTTCATGGATCAGGGATAATTGGTATATGAGTTAATACTATAACGTTGCGGTAAGCCGCTTCGTTTATACGTACCTAATTCGCTTGCTCACTCTTTTTAGCAAAGTAACGCAAAATACTAACTAGTTGCCCGGCAAGACATTCGCTTTCCGAATTATGTTTGCATACTAATCGTTTATTTATTGTATGCCTGTTCTCCAACCCATCGTCAATCTGGCTGAACTTCTGTATCAGAAAGGAATTGCCGACATCATCGTTTGCCCCGGTTCCCGCTCGGCTCCGTTAACCCTGGCAGTTGCCCGACATCCGAAGTTACGGGTACGGGTTATGGCCGACGAACGATCAGCGGGTTTCGTTGCCTTGGGTATCGCTCAACAAAGTCAAAATACCGTAGCCATTATCTGTACGTCGGGAAGTGCTACGTATAATCTGTCTCCCGCCGTAGTGGAAGCGTTTTTTCAGCAGGTTCCACTCCTACTCTTAACGGCCGATCGACCGCACGAATGGCTGCATCAACAGGATGGTCAGACAATCAATCAGATAGACCTCTTCGGACCTCACGTTAAACGCAGTTTTGATTTACCCGCTGATTATGCCCATTCCGATTCCCGCTGGTATATCGAACGCTCGATCAACGAAGCTGTTACGTTGAGTCGATTGGCTCCAGTCGGTCCTGTACACATAAACGTACCCGTACGGGAGCCGTTTTACCCAGCGGCTGATGAACCGTTTCAGTACGGCCCTGTCCGTGTCATCGATACGTTGTCGGCTATGCCTGCACTGCCGACGGAAACCTGGCATGCTCTACTAGGCGAATGGGATGAGAGCGAACGGACGTTAATCGCCGTTGGGCAGATCCCCAGACACCCTGATTTATTGAACGTACTGCAAAAAATAAGCGATGAGTTCGGCATACCCATAGTTGGCGAGATAATCAGCAATCTCCCTGTTAATGAGACCTTTATTACCCATAGCGATACGTTCCTAACACTGTTAGATGAAGAAAACGGAAAGCGGTTACGCCCTGATTTACTGATCACCATTGGGAATTCGTTCCTGACCCGAAACCTGAAAACGTTTTTTCGTACCTACCCCGCTCGTCGCCACTGGCACATTCAACCAACCGTCGATCGGATCAATGATTCGTTCCAGAGTTTGACAACGCTTATTCCGGCAGACCCGTTACAATTCCTGGAAAAACTGTTTGCGGATGTCGATTATCAGCGGTTTTTACAAGGCGATGATGACAATGATGCGAATGAGTTTCTGTCCCGCTGGCAACAGGCAGACCGTCAGGCAACCCGGCTCGTCGAGAAAATCCTATCGACTCCTGATCAACCCATGACTGACTGGTCGGCGACTCAGTTGATTCTAGAACGTATACCCGAAAACTCTATTCTCCAGTTAGCCAATAGCATGCCCGTTCGCTACGCAAATTATTGTGGCGTCCGGGAAGAACAGGGAATCAGCGTTGCCTCCAATCGCGGGGTTAGTGGGATTGATGGCTGCCTGAGTACAGCCGTCGGGGCTGCCCTGGCAACCGACCAGATCGTTACGGTGCTCATCGGTGACGTAGCGTTTTTTTATGATCGGAATGCACTCTGGTCGGCTCCGGTCCCGCCTAACTTACGGATTGTTTTACTAAATAATGATGCCGGTCATATTTTCCGAATCATTGACGGGCCGGGCCAGCAACCCGAACTGGAAACTTATTTCGAAACACCCCACGGGTACACAGCTAAACATACAGCCGCCGACGCCCACGTAACGTATCAGGTATGCGACTCGCTGGAAACCCTCCGCTCGCTCCTACCCGATTTCTTCCAACCCAGTGCAACAGCAAAGCTTCTCGAACTGACAACGAATAAAGATCGAAATCAGGAACAGTTCATAACTTATAAAACGCAGCTAAAAGAGTTACAGAAAAAGCCTTTGAACTAAAACTATAGTTATAGTTACATAATTGCTAATTTTCCTCGCATTGTTATCAAATCGAACTTGTTTTCAATGTAACGTCAGTCTTCCTTTCACTCGCCATGACAATACATAGCCGTCAATCCTCAATTTATTTTACCCTCCTCTACTTCGGAATTGGGCTTTTGTTGGTACATGCCCAACCTATCTCCTCCCCTCAGATCGATGCCCTGGTGCAGCGTACGCTAACGACTTTCGATGTACCGGGCATTGCCGTCGCGGTCGTTAAAGATGGAAAAGTCATTCATAGCAAAGGATACGGTGTTCGCTCCCTGAAGACCAACGAGAAGGTTGACGAAAACACATTGTTTGGCATTGCTTCCAATTCAAAAGCGTTTACGGCAGCCTCTCTGGGAATATTGATGGACGAAGGGAAACTGAAATGGGACGATAAGGTCATTGACTACATACCCGAGTTTCATATGTACAACGCCTATGTAACGGAGGAGTTTACAATCCGGGATTTATTGACCCACCGAAGCGGCCTGGGCCTGGGTGCCGGCGATCTGATGTTCTGGCCCGATTCAAGCAATTTTACCATGAAAGACATTATTCATAATCTGCGGTATCTAAAACCGGTTTCGGGATTTCGGACGAAGTATGATTATGATAACCTATTATATATGGTAGCGGGTGAAGTGATCGAACGGGTCAGCGGCAAAAGCTGGGAAGCGTTTGTGGAAGAACGGATCATGAAACCGCTTGGGATGAACCGTAGCGCGGGTACGTATAGTCGACTGGCTGATAAAGCGAATGTCATTGATGCGCACGCGCCGGTAAATGGAAAAGTGCAGGTTATTAGCCGGGATATATTTCGGTTTGGTAATTCGGCGGGTGGGATCAACTCCAGTGTAGCGGATATGAGCAAGTGGGTGATTACTCAGTTGAACCGGGGGAAATACGGCGAAAACCTCAGCAAGCAGTTGTTCAGCGAAAAAGTCCATGCCGATATGTGGTCGTCCCAAACAATCCTGCCGGTCAGCCCGACACCGGTTCCGCCCTACAACACCCATTTCTCCGCTTATGGGTTAGGTTGGGGATTAAGTGATGTAAACGGGTACAAACAGGTTACGCACACAGGTGGCCTGGCAGGCATGGTTACCCAGGTTACGTTGCTTCCAGAACGTCAGTTGGGGATTATTGTCTTTACCAATCAGCAATCCGGCGCGGCTTTTAGCGCTATCACCAATACCATCAAAGACAGCTATTTAGGTATTCAACCAACGGACTGGATAAAAGTATACAGCGAACGGGTGAAAAAAGGGCAGGACGAAGCGGGTAAAATTACGAACGATATCTGGGCCTCGATCGAGAAAGAACAGAAAACCAATGTAGCTAAAATCGATTTCGCTTCCTTTACGGGTACGTATCGGGACAACTGGTTTGGGGACGTAATAATCAGCCAGAGGAATGAGAAACTGTGGTTCCAGTCGTTACGCTCCCCTAAACTGACGGGAGAACTATTCTTTTACAAAAACAATACGTTCATTGTGAAGTGGACCAACCGGAGTTTTGATGCCGATGCCTACGTTACGTTCCGGACCGATGAGAACCAAAAACCGGCCTCCATTAACATGAAGCCTATTTCCCCGCTCACGGATTTCAGCTTTGACTTTCAGGATCTTGATTTACAGCGGGTAGTCACTGAAAATGAAACAAAAAAGTAGGCCTTCACTCCAACGATTATCGTAGCGGTTGGGTCTTGAGGGTATAACCCAATCTCGTTCGTATGAAAACCTGTTTACTTTTCCTATTTCTCATTGTCTGGACAGCCTGTCAATCGAATGAACCCGATTCGTTTAGTATTGAGCCCCAATTAAGCACATACTCAGATGAAGCTCCTGTGACTCAGAAGATGTTCTGTAACTCAGTCAATTGTGAGAATCCGATCAATCAGGAAATCTATACGTACCACCCAGATGGTCGACTGAGTCGCATTGATCAATTTGGCCGAATGACAACCGGTAAACTGGAGATGGTTTCCTATACGGATTATCGATATACCTCAACCGGGCAACTGAGTGGCAAGATTCGGTACGGCAAATATGGCACTGATTCTAAATGGGTAACCTACGATGAATCGGAGTACGTTTATACAAATGGCGTTTTAAGTCAGGAGCGAACCTATTTCAATCAGCATTCTCCTGAACAGCGCATCCTGACGGGCCAGGTCATCTATGACTTTAAAGACGGGCAGAAAACAGGGCAAACCTGGTACGATGCCCAATACAACCTATCCCGTCGGGTAGTATACACTTACCAACGTACTACGTTGGTTAAAGAAACCTGGTACAGTGCAACCGATACCGTAATGCGTCGGTTTGAGCATCGATTCGCGGGGAATATCCGTCAGATTAGTGAATATATACCAAATTCTGCCGAACAGATTTCAATGGTTGAAAAAACCTACGATGCTCAGGGACGGCTTACCCGTGAAGAAACGAAAGTCATTAATCCTCTCCTTTGTTTGATGCAGGCAGGCGTTATTCGCTACGTATATTGACAGAACACTTATCGTCACGTTCTCAGAGACACTGTAATGCTCGTTGTTTGATAGCCAGGTCATCGTTTGCTAACTCGCCCCGTTGCCAGGCTTCGCAGGCCCTGGCTCTATTCCCTTTCGCCATTTCAACCATACCTATATAATAATAGAGCTGATCGACAGAAGCGTCTAATTTTTCGGCTATTCGGAATTCGGTCAGTGCTTTATCAGATTGCTTTTGACCCAGCCAATATAAGCCCAGAGTTTGATGCGCCCAGGCGTTCTGACTATCGCGTTGTAGAGATTCCTGCACCAGTGGAAATGCTTCGGATGGTCGATTTAATTTGAGCAATAAATACGCTTTGTTGTTCAGATAATAAGGTTGGCGTGGCTGTAATTCCAGAGCTTGTTCAACGTAGGTTAACGCGTCGGCATAGTTCCCACGATGGGCAAGCAACAAACTTAGGTTATTTAGCGCGGCATCCTGTTTCGGGTTTAGCTGTAAGGCCCTTCGGATGTCTGCTTCAGCAGGCTGATAGGCTTTTTGGCTGTAATACAAGGCTCCCCGATTCGTCAGCGCTTCTACATTATCATTCTTGAGCTGCAAGGCACGATCATACGCGCTTTGCGCGTCGGACAGCTTGGTAAGTCTGACATACGTATCACCTAAACGAACTTGATAAAAGGTCGAATCCCGGTATTGTTTCTCAACTCGCTGTAAATCGCTTAAACTCCCACCAGGATCGCCAGTCTCCAGCCGCGCTTCTGCCCGATTAAAATAAGCCGTGTTAAAATCAGGATCAATGTCGAGGGCACGCGTATAGTCGGCCAATGCCCCCTCCCGATCATCATTTCGAAATTTTGCCAGTCCCCGGTTATTGTACGCATCCGCAAAATCCGGCTTTTTCGTGATTGCTTCAGAATAATAGCGAATTGCCTCTTTATACTCACGTTTTTGCAGTTGTACGTTACCCTTCAGAAAAAACTGAGCCGCTTCATCAGTAGCGTTGGAACAGGCGAGAAAGCAGACTGTAGCGTAAAGCATGAAGAATAACCAGGCGACAGGCCGGTAGCCAGTTGAGTTAGTTATCTTTGTGTTTCGAATCAGAAACCTACTTTTCATTATCAACGCTACATTAGTCACTACTACAATGCGTTTTGTTCAGGATATTCCGCACACTCAGTTCCGCATTGGCCTCTATGCCTGGAACGGTAAATATATTGTCAAAATTGAAGCTGGTCCTTATGAACAGACGTATAAGGTTAGCGAAATGGATTTACTAACGCCTGACGCCGTACCCACTCTGCTAGATGATGACTTTTTGACAAAGGTGACTGTTCGATTTCAGGAAATGGATACTGACTGGCAGGCAACAGGCGAACGTAATAACGTCTTTTAATTGCCACACCTGCTTTTTCATCTCACACGACCATAGACAAAACGCCCAGGAAAGATTGACTTGTTCTTTCCTGGGCGTTTTGATATTAGCTAACTGCGTAAACTAACCGTCAATCAGGCAGATTATAGGCTTCTTTAACAGCAGCATAATTGCTGTAATCAACAGCTCCCAAACGGCCACTTTTGGTGCTACCCGCTACAACCATAATCCGATACTGTGGTAACGTAGTGAATAGACCGCGATAGAATGCATCCGTTTGATTCACCAATTCAGATATTAAATTGAACTGCCCGGTCGATTCACTATACGAACCTGTCACCAAACTAATCATAGGCTTAAAATAATTCTGGCCTAGATAATCCGTCGTTATACGGTAAGTCGTATAGTCTGTCGCATTATTGGTCGTACGCCCTGGTATTTTAAGTCGACCAAAAGGTACTTCATTTTGAGTAATCCGTTCGACGAGCTGACCGTTTTGAAGCTGTCCAAATTTATAATACACATACACAAGACCTTGGTTTATAGCCGTTGTACTTAGTAAAGTATTATCCGTACTGGCTGGGCTTAGATCAACCTGCGTGCGTGAAGGGTATTTGTTAATAGTCCCATTAACATCAATGGCTTTCCAGTCGGTATACACAACGTTAGCATTCCCGGTTGGTCCTGTCGCCCCGGCTACACCGCTTGCGCCTGCCGGACCTGTTGCTCCAGCGGCTCCTGTAGCACCAGTAGCTCCTGTTGGACCAGCAGGCCCTTGTGGTCCTTCAGGCCCTTTGCAGGAAATAACCAGCATCAGTAGTAAAGTTGCCAGTCCAGCACCGGTTTGAACAAGATTTGAAAAACGTACTTTCATAGTTTTAATAGTTAAAATTAAAGTGAACAAGACAAGTTATATTAGATTGAAATACTCAAAGTTACTCAGACAGCTTAATCTTAAAAATTGTGTTAATATACTGCAAAGTTTTTCATTTTGCGTGTTAACACGAATTCAAACGATTTTTCGGCGAGCAAAACTACAATTAATAAATTGATGTTTACATGCTGACAAGCCCAGTTGATAAGACAAACTTCCCATAGGTTTTGTTTAGTACGATTATCAATGCGGACTGTTAGCTAATCGACCATAACGTATTATTATAGTCCATAACTATTAGTTGGGCATTGCTGGGATGCAATAAAGCAAATATTTAGTTACTATTGTATATCTAAAGCAATCCGCACGCTGGAACTACCCAGCGTTTCGTTTTAAGTTAATAGTTGATAAATCCTATAGAGAATATACCTTATGTCTATCCATTTGACTGAGGCTGTAAGCCAAGCCGCTCAACGTGACATTCTCGACCTTGAACGAAAAATCAGTTCGTTTCGTCAGGGCGATATAGCCGATGAAGCGTTTCGAAAATTCCGGCTTACCCGGGGCGTTTATGGTCAACGGCAACCGGGTGTACAGATGATTCGCATCAAGTTACCACACGGGCGAATCACAGCGAACCAACTCATCCGTATTGCCGATCTGTCGGACAAGTTTGCTACGGGAAATCTTCATGCGACTACCCGTCAGGATATTCAGCTCCATTTTGTGAAACTAGCCGATTCTCCCCAATTGTGGGCTGATCTCGAAGATGCGGGTATTACCCTTAAAGAAGCTTGTGGCAACACAGTCCGCAACGTAACGGGCTCAGCCAGGGCGGGAATTGATCCAGAAGAACCGTTTGACATTACACCGTATGCCCACAGCATTTTCGATTATTTCCTGCGAAATCCTATCTGTCAGGATATGGGTCGAAAATTCAAGATTTCCCTTTCGTCAAGTGAAAAGGATTCGGCTTACGGGTATATGCATGATGTGGGCTTAGTGGCTCGTCTGCAGGAGGGTAAACGAGGCTTTAAGGTCATGCTGGGAGGAGGCTTAGGTGCTCAGCCCTTTGCTGCCCAAACGGCGTTTGAATTTCTGGAAGAGGACCGGGTCATTCCATTCATCGAGGGGGTTATTCGTGTGTTTGATCGGTACGGCGAACGCCAGAAACGCCACAAAGCCCGAATGAAATACCTGCTCAATGATATTGGCCTGGAGGAATTAGTACGTCGGATTGCAGAGGAAACCCCCGCGCTTCGGTCTAAAACGTTTGTGATAGACGAAACATCGGGTAATTCGTTATTTGCTCCCCCCCTTGCAGCACGTATTGATGCGCCCGCACTCGATATGCAAACGGATAATGAACGATTTAATCGTTGGCTGAAAACGAATGTCTTTGAGCAGAAACAGGCTGGTTGGTATGCCGTTCAGCTACGTGTATTGTTGGGTGATATGCATTCTGATACAGCTCGTGCATTAGCCCAGGTTGTTAAGCAGTATGCTGCCGACGATATACGAGTAACTGTTAATCAAGGCTATTTGCTGCGGTTTATTAAACCAGAAGATTTACCCGCTGTGTTTGAAGCGCTTGATGCGTTAGGCCTGGCCGAACCGGGTTTCGACACGACCGCCGATATAACAACCTGCCCTGGAACGGATACCTGTAACCTGGCTATTTCGAGCAGTTACGGAATTACCCGGGCGTTGGAACAGATGATGCATGAGGAGTTTCCGGACCTGGTCTTCAACGACGACATCAAAATCAAGATCTCAGGTTGCATGAACGGGTGCGGTCAGCACTCCGTAGCGAACATTGGTTACCACGGCTCATCACTTAAAAATGGGGCTTATGTCTTGCCTGCATTACAGGTGTTGCTGGGTGGTGGATTCAATGGTAAGGGCGAAGGACTTATCGCCGATAAAGTCATCAAAATTCCGGCGAAACGCGGGCCGGATTCGCTACGGTTCTTACTCCGCGATTTTGAGGCCAATGCTTTCGATGGCGAGTACTATAGCGATTACTACGCCCGGCAGGGGAAGAACTATTTTTATCAGTTGTTAAAGCCTCTGGCCGATCTCAAAACCCTTGTTGACAGCGATTATATTGACTGGGATCATACCGAACAGTACGTTACCGAAGTCGGTATTGGTGAGTGCGCCAGCGTCCTGATCGACCTTGTGGCCACAACCCTAACCGAAGCGGGTGAAAAATTAGGCTGGGCACGGGAAGCGTTATCGGAAAGTCGATGGGCCGATGCATTGTATCATGCTTACAACGTATTTATTACGGGTGCCAGGGCGGCCCTGATGAGCCGATCTATTCCTACGAACACGCAACATGGTATTGTGAGCGATTTCGACAATACATTCGTTGGCGAACCGGATTTTCATCAGGCAGAAGGTGAATTTAAAGGGCTGGTTTTCAGCATCAATAAACAAGGACCTTCCGAAGTTTTTGCGGTTCAGTTTATTGCACAGGCCGAAGCGTTCCTGCAAGCGGTTCAAACCTACCGCGAGATGCAAATCGAAGCGGAAGGTCTTCCCGAATTGCAGGAGCTTTCCCAGGCCCAGGATAGCTGACGATGAATGATGAATTGTGAATGATCCATGATGAGGATAACCTCGCAATCAGGCATTCATAATTCATCATTCATAATTTATCATTAAATATGAAACTTACTCTAGTAGGAGCCGGGCCGGGAGACCCAGACCTAATCACTGTGAAAGGAGTCCGAGCGCTACAGCAGGCTGACGTCGTGATGTATGACGCTCTGGTTCATCCCGATTTACTTGATTATTGCCGTCCGGATACGCTCAAGGTCTATGTAGGCAAACGCCGGGGTGCTTACTCCTGCGTTCAGGAAGACATTAATCCCTTACTTGTTCATTATGCTCAACAATATGGCCACGTTGTGCGGTTAAAAGGCGGAGATTCGTTCGTGTTTGGGCGCGGCTATGAAGAAATTGAATTCGCTCGCCAGCATGGGATCGAAACCGTCGTTATTCCAGGTCTTTCCAGCAGTTATGCTGTGCCTGCATCGGCCGGTGTTCCCTTAACTACGCGGGGCATATCCGAAAGTTTTTGGGTAGTAACCGGAACAACAAAAGCGGGACAACTCTCCGCCGATCTTCAGTTAGCGGCTCAGTCATCTGCAACGGTAGTCGTGCTCATGGGCATGCATAAATTAGCCGACATCATGGCCGTCTTCGCTAATTGCGGCAAGTCCTGTACGCCTGTCGCGATTATTCAGAATGGTACTCTACCCGAACAGCAGACCGCATTTGGACGGGTCGATACAATTGTCGATCAGGTAGCCCAACAAGGTATCGATAATCCAGCCATTATTATCATTGGCGACGTTAGTGCGCTGGGGGATCCTAAGCGCCAAGCGGCTTTATCAGTCCTGAGTGTGAATAGCTGAACGATACGTTCCCGTTAGTTGGTCAGCAACTCGCTTCTTAAATAGCACTGGCGATAAAATGCCTTAAGGCTTTTTTATCATAAAGTGTATCTAACGAAAGTTCATTTTCGTTAGATACACTTCAGTTAATCATTGCTATACAATCACCTTGATAAAGAGTTGCAAAGTCAGTCAGTACAATTAAGCTTTGCAAGCTGACACTATAAACGCAACAACTTTATCCGCGCTTATTTTGTGCTGCTCGCCGGTGAGCATGTTTTTAACGGATAGCTCGCCTGTCTGTACTTCTTCCGAACCGATCAAGATTACAAATGGAACCTGCTTGGCATTCGCGTAGTCCAGCATCTTCTTTACTTTAGTAATATCAGGATACATTTCCGCCGTTATATCGGCTGTTCGTAACTGACGTAACACTGGCAAAGCTACTGTGCGGGCTTCTGCATCGAATGGCACAATAAGCACCTGCGTCCCCTGACCAGCATTCGGTGGAAAGAGGTTTAGTTCATCCATCACGTCATAGATGCGATCTACTCCGAACGAAATTCCTACCCCTGATAAACCTGGCATGCCAAACGCGCTGGTAAGGTTATCGTAACGTCCTCCCCCGCTAACGCTACCAATTTGTACACCGTTGGCTTTTACTTCAAAAATGGCACCCGTATAATACGATAGTCCACGAGCTAGCGTTGGATCAATATCAATGCGAGCATTTTCGAAACCGTACTGTTGTACTAACTCAAGTGTTTCTTTAAGTTCACCAATGCCTAACTGACCTATTTCCGATTTCCTCAGCTTATCTTCCAGAATGGTCAATACATTATCAGGATCTAGTTTTTGGAGAGAAAAGAGCGCTAATAGCTCATCAATGGACACTAATGACGCTTCGGAAAATCCCCTTTCTCGAAGTTCATCCAGTACTTTTTCTTTACCAATTTTATCTAATTTATCAATCGCGACACTTAGTGGACCTTCCTGCCCTGGTGCGCCAATCATTTCGGCAATTCCTGCCAGAATCTTACGATTATTAATTTTCAGCGTGAAATCCTGAATACCCAGGTTTTGAAAAACTTCGTGAATCATCAGGATGATCTCGGCCTCGCAAAGTAGCGAATCCGTTCCCACTACGTCAGCATCACACTGATAAAACTCCCGATAGCGGCCTTTCTGGGGTCGGTCGGCCCGCCAGACCGGCTGCATCTGATACCGTTTAAACGGCATGGTCAGGGCGTTACGATTCATGACCACGTAGCGGGCAAAGGGGACGGTCAGGTCGTAGCGTAGTCCTTTTTCGCTGATTTTAGGGGTTAACTTTTTTGAACCCTGCGCGACATCGAGTTCAGTCAGGTTGGCGGCAAAATCGCCGGAATTCAGGATTTTAAATAAGAGTTGATCCCCTTCATCGCCATATTTCCCCATCAGGGTAGACAGGTTTTCCATGGAAGGTGTTTCAAGGGGCTGAAAAGCAAATCGTTGGAATGTCTGACGAATCGTGTCAAAAATAAAAAGCCGTTTGCGCATTTGCTCCGGCCCAAAATCTCTTGTTCCTTTCGGTAAAGTGGGTTTTTGCATGGTGCAAAATTAAGCAGTATGACGAAAAATAGGCTTAATCGTTTACATTGTCGCTAAAAAACGCTACTTTTGCGGACTGAAATCGAATCGATACCGTAAAAAGATATAATCATGGCAGTAACAGAATTAAAACGGAAAGCACGCCGGAACCGGGCTATCGCCAACAACAAGGTTAACGCAATCAAACAATTGCTCCGCAAGCCAACAATCAAGAACGTAGACGTTGAAGCGATCAAAGCTTCGTTCGCGGAGAAAAAAGAAACCAAATAAACGGAGACAGTTGTCCAGTTGAGTGCAGTATCGCTTTTTTGACTGATCAACTTCTTGTCACTTAGCCTCGCCCTTAGTTGGCGAGGCTTTTCGTTTTTGGAGCAGCCGTGCCCATTCGCGCTCTCGCTTTTTAAGCTCCCGACGCACAAACCGTCGATAATCCAACTGGGCCCGATAACGTACCGCCTGACCGAATAGCAACAGCCCGCCATTCAGTAAGATCAAGGCATAGACACCCCACAGAAACCACTGCCGAAAAGGAGCTCCAGCATGTCTGACCACAACAGCTTCACTTAGTACCCAAAGACCTGCGCTTATAAAAAACAGTCCCAAAGGAGCTATGATCAGCCCCTTCGTACGAGTACTCATGCGTTTCACTAATCGTTGACCAGGTGGTTTTGCAAGCTTTGCCATCTTGATTGGCTTATTCTGTGGATTTTGTTACATAACGATTATTTAGCGAATCTCGTAAATACTGATTAACATTTAGTTAATAACAGGCTAAATAAAGCCGATTTGATTGTGGCAATCCCCGTTCAGGACGGATAGTCCATAGTGGCGCCTGTCTCGCGAAAATGTTTGGGCTCGCGCAAACGCTTCCAGCCTTCGCGGAGAAAACCAACTCCATAGCCGATCAGTTGCACATAAGCCGCTATAACACTGAGCAAGCCTACTTTCAGGCTTTTTTCTTCTCGGGTGGCATCGATAAAAATCGATAGTGAAAATAACGTCAGTATACCCAGTGCTATTCCAGCTAGTGTAGGACTAATGAGTGCCAGAACGGGTAATGAGAAAACGGCAAGTGTAAATAATGCAGGAAACGTATGAACGAGCTTTAACTCGCCGGGGTAATACCGGGATATATTGATACGGGAACGACCAAAAAATCGAAGTTGCCGGAAAAATTGGCCAAAGCTTGTCCGACGTTTGTGATAAATGAAGGCCTCGGGAATGAGTCCGGTTTTGAACCCATTCTCAATGATTCGGATGGCAAACTCAATATCCTCTCCCATCCGACTCAATGTATACCCGCCTATTTTTTCCCAGACCTTTCTCGACAGTCCCATATTGAAACTACGAGGGTGATACGTACCACCCAGATTTTTTTTACTACCCCGTATCCCACCCGTTGTGAAGGGTGAGGTCATGGAATAACTAATGGCTTTCTGGACTGGGGTAAAATCGGGATGGGCCTGATCGGGTCCACCGTAGGCATCAAGCCAGTGAGTGGTCAATTGTTCATGAACGGCACTAAAATAATGAGGAGGAATGAGGGCGTCAGAGTCGAAAATAACAAAATAATCGCCCGATGCTCGCTCGAAGCCATAGTTACGAGTAAACCCCTGCCCTGAATTTTCTTTAACGTAGTAATGAATGCTGAGTCGGTTGGCAAACGCAGCCACGACGTCATCCGATTGGTTCGTGGACCCATCCTCAATCACGAGCACGTCAAAGTTGCGATAAGTCTGTTTCGTCAGACTATCCAACAGTTCGCGCAGTTCGTCGGGGCGGTTGAAAACAGGGATGATGACGGAGAAGAAAATCATTCCAGACGATTAACTAACCAATCTCGAAACAGTTCTACTGAATCAAATAAAACATCTGGCGCTAAATCAGCTAGTGCCGTCGGGTTGGCGGTACTGGCCCAGGCAGCGGCCGCAATAGGCACCCCTGCTTTCCGGCAAGCGACAATATCGCTGGGCGCATCGCCTACGTATAATACTGAGTCGGGGGACAGGTTCCAGTCGGCGACAATCCGGTTAATATTACCCGTTTTGCTGTTTGTTGACAAATCGCCATAACCAAACGCACTAAAGTACGACGACAACTGATAAAAAGTTAACGATAGAGCCGCACTTTGCTTTCCTTTTCCCGTTACCAGCGCCAAGTGAACCTTTTTAGCCTTCAGTTCCTCCAGCAAGGCTAAAATGCCTGGAAACAGATCAGGATAGTCAGCCTGGTATTCCTCGTAATACGTCAAATAAGCGGCTACGCCTTCATCATACGCCTGAGGAATAAGCGCTTTGATAGTCCCCTGTTCAGCCGGACCAAACGTAGCAATGATCTCAGCGTCGCTGACAGAACGGCCTATATGAGGCTCAATCGACGCGCGAAAGGCCCGGATGCATAAGGGTAACGTATCGGCCAGCGTCCCATCAAAATCGAAGATTACCCCTTTGATCGTCATGCGGTGGTAATGGCTTCGGTTAATGACTCTTCATTGGCCTGGATGATCTGCTCAACTAATTCGTCGGTCAATGCTGTCGATAGAAATAGACTCTCAAACTGCGAGGGAGCCAGGTAAACGCCCCGATTGAGCATGGCATGGAAATAGCGGCCAAATAAAGGCAAATCGCAGGATTTTGCTTCCGAAAAATTAGTGACAGGTCGCTCGGTCATGAACAGGGTAAACATCGACCCGACATGATTGATGGTGTAGTTCAGGCCCGTTTTCAGTAAAGCAGACCGGAAACCGTCGGTCAATTTATTGCCAACCTCCTCAAGCCGTGAATAAACATCCGGATGTTCGTTCAGATAATGCAGCATCGCCAATCCGGCCGACATGGCAATTGGATTGCCCGAGAGGGTACCGGCCTGATAAACCGGACCGGCGGGCGATACGATGTTCATGATCTCAGCACGACCGCCGTACGCACCGACCGGCATACCCCCACCAATAATTTTCCCCATCGTAGTCAGATCGGGCACAATGTTAAACCGCTCCTGCGCGCCACCTTTCGCCAGTCGGAAGCCCGTCATCACTTCATCAAAAATCAGTAGGACCCCATTTTTATCACACAGGGTTCGAATGCCTTCCAGAAAGCCGGGCTCGGGTAGTACGCATCCCATATTGCCTACTACGGGTTCCAGAATAATGGCGGCTATCTGGTTCTGGTTATTGGCAAGCAGAACCTCAACGGCTGCCAGATCATTATAAGGTGCGGTCAACGTATCGGCGGCAGTCGCTTTGGTAACGCCGGGACTATCGGGGACACCCATCGTCATGGCCCCACTCCCAGCGGCAATTAAGAAGGAATCACCATGGCCATGGTAACATCCTTCAAATTTGATGATCTTGTCACGACCCGTAAACCCGCGCGCCACCCGTATGGCTGCCATCGTGGCCTCAGTACCCGAATTAACCATTCTGACTTTCTCAACGGAGGGCACCATTTGGGTGATCAATTCGGCCATTTCGACTTCCTTTCGCGTGGGCGCACCAAACGAAAAGGAATACTGGATAGCATCGCGAACGGCCTTTTCAACCGGTTCGAACGCGTGGCCCAGAATCATCGGCCCCCACGAGTTGATGAGTTCGATATATTGCCGACCGTCTTCATCGTAGATATAGGGACCTTTAGCCGACTTGATAAATAAAGGGGAGCCCCCTACTGCCCGAAACGCCCGTACTGGCGAATTAACGCCACCGGGAATCAGGGTTTTCGCTTTTTCAAAAAGTTTTTCGCTCTCGTTCATTGTTGACTGAGTGAGTGAGCGAATAGCAGACGCAAATCGTATTCACTCACTCGCTAATTAATTTTTATAAACCGCCCGTCTTCGTATTTTACGATCGGAGCGATTTGATTTTCATTCATTTGTGTATAATCAAATCCGGACAACAGGTAGTCGTCCGTATCGGAATGGAAACTGGCTCTATTACGTAGCTGCGTACCATTTTTCGCTAGCTGGCGCCCAAAAAACAGCATCATGTCATACCCTTCACTGGCAAAAACGGATGGGATCGTATTTCGTTTCGTTACGTACTCTTCCTGAAACTGGACAACTGGCTCCCGCGACGAGTCGATATAGTCGGGGTACAATAAATACAGATCCCGACGGGTAAATGTTGAGAGTGAGTTTTTGTAAAAATCAAAAGCTGACGCGGTAGCAATCAGTGGCGCGTTAACCTTTCGTCGACTCATGGCCTCGAGCATTCGGGCACCATCCTCATCGTTGCTACTGGCAAAGAAAACGTGACTGAGTGCTACCGGAATTTGGGGGGTAGTCGCGCTCAAAGACCGGCCTGGCGTAGTGAGACCGGTTAATTTCATGGCGTCGGCCATTGTTTGTGCTGTACCACTTACCTTCCGAAAGTCAAGAATCTGGTAATTCTGACGTTTAAGTTCATTTAAATAAACGGCTGCCATTAAAGAATCCTTACGGGACGTACCGAAATAAATAGCCGCCCGACGACCGCCATTTAAGTTATGGACCAACTCAGCCACTTTCTGCGACTGCTGACTCAGGGAAGGTTGGGCTAAAAATGACCAGGGCTGATTCGTGACCAGCTCACTATTGGTGGCAATGGGATTCAATAGCAAAATGTTATTTTGGTTCGCGTAGGCAGAGGCAATGCGATTGGGCTCTACGTATAGCGGCCCGATGATCAGATCCGTTTGCGCAAACGCCGGACTATTCACTAGTTCAAGCGTTTTGTTCGCATCGTTGTCCAGATCATAAGCAAACAGGTTGACGGTTATGCCTTCGTCCTGAAGCTTGTTTTTAGCCAGTTTAATCCCGTCATACAAATCATACACGTACTGATTTGATCGGACCCGTTTTTCCGCATCGAACTCACCCAGTCGAAATGGGAACATGACGGCGACATTATAGTAGCCTTTCGGACGGGTAGTTCGCCCAGGCAAAGGAACCGATGCGGATGACTGATTAACCGAAGAGCTGCCCGTCGACGTAATCATTGGCTGGCCATTTGCCGCTCCCGGTACACCAAAGCGATTCGTGAGCCGATCGGATAATTCCAGATCATCTTTATCGCTGGATGATCGTTGAATTAAATCGATCAACGCCAGTCCAACGGTTCGGTCACTCGGGAAAGCCTTATTGAGTTGCTTCAGGCGATTTAAGTCTGTTAGCCGAGTCAGGAAATTTTGTTCGAGTTTCGTTACGTCTGGACGTAACCCAGGATCGCCTATTTTTTGCAAAGCGGTTAGCGCATCTTCGTACTGACCCGTTTCCATACAAATGGCCGCCAGCAAATAATTGGCTTCGTCCATTTTGCGCCAATTCGGAAATCCTTCGATGAGTTGCCTGACGCTCGAGCGAGCCAGGCTAAAATTCCTTTGGCGAAAAGCAGCAAGGGCATAATAATAATTCGCATAGGCTGACAGAGCACTACGCTGCTGAATCAGTACGTTCAACTCCGTTTTAGCCCGTTCGTAATCGCCAACCTGCACCAATTTAACAGCGGTATTATATCGCTTCTGGGCATCAGTCGACAACTGCGCCGTAACTTCGCGATAGCTTAGCAGCGTTACTACACAAACTCCGATCAGGTTCAACCAATAAAACTTATTGTTCATGGTTATCAAGGTTATTCATGCAAAAGCAACGCTTTCACGTTGCTTTTGTGGTAAACAATGGTCAATGAAAACTAAACACCACCAGGTTTGACGTTTGCTGGATCGTATCGTTACATGCCCATTTTCCTTGTATTTTATTTTTTCTGCTTAGCTCGTTTTTGTGCTTCTTCAGCCTGCTTCCGGGCTTCATCGGCGGCAGCAAGCTGTCGTTGTAACAACGCCTGGAACCCACCTGGTTTTTTTCCCTGTCCAGATGCATTCTTTCGGCGATTTTCTTCGAGGACAGCCTTGATTTTGTCTTCGTCAACAAATCGACGGATAAGCTGTTGCTGGGCAATGGTCACAATGTTCGACACAAAGTAATAGAACGTTAACCCAGCCGGATACGAGTTCAGAACGAACATAAACATCAGCGGGAACACGTAGCTCAGGGCCTTCATGTTTACCGGTCCGGGTTGCGTTGGGGTCGTCTGATTGTTGTAATACGCATAGGCAATGGAGGAAGCCGTCATCAATACCGTAAATAAGCTCAGGTGACCGCCAATAAACGGCAGCGCAGGAAACTTCAGGAACGCATCATAGGTTGACAGGTCGTTCGCCCACAGGAATGACTTCTGCCGTAACTCGATCAGGTTCGGAAAGAGCATAAACAGGGCAAACAGAATCGGCATGGTCGCCACTACCGGCACACAACCACTCAGCGGACTTACCCCCACTTCCTGATAAAGCTTCATCTGCTCGGCCTGCTGCTTCGCCATGTCGTCGCCGACACGTTCCTTCATCTCATTCAGCTCGGGTTGTAACACCCGCATTTTGGCCATACTGACGTAGGACTTGTACGTTAACGGGGTTAGAACCAGCTTGACGAACACAACCAGCGCTACGATCAGTAGCCCATAGTTCGAAATAAACTTCTCCAGGAAGTTGAACATGGGCACGAAGAAATACTTGTTGATGGGCTTCAGGATTGAATACCCCAGGTAAACGTTCCGATCAAACTCAGGCGCTACGCTGCCCAACAGTTGAAAATCGTTGGGACCGTAATAAAATTTATACTGTCCTTTACCCGCTTTTACGTCGGCCATCGGGAGCATGACGTCGGCAACAGCCGTTTTGACTACACTGCTGTCAGCCGGATTGACTAAGGTTTTAAACCCAGCCTTGGTTAACGGACCGTTCTGCGCGACAAAACCCGACAGAAAGTATTTGTGCTTTATGGTAAACCACTGTACGGGCTCTTCGAGCGTCGCTTCCTGATTGCTTTCGCCTTCAGTCAGGTTCTCAAAGTTCTCGTCGGCGGTCAGGTAATTGATCGTGGCAGCCCGGCGGTTATTGCTCAGGTCATTTTCGTACTGCCGCATCTTGTCCTCCCAGAAGAACCGAATGTTGTCGTTCGTAACCGTATTCGACAAACCATTCAGTTTCAGACCATAATTCAGTACGTAGCCTTCCGCAGGTATAGTGTACACCTGTTCAACCGACTGGCCGGGCGCGACTTCGGCCCGGAAAACCAGTTGCTGTGATTGTCCGCTTACCGTACTGTTCTGGGCTGTGGTCTGGAAATACAGTTTATGTAAATCAACCTTCCCGCGATTGGTTGGCAGTTCGAGAAGCGTCTTGCTACTCTGGTCATCAATCAGCACCAATGGCTTTTGATCGTAGGTCTTGTAATTTTTCAAGACAACCTGTTTTACCCGACCACCCTGCGTAGTAAACGTTACCTGAATATCTTTATTCTCAACAACAATGTCCCGGGCCTCTCCGGTAGCGACCGTGGCGAAATCACCAAATTGTGCTTTTGCCGCGGCTGAGTCAAGGGGTTGTTCGGCTTTGTCGATAGCAGCTGCCGCCCCCGATGTCGTTGTTGGTTTAGTAGTTTGCGTTTTTTGAGCCGGTTCCTTCTCGGGCGCGGGTTTCGGCACCAGAAGCTGGTAGCCGACCAGCATCGCCAGAATCAGGACAATGCCAATTAATTGATTACGATCCATTTAGTTAGTAGTCGATAGTCGATCGCATCACTGTGGGTGATCGACTATCGACTTTTTTTGCAAAATTACGCCAATCTGCCCGCTTAATCAACCACGTCGGCAGTTTCTACACGGGCGGTCGAAATATCGGATGTGGAATCAGGTGCCAATTGCTTTTTCTGGCTGTAGGCAAGAGCCGCTCGTACGAACTGCACGAACAGCGGATGCGGATTCATCACCGTACTTTTCAGTTCGGGATGGAACTGTACGCCCACAAACCAGGGGTGGGTCGTCAACTCGACGATTTCAACCAGTCCTGTCTCAGGATTGATCCCCGTTGGTCGCAGGCCCGCTTTTTCAAACGCATCGAGGTAATCATTGTTGAACTCGTAGCGGTGCCGGTGGCGTTCACTAATTTGGACTTTACCATAAATCTGGTGTGCCAGCGAATCGCGTTTGAGTTTGCAGGCATACGCGCCCAAGCGCATGGTGCCCCCCTTATCCGTAATATTTTTCTGGGATTCCATCATGCTGATGACCGGGTTGGCGGTATGCGGTTCCATCTCGGTCGAGTGCGCATCGTCGACACCCATTACGTTACGGGCGTATTCGATAACGGCCATTTGCATGCCCAGACATATTCCGAGGAATGGAATCCCCTGTTCACGAACGTAGCGAACGGCGTTGATTTTCCCTTCGATCCCCCGTTCACCAAAACCCGGGGCAACCAGCACGGCGTCTAACTGACTCAAAACCTCGGCGCAGTGGTGCTCATCAACCAGGGTCTCTGACTGAATCCATTCCAGCTGAACTTTACATTCGTTTGTTGCTCCGGCATGAATGAACGACTCGGCAATGGATTTATAGGCATCGTGCAATTCCACATATTTGCCGACCAGACCAATGCGGACGGTATTTCCGGGATTTTTGAGCCGTCCCAGAAATCCTTTCCAGGCGTCCAGATCCGCATCTTTGTCATTATACAGGTCGAGCATATACAGCGTTCGCTGATCGAGTCGCTCTTTTTGCATCAAAAGCGGTACGTCATAAATCGTTTCAGCGTCGATGGCTTCAATGACCGAACTCACCTGCACGTTGCAGAACTGCGCGATTTTCCGTCGAATATCCTGGGGCAACGGATGTTCGGTGCGACAGGCGATTATATCGGGCTGAACCCCATTTTCAAGCAGCATACGTACTGAATGCTGAGTCGGCTTGGTTTTCAGCTCCCCCGCTGACTGTAGATAAGGTATCAGTGTCAGGTGAATAACGAGAGTATCTTTCTCGCCTAATTCAAACTTCAACTGCCGGACGGCCTCCACAAACGGCAATGACTCAATGTCACCCACGCAACCACCGATTTCGGTAATGACAATGTCGTATTCACCCGTATCGCCGAGCAGTCGGATGTTCCGTTTGATTTCGTCGGTTATATGCGGCACGACCTGCACCGTTTTCCCGAGGAAATCGCCCCGACGTTCGCGTGTGATCACGTTGTTGTAAATACGCCCCGTGGTAATGTTGTTCGCCTGCGAAGTAGGGCGGTTCAGGAACCGCTCGTAGTGACCGAGATCAAGGTCTGTTTCGGCCCCGTCGTCGGTAACGTAGCATTCGCCGTGTTCGTATGGATTAAGCGTACCGGGGTCAATATTGATGTACGGATCGAATTTCTGGATCGTTACCGTAAGCCCCCGTGATTGAAGAAGTTTGGCCAGTGATGAGGCAATGATGCCTTTGCCAAGTGATGAAGTTACTCCGCCTGTAACAAAAATATATTTTGCGGATTTTGGTCCCGTAGCCGCCATGATTGAAACCTGTTTAGGTCGTTACGGGATGTAAAAGTACTAAATTTTGGGGAGGAAGGACGAAACAAGACAGGAAAAAGTTACGGATTTTACTGTCTTATTAACGATACGACTGATCTGGCGAGGGTTACGTTACCTAAATAGTTCTTAGTTCCCCAGGTTATTTGGAGCGCTCTATTCGATCGTTATCATTTATTGATTTGTATAAAAAAAGAGGGCAGATGCTCATCAAGCCCTGCCCTTTTACTTTTCAATTTATTTTTTCTATTTCCCCTGGGTCAGCTCGCGCTCTTCGTACGCTAATCCGTACTGTTTCAGTACGTCATCGGGTACGCCATCCCACTGGTTCGGTACGTTGCCGACGTAACCAAGGTCTTTGATTCCCATCTGGCTGGTGAAAAAGCCTGTTGCGGTCAGGTTACGCATGAAACTAAAAAACGAAGCCCCCTGCGTCATATCAGGTTTGGCCTTGCCCGGATAAGCGATCTGCTCAACCATATCAATTTGTTGCGCTTTCGTGCAGAGTACGAAGGCTTTCCCGTAGCGCTTCACGCAGGTGTTATCGAGCCAACGAATCCCACCCCGCATAGGCGTCTGGTTTCTCGGCTGGTCTTTCATCATAAACTCGATAAAGGCCGGTACACCCGCCTGCGATGCACTACCCGACTTTGCATCGGCTGGAATGATAATATCGGATAGCACCGTAACGGTCTGTAACTCATGGGGCGTAAAGAATTTCTCGGCCATGAGTTTCGCGTCGCGTTCGGCTTCAAACTTCTGCCGTCCGCCCGGAATTTTCAATGGTTTAACGTCGGGTGGTGGCGGTACGGCAGCTTCAGCAGGGTTAACAGCCAAACCAAAACCAGTGAGCGAGAGGGCTTTTAAGGAATCTCTGCGTTTCATAGGAAAAAGGGATAAGGGAGGAAGGAGGAATGGGAAGAGAGGTCGCTGACTATTTTTTATCCGTTTTGCTCCCTATCCCTTTCCTCCTTTCTCCTGTTTGTTAAATATTTTTTTGTTTGACCTGATCAATTAAGTATTCACTTGTCCGCATCGAACTGGCCAAAATGGTCCAGGTTACGTTCTTATCGCCCTGCGATGGAAAAGCCCCGGCATCAATGACGAACAGGTTCTTTACGTCGTGTGCCTGCTGGAATTTATTCAATGCCGACGTTTTGGGGTCATTGCCCATCCGAGCCGTACCCACTTCGTGAATGATCTTACCCGGCGCTTCGAGGCCGTAGCTATTGGCGGCATTCGGTTTATCGCCCAGGGCTATTCCCCCCATCGAATGAATAATTTCCTCGAAGGTATCCTGCATGTGCTTGGCCTGCTTAACCTCATAATCCGACCATTTGTAGTTGAACCGCAAGACCGGAATCCCGTATTTATCCACTACGTTCGGATCAATTTCGCAGTAATTGCTTTCGAGCGGAACAGGTTCACCACGACCCGCCATGCCTACATAGGCCCCGTAGAAGCGTCGGAAGTCGTCTTTTAACCCGGCTCCGTATCCTCCGCCCGGCTTCTTACTACCATCACGGGCAGCAATCATACCGTTCATGGCTTCGATCCCCCAGCCAAACCCGTAAGCAGGCATGCCCATACCACCCCAGTATTCGATGTGGTAACCGCGCGGAAAATCTAATTTTTTGTTATCCAGCCACCAGGGCGTAAAGACGTGCATACCGCCAACGCCGTCTTCATTATAGCGTTTGCGATCCATCAGAGCAGGCACAAATGCCGACCGGGATGCGCCCGTTGAATCGTTGATGTACTTGCCTACTACGTTACTACTGTTGGCCAGACCCGTTGGAAAACGACTCGATTTGGAGTTGAGCAACAGCCGCGCAGTTTCGCCTGCACTGGCTCCCAGCATAACAGCCTTGGCCCTGACAGTTACTTCCTGTAATGTTTGCGTATCGACGTAGCTAACCCCCGTGGCCAGACCCGTAGCCGGATCGGTTAACACTTCCCGAACCATGGCGCCGTTGATGAGCGTTACGTTCCCCGTTTTGAGGGCAGGTTTGACCAGAACTGATGAAGATGAAAAGTCGGCATAAGCCTGACACCCCCGACCGCACTGGCTACAATAAAAACACTGACCACGCTCGTCGTTGATGGGCTTGGTGAGCATCGACAGCCGCGACGGAATCACCGGAATCCCAATACTGCGCGCCCCTTTCCGAATCATCAGCTCGTGCAGACGAGGCTTAGGCGGGGGCAGAAAGATCCCGTCTGGTTCAGATGGCATATTTTCGATGGAACCGAACACCCCAATCAACCGATCGACGCGATCGTAGAACGGCTTGAGGTCATCATAACCGATGGGCCAGTCTTCGCCCACGCCCGTCATGCTTTTCCGTCGAAAATCATCCGGTGCGAAACGTAGCGAAATACGTCCCCAGTGGTTGGTACGTCCGCCGAGCATTCGTGACCGAAACCAATAGAATTCCGTGCCTTTCGCCGTCGTATAGGGTTCGCCTTCGATGTCCCAACCACCCCAGGCTGCGTCGAAATCGCCGAAAGCACGGGTTGTACCAGCCCCCCGCCGGGGTGATTCCCAGGGCCATTTCAGTTGAGTAATGTATTTTGGATCGGCGGGGTCATAATAACCACCCGCTTCCAGTAATACGACTTTTGCTCCAGCCTTCGCCAGCGTATAAGCCGCCATGCCGCCCCCGGCACCTGAGCCAACAATCGCAACATCGTATGTGGTTGGAGCCTTTTTTAGCTGAAATGGGTCCATGCAGAACGTGAGAGTTTACTGTTTTTGTTGAGAAAAAATGTGTTACCTGTGAATGCCTGATTCGTAATAAACCAACACGCAGAAGCTTGAATTTACTGCATATATAAGCAGAAAACCGCTTTGGTATACTTTGACTAGTCAAACAAATACCAATCTACCCCAAACGCAAATCCCCGGCGCACCAACAGGAAGTCAGGCGCCACGTAGTAGCCCGGCGCAAACACGCCCTGGTTCGCATGGGTGAGTTTCACAAACAGTCGGGTTCGATTAATGCGTAAATTAGCGTAGACATCAGCCAGTACGTAGCCTTCCACCCGTTGGTTGTTTTGGAGGTAAAACTGTTGCGTAACAGGCATATACGCATCAGCGTAATAAGGTGATTTATAGTGCAGATCGATTCCAGTCTGTATATAGAGTACTTTGGCATACAGAAACTCATATTGCAGTCTCGCATTAGCAAAAAATGGTGGCGTTCGCAGCACATCCGATCGCGACTGAACCGTGTAATACGCCTGTCCAGCCAGCGAAAACTTTCCAAAAGGTATGTGATAGCCCAGACCGGTCCGAAGCACACTAAACGACCCAGGGTCCTGCCGGGCAACGGCTTCTGTATCGAAATACGTATAGTTGCTGAGCAGATAATAATCCAAGCCTGGTTCTAGACGCAGGTTTTTATAGCGTAGGTTCAATTTTCCGAAGGCGTGGTTATACCCCCGTAAGCTGAAGTTATTCCGCCATTGAAAAATCATGCTCTGGTATCGCTCCTGCAACAGCGTCGGATTGATGAACATCGACGAGTAGCCCGCCGTCAGAAACTTACTGTCGAATTGCCCCTGCAACCGGTAGCCGCCCCCAACCTGGTATTCCAGCTCAGCCGTTATCTGCGACAAGCTATCGGGAAAATAATAGCCTAACCAGCCGCCGACAAAGCTCTCCGTGCGCGGAATGTCATACTCATTATAGGTCGTTCGCGAGGTGTTGTAACGGGTGTTCTGGTTGTAATTCCGGATGCGGAGGTATGCCCGGTAATTGAACGAAGCGCCTTTATATTGCGCAACGCCCTTCAGACCAAACTGATTCTCGAAGAGCCGAAAACGGGTATGTTGCTCAATACGCGACGTATCGCCTAGAATCGACGGGTAGAATCGAAGTGCGCTGCCGTCGGCCAACGTAACGGACTGGTTCAACCGCAACGTATCATCCTGGTAAAAATTCTTCTGGATTCGATAGTCGAATCGATGATAGAGCTGAAATCCTTTATCCAGTATGTACTGCTGGTAAGCATGCAACCCATTCCGTATCTCCCAGCCATGTGGCCCCTGAAGCGAGGAACTTGGACTCCGTAAGCGCGAATCGCCAATAATGGCGGCACTGGCTTCAATGGTGCCTGGTACGAGCCCGCCCTGCTCATCGAGGCTGTGGTTCATGTTGTTAAAATGAGCCAGCAAGGTGTACTTATCGTTTTTCGAGCGATAATTGGTATGCAACAGGAAGCTCCAGTTTTGCGCCAGGAGCTTGTATGGGTCATTATTTCCGCTGGTACCGAAGTGTTTTTGTGACGTAAACCGCTGCACGTCAAAACCCACATTCCAGCGAGAAGAAATGTTCTGCGCCATGTCGAAGCGGAGGATATTCTGGTTATTCCCCCCCAACGCTACGTACATATCCGTGAACGGCGACTTCGTGTCGAAATACTTGACGCTCATGGTCGGGTAAGCGTATGGCTCAAAAACGGTGTAGCCCGACTGTGCACCCAACTGATTGGGAACCGGCACAAATACGGAGCGCATCGGCGTACCTAGCGTCCCTAAATCCTGGTATTGATTTTGGCTTCGCTGCACATAGGTGAACCGATGTACATCGTCCATCGTCGTGTCCAGCGTATACAGTTTCCGGCGATTATTAAAGATATCCTCCTCAAACATGTAGCGGGTTGACTTCGGGCCGTAAATAACCTTCGTTGTGTCATCGATACCACTAGTTCCGGTCGTTGATGTTGGCATGGCCTGCCGTCCGCCAAAACCGCCCGGCGTTTGGGTAGTACCCGGAAATTGTTGGGCCCAACCCGACAAGGTCAGATTGAAAAATATAAAGAAGACAAAAAGATGCCGATTCATTAGCTCAAAAGTACACGAAAACAGCGGACAGGCGAAACGGCACATGCACAGTTAACGATTTTTAAGGGTATCCGAAGCGAGAAACTGAGTAAATAGCTGCTCATAACCAGGAAGAAACTGTACAGCTATGGGTAAATAAAACAAAGGCAAATTTGCGCGTTCATTCGGCGTAAGCAACCCGTCGAGTTTTACCCAATCTTTTTCCGTTGTCAGCACAGCCGTATTCAGGGGCAATGTAGCTAGAACATCGTCGAGATCAGCACGGGTATAGGCATAATGATCCGCAAACTGATGATGGTGATGTAAGCGAAACGTTTGGCGAACGTACTGTTCGAGCGGCCCGGCATTCGCCAGACCCGATACCAACACGACGTCTGTCAAATTTGCAACTGGTTGATACGTAGCAAACGAAACCGGCTGATCATAGTGAAGACCAGCAAAAAAAACAGGGGTTTCTGGACGGGCATACGGGCGAATCTGCTGAATAATCCGCTTTTGTTCAGTGGTCCACAGATTCATTGGACATTTGGTCACAACAATGCCGTCGGCTCGCCGGGCGCCGTTCCGCCGTTCGCGCAGGCGCCCCGCCGGGAAGGGATAATCGTCATAAAATGGACGATTGTAATCCATCAGGAGAATGTTCAGATGCGGCCGGATGGGCCGATGTTGAAAGGCGTCATCGAGCAGAATCCGGGCTGTTTCGGGATGTTCTCCCAGCAACGTCTGAATAGCCTCCACCCGACGCTCCCCTACACACACGCGCACCAGCGGGCTAAACTTTCGGTACAGTTGCAGCGGCTCGTCACCGGTCGTTTCGGCCGTATCAGCATCGGTTGCGATCCGGAAGCCGCTTGTTTTTCGCCCATAGCCACGACTTAGCGTTGCTGTATCTCCTGCCCTTACCGAAGCACCAACGATGTACCGTTTAATCAAAAATTCGATCATTGGCGTTTTCCCCGTCCCCCCTACGGTCAGATTCCCAACGCAAATGGAGTAGACACCAGGTTGAGTTGACTTCAATAACTTACTATCAAAGAGCCAGTTACGAAATGAAGTAATTAGCCCATAAAGTCCAGAGAATGGTAGGAGTAAACATTTTACAACAAAACGCTTCATTAATAATTTCGTAATATTGCCCGCTTGAGCAGTCAAAAGTAGTATTTTTAGGATTGGGAATACCCGTTCTCACCGTTTGGGACAATGAGTTTAAAAGCCGACTACCTTCCATATACATTGCGATTTCGCGTCAAAGCTGGTACGTCGCGCGGCGCCCTTACGGAAAAAACGTCCTATTTTATACGGCTCTACGATACCAGTCAGCCAACAATTGTCGGCTATGGTGAGTGTGGCCCGTTGCAGGGGCTGAGCTACGATGACCGAGCCGATTTTGAAGATCAGTTGCGCCAATATTGCCAGGAATTTACCGAGTTAGACCTTCAACTCTTCCGCTGGAACGTACCGATTGTTCTTAACCAGATCATCAGTCCGCAATTCCCGAGTATTCTCTTCGGCTTCGAAACGGCGATGCTCGATTTTCTGTCGGGAGGATGCCGCATCATTCAGGCGTCTGATTTTACGGCAGGCCAACGGACGTTGCCTATTAATGGTCTGATCTGGATGGGCAGCTCAGACTACATGCGGCAGCAGATCGACGAAAAGCTACGCGTAGGATTTACGACCCTTAAACTCAAAATCGGCGCTATCGATTTTGAACAGGAATGTGATCTGCTGGCCATGATCCGGGATCGTTATAAAGCCGATCATATCACGATACGTGTTGACGCGAATGGTGCATTTCAACCAGCCGAAGCGATGACCAAACTGGAACGACTTGCTACGTACGATCTGCATTCGATTGAGCAACCCATACGGGCGGGTCAGTCCGATTTTCTGGCTGAACTTTGCCAACACACTCCCCTACCGATCGCACTGGACGAAGAATTGATCGGGCAGATGGAGTACGTACATAAATTTCGGTTGTTGAAAAAAATCCAGCCTCAGTTTATCGTACTGAAACCAACCTTGCTGGGTGGTCTTCGTCATTGCGATGAATGGATCGAGCTGGCTGGACGGCTGAATATTGGCTGGTGGATTACGTCGGCGCTGGAATCGAATATTGGTTTAAACGCCATTGCACAATATACGGCGCAATTCAAACACCTGATGCCACAGGGATTGGGAACGGGTCAGCTTTACACCAATAATATCGATAGTCCGCTTTCGGTAGAAGACGGTCACTTACACTATAATTTGGCTCATCCCTGGCATCTCAGTTCGCTGCTGACTAATGAGCCTGGGCACTAATTACTACCTATTCCTTGAACCTTCCTGCCGATCATATCCGCCTTTTATTTGGCCTGAAACTACGTCAACTCCGACTCGATAAAGGCTTGTCGGTCAGTGAACTGGCGCAGCAATCCGGCTTGTCGGTTTCGTACGTAACGGAAATCGAAAAGGGACGAAAATATCCGAAAGCGGATAAAATTTCAGCGTTGGCCAATGCCATGCAGGTGGAGTACGACACGCTTGTATCGCTAAAACTCAGCAAGAAATTAGAGCCTATCTCAGACCTGCTACGGTCTAAATTTCTGACCGAAATTCCGCTTGAACTCTTTGGTATCGATCCGTCTGATCTGCTGGAACTACTGGCCGAAGCGCCCGCTAAAGTCAGTGCAATGATTCGTACATTCATGGACATTGCCCTGAGTTACAACATGAGCGTTGAGCGACTGTACCTGACGATGTTACGGTCTTATCAGGAACTCCATGATAATTATTTTCCGGAGATTGAAGCCGACGCCGATCGGTTTCTGAGCGAATTTGCCCCCACACCCAGTCAGCCCATCACAGAAGGGCTACTGACTAATCTGCTTAAAACCCGTTACGGCGTTCATATTGAGTATTTTGACCCACTGGCGCAACCGGAATTGGTCTCACTACGTTCGGTTTTCCGACCTGAACACCAGACACTTCACCTCAATGCCAGCCTATCGGTAGAACAACGGGCGTTTATACTGGCGCGTGAAGTAGGGTTTCAGTTTATGCACCTGAAAAATCGGCCGTATACGTATTCATGGGTCGAAGCAGAGTCATTTGAGCAGATGCTCAATAATTATAAAGCGTCTTATTTTGCGGGTGCCATTCTGATTCGGCGCGACGTACTGGTAGCCAAGCTGAGTGAATTATTTGCCCGTGATGCCTGGAGCAACGACGCCTTTCTCCAGCTCATTACGGACTTCGGCGCTACGCCCGAGCGGTTCTTCTACCGGCTGAGTAATGTACTGCCCAGTCAGTTTGGCATCGATCAGCTGTTTTTCTACCGCTTTAACCACGTACCGGGCCAAACGACGTTTCAGCTGACGAAGGAGATGCATCTATCGCGGCAGCAGGGGCCGCGTGGGATTGTCGACGAGCATTTCTGCCGTCGCTGGATTGCCTGGACGATCCTGCAGGAGCTACAATTTCTGCAGCAAAACAAAGGCTTCGACAGCACCCTCTGCCGGGCGCAACTCTCTGAATATGCCGACTCCGGTCTGCAGTATTTGATCATTTCGGTTGCTCACCCCTTTCAGCCGCAATTTCAGCAAAACATGAGCGTATCGATGTGCTTTGCCGTGAACGACGCCCTGAAAAGTAAAATGAAGTTTCTGGCTGAGTCGCACGATGTGAAGTCCCTAACTGATATTCCCTTCCGGGTAGTCAACCAAACCTGCGAACGATGCGGTATTTTCGATTGCCGCGAACGGGTAGCCGCTCCTACCGTCCTGCAAAAGAAGCGCCAATTTGCCGCCGTGAAAAAGGCGATGGATGCGTTGAAATGAGAGTGAAGGATTCGACATTGCACTTATTTATGGTGCATCTACTTCAATCAATAGATAGCCGTTGTCTGCCGTTTTAGGTTCATAAACAACAGAAAACTGAGTATAAGTAAAAGCCGTTGTAAATGCTTTATCTATATGCCCTTTAATCTCTAATGAATAAGAGGGATCAATTTTGTTCGGTCCATTTGGAATATACACTACTGCTTTCCCATTTAGATACCCTCTCACTCGAATTATAACTGGGGGATCAATGTATGGTAAAATCGATTTATTTTTTACTAGAAAAGTTTGCTATTGTTAACATCATAAACTGTAAAATATCGACTTCTGCAACCAATTAAACAGCTAAGAAGGCTTATAAATACTAAACTCTTAAGTTTTAGCATATAGAAAAATTTATAATATGTGATAAGTATATATCACTATAAAAATTGTGCTTATCTCAGTCTTGTTGAATAAATAAGATTATGTAAAGAGAATAAAATCACAACTCTGCTAGTTCACAGAAGTGTAATATTAGTCGAATAATACAAAACACTATAAAGCCGATTGCTTCAGGGTGACGTCTAAATTATTATACTGAAAAATACCCTGCCATTTGCCTTTTAAGGAGTAACGTTGACCGCTTGTTGTATTTTCTAAAATGCACTCAAAAGAACAACTGAGTTGATAAGCGTCAATCTGACGAATGATATCAATTTTTGACTTTGGAGGAATATTGATGGTTGATGTTGCTCCCCGATTAGGAACATATGGTTTTTGTTGTTGACTAGAGCTAAGCGGGTATGTGTCGATGGATTGAACAAAGGAGTTACTACCATTACCGTACTGCTCTTGAGGGATATGTACCTCAAACTTGCTTAAGTCAAACTCTATGGGCAATTGGGCTGCAGGATCTAAGGTAAATTGAGATGTTTTAATCAGTTCACTGAGGTCCTCTGTTACCTGTTGAGTTGACGAAGCACTACTCGGATTTTGTACACTTGCCCCCTTCAATTGCTGTGTTGTAGTATCGATTCGATCACCCACGCCCAAATAATACCGCATGTTTTTGAGCTGATAACTAGCTGGCAGAATGGTACCTGGCTCAGCGGGTTCAGGCTTTGAGCAAGAAATAATAAGCGTGGCTATCAGTAAAATAGGCGTCGAGACAAGAAACGAGTGATTTTGTGATCGGTTGAGTGTTCATATTTATTCGTTGAGTTTAGTGAGTCCATTTTGTTGTATAAGTGGCATTATGTAAAGCTACTCTTCATTCTGTGTTTTTAATGGGCGTAAGGCTAACAGAACGAAAGTGAAAGCCACTACCGAATCAACAGTACTCCGTGTGGGTTGAGTAAAACCAATACTTACAAACGGATTCCACAAAACAGCAATCATTAGTAGGCCCATTACGGCAACGATAGAATCCTTGACTAGGATAGCGCTATAAATGGCCAGACCGCAACTGGCAATCCGTAATATTAAGATCAGACCGTGAGGCAATGGTACTCGGGCCAGAGTAGCTAAAACGATAAAAGCAGCGGTGACTAGCAGAGTCGTTTTATAGATATTCATAAGTTAACAAAGCAATTACGTTGCTAATCTATAGATATTTCATTAACATAATAGAAGGTTTTCGTATCCCCTTTCTAAAGGACAATTGGGCCTGTTGCTGCTGCTTGTATAGAGTGGTTAATCTTGAAATATTCCCTTAACATAACGTTGCTTACAAGTTGCTTATAAAAAATCACTAAGAATAGTACAATAAAAGGGCCATAAAACAAGCAAAAACTGAGTCATAAGAAATATAAATTAAACTGGCTTTAACTAGCTACAGTCATTGAGCTA
This sequence comes from Spirosoma validum, assembly GCF_014699035.1. Taxonomy (GTDB): domain Bacteria; phylum Bacteroidota; class Bacteroidia; order Cytophagales; family Spirosomataceae; genus Spirosoma; species Spirosoma validum. The sequence goes on from NZ_JACXAA010000005.1 coordinate 376,297, forward strand.
TTTACTAATCAAGCCCGGCGCTCGCTCCATCACTTCGTTGTTGGAATACCAATTTGTATGCCCACATTCAGCATAAAGAATTTTGTCGTTCGGTCGAAGTTGACGTTACCAACTCCACCTACATTCGCGCTGCCGTCTTTGTTACCAAACATAATGTTATAGTCGCCTTCGGCAAAAATACCCAGATTCCCCAAGGCAAGCATGAGACCTACTTTGGGCGCAACACCTACGTTGGTTGAATTTACTTTGCTGGTTTCCTGATTATTAAATTTTATCCGGTAACCGGTGGCATAAACACCTACCTCTGCACCAATATAAGGGCGCAAAAAGCTATCCGTGAAATAATAGTCGATCATGCCGGTAATGGGAATAATTCCTGCCGAATATTCCAAGCTTTGGCCGACCGCTTCAAATTTTCGGTTTTCACCAAAGGCTTTAAGACCAATACCAATGTCCAGTTTAGAGGACAGAAACAGTTTGGCATTGATGCCCCCGCCATAAAATGTTTCCGAGCCTTTGGCATCGCCCGATGCTAAGGAACCGTGTAGACCAACAGAAAACTGAGCCCGTCCAGGGAGAGCTGATAATAGGCAGATACTTACCAGGCCAACTAAGTTGAAGAAAAATCGTTTCATGATACGTTTTGATTTAGCAGGTGAATGATTTTATGAATAACTCACAAACGATCTCATGGTTTTACATCAGCTAAAGAACCTTATGTAAACGATATAAAAAATTAAACAACAGACCTATACAATCATTTTGTCTCAGTCAGAACACACTTTCCGCTACGTTCGTAAACACCGTCGTAGCATGGACTATTGCCACCCTCCGCCTAAAGCGCGGTATAAATCTACCAGTGCCAGGAACTGTGCCCGTTTGGTGTTGATCAACGACAACTCTGCGTCGAGTACATTGCGTTGCGCTGTAATAACTTCCAGATACGTAGCATATCCATTGGCGAATAACTCATTCGACGTAGTAGCCGCCTGTCGAAGTACGGCTACCTCCTGCTGCTGAAGACTCGCTACGTTCCGGTAGTTTTCCAGTCCTTTCAGGCTGCTAACCACTTCAGAAACCCCCGTCAGCATGGCCCGCTGATACGTGTAATACGCTTCGCGGCTTTGCGCTACCGATATTGTCAGGTTTCCTTTCAGCAACCGACGGTTGAATATGGGGGCCGCTAGTCCCCCGAATATACCCAGTGTCAGCGACTGCGGGCTGAGTAACACCCCAGGCCGGAAAGCATTAAAGCCCAGATACGGCGTCAGGTTGAGCGATGGCAGGAATTCAGCCCGTGCTACAGCAACATCGACACTAGCCGCTTCCAGTTCGCGCTCAGCCTGTCGGATGTCGGGGCGACGACGTACCAGTTGCGCCGGTATGCCAGCGGATACGGTGGCCGGTAAGGACTGTTTTTCGATGGATGCCCCCCGCGCTATTGATTGTGGATAGCGGCCTAGCAGTGTATTGAGTTGGTTTTCTGTTTCAACGATCTGCTGCCGCACACCACCCTCCAGCGCACGCGTATTCAACAACTGCGCCCTGAATTGTTGAACAGCCAATTCGGTTACCCGGCCCGCATCTTTCTGAACCTGCACCAGTTCGAGGGCTTTTTGTTGCAACTCGACGTTATCACCGATGATTTCCAGTTCTGCATCTAAGGCCAGTAATCCGTAATACAATCGGGCTACATCAGCCGTCAACGATGTAACAACCAGGTTTCGGCCTTCCTGCGAAGCCAGAACCCGTGTTAGGGCCGCCCGTCGGCGGTTGCGAAGTTTACCCCAGATGTCAATCTCCCATGAACTGCGCAGGCCAACAAAATAGTCTGGGGTAGGATTCGGTATCAGGCTTTGGCCCGTTACGTTGCCTGACAAATTGGTATCGTAATTGCCAACGCCATTCAGGGTATAGCGTCCATAGCGATCGACGGCTGCGGTCGCTACGGCATCGACCCGCGGCAGTAAAGCTCCGCGAGCAATGCCAAAGTTAGCCCTGGCTACTTCGATACGCTGCAAAGCAATCCTTAAATCAGGATTACGACTCAGCGCCGTATCGATCAGCGTCACCAGATTTCGGTCGGTAAACAACGTCTGGTGCGGCAATGCCCCAATTCCGGTCGAATCGGTCCTGCCAACATATGATTCGGGCACCAGGAGCCTGGGCACTGGTGCGGGAGTATGCTGAATCCGACAACTGCTGATGCTGCCGGCAAAAAATAAACTCAGTAAAAAAGAGGACGTGTTACGATTCCTGAAGAACGGCACCATTCGCATTCGTTTTGGTGGAAAGAGAGTCGAGTTTTTCGTCATCGCTGGACAAATCTTTTGAATCAAACCGCTGAGCAAGTTTGGCAAACACTACGTATAGGCCCGGCACCAGTACTAAGCCGAACACCGTTCCAATAAACATCCCTCCGGCTGCTGCCGTACCAATAGATCGATTACCCAGTGCGCCGGCACCCGATGCAATACACAGCGGAATCAGCCCGGCGATAAACGCCAGCGATGTCATCAGAATGGGCCGTAAGCGGGTGACAGCACCTTCAATGGCCGCTTTCACGATCGGAAGACCTTCCTTCTGGCGCTGGTTGGCAAACTCCACGATCAGGATGGCGTTTTTCCCCAGCAAACCAATCAGCATCACCAGCGATACCTGCGCGTAGATGTTGTTTTGTAACCCCGCCAGTTGCAGACACAAAAACGATCCAAAAATCCCGGCGGGCAATGACAACAGCACTGGCAACGGCAGGAATAAACTTTCGTATTGTGCTACTAGCAGCAGGTAGACGAAAACCAGGCAGATCAGGAAGATGAAAATAGCCTGATCGCCCGATAGCACTTCCTCCCGTGACATACCCGACCAGGCAAATACGTACCCACGTGGTAACTCTTTATCAGCCACTTCCTGCACGGTACGTAGCGCGTCGCCACTACTATACCCCGGAGCCTGTTCGCCGTTGATAAGCGCTGACATGTACATATTATAGCGTGTAATTTGCTCCGGCCCATACACCCTTTCCAGTCGTACGAAATTGGAATAAGGCACCATTTCCCCCGCATCGTTCTTTACCCGCAAGGCCAATACGTCCTCTGGCTTGGCTCGATATTCAGGGGATGCCTGCACCATCACTTTATACATCTGCCCGAAGCGGATAAAGTTCGACGCGTAAAAGCTACCCATCATCGTTTGCAGCGTACCCATCGCGTTTTCAATCGACACCCCTTTCTGAGCGGCTTTATCCTGGTCGACGTGGAGTAGATACTGCGGGAAACTGGGGTCGAAACTCGTAAAGGCATTCCCAATTTCAGGCCGCTTTTTCAGGGCAGCAATAAACTTATCGCCTACTTTCTTCAATTTGATCAGATCGCCCGTTCCCGTCTGATCGAGCAATCTTAATTCAAAACCGCTGGAGTTACCAAAACCCGGAACGGTGGGCGGAGGGAAAAACTGGATGCTGGCATCCTGAATCGTTTTGGTTTTTTCGACAAGATCAGCAATGACGTCATCAACGGTTTGTTTACGTTTATCCCAGCTTTTCAGGTTAATCATACCCATCCCGTACGAAGCGCCATTTCCATCGGTCATCATACTGAAACCGGCCAGGGTCGACACGTTTTCGACCGATTCCATTTTTGAGGCTACTTTCTCAATCTTGTCCATTACGTCTTCCGTACGCTTAACGGTCGCGCCAACGGGCGTCGTTACGTTCACGTAAATCATACCCTGATCTTCCGTCGGAATGAAACCACTTGGCAATATTGAGCTTATGCCCCAAGTTCCAGCGGCAAACAAAGCCAACATCGCCAATGTAACGATACCCCGGCTGGCAACCCGCCGGAGTAGTTTCTGATAGCGACCCGTCAAGGCATCGAATCCCCGATTAAACCGAGCAAAAACGCGCCCTAGTAATCCAGTTGCTTCATGACCGTGAGTTGGCCGAAGCAACAACGCGCACAAAGCCGGGGTAAGCGTAACGGCGTTAATACCCGAAATAACAATGGCCACCGCCAGCGTCAGCGAAAACTGCCGATAGAAAATACCCACCGGCCCCGACATAAATGCTACGGGAACAAATACGGCCGACATCACCAGCGTGATAGCAACAAGCGCACCGCTGATCTCTTTCATAGCCGCAAACGTAGCGGCTCTCGGCGATAAATTTTCTTCGGCCATTTTGGCGTGAACAGCCTCAACGACCACAATCGCGTTATCGACCACAATCCCAATCGCCAGTACCAGCGCGAACAGGGTCAGCAGGTTGATCGAGAAACCAATGGTGCTCATGAAGGCAAAGGCACCGACCAGTGCCACCGGAACCGCCAGTGCACAAATCAGGGTTGATCGCCAATCCTGCAGGAACAGGAAAACGACCAGGAACACCAGCACAAACGCTTCGATCAGGGTTCTGACTACTTCGTGAATCGATGCGTCCAGAAAGCGCGATACGTCATACGCAAAGTTGTAGTTCATACCCGGCGGGAATTTGGTTTTCTTCAATTCCGCCATCTTCTCCTTTACGTTGTTGATGACTTCCCGCGCATTGGAACCTGGCCGTTGTTTGAGCATGATCGACGCCGAGGGACGCCCGTCGGTTTTCGACAGTACGTCGTAGTTGAGTGAGCCAAACTCTACATCCGCTACGTCTTTCAGGCGAAGAATCGAACCGTCCGTTTCAGCCCGTAACACGAGATTTTCGTACTGCTTCGGTTCAAAAAATTTACCCGTATAGCGCAATACGTACTGCAACATCTGTGGACTCCGGTCGGCACTTTCACCCGCTTTCCCGGGAGCAGCTTCTACGTTTTGCTTACGAATGGCGTCAATGACATCATCGGCCGATAAATCATACGAGGTCATGCGGTCAGGCTTTAGCCAAACCCGCATCGAATACTCACGAGCACCCATGATGGTAGCCACGCCAACGCCATCGATTCGTTTCAGCTCGGCTAGTACGTTAATATCCGCGAAATTGTAAATAAATTTTTCGTCAGCGGTGGGATCATCACTTAACACGTTGAGGTACAGCAGCATACTATTCACCTCTTTCTCGGTAGATACCCCTGATTTGGTCACTTCCGTGGGTAATTCGTCCAGCACGGTTGTTACGCGGTTCTGAACACTCATGGCCGCCAGATCGGGATCGGTACCTACTTTAAAAAATACCTGAATAACCGTCGAGCCATCGTTTCCTGACACGGAGTTCATATATACCATGTTTGGCACCCCGTTGATGGCCCGTTCAAGCGGCATGGCTACCGCTTTCGTCGCCACTTCAGCATTTGCACCGGTATATTTAGCCGTCACGATTACTGACGGAGGTACAATGTCGGGGAACTGGGTAACGGGTAAACCCAACAACGCCAGAAATCCCAGCAACGTAATCAGCACTGAAATCACGGCCGACAACAGCGGGCGTTTAATAAATAAATCGAACATGCATGAAGAGGATTTTGGTCACTGTTACTGCTTAGCCAGGTCATGACGCAGGCTGTCAGTCGAAATCGCCTGGGGAACAATCTGGTCGCCATCGTGAATATTCTGAATACCTTCGTAAACAACCCGCTCACCCGGTTTCAACCCTGAACGAACAATGTAGTTTAAGCCAATCCGGGCCTGTGGCTCGAAGCTTCGTGACTTTACTTTGTTCGACGCATCGACCACAAATACGTAGTTTTTATCCTGCACTTCAAACACGGCTTTCTGGGGCACCAGCAATGCGTCGCTTACGAGACTGGGAAGTCTGACCTTTCCCGATGAGCCGTGTTTCAGTAGTTTTTTCGGATTCGGAAACCTCGCCCGGAAAGCAATCGTACCGGATTCTTCCTCAAAGACGCTTTCCATGGTTTCGATACGTCCTTTGAATGGGTAAGGCGTTTCATCCGCCAGCATCATCTCAACCTCCTGACCGCCTTTTCCGACCAGGTCTCGATTTCGTTTTATAAAGCTTAAATACTCTTTTTCCGATACGTCGAAATACGCAAATACCTCATGAATGTCAGACACTTCCGTTAATAAGGCACCCTCTTCGATCAGACTGCCCATTTTGAACGGAATGCGGTTAATGACGCCGTCGAACGGAGCCCGGATATTGGCGTGTGCCAGTCGCAAGGCGGCTGTTTCCTGGGCCGACTGAGCCCCTTCAATCTGAGCACGGGCCGCATCCAGTTTGGCTTTTGCCAGATCAAGTTCCGACGGCGAAACGATTTTTTTGTCGACCAGCAGCTTTACCCGACCTACTTCCACCTCGGCCGTTTTCGCTTCCGCCACGGCACTCTTCAACGCGGCACGCGCCTTTTCCAGTCCAACCCGATATTCAGCCGCGTTCAGGCTGAACAGTAGTTGACCCTGGCGAACCGTTTGGCCCTCATCGACGTGAATTTTTTCCAGAAACCCCGACACACGCGCCCGAATTTCTACATTTCGAACCGCTTCGAGGGTCGTTACGTAATCACGTTGCAGAGTTGTCGGTTGTTGGGTTAACTGGACAACCGGTACCGTCAGTTTTTCAGGCTCCTCGGTTTTCTTTTCATCACCGGAGCAGCCGATGAACAGTATACTTATCAGGAGAATACTTGATCTTAACATGTTTTTCATAAGGAAGTACAGAACAATTGGGTGTGACCAGAAGGCGCTGGAGCGAACCATCCGGCAATCCGGTTTTCCAGAAACAGAAATAACACTAACCAGTTGATTAACTGATTAGTAGACTTACGATAATTCCGTAGTAGCGTTGTGATCAGGAGCGAAGCCTGACTTAAATCGTGGGTTGAGGGGGCGGAGCAATGATTTCCTGTACGTGTACAGAAACAGGCTCAGGCCAAAAGGACACATTCCCCGTTAACAGAAACTGAACGACTGCCCGTAAGGGCGCAAATACAAAAAGCTGGTTGAAGTCGTAATCCTGCTCCTGCTCGGTTAGTTCAGACTCATCATCTGGATCATCGTGTTCGGGCACAGCGTCCTGAATGCCGAAGCATTCTTCCAATAAAAACTCACTGATGCTCTCAATTTTATTAACCGACAATTTTTCATCGCTGACGGTCATCCGACCAGTCAGGGGCATCATATCCTGCACGTCAACACTAAGATTGACCAGGTGCAAAGCCATTAACAGGCAAAGAACCCGGTACACCCAAAAGTTGTATTGTCGATTAGTCATATTGTTCGGAAATCAAATATACTCCGAGCCCATTAAAAACTCAACTAATTACCCGCCAGATAGTTATAAAACTTGGATAAAGATAACTCGATCAAGATAAGATTAAATTTAGATTAAAATACCAAAATTACTTTATGACTTTTTTAAGAATCACGGATGGGCACCCGTACCTGGCCACGATACGAAACTGGTACACAGACGCCTTCCCACCTGATGAGCGACGACAGGCCGACGAACTCGTTGAGCTGCTCCCCCGCTCAGATATGAACCTCTGCGCGCTGATCTCTGACAATCAAGTAGTGGGTTTCATTAGTTACTGGCACTGGGACGATATTGTCTTCGTCGAGCATTTTGCCATTGATCCTGCACAGCGCGGAAAACGCTTTGGTCAACAGGCGCTGTCGCTTTTAGTACGTATTCCTACCCAGTATATTATCCTGGAAGTTGAGCGACCTATCGACGAAATCAGTCATCGACGGATCAAATTTTACGAACGACAGGGATTCACATTAAATCCATTTGACTATGTCCAGCCGCCTTATCAGGCAGAAAAATCAGCGGTCCCAATGCGCTTGATGTCGATTCCAGCCATCACCAGCGAAGCGGAATTCATCGATTTAAGCGGGTTGATCAGAGAGCGGGTTTATGAACGGTTTTATACCTAAAAACAAACCCGACCATTTACCCCTGTCGGATACATGGTCGGGTTGAAAAGTATCGGATAAATACCCGCCTTTTACGTGTTACGCGTTTTGCTTCATCCGAATGATGTTCAACGCAGCGCCTGCTTTGAACCACTCGATCTGACCTTCGTTGTAGGTATGATTAACAGCGAATTCGTCGGTCGTTCCATCAGCATGGTGCAGCACGATCTCAAGCGGACGACCTGGAGCAAACTCCGTTAATCCATCGATATCGATCACATCATCTTCCTGGATTTTGTCATAATCCGCCGGGTTGGCGAATGTTAAAGCAAGCATACCCTGCTTTTTCAGGTTCGTTTCGTGGATACGCGCAAAGGAACGTACCAGAATGGCCCGAACACCCAGGAAACGAGGCTCCATAGCCGCATGTTCGCGGGATGAGCCTTCCCCGTAGTTCTCGTCACCCACGACAATCGACCCGATGCCAGCGGCTTTATACGCTCGTTGCACGGCAGGAACTTCGCCATATTCGCCCGTCAGTTGATTTTTTACGGTGTTGGTCTTCTCGTTGTAGAAGTTTACCGCGCCGATCAGCATGTTGTTCGAGATATTGTCCAGGTGACCACGGTATTTCAGCCAGGGACCCGCCATTGAGATATGGTCGGTGGTACACTTGCCTTTCGCTTTGATCAGCAGTTTCAGCCCTTTGATGTCAGTACCTTCCCAGGCCGCGAATGGGGCCAACAGTTGCAGTCGGTCGGAGGTTGGCGAAACGATTACCTGTACGCTGGAGCCATCCGCAGCCGGTGCCTGATAACCGGCATCGTCAACGGCGTAGCCTTTTACAGGCTGCTCGATTCCCTGCGGTTCATCGAGTTTCACCTGCTCACCATTTTCGTTGGTCAGGGTATCCGTCATTGGGTTAAACGTCAGGTCACCGGCAATGGCTAATGCCGTTACGATTTCGGGGGAAGCCACGAAGGCGTGGGTGCTGGCGTTTCCGTCGTTCCGCTTGGCGAAGTTCCGGTTAAACGACGTAATGATCGAGTTTTTGCGGGTCGGATCGTCCATATGCCGTGCCCATTGGCCAATACAGGGTCCACAGGCATTGGCCAGCACGACACCACCAATTTCTTCGAACGTATCGAGCAGTCCATCACGTTCAGCCGTAAAACGAACCAGTTCCGAACCCGGTGTAACGGTAAATTCAGCTTTGGTTTTCAAATGCTTAGCGGTTGCTTGGGCCGCTATCGACGCCGAACGGGTCATGTCTTCATAGCTGGAGTTCGTGCACGAACCGATCAGACCAACTTCCAGTTTTTCGGGCCAGCCGTTTTCTTTCACCGCCTTGGCAAAATTTGATATTGGCCAGGCCAGGTCAGGTGTGAACGGACCGTTGATATGGGGTTCCAGTTCCGACAGATTGATTTCAATAAGCTGGTCGTAATACGAAGCCGGATCAGCATACACTTCTTCGTCGGCCCGGAGATCCGCTTTAACAGCATCGGCTGCGTCGGCAATATCGGCCCGGCTGGTAGCCTTCAGGTAGTTGGCCATTTTCTCGTCATAGGCGAAAATCGACGTTGTCGCACCGATTTCAGCACCCATGTTACAGATCGTGCCTTTCCCCGTCGCTGACAGACTTTCAGCCCCTTCGCCAAAATATTCAACGATGCAGCCCGTCCCGCCTTTTACAGTCAGGATACCCGCTACGCGTAGAATTACGTCTTTGGCCGATGCCCAACCACTTAGCTTACCCGTTAACTTAACGCCAATGAGTTTCGGCATTTTCAATTCCCAGGCCAGTCCCGCCATGACGTCACAGGCATCAGCTCCACCCACGCCAATGGCAATCATGCCCAGACCACCCGCGTTGGGCGTGTGCGAATCGGTACCAATCATCATACCACCCGGAAAGGCGTAGTTTTCAATCACCACCTGGTGAATGATCCCCGCGCCGGGTTTCCAGAAACCAATACCGTATTTGTTCGAAATAGACGACAGGAAGTCGTACACTTCTTTGTTTTTATTTTTGGCAATGTCCAGATCCTGCTCGGCTCCGACTTCGGCCTGAATCAGGTGATCGCAGTGAACCGTTGACGGAACCGCTACCTGCGGCCGACCCGCCTGCATAAACTGCAACAACGCCATTTGGGCCGTTGCGTCCTGCATGGCCACCCGGTCGGGTGCGAAATCCACGTAGGCTTTCCCCCGCTCGAACGCCTGTGTAGGCATACCGGCAAAGAGGTGACTATACAAAATCTTTTCCGACAGAGTCAGCGGTTTGCCCACTGCCTGCCGGGCTGCTTCGACGCGTTCGCCGAGGTTTGCATAAACGCGCTGAATCATGTCTAAATCAAAAGCCATAGCAAGTAGGAATAACAGGTTACTGAAAAGTACGTTCTATAAAAACAACCAACGAATGCCTAAAATGGATTCCAGTTAGCGGATCAAAATTAGAAGATTCTGGAACGTTTTGGAAATATTGCACGCTAATCCGCCGATTCGTTGATAAATAGTCGGTACTATCTCTTAACAACAGGCCCGCTCAATCTGTTTATTTGCTGATAAGTGACACCAAAACGATAATCATTCTAAATTACCGAATCACATTGCAATCCCTCGCTTATCCTGCATATTTGATCTACAAACGCTAACATCCTATGTACAAACGAAACATTTTTCTATCCATAGCAGCGCTGCTGGCAGTCGGATTAACGCTTACTTCGTGCCTTGATGAAGAGAATCCATACACGGTCGGTTTGGGAGTTACTCCGCCAACTTCGTTTACGGCTACCCTAAACGGCGCCAGCGAAAAACCAACCTCAACAACGTCAACAGCAACTGGTGCGTTTGTGGGTAAGTTGAATGAAACAACGCGCGTTTTGAGCTATACGGTTACGTATACAGGGTTAACGCCAACAATGGGACACCTACACCGGATCGATACAACCAGAACGGACGGTACAGGTGGAATTGACATTCCATTTCCTAGCCTAACGTCACCAATTATCGCCAGCACAACGGCCTTAACGCCCTTGCAGATTTACCGGATGAAGAACAACCAGTATTATGCGAATCTGCATACGACGCAATATCCTGCTGGTGAGATCCGTGGCGATCTTAGACGGTAATATTGTTTTAAAGAGACTTGTATGATAACAAAAAGCCAGCCTATTTTGAGGGCTGGCTTTTTTACTTATATCCAGTGGCACAATTATGCCACAGTAATCGTCTGAGCTGGCTTATTCGTCTCAGGATTCTTTGGGAGTACCACTTTCAGAACGCCATCGGCATAACTAGCCGAAATGCTTTCCGTGATCACTTTATTGTTGAGCTGAAAAGACCGCTCAAACGAACGATTGCTGTGTTCCTGATACGTATAAGTACCCGTTGCACTGGACTCGGCAATATCTGATTGGTCGGTACCCTGATATGAAATGGTCAGTACGTCGTCTTTTACGGCCAGCTTTACGTTTTCTTTCACTAAAGCGGCTGCAAATAAGGAAATAACGTATTCCCCATCGGTTTCTTCAATATTAACCGGTACCTGATGGAACTCGCCCATGTGGCGCCCCCAGAAACCACCGAACTTGCCACGGTTAAAAGGACCACCAAACTTACCACGCCCCCACGGGCCACAATTACCTCTATTACCGGTTTCGAATGCTTGTTTATTATACATGGTTGTGTTTTGTCTTGTGTTTACTGATTTGTTTTTGATTGTTTACTCGTTTTTGGCTTAGCCAATGGGAATGACGCGTTCATAACTGGCTCTGGTCACGCCTGAACGGTACGTCGGATTGTCAATCGAAATGATGGTTGACGACTGCCACCCCCCGCGACCCAATGGTCCAAATGCCCGGCCACCCATCAAACGTGGTCCTACCACCCGGGCCAGCAGAAATAAACCAGCCCCGACCAGCAGAACTTTTATGATGAGGGTTAACAGAAACAGGGCCAATCCGACCGCCAGGGCCACGCCCGCTACTCTCCAAATGATGTTCATGTTGTTTATGATTTTAATGGTTTTAATGGTTTATAAAAGTCCTGTGTAGCCGAAAGACCGATGCAACTGAGGTAGACAATGAAAAATCTGCCGTCTTTTCAGCGCCCTTACTTCCTGGTTGTGGGCTTTGATAGGGATGACGGTTAGTGATGTTCTTTTACTTTAACAAATCGCAAACTTTTTCAGAAAAGACGTAGCGCCATCTTCACTTTTATCGACTAATCTCCTGGCAATAAGTGCACTAGCTATCATAAAAAATTTTCGTTTTCAACAAAAAATCCCCACCGTTTATTGGTAGGGATTGTCGTTTCGGACAAATTTCTTCGGATCAACCCACTATTTTCAGGATGGTCTGATAAAGTACTTCACTCCCTAAAGCCAGGTCTTCGTAAGACGCGTATTCCAATGGATTATGACTAATGCCGTCTTTGCATCGAACAAAGATCATCCCATAATCGCAGGCTTCTGACATCACGAGCGCATCGTGGAAAGGGCCACTGACCAACTCCGGCGCATCTAAACCCAGCTCGACACAACTTTCCCGAATCGTATCTTTAATCCAGTCAGCGCAATAGCTTGATTTAATATCCGTATCGACCGTGAGTTCGTAGGTCAGTCCGTGCTGCTGCGAAATAGCCTCAATGGCCTCCTTTAATTGCCGTTCGCAGGTATCCCGACGAACCATGTCAATATCCCGGAACTCCATTGTCATGTTAACGGCTTCGGGGATGATGTTACGTGACGACGGGAACACGTTTAGCGTACCGACCGTCCCCACCGTTGGCGCAGGCGTAAACTGTGACGCGATTTCATTGACTGCCACGACAACTTTTGCGGCACCGAGCAAGGCGTCTTTACGTAACGGCATAGGTACCGAACCCGCATGACCGGCCATTCCTTTCAGGTTCAGGCTTAGCAACAGCGGTCCGGCAATACCACTGACAATACCAATGGGTTTGTTTGATTTGTCAAGCACCGGCCCCTGCTCGATGTGCAGCTCAATGAAGCAACGAATGCTACCGGGAGCATATTGATCTTCGTTGAATTTGGTGATGTCGCAGCCGAAATCACGTAAGGCCTGCTCACGCGTTACGCCGTCTTTGTCTTTCCGTTGCAGCTCACCGTCTTCCAGTTTCCCCAGAATGCCGCGCGACCCAAAAAGACCTTTGTTAAATCGCCAGCTTTCTTCATCGGCAAAGGCAATGACGTCAATGCTGCATTCGGGTACGATTCCTTTTTCGGCAATGGTACAAACGGCTTCAATCGCGCACAATACACCCGATATGCCATCGAACCGGCCACCGTATGGCTGCGTATCCAAATGAGAGCCAGTCATCAATATGGGCGCATCCGGATTTTTGCCTTTCAGTCGCCCAATCAGATTACCAAGACTGTCGATACGTACCGTTAAGCCCGACGATTCCATCCAGCCTTTAGCCTGTTCAAACATCTGTTTTTCCAGAGGAGAATGGGCAGGGCGACACATACCCGTTTCGCCAATTTTTCCAATTTCACTTGATACCTCGAAGAAATGCTGAAGACGCGCTGCGTTTATATTCATTTGTATAAAGTAATTTGTGTTCATCGGTAGTCATTGTTCGTTATCGACCGTTTACAAGTGAATGAGGATATATGACTAGGAGTTGACCAATTCAATGGTTTGAGAAAAAGGTACCACGGGTTTTAACCCGTTTTTTGGGTCGATTCCCGAACGGGTTAAAACCCGTGGTACCGGTAATAAGAATTAAATCGGAGCAGTACTAGTTATCACGAACCCCGATAGGTTGAATAGCCAAACGGATTTAGTAGCAAGGGAATATGATAATGTTCGCCGGTGATTACGGAGAACGTAATGTCGACAAACGGATAGAACGTAGTAACACCCAGTTTATCGAAATAAGCCTGTGTCTCAAACCGCAATTTATACGTACCGGATGGAATGGCCTCCGACAGTAAGTTACTGATACGTCCATCCGAGTTGGTACTTCCCTGAGCAAGCTCCATCCAATCGTTTTGTTGATGACGGCACAACGTAATAGAAACGCCTTCGGCTGGTTTTCCGAGGGTTGTGTCGAGAATGTGGGTGGTGATCGGGCTCATGTCGATAGCAATTTTTCCAGCCGGATTTTAGTGATTTTATTTTGCTCCTGCATGGCAATCAGGATTTCTTCTTCGGGTGAATTAGGTAATCTTGATTCCAGAATGTCCAGCATTTCGTCGGCAGATTTTCCGGTAGCGTACACGATGAAAATATACCCGAATTTCTCTTCGTACAGTCGATTGCCTTCGGCCAGCTTTTCCAGTACGTCCTGCGATGCCGTAGACACGCCCGATTGCTCGCCCGATGCCCAGGCTTTAGTATTGGCAAATTTTTCACGTAACGAATTGATGTCGCCAATTTTAGGGTGATGCTCGAACGCTTCCCGCCAGTCGCTTTGGGAGCAGGCAAACCAGATAATTTCGGCTTGTTCGAACAGACTTTCTTTACTCTCGACTGGAAAAATTTTTGCCATCTCATTTAGCCAGGCCGTTGAGCCACAACACGTAGCGAGAGCTTCTTTGAGCTGCGAAACCGGCAATTCATTTAATTCGGGCAGGATCATACAGTCGTTGGGAAGCGGTTCACATTCTTGTAATAAATATAAACCGCTGGTTCTTTGCCCATGGCCGTAAACCACTGCTGGCAGTACGGTGCCATCCAGATCGAATCCCCTTTTTTGATCGGATACCAGTCTTTGTCGAGCATGTACACCCCCTGCCCTTGCAGATAAATCAGGCCATGCTCCATAATGTGTGTTTCGACAAATGGCAGATGTCCACCCGGATCGTAGGTAAAAATATTGACCGCCATATCGAACGCCAACGTATCTGGCAAGAGCACCTGTAAACGTAGCGCAGCATCGCCCAGGTACGTTGGTCCTTCAATGTTCGCAGCATCTCCGAAGATGACGGGTGGTACGTCGTACCCATCCAGTTTTTCGTAGACTTTATGAAACGTCAACAGTTGAGTACCCGGCTCTGGCTTGTCAACTTTGTACTCTTTGGCGATTGGAATGTAAACGAACTGGCCTTTTTCTAACGTGTTTGTTTCTCCTCCAACTGTGGCAGTACACCGGCCTTCAACTACATAAAAGAACAGTTGTGAATGTAGTGTAGCCCCTGTCAGTACACTAATCTCGTTTAACGTGATGAGCGTCTGACAGAGATGAGCGCCCATCTGTTCGTTGATGATCACATTGACCGTGCAATTGTCCCAACCCGGCACGCGACTATTGATGTAGCCATCGGGACTGATGACGGCATGATTCCGTTTAACGACAGATCGGGTAAGTGCTGAAATTTCCATACTGTTTATTTCTGATGAGTTTATAGGCTTTCTGTCATTCCGACGAAGGAGGAATCTCAAGCTTGACTAATGCACAACATTGAGATTCCTCCTTCGTCGGAATGACAGAAAATTATTGTTCAAGTAAGTATTTCATAAATGTATCGGCAACTTGTAGTGTCGCAGCCATATCGGTTAGGTCAACATGTTCGAGTGGGTTGTGACTAATTCCTTTGAAACAACGCACAAACAGCATGGCGATTGGTGCAACCAGTGAAATTGGCACCCCATCATGGCCAGCTCCGCTGACTAAACGTATTACATCATAGCCACTACGTTGAATAGTCTGTTCGAGTAGTTCACTCATGCCCTTGTCGCAGGCAACGGAAGCCGTTTCCTGAATCAAACCCCAATCAACCTGAACAGTCCGTTTGTGCCCAATGTCCAGACAAATTTGCTGCAATTGCTGATACGCTGACATTAGAACGGCTTCATCGTTACTCCGAACATCCAGACTGCAACTGACTTCGCCGGGAATCACATTGCTGGCAGCATTCACTACGTTCAACTTGCCTACCGTAGCGACCAGATTCACCTGAGTAGCGGCCAGCTTTTCTACTTCCAGAACAAATTCAGCCGCTGCACAGAGAGCATCCTGACGCATCGTCATTGGAACCGTTCCCGCATGACCAGCCATTCCCGTAAATGTAATTTCGATACGTTTCTGACCAGCAATGTCCGTGACAACGGCTACCGGTACGTTACGTTCGTATAAGACGGGGCCCTGCTCAATGTGAATCTCGAAATAACCGAACCAATCATCGGGCGCAATCGCATCCGCCGGTAGCTGCGTTACGTCGTTACCCATGAGCTGAATCACTTCGCTCAGCGTACTACCCGAATCATCTTTTTTATCGAGAAGGTCTGGATCAAACGAACCGGCAACGACTTTACTGCCGAGATACGTAGTATGAAATCGAACCCCTTCTTCGTCACTGAATGCAATCAGTTCAATATGAAATGGCAGTGGTTTGGCTGATCGAACGAGTTGATCAACGAGATCTACTCCCATGATCACGCCCAGTGGTCCGTCAAACTTTCCGGCGTTCACGACCGTGTCCATGTGCGAGGCTATGACAAACGTTTTGGCACCAGCATTCGAACTTTCCAGCCTGCCTCGCACATTACCAATCGAGTCGATTCGCGTTTGTAAACCAACGTCCTCCATCCACTGCTGAATCACGCGACTTCCCTGCTGAAACGTAGCGGTGCCAAACGTTCGGGTAATGCCCGCAGGGTCTTCGCTGATCGACGCCAGTTCGTTGATTTTTGTCAGTACGTTCACGGCCCGCTGCAAATAGACATTCATTGACTTAACGCATGATAAGTTTTCCGGCATTTAACGTAGTGAAGTGGCCTTCATCAAAAACCTGAACGCCACTCAGGAACGTCTGCTCGACAACGCCATACAACACCTCGTTTAGATACGGAGTCATCTTATGTCGGTGCTGCAGCCTGTCTTCCGAAACGGTAAATGATTTTTCCGGATTCCAGACCAGTAAATCAGCATCGTAGCCGGGTGCAATGCGTCCTTTTCGCTGCGACAATCCGGCTAATTCGGCAGGTTTTTCACAAAGCCACCGGGCCATATCCGATACGGTAAAACCCCGCTTTCGGGCGGCTGTCCATAATACCGGCAAGGCCAGTTGCAACGATGCAATCCCGCCCCAGGCTTTCATAAAATCACCGCGCTGCATTTGCTTCAAATCAGGCGGAGCGGGCGAATGATCAGTGGCGACAAAATCGATGATTCCGGCTCTTAAGGCTTCCCACAACTGATCATTATTTACTTTTTCACGTATCGGCGGAGCACATTTGAATTGGGTTTGCCCATCCAGAATAGCCTCTGCGTTGAAAAATAAGTAATGCTGCCCGGTTTCGACCGTCAACGGCAAACCTTTTTCTTTTGCCTTCGCAATCGGTTCAATGGAGTTCGCCGACGACAAATGCACGATGTGCGTTCGACAAGTGTATTCTTCGCACAAGCGAATCATCATATCGATGGCGTTATCTTCCCATTCTTTCGGACGGGATGCCAGGTAGTTCTGGTGTGATCTGGCATCGCCAGTGGCCAGCACCTCATCCGTCGATAATTCGCAGTGCACCAGCAACGGTAAGCCATATTCAGCGATGATCGGCATGGCTTTTCGGAGGTCGTCCTCCGTTACGTTCGGAAATTCGTCGATACCGGAATGCGTTAGAAATGCCTTGAAACCCAAAACCCCTTTATCGATCAGTCGTTTAATTTCGTCCGTATTCCCGGGCACGAGTCCACCCCAGAAACCGCAATTCGTATGCAGCTTTCCCTGAAGAGCCGCTAGTTTCTGGTCGAACGCTTCTGCTGTGGTGGTTACGGGTGACGAATTCAACGGCATATCAACCAGCATAGTCAGCCCGCCCGCAATAGCCGCGCGCGTTGCCGTATCAAAGCCTTCCCATTCCGTTCGGCCCGGTTCGTTGATGTGCACATGCGGATCAATAACGCCCGGCATCAATACGCGATCCTGAATGTCGATTACGTTGCCAGCAAAACCTTGTGGCAGGTCGGATACGACATCGGCAATCATACCTTCTTTGATCAGGACAACTGCCGGTCGGCTTCCCGTTGGCGTAAGAACCGCATTGCTCCGAATCGCGAACTCACTCATATGATTCAAAATAGGGAATTAATCACTATACTAGAGGCTAATACTACCCAAAACAGCCGAAACAACCATGAAGCTTACGTTGAAAAAAAATGCGTACGGTAAGAATGCCATCAATTTATCTAAAATCATTCGGCATCCTACCTACCATGAATTCAGGCAGATCTCAGTCAACGTATCGTTGGAAGGCGATTTTGACACGGCGCATACAATCGGTGATAACGCGAAGATTCTCCCCACCGATACGCAGAAAAATACCATTTACGCACTTGCAAAAGAGCATTTTACGGACTCCATCGAAACCTTCGGCCTGTATGTAGCGAATCATTTCATCAACAATAACCCGCCGGTTTCGCAGGTAACAATCAGCATCATTGAACATCCCTGGACGCGCATGGCTTTCGATGGCGAGCTCCATCACCATGCTTACGTTGGCGGTGCTTCCGAGAAACGTACCACGACTATTACACAGACAGCCGACAGCGTAACCGTTACGTCTGGCCTTAAAGACCTGCTGATTCTGAAAACGACTGATTCGGGTTTTGAAGGGTATAGTAAGGATCAGTATACTACGTTGAAAGAAACCCCTGATCGCATTTTCGCTACGCAGTGCGAAGCCACCTGGACCTACACCGCACAACATCCTGATTATACAGCCCTCTTTACTAAAATTCGCGAAACGCTGCTGAAAACATTCGCGCATCATAAAAGTCTATCGGTTCAACAGACCCTGCTGGCGATGGGCGAAGCGGTATTGAACGAAAATGCTGAAGTCAGCGAAATAACCCTTAAACTCCCCAATAAACACCATATCTTATTCAACCTGGAGCAATTTGGTATGGAAAACAAAAATGAGATTTTCATCGCTACCGACGAACCCTACGGCTACATTACGGGAACGGTGTCGAGGGAATGATGAATAAAGCTTTTTATTGCTCTTAGTTGTTAAGGCTAATGCTGTTTGTATCTACCAGGCGAATTATTGTTTATTAAACTGCAGTAAACTATTATTTTTACGGCCAAGTTCATTCCAAAAGCAGAGTCCACAAATATGGCATCAATACAGGAAGCTAAACGATACATCGATAATGCGCGGGAAATTTTACGGGACAAGGCGCGCAAGGAAGACGGATATTATCAGGACACGAAGTACGTTAAAATGGCAGGCCATACAGCCTACGCGGGTATTTTATTAGTTTTAGATGAATTCTTAGGCAAAAAAGGCAAAGGCCGCAAAGATGTCGGCTGGTATAAAGAACATCTAGGAAAACTGGATAGAAAATTGCTTACAACCTTTGTCTCAGCCTATGATATCCTACATCTATCTATGAGTTACGATGGCAATCCAAATTCAACAGTAGCATCGGTCGGTCTTCAGGAAGCGGACACCATCATCAATTGGGTAGAAACTCGAACAGCAACAACTTAAGCGATTTTATTGACCAGCGTTCTTCACCCGAATAATCTGAGCAGCAATGCTCACCGCGATTTCTTCCGGGGTTTGGCTGTTAATGGTAAGGCCAATGGGAGCGTGAATACGCTTCAGTTTGTCATCAGAAATGCCTTCTGCACGATAATCCGAGAATAATTTTTTTATCTTGGTTTGGCTACCTAATACGCCAACGTACATTAGTTGTTTATCAAGCAAAGCCCTGATCGCCAGATCATCCGTGCGGTAGCCGAACGTCATGACAACAACGTAGTGATGGTTGCCCGACGGAATCAGGTCAGTAAGTTCACTATAACTGTCAACCAGGATTTTCTCATGCGCAACATCGTTTAGCTGCATCGTGTGGAGTTCCGGGCGATTGTCGTAAACGCGAATGTAAAAATCCATCTGGCTCATCAGTCGCGATAAAGCCAATGCGCAATGTCCACCCCCGATGATGAAAAGCTGGTTCTTATAGCCAAGTCGTTCCTGATACGTCCATTCCTGCCCGGACTGCCTTACAAACTGGCGATCCATTTTAGACGATGGGTTATCAAAACATTGAATACCCGCTGGCGATAGTTGCAGTACGCCATTTTTATGCTGTTCCAGAGAATCAATTATGTACTCAACTGCCGGAGTATCCCCAGGCTCAACACGATACAGCAGGATGGTTTGATCGCCGGAGCAAATCATACCACTCTGATTATGAGCTGCTTTTTTATCGTGATACTGTGTTCGAATGGATAGTTCAGGAACGTAATGCTGGAGTTTTTCTTTGGCCATTTCCACAAACTTGTGCTCCATAATGCCCCCCCCTATCGAACCCTCCATCTCCCCCAACGCATTCACCGCCATCAGAAAACCCTGCCTGCCCGGACTGCTACCGTGACTTTCCACTACGTATAGCAGCATAACCGGCTGACTCTGCTGAAGACTTTTACGAATTAACTGCCAGGTGCTGAGCGACTTCGGTTTCTCCATTAGCAGAGGGCATGGGGTGAGGGGCAGTGGGACTCTGGTAGAGAGCAAGAAGAAGTTTTTCTGGTGTCATCGGCGCATCGAAGGGAATGGTAGCCATCGGATTGAATGCCCGAACGGCGTTCCGTAACGCGAAATAGGCTCCTATCCCGTACATTAGTGGCGGTTCGCCCACTGCTTTCGACCGGAATATCGCCAGATTATCCTGTTCAGTTTTCAGCGGTTCGATAGCAATCTCTTTGGGCACCGAATAGATATCCGGTACTTTGTAGGTCGACAAGGCATTGGACCGCAACCGACCCGCCTGATCAAACACAATTTCTTCCATCGTCATCCAGCCGAGGCCCTGCACAATGCCACCTTCAATCTGTCCACGGTCAATCAGCGGGTTCATGCTGACGCCAAAATCATGCACGACTTTAACGGACTCCATTTCATAGGTACCGCGCAGACAATCAATGGTCACGTCAACGATGGCCGTGCCGTACACGTGATAGGTAAACGGATGCCCTTTCTCTTCGGAGGCATCGTAGTGAATGTCGGGCGTAGCGTAATGCGCATGCTCGGACAGACTGACGCGCTTGGTAAAGGCTTCCATCACGAGTTGATTCCAGTTCCAGTCGGTACGTTCGCCGTTGGCATATACCCATTCGTCTTTCAGGAAAATTTCCTCAGCAGAGACGTTTAATTCGCCAGCGGCCACAACTTTTAGTCGCCGAACGATTTCCGTACAAGCCATCTGCACGGCTTTCCCGTTCAAATCGGCCGTAGCGCTGGCAGCCGAGGGCGACGTATTGGCAATGCGATACGTACTGGTCGTCTGCAATTTGACCCGATCCGGCTGAATCGACAGCACGTGCGCAGCGACCTGTAGCATCTTCGTATTGACCCCCTGCCCCATCTCCACAGCGCCCGTACTCACGCCTACGCTGCCATCGGTGTAGACATGCACCAACGCCCGCGCCTGGTTCATGCGCGTGTTCGTAAACGAGATTCCAAAGCAGATGGGCATAAGCGCCAAACCTTTCTTATACAGCAGGTTAACACTGTTAAATTTTGCTATATTGTCACGAATGGCTTCCAGATCATACAGTTCATTAGCCTTGTTCCAGCAGGCATGTGCTTCACTCACTGCTTTTTGTCCGTAAGCAAACTCATCGCCGGTTTTATTCAGATTTTTGGCCTGAATTACGGATGCATCAATACCTAAAGACTCGGCCGCTTTAGTAATAGCCGCTTCAATAACAAACATACCCTGCGGTCCACCGAACCCCCGGAAGGCTGTATTGGGAGGCAGATGAGTCCGGCAACTGTAGGCCGTGGCCGTTACGTTCGGGATGAAATACGTGCTCGTGCAATGGAACAATGTCCGTTCCATAACGGCGGGCGACAGATCGGCAGAAGCGCCAGCATTTTGATAGAACGTAGCTTCGTAGGCAAGGATGTTCAGATCATTATCCAGACCGATTTTGAAGTCGGACGAATACGGATGCCGTTTGCCGGTCATCGCCATATCTTCCATCCGGTTTAGCGCGTATTTAACAGGTTTATGAAGTACGTGAGCCGCCAGTGCACATAGAGCCGCCCACATGTTGGCCTGATCTTCTTTGCCGCCAAACCCACCACCCAGCCGCGTTACGTCCACATCAATCTGATGCATGTGCAGTCCTGACGATCGGGCAACGGCGCGTTGAACAGCCGTGGGTCCCTGTGTCGACGAATAGAGCTTGATGGCGTTATTCTCCTGCGGAATGGCATAGGCGCCTTGGGTTTCAATGTACAGGTGTTCCTGCCCGTTTGTATCGGCTCGCCCTTCGAAGATATGCGTACATTGCGACCAGGCCGTAGTGGTCTCACCTAGCTTATGTGTCCGCGGCCGGATGATAAATTCTCCTTGGGCGTAGGCTTCGCGAGGGTCGGTAATGACAGGCAATGGCTCAATCTCAACCGTTATTCTTTTGACAGCCGCCCGCGCTTCATCGTCTGTTTCGGCCACCACAAATGCAATCGGCATCCCGCAAAAGTGAACGTGATGTTCGGCTAACAACGGTTCATCCGGAACGATACCGCCAATCTGGTTTTCGCCCGTTACGTCCTCGTACGTAAAAATCTTGACCACACCGGGCATAGCTGCTGCCGCTGACAAGTCCAGTGTTTTGATAATACCGTGCGCAATGGGTGACCCGAAGGCCGCTCCAAACAACGTACCCTGAATCAGCGGAATATCGTCCAGATAAACCGATTCTCCTCGTACGTGCGTTCTGGAATCTATATTTTTCATGGTAAGTTTTATTGTAAACCGCAAAGACGCAACGTATTTCGCAGAGAGCGTTGAGTTTTCTTGGCGAAAACCTTAGCGTTCTTTGCGGTTAAGAAATGACCAGCAATTGTTCCACATTCAACTCCGGAAACAACCTGATAAAATGCGCTTTGATCAATTGGCTAAGCAATAGGCGTTTATAAGCTTCAGTACCACGGGCATCGCTGATCGGTGAAATCTCGGACTGAGCAACAGAAGTAGCTTCCATGATCATTTCTTCGGTTACAAATTGTCCCGTCAGAAATTCTTCTGTTTTGAATAATCGCTTCGGAATTGGCGCGACGCCCCCTGCCGATAACGTAACCGACGTAATGACATCACCCTCAACCGTCAGTTTGATTGCTGAATTAACGCTCGCAATGTCAAGGTGCGTTCGTTTACTGACTTTCTCGAAGTTGAATCGAGTCGTTACGTTAGGCAACTCAAACCGGATTTGTTTTAGATATTCTGCCGACTGTTTATCCAGTGTTTTATAGCCAAGATATAAATCACGTAGTGGTAACTCCCGCTCTGTGACGCCATTGCTTAGAGTTAACGTAGCATCCAGTGCCAGGAAGAAAATCGTGAAATCACCAATGGGCGACGCGTTGATAAAGTTACCGCCGACGGTCGCCATGTTACGGATAGGTGTGGATGACACCAGCTTTGTGTACAGCTTAAAATCGGGAAAATACGTTTGCATGACCGCTGACTCGATCAGGTCGGTTACCGTCGACGCCGGACCGATTATACACTGATTACCATCTTGTCTAATTCCTTTTAAATCAGCGTCGTCGAACAAAAACTGAATCGACGCATCTTTAATTTCATCGTGCTTTTGTACGTATAAATCTGTACCACCTCCAACGCGTTGTGCCAGCGGATTGTCATTGCCGAGTTCACCATTCAAGCTTAGGGATAACGCCTGTAATCGCTCCTGAATGTTCGAAAAATAAGCCGGTAAAATTTCCTGTTCAACCGCAAATTGAATTGGCGTCCCCTCGCTACGTTGCGCCAATAGGTTAGCCACACGAGCAGCCGCCCGCTTGATGGATTTGTAACCCGTACAGCGGCAGATATTTCCGTCAATAGCGGCAATGGAATTTTGAACCGTTGGTGCTTTTTTACTCAGACAAAATCCAGCCAGCGACATCACAAAACCGGGCGTACAGAATCCGCACTGCGTCGCCGATTCGTCGGACATAGCCTGCTGAATCGGGTTCAGATCGCTCATGTTAATCCCTTCGACCGTTACGATGTGCTTTCCGTGCGCATTGCCGAGCGGCATCAGGCAGGACGTAGCCGTTCGGTACCGTAGTTCACCTTCGTTCAGGTCGCCCACGAGCACGGTACAAGCCCCACAATCGCCTTCCCGACAGCCGATTTTCGTCCCCATCAACTGCTTACGATAGCGGACAAAATCCAGTACGGGCGTTCCTGGCGGCAGGGACGTACTAACGTTTTTATTATTTAAAATGAACTTGATCAAGGCTAGATAGCGCGTTCTTTTTAATTAACCACAGAGCCACAAAGAACACGGAAAATATAAGCTATGGTATTAATCCTCTGTGCTCTTTGTGGCTCTGTGGTTATATGATCTTAATTACTAATAGTTTTTATGTTCTCAAGCATTTCGCTTGGCTCTTCTTTCACTAGTCTTTCTTTTTCCCAATCAGGCATTAAAAGATTCAGCAGCAAGGCTACTAAGCCACCTGCAGAAACGCCCGATTCCAGAAACGTCTGAATGACCGAAGGCAACGTTTTCAGCCACTCTTCCTGCGACGGAACGCCGATGCCAATTCCCAGCGCCATAGCTGCGATCAGCGCATCCCGCTGAGATAAACCACCCGACACCATTAAACGCAGTCCTGACACGGCAACTAAGCCGAACAGCATAATAGCCATGGCACCAAGTACGCACGCAGGCATTACGGTAATCCAGCGACCAACGGGTGGAAAAATACCCAGGCAAAGCAAAATGATCGCCATAACCCAGCCGATTCGCCGGGCCGCAACGCCCGTCATTTGAATAACTCCATTGTTCTGGGCATACGTAGCGCTCGGGAATCCGCCGATTAACGTCGAGAAAATACAGGTTAACCCATCGGCCAGAATACCTCCGCGAATACGTGTCCAGTGCGCGGGGCCACTGGTCGGCAAACCAGACAATTGAGACGTAGCGGTAATATCGCCCATCGCTTCGAGTACGCAGACCAGATAAATAAAGGCAAACGGAAACAGCAGTTCCCAGTTGAAATCCAGTCCCCACGGCAACAGTTGCGGTACGGTAAGCCAGGAACCATTACTCGGCGCAGGGCTTTGCAACCAGCCCATAAACCCACAAATGGCATAACCGGTAGTCACGCCAACCAACACAGCAGCCATTCGTGCCCAGGCTTTACCAATCGACTGGGCAATAATCATAACCGTAACGACCGCCAATGCCACCAAACCACCACTCCAGGCAGGAGCGCCTTCCATGGGGAGCTTAGCGATGCTTCGCATACCCGTCGGAATCAGCGAAAGGCCGATCAGCAACACGACAATTCCTGAAACAAGTGGTGTAAAGACTCGCTTTAGTTTCGGCAGAAAAGGTGCCAGAATTAACTGGACGGGCGTTGCGGCTAACGACATACCAACCATGAGCGGCAAACCACCCGCTAAACCGGCCTGTATAAGTGGGGCAAGAAACGCAAAGCTAGTGCCGGTGATACTCAGTAATCCGGAACCCACAAAACCAAATCGCATGGTTTGGAGGAACGTACCGAGAGCCGAGGCCACCAGCGCCATGCTGACCAGGTAAGCCGTTTCGGACTGACTAAAATGCAGAATTCCCGATAAAATCAACGCCGGGGTAATTGTGCCAACGACCATTGCTCCCACTTGTTGAAGACTCACCAGCAGCGCCGGCATTAGCGGAACCTGATCTTCCAGGCCATAAACGAGACGGGTTGGTTGTGCATTAACGAGCTCGCTCATACGTGTGAATAATGAGTGATGAATTGTGATTTCCTACAGATGATTAGTGCGCCCATCATTTATAACCGCGCGGGCGGCCCCGTCATCATTTTGTTAGTGGTCGTTTAGCGGCAGACCGCGCCGTTGAAACTCTTTCCAGTTCAGATATTCGTCGCCCTTCCGTTGCTCCACCATCGTGATACAGTCATCGACAGGACATACTAATTTACATAAATTACAGCCAACACACTCCTCTTCTTTGATGGAATACGTATTGAAAGGCTTGCCATACGTCAAGTTGATGGCCTGATGGGAGGTATCCTCACAGGCAATGTAACACAAGCCGCAGTGGATACACTTGTCCTGATTGATGTTCGCAACGATGTGATAATTAATGTCGAGGTCTTCCCAATGGGTAATGGTCGGGACAGATTTTCCGATGAAGTCGTAGATGGTTTTGAAGCCTTTTTCGTCCATCCAGTTGTTCAATCCGTCGCACATGTCTTCGATGATGCGAAAACCGTGCTTCATAACTGCCGTACAGACCTGAACCGACGTAGCGCCCAGCAGCATGAACTCGGCAGCATCTTTCCAGGTACTGACTCCACCAATCCCCGAAATCGGCACTTGGGACGTAACAGGGTCCTGCGCAATGGTCGTCAGCATTTTCAGCGCGACAGGCTTAACCGCCGGACCGCAGTACCCGCCATAGACGGATTTTCCTGCTACGTAGGGATTCGGCACGAACGTATCCAGATCGACGCCCGTCACGGACTGAATGGTATTAATCAGCGACAGCGCATTCGTGCCGCCTTCCACTGATGCATGGCCTGTCGGCACTACGGAATGCACATTAGGCGTCAGTTTGGTAATGACGGGAATCGTTGCTTTTTCCATCACCCATTCCACCACCATTTTGGCAATCTCCGGGTCCTGACCCACAGCTGCACCCATACCACGCTCGGTCATTCCGTGCGGACAGCCAAAGTTCAGCTCCAGGCCGTGTGCACCCGTATCTTCAACCTGTGCAATCAATTCGTGCCATTTTTCGCGCGAATTATCAGCCATAAGCGATACGACCATTGCCCGATCGGGAAACAGACGAACGCATTCGGCAATTTCGCGGAGGTTGATATCCAGCGGTCGGTCGGAAATGAGTTCGATATTATTAAAACCCATCATTTTGGTCCCGTTAAAATCGACCGCTGAATACCGCGACGATACGTTCTTTACCTGACTGCCGAGGGTTTTCCAGACCACACCACCCCAACCGGCTTCGAAGGCACGTAGTACATTATATTTCTTATCTGTCGGTGGGGCGCTGGCCAGCCAGTACGGATTGGGCGATTTGATACCGAGGAAATTTGTGCTTAAGTCTGCCATAGAATCAGTGAAGAATGAAGAGTGAAAAGTGAAAAATAGGTTGCGTCAGCTGTTTATTCTTCACTTTTCACTCTTCACTAAAAAACTCAGTATCGCTTTTGCCCCGTCTTTTCCCGCCTGAACTGCATCGACGACTTCTTTGCCGCCGTTAACGCAATCGCCACCGGCGAAGACACCAGGAATGTTTGTAGCGCAGTTACCGTCAATGGCCAGTTTGCCATTCCAGTTTGTCAGTTGATTGCTGCTAACCAGTTCTTCATACGGAATCTGGCCGGCGGCTTTGATCACCATGTCGACAGCCAGCGTAATAGTTTCACCGGTTTCGACGGGCGACCGACGGCCACTGGTATCGGGTACGCCTAGTTCCATTACGTTGCAAATCAGTTGTGTCACTCGTCCGTTTTCGCCTATGATTTCTTTAGGCGATGCCAGCCAGATCAGATGACACCCATCTAGTTTCGCCAGATTCAGTTCAACTTCGGTGCTGGGCATTTCGGCTTGGGTCCGGCGGTAGACAATCGTTACTTCTTTGGCTCCCAGCCGTTTCGCCTGCGTAGCCGCATCAATCGCCGTCATGCCTAATCCAATCACAGCGACTTTATCACCGACCGGTACTGACGGGTATCCTTTCTCGCGGATGTCGTAAATGAAGCGTATCGCATCTTCAACGCCCGCCAACTCTTCACCGGGAATCTCCAGATGCCTGGCCACGCCAACACCGATTCCGAGATAAACAGCATTGTAATTGGTCTGCAACTCGGCTAACGTTACGTTACGTCCCAGTTCCTGATCGTACTTGATGTCGATTCCGCCCAGCGACGTAATGAAATTAACTTCATCTTCGCAGAATTGGGGCGTTACTTTGTAAGCAGCAATGCCATAGGTCATCAACCCACCGCCTTTCTTTTCCTTCTCGTAGATCGTTACGTCGACACCTTCCCGACTCAATACGTGCGCACAGCTTAATCCCGCCGGTCCCGCTCCTATTACGGCTACTTTCTTTCCAACAGACGGCTTACGCTGAAATAACGGCCACTTTTGCTCAATGGCTTTTTCCGTCGAGAAGCGCTGTAATTTGGCGATTGGAATCGGCGGTTCCTCCAGAAAATTGTAAACACACGAACCTTCGCATAACTTTTCTACGGGGCAAACCTTCGAGCAGCCGCCCCCCATAATGTTCGCGTCAAAAATCGTGTAGGCCGACCCTTTGACGTTATCCGTGGTAATCTGCTTGATGAACTTGGGAATGTTGATGCTCGTCGGGCAGCTTTTTGTGCACGGGGCATCATAACAAAACAGACAGCGATTCGCTTCCACCAGTGCCGCTTCGCGATTTTCGAACGGTGGATGGATGTCGCTGAAATTTTGCTCGTATTGTTCAGCTGTTAATCGATTGTTGAGTATCGCCACGTGTTTAGAATGATGACCGGGTCGCCGGTGCGATTATGAATGATAAATGATGGTACCCAAATGGCTCATTCATCATTTATCATTAGATTACAGTTCTACCAATTTATCATACGTCTCCGGTCTTCTATCCCGGAAGAATTGCCAGACGCTACGTACTTCGTCGATCATGTCGAGATCAAAATCAGCTATCAATAGCTCGTCTTTATCTTCAGAAGCCGTGGCAAAAATCTGGCCGCGCGGATCAACGAAATACGATGAGCCATAGAACCGTCCAAGGTTCCAGGGCTTCTCTTCACCCACGCGGTTAATGCAGCCCATGAAATAGCCATTCGCAGCGGCATGGGCGGGCTGTTCCAACTTCCATAGGTATTGCGACAAACCCGCTACGGTTGCCGACGGATTGTATACAATCTCCGCACCATTCAGGCCCAAGCAACGCGCGCCATCGGGAAAGTGCCGGTCGTAGCAGATGTACACACCGATTTTGGCGTACATGGTTTGGAAAACGGGATAGCCCAGATTGCCGGGCTTGAAGAAAAACTTCTCCCAGAAGCCCGAGGTATGCGGGATGTGGTTCTTCCGGTATTTACCCAGATACGTACCATCGGCGTCGATGACGGCAGCGGTGTTGTACAGGACACCAGCCTGCTCTTTTTCATAGACGGGCACGATCATGACCATTTTGTATTTTTTGGCGTACTCGGCCATCCGATCTGTCGTTGGACCGGGAACCGACTCCGCCGAAGCGTACCAGGCACTGTTCTGCCCCGGACAGAAATACGGGGTATTAAATATTTCCTGCAAACACAAAATCTGCACGCCTTTCTCACCAGCTTCTTCAATGAGCGGGATGTGCTTTTGCACCATCGCTTCTTTAATTTCCTCAATCGTGCCTTCGCCCTCGGTCTTCGGCAGACTCATTTGTATCAATCCCGATTTAATAATTCGTGGCATGCTTATTTCGTGTTTAATTGGTTTTAGCAGGGAGCAGGGCGTTTATTTTTCTCTGCCCATCGCACCATGCTCCCTGCTTTTAAATCTTCCCGCTCACTTTATTACGTTTAATAAACTGGCCGTATCCCTTGTCAACCAGGCATTTATTGTCGTCAATAGTAACCTGACCACGTAGTAAAACGGTTTTTACTTTACCCGTTAATTCCCAGCCTTCATAACCCGAATAATCAACGTTCATATGGTGGGTTTTCGCGGAAAGCGTGTGTTTTTCTGCTGGATCGAAAATGACAATATCGGCGTCGCTCCCCACGGCTATGGTTCCTTTTTTTGGGAACATACCAAAGATTTTGGCGGGGTTCGTACAGGCAACTTCGACGTATTTATTCAGCGTAATTTTGCCTTTGTCGACGCCCTCGCTGTACAACAATTCCATCCGATTTTCGATGGCAGGATGCCCGTTGGGAATCTTCGAGAAATCGTCTTTCCCCATCAATTTTTGCTCCCACATGAATGGGCAGTGATCCGTAGCGACGACCTGAATCATTCCCTGATTGATACCGGCCCAGAGTGCTTCCTGATCTTTCTTCTCCCGTAACGGCGGACTCATCACCCATTTGGCGCCGTCAATATCCTCGCCATAAAGCGACGCGTCAAGCACCAGATACTGGATGCAGGTTTCGGCAAATACTTTCTGATTCCGGCGAGTGGCATTCCGAACACCATTTAGCGCCCCTTCACAGGTCATATGCACAATGTACCCCGGACAACCCGTGTAATCGGCCATATCGGTAAAACGGCAACTGGCTTCGGCTTCGGTCACTTCGGGTTGCGAGAGATAATGATAAAGGGGCGACATTTTCCCTTCCGACCGGTGCTTGGCAATGAGGTAATCGATCATGTCGCCGTTGGTCGCGTGAACCGTCACCATGCCGCCTTGTTTCTTCACCTCCTGCATCAGACCAACCATCTGGCTGTCATTGATCATCAATGCTCCTTTATAGGCCATAAAGGTTTTGAACGACGTAATGCCTTCGTTCTCAACCATCTCTTTGATTTCAGCTTTCGAATTTTCGTTAAAATCCGTTACGGCCATATGAAAACTGTAATCCCCAACGGCGGTTCCGGTAGCGCGGGAATTCCATTCGGCCAGGGCTTCTTTTAGCGAATGCCCTTGTTTTTGCAGAACAAAATCAATCACGGTCGTTGTGCCGCCAAACAGAGCTGCGCGTGTGCCGGTCTCGTGTGTATCGCTCGAAAACGTACCCATGAAGGGCATATCCAGATGCACGTGGGGGTCAATACCGCCCGGAAATACTAATTTACCAGTGGCATCAATGACCGTATCGGCCTGAACGGGCAGGTTTTTCCCAATGGCCGAAATCGCTTCGCCCTCAATGAAAATATCCGCAACGTAATCGTCGGCCGCCGTAACGATCCGACCATTTTTAATCAAAAGCGACATAGTTAATTTATCGTTTATGACCACTCCCGTGGAGAGCCTCAACTACAAATTCTACTACAAAGAATTCAGGCCCGTCGGGCCGATATCTTTGTAGTAGAAAAGTTCAAATTCTGCATCAGCAAAAGCTCCATAGGAGCGACATCTTTTCTATTTCGCTACTATGGAGCTTGAAACTCATTGGCGTCTTTTTAACTACAAAGATTTCGCCACTATGTGGCTACACACGAATTGATTCAATTCAATGATACACGAATTTCAATTTATCCATTCAAATAAATATCGTTCATCGTATTCAACCTCAAACTTTTCCAAAAACGCTAAATACTCATCTTTAAAGCTCCTTTTCTGATGATGCACTGGCTGTGACAGAATATAGTTTATCACGTTGTCTAAATGAGATTTAGAGTACGAAAAAGCGCCAAAACCTTCCTGCCAATTGAATTTATTTTTCAATAATTTTCGGTCATTAATCCAAGCCGACGAATTTGCTTTTATATCCCTCACTAAATCAGATAATGAGATATTCGGCTTTACACTTAAAAGCAAATGTGTATGGTCAGGCATACAATATAGGGCTAAAACTTTTTGACTTTTACCATTTACAATCCCGCAGATATATTTCTCCAGTTCATCTCGAAATTCTTCTTTTATCAAGTTCTCTCTACCCTTTACGGCAAAGACGAGTTGAATATAAATTTGCGAATACGTATTTGGCATTTGAGCTTACGGTATTTATTTTGTTTTAAAGGCCAATTGGGCCGAATCATTGTAGCAAAATTGGGATTCGCAATTTCAGCTAAGCTCCTTAGGAGTGATATTGAAAAGATGCCGCTCCTAAGGAGCTAAAAACGGCTCAATCACCTTGCTTTTCTACAAAGATTACAGCCCTATGGGCTTAAAATTCAGTCAGCTAACGTAACAGCGGACTGCTGAAAGTTAGAAATCGAAGACCGACTATTCATCAAACCCATATAAACTAAACCGCTTACGAAAAAACCAACAAACCAGGCATAGTTGTAAAGATTTGAAATCCAGATCGGTACGCTGTCAGCAGGAATCACCTGAATCGTGGTGAGAAAGCCTGGAATGTTGGGAATAATACCAGCTAACAAAGCGATGATCGCTGCGGAGTTGAACCCGTTTTTGTAGCTATACATCCCGATTGTGCTGTACAGATCATTCAGGACAAGCTTTTGTTTACGCAGGAAGAAATAATCCGCAATCATAATCCCACCCACCGGTCCGAGCAGGCTGGAGTAACCAACCAGCCAGGTAAAAATGAAGCCTGTCGGATCGGCGATTAACTTCCAGGGGAAAATCAGAATCCCAATGACTCCCGTAATGTACCCTCCCTTCCGAAAGTCAATTTTTGCCGGAGCCAGATTCGCAAAATCATTGGCCGGACTGACAATGTTTGCGGCAATATTTGTCGCCAATGTGGAAATCGCCACTGCAATCATGGCGATGCTTACGAGAAGTTTACTCTCAAATTTCCCGGCCAATACGAGCGGGTCCCAGATCGTAGTGCCGTAAATAATAGTGGTTGCCGACGTAACGACGACGCCGATAAACGAGAAAAGGGTCATAGAGGTTGGAAGGCCAATAACCTGTCCGCGTACCTGCGCTTGCTGACTGGTGGCGTAGCGGGTGAAATCCGGAATGTTCAGCGATAACGTAGCCCAGAAACCAACCATGCCGGTTAACGCTGGAAAGAAAAAAGCAAAAAATGCAGCCGAGTCCGAGAATTTAGCGGGTTGCTCCAGAATGGGTCCGAGACCGTTTCCGGCAGAAATAGCCCACCAGAGTAACGCTATTGCAGCTATAGGCAAAAAGAACGCTTTGAATACCAGAAGCTTACGAATACTATCAACGCCGAGGTAAACGACGTACATGTTCAGCAGCCAGAACAAAAAGAAACAGATAGCCGGACCCGTTTGTAAGCCAAACGAAGCCGGAAAAACCGGTGGCAACGTTTCCAGCGACGGAATCCACAGCCGAAGCATCTGATAGATAGAAAACCCACCAATCCAGGTCTGAATACCAAACCAGCCACAGGCCACAATGGCACGTAGCAACGCCGGAACATTCGCGCCACGAGTGCCGAAACTGGAACGTACTAAAACCGGAAACGGAATACCGTATTTGGCTCCAGCACGCCCGTTCAACACCATCGGAATCAGCACAATGGTGTTGCCCAGAAAGATGGTGAAAATAGCCTGCCACCAGTTCATACCGCCCTGGATCAGCGAACTCGCCATCATATACGTTGGAATACACAAACTCATGCTGATCCAAAGAGCCGCATAATTCCAGGTAGTCCACGTTCGTTTCGACGCGGGAATAGGTGCCAAGTCCTCACTATAAAGCGTTGACGATTCGGATATAGTTGCTTCCGTTACTTCCTGCATTTTTCCGTTTTTGGTTTCTGATTTGAGCTTTGACAAAGTTTTGAACTTTGTCAAAGTTATTCTGCCGGTAAACTGTAAACTACAAACTATTTAGCTCATTTTCAACGTATCGAAGACCATTTTCTTGAATTTAGCTTCGTCGGCTTCGACACAAATCGTCGCATTCGGCGGTTTACCCCAAACGCCCAGTTCGTCAATCGCCAAAGCGCCTAACGTTAATTCGCCACGTGTTTCAACATCTACGTAACGCGACACTTTTTCCGATATGATTGTCGGATCAATCACGGCGGCAATCGTAATCGCATCGGGGTGATTCGAACCGTTCATTTTCTGGTGCTCTTTGCAATACACCCGGCGAACGCGGTTAATCTTCATGAAAAAGTCAGAGTATTTCGTTCCCAGCTTTTCCACTTTCGCGTAATCGTCGTCCGTAAATACCGAACTCTTCACACTCACGTCGAAACCAACCGTCGTCAGCGGAATTCCAGACTGAAACACGACCCGGGCAGCTTCTGGATCAACCCAGGCGTTATACGTAGCACTCGGGTTAATGTTGCCGTAAAATTTATAGAAACCGCCCATAAAGTACAACTCCTTAATCTTCTTCGCGATGGATGGATCGCGTAGTAACGCCAATGCTACGTTGGTCAATGGCCCGATGGCAACCAGCGTCAATTCACCGGGGTTAGCATTGACCAGACGAATAATTGCATCGACAGCGTGTTCTTTCTCCGACTTTTGTTTCGGGTCCGGGAAGTGCGCGTCGCTCATGCCATCGCTGCCATGCACATACGTAGCGTTTCCGTGCACCTGCCGCACCAGCGGACGTGCTGAGCCCTGATAGACTGGAACTTGGCCGGCTTTACCAGCCATTTCCAGCGTGTACAGTGCATTCTTGGTCTGTTGTTCAAACCCAACGTTACCGCACGTAATGGTAATAGCTTCTACTTTCAACTTCGGCGACATTACGGCCATCAGAACGGCCAGCGCATCATCGGTAGCGGTATCACTATCCAGAATAATTCGTTTTACGGAATCAGCCTGTCGCTTTTCGCCTGACGCAAATGCCCAGGCAGGCAATAAGGCCGAGGCCGATCCGGCCGAAACGGTTTTAATGAAGTTACGTCTTGTCGCGAGCATTTAGTCAAGTTTACGTTTCATTCCTTCGTGCGTTGCTACGAATCCCAGCGATTCATAAAATCGGATAGCGTCAGGCCTCCGCTTATCGGTTGTCAGTTGGATCAAATGGCAACCTTTTTCTTTAGCCCGGTTAATCGCGTACTCAAACACTTTTGTCCCGATGCCTTGTCCGCGATACGTCGACTTGGTCCGTACGGCTTCAATTTGCGCTCTTAATCCACCCTGATACGTCAAATATTGAATAAATGACAGTTGAAACGTAGCCACTTTTTCGCCATTCAATTCAACAATCGTTAACTCCTGATTTGGATCAGCCTGGATCTTTTCAAAGGCGTTTACGTAGCTATCTGACAACGTAGCGTCGTGTTTCTCTCGCAATGCGCCAAGTGTGTCATCCAGCAGCATTTGAACGATTTCATACAGATCATCTTTTGTTGCCAGCCTGAATATCAGGTTTTTATCCAAAGGTATTATCATTGAAAAGTTTATAGAACACAGATTTTTATGATGATTATGATTCACGCAGATCATAACTAACCATAATCATCATAAAAATCTGCCGGTCCGCCGGTGCGGTTCTATTGGTTAAACAACATGCTCGTCAGCGATTTTCAATGCTTCACTTATGATCGCCATCCCTTCATCAATCTGCTCTTTCGTGACACAGAGTGGTGGGGCCACAAATACGTAACTCCAGCGCACAAAGGTGTACATGCCTAGCTCCTTGATTTTAGCCCCGACTTTGCTCATCACCGCCATCTCCTCGGGCTTGGCGTTGAACGGTGCCATAGGCTCCTTTGTGGTCCGATTTTTAACAATTTCGAAGCAACCCAGCAGGCCCGTTGTCCGGAAATCGCCGATACTCGGATGTTTTTGCTTCATCAATTCGGCCTGCTCAGCAACGTATTGACCCATTTCGACGGCATTCTCAATCAGATTTTCATCTTCGTAAATTTTCAGCGTTTCGAGCGCAGCCGCACAACCCACCGGGTGCGAATTATAGGTCATACCCGTTGCCAAGACCGTATCGTTATAGCGGGCAGCAATTTTATCTGTGACCATCAGACAACCGAATGGAATGTATCCGCTGGTAATCCCTTTGGCCATCGTAACCATATCCGGCACAATCCCGTGATTTTCAAAGCCAAACCATTTTCCGGTACGTCCGAAACCACTCATGACTTCATCGATAATCAGCAGAATATCGTACTTGTCACAGATCTCCCGAACAGCTTTTAAATAGCCTACTGGATACTGTAAACATCCCGACGTGCCCGACTCGCCTTCCAGCATAATCGCAGCAATGTTACCAGATCCTTCGTAGGCAATGACTCGTTCCAATTGCTCAACCGAATCGGTCAGCATACTGGCTTCGTCGTGGTTCCAGCGATACCGGTACGGAATATCGATGTGGATAAAATTTGGGGCCTGCTGCGAATCGTCGGGCAGTTTACGAGGATCGCCACCCACCGATAAGGTGCCATACGTAGCGCCATGATAGGACTGGTATCGGCTCAGAATCTTGTGCCGACCGGTATACGAACGTGCCATTTTTATAGCCGCTTCATTCGACGTAGCACCACATAACGTAAAGTACGCTTTGTTCAGATCGCCGGGGCAGATTTCGGACAGTTTCTTGCCGAGTTCACCCCGAACCTTCGTCACGCAATAGGGCGTTACGTAGCTCACTTCCTGCATTTGCCGGACCACCGCTTCCGTAATCCGCTGATTCCCATGCCCGATATTGACATTCATCAACCCGGACGAAAAGTCGATGTAGCGCTTATCATCGTAATCATACAGATAAACGCCTTTGCCGTATTTAACCGCAATCGGTGAAATACCTTTTTGTTTGCTCCAGACAAATACGGTTGAATCAAAATTATCCTGGAGGACTTCCTCCGTTTCGGAAAGTGTTGCTGTGTCAAGCATATTTTTTTAGTTTGAAGTTCGCGATTTGACTAACTCATCCAGTTTATTCCAGCTTCGGGATTCCACTTGGTGGTACTCTTCTTAAGCTTCGTCCAGAATTCGATGGAGCTTTTTCCGGTAATATCCCCTACGCCAAAACGGCTTTCGTTCCAGCCGCCGAACGAGAACGGTTCGCGCGGAACGGGGACGCCCACATTTACGCCTACCATGCCCGCACTCGCTTTGTCGATGACGTAGCGGGCCATGCCACCATTCTGCGTAAAAACAGAGGCCGCGTTACCATACGGATTCGCGTTTTCAATCGCCAGTGCTTCATCGACGGTATTCGTTCGCATGATGCTGATGACGGGGCCAAAAATTTCTTCCTGCGCGATAGCCATGTCGGGCGTTACGTAGTCAATCACCGTCGGACCAACGTACGTACCGTTTTCTTTTCCTTCAACATTCGGGCTACGTCCATCGACCAGCACTTTCGCGCCCTGACTTTCTGCTTCGGTGATGTAGCGTTCAATACGTTCTTTCGACGCCCGATTGATAACGGCGCCCAGGTTTTTTCCGGGCACTACTTTCTGCGCTTCTTCGCAAAGTTTCTCAATGATATGATCAACCGGACCAACGGCTACCATCGCCGAAGCGGCCATGCAACGCTGTCCTGCGCAACCTGCCATAGACGCCGTAATGTTTTGAGCGGTCATGCCGGGAATTGCGTCTGGCAGGACAATCAGGTGGTTTTTGGCACCGCCCAATGCCAGACAGCGTTTAAAGTTGCTCGTAGCCCGTTGATAAACGTGTTTGGCAATTTTGGTCGAGCCGACGAACGAGACGGCTTCGATGCCCGGATGATCACAAATAGCGTTCACGACCTCACTGTCGCCGTGTACTACGTTAAAAACTCCCGCGGGCAAACCGGCATCCTGTAATAGCTCTGCTAGTCGTCCGACGCTCAGAGGGACTTTCTCCGATGGCTTGATAATCATACAGTTTCCCAGCGCAATGGCATTCGGAATGGTCCAGTTCGGCACCATGCTCGGAAAGTTGAAGGGCACGATACTGGCCACGACGCCTAAAGGCACGTGTTCGGTCCGGCATTCAACGCCTTTGCTCACCTCCAGGATTTCGCCGGTCACGAGTTGCGGGAGTGAGCAGGCAAATTCCGATAACTCCGCCCCTTTTTCAATTTCGGCAACAGCTTCGTCGTACGTTTTGCCGTTCTCTTCCTGAACCAGCAAAGCCAGCTCTTTTAAATTCTTCTCTAATAGCGCTTTGTATCGAAAAAAGACTTGTACTCTCTCCTTAATCGTTGTCCGGCTCCAGGCTGGGAATGCGGCTTTGGCTGCCTTCACGGCTGTGTCCAAATCCGTAGCTGTCGACAATGGAACCGTTGACAGATGCGTACCATCTACAGGCGAGATGACATCCAGTGTCTGGTCAGTTGCCGCGTCGACAAACTGTCCATTTATGTAATTCTGAATGGGGGTATATTTCATAGTTTTGTTGTACACCTGCATTTTTTGCAGAAACTGAGCATGCAAACTAAAAATAATTTACAGTTAAGTCAACTTTTAACAATATTTTTACCAAGCAAAACCACGAGAATGGAACGAAATCACAGTACGCTGGACGATCTGGACTTTGCCATTTTATCCTGCCTACAGAAAGACGGGCGCATGTCATTTACGGAAATTGCCGACCAATTGAACGTATCCGTCGGTACAGCCCGAACCCGGCTCAATCGCTTAATCGAAGAAGGCGTCATTAATATCATAGGCCGGGTTGATCCGGAAAAAGTAGGCTTCCAGGCCTATGCACACGTAGCGGTATACGTCCGGCCCGCTACGTTGAAAGAGCGTATTGCTGAGGAAATTTCAAAGATGCCGGAAGTGAGCTTTCTGGCGAGCACATCGGGGGAATACGACCTGGAAGTGGACGTAATGTGCCAGACAAACAATCATTTAGTCGAGTTTATCAACGAAATCTCAAAGCTCGAGGGGATATATCAGACCAAAACAACGCTGTATTTCAAAGTCTACAAATACGCCCAGCCGGATTTGAATTTATTGAAATGAGTGCTTACCTACAATATTCATTCCTATAAATATCGTCACCAGATTTATTATGCGGTATTCCGTCGTTGTCGATACCAGCGACGGACAAGCCAGCTTATCCCGCCCCCCACAATGAGAACTGGCAAAAAATAGAACAGGCCGATAAACACGGATCCTAACAGTCGAAAGCCGTCGCTAAAATTACTCCAGAGCTGCGAGAAGAATGGCTCTTCAGGCCGCAGGGCGGTCGCCGTCTGCTGGTAATACGTCAGACTAATGGTGCTGAGAGCTACGTTGTCTTTGAGCTGACGTAACTCAGCTTCCTGCACTTCGCGCTCCTCCCGAATCTGACCCAGTTGCTCCTCTATTTTCAACACATCTTCCACACTACGAGCCTGTTTCAGCAAGTTCAGGTAGGTTTCTTCTACGACTTTTTTGCTCCGTATGCGAGCTTCCACATCTACGTACTGTCGTGTGACATCATCAACCGTAATCGTTTTTATATCGGTATAAATCGATTCATTCACCACAGCCGTCAGTAAAGCGTCAAACTGATTGGCAGGCACCCGTATCGTCAGCGCATTTTCGATCGTGTTATCGGTTTTTGTTTCGTTTGAATTCGTAATCTGTCCCCCTTGCTGGTGAACAGCCTGCTCGATAGCCTGCCCTGATGCCTTAAAATCATCCACACGAATACGTACCCGCGCATTGCGGATAATTTTTTGATTAATAGCGGGCGTAGGCTGAACCGATTGTTCATTCCTCACCTTCTTACCTTGTTGTGGAGAAGACGTAGCGTCCTGGGTAAGTGCTGATGGCTGCAGTAAAGCCACATCTGCCATCGCGTGTTGATCAGTTTCACGGTTAGTGGGCTTTGACTGGCAGGCCATAACGACCAGCAACAGCCCAAGAGCTAAAAAATTATTCATAGTGGTCAATACGTTATTCCCTCCCTGTAAGATGCCTACCGATGATAATTTCCATATGAGGTCGTTTTAATTTTATTATTCGACAAAAACACGTCATATCACTTATTTTTAAGGATTTCGCGCATCGTAACCGAACTGTGAGCCATTAGCTGTTGTTATCCTTGTATAGCCGGTTGAGCGGCCCGACAATCCCCCCGTTTTATTGTATCGTACATAACTTGTCTTGCACAAGTCAGTGCTTTTGCGTCTATATTTGGCCCGAGGCATATAATCAGACCAGGAATGGCAAGCCCGTTTTTGTCCGGAATATACGCTCTGTCCATACAGATGCTTCGCAATAAAAGGCAGCGAAGATAGTTTCAATCTGAACCTCGAATTATGTCAAAAAACTTAGTCATAGTGGAGTCGCCGGCGAAAGCGAAAACCATCGAAGGCTACCTCGGCAAGGACTTTACGGTGAAGTCTAGTTTTGGTCACGTACGCGATCTGCCCAAAGATGGGCTGGCTGTGGACGTAGCAAATGGATTTCGACCATCCTACGAAATTTCACCCGACAAAAAGAAGTTAGTCAGTGAATTAAAATCATTGGCGAAATCGGCCGATGAGGTTTGGCTGGCTACGGATGATGACCGCGAGGGCGAAGCTATTTCGTGGCATTTGAAGGAAGCTCTGGGCCTGCGGGACAACACCAAGCGAATCGTATTCCGCGAAATCACGAAGAATGCAATTCAGAACGCTATTTTATCTCCCCGCACCATCGACGTCGATTTAGTGAATGCTCAACAGGCCCGGCGTGTGCTGGACCGGCTGGTAGGTTATGAGCTATCGCCCGTACTTTGGCGCAAGATCAAAGGCGGCAGCACAGGCTTATCGGCTGGTCGGGTTCAATCCGTGGCGCTACGTCTTGTGGTTGAGCGCGAGCGGGAGATTGATAAACACTCGGCAAAATCGTCGTTTAAAGT
This sequence comes from Spirosoma validum, assembly GCF_014699035.1. Lineage (GTDB taxonomy): Bacteria > Bacteroidota > Bacteroidia > Cytophagales > Spirosomataceae > Spirosoma > Spirosoma validum. The sequence goes on from NZ_JACXAA010000005.1 coordinate 416,437, forward strand.
TACGGCGCAGTTTATTGTCGATGGTAATAAAGTTCTTAATGCGGAATTGCCTAAAAACTTCCCGACGTCCGGCGAGGCTCGAAAATTTCTGGAAGCTTGTATCGGTGCTACGTTCACCATCAAGAATTTAGAAGTCAAACCCGCCAAAAAGTCGCCCGCTCCACCCTTTACTACGTCGACACTGCAACAGGAATCGTCGCGCAAACTGGGTTATTCCGTGGATCGTACAATGCGGATTGCTCAGAACCTGTACGAAGCCGGTAAGATTTCGTACATGCGGACCGACTCAACGAACCTCTCGCAGGAAGCCATTGATAAGGCCAAAACCGAAATCGAAACAGAGTTTGGTCCGAAATACGTACAGACCCGGCAATTTAAGACGAAGAATGAATCGGCTCAGGAGGCCCACGAAGCCATCCGTCCGACGAATTTCAACGACCGTAATGCCGGTGGCGACCGCGATCAGAAACGGCTATATGAACTAATCTGGAAACGGGCCATTGCCTCTCAAATGGCGGACGCTCAGCTCGAGCGGACGATTGTAACGATCAGCATCCGGTTTGCGAACGGCGCGTCAGGAGCTACTGTTCAGCAGGATCTTAGTTTCGATGTATTCGGCGAAGATTTCGATCCGGCACAGAAAACAGCTTTTAATTCGCAGACTCCAGCCACGAACACTACGTTCCCGAATGAGCTGGTTGCGCAAGGCGAAGTCATTAAGTTCGACGGCTTTCTGCGGGTTTATCTCGAATCGAAAGATGACGAGGACGATGAAGACTCGAAAGGCATGTTGCCCCCGCTGAACATCGGACAAATTCTGAATCTTGGTCAGATGAAAGCGACGGAAAAGTTTACCCGTCCGCAACCCCGTTACGCGGAAGCCTCACTGGTGAAGAAACTGGAAGAAATGGGCATCGGTCGTCCGTCGACGTACGCGCCAACGATTTCAACCATTATCAACCGGGGCTACGTTACCAAGCAGGACAAACCCGGTCAGGAACGGAAGTACATAGAATATACACTCCAGAACAACAACATCAACGAAACCAGCGGCAGAGAAACCTTTGGCTCCGAAAAAGCGAAGCTGTTCCCAACCAACACGGGTATCGTTGTCAATGATTTTCTGGTCGAATATTTCCCGGACATTGTGGATTATAAATTCACGGCAACGGTGGAGAAAGATTTCGATGAAATTGCCGATGGCAAGATGAACTGGCAAACCATGCTGGAAGGCTTCTACGGCGATTTCCACAAGAATATTGAAGAGATTCAGGGATCGTCGATCGTATCCTTCAAGACAGGTGCGCGGGAACTCGGTCTCGATCCACGTACCGGCAAGAAAGTGTCGGCCCGCTTGGGTAAATATGGTGCCTACGCGCAAATTGGTGAATCGACGGACGACGAAAAACCGCAATACGCCAACATGCGCGACGGACAGCTTATCGAAACCATTACGTTGCAGGATGCACTGGATTTGTTTTCGCTGCCCCGCGAAGTTGGTTTCTTTGAAGATAAAGCCATGACGATCGGAATCGGCAAATTCGGCCCCTACGTGAAGCATGACGACAAATACGTTTCGCTGACAAAGGAAGATGACCCCTACTCGATTGACGCGGATCGTGCCATTCAGCTCATTCAGCAGAAACGGGCGGAGTCGGTTAGCGAATCGATAGGCGAGTACGAAGGGAAGCTTGTCACGACTGGAAAAGGGCGATTTGGTCCTTATGTTAAGTATGAGGATAAGTACATTTCGATTCCACGAAACGAATCCCTGGCAGGGCTATCGCTCGACCGGGCCATCGAACTGATTCTGGCTAAACGTCAGGCCGAAGCGAATAAATACATTAAGGAATTCCCGGAGAATCCGGCTGTAAAGGTCGTGAATGGGCAATACGGACCGTATCTGGCGGTTGGCAAACGTAACGTCAAGATCCCGAAAGATGTTGACCCCGCTACGTTAACCCTGGAAGATTGCCTGAAACTGGCTGGCGATGACCCGGCACCCGCAAAAAAAGCAGCTACCAGTAAAACAGCTGCGCCGTCTGCGAAAGCACCGGCAAAAGCGAAAGCGGCCGTCACGAAAAAACCGGTCGCGAAGAAAGCAGCCGCGAAAAAGTAAAAAGAGAATCCCGTTACTGATACGTAGCGGGATTTTTTATTGATTGATTTATCAACCGCAAAGAGCACAGAGGACTCTTGGCGACCTTCGCGATTATCTCTGCGTACTTTGCGCTGGGTTGCCGGAGCGGTTAAAATTATGGCGTTCATTAATCGAAAACCTTGTCAGTTTGTCTTTTGTAAGATTATCACCAAAAAGCCTTTCCAGTCGGGAAGGCTTTTGTTTTTAAGAGCCTTTGGAAAATCATCGCTATTTTGCCGCTTAAACCATATGCTACGTTGTCATTCCGCATGAAACATCTGCTTTTATTCTTTTTTCTTTCGTACACGACATTTGCCCAGACTGAAAATCAATACAATCTCATTCCGTTTCCAGCCCGCTTTGTCGGACAGAACGGCCAGTTTACCCTTTCGGCAAGCACTCGCGTTGTTACGTCACCCGCTACGGATGCGAGCGTAAAAGCCGTAGCCCAAACGTTTGTGAACCAAGTCAAAGCCGCGAATGGATTAACGCTGCCTGTTGCTGGAACAAGCCCAGCTTTAGCGAAAGGAGCGCATATTTTTCTGACGCTGAATAAGAAACTGAACCTCGGCGACGAAGGCTACAAACTAACTATAACGCCAACGCGCGTATTGGCCGAAGCTGCTACACCAAAAGGGTTGTTTTATGCCGCACAAACCATGCGGCAACTGTTGCCCGTTGGTCAGTCGGCAACGGCTACGATGCCTGCCTGTGCTATCACTGACAAACCTCGTTTTAGTTACCGGGGATTGCATCTCGACGTATCGCGGAATTTTATGCCTGTGTCGTTCGTCAAAAAATACATCGACTTACTGGCGATGCATAAACAAAATACCTTTCACTGGCACTTAACCGACGATCAGGGTTGGCGTATTGAAATCAAAAAATACCCGAAACTGACGCAGATTGGCAGCAAACGGGCCGAAACGGTCGTTGGACAGTATTTTCAAAATTACCCGCAGCAATTTGATGGCAAGCCCGTCGGCGGATTTTATACGCAGGATGAGATTCGGGACGTAGTGCGCTACGCGCAAAGCCGGTTCGTCACGATTGTTCCTGAAATTGAAATGCCTGGTCACGCACTGGGAGCGTTGGCTGCTTATCCAGAATTAGGTTGCGAACCAACAAAAGCGTACCAGGTAGCCACGAAATGGGGCGTGTTCGATGACGTATTCTGCCCATCCGACAAAACTTTTGGCTTTTTGCAGGACGTACTGACGGAAGTAATGACCCTGTTTCCCGGAAAACTCATTCACATTGGGGGTGATGAGTGCCCGAAAACAGCCTGGAAAAACAGTGCGTTCTGCCAGGAGCTGATGAAGAAAAATAATCTCAAAGACGAGCACGAGCTACAGAGCTATTTTATTCGGCGCATCGAAAAATTCGTGACCAGTAAAGGGCGGGCTATTATCGGCTGGGACGAAATTCTGGAAGGTGGTCTGGCGCCGAACGCCACCGTCATGAGCTGGCGCGGAACAGAAGGCGGTATTGCTGCGGCCAAACAGAAACACAACGTTGTGATGACGCCTACCGGAACCTGCTACATGGATTATTACCAGGGCAATCCGGCTACCGAACCGCTGGCGATTGGTGGTTATCTGCCGCTCGATCAGGTGTATGCCTATGAACCCATGCCAACGGAGCTAACACCCGCCGAGCAGAAATACGTGTTGGGCGTTCAGGGTAATATCTGGACGGAATATACACCCACGCCCGAAGCAGTTGAATACATGGTTTATCCACGCGCCATTGCCATTGCTGAATTGGGTTGGATGCAGGCGGGTCCGCATAATTTCGAGGACTTTGCTCAACGTCTCAAAAATCACCTGCCCCGACTTAGTGGGGTCAACTACGCCAAACGGCTTTTTGACATTACAGCTACGACTCAGGGCAACGAGCAGGGACAGTTGCAAGTGGTTCTGAAAAAACTCGATTCCGATAGCCGGATTTTCTATACGCTCAACGGCAAGGAGCCAAACGAACGTAGCACCGAATACATTGGCCCATTTACGTTAACCAAAACCACCACAGTTAAAGCCATGACATCTGCTGGTGGTCGTTTGCAACAAACGTTCACGCTACACAAAGGCAAGAATAAGCCCTATACGTATGCCATTCCGCTCGAAAACAAAAGCGACCAGACAACGAAAAAACTGACCGATGGTATCCGGGGCGAAACACCACGTGATCGTCGCCAGTGGGCCAATTTCTTCGGCGATATGGACGTAACGGTTGATCTTGGCGACGTAACGAGCGTTACGAAAGTGTCATTGAATTTTCTGAAAGTTATTTTAGAGAAGAACTTCCCCCCTACCTCCGTTGAGATTGCTTTATCAAAGGACGGAACGGATTTCAAAGAAGCTATTGCTCAGCCCATTACGTATGAGTTGAACGGCCCGTGGGACATTCTGCCCGTCGTGGCTGATTTCAAGACCGCTCGCGCCCGTTACGTTCGGATTCGTGCCAAAAACATAGGTGTGTGCCCCGCCGGACACCCGAATGCGGGCGAAAAAACCTGGTTCGCCACAGATGAAATTGTGGTAGAATAAAAGGTAGCCTGGACTTTAGTCCGGGTAGCCGTAGGCTAATTTGTAACTATAATCTTTTAGCCTATGGCTACCCGGACTAAAGTCCAGGCTACCTTTTCACCACTGAATTTCGTATCTTGTCTATTATGCAGACACGCAAAAAAATCGTTGTTCTTTCAGGCGCAGGGATCAGTGCTGAAAGTGGAATTCCCACCTTCCGGGCGTCGGATGGGTTATGGGAAAATCACCGCATCGAAGACGTAGCAACGCCCGAAGCCTGGATACGGAATCCAGCTTTGGTGCAGGATTTTTACAACCAGCGCCGGGAACAGGCACTGAGCGTTCAGCCCAACGCAGGACACTTTGCCCTTGTGAAACTGGAGGAGAAATACGACGTAACGGTCATTACGCAGAACGTCGATAATCTCCACGAAAAAGCGGGCTCCTCAAACGTGATTCACCTACACGGCGAGTTGTTTAAATCACGTAGCACTAAAGACCCGGACTTAGTTTATGACATCGAAGGCTGGGAACTGAAGGCGGGTGATTTCTGCGAAAAAGGCTCCCAATTACGGCCGCACATTGTCTGGTTTGGCGAAGCCGTACCTATGATGGACCTAGCGCTGGAAATTACCAACGAAGCCGATATTTTTATCGTCGTTGGTACGTCGCTAAATGTATATCCAGCTGCGGGTTTGGTCTATGCTGTTCAAAAGGGCATTCCAATCTACGTCGTAGACCCGAATATCCCTTCCATGCACAAACGGCCCAATGTTACGTTCATCGCCGAACCCGCTACGGTTGGCTTAACGCAATTAGCGGAAGAGTTACTGCATTGACGAAAGAAAATAGAACCGCACCGGCGGACCGGCAGATTTTTATGATCAATCTGATTTAAATGATCTTCGAAAATCATAAGCTATCATAAAAATCTGCCGGTCCGCCGGTGCGGTTCTATTTTTCAGCCATTACCCTAAACCTAAATCCACATGACAACAGATAAACCCAACACCATTGATGAATACATCGCTGAGTTTCCAGAAGACGTTCAGGAGAGGTTACAACAGATTCGTGCAACGATTAAAAGAGCAGCCCCAGACGCTGAAGAAACGATAAAATACGCGATGCCAACGTTCACACTAAAGGGCAACCTGGTTTACTTTGCTGCATTCAAAAACCACATCGGCTTTTACGCGACACCGAAAGGCAATGAAGCCTTTCAGAAAGAACTTTCGGCTTACAAACAAGGAAAGGGCTCGATTCAATTTCCGCTCAATAAGCCCATGCCGTTGGATTTGATTGCCAGAATGGTGAAGTATCGCGTTGAGGAAAACGTAGGGAAAGCGGCAAAAACGAAAACAATGAAGGGATAAACAGTTTACTACTTGATAAATACATTAGTCAGTTAATCAGCATATCCCCGAAGAATGAACACACTAAACATTGCCATTATTACCGTGTTGCTTACCAGTACGATTGCCAACGCGCAAATGAACGTTGCGAATTATTCGTACGGTAAACCCGGAACTGATACGTATGAACACCTTAGTTTCTGGGTAAAAGATGCTAAACGACAAGACATTACGTATGCCTACGGTAAGGATCGCAAAGAAGTCAAATTACGCTACGCAGGTAAAGCACAGGTCAATAATACGTCTGGATTTAACGCCCAGTTTCCCAATAATACCATCCTGACGATCATGCCCTCTGGCACTACGTTAAAGGTGAGTAATCCGAAAGATAACTACTCAAAAACATTTACCTGGGAATACGAAGGTCCGGTAAACGGCATTGGCACGTTCTGTGATGTCTGCACTCAAGATGAAAAAGAGGCATTAAAGCTTGTTCAGAAGTATTATTTAAAATAATTACTTCCAGTTTGGCATCTACTCATAACTTCAACTTCACCCCCACTTTATTCAATTGCCCCGTAATCCAGGCGCACAGGATTGCAAAGAGGAAGGATTTCAGTAAGCCAACCCCACCGACGAGCACAGCTTCTGGTAAATGAAGGTGCAGAAGCGTCATACCGGCGTAGGCGAAGTACGGAATCAGGTAGCATAGTAACGTATCGGTTCCGGCGGGTTTGATTAGGGTGAACCAGTTTGCTTTTCCGCCTACGTCCGTGAGCCAATAGATGGCCATGAAGGCCAGAATCGTAAAGGCGCTGCACAAGAATAGCCAGGCGGGTGTTTCTCTCAGTTTGCTGATTCCCCAGAACTGACGCGTATACAGTGCTAATCCAATCAGTGCTACGGCGATGACTAGAAAGACCAGTGTCATTTGTTTGTTATCTCCTCGTTGGCGATACTCCTGAAAAAGCGTTGAAATCACGACGCCCCCCATCGTCAGGCCAACTAACGTACCACCGCTAATCGCGCCGGGAATAAGATGAACCGCTTCTGGGAACAAATCTGCACTATTCGCTACGCTTAGAAGCGCGAAAGCAACCCAGGCAAGTACCAGAACAGGCATTCGATTTCGGGCGACCACCGTAACTAAAGCTGCAGCCAGATACGACCAGCCTATCAAGCCCAGAATCCCCCACCAGTGCGTGGCAAAACGTGGAGCCTCTTCGCCCCGATAAATGAACGCCAGCGCCAGCAAGATAGCCACGCCCAAGCCTTTACTCGTAGTTACAATCCATTTCGCTACGGTTTTGGGATATGTATTCCAGATCAGAATGAACGATAGACATGACAAGGTATTCCAGACACCCCGAGTCAAACCCGTCGCGGATTCGTTAATCGACTCTCCATTGACTAGAAAGACGCCCATAACCAGCAAGGCAATCGAGCGCATGATAACATGGCCAACCAACGTAGCATCCGAATCTCCTTTTTTTCGCCGGGCGTCAATGGCATACGGCAATGACATCCCTACGATAAACAGAAACGCTGGAAAGACCGAATCGGCTAGTCCCATCCCGTCAGCGTCGTGCGATACGTGTTCCAGCCAGGCAGGTATGTCTGTCAATGACCATAAGTCATTGACAGAAATCATCAGGACCATCGTTAGGGCCCGCAATATGTCGATAGACGTAACCCGTACAGACGTGACGGATAGCGTATTTGATTGAGTGAGCAATGTTTCTGGCTGAGGCATACACGGATTCAAACTAACGCATAAAAGATACAGACGTTCATCGTCAAGTTAAACGCAACGTGGGCAGCAATAGCCGGATAAATCGAATCACTTTTTCGTTTTATCCAGGCAAACAGGCAGGCGGTCAGGAACATAAGTAGTACCCATACACTCCCCGAAACGGGACGAAAAACAAATTGATGATTCACCAGACTGAGGCCATGATGACAAAGATGAATAATGCCAAAGAACAACGACTCGCTAACCACACTCGCCCGATAATTGAATCGTGTAGACAACGCATCCTGCAAGAATTCTCGGAAATAAATTTCTTCCCCAACTGGACTAAAAATAAGAGCAGGTATCGTGATGATCAGAAAGGCCCCCTTGCTATCCAGAGGTACAGTATTTGCATACGCATTTTTTATAGTTACGTACCAATTGTCGAGGCTTGTATCAAAGAAGGCTTTACCTAACAGAAAACAGAATAAGGCAGCAACCATTCCAGTCAGCAAAGCCAACCCATAAAACGATTGGCTCTTACTGCGCGAGAAGCCCATTTTCTGCCGTTGAGACCGGTTGAGAAAGATAAATGGCATCAACGCCATGAGTATAAAACCCAACGGAAGAACGAACCGGTAGGTAAGTGGACCCAGGATTCCGACTACCCTGACAACAGCGAAAATGATCCCAAACAATAGGGCAATCGGTAGATAATACGTACCGGTAGCCGTTTGATCTCGGGATGTCAATTGCTGTAGCATTAAGCACAATTTTACTGATGAAGCGCTTTTGTATAAAACAAATCAGGCCCGATAATCTACCGAGCCTGATTTGTTTTACTTAATGTACAACCACTTGTTATAGAGTGCCTTTTGGGCAGCTGTTACGTTCGGCAAGGGCGTTAGCCGATAACTTGCTAAAGGATTCGGCGTTAACGTAACGGGTATTTTACGTAACAAGCCCGACCGGTTGACTAATACGTTGAGCGTTTCACCAACCTGCCGATTGCTAATGAGACGTAACAAATCATCACCCACCCGAACGCTGTCTACTGAAAGGATTTCGTCGCCTACGTTTAGGCCGTCGGTGTAGGCGGCTGATCCGCGCCGAACACTCGTAACGGTCGATTTCCCGCCCGCAGTTGATACACCTACACCCAAAAATCCGTCCTGCGTTTTTGACGCTACGTTGGTCAGTTGCAGGCCAACCGGTTCAAAATATGTATTGTAACTGATCGGGTCAGCCGAGTTGACGCCAATGTTGAAAAAATCGTCGAGACTACGTCCGGCCGTTTGCTCAGCCGCTTTCCGGAATTCATCATCTGTAAACCCGCGCTTCTGTTTTTTATAGTACTCGTTATACAGGAATCGCATCAGGTCGTCCATGCTACGTTCGCCATTATTACCTGCCAGAATTGCCAGATTCAGCAACGTTCCCAATACGCTTCCTTTGCTGTAGTAGGAAATGGTCGTATTGTTTGAGTTTTCGTTGGGCCGGTACCCTTTAATCCACGCATCCCAGCTCGATTCAGCCGCCGACTGCACGCGCACGCCTGGTTGATTTTCGATACCCGTAATGTCGTTGGCAACAATATTGAGGTACGTTTCGGGTGAATGGAAGCCCGCCCGACGTAGAATGTAATCTTCATAAAACGACGTACAACCTTCTGACAACCAGAGCATGTGCGTATAATTCTCATTCTCGTAATCGAACGGTCCAAGTGCGACGGGCCGAATACGCTTTACGTTCCAGAGGTGAAAATATTCGTGCGCTACCAGGGTTAGAAAGCCTTTGTAATTCGCTTCCGTTGAATAGGCATTCCGATACGTTTCGAGCGTCGTCGAATTCAGGTGCTCCAGCCCCCCGCCACCGGTAGGGATATGGTGCACGATGAAGGTGTAATGTTTGCAGGGATGTTCACCGATGACCATTGCAGCGGCTTCACAAACGCGCTTATAATCAGCCTGTAAGCGCTTTTCGTCGTATTCCACATCACCAAACATAGCTACGGTATGCGGCACGCCCGACGCTGTGAAACCAAAAGTTCGGTGGTTGCCGATTTCAATGGGTGAATCCACCAGCAAGTCGAAATCTGGCGCTTCGTAGGTAAAGTTGGCACCGGCTACGGGTTCTAGCCCGGTTGCTACGTATTTCCAGGATTTGTAGGGTTGCACAACGACACGTAACGGAATGGTTTTCAGCGCGTCGTGGTACATGAACGTACTGGCGGGTGTTACGTACCCATGATCGGCATCCACAAAGTTCGTCCGTACAGTAAGTTCGTTGGCATAAACGCGATAGCGAATTGTTACGTTGTCATCAGCTGTGTACACGCGCCAGGCATTCTTTCGGATTTTCTCGCTTTTAACAGGCTTTCCAGCAGCCGTTGCCGTAAAGGCCTCGACGTTTTTGGCGTACTCCCGGATCAGATACGAGCCGGGCGTCCAGACCGGCATTTTGATATCCAGATACCCGTTTTTTTTTGCATTCGTCGCCGTTGCACTATTTTTCAGCTGCATCTCCACGTCAAAATAATGGGTCTGCGGCTCGGGCATCGAAAGCACGTAGGTTATGCCCGGCGATGCTGCTGAGGGGGTTTCGTCATTAGTAGATAGGGGCTTTGCAGTTGATGAAAGGAAAATAAAAAATGTCCAGACAGTAAGTAAATACAGGAGCCGGGCGTTTTTTTTCATACGGAAACAGGAATACCTTCGTTTTTTGTCCAGATTAAACGTGAATTTTGCCAATTCATTGGCGAAACTACGACGCAATCCAGAGAATAAGTAGTTTCATGTTTAAAGTTTCTGGTTTCAGTTGAACGTATCGATGTGTCAAGTGGAAGGTTTAACGTTCTAATGGGCCTGCCCTCTATCGAACTACGTGACAATCTGAAACCTGGGATGTTGAACCTTAAACCTCAACCCAACGTAAAATCGTTGTTTTCATCTATGCCCTATTCACTCACCCACACGGGTCAATGCCAGTCAGGCTATTTTTCGCTAAGTCGGCTAGTGTTTACCCTGACCCTGGGGTTGCTTTCTTCACTATCCGTTACTGCTCAGCGAACGCAGAGTTACGCTGAACCAGATTATCACTACCGCAACGGGATCGAACTGTTCGAGCGAGCGAATTACGCAGCGGCCCGTTACGAATTTCGGCAATATCTCGAACCTCGCCGGGGTGATGGTTCACAAACGCTGTTTAACGGCAACGATCAAAATGCCGTCGAAGCCGAGTATTATATCGCCCTGGCCAGTTTGTACATCGATGAGCCCGGTGCAGAGCTGCTCGTTGACCGGTTTGTCAAGAATCACAGCCAGCACCCCAAAGCGGCACAGCTTTACGGCGATCTGGGAACGTACTACTATACCCGTCAGAACTATGCAAAGGCCATTGACTTCTTAGAAAAAGCCGTTGCTCAGGGAGGTAGTAGTTCTCAACAGATTACGTACAAATACCAGTTGGGTCTCTCCTATTACAATACGCAGAATTTGCAGAAAGCGTTGCCACTGCTAAACGAGGTAAAACTCGATACCAGTTCACCCGACGCTCCGGCAGCTTCGTATTACGCCGGGGTCATCAACTTCCGCAATCGTAACTTTAACGAAGCCGTTGCCGATTTCCGACGTATCGAGAAAAACCCAACGTATCAGAATCAGGTGCCAAACTGGATTGCGCAGGCGCTTTATCGGCAACGCCGGTTCGATGAATTACTGGCCTATACTGAACCGCTCCTTAAACGAAATAGTGGTTCGGCCATGAGCGAGGTGGCTCTTTATACGGCCGAGGTGTATTATCAGCAAAATCAGTTTGCTAAAGCAATTCCGTATTACAAGCAATACATTACAGCGGCTGGAGCAAAAGCGCCCGGTGCAGTCAAGTTTCGGTATGGGAAATCGCTGTTCCGTACGGGCGCATATAACGACGCTATTACGCAGTTAAAAACACTGGCAGGGGGTAAGGATACGACGGCTCAGTACGCAGCTTACACCCTGGGGGTTAGCTACTTACAGACTCAGAATCCAAGTTATGCTTTAAATGCATTCGATCAGGCTGGCCGGTTAACTTTTAATCAGGAAATTCAGGAGGAAGCTCGCTTTAACCATGCCAAACTTCAATTAGATCAGAACAATGGAGCTGACGCTGTAAAGGAATTAACGGCCTTTCTGAAGCAGTATCCGAATAGCAAATTTGAGAACGAAGCGAATGAACTGGTTGGCGAAGCGTACTTTGCCTCAAACAATTACCCGGCAGCTATTGCCTATATTGAAGGGCTAAAAAAACGGACACCCAAAATTAACGCTACGTATCAGCGATTGACCTACAACCAGGGTGTCAATGATTTCAACGCTGAACGCTATCCGCAGGCGGTGGCGAATCTGGATAAGTCACTGAAATTTCCGGTTGATACTGAATTACAACAAGCTGCACAGTTCTGGAAAGGTGAATCCTACTCAGCCGGTAAACAGTACGATACGGCCATTCCAATTTATGCCAGCGTATCTAAGTCGGGTTCGACCTACGCTACGAAAAGCTTATATGGACTCGGCTATGCGTATTATAACAAGAAAGACTACGGCAATGCCGCTACGTATTTCCGCGATTTTGTAGGCAAACGAGCCAGCGTTGACGACCAGGCGCAGGTCCAGGATGCTACCATTCGCCTGGCGGACTCGTATCTGGCGACAAAGCAGTATGAAAATGCGCTACGATCCTACGATCAGGCAATTGCACAGAATGCCGCTGACAAAGATTATGCCTCGTATCAGAAAGCCGTTACGTTAAGTTACCTTGGTCGTGACACCGAAGCGAAATCTCAGTTTGATCAGGTACAGCGCCAGTATCCGAACTCACGTTTCGTTGACGAATCACTATTTCAACGGGCTAACGTCGATTTCGAGAAGGGTTCGTATCAGGTGGCCATTCAGGGCTTTACGAAGCTGATTCAGGACAAACCCAATAGTTCACTAATTCCGGCGGCCTTGCTGAAACGCGCCATTGCTTACGGAAACATACAGCAGTATGATCCGGCGGTTGCCGATTACAAACGAATTCTGGATAACTACGGTAACTCAGAACAGGCCCAAAGCGCATTGCTTGGCATTCAGAATGCGCTGAGTGATGCTGGTCGACCAGAAGAGTTTTCGCAGGTGCTCGGCCAGTACAAGAAAAGCAATCCGGGCAGTACCGATGTTGAGCGCGTGCAGTTTGACAACGCCAAGGATATTTACGCGAATGGGAAATACGCTCAGGCCATTCAGTCGCTGCAAGCGTTCATGCAGGAATACCCCAACAGTCCAAGCACGAACGAAGCTCGCTATTACATAGCGGAGTCTTATCGGCAAACCAACGACCCTGCGAATGCCCTTCGGTACTATAATCAAATCATTGCCGACAACAAATCTGATTATCTAATACGTGCTGCCACGCGGGCTGCGGACCTGGAATCAAAGCAGAAAAATTATCCGCGTGCCATTCAGAATTATCGGGTTATTCTGAGCAAAGCCAGCGGAAAACCCGATCAGGTTACGGCCCAACTAGGCATGATGGATACGTATTTCGTTTATCCAAAGCTGGATTCCGCGGCCATTCTTGCCCGCGACATCGTAGCGGCTGGAAGCGTGGTGCCGGGTGCTCAAAATCGGGCTCAACTTATGCTGGGCAAAGTAGCCCTTGCGAAAAGTGATTATAAAACGGCTCAAACGGAATTCGATAAAACCATCGCGCTAGCCAAAGACGTGAATGGCGCTGAAGCCCTCTATCATCTTGGTGAAATCCAGAACAAACAGAAAAAGTACAAAGAGTCGACGGCTACGTTGCTGAAGTTTAACGAACAGTTCGCCGACTTTGAGTACTGGAAAGGCAAAGCGTTTATTCTGGTTGCCGATAACAACGTAGCGCTAGACGAAACGACGCAGGCTAAGGCCGTTCTGAATTCAATCATCGAAAACTCATCCGACGAAACCATTATCGCCGAAGCCAAACAAAAATTGGCCACGCTTGAAAGCAAAAATTAATGAAGAGTGAAGAATGAAGAATGAAAAGTAAGAACAATGGTCTGTCTTCAGAAATAGACTTTATTCTTCACTTTTCACCGCTCCGGCGGCCCGGTCTTCACTCTTCACTAATTCTCACTCTTCACTATGATCGTACGTCCCCTTCTCACCCTTACTTTCCTTTCTTTATCAGCAACGCTTTGGGCTCAGGAGCAACCCAAGCCAACGCGTCCCGTTAAAGAAGGTGAAATCGATACGCAGGAAATTACGGTTGAAAAGAGCCGGAAAATTAATCTCCCACCGGCCAATCGACTATTCAACAAAATCCCATCCGTTAAGCCATCGGCTGAACAACGAAAACTAACTTACGAATTTGAAGACCGGAAGTTAACCGTTGGCGATCCCCGGATTATGCCGGGTGTACTGGCTCCCGCAACGGGTCAGGTTGACGAAACGTCAGGTTATAGTAATTACGTAAAATTAGGCGCCGGGAATTACAGCTCGTTTTTAGGCGAAGGTTTCGTCGGACTTAATACCCTTTCGAACCTTGCTCTTGAAGGCTCCATACGGCATTTATCATCAGGTATTGGGCCGGTCGATGGAAAAAATTCGAGCCAGAGTGATACGCGGGTTCGGGTTACGGGTAAATACTTAACCGATGCGTTTAAGCTGCAAGGTGATTTAGGGTTCGACCGAAACGCGTATAATTTTTATGGCTACAGCCGTGAATACGCAGCTTCACCAAGCTTCAATCCTGACTTGATCAAGCAAAACTTGAATACAATCAATTTTAAGATTGGCATCGAAAACGCCAAAACCGAAAATGCGATTGATTATTCGCTACGTACGGGTATTACGTCTCTTCGTGATCGCTTTAATGCATCCGAAACTGACTGGGGTACGAACCTAAATGCATCGCTTGGTATCACTGACAATATCGTAGCTCTTGTAGCCGCTGATGCCTACGTAACGCAACGCTCAGACGGCTCTATTGTTGATAATCGGAATCTGTTTCGGGTAAAGCCTACCTTTAAGTACACTTCCGATTTATTTACAATCACAGCCGGTATCAATGCCGTTAACCAAACCGATAAACGCCAGGGCATCAACGATACCAGAGCATTTCCAATTGTTGATGTCGATTTCGTTCCGGCAGGAAATATCCACGTATTCGCGGGTCTTGATGGCGATATTAATCGCAATACACTACGTTCGTTACTTGGCGAAAACAAATGGCTTGCTTCTCAGGTCGTTTTAGCGAACACCGTTAAGTCGCTGGATGTTTATGCGGGTACGAAAGGGGCTTTGAGCGGAGGGTTCTCGTATGAAGGTAAAGTTTCTTACGCTCGCTACCGGAACTTCTATACGTTCAACAACTCGCAACCCGACACAACCAAGTTTGGCGTACTATATGACGGTGGTATATCAAACGTGTTGACTGTTTCAGGACAATTAACTTATGCATTGAAAGACAAATTCCGCTCAACACTAAAAGCCGACTTTTTTGGGTATAATCTCGACCGTCTGGAACAGGCATGGGGTCGCCCACAGACTGCCGCCACCTGGACTAACTCGTACATTCTCGACAAAAAATTATTCATCACGGCCGATTTGTATTTTTATCAGGGCATCGTAAATAAAAACTTTACATCTAACGTGCTCTACACCCTAAAACCGATCTATGATCTTAATGTAAAAATTGACTATTTCCTAGGGAAACAAGTATCTGCATTCGTGTCGTTAAATAATATCTTTAGCCAAAACTACCAGCGGTATTTGTATTATCAGTCGCAAGGTCTTAACTTTCTCGGCGGAATCAGTTACTCATTCTAATCTCCACCGGCGCATCTTATGGCTTCCGTTAACGATTATCTCAAAAAGCTGCTGTATCAATACGACTGTGTAGTTGTTCCCGAGTTTGGCGCTTTTCTGACCCATTACCAACCGGCAGCCTTTTCTGAAGCCAGTGGCCTCTATCTCCCTCCTCGTAAACGGGTTGCTTTTAATGAAGCACTTCGCTTTGACGATGGTATTCTGGCTAATTACATTATGTTACACGAACCCGTTACGCGCGAAGGTGCGCAACGGCACATTAGCGTATTTGTTGATGAGTTACGTGAACAAGTTGAAGTAATAGGTCATTTTGAATTGGATGGTATTGGTACCTTCAGTCGTAATGATGAAGGAAAACTTCAGTTTGACCCTAGTTTGCGACACAACTTTTTTGGTGAAGCCTATGGTATGAGTGCCCTGTCGGTGCATTTGGTTAATCGCCCGGCAGTAGCAGAGACTCCAATCGAAGCTGTACCCGTTATAGCCGTTGGCCCCGTGTTAGTCCGAGATGAAGATGTAACATTAACCCCTTTACAACCCGCCCGGCCGTACTGGCGTGTGGCTGCCGCCGTCCTACTGGTTGGCTCGCTGGGTTTAGTTAGCTATTTCTCTGTTGTAAAGCCGGGTCAGCCTTTACAGAGCAGCCTCGACCCTGCCAATCTATTTCGGGTGCCAGCGGCATTAACTGCCCCTGCCAAAGATAAGGAAACACCGAAAAAAATAGAGGTGACTCATAAAATTGTCCCAGCGACGGCGCCTGAGACAAAACCTGTTGTCGCCCCTCCCACCACTGTCGGGCCAGTTGCTGTTACACCAGCGACCGTTGCTACGGAACCAGCGGTAAAAGAGGAGGCTATTATAGAATTAGAACCTGTCAAAAGGGTTCCTCTTGCGAAACTTGCTCCGGTTCATAGCGATCATCATTTTACCGTTATTGCCGGGGTGTTTTCCAGAAAAGAGAAAGCGATGCCTCTAGTGAGCTATTTACACAAAGCTGGCTATACAGATGCTTATATAATGGTTCAAGGCCGCAAATCATTACGTTACAAAGTTGCCGCCATTGGCTCAGACGATAAGTCAGAAGTTCAGTCGCATATTCCAGCTATCAGCAAAATGATTGGCTCGACGGCCTGGATCTATACGAAATAAGCAATCATATTTCTTTGTAAAAAGACAGTTCGTGAGGACTGTCTTTTTTGTTTTACTTAGCTTTCACAATACTCAATGCGTTAAAAACAAAACGACTCCCACTTTCGCAGGAGTCGTTTGGCAAATACAAACAGGAACATTAACCCAGATACGTCTTCAATGCTTTCGACCGTGAGGTATGGCGGAGCCGACGAATGGCTTTTTCTTTTATCTGTCGGACCCGTTCGCGGGTCAGGTTGAATTTTTCACCGATTTCTTCGAGTGTCATTGCATGTTCGCCATTCAATCCGAAGTAGAGCGTGATCACATCGGCCTCACGTTGCGTTAACGTTGAGAGTGCACGTTGTACTTCTTTACGTAACGAGTCATTAATTAAGCCCGAATCTGGTTTGTCTTCGCCGTCATTTTCAAGAACGTCGAGCAGGCTATTTTCCTCACCCTGTACAAACGGTGCATCCATTGATACATGGCGACCTGAGATTTTCAACGTATCGACAACTTCAGCAGCCGAAATTTCGAGCACGGCAGCTAACTCTTCCGGAGAAGGCTCCCGCTCGAACTTTTGCTCTAAATCCGAGAACGTTTTGGAAATCTTGTTCAGTGAACCAACCCGGTTGAGAGGTAAACGTACAATCCGCGACTGTTCGGCCAGAGCCTGCAAAATGGATTGACGAATCCACCAAACGGCGTAAGAAATAAATTTAAACCCGCGCGTTTCATCAAAACGCTGAGCTGCTTTAATTAATCCTAAATTCCCTTCGTTGATCAGGTCACCTAGCGAGAGTCCTTGATTTTGATATTGCTTAGCAACCGACACAACGAAGCGCAGGTTTGCCTTAGTTAATCGCTCCAGCGAGAGTTGATCACCATCCCGAATTTTTTGCGCCAGCGTTACTTCCTCATCAGGCGTAAGCAGGTCTACTTTACCAATTTCCTGCAAGTACTTGTCTAACGACTGGCTCTCGCGATTGGTAATCTGTTTTGAAATCTTTAGCTGTCTCATGATACGTTTTCCCCGGTGGAATGACTATATAACGCTAACGTTTGACGATGCATTACACAAAAAAGTAACAATGGCTTACGCATTTTTGTTCTCTGGCTTGGGCAGTAAAACCTTGCGTGACAAACGATATTTTCCTGTCTTTTTATCGATGTCAATCAGCTTTACCGTCACCTCTTCGCCTACTTGTAAGACACCTTCCATGGTTTCCAACCGTTCCCACTTAATCTCGGAAATGTGCAATAGCCCATCTTTACCCGGCATGAATTCAACAAAAGCCCCAAACGGTTGAATTGTTTTGACTTTACCTACATACGTTTCACCAACTTCCGGTACAGCCACAATACCTTTCACACGGGACACGGCTTTGTCCATGCTTTCTTTGCTGGTTGCAAAAATGCTAACCCAGCCAGCATTGTCATGTTCATCTATATTGACAACAGCACCAGAATCTTTCTGGATGTCCTGCACAACTTTACCGCCGGGTCCAATAACAGCGCCAATCTGGTTTGTATCGATCTTAATAACCATAGCACGAGGAGCATGTGGTTTTAGATCTGAGCGGACATCAGCAATACCTTTCTGCATTTCACCCAAGATATGAAGCCGTCCAACGCGAGCCTGTTCCAGAGCCTGGGCAAGCACATCGTACGATAAACCCTCCACTTTAAGATCCATCTGGCAGGCGACAATACCTTTTTCGGTTCCAGTCACTTTAAAATCCATGTCACCAAGGTGATCTTCATCACCGAGAATATCTGATAACACGGCATACTTATCACCATCCGAAATCAGGCCCATGGCAATACCAGCGACCGGTGCTTTAATTTTTATACCGGCATCCATCAACGCCATTGTACCGGCACAGACTGTCGCCATCGATGATGAGCCATTCGACTCCAGGATATCCGAGACGATGCGAATCGTGTATGGATTTTCTTCTTCGGGTGGCAGTACTTTTTTCAGCGAGCGGTGAGCTAGATTACCATGACCAATTTCCCGCCGACCAGCGCCCCGATTTGGCTTAACTTCGCCCGTCGAGAAACCAGGAAAGTTGTAATGCAACAGGAATTTAGCATATCCCTGATACATGGTCTGATCGACAATCTGCTCGTCAGTTTTTGTACCAAGGGTAACAGTTGTCAATGATTGAGTTTCACCTCGGGTAAACAACGCTGAACCGTGTGGACCAGGTAAAAGACCCGCTTCGGTAGAAATAGGGCGAATTTCATCTAATTTCCGTCCATCCAGACGAGTACGTTCGTCCAATACCAACCGACGTGAAGCCTCCCACACTAAATCAGCGAAATAGGTTTTAACTAAAGTCTGATTTATTTCTGAGCCTTCAAGAAATGAAGCCATGTATTCGTCGCGAACGGTTCTGAAACCCTCCGAACGGCCTTTTTTACTACCGCTCTGAAGACGCGCTACGTCATAAATCTTATCGTAGGTAGCAGTCCGCACGGCTGCACGCAGGACTTCATCATGTGTTTCATGATTGTACTGTCGTTTTTCAGTCTTACCAACTTTAGCCTCTAGCTCTTTCTGAGCCTGGCATTGTACTTTAATAGCTTCGTGGGCTACTTTAAGCGCTTCCACAACTTCGGCTTCTGAACATTCGTCCATTTCGCCTTCTACCATGCAAATATCTTTCTCCGTAGCTGCTACAATTAAATCGATGGTAGCCCGCTCAATATCAGCTGTTTTCGGGTTAATCTTATATTGACCATCAATTTTAGCAACCCGTACTTCAGAGATAGGTCCATTAAATGGAATATCCGATACGGCCAAGGCTGACGAGGCAGCTAAGGCAGCTAAGGCATCAGGCTGAACTTCAGGATCAGCAGAAATAAGTGTAATAATAACCTGAGTATCAGCGTGATAATTATCAGGAAAAATAGGCCGCAAGGCCCGGTCTACCAAACGACTAATTAGGATTTCGTGATCTCCTAAGCGACCTTCGCGTCGTTGGAAGCTACCTGGAATTCGGCCCGCAGACGCAAATTTCTCCTGGTAGTCAACCGATAGTGGAAGAAAGTCAACGCCTTCTTTCGCGTCTTTACTCGATACAACGGTGGCTAACAGCATTGTGTCGCCCAACCGTACAACCACCGCACCGTCGGCCTGTCGGGCCATTTTTCCAGTTTCGATGGTAATTTCCCGCCCGTCGGGCAGCGCAACGGATTGCGTGGTAATTTGAAACATACAGCAGATTTTGAATACGCCCTCTTACAGCTTTTTTGACTTCTGAGTTTAGATCCTATGATTACAAATTTTCATTAATCACACGTCTGGCCCAGTCATCAGACCTCAAACTAATTCTTCTTTGATTAAATAAACCTTCCGACCACAATCATCTCTTCAGCAATCAAACAACAAAAATGAGGGAATCTACTGTGTAGCAGATTCCCTTTTTTTGTGAGCGGTTAATTACTTCCGTAGTCCCAGCGCGGCTAAAATGGCCCGGTACCGGGTAATCTCTTTCTTTTGCAGGTAATTCAGCAGACGCCGACGTTTACCTACTAATTTCAAAAGGCCCAGTTGAGTGCCGTAATCGTGCTTGTGGACTTTCAGGTGGTCAGTTAAATGACTGATCCGGTAGGTGAACAGCGCGATCTGGGATTCGGCCGACCCGGTGTCCGTTGCGCTTTTGGCATGACCCGAGGTGGAGAAGATCTCCTGCTTTTTTTCGGTCGTTAGATACATCTTCAGACAGCTAATTTGATTGAAAAATTGAATTCGGGTGCAAAGATACGAAAAATAGTCTATAATTAGCACCTAACAGCCAACAGTTTCTATATGTATAAACTATACTAATGACTGCTGGCTATTTCCTGAAGATTGTCCTCTATAAACTTTCCATTTTTGTTTTAGCCGTTCCCAAGCGATCACATAGACATCTTTGTCAAAAAGGCGTGAGTCGTGGCGAGCCCGCTGCATAAGAAACAATCCAATTGGGAACAATACCGCGTTTGCCAGCCAAGCACCAATAGGAACCCACACTAAGCCCTCTTTCGCATATTTATCCCCCTGCAATGTCAATACGTATAGGAAAATAAAAAACACAATCGACACGAGTACGGGAAGGCCAAAGCCACCTTTCTTAATAATTGCACCCATAGATGCGCCGATCAGAAACATCACGAAAACCGAAATCGCCTGCGTAAATTTATGATGCGTTTCTAACTGATATTTCCAGACATTTTTTTCTTTTTCCGTCAGGTAGGTTACGTTAGAGGTTGAGTATGATAAAATATTTTGCGCTTGACTCAGTGCCATTTGCATTAAGTCGGGACGAGGCACATTCTGCTTATTTAGCAGCGAGTCGACCCATTTCCCCTCTGTTACTTTTTTCTCTTTGGCGGACGCATCTGACTTGAACTGATAATTATAGTATTGCCGTGAATTGCCAGCTACGCTTAAACTTGTTTTCGTATAATCTCTCCGCAGTGAGTCGGTCAATGTCGTCAGTTCGTTAAGATTTTTCATATACTCATGGTATTCGAACTGGTTCTCATCGGTACGTTTGATGCCAAATGATTCAAGACTAATCACAAGTCGATAATCCTTGAATCCATTTCGCATGAACTGTGCTCCTTTCGCATTAGGTCCACTACTGGCATAGCTAACCGTATTATTGTCTGAATATTCCTGATAGTCATTGCCGTTAAATAGCTGAAAGGTTAGGTACGTCCTGTCCTTATCCATATACATTCGTCCAGAATCGGCCAGAATAATCTCACGGTTACCAGATTCCAGTCCGTTTGTTGGATGTTTATATATAACTAGTCCTTTCAACAAGTCGCCATTTTTACTCTCCTTGGGTGCCTTTACTTTCTGATCTACTTTAATACTGTATCCAGGCAAATCATTGTAGAAGATGCCCTCTTTCAGATTTAGCGTCGCCTTAGCAGTCTTAATATCGTAAAGCAGGCTATACCCTTTTAAATTAGCCCAGGGAGAAACTGAATTATTAAACCAGAAGGAAAAGGCGCTAATAACGACGGCAACAACAAGTAACGGACGCATTGCTCGGGTTAACGAGATACCCGCGCTTTTCATAGCCGTCAATTCAAAAAATTCGCCAAGATTACCAAACGTCATCAGCGACGACAACAAAACTGCCAGTGGCAATGCCGTCGGAATAGTTAATAAAGCGAAGTAGAAAAGAAGGCGGCCAAAAGTGGCCAGATCGAGATCCTTAGAGACAAAATCGTCAATATAAAACATCAGTAGTCGCATCAGGAAGATAAAGATGACGACGCCGAGGGTTAAAAAAAACGGCCCCCAAAACGAGCCGAGTATTAATTTATCAATCTTTTTCACAGGATGGATATACAAAGGAAACTACCCAGTAATTGACTTACGATCTAATAACACAGATAACCTCGTAAATCGTCCATCATAATTCGTAAATTATGTTAACTACCAACAATTTCCCGCAATTTGTCCATTAAACCATCCCACAAATCCCTAAGTTCGTCCTGATCAGTGGTAGAAGAGTAGTCAGTAATACGTAGAAA
This sequence comes from Spirosoma validum, assembly GCF_014699035.1. Lineage (GTDB taxonomy): Bacteria > Bacteroidota > Bacteroidia > Cytophagales > Spirosomataceae > Spirosoma > Spirosoma validum. The sequence continues at coordinate 438,693 of NZ_JACXAA010000005.1, forward strand.
CGTTGATTGGGTTAGCTCACTCTGATCGACCCGAAAATCAACGTAGTTATTATCAGACCCATTTTCGTCTGTATCCAGAAACTCAAAACGTACACCCTTGTTTTGCCGCATGGATACTTGCCGGGCAATGTGACTTTCATTGTCCCACTGGAAATCGAATCGTTGTTCAGGCATAGTGTTCACCTTGCTGGCAAACCATTGTGACAAGCCCGATGCTGTACTAATATAAGGAAACAGCATTTTAGGAGATGCCCGCAGTTCATATTCAGTAATAAATTTAAATTTCTCCATACCTGATAGTCTAGTAGAAAAGGGTCCTTGGCAAAGGTAAACGATTTTTTTTGCGAAAGTCAACGCTGTTTTTGGCCTTGAGCCAATTTTTACTTACTTTTGTGGCATCAATACGGCGGGGTAGCTCAGATGGTTAGAGCGTAGGATTCATAACCCTAAGGTCGGCAGTTCGATCCTGCTCCCCGCTACCTTTTTATTATAGACTTATCTTTACTTAAAACCCGCTCTCGAGTGGGTTTTTATTTTTTCATATAGTTGTCTGCAAGTACGTTGATTTCTGACATACGGAATGGAATATCTATCAGGCGACTAAATATCTATTATCATAAAATTTATGAATACTATATTTAACAACATGATGAATAATGGCAATTTTATATACTGGAAATATACATCTGATAGTCATACCCACAGTTTTTGTATATGCATTTATAGCTATTTTTACGTAAAATAATGTTGGAGATATAATATATATACATATGAAAAACAAAAAAGCAATTAATGCGTTTAAAACCTCTTCACATTAAATCTTCTGAAATTAGTAGAATAAAAAAATTGTACTGTTTTGTAAAAGTTAACTTACCTAATGAATAATATAAAGTGAATATCAAATCTCTTCCATCTAATTTTTATGTAGTCATTATCTACAGGGGAAGAATTATTGTTGATAGCAAATAAATTAGTTTAATTAACCTATTAGGCAATAAATCTGCATCTAAATCAGCTAATTCTCTTTGTATATATTTGCATATACCCTATGTTAAAAATAGAATCTACATTAATCCCTTTAATATATCCAATTACAATTCATACAGGAAATTAAAACAACGAGGCCTCAAAAATAGTAAATTCAAAATCGTTAATATATCCTCTCTGGTTAGAATAGAATTTAATCGCCTTCACATTTTCTAAAGATTTAAATTTGCTTTCTTCAAAAAGGCTAAAATAGTCATAATAGTTTGAGCAATATTTATTTAGTACGCATTGATGGCTTAATAAATCAGAAACAGTATTAAATCTTATTTTCGAATTATGATCTTTAATTAATTCAACGCTAATATAAGGGAGTTTATAAAGTAAAGAAATAGCTTTTGCTTTATTAGAGTATTTAAACTTTGCTGTAAAAAAATAAAGTTTATCTGGGTTAATTAAATCTAAATTAATTACCGAGCCAAGCGTGCAGAAGCGTCTATCAATCAGTTTAAATTTAATATTTATATTTTTTTTTCTTTTTTCCGTAATAAATAATGATTTATTTATTTTATCCTTAATAGTGTATTTTTCCAGAATTTCAATTTTTGTTAGTGGTTCTTCAAACAAAAAATACCGTTCATCAATTGTATTTCCCCAAGAAACATTATTTAAGCTGGTATGAAAAATAATATTATCAACTTTCTTTTCAGAAATAAAATAAGAGTTCAAGCTATCCAACCTAGGAGTATAAGCGGAGTAAGATTGAAAAATAGGGCGCGGCTGATAATTTAGATTATTGAAATAGCTAATTGACGTAATGTTAGGATATATATCATATGTTTTTGATCTATCTAACTGGTTATTAGGAATTCTCTCTTTATATCTGTATTGATCATGATTCCAGTTAGTTAGGAAAAGTATGTCATTGTAGAAATTATTAATAAAGCCAAATGATAAGGTTATAATTACTACGTTATATATTCTATTTTTATACTCAGTATTTTGTGGCAGATACATCAACAAAAATATAATTACTGAAACAACTGAACATTTAAAAAACAAAGAGGCAGATCCTCTGGTGAATGAATAAGAAAAACAATAATAAAATGCTAATAAAATTAATATAAGTATGGAAAGGCCATTATATGAGAAAAAAAATCTTCTCATATAATACAATAGCATTGAAAAAAAACCAGTTACAACAATAGCAGCTAAATAATTTTTAGTATATTCTTCACCTTCATATATCTGCATGGATTTTTTGTAACCCGAAATTATTTCAATAGAGTTTAATATGTAACTATTGAAATCTACATTGAAAGACATGTACACGCATATAAATACAGAAACTAGAGAAACTATGTACGCAAATAGGTTCAAGTAGTTTCTTGATATAACGAAAGAAGCTGTTATTAAGAAACTAGTAATAATTATGGATGGAAAAAAACTAACTTTTAGAAATAGCATTACTATCGACGTAACAGCATTAAATACAATAATAGTTAACTCATTAGTTTTATTGGATTTATTATCATTCTTTAAAATAACTACAGACGAATGAATTAATGCGATAAAGAAAAGTATTGTATAGTCTACATAGAATCCAATTTTTATTACTAGCCACGGCAATAACACATATTTGGTAATATACGATATTCCTCTAGATTTAATAAATTTTACTGACAGGGATATATCATATATTACCAATCCTGTATACAATAAATATATACCTTTAAAAAAGTATGAAATAATTAGCAATTCATTAGTTAAGCCTTCTATAATAGGGTAACCTAGAAATCCTAGAGGGCCAAAAGTAAATATTATGTCCTTACCAAATAAATAATTGTTACTAACAGCGTAATTCAACGTGTACATCCAAGATGTATCTAAATTATTAGTTAATATAAAGTTGTTTTTTTGTATGACAAATGAAGCAATTAGCAGCAAAAACAACATTATTTCATATAAATTCGAGAAATTTTTATAGCTATTTGTATAAATATTTTTCAATCGATAACCTAATTTAGATGTATCCGAAAATATCATATTACGTATTCAATAAATTGTTTGTAAGGTATGAATTATTGTAATGCACAGTAGCTATTTATTTTATAATCTGTGAATAATAAGTTTACATATGTAAGTATTTAACTAAAAATAGGTTGCATGGATAAATCATCTAAGCTGACACTAAATTTCTCAAATACGGATCTACAGATTAATTGGAAGATTACAAACAATTTGTATTTCAGAAACTGCGGCTTTTAACACGTATACCTTATGTGTTCTGATTATTTATTCGATTTGCCTATACCGATTTGCCTTTTACCATTTTTTAGCACAAAAAGGCCTGTAAATCAATGATCTACAGGCCTTTTTTAGTGGAGACGGAGGGATTTGAACCCTCGTCCAGTCAAGGAAACCGTCGTGCTTTCTACATGCTTAGGTACGCTTAAGGTTGTCGGGAATCAGCCCGGTGTGTACCAGACCAAGCCTCATCCGTAGGTGCTTGTGTCTTACTCGGCCGTTAACACCATAAACCGAGCCAGCGCTGCGAGTCGATGCCTCCTGATCCAGCCAGCAGCACGTAGGCCGGGGAGACAATGGCTATTGCTTAATCCTCCGGATTAGGCAGCCATGGCGTAGTTATATTCGCCAGTTATTGTTTTGACGATTTGTTCGGTTCGGGAAATACCGTCAACTCCCGACATGCTTACACGCGACCTCAGCAAGCTGTCAATTCCGGTCGTCCCCAAATTAACTTCCCATCAGGGCGTGTCGTGAAGATAACTTACACACAGTCTTATTAGTTCTCAACAAACTAATAATTCATATTTTTCACAGAATTTTCATAACTTAGTTACTCTTGACATTGTTATGTCGTTATACTATATTATCTATAGGTTGGTAGGCTTCAAATCATGACAATCACCCCTTTTGAAACGAACTTATACCAGCACCTGGCCCCGTTCTTTACGGACCATGAGTATGCTCTATTAAGCGAAAAAAAACAATTTCGCCGGACAACGAACAGCGGGTTTCAGAACATCATTCTATCGTCTGTTTTCTACACCCACGATACCATGGTTGACGTAAACTTCGGCTGTCGGAATGAGCAGGTCGAACAAATTGCACAACAGTTTCTGAACAATCTCCCCGATTTACGATCCGATGCAAATACACTGATCGTTTCCATTGGTCGGTTCAGTGGCTCTCAATACTTCCGCTATAAGATTCACTCAGATAAAGAACTCCCGGAAGTTTGTGAGCAAATCGAGCACTTCTTTGATCGTCAGGGTTTCGATTTTTTGTCGACAGCCTCTACCCTATCTACTCTTGACCATCTGCTGAACGAATCACCTGGCCAGCCATGCCAATTTGTGTATAATCAGACTCACCGCTGTTACAAAGGATTGATTGCTGCCCGGTTAAATCACAACCCGCATTTCGACGGTTTGATTGACTGTTACCGGCATTTACTTATTCACCAGACTCAGAATCCCTACGAACAGATCCATTTCGAGCGGCTCATTGCTTATTTACAACATTATTCGGCTAATTAAGAAAATAATCTTTTTTTAGCTTTTCACAAACTGTGCTATGGTCGTGGCTAAACCGGGAGTAAGGGGGAGGTTTGGATCATTGTAAGAAGTCAGTGCTTCCTGCATTGAACTCGTGCTGGCATTTTTAAAAGCATGATTCATTTCGTCGAACCAGCGAATTTGAGCACTGGGCAAGGCACCTTTTAGTTTCTGGGCGTCAGAAACCATTACCTGCACATCTCGCTTTCCCTGAATAATTAATACAGGTACTGTCAGCAGTTTTATTTGGGCTGCGGGATCATATTTCATCCATGAAATCATGTAAGGCTGCACGCTGGGGCGAAATAACTGGCGGATGGCGGGATAAGCTGTCGGCAAACTACTCAATGTAAAGCCTGCTTTCAGGGAATCAATTGCGTTAAATACCTGCATCCGGTCGGCTTCAGGCAATTGAGGTTTTAATTGCGTTTTTAATTTAGTGGCAATGTCGTCGCCAGGCCCAGCCAGGGAAATATATTTATCTGCTTTAGCCAGTCGCGCAGCAACCATGCCAATTAGCGAACCTTCACTATGTCCGGCCACAACTACTTTGGTAAATCGCTTGTCGGCCTTTAATTGATTGACCCAGATTACGGCATCATTGATATACGTTTCAAACTTTATATCCTTTTCGTTCATACCCACACTAACGCTACGTCCCACTCCACGTTTATCGTAGCGCACTGTCGCTATACCTAATTTCGCCAGGCTGTCGGCCAGATATTTATACGAATTTGCTTTGACGCTACCCGTTTGCCCAACCGGAATCAGATTATTACCATTTCGATCGGTGGGCCCCGATCCAGCTATCAGGAGTACCACCGGTAGTTGCGTTTGCTTATTAACGGGCAAAGTTAGCGTTCCATCAATTAGTAGATCGGCTGTTTTGAGCTGCATTGGTAACTCGGTTTGAGCCATCACCTCCAGACCCGGGAAAATCAGCAAAAAAGTAGAGATAAGAAACCATTTCATAATAGGGAGAATTAGTGTAAACGAACGTAACAGATATACGCTTCAATTAAGTTGTATCTTTTTCCTGCTAGGCATAGATACTCAAATTGAGGCAATTAGAGTAATATTAATGATACTTCTTGTCGTATACGGTTTAGGAACAAGCGGTAAGTAAGCTGACGACCGTAAGCACTATATACACGAAAATCGGCATTTCGTTCTGATAACGCAGACGTAGCAACCGGATATACATGACTGGAATAGTAAGAACGACGACAAAGCTATTGAATTAAATTCCAGAAAGATCAGCTCTTTATCACACTAATATTACCACTTCCTTCAATATAGCATGTCTTCACTTCCGATACGTCTTCGATACCCTGCTGACGTAGCATACTCATCAGCTCAGAAGACGTAATCAGTTCCTTCTTCATATTTTGACGTTGCATCACGCCGTTCTTAATTAGTAGTACAGGGTCAGGTTCGCCTATTTTACTGAAGAAGACGGAACGAAACCCGAGCCAGTTTATAGCGTAGTCCCAGAAAACCAACACGCCCACCAGTAAACAGCCTTCTGTAATCGAGTCGTACTCGCCCGCCATCGAGTTTTGAGCGGCATCAGAAATTAGTGTAATCAACAGTAAATCAGCGATGCCTAGTTGCCCGGCTCCTCGTCTGAAGAATCGGATGTAGAGAAAACAAAACCAGTACGTAATGGAGCCACGGATAATAATTTCCCACAATGACATACTGGGAATGAACATTTTATCCCAGTCGACATCGACAAGCAATACAGTATTCATGTAGTGTTCGTTAAGAAGGGTATTGCTTTAGAACCAATTCTGCGTTTCGGAGTTTGCCCTACAAGCAGATAACTCATGGATATATACTTAATACGTCACACAGAAGTAGCGGTTGGTCGAAAGATTGCCTACGGACAATCAGATGTCGACCTGACCGATACGTATGCAGAACAACTGAACCGACTAAAAAATCACTTGCCTGATGGGGAACGGTTGGCTCACCCATCCACTATTTTTTCATCACCGTTACGTCGCTGTCGTCGATTGGCCGAAGATTTAGCGTCTGCACTTTCGTCGGGTAGTCAGATTGAAACGGCACCAGGTCAGACGGCGATTATCGGTGCAGAGCGGCCGGGGGTGCAGTTCGATGATCGTTTGAAAGAACTCTCCTTTGGCGATTGGGAAATGATCCCCTGGGCCGATATCAGCCCTGAACTACTTGCCACCTGGCGAGCCGATTATGTAAAAATCCGAATGCCCAATGGGGAGAACTTTCAGGATCTTTATCAGCGGGTTACTACGTTCTGGCAGGAGCAAATTCGGCCTCTGGAGGAAACGAATTCAGCTCAATGTGTATTTATAGTTTCACATGGTGGTGCCATTCGGGCTTTGCTGTGTCTATTTATGGAGTTACCTTTGTCGAACGCCTATCGGATCAATCTCGATTACGGGGCTGTCTCCAAACTGACATTGACGAAGTCGTCTTATACAATTCAATACATTAACCGCTGATTTTACACCCATGAAGCCGCTTCAGATTCGACTGACCACGCTGACCAGTATTGTTCTGGCAACTGCCCTGTTCCGATTAATACCTCACTGGCCAAATTTCACTCCCATTGCCGCATTGGCTTTGTTTGGAGCAGCTACTTTCGAGCGCAAGTGGCTTGGTCTGGCGATTCCATTGGCGGCTATGTTGCTGAGCGATGCACTTATTGGTTTCCACGGGAGCATGGGCGCAGTGTATACCAGTTTTGCGCTAACCTGGCTACTAGGCCTGTGGGCATTGAATAAACCAACAGCCGCCCGTATTGCGGGTGCGTCCGTTGCTTCGTCGATCCTGTTCTTTCTGATTACCAATTTTGCGGTTTGGTATGGTAGTTCATTCTATCCACAAACGCTGCCCGGCCTGATGGGTTGCTATGCTGCCGGATTGGCTTTTTACAACGGTACGTCCTTCTTCCTGAACGGTTTGTTAGGCGACCTGTTTTTCAGCGCGGTGTTATTTGGAGGATATTACGTTCTACAGCAACGTTTTTTTGTGCTACGTCCAGCCCGGCGTTAAGCGAGGTGATTGCTTTTTATGACGAGAGCGGCTTTAGATCAGCCGCTCTCTTTTTTTTATATGCCTTCCCGAAAGCTCATTCATAAACGACGCTTTAATTCATCACGTCAGACTTTCGTATTTCCGACTAATCAATTCAGCAACTAGGCCTGTCCAGCCCGTTTGGTGGCTAGCCCCTACACCTCGTCCATTGTCACCATCGAAATATTCGTAAAACAGTACGTAGTCCCGGAAATTAGGGTCTTGGTATTTCGGATGTTGACCAAAGCTAGGCCGGTTGCCGCTTTCATCTTTTGTAAACAGCTGGATCAGTCGGTTAGTAAGTTCACAGGCAACCGCCTTGAGCGTAATTTGCTGACCCGATCCAATGGGGTATTCTACCACAAAATCGTCGCCGAAGTAATGATAAAATCGCTCTAAACTTTCGATGAGCAGATAATTGGTCGGCATCCAGACAGGCCCGCGCCAGTTACTGTTACCACCAAACATGCCACTATCGCTCTCGGCGGGGGTGTAGGTTAATCGGAACGTAGTATTGTCTAAGGTAAATTCATACGGGTGATCGCGATAAATTTTGGACACAGCCCGGATGCCATGCGGACTCAGAAATTCATTCTCGTCCAGCATTTTATTGAGCAGTGACTTTAGCCGAAAACCACGTAGCAAGCTCAACAATCGCTTTTGGTCAACGCCTTCTTCTGTATACCGCGATACCTGGTGGTATAAATCGGGTCGATGGCCCTGAAACCAGGTCATCCGTTGCAGAAAAGCAGGGTTAGCCTGCATCAAGTCATTATCCAGCACCTCAACAGCAAACATCGGAATAAGTCCTACGAGCGTACGAACGCGCATTCGATGAACGCTTCCATCGTTCATGCGCAGTTGATCGTAAAAAAAGGCGTCCTCTGCGTCCCAGAGTCCGACATGGTTTTCGCCAATGTTGGTGATAGCCCCGGCGATGTACAGGAAATGATCGAAGAATTTGGTCGCCAGTTCGTCATACACACAGTCATGACGGGCCAGTTCGAGGGCGATCCGCATCATGTTCAGCGCATACATTGCCATCCAGCTTGTTCCGTCGGCCTGCTCCAAATGACTTCCGTCGGGGAATATCGTATTCCGGTCAAAGACGCCAATATTATCCAAACCAAGAAAACCGCCTTCAAAAATATTATTACCGGATTCATCTTTCCGATTTACCCACCACGTAAAGTTGAGCATCAGTTTGTGGAAGATGCCCCGTAAAAACGTTAAATCTTCTTCACCCGGTTTTCTTCTCTGTTCCAGTTCGAAGATTCGCCAGGCTGCCCACGCCTGCACGGGCGGATTCACGTCGGAGAAATTCCATTCATAAGCAGGCAACTGACCGTTCGGATGCATATACCACTCGTTGGTCAGTAGCATCAGTTGCTGTTTAGCAAAGCTGGGATCGATAAGCGCCAGGTTCACGCAATGGAAGGCCCAATCCCAGGCCGCATACCAGGGATATTCCCACTTATCGGGCATGGAAATAACCCCCGCGTTGATCAACTGAAGCCAGGTATGATTACGCCCTTTTACCCGTTCAGAGGGCGGTGGTGGCGTATTCTGGTCACCAGCCAGCCAGCGTGATACGTCATAATAATAATACTGCTTACTCCAGAGCATCCCCGCAAAAGCCTGCCGCTGCACCAGCTTTTCATCGTCGGTTGCCTGCTTAGGATGGATGAACTGATAAAATGCGTCGGCTTCTGCCTTTCGTTTCGTAAAAATCGTATCGAAATCAGCAAATGGCTGGGTCAAACCCGTTGATTCGAGCCGTAAACGCAACGTAACGGATTGACCCGCTTCAACCGTCAGGACGTAGTGGGCGGCTGCTCTTGTACCGGTATGCTTTGGATTGACCGTATCTGCTCCCTGTAGCACATAGTCGTTAATGCCGTCTTTGGGATATGCTGACCCCGTATGGGTGTTGTAGAGTCGGGCGAGGTTGGTCTCGTTTTCGCAGAATAACCATTCGGGCTGTCCATCAGCATGCAGTATGTAACGCCCGAGGGATGAATCTTCAACCGAAACCGATCCATCAGGCAATAAAACCAGGATGGGCTGATAATTCGGCACGCCATCAGAATCATCACCAAAGACCCACGTATTTCGAAACCAGAGGGTTGGCAATAGATGCAAAACAGCGGCTTCGGGACCACGGTTATAGGCCGTAACGAGCATCAGAACGTCTTGCGGTCCACCTTTAGCATATTCGATAAATACGTCGAAATACCGATCCTCGTCAAATAGTCCCGTATCGAGCAACTCAAATTCCGGTTCCAGCCGCGAACGACGTCGATTTTCCTCCAACAGCCACTCATACGGATAAGCCGTGTGTGGATACTTGTAGAGCATCCGCTGGTAAGAATGCGTCGGCGTATTATCCAGATAGTAATAAAGCTCTTTAACGTCTTCGCCGTGGTTACCCTCCCCATTGGTCAGACCGAAATACCGTTCTTTCAGAATCGGGTCCTGACCGTTCCAGAGCGCGAGTGCGAGACAAAGTTGCTGTTTATCGTCGCAGAAGCCGCCAATACCTTCTTCTCCCCATCGGTACGTATAGCTCCTGGCCATATCATGGGTTGTGTAGGCCCAGGCATCGCCATTGGCACTGTAATCCTCACGAACGGTTCCCCATTGCCGGTCGGAGACGTAAGGCCCCCACTGCCGCCAGGCAGGGTTTTCCAGTCGTTTTTGTTCAGTGGTCATAAGTTTAATAAAAAGGAAAAAGGGAAGAAAGGGAGGAAAGAGGAGAGGAGTTCCAGCCAGTAGCAATGTAGCTCCTTTTCCCTTTCCTCCTTCCTCCCTTTTTTCCCCTCTTTAATCAGCCGCCCGTAGCAAAGCCTTCGAATACAGTCATGCCCCCATCAATGAAAATACTGGCTCCCGTGATGTAGTCAGATAGGTCAGATGATAAGAAAACAGCCAGATTGCCAATGTCTTGAGGCTGCCCAATCCGATTGTAAGGAATCAAGGTCATCAGGCTATTCAATGCCTGGGGCGTTTCCCAGGCAGCCCGATTAATTGGCGTTTGAATCGCGCCGGGACAAATGCTGTTCACCCGAATCTTACGGTCGCCATACTCCTGCGCCAATGACTGCATGAGCATTTTAATTCCTCCTTTCGACGTAGCGTAATTTACGTGACCTGCCCAGGGAATCAGTTCATGAACCGAACTCATGCAGATAATTTTTCCGGTAGCCATCGATACTTCCGGTTTTGGTCCCCGGCGCAGAAACTCACGAATGGCCGCCCGGGCGCATAAGAACTGGCCCGTTAGATTCACGTTGATAACGGTGTTCCATTGTTCCAGCGTCATTTCGTCGAACTTGGCGTCGCGCTGAAGTCCTGCATTATTAATCAGAATATCGACCGTACCATATTTGGCAACTACATCAGCAAACATGTTGGCTACTTCGTCTTCCTTACTCACATCGCACTGAGCGATCATGCCCAAGCCTCCTGTGTCGGTAATTTCCTGTAGTACGCCCTCAGCAGCGGATTGAGACGATGGATTCGGATAGTTTACAACAACCTTGGCTCCGGCAGTTGCCAGGGCTTTTGCTACACCAGCTCCAATACCGCTACTGGCACCGGTTATCAGAGCGATTTGTCCTTTTAATACTTGATCCATGAATTTTTCACAAAGCGTTTTTAGTGAAAGCCATTTTACATGAGTTTGTTTGACGTCATTAATCCATAATGGTGACCCGCATGCGGTTGCAAACTACAGTTTCCCTGGTGCCTGACCAACCCATTAACCACTTGTTAATCTCCCAAAAGCCTGGTGACGAACCCAAACTTATCCGCTGTGGAAATGATACATTTTTTCAAAATTGGATTATTAGCATGAAAATTAGGTATGGAAACGTATATAGTCCTATTATTTACAATTATTAGAAAAATACAATTCATACGCCATTTATAGGGACTTATTGTACTTTTTTTATAATCAGCCCACTCTACCAATATGGAATTGTCTTTTATAAAGAATATCATTCGTAAACAGGCTTTAAACGAGGATACCTATTGCATTAAACCGAGTTTAGCCCACACCTTTGCAGAGGTAAAACAAACATTTCAAACCAAATGAAACAATTCCGTTTATCAATTGCTGTACTGCTGTCAGCATGGGGTCTGGCAGGCATGGGAGATGCCAAAGCCGACAACGTTTCGGGAATGGGTGGTGTGAAAGTTGAGAAGTCCGAACAAAAGAAAGTACGCGTTTATACACAATCGGGAAATTCCGTTGACGTAGCAATCATTGATGCTGACGGTAACGTATTATACCGAGGTCTTATCTCAAAAAGCACAAAGGGCGCCACGTCGTTCAACCTGAACAACCTGCCAGATGGTCAATACTTCCTGACAGCTGGTAATAACGCCTGGTGGATGTCGCAGGGCTTAACGATTAAAGCCAATGCGGTTAACATCGATGCACGCAATCTGAAAGAGGTAGCCCAACCAATCCTGACAACTTATGAGAAAAATAAGGTTGAAGTGACGTTGCCTGCCAGAAACGTAGATGAAGCAAACGTAGCAATCTATGATGCCCAGAACGTACTGGTCCAAACCGATACGTTTAAAGGAGCAACCCGCCGGTTCGATTTATCGGCTCTGCCTGACGGTGCGTATACCTTTGTTGTCGGCCCGGATCAAAAACAATTTGTGACCCGCATCGACATTCGTCACTAGGTTATTAAGGATTGAATTGATTGAGTCGCGAAGCTGATTCAATTACACTTTCTCAACTTTAGTAAGGCCGGTCTTTTCGGACAAGCCCGACCCATCATTCTCCACTCCGCCCGCAACTTTCGGTTGAAAGTTGCGGGCTTTTTTATTACTATCTGCTTTGAAATACTCAAATTCTTAATTAGCAATTAATTAGTAGTCAACAGTTTACCATTTTGTTACAACATACTGAAACTTGATTCAAATAGTAAAAACTAACTATAGGGTCAGAATAGGTAACTATAGGAAAGTTCCATGCTACTATTATATTTATTTTAGGGCATGAACGACAAGAAGTCTTGTAGACGCTTATTGTTTTCATCATAGGTTGACAAAAGAATGCTTTCCACGCCCTGCCGGAAAGCATTTTTGTTTATGCCCTACGTAGTAGTTTATGCTGATTTATTCTTTAAAAGACATCACTAAGGTAGCGTCAGCAAAAGATTTTTGTGGTACGTTTCTATTTGACGACTTGTCATGCCTTCTTTACGAATCATTCTACTGCTTACTTTCTCATTTATCGCACGTTTGGGTCTGGCTCAACGTAGCATCCCGCTTTACCCAAATGGAGTGCCCAACGCCAAATCGGTACCGGACGAAGAACGTAGTGATGCCAACCAGAACGCCTTCAACGTATCGAATCCTACCCTAACCATTTATACGCCACCCAAGGCAAATGGTACAGCCATAATTATCTGTCCTGGTGGTGGCTATGGTACGTTAGTCATCAAGCGTGAAGGATACGAGGTCGCCGAAGCTTTCAATAAGATGGGCGTAACGGCTTTTGTGCTGAAGTACCGATTGCCGAGCGATAAAACCATGATCGATAAATCGATTGGACCTTTGCAGGACGCACAACAGGCATTCAAAGTCATTCGGCAACGAGCGTCTGAGTGGCACGTTGACCCGAACAGAATTGGCATTATAGGTTTCTCGGCGGGTGGACATTTAGCAGCCACGACGGGCACTCACAGCGACAAGGCCGTCATTGATAACAAAGAAGCCATTAACCTACGTCCCGACTTCATGATTCTGCTTTATCCCGTCATTAGCCTGAATGATAGTCTGGGGCATGGAGCAACCCGAAAAAATCTGCTGGGTACGTCGCCTTCGGCCGAGCAGATCAAACTCTATTCCAACGAGTTGCAGGTTAGCAAAAAAACGCCACCTACGCTTCTGCTCCACGCTGGCGACGACCAAAAGGTACCCGTCGAAAACAGTCTTGTTTTTTATGAAGCCATACATCGCCAGGGTGTTCCGGCAGCCATGCACATTTACCCGAAAGGTGATCACGGTTTTCTGGGTACACCAACCCGCGATGAATGGATGGAGTTGTGCAAATACTGGATGAAACGTAATGGCTGGCTAAACGACTAGTTCATTGTCGGAAAGCAGTCGTTTTCACTTTCGAATCCTTACCCCATGAATTATAATCGGTTTCTCGTTCTTTTTTGTTGTCTCAGTTTGAGCGAAAACGTACTGGCTCAACTTCCACCTATTTTTGATCAGGCCCGCGCTCAGACGGCTCAATCCGAAGCGACAGTCCGGCGTTTTCTGTCGCCGGTAAAAATTCTGTGGAGCACTGGTTCGATTGCTCGTTCTGACCAACTTCTGAAACCAGGTAATGGACAGGCTGATTTATCGGGTAAAGGCGTTTGTTCGCTGAAAAGTGGCGCTACGGATAAACCTAGTCTATTGCTGGATTTTGGAAAAGAACTACACGGCGGCCTTCAACTCGTAACGGGGCAATGGAAGGTCAGCAAACCCATCACAGTACGTATTCGTTTTGGCGAGTCGGCGAGTGAAGCAATGGCCGATATTGAACCGAAACAAAATGCAACCAACGACCACGCGATCCGGGATATGACCGTGCAGGTGCCTTGGCTGGGGAAGCTGGAAATTGGCAACACAGGTTTCCGGTTTGTCCGTATTGATCTGGTCGATCCGGATACTGAACTGTTACTCAAGGAAGTACGGGCCATTTTTACGTTCCGCGATATTCCTTACACAGGCTCCTTCCGATGCAGCGATACGTTGCTGAATAAAATCTGGGCGACGGGCGCTTATACCGTTCACCTCAACATGCAGGATTACCTATGGGACGGCATCAAACGCGATCGGCTGGTATGGGTGGGCGATATGCACCCCGAAGTGTCGACCATTAACGCCGTGTTTGGCTACAATGACGTAGTGCCCAAAAGCCTTGATCTGGCCCGCGATATTACGCCCCTGCCCGGCTGGATGAATGGCATCAGTACGTACTCGATGTGGTGGATTCTTATCCAGCGCGACTGGTACTTGCACAACGGCAATCTGGATTATCTCAAGCAGCAGAAGACTTATTTGGTCGGCCTACTGAATCAGCTAATCCAGAAAATTGACGAGAAGAACAGCGAAAAACTGGACGGCACCCGGTTTCTGGACTGGCCTTCCAGCGAAAACGCAAAGGGAATTCACGCTGGTTTACAATCGATGATGGTGCTTTCACTGGATGCCGGAGCCGATTTGTGCCGGATATTAAATGACCCTGAAACGGCCAGGAAATGCGATGCTGCCGTAGCTCGTCTGAAACAATACGTACCCGATCCGAATAAATCAAAACAGGGCGCAGCTTTGCTGGCGTTGTCAGGCCTGGTACCTGCTCAAACAGCGAATAAGGACGTACTGGCTGTTGATGGGGCACAGAATTTCTCTACGTTCTATGGCTATTATATGCTCCAGGCTAAGGCCAAGGCCGGTGATTACAAAGGTGCGTTGGCGAATATCCGGCAGTTCTGGGGCGGTATGCTTGCCCTGGGCGCCACTACGTTCTGGGAGGATTTTAACCTCGATTGGGTGAAAAACGCCGGACGTATCGATGAGCTGGTTCCCGAAGGCAAGAAAGATATTCACGGTGACTGTGGAGCGTACTGTTACGTTGGTTTCCGGCACAGTCTGGCTCATGGCTGGGCATCGGGACCAACGCCCTGGCTAACCGAACACGTATTGGGAATCAGCGTTGTAGAACCCGGTTGCAAAGCCATTAAAGTACAGCCGCATCTGGAAGATTTAACTTTTGCTGAAGGTAGTTTTCCAACGCCCTACGGCGTCGTGAAGGTGAAGCACACCAAAAGACCGAACGGTACGATTCAGTCCGACATAAGCGGCCCGAAAGAGGTCCGAATTATCCGGTGATTTTGCGGTATGATTTCCGAGTTTAAACTGAAACGTGTCAGCCAATCAGAAATCATACCGCAAAACCCGCTAATTCAGATTGGTCATGATTTGTTGATGCTGCAGGTATTGATTCAACGTAGGCGATATGCGTCGGCGGGCAATTGTAAGTGTTTTGCCACCAGTCAT
The DNA here is from genome assembly GCF_014699035.1 of Spirosoma validum. Taxonomy (GTDB): domain Bacteria; phylum Bacteroidota; class Bacteroidia; order Cytophagales; family Spirosomataceae; genus Spirosoma; species Spirosoma validum. The sequence continues at coordinate 454,394 of NZ_JACXAA010000005.1, forward strand.
TTCCACACAGGCAGCGTCACCGAAATCGATGTTCCGTACGTGTGCCAGATTCACTACGTGTGATTTATGAATACGCGCCAATGGGGACCCTAATAACTCCTGTTCAAAGGTTTTAAGCGTCTTAGCCATCAAATAGCGCCGTTTGTCACGGGTATGGATAAACGTGTAGTTGCCAGCTCCTTCCAGCCAGACAATTTCCTCGACGGAAACCCGTATCGAACGATTTTGTGTAACCAGTGTAATACGTTGTGGTTGAGCCGGAAGCACGTTCGGAGTTGTTGCAGAAAATGCAGTACGTTGTGAGTGAGTTAGCGGAGTCATTGTGCGTAGAGAAAAGGTTTGACTTTGTAGAATGATCGTCACAAACCTATCTATCTCGTATGATACGCTCAATAGCACCTGCGTTGAATGGTACATTACACCGTATGAACCGTCGAAAAGAGTACGTTAACCGTTATGGGTTAAAAGCCAGATTTCAGCAACGTTTATGAATAGCTATTAATACGTTGCCCGTCCGCCTGAAATGTCATAAATAAACCCGGTGGAGAAGCTGTTCTCGGCGGACACGATAAAACAGGCCATAGCGGCCACTTCGTCAACCTGCCCTAGGCGCCCCATTGGAATTTTAGCAGTCATATACGCTAGCTGTTCAGGAGACGTATTGTCGTTCATGGCCGTTTTGATGACAGCCGGTGCCAATCCATTAATCGAAATTCCGGTAGTTGCGTATTCTTTGGCAATGGCTTTTACCAAGCCGATTACGCCCGCTTTACTGACCGAATATCCCACCATCCCAGGATTGCCTTCTTTTCCGGCAATCGACGCCATCAGGAGAATACGTCCGTAGCCTCGGCTTGCCATTGCCGTTACCGCATATTTGGTAATCAGGAAACTTCCCAGCAGGTTAATGGCGCATACATTTTCAAAGTCAGCGGTGGTATACGTAGTAATATTGGTGCTGGTCGGTCCGACAATTCCGGCAGAATTTACTACCACGTCCAGTTGGCCAAAATCGGCAACAACCTGGTCAACAGCCTCCTTTACCTGGCTTTCCTGAGAAATATCTATCGGGTAAGTACGTACCGGGCGATCGGCTGTTGCAAATTCGCTACCGGACTTTTCCAGCAACGTAGCATTCCGGTCAAATAGAGCAACGGAAGCGCCTTCTGCAACTAACCGCTGGGCAATGGTTTTACCGAGGCCGTCAGCTCCGCCCGTAACAATGGCAACCTGCCCTTTGAAGCGATCAGGAAAATACGTCAATTCAGGCATAAATCAGTAAACAGCCAGACTGGTTTTAGATTATTTAACCACAGAGGCACAAAGTACACAGAGATGAAAACTTTGTGCTCTCTGTGCCTAAACGAATGTATTTAATGACTACTTATTGGTCTTTTTCAAAAATCAATTGATCCTCTTTTGCTTCGTCAGGGGTGCTACCTCGCTCAACTTTTCCGACCAGGAAGATATACGAGCAGGCACCAATGAATCCTAACGTACCGATAAAGACAAGCGCGGGAGCAAAATTTCCGTCTTTGGCTAAGTAGCCAATCGCGATGGGAACTACGATAGACGCCAGATTACCCATAAAGTTGAAAACGCCCCCTGTCAGGCCAATCAGATGCTTTGGCGATAAGATTGATACGAAAACCCAGGAAATCAGCGCCATGCCGGACCCAAAAAACGCGAGCGCCAGGAAGAAAATAATCAATGCCGTATCATTCGTGTAGTTGGCCCCAATGATACTGACCGACAAAAGGAGCCCAATGATAATGGGCGTTTTCCGGGCCATCCCGACTGATTTTCCCTGCTGAACTAATTTATCGGATAAGAAACCCGACAGCAACAAACCGGCACAGGCTGCCAAAAATGGTACCGACGCCAGATAGCCCGATTTAATGAAGTCGAGTCCCCGGTATTTCACCAGATACGTTGGAAACCAGGTCAGGAAAAACCAGAGCGTAGCATTGACCGCAAATTGACCAATATAAACGCCCCATAACGTTCGGCGGGAAATCACCTGCCTGAGGTTTTCCCACTTCCAGATGTTGACTTGCGGAGCACCTGGTTTCTTTCCTCGAAACAATCCGCCCCCTTCTTCAATATAGTCCAGCTCAGCCTGATTCACGCGCGGATGATCGAGCGGATCGCGGTAGAAAAGATACCAGACGACACCCCAGACAAGCCCAACCAATCCCGTGGTGATGAACAGACCCTTCCAACCCGCGTAGTATTGAATCGTCACTAGAACCGGCGTCAGAAAGGCGAGGCCGATGAACTGGCCCGATACGTACAGAGCGATCGCCGAAGCCCGCTCGTGATCAGGAAACCAGCTCGTTACGACCCGATTGTTAATCGGATAAGAAGGCGCTTCGAACGTACCAGTTGCCAGACGTAACGAAAAAAGGGCACCAAAACCTCTTATGAAGGCCTGCGCCAACGTAGCAATTGACCAGGTTATTAGGCAAAACGCGTATAAAACCCGTGGACCAAACCGGTCGGCGATGAGCCCCCCCGGAATTTGTAAAGCCGCATACGCCCAGCCAAATGCCGAAAAAATGTAGCCTAGTTCAACGGTTGACAGGTTCAGGTCTTTGCCCATCTCGGTAGCAGCCACCGAAATATTCGTACGGTCCAGATAGTTGATCGCTACGTTGACAAAAACGAGGGCTAACATGCTGTAGCGCACCCGAGTCCGTTGTTTCTTATCGCTTGACTGTTTCATGGGGTGAGGGTTTCCGATTTTCAGACTATCTCGCTGTCCAGCCGCCGTCAACGGTCAGCATCGAACCAACCATGTAACTCCCGGCATCACTCGCTAAGTAAATGGCTGCACCCTGGATCTCCCGCAGATGACCCCAGCGACCTAAAGCCGTAGCACCAACCACAAACTTTAGCCCTTCTTCCGTATCGGCAATGGGAAGATTCATTTCTGTCAAAAAAGGGCCGGGGCAAATGGCATTGACGTTAATGTTAAACGGAGCCAACTCCAGCGCGAGCGCACGGGTCATCTGAACAACGGCGCCTTTACTGGCTGTATACGGTGTTCGGTTCGACAGACCGACCAAACCGAGCGTACTGGCTAAGTTGATAATACGACCCTTACCCGCCTGCTTCATGTAGGGCGTTACGGCCCGGCAGCTCAGCCACGTACCATTCACGTTCACATCCAGCACCTTGCGAAATTCATCAAAGGTTAGTTCGTCGATGGCCCCACGAATGTTTATGCCCGCGCTGTTGATAAGAATGTCAATCTGCCCAAAGGCGTCTATGGCTGCTTTCGCCATGGCTTCCGATTGTGCCTCATTGGTAATATCAGCCGCGAATGAAATGGCTTTAATGCCAAAATCATCACTAAGCTCGTTAGCGGCCTGAGCCCCTTCGTCGGCGTTACGGTTCACCAGCATTACGTTGGCACCAGCCGATGCCAGTCCAGCCGCCATGGCCAAACCTAAGCCCTTAGAACCACCCGTAACTATGGCTGCTCGGCCACTCAAATCAAACTGTTTAACGCCTGGAAGTAGTTCTTTACTCATGTAATGAATGGTAGTTGTGGTGTCGGGTTTGAGAACCCGACACTTTTAGTCAAATTCGCGTCGGGTTCTCAAACCCGACACCACATAAAGTTGCTATAGTCTGCTAAGAATCTATAAAATTCATAGTCTCTACGTAAGCCCTAATGTCTCTTTACTATAGGCTAGGCAAGCCAGGATATTGTCCTCTTCAGCAGCCAGCTTATTTTCCGCGCTCAAGGGTGATGTTTTGGGAAGACCGGCTTTATACGGATGTTGCTTCACCATACGTAGCGTTCGGGCTAAATCAAGCCCCGGTACGTCGGTAAACGTTGACCAGTAATCGGTCGTTAAACACGGAATTTCCAGCGGATCGCGGGTGATCATTTCCAGGTTGAACGTAACGGCGGGATTATGTTTTTTGCACAGATCGATCATCTTCGACAGATCGCAGATCCCCTTGCCCAGTGGCACTTCCGACAGCAGAAACCCATCGGCATATTCCGCCAGCCCCATGTCTTTCACGTGCGTTGTAAATACGTATGGCGACAAGGTCTGAACCACCTCCATGGGATCTTCCAGCAGCGAGATGCTATTCCCAAAATCCAGCGTAACGCCAATCCATTCGCTGTTCAGTTGTTTGAGCATAGCAACCAACTCGGAAGCCCGCCAGTCTTTGTGATTTTCGACCGCCAGTTTGACCTGATGCTTGCGAAGGATCGGCTCGGCCAATCGGAGAGATACCAATGCATTTTTCTTTAACGCCTGAAAAGCTTCGACGGAATGATACGTTTCATAGCGACGGCCCGCCGAACAAACAGTTCGCAACACAGTCGCCCCGGCTTCTTTAGCATTCACTACGTCCTGCTCAAATTTTGGTACATCTGCCGCCGTTTTGGGAACGCTGATAGAACCTTCCAAATAAAGTCCCAACTGCTCCCGCTTCGCACGAACTTTCTTGGCAAAATCAGCCGTCCAGCCATTGACAACGACCTGAACGCCCCCTGATCCAATCTGATGGGCATGCTCCAGCAAGTCAACGGCGTTAGCAAAGCCAGGGTATTTCTGACTTTCCACTTTCGAGTTCCAGCGACTTCCGTACGAGTGTACGACAATACCCATCGGGGTATTTTTAACAAAATCGGGGATATCAGGAAACGTCAGCGCCATAGCACCGATTGAGGCCCGTTGTAGAAAATCGCGTCTGTCCATTTGGGTTTAGATAGCCGGGTGATACGGTATTCTGGCGGCTACGTTTATTTCGGCACACTCGCCTTCGCTTCGAGCATGTATTTGTTCAGTTCTTTGGCCGTCCAGGGCACGACTCTCCCCTGCGACGTAACGCGGGTCATGCCAATGAGTCGCTTACTGATTGGCCCGGCATTATTTCCCCATTCATTGCGGATGTAAGTCAATATCGCCGTGAGCGACGCATCGTCCATCGTTGAGTGGGCAGGCATAACGGGCAAAATCTCCGGCTGATCATACACCTTTTTGTTGATCTCGACAGGACCTTCCATACCGTGAAGCAGAATCAGTGCGAGTCGTTTTTCATCACCCACTACCCAATCAGAGGCAATGAGAGGAGGCCCGAAACGATTCAACCCTGCCCCATCGGTGCCGTGACAGCCCGAACAGGTGTTGAGATAAAGCTGCCGACCCGAGGCAAACAGTTTTTGCTCTTCCTCATTCAACAGACTCTTTTTTGACGTATTACTTTTCGCGGCAACATGACCCGGCCATTCAAACAGAGACGCCAACGCTGACAGACGTGATGGATCGATTTTGCTGGTAGCCTGCGCCAGAATGGGTGGCGCAGCGGCCAGCTTAACGGGTTTTAATTTGCGGTTGCTGGCAGCAATCGACATACCTGTCAGGATAGCCTTTTGTTGCCAGCTCAACGCCTGACCTCCGTTTTCCAGCATAGTCAACATGGCCGTCAATTCAGGCGGATTTTGCTTCTGTACTACACAGGTTGTCAGCTGCTCAACGAAGATTTCTTTCGACGGTTCAGCGATTTGCCACTTTGGATCTTTCATCAACCGCTGCAAAAAGGTAAACTCCTGGTTTTGAAGGCTACTTAACACGGCATCCCGCATTAACGGCGACGTACCCTGCTGATCGACAATGCCTGCCAGGACTTGCTGTGCTACGTTCTGATCGAGTACATTTCCCGAAAGGGCTATCTGTAACTGTTGTTGGATCGTCGCTTTTTGCCAGCTTTTTAGCAATTGTTCGCCTAATTTGGTCCGAACCGTTTTATCCACTTTGGCAAATGGTTCAAGTAGTCGAATGGCCGTACTACTCACCAGTGAACCCGGATCAGCGACTAATGGCAATAGCAGCTCGGGCGTCGTTAATTTCAGCCCTTCCAGCGTCCATAACGCATGAAATCGGCCCAACGAATCGCTACCCTTCGTCGCTACGTTGATTAACGTCCGGCCAATTCGTTTGTCGTTACGTTCAACGAGTAATCGTTGCGCCATATCCCGGTGCCATCCGTCCGGATTTGACAATTCAGCAACCAATGCCTCCGATGATGTTTCCGACAGCTTTTTCGGCTTTTGAGCTTGCCAATTCTCCGGGACGATCCGCCAGATACGTCCCCGATTTACGGGTTTCTCCAGACCACGTGCCAGCGTTTGCTCTTTCAGATAAGGCGTAACGTATGCCTCGTGCTGAATAAGTCCCCGATACATATCCGCTACGTAGAGGGTACCATCAGGGCCCGTTGCCTGATGAACGGGCCGGAATCGTTCGTCCGTCGACGCGAGAAATTCCGTACCGGGATGAGGATCGTGGGCAGCTACTAAAAGTCCCTTTTCTTCGACTACATTACGTTTAATCAGATTGCCCGCTGGTTCACAGACAAATATGTTGCCATGATAAGCCGCAGGCAGTGCCGTTCCCCGGTAATAAAGTGGCGAACAGGCGGCTGTAAACTCCTGTAAACGACCTTCTTTGTCCAGCGTGCCGGGTATGTAGCCCCGGTTAACGGCAGGCGTAGGCCGGATTGGATAAACGCGCCGATCTAAGGTTAGTCCGTAGTCGATACCCGTTGTGGCTTTGTGATTTTTATTCCGCGAAAGGTAATTCGGTGGGACCAGATCGCCGTGCAATTGCGACCAGTTATAATTGTAAAGCAGGCGTCCTTTATCGTCATGGCTGATGCCCCACTGACCGCGGAACTCGGTGCTATCGCGTTCCCATCTGTTATCCCGCAACCGGTACCGAACGCGCGATTTAGCGTTATAATACCAGTTATCCATACTCCGCCAGAGTCCGTTGGGCGCATGTTCGGGCAGACCGTTGCCCATGTATTTTGCATCGACGACTGTTTTTGTATCCGCTTTCAGATCACCATTGGTATCCTGTGTCATCCACAAAGCGCCGTTCTCGGCTATTAAGGCTCCACCCGGCACCAGAGCAATGGCTCTCGGCATAATCAGGCTGTCGAGGTAAATTTTACTGACATCCATCTGGCCGTCGCCGTTCGTGTCTTCCAGGATCGATACGCGACCGACCGGCTGGTTCTCCCCTTCCCCATTGACGTTTGGCATAAAACCGCGCATCTCGACAACCCACAGTCGGCCATCCGGATCGAACGTAATGACTACGGGATCTTCAACCATCGGCTCAGCCGCAACAAGCTGAATTTTCAGCCCTGGTTCCAGTTTAAACGTGGCAAGTTCTTCGGCAGGCGTGTGCACTGGCGAAGGCTCGTCGGTCCAGGTCGTTCGTACGTTGGTTTTAAAGCTTAGCAGGCACAACAGGCCGATTCCAAACAAGTAACCAGAATATCCGTGCTTACTCATGAGCTATCACACTTGGCATTATTATAAGAAAAAGCATTATTGAAAATATACTACTTGTGTTTACACTGCTACCGAAGCATTTTTACCAGAAATGACCTATTTTAATCTTAAGCGTAAATAGACAGAACAACGATTTGATAAAGTGCGGTGTTCAATTTGCCCCAGGCGTCACGTAATATACAGCTGCATTGATAAGAAGTTTACCGCTATAGACGTCATTTCAAGCATGAAAAAGCCGCCCTCAACCTGAGTTGACGCGGCTTTTTTTTAACAGTCATTTATACAAATGCATTCTTATGCTGTCACCTTAAACTCTGAAGTGAGGTGAAAATGAATATCCGGATTGTTTTGCTGGTTCATACGTAGCATCCACTCCGACTCAGCCAGAAATACGGGATTCTGATCTTTGTCGTAAGCAATCTGGTTTCCTTTTAATCGAATGAACTCGGTTAACTTCGCTGGATTATTAGCGGTTATCCAGCAGGCTTTGGTATAATTTAAGGGTACCCAACGGCATTTGGCACCGTATTCGTTTTCCAGTCGGTACTGAATTACTTCAAACTGAAGTTCACCCACCGTTCCGACAAATTTCCGATTACCCAGCTCAAGCGTAAATAGCTGCGCAACACCCTCATCGGTTAGCTGCTGAATGCCTTTGTCTAACTGCTTCGACTTCATCGGATCGAGGTTGACAAGTTCCTTGAAAATCTCGGGCGAAAAACTCGGAATTCCCTGGAACTGTAGCTCTTCACCCTCTGTCAACGTATCACCGATCTTAAACGTACCGGTATCATACAGGCCCACTACGTCGCCCGGAAATCCTTCATCCACTACACTCTTACTGTCCGCCATAAAACTGAACGGACTGGCAAACCGCACGTTTTTGTCCAGGCGTGTGTGATGATAAAACTTGTTACGTTCAAAAACACCCGAACAAATGCGCAGGAACGCGATACGATCCCGATGGCGGGGATCAAGGTTCGCGTGGATTTTGAAGACAAAGCCGCTGAAGTTTTTCTCGTCGGGCAGTACTTCACGTTTATCGGTCTGTCGAGCAATTGGTTCGGGCGAAATGAGGCAGAACCCTTCCAGCAGTTCTTTTACACCAAAATTATTGACTGCTGACCCGAAAAACACCGGTGCCAGTTTCCCATCCAGATACGCTTTCTGATGGAATTCATCATAAACGCCCTCAATCAGTTCCACATCTTCGCGAAGTTGAGACGCATCCCGATCCCCTACTTTGTTATCCAGCAACGAGTCTTCCAACTCAATCGGCAGAACGTCTTCTTCAACTTTGGTTTTATTCGCTTTGAAGAAATATAATTTTTTCTCGATCAGGCTATATACGCCTTTGAAATCCGACCCCATGTTCACGGGCCAGGTCATAGGCCGAACGCGAATGTTCAGCTTCTCTTCCAGTTCGTCGAGCAGATCGAACGGATTACGGCCTTCGCGGTCCAGTTTGTTAATAAAGATGATAACGGGCGTATCGCGCATCCGGCAGACTTCCATCAGCCGTTCAGTTTGCTCCTCCACGCCCTTCACGCAGTCAATTACCAGAATGACACTGTCGACAGCGGTTAGCGTGCGATACGTATCCTCCGCAAAATCTTTGTGACCAGGTGTATCGAGGATATTAATCTTCAGGTTATCGTATTCAAACGTCATGACTGACGTAGCAACGGAAATTCCCCGCTGCTTCTCGATTTCCATGAAATCCGACGTAGCAGACTTCTTAATTTTATTTGATTTTACGGCGCCCGCAGTTTGTATCGCTCCGCCAAACAGCAGTAATTTTTCGGTTAGCGTCGTTTTCCCGGCATCGGGGTGACTAATGATGGCGAATGTCCGCCGACGGGCAGTTTCTGCCGGTATATTCGTTTGCATTATTCTCAGAATCAGAGTGCAAAGATACGAAAAAAGCGTGGGGCAATGGGCATGGGGCAGAAGGTAAAAGAAAACAATCTATGTTTTACCCTCTGCCCCATGCCCATTGCCCCACGCCTTTACAAAAACGCCCAGAGCACCAACGCCCAGCCGGCAATCATTGCCAGCCCGCCGAGGGGCGTAATGGCGCCTAACCACGTAATACCGGTGAAACACAATACGTATAGCGACCCAGAGAAGATAATAACACCACCCAAAAATGAATAGCCTGACCAGTTGAGCAGTTTAACCACAGTCGGGTTACTACCGAAAACCTGCATAAGCAAACCGACCAGCACTAACGCCAACGCATGATAAAACTGGTATTTAACGGCTGTTTCGAACGTAGCGGAACGCCCCGATGCATCGAGCATTGCTCGTAACGCATGCGCTCCGAAGGCACCGATGGCAACACCCAACAATCCTAAAACAGCGCCCGATTGAATAAAGAACTTCATCTACATCTAAAATTTTATACAGTTCAACTGATTAACAGAATTCTCCGTTCAGGCACGACTACCAAAAATGACACTTCCGACCCGAACCATCGTGCTACCTTCCTCGACAGCGATTTTATAATCGCCACTCATGCCCATCGATAGTTCAGAAAAATGAATGGCAGGATGTTGACTGGATGCCAGTTTATCGTACAGTTGCTTCAGCCCCCGGAACTCCTGCCGAATTTGCCCTTCATTGTCCGTATTCGTCGCTAAACCCATCAGGCCAATCAGGCAAATATTCGACAAGTTGTCTAATTCCGGCGCGTTTATCAGCCTTTCGGCTTCATCGGGAGATAAGCCAAACTTAGTTTCTTCATTAGCAATGTGAATCTGCAACAGGCAGTCAATAGTCCGGTTGTGTTTAGCCGCCTGTTTATTGATCTCCTGCAACAGTTTCAGGCTGTCTACGGACTGAATCAACGACACAAACGGAGCAATGTATTTGACTTTATTGGTCTGTAAATGCCCGATTAAATGCCATTCCACGTCGGCAGGAAATTGGGGCTGCTTATCAACCATCTCCTGCACTTTATTCTCGCCAAATCGTCGACTGCCCGCATCATAGGCCTCTTTCAATTCCTCAACAGGCTTCGTTTTGGTAACCGCAATCAACTTGGCTTTACCCTGTAACCCGCTCTCAATCTGGTGGAGTCTATCGGCAATTGTCATAACGTACTAAGTGAATGTTCCCGAACCGATTATTAAAATTATACAAAGATAGGTTTGAGAACTAAGCGGAAACGCGTAGTTTTTGGCCGAAATTCAAGAGAAATCAACGTAAGAACACAATAATTCATTCCTGGCTTTGGTTTTGAAAACAATTTAAACTGCAACCATACCCCTAACTATGAACCCAATGGAACCCCGGCCTCAATCGAAAAACAACAGCCGTAGCTACCTGTTGGCAGCGTTAATCATTCTGGCGGCACTGAATGTACTGTTACTGTATTTTTATTATCAGGAACGTCAGGATAACAAAACGAAAGATGCCACAATTGCTGCCAAAACAGAAGAAGTACTGGTTGCCAAAACCAAACTCGATTCAATTTCTGCACAGCTTGACGCCAAAATTGCCGAAATTCAACGATTAGGCGGTAGTGTCGATTCGCTTATGAAAGTAAAAGCTCAGTTGGAAGTCGACAAGCGTGAACTTCGAAACGTCTCTTCATTCGACAGCAAGAAATACAATCAGAAAATACGCAATTACGAGGCTCTTCTGACGCAGAAAGACCAGGAAATTGCCCGACTGAAGGAAGAAAATGGCATTCTGACCGCCCGCAACGATTCACTGTCTCAGGAAAACAACACCCTGAAAGGGGAACGCCAGAGCTTGAGCGACTCAGTCGTTGCCGTTACGTCGAAAAACCAGGAACTAGCCGAAAAGGTAACGATAGCAGCTGCCCTCAGAGCTGAAAGTATAACAGTAGATGCTATCAATAAGCGTGGCAAAGAGAAAGACGGAGGTAGTTATAAGGCAAAGAAGATCGACAAAATAAAAGTATCCGTTCGGCTAGCGCCAAATGGGTTAGCCAAACAGGAAGAAAAAGAACTGTACCTGCGGATTCTGGACGCAAGCGGAGCTGTTGTGTCCGATATGGCAACAGGGTCTGGCGAATTCACGTATAACTATCAGGGCATGATTTATACGGCCAAGCAGAACTTTACGTTCGACAATAGCCGCCAGCAGGTCGATTTTGTTTATGGTCGTGGTGGTCAGCGCTTCAACGAAGGAAAGCACACGATTGAAATCTACTGTGAGGGTTTCCGAATAGGCGAAGGGGAGTTCACCGTGAAGTAGAGTGCTGAGGGCAAAGGGTACGGGGCAGAGGGTATAAAAACTATCAAATCTTTTATACCCTCTGCCCCGTACCCTTTGCCCTTTGCTTTTTTTTTCCTACCTTTGCGCCCTCATTTCAAACAAATTACAAAAAAATGTTTCCTAATAACTACGAAACGGTGTTCATTTTAACTCCCGTTTTATCTGATGCTCAGATGAAGGACACCGTTGACAAGTTCCGTAAAGTGCTAACCGATAACGGTGCGGAGCTTGTTCACGAAGAGAGTATGGGTCTGCGCAAGCTGGCTTATCCAATTCAGCACAAGAACACGGGTTACTACCAGCTCTTCGAGTTTAAGGCCCCCGGCACGATCATCGAGAAACTTAATACCGAGTATCTCCGTGACGAGCGTATTATCCGTCACCTGACGATATCGCTTGATAAGCACGCTGTTGCCTACAACGATCGTAAACGTAACGGCTTAGTGGGTAAGAAAAAACAAACCGAAAACGCTTAAGAGACTTAGTAACCATGAGCTTACAAAACGAATCTGTCTCGAAAACCGAGAACCGCAAAAAATACGACCGCTTCAAGAAAGCTGGTATTAAATACATCGACTACAAAGACGGTAACTTCCTGCTTAAATTATTGAATGAGCAAGGTAAAATTCTTCCCCGTCGGTTAACTGGCACAAGCCTGAAAAACCAGCGCAAAGTGGCCCAGGCTGTCAAACGCGCTCGTCATTTAGCTATCCTGCCATACGTAGGTGATTCACTGAAATAAACCGGACCGCCGAAGCAGTTGCAAAGTCATAAAGTTATCGAGTCATAAAGCTCTTCCGGAACTTAGCTGACTCTTTAACCCTACAACTTTACAACCCTACAACTTTTCAAATAATGGATATCATTTTAAAAACCGATATTGCCGGCCTGGGCTATAAGAACGACACCGTAACGGTGAAGCCCGGCTACGGCCGCAACTACCTGATTCCTCAGGGATTTGCCATGATGGCAACTGATTCAAACAAGAAGATCGTTGCTGAAAACATCCGCCAGGCAGCCCACAAAGCTGAAAAACTAAAGAACGACGCACAAGCCATTGCTGATGGAATTGGTGACGTAACGCTAACGATCCCAGCAAAAGCAGGCGACAGCGGTAAAATCTTTGGTCGCGTTACGAATACACAGGTAGCTGACGCGCTGCGCGAGAAAGGCTTTGACATTGACCGGAAGAAAATTACGGTTGAAGATGTTAAAACCCTTGGCACTTATGAAGCTTCTTTAGATCTTCATAAGGATGTGAAACATAAAGTAAAATTTGAAGTAGTAGCGGCTGATTAAGCTGAATATTATTCAACAAAAAAGACCGCTCTGGAAATTCTGGAGCGGTCTTTTTTTTCAGCATCTAGTAAAAAAATCACGCTCTACGCACAGCCAGTAATTGCGTAATTTTATTCTGATAATCAACAGATTACACCTACAAAACTTTTAACGAAAACGGACCTAAACAGTCTGTTTTTCTGTTAATATGGTATGCAGTTTCATACCGAATTATCGCCGGAATCGCTCCCTTATTCACTTGGTTTAGAGAGCCGAATCGTGACCATTGGATCGTGTTTTGCTGAAGTTATAGGCCAGCGGCTTATTGATAATAAGTTGAATGTACTCAATAACCCATTTGGCACCATTTTCAATCCGGTTTCGATCGCGAAACTACTGACGATGGCTATTCAGGGTATTAGTCCCGACGAAAACCGGTACGTTGAACGCGATGGAATTTGGTTTCACTATGACTTCCATTCTTCGCTGTGGGCTGATAATCAGGATGAACTTCGCGATAAATTACTTGCCTGTCTGATCCAAACTGGCGACGAGATTCGAAAAGCCGATTTCTTGTTTTTAACCCTTGGCTCAGCTATTGTCTATCGACATAATGAAACGGGCAAAGTCGTGGCGAATTGTCACAAAATACCGGGGACGCTATTTGAGAAATATTTGTACCAAATTGATCACATTCGAGACGATTTAACGCGGCTGTTCAAGTTGTTGCATAAAGCCAACCCCAAACTGAAGCTTGTCTTAACTGTTAGCCCCGTCCGCCATACCCGCGATACGTTGCCCCTCAATAGCGTTAGTAAGTCAACGTTACGTGTCATCGCTCACGAGCTGACCATTTGGAATAACTGGGTAGCTTATTTTCCGGCCTATGAATTAATGATGGATGATCTGCGCGATTATCGCTTTTATGAAGCGGACATGATTCACCCAAATTCGCAGGCACACGATTATATTTTCGGGAAGTTTGCGGAAAGCGCATTTGATCCCGAACTTCGCGGCTTTATGGCCGATTGGGCGCAAGTCAGCAAATCGCTGACACATCGCCCGCTCTATGGCGACAACACGTCAGCCCATCTACAGTTTTTGACGAAGCTTTTAGCTCAATTAGAAACAATAGCGAAACGCATAGACGTATCGGCGGAACTGGCAGACGTGCGAAGGCGTTTAAATCAAGGAGAAAAGCAGGAAAGTCAGGTCGCCTGACCGGAAAAGGAGTTTGTATCATTTCATTCTTTTTCCCTTTCCTCCCCTTCCTCCTTTTTTCTTTTATTTATGTCTGATTACCGATTATCTAAAGAATCTGTTTTACGAGCGTTAAGTACTGTTGAGGAACCTGATTTGAAGCGCGATCTTGTTACGCTCAACATGGTAAAGGACGTAACGCTTGGTATCGGCTCAGTCCGTTTTACGGTTGTGCTGACTACGCCCGCTTGCCCCCTCAAAGAAGTTATTCGAAAGCGCTGTGAAGACGCGATTCACACCCATATTGGAGCTGACATTCAGGTGACTATTGATATGCAGTCGGATGTTACGTCAACGCGCAATAACGCACCAACACTGCCGGGGGTAAAGAATATCATTGCTGTTTCTTCAGGGAAAGGGGGAGTCGGCAAATCAACCGTAACGGCTAACCTGGCTATCGCTTTACATAAATCTGGTGCTAAAGTTGGTATTATCGATGCCGATATTTACGGACCATCTATGCCAACGATGTTCGGCGCTGAAAACATACAACCCCGCATTTTTCAGGTGGATGGACAAACCCGCATGGAGCCCATCCAGCAGTTCGGCATCAAGATGCTCTCAATGGGTCTGTTGGTTGCTCCGGGTCAGGCAGTCATCTGGCGCGGGACGATGGCAGGTCGGGCATTGCAGCAATTCTTTTCCGATGCGGATTGGGGTGAGTTAGATTATCTGCTTATTGATTTACCACCGGGTACGGGTGATATTCATCTAACGTTGGTGCAGACGGTTCCCGTAACAGGTGCAATCATCGTAACAACGCCCCAGAAAGTTGCTTTAGCCGATGCGACAAAAGGCCTGGCTATGTTTAGGCAACCTCAGATCAACGTACCTGTATTGGGCGTGATCGAAAACATGTCATATTTTACGCCCGCTGAATTACCCGACCATAAATACTATATTTTCGGAAAAGGAGGTGGGCAACTTCTGGCTGACCAATTCGACGTCCCCATGCTCGGACAAATCCCGCTCGTACAAAGCATTCGGGAAGCAGGCGATGAAGGCCGTCCAGCCATCAGCGCAGGCGAGCCAATTGCCAGCGAAGCTTTCCAGGCAGCAGCTGAAGCATTGGCGCAACAAGTGGCTATCCGTAACGCAACACTCGATCGTACTGCACGCGTACAGGTTGCATAAACAAAGTAGAAAGTATAAATTTACCGTAAATCAATTATTTCCATGGAAACGGTAGTTAACAACGACCAACTAATTACGAAAATAGAACAGGCACTCGACACGATGCGTCCTTATCTGGCCGCGGATGGTGGGAATGTGAAAATATTAGAAGTGACTGAAGATAAGACCGTTCGACTTGAATTGATTGGTTCGTGCGGTACGTGTCCGATGTCGGCCATGACCTTTAAAGGTGGCCTGGAAGAAGCAATTCTTAAAGCGATACCTGAGATCACAAAGGTCGAAGCAGTCAATCTGACGCCTGCGTTTTAAACTGGTCTAGTTATGACAGCTAAGGAATTAATCAATGTAGACCCCGAAATTATGGGAGGAACTCCTGTTTTTCAAGGAACTCGTGTGCCTGTTCAGTATCTATTTGATCATCTTGAGAATAATGCAACGATTGATGAGTTTCTGGCAGGTTATCCATCCGTGTCAAAGAATCAGGCTATTGCATTAATTCATTTGATGAGTCATGGTATTGTAGAAGGAAAACTTCTTGACTTGAATGAAAATTTTGCTTGATGAAAATGTCCACAACAAGCTGAAATTTCGTTTTCCCGATCATGACGTTGCCACAGTGAGAGATATGGGGTGGGCAGGTAAACGTAATGGTGAGTTAATGAGATTCATGGTTGAGTATAAGTTCGACTTACTAATCACGCTAGACAAAGGGTTTGAGCATCAACAAAATTTCATTAAATATCCTCTTCCTGTTCTGGTTCTGAAAGTAAAGCGTAGCGACTACGAGTTCTTGTTACCACTAGTCGAAAAAATAAGAGAAATTTTAATTGATAAACTTCCTAATGGAACTACCATAATTTCTCTTGACTAATACCTCATTCATTTTAACCTTCAGAACGCCGAATCAGGCGTTTTTTTGTTTCTTTGCAACCTGTATTATTCCTTAATTCTGTGAAAATAGGCATTTTCTTCGGCGGACCGGCGCGGGAACGTGAGGTATCCTTTGCGGGCGGGCGCACAGCCCTGGCTAATTTAGATAAAGGTTTATTTGAGCCTGTCCTGGTATTTGTTGATGGACGAGGCCGCTTTCGGCTTGTTACGCCCAATTTTCTTGGGTCGGCCTCTTTACGTGATACACTACCGCAGGATAAATCCGGCTTTTCCGTATATGACGAATCGCTTGATGCCGATGCCCTCGACATCATCCTGCCTGAACTTCGACCGGAACATTTTCGAGATCATTTCGACATGGCCTTCCTGGCGATGCACGGCCCTGATTGCGAGGATGGTGCGATTCAGGGGCTACTCGAATGGTATAAAGTACCCTACACAGGTCCGGGATTAGTTGGTTCTGCCGTTGGAATTAATAAAATCTTACAAAATGAGCTGATTGCTTTGGCGAACGGACAGCAAAAGAAAACGGCTACCATTAGTCGCGATACATATGAACAGACTGATAAATCACAGTTTTTTCAATCGCTCATCGAGCATCTTGGCTTACCCATTGTTGTAAAAGCTCCACACCAGGGTTCGTCAATCGGTGTAGCCATCGTACGCGAAGCTGACTTAACTCAGTTTTGCCAATCCGTCGAGCAATGCTTTTTCACTTTGAGTGTTCAACCCGACGGATGGAGTAAACTGAGCGAATGGGCGGAATTGTCAGTTGATGAAAAACATGAATTAGCTCAGAAAATGGTCAGCCTGGATTCGGGAATTAGTTTTCCGGTTGTGATCGAGCAAACGGGTGAAGTGATTAAACATCCACAAGATTTTATTGATAAACTCAATTCACTGACTAAACAGAGTGGCTCACTACTTACGTTGGCCTCGTTGAATGCCGAAGATGAAGTCCTTTTCGAGGAATTTATCACCGGACAGGAGTTTTCCTGTGGCGTCATTCAGGATGATGATCAGATCGCGATAGCGCTGCCCCCAACCGAAATCTATAACGTAACAAGCTTTGATTTTGAATCGAAATACAAGCTCAGTACGACCAAGAAGCGAATTCCGGTTGAAACGAGCCTGGAAAACAATCGCAAGATTCAACTGGCCGTAGCAGAGGTTTTTACCCGCCTGGGCATCAATGTTTATTCGCGAATCGACGGTTTTCTTACCCCCGCTGGCGACGTGCTGCTCCACGACCCCAACACCATTCCGGGTATGTCTCCTTCTTCCCTGATTTTCAAGCAAATGGCTGAAATCGGACTGAATCTGGCAAATTCTCTGACGTATCTGATTCGGCAATCATTACGCGAGCGCATCCGTACGGGGAAAGATACGTTTCACCTCAAGAAATTGCTGTCTGCTCTTGATACTAAACTTGCTGACCGAAAACAAAATCCCCTACCGGAACGGGTCATTTCATTTGGCAACAGCGACGAAGGTTTTGCCGATGCGAAACAGCAGTACAATGAAATGGCAGCTTCCGGTACAGTACGTCCGTCATTAATGTATATCAAAAGTAAATTGGAATCCCATGAGATTCCGGTAAATCTCTTGTTTAAAGATACCATTGCCGAGTTGGAAACTGCGCTTAGTGAACCGCGCCATCCATTACTGATAGAAACAGCCGAAAGAGCTCGGCATATCACAGAACGATATGTGTAAAGTTTAAACATACTTTGTCTCAAATGAAATGGCCTCACGATTGATGAGGCCATTTCATTTGAGACAAAGTATCAAAGTTTCAATTATAAAAGTACAGGCTGTCCAGTACGTACCGACTCATCGCAGGCGAAAGCAATCTGTAAACTACTAACCGCATCCTGCATGTGGTCGGTTAAGTCAGTATCCTCCCGAATGGCCTGTAGAAAATAGCGCTGCTCGCGATTGCAAAGTTCCTGGTGATCGGGTTCATCCTGCATGTCGATCCACGTATCGGTTGACACAAACTGATCGTTTTCGTCCAGTGCAGCTCGGTGAACACGTAATGATTCTGTTTTCGTGTGTGAATCCACATTATCTGATTTGCCAGCCGCTCCTGCATTTTTAGCAACAATCGATACGCAGCCTTCCGGTCCGATTACATCTTTCACAAAAAATGCCGTTTCGCTCATCATTGGCCCCCAGCCAGCCTCGTACCAGCCTACGGAGCCATCCTCAAACCGAATCTGTAGTTGACCATAATTATAGTTATCGGCCGGAATATCATTCGTTAGCCGGGCGCCAATGGCATTTACCTGAACAGGCTTTGAACGAGTCATCTGGCACATTACGTCGATGTAATGAACGCCACAATCTACAATTGGGCTGAGGCTTTTCATTAGATTCCGGTGAACTGTCCACATAGTTCCATGGCTTTGCTGATTAAGATTCATCCGCATCACTAACGGTTTACCCATCTCCTGAGCGACCTCAACAAATTTTGCCCAGGAAGGGTGATGACGAAGAATATAGCCAACCACCAGCTTTTTGTCCGCTTTCTGGGCAGCGGCCATCACACGCTTAGCACCTTCAACGGTATCCGCAATTGGCTTTTCAATAAATACGTGGCAACCCTGTTCGAGCGCCATGATGGCAAATGACTCGTGCGTATCGGGGTACGTAGAAATACAAACAGCATCAGGCTTTGTTTCTATGAGTGCGGTTGCATAATCATCGAATAGTGGATAGCCACCTCCTAATCGTTCATTGAGTACGACCTTACTATTTCCAGTGGAGACAATCCCACAAATATTAAATCCTTCCTGCGTTTTGTAAGCAATTGCATGCGAAGCGCCCATGTTGCCACAACCGACAACAAGCACCCGAAGGGGATGAGAATTTACTGACATATTACTTTGGGTAATTCTAAATCGTTAAAGTGGTATAAACTTAGATATTGTCGGGAAAGAATACACCATCTTTTTCCCTCCGAATGTCAATAGACGTTTATTTACCATATGATATCGATGTAATCTCCAGGCTATTTTCACCTTGCGGAGTACGTAACGAAATTAAATCGCCAACCTGTCTGCCCAAAAGAAGCCGCGCAATGGGAGCAGTGAATGCTATAAGCCCTTGAGCGGCATTAGCTTCGTCTACGCCAACGATTGTTAAGCGTCGGTCAGCATCTGCGGAGTTTGTTGTGCGGCTGTGCAGGCTAACTGTGGCCCCGAAGCGAACAATTGGGTCAGTAGTCTGATCATGAGAATGGCTTTGATGATCAACGACTTTAGCACTGGCAATCCGTTGATTTAGGGCTCCAATACGTCCATTGAGTTCTGCTACGTGGCGAGTACGTTCAACTTCATCGAGCTGATTGCTTTGTGCCTGCGCCCGCTCTGCCTCTAACTTCTCCAGTTCACTACGTAACATAATAAGCCCACGAGGGGTAACGTAGTTTGTTGCACCTGGCGGCAATGGTGCACGGGCCGGTATTACAACCGGATCATCAGCCGATTCATTTTTCAAAAAAGCTCTACTCATCACATTCAATGTCTTATTTGAATTAACGATGGAGATCAACGGTTGTTCAGAATCAAACTTGACGGCTATACTGTACTATTTCCTTTTCATAAAATCTTCGCATTCAAGTTATTGCGGATTATATACAGTTCAGAATTCGTTTTTCACAACTCAGCGCTGGTCTATTTCATGGCCAGAAAACAGCCGATACCTTTGCCCGCAAGTAAACGAGGGCTATCCGGTTACGGATACTATGAGGATATGTACGCTTAATTACTGACTAGATAATCAGGAATAATAGCATCTGATTAAGCCTTTGTCTTATTTAGATTGAGCAGCAAACAACAGGTTTTAACCATTAAACACTACACTAGTATGATTTCATTAATGAGCAACGTAATTGCCTCCATCTTATTGAGTGCATCTACATTTATCAACCCGATTAAATCCACCACTCTGCCTTTTGAAGCCAGTGCATATGTTACAATCAACAATCACATTCGGGTAGCCGTCCAAAAGTCGCCGGATGTACCGGTTGTCTTTCTCCTTCGCGACAAAAGCAATGACATCCTATTCCGTCAAATCGTTTCTAAAAAAGAAGCAAATTATGTCGTTAAACTGGACGTTCATGAATTAACTGACGGCCAATATGTGCTAGAAGTTAAGTCAGCGGAAGGCAGCATTCGTAAACAGCTAAACGTTGTAAGTGCTCCTGTTCAGAACCAAACTCGTGTTGTCGCAGTGCTATAATCAGCTGATTTCTAAACCAAAAGGCCGGGATATCATCCGGCCTTTTGGTTTAGAAATTAAGTACAATTATCTACTTGGTCCTTATAGTTGAATAAGGAGACTGTGCCACGTTAACCACCAGCTTACCATAACTAGGATACACCCTTAAATTCTTCCTGATTGGCAAACGGTTGACTACGTAATCGTTTGCCAGTCGCTTTGAAAATAGCATTCGCTATGGCCGCACCTGCGGGTGGTAAGGATGGTTCACCAAGACCTGTAGGATCTATAGTATTTTGAACAAAGTGAACCTCAATCTCCGGAATTTCATTAAGCCTGATGAGCCGGTAGTCGTTAAAATTCTTTTGCTCTGGTATACCGTCTTTAAACGTAATGTTTCCATACATCGCGTGACCAATTCCATCAACAATGCAGCCGCGAACCTGTTGTTGGGCTCCACTTTGATTAATTACAACTCCACAATCAGCTGCCGAATAAACTTTCTGCAAAACAGGTTTGCCTTTTTGCATGACCACTTCCCCTACTTGTGCTACGTAGGATCGGTGTGAAAAATAAACGCTAAATCCTTGAGCAACAGGTTTACCGTCGGCTCCTTTCTTCTTACCCCATTCCGATTTTTCGGCAGCTAATTCGATTACACCCTTCATCCGATCAATATCATATTTGATAGCACCAACCGGTTTTTGCTTAGCCTTATCTAATAATTCCAATCGAAATTGTACGGGATCTTTACCGGCGGCCTGGGCTACCTCATCCAAAAAGGCCTGCTCAGCAAAGGCAAGGAAGTTAGTAATCGGTGCTCGCCAGGGACCAGTCGTAATGGGCGACTTGTGATCAACACTATCAATCAGTAGGTTATCCACAGCACCCGAGGGAAAATTATCTTCCCGCGTGGCATTGCCCGCATTGATACTAGCTCCACGAAGTTTGTAGCCAATCATGTTACCCTGAGCGTCCAAGGCTGCTTCAAACCGATAACGAACTGCCGGACGGTAGCTCCCCCCAGTCATATCATCTTCACGTGTCCAGATCAGTTTTACGGGCGCGTTGACCAATTTTGACACTTGGACAGCCTCAATAACATAATCAGCTTTTAATCGTCGCCCAAAGCCACCACCCATACGAGTCAGTTGAACGCTCACTTTATCAGGAGAGATGCCAAGCAATTTAGCAGTCTCATTACGCGCCAGTTCAGGCGTCTGCGTAGGACCGACCAGCTCCGCACCATCAGGTTTGACGTGTGCGAAAAAGTTCATCGGCTCCATCGGATTATGTGGCAGAAATGGACACTGATATTCTGCTTTGACGACTTTAGCTGCACTTTTGAAAGCCGCTTCTGCATCACCATCTTTCCGACGAACAGTTGCATTAGAACCGTCTAGCATTTCTTTGAACAGGTGATTATGGTCAGCTGTGCTCTCTAGTGTATCAGCTTTTTCCCATTCAATCTTTAGTGCATCTTTTGCCTTCTTTACCTGCCAGGTCGATTTACCAACAACCGCTACGTTGCTATCGAACGTCACGACGTTGACAATACCCGGCATCGATTTAATAGCTTCAGTATTCAGCGATTTCAATTTGTAGCCAAAAGCAGGTCGTTGCAACATAGCAAACAACATGCCTTCTCGATAGAAATCTAACCCAAATAACGGCTTTCCAGTAATAATTTGCGGATTATCTACATTTTTAACCGTACTACCTATGAGCTTAAAGTCTTTTATTTCTTTTAACTTAACCTCTGTCGGAACAACTACTTTAGCGGCTTCAGTAGCTAATTCTCCATAGCTTAATTTACGATTACTACCAGAATGAAGCACAAAACCTTTATCTGTTGTGCATTCTGATACCGATACGTTCCATCGTTTGGAAGCGGCTTCCATTAACATCTGACGCGCTGTTGCACCTGCCTTGCGTAATCGCTGCCAGGAATGAGGAATCGACCCACTCCCGCCAGCTACCTGCCGTTCAAATTTCTTTGTATCAAGTGGAGCTTGCTCAACAACGACTTTCGTCCAATCGGCATCCAGTTCTTCAGCTACGATAATTGGAAAAGCCGTTTTTATCCCCTGACCAACTTCGGGATTAGGTGATAGAATCGTTATAACACCCTGAGGATTAATAGATAGGTAGCTGTTAAAATCAACTCCCGCAACGAATGCAGCGCCAGTTATATTTCCCGAAGTATCCAGTACAGCTGTCGCGGCTGCTTCAGATTCCAGCCAGTTAAATCCCAACAAAAAACCTCCTCCTACAGCTGAGGTTATCTTTAGAAAGTCTCTACGATTTGAATTTGCTAACGTCTTCATAGTTATTTCGTTTTTGACGTTTTCGTAGGTATAGAAGCAGGAAGAGTTTCGGACGCTACTTTAACAGCTTCCCGAATACGATGATACGTTCCACATCGACAGATATTGCCGGTCATGACATTATCGATTTCGGTCTGTGATGGTTTCGGATTTCGTTTTAGTAGAGCGGCAGCTGTCATAATTTGACCCGCCTGACAATAACCACACTGAGCTACATCCACTTTATCCCAAGCTTGCTGAACAGGATGTTTCCCATCTGGTGATAAACCTTCAATGGTAGTTACTTTCGATTTGCCAACAACAGATACAGGTAACACACATGATCGAGTAGCTTCTCCATTTAAATGGACAGTACAAGCTCCGCACTGGGCGATTCCACAACCATACTTTGTACCAACCAACCCAAGATTATCACGTAGTACCCAAAGCAGAGGAGTATCAGACTCAACATCAGCCTGATAGATACGGCCATTAATTTGTAGTTTGAAGATAGCCATCGATTGCGATAAATTGATAAGATTAACTAATATAAGCAAAAGAGAACATAGCGCTTCTCTACTTAGTTTAAATGCAAAATCTTAAAAATAGAAAAGGCCTCCAATCAGCTGATTGGAGGCCTTCGCCTACTCTATATCAAAGGTGGCACCTTCCTACTCTCCCGCTTGTGACAGCAGTACCATCGGCAGTACGGGGCTTAACG
>NZ_JACXAA010000006.1 GCF_014699035.1 Spirosoma validum
CCGGCAGGTAGTGCAGCCACCAGTGGTGGTATAAGTTCGGTTTCTAGAATACCGGGTAGTATGGAGTTGTGGTGGATTGGTGCTAACGGATCAGTCCAAGCCGCCTATTGGTATGATGGTAATCCGTGGAAACGATATGAATTGGCACCGGCAGGTAGTGCAGCCACCAGTGGTGGTATAAGTTCGGTTTCTAGAATACCGGGTAGTATGGAGTTGTGGTGGATTGGTGCCAATGGGTCAATACAGGACGCCTACTGGTATGATGGTAATCCGTGGAAACGATACGAATTAGCCTCAGCAGGTAGCGCGGCCACCAGTGGTGATATAAGTGCAGTCTCTAGAATACCGGGTAGTATGGAGTTGTGGTGGATTGGCCCTAATGGTCAAATTCGGGATGCCTATTGGTATAGTTAAATCATCAGTACAAGGTATTTAAACTGTGATATAATGGTGAGATAATAATTTTTTCATAGTTAAAATATCTTGTATTAATACTGAATAATTTGTAATAATGGGTAACTATTTTGGTTGATAACAAAAAACCAGCCTGACAGAATCGGGCTGGTTTTTGCTTTATATACTTGTATTGTAAAGTGCAAAGATACTGATTTAGTCCTACCAGCTAGATGATAAAAAAACGGGTCGGGGGAACCACCCACCCGACCCAATGAACCGGGGGAACCACCCGCCCGGCTCTGACCAAACCAAGTAGCCAGTTAAGGCCGCTCGATTGAAGGGTAAAAATACAAACCTCATCATTCAGACTGTCAACTGACGAATAAATACTTTGCCTTATTGCGTCAACCGTCAACCATTCCGTCAACCAATCAAAAAAATATGCACAACTAATTGATTATCAACACTATTTATGCTCCCTTCGGGAGCACTAATCCTGCCGCTACCTAGCAGCAGGCTTTTTTATTTTCGATGATAAGCATCTCAAAAATTGTTGCTACATCAAATTATCAAGAAATCACTATATTGCACGTAGTGCATACAAAAAACGCCGGTCTCAATATAAGTCCGGCGTTTTGGCACTCTTTTCTTAACTTAAACGCTGTTAGGCGTCATACGAATGACGCATTTATTTCATTCGATGTTGCATGCTTAAGCCGTGCTTTTGTACGAGCGGTCAAATAAGCAAGCAAACGGTCAAGTTAGAAACGCCGGAGCCTATGGTTTCGGCGTTTCTGTATATGCTAAAAAGGCTTAACTTTGGCAGTAAACACAATAGAACAATTTCTGTAGTTTTGTTGTACGTATCAATGATTCCAATTCGTTCTTTTGGCATATTTACCGAACAGAAGGGATTGCCGATTAACTTTCCGTTGGCACAATTTTTTATGGGTCGATATTCTATCTGGCCTATTCAATAAATACGGCAACCTGTTTTTGCCCTAAACCTTGTATGCTCCTCATGAATACGCAATCGACTATAAATGCATATCCCTGGCGCCGATTTTATCCCAAAGAGGTCCCGGAAGAAATTAACCCCGATGCTTATCCATCTTTAGCCGCTCTCCTGGAGGAAGGTTGTCAAAAGTTTAGTGATCGCCCGGCTTATGCCTGCATGGGAAAACAGATCACTTTCAGCGAACTGGATAAGCTCTCACAACAGTTTGCTTCGTTTTTACAAAATGAATTGAAGCTTCATAAAGGCGACCGACTCGCCATTCAGATGCCCAATACGTTGCAGTATCCGGTAGCCATGTTTGGTGCACTACGGGCGGGGCTAGTAGTTGTTAACACTAATCCGCTTTATACGCCCCGTGAGATGCAGCACCAGTTCAAGGATTCGGGGGCGAAGGCTATTGTCATTCTGGCCAACTTTGCGAGTCATCTGGAAAAAATCATTGACCGAACAGATATTCAGCACGTGATTGTTACCCAATTAGGCGATCTGTTGGGTTTTCCCAAAAAGCAAATCGTTAATGCGGTTGTCAAATACGTTAAGAAGTTAGTGCCTGATTATAACCTACCCGATGCCATTTCATTCAATGATGCGTTAAGTCGGGGTAGTAGTCAGCCGTTTCGGTCTGTTTCGATCAACAATACGGATTTGGCTTTTGTGCAGTATACGGGTGGCACAACCGGCATTTCGAAAGGAGCGATGCTAACCCATCGGAACATTATCTCCAATGTGGAAGCGCAACATGTCTGGCTGCGACCTGCGCATATTCCGGCTGGAGAAGGCGTTTTTGTTGCCGCCCTGCCACTCTACCATGTCTATGCCTTGACGACAAACGCGCTAGCAGCCTTGAAGGGGGGGTTTATGAATCTACTGATTACCAACCCGCGGGATCTTAACGCGTTTATTGATGACCTGAAAAAATATACGATAACAGGATTTACCGGCGTCAATACGTTGTATAACGGTCTACTGAATCATCCCCGCATCGGTGAAGTAGATTTTAGCCATTTGAAAGTCACTTCAGCAGGTGGCATGGCCTTACAAACGTCTGTTGCAGAACGCTGGGCGAAGCTAACCGGAAATACACCCTGCGAAGGATACGGCTTAACCGAAACCTCACCTGTGCTCAGCTCAAATCCTGTAGACGGTACCGTACGGGTCGGAACCATTGGTCTTCCCTGGCCGAGCACGGAGATGAAAATTATTCGGGACGACGGTACCGACGCCCCCATTGGCGAGGCAGGCGAAATTGTGGCGCGTGGGCCACAGGTATTTAAGGGGTATTACAACCGACCCGAAGAAACAGCCAAGGCGATGCTGGGCGACTGGTTCAAAACTGGCGATGTCGGCGTAATGAATGAAGAGGGTTTCTTCAAAATCGTTGATCGGAAAAAAGACATGATTCTGGTCTCAGGATTCAATGTATATCCGAATGAAATCGAGGAAGTCGTATCGCAGTGCCCAGGTGTATCCGAAGTGGCTTGTATCGGCGTACCCGACGAAAAATCGACCGAAGTGGTTAAGATTTTTGTGGTCAAAAGAGATCCGGGTCTTACGGTAGAAACCATCAAAGCTTTTTGTCGTGAAAACTTGACTCCTTACAAGGTTCCCCGAATTATTGAATTCCGTGATGAATTACCCAAGTCGAATGTTGGGAAAATTTTGCGCCGTCCGTTGCGCGACGAGGAAATGGCGAAATTGAAAAAGTAGCGGATATTTAGTCTCAAAATACTTGCTATCAATCCCGCGCTAAAGGTTAACAGCCTGAGCAATTACCTCAGCACCTTCAGCGCGGGATTGATACGTAGTTACGCTACCACAACGATTGGTGCCGTTGGTTTTGCGTCGATATCCATCAGTTCCTGCTGAAACCCTCTCACTTGTTTGATAAACCGACTGGCTTTCCGTCGGGAAACTTCGATCCGATCACCGTTGACAAGACTTACGCTCATCTGCTGCCGATCTGGATTAACGCTCTCTAAATACAGAAGATTTATAATACTTTTTTTATGAGGCCGGACAAAGACTCTCGGTGACAGACGACTCTCCATTTTTTTCAGAGTCAGCGAGACCATCAGCTGGCTCCCGTCAGAAAAGTGAAAAACCGTATAGTTCCCTTCCCCTTCCAGCCGAACAATGAGACGCATCGGCATTTTTTTCCGACATCCCCAGAAAGGAAGAGTTAAATCTGACATGGCAAATTGGTCAGCAATTTGCTCAAGATGTACATTGGTAAGCGGCCTAGCGAATAAAGGTGCTTTCATGCTAATTCAAGAAATAAAGGTGTGAATAAACGAAACGCCAAAACGCTTATTTTTTACAAAGCTCACGTTTAGGTTTCTCTAATGGCAAGTTTACACAAATTTCATAATCAAGCCATTAGCTTTCATAAAAAAATATTACATGAAATCTATATACTTTGTTCATATACAAAAAAAGGAGCGTTCAAATCCGACAAACAGCGGCCTGATTTTATCCGATACGTGTAGCTTACGAACTTATTATCTTGCTTTAACCTTGATTATCACAAAGAACAAGTTTCATTAATCAGCATGGCAACCTTGCTTGATTTGGTCGGGAATACTCCATTAGTTGAACTGAACCGACTAAATCCCAATCCTAACGTTACGTTATACGGTAAACTCGAAGGTAATAATCCGGGAGGCAGTGTAAAAGACCGAGCCGCCGTCAGTATGATTCAGGGCGCGATTGCCCGGAACGAATTACAACCAGGCATGACGCTCATCGAAGCTACCAGTGGTAACACCGGTATTGCACTGGCCATGATTGCCCGGCTCTACGACATTCCCATCGAGTTGGTAATGCCCCAAAACTCTACGCGTGAGCGCGTCCTGACGATGGAAGCTTTCGGCGCAAAAGTGATTCTAACCGAAACCATCGAAAGCGCCCGCGATTATGCGGATGAGCAAGTTCAGAAAGGGGGTTATCTAATGCTCAATCAATTCGCCAACCCTGACAATTATCTGTCGCATTACCGGACTACTGGACCCGAAATTTGGCGAGATACGTCGGAAAGTATTACGCACTTTGTTTCGTCGATGGGTACAACGGGCACCATCATGGGTACTTCCCGGTATCTGAAAGAGCAGAACCCCGACATACAGATCATAGGCTGCCAGCCTACAGATGGTTCGTCGATTCCGGGAATTCGAAAGTGGCCGGTAGAATATTTACCAAAAATCTTCGATCCTCAACGCGTTGACCGGGTCATGGAAGTTTCGGCTGATGAAGCAACAGTCATGACACGCAAACTGGCGAATATCGAAGGGGTTTTCGCCGGTATGAGCAGTGGTGGATCCGTTCATGCTGCCGTTCAGTTAGCGAAAGAACTGGAGTCAGGCGTCATCGTTTGCATCATTTGCGATCGCGGAGATCGGTATCTGTCCTCAGATTTATTTGGCTGATTACCGAATTGTCGGATCAGTTTAGCTGGCTTATAGAATCTTTTTCCAGCGCACGCCCATTCCAAGGATTGGTGCTACGTTATCTTTGTGCTTATGTATAAGCGAATTATTCTGCCCATTCTGTTCCGTTTCGATGCTGAGACGATTCACCATACGGTTACCTCTTTGCTAAAATTTGCCTTATCGATTCCTGGCCTATCAGCTCTTTGCCGGAAGCTGTACGTATTGGAAGACCCGCGATTAACTCGTACCGTATTTGGATTAACGTTCCCGAATCCAGTGGGTATGGCTGCCGGGTTTGATAAAAATGCCGAGCTGGTTAGTGAGTTGAGTGATTTAGGATTTGGTTTCGTTGAAATTGGTACGGTAACGCCAAGGCCGCAGTCCGGTAACCCCCGCCCCCGTTTGTTCCGTTTAAAAGCAGATTTAGGGTTGATTAACCGAATGGGCTTTAACAACAAAGGAGCAGGTCCGGCAGCCGGACGACTTCGGTCTTTTGCTCAGAATCGCAGTAACCGGCCAGTAATCGTTGGCGGCAATATTGGTAAAAACAAAGATACGCCGAACGAAAACGCGCTTAGTGATTACCTGACCAGCTTTCGCGAGTTGTTCGATACGGTTGATTATTTCGTTGTCAATGTCAGTTCGCCCAATACGCCCGGCCTACGCGATTTGCAGGAGCGTGAGCCCTTAACAAAGCTTCTAACGGCTCTCCAGCAGGAAAATCGCCAGCGCCCTGTACCGAAACCCATTGTCCTTAAAATTGCCCCTGACTTGACAGATGGTCAATTAGACGACATTATTGCCATTGTAGCTGATACAAGCATTTCAGGAGTAATTGCCACCAACACAACCATCAGTCGCGATCAATTGACAACGGACCAGGCTCTGGTCAATCAACTAGGTGCGGGCGGTGTCAGCGGCTTTCCACTGCGAAATCGGTCGACTGAAGTGATTCGCTATTTGCACCAAAAATCGGGGGGCTCATTCCCAATTATTGGAGTAGGTGGCATTTTTTCGGCAGAAGATGCTCAAGAGAAATTGAATGCCGGAGCCAGCTTGATCCAGGTGTATACCAGCTTTATTTATGAAGGCCCGGGTCTAGCCAAAAAAATTAATCGTGGCCTGCTGAAATCCATCTAAAACCGTATAATCAGAAAAGCCTGCGATTGGTGACTTTAGTTTACATTTGTGAAATGTAAAATCAAATCCTCGTGGTTTTTCGTTAAAAAAGAAGCAAATTTACTTGCCGCTAAGCACCACCACTAACGCATGGCACAGCCGACGACATCTCCACGCCAAAATACTATCCGACGCCCTGTCGAACGTAACGAACCCCGCCCTCGCATAACCACTGGCCCTTCTGGCAGCAAACCCCGACAACCTTCCTTTAACTGGGGCTCTGCACTTGACCGTTGGCTCACCGATCAGCGTTCAACCCTGACACTAGGCGTTCTGCTTATGGGTCTGGGCCTCGGATTACTGGTGGCGTTTGTCTCTTATCTGTTAAATGGTCCAGCCGATCAGAGCGTTGTAGGAGCTGCTTTTACTGAACCCCTGGCAGAATCAGCTACAGAGACTCGGAACTGGGTTGGTCTAGTCGGAGCATACGTAGCGCATGTTTTTGTTTTCCGCTGGTTTGGCGTAGGAGCATTAGCTATACCGATTATTGTTTTTCTGGCAGGCTTCAAGCTTACTTTCGGCCATGAGATTTTACCGTTGGGTCGAACAACGGCAGCCCTGCTTTTTATGGCGGTCTGGTCTAGCCTCATGCTGGGCTACGTTGTACTCGTTTCAAAATCGGCCGAGACAGCGAGTGTCTGGTGTGGCGGTGTTGGCTATGAGATGAACGTAGCGCTCTATGGCTTATTCGGTTGGGGAAATCTGGCCTTTATATGCTTTTTGCTGTTCTTTTTCCTGGTCTATTTCATCGACGTGCGGAATCTTAAAATGCCTGATTTCTCCCGTCCCAGCCTGCCAAAATCCCGGACACGTAACGAAAATGCATTACAGACCTACGAAGAGAGCGAGCTTGAGTTAGAGCAGGATGAAGAAGATGAGCCAGATCTATCGAATAAACCCGAAGCTGAACACGCTCAGAACAACCACGAAATAGAGCCGATCAGTAATCTGGCTGATGATCATGTCTCCACTGCTCCTGAGAAAACCGCTTCGCCTGATGTAATTGCGCAAACAACGGGGGTTACGTTGACGATTAAAAATCGGGAGGCAGTAGCTGATGATTTACCCGAAGAAGAGCTTAGCGCAACACCTGCCCCCACATTTGAACCTGACCCCTTCGAAGATGATGACCTGGTAGCCGTTCATGGTTTATACGACCCAACCCTTGATCTGCCGCAGTATCAGTATCCAACCAACGAGTTACTGACCGATTATCAGAACAGCCGGAAAGCGAATGTTTCTGACGACGAGCTAACGGCGAATAAAGAACGTATCGAAAATACGTTACGTAACTTCGGCATTGAAATTGACTCCATCCAGGCATCTATTGGTCCTACTGTTACGTTGTACGAGATCGTACCGGCTAAAGGAGTGCGAATTTCCAAAATCAAGAGTCTGGAAGATGATATTGCCCTGAGTTTGTCAGCGCTGGGCATACGGATCATTGCTCCTATGCCCGGTATGGGAACCATTGGTATCGAGGTACCTAACAAAAACCGCGAAATGGTTTCGATGCGCTCGGTCATCACAAGCGACGTCTTTAACAACAGCAAGTTCGATTTACCCGTTGTACTGGGCAAAACTATATCGAACGAAATATACGTAGCAGACCTGGCCAAAATGCCTCACTTGCTCATGGCGGGTGCTACAGGTCAGGGGAAATCGGTCGGGTTGAACGTATTACTTACATCACTGATCTATAAAAAACACCCGTCGCAACTCAAACTGGTACTGGTTGATCCCAAGAAGGTTGAACTTACTCTGTTTAATAAGCTGGAACGGCATTTCCTGGCCAAACTACCCGATTCGGAGGAACCTATTATTACCGATACGAAGAAGGTTGTGAATACCCTGAATTCGCTGTGTATTGAGATGGACAATCGCTACAACCTGCTTAAAGATGGAGGCTGTCGGAACCTGAAAGAATACAACGCGAAATTTGTAAAACGTCGGCTTAACCCAGAAAAAGGACACCGCTTTCTGCCGTATATCGTCCTGATCATCGATGAATTAGCCGATCTGATGATGACTGCCGGAAAAGAAGTTGAACAACCTATCGCTCGTCTTGCCCAGTTAGCGCGGGCTATTGGTATTCACCTCGTTGTTGCTACGCAGCGACCTTCCGTGAACGTCATTACGGGACTTATTAAGGCTAACTTCCCGGCGCGATTATCCTTTAAAGTGACTTCAAAAATCGATTCCCGGACTATTTTAGATACCGGCGGAGCTGAACAACTGGTTGGTCAGGGTGATATGCTGCTGTCGTCTAATTCTGATATCATCCGTCTCCAGTGTCCTTTTGTTGACACAAATGAAATTGAAGAGATTTGCGAGTTCGTGGGCAACCAGCGTGGTTACGATGATGCTTACGTTCTCCCTGAGTTTGTTGGCGATGATGGCGGACAGAATGACGATAAAGATGTAGACCTTGCCAACCGCGATCCTATGTTCGATGAAGCGGCCCGGCTTATTGTTATTCATCAACAGGGTAGTACGTCGTTGATTCAGCGAAAGCTTAAACTAGGCTATAACCGCGCTGGTCGTTTGGTCGATCAGTTGGAAGCAGCAAAAATTGTCGGCCCGTTTGAAGGTAGTAAAGCCCGCGACGTATTGGTACTGGATTTACAAACGCTGGAAGAGATGCTTAAGCGGCTAAAAGGCGAATAAATACGCCTATTCTGATGGCTATCTGAAAACCACGGCGACGGGTTATCGACTTAGTTTCGTTAAACTTTTCTATTAATTTCTGGTCTCTACTACCAGACGATTCGCTGAAGTGACTCACACTCCCGCATTTACGAGTAACACCTATAAAAATGAAGAAAATAGCATGGATGCTAAGCGTAGCGTTTATCATGACGCTACCTGCTTTCGCTCAGAAAGACAAACGAGCACAAACCATTTTAGATGCGATGAGCAAAAAATATAAATCGCTCAAATCATATCAGGCCGCTTTTACCTACGCCAGTGCAGGCGGTGGTACGAAAGAATCCTACAAAGGCGACTTAACCGTTAAAAACGAAAAATTTAGACTACAATTGGGTGGACAGGAAGTTTTTACAGACGGTAAAACGATGTCTACCTACATTAAAGAATCGAACGAAGTTAACGTACAGGATTACGAAGGAGCAGGCACCAGCGAGCTTAACCCGACACAGATTTACACCATTTATAAACGCGGTTTCGATTATCGTTTTTTGAAAGAACAAAAGCAGGGCGGTCGGACAGTTGAAGTCATTGAACTGACGCCTAATCGCCCGAAGAGTCCCATTGCAACCATCCAGATTTCGGTGGATAAAGCAGACAAATCTGTTCGCAACTGGTTGATCGTGAACAAGGATGGAAAGCGGACGTCATATACGATTACCAAATTCACACCGGATGTAAACGTACCGGATGCCCTTTTTGTCTTCGATAAAGCGAAGTACCCCGGCGTTGAAGTCGTGGATTTACGATAAACAAATCGTCAGTACGTAGCGATTCAACAACGATTGCTACGTACTGACGACTTAGGACTGTTATACTTTTTCGCCAAACGCCAGATCGCCCGAGTCACCCAGCCCTGGAACAATATAATAATGCTCGTTGAGGTGATCATCAATAGCACCCAGCCAAAGATGGCACTGCGGTAATTGTTGCTGCACGTGACGAACCCCTTCAGGACTGGCAATAATCGAAGCAATGTGTGTTTGTGCTGGAATGCCGTACCGTAACAGCGCGTGATAAACTTTTTCCAGCGAACGACCTGTAGCCAGCATCGGATCACAGAGAATAAGCACCTTACCACTCAAATCAGGGCTTACGATGTAATCCATAGCAATCTCAAATTCATCATCTCCGCCTGGTGAAGGTCCTCGGTAAGCGCCTGCAAATGCGTTTTCGGCGTGGTCGAAATAATTGGCGAACCCCTGATGAAATGGCAATCCCGCCCGAAGAATAGTGGCCAGAACAGGCTGTTGCCGAAGTACCTGCGTGTTCGCAATACCCAGTGGCGTTTGAATGGCTACGTTCTGGTACGATAGTTTTTTTGAAATTTCGTAGGCCATCAATTCACCCAGCCTTTCCAGATTTCGCCGAAACCGTAGCCGATCCTGTTGAACGGATACGTTACGAAGTTCGGCCATAAATTGATTAGCTAATGAGGATTGTTGTGCGAAAACAAACATAAAGAGTGGGGTTCGTTCGCTCTAAATTAGCCGCAAGGTTAGCGTATATCCAAACCAATCTTTTAATTTAAGCGATTCATTTGCTCCACTAAGTCTAAAAAATAGACACAACGGGTCGACAGTCAGTTATTTACATGCGCAGCAACGTTTACGTTTTCTGTTTTCTAGTTCTTTCGTTAACTGTTCAGGCACAGAGTCCTTTCGTACCACTTAACGCAGATTACTATCATCTCATCGATCGGCTGGAAATCCGCCAGAATCGTTGGGCCGACGGTTTTCATAGTACTGTAAAGCCTTATAATCGCCAAAGTATTATTCAGTTAACGGACAGTTTGTTATCGCATCCCGGTAGAAACTTCTCTGATTCCGATTATTTTAATTTCGATTATTTACGTAATGACAGTTGGGAATGGGTAGATCCTAATGATTCCACTCAGGTAGACCCGTTTACGAAGCATCTGCGGACACCATTTGCACCGGGCGATAGTCGAGAACCTATCCTGAAACATTTCTATCATAAAAAGGCTGACTTATATAGCTTACAGACGCCTGATATTGACCTCCACATTAATCCAGCGCTTTATGTTGGTCTTGGCATTGAGAACACTTCTGGAGATGCTTTAGCCAGCAACCAACGGCTCATGTTCGTAAACACACGGGGTCTGGAGATACGGGGTTCAATCGGTCGTAAGCTAGGATTCTATACGTTTTTCTCCGATACGCAGGCTTCTTATCCCGAATACATTCGTCAGTATGGCCGAATCTATTCAGGTGATTCCACAAATTCTGCTCCGGGCGAGGGCTTTATTAAACCATTTGGTTCCAACGGGGCAGTTGATTACTTATCCGCACGGGGCTACATAACGCTGAATACGCTTAAGGTCATCAATATACAGTTTGGCCACGATCGAAATTTTTTCGGCAATGGCTTTCGTTCGCTCTTACTCTCAGATAATGCCCCGGCTTCTCTCTTTCTGAAGTTAACGACACGTCTGGGCAAACGGATTCAGTATACGAACCTGTTTTCTTCGCTGCAAAACAAGCAACAACCTTTGCCAGCAGGCGATCATCTGATTCCGCAGAAGTTCACGGCTATTCACCATCTGAGTGTCAACATAAATGACCACATGAACCTCGGTGTTTTCGAAGCCGAAGTCTTTAGCCGCGATCGCCTGGATATTAGCTATCTGAATCCAATTATCCTGTATCGCTACGTTGAGTCGAGTCAGGGAAGCGCCGACAACGCTCTGATTGGTCTTGATTTTAAAGCCAATTTTCTATCGCAGTTTCTGGTCTATACCCAGATCATGATTGATGAATTTCGCCTTAAAGCGCTACGAGAGGGTAAGGGCGACTGGACCAATAAATTTGCCATACAACTTGGAGCAAAATATATCGACGCATTTAACGTACCGAATCTTGATTTACAGACCGAATTCAACCTGGCACGTCCGTTTACCTACTCCCACGAGCGCTCAGCAACCGTAAACTCTGGCCAGACGAACTATGCCAATTACAATCAACCACTGGCACATCCGTTGGGGGCTAATTTTCTGGAAGGAATCGGCATTGTTCGCTATCAGCAAAAGCGGCTGACGGGCAACGGTATTTTTGGTATTATGATGTACGGGGCCGATCCTGCAAACGACCTTAATTACGGAGGTAATATCTTGAAGGACT
Organism: Spirosoma validum; assembly: GCF_014699035.1. GTDB lineage: Bacteria > Bacteroidota > Bacteroidia > Cytophagales > Spirosomataceae > Spirosoma > Spirosoma validum. The sequence goes on from NZ_JACXAA010000006.1 coordinate 11,865, forward strand.
ACAACGGCCGCGTTCGTAATGAGGGCAACTTTATTGGGCAAGGTCGCAAAACGATCATTACGTATCTGGATCTGCGGGCATCCTACATGCTTCGGCACAATATATTCCTGGAAGGACGTTATATGTATCGTTTTCAGGATAGCCAGTATCGGCCCGATAGTTATACTGATCAGACAGCCAGCTTTGGTTTACGATGGAATATGCCTTATCGCAACTGGGTATTCTGAATATGGTAAAAGTCGTAAGGCATCAGTAAGTTTGCACCATTGTATTTTCCTTCGACTTCACGAATTCACGATTTATCACTTTCCATGCTTGATCTTATTCGTCAGGAACTGACTGAAGCTCAGTCCGTTTTAGATACATTTCTTAATAATCCTGATCACCTTTCTGCCATAGAACAAGCAGCCATAGTAATGGCGGATGCGCTTAAAAATGGTCATAAAATTATCTCCTGCGGTAATGGCGGCTCTCACTGCGATGCGATGCACTTCGCCGAAGAGCTTTCTGGCCGTTACCGTGGCGACCGCCGTTCTTTAGCCGCTATTGCGATTTCGGATGTCAGTCATCTTTCCTGCGTCAGTAATGATTATGGCTACGATTACGTTTTTTCCCGCTTTGTTGAAGGTTTAGGTAATGCTGGTGACGTACTGCTGGGATTAAGCACAAGTGGCAATTCAGCGAACGTAATCCGTGCTGTCGAAGCGGCTCGACAAAAAGGCATGAAAGTGGTTTTACTGACGGGCAAAGATGGTGGCAAACTAGCTGGTCAGGCCGATGTTGAAATTCGGGTACCGCATTTCGGTTATGCCGATCGTATTCAGGAAATTCACATTAAAGTCATTCACCTATTTATCATGCTCATTGAAAAGCAAGTCATCTGAATCAGGCGTGTGCAGCTTAACAGATAGAACTGTTTCAAATACGATAACTTCCCAATAATGTGTTGTTCCTGCTGACGATCGATGGCTCTGGCAGACCCAGCAAAGGTTCCTTTGTTGTAGACAATGTACAGAAACGAAAAGGGTTGAAACTCCCACGCCAGCCGGATATTCCAGACATTTTTATCCGTATACGTATTACGCTGGAAGAAACTGATCAGTTGTAGTCGCGGATTAACCGCCATCCGACTTTCGATACTGTATAACCCAATATTTCCCGAGTACTGACCTACGCTTCTGAAACTGTTTATCTCGCCACTCATTGTAAACGCCATGTGCGGAATGGGAGCCAGTACCAGAGAACCCCGGCCGTACTGGGCTTTTTCGCAGGCCCAAAAATTACGGCCTTACCAGTTGCCATTTGCTCATTAAGTGTTTGCTGGTCGACAGCCTCTTCGCGCGTCGTATCAGGCTGTACGACGTCGGATTGCGCGGTATTTGGCACAGTTGAATTGGTCTGTGCGAACGAGAAAAACGGGAGAAAGATTAGAAGTAAATAACAGCGACTGACAACGGATGACATACTGGTGGGAAGATCAATGCCCAAAAGTAAGCCGGCCTAAAGGAAATTTCGTTTTTCACTGAACGGTCCGTAAAGCCCCTTCACTGGCAAGAATGCCGTGATGAACCGTAACTTAATAGTCTCCCCCGGCGCCACCACCACCAAAACTACCACCACCAAATCCGCCAAAACCACCGCCACTGCTGCCTCCTCCGCTCCAGCCACCACCCGAATTACCCCAGCCCGAATACGTTGACGTCGGAAAAAAGACAGGACCACCCCAACCACCACCCCGGTTACGATTATTGCCGCCCCCGCGGTTTCGACGTGCGATGATGAAAATGATAATCAGAAAAATGATTAATCCAATAAAAATGGCTCCCGACCCTTCGTCATCACCACTGTTGTCTTTAGGGTCAGCTTTATATTCACCACTAGCCCGGCGGATAATTTCGGTTGTAGCTTCGTCTAATCCCCGATAATACTGCTCCTGTTTAAAAGCAGGTACGATTGTATTGGTAATGATCCGCTTGGCAATTGCATCAGGAATAGCTCCCTCTAAACCATACCCTGGGGCAATAAAGATTTTTCGTGTCTGCGTAGCCCAGGCCAGCACCAGACCGTTGTTTTTTCCCTGCTGTCCAACACCCCATTTTCGTCCTACCTGAAACGCAAAATCACCGATAGGATACGGTTCCGTCGTTTTAACGATAACAACCGTAATTTGCGTTGATGTAGAGTCATTGTAAGCTCGCAGCTTCTGTTCCAGTTGAGAACGCTCTGAACCACTTAAAATACCTGCGAAATCGTTAACCAGACGAGGTGGATTGGGCTTATCGGGAATAGCTGTGCTGGCCGTCGTCCCGTCGTCGGTAGCGGTATCCTGTGCCTGTAAACCGACTGGTGCAATAAGCAACAGGAAGATCAGGCAGATACGTACTGTTCGGGTAATAGAGGAAACAAGAAAGGAAACGTTCACGGTAGTATTAGTCAAACGAAATATCGTCGGCGAGTTCGTTGGTATCGTCGCTAGCGTATGGGAAATAGTGTTTTAACTGCTCCCCAGCTCGCTCGATGCCCCGGCTTAACCCTATAGCATATTCACCAGCGGCAAAATGATTTCGGAGTAAATCTTTCGTCGTTTTCCAAAAATCAGCAGGCACTTTAGCATCAATTCCTTTATCTCCTACTACAGCGAATTTTCGATCAGCGTGAGCCAGGTAAAACAGGACTCCATTTTGCTCCTTCGTCTGATGCATACCTAGTCGGGCAAACACCTCAATCGCCCGCTCAATAGGGTCACCAGTGGGGCACTGTGGCTCAACATGAACCCGAATTTCACCTGACGTAGCTTTCTCCGCTTGCCGAATGGCTTCGATGATACGTTGTTGCTCGTCGGACGTAAAAATGTTGGTTTGCATAGGGCATAGGGCATAGGGCATAGGGTAGGGAATAAAGTTTTCACTCTACGCCCTTACCCCTTTGCCCAACGCTATTTAAAACTGCACCGTTGGAGCGCTTTGTGCGGCCTGAGAAGCCTCAAAGAAGCCTTTAACCGGGAAGCCAAAAATACCAGCGAAAATATTGTTCGGGAACGAACGTACAGACTGATTGTACGTTTTTACAGCTCCGTTAAAATCATTTCGGGATACAGCAATGCGGTTTTCCGTACCTTCCAACTGCGCCTGCAACTCAGAGAAATTCTGGTTTGCTTTCAGGTTCGGATAACTCTCTGCAACCGCTAACAGTCTTGATAGCGAACCACTTAACTGATCCTGAGCGGCCTGAAATTTTTGAATATTTTCAGGAGTTAGTTGATCGGCATTCAGTTTAATTCCGGTTGCATTGGCACGCGCCTGAATAACAGCGGTTAAGGTGCTCTTCTCAAAATTGGCAGCTCCCTGTACGGTCCGGACCAGGTTTGGAATTAAATCAGCCCGACGTTGGTACTGCGTTTGAACCTGAGCCCATTTCTCCTGTACGTTCGTGTCGCTCTGAACCAGACCGTTGTAGGAACTACAACCGTACATACCCAGAATCAGGGCAATCACCACCACAATAATTAAAGACTTTGACATGGTTTGTAAGAATGCAAAAGGTTAGAACTGCTTTCAAAGTTGTCCAAAACTACTAATTTGTTTACGTAAAACTACGTCAACGGTACTTTTGCCCTTTTTGTTTGGCATTTGTATTGATGACTGGCATACGCTAATTTCAACGCTGTCGGTAGTCGACGTAACCTAAGCAACGTAATGAATCTTGATTTAACCGGAAAAACAGCGCTTGTGTGCGGTAGTACGCAGGGAATTGGTCGTGCTTCGGCCATTGAGCTTGCCTTATTGGGCGCCGACGTAGTACTAATGGCGCGCAATGAGCAAGCGCTCAAAACTACCTTGAATGAGCTGGATACAGCGAAAGCCCAACAGCATCGCTACGTAGTGGCTGACTTCAGCCAGCCTGATGCCGTTGCCAAAGCTATAGCTGAACACTTGGCCCAATTCCCGGATGTACAAATTCTCATCAACAACACGGGTGGTCCCGCCGGTGGTCCGTTGATTGAAGCAAAATCAGAAGAGTTTGTGCAGACGTTTCATAATCATCTGCTAAACAATCAGGCTCTGGTACAGGCTGTTTTTCCGGCGATGAAACGTGCCGGTTATGGACGTATCGTTAATATTATTTCAACATCGATCAAGCAACCGATCGTTGGATTAGGCGTGTCGAATACCATTCGGGGTGCGGTAGCCCAGTGGGCAAAAACGCTATCGCTGGAGATAGCGCATTTCGGCATAACAGTCAACAATGTGTTGCCAGGCTATACAAGAACAGCCCGATTAGATAGTGTAGTGAGTATGCGGGCAAAAACGACGGGTAAAACAGAGGAAGAAGTAGCCGCCCAGATGGAACGTGAAATTCCAACCAAACGATTTGTTACTGCCGAAGAAGTTGCTGCTGCGGTAGCTTTTCTATGCACACCCGCTGCGGCTTCAATCAATGGCATAAATGTACCAGTGGACGGCGGAAAGACAGGGAGTCTATAAAAGCTTTCAGTCAGTAACTACCAACGTGAGTAAAAGGCGGCTACTGATCTTCTATGCCTTACGATTCTTAGACTAAGCTGTTCTTGAAGGCGTATGCCACCATGCCCGCCGTATTCTTGGTACCCGTTTTTTCGAGAATACGTAATCGGTGTCCTTCAACAGTGCGAGGACTTAGAAAGATTTTCTCGCTGATTTCGTTGGTCGACAAGCCCTCACAAATTAGCGATAACACTTCTTTTTCACGTTCAGACAAAAGGATTTTGCTGTTATAAAGCGTGCTGACGGGTTTAACGCTCGTTTTATTGGTCATTTTGCGCAGCATTGCCTTCGAGACAAACTCGTTCAGGTAAACGCCTTCGTCCATTACTTTTCGAACGGCTTTTTCCACCTCGCCCGCATCAGCATCTTTCAGAAGATAGCCGCTTACGCCCTTTTCGAGCAGATGCAAAACCATGCGATCCTCGTCGTGCATGGTCAGTACCACGATTTTCACGAGTGGGAAATGTTCGCGCATGTAGTCGGCGGTAGCCGTACCATCCATGACCGGCATCTGTAAATCAAGCAAAACGACATCGGGTGTTTTGCGGGAAACTTTATCAATCAATTCCTGCCCGTTGCTCGCTTCCAGAATCAACTCAAAATCCTGAACCTGACCGAGAATCGTAGACATTCCGACACGAAACAGTGTATGGTCGTCACAGAGAGCCAATTTGATCTTTCGCATAGAGAGGTGGAGTTAAAGGTCATGCCGTATTAGTCGCGAACAACGGTAATTTAGCAAACAAATTAACTCAATAAATCAACAGGCTGTGCATCATGCAGATGCACCTGTACATGAATCTGTGAACCACGTCCGGGAGCTACATCGAAAGTTACGTAGCCATTCACTACGTTCAGTCGGCTTTCAATAGTTCGCAGGCCCAACCCGCCTTGCCGATTCTCCATGATCGCATCGAAATCAAACCCGATTCCATCATCGACTACCGACAAGCGAATCTCGTTATCAAAGCTAACCAGTTGAATCGTAATATGTCGAGCGCGGGCATGCCGAATTGCGTTGTTAACTAATTCCTGCGTAATCCGATACAGCATTAACTCCAAATTCGGAGAAAATTGAGTAGATGATTCTGGATAAATCAACTGCATCTCCAGGTCCCCATCGTTAGCACGATCGACCAGTTCTTCAAGCGCAGCCAGTAGTCCAAACCGTTCGAGCGTGGTCGGTACCAGATTTCGGCTAATACGCCGAACGTTAGTCATGGTTTCATCGATCATGGATCGCGTTTTCTGAAACTCGAAACCTACTTGCATTTCACCACCCAGCTTTTGTTCCAACTGGTTCAGGCTCATTTTAGTAATCGATAGCATCGTACCAATGCCATCGTGCATATCTTCAGCAAGTCGTTTGCGTTCCTCTTCCTGACCTTTGAACGTAGCGGCCATGAGTTCGCGCCGATGTTGCGCCTGTAACTCTTTAAGCGCTAGCTGCTGTTTTGCCTGTTTTTGCTGATAATACGCTACGAAGATGATGATAAAAATAGCCATCATCAACAACACAGCCGTACCAACAGCAATTGCAAAACTAGAATCGATTGACATTAGAGTTATTTACAATTCAATGCGAATAAAGTAAAATTGGCAAATCATGTACTGAATGTCAATGATTTGACTATATGATTGAGCGAATGGTAACAAAAGAATAAAAGCATAGGCATTAAAGATACAATTCTCCCCTTATTTATGAGAAACTCTAGATATTCGGAAAATAATTTAAGAGATAAAAATCTGTACCAATTTTTCTCTACTAACTTAAAATCATTTGTCACTTCTTTAGATACAGCCTTATAAATCGGCTAATGACCTATTTACATAGTTAAGATTCTGCACAATTTTTATTCAATATCTTAATAGCTACTAAGACTTCTGTTCCCCATAAACTATTATAATTCAGTAGCAAAATTTGACCTGTTATTGGATTCGCTAAACTTTATACCGACAGTTGATAATATACAGCATATAATGAATATAATTTCCTGGAAATTCCAGTAGAAATCAAAGGTTTCATAGGCTTTAGAAGCATTAAAATTGAACAGTTCTTTGCCAAACAGGAAAATAAAAAATGTGCCAGCCGCATAGATCAGTAAACCTGCACTAAACCAAAATAAATCGTGCCTGAGAATATTTCGAACTAAAGATTCATTCAGAACATGATTTAAATAAACTAAAATAATGATAATAATAAATAAACGAGCTATAGTAAGATTTCCAGCTGATATTGCTTGACTGGAATAGAAAAAAAAGTTCAACAATAAACAACCAAGAGTAAACCCTATTATTTTCTTCGACTGTCTTGGCATACTAAACGCATAAATAACGGCGACAATTGCTATCTCCGGGAATGATAATAAGTTATAAAGATATAGATTACTCTCTCGCTGTAGACTATGTATCCATGCTATACTATCTTTCAAAAAATAAGCTAAAAAAAATAACACTACCCATTTCATCGATACTGTCAGATGATTAAAACGAAACAGACCGATTGTTATGGGTAGTAAAGCAAATAATTGTGAAATAAAATCTAATGGATAACGAATAATTAAGTCAATAAACGTTTCCCACATAGTGGCCTTTGCCATTGATACGTAAATTATTCTGTAGAATTATTATCAACAGTTTAATAGAGCTGGTGTTTCTTAGATATGATATTAGATAACATCCCTCCAGCCTAATTCGTATCTGTTTCACCACAATGAGGAGGACACACGGGTCCATCGGCTAAGGCCATCATTCCCCCAGTTCTGACGGGCATATCTTTCATACCAGCATTATCAGAATAGATTGGCAGATTATTACCTTTTGCATCTACAGCGGTCAGCAGAACACGGGGCTTAAGTTGGCCTTCCCCTTCACTAGTAGGATTGCCTTTTTTATCTTCCCAACGTTTGGCGTGATGAACACGAAGGCCAACACAGCCGGGCTGATTCAATAAATTTTGCACTTGGTCGATACCAAAAAATTCCGAGCGGACGTACTCCGTTGGCCTTAAGCCAACGTTCAATTTGCGTTCTCGGTAAGCTCCCGTCATGGCCTGGGTTTCTTTTGGATCAAGAATACGTCCTGCATCTTTTGTGAAAACACTCATAAATGGAAAGGGTTGAAATTTTGACTATTATAAGGCTACTAGAGGATGGATATAAACGGAAAGCGACTCTAACCTACAATACTTCTCATCTTCTACCAAAACTGACCAAATTCTACTGTATTAGTATAATTTACTGTTAGACAACCACTTGAGCCATATTATTTATTTACCAATGCGTATAAATACGTATCAAAGTGCGGACTTCTGCCTGTTCCGTTTTTCTATTATAAAATCAGGGTTTTTGCGCTTAAAAGACGTTTAATAGCAAGCTACTTTTGTATTGTAACGGACTGGGCAGTCAGAAACGAGTTTCATATCCGCTTCGGCGCTCCGATCATAGGTTAGGTTAACAAAAAACGCCGGGGCAATTTGACCCCGGCGTTTTTTTCTTGTTTCGTTCGGATCGAACTTCGCTTATCAAGCTCTCTCCTATTTTCTGTGAATCTATTTAAGCAAATTCAGCAGATAGGCTCCATAACCGCTTTTAACCAATGGTTTAGCGATAATTGCTAACTGGTCGGCGGTAATGAATTTCATGCGGTACGCTATCTCTTCAATACAACCGATTTTCAGTCCCTGTCGCTCTTCAATGACGTGAACAAATTGCCCCGCTTGTATCAGTGACTCAAACGTACCTGTGTCAAGCCAAGCTGTACCGCGGTCCAACACACCTACCTTTAATTGACCGCGCTCCAGATAGACACGGTTAATATCCGTAATCTCTAACTCGCCCCGAGGAGATGGTTTGATATTTTTGGCAATTTCAACGACGTCATTATCATAAAAATACAGCCCTGGCACTGCGTAGTTAGACTTAGGCTTCTCGGGTTTCTCCTCAATGGACAGTACGTTAAAGTTATCGTCAAACTCAACTACACCATAACGCTCGGGATCATGTACCTGATACGCATAAACGACTCCTCCCTCGGGATCATTGTTAGCCTGAAGCAATTTTGACAGACCTGAGCCATAAAAGATATTGTCGCCTAATACCAGCGCCACTTTTTCGTTGCCGATAAACTCTTCGCCAATGATGAACGCCTGCGCCAGTCCGTCGGGGCTGGGTTGAACAGCATAACTGAATTTACAGCCAATTCGCTCACCGTCGCCAAGCAATTTTTCGAAGTGCGGCAAATCGTGAGGAGTCGAAATAATCAGAATTTCGCGGATGCCTGCCAGCATCAGGATCGACAGCGGATAATAAATCATCGGCTTGTCGTAAACGGGCATGAGTTGTTTTGAAACAGCCAGCGTTAATGGATGAAGACGTGTACCGGAGCCTCCGGCAAGTATGATTCCTTTCATGGTGTATGAATGAGCAAATGAGCGAATGCGTTAATATCTGTAATCCAGATACTTACCCATCCGCTCATTCAAAATTTATCTATTCGAGTACATTCCCTGGTAATAACTCTGGTAAGCGCCTGACGTTACGTTGTCTAACCAAGCCTGATTCGTCAGGAACCAATCAACGGTTTTTTCCAAACCTTCTTCAAACTGAAGCGACGGTTGCCAACCCAGGTCATTCATGATTTTATTCGCGTCAATAGCGTAGCGTAGATCATGGCCAGCCCGGTCAGTTACGTAGGTAATAAGCTTGGCCGACGTACCTTCCGAACGACCCAGCTTGCGATCCATGATCTGACACAGCAGATTCACAAGATCAATATTTTTCCATTCGTTGAATCCACCAATGTTATACGTCTCGCCGAGTTTGCCAGTATGAAAGACGGCGTCGATGGCCCGCGCATGATCAACGACAAAGAGCCAATCGCGTACGTTTTCGCCTTTTCCATAGACGGGCAGCGGCTTGTTGGTCTGAATGTTATGAATCATTAACGGAATCAGCTTCTCCGGAAAATGATTGGGTCCATAATTATTTGAGCAGTTCGATAAAACAACCGGAAGTTTATACGTATTGCCATACGCCCGAACAAAGTGGTCAGAGGCTGCTTTCGACGCCGAGTAAGGTGATTGTGGATCGTATGATGTTTCCTCAGTAAAGAAATCTTCCGGATTATGTAATGATCCATATACTTCATCTGTCGAAACATGGTAGAATCGCTTTCCCTCGAAGCCAGACGAACTCTCAGCCCAGCTATTTTTAGCCGCATTAAGCAAATTCACCGTTCCGACTACATTGGTCATTACGAATGACATCGGATCGGTGATCGAGCGGTCAACGTGAGATTCGGCTGCCAGGTGAATTACTCCATCAAACGATAGTTCCGCGAACATATCCTCCAGAAATTTCGCATCAGTGATGTCACCTTTGATGAACGTATAGTTTGGTGCGTTTTCGATGTCTGTCAGGTTCGCCAAGTTGCCAGCGTATGTCAGCGCATCAAGATTATAAATCTGATATTCAGGGTATTTTGTAACAAACAACCGTACGACGTGAGAGCCAATAAATCCGGCACCACCGGTAATAAGTATTTTCTTCATGATTCAACGTTTCCTGTTTCAGTTTTACGTAGTAGATTCCAGTCTGGAATTTGAAACTATACACTTAATCGCTGCTGCCATTTCCAGGCGTCCCGTAATGAATCGGCTAGTGAACGCTGAGCCGTCCAGTTTAATACGGTATTGGCTTTTGTCACGTCGGCGTATACTTTTTCAACATCACCCGTCCGGCGCGGCCCAATCGTATAATTTACCTTAACGCCTGTGACATCCTCAAACGTTTTTATAATGTTCAGAACCGTTTCGCCCCGACCTGTACCGATGTTGATCACATCATAGAGCGATTCAACATCAGTATCAATAAGCTTTTTAACAGCTTGCACGTGGGCGTCGGCCAGATCCATTACGTCGATATAGTCGCGAATACACGTACCATCGGGCGTACTGTAATCGTCGCCATAAACAGTCAGACTCGGTCGAATACCAGCGGCTGTCTGCGTAATAAACGGAACCAGATTAGCCGGAACTCCCAATGGCAATTCACCAATTTCGGCTGATGGATGGGCGCCAATGGGATTGAAGTACCGTAACGCCAACGCTTTGACTGGAATTTTTGCCCGTACCGCATCGCGAATAATATCCTCACCAATGGCTTTTGTGTTACCATATGGTGATTGCGCCGGGAGCCGGGGGGTTTCTTCTGTCACCGGTAATTGTTCGGGCTGGCCGTACACGGTGCAGGACGATGAAAATACGAGATGGGGAACCTTGAACGCCTGCATCAGCTCCAGCAACAGCAACAACGAATCAAGATTATTACGGTAGTATTTCAATGGTTGAGCAACCGATTCACCGACGGCTTTATAAGCGGCAAAGTGAATAACGCCAATGGGTTTTTCTTTCTGAAAGATACTCGTCATTTCGGCCTCGTCGTTACAATCGACCGGATAACAACGTACGTCATGACCTAAAATCGACCGGAGTCCTGAAAGTACCGAACGTTGAGAATTTGAAAAATCATCAATAATGATCGGTTCGTACCCAGCGTTAACCAGCGAAACAACCGTGTGCGAACCAATGAAACCAGCCCCGCCCGTAACTAAAATTTTGGAAGAATTGCCTGTAGGGATCAAACCGTTTTTTTATAAAAATTTTGTTGCTACTTTGTCTCTATAACTCCTAAAACCAGACAAAAGTAGTATATTCAGGAGGTTTCCGAAAACAGTTTTTATTTTGAGGTTATCCAGAAAAGTAATTATAACGCATGAACGACAACGAATTGAAAGCGCTGATCTCGCTTTTGGATGATGAGGACCGGGAAGTAGTCGAGCATGTCGAACAGCAAATTCGGCAGATGGGCGGGCAAATGATTCCTTTTTTGGAAGCCGAATGGGAAGGAAGTTTCAACCCTGATCTTCAAAAACGTATCGAGGAAATTATTCACGATCTGCAATACGAATCCGTACTGGATCGCATGCGCGACTGGAAAAACGGTGGGGCTATGGATCTCCTCGAAGGGCTCTGGATTGTAGCAACGTATCAGTATCCTGACCTGTCACTCAGCAAATTAAAGCAGGACATAGAGCAGTTATTCTATGACGTGTGGGTGGATTTTAAACCAGATATGCATCCTGATGAGCAAATCAAAGCGATGAACAGTGCATTTTTTTCAAAACTTAAATTTGCGCCGAATACGAAGCATTTCCATTCGCCTGCTAATTCGATGATCAATCAAGTACTCGAATCGCGCCGAGGGAATCCGATCACGCTTTGTGTGTTGTACATGCTCATTGCCAAGCGCTTGAACCTGCCTGTTTATGGTGTTAATCTGCCTAATTTATTTGTGCTTACCTACAAAAACAGCAATGGTGTTCAATTCTACATCAATGTCTTCAACCGTGGCCTCATATTTACCACAAAAGACATTGACCAATACATCGACCAGCTGAACATCAAGCGGTTAGATACGTTCTATCAACCCTGTACGAACGCCGATATTGTTCGACGTGTGTTACGTAATCTGACACTGGCCTTTGAGAAAAATGGGGATACCGATCGGGTTCGTGAGGTTGAAAAAATTCTTCAAACGGTTCAGGATGATGGTGACGGCCTCCCGCTGTCGGATTATACGCAACGGTAATGTAAAGACGCACTACGTTATGTTTTTACATTAAAACGCTACTGCTAGTAAACCTGGCCCGATTCGGAAGCATCGGATCACCAGTTGTTCTTCATGATTGGGTAGGCGTACATGCCCTACCAAACGATCTTCTTCGTCCGAGAAGGGTTCGATGTGTAAATGCTCTCGAAACGTAAGTTGCCGCTTGCCGTACAGTTTGTACAAGGCTTCTTTTGCACACCAGTAAACTGCCAAACGGTTAGGGTCGCCAGCGGCATGCGCAATCTCACTGTCTGATAAAACTCTGGGCACTACGCGCCTGAATTGATCGCGAATCGGTTCAATGTCAATCCCAACTGGTCTTGACCGGTGTAAAACGGCAGCTGCCCAGCCAATTGTGTGTGATAAGGAGACATGCCAGGGAGAATTGATGAGATGTGGCTTACCGAATTCATCTTTTTGCAAGCCGCTATATACCATTCCCTCCGCTTCAACTAACTGACGAATAGCTATCCGGCAGGCCAGCCATTCAATACGTTGTGCCGGGTGTGTTATAGTAGCCAGATCTTCCTGTTCCGAAATCGTTAGCGACAGGGCATGCCGCAATGTTGGTTCGTCTTCGGTTATGGCTCGGAGCGAAACTATGCAATCACTATGTATATCTACTCGAAACGTCACAAATCAAAAGTCGGAAGTGATCTGAGAAAAAGAAAGGTTTAACGACCTTTGACCCTTAACTTATCCATTTTTACTGTGATTGTAGAAAAAATCGATACGTTTGGTGGCCACCGGGATTGTGTTTATGCACTCGAAACGGGATTAGAAACCAATCAGTTCTTTTCAGCGGGGGCTGACGGCCTAATTGTACGTTGGCATCTCGACCGACCCGATCGGGGCGATTTAGTTGCCAAAGTACCAGCCTCTGTTTATGCGCTTGCCTTACATCCAGCAAGTAACTTATTGTGGGTGGGCCAAAACTATGAAGGACTCCATCTGATCGATACGGTTCACAAAAAAGAGGTCAATTCCTTAAAGCTAACTTCAGCCGCTATTTTCGACATCAAGTTTTATAAGAACGACGCCTTTGTAGCTTTATCCGACGGAATCGTTGCCGTACTCGATACAGAACAAATGGTGGTGAAGAAGCATATTAAGGCGTCAGATCAGTCTGCAAGATGCATAGCCATTAATCCAGTGGAACGTGAAGCAGTTGTGGGCTATAGCGATAACTCAGTACGTATTTTTGATCTGACAACGTATATACTTAAGCAAGTCATTCCAGCGCATGCCAACTCGGTCTTTACCCTTACCTATTCACCTGACTTTCGCTTTCTTCTAACGGGTGGGCGCGATGCTCATTTGAAAGTATGGGACGTAGAGCAAAAATACGCTTTGGTGAATGATACGGCAGCCCATATGTTTGCCATCAATCATCTGACATTCAGTCCTGATGGGAATTTATTTGCCACAGCCAGCATGGATAAATCCATCAAGATATGGGATGCCGATACGTATCGATTGTTGAAAGTTGTAGACCGGGCACGTCATGCTGGTCACGGTACGTCGGTGAATAAATTGCTCTGGACAAACTACCATCAACAATTGCTTTCAGCCAGTGATGATCGGACGATTTCGGTATGGCAAGTAGGTTGATTGTCAGTGTTCAGGTGCGTATCCTCTATTTTTCCGGCTATTTTTTGTAAAATCAGTATTATGAACGTTATTTCACCTCTCACTGATAATCGGTAACACCAAACTCCTTAGCGCACCAATGAAATTTACGCCCATCGAAATCCGGCAGCACACTTTTGACAAAGGGTTGCGCGGTTATAAAACAGAAGAGGTCGACGCGTTTCTGGCTTCACTAGCCGAAGAATGGGAGCGCGTAACCAGCGATTATAAAATGTTGAAAATGCAGCTTGAACTGGCAGAGAAGGAATTAGGCAAGCTGAAAGAAGTAGAAATGACCTTGTTTCGCACGCTGAAAACAGCGGAAGACACCAGTACTCAAATCACGGAACAGGCGAATAAGGCAGGCGAAAAATACATTGGTGAGGCTAAACAGAAAGCAGATTCGTTACTGGCCGATGCTAAAAAACGTTCGGCCTTGATGGTTCAGGACGCTGAAAATCAGGCTCGTTATTTGAAAGATAATATCCTGAATGATTTAAAATCATTAGAGCACGACTTCAAAGCTCTGGAAGGTTATAAAGAAAATTTGTCGGTACAGATCCGTACCCTTGCGGGCAATGCCGTTGACAGTGTGGAACGATTTGAGAAGAAATTCACCAAGCAAAATCTGAAAGGTAAAATTGACGAAGTTGCTACGCAGATTAAGGAAGAGCTCAAACAGGAGGATGCGAAAAAAGCGTTAAAAAATGAGCAGCAACCTGATACGACCCCTTCACCTGCCGCACCAGCAAGTTCTGTTGCTAACCTGCCTCCATTAACTCAACGCGAACCATCCATTCCTGAGGCTATTCCGGTCGATGAATCGGTAATCGAAAAGCTTGATAAGGCGATTCAGCATTCGAGTCAACCTGAAGCAATTCAGGAGTCAGTATCGGAAAATAACGTAAAAGCCATTGTAGACGACAAAGAACCAGCCTCAACATTAGCAGAAGTAAATACACCAGAACCAGAGCCTATTCCGGTCAAAGCAGCCGAGGAGGATCAGCCTAAGAAAGGTGGTTCGTTTTTCGATCAGATTTAAGTAGCGCAGATTTCCACCTGCACTACGACCATATGTATGGGAACAATTGCGTTAGAAGGTCTCGAATTTTTCTCCTATCATGGTTTTTATGATGAGGAGCAAAAAATTGGCAACAAATACTCCGTCGATATTATTGTGACGGCTGATTTCTCGGAGGCCGCCCGACGAGACCGCCTGAGTGCTACGGTCAATTACGAGGATTTATATCGTATCACGACCGGCGTTATGAAACAGCCCGCCCGGCTTCTTGAGCACATTGCTCATCAAATCATCCAGGAAATTCGCGCAAAATACTCTGATCTACAAGCGGTTGAGGTAAGCGTATCGAAGTTCAATCCACCTATCGGTGGAGTCTGTCACCGCGCAAAGATTACATTGAAAGAATAGAGTAGTGCAGGATATTGGGTTAAGGGCAGAGGGATATGCCTCTCCGACCCTTAGCCCAATATCCTGCGCGTTTACACCGCTTGTTGCAATCCAGCAAACGAAATAGACATATGCGAGGCATCATAAATACATTTGCCATTACGGATAAGCAGGACCTGTGGCGACTCGTGTTCAACGCCAAATACGCTTTCAATCTGCCGGGAGATGGGCCGATTAGCCAGTAAATCCAGGTAATACGGTTTCACACCAAGTTGATCGCTCCAATTGCGCTCCATACGGCTAAGAGCCATTGCACTAATCGAACAGGTAGTACTGTGCTTAAAAATCAACACAGGCTGTTTAGCGGATTCTTCCTTAATTACGTCGAGCTGAGCGTCACTCGTTATTTTGTTCCAGTTCATTATACCGACATAGGTTCTATTGGCAAAAAACGCATTTGGCAGCTTGAAAAGTTCGTCAGTTTTCAGGTGTATAACGAAGCTTCCCAGCCATTTCAGGAGAGATAGCTTCTGCATATACACCATAAGCATCGACTAACGTACCTTTATCGCCATTCTTCGCTTCGATAGCGTATAGTACCGTCTCATCGCCGGGGTCGGTTTCTCCCTCGAACCGATACACATCTACGATATCGAAATCAGCAGGGCTTAGTTCTATATCATTGGTTTGGCAATGTAGATGGTCAGGTTTTAGATTATAGTCTAATGTGAAACCTTGCTTGCGTAAACCGTCAATGGCTTCAGTAAGCGTATCGTAAGCTTGCATAGATGATAGATTTAATGGTGAGTTTGTAGCTTTGTAACTATAACCAACCGCGTATTCGCTTGTTTTCCGGATTTTATAATACTGGTATCGCTACGTTCCAGTTTTTGATGCGTCTGGCCGCATCCTTTAATCCCAAAGCCCGGTTGTGGGTTGAAGGCCGACGTGATTGGGCGGCTACCTTAACTCAGAAACTTGCTGGCAACGTAGCGCCGATCGTTTGGTTTCATGCGGCTTCATTGGGCGAATTTGAACAGGGGCGTCCCGTCATCGAAGCTTTTCGGGAGCAATATCCAACGTATAAAATTCTGCTGACTTTCTTTTCGCCTTCGGGCTATGAAGTGCGAAAAAACTATGAAGGTGCAGACTACATCATCTATTTACCGGCTGATACGTCTGATAATGCCCGGAAGTTTATCCAGTTGGTAAAACCTAAAATGGCGTTTTTCATTAAATACGAATTCTGGTACAACTACCTGCGGGAGTTAAAAAAAACTAACGTACCTACTATTTCCTTCTCGGCTATTTTTCGACCCGATCAGCTTTTCTTCAAATCATATGGTGGTTTTTATCGCACCATGCTTCATAGCTTCGATCATATTCTGGTTCAGAATCAGGAATCCATCGATTTGCTGAAACGTATTGATATCACGAACGTAACACTGGCAGGCGATACGCGTTTCGACCGGGTTGACCAAGTAGCAGCGGCCAGAAAAGAAATACCGATAGCGAATGCCTTCAAGAACGAACAGCCTCTTTTGGTGATCGGAAGCGCCTGGCCAGAGGATATGAATGTATTGATTCCCTTTCTGAATGCGTTCGATCAACCACTGAAAGCCATTATTGCTCCCCATGAAATTCATGATGATGAAATTGAGCGCTGGCGAGCCCAATTAACCAAGTCCTCTGTCCGTTTTTCGCAGACCAACGTAACAGATGTACGTAGCGCAGAAGTGCTTTTCATCGATAACATTGGCATGCTTTCCTCCCTGTATCAGTACGGCGAATTTGCCTACGTCGGCGGGGCCTTTAAACAGGGACTGCATAACATTTTAGAGGCTGCTACGTTCGGTATGCCCTTATTTTTTGGCCCTGACTACGACAAGTTCCAGGAAGCGGTTGATTTAGTTAAGGAAGGTGCGGCTTTCCCTATCGACAACGTAGACGAGTTGACAACTTTATTCAAAAAACAATACGCAGATCCTTCAGAAGCCGCTCGTATCAGCCGCGCTTATGTACACCGGAACATTGGCGCCACAGCAACGGTTATGGAGGTTGTAAGGCAATTCTTAACGAGTGAGTAGGTACGAGTAAACCGTTGCTATGGTAATACAAGCTTCGCTACTCGGTCCTAACTTCGCTCCGCACCGGCGGCCCTGTTCCACTCATTCTCTCTTATTCATTGGCATACAACGGCTTAGTTATACGTTCCACAGGTTCCTGGTACGACGTTCGCGACGCGGATGGTCATATCTTTCAGGGACGACTGAAAGGGAAATTTAAAATTAAAGGCCTCAAGGTTACCAATCCGATTGCGGTCGGTGATCGGGTGACCTTTGAGGTGGAAGATAAAGCAGAGAACACAGCTATCATCAGTGATATTGCGCCCCGAGAGAATTATATTATTCGCCAGTCAGTCCATAAAACAGCGCATGGACATATTCTGGCGGCCAATATTGATCAGGCGATACTGTTAGCAACGCTTACGTTACCACGCACTTCGCTGGGTTTCATCGACCGGTTTCTGGTTTCGGCCGAGTCGTTTCGTATTTCAACAAAAGTCATTTTCAACAAAGCCGACATTTTGAACGACGAGGGCCTGGCCTACCAGCAGGAAATCATGGATATGTACGAACGGATTGGGTATCAGTGCTTGTCTACATCCGCCACAGAAGGTGTAGGCGTTGACGAGTTCCGGCAACTGCTTGATCACAAGGTTACTCTGTTATCGGGTCACTCGGGCGTCGGCAAATCATCGCTCGTCAATGCCATTGCACCTGACTTGAATCTACGTACCAACGAGGTTTCGACCTTTGCTAACAAAGGTGTACATACGACCACCTTTGCCGAAATGTTTGAACTAGCTCCCAATACATATATTATCGACACGCCGGGTATTAAAGAGTTGGGGTTGATCGATACGTCGAAGGAAGAAATCAGTCATTATTTTCCTGAAATGCGCGAGCGCCTGAATCAGTGCCGTTTCCATAACTGCCTTCACATCAATGAGCCCGGTTGCGCTATCAAAGATGCCGTTGCCGAAGGTGAAATTGCAGAAAGTCGTTACCTAAGTTATTTGAGTATGGTGGAAGGCGGAGACAACCGGCGGTGATTTTGTAGAGACGAAACGATACGTCTCTGCAAAACCCTTTCCCCAGTAAGAATCTCGGTTACATGTCCAGTTTCTGCCCGACAAATTTTTACATCAATTCGTCATAGCAGCCAGCAAATCGGCTTGTGTGATAATGTGCACTTGCTCCTTCTCATCGCGAACCAGCAGAGCTTTGTTGTCCCGGTCTATGAGTGATGACAACGCATCAATCGTATTGTCCAAACCAACAAATTTGAATGGCTTGTCCATTACGTCGCTGACAGCGTGATCTTTTACGGTGGGATCTTCTATAAGCCTGTTCAGGATAGTCGAGTCGGTCAGGCTACCAACAATAGTACCGGTCTCGTCAGTAACGGGAATCTGCGAAATACCATACCGATTCAGAACGTGGATCGCCTGACTAATCGACACGCCAGCACCGATCGTAGTAAGCTGCGACTGTCGGCCTGTCGCACCACCATTTTTATGCTGAATAATATCCCTGGCGGTTTTGAATGCACGATCTTCCAGAAAACCATGGTCTTTCATCCACGTATCATTATAAATCTTGGCGAGATAGCGCGTACCATGATCGGGTAATAGAATCACCAGTACGTCATCGTCAGTGAGATGATCTTTTGCCCACTCCAATGCGCCATGCACCGCCGTACCGCACGACCAGCCAACGAATAAGCCTTCTTCACGCGCTAATCGTCGGGCCATAATAGCCGCATCTTTATCCGTGACTTTCACAAAGTGATCGATTACGCTGAAGTCCACGTTTTGCGGCAGAATATCTTCGCCAATGCCTTCGGTCATGTATGGATAAATCTCTCTCTCGTCGAAGATGCCGGTTTCTTTGTATTTTTTGAAAACCGAGCCATACGTATCGAGCCCAACGGAAACAATCTCTGAATTCTGCTCTTTCAGAAATTTCGACGTACCACAAATAGTACCGCCCGTACCGACGCCAGCCGCGAAGTGCGTGATTTTGCCATCAGTATCACGCCAGATTTCGGGACCGGTCGTTTCGTAGTGAGCAGCCGTATTGGCTGGATTATCATATTGATTAGGATACAGCGAGTTGGGAATGTCGCGGTTTAGTTTTTTAGCAACCGAGTAATAAGACCGCGGATCGTCGGGCGCTACGTTCGTGGGGCAAACGACAACTTCAGCACCAACCGCCCGTAGAATATCAATCTTCTCCTTCGACTGCTTATCGGCCATCGTAAAAATGCATTTATAGCCTTTGGCGATAGCCGCCAGCGCTAAGCCCATTCCGGTGTTGCCACTTGTTCCTTCGATGATCGTACCGCCGGGTTTCAGCAATCCGCGCGCTTCGGCATCCTCGATCATGCGTACGGCAATACGATCTTTTACCGAATTACCCGGATTGAAATATTCGACTTTAGCCAGAATTGTTCCTTTAATTCCCTTCGTGACTTTGTTGAGCTTCACCAAGGGTGTATTGCCAATGGTGTCGATTATTGACTTGTGATAGTTCATGTTGGTAGGTAGCCTTTTAGCCGGGTAAGGGAGCTACGTTCTGTGATTTATTCAAGTAAACGCCAGAAGCGGTTAGTTCGTTTGCCAAACTATCCTGTCGACCACGTAACGATTCGTCATCGGTTTATAACCATTCAGCCTATGGTTCTGCGCTTTCATACAAACCTCTATTTATGAGTGGTTTAAAGCGCTATACCTTTGAACCATTCTTTTTAATCGCAACGGCGAACCGCCATTATTCACTACCACACAAATACGAACAACTCATGAAAACGTTTGCACAATCACTACTGACTGCCCTGCTTTTAAGCACGGCCACATTGGCATCAACGGCAGCTACCACACCAACAGCAGCCAATCCAACCGTAACAACGGACTCGTACAAAGTAGCCGTTTTCCCATCATCGACGCCTTCGAAACTGAACGTTTTCGTTGAACGGACACCGGGGCAGATGATGCTTGTCTCGATAAAAGGTACCGATGGCCGAGTTTTAGCCAGACAAATCGTTAACAAAAAGCAAGGCAATTTCCATTTTCAGTTCGATATGTCAGAACTTCAGGATGGCGCCTACAGCGTTGAGCTTTCCGCTGGCAACGACGTAACGGTTTACCCGGTTACGCTGGCTACGCAACACGCCCAGGCTCCTGCTCGTACGATTACGCTGAACTAATTGATCATTGAACAATAACAAAACAGCCACGGTCTCACGACCGTGGCTGTTTTGTTATTGTTTGGATTAGGATTGCTTACTATACTGTTCAAGAAAGGCAATTATCTGATTGTGAAAATGGGCGAAACTTCGGGATTGCTTGGCTAGTTCATTGAAATCAGCTTTTTCCGCAATGGTCTGTGCTATTGATTGCATTTGACGGCGATCATCTTTACTGCCATACAATAGTTTCCTCAGTTTGTCTTGGGACTCTTTTTCAATGCTGTTCGCAACAGGTTTATCAATTAATTTGGAATGATAAGCTTGATAAATTAACCAGTGCTCGATAGCTTGAATTGGAACATAGATTGCTATTCTAGCCTTGTATGTGTTTGGCTTATAAGCACTCCCCAATGCTTTGATTAGTTTATCACATTCTTTGACGTGTTCCTGCTGCTCATCGGTTTGATCGGGCCCGTCCAAATCAACACCGACAATACAGAACGCCTGATTCTCATCACGTAATGCTTTGAGGCAAAGATCTTCAGCTTCTACAAGCACCTTCGATTTGCTGGGCTGTTTCTTAAGTAAGTCAAGGCTACTACGTTTTATCTGCAATGTTTTTTCAGCAGCTACCCGTTTTAGATAAATTGGAATAAACGTGTATTCGGTGAAACCTTCGGCAACCAGAGTGTACACTAATGCTGATTTCATAAAACTTCTTCGGGAACACCACCTAACAAACCATACATCCAGTTTTCACCCAAATTGCTGGTGAAGTCGATTTCTTTTGTTCCCGTTTCACGACTACGTTGATGGGATGGCTCGATAATGTCTTTCTGTAAATTTTTTACGTGCGTTGATCCTTCCTCATCTTTTGAAAAGACAAACACAGCCTCTGGCATAGACGTAAATTCATTCAGAACGTTCTCATTATGCGTAGTAAGAATAATCTGTATATCCTTTTCCTCAGCTAGTCGAAAAATGAAATCCATTACTTCTCGAATTCGACGCGGGTGAATACCTTTTTCAGGTTCTTCCAGAAGAAGAAGTTTCGGTGGATTGGGTTGGTTGATGATACAAAGAAGAGCAAGAAAATAGAGCGTACCTTCCGAAAGTTCGTCAGCCCAGTAAGTTATATCTTGTTTGCTGTTGCTTAATCCAATACGTTTGAAGGATTTGTCTCCATGCAACTTCTTAAGTTCATCAGTTGGCGAAGCGTCTTCTAAATTAATTTCATCAAATTCTGGAATGCAAGTACTTAAATCGTTCTCTGTACGATTAAAAACAGTCCTTCTGTATTTACCCAACATTAAGTCTAAAAAGCCAACTAAATTGGAGCAGTCTGCATTTACTACTTCTTCACCAGTACCAACTAAGCCTGGCTGAGTAAGCTTATTAGAATCAGGTTTATAAATAGTGATTTTTCCCAAATCGTTTTTCAGAGCCTGAATAGATTCTTTCGCATTAAAGAATTTACCGTTGGAACCATCTACATTGCGAACAATTCTGCTTTTTTCGGCAGACCATTCTATATAGGCTTTCACATTATCGTCAAATAATAATTGAAAACTAACTTCTGATTGTCCATTTCTTTTAAAAACAGTTTTTAAATAATTGTATTTTTCTACTATAGTATAATTTTCAATGATAAACATACCTGTCTCTTCAGCTTCGTCTTCATCACCAATCTTCATTTCTATTTCCTCTAAGCCATGAGCATCATAACAAAACTCTAGTGCCTTCAAGAAATTTGTCTTACCAGAGTTGTTCGGGCCAATGAGCAGGTTGACTTTTTGGAGGTCGAGCGTGATGTCTTTTAGACTCTTAAAGTTCTGGATCGAAACGCGCTTGAGCATGGTCGGAGAGCGGTTAATGGCAACGTAGTGATAAAGCGCAAGTTATGAATTTAGTTGTCCATTTGCGTGGCCCGCATCAGTACGGTATTATCAGGATCAATCACAACGGTCGTTGGTTTGGTCGCCAGGGGGATCGTGAATATCTGCGCTTGCTGGTTCATGGTCAGGCGGGCGGTACGTTGTAACTCGCGCCCGTTACTTCCCCGAATGCTGAACGTTAAGGGAATTGTGAAGTAAGAACCGGTACGTTGCGCCTGTCTAATGTCAATCACCAACGATTTTTTAGTGGCATCGTAGCGCGATCCCCAAACTACGTCAGGATAACCAGGCTGGCTTAGCCATTGCTGAAAGAATTGGCCTAGCTTCTTTCCCGAAACGCTTTCCATTACGTTCTGAAGATCGCTGGTTTGGGCATTTTTATTCCGGTACGTTGCGTAGTACGTTCGAATGCCTTTCCAGAACGTATCGTCACCCAATTCATGACGTAGCATGTGCAACACCCAACCGCCTTTCTGATACGCGTTGGGATTCAGCAAATCCATCAGATTTGTCGTGGTGGAGTCGATAACAGTATTTTTGGGTTTCAAAGCCGTGTATCGAAAAATCTGGTTTTTGTTCTGGTTCAGGACGCCATTGAGCGTATCGCGACCGTAGGCATGTTCGAGGTAGAGTGCTGAAAAATACGTAGCGAACCCTTCACTCAACCAGAGGTGTGCCCAGTCCGATTCTGTAGCCGAATTGCCAAACCATTGGTGAGCAATTTCATGAGCCAGCAGCGCTTCTACGTCCGAATCTTTCTTGCCAACGATGATTTTCTCATCGTAAAAAATGCAGCTGGCATTTTCCATTCCGCCAAAAATCGTCGTCGACTGTACATTCGCTAGTTTCTCGTACGAGTAAGGCCCGATCTTGTCGATGAAGTACTGAAGAATCGCTTTGGCAGGCCGGTAATCAACAAACCCTTTCTGGCTGTCTTGTGGGTATAGCCAGCTTTGAACGGGTATTCCACTAACCGAGCCAACCTCATCAATAGCAAATTTTGCGGCTCCAATCACCATCACTTTCGTCGGAATCGGTGTGCTTTCCTGCCAGCGGGTTAATTTACGTCCGTTCGGCAAGGTGTTTTCGCCCATAAACTTTCCATTCGCAATGATGCGATACGTAGCAGGTGCATTCACGCTAAACGAACAGGTTGCTTTGTCGGAGGGATGGTCGACAACCGGCAGATAATTTCGGGCATTATTCGGCCAGTTATCGCCAAAAAACGTGCGGTCGCCGAATTTATTCCGGCTGATGATCAAGCCTTTTCCCGGCATGCCATCATAGCGAATCACTACGTCCGTTGATTGGTTTGGAGCCGCGGGAAGGTTGATAAATACGCGATCGTTACGTTGGCTAAACGGCACTGCTTTCCCATCTGACAGAGTCACGCTACGTACTGTCATACCCGTTTGAGCAGAATCACGCGCGCCGGGCTTGGCGCTTATGAGGTCGAACCAGACGGTTTGTCGATCATCGGCGCGGGTAAACCGGATGGTCGCTTCGCCCTGAATTTTATTAGTTGAGTCGCTTAACGTAATGGAGAATGTGTAGTTCTGAACATCGACACCGGGCTGTGTGTAGCGAGCACTATTACCAGGTAGTTGCGCCTGGGCAACGGTTACAGCCAAAATAAGTAATCCAACTAAAAACCCTCTATTTTTCTTCATTCTCCGTTACTCCTTAATCTCCTGGCATAATTCAATTAACACACCATTCGTGCCTTTTGGATGCAGGAAACACACTAGTTTGTTATCGGCTCCCCGTTTGGGTACTTCATTCACTAACGTAAACCCTTCGTTTTTTAGCCGTTCCATTTCGGCCTTAATGTCATCTACCTCAAAGGCGACATGATGAATTCCCTCCCCTTTCTTCTCCAGAAACCGGGCAATCGCACTCTCAGAGCTAGTAGCTTCAAGCAGTTCTATTTTTGTCTGATTCACCTGAAAAAACGACGTCGTTACATTCTCTGACTCAATCGTTTCCGATTTATAGGGCGCAACGTTTAGTAGCTTGGTAAACAGGTCGTTTGATGCGGCAATATCCCGTACGGCAATTCCGATATGTTCAACATTGGTCAGCATGGGTATAGAAAGAACTTTTCCGTTTGGCCGAAAGTTATAGAGAAAGCATCGATATGCGTCAAATTTGACTCAATTACAACTATGGTTACGGTTTCAGAAATTGCTAAGAATAAAATTGTCGAACTACGTCAGAAAGACGGTCTTGGCGAAGACTATGCGATTCGTGTAGGCGTGCAGGGTGGAGGCTGTTCAGGTTTAATGTATGATTTACAGTTTGATGCCAAGCAGCAACCAACCGATCACGTTGTTGAAGA
Organism: Spirosoma validum; assembly: GCF_014699035.1. Taxonomy (GTDB): domain Bacteria; phylum Bacteroidota; class Bacteroidia; order Cytophagales; family Spirosomataceae; genus Spirosoma; species Spirosoma validum. Next base: position 36,581 of record NZ_JACXAA010000006.1, read on the forward strand.
TAAAGGAGTCAAGATTCTGGTAGACCGGAAAAGCCTGCTATACCTGGCTGGCACCGAACTTGATTTTTCGGATGGCCTGAATGGTAAAGGCTTCCAGTTCAAAAACCCGAACGCCAGTCGTACCTGCGGTTGCGGTGAAAGTTTCGCCGTTTAACTGGTAATGCGACCAGCATTATCAGCCCTATATACATTGCCCTGATTTCAAAAAGTCGCTACGTAGCGACTTTTTTATTTTTGGTGGATTGCGACCTTTATAAAAATTTCGCAGTCAGTCGCTTAAATCTATAGATCCCGGTTATGCAAGCCAAGCCCGTTAGCCATTCACGCACTACGCTCACTGAGTTGATGATTCCGTCCTACGCCAACTTTGGTGGTCATGTACATGGGGGAACACTACTCTCGCTCATGGATAAAGTGGCGTATGCCTGTGCAGCCAAACATGCGGGGCAATATTGCGTAACAGTTTCTGTAGATGGCGTCAACTTCCGCCAGCCGGTTGATGTCGGCGAACTGGTATCCTTCATGGCTTCCGTTAACTACGTTGGTCGCACGTCACTGGTGGTGGGAATCAAAGTAGTGGCTGAGAACGTAAAATCAAGGACAGTGAAGCACACGAATACTAGTTACTTCACGATGGTCGCAAAAGACGATGATGACCGGCCAACGGAGGTACCCCCTCTCCTGCTGGAAACGCCTGAAGACGTACGCCGTTTTCTGGAAGCGATGAAACGAAAAGAGCTTCGAGCTTCTTTCGCAGAATTTTTCGACTCGGCCAGACCACATATGCTAGTCGATGAGAACGTTAACAAGCTGACCAATGAACGCTGCCAGCTAGCCGATGGATTAGTCATGTAGAGACACATCCTTGCCGGTCCGCCGATGCGTCTTTACAATTCTCCCCGAACGATCTTTGCCCCCGCTACCATGTTCGCTAGTTTTTGCTTAGAAGCCCAACGGGCAGTTTGGCTCAAACCACAATCGGGCGCAACGGCTAATTTCTCGGCAGGTACGTATGGCAGGCATTTACGAATACGTTCTGCTACATCTTCAGGTGTTTCGATATAATAGCTTTTCACGTCGATTACACCCACTGCTACGTCGAATTTTTCAGCGAACCGTTCCAGCAGATTGACTTCAGCAAAATTCAGTACGGTCATTTCCGTATGAAGTTCGTCGACGTTCATGTCCAGAAAATCAGGGAGCATTGGCGCGATAGTCTTTTTACCCACCGAACGCCCTTTGTAATTACCGAAACACAGATGCATTGATAATCGTGTTTTACCGACGCCCGGCGCAACTGTCCGGTTGAAAATATCGACGAATCGCTTCGTGTCCTCACGATACGCGTAGCATGACATCGATGGTTCATCCACGCAAATTTCAGGTACGCCAAGCGCAACCAGAGTCTCGATTTCCTTATTGACTAACGGTAGCAGGGCCTCCGTTACGTCCCAGCGATCTTTGTATAAACTTCCCGGTAACAACCGTCCACTGAGCGTATAGGGACCGGGAATGGAAACTTTCAACCCCTGCCCTTCTGGCGCTAACCGTTTCAGACGTAAATATTCCTCGACTACGCCCAATCCTTTAGGCGCTGTCAGTGGTTCAACGATGTTATGCTTCCCGCGTTGGTCGTGCGCGGGCGGGCCAAATCGCCGGAGTTCGGTTTCGTTGTTTTGAATACCGTTGATGTAGCCGTAGAACGACAGGTTAAAGTCAAATCGGGTCTGTTCGCCATCGCTAATGACATCCAGACCCGCTGTTACCTGGTCATGAACGGAAGCCACGACTGCATCTTCAATCATTTCGTTGATATCGGCCGGACCAAACTGTGCCAGATGCTGACTGGAGAATTCGAGCCAGCCAGGAAACGGCATCGATCCGACAACGGTGGTTTTAATAGGAATGGGTTGCACTACGTATCTGAGTTTTATATAACTTTTCTCAAGAAAAGCGGTAAACTAAACGATATACTCCCACCAAAGCATATTCTCTATCCGATCAAACAACCGAAACCCATTCTTTTCCAGTACTTTCTGCGAAGCTACGTTCTCCGTTTCGGTATCGGCAACTACGCGTTGGACAGTCGACTGCTGTTGAGCCCAGTTGACTAAGCCCCCTACCATTTCGGTCATGTATCCCTTTCGATGAAGGGCTGGATACGTACCATAACCGATTTCGATGGTCCCTGTTTCGTCGGGTTCACCTTTGAACTTAGCTTCGGCCACAATTTGCTGCTTCTGACGATCAATGGCAATCCACATGGTATGAAAGAGCGGATCTAAGGCAGGGTCTTGCAGACGGGGAATCGTAAAATACGTAATGATACTCAATACGGGTTCTGATACCACCCGCTGCCCTTTTTGTAAGCCCAGATTCTCTTCCAATCGGTGATTATCAGCGATGTGCAAATGAAGCTGCTCAAGCGTCAATGGAATCAGCGTTAAACGTGTCGTCTCGATCATGGTTCCTGCGTTTAAAGTTGTCCTTCGCTTACACTCCATCCGCCATCTACGGTTAGTAGTTGCCCAGTTGTGAAAGCCGAGTAATCGGACATAAAATAAACAGCGGCTCCATCCAGATCGCTGGGTTGCCCAATACGTCCTCCATCGAGTGGCTGCTTTGTTTTCGTGAAAGCCATAATTGTATCGTCTTTCGCTGCCCGCTGCGCCATCGGTGTTTCAACCAACGCCGGGGCCAGTACGTTAGCCCGTATGTTCTCCCTAGCGTAATAAGCCGCTATAGATTTTGTAAAGCCGATTACCGCCGATTTAACAGCTGCATAGGCATGCGTAGCGAAAAAAGCAGGTGATGGACTTGACCCCAGTACAGAGCCCATGTTGAGGATAGTGCCGCCTGATTGCTGCGCCTGAAAGGCACGAACAGCGGCCTGATTCGAGAGCATTAACGAAGTAAGATTGAGATTAATCGTGTAGTTCCAGCCGTCAAGTGTTAACTCATGTAAAGGGCCATCGCCAAATCGACGACCGCTTCCGCCTGCTACGTGGTAGAGTCCATCAAAACCGCCAAAAATCTGCTGGCAAAGGGCAATTGCTTTAGGAGCCGTTTGTGAATCAGCGGCATCACCAGACATAGCCAGTCCATTACCATCCAGTTGTTGTTCGGCTGTTGCACAGCTTTCGGCATTTCGCCCAACGACGACGACCTGAGCGCCCTCACGCACGAATGCCAGTGCGGCCGATAAACCTATACCCGTCGTACCACCGATGATAACAATTTTTTTAGAGTCTAACCACATTGACTGAACGAAATGAAGTTCTGAAACAAGAAACGGAATAGATTATAAGCAGCCAATCTATTCCGTCCAAAACTAACCGATTATACGAGGTCGCGTTCACTAATCTTCCCGGTCTGCTTATCTTTCAGAATGACTTTATGGCGTCCATCGTGCGTCACTTCCTCTTTAATCAGATAATGTTGCTCATCGTAATCGACTAACGTAGTCTCCTGTGTAAGGCCTTCCTGACCGCGCCAGACAGGTAGATTGACTTTCTCCCATTGCTTCGTTTCGGCCGATTTATAAGCGGCATCCAGCACAGCATTGACTACGTAACCATCGTAGAACGTTTCGGCAGCCTCCCGACCCTCTTCCTGGGATTTAAACATGTCGGTAAACATGTGGTTGTAGCCAAGATCGTTCACTTCGTCGCCAACAGGGAATAGCCAACCTGTCGTTGATTCAGCTTTTTCAGCTACGTAGTCAGCCCCTTTACCGGTTGTGAACATCTCGAAGCCTGTCCGCAGGAAATTATTGATCCAGATCGTGCCTTCGGTGCCCATCACTTCGTCTCGGAGATCCATGCCACCCCGGAATGTCCAGCTCACTTCGAACTGCCCGATAGCGCCGTTTTCATATTTTACAAGCGCAATCGCATGATCTTCAGCATCAATGGGTTTTACCTGCGTAGCAGCCCAACACATTACCTCAACGGGTCTTACGTCCTTGCCAATAAAATTCCGGGCAATTTCAACACAATGGCACCCCAGATCGAGCATACAACCGCCCCCAGCCTGCTCTTTGTCCCAAAACCAGTCAGAGTGTGGACCAGGGTGCGTTTCGCGAGACTTTGCCCAGAGAATACGGCCTAAAGCGCCATTTTTAACGCTATCCAACGCCTTCAGAAACTTAGGCGTATAACATAAATCTTCGAGATAACCGGCAAAAATGCCTGCTTCCTCAACGGTTTGCATCATTCGCAGCGCTTCTTCGGCGTTACGTCCCAGCGGTTTTGTGCACACGACTGATTTCTTGTGTTTAGCGCAAAGATTGACCGCTGTTTCGTGAATATTATTCGGTAAGGCTACGCAAACCATATCGACGTCAGGGTGAGCAATGACTTCCTCCATATCAGTCGAAGCAAAGTCACAGCCGTAATTAGCTTTAAACTTATCGGCGGTTTCCTGACGGCGGGCATAAATAGCGACAACCTTGTCGCGACTACGTTGTCCGTGGATGGAATCGGCATAGAAGCGCCCGATGAAGCCTCCACCAAGCATAGCGATACGTTGCATAATCAAAGGTTTAGATAAAAGTTAATCTGTACTTTCGTAGCGTTAAAGATGAGAAATCTCTGCTGATTACTTAATTCATGCCCAACATTTTTGATATCCATACCATTTTCTTTACCGTCTGGGATTATCCCATGAGTTATCTGGAGTTCTTCGGCGTTATCAGTGGATCGGTGGCTACCTGGCTGGCTGCGCGTGCACACGTATGGAGCTGGCCGATCGGTGCAGCCAGTGTGTTGCTATTTTTCTTCTTATTCTATCAGATTCAACTCTATCCAGACATGTTTTTGCAGGTGTTCTTTTTTGTTACCAATCTGCATGGCTGGTGGCGCTGGACACATCCAACCCTCGAAGAAGCGGATCAACGTAATGAGTTACGTATCACTCGCTTAGTGGGACGACCTTTAGTTCTCGTTCTAGCTGGAGGAGTTGTTGCTACGTTGATCATGGGTGCGTTTGCACAGAACCTTCACGTCTGGTTTCCAGTGCTATTCAGTAAACCCAGCGCTTTTCCTTATCTCGACTCTTTCACGACCGTCATGAGCATTATCGGTACGTTCATGATGATTCACAAAAAGCTGGAATGCTGGTGGGTTTGGTTAGTTATCGACATCATCAGTACGTATATGTATTTCACAAAGGGAGTTAAACTGGTTGGGATCGAATACGCTATTTTTTGTCTGATTGCTTTTCAGGGCGCCTGGTATTGGACACGTGAGTATAAGGGCTATGAACAACTCGAACCCTCATGATTATTGGCCTGGTTTCAGTAAGCTTGTGCCGGTTCATAATGGCCATCGGGCGTTGATTGACTTCGCTCACAAATTCTGTGATTGGCTGATCGTATTCATAACTGTTATGCCTAAAATAGTACTCCGTCGAAACGCCAACTCCGTTGGCTGACAGAATTACCAGTTCCTTACCTGGCTACCGAAGTCGGAGTAGAGTCAGACGATTTTGCGACCTTACCTAATCACTTTGACCTACGGCGAGCCTAGATATTCACTCGATTTCAGCATGAATTCAATCGACGAAAAGAACCTTACAAATTGGTAAGTGGTTCAGGCGAAAAACGCCGAAAATCGGTAGAATCTATAAAAGAATAGCTACTTGCTTATTCGTGAAAACTCTCTATAAAATTGTACGTTTCTTATATAGGCAATTATAAGTCAATGTGTATAAAATAAGACTTTTCAAAGAAATTTCACTTATAAACCACTGATAGTTATGATATTACCAATTTTGCACTATAATTTTGCAAAAAGAACCAAACTATAAACCTCTATGGCAGTTGCCAAACAATTTCTCAAAAGCAAACCCCTTGCAAAAGTAACGTTTGAGTTGTCGGCGGAAGCCGTCAATGGTGCTAAGACGGTCGCTCTGGCCGGTGAATTCAATGGCTGGGATGCCTCTGCAGCAGCCTTGAAAAAGCAAAAAGATGGTTCATATAAGGCTACGGTTGAATTACCAGTTGGTGGCGAGTATCAATATCGCTACGTACTGGACGGCACCACATGGATCAATGATTGGGCTGCTGACAAATACGTAGCCAGTGGTGTTTCGGGTGAAGAGAACTCGGTTGTTGTTCTTTAAGAAAGACTTTTACGAAATAAAAAAGGGTAATCAGTGGTTTATGACCAGTCTGATTACCCTTTTTGTGTTGAACGATAAAGCTGTTTTTATACCGCGAAGCTATCTGATTCAACATACGCTTTGATAAGTGCCAACTCTCCTTCTTTACCGGGCTTCGAATTGCCGTGTTCCATCCCGAAAATAAACTCTTTTTTGTCAGCCTTCTGCTTGTCGTAAATATACTTGAATACGTTTTTGTAGTTGATTTCACCAGTCGTCGGTTCTTTACGTCCGGGGTTGTCGCCAATCTGAAAATACCCTATCTCGCTCCAGCACCAGTTGATGTGCGGAATAATGTGGCCCTCGTTCTTCTGCATGTGGTAGATATCGAAGAGAATTTTACAGGCAGGGCTATTCACCGCGCGGCAAATTTCGTACGTCTGGTCGGAGGTACGCAAAAATAAGTTAGGCGTATCGCTCAGAGGCTCCAGCACCATAGCCACTCCGGCAGGAGCCAGAATATCGGCACCCCGACGTAACGCATCGATGACGTGGCCAGTTTGAATGCCAATGGGCAAATTACGCTCGAAATCCCCCGGTACAACCGTCGTAAACTTGGCATTAACCCGTTTCGCCGTTTCGACCGCTTTCTTGCAACCGTTCAGGAAAATGTCGACGAACTCCTGCTTACCGGTTGCCAGCGAGTTCTGGGAGTTACCGCCCTTATCAAGCACGAACACGCCCATTGTCATTCCTAAACGAGTCATTTCTTCACCAATTTTCGTCTGTAGCGCCGGATCTCGTCCCATCATGCCGTTGTCTTCCAGGGCTGTGAAGCCCATGTCGGCCATGAATTTGAGCTGGTCGATGAGATCCTTTCCCGCGCTGTTTTCAAACATGCCAAAGTGGGGGGCGTACTTAAGCTTAAAATTATTTTTGGCCAAAAAATTGGGTTGCGAATGCCAATTAGCCGCTAAAGATTCGCCAGATACGGCAGCAGTCAGCGCTAAGCCAGTTGCATTAAGTGTTGATTTTACAAAGTTGCGTCGTTGCATGATGGATATGTTAACCGATACGTCGGCCCGGCAATTCGTCGGCCTGGCGGAATTGAACGGACTAGTTCAATCTTAGTTTCTGTTTCTTTTTAAACTAGCTAAATAATCAACTAAATCTACTAATTCCTGTGTGCTCATGGTTTCTTGCAAGCCCGATGGCATCATTGACGAATCAATCTGTTTCATGGACACTACGTCAGACATTTTATAGTTCTGGACCACACCACCCGGAAATTTCATTTGTAGATCGGTTTCGGTTTTACTGGACACGATGCCGGTCATCGAGCTACCATCTTTAAATTTAACGTCCCATCCTTCAAACCCAAAGCTGATCCCTGCATCCGGGTGAAGAATAGCCAGGTATTGCCCTTCTTTTGGCAGTTTGGAACCGATTTCTGAAAGCTTCGGACCGAAATCCATACCCTCACTATTGACCTGATGGCAGGTTGAGCAGTTGTTCTTAAAGACGACACTACCTTTGGCGGCATCACCCGTCATCGCCAGCAACTCAGTCATCGTAGGCAGCTTTTTCCCCCCGGCACTTTGGCTGCCGTCTAGGAAGCTGGCCGCTTTCTGCCGAATATTTTTGCGCCAGTCGTTGCTTACGCCCTGTACCGCAGCTTTCTTATAATCGCCTTTAATATCGCCGGATGTCAACAGAGCCACGACCTGATCTGCCCCGTCAATACTGCCACCTAACGAGCGTGTTGCTTCCTTCCGCAATGCTACTGGTCTTTTTTCATCTAACGCTACTGTTTTCAAAATGTCGATAGACTCTTTGTTGCCCACCCGACGTAATGCCATAAGCATGTTGGTTGCAGCATCGGGGTCATTACCATTAACGACTTCCCAAACCATTGGTCCACCGCCCTGTTTCAGTAATTGCCGAGCGGCATCACGCCCCATCATATCCATCGATTTTTGCACAGCCAGTTGTTTCAGATGTGCATTCTCACCGGTTGGCTCATAACGGCTCACCAGTTCAATGTATTCTGGAGTTCCGTATATGTCGTTCATGAGTTTCATGAGCGCCGTTGACGCTACAGACGATTTCTTGACAAACTCGGGATCAAGATGTCGCAAGGCTAGTTTCGTTACGTCAGCGGCTGACGTTTCGGTTGACCCACTGTTCGCCTGTAGAATCGCCAATAATGCCGTTGATTTTTCGGAAGCACCGGGATTAAAATCGAATGCGCGAAAGTACCGCAGGCGCTGGCTCAGGTCAACGGCTGGATCACCCGCTAATTTAGCCAGCATCGGTACCGATTCTTTCGTTCGCGCCCGCCAGACAATGTCCCGGCCAGCTGCGCTAGTCAGCGGATCATTTTGCTTCGCCCAGGCCGTATAATACGTATCCCAGTTATTATCAGCCCCGATACCGAGAGCCTCCAGATACCAGCGATCTTTCCCATCATACTGTTTGGCTAGTTGCGCCCACAACTCAGGTGCTTCGGGTGAGGTATTTCGACGTAACGCAATGATGCATTCGCGACGTACCTGTGCATCGGGATCATTGACGAGCTGCTTAACGTAGGGGATAATATTGTCTTTCCGTTCGCGAGCCGCCCTTAGCGCCGTAATCCGCAAATCTGGATTGTCGCTTTTCAGAGCTATCTCGATGTATTTGGTGCCTTTATCCAGTTTGCTCAGCAACCACAATGCACGCGCCTGCATACGCGGATTGTCGGATGACTTGTAGAGTTTTGCCAGCGGTTTTTCAGCTTTTTTGTCCATGTCACGCAGCTTCTGCCAGCCCGCATACCGAATAGACATGTTCGGACTTTGGAGCGCTTCTATAGTACCATCGACAGTCGTTACGTCTACTTTAGGCATTGTATACGGCGAGTTGGGTGGAGCTACGCGGTATACACGCCCGCGATTCTGATCGCCCGCCTGGTGGCCACCTACACCGGGATCGTACCAGTCGGCAATGATGAGCGAACCATCGGGCGCAATACAAACATCAGCCGGGCGAAACCACTGATCCCGAGCGCCTTCCAGTACATTTACGATTTCAGCTTTGTAACCAGCGCCATTTTTCTGCACAGGATACGATCGTACTACGTTAGGGCCGGCGTCGCAGTGAATAACCTGGTTGCGGAAAACTTCGGGCAAGAGTTTCCCTTCATAAACGATAATACCCGTCGGCGAACCAGCTCCCGTTTGTAATAGATTCGGTACCACACCCGGATCGTTGAGGTGCCAGTGACGCTGAGGAATTTCAGGTTCTAGATTGTCGCGATTTGCCTGCCAGCCTGCGCCCGTCATTTCGTCGGTATAGCCATAATTGCCATACTCCATTACGTAGTTGATCCGAACGCCTTTGTTACCATCATCGTCGTTGTCTGACTGCCATAACGTACCGTACGAATCAACAGCGACTTCATAGTTGTTCCGAAAATTCTGCCCGAGCACCTCTACGTTTTTGCCGTCGGGATCACACCGGAACACCATTCCCTGTTTGAAATTCTCTTTGTTAATGGTTTTGCCCGTAGCAATATCAACAACCGCATTCTTGTCTTTATCTAGCAGTTGTCCACCTTCGTTCCCAAAGTTGAAATACCATTTTCCATCGGGGCCAAAAACGAAGGTGTGCATACCATGATCGTGCTGTTGCCCACCAATACCCGTAAACAGTAACTCTTTTCTGTCGGCTTTATCATCGCCATTGTCGTCAGTTAGTACCCAAACGTTCGGGCTGTCTGAAACGATTACCTTGTTGCCCTGTACCCAGATTCCGAGGGGTGATTCAATGTCAGGGCCCTGATAAAATACTTTACTGGCATCGGCCTTCCCATCCCCGTTTGTATCTTCCAGAATGACAATCCGGTCGCCTTCTTTACGGGTTGGATTACCGTTGATTGCCGGTCGATAGTTGTAGGCTTCGCAAACCCATACACGTCCTCGGGCGTCTACATCGATGTCCGTCGGATTGGTCAGCATTGGTTCTGAGGCAAAGAGCGTTGCCTCTAAACCCGGCGCTACGTTCAGGCTACCAACGGCATATTTGGGATCGTGTTTATCGTCGTCATTTAATTGAGCGAACAACTGAGTTAAATAACGACTCGAAGCGGCATTGAGGTTTCGGTTCTGATAAGCACCAACGAATACACCTCCTATGAGCAATGCCGATGCAGAAACAGCGATTGCCCGGCGTGAAACCCTTAAGCGTTTAGCAATTAAAAATGACTTCATCATTTGACGTAGAAAAGGAGGCTTCGGGTTAGGAACAGGAAAGTCAACTACGTAAAAATAACTAAACAGCGCTTTTATACCCATTGAGTAGGCAATTTTTACGGTCAATTTGATCTAGGTATAGTACTAATTTTAGATTCTTTTCTGTAGCATTGCATCGCCACATTGGCAAATCACTACTAACACCTTTACTACTATGGGATTTTTGTATTCTATTTTAATCGGTGGCATCGCTGGTTATCTGGCCAGCGTTATCATGGAAAGCCACAATTCAGCGTTTATTAACATTCTGCTAGGTATTTTCGGCGGATTGGTTGGCGGTTTTATTGCCAAGCGGCTTGGGAATGACCCTGACAACGACGGACTCTTAATGAATCTACTGATTTCAGTAGGCGGGGCTATCGTACTCATTTTTATTGGACGCTTATTCTAGATGTTTTCAGTCATAAAAAAGGCTCGTGTTGGTAGCACGAGCCTTTTTTATGGCATATCTGTTTGCTAATCCTGCAGTGTTAGGTCCTGATATAAAAAGCCTGTATCCCAGCCAGCGTCGGTTTTCTCACTGGCGTCAGTACTGGCTGAAACTTCGTAAACTCGCCTGACAACCTCTCCTTTTTGGTATACTATAGGCGATGAGAAAATAGGACCATCGAATACAAAGGAATGATACTCACCGTTTTCGCCACAAGGATCAACGGTTTTAGGCAAGCTCCTCAATAAATCCAGTGACAGTTCCTGACCTACCAACTCAGCGCTTAGGTACTTTTCATTAACACAGACCAACACAGCCCGGAAGCCCAGATCAACAAATTCATGTATCAATTCGGTCGTGTTACGTTGCCAGAGCGGGAATATGGCTTTCAAACCAACCTTCTGCAACTGCTCTTCTCGATAGAGCCGTAGATCTTCCAGGAAAATATCACCGAAGATGGAATGCGTAACACCGTCCGCCCAGAAAGGCTGAAGCGTTTTCTGCATATATGCATCATACGCTTCCATCGACACATCTCCCGGCAGATTCATCCTATTCAGTGGCAAACCTAGCCGACCTGCCTGAGCGGCCAGTAATTCAGTTCTTACGCCGTGCATACTCACACGACCATAGTGCGCATTGACGCTGGTCAATAAACTCTGAATGTCCCACTGATCCGATTGAAGAATATGATACAGGGCGAGAGCTGAATCTTTACCCCCGCTCCAGTTCATAATCGCCCGTTGTCGGCTCATCGAAAATAAAAGCCTGAAGGCGCAATCTCTGCTCTAACCGAATCAACTAAGGCACCAGTTTCCTCATAGCGGATCACGTAACCCGCCTGTGTATAAAGTGCCGGATATTGACTACCATACAATCGGCCAGTCAGCGGATCAACTCCCAAGGCACTAAATGCCCGATTAAAGACTAAATTCGCCGTAGAAGCCGTCGTTTCGTTAATCGAGAACTTATACGTCCGGTTGCTGGCCGAGTAAAAAAATGTTCTCTTATCGCGGCTTAAAGCTACAGCGGTCGGTGTAGCTGGAAGTGTTATCCGTTTCGAAATAGCTCGGGTACTAACGACCATCTGAATCATTTCTTTCCCGGCTAACACCCACAAATTACCATCAGCATCTAAAGCAATAGGTTGTGGCGCAGTACTGAACAAAGTGCTAATCCGCTCTTTAACTTCGTTGGTCTCGGTATTGATAACCGCCAGTGTTTTGTCGCCACTATAGCTAACGCTTCCGGCAAACACTTCGTTACCCGCTACTACCATGGCTTCAACCCCTTTCACAGCCGCAATCTTTTTCGTAACTGTACCGCTGTTCAGATCAACGACGGCTATATAGCCTGGGTCTTTAAAGAAGGTTCCGGCAGAGAAATCGCCAGATACGTCCCAACAACTGACGTATGCCTTATTTAGACCAGCCTGAACAACCCGGCGCGGATTTTCAATGTCTGGTGTCTTTAAAGTAGTCCGGGTTTTAAACGTACCCGACTCAACAATTTCAACCTTGTCCTGTCCGGGGGTGGTATTATCGACCAGCAAAAGTCCTTTCCCGTTCACTTCCGTATAGTCCTGCACTCCTCCGCTGATTTTTAAATCCGCGTTAGCCTGTACGAAAATGTTAGTCAATACGGTATTACTGGTTCGAGGTAGATACGAAAGCGTTCCGTTGTTGCTACTAAAGTTACCTTGATTGATAATATAAACACCTGTATCATAGAGAGATGGTTCTGGATCGGAGGTTTTACAGTTCCATACGATCAGCGCCAGTAAGCTTAGCGCAATTCCTTTGGTCAATTGCTTTTTCATAAAGTATTAGATGGAAAATTAATAAATAGGTTGAGCGCCCAGTTACGCCCCGGCATTGCATTTTGCTTTACGTTGATGATTAGTGTATCAAATAGGTTATTGATCTGACCCTGTAGCCGAACGGGTACGGGACCTAGCCTGGCTGTCGTTTCCAGCAGCACGCTTGTTAACGTAACACCCTTAAAAAATTGGCTGTTATCGAATGTGACGTACCGGCGCGACGTCGTTTGTGATTGGATGGTCAGACGAGTTCGGCCGTACTGCACATACGCATTGAGCGTACCCATATGAATCGGTACATAAGGTAGTTGTTTACCTACAACATCCTGCGAATACGTATCATAAGCCCTCTCCTGCGATGTGCGCGTTAGTCCGTAACCTGTGCGCAAACCCGCCCGCCACTTATTCTGGACGTACGTCAACGCAGTGGTTAACTCACCCCCTCGCGCAACAACAAGCTGAAGATTTTCGACGTGATAATTTTTGGCGGGATTCCAATACGACCAATCATCTACACGATTGTGATAAGCAGTGGCTTCAGCCGTTAAATGTAAATGATCTGAGAACGTAACGGCAGCGGCCAATCCACCTTCAATATTGACTCCTCGCTCAGGGCGCAAATCAGGATTGCCGAGTACAAGCCAGTAGCGTTCGTTAAGGGTAGGGACGCGGTAGCTGTATCCCACCGACCCTTTAGCCGTTAGGACCAGTGCATCATGTTGTATGATTTTGTACTCAGCACCCAATGAAGGCGTCAGAGGAGGATTGAAGCGGGTGACGAACGCTTGCCGGAGATTAGCTGACACTAACCATCGGCTTGTCTGGAGACGTAGCAGCGCGTATAAATCCTGCCGGTTTTCCGTAATAAGATTTCCGCCATACCCATCCGTGCGTGTTCGATAATGCGACCACTCACCACCAATCCGAAGCGTTAAGTTACTACGTTGTTTGGTAGGCCAAAACGAAAACTCCCGTTCGACACGGCCAATGTATCGATCGGTCTCTGTATGGCTAGGTTGCTCAAAATTACCTTTCCCATAATCGATTATGTCGCGAATCCATCCTAGCCGGACCGTCATTCGATTGGCTTCGTACGTTGTCAGAAACCGGGCCGATTGCGTTCGGGTGCGCTCACGTGCGATAAGATCCTGAGGCGTAATGATTAGGTCGTTATCCGTCAACCACACGTTGACTGACACTTGCCGTCCGCTTTTGTGCCGAAAAAACAAATCCTGCACCAAACCTCGCTGCGCCGTTGTTGATGGTTCAACAAAATAGCCTTTACGCTCCCGATATGGGTAATCATTATTAATCTGATTTCTATAGCCAAACGTTCGTCCCGAAAATTGCCACGATTCCCCCAGCGCTCCTCCATAGCGAACGCCAATCTGCGTCTGATTATTCCGAAAAGAAGCTATCTGCTGGCCGATCGTTACGCCTAATTTCTGCTTCCAGTCCGGACTACTGCCCAACAAAATACTCCCACCAACGGCATCGGAACCAACCACACAGCCCCCCGATCCGTATTGCACCGACAACCGGTCGAAACCCGCAATTGGTAACGTAGAAAAATCCGTCTGTCCCAGATTGGGTTGATTGATGTTAATACCATTCCAAAGCACCGCGGTATGATTAGCCGACGTACCCCGAAATGAAACGGTGGCTAACTGACCGGGACCGTAGTTCTTGAAGGCCAGTGGCGTGTTATAAGTCAATAAATCCGTTAGTGAACTGAACCGAAACTGAAGCAAGGTCGTCGAGTCAATTTGCTGAAGCTTCTGGCCCGCTAAAAACCGCTCAGGTGCAATCGCTCGCACAGTCACTGCCGACAACGAGACGACAGGGCTCGTTTGCAATGAATTTATTGATGACGAATCCGTCTGCGCAAAACTATCCTGGCCGATCAGCAAACTGACAAACAGGCTAATTATTCGCCAATACAGGGATAGTTTTCCCACGTTGATTACTAAAAAAGATAGGTGCTGAAACGCTGGATTGCCACTACAGCACGCGGTCAGGGCGTTTCCTCCGAACACCAGAACAGCGGTGGTCATCGGCAGGTCTCCTGGCTTGTCTCATCGGCTCGAACCTTCCCGCACGATTGATCAGTGCAGTGGTCACGTAGAATGAACCGACTTTTCTAGAGACTTACAGTTGCGGGGACAGCGTCGGTTTCGCACCAACTTCCCTTTTAAGCCGTGAAAGTCGCTACGAAGCGACATCAGGCACCGAAAACTCAGGACAAAAGTAAAGAAATTTGCGGAATGTTGTAGCTTGGGCAGCTATGTCCGGGAAATTTATAAACCTGGTCTATAGTCAGACGTAGCCATCCAGGCTACATTTATAATTCTAAGGAGATTATATGAATCAATCGCTTTGGTCGCTAGAGAGTCAACGTGCGCTTGTAACCGGAGGCACGAAAGGAATTGGAGAAGCCATTGTCCGTCAGTTTCTTGATTTAGGAGCGGCTGTATTTATCGTAGCCCGTGATCATAACTTGCTACATGAAC
This sequence comes from Spirosoma validum, assembly GCF_014699035.1. Classification (GTDB taxonomy): domain Bacteria; phylum Bacteroidota; class Bacteroidia; order Cytophagales; family Spirosomataceae; genus Spirosoma; species Spirosoma validum. The sequence continues at coordinate 51,734 of NZ_JACXAA010000006.1, forward strand.
AATTAACTACGTATCGACAACAGGGCCACATTGTCGATGGGATAGCCGCTGATGTAAGTCAACCAGGTATAGCCGCTCAAATCATAGAGACTGTGAAAACAAAGTGGGGAGCGCTGGATATTTTGGTAAACAATGCAGGGACGAATATCCGTAAACCTACCGCTGACTACAGCTCAGCCGATTATGATCATATAGTAAACACGAACCTGCGTTCGGCGTATGAACTGAGCCAGGCGGCTTATCCACTTCTCAAACGGTCAGAGCAGGATCATCCGGTCGGGGGAAGGATTATTTTTGTTTCGTCCGTATCGGGCTTGTCGCATACCAGTAGCGGTTCACTTTATGGAATGACCAAAGCTGCTTTATTACAACTTACCCGTAATCTTGCTGTCGAGTGGGCACCTGACGGTATTCGGGTCAATGCGGTTGCCCCCTGGTACATCAATACGCCGTTGGCATCACCCGTTCTGACGAATCCGGAAAAGTTAACGGGTATTTTGAAACGAACACCGATGAACCGAATCGGTGAGCCAGAAGAAGTAGCTTCAGTCGTTTCGTTTCTCAGCATGCCCGCGTCGGGATACGTTACCGGTCAGACTATTTCAGTAGACGGTGGGTTATTGGCATGGGCGTTTTAAATCCCAGCCACCATGGCTTTCATTTTCGTCATCGCTGTATTCGCTACAGTTTGAGCTTCCTGCGCATAATATACTTTGTTGAATACTTCAAGCGACAGTACAATGGGCATATCTGTACGTTTGATCAGCTTCAACGTATCACGGATAGGTGCAACCCCGTCACCAGGAAACACACGATCTGCATCGGTAATTTTCTCTTTCGTAAAATCGGCGGTATAATCATTCACGTGAAAGACTTCAATAGCGGACTTTCCTACCAATGGCAGACTAACAGAGCCAGAACCGCCTTTATATAGATGGTAAATGTCCAGCAAGACTCTTGCGGAGGGATGAGCACTTTCAATTGCCACAAACATAACTTCACCCAGGCGACTCAAATTGGGAGAAAATCCCCACAATTCTAGCTGCGGAACAACCCCTGTTTTATCCCCTAATTCTAAAATAGCACGATAGCGCTCAGCGGCTTTATGCAAATCAACTTTAGGGCTTCCAGGCGATTGGGCTCCTACCGGTGGGGTTGCTACGCGTTTACAGCCTATTTCAGCCAGCATTTCCATCTCACCTTTGAGTTGCTCAAGACCTTTAGCACGAGCGGAGTCATCATCTATAATCCAGGGGGCGAACCCAATAGCATTTTCAACTTTTATTCCAGTGTCTGCCAGTATTTTACGCGCACTAACAGCCGTACCACCATTCTTAAGATATTGCTGTAACGTTTCAATCCATATCTCAACGGATCTAAACCCAGCCTTTGAGGCCACTTCCATTTCCTTTACGAATCCAAGTTTATGACCTCGGATGGTACTCATATTCAAGCAAATCGTAAAAGAAGGCTGAGCAGCCGGAGTAGCTTTTGCTGTACTTAAAGAAAGAGATGCACCTACAGAAGCAGTCAAAGCGGCCAGGGTTTGACGACGTGTTAAAGACTGAGCCATAATTAATGATAAGAGAATTCAGCTGTTTAAAGATTATAGAATAAATCAGAAAAGCGAATAAACCTACTGTTTCTAGCGAGAATCGGCGGTACTGACCTTTCGAATAAGGTTGCTCAGTAAAGCTATATGGACAGTCTTTGCAACCATGTAATTAGTACAGTAAACTTCTCCATCAACCATTATTTAAAACTTCTTTAAAATAATTTTTCCATTTCTATTAATTATTTTCTACTTTTGCACTCCCAAACTCAGAATTCGAGTTAACGACATACGAGGGTGAAGGTCCGCTCAGGAAACCACATCTGACTTTTCGGCAAACAAACCTTGCATTGCATCGTTCTGTCTGCCACTTGAGGTCAGGTGCAACGCGCCCGACCTTTTTTTATGTTGTTTTCAGGGCTGATTTTTAGGAAGATATAGGATTCGTCTAATTATTTCTCTAATTTTGCGGCCCGATTCAGAAGGTCTGAGGTCGGAAAGAGTATCTAAATTTTACCTGCTTACTTTAAACAAACACAAATGTCTGGTTTAATTGGCAAGAAAATCGGGATGACCAGTGTGTACAATGCGGACGGGCAGGCTCTGGCATGTACAGTCATTGAAACGGGTCCCTGTGTCGTAACTCAAGTACGTAGCGTCGAGAAAGATGGCTACAAAGCTGTGCAGCTGGGTTATGGCGACAAGAAAGAAAAGCACAGCAACAAGCCGGAGTTGGGCCACTTCAAGAAAGCGGGTACCACGCCCAAGCGCAAACTGGTCGAATTTAAAGAATTCGAGAAAGAGCTAAATCTGGGCGAAACACTTACGGTAGCCGACGTATTTACTGAAGCTGACTTCGTTGACGTAGTTGGAACAGCAAAAGGTCGTGGTTTCCAAGGCGTTGTGAAACGTCACGGATTCGGTGGTGTGGGCGGTCAAACGCACGGTCAGCACAACCGGGGTCGTCACCCAGGTTCGATCGGTGCCTGCTCGTTCCCATCGCGCGTGTTCAAAGGTCTTCGTATGGCCGGCCGGATGGGCGGCAACCGCGTAACGGTGCAAAACCTGCGTGTTCTTCGTATTCTGCCTGAGCAAAATCTGCTCGTTGTTAGCGGTTCGATTCCCGGAGCCAAAAATTCATACGTTATTATCGAGAAGTAGGTCATGGAAGTAATCGTATATAACAGCAAGGGCGTAGACACAGGCAAAAAGGTCACCCTTCCAGAAGAGGTTTTTGGGATTGAGCCAAACCAACACGCGATCTACCTCGACGTAAAACAGTACCTGGCAAATCAACGTCAGGGAACGCATAAATCGAAAGAGCGTGCTGAAGTGTCTCGTTCGACCCGCAAACTGAAGAAGCAAAAAGGAACAGGTGGTGCTCGCGCTGGTAGTGCAAAGTCGCCCGTTTTCGTAGGTGGTGGTACAGTCTTCGGACCACGTCCCCGCGATTATAGCTTCAAACTGAACAAAAAAGTAAAAGCGCTAGCTCGTCAGTCAGCTTATGCTGTAAAAGCAAAAGCTGAGAAGATATCAGTCATCGACAGCATCACGCTGGAAGCCCCCCGCACGAAAGATTACATTCAGTTTCTGAATGATTTAAATCTAACGGGGCGTAAAACGTTGCTCATTCTGCCTGACGTGAATACAAACGTCGTGCTATCGAGCCGAAACGTACAAAAAGCGAAGGTGACGACTGCTTCACAGGTTAATACTTATGACCTAATGAACGCTGATCAACTGCTCATTAGTGAAGAAGCGCTGTCAACTATTCAATCGTTGTTCGAAAAATAATCATGAGCATACTGAAACGACCAATCGTCACGGAGAAAATGACGGGCCTTAACAAGCAGGGGAAGTATGCTTTTGAGGTTGATCTAAAAGCCAACAAACTCGAGATCGGTAAAGCCATCGAGAAAATGTATGGCGTTAATGTTGAATCTGTAAACACGATCCGGGTTTTCGGAAAGCGTCGCAGCAAAAACATCAACGGGCGAGTTGTATCGGGTAAAACCCCTACTACGAAAAAAGCAATCGTAACGGTTGCAGAGGGCGAAGTAATTGATATTTACGCTGACCTGTAAACCGAGCGTTGCTCTACCAATTAATCAGTCATGGGAGTTAAAAAACTAAGACCAATAACGCCGAGTACACGTTTTCGCGTGGCACCCGACTTTGCGGAAATAACAGCCTCCAAGCCAGAAAAAAGTCTGCTGGAGCCCATTAAGAGAACCGGGGGCCGTAATAGCGAAGGTCACCGCACTATGCGCTACATTGGTGGGGGTCATAAGCGGCACTACCGTATTATTGACTTCAAGCGCGACAAAGTCGGCCAATCTGCCGAAGTTTTGACTATAGAATATGATCCTAACCGTTCAGCCCGCATCTCCTTGGTGCAATACGCTGATGGTGAAAAACGCTACATCATTGCCCCGCAAGGTATTGTTGTTGGCCAAAAGATCCAATCAGGTGAAGGTTCAACACCTGACGTAGGTAACGCGCTGCCATTAGCTGCCATGCCTATTGGTACCATCGTTCATAACATTGAATTGGTTCCTGGTAAAGGCGGTTCGATGGCGCGTTCGGCAGGTACATATGCGCAGTTGGTTGGTCGTGAAGATAAGTACGCTATCCTGCGTCTTCCTTCAGGCGAAACTCGCCGGGTATTAAGTGCCGGAATGGCGACAGTTGGTTCGGTATCAAACCCAGACCACATGAACGTAGTAGTAGGTAAGGCTGGTCGGAACCGTTGGTTAGGTCGTCGTCCCCGCGTTCGTGCCGTAGTTATGAACCCTGTCGATCACCCAATGGGTGGTGGTGAAGGCCGGGCTTCCGGTGGTCACCCACGTTCACGAAATGGCCAGTTTGCTAAAGGTCAAAAGACCCGCAATAAAAACAAGGCATCTGAAAGCATGATTATTAGCCGACGCAAAAAGTAACAGATAACAATGGCACGTTCACTCAAAAAAGGCCCATATATTGATTTCCGCCTGGATAATAAAGTCCAAACGCAGAATGATTCGGGCAAGAAATCGGTCATCAAAACCTGGTCGCGTCGTTCGATGATTTCGCCGGATTTCGTAGGCCACACCTTCGCTGTGCATAACGGTAACAAGTTTATACCGGTATACGTAACGGAAAACATGGTAGGTCACAAGCTAGGCGAATTCTCACCAACTCGCAACTTCCGGGGGCACACCGCAAAAAAAGACAAGGGCAAACGATAAACTAGCAGAGGGCTTTTGGCAGAGAGCAGAGGGTAATTTTAAATCCTCATGCTTCATGTCCCGAGTCACAAGCCAAAAAACATGGAAGCAGTAGCAAGACTTAAAGATGTGCCCACGTCGCCCCGTAAGATGCGGTTAATTGCTGATCTAATTCGTGGTCAGCGCGTTAGCCGGGCGTTGGGTCTGTTAAAATATCAGCCACAGGCTGGTGCCGCCATATTGCAGAAAGTGCTTTTGTCGGCCGTTGCCAACTGGCAGCAAAAGAATGAGAATGAGCGTATCGAAGACGCTGACCTTTTTGTAAAAACGATTTTTGTGGATGGCGGCCCGATGTTAAAACGTCTGCGTCCAGCTCCACAAGGTCGCGGTCACCGGATTCGGAAGCGGTCGAACCATATCACAATTGTGATTGATAGTGCAGCTCAAGCTGTATTGAACTCGGCAGAAGCAGAAACCTCTGAAAACGAACAATAAGTAAGAAATGGGACAAAAAATAAATCCAATTGGCCTGCGACTTGGTATTGTTCGAGGCTGGGAATCAAGCTGGTACGGAGGTAAAGAATTTTCGGAAAAACTCGTTGAAGACGAAAAAATCCGGAAGTACGTAGCGGCCCGTATCCCGAAAGGTGCCATTGCTCGGGTAGTTATCGAGCGTACGCTGAAGCGCGTTACGTTAACAATTCATACAGCTCGTCCGGGTATTGTGATTGGTAAAGGCGGTGGAGAGGTCGATAAGATTAAGGAAGAGTTAAAGAAGATCACGGGCAAAGATGTCCAGATCAACATCTTCGAAATCAAACGGCCAGAAATTGATGCTAAGTTGGTTGGTGAAGCTATTGCTCAGCAATTACAAGCTCGTATCTCCTTCCGTCGTGCTATGAAGCAAGCTATTCAATCAGCTCTTCGTGTTGGCGCACAAGGTATCAAAGTAAAGGTATCAGGTCGTTTAGGCGGTGCTGAGATTGCTCGCTCAGAACAATATAAAGAAGGTCGCGTACCTCTTCATACGCTACGTGCTGATATTGATTACGCAATTTCTGAAGCACAAACAGTTTACGGTAAAATCGGCATTAAGGTGTGGATTTTCAAAGGCGAAGTTTATGGCAAACGCGATCTGTCGCCAGCAGCCATGATGAGCCAGGCACAAGCCGGTGAACGCTCAGCGTCTGCAAATGACCGTGGCGACCGTCGTGGTCCTCGTGGCGACCGTGATGGTAATGAACGTGGTGGTCGCAACCGTGGCGAACGTGGTGGTGATCGTGGCGGTAACAACCGTGGTGGCGGTGGTCAAGGTGGCCAGGGCGGTAACCGTGGTGGTGGTCAAGGTGGCAACCGTGGCGGAGGTCAGGGTGGCAATCGTGGCGGAGGAGCAAGACGATAAATTCAGTCGCCAGCGGTTAATCTACAGTCGTTATGAACAATACGCTGTCGGTTAAACACTATCGACTCCAACTTTTAGAGCTATGTTACAGCCAAAAAGAACAAAATTCCGCAAGCAACATAAAGGAAGGATTCCGGGTATCGCATCGCGCGGGCATGAAATCTCCTTCGGTACATTCGGTATCAAATCATTGGAACCAGGTCGTATTACCGCCCGCCAGATTGAAGCCGCTCGTATTTCCGTTACACGGGCCATGAAACGTGAAGGCCAGGTTTGGATTCGCATTTTTCCCGATAAGCCAATTACAAAGAAACCGGCTGAAGTACGGATGGGTAAAGGTAAAGGTGCTCCCGAATACTGGGTAGCTGTAGTGAAGCCCGGCACGATTATGTTCGAAGCAACGGGGGTTGATTTAGCAACGGGCATGGAAGCCCTGCGCTTAGCTGCTCAGAAGTTGCCCGTTCGGACCAAATTTGTGGTTCGGCGTGATTACCAGGAGCAAGTCGAGGAATAGTACCCTAAGCGACGAACAAGATGAAAAAAGAAGATTTAAAAGGATTGTCGGCTGACCAGCTACGTACCGAGATTGGTGCTGAGCAGGACCGAATGCTGAAACTAAAGTTTGCACATGCTGTATCTCCTATTGAGAACCCCATGCGCATTCGCGAGAGCCGCAAACGGATTGCTCGCCTGAATACGGAACTGACAGCTAAATCGCGGCAAGCCTAATAAGACACGACGATGGAAGAGCAACAAGCACCAGCACCGCAGGAAGAAGTAAACGCTCCAGCGGCAGCAGCGACAAAAGAACAGCCGGCGGCATCCGCTCCCACAACGAGCGAAGCCCAATCGGCGTCGGAGCGTAACGCTCGGAAAGAGCGTATCGGACGGGTGACTAGCAATAAGATGCAGAAAACTATAACGGTTTCTATTGACCGTAAAGTGAAGCACCCGTTGTACCATAAGTTTCAGACTAAGACGAAGAAACTGACGGTTCATGATGAAAATAATGAGTGTGGTATCGGCGATACGGTTCGTGTCATGGAAACCCGCCCATTGAGTAAAAATAAGCGTTGGAGGTTAGTCGAAATTATCGAAAAGGCGAAGTAAGCCATGGTACAGCAAGAATCAAGATTAGGAGTAGCCGATAACAGTGGCGCGAAAGAAGTGCTAGTTATCCGCGTTCTGGGCGGTACAGGTAAGCGATATGCATCAGTCGGTGACAAGATTGTCGTGACAGTAAAGCAAGCCCTGTCGTCCAGCAACATGAAAAAGGGTACAGTATCGAAGGCCGTTGTTGTCCGGACTAAGAAGGAAGTACGTCGGAAAGACGGTTCATACATCCGTTTTGAAGACAACGCAGCCGTGTTGCTCAATAATAACGATGAGCCGCGTGGTACTCGAATTTTTGGACCTGTAGCCCGCGAATTGCGTGAGAAGCAATTCATGAAAATCGTATCGTTAGCCCCAGAGGTACTGTAAGCAATGGAAAAGAAAATAACGCTACCGAAACACAAGTTCCACATCAAGACGGGCGATACGGTCGTCGTGATTGGCGGTAACTCGAAAGGCCAGCGCGGAGTGGTGAAAGAAGTAATCGTTGAGAAAGATCGTGCCCGTGTTGAGGGTGTCGCTATGATTACAAAGCACCTAAAGCCAACAGCTTCTAATCCGCAAGGGAGCCTGGAAAAAACGGAAGGGTCAATTCACATTAGTAATCTGAAGCTAGTTGATGCAGCCACCGGTGAACCTACCCGCACGGGTCGTAAGTTGAATGATAAGGGTAAACTGCAACGGTTTTCTAAGAAAACTGGCAATTTTATTCCTGACGTCCGTAAATAATAAAGGTCTAAAAAAATGGCAACGCCAAGACTGAAAGAGAAATATTTAAGCGAGATCGTACCTCTATTGAGAGACAAATTTCAGTATAAGTCGGTTATGCAAGTACCGCGTCTAAGCAAAATTGTCATCAACAAAGGTATTGGAGCCGCTGTCGCCGATAAAAAATTGGTAGACGTAGGTGTCGAAGAACTAACGACCATCACGGGTCAGAAAGCTGTTCCGACCATGTCGAAGAAAGCCGTTTCGAACTTCAAACTACGGGAAAAAATGCCCATTGGTGCGAAAGTAACGTTACGCGGTCAAAAAATGTACGAATTTCTGGATCGATTGACATCAGTATCGTTACCTCGCGTTCGTGACTTCAAAGGTATCAGCGACAAAGGATTCGATGGTCGTGGTAATTATACGTTCGGTGTGCAGGAGCAAATCATCTTCCCTGAAATCAGTATCGATAAAGTAGCCCGTATTTCAGGAATGGATATCACATTTGTGACGACCGCGAATTCCGACAATGAAAGCTACGAATTACTGAAAGCTATGGGAATGCCGTTTGCTAAAAGTGGTAAATAATAACCGACACAAAGGCTAAGATAATGGCAAAAGAATCAATCAAAGCACGGGAACGGAAACGCGAAGCGTTAGTTGCCAAATATGCCGCGAAACGTAAGGCTCTCAAAGAGGCTGGTGACTATATCGGTCTGGATAAACTCCCTAAAAACGCATCGCCAGTTCGTCTGCACAACCGTTGTAAGCTAACAGGTCGCCCTAGAGGCTATATGCGCAAATTCGGTATTTCGCGGGTAACATTCCGGGAAATGGCATCAGCGGGTAAAATTCCAGGTGTAACCAAGGCAAGCTGGTAATTCCAGATTCCATTTCTATTTGTAATTCAGTTTCCGTAATTTTGCGAACTTTCTTGGAAACAGGGGTTTGCAAGTAACGCAACGCTAAGAATGAATACAGACCCAATAGCAGATTACCTGACTCGTGTCAGAAACGCCATCCGGGCAAAGCACCGGGTTGTAGAGATCCCTGCTTCCAATATAAAGAAAGAAATTACTAAGGTTTTGTACGAAAAAGGCTATATCCAGAACTATAAGTTTGATGATAGTACGCCACAGGGAAGCATCAAAATTGCTCTGAAGTACAATCCTACAACGAAGCAGTCCGCTATCGTTGACCTACAGCGTATTAGCCGTCCAGGTCTGCGTCAATATCGGGGTGCTGATAATCTGCCACGTATCTACAATGGCTTAGGTGTTGCAATCATCTCGACCTCAAAAGGCGTGATGACCGACAAGGAAGCGAAGACGCTGAACGTTGGTGGAGAGGTATTATGTTACGTATATTAATCCGAACTGAACGATGTCACGCATAGGTAAGAAACCCATCGCTCTGCCCAGCAACGTAACGTTGTCTGTCGACGATCAAAACGTCGTAACGGTAAAAGGGCCCAAAGGCACCCTGACCCAATCGGTTAATCCGGACATTTCGGTAGCAGTCGAAGACGGACAGATTCAAGTATCACGTCCTACAGAGCAGAAGCGCCACAAAGCCCTGCACGGTTTATACCGTTCATTGGTAAACAATATGGTAATGGGCGTAAGTGAAGGCTTTAAACTTAACCTTGAAGTAATTGGGGTAGGTTATAAAGCATCGGTAGCAAATAACGTTCTTGAACTACAACTGGGCTACTCGCACAACGTGTATGTAGCAGTTCCAGAGGAAATAAAAGTGACAGCTGTTACCGAGAAAGGACAAAATCCGAAAGTATATCTGGAAGGCTCCGATAAACAACTACTTGGTGACGTAGCAGCAAAAATTCGTTCGCTACGTAAAGTTGAGCCTTATAAAGGCAAAGGTATTCGGTTTATTGGTGAGCAAGTTCGCCGGAAAGCAGGTAAATCCTCTTCTAAGAAATAAAGTTTGTAGTTCGGAGCTCGAAGGTCGACGCTTGTGTAACTATGACTATTAAACAAATAATCGCCTATTTGGTCGGAATCAAATAACATGGCAACGAATAAGCAAGAGAGAAGACAGCGGATTAAGTTTGGTATCCGGGCAAAAGTATCGGGTACAGCTGACCGTCCGCGCCTGTCAGTTTTCCGCTCTAACAAAGCAATTTATGCACAACTTATTGATGATGAAGCAGGCCATACATTGGCAGCGGCATCGTCAGTTGAGCTGAAAAGCGAAGCTGAGGGAAATACTATCGAAACAGCAAAAAAAGTAGGCCAACGTTTGGCTGAGAAAGCAGCTGCTCAAAACATCAGCGCAGCTGTATTTGATCGCAACGGCTACTTATATCACGGTAAAGTTAAAGCACTGGCCGATGCAGCCCGCGAGGGTGGCCTTAAGTTCTAAGCAATGAACATCAATTCAGCAAGACCGACAAAATTCAACGAAGCCGACCTGAAGGAAAAGGTTGTTGCCATCAACCGCGTAGCGAAGGTGGTAAAAGGTGGTCGCCGATTTAGTTTCTCGGCGATTGTCGTCGTCGGCGATGGTAATGGTGTCGTTGGTTACGGATTGGGCAAAGCCAATGAAGTAACGGACGCAATTGCCAAAGGGGTAGAAGACGCAAAGAAGAATCTGGTACAGGTTCCACTTTTGAAACGTACGGTTCCTCACGAAATGGAAGGTAAATTCAGTGGTGGCTTCGTCCTGCTAAAGCCAGCCGCTCCCGGTACGGGAGTTATCGCTGGTGGTGCTATGCGGGCCGTGCTTGAATCGGCAGGCATACATGATATCCTTGCGAAATCAAAGGGCTCGTCGAATCCACACAACGTAGTAAAAGCAACGCTTGATGCTTTGTTGAAAATGCGTTTACCGCATCAGGTTGCATTCCAGCGCCAGGTGAGTTTAGCGAAAGTATTTAACGGTTAATCTAAAAGGAGCAATAGACATGGCACGAGTACGTATTACGCAGGTCAGCAGCACTATTAAGCGGCCGTTATCACAAAAAAACGCGATAAAGTCGTTAGGCTTAGGTAAAATCAACCGTAGCGTCGAACTTGAATACAATGATGCTTTGAAGGGTGCAATCAATAAGGTGCAGCACCTAGTGAAAGTTGAAGAAATTTAGTACCTTTGCGATTCTTTTGGTTTTCAGGCTTTTCTGACCGTATGGTTGAATGGTGCCGAAAGACCAAAAGAATCATCTTTTTATCAATATACCAATGAATTTAAGCAACCTTAGACCGGCAAAAGGTTCCGTCAGAGAGCGCAAGCGAGTCGGACGCGGGCAGGGATCAGGCATGGGCGGAACGTCTACGCGTGGTCACAAAGGAGCGCAATCGCGCTCAGGTTATAGTCGTAAGTTACACTTCGAAGGTGGTCAGATGCCTCTGCAGCGCCGTGTACCGAAGTTTGGCTTCAAGAATATTAACCGCGTCGAGTATAAACCCCTCAATCTGGATAGTATCCAGGCCTTAGTTGACGAAACAAAAGCAACTGTAGTTGACATAGACTTCATGCTTCAGCATGGCTTAGTTAGCAAGAAAGATCTTGTTAAGGTCTTGAGTCGTGGCGAACTGACAGTTGCCGTTGAAATTCACGCCCATGCTTTCTCGGCTAGCGCCAAAGAAGCGATCGAAAAAGCAGGCGGGAAGGCCATTGTGCCAGCAAAAGAAGCGAACGAGGAAGCAACAAATTAAGTTGTAGCACGGCAACAGCCGACCTACTTTTATGAACCGACTCATCACCACGTTTAAAAATATTTTTGCAATTGACGAGTTGCGGAGTCGAATCCTCAACACGCTGTTGTTCATTACGGCGTTTCGTCTTGGTTCAGCAATTGTGCTACCGGGCGTTGACCCCCAGAAACTGAATTTAAATCCGCAAGGATTGCTCGGTTTATTGGACACCTTTTTGGGTGGTGCGTTCAGTAAGGCTTCGATTTTTGCGCTGGGCATCATGCCATATATTTCGGCATCGATTGCTATTCAGTTACTTACCTTAGCTCTTCCTTACTTCCAGAAAATGCAGAAGGAAGGTGAGTCAGGACGTAAACGATTGAATCAAATTACGCGAGTACTTACGATTGGCGTAACAGCTGTACAAGCTATTACGTATGTTCGGACAACAATTCCGGCTGAAGCGCTGCTAATTGATCGTGGTTTATTCACGATTTCGTCGTTGTTTGTCCTAACTGCAGGCACTATTTTCTGTATGTGGTTGGGGGAACGTATTACGGATAAAGGCATTGGAAATGGTATCTCCATGATTATCATGATCGGGATTGTATCACGTCTTCCTGGTGCAATTATTGGCGAGCAACAATCAAGAGGTTCGGGTGGTATTCTAATTTTTGTTCTGGAATTAGTGGCCCTATATTTCGTTGTTATGGGTGCCGTAGTGTTGACTCAGGCTGTTCGTCGGATTCCGATTCAATATGCAAAGCAAGTCATCGGTAATAAAGTTGTGGGTGGACAACGTCAATATTTGCCACTAAAGTTGAATGCAGCAGGTGTTATGCCAATTATTTTTGCGCAGGCTCTGATGTTCATCCCAACGTATGTAGCAGGTTTGTTCTCAGAGAAAAGTGATTTTGCAGCTAGTGTGCAAAACGCTTTTCAGAGCTATACGACATGGCAGTATAACGTCTTGTTTGGTTTATTGATTATCATCTTCACGTTCTTCTATACAGCTATCTCCGTTAACCCGGTGCAGATTGCTGACGATATGAAACGTAGCGGTGGTTTCATTCCAGGTGTTAAACCAGGTATCCAGACGTCCGAATACATTGGTACTGTTCTTGACCGCATTACATTACCTGGCGCTGTTATGTTGGCTATCGTAGCAATTTTGCCAGCTATTGCTAATTTACTGGGTATGACCAGCGGTTTCGCACAGTTCTTCGGGGGTACCTCGTTGTTGATTATGGTTGGTGTAGTACTTGATACGCTTCAGCAAGTAGAAAGTTACCTGCTTATGCGCCGATACGAAGGTCTGATGAAATCAGGTCGAGTACAGGGGCGGACAAGTAGCGAGACTGTAGCAGCTTAATTGCAATGGCCAGTTCTGACAAAAAGGATAAGATGATTTTTTATCGGAGCGACGAAGAAATCGCTCTGATAAAAGTCAGTGCACAGGTTTTGGGGAAAGCCCATGCTGAAGTAGCGAAACTTATCCGACCCGGCGTTACCACCAAGGAACTGGATGCTGTTGCTGAAACGTTTATCAAAGATAGCGGTGGTGTTCCATCATTCTTAGGGTATAATAAGTTTCCGGCTTCGCTCTGTATTTCCGTTAACGATGTAGTGGTTCATGGCTTTCCTAGTCGCTATGAACTTCGTGATGGTGATATTATTTCAATTGACTGCGGTGTTAAGTTGAATGGCTATCATAGTGATAGTGCCTATACGTATCCCGTTGGCGATGTTAATCCAGCTGTTCGTCGGCTCTTAGCTCGCACTAAAGAGTCTCTTTATATTGGTTTGGAAAAGGCGATTGAAGGGAATCGAGTTGGTGATATTGGCTATGCCATTCAGACCTATACTGAGAAATTCGGTTATTCAGTTGTTCGGGAATTAGTAGGTCACGGCGTTGGTCAGGATTTGCATGAAGCTCCCGAAGTACCAAACTACGGTAAACGAGGTCAAGGCCCTAAATTACGTGAAGGAATGATACTGGCGATTGAGCCAATGATCAATTTTGGTAAAAAAGGTGTTGTGCAAGAACGTGATGGTTGGACAATACGGACAGTGGATCGTAAGCCTTCCGCTCACTTTGAACATACAGTGGCCGTACGAAAAGGGAAGCCCGAGATTCTGACAACCTTTGAATACATTGAGGCAGTCACCGCGAATACAAGCCTGATGGTTGAAAAACAGGAACTGATGGCGGCTTAAAGCAACATGGCAAAACAGAATTCTATAGAACAGGACGGTGTGATTTTGGAGGCATTATCGAATGCAATGTTTCGGGTCGAGTTGGCCAACAAGCATGAAGTAATTGCTCACATCTCCGGCAAAATGCGGATGAATTACATCAAGATTTTGCCAGGTGATCGCGTGAAATTGGAAATGTCGCCTTATGATTTGAGTAAGGCTCGAATTGTGTATCGATACAAATAAGTTTATAGCTTGTGATTTATGAATTAGAGTTTCAAGGCTCATAACTCCAGATCACTACTATAAACTGCAAACTTTTAAGAACATGAAAGTTAAAGCATCCGTCAAAAAGCGCAGCGAAGACTGCAAGATAATCCGTCGGAAAGGGAAACTGTACGTGATTAACAAAAAGAATCCCCGTTACAAACAAAGACAAGGTTAAGTATGGCACGTATTGCAGGTGTTGATATTCCAGATAAGAAGCGTGGTGAAATCGCGCTGACATACATTTATGGCATTGGCCGTAGTCGTGCTAAAAAAATCCTGACTGACGCTGGTATCAGTGTTGATAAGAAAGCCAGCGAATGGTCGGACGACGAAGCGAGTGCTGTACGTAACGCTATCTCCAACGAATATAAAGTGGAAGGCCAACTGCGTTCTGAAGTTCAGTTGAGCATCAAACGCTTAATGGATATCGGTTGCTATCGGGGTCTACGTCACCGGAAAGGCTTACCGGTTCGTGGTCAACATACGAAAAATAACTCTCGTACCCGAAAAGGTAAACGTAAGACAGTTGCTAACAAGAAGAAAGTAACGAAATAATTAATCGGTCGCTCATCGTCATACGTAGCATTTGTGGTCATTTAATAATTAAGTGGCAAGTAATGAAAACGATGACACATTGACGATTACCTACAAACAATGGCTCAAGCAAAACGCAAAGACAAAGCGAAAAAGCGGGTGGTAATTGTTGAACCCGTTGGCCAAGTGCACATTCGGGCTACGTTCAACAACATCATCATTTCGATTACCAACATGAACGGCCAGGTTATTTCCTGGGCATCGGCCGGTAAAATGGGCTTCCGTGGCTCTAAGAAAAACACGCCGTATGCTGCACAAACTGCCGCTCAAAACTGTGCTACCGTTGCCCATGATCTGGGAATGCGTAAAGCAGAAGTGTTTGTGAAAGGTCCAGGGTCAGGCCGTGAGTCGGCGATCCGTACCATTCAGAACTCAGGTATCGAAGTAACTACGATTCGTGATATTACCCCGCTGCCACACAATGGATGTCGGCCGCCAAAACGTCGTCGCGTATAACTACGGATGACATGAATAGGGTCAGGCGACATTTGGTTGTGTCTGGTCAATGTTTCACAATTATTCATTCATTGAAGAATGGCACGTTACACAGGGCCAAAAGCCAAAATTTCGCGTAAGTTCGGCGAACCCATTATGGGGCCGAGCAAGGCGCTTCAAAAGAAGAATTACGGACCGGGTATGCACGGTCGGGGTCGCAAGCGGAAACAGTCCGAATATGCGCTTCAATTGCTGGAAAAGCAGAAAGTAAAATACACCTACGGTATCCTGGAACGTCAGTTCCGCGCGCTGTTCCACCGGGCACAGGTTCGCGAAGGTATTACGGGTGAAAACCTGCTCAAATTGTGCGAAGCCCGCCTTGATAACACAGTTTATCGTTTAGGCATCGCTACGTCGCGCCGGGCTGCCCGTCAGCTGGTCTCGCACAAGCACATCATCGTAGATGGTGAAGTAGTTAACATTCCTTCATATTCATTGAAACCAGGTCAGTTGATCGGCGTTCGGGAGAAATCTAAATCGTTGGAAGCTGTTACGACAAGTGTAGCTGCTCGTAACACGAAACGTTATAACTGGGTTGAATGGGACGCACAGCAATTAACAGGTAAGTTTATTAGCTATCCTGAGCGTGATCAAATCCCGGAAAATTTCAACGAGCAGGCCATCGTCGAATTATATTCGAAATAATCGTACTGGCAGAAGTTATTTTAGTTCTGCCAGATTTATATACTTTATGGTTTACAGTTGATTGGTTTTCTGGTGAAAGCTGGTCGGTTGATCCAAATAATACCGAAAACCGAAGCACTGAAAACTGTAAACCTAATTTCAGTCTTCACGCCAAGGCAGAGAACTGCTTTAAAATACGAAACGTATGTCAATTTTAGCGTTCCAAATGCCCGACAAAGTCGTAGTGGAGAAAGCTGACGACTTTCACGGGGTGTTTGAATTCAAACCCCTTGAAAAAGGATACGGTGTAACTATCGGTAATGCGTTACGTCGCATTTTACTGTCATCGCTGGAAGGATACGCCATTACGAGCGTAAAATTTCCCGGTGTTTTACACGAGTTTTCTTCGATCGAGGGCGTTGTTGAAGACGTGACAGAGATCATCTTGAACCTGAAAATGGTTCGATTCAAGAAGATCAATGACATGGTCGACAACAAGATCACCGTCAATATCAAGAAGCAATCAGTTTTAAAAGCTGGTGATATATCTAAATTTTCGCCGTCGTTCGAGGTGTTAAATCCTGAATTGGAAATTTGCCATATCGACGATACGCGGGATTTGGAAATGGAAATTTTCGTGGAAAAAGGTCGTGGATATGTTCCGGCTGACGAACCACGCGTTAATGAATTACCGTTTGGCCATATCCCAATCGATGCGATCTACACGCCAATTAAAAACGTGAAGTATAGCGTCGAAAATACTCGGGTTGAGCAGAAAACAGACTTTGAGCGCCTTTTATTAGATATTGAGACGGATGGTTCCATTCATCCGGAAGAAGCGTTAAAAGGCGCAGCTTACATTCTAATTCAGCACTTCATGCTGTTTTCAGACCAGACAATGACGTTTGAGACGGCAAAACCGGAAGAGGAAAACGTAGTGGATGAAGAAGTACTGCATATGCGGAAACTTCTGAAAACATCGCTGGCTGACCTCGATCTGTCAGTACGTGCTTATAACTGTCTTAAGTCGGCCGATGTACGTACGTTGGGTGACCTCGTTCGGTTGGAGATTTCGGATATGATGAAGTTCCGCAACTTCGGTAAGAAGTCTTTGACGGAACTCGAGCAGCTAGTTGCAGAGAAGAATCTGACGTTCGGTATGGACGTCGCCAAGTACAGATTAGACGAAGATTAAGATTTGGGCTTAGCGCTTAGGGCATCGGGTTTATTATAGCCTTAGGCCCTTTGCCCAATGCCCTAAGCCAAGATAAAAATGAGACACGGTAAAAAAGATAATCACTTAAGCCGGACACATTCGCACCGCGAAGCGATGTTACAAAACCTGGCAACGTCGCTGATTATGCACAAGCGTATCGAGACGACGGTTGCAAAAGCGAAAGAACTTCGCAAGTTCGTGGAGCCGATTTTAACACGTGCTAAAGATGACTCGTATCAGAATCGTCGGGTTGTATTTCAATCACTGAATAACAAAGAGACAATTAAGGAATTATTCGGTGCTGTAGCCGATAAGATCGCCAGCCGTCCAGGTGGATACACACGTATCATTAAATTGGGTAACCGCCAGGGTGATAATGCTGATACTTGCCTGATCGAGTTGGTTGATTTCAACGAACTACTCATCGCTGCCGCAACTGAAAAAGCAACTGCTACGACTAAAACACGTCGGAGTCGCAGAGGTAGCGGTCCACGTCAAGCCTCGGAAACTCCTGCGGCAACAGTTCAGGAAACAGCTCCTGTTGCGGAAGAGACTTCCACAGTAGAAAAAACGGGTGACGATTTGACGAAGATCGAAGGAATAGGTCCGAAAATTGCTGAGTTGTTGAATAACGCTGGTATTACTACCTTTGCCGAGTTAGCCGATGCTCAGGACGAGACCATTCAGCAGGCTTTAGCTGAGGCAGGCCCCCGATTTAACCTACATGATGCAACGACCTGGAATGAACAGGCATCGCTGGCCCGTGATGGCAAGTTGGATGAACTGAAGGAGTTACAGGATCGTTTAAAAGGTGGTAAAGAAGAATAACGGAGTGACTTACAAACACGTCATATAGAAATGGGTTAACCGCGATGGTTAGCCCTTTTTTTTAGTCTTTTAAGGCCCAAACGAACGCATAAATGAAACATACGCAGCAACCTGAAGCATTATTGGTTTTACAGGATGGAACTGTATATCGTGGTCTGGCACTTGGTAAAATTGGAACCGCTGGCGGTGAGATTTGCTTTAATACCGGCATGACCGGCTACCAGGAAATCTATACTGACCCTTCTTATTACGGTCAGGTGATCATTAATACGACTTCGCATATCGGAAATTATGGAGTTCTAAATAATGCAGAACAAGAGTCAAGCGGAGTGAAAATCCGGGGAATGGTCTGCAATTTTTTCTCCAATATTCATTCTCGTTATACGGCCGATGGTTCTTTACAGGATTACTTTGAGCGCGCCAACATTGTAGGAATACATGGTGTGGATACGCGGCAGTTAGTACGCTATATTCGCTCCAAGGGTGTAATGAACTGCATTATCTCTTCTGAGATTCTGGATCCGGCTGTCCTGTTGGCAGAGTTAAATAAAGTGCCCGATATGGCTGGACTGGAATTGTCTTCGGAAGTTTGCACCCAGGAAGCGTATGAGGAAGGCGATCCGGAAGCTAAGCTGCGCGTGGCTGTACTGGACTTAGGCGTAAAACGGAGTATTATCAGCAACTTTAACGAACGAGGTGTTTTCTGCAAAGTTTTCCCTGCCCGAACTCCTCACTCCGAATTAGCCTCATGGAAACCTAATGGTTATTTTATTGCGAATGGTCCCGGTGATCCAGCGGCAATGCCCTACGCTGTTGAAACAGTGAAGCAGGCATTGGATACGGAAAAACCTTTATTCGGAATTTGCTTAGGCCATCAGATTTTGTCACTAGCCAGCGGCATTTCAACCTATAAAATGCATAACGGCCATCGGGGCTTAAACCATCCCGTCAAGAATCTGATTACGGGCCATTGTGAAGTTACTTCGCAAAATCATGGCTTTGCGGTGAAAGCTGACGAAGTTATGGACCACGCTAACGTCGAACTAACCCATATTAATCTAAATGATAAAACGATTGAAGGTATTCGTCGGAAAGACAAACCAGCGTTTTCGGTTCAATATCACCCAGAATCGTCACCTGGTCCGCATGATTCACGGTATTTATTCGATCAGTTTGTAGGAATGATGAACGAGTAAACAAAAAGCCTGAAGAAATTCAGGCTTTTTGTTTTTAAAGTAGATGATTTACTATCCGGATTGGTCAACCTGCCGCCAAAATTCTCTGCTCCACATTCGCACGAACGGCCACTTACGCGCTCGTAACGATATAGGCAAATAAGCATGAGCCTGCTTTAGTGTTTGTTGATGATAGGCATCATCATCCGTCAAAATAAGCGATTTGTATAGCTTATCTTCCTTAACAGTCAAATCAGCGAAAGGTAGCTCAGGTTGCCAGTTGGAATGTTGAACAGCTAGTTTATGCTTTAGTAAAGTTGTACTTTGCAGTGCGTGTTGCAGAGAAGGAGTTGGTTGAAATCGCTCCTGTGCTACGTTGAGCGCGTAGCTTAAGTATGCTTTGAGAAGTTTAGGACCATTATTTGCAGTGTCTGCAATCGTTAGCTGTTCAGGCCACAAACTTGTCACGATGTATATACGCTCTCGTGCTCGTGTAACAGCAACATTCAAACGATTTTCACCCCCTTTTGCATTGAGGCTACCAAATTGCATGACCACGCGACCACGCTCGTCGGATGCATAACCAATTGAGAAAATAATAATGTCGCGCTCATCCCCCTGCACGTTTTCAATATTTTTGACAAATAGACTGGCAGAGAGCTGCGGTGTACTTTCTCCTGCCAAGGCTAGTGCCTCAAATTTACTCTCCAGCATATCCTGAATAAGCTGCTGCTGCGGATAGTTGAACGTAACAACACCAATCGAACGACCGGGTAGCTCAACGACTAATTGGTCAAGAAGCTGCAAGATGGCTTCTGCTTCAATCGGATTTGTATTATGCTCCCACGTACCTTTTACATTTAGATAACGGATAGCTGGCTCATGCCGGTTAGCATCGTCAAAATTGGGTAAGAGTGACAGTTTATTCTGGTAAAAATTCTCGTTTGAGAACGTAATAAGATCAAGTGAATGGCTACGATAGTGCTCTGTCAGAGAAATCTGCGGCAATTGCTGAGCAGCTAATTCAAGCAACGATTCGACTTCGAGTGCTATCGGTATTTCTTCGTCCTGTTCTGTATCATCTAAACGGATTCGATAAAGATCACTCGGTCGAAGCTGTTGATTATCGCCGGTTACAACAACCTGCTTACCTCTTACCATGGCGGGTATACCATTTTCCGCGAAGCACTGAGAAGCTTCATCAAAAATAACCAGATCAAATAAACCTTCACGTAATGGAAACATAGCCGATACCGATTCGGGTGAAGCCAGCCAACAAGGCACTAGCTTGAAAACTTCGTCGGCGAAGGATTCCATCAGTTTCCGAACAGGCCAAACATTTCGTTTTTTGGTCGTTTGATGTAGCAGATCGCGGTAGGTTACTACGTTACTTAGGCGGTTCAGGGTTAGATTTCGGTACGTTTGTTCCCGTAGCTTGACCAACAAAATATCACGACTTAGTTCCTGTTTTCGCTGAACGCTATCCTGCAGAGCCTGTTCCCACTGACTCATCTTTAGGGATGATACACTACGTAATGCGGGATGCAGGGCTTCTATATGATTAAGCCAGGCCAAGCGTAAACTCATCTGGAAACGTTCCACCCAGGTAGATGGCTCCTGGTCATGTATGCGCTCAATGACTAGGGCTTCATTTTCTGAAAATCCAGCCTGCAAATGGTCCGATTCTACCATAAGATCGAAATCATTGCGAAGTGCCTGACGGAAAGATCCAACAAACGTATCCTCTTCCCAGAGCTGCTTGAGCTGAGTTGTTGTTAAATAGATTTCCGACGTAATACGCTGTTTCTCTACTGTTTCCGCAAGAGTTGATAACGACTTTGTGTTATCTATAAATCGTTCAGGTGTCTGCCAATAAAGCTCAGGCAGTTGTTGTAATGGTGTAATAGTGTTCCGGCGTTCAATTATTTGCTGTGCTCGTCTCAAAAGCTGAACGCTCTCTGGTGTTTCAGGCAGTAATAAATCGGTCAATAACGAACTGGCTTCATAGCGAATAGCTTCCAGCCGAATGCGTTTATCAACTTTGGTAGCTAACGTCTGCAAATCTGTTTCGGTCAGGGTCAGGTTATTCGATGAAGCTACCGCTTGCAGTTGTTCTTTTCCAGCATTGGTTAATTGCCACCAATTCCAGCTTATCCACGAAGACCGGGCACTACGTGCATCAGCTACTAAGTCACGGAACGCTCGCAGGTCGGGCGTTTGCAAGGATGCTTCCGGGCCAGGTGAGACCAGGGTCTCTTCCCAGGCTTGACCAATTTGTTCAAACTTTGCTTCATCCATTACTATAGCCGGATGATCAGGCTTGTTCCGTAAGTAATTTACAACGGCCCATACCTCTGCTATATTAGGAGAGTCCAGTAAAGTGAGAAGTGCCGTTATTTCCCAGTCATGCGACCGCCATTCAGCCAGTTGATCAAGAGAAAGTGATTGGCCCAGTAACTGTGTTGTCTGCTCATTAGACTGATCGCGGAGTTGCGTCCAGCGAGTAATCGTCTGATCAATCTTTGTTAAATCAGCGTTTGAGAATTGAGCGAAACTTACGCGTTCGGTCCATAGGTGGTTTGTACCCAGGCGTTGTTGATAGGCTGCATAATCTGTAAGCCTTTGAACAAAGTTATCCACTTTGAGTAAGTGGAACTGTTGATAACTATCTTCAAGCGAAATTATGGGTGCGCTTGGCTCACTAGTTAAATATAGTTCTTTCGCTGATAAGCCGTAGACGCTTGTATCAAACAAAGCGTTCTTAAACGTTTGCAATTCGGCAACGGTTTCGTCAATCCGGCGGCTTTCAATTTCGAAATCACGTTCCAGCAGCACGGCGTTCAGACTATTATTTTGTTGCTTATACGCGTCAATCTGATTAATCTGTTCGGCGATCTGAGAAAACAACGCCCGGCGATCATCCTGAAAGTCATGAACTAACGCCAGGAATGGACCCATACCCACCTGACGAAGCCGCTCCTGTACAACGTCAAGTGCAGCCCGTTTTTGACAAACCAGTAATACGCGTTTCCCTGACGCAGCGGCATCTGCCATCAGATTCGCAATCAGTTGTGATTTACCTGTTCCCGGTGGGCCCTGCACGACCAGCGACTGACCAGCTTTTACGGCTCGTAAAGCCGCTTCCTGCGACGCATCCATTGGCAGGGGCGTGTGGATAAACTTTTCTGGCAAGGGGTATAAGGCAGAGGGCAGAGGGTTCGGGGCAGAGGGGAAATACTGTTCATTATCCAACGTTCCTGGCTTTTCACCCTCTGCCCCCTCCCCTATCCCCTCGGCCAAAAGACGATCATAGTCTGGCACCAGAAACGAACCAGCTTGTGGAAAGATACCCAGGACGGCTTCAGGATAAAGTTTTAGTTCGCCGGTACGTTCGAGCTGGGTGAGATCCTTAGCCGTTTGTTTAGTAAAAAACTGGAGCTTGTCGGTAAATAAATCCTGGTTGAAATTAATTTCGAGGGCAGTCGTCTTCAGCCATTCATAGAGTTGTGTCCGGAAAACCAATGGGTCACGATCGAAATCGTCCATTATTTTGTCAACGACCTCATCGGGTAATTTCACCTGATTGAACTGGCCATACGCTAAAGCCAATGTTGGGTTCAGAAAAGCTAATTCCTCCCCCCGACGAATAAGTTTCCAGAACTTTCCCTGCTGCTCGATTTGTACCGGGAAGAAAAGAAGAGGCCCATGAACAACCGTCTCATCCAAAAATTTGCCTTTAACGAATGGCCAGCCAACATACAAATCCTCCGTACCACGCTCATCTTCGATAAAGCGTACGGTGCGATCAATACGTCGAAGTTTCCGGCTAACCTCATTACTACGTTCCTGGCGGGCATCCAGTACTTCACACAAGGAAACTGATGATTTTCGACCAATTAAGTCGGCAATGATGCTAAAGGAGGGCTTGTTGAGCAGAAAATCCGTTTCGTGCAAGTCCAGAAACTGTCCAGCGGGTAAGCTCGTTAGTAAAAGCGACCGATTACGACTGCTGAGATTCGTTAACCGACGACGAAACGTTTTAAGAACAGTCTGAACCGGTATTTTCACAGATAGCTGAGCCTGGATATCCAGGATTTAAAGATTAACAGGATTATAACGCCTGGCAAGGTAAAAAATCCTATCAATCTTTTAAATCCTATCAACTAATCCGGACCGTTGGCCGATATGCGCTCTTTTTAGCTACAGAGGCTATTACCGAAGATTTGGCTTTTTTAGTATTCTTCTTCCGACGACCCCACCATATAATAAAACCGGTTACTGGCAGACTCGCGCAGATCAGACTGGCGCAAAACGCCAGAATTTTTCCGGGTAAACTCAATATAGCTCCAGTATGAATGTCGTAATTCATCCGGCGGAGTTTATCACCAAAGCCAGCCTTTGCATAAGGACCGGAGTAGGGTCCTCCCATTTCGATTGGTTTAAGTGTTTGCTGATCAAACGTGTAATAATCCAGCTTGTGGTACGTATCAGGCTTATAATTAACGTAGGCGAAAATGGTTTCTGAAGCTTTTTCAGGGCAAGACACATAAACTCCAGCCGTTTCTGGTTTTTTCTCTGAGAGTTGTTGCCAGACAAGATCAGTTGGCGAATTAAAGCGTCTGGCAACGGTCGTATCGGATACTGGCAATTTAAATTCCGTTGCGGATTTGCCACCCGTCGTTACCCAATACACGGAATTGGCAAACCATTCCAGGCCAAAAATTAACCCCGTTAACGCCAGGATTAACGAAACGATCAACGCGTAGAAGCCCGGCACATTATGTAGATCGTAATTAACACGGCGCCATTTTGCTTTCCACTTTACCTTAAAACTTTTATCACGGTTGGCTTTATTCAAATTCCTGGGCCACCACAACACTAGTCCTGTGATCAGTAAGATCGTAAAAATCAACGTACCGTATGCAACGACTGGTTGTCCTATTTCTTCAGGAAGCCATAGATAATAATGACCATGCAGAATGAAGTGGAAAAAGTCAGTTTCTTCGTCCTGCACCTTTAAAATTTTACCAGAATACGGATTTATGTAGACCTGATAATAGTAATCCGGAGCCGCCCCATAAAAGGACACAATCGCGCTACGTCCTTTGCCATTATAGGTAACTCCTTTGGCAGGTTTATCGATTACTTTTTCGGCTACGGCTTGTAACTTTGAAGGTGGTAACAATAGGTGGTTATTCACCGACTCCATGTATTGGTAAGGCCGTAGAACACGTTTGATTTCGTGCTCAAACGCCAGAATACAACCTGTAGTCGCCACAATAAACACCAATAGCCCGGACGATAATCCGAGCCAAAGGTGTAGTTGACCAATCAGTTTTTTTACTGTCATAGTCGATATAACCGATTATTAAAATTTAAGGCCTAGACTCAGCCGGAAATTGCGCGGAGTTTCTATCTGCCAGTAATACGCTTTGCTCCATGAATAATAAGCGCCAGAATAAATAGTGGCGTCCAAAATATTATTCACATTCAGGGCTACGTTAAATCGATCATTTTGCCAGGAGATAGCTCCATCGGCCCGGAACGAATTGGGCATCGTCGGATTTTTGTCAACAGCATCGGAAAACCAGCCATATCGGTCCAGTTGCCACTGATACCCCAGCGAAATACCTAACCCTTGTACGGCTCCTTTTCGCACCCGGTATGATAACCAGGTGTTCGTTACGTGCTTGCTATAACCGGGCACAGGTAACCCGACATTCTCTGACTTAGTATCTTTCGTAATCTTCGAATCTGTATAAGCATAATTAGCGACCAGATTTAAGCCCGGCACTACTTCACCTCGCAGATCAACTTCAACTCCACTCGTCTGCGTTTGCCCTAGTTGAATCGAGAAGTTAGGGTTAGTCGGATCGGTAGTCAATACGTTGTTCTTCGTAATTTGATAAGCCGAAACGGTTGAGTTCCAGCGGCCATTAGCCCAATCTTTCTTTAAACCGATTTCGGTATTGTTTCCGGTGATGGGTTTGAACGCATTACCCAAGCGATCAGCACCCGACTGCGGCACAAATGCCTGGTCATATAAGGCATAAACGGAGGTTTGCTTATTTAGCGAAACGCTGGCACCTACACGTGGGGTAAATCTGGTTTCATTAGTACCGGCACCGTATTGGCTATCGCGGGTTGATGTAATGCGCCCAGCCAGTGTCAGGCGAAGGCGATCCTGCCAGAAACGTAGTTCATCCTGAAGATAAATCCCACTGTACGACTGACTCATAACATTGGCCCCCGCTCGGTTTCGCAGGCTTTGTGAGCGATCGAATTTAGGTAACAAATGGGCGGGCAGATAGTAATTGGGGTTATTACCGTTGAATACAAACGTACTGTCGTAGAGCGGAAAGCTTTGATTCCAGTCAGCGATGTATTTCTTACTACCTAGATCCAGGCCAGCCAGGATTCGATGCGTAACTGGACCGGTTGTTACGTCACCATTTACAAATACCTGAGCGAACTTTCCTTCATTGGCAGCATCCCAAAGTCCATTATACTGGTAGATATCGCCATTAACGTGAGCCGAATCGGCCCAAAGCGAACTACCTACCTGCGAATAATTAAAATAAGCCAGTTGCCCCGTTAATTTCCAGTTTGAGCTGAGTTGGTGTTCCAGGATTAGATAGGAACTATGATCGTGAATAACTGTCGGATCGAGATTAGCCATCGTAATGGAAAGCGTACGCGGGAAAACAGCATACCCATTCGGAGAGAAATTATAGGCTGACCCCATTGGTGACATCTGCGAATATTGATAAGTATATTCGGCCGTTATGGATGTTTGTTCGCTGAGTTTATATTTAAGAACAGGCGCAATTGTGTATCGGTTATTGTACTCAAAATCGCGGAACGAGCCTTTTGACTGCCCCATTACGTTCATTCGATACAGCAGACTACCATCCTGATTCAGTTTACCGTCCAAATCAAGCGTAGCGCGGTACGTATCAAAACTGCCCGTGGTCAAATTCACTTCACCCTTTGTAATACCCGTTGGCTTTTTTGTAACGATGTTGTAAAACCCGCTGGGTTCGCCGTTGGCCATCATAAACCCAGCAGGCCCCTTCACAAACTCAACCCGTTCAACCATCGACATATCTTCTGTCAACGGTCCCCAGGTCGACGTAACGTTCATGCCATTGCGGAATGGCGAAACGCGTGATCCACGCATATTTAGACGCGAGTAGTTGTCCCAGTGCTCCTGCCGCGTCACCCCGCTCACATTGCGTGAAACGCCCTCCAGCATATCAAAAATCTGCTGATCAGCAATGAGTTGCCGATTAACCACTTGAATGTTTTGAGGAAGCTCAATCAAGGGGGTTTTAACGCGCAGACTATTGGAAGCAATATCGGTTTTGTACGAGTTTTTCCCTTCAACCGTTACCTCTTGAAGCGATTCAGTGGTTTCCAGTAAGGTCAGGTCACTTAGTTGTATAGTTTCTCCGGCAACTACGGAAACGGTCTGACGAATGCGGGTGAATCCTACCCGACTAATGACCAATACATGCGAGCCAGCGGGTACATTATTTATAACGAATTCACCTCGTTCATTGGTGATTGTCCCTAATCGGTTGTTGCTTACATGTACGTTAGCGTGTGTAAGTGGCTGTGAATTAGCTAAAACTTTACCCGTAATAGTGCCTGTAGAGGTTTGTGCATAGCTAGAAGTACTGAACTGTACGCCAAGCAATAGAGCAAAGGCTAGTAAGTAATTCCAGAAAGTAAATAGATGTCCTTTCATTATTATTTAGACTGATTATTAATAGCAAAAGTAGATTACAGATTTTTATTAATAATTACCACCTAAAAAAGATTACATAAAAGGGCGGTATAGTTTAATTAACTATACCAATAAAAAACCCGCAGAGATTTTAGTCCCTGCGGGTAATCAAGCCATCTGCTTACGATATACTAATTCTCTTTTTTCTCCGGTATGAGCCAGGAAGCCAGAACGCTGATGCCCAGAATAGCTATAATAATATAAAGCGAGTAAACAGGCTTAAATCCTTGTTCAGCCAGCCAATGTTCAGCCAGCATCTTAGCGCCTATAAAGGTCAACAACACAGCTAAACCAACTTTCAGGAAGCGGAACTGATTGATAATACTCGACAGGAAGAAGAACATCGAGCGCAATCCCATGATGGCAAACACGTTTGAGAAAAAGACGATGTACGGATCTTTCGTGATCGAGAAAATAGCCGGAATCGAATCAACCGCGAAGACCAGATCAGTAAAAGCGATCACAATAACAATTAAGAAAAGAGGGGTCACAAACAGTTTCTTATCTGACTTCCGGCGGACGAAAAAATTATCCGTTACGTTACGAGGATATACATTCAGATACTTACTGGCAAATCGAACAACGGGGTGTTTGGATGGGTCAATTTTTTCGTCCTCTTCTTTCTGGAAGAACAATTGAATGCCCGTATAGATTAGAAAAGCGCCAAATATGTACAGAATCCATTCAAATCGCTGAATTAAAGCTGAACCCAGGAAAATAAAGACAAACCGCAGCACAATCGCGCCCAGAATTCCCCAGACCAGAATTTTTTTGTAAAAGCGTTCACGAACGCCGAATGAACTGAAAATCAGGATAAATACAAAGATATTATCGGCCGAAAGAGAATATTCGACTAAATAGCCAGTAATGTATTCCAGCGCCATATTGTCCTGAAAGCGAGATAAGCTGGCCGCAAAATTTCCAGGCACCAGCTTAACATGTTCGGCATATTGCTTACGAACCTCTTCAAGCCGGGCAAGCGTGTCAATGCCATGAACGAGATAGCCGAAATTCTTAAGGAAAAAATAGAAGGCTATCGATAAAGCGACCCAGATAGCACTCCAAATGGCTGCCTCTTTAAACTGGACGACGTGACTCTGCTTTTTAGAGAAGGCGCCTAAATCAAGCGCCATAATAAAGAGTACAAAAGCGGCAAAGGCAAGAAAAAACAGAGTTTCGCTAGAAAACATAATTAGTAAATATACAGCCAGTTAAGGCGCTGGCTCAATTCAGTTGCTGGTTAAACAACAAATCTACGGCCAATATGGCGAAGGAAAGGGAGCCAATTGCTAAAAATATTGGCAGAGTAAGACCTACCGCTTAATTTTGCGCCCATGTTTAATAACAAAAAGGTCATTGTGGTGATGCCAGCCTACCGGGCCGCCCTGACATTAGAACGCACCTACCGTGAAATTCCACTCGATTTAGTGGACGATGTTATTCTAGTCGACGACGCCAGTCCAGACAATACCGTTGAAGTTGCCCGCCAATTAGGCATCC
Source organism: Spirosoma validum (assembly GCF_014699035.1). Lineage (GTDB taxonomy): Bacteria > Bacteroidota > Bacteroidia > Cytophagales > Spirosomataceae > Spirosoma > Spirosoma validum. Next base: position 80,058 of record NZ_JACXAA010000006.1, read on the forward strand.
GGCACGTCATCCGACATGATAAGAACAAAGGGTACGGCGGTAATCAGAAAACGTGTTACGCGAAAGCACTCGAACTCGGCGGAGATATTGTTGTGATGGTCCACCCCGACTATCAATACACTCCCCTACTCGTACCTGCCATGGTTAGTATTATTGGGAATGACCTATACCCAGTCGTTTTTGCTTCCCGCATTTTGGGCAAAGGAGCGCTGAAAGGGGGGATGCCGATGTACAAATACATAGCCAACCGCTTTCTGACGTTTTCGCAGAACCTGTTGATGAATCAGAAACTATCTGAGTATCACACGGGCTATCGGGCTTTTTCGGGCGAAGTACTACGTAGTCTGGACTTTACGGACAACTCCGACGATTTCATCTTCGACAACGAAATGATTGCCCAGATTTTCTACAAGGGCTACGAAATCGGCGAAGTTACCTGCCCCACTAAGTATTTTGACGAAGCGTCATCGATCAATTTTCGGCGTAGTTCCATTTACGGCCTCGGTGTTCTTAGAACCTCTGTGCTGTATATGTTTACAAAGTTAGGATTGATGCACTGGAAAGTACTGAAGTAAGTCCTCCTATAGCGTTAAATAAAAATTACCGCCAGCCTGAGTTAATTTCACTCCAGACTGACGGCAATTGCTTTTTCTATCTAGTTCGCCTTACAGGTGAATTGCTTCTCCGTAAGCAGCTTCGGTAGCGTCTTTTATCGACTCTGACATGGTTGGGTGCGGGTGAACTGCCTTTAGGATCTCTTCGCCCGTTGTTTCCAGCTTTCGGGCAGTTACCACTTCGGCAATCATTTCTGTTACGTTGTTGCCGATGAAGTGAGCGCCTAAAAACTCACCGTATTTTGCGTCGAAAATAACTTTTACGAAACCTTCTGGCGTGCCAGCGGCTTTAGCTTTACCCGACGCCGAAAAGGGAAATTTACCAACCTTTAGTTCGTAACCTGCTTCGCGAGCAGCTTTTTCAGTATAACCTACCGACGCAATCTCAGGCGTACAATACGTACATCCCGGAATGTTGTTGTAGTTCAGCGGCTCAACGTGTGGTAAACCAGCAATTTTCTCAACGCAGATAATCGCTTCAGCCGACGCTACGTGTGCAAGTGCCTGCCCTTTCGTACAATCGCCAATTGCGTAATAGCCGTCAACATTTGTTCGGTAATAATCATCCGAAACAATTTTGCCCCGATCAACGGCAATGCCTGTTTCTTCAAGACCGATATTTTCGATGTTAGCCACAACGCCAGCAGCTGACAATACCAGGTCAACGTCGAAGGTTTTTTCACCATCGGGTGTCTTTACAAACACTTTGCAGCCTTTGCCGGACGTATCAACTTTCGTTACCTCCGACTTCGTATAGATATCGATACCAATTTTCTTATACTGCTTAGCAAGCTCTTTCGAGATGTCTTCGTCTTCAACCGGAACTACGTTCGGTAAAAACTCAACGATGGTCACCTTGGTACCCATACTGGCATAAACATAAGCGAACTCAACGCCAATGGCCCCAGAACCAATCACTAATAGTGATTCGGGTCGTTTCTCGAGCGACATAGCCTTTCGGTATTCAATTACCTTATTGCCGTCGATGGGAACATTTGGTAACTGGCGGGCGCGCCCACCGGTCGCAACGATGATGTGCTTGGCTTCGTACTCCGTAACCTTACCATCAGCAGCCGTTACGTCGATTTTCTTACCAGGTTTTAGCTTGCCATTCCCGTAAATGACATCGATTTTATTCTTTTTCATCAGGAACTGCACACCTTTGCTCATGCTTTCGGCAACGCCCCGACTCCGCTTGATAACGGCACCAAAATCTGCCTTCGATTCGCCCGAAACCGTGATACCGTAATCAGCCGAATGTTTGATATATTCAAAAACCTGCGCCGATTTCAGCAGGGCTTTGGTTGGGATACAGCCCCAGTTCAGACAAATGCCGCCGAGACTCTCACGTTCTATAACAGCGGTTTTCAAACCCAACTGCGACGCCCGGATAGCAGCTACGTAGCCGCCTGGCCCGCTACCCACAACGATTACATCGTACTGTGAAGCCATTAGTTAATGAATGAATTAGTAGAGAATGAATAATTAAAAAAATCGTCTTAAAAAGAAAACGCAAAGGTAGGTCGAAAAGTTGAGACCGAAGGCAAACCCATCGCCCACCTTCTTTTGTTCTATCTTTGTGAAATAGAATAAAGAGATTAGATGCAAAAGACCATTAGCAATACAGTCCTTCTTCGTCTGATCTCTTATATCGCAAAACAAACCAATACGACAAGTTCATGACAACTGATCAGTTGACCGACTTGAGAGCCAGAGTAGAGGCTCTGAGGGGGTATCTTTGACTACGATAACAAGAAAGAACAACTAGCTGAACTCGAACAGCAGACCTTCCAGCCTGAGTTCTGGACTGACGCAGCTCGCGCCGAGGGCGTAATGAAGCAGGTTCGTGCGCTAAAAGGCTGGACTTCGGGCTACGAAAAGCTTAATGGTCAATTCGGTGACCTTGAAACCCTGTTTGAATTTTACGAAGCAGGTGACGTAACCGAAGAGGAAGTTGATGAGGAAGGACGTAACGTTTCAGCCACCCTCGACGATCTCGAACTTAAAAAAATGCTCGGTAATGAAGAGGATCAGCTTAGTGCGGTTCTCGAAATCAATGCCGGGGCGGGTGGTACCGAAAGCCAGGACTGGGCCGATATGCTCTATCGAATGTACATGCGATGGGCTGAAAAACACGGTTACGGTCTAAAACAAGTCGATTATCAGGAAGGCGATACGGCCGGCATTAAATCAGCTACAATCGAAGTCGACGGAGCGCTGGCTTATGGTTTTCTTAAGTCAGAAAATGGTGTTCATCGGCTGGTACGTATCTCACCGTTCGATTCCAACGCTCGGCGTCATACTTCGTTTGCCTCGGTGTTTGCCTATCCGCTGGTGGATGACACGATCCACATTGACGTTAACCCAGCGGATATTGATTGGGATACGTTCCGGTCGGGCGGAGCGGGTGGACAGAACGTAAACAAAGTTGAAACAGCCGTTCGATTACGCCATCACCCATCAGGATTGATTATTGAGTGTCAACAGGAACGCAGCCAGTTACAGAACAAGGAAGTGGCGATGCGGCTGCTGAAGTCGAAACTCTACGAAATTGAGGTGCAGAAACGTAACGCAGCCCGCGCCGAAGTAGAAGCTGGTAAGCAGAAAATTGAATGGGGTTCGCAGATTCGCTCTTACGTACTGGACGATCGACGGGTGAAAGATCACCGTACGGGTTACCAGACGTCTAATACTGAAGCGGTGCTGGATGGTGACCTGGACCCTTTTATAAAAGCGTTTTTGCTGGAGCAGGAGTAATCAGAACTGTGACTTGCCAGATTTACGGATTTATTAGATTTTCTTTTTGCCTGTAATCTCGAAATCCGGCAAATCCGTAAATCTGGTAAATCATAGTTCTAATTAGTATGAAATTTATCCTCCTGCTTACTCCCTTTCTATTAGCCTGCGCCCAGCATACTGCTGATTCGTATATGATTGTAAACCCGAACGCCAATGCCTCGAAGTACTCGTTCTTATCCCTCGGTGATTCGTATACAATTGGCGAAAGCGTTTCTGAATCCTATCGCTGGAGCGTTCAGTTAGCGGATTTACTACGTAAAGACAGCGCTGACGTCGCTGATCCTGATATTATTGCCCGTACAGGTTGGACGACGTCGGAGTTACAAACGGCCATTAAAGCTAGCGGTAATCAAAAAACGTACAGTCTTGTTTCGTTGCTCATTGGCGTCAATAATCAGTATCGGGGACAAAGCCAGGATCAATATCGGATGGAATTCCGGGGGTTACTGCAAACGGCCACTAGGTTTGCTGATAATAAAGCTAACCATGTATTTGTCTTGTCCATTCCTGACTGGGGGGCATCTCCATATGCCGCCGGACGTAACAAGGCCCAGATTGCCCAGGAGATCGATCAGTTCAACACAATTGCAAGAGACGAATGTCAGAAGGCGGGCATTACATACGTTGACATTACGACATTAACGCGTTCCGCAGCTGGCGACGCTACACAATTTGCTTCGGATGGACTACATTATTCCGGTAAACAGATGCGTACTTGGGCCGAGAAAGCATTGCCCGTTGTTAAAGAGGTCCTAAGAAGATAACTTATCCTATTTATAAAAAAGAACAGGGTATTCGTTTCTGGTGACGATATCGACGAATTGCCTCGGGACTAGTCTAAGGCAATACGGTTTACGGCTTTCTGAATTCGCTAGTAAGTGTCACGGGTGGTCAATATTTAGTAGTTGGTTAGACTGATTCGCAATGTATTCAGTCCGTAATGCCGATAAACATCTTGCACACAAACAACCGTCAAATAAGGAACGAATGTACTGCCGCTGCTCTTCAGTCAACTCAACAGATGTACATTGGCACAGGTTTATACTGCCAACTTTACATTCGTAAACGGTTTCGCAACGCGGACATACTACCTGATCGTGTTTATAAGCTGAATCCATCAAAGAACCATTTCCTGTTCGAGAGCGATAAAGTTAACCAGTTGCTGCCGATCATTACGCACAGGGAAAATTGTTATATCGCACCAGTACGTAGAGCCGTCTTTGTGATAATTGAGTACCATTTCTTTATTCGGCTTCTCTTGTTCAATAGCCAATTTCATTCGTTGACGAGCGGCTACATCTGTTTGAGCTCCCTGTAAAAAACTCGGCTTCCAACCTATAACTTCGTCCCGATTATAGCCTGTCATCAATTCAAAAGGCTCGTTAACGTACTGAATAATCTGCCAAGGATCCGTCACGATTAAAGCCCATTCCGGCTGCCCCATCAATTGACGTAGTACCGACGGCAATTGCCACCGGTTTGTTCTTGCCAGTTTATTTAATGTTTCCGATTCGTAGTGTACGGTTCGCTGTATGGGTCTCGGCATGAATTCCCAGGCCATACAAAGTGGCAGAATCTGAGCCGATTTATTTTGCTCACGAATCATGGCAGCATATTCTTTTCCGGGATTCATGGTAAAATCAAGTTAGTGCATTCTATCAGATACAACTAATAGTAGATGTAAGCTGTTTTCTCAATCGACACTCTAACGAATCAATACAGTGTGTAAACAAAGTCAAGCTTATTTTGAACGTATCAGGGATTCTGGGTCAATAACGTTTTAGCCTCAGTTCTGTTTGCTCATAAATTAAATTGACCTGACCATTTGACTACAAGTCAATCATTTAGCCCTCTGTATGTATGGTAAGGAAGGTTGTAGCACACCACATAAGTCACCATATTTCTCATTAAGAACATGTGCTTAACTTCGGCATAAGTTTTGTAGAAACAGAAGACAATACTAACCTTTGTTCTGCTCTATCTACTGTCTATTTTTTATTTACTTAAAATAGTTATTTAGAATAATTAAAAACAATTTTTTATTCCCCTTATTTTCCCCTTGCTTTGTGAGTAGAATTACAGCCAATCTACTTATATGCAGTTTGTTCGAATTGTTAATCTTATCTTCTTACTAAGTTTACCACTGACGTTGTGGGCTCAACAATTTGCAACCATTCGGGGCACCGTAACAACCTCCGACGGTAATCCGGCAGAAGCGGTTACGGTCAGTCTGAAAAGTAAAGGGCAAGGCGCCATTACAAATGCCAGTGGTAGTTATATAATCAATCGGGTTAAAGAAGGCACTTATACCGTACAGGTTTCGGCGATTGGCCTCCGAACCACGGAAAAAAACGTTACCGTAACGCCGGGCGAAACAGCAACGCTTGATTTCGTTTTATCGGAAAATACAGCTCAGTTACAGGAGGTTATTGTGAGTAGTGGACGTATTAATCGCTTCGCCAGAACATCGAGTGATTACGTTTCCAAAATGCCACTTAAAAATCTGGAAAACCCTCAGGTTTATAACACCATTGGTAAAGAGCTTCTAACGGAACAGCTTGTGTTTTCAGTAGACGACGCGATGCGTAATGCGCCAGGTGTGCAGAGAATGTGGGAAGCTACCGGACGCGGTGGCGACGGGGGTAGCTATTACAGCTCACGCGGATTTATTGTTCAGAGCCAGCTTCGTAACGGTCTGGCGGGTAACGTTACCAGCGATATCGACGCCGTTAACCTCGAAAAACTCGAAAGCATAAAAGGACCATCCGCTACGTTGTTTGGCAGTTCACTTACTTCCTATGGCGGGTTAATAAACCGGGTCACTAAAAAACCTTACGAAACCTTCGGGGGCGAAGTAGCATTATCAGCAGGTAATTACGATTTTCAGCGAGCCAGCATCGACGTCAACACGCCCATTACGAAGAGCCGTACGCTGATGCTACGTGTCAATACAGCGTTTACGCATCAGGGAACCTTTCAGACGAATGGATTCAGCCGAAACTTCGCGCTGGCTCCCAGCTTGCTCTACAAACCCAATGATCGCCTGTCTATCCTGCTCGATGCCGAGATTTACCGATCCGAGAATGTTGGCAAACAGATTATCTTCTTTTACGTTCCCGGTTATACCCTTGGCGCTAATCGGGTCGACCAGCTTAACCTCGATTACCGCAATTCGTACATGGGTGGTGGCCTAAGGCAGCAGTCTCGTAGCACAAATCTGTTCTGTCAGGTGAACTACCAGATTTCGCCTTCCTTTACGTCATCAACCAATATCAGTTCGAGTCATAGTTTTTCGAACGGCTTTGGGCCCTATTTCTACCTGATTCCGGATGGCAAAACACTGGGAACTAATCTGCTTATACGAGCTGATCAGTCAACGCGTAATAGTATGAGTGATGTCCTGGAAATACAACAATTGTTTAATGGCGATTTCACGCTGGGAAGCCTGCGTAATCGCATTGTCTTGGGCCTGGATTACTTACATGTCAACGCGAATCAACTATTTTTTGGGAGCACATACGACACTGTCCCGATTACGAATGGATATGACTACAGCCAGTTTAACGGAACCAATCAAACCGCTCTGTATGCCAGCAAAGCTCCTGACTTCAGCTATCCCGTTACTGGTATACGTAACACTTCCAGCGTTTTCCTGTCAGACGTACTGAATCTAACGGATCAGCTGAGCGTATTAGCCGCGTTGCGGGTCGATCATTTTACCAACAAAGGCGGCACAGAAGGTCAGGCCGTAACGGGCTATGATCAAACGGCTTTTTCGCCAAAATTCGGTATCGTCTATCAGCCGGTTAAAGACAAGGTTTCCCTGTTTGCTAACTACCAGAATAGCTTTGCGAATCGAGGTATATACAACGCCTACGACGTAACCGACGCGGATAGTTTGGTACAACGGTTCGCGAAGCTCGAACAGGCGAATCAATTTGAGGCTGGTGTGAAACTGAACGCGTTTAGCGGACGTCTGACCACAACTATTAGTTATTATGACATTCAGGTCAAAAACCTACTACGTACTGATCCGAATCCACCAGCGGCTGCTCGCTTTGCCCAAACGCAGGATGGAACACAGGCGAGCCGGGGTATTGAGGTCGACGTAGTGACCAACCCATTTGCGGGATTCAACGTAGTGGCTGGTTTTTCGTACAATGACTCTAAACTGATCAATGCCGACGTCGACGTTGTCGGTCGTCGGCCAACGACGGCGTCTTCACCTATACTGGCAAATCTGTGGCTCAGCTATCGTCTACCCGATTATGTCGCTAAAGGACTGGGCTTTGGATTCGGAGGAAATTACGCCAGCGACAACAAAATTCAGAATAGTATCAGCCTGGGTGAGCTTATCTTACCAGCTTATACAGTTCTGAACGCGTCTGCTTTCTACGATCAGCGGAAATTCCGTATATCAGCGAAAGTGGATAACCTCACCAATCAGTATTACTGGATTGGTTATACGACCATGAATCCGCAGAAATTAAGAAGTTTTGTGGGTAGCGTCAGCTACAAATTCTAATCAATGGCAACCATGAGCACAGCAAAACAAGTTAAAACCTGGTTTCAGATTCATAAATGGACCAGTTTGATCTGTACAGCTTTCCTGTTGATGCTGTGCTTAACGGGTTTGCCTTTGATCTTCCACGAAGAAATTGAAGAGCTGGAGGGCAAGCCCAAATTGGCGCCGACGATGTCGGCCGAAACGCCCCAGTTACGCCTTGAGCAGTTAGCCCAGACAGTCCGGCAACAGTTTCCCCAAAAAGTTATCCGCTATACGTATTGGGATGAACATGAACCGAATACGATGACGTTTACGTTGTCGGACTCACTAACGGCTCCGGCAGATAATTATAAACTTGTTATTCTTGATAGTCGCACAGCGAACGTATTGGAAGAGCCGAAAGTACAGGAAGGATTCATGTACGTTATGTTCCAGCTACACGTCGATATGTTTATGGGTATCGGCGGCAAACTGTTTCTGGGACTGATGGGTCTGCTGTTTACCGTCGCTATTGTTTCCGGTCTGATGTTATACAGCCCAATCATGCGTCGGTTCAACTTTGGCATGATACGCACTGAAAAGTCGACCCGACTCAGATGGTTGGATTTGCATAATCTGCTTGGTGTCGTAACGGTCGCCTGGGCAACGGTGGTTGGCCTGACGGGCGTTATCAATACGTTGTCTGAAGTTATCGTAGGCGTCTGGCAACAGGGGCAACTGGCCGAAATGGTAGCGCCGTATAAGGACGAGGCTCCGCTGCGTGGACGCCTGAGTCCGCTCGATCAGGCAATGAACCTGGCGCAAAAAGCGGCTCCGGGGATGATCCCCTCGTTTGTTGCTTATCCAGGTACTCCTTACTCCAGCCAGCATCATTACGCAGTTTTTATGCGTGGTAATACACCGTTGACCGAACGCCTTGTCAAGCCAGCTCTGGTAGATGCTAAAACCGGCCAGCTAACCGATATGCGCGATATGCCCTGGTACGCGGACGCATTGTTCATTTCGCAGCCTCTTCACTTTGGCGATTACGGTGGACTACCCTTGAAGATTATCTGGGCTCTTTTTGATATTATAACCATTGTTGTTCTAGCTAGTGGACTGTACTTGTGGTTTGCGCGTAATAAAGCTACGAGAGCTCAGTTTGCCCGGATGGCATCATCCAACCGAAAACAGTCAGCGGACCAGGTTGAAGACCTCGAAATATTAACGCTTGGCTTACAAAAAGAAGAAACCCATGAAAAGTGATTTCTGGCACGTGTGGACAATCCCGCTCTGGATCGGTGTAGTTAGCTTATTCGGTCTTATAGCCGCGTTAGTCGGCGATGATGTATGGGATGTACTCTCCTGGATTACGCTAACCATACCACTCGTTATCATTAGCCGGTTTATTCTGAAACCTACGGTGGTCAAACGGCAGCAGAAGAGCAACAGAAATTAAGCTAAGGCCGCTTTTACTACTTTAGTTGCATTAAACTTCTGTTTGTAATACCGCACAGTTTGTCTAATAATCACCCCTCCAATAATAGCCGGAGCAATCCAGCTTATCGTGTACGCCCAATCAGGTGCATCAGCGGGTAAGATCCGGGCTACATTGTTGACTAAAGCCGCTGTGAACGTAGCGATATAAGAGCCTCCCATGCGTGTAACATGCTGAAAGAACCAGTGCATTTTCTCGGTTGGCTTACTAATAAGACTGTAATCCTTCCAGGCAAACATCCCTGTTAATGCGCCGAAAAATGTAAAGAGAATTGGGAAGAATGCATTGGTAGACTGACTTATCAAATAAACTCCAAAACTGATCATCGCTATACTCGTAGCCAGCGTAACGTAAGTTAGAATACGATCACTGGTAGCAGGACCCGTTTTTTTCTGTTTTGTAGCCCGCCAGCCAGTCATGCAGAGGTAAAAACTAAACACCGCAATTCCTGTCAGGAACAGACGTAGCATTTGAAGGGGTTGCAGGGCGCATAGCAATAGCGCCGTTATGGCTACCGTAATCATGCAGTATACATATACGAGACCCGTACGGTTATGAAGACTACTACCTTTTTTCGAAAACATGGGTATCAGTCCAACAATCAAGGCTATAGAGCCAGCAGAAATGTGGAGAATTAAGGTAGCAAGAATGAGCGTTTTCATGGCCGTAACTGTGTTAGATTCGTTGGGACAAACGTAACACAGCTTACCTCCTCGTAGCAAGGCAAAAGGGCTGATCAGCAGTTTCTGGGACGTTTGACAACCATTTCCTAGCGCTTTCGGTATTTCTGGTAAACCTGATTACGTCCGAAGTAGTGGACGTACTGAATAAAATTGAATTCGATGTTATCAAACAATACCTGTTCATCCCCAACGGCCAAGTGTAGGTTATGAATCCAGCGTAAATTCGTACGTAGCAAGCTGGTTTCCGTACTGGTTACGCGAATGTCCCAACCGAAAATCAAGCCAATGGCTGGTTTCGTCTGCAAATAACTTCGTTCATTATCGTTCATGGACAACCGTTCAAGTGATACCGTTGGGCCGACGTAAGGGGCAAAGCCAAGATAATTGAACAAGTATTTGTAGGCCTCAACCATGAATGAGTGTCGTCTAAGTCGTATATCAGCGTCGAATGCGCTTACGTGTGTCCCCATCGTGCGGTAGGAAAGACCTACATTCAGGTCGGCTTTATAGAAATACCGACCAATGGTCAGATCGGGCGTAAATCCGCCAATCGCTTCACCACGCAGATACGGATGCTTTTGCTGTATATACGACGACCGACCCAATGGTCGGGGCATAGCCGCTGAGGGACCAATGCCAGCATACCAGGCACTGAGTCGATTATGACGCTTTAGCAATTCATGCTTACGATTCAATTGAGTAACCGAACTCGATGAAGTCATATTACGATCCGTATCGATGTACCGTAGTAATCCCACGCTAACCGACACTGGACTAAGCGACGTAGTGCCAAATGTTGTAGGCGAAATAGCATAGGACAGTTCTGTATTCGGATGATAATGAATCCCTGCTGTGATAAGATAATTCGACGTTGTATACGTTAATCCAGCCTGCAACGGTACGGCCATTCGTTCGACTTCTGGAAAGCCATTGGTATAGCTCGTCCCAGCGGTTTGATGGCCATACGACATAGTTCGGAAACTAATACCCACATAGGGGCTGATACGTCCTGGCTCTAATCGAAATGGATAAACTTTGGCCCCGGTCTCGATACCATGCGCATAGCGCATAGCCGAAAAAGCATCCGGTCGGGGCGACCATCGAAACGGCAAGGGAAATGACACATAAAAATCGGCATGGCCCCAGAAATGAATTCCCCCGATGGTCAAACGAGGGATTGCCGTGGGACTCAGCGAGGCATTACGAATGGCTCCTTCGGGTGTTTGGTAATCCGTCTTTCCACCACCCAGTGTTAGAATGTCACCCCCAAATGTCGTCCAGGCAAATGATGTGCTTTTCTTTAAGTACTTGACGGTGTAAACCGTGTCGACTGATTGACCAGATAAGCTCAGTGGTAAACAAAAAAGCAAAAAATAATGTATTACGAATCGCATTTGTTCAACCTGGAGTTGATGTATAGCAAATGTAAGCCGCATGAGTTATTTAAAGCCTTCAAAGGGACATTCTGCAAGATCTGGGCTGTTTAACAAACTAAACCGACAGGTAGCATACGCGCTACAGCGATTTTAATTCAGCGACCAGCGTTTCATTATACTGCCGGGCAACAGGTAGCTGAATCTGGCCATCCATTAAGTGAAGTTTGTAGCCCTGCGCATTGCCCGTTACGCGTTCAACCCGGTTAAGATTGACAACGTAGGAGCGATGGCATCGGACAATGTGGGGCTGGGCGATTTGCTTTTCCAATCGACTCAGGCTACTACGTACCAACGGCTTAACCAACTGGCCATTCTTCCGATAAACCACCGTACTATAGTTATCACTTGATTCGATATAAAGCAGTTCGTCAGCAGGAAAAATCAGCCGGTCTTTATCGTTGTCGGCAACGAGCGTCAACGTAGAATCGGACGCTTTATCGCCGTCCATCGCCAGCTTACTTTCAGTAGTCGGAACACCATGTACAGGCGTGGCCACGGGTAATTCCGCAGCTGCCTGGCTGTATTTTCTGAGTCGTCGGATGTAGCTTAAAAGAACTAAGCCCGTGATAGGAAAAGCCCCGATTAGAAACGTAACAACAATCATCCCTATCCAGCCGAGACCACCGTTTTCTCCGGGCCCTAACAACCATTCCAGATAAAATCGGTTGGCAACGGCAATGACCAAAACATTAACCGATATGAACAGAATTTCACGGCCAACAGTCCAGTTTTCTTCAGAAAATTGACGAGGAAAGAGTTTTGGCCAGAACGCAAAGTGGAATGCGGTTATAACAAACGTAACGGCTCCGAACCCTAGTAACTTAAACAGTTTGTTAGATGTCTCCCAATTGTTTAAACCAAAGGGTTGAAATACAACTAAAAACAAACCAATAAACAAACCAATCACCAAGGCTCGACGTAACGCTGGCAGAAAAGCGTTGTTAGTCGGATAGGGTTGGGTGAACAGATTGGCCATAATACCGATAGCGCGAACGTGTCCTCTAAAATAGTCGCCAACTGGCAATCTGATCAAAAAACTGTGGCAGCACAGGTGGATAAACAATGATCATGAACAGAACCCCAAACAAAGCGCCATAGAAGTGCGCGTCATGATTAACGGCACCTAGACCCCGACGAGCTTCGTAGTAAGAATAGGTTAGATACAGAGCTCCAAAAATAAAACCCGGAATACCAATTGGAATAAAAAACAGATAGATCGGTGTTAATGGGCGAAATAAAATAGCGGCAAAAAGAATAGCGGATACACCCCCAGAAGCTCCCAGCGAATTGTAATTACGATCATTACGATGTTTTAATAACGTAGGAATATCCGATACGATGATAGCAACTATATAAAAACCTATCAGGTATAGAGGGCCGCTGGAGCCAAACAGAAGGTCAAACACCTGCTCAATAAAGCCACCGAAGAAATAGAGGCTCATCATATTGAAAAGCAAATGACTCCAGTCTGCATGTAGAAACCCCGATGTGACAAGCCGGTAGTACTGCCCTTTTTTCGTTATATCGTAGGGATTCATAATCCAGCGATCCATCAGGCTATAATTATTCCAGGCCATTAGACTGATAATGACTGTAATAACGATGATAATGAGGGTTATACTCATAATTTTTTGTAGAAGACAACAATAGAGCTACTTGATTTACAACCTTTCATAAACCCAATAGCAGGTATCGTATATCCGTTTAGCTTTCCCGTTCAACGAGTTGTTTAGCAAATTGAATCAGTAATTTTTTTCGGTCAGCATCAGCCTTAACAGCCTCAAAATTGGTAAATCCTCTTGCGAAATATTCCCCGATACGTGCTTCCGTTAACTGGCGAATGCCTAATTGATCATAAATCGACGTAACAGCCTGTACCTTTTCGGCCTTATCAAAATCTTTCTGATTAAGCCAGCCGATCAATTCATCTTTAAGGCTACCTTTTGCCTGTTGGAGCGCTTCAATCAGCAGAAACGTTTTTTTATTCGCAATGATATCGCCCCCAACCTGCTTTCCGAATTTGGCAGGGTCGCCATATACATCCAGCAAATCATCTTTTAGCTGAAATCCAACGCCAATGTTCATACCTCCTGCGTAAAGATGTTGGGTTGTTTCATCGTCAGCACCAGCTATCAATCCGCCCAGCTCAAGGGCATAGCCGAGTAAGACAGATGTTTTAAGCCGAATCATATCGATGTATTCCGTTTCCGTTACGTCCCAGCGGGATTCGAAATTCATATCAAGCTGCTGTCCTTCGCAGACCTCCGCAGCCGTTCGACTGAATCGCTCTAAAGCAGGTCTAAGTTTATCCGCTTCGACATGTAAAAGCAGCTGATAGGCATTCACTAGCATGACGTCTCCCGACAAAATGGCAATATTCTCATTCCATTTTTCGTGTACGGTTGGCTGCCCACGACGTAGTGGCGCCTTGTCCATAATGTCGTCATGCATAAGGGTGAAATTGTGAAAAACCTCGATAGCCAGAGCTGGCCGAACTGCTTTCTGCCAATTGTCGGTAAAGAGGTAGGCCGCCATCAGCGTAAGCAACGGGCGCATCCGCTTCCCGCCAATATCCATAATATATTGAATAGGATTATAGAGCTCCGGCGGCTGCTGCCCATATTGAATACGTTGAAGTTCGTGTTGAAGAGCATCAAAAAAAATAGCTGGATTCATTCGGAGGAAGCAGGATTCTATTGGTTCTAAACGCCAAAAGTACAGCAAAAGCCTCCAAAAGCCTAACGGCCGAACATCCGCCGGTAATTCCGCTGAGAAGGCGTTATGAGTACAAGGATGAGCCTTGCTGATAACACAAAATATCCATCTCGCCGGGTGGAATTTCCTCGTTGAGCCCCAGTAGGATTTAACGGCTCTCCTATTTCAAGACGTCGGTCAGATAACGCGGCCGTTATTGGTTGCATAGTGCTTCGATCAGGATATACTGTACTTACATCGTCTACGTAATCACTAAAAACGTGTGTATATGCCCCTTCCAGATGAAACTTGAAACGTTCTGTAGCCGCTATTGGTACACCCAGCCCGTAGCGTATCACAACCGGTACTCGGTTATAGGTAACGCCCTCCGTGTGTAAAGGTGCCAAACTAATTGTTTCCCCTTTATAAGTAGTTTTAGGCGTCAGGTACGTTAGCCCTACACCTGCCAAAGCGTAAGGAATAATAACGTGGTTTCGGTTATCGGCCCGCCAGAAATCCCATTGTACACCTGCCCAGATATCTGGGTTTATACTATGAAAGGATAGATTGTTATAGGCCAGATGAGTATCCTTCTGCGTTCCGCGAATGTAGTACAATTGCGCTTCCGTGCGAAGAGTAAGCTGCGGTGAGTATCGGTAAGAGGCCGCTACATTAATGGCTGTGCCCAATCGTAAGTGAGCCAGATTATTACGTTCATTCAGGTCTCCAACGTAGCGCGTGGCCCCTAGACCAATGTTTAACAGCCAGGTGCCCGGTTTCTCGCGCCAAATTTCAGAACGTTGCGCCGAAATAGGCGTGAAAAAGACAATCGTCAGGAGAATTATTAATAGAAGAAATTTATAAACCCTCACTCGATCAGTACGTTACAAGCTCATTGTGTGAACAAGATAACGTCTGTGTATAAGAAATAAAAATTATTAGTATTAATTATAGGATTAAATAGGCACAAAAGGATATAATGAAGCTACTCGCCACGTTTCGGCTCATTTGGTAGAACGGACTCAGGATCAGTGTCTATAGCCTGCTGATCATCATTGTTTACGACTGACTCTTCGTTACTATGATCATTCTCTGATTGCTCTTCCGATAAATACTCAGCAGTAGGCAATACAGATGCATTCGTTGCGTCTGGACCTGATACGGGCAACATGCTATCTTCAATATGCTGATCACCGAAAAAGCGACGTTGAAAAAATAAAATCAGACAGACGCCAATAAAGATACAGGAATCGGCTATGTTAAAAATAGGCGTTGAATAATATTGCCCCCCCCAGACTGGAACCCATTCAGGAATGAAACCCTCCCAGACGTCCACAAAAATCATGTCGATCACCTGGCCATGAAACCAGGGCGTTGGGGAGCCGTAAGGAGCGTTGTTCAGAAAAACACCGTAAAATGTGCTGTCGATTACATTGCCGACAGCACCAGCTAAAATCATAGCCATTGCCCAAAGTAAGCCGTTTGGTGCTCCTCGATGAGCTAAATTAACCAGATAATAGCCGATGCCGACCATGGCAAATAGTCGGAATATGCTAAGAAGAAGTTTACCGTATTCATAGCCCAACTGCATACCGAACGCCATACCAGGATTCAGTACGTAGTGGAGTTTTAGCCAATCCCCTGCGAGTTTAATCTGCCCTGCAAAGCCGGGAGCCATGTAAAAATGTACAGCCAGCTTCACTCCCTGATCAAGCAAAATCAGAAACAGTGTCAGCAGAAAAAATTTGAGCGGATTCTTCTGGATCATAATAAAAAGTGCGGTACAGCCTGGCTCTGCGCTTACGGACTACGGGTTATCCATCTGCTATACCTATCAATAAACTAAAAAGCACAGTAACCTATGCTAAAGTTACTGTGCCAGTCTTACTTATAACCGGCAATTCTTCCGGCGTTTCAATTCGTCACTTACTAAATTAAACTCCCGGCTGCTCTGGCCTGCAATAGATTTGTTTTCATCGGCTCGCCGAAACAAATAAGGCATTACAGAATCAACAGGCCCATAAGGCACATACTTCGCTACATTATAACCGGCGTTAGCCAGATTGTAGGAAATATTATCGCTCATACCCAGCAGTTGAGAGAAATAAATGTGCGGATCGTCGGGCAAAACGCCCAGTTCCTTCATCCGTTCGATACAGTACTGGCAACTGGCTTCATTATGGGTACCCAGACAGATAGAGATAACATCACGATGCTCCAGACAGAAATCGATGGCAGTGTTATAGTCGCGATCGGTATCTTCTTTCGTTGCCTGAATCGGATCTTGATATTCTTCTTCATGCGATCGTAAGCGCTCTTTCTCAAGATACGCCCCTCGCACTAACTTGACGCCCAGAAAATATCCTTTAGCCTGCGCTTCAGCAGTATCCCGCTGAAGATGGGCAAGACTTTCCCAACGATACATTTGATACGTGTTGTAAACGACGGGGCGCTCGTGGTTATAGCGATCCATCATCTCATAAGCGAGTGAATCAATCGTATCCTGAATCCAGCTCTCTTCCGCATCAATAAAAATTCGCACATTCCGTTCGTGAGCGCGCCGACAAAGCATATCTACCCGCTTCATTACTTTCTCGAACTCAACTTTTTGCTCTTTATTGAGCGAATCGCCAAGCTGAACGGCTTCAAGTAACTCTGTTGAGGCAATACCAGTCACCTTAAAAACAGAAAATGGAATATCGGCAGATTCACTGGCCCGCTCGATGGTCCGCAGAATTTCGAGAGTCGTCTCATCGAAACTTTTTTCAGTCTCTTCCCCTTCAACAGAATAGTCGAGAATGGTTCCTACGTTGGCCTCATGCAGATGCTGGATCGTTGATTCACAGTCACGTATACTTTCTCCTCCGCAAAACTGCTCGAAAATGGTGTTCTTTATCAGGAATTTAATGGGAAGATGAAGACGTAGGGCAATCTTTATAAAAAAAGTCCCTAAATTTACCAGCCATCCGTGATTCATCAACGAAAATAGCCAGTACGTTTTTCGAAGTTTGAAATTGGACTGAGAGGAAAAAGCGATTGAAGTGTCCTCAAATGAAACGGGACGGACTGCGTTCGGCTTTACTTCTGTAATCCCTTGGACAGCCTCTGGCATTAGATTACTTCGGTTCGACATAATAGTGCTCCGTTTGGACGGTGCTATTTGCATAGCTGACAGTGCGTGTCGGTAAACACGACCGAAATATATAACGAAATTTCGGTCTATCGGTTAAAGTCCCGGCGCGGCTTATTTCAACAAGTTAAAAACCCTTTTAGACAAATGAAGGAACCGGCTTGAGATTCAGCTGGTTCCTTATGCAAATATACCAAGAAAATCGATTGAAAGTTCCCGATAGAGTATAGGTATTACTCGTAGATTACCCCTAGTATGAAAGTAGAATTAGCCGTAGAGCCGCTGGGATCGTGGATTGAGACCAACGGCAAACCCCTGATCATCGCTGGCCCCTGTAGCGCCGAGAATGAAGATCAGTTAGTTGAAACCGCCCGCCAGCTCAAGGAATTGAACGCTGTGCATGTTATCCGCGCGGGTGTATGGAAGCCTCGGACCCGTCCTGGCAGTTTTGAAGGTATGGGCGAAGCCGCCCTGCCCTGGATTCAGCGGGCGAAAGCCGAAACTGGACTTCCGTTTGCCGTTGAGGTAGCTACCCCCGAACATATTGAATTAGCCCTGAAATATGGTGTCGATATTCTATGGATAGGTGCTCGTACTACGGTTAATCCGTTCAACGTACAGGAAATTGCCGACGCGCTACGTGGTGTTGATGTACCGGTATTGGTTAAAAACCCGGTTAATCCTGATCTGGCTCTGTGGGTTGGTGCTTTCGAACGTATCGCTGGAGCCGGTATTAAGAAGTTAGGCGCTATCCATCGTGGATTTGCTACGGGTGAAGCCAGCAAGTACCGGAACATCCCGATGTGGCAAATGGCCATCGAGCTAAAGTCCATCTTTCCACAGTTGCCCATTATCGGTGATCCAAGTCACATGGCCGGTAAGCGCGCTTACCTGAATGAGTTGGCGCAGATGGCAATGGATCTCAACTATGATGGTCTAATTGTTGAATCGCATATTGATCCTGACAAAGCGTGGAGCGATGCAGCTCAGCAGTTAACCCCTGCGGCTTTCGGCGAAATGCTCGATCATCTGGAGATTCGGCAGGTTGAATCGTCAAACCGGGAGTTTCAAACCTTTACGGAGCAATCTCGGCGCAGCATTGATAATGTAGACCGCCAAATTGTCGAGATGCTAGCCGCCCGTATGGCGCTGGTGGAACGTCTGGCCGAATACAAGCGCGATAACAACGTAACCCTATTCCAGCCTGAGCGTTGGAAAGAAATTTTACAGACACGTACTGAACTGGGCAAAAAACTGGGACTGTATCCTGAACTGGTGGAAGAAATCTACAAGATCATCCACATGGAGTCGATTCGGAAGCAGACTGAAATTATTCACAGTGCTACGCAGAGTGCATAAACGAATTCGAGTTTAATAATGTAGTCCCCCGGTTTTGACGAAAGATCGGGGGATTTCTATTTCAGTTGCATGGTTAGTGTCGAGCGATTATAAGCTCCGAAGCAGCCAAGGCCGCCCTGAATGTTGGTTGGAATCGGAACTGGTTCAGCAAAGGGATTATCGCCTGCCTGATTCTGCCGTTCTACAGCGTCATGATAACGGTAATAATTTTCGTCAACATTCATTAGATGAGCGTTGAGTTGACGTGGGAAGCTTGGATTCTGCTTGCCATTGGCCCACGAGTAGCTGATGGCTAAACGACCACGTCCTGATATAATTTCCTGTCCATCGCGGCCAAGGTCAGTAAGAGTCGAGCCAGTAGTAAAGTACCAATCGCCCCACATTCGCATGGTTGTATCCCGGATTGGTCCATTGGGTGAGGTTTGGGTTTTGTACGTATAAGTGAACTCGTTGTTGCCGGTAACCCGATAAAAATTGGTCTGACCGGCAGGGTCACGCCAGCGCATCCGTGCGTAATATTCTTTACGGCTCAAGCCAAAATCAGTCGTTGTGGCTGAATCTACCGTAATCTGGTTAAGTACAACCGACTCCGGTACGGTACAGGTACCCGTCACTTCGCGTCCATCGGGCACCCGGACAGTTAACTTGTATGTTTTTCCGGTAACGATCGGTAGTTCGCTCACATTCGCACGATAACTGGTTACTATACCACTATTAGGAACACTGGGCTTTAGTTTCAGAATGACTGATCGCTGCCCGTCCGATAACGTAACGGTCGCATTGGTTATGTCTGTATTATATTGGTTACCTGTCCCCAACACAGGCAAGGTACGTGATACGAGAGCGGCTAATACTGTATCCTGGGGGGAGATGAAACAGGCCACAACCAGTTTTTCAGGTTCCTGTACAAGCCCTTTGGGCTCTACCTCCTGGCGTAAACTGTTGCAGGCGGTAAACAAAATAATGGCCAGGATATATATGAGTACGTTACGTTCCATGATCAAAATTTGAAATTGTAGCTAAACGAAGGCACAACGGGGAACACTGAATAACGGAAAAGGGCTGTGCGGCTTGGTTGATTTTGTCCCTGACTTACCGATTCAAGCTGGTAGAAAAACGGATTTCGGCGGTTATAAGCATTATAGAGGCTAAATTCCCACGTGCGCTCGTGGTGTTTTTTCCGCTTGTGAAACTGAATAGCAATGTCGAAACGATGATAAGCCTCGGCCCGGAAGCTATTTTTCTGCTGACTATAATCGCTAACCGACGAACCATAATCGAAGAGTGGTGCAATTAATGATGGCACACCGTTTCGACCATAAATTGTCTGAATACTGGGCGAGTGTCGGTAGGCCCGATAGTTGGCAACGGGTACGGTCAGAGCATTACCTGTGCCATATACCCAGGTGCCCGACAACGTAATGCGCTTGCTTAACTCATAAATACCAACGACCGAAATGTCGTGTCGCCGATCGTAACGAGGAAAAAATGGCTTTCCACTGTTCAGTTCAGGGAATTGCCATTGCGTCCAGGAGAGTGTGTAGCCTACCCAGCCGGATAGCCGCCCTGTTTTACGCTGAAAAAGCACTTCTGCCCCATAGCTCCAGCCTTTGCCCGCCGTTACGTTGTCTTCCCAGCGAACCCGTTCAGCCGACGTTGGATCGTCGATTAGTAGAAAACTGGCTCCTTCTTTATAATTAATAATGTTCTGCATGGTTTTGTAGTACCCCTCAACCGTCAACGCAAAGCCTTTTCCGAGCGCGAAGTCATCCGCAAAGTCTTTGGCAATTCCGATGGCTACTTGGCGCGATTGCTGGGGAGCAACCCGATCCGTTGTAGGAACCCATAAATCGGTGGGAAGGCCGATACCCGTATTGCTGAGCAGATGTATGTACTGATTCATGGTAGCATACGATGCTTTAACTGAGAGATTTGGGAGTAGTTGGTAGGAAGCCGACAGGCGGGGTTCGGGACGTAAATAGCTAACCGGACCCTGTGTGAATAGGCTCAAACGCATCCCGCCGTTAATTCGCCAGCGTTCGTTGGGTCGCCAGGTATCTTCGGCATAAATTCCGGACTCAACAGCATTGATGGCCTCTACATCGCGTCTAAATTCATTGATTGACGTGTTTTGTACAACCAAAGCACTAGGAGTGAACCGATGAAAAATCGTTTGTAACCCAAAACGTACCGAGTGTTGTGGAGAGAGATAGTAATCGAAATCGAGTTTAGCGGACAAATCGCGAATACCCGATGTATAGCGGAGTGAGGTGTTGAGTGTATCCGAATCACGCGTATCTGCCGAAATTCGAAACTCATAATTACTGTAGATAAGCGACAGATTGGAGAATAGTTTCTGGTTAAACAGGTGATTCCAGCGAAGCGTACCCGTTGCATTGCCCCAGCCGATGCCCACATCAGTCCCTTCCCGCTTATCATTGGCATAGAAACGGTCTCTACCAAAATAACCACTTACATAAACTTTGTTTTGGGCTCCAAAATCATAGTTCGCTTTGGCATTGAAGTCGTAGAAGTAATAACCAGCTTTTGTTTGCCCATTGCTTCCAGCGTTAACAAGCGGAGCTGCGATAATATCCAGATACGTCCGTCGACCGGAGAGTAAAAATGAACCTTTCTTATTTTTCGTTAACGGACCCTCAAGCGTTAGTCGACTGGCAATGAGACCAATGCCGCCCTCTCCGTGCAATTGTTCCTTATTCCCATCTTTCATATTCAGCTCAATCACCGACGAGAGCCTGCCCCCGTAGCGAGCTGGAAAGCCGCCTTTTGTCAATTCGACACTCTTCAGCGCATCGCCATTGAATACGGAGAAAAAGCCAAACAAGTGATTCGCGTTATAAACGGTTGCTTCATCCAGAATAATCAGATTCTGATCAGGACCACCGCCCCGAACATAAATACCCGTTTGTCCTTCGGAACCTTTCTGAACACCTGGCATCAGTTGAAGCACCTTTAATACGTCCTTCTCGCCCAAAAACGCCGGAATTTTTTTGATCTGAGAAATGGGCACATCGATACGGCTCATCTGTGGGCTTTCACTCACTTTTTCCTCCGTACGACTGGCCCGCACGTCTACTTCCGACAAAACTCGACCCGGCGTAAGCAATACGTTTAACGTAACATTACTCCGAAGTGGAATCGTACGTTCAATAGTTTCGTAACCAACAAACGAGTAAGCCAGCCGCAGACTATCCTGAGCAGGTAAGGTCAATGAATAAAATCCGTACGTATTTGTTGTTGTGCCGGTGGAAGTGCCGGGCAGATACACATTCACACCGATGAGTGCTTCCTGACTGCCCGTCTCCCGAACGTATCCGCTGACCGTTACATGGTTGGTCGTGCTTTGGGCCGACAGATCAACGATAAGAAACAGATTACTGACGAGAATACATAAAAGTAGGCGCATAAAACGAATCTATATGTAACCAATATAGAGCGTAACGCCGAACTAAAGGTTGTAATATGGGCAAAAAAAATTATTTTAATTTCAACGTCATCGTTGCGTTGTTATAGCCTGCAAAACAGCCAAGCCCTCCCTCGATATTGCTGGGAATCAGTACAGGTTCTGCAAACGGATTGTTCCGCGATCGTCGTTGTCGCATAGCCGCATCCTGAAAGCGGTAGAAGTTCTGATCGATACTCATCAGATTAGCCGTTACGCTGGCGGTTTTGTAGTAATTATAAAAATTTGGTGTACTGGATGAGGTTAAAAAAGCGCGACCCGAACTCATGTCCCCTCCTTCATAACCAACATCACTAATTAAACCCCGGCTGTCATCATCAAATGAAAGCGTATTGTAAACTTCATTCTGGCAAGCCTTGCAGTTGGCAGCAATGTACCGAAAGATCCCCGCAGCCTGATAATAATTCGCCTGTCCGTCAGGGTCCTGCCATTTGATGCTAATTGAATAGCGTCGATTAACCGAGTCATTAAGGATAATTGCTTTTGGTGGAACAGCTGCTGGGATCGTACACACGCTGGTAGCCCGTTGCCCGTTAGCTACAACCGTGAGCGTATAGCTACGACCCGATACGATAGGTAGCAACCGAGCATTAATGCTGTAATAGGGTCGGCTTCGAACGGTATCGCTTGCGGGAATATTGTTGTAGGGTAACCGAACCGTTTTACTTCCATCAGAAAGCGTAACCGTAGCATCCGTTACGTTATTACCAGTTTGCAGAAGGCTAATGCTATCCCCCACTACGGTGTTGGAGCGTGTCACCTTAATAGCTAGAACTGTATCCTGAGGGGATATAAATCCAGTAACAACCAGTTTTGTCGAGGCCGGCCCCAACAGATTCGGGTCAACTTCATTCCGTAAACTAGTGCAACCATAGAGAAGCACTAGCCCTGTCAGACAAGTTATCACAGCGCAGATAATGGGATGAGTTCGCATAGTTAAGCGCATTAGAACTTGAAATTATAACTGATGGCAGGCACAATCGGGAAGACCGAATAGCGGAACAGCGCCGTACGGGAAGCCGTCGTTGCCGTAGCCGCAACCGATTCGAGACGATAAAAGAACGGATTTCGACGATTGTAGAGATTATAAAAACTAACCTCCCAGGTACGTTCATGATGCTTTTTCTGCTTATGAAACTGAATACTTACATCGAAGCGATGATACGCTTCAGCCCGGAAGGTATTCTTTTGCGTTCCGTAATCATCAACTGTACGTACGTTCTGAAAATAGCTTTGAATAATACCGGGTGTCCCACCGTAGATCAGCGTATTGGTCGGTCGATACGTATCATAACGGCCAACTGGAACCGTTAGCGCATTGCCTGTACCGTATATCCAGACAGCCGATAACGTAATGCGTTTGCTCAGTTCATAAATACCAACTAACGATACGTCGTGTCGACGGTCATAGCGTGGATAGAATGGTTGCCCGCCGTTCAATTCGGCAAACTGCCATTGTGTCCAGGAGAGTGTATAACCTGCCCAGCCCGAAAACCGTCCGACTTTTTTCTGCAACAGAAACTCGGCCCCGTATGACCATCCCCGGCCCGCTGTTACGTTGTCCTCCCACCGAACATTGTTGGCTTGTGTTGGGTCGTTGATCAGCAGAAAACTGGCTCCTTCTTTATAATTGATGATGTTGTTCATCGTCTTATAATACCCTTCGACCGTGAGCGTAAGCCCCTTGTCCGAGAAATCTTTTGCTACACCAAGGGCCACCTGTTGCGATTGCTGCGGTTTAACCCGATCCGTTGTAGGAACCCATAAATCCGTCGGAAGACCAATACCCGTGTTTGACAACAAATGAACGTACTGATTCATCAGTGCATACGACGCTTTGACCGATAAATCAGGTTTAACAGTAAAAGCAGCTGAAATTCGGGGTTCGGGACGAATATAGCCCACGCCACTTCCCTGAAAATAACTGAGCCGTAAGCCTCCATTCATACGCAAGCGATTACTTGGCCGCCAGGTATCTTCAGCATAAATTCCCGATTCCAGTACGTCGATGTTACTGACATTGTCGATGGATTGGCTGATGATCGCATTTTGCAGAACGACGGCGCTGGGCGTAAACCGGTGATACGTAGTCTGCAATCCCATCCGAACCGAATGCTGGGGAGTTGGGTAGTAATCCACATCATATTTCAGCGAAAAATCCCGAATACCGGAATTATAACGTAACGAATACGTCTCTGCATCGTTTGTCCCTTTCTCAACAGCCGCAATCTGGAATTTGTAATCGCTGAAAATGAGCGAGAGATTTGAAAATAGCTTCTGGTTGAACAGGTGATTCCAACGGAGGGTACCCGTCGCATTTCCCCAATTCAGGCCCGTTTCCGTATTTTGTGTGTTGTCCCTGGCGTAAAACTTATCCCGGCCAAAGTAGCCACTCAGGTAAAGTTTATCTTTCGGACTGAAATCATAATTGGCTTTGGCATTAAGGTCGTAGAAATAATACCCTGCGTTAAGTTCACCGTTTGTTTCTCTGGCAATCAGTGGGGCCGCAATAATATCCAGATACGTCCGTCGCCCCGATACCAGAAATGAGCCTTTCTTATTTTTGGTCAGTGGCCCTTCGAGCATCAGCCGAGAAGCGATCAGACCGATTCCGCCTTCGCCATGCAGTTTTTCGCGATTCCCATCCTTCATATTCAGGTCGATGACCGACGAGAGCCGTCCGCCGTAACGGGCCGGGAAACCGCCTTTTATTAACTCAACACTCTTGATGGCATCGCCGTTGAAGACCGAAAAGAAGCCAAACAAGTGATTGGCATTGTAAACGACGGCATCGTCCAGAATGATCAGGTTCTGATCGGGTCCTCCCCCACGCACGTAAATACCCGTTTGTCCTTCAGAACCTTTCTGCACACCCGGCATCAGTTGCAGCACTTTCAGTACGTCCTTCTCGCCCAGAAACGCCGGAATTTTCTTGATCTGACTGATTGGTACGTCGATGGTGCTCATCTGGGCACTTTCGCTCACTTTTTCGGTCATGACACTGGCATTAACCTGCACTTCCGACAGTACACGACCGGGCGTTAGAAACACGCTCCGGGTTTGATTTGAGCGAAGCCCAACGGTACGTTCTATAGTTTCGTATCCAACAAATGAATACGCCAGCCGAACACTATCCTGAGCGGGTAGTGTCAGTGAATAAAATCCATACGTATTGGTCGTGGTACCCGTCGTTGTGCCGGGCAGATATACGTTCACACCAATCAGGGCCTCCTGACTCCCCAACTCGCGCACATAGCCACTAACCGTAAAGCGGACAGGCGGTGACTGACCCCATATACTACAACAATACAACAAGAAGAACAGGCTGAATAAACCTACACGCATACAGAGAAAAGCCAAATTAACCAAGATAGTTTACCGCCTGGAAACCATAGAACATGGATTGCCGTGTAAGTCTATCAACTTATTAACCTTTTCTGCTGGCGAAATCGTATATCAGCGCGTCTGGTAGCACGTGAATACCTTATTTTTTGTTCTATATATAAAACAAAACGTCTGACAATAAGGTACTAATCACGAAACAGCCTGCGTTGCCAACGCCATAATAACTATGCTTCAATTCGATAAACTTTCGCTGAATATACCGGATACAACTAAACCTCGTGTTGTAATTATCGGGGGCGGGTTTGGTGGTATGAATTTGGTTAAGAGCCTACGTAACGCCGATGTGCAGGTTGTGCTTTTTGATAAGCAGAACTACAATGGTTTCTGGCCACTGTTATACCAGGTAGCTACTGCCGGACTGGAACCGGATGCGATTGCCGAGCCCTTCCGGAAAATGTTCGATGATTTCGAGGATTTCCACTACCGCATGGTCCGCGTTAATAAAATTGATCCGGCAACGAAGACCGTAACAACGCTGATTGGCGATCTGCACTACGATTATTTAGTCATCGCTACGGGTTCAAAGTCTAATTTCTTTGGGAATCAGCAGATTCAGAAATACTCGTTTCCGCTGAAAACCATTCCCGAAGCGCTTAATGTTCGCAGTCAGTTCCTGCAATGCTTTGAGCAGGCGAGTGTAACAACCGACCCTGCTGAGCGCCAGAGCTTGCTTACCTTCGTTATTGCGGGCGCAGGCCCGACGGGCATTGAGATGGCTGGCTCCCTGGCCGAAATGCGTAAACACGTACTCCCCAACGATTATCCGGGTCTGGATTTTAGCCAGATGAGTATCTACGTAGTGGAGGGTTTAGGTAAGGTCTTGCCGCCTATGTCGGATGAATCGGGGAAGAATGCACAACGATACCTCGAAGACCTCGGTGTTATCATCAAACTCAACACGATGGTTGAATCGTACGACGGCGAAACGGTAACGTTCAAAGGAGGAGAGCAAATCAAAACCCAGACGCTGGTTTGGGGTGCGGGCGTAACAGGAGCTCTTATTGACGGAATACCGGCTGAATCGATTGAGAAAGGACGTGTTCTGGTTGATCCGATTAACCGGATTCAGGGGCTGACTGACGTATTTGCCATTGGTGATATAGCGTTCATGAAGTTGGAAGACTACCCAAAAGGTCATCCGGGCGTAGCGCAACCCGCTATTCAGCAAGGCCAGCATTTAGCCAAAAATTTGCGCCGACTTATGAAAAACGAGCCTACCACGCCGTTCGAATATTTCGATAAAGGATCACTGGCGATCGTTGGACGTAGTCGGGCCGTAGCCGACCTGCCCGGCAAAATTCATTTGGGAGGATTTATTGCCTGGATGGCCTGGTTGTTCGTACACATCTGGTACCTCGTCGGCTTCCGTAGCAAGTTGATTGTATTCAGCAACTGGATGTACCGTCTATTTACGTATCAACGTGGCACACGAATTATCATTCGGCCTTTTGTGCGTAAAGACGATAAAGTTGGTCAGGAAATGATGGTCCAGAACGAAGCACAATAGATTATATACCCGTTACGTATCGTTTTCACATAGCAAAGGCCGTAGCTAAGTCAGTTACGGCCTTTGCTATATAAGGTGATCGACTTATTCACCAGCCAGGACGGCCATATCCGTAATTCCCACCATAAGGACGAGAAACTGGTGGTGGCGGTACCGAATGTCTATACCCGTAGTGACGTCTGTAGACAGGTCGGCTGCTATAATACGTCGTGCAACTACTCACCGATACTAGAAGAATCAGGGCAGTCAAAAAAGTAAGCAACTTTGGAATGTTCATGGCTATCATGCTCTTTTTGTGTAACTCACAGGTTAGATAACCAAGGCCCGGCAACGATTAAATCGTATCGATTAAGCGTTAATTAAAATTAGAGTATGCGGGCATTTTGCCTTGATATACAAAACGTTTGCTCCAAATTCACGTTCTACCTAGTATTCTCACTTTCCTGATTAGTCTAATGCGTCGTATTCATTTTCGCACTGCTCTATTAGCAAACGCTTTACTGGTACTGTCAATTGGTCTGACTTTGGCCCAGTCTACGTCTGATCATCTAACTGATACAACGAAAGGCGGCCCCCTCGATTTGGGGAAGATGTGGACCTTTGATAATCCACCCACCGCCTATTTTAAGAAGACATACAATTTCACGGCTGACGAGAAATGGTTCGAGGAAGCCCGATTAGCCTCGCTACGTTTTGCGGACTACTGCTCGGCTTCGTTTGTCTCGGCGAACGGATTGGTCATGACCAATCACCACTGCGCCCGGGAGTCTGGTACAGGCATTACGCGGAAGGGCGAAGACCTGAACGCAACGGGCTTTTTTGCCAAAACGGCCGCTGAAGAACGAAAAGTCGTTGGCCTATTCGTCGATCAGTTGGTGAAGATCGAAGATGTTACCAAGCGGGTTCAAGATGCGATGGTTGGTTCAGGATCGGATCAGGCAAAAACGGACGAAGCTCGTTTACAGGCACGTGAACAGGTTTTTTCGGCTATCAAGCAGGAATACGGCACAAAAGAGGGCTGGAAAGGACTAGAGCTACAAACCATTACGTTCTACAACGGTGGTCGTTACGCCATTTACGGATTTAAACGATATACCGATGTACGGCTTGTCTTTATGCCCGAATTGCAACTTGGCTTCTATGGGGGTGATTACGACAACTTTACCTACCCACGATACGCTCTCGACTGCTCCTTTTTTCGGGTATACGACAATGGAAAGCCATTACAAACTACTCATTTTTTTAAGTTTAACCCAAACGGCGTCCGCGATGGTGAACCCATTTTCGTGATTGGGAATCCCGGTCATACCGAACGGCTCAAGACCGTAGCCGAGCTCGAATTTGACCGTGATTTGCAAACGCCCGCTACGATTCAGTTGCTACGTAATCGCGCTGACGCTTTACAAGCCTATAATGAGACGGCGAAGAACGACAGCATTCTAAACGAAATCTTCAGCTACGAAAACAGTCTAAAAGCGTACGGGGGGCAACTGGCAGGCCTGCGCGATGTTAGCTTGATGGACCGTAAAGCTGTGTTTGAGAATCAGTTTAAAGCGGCTGCCAAGGCCAAAAACTTACCTGCCGATCAGCTTAAAACCTGGGACGAGATTGCCACCAGTATAGCGCAGCTACGTAGTGTATTTAAAGATGCCAACTACCTCGCTCCGAGCGAACGTACTACGGGTGAATTACTAGCGTTCGCCAACATTATTACGCAGTACGGAGAATTGCTAGTATCGCGTCCACAGGATGCCGAACGCGCCCGATCCATGGTGGAAACACCAAACGTAAAAAATATGGCGCTGGAAGAAGCCTACTTAGCTGCACATCTTACTGAAGCACAGGCGAACTTAGGTAATGATGATCCATACGTTAAAGCTGCCCTTACGGGCTCGGGTGGTGCCAGCCGAACGCCGAAAGAAGCTGCTGCCTATCTGATTAAAAATACAAAACTGAAAGACCCGGCTTTTATCAGTGAGTTAATCACCCGCCCCGGTGCCGTTGCTTCCTCCAATGACCCCTTGCTGGCCCTAGCCCGAATTGGTTTTCCACGCTACGTAGCTGCCGCCCGTCAGGCACGCCAACTCGTTCAGCGGCAGGAAGTATTACGTGGTCAACTCGGCCGAATGCTATATGACGTCTATGGTACAGCCGTTCCACCTGACGCTACGTTCTCGCTACGTATTAATGACGGCGTGGTGAAATCCTACGATTAT
This sequence comes from Spirosoma validum, assembly GCF_014699035.1. Lineage (GTDB taxonomy): Bacteria > Bacteroidota > Bacteroidia > Cytophagales > Spirosomataceae > Spirosoma > Spirosoma validum. The sequence goes on from NZ_JACXAA010000006.1 coordinate 109,369, forward strand.
AACGGCACCAAAGCACCCATTCTGACGACGTTTGCCGGATTGTATGACCGTAACTACTCTTTCGCCGACAAAGCGCCCTGGAATTTACCTACCCGCTGGAAAAACCCGCCCATGGAATTGCTGAAGCAGCCAATGTGCTTTATCTCGACAAACGACATCATCGGGGGCAATTCGGGTAGTCCGATGATTAACAAAAACCGGGAAGCGGTTGGATTGGCTTTTGATGGCAACATGGAAAGCTTACCGGGCGAGTTCATCTTCGTCCCTGACGCCAACCGCACCATCTCCGTTCACACAGGCGGCATCATAGCCGCTATGCGCTACATCTACAAAGCTGATCGATTGATTAATGAATTAGTCGGCACGCCTGTGAAAGCCAAAAAGTAATGGTACTACGGGTTTTAACCCGTATGACTATGGTAGACTATACGGGTTAAAACCCGTGATACCTTCATAAACTCCCCAAAAGTTTCCCTATTTTCGGGGAGTCTGTCGTTTATCGATACCCAACCTGACTATGACAAAATCTGAAATCCCCGTAATGCCGAAGTTTTTCGACCGGTATATCAACCTGGCCGATAACATACTCCTTATCGACGCGCTTGAACAGGGAGTTTCTTTCGAGAATCTGATTCCGGCAAAAACGCTCGAAGCACTTGGTGATCTTCGCTACGCTCCCGATAAATGGACCGTGAAGGATATCCTACAACACATTATTGATAACGAACGTATTATATCGTACCGCGCGTTACGTTTCGCTCGTAATGACAGAACAGAACTGCCCGGCTATGATGAGGAGTTATTTGGTCAGAACACGAACGCAATCAGCCGAACGATTGCCGATTTATACGACGAATATGCTATTGTCAGGCAATCAAGCATCGCTTTATTTAAAAGTTTCAGTGATGAGATGTTACTACGTAGCGGCATAGCCTCTCATCAGACAATTTCCGCGCTGGCTTTAGGTTTTGTGTTGGTTGGTCATGCCACACATCACGTCAATATCATTCGGGAGCGCTACCTACCTCTTCTTTCATAACAAACGATGCTGAAACAAACTTTCCTCCTGGTCGCCCTAACGGCACAGATTGTCTGTGCCCAGACGAAATCGAAGATTACCGTTACCGACCTGACCCGGATCAAAAACGTAGGCGGTATCGAATTAGCTCCCGATGGGCAACGTGCCGTTTATACGCTCACCACCATTGAGCCAAATCCTGACCAGAAAGAAGAATACGAATACAAAACGCATGTTTATCTGACTGGTCTGAAACCTGGCGACACCAAAGCGCTTACACATGGAGCAGAATCGGCTCGGCAGGCGACATGGTCACCGGATGGTACACAACTTGCTTTTGTTCGTACGGTAAAAGGGAAATCGCAGGTATTTATTATGCCACTGAATGGGGGCGAACCCTGGCAGTTGACCAGCGGACCGTACTCATCGTCAAGTCCGAAATGGTCGCCGGATGGCAAACGCATTGTGTTTGCTGCGAACGTAACGATGGGCGAAATGCTCAAAGACAGCATCCTGAATCCCGGCAAGAAAACGCCAGCCTGGTCAGTTGAAAAGCCGGGTTTCAATACGAATGATTTCCTGATTGCGGATAAAAAAGTTAAACCGAATCCTGACGGTTCGCTAGCAGAGATCCGGGCTTATCTGAACAAAGATGTTGAGGATAAAAAAGCGAAAGTCATCAATCGGCTCAACTTTCAGGGGGAATCCACCACAGAGCCTGAGTTAGGTTTTACGCATTTGTATATCACGGACGTTCAGGAAGGAGCGACCGCGAAACCGCTTACGCGAGGCTTTACGTCCTTCCAGGCTGCTAACTGGCTTCCCAACGGACAAGGCTTATTCGCTGTAACCGATCGTGATACGTTAAAACACCCTGACCGCGAGCAGGATAATTCAATTGTATTTATTCCGACGAACGGTTCCCGAACCCGTACTACGGTTCTGGCCGAAGCGGGAAAAAGTTATACCTCCCCGGAAGTGTCGCCCGATGGAAAGCAACTGGCATTTGCCCTGACTCCGTCAGCAGGCGTTAACGCCGTACAGATTGGATTAGCCACGCTGAATGCCACAACGGCATCGAATATCCAGTTCGTTACGTTCGACCGGGCTGCTACGAACCTGACCTGGACGGAAATCCCAAATCAGGCAAAAGGGAAAAAAGCCGTTACGGGCTATGCTATTTATTTTACTGCCTCTGCCAATGGTGGTGCCCCCCTCTACCGGCTCGACCCTACTACGCGACAGGTTACGCAGTTAACCGATTTTGAGAAGGGCGTCACGAGCTTCGACGTAGTAGGTAATCAGGTTATTCTGGCCAGAACCGAAGTTACTAACCCTTCGGAACTCTATTCAACCGATGCAACAGCCAAAAATCAAACAAAACTGAGTAATCACAACGACTGGGTCGCGCAAAAGCAGCTCAGCTTCCCCGAAAAGCGTACGTACAAAAACTCGCTCGGGCAAACGGTCGATTACTGGATCATGAAACCCACGTTCGTAGAAGCCAATAAAAAATATCCGCTTCTGCTGAACATGCACGGTGGTCCTACGGCGATGTGGGGACCGGGAGAAGGATCGATGTGGCATGAGTTCCAGTATATGTGTTCGCAGGGATACGGAATCGTTTATGCAAACCCGCGCGGATCGGGTGGCTACGGCATTAGTTTTCAACGAGCCAATATAAAAGATTGGGGCACTGGTCCAACCGAAGACGTACTGGCTGCCGAAACCGATGCCGCAAAGGAAGCCTGGGTTGACACGAGCCGACAGGTGATTACAGGTGGTTCCTACGCGGGTTACCTCACGGCGTGGATTGTTGGGCACGATAACCGGTTCAAAGCGGCTTTTGCCCAACGGGGTGTGTATGACCTCACTACATTTCTGGGCGAAGGAAACGCCTGGCGACTGATTCCTGGCTACTTCGACTACCCCTGGTCAGCGGATGCGAAAGTACTGGATGCCAACTCCCCCTATACGTTTGTTCAGAACATTAAAACGCCCCTACTGATAAAGCATGGTGAGAATGATTTACGTACTGGCCCAATTCAGAGTGAAATGCTGTACAAAAGCCTGAAAATACTGGGTCGCCCGGTTGAGTACGTCCGTATGCCCGGTGCTACGCATGAACTTAGTCGTACAGGCAATGTGCGGCAACGTGTTGATCGGCTGTTACGTATTTACGAATTCTTCGAGCGTTACGTCGGCCCAGAAGCACAAAAAGCGACGATTAAATAAAGCGGATTTTCCGCGTTACACATAAGCAATATGAGTAAACAAAAAGAAGCCCTTCAGGACGCGCCTAAGTTCCGGTTCTGGAAGAGTCAGATGGAAGCCAACGGCATGAAAATCAACGATATCAAAGACTATTATGTCCGCTATCGGCACAATGGCGAAGTGTTGTTTGCAATGCTGGAAGTAGATGCCGATACGCCCGAAGGTGATAAGATTCCGCCGGCTTTATTCCTGAAAGGTCATGCGGCATCAATGCTGGTGTGTCTGATCGATAAAGAAACGAAAGATAAATTCGTGGTACTGGTCAAGCAACGACGTATTGCAGATGGGTCGCAAACCTATGAACACCCCGCCGGGATGGTCGACGCCAGCGATGCGGCTGACGACGTAGCGGCCCGTGAAATCGGCGAAGAAATTGGTCTGACCGTAACCGCAAATGAACTAACCCGGCTAAATCCTCACGCCTGGTATCCAAGCACGGGCACCAGCGACGAAGGCATGCACTTTTTCTATATTGAACGAGAAATGACGCGTGATGAAATCATGTCCTTTCATCTCAAAAATATGGGGAGCGAAGCCGAATTCGAGCGTATTACCAGTATAGTTGCCACAATACCCGAATCACAGAAATTAATTACCAACGTCAATGGGTTGCTGCTTAATTTCCTGTATCTGAAGCACGTTGGCGATTATGAAACGATGAAATTACTATAGATCAAAATTTTATGGATGAATTCATGCAGGAGGCCATTAATCAGGCCCGCAAAAGTTTGAGCGAGGGTGGTATTCCGATCGGCTCGGCGCTGATTAAAAACGGCGAATTAGTCGCTTCGGGCCATAATAAACGGGTTCAGGAAAATAATCCGATCCTACACGGTGAGATGGATTGTCTGAACAATGCCGGACGAGTTGGCTCATTTAAAAACACGGTTATCTATTCCACATTGATGCCCTGCTACATGTGTGCAGGAACGATTGTGCAGTTTAAAATTCCGAAAGTAATCGTTGGGGAATCGCGGACGTTTCCCGGTGCCCGCGAGTTTATGGAGCAGCATGGTGTGGAAGTCATTGATCTTGATTTACCAGAATGCGTTGAGATGATGAATCAATTTATTGCCGCAAAGCCAGAGGTCTGGAACGAAGATATTGGTGAGTTATAATGAAGTGGTGTCGGATTTAAAAATCCGACACCACTGTGCAAAAAAAAGCCCTGCTCCGAATTTTCGGAGCAGGGCTTTTCAAATTAAACTTGTCTGGTAATTACTTGCTACCGCCAGCCTGGCCACTCGACAACAGATTGAAGAACTGATCCAGTTTGGGCGTAATGATGATCTCCGTCCGACGGTTCTGCTGACGACCAGCAGGGGTCATGTTATCATCTTTAGGCGCAAATTCAGACCGGCCACCTGCGGTTAGGCGCTCGGGCGAGACAGCAAATTTACCTTGCAGCATCCGTACAACCGACGTAGCGCGCAAGGCACTTAAATCCCAGTTGTCTCTAATTGACGCCGTTGAGATAGGTACAGCATCTGTATGGCCTTCTACCAGAATATCTAAGTCTTTATGATCATTGACAACCTTAGCCACTTTACCCAGTACCGTTTCGGCTTTTGGGGTGATGTCGTAGCTACCCGATTTGAACAGCAGTTTATCCGAAATCGATACATAAACCACGCCTTTTTTCACTTCAACCTGTACATCCTGATCGTTAATATCGTCCAGAGACCGTTTCAGGCTCATCACCAGTGCCAGGTTCAGCGAATCTTTCCGCTGGATAGACGCGTTCAGGTTGTTGGTGTACTTGGTTTGCTCGTTCAGTGTTTCGAGCGATTTTTTAATGCTCTCAGCACCCGACTTACTAACAATCGACAAATCCGACATCCGATCAAGAAGATTGGTATTCGTCTTCTTCAGATAGTCAATCTGCGCCTGCAAATCACTCGCCTGTTTATCTTTACCCTGCAGATCAGTATCTTTAGCTGACAACTGATTGCGCAGGTCAGCGGTACGTTGGTCACAGTCGCTTAAGGATGCAATCGCCTTATCACGAGCCTCTTGCAAAGATTTAATTTCGGCCAGCCGCTTCTTACTATTACAGGAAGCCAGCATTGCAACAGCCGCAAAAATAATTAAAACGCGTTTCATACGATAGATATAGAATTGGAAGACAAAAGTTAGGTCAACGGGAATCCGGTACCCGAGCAAATTTTTCACAAAAGTAAGCTATTCTGATGTATCATCTAAAGCTTACTATTCTGTAAAACGATTCTGATTGTATTATTTCCTTATTGATGCCTTAAAATTTTTTAAAAGGTGGTATTTATAGGCATACCAACATAGGCATGTCGGTAGTTTATGCCTACTGCGTACTTATTTAACAGATCCATCATTCGTATTATGAAAAAGCTTTTTTTAAGTATTCTGATCGGAATGAGCCTATCTACTCAGGCACAGTCGTCGAAAGAAATTATGTATGTTGGTACGTATTCTGTTCGGGGAAGCGAAGGTGTTTACGTTTTCGAGTTTGATCGTAAAGCGGGCACCATGCAACAGATCCAGTCAATCTCGAACGGAAAAAATCCATCCTTTCTGGCCCTTCACCCATCCGGCAATTATCTCTATTCGGTTAATGAGGGACCCGACAAAGCAGGAGGAGCTAGTGCTTACGCTGTTGATAAAGCGACGGGAAAATTACAATTTCTGAACAGTCAGTCAACGCTTGGTGGAGGTCCCTGCCATATTAGTATCGATAAAACGGGAAAAACCGCATTCGTTTCCAATTACGGCGGTGGCAGTTTAGCTGTTTTTCCCATAGGTACTGATGGCAAACTCAGTGCAGCAGCCGATAGCGTTCAGGATTCAGGCACTGGGCCCAATGAAAAACGTCAGGAAAAACCGCACGTCCACTCGGCAACACTCGCGCCCGATAATCGATTCGTTTACGTAGCGGATCTCACAACCGATAAGCTGAACATCTTCGATATTGACGTTAAAGCTAGTACCGTAAAACCAGCGTCAACACCGTATGCTAGTGTGAAACCAGGCTCGGGACCGCGTCATTTTACGTTTCACCCGAATGGAAAGTATGGTTATTTAGTCGAAGAACTGACCTCTACAGTTGCTTCATTTTCCCGCAATGCCCAAACAGGAGCGTTGACGTTACTGCAAGACAATGTTAAAACGCTGCCCGACGATTTTACGGGTCAGAACACGAGCGCCGATATTCACATTGATCCGTCCGGAAAGTTTCTGTACCAGTCGAATCGGGGAGCTAATACATTAGCTATTTTCTCAATCGGCAACGATGGTAAACTAACGAAAATAGGCGATCAGCCAACCGAAGGCAAAACACCCCGCAACTTCCTCATTGATCCTAAAGGCGACTTCATTTTTGTGGCGCATCAGGACACGGATAATATCACCATTTTTAAGCGCGACCAGAAAACGGGAAAACTAACCTACACGGGTCAATCGGTGCCAGTACCAGCCGCCGTCTGCGTCATTATGGCTAGTCGGTAGTAACTTACTGTTACGTCTTATAATAGCAAGGGTTTTAAGCCGGATCTAGAAAAACAGATTAGTTTTACACAGAATAGCAACCTAAATCAATTTACGTACTCCAAATTCTTATACTCAATGAAATACTGCATTGCCTTTCTAATGCTGACAGTGCTGGCCTTTACGGCGCCGACCAAAACCATTAAGCTTTTTAACGGAAAAAACTTAGATGGCTGGAAAATTTACGGTACTGAAAAATGGTACGTCGATAATGGCGAACTCATCTGCGAGAGCGGGCCTGATAAGAAATACGGTTATTTGGCCACTGAAAAATTCTACAAAAATTTCGATCTGACGCTGGAATTCAAGCAGGAAGCCAATGGAAACAGCGGTGTCTTTTTCCGCTCAACCATCGACGGCACGAAAATTACCGGCTGGCAGGTAGAAGTAGCGCCACCGAATCATGACACCGGTGGTATTTACGAATCATATGGCCGGAATTGGCTGGTTCAAATTCCCGATGAAAAGGAAAACATCCTGAAACCCGGCGAATGGAACAAAATGCGTATTCGGGTTGAGGGTGATCATGTGCAGACCTACCTCAACGGGGAGTCGATGGTCGATTTTCACGACGAGAAGATTGGTAAGGGCGAGGGCTCCGTTGCTTTGCAAATCCACGACGGTGGCGGTATTAAAGTTCGCTGGAAGAATTTGGAGCTTAAACCATTGTAGTTCGTAAGGTAGCGTAGACTTCAGTACGCGTAGCCGTAGGTTAATGTGTGAAGAAAAATAGCAACTACGACATTAGCCTACGGCTACGCGGACTGAAGTCCACGATACCTTATCAACGTACGACATAGCATGTACTTCGTCGTAAATAAGATGTACCCAAAAATGTCGTCAAACGGTTTTTCTAAACTCGGTACGTTCGTGAAAGCACTCGCTCTACTTGTGTGTATTGGTTTGATCGTAATCACGTCAGCTACTGCGCAGTCAGTAACGTTAGCCGACAATTGGCAGGCTCTTTTTAATGGCAAGGACCTCAGCGGTTGGGAAACGTATCTTGACCGTCCTTACTCGACAGACAAGACAAAAGATAAAGCTTCACCTTTAGGCTTGAACAACGATCCGAACCACGTTTTTTCTGTAACGATGGTTGATGGACTGCCTGCGCTACGTATTTCGGGTGAGACCTTTGGCGGAATCAATACGCTAACCGAGTTTGAGAATTATCACTTCCGTCTGGAATTTAAGTGGGGCACCTTGAAATGGCCACCCAAACTCAACCAACCGCGCGATAGTGGCCTATTGTACCACAGCATTGGCGCGCATGGAACCCCGATGCTCTGGATGGAATCGTTCGAGTACCAGATTCAGGAGGGCGATTGTGGCGATTATTGGGGGGTAATGAACGTACTGGCCGATATTTCCGCCCGCAAAAACGACCAAGACAAGTACGTTTATCAGCCCGCTGCTACGCCCATTACGTTCCAGGATAAAACACCAGTCGGCCGTTCATGCCTCAAAAACCCAGATAGCGAAAAGCCATATGGCCAATGGAACGTATTGGACCTCTATTGTTTCGGCGATACGTGCTTACATATGCTGAATGGCAAAGTAAATCTCGTTCTGACTCACACCCGTCATTTAGTCAATGGGCAGCCGGAGCCGTTAACGAAGGGCAAGATTCAACTACAGTCGGAGGGAGCCGAGATCTTTTACCGGAACATATCCATTCGCGGTATTAAACAGCTTCCGGCTGACTTACTCCAGCAATAAATAGTACTTCGTAATTCCTGTCAAATTTCTCGTAGTAATCCTTCCAGGTCCAGCGGATGTGTGTACATCTCGATAGACCCATCGGGTTTACGCGGCCACTCTTCGTGCGGGCGGTCCCAGTACAATTCAACGCCATTCCGATCCGGGTCATTAAGATAAATCGCTTCTGATACGCCATGATCCGACGCGCCAGTTATGGGGTACTTTGCATCAATAAGCCGTTGTAATGCTACTGCTAAATCCCGGCGCGTCGGGTACAGAATAGCGGTATGAAACAGCCCGGCGCTACGTGCTGGTGCTGGTGGTGCATCTTTGCTATACCACGTATTCAGGCCGATGTGATGATGGTAGCCACCTGCTGAGATAAAAGCAGCTTCTTTGCCATACATGGTTATCAGCGTAAAACCCAGTAGATCCTGGTAAAACGCCAGCGCACGGTCAAGATCGGCAACTTTCAGGTGGATATGACCAATTCGGGTTTGGTCGGGAATGGTGTAGGGAGAATGGTCCATACTATGTAAATTTAGAGGCTGTTTCAGGCTAGTCATTTTTGATGACAGACTTACCCAAAACCAGAATCAACCGAAAATAAATCCGCTTTGCTCAATGCGCACTTCGTTTACTCAATTACTCATTCGTTGCTTACTAATCACGGGCGTTACGTTCCCATCGCTGGGGCAAACGCAACCCGCAACGCCAACACCCCGATTTGCCTTCGCTGAACCCAGCCTTTCGCCCGATGGCTCGGAAATGGCGTTTATATCCGGTGGCGACATCTGGACCGTACCAGTTGGCGGGGGCGAAGCGCGGCTATTGGTTTCGCATCCAGATAATGAGTCCCGGCCGCTGTATTCGCCGGATGGTAAATACCTGGCCTTTGCGTCGTCGCGCACGGGCAACGGCGATATTTACCTGATCACGCTGGAAACGGGGACCATTAAGCGACTGACGTACGACGATGGAGCAGAAGTACTTACTGGCTGGGCACGCGATGGAAAAATGGTTTATTTTCAGTCGACTAGCCATGATATTTCGGGCATGAACGACATCTACCGGGTAGCAATTACAGGCGGAACGCCAATGGCTGTTACAGCGGATCGCTACGCCAATGAATTCTACGGCGTCCCCTCCCCCGACGGCAAAACGCTGGCTTTTTCAGCGCGGGGTATTGCCTCCAACCAATGGTGGCGTAAAGGACGGAGTCATCTTGACGAAGCCGAAATTTGGCTCTATCATCTGGATAGTAAGAAAGCTGAAGAGACCTACAAGCAAGTGTCAGAGAGTGGGGCGAAAGAGCTTTGGCCGATGTGGGGTCAGGATGGCAAAACGCTTTATTACGTATCAGATCGCAATCAGACGCAGAATTTATGGTCGCATCCCCTCGCGGGCAAACCGACCATGTTAACTACGTTTACGAATGGCCGGGTGTTATGGCCATCGATTAGTTACGACGGGAAAACGATCGTATTTGAGCGTGATTTTGGCCTTTGGAAATACGATATCGCGAGTCGTCAGACGACACCCATTTCGATTCGACTCCGGGGTGTTGCAGCTAGTCCAGCTGTCGATCATTTGAAACAGACCAATCAATTTCGCGAACTGGCCCTGTCGCCCGATGGAAAAAAAGTGGCCTTTACAAGTCATGGCGAGGTGTTTGCCACATCAGCGAAAGATGGGGGCGATGCAACGCGGATCAGCCACACGTCCGCTAACGAATCGCAACCCGTCTGGACACCCAATAGCCGGGGATTGGTCTACGTATCAACGCGCGATGGAGCCGCCCATTTGTATCGCTACGACATTGCCACCCGCGACGAAACCCGACTAACGAACGATCCACTAGATGATAGTTCGCCCGTATTTTCTCCCGATGGTAAATCGTTGGCCTTTATTCGAAATGGTCAGGAGTTGCGCGTACTGGACGTAGCTACTAAAAAAGAGCGTTTGCTCAAGAAAGATTATTTAGGTCGGCCACCCTTTGCATCTACCGGTTCTATTGTTTGGTCGCCGGATAACAAATGGATTGCGTTTGCCTCGTTTGGTGCCAAAACGTTTCGGAATATTTCGGTCGTCCCCGCTGCTGGCGGAGTTAGTAAACCGATTAGTTTTCTGGCCAATACGTTTGGTGGCAATCTAAGCTGGAGCCCCGACGGGAAATACATTTTGTTCAGCACAAATCAACGTACCGAAACAGCGCAGATCGCTCGTATTGACCTGGTCCCTCGGCCACCTAAATTTCGAGAAGATCAGTTTCGAGATTTGTTCAACGAAGAAATCCCGAAAACACTAAAACCCGTCACCGTAACGCCCTCAAGCGCAAGAACTGCCGCGCGCGACACGACTGCTCGAACCGACACAACAGACAAAGGCGGACGTAGCGGAGCAACGGCAATCGTTTTTGAGGACATTCGCCAGCGGCTGAGCCTGTTGCCAGTGGGCGTCGATGTGGATGCGCACTCGATCAGCAAGGATGGCAAAACGCTCTTACTCGTCGCAACAGTAGCAGGGCAGCAGAATCTCTACACCTATTCGCTCGATGAACTTGGTCGCGAACAAAGCGTGGCGCGTCAGCTAACGTCAACGGCGGGCAGTAAAAGTGGCGCTCAGTTCTCACCCGATGGCAAAGAGATTTTTTACATCGAGCAGGGTCGAATTCAATCCATTACGCTGGATCGACGGGAACCGAAGCCACTGAGCGTAACGGCCGAAATGGATGTCGATTTCAATGACGAGAAGGTGCAAGTGTTCCGGCAGGCTTGGGACGTTCAAAACAAAGGATTTTATGACTCTACGTTTCATGGTGCCAACTGGAAAGCTATTCGTAGTGAATACGAACCTTTGGCAGCCGGAGCCCGTACGCCGGATGAGTTACGTCGCCTGATTAGTTTAATGCTGGGCGAATTAAACGCGTCGCACTCAGGTATTTCGGCACCAGCGGGATCGGTACAGACGACAACTGGGCGCCTTGGTTTACGCTTCGACCGAACCGAGTACGAAAACTCAGGCCGACTGCGAATCACAGAAGTTATTGAGTTGAGTCCGGCGGCTATAGCGGGGACTATTAAGCCTGGCGACTATCTGCTGGCTGTGGATGATAAGAAGATCAATGCTACAACAAATCTCGATCAACTGCTCGAAAATCAGATTAATCGTCGGGTTTCGCTCATGATTGCCTCATCGCCAACGGCCCCACCTCGTGAAGTGGTCGTACGTCCGGTCAACCTGGCAACAGAAAAAATAGTACTCTACAAACAGTGGGTTCAGCAACAGCGCGAATACGTGAACAAAGTCAGTAACGGACGGCTTGGCTACGTGCATCTGTACGACATGTCGGCCGAATCGCTGGCGCAGTTGAACATTGACCTGGATGCGGATAACCACGCCCGAGAAGGCGTAGTGGTCGACGTTCGAAACAATAACGGTGGTTTTGTGAATGCGTATGCATTGGACGTATTTACGCGCAAAGGCTACATGACCATGACACCGCGCGGCTTACCCGCAGCCCCAGCCCGAACACAGTTAGGCCAGCGAGCGCTGGAAAGTCCAACGATTCTGTTGACTAATCAGCATTCTCTTTCGGACGCGGAAGATTTTACGGAAGGTTACCGTACGCTTAAACTGGGTAAAGTCGTGGGTGAACCAACGGGCGGCTGGATCATTTATACCTCCGCAGCTCAACTTATCGACGGGTCGAACGTACGGTTGCCCTTCATTAAAATTACCGACAATACGGGGAAAAATATGGAATTGGCCCCACGCCCGGTTGATATCATGGTCGCGCGGCCCATTGGCGAGAGCTATACCGATAAAAACGTTCAGTTAGATAAAGCTGTTGCCGAGTTACTCAACGATCTAAACGAATCTAAAACATCTAGAGCCAGTACTGGCAAATAGTATAAACAGAGCAAACCGCGGAATGTGATCGAATGACCATATTCCGCGGTTTGTTAACTACTCTGCCCCATTCAGTAAGTGGGGCTCTTTGCTGGCTAACGTAATGCGTAGCTTTCCAGCCAAATTAACTAGTCATGTCTCTTATTCACACACTGGTTATCGGGCTGGTAACCTGCGCAATTATGACACCTTCAACTGCACAATCCACCAAAGAATCAATTGCCGGGGAATACTACCTGACGGGCGTTCGGGAAGTAGGCTCTGGAATCAAACTCAATGCCGACTCTACGTTTGAGTTTTTCTTTGCCTATGGTGCTCTCGACCGGATGGGTCAAGGCACCTGGAAACAACAAGGCAATCAACTTATATTGAACAGCCGCCCACGTCCACCCAAAGATTTCGCGCTGGTAACCAGCCGAACCATGTCCGAAACCAAGCTAACGATACGTATCGTCGATCCTAACAAACAATTGTTGCGTTACGTAGAAGTTGCGGCCAAAAACAGGGCGGATATTCAGCGAGGAATGACGGATGTTGATGGAAAAGCTACTTTTGCCAAACCGCCTGTGGAAGCAATTTCGTTACGTTTCGAGCTTTGCGCGGATCGTTATTCCGTTTTTCCAATTACGAACAAAGCACACAATTACTACGAGTTTCGGTTTGAGCCGTGGATTGCCGAAGTCTTCTTTAAGAACGCTACATATACGCTTTCCGATGGCGAACTCGAGGGGTCCCATCCGTTGCTGGAGCCGGGTAAAACGTACTCGTTTGAGCGAAATCAATAAAAGCTCTTACATACTTCAGCCGCGTTACGTCCTGGCGAAGAAGTCTGATAGTTGCCGACTAAAAATAAACGATCCGCTCAGGTTTTCTGAGCGGATCGTTTGGCAAAAGGATATGACTTAGCGTCGGCCACCACCAATGTCTGCGCCAATTTTGATTCCCAGGTAAGCATTTTCGCTGGTAACTTCCAGGGCTGACGAATTGTTCTTGGTTGTCGGCACAGCGTTGTATTCAACGGAGGCTACGAAGTGACCGGCTTTGATACCAGCCCGGATCATTCCACCAAATTTGGTGTCACTTACCAATTGAATGTTCTGGTTCGGTTGGCCATTATTGCTGATAACGACCGTACCAGCTGCGCCAATCGTGTATAGTCCAACACCTGCGCCAATAAAAGGACGAACGCTCCCCTGGGTAAACAGATAATTGCCCGTTATTAGGTATGAAGCATAAGCGCCTACGTCACCTGTTGTAATGTTACCGTTATACTGAACACCCCGCGCGACGGAAGCCACCTCCAGGCGAAGGCCTAAATCAAACTGATCGGATAGTCCGTACTTAGGTTCGACGGCTACCAAAAAACCGCCTGATACACCCGCGTTGAAGGGCTTGGCATAGCCAATAGATAAATTTACTTTAAACGGTTTGTACTCCTGAGCAGTAGCCGAAAGAGCAACCAGCATCAATACGCCTGCGAGATAATTTCTCATTTTATAGTGTCAAGTAGTGAATGTGATAAAACTGGCACTATAACTGAGCTCGGAGTAGTCTTGTTTAATCGGCGGGTAAATTTATTGGTAAATACAGAGCGACGGCTTATCGATTTAAACTGTAAGGCACGAATTACTCTTGACAGAACTCAGCGTGACTTTGGGGTTGAAAAACGTATAGACTGTAAATCTACAGCCTTCACTCTGAGTCCGTTATTCTATTTCCCAGGTTTGCAGGATGCTACGTTTATTTTACCCGGTTAAAAACGAACAAATCTTTAAAATCCCATTTATTATCCTGCTGCATCCCCCGTTGAATAGCTAGTTGATTCGCTGAGCGTTTTTCGTAGATGATCCGTATGGAGCCGTCTTCTTTCTCGAAAATGGCTTTGTCTTTCCCGGCTTCAATGAATTTGTAACGATCCGATTTGTCTTTCTCTTCCTGTCCGATCAGACCGGGTTTGAAATGCTTTACCAATACGATTGGTCCCTGCTCGGTTTGCTCGAAAATAAGCATCTCGTACATCGTGACTTTGTTGTCTTTCATCATGCGCATGAACCCAGTGAGGTTATCGCCGACCGGTGCTATCCAGGAGGCCTCAATAGGCCCACCGTTGAACGTACCTAGCCAACGCCCTTCCATAAAACTGACGTCAGCCAGTGAGCCTTTAGCGTTAGTTTGGGCGTATGTGGCAAGGCTAGAAAACAAACAGAGTGAGAAGACAACGAAGCGTGTAATTTTCATAGAGGCTTGGGTTGAATTAGGTTTTAATTAGTAAGATGCAGGAATCTGATATTTACTACAGAAATGACTGGAAAGTGAGCAGATTTTGGAGATTCTTATTTTCACAACCTTCCCTACCGCTTCTGAGTTTATACGGGTGATTAGTACGTAATACACTCCCACCCCGTATGGACTTTATCGATTATTACAGCGTTTTGGGCGTACCGAAAACGGCCTCTGACGACGATATTAAAAAAGCTTATCGCAAACTGGCCCGGAAGCATCATCCTGACCTGAGTGTATGTACTATGTAAATTAGGCGGAGGTGAATCAGTAGCCGAGTAACTGTTTAAACTCCTCTAATCGGAGAACCTTGATTTTAGGATATTCACGTTTCTTGAGGACATTAAAATGAGCGTCATTACTGACTAGATAATCTACCCCACCGGCAAAAGACACATCGGCGAATTTATTATCGTCGGGATCATTTTCAATCATCAACCATTTGAAATTAGCTTCTACATGAATGACGTGCGGAGCTACTGCCAGAATCTTCATTACGTTCTGCGCCAGCGAAGGAGCGTAGAATTCGCTCAATTTTTCTTCGTACTCAGTGATAATTTCCTGACTGACAATCCATTCGAATTTACGTGTTATAAACGCCTGATATAACCAATAATGTTCGCCTGAACGAGGAATAGACGCGATTAGGCAATTGGTATCAATAACAACCCGCATACTATTATCGAGTGCGTTGCGACTCATTCAGCACCCGGTCGAAGTCAGCCTGGGTATAACCTTTCTGAGCAATGATTTCATCCGCTTCTGCGGCAATTAATTCACTGTAATAGTCCATCAATAATTGATGAACCTTATCCAGTTCATCAGGAAGCATAGGACGATCAAAAAGACGCATTAGCGATACCTGAACCGAGTTAGGTTGTTGTGTTCCCGTCATCATACTAGTTGATGCATATATAGACAAAACTAACAAAAAAATAACCTGTTGCCGTTCATACAGATTACGGTATTAGACTCTATTGATAAACGCAACAGATACATAGTTCTTTACTTATATCTCTACAACCTTCCCTACCGCTTCTGAGTTTATACGGGTGATTAGTACGTAATACACTCCCACCCCGTATGGACTTTATCGATTATTACAGCGTTTTGGGCGTACCGAAAACGGCCTCTGACGACGATATTAAAAAAGCTTATCGCAAACTGGCCCGGAAGCATCATCCTGACCTGAACCCGAATGATGCGGAGGCTAACAAGAAATTCCAGCAGATCAACGAAGCGAATGAAGTGCTGAGCAATCCGGAAAATCGTAAGAAATACGATCAGTACGGTAAAGACTGGCAACATGCCGAACAGTTCGAACAAGCTCGGCAGCAACAACAATCGCGTCGACAACAGGCCCAGGGTGACACGGGAGAGTATGATTTTTCAGATGGTTTCGGTGGGGCCGATTTTTCGGATTTCCTTTCGTCGATGTTCGGGCAGGAAGGCGGTCCCCGAAACCGGCAACAAACCAAATTCAGAGGTCAGGACTATCAGGCCGAACTACACCTCAACCTACGCGACGCCTATACAACGCATAAGCAGACAATGACCGTCGATGGCAAGAACATTCGTATCACGGTTCCGGCGGGTATCGAAAATGGGCAGAAAATCAAGCTGGCGGGTTATGGTTCACCAGGTATGAATGGTGGTCCCAACGGCGATCTGTACATTACGTTCGTTATTGCCGACGACAGCCGCTACAAACGTAAAGGCAATGATTTGTATGTCGATGAGGAAATCGATCTGTATACGGCCATGCTGGGCGGAGATCACGTAGTGGAGACGATGGATGGAAAAGTAAAACTGACGGTAAAGCCTGAAACACAGAGCGGTACCAAAGTGCGATTGAAAGGCAAAGGATTTCCCGTTTACAAGCAGGACGGTACGTTTGGCGATCTGTACATTACGTGGCAGGTGAAACTCCCAACTAATCTAACCGATCAACAAAAAGAGCTTTTCCGCCAACTATCGACCCTTTAACCCACTGAAACCATGCAAACGACCCATCTAATTTCAGTTTATGATTTTTGCGTACATCACCACGTCGAAGTCACGTTTGTAGAAACCTTAGCCAATAATGGCCTGATCGAAACAACGCTTGTGGAGCAAGCCATTTATGTTCATCCAGAACAGTTGGTCCGTTTGGAGAAATTCGTTCGGCTGCATCAGGATCTGGCCATTCATACCGACGATCTGGACGTAGTGAGTGATCTGCTGGATCGCGTAGAAGATTTACAGCAACAACTCACGCAGTTACGAAATCGGCTGGTGTTCTACGAACCCGCAACCGATCAGTAAATACGCTCCGAGCACTGAGTTTCAAATCCATCCTTTTTTATGTAGCTTGTTGACAGATTAGGCCGTTTATTGGCCATTACGTTTACTTCCTTCCAGTTTCTACCAAACACCATGGCCTCATTCTTCAACAAAGGCTTCGGCCGAAAACGGGAGTCTGCATCCAGCGAACGGATTCCGCCCGGACAATACGAAACTCACGACTTCCCGGTATTAACGGCGGGACCAACACCCCGCATCCCGCTGACATCCTGGACATTTGTCATCGATGGCTTAGTCAAAACACCTATGCAATGGACCTGGGAGCAGTTTAATGCGTTACCCCAGACATCGTTTATGAATGACATCCACTGCGTAACGAAGTGGTCAAAATTAGATACGCACTGGACGGGCGTTAGTATTGATACGTTGCTCGAGCACATTAATCCGAGTCCCGAAGCCCGGTACGTAATGGCACACTCTTATGGCGATTATACGACTAATATTCCGCTCGATGATTTACGAAACGGAAAGGCGTTTATTGGTCTGAACTTCGAGGGAAAGCCGTTAGCACCTGAACATGGCGGACCGGCCCGGCTGGTTGTGCCGCATTTATACTTCTGGAAAAGTGCCAAATGGATCAAAGGATTACGGTTTATGGAAACGGATAAACCCGGATTTTGGGAGCAGGGAGGCTATAGTATGTACGGTGATCCCTGGAAGGAGCAACGGTATCGCACGGACGATTGAACAACAACATGGAAAAATTTCAGTGGCAGATTGCTCAGGTAAAGGCCATTACGCAGGAAACACCCCGTGTCAAAACGTTCACCTTACAACTTCCGCAGTGGATTCCTCATGTCACAGGTCAGCATTACGATCTTCGCTTAACGGCTGAAGATGGCTATCAGGCGGAACGTAGCTATTCCATTGCTTCGCCACCCGAACAGACCGGCGAAATCGACCTGACAGTTGAGTTAATCGACGATGGCGAAGTCTCTTCTTATCTGCACGAAGGAATTTCTGTCGGCGACCCGCTGGAAGTTCGTGGGCCGATTGGCGGATATTTTGTCTGGAAAGATAACATGGCGAATATACCCCTGCTGCTCATTGCGGGCGGATCTGGCGTTGTGCCCCTGATGGCCATGCTACGTCATCGTGCGAAAATTGGAGCTAAGAACCCAACTGTTTTGTTATTCAGCGTTCGTACGGCCGAAGAGACGATCTATCATCAGGAGTTAAGACAGTTAGCTGATCAGGATGCTCAATTTACGTTGCTTCTCACCTACACCCGGCAGCCACCGCCCGAGTGGAGCGGTTATCAGCGCCGGATTGATCGCCCCATGCTCACGGACGTATTGAAGTCGTTTACGAGCCAACCCATTTCGTTTGTCTGTGGCCCTACATTACTCGTCGAACAAGTTGCCAATACACTGGTCGATTTGGATATACCGACTGACAAAATCCGTACAGAACGATTTGGCCCGACCGGTGCGTAGAATAATCCCAACTTAACTTCTGCCATGATTCCAGAAACCGATACAATCAACGAGGCCCTGCGATTAGACGGAAACGCCGTAGCGGGTGAATTGCAGATGCTCCTGGGTTTCGACGTAACAGTGCTTCAGGCAATATGTGGTCATTGCCACAAAGAAGGCGTTTTTGCAAATCTTGTCGCCTATGTCCGTGGACCGGGTATGGTGCTACGTTGCCCAACCTGCGAAGGGCTTATCCTGCAAATTGTGAAAACACCCCAAACCGTGATTATAAATTTGGAAGGTATCACACCGGGTATAAAAAGTACAGTTATTCAACGCTAATTTGAATTCTTATGCGCACCAGTCTGCTTCTGCTGACCTTGCTATTTTTCCTGTATGGTTGTAACCAACGCTCTACGAAAACTGAATCGACACCAACTGACTCGTCAGCAAGTGCTTCGACAACAGCAATTACTCATCCCGACACCATGTGTTTTCGGCAAGTGGTCGGTCGTGATTCCACTACGTTGCAGTTGGTTATTAAGGATTCAACCGTTACGGGTGAATTGAACGTATTACCCTTTGAGAAGGATCGGGCGAAAGGGTCAATTCAAGGTATACTGGCGAACAACCAGATTCGAGCGGATTGGCAACGGTCGGGTGAAGGTGTCACGCAATCCTATGAAGTAGTCTTTACGTTGAAAGGCGATGCCGTAACTTGGCGCGAAGGAGAACGCATTGAGAAACAAGGAAAATGGGTTCTGAAAAATCCAGCGCAAGGATACGAATACGTATTGATGAAGACGGAGTGTCAATAAACCGATTATCTTTCGGTGGGTAGATTTGACGCGATTAGTTTAACTTGACTTCAACAACCTACTCAGCTAACTTAATAGTCGAATGCGTGTTCTTTGCCACTGCAAAATCTCATCAATAACACTTTTCCTTCTTATCACTGGCTCTATCATGGCGCAAACGCCAAAACGTCCGCGTGAGTATGGCATTCGATTTGGCGTATTACCGACGGGGTCACTCAACGCCATCACCGACGTACCGGGCGTTCGCGTTGGGCAGATAACGCTCAAACAGGGCCAGAACATCCGCACCGGCGTAACGGCTATTCTACCGCACGAAAAAAACCAGTTTCAGCAGAAAAGCCTGGCAGCTATTTATATCGGTAACGGTTTCGGAAAACTGGCAGGCTATAGTCAGGTGGAAGAGCTAGGTACGCTCGAAACACCCATTGTTCTGACGAATACCTTAAGCGTTCCCACGGCTGCCGACGCGCTGATTGATTACACCTTGACGCAACCAGGAAATGAACAGGTTCGCTCCGTCAATTCCGTTGTGGGTGAAACAAACGATGGTTTTCTGAATGACATTCGCGGGCGACACGTAACGAAACAGCACGTCCTGGATGCGCTTCGACAGGCGAAAACCGGGCCGGTCGAGGAAGGTAACGTTGGCGCTGGAACGGGAACCGTTTGCTTTGGCTTTAAAGGTGGCATCGGTACGTCATCGCGGAAATTACCCGCGTCGTTGAATGGGTATACAGTTGGTGTCTTAGTGCAGACGAATTTCGGCGGAACCCTGCAAATTACAGGCGTTCCGGTTGGGGTAGCGCTAGGGAAATATTCTTTCAAAGAAAACCTCGACGGATCGTGTATGATGGTTGTGCTAACGGACGCCCCTTTAGACGCGCGTAATCTCAAACGACTGGCTAAGCGCGCATTTATGGGGCTCGCCCGTACAGGCGGAATAGCGTCTAACGGCAGTGGTGACTACGTTATCGCTGTCTCAACCGCCTATCAGATCCCTCACGAAACAAATAGTGCTTTCGATGAAGTTAAGCTGTTACGTAACGACAACGTCTCAGCGTTGTTTATGGCCGCCATCGAAGCTACGGAAGAAGCAATTGTTAATTCTCTTTTTGCCGCCCAGACCCTTACGGGCGATCAGGGCCATAAAGTCGAGCAATTGCCGGTAGACAAAGTAGTTGACTTATTGAAGAAAGCGGGTCAGGCGAAATAAATCTTGTTTATCCTACCTAGCGCCTGCTCTCGGCTACCCGCCACAAAATACCCGCCAGACCTGCAAAGGCCAATGCGCCCAGCAACATATAGCCGCCTTCGCCCAGTGCTCCGGCTAGTGAAGGTTCCAGAGTCATTGAGGCCAGCCCGTTGTAGATTGAATCATTAACCGAAAGCAGGGCCACCGCTACACCCGCCAAAGCGCCACCCGCGACCAAACCCGTAGCAAAGAGATTCCCTTTACCGAGGTCAGCATCTTCCTCGACGGTTCCTTTTCGTTTAGCATTCCAGTCAACAATGTACTTGACAAGTCCTCCCGAGAAAATGGGCAACGTAGTGGAAAGAGGTAAGTAGAGTCCTACGGCAAATGCCAGCGCGCTAACACCAACCAATTCAAATACAAAGGCAATAAATGCGCCGACCAGCACAAACTGCCAATCGAGGTTAAACGACAGTAACCCTTTGATGAGCGTAGCCATCAGCGTTCCCTGGGGAGCCGGAAATTTATCGGAACCAATGGCGTGTGTAATGCCCTGCGCCAGCAAATCCGGTGTGGGTGTATCCAGAATTTTCACTGTGGCACCCACAACCAACGACGATACAATGACGCCAATGAACAGCGCCATCTGCTGATATTTTGGCGTCGCTCCGACTAAATACCCAGTTTTGAGGTCCTGCGACGTACCACCGGCATTGGCAGCCGCTACGCAAATCATACTTCCTACAACCAGTACCGCCGGTTCATAAACTTTTCCGGTCAACCCAAAACCGATGAAAACAAGCGACGTTCCCATAATCGTCGCAATCGTCATTCCCGAAACCGGCGACGAACTCGATCCGATCAGGCCCACGATTCGGCTGGCAACGGTCACGAAAAAGAATCCGAAGACAATCACCAATATGGCAATCAGCAACTTGGTTATAATCGAATCGCCGGGAATTTGCGGTAAAACAACCATCAACGCGGTCAGGACCACACTTCCGATAATAACGATACGTACGCTCAAATCCTGTTCGGTGCGCGGTGTCCGATTGCCGGTGCTTAATGCATCTTCCTTTTCAATAGCACTAATAGAAGAACGGCTAAAACTTTGCTTGAACGAAGAAATAATGGTTGGAATCGTCTTGATCAAGGTCATGAAACCACCCGCCGTAACGGCTCCCGCGCCAATCTGCCGGATGTACGCCCGGTACACAGCTGCAGCCGTATCGGCAAACGTGTGCGTAGCGGGGTTCCACCCGCCAGGTCCACCCGCTGTCTGCAGATTCGTTAGATAACCGAGTTTCTGGAGTTGAAGCGCAATCGTATCGCCCGGCACGACCGACGCCAGCAGTGGAATCAGCCCTAGCCAGGCTAGTATGCCGCCCCCAACCAACACGGCTGAAATACGAAAACCAATGATATAGCCAACGCCGAGATATTCCGGCGTAATTTCGCCAGCTACCTGCGCCGACGGGAAATAACGATTCGTTTGTTTCGTAGCCCAAACCGGCACTTCAGCGATGACATGCAGTACTTTTTGTAGTAGAGCATAGAGCAGAGCTGCGCCCAAACCCTGATAGGCCGTTTTCGCGAAATCACCCCCTTTTTCTCCGGCAATCAGCACAGACGCACAAGCAGTTCCTTCCGGATAAGGTAACGTACCGTGTTCCTGCACAATCAGTGACCGACGTAGCGGAATCATCATTAACGTACCAATCAACCCACCCAGAATCGCCAGCGTCAGAATCGTCCAGTAATTGAAGAAGTCGGCCCCGCTTCCATTCGTCAGGAAAAGAAAACCCGGCATAGTAAACACCACGCCCGATGCAATGCTCTCTCCCGCCGAGCCCGTGGTCTGGATAATGTTATTTTCGAGAATGGTCGTGTTTAGAAATTTCCGCCCGAGTGAAATAGCCAGTACGGCAATCGGAATGGAAGCCGATACAGAGAGACCAGCTTTGAGAGACAAATAGACTGTAGCGGCTCCGAATAATACGCCAAACACCGCACCCGTAATGATGGCTTTTAGAGTAAACTCAGCGGGTGATTCAGTCGCTGGAACGAACGGCTTATGGGTGGAGACAGGCTGGGACATGGTCTTGGGATTTGTCATGCGGCATCATTACGCATGACAAAGTAAGACATTCCCAATAGATACCGAAAAACAGTTGCGATTTTACTGAATAGCCCGCGTTGTGTATTGATCCATTACGTCGCTGGGGTGAATCTCCAGTACATGCGCTAATACCAGCAGCACGAGCGTTCGGGAAGCGATACGACGCGAGATTCCGGCAATTGACGCAAACAGATCTACCGTAATGCTATTGTGTTCGCCAAGGTGTTGCATTAGTTTATGCTCTTTCTCGCCATACGTAAAGCGAATATCCCGATCCGCCTGTTCGCCTTTCAGAATCTCGCGCACTTCGCGACTGGCCTGAACGGATTTATCGGCCACACGAACATAGACCTTCTTGTCGTCGGGGTTGGCCGGATCAGGAAGTATGTAATGTGGACGAGTCGGACTGCGGGGAACGCGGATGACAAGCACTTCGCGCTCGTCATAGAGTTGTACTCGCTCGATTGTGTAGGAAATGCGCGGAAAACAATACTTGTTAATAGCCCGGACGAGCAGGTATTCGTCCTCATCGGCGTATTTCAATCCCGGAATTTTCTTGTCGTCGCCGACGCCGATGAGCATGATGCCGCCGTTTGTATTAGCGAAGGCGACCACGCCCCGAATAATTTTCTCGGGATGATTTGTTTTCAGCTTGAACTCTAAACTGCTCCCCTCTCCCCGTTTAACCAGGTTTTTGAGTGCTTGATAGTCCATAACCGATGGGGTCATCTGGTTGAGTACCGAATTGGGATAAATATACAGCTTTTCCACAAACATGCAACTATTCGGCCTGTATCTCTATTTTACGTTGAAAACTCGGCTTATTTACTTCAACTTTTCGGCGTAACAAACCGTTAGTAGAGGTAAGCATCTGACGAGCAGGTCAGCCTCTACAACACTTTTGACTGCTCTATCTCTTACTAAATAAACGATAAAATGCTGGTAAACGTTGCTTTGGTCTTAGGGACTTTCCTTTTCATGGAGGGCGTAGCCTGGTTCACCCACAAATACGTCATGCACGGTTTTTTATGGAGTTGGCACCATGATCACCATAACCATCACAAAGGTTTTTTTGAGATAAACGACCTGTTTGCGGTTGTGTTTGCCTTAACGGCCATTGGCCTGATCGGAACGGGTGTTGCTTATCCCGAATTGGGTTTCTTAACCTGGATTGGCGCGGGCGTTACGCTCTATGGCTTCTTCTATTTTGTATTTCACGACATTATCGTCCACCGACGCGTTAAAGTCAAACTGGATACGAGTGGGCGTTATATGCAACGAATCATGCGGGCTCATTACATTCACCATAAAGTGCATACGAAAGAAGGAGCTGAAGCTTTTGGTTTTTTGTATGCGCCCAAGAAATACGACCGATCTGTAAAGGAGCGAAAAGCCGAAAGTAAATCAGTATAAGGTATCGCGGACTTTAGTCCGTATCGCTTCATCCTAAAATAGCCTCTGGTTCTGGTCATACGGACTAAAGTCCGCGATACCTGGCTAACAAAAAAGGCGTATCCACTTTGTTCTGGAGTACGCCTTTTTTGCTGGAGAGAATCCAACGGATCAATATTCGTCTTCGTTGAAAAAGAAATCGTCTTTGGTTGGATAATCCGGCCAGATCTCCTCAATGCTTTCATAAGGTTGACCGTCGTCTTCAAGCTCCTGTAAGTTTTCAACAACTTCAAGGGGGGCGCCTGAGCGAATTGAATAGTCAATTAGTTCATCTTTGGTGGCAGGCCAGGGGGCATCTTCCAGATAGGAAGCTAGTTCGAGAGTCCAGTACATAGTGTGTTCGTATTTAGTGTCTGTTTTTTCAATGAGGGTGCAAAAGTAAAAAAATCGTTAATATCCAAGCTATTTTACGCAAAAATGTTCAGCACCGTTGCTACGTTGGGATTTAGGCCATTAACGCGAAATTATTTCTTTTGTTTCAGGTTTATTTTTTGTTTTACCTCGGTCTTTCTATGTTTCGAGGCAGTCGGTGCCTAATATATCGAAAACTTAGGCTATTTCCACAAAATTATGCTCATCGAAGTTTGCGCTTTTTCTCTTGAATCCTGCTTGACGGCACAACAAGCCGGAGCCGGACGTATTGAACTGTGTGGTGGATTAGCTGACGGGGGCACTACGCCCAGCGCCGGGCTGATTCAACAGGCTCGCCAACACCTGACTATTCCGTTCTACGTAATGATTCGGCCACGTGGCGGTGATTTTATGTATACGGCTACTGAGCTGGACGTTATGAAGGCTGATATTCTAATGGCAAAAACATTGGGTGCTGACGGCATTGTATTGGGCGTTTTACAAGCGGACGGCACTGTTAACGAAGCACAAACGCGGGAATTAATCGAGTTAGCGAAACCGTTGCCCGTTACGTTCCACCGGGCGTTCGACATGACTCGTGACCCACTGGAAGCACTTGAAGCCGTTATTCGTACGGGAGCCGTACGGATTCTAACCTCTGGACAACATCAAAACGTTGAAGCAGGTTTATCGACACTACGTCAATTGGCAGAACTGGCAGCTGGACGCATCGAAATTATGGCTGGCGCGGGGGTAAATGCCCAAAATGCTAAGCCCCTGATCGAAGCAGGCGTCGACGCGCTGCATTTGAGCGGGAGCGTAAAAGAAGATAGCAAAATGACGTACCGACAGCCGTCTGTTTCGATGGCATCAAGCCTGCCGGACGAATATGAATATGTAGAAGCGAATGAAGAAAAAATTAGTAAAGTCGTTGAGCAAACTACAGCACAATCGCTCGGTTCCCCGAAATAAAAACACGGTCGTTAAAGACCAGCTTCAGCGCTTGCGACAGGACAATTTTTTCGACATCTCGACCTTCCGTAGCCATATCAGTTGCCGTTTGACGGTGATCAACTTCTTTTACATTCTGTGCGATAATGGGTCCTTCGTCTAAATTATTATTGACAAAATGGGCCGTAGCACCGATGATTTTTACCCCCCGATCATAAGCCTGCCGATACGGATTCGCGCCTATAAACGCGGGTAGAAAGGAGTGATGAATATTGACGATCCGGTTTGGAAAGTGATTCACAAAACCGGGCGTTAGAACCCGCATGTATTTAGCCAGAACCAGATACTCCGGTTCGTAGATGGTCAGCGTCCGTAAAATACTCTCTTCATGTTCTTCGCGCGTTTTGCCCTCATGCGATACGTAGTGAAACGGAATTCCAAACTTACTGACCAATGGTTGCAATACGTTGTAATTACTGATAACCGCCAGAATATCAGCATCCAATTCATCAAAAGCATAACGAATCAGCAACTCGCCTAAGCAATGGTGTTCTTTTGTGACCATCACTACAATGTTTTTCTTCCGTTTTGGATTCAGTCGGAACGTAATAGCTGATTGATTAGCAGATTCGGGCAATGTTGTTTTTAGCTCATCTAACAAGGCATCATTATCAAAGACGCCTTCAAATTCCGTCCTCATGAAAAACTGACCTGACGGACTGACGTATTCATCATTGTGAATAATGTTTAGGTTATGTCGGAATAATACGCCCGTTACGTGGTAAATCAGCCCCTTACTGTCGGGTCCATCCATCAGTAAGATATGTTTGTTGGGAACCGTCATCGATGGTTTTGAATAAATTGGTTAAAAGTAGCAAATGCCAACCGTTTATTCCTTTATTTTGGGTCATAAGCCTCCCTACCTATGATTAATCGACGCCGTTTTTTAACCCTGGGCTCACTTGCCGGGTTAATTCCCTCTCTACCCTTCAGGTCATCTGGCCAACCTCTTCGTCCTGTATCTGACGATACTGTATCGTCTGCCCCCTTAGCCGTTAAAGCGATGGTTATTTCAACCTGGAAGCAGCCCAAAGCAAATGCGGCTGCTCAGGCTTCATTGGATAAAGGAGAAAGCGCTCTGGATGCCGTTGAAGCGGGCGTTCGGGTACCAGAAGCCGATCCTGCCGACATGAGTGTTGGCTATGGTGGTCGTCCTGATCGCGATGGGCATGTTACGCTCGATGCCTGCATTATGGACGAAAAAGGGAATGCTGGCGCCGTTACGTTCCTGGAACACATTATGCACCCAATTTCTGTAGCGCGGGCAGTCATGGAAAAGACACCCCACGTAATGCTCAGTGGCGAAGGGGCTTTAAACTTTGCGTTATCTCAGGGGTTTAAAAAAGAAAACTTACTCACGAAAAAAGCTGAAAAGGAATGGCGTGAATGGCTCAAAACGGCTAAGTACAAACCCATTGCTAACATCGAACGGCACGATACCATTGGCATGCTAGCCATCGACAGCAAGGGGAATATCTCTGGAGCCTGTACAACGAGTGGGTTAGCTTACAAAATGCGAGGCCGCGTTGGTGATTCACCCATTATCGGGGCCGGTTTGTTTGTTGATAACGAAATCGGCGGTGCCTGCGCAACGGGATTAGGCGAGTTGGTGATGCGTACCTGTGGGGCCTTCTTGGTTGTGGAATTGATGCGCCAGGGCCGGACACCACAGCAAGCCTGTGAAGAGGCAGCACTACGTATTATTAAAAAGCAGGATTACAAAGATATACAGGTTGGCTTTCTGGCTGTAAACAAGAAAGGCGAGCACGGGGCCTACAGTATTCAACCTGGTTTTAACTACACGTTAACACAGGAAAAAAAAACGCAGGTAACCGATGCAAAATCGTACTTGAAATGAACAAGTTTTTCTTTTATTGTTTATAGTACTTAATTGCCGTCCAAATGGCCGGCAATTATCTGGACTAAACTGTTATTTAAAAACCATAAACTACATTGGAATCGGTATTTTCAACATCGAAGCGGAAGCTCCTACTCGAAGTCGCCTGGGAGGTGTGTAATCAGGTAGGTGGAATTTATACGGTTATCCGGTCGAAAGTGCCAGCAATGGTCGAAAAATGGGACGATAACTACGTAGCGCTTGGCCCGTATTTTCCGCAACGATCAGCGGCCGAATTTGAACCGATCACCGAGTCCGATGAGACGGAAATTGGGCAAACGGTACGTAAAATGAGGCAGTTGGGCTTCCATGTTGAATATGGTTATTGGCTCGTTACGGGTCGTCCCCGTGTTGTCTTATTCGATATCAATAGCATCAATGCGGAGCAGCTCAATCAGATAAAAACGCAGCTTTGGCTAAATTATCAATTATCGACGCTCCATATTGAAGACCTTGTCAACCAGACGATTGCGTTTGGTGAAATGGTTCGGTTGTTCATTACGTTATTAGCGGAAGACCATGCCCGTCGCGTTGATTTCGTAGCCCATTTTCACGAATGGATGGCTAGTACTGGCCTACCCGATTTACGGCGTAACAATGTCAAAGTCGCTACGGTGTTCACTACGCACGCTACGATGCTTGGGCGCTATCTGGCGCAGAACGAAGCGGGATTTTATGGCAAACTTCCCTTTTTCGACTGGAAGCGCGAAGCACAACATTACGGTATCGAAACCCAGGCAACTATTGAGCGACTGGCTGCCCTTCAATCACATGTATTTACAACTGTCAGTGACGTAACGGCTCGTGAATGTGAAGTTTTCCTAGGCCGAAACCCTGACCTGGTCTTACCGAACGGTCTGAACGTTACACGATTTGCGGCTGTCCACGAATTTCAGAATCTACACGTTCGCTACAAGCAGAAGATTCACGAATTTGTCATGGGCCATTTCTTCCAGAGTTATTCGTTCGATCTGGAAAAAACCCTCTATTTCTTCACATCAGGCCGTTTCGAGTTTTCTAATAAAGGGTACGACCTGACGCTTGAAGCGCTTGCTCGTTTAAACTACCGCATGCGTCAGGCTAACATGGATACCACCGTGGTGATGTTCATGGTAACCAAACAGCCTTATACATCGATTAACCCCGACGTACTGCACTCGCGTGCTTTGCTCGAAGAGATTCAGGAAACCTGCGAAAGTATTGAGAAACAGGTTGGTGAACGATTGTTTCATGCAGCAGCCTCTAATACACAGAGTACCACTTTACCCGATCTGAACAATTTTGTAGATGACTACTGGCGGCTTCGACTCCGGCGTACCGTACAAAGCTGGAAAACGAACCATTTGCCGCCTTTCCTGACGCACAATCTGGTCCAGGAAGATGACATGACACGATTTATCCGGCAGGCGAATCTGGTAAATAATGAGTTTGATCGGGTTAAAATCGTTTATCACCCTGATTTTATTGCGTCTACCAATCCTCTGTTCGGATTAGATTATAGTCAGTTTGTGCGAGGTTGCCACCTTGGCGTCTTCCCGAGCTATTACGAACCGTGGGGATACACACCCTTAGAGTGCGTCGTGCGGGGAATTCCGACTGTAACCAGCGATCAATCGGGTTTTGGCGATTTCATCATGCAAATCATGCGCGACTATGAAAACCGAGGTATTTACGTGATCAATCGTCGTACACAGTCGTTTAACGAGGCCGCTGATCAATTAACCGACGTACTGTATCGATTCGTCAGAATGGCTCAGCGCGACCGGATCAAGCAGCGTAACCAGGTCGAAAGTATTGCCGAAGTTTTTGACTGGAGCAGCCTCCGCTCCTATTATGACACGGCACACGATTTAGCGTTGAAGCGTAAAAAACCTTAATCCTCCAAGTGAAGAATGAAGAGTGCAAAATGAAGAATAAACGGTAGAGGTAAGTTTATTCTTCATTTTGCACTCTTCATTCTTCACTCTTTCTCTTTATGATTCGTATTGGGATTATTAATGTGTCAGATCGTGCCAGCGCGGGTGTCTACGAAGATATTCCGGGTAAAGCCGTTGTTCAATTGCTAACAGAGTGGCTTACGAGTCGCTGGGAACCGGTTTACCGCGTTATTCCCGACGAGCAGGATCAACTCGAAGCAAACATGATTGAGCTGGCTGATCAGGAAAATTGCTGCCTGGTTGTGACAACGGGTGGTACTGGTCCAGCATTACGTGACGTAACCCCCGAAGCAACCGAAGCCGTCTGCCAGAAAATGATGCCCGGATTTGGCGAATTGATGCGGCAGGAAAGTCTGAAATACGTACCAACAGCCATCTTATCCCGTCAGACAGCTGGCATTCGCAACCAAACATTGATTTTAAATTTACCGGGTAAACCGACAGCTATTGGTCAGTGTCTATCTGTCGTATTTCCCGCTATCCCCTACTGCATCGACCTGATCGGTGGTCCATTCCTGACGACTGATGAAACAAAAATGAAAGTTTTCCGACCCAAGTAAGGTAACACGGGCTTCAGCCCGTACAGGTCAGTCTAAAGATTACAGGCTGAAGCCCGTGTTAACTTACCGTGGGAAACTTACTTTTCCCATCGTTACGCTTGGTACGCCCTGCCGATTACCAAAAGACGTATTGCCCCCCGCTAAACTTTCATTAGCTAATACGGCAAAAAGTACCGCTTCTTTTGCATCACCGTTGATACCAAGCTCGTCAGTACGTCCAAAACTGAACGCAGGTAGTTGCTGCTGAATGGCGCCCGTAAGAATGGGATTATGCATGCCACCCCCGCTCATATACACGTGATACGTTTCGTGCTCACGAGTTACGCGCTTAATGGCATCCACGATCGTATCGGCGCTAAACTGGACGAGTGTTGCCATCAGGTCGGCAGGTAGTAAATCTTTGCTCTGACTGCGTGCTTGCGCTTCCTCAACGTAATGCACATTAAATACTTCAGGACCCGTTGTTTTAGGAAAGGGAGCGTCAAAAAAGAGATTTGTTTTTAATGCTTGAAGAAAATTGGAATTTACCTTTCCCTGAGCGGCCAATGCCCCATTCTCATCGTAGGGTGTATTCAGAAACTTCCGAGCATAGGCATCCAGAATTGTATTTCCAGGGCCGGTATCAGTTGTAAAAACCTCACTGGCGTTTCCATCTGCGGGTAAATACGTAAAATTAGCAATGCCCCCCATGTTCAGCAAAATGCGATTCTCGCCCGCTTTCGAGAACATAAAGTAATCGCCATAAACGGCCAATGGAGCGCCTTCGCCACCGTGGGCAATGTGTTTCTGTCGAAAATCACTGAACGTAATGATTTGTGTTTCAGCCGCTACGTGATCACCGTCGCCGATCTGGAGCGTAGCATTCGGGAACTTATCGCGTCGGTGTTGGCTTTTGGGGGCGTGATAAACGGTTTGTCCATGGCTCGCTACTACGTCGATTTCACTAGGTTCAATGCCCCAGGCATGTAAACAATTGAGAATCATTTGGCCATGTAGCCGACCAATATATGGATTAAGCAAACAAAGCTGCTCAAATTGGATTTCTATTTTAGCGAAGACGGTACGAATATCCGCTTTTAGGGTATCATCGTAGGATACGGTGGCGAAACGTTCGAGCAATACGTTAGTGTCCGGACCGCTGCCCGAAATTCGACATAAAGCAACGTCTAGGCCATCCAGTGAAGTACCGGACATCAGACCTATAATTCGGCGTTCAGGTTTCCGGGCAATGTCATACAGTTTTTGAATTTGTGCATTCATACATAGAGCAGCTTTTCATTTTGTTCTATTGTCGCTATCCTGGTTATCGTACTGTCAGGTTCAGAACCTGACAGTACGATAACTACAAAACACCACTACACAAATAACGATGGATTTTTGGGGTGACGAGCAATTTTCTTTTTTTGAAAGTATTCTATTTTCCACATTAGGTAAGCCGGTTCAAGTAATTGAGACCCAATTTATATCGGGGGGCGACATTAATGTGGCAGCACAGGTATTTTCCTCAGAAGGTGTTTTTTTCGTTAAATGGAACACGTTCGAGCAAGACGAAAACCAGAATCTGTTTGAAGCGGAAGCCAAAGGGCTTGATTTACTACGTCAAACTGATGCGTTACAGATTCCGCAGGTTATTGGCTATGGTCGGCATGGTGATAAAGCTTATCTGATTCTGGAGTACATCGAACTTGGCAAGCCCAATAAAACCTATTGGCACACGCTCGGCCAGTCACTAGCCCTGTTACACTCTCACACTCAACCAAAATTCGGCCTGCACTTCGACAATTTTATTGGCTCACTAAAACAAACCAATACGTTAACGGCTAGTGGATACGACTTTTTTTTCGATCATCGACTTCTTCCGCAGGCTGGTTTAGCAATGTACAGAGGTCTGTTATCCAAAGACGCTTACGATGCCCTGTTACGTCTCCGTACTCGACTACCCGAGCTTATTCCGAATGAACGTCCTGCTTTGCTCCACGGCGATTTGTGGTCGGGTAATGTACTGATCAATGAGCATAACAAACCCGTTCTGATCGATCCGGCGGTTTATTATGGCTTCCGGGAAGCCGAACTTGCGTTCACGAAATTATTTGCTGGCTTTGACGAATACTTCTATGAGGCTTACGATGAAGCCTTCCCACTCGAGAGCGGTTTTAATGAGCGAGTCGGTATCTATAATCTGTATCCATTGCTGGTACACGTGAATCTGTTTGGCTCGGGTTACGTTAGTGGCGTAGAACGTATATTAAAACAGTTCTGAAGTCAGCCGTCGCAACTAGCCTCAACAACGCACTTGCAACGCACCGACGGCTTTTGACTACTAACCACACGGGCTGTCCCGTATTGACTATTATGGAAATTACTTCTTTTGAGCAGTTTGAGTTGAATCGGCAGTTGCTGAACGCTGTAGCCGACTTAGGCTATACAGAACCAACGCCCATTCAGCAGAAAACAATACCGCTGAGTTTAGGCAACCACGACGTTTTGGGTATTGCTCAGACCGGCACTGGCAAAACGGCGGCTTATCTGCTGCCACTGCTCATGAAGGTTAAATATGCACAAGGCAACAGTCCACGAGCATTGATTCTGGCTCCGACACGCGAGCTGGTCATGCAAATCAACGAAGCTGTTGGGGAGTTAGGCAAATATACGGACCTGCGTCATCTGGCTCTGTATGGTGGCCTTGGCCCCAAAACACAGATTGAAACTCTTCGAAAAGGTGTTGACCTGCTGGTGACGACGCCTGGCCGATTCATGGATTTGTACCGCCTTGGCGAGATTGTGACGAAGGATATTCGCACTATGGTACTCGATGAAGCCGATAAAATGATGGATATGGGCTTCATGCCGCAAATTCGGTCTATTCTGGAAGTAATTCCCACGAAGCGGCAGAATCTGTTGTTTTCAGCCACCTTTGGAGGCCGCGTTGAGCGCTTGTCGGCCGAATTTCTGGAAGCGCCCGTCAAAGTGGAAGTGACACCCCAGGCATCCACCGCCGATATGGTTAACCAGGTAATTTACGAGGTGCCGAACTTTCGCACGAAAATAAATTTGCTGGATTATCTCATTAGCAAAGACACGTTTCAACGGGTTATTATCTTCGCCCGCTCGAAAAGTAATGCCGAGAATATTTATAAATTTCTGGCTCGCAAAGTAGTTGAGACAGCTCAAATACGGGTTATCCACGCTAACAAAGGTCAGAACACGCGCATCAACGCGATGGATGCGTTTAAAGAGGGGAATGTTCAGGTACTGGTCGCTACAGACGTAGCGGCACGCGGTATCGACGTAGCACAGGTGAGCCATGTTATCAATTTCGATTTGCCACTCATTTACGAAGATTATGTGCATCGAATTGGTCGAACGGGACGAGCTAATCATACTGGTGAGGCTATTACGTTCCTGACCATGGCCGAGGAATACCACGTACAGAAGATTGAAAAAATCATCCGTATGACAATTCCGCGGCAACCGCTTCCCCCTCAGGTTGAGGTTGCTGAAACCCCTTTTGATGAGCAGCAGGAGATGTTACGGTCAGTTGATGAGCAGCGCCGAAAAGAAGATCCAACCTTTTTGGGCGCTTTTCACGAAAAAAAAGCAAAAAATCTGCCGGGAGGCAAAGACCGGTTAAAAATTAAAGCGAAGCTCCCTGGCACAAAGAAAACCTCATCACAAGCCTCTGGAGGGCGTTCGGGCGGAGCAAGTCGTAAGACCGGTAGTGCAAAAGGAGCGAGTACAGGCAGTTCAAAGCGCCCCAGTTCGCGCGGGGGACATCGGTAATTTATGCCCGATGTACTAAGTTGGATTCTCTAGTCGTTTTATCGAGACACAGACTGTGGTGCATTGATTTCTATGATCGTTCGGATAAAACTGATACAGTGGACTTTAGTTGTTATTCCGTTTCTGGCGGCAGCACAACCTAAACAGTTCGTTACATCGGCGCGCTCAGGCGATTCCGTTCGGCAATCCAGAGCGTCTACCACGCCCGTAGCACCAAGCGCAAAACCAACAGACGTATCTGCCGTCAACGATACCGATGCTACCAGCGCATCGATCAATACGTTGCCTCTTTTTGGGGAACGGCCCAAAACAGCCGCCCAGATTGGCGAAGAAATTCATTTCCTGAACGACTGTGATCGAAACTTTGCCAATCGCTCAGAAGCCAGCGCCTTCTTTGCGGATCGCGGTTGGGACTACGTTGGTAATGGACAATTAGATACAGCGGCTTATCGGTTCAATCTGGCCTGGCTGCTTGATAATCGGAATGCAGATGCTTACTGGGGATTGGGCGTCGTTTGTTATCAGAAGAACCAATTGCCAGATGCCATTCGAATCATGAAAAAAGGGTTGGCCGTCGCCGATAGCCACATTGAATTAATGACGGATCTGGCAACAGTCGAACTCAAACACTATCAGGAAAAGCCAAACGCAGACGTATTAACCGACGCTGAAGGCCATTTACAGCGAGCCGTAGCGCTCAATCCTAATGCTGTCTATTATCAGAAGCTGTCAATGGTCTATTATCTAAAAACCGATTATGCCAAAGCCTGGGATTATTTTCACCAGGCCCGAACGAATGATATGTCTTCGATTGACTTCGGCTACCTGAATGAGTTGTTGGCCAGGCAACCCGATCCAAAGGGTATCTTCAAATAAAAAAGTCGCCACTTGCTGACGACTTTTTTATTTGAAGATACGTAGCGTATTAATTAGTTCTCCGTTTCGTCTTCCTGAATGACTTTTTCTTTCGCCCGTTCGTAAGTGACTTTTCCCTTTTCGTCCCATTCGGTAATTGTATAGGGCTCAAACGCTACGTCCCACTGATCGCTGGCATATTGCGTAAGTTTCCGGCGCATCCGTCGGCCACTGGGGTTAATTGGATAGTACTCCGTCCAACGGCCGATCTTTACGCCATTTTCGTATTTACCTTCCTCAGCCAGCAATCCATTTTCGTGAAAAGCCATGTATGTACCTCTCACTTTACCGTATTCTACGGGTATGATCTCTTTAATCTTCCGATGAGTCGAATCATAGTACGTTAAGCGCGATTCCTGCGGTACGCCCCGATGCCAGTTGGTTTTATCGGTCAGCATAAATTTGGCATCATATTTCTCCCAGCGACCGTCTTTCATACCAGCGTAATAATTGCCTTCTTCAATCAGCGCTTCGTTCTGATAGCGTTTGTAGGGGCCGTGGAGCAATAATCCTCCCCCTTCGTCTTTCACAATTGAATTGGTTACTCGATTTGACTTCTGATAATAGCGATACACATCCCGAACGTACGGAAGCGGCTTAGCCGTATCGTTGTCACGTAGTACATAAAACTCTTCAACAATAGTCCGATCACCACTGCCAAACTTAGTAACAGCTTTAACCATCGATAAGCCTTCATACTCTGTCTTTGCCAGTTTACGCTTGCTTTTCTTATCCGCTTTCAGTTTTTTGAGTTGTTTTACTTTCAGACCTAAATCAGGCATAACACCGGCCAGATAAGCATCTTTCTGCTCTTTTAACGACGCCATGCTTGGCAATCCAAGCGTCGTAAGCGATGCCGGGCCAGAAGAAAACGGTGACGCAGGCGCGCCCGAGGGAGCTAATACCGGTTTTGCCGAAGTTGTCAATGAGGAAGGAGCCGACGGATCTGTTCCGGAAGTTTGTGCCAAAACGGTCGATCTGAACGTAATAGTCAGAAGAAGAAGCGAAATTAGTAGTCTCAAATTAGAAGCAAACATGGGCTGAGCAACGATTGATGCCTGAAGTTTGTTAGTTTTGCAACGCTTAGCGTATCTATATTATTTTATCAACTTGTCCGCTCAACACACGAGCGATTTACTACAAATTAATTCTCGTGGAAAAAGAATCCCGTATTTATGTTGCCGGACACCGAGGTATGGTTGGGTCGGCGCTTGTTCGTAAACTTCAAGCAGAAGGTTATTCGAATATTATTATACGTACCTCCTCAGAACTGGACCTTCGCAACCAGGCTGCCGTTGCCGACTTTTTTGCACAGGAGCGACCCGACTATGTCTTTTTAGCGGCTGCTAAAGTAGGGGGTATTCTGGCGAATAATACGTATCGTGCTGAATTTCTGTATGATAACCTATTGATTGAATCGAACATCATTCATAGTGCTTATCAAACAGAAGTTAAGAAATTACTGTTCCTTGGCTCGTCCTGTATTTATCCTAAAATGGCCCCACAGCCGCTCAAGGAAGAATATTTACTCAGCGGTTATCTGGAACCAACAAATGAACCCTATGCTATTGCTAAAATAACGGGGATCAAGTTGTGCGAAGCTTATCGGGACCAGTACGGTTGTGATTTTATTTCGGCCATGCCTACAAACCTGTATGGGCCTAATGACAATTACGATCTGAATGGCTCACATGTCCTACCGGCCCTAATTCGGAAATTTCACGAAGCAAAAGTCAATGACCAGCCCTTCGTAGAAGTTTGGGGAACGGGATCACCCCGCCGTGAATTTCTTCACGCTGATGATCTTGCAGATGCTTGTTTCTTCCTGATGGAACATTACAATGACGAGCTGTTTGTCAACGTGGGCACAGGTGAGGACGTAACGATTCGCGAACTAGCTGAATTAGTTAAAGAAACGGTTGGATTCGAGGGTGAACTTCGCTGGAACACTGAAAAACCCGATGGTACTCCCCGTAAACTCATGGATGTATCACGATTGCACGCAATGGGTTGGAAGCACACTACCGAATTAAAAGAAGGTGTTGAGCGTACGTACCAGGATTTCCTGGCGAATGAAGTTCTGTACGTAGAATAGAAACAATTAGCTGGTAGGACGCACGGAGAATGGTACGTTCTGCCAGCTAGCTATTTCTATAGTTTTTTCGCAGGATTCCCAAACACAGTTATTCCGGCTTCCACATTTTCGATAACTACTGAGCCCGCTCCTACGCGGGCGTTTTTGCTTATAGTAACTCCCGCCACGATAACTGCGCCGGTTCCAATAAAAGCTCCTTCCTCGATCGTTACGTTGCTGTTTATTACAGCTCCCGTTCCAATCTGAATGTAATCACCAAGCTTGGCCCGACTCTCAATCACAGCGCCAGCCTGAATAATGCAGTGTTGTCCTACCTCTGCAAATGGATTTACCACAGCTTTTGCTGCAATCAGATTACCATGCCCAATGGTAGCCATCGTCGAAACCGTTGCCGTATCGTGAATAGCGTTGACCGGCTGCACTTTGCGCCGTTCGTTTAGCAGTTTGACCAGCCGTTTACGAACGCGCGCATCACCAATCGCAACAAACGCTTCGCATTTCTGACCGATTAATTTTAGGAAACCATCGTCGTCTGTCTCGCCCAATACGGATACATCGCCAAACTCTTTCCCATGTAGGTCTTTGTTATCATCTAAGAGCCCATAGACCACTACGTTATTACGCTGAAATAGATCTAAAGTCGTTACGCCTAAATTGCCTGCTCCGAAAATAAGCACCGGATTCTCCATTTTCTGTGGTTTGTTAAGTGAATATGAACATCTGCTCAAGCAGAGTTATAATGTTGTCAATTTGGTAACATTTCGATAAATCTTACTTCATGGATGATGTATAGTTTCGTTCATGCAAGTAAGTACGCAGTTCCGCACCATTGTGCTCTCCGATATTCACCTGGGCACGGCCGGGTCAAAGGCTAAAGAGGCTACTGAATTCCTGCGAAATTATTCCTGCCAAAAGCTTATCCTCAATGGCGACATCGTTGATGGCTGGCAATTAAAGCAATATGGCACCTGGAAGAAAAAACACACTGCCTTTTTTAAAACGGTTTTAAAGCAAATCGTTCATTATAACACAAAAGTTGTTTACCTGCGCGGCAATCACGACGATTTTCTGGATCAGATTATGCCGCTTAAAGTCGGCAGAAACTTCTCGATTCGTAAAGATTATACCCTTATATCCGGGCCCAAAAAGTACTACGTTACACATGGCGATGTGTTTGACTCTATTACGTCGCACATGAAATGGCTGGCCTATCTGGGTGATTTGGGGTACACGTTTCTTCTGTGGGTCAACAAGTTCTATAACAATTACCGTAACTGGCGCGGACTACCCTACTACTCCCTATCGCAACAAATTAAGTCCCGCATCAAACACGCAGTCAATTACATTTCAGATTACGAACAGAAGTTAACGGAACTGGCCCGTGCCCGCA
Organism: Spirosoma validum; assembly: GCF_014699035.1. Classification (GTDB taxonomy): domain Bacteria; phylum Bacteroidota; class Bacteroidia; order Cytophagales; family Spirosomataceae; genus Spirosoma; species Spirosoma validum. Next base: position 147,345 of record NZ_JACXAA010000006.1, read on the forward strand.
ATTGCGATGGCATTATCTGCGGCCACATTCATCAACCCGCCATTCGTGAATTCGATGGAATTATGTATATGAATTCGGGCGATTGGGTCGAATCACTGAGTGCCCTGGTCGAAGATCATGACGGCAATTGGAGCTTACTGTATTACACGTCAGATTTAGGCCAGGATAAAGAAGCCGACTCCTATTTACAAGGAACTGATAATAAGTCATTTAACAAAAATAACGTAGCAGTACCAAGTACCTAATTTTTGAAATTATGCGCATTTTATTCTTAATACAGGGTGAAGGTCGTGGGCATTTAACTCAAGCATTATCACTGGCACAGATTCTACAAATGGCTGGTCATGAGGTCATTGGTGCAGTCGTCGGCGTAACAGCTGAACGGACTGTGCCTGCTTTTTTTAGTGAAGCCTTCACAGCGCCAATCAAGCCCATTTTTAGTCCTGGCCTTGTTTATAATGCAGGAAATAATTCGCTTGAACCAACCAAAACAACACTACAGGCAGTTCGGAATATAAGACCACTTTGGAAAAGCCTGAAACAGGTACATCATATTATTGAAACGCAGCGACCTGATGTGGTTGTTAATTTTTACGAAATGCTTGGCGGATTGACATACGCCTTACTACGTCCGTCAGCGCCAATGATTTGCATTGCGCATCAGTATATGGTCTTTCATAAAAATTTCCAATGCCCAAAAGACCAGTGGCTCTATCGTCAGGCTTTCAAATTGAATACACGATTGACGTGTTTTGGTGCACAGGAACTGTTAGCCCTCTCATTTGATAAACAGGCTGACGAACCTCGTCATCGACTGCGAATCGTACCGCCATTGCTACGTCAGGAAGTAACGGCATTGAAGCCGACTGATGACGATTTTTTGCTGGCATACGTTACGCAGCCCGGCCTCAAAAGCGAAATTCTAAAGGCGCATCACCAATATCCGGATGTTCGGATGGATGGCTTTCATGCAGGTACGAGCTTGCCTGACGAAATTGTTGATGAAACCCTGACCTACCATGCCATCGATGGAAAACGCTTTTTAGAGTTTATGGCTCGATGCAAGGCCATTGTCACAACTGCTGGTTTTGAATCGGTTTGTGAAGCGGCTTATCTGGGCAAACCTGCTTTGATGATTCCTCAGCCCAACCATTACGAGCAGGCTTGTAATGCGATAGACGGGCAACGATCAGGCGTTGGCGTAGCTTCAGACCGTTTCGATCTCGATCAGCTATTAGCATACATTCCTGAACATAATACCCAGATAAGCGAGCGCTTTAGAGCTTGGCATGCGCAAGGGTATTTCTTATTTCTAGGTGCATTGAACCGGGCTAGTACATCCAGACGAAAATCCTCTGGTGGATTCTTCCAGACGCGCGTGCGTCAGTTGCTACGCTCATAATTCGTACAAAAACTGCAACGGATCAGGATAACGAAAGCTGTAGTGTATGGTCTGAATTAATTTCTCTGGGCTTATAACCTTGTAAGGAATAGATTCTGTTGGCGTAACGAGTATTGGTAATTCATAGCCAAAATCTGCACAACTTTTTCGGTAGATAGCTTCCCGCGTGGGATGCTCAGGCGCGACAACATTGAATGTGCCAGTTGGTTTTTGCTGAATAATAGCCACCAGAATATTGACAGCATCGTCGCGATGAATGTAATTGACTGGCACGGCACCAGTATCTACGGTTCGGCCGGCAACGTATTTTCCCGGTATACGATCGTATCCCATCAATCCCCCAGAGCGTAATACGGTTACTATTCGCTGGGGCGCGAGGCTTTGCACAAACTGTTCTGCCTGAACGAAGGCCGGCGCGGCTGATTGCTCTGGTTTTGTTACATCCTCCTCAATAACAATCCGGTTTAGTTCAGGGTAAACAGACGTAGAACTAACGTAGATAACATGCTTTACTGGAGAGGAACGTAGCGCATCCGTTAAATGCTGAATTTGCTTTGGATGAAACGCATCACCTACTTTTCCGGCTTTCGGTGGAATATTGACAACAAGCGTATCAGCTTCCAATAAGACAGTCAAATCACTGGTTGGTTCGGGATTAAGCTGGAGTTGATAAGCTTCTATTCCCCTCGACTTCAGAATAATTGCCTTCTCGACTGACGTAGTGCTACCTTTTACTTGAAATCCTTCTGATAAAAGTCGTTCCGCTAAAGGCGTACCCAACCAGCCGCAGCCTATAATCGATATCGTTTGATTGGTCATAATTTAGAAACCAATCCCAAACGAAAGCGTTCGCACATCAGGGCCTTTGTCTGTCTGGAAAAGAGGCTTGAGGTCATATTTTACAAAAAAATCGATACTGCGGAGCCCTAAGTGCGCCATTAACCCGTAGCGATAATTATTGAGGTAATAATCTGAATGTCGTCGATCCGTCCCTCCATCGGCTTCTTTTATTTTCCGATAGCTATCCAACCGGTAATTAACGTATCCGCCAAGGCCAATGTGACATATCTTACGTCCTTCGGTATTATAGAACGTAACACGGGGAACTACGGGAATACCAATGGTACAAACGGTCAGTTTACTTTTCTGCAGCTCCCGGCCAGCGTCCGGGAACGCTACACCGGCGGGCGTTTTTTCTGCTACGTTATTTCCCTCGAACATAAAGTTATTCCAGGCTACTTCGACACCATAATACAATTTCAGCGATGCGTACTTCCCCCGACTGATGGTTGGCATTGCCCCCACCGATAGCGCAAAGTAGCGCGATCCTATCGGCCGCAGATCGTAATTATCTTCAGGATAAGCAGGGTTTGAACTCTGCTGAACGAAGTTGTTCAGACCAAAGCTTATTCCGTAATCAATACTCCCTCGATCCCGGTCTCGCTTCTGGCGTCTGGCCCGATCATAGTCCCGATCACCCTGATCCCGTCGCCGTGATAGGGTTTGTGTGGTATCCCCTTTATCATTAATTACGATCGTAACACCATCTTTCTTTTTTGTTACAACCAGAACCGTATCTTTCAGAAAACGGTCCCCACCCTGTGAAATAGCCGTTTGCCCGCCAGCAACTGAATCTAATTTCATGCCCATTTCCCGAACAATTTTATTCAAATCGTAATTCGATAGCGCTTGAATGCCAGCTTTATCGGGTGCATAGATTACCAAACGGGTACGATTGGCAAATCGAATCACTAAAGAATCAGTTGGGCTCACAGGTTTAGCCTGAATGGCTGTCGTTGTCGCCAGACCAACAATCAGGGCGACGATACGTGCTATAGTTTTCATTGCTTCGCTGGTTTGTCTTTATCCAGGCTATGTTTTAGCCCGTCATACGCCCGGCTTAGTAAACCGCGGTCATCGTTGTTCGCATTGTCGCCACGCGCAAATAATTCGCCCTGCTTAAAGCGCTTCACCTGCTTCCACAAGCCACCTTCTTTAGTTTCTTTTTCAGGTTTGTCAGTAGCAGCCACCATTGATTTCTCATCAACGGCAGTTTTTGCCGCCTGTCGGGCAGCCACTAAAGCAGCGGGCTCTTCAATCGTTACAACCAATACCCGTTCAGCAGGTGGATTCGATTTAACGACTGGTTTGTTATCAGCTACCGTCACTTGTTCCAGAGTCGGTTGGCTAACAGGTGCTACGTTGTTAGGTGTTGTAGACGCTGCTGCTGATTCGGGTTTGGCTTTATGTTCAGTAGGCGCCGTCTGAGCTAAAACAGATTCACTACGTACCGACATCTCCGCTTGAGGAATCACGTTCTTTTCATTGACGGGTTGAGCAGATGAGCGAACCTTACCTGTAGTACGACCAGAGGCTTTTTCAACCTTAGCCAGTTGTTGCTGATCAATCGTCAACTTAGACGACGGAGCGATTCCTGTCGCTGGCGTTAACGTACTAGCAGATGGATTAGACTGCTTCACTACAGCTTTTTCCGGACGTACCGGCACGTTCTGATTAACCGCTACCTGCGACTCGTTTGAAGCTACCGGTGCGCCTGATGGCCAGTAGAGCCAGCCCAAAGAGCACAGCAAGACAAGACAGGCAGCTGCGGCCATGTATCGTTGCACGACTGGATTCCGCCAGAATACGATCCGAGCCTCCGGCTTATTCTGGCCCATACGCGCCTGTAACCGCTCAAAACCATCGGCGTTGGGCGGTAACGACATATTGCTCAGCTTTCTGGCAAACAGATTGTCAATTGGCTGTTTTTCGGTATGTTTTTTCATAAGATTCAGTCTGTCCGGTACGTTGTCCCGTTTCCTGTTCTAATTTTTTTAGGTTCGTTTGCAGCAGCAGCCGTGCCCGGCTTAACTGCGACTTCGACGTACCTTCCGATATACCTAACATCTCGGCAATTTCGGCGTGGGCATAGCCTTCAATGGCGTATAGGTTAAAGACAGTACGATAACCGTCTGGCAATTGATTCACGATACGTAGTAAATCATTTTCATTCAACGACGTATCGGCCCATTCATAATCCGGCTCGACCGTTACGTCCTCAAGAGGTACTTCCTGCCGCCATTGTTTCGATTTTCTGAGAAACATCAGCGATTCAGTCACCATCACCCGGCGTACCCACCCTTCGAAACTACCATCTTCCCGAAACTGCTCTATTTTTTCGAATACGCGCATAAAACCATCGAGCATCACTTCTTCAGCATCGGCCCGATTAGCGCAGTAACGAGTGCAAACGGCCATCATTTTACCGGCAAACCGTTCATAAACGACCTTGTGAGCGCGGCTTTCGCCCCGCTTCAAGGCAGTAATTAACTGCGCTTCAGTCGTAAAAAACGGTATAAGTCGAAGCATGTTCGTTTAGGTTCACCAGCAAGATGCAAGATAGTGGGGCGCGGGTTGCATGGATCACGTTATTTTTTTTCGGCCATAAAAAAAGGGCTGTTAAAGCCCTTTTACGTATTTGATTCCTGCTACGTAGTGTAGCCAGATGACTCGTGATATTCGAAAGTTAATCGGCGCAATTACAATCATAACCGGGGCAACAACGGCGGCATAAACCCAGCCTTCAGGATCTCCACCAAAATAAAAAAGGAGAAAGCCTAAAACTAAAGCTACACCACCTGAAATGGCGTAACTAACATACATAGCCCCAATAAAATACCCTGGTTCAACTTCGTAACGTAAGCCACAATGCGGGCAAAACTCATACATATCATCGAATCCCCGGGGAGAGTAGAACGGCTTTTTAAAAATCTTGCCTTGTCTACATCTGGGACATAGCCCGCTTAACGCGGCCTGCAATCTCGAGACGTCTTCCATGTTCGCGCTTGCTATTTCGATACCATAAATAGCCAATTGACGCGACTATCAGATAAGGGGCCATTAATAAATAAAGAATACCAAAATTCAGTTCAGAGGCCACCGTGCTACGTCCATTGCTAACCGTACTTTCCACCGTTCCACGGCACATAGCGCACTGAGCCATTAAGTCGGGCGTAACGGCCAGGAAAACAAGCACTATTAACCACACTTTCCAACTTCTCATGTCTCTTCCAGATTAATGAAGGTAATAGGGCTTAATCATCAGATAAACGATTACTCCCGTAATGCTAACGTACAGCCAAATTGGGAATGCATATTTCACCGTTTGTTTGTGCCGGGCAATCTGTCCACTTAGGGCGTAATAAACAGCTCTTAACACAAACCACACTACGACAACTGACAAAACAATATGCGATACCAGCAAAAAATAATAAACTGGACGTACCCAGCCTTGTCCCCCAAATGATGTTGACTCATTTGTCAAGTGATACAGGACGTAACTGACCAGAAACAGAGAACCAAACGCAAAAGCTGTTAACATAGTCCGTTTGTGCGCTTCTACATTTTTCTGCTTGATGAAGTACAGTCCCAACAACAATAACACTGCCGTAATAGAATTAATTACACCATTGATATGGGGCAGATACGTTGTCCAGTTGCCTAAATCAACTTTCTGACGAATGCCCAACAAGACAGCTACTGCAACTGGAATCGCTAAGGCCAGGATATTTATAACCCGGTTAGCTTTCTGCTCCTGAACGGGTTGTATTGTTTCCATACGTAGTGAATTATTCTTTACTGTAGATGTCCAGTAACACGCGGATTTCGAGTACCAAACGGTCTACCTGTTCCTTGTCAGTGCCATCATAAAAGCCTCTGACAATCCCCTGTTTATCTACTAATACCAACTTTTCGCTATGGATAAAAGTTTCGTCGGGCTTGCCTTCCTTCACCCCAGCGTCAACGGTTGGTAAATAATAACCGTGCATGGCTAAATCATAAATATCGGTTTTGCTTCCCGTTAGAAAATACCACTTGCCGGGGATGGCTTCGTATTTCTCGGCGTAGGCTTTCAGTTGCGCCGGACGGTCGTGTTCCGGATCAACGCTATGCGATAGAAAAACGATACTTGGGTTATCACGGAAGATATCCTGGACTCGGGTAAGCTGCGATGAGATTCGGGGGCAAACCGTTCCGCAACGGGTGAAGAAGAAGCTCGCGACGTAAATCTTGTTTTTTACAATCGACTGGTCGACCGTTGTGCCATCCTGATCAATCAGTTTAAATGGCGGAATATGATTGTAGAGCGTATCGGTTACTTTCTGACCGTCTGGCAACGTAACGATGCCCATCAGCGGTTCACCTTTTGCCGAGTCGATTTTGGGCAAATATCGAGGTAGGACGTAGTGGTTTTGCGTCCCAAATCTGAGGAATAGATACAGCAAAGCCGGGACCAGCAGCGTAGCGAGCAGAATCCCGGCTTTTCGAGTGGCCGTCATATTAACGTAATTCAAAAATCGACCCGCCTTCCATAAGCAGTGCGGTCAACAACCAGATAATGAAAACGATAGGTATGACAATTGCCCAGATCAGGCTTTTTACTTCGTGCTTCAAGTGCATGAACTCGCCAACGATGTAGAAAGCTTTCACCAACGTCATGATAATAAAGAATGACGTTCTGAGTCCTCCAGCTTTCATCAAATAGGCAAGCGTAAATTCAACGACGGTAATGCCTAACAAAATCCAGAATGTGCGCCAAATGGTACCTGTGTTTGCGGGTGGTATTTCGCCAACCTCATGGGTTCCGTGTGTGTGATCAGACATATAAGAGGTAATTATACCAGATAGAAGAATGTAAAGACAAATACCCAGACCAAGTCGACAAAGTGCCAGTAAAGACCAACTTTCTCAACCATTTCGTAATGACCACGGCGTGCGTACAATCCTGTGGCCGCCCGATAAAAAATCAGGACATTCAGTACAACACCGCTAAATACGTGTGTTCCGTGGAAACCCGTAATGAAGAAAAATAAGTCAGCGAACGCTGGTGGACCATATTGGTTTTCCACCAGATTAGCACCAAAGATGGTACGTTGTATGGTCTGTCCGTTTACCAGTTCATTAATTGTCGTACCGGTTTCTGTACCATGAATAAAGTGAGACCATTCCCAGGCCTGGCTCCCCAAAAAGGCGATACCGCCTAAGATGGTCCAGAGCATGTATTTTTCAACATCTGCCTGATCCATCCGGTGGCCAGCTTCAACGGCCAATACCATCGTTACGCTACTGAAAATTAGGATAAACGTCATGATACCGACGAAAATCAGCGGCAAATTGACTCCATGCAAGAACGGAACAGAATTGTAGACGTGTTCAGGAGACGGCCAGTACAGGTTCGAGAATTTAAATACTTCACCGAAAACAGCCGGGTCCCAGGCTGGGTAGCTATACCGAATCAAACCGTACGTAACCAGCAATGCCGAGAACGTAAAGGTGTCAGAAATCAGGAAGAACCACATCATCAGCTTGCCGTAGCTCACCTTCATTGGTTCAACACCCCCCATCCATGTCTTCTTGTCGAACACTTGATCAGAGTCGGTCGTCAGGGTATCGTGTGTTACAGTAGCCGCCATGCGTCTAAAAGATTATCAATGAAAATAGACTAAAAAGAAAAACAAATACAACCACAAAATGTCTAAAAAATGCCAGTACGTAGCCGCAATTTCTATTTGATTCAGACTCGTCGCATGAATCTTCAGTCGAAAAGCCGCTATCAACGCAACCAGCAGCACGATTATACCGGAAATTAAATGGAATCCATGTAATCCCGTGAAAATATACATAAATGATCCGGCTGGATTGCCAACAAAAAATACATTTTCATTGACTAACTCTATCCAACCCTGGAACTGCATGTACAGGAAAATCGCTCCGAGTACAAAAGTAATAGTTATCGCTATTTTCAGACTGCCAAAATTGTCTTTTTTTGCAGCCAGATAAGCCCAGTGCATCGTCAGACTACTAACAATCAGGACCACCGAACTATAGCTAAAGATCGATGGAATGTCGTATTCCAGCCAGTTCCCCTCCGCTCTACGTACCAAATACGCGCTGGTCATAGCTGCAAACAGCATGATGATGCTAACAATGAACAACCACAGAATAAACTTCCGTGGATTCATTGAGAGCGTTTCTTCTGGCTCCTCTACAATCGAAATGTCGTTTACTAACTCACTCATGATTTGTTGTTACACTTTGTCTAACAGATAAACAATCTGTACAACCGGCAAATACAGCAATGAACCGAACATCATCTGAAGCGCTGCCTTGTCTGTACAGGTTCTCATTAAATGAAACGTCTGCGCCAGAAACAAGATTCCGCCAATCGTAGCAACTAACGCCGAATTAATTCCAGTCATACCGAGCATGTAAGGCAACCAACCGACAGGAATCAGAAAAAGCGTGTAAATCATGATTCTGAAGGCCGTATCGGTTGTTTTACCAGTACCGGGCATCATCTGAATCCCTGCTTTTTTGTATTCGTCAAAAGCTAACCAGCCAATTGCCCAAAAGTGAGGAAACTGCCAAAAAAATTGAATGGCGAACAAAATACCCGGTGCCCAGCCAAAATGATTTGTAGCGGCTACCCAACCGATCATCGGAGGAAAAGCCCCCGGTAAGGCACCAACAAATACGGCAATCTGCCCTTTACATTTCAGGGGTGTATAAACAAACCCATACAACAGTAATGACAGAACTGCTAAGCCAGCTGCGCGAATATTGAAAAACTCAACGTACAGAACAGAGGCTACGCTAAACAGAATAAAGGCAAATACCGCTGCTTCCTGAACCGTCAGGCGTCCCGTTGGTAATGGGCGGACAGCGGTACGCTTCATCACTTTGTCGGAATCCTTTTCAATAATCTGATTGATAATATTGGCTGCACCCGTCATGCAAATCGAAGCGATCACTAAAATCGCCACTTTCCACCAACTGATATGATCAATGGCGAGGCAATATCCAAACACACCGGAGAATACAACCGCCAGCGTAAGCTTCAATTTTAATAATTCAATATAGGCTTTCGCTTTTACGTTGAGTGCTGCTACGGCAATTGTCTTTTCCATATTTATACGCCTACTAACCGAGAGTCTTGCTTATATCCTTTAGCAATGATCGTAACCGGATTTACCAATAACCAGGCTACAAACTGTAAGCCAATCATTATTATTGCTAAAAGTAAATGAATGGGTTGCGCTATGGCTGGAACACTAAAATAAGCCATAATTACACCCGTACCAATTTCAATAATGACAAACGTAATGAGTGCGTTTGAAATAGTTGGTAACCAGCTAATTGCCGGAAGTTTTCTCAGCTGATAGATAACAGCCAGATGAAAGGCCAATACAACTAGTGAGAAGGATCGGTGGATGTAAAAACTCATATCCAAATTACCAATCCAATTCTCGCGTTGTTCGTAACCTAATCGCTTGACAACAGCATCAAGTGCTTCACGTACCTGAGTTCCAAGAATTATTTGTCCCAATGTCAGTACCATTACCATCAGTAATAACCAGCGTACTGACTTGGTCTTCTCAGGAATTGACTTTATCTGCAAATGCGGTGCGTTTGAACGTACCATTACAAATAACAGCGCGAAGACAACAACTATAGCTAGTAATAAATGCAATGTTATTACGTACTGCGCTAATTCTGTAGCCACTACTCGTGAGCCAAGCCAACCATTAACTCCGATCAACAAGAAGGCAGCCAAGCTTCCGAAAAACACCGTTTTATCTTTGCGGAGATAGGAAAGCGAAGCCAGCAACGTACCAAAAACGAAGAAACCAGATAAGACGCCTAATAACCTATTGACGTATTCTATCCAGGTTTTTACAGCATTGAACTCAACTTCGCCCTTCAGCTTAGCGCCGTATATCCCCTGATAATTAGTTGGTAACTGGGAAATTTCGGTTGGGGGAATCCAGCGACCAAAACACTTCGGCCAGTCAGGACAGCCCATTCCGGAGCCGGTGCCTCTGACAATACCACCTGCTAAAATCAACAGGTAAATAATAATTACTGTCAGAAACGCCAGACTCCGGAATCGCTGTTCTTGTTTATCAGTGAGGCTGCTTGAACTGGTCATTCAGGTTTTGTGCCTCGATTTCTTTTTCCAAACCAATCAACTCGTTTTCGTGCGGCAGATTGGACTCAGGTGTTTGCGAATAAGGCACGTTTTGAGGGATAAAGTCATCCTTAGCACCTGGCTTGCTGTAATCATAAGGCCAACGATAAACGGCAGGAATTTCACCTGGCCAGTTACCATGCCCTGGATTGATTGGCGTTGTCCACTCCAGCGTGTTCGACTTCCACGGATTCTGAGTAGCCTTCCGGCCTTTGATCAGGCTATGAACGAAGTTATAAATGAATACCCACTGAGCGGTGAAGGTAAAAATGGCCGCCAAGCTAATAAAGGCATTCATGTCGGCGAAGATATTCTTCGTGAAATCGTAGCTGGTAAAAGCGTAATAGCGACGGGGGAAACCGGCAATACCAACGTAGTGCATCGGGAAGAATACAAGGTAAATCCCAATGAATGTTAGCCAGAAGTGAACATAACCCAGCTTTTCGTTCATCATTCGGCCGAACATTTTGGGGAACCAGTGGTAAACACCCGCTAACAGACCAAACGCTGACGCAGCTCCCATCACTAAGTGAAAGTGGGCTACTACGAAATATGTGTCGTGCAGCTGAATATCTAAAGCCGAGTTACCTAAGATCAGACCCGTTAGTCCACCCGAGATAAAGAACGATACCAGACCGATCGAGAACAACATCGCTGGTGTAAACCGGATATTGCCACGCCATAACGTAGTAATGTAGTTGAACGCTTTTACCGCCGATGGAACAGCAATAATTAGCGTCAGGAACATAAAGATCGAACCCAGGAACGGATTCATACCCGTTACGAACATATGGTGAGCCCAGACAATGAACGCCAGGAAGGCAATACCCATCATAGATGCGATCATGGCACGATAGCCGAAGATAGGCTTACGTGAATTCGTCGCAATAATCTCTGAGGTCATACCCAGTGCAGGTAGCAGTACAATATATACTTCAGGGTGACCTAAGAACCAGAACAAGTGTTGGAACAGAATCGGACTACCACCAACGTTTGGTAACGCTTCCCCTTTGATGTAGATCTCAGATAGGTAGAAGCTGGTTCCAAAGCTACGGTCGAAAATGAGCAGCAACGCAGCTGATAACAATACTGGGAATGAAATCAGACCAAGAACAGCTGTTAAAAAGAACGCCCAAATCGTCAGCGGTAATTTGCTGAAGGACATTCCACGAGTACGCAGGTTGATTACCGTAGTAATGTAATTGATACCGCCTAGCAATTGCGATACAATAAACAACGCCATACTGATTAACCACAGTGTCATACCCAATTCTGAGCCTTTATGCGCTTGTGGCAATGCACTTAATGGTGGGTAGATTACCCAGCCACCTGAAGCAGGACCTGTTTCAATAAACAACGATCCTAACATGATCATACTGGCCAGAAAGAAGAACCAGTAGGACAACATATTTAAGAAGCCCGAAGCCATATCCCGTGCGCCAACCTGTAATGGAATCAGGAAGTTCGAGAACGTACCACTTAGTCCAGCTGTTAGTACAAAGAACACCATGATTGTTCCGTGCATGGTGACTAATGCAAGGTAGAAGTCAGGGTCAAGTTTGCCTGTTTCGTTAATCCAGCTGCCAAGAATGGGGCGCAGGAAGTCCAGTTTCATATTAGGAAATCCTAGTTGAAGCCGGAACATCACGGACAAGCTAATACCAATAATCGACCAAATAATACCTGATATCAGATACTGTTTAGCAATCGTTTTATGATCTTCGGAGAAAATGTATGTCCGCCAAAAACTTTGCGGCTCATGATGGTCATGCTCTGCTGCATGTGCCACGGTTGCCGAGTTTGCTGATACAGTCGCCATCGTATTTGGGTTCTTGTAAGGTTAATAAGTTAACGAAGTGTGGCGCTCGCTACGGATACTCCACCTTGTGTAGTTGATGCTGTTGTACTGTCAGCAGGAGCCGCCGGGGCGTCTGCTGGCAAATATTTAGCTGCTTTAGCTTTTAAATTCGCTGGGATACGTGATGCCAACTCAGGAGTTGAGGTAAGCAAAGGCTTTTGCTCTCTGCACCAAGCCAGCCATGACGCTTCATCTTCAACAATTAAACGTATCCGCATAGAGAAGTGGCCTTGACCACAAACTTCTGTACAAGCGATTTCGTACCCGAAATTTGGATTACCTGTGATGTTACGCATTTCATCTGTCGTTTTATCGGCAGTGAATTGAAAGCGTGTTGGCATCCCAGGAACGGCATCCATTTTCACCCGTAGATGAGGAATAAATACACTATGTAATACGTCCCGAGCACGAATTTTCAGCAGAATTGGCTTATTGACAGGAATGTGAAGTTCCGAGGTCGAGGTAAAGTCATCAAACGATGCTTCGTCTGTGTAGTCAATACCCGTGTCGTTGTTGTTGTCGATCAACTTATAATTGAACGAACCAAGTTTGTTGTTATCAACACCTGGGTAGCGTGCAATCCAGTTGAACTGTTTACCAACAATTTCAAATACCTGTGCGTTTTCCGGTGCTTCAGCCATAATATCACGCCACGCTCTCCAGCCTGTAAATACCATTACGGCCATCACAACGGCCGGAATAACCGTCCAGATCAATTCCAGTTTGTGGTTCTCAGGATAGTAAGCGGCTCTACGTCCTTCTTTATGCTGATACAACCACGCAAAAATGAACAGCAAAGCATTCGTAACAACAAAGGCAACGGTAATAATGCCCATTGACAACCAGAACAGAAAGTCCGTCCGACGTCCGTGTGGTGATGCTGCTTCTGGCAGAAAGAATTGCTTAGCGTAGAGAAATGACCATACGGCACCGATTAAGGCAACTACAAAGAAAATCATGAATAACGCACCATTAATGCGATTACTCATACCAATACGTCCTTCTTCAACAGGACCATTGGTGTTCTTCACAACGGCAGCCATCCGGGAAACGACGACAGCAGCCAATCCCAGAAAAACTACCGATAATAAAGCGATTATATAAACCATTTTTGTGCGGGTTATTGATTAAATGTCGTGATGCAAAGTTTCCTCCAGCATTGGGTGATTCTTTGGAACCAAATTTGCTTTCGTTAGCTGTGAATACAGCGACCACGCAAAGCCACAAGCGAAAATCAAAATCATACCGAATTCCATCGGTCCAAAACCAGCGTGCTCACCAACCGTTCCTGGCATGATATTATTATAGAAGTCAAAGTAGTGACCAATGATAATACCCCATGCTGCCACTTTCAAAATAATGTATGTCCGTTTCGCATCCCGTGTCATTAGAACGAGGAATGGAAAAACAAAGTTTAGGAAAATGTTTATAAAGAAGGGCGCTTTGTAAATACCTCCGTAACCGCTGAAACGCTCTCGGTAATAAATGGTTTCTTCGGGTAAGTTGGCGTAGTAAATCAACATAAACTGGGCAAACCACACGTATGTCCAGAAAATTGTGAAAGCGAACATAAACTTACCAAGGTCATGCAGATGGCTTTCGTTGACCCACTGCATATAGCCCCGTTCTTTCAACGTAACAACTGTAAGCGTGATGATCGCCAGACCCGTTACGTGCCAGCTTGCCAGCGTATACCAGCCAAACATCGTGCTAAACCAGTGTGTGTCGATGGACATCACAAAGTCCCAGGCAGAAGTTGATGAGGTTACCCCAAAAACCAGAAGAAAAGCAGTCCCGAACTTTACACTCTTTTCATAATATGACGTACCACCGTAAAGATCCTCCTGCAATGAAAAAGCACGTAGTCTCTGCCATAAGAAATACCAAAGGCCAAAATAAGCTACGATCCGACCTACGTAAAAAGGTGTATTTAAGAATCCTTTTTTGCCGTTGATAATCGGATCAAATTCTGGACTGGCTTTATCATACAGTCCTGGATGAGTCCAGTGAAAAAGGTCATGACCAGCAATGAAGAACGTAGCCAGCATAACAATACCCATAAATGGCAGATAAGCAGGCATTGCCTCGGGGATACGCTTGAATGCAACTGACCAGCCAGCTTGTGCTAAATAATTATAAGACATGAAAAACATGCCAATAACGGACGCGCCAGTAAAGTAAACGGCATTTAACCAGATGTTAGCCCACAGACGGTTTGTCCACTTATACTCATGGTGTCCGCCCCCGTGTGCTTCATGAGCACCAGCAGCGTGAGCCGCTCCGTGCGCTTCATGTGAGCCAGCACCAGATGCCAGCAGATAAGCGCCTATTGCTACCAGCGCGACTCCGGCTCCGATGCCAATTAGCAGTCGACGTTTGGCTTCTGCGGTAAATTCAAATTCTTCGTCTAAGGACGGTATTGCGTGAGCCGATGCCATTCTTATTTGGTTGTCAATTAATTAGAATACGGTAGAGCTTAGTTGTTGAATGACTATTATCTATCGTTAAAACTATCCTTGCTGAAGCTTGTGCACATATTGAACAATCTTCCAGCGATCTTCCGGCGTAATCTGCGAACCATGTGGCCACATACGTCCTTTACCGTGTGTAATGACGTGAAAAATATGTCCGTCATTCATTGTCTTATAGGCATCTGATGAATAATTCGGTACGCCTTTATATTCTTTTGCTACTGGTCCATCACCTTTACCGGCTGCGCCATGGCAATGACTGCAATACCGAGTGTACAATAACTGCCCTTCAGCCTGCGCTTTTTCTGAGTCTGGAATTGGGTTCGTCAGTACACGCTCGGCTATTCCTATGCTATCCGCCGGAATATTGTACATCATTAGATCCGTTGTAGCGTTCGCGCCCGTACCGAATGTTGTGTGGTAATTAGGACGAGCAACGGTGCCGCGAGCCGGAAGACGCATGTTCAACCCCTGCGGGTTTATGGTGTTAGCCCGAATTTGCCGATACGGTTCGTAGCCTACTGCATCGTACATCTGAGGAGCATATTCAACACCCGTGTTGTCATGGTCTTTTTTACAGGATGTACCCGCAAATAGTAATCCAACAATAGCTAATGCTGTTACGCTCTTATGCTTAGTAATCATTCCCATTCTGGACATTAGAACTGCTTAACATTTACTTCAGCAGCACCTGATCTCTTCAGGATCTGCTCAATATCCGTTTCACCAATATTGTTTTTGCTCAGATCAATGGCCATCGCAAATTTGTTATCGGTGGTTCTGAGATCGTACATTAACGGCTTTACGGTTGGTCCTAATCCATTCGATACGATGAACGTACCAACCATACCTAATGCACAAAAAAGAACGGTTAACTCAAAAATAACCGGTACGTAGATCACTGGTGAATATGAATCCTTACCACCCACAATCATAGGCCAATCAAAACCTTCTGTGTAGAAAGTAAGTGCCAGAGCCGTAAGCGTACCCGATAAGGCAAACATAAATGCGGCTATCCCCAGACGACTGCGCGGGTGGCCAAGTGCTACGTCCAGTCCGTGAATCGGGAATGGTGAGTAGACTTCGTGAATCCGAACACCGGATTTCTTTACTTCTCTGACAGCTTTCAGTACAACATCATCATCATCGAAAATGCCTACTAAAAATTTACTATTACCGTGGACGTCTGACATACCTCTTGTTTGTCTATCTCAGATTCTGAATCGAAAGCGTTAATTCGACTGAGATTCAGAATGTGAGACGTTTATCTATTTCTATTCTACGTCTTTATTAAAAGTTGGGTTAGCAACACGCTCACCCTTGGCAACACCTGATACCGAAATCGGCAGTTTCTCAGATGACGACTTAATGATCGTTTTCACTTCAGCCATGTTGACTACCGGCAGGAATTTCGAGAACAGCAGGAACAACGTGAAGAAGAGGCCGAACGAGAAAATATAATCGCTGATGTCAAACAGGGTTGGGTGGAACATGGCCCAGCTTGATGGCAGGTAATCACGGTGTAATGAAGTCACAATGATTACAAAGCGCTCAAACCACATCCCGATGTTTACGATAACTGATAAAACGAATGTCCAAACAACGCTCCGGCGAATAGCCCGCGACCAGAACAGCTGTGGCGTAATTACGTTACAGGTCATCATCGCCCAATAAGCCCACCAATAGGGACCAGTTGCCCGATTAATGAAAGCATATGCTTCGAATTCAACTCCCGAATACCAAGCAATGAAGAACTCTGTCAGATAGGCAACACCCACAATCGAACCTGTCAACGTAATGACTTTGTTCATTGATTCGATGTGCTCTACTGTAATGTAATCTTCTAGCTTGAAAACGACACGGATAATCAAAACCAGGTTTTGCACCATGGCAAATCCGGAAAAGATAGCTCCTGCAACGAAGTAAGGAGGGAAAATAGTGGTGTGCCATCCGGGAATTACCGACGTAGCAAAGTCCATACTTACAATCGTGTGTACAGAGAGTACAAGGGGTGTCGACAAACCAGCCAGAATTAAGCTCATGTATTCATAACGAGCCCACGTTTTTGCAGAACCATTCCAGCCTAACGAGAAAGCACCATAGATATAACGAGATACTTTGCTACGTGCCCGGTCGCGGATTGTGGCTAAATCGGGGATAAGACCCATGTACCAGAAAACCAGCGATACTGTGAAATACGTACTGATGGCGAATACGTCCCAGACCAGCGGAGACTTAAAGTTCACCCAAAGTGATCCTAACGTATTTGGTAATGGTAAGCACCAGTAAGCAACCCAGGGACGGCCTGCGTGCATCATGATGAAGCTTGCCGCGCATATAACGGCGAAAATCGTCATAGCTTCAGCAGCCCGGTTAACGGCAGTCCGCCATTTCTGCCGGAACAACAGGAGAATAGCCGAAATCAGTGTACCAGCGTGACCGATACCTACCCACCATACGAAGTTGGTGATATCCCAGGCCCACCCAACGGTTTTATTAAGGCCCCAGACACCTAAACCTTCCCACCACGTCCAGAATAGACAGGCGGTACCGTATAGGAGCACAACCACCGCAATGGTGAAAGCGATAGTCCACTCCCGGGTTGGACTGCCTTCAACCTGTTTGCTGATATCCTCCGTCACGTCGGCATAGGTTTTGCCACCGGTGACCAGAGGAGGTCTTACAGCTGATGTAACATGCGACATATATCTTACTGATTTACGATGTATGGTTTATACTATACGAGTTACAAATTGTACGTCTGATTGTTACTACAAATCAAACATTAACTATATTAACTCGTACTTAATTTATGCATGAGCTTCCTGACGCTCAGTTTCCTTATTTTTTGGTTCTTCGTCTTTGTTACGAATCTTGGTCAAATATGAGATTTGCGGTCTCACGTTGATCTCTTCCAGTACGTGGAATGCGCGGCCTTCCAGTTCAACAGCAAGCACTTTAGAAATTGTGCTCTCTGGGTTATTCATATCACCGAAAACAATTGCCGTTGTTGGGCAAGACTGCGCACAGGCAGTTTGTACTTCATCAGCCCCTAATCGACGACGCTCTTTCTTGGCGGTGAGTTTGCTTTCCTGAATACGCTGAACGCAGAATGAGCATTTTTCAATTACACCCCGTGACCGAACCGTTACGTCTGGGTTAATGACCATTTTCCCAAGGTCATTGTTGAAATGATAATCGAAATTATCATTATCAAAATACTTAAACCAGTTAAAGCGACGGACTTTGTAAGGGCAGTTGTTTGCGCAATAACGTGTGCCGATACAACGGTTATACGTCATCTGATTCAACCCCTCGGTGCTGTGAGTTGTTGCCAGAACCGGGCAAACCGTTTCGCAAGGCGCATTGCTACAATGTTGGCAAAGCATCGGTTGGAATGTTACCTCGGGATTAGCGGAAGCAACTTCCAAAGCTGAGTAGTTTTCAGCCTCGCCATCACTACTATAATACCGGTCAATCCGCATCCAGTGCATTTCACGCCGTCTGATTACCTCTTTACGGCCAACAACTTGAATATTATTCTCGGCATTACAGGCCACAACGCAGGTTCCGCAACCGATACAGGAGTTCAGGTCAATGACCATTCCCCATGAGTGGTTCGGCTTACCGTAACCATTCCAGAGCGTAATATCGGTTGGATCAGTTGCTCCTTTTGAAGTCTGAACTTTGGGTTCGTACCGACCCGCTTTAGGACTCTTCTGGTATTGAGCTAAAATAGACTCCTGCAACACAGCTTTACGACCCATTACGGTATCGTGCGTTTGCGTTTGCGCTATTTCATGCGTTCCACTGGCTTTTTCTACTTTAGCGTCAAAAGCGGAATACGTAGCATAACCACCCGTTATTGTAGCAAATGGGTATGCATTCTTTCCAACACCGTTTGCCGATTTACCTGCTTTCTCACGACCATAACCGATAGCAACCGATACGGTGTTGTCCGCCTGTCCGGGCTGAATAAGTACGGGTAATTCGATTGACTTGCCATTAACAGAAACCGTTACCAGATCATTCTGGGCAAGTTTCATATCACCCGCAGTTTTCTGAGAGATAGCTGCGTAGTTATCCCAGCAAGCTTTCGAAACAGGATCAGGTAACTCCTGTAACCAGGGGTTATTCGCCATCGCTCCCGTACCAATAGCATTCTTCTCGTACAGCGCCAACTCCATACCTGTTGTTGGTTTATAGCGTTGTGCAATACCAGCCGCAGCCTGTGCTACGTTTCCAGCAAAGGTTGCACCACCTGCAACAGCCGGAGCCGCATTCGGTTCAAACACACCGTCGTTCAAACACTTTACCCAGAATGCATCAAAAGAACTGAAGCCTGTTGCCTGAGGAAAATGGGTTGTACGCCAGTAATTTTTCAAATACGTCTGATAGTCACTCGGCTTGCCAGCCCAGGTCAACAGACTCGACTGGAACTGACGAGTCTTGAAAATGAGCGTAATAGCGGGTTGCATTAAGCTGTAATAACCCTGCTTAGGCTCAGCGTCATTCCAGGACTCCAGAAAGTGAGGAGCTGGGGTGATATATTTCGATAGAGAAGCCGTTTCATCAGCCCGATCGGCGAATGATACAGACAAGGCAATTCTTGGCAAAGCCTCAGCAAGTTCGGCCCCGCGTGGGTGATCGTATACCGGATTAGAAGCAAAGAACAAAGCCGCCCCAATCTGCCCCGCTTTAGCCTCGTTGATAAAGGCATTCATCTGCTGGTCATTACCCTGACGGTAATTGACAGGCGTGTTAATATCTATCGTTGTTCCGTAGCTACCAAGTAGATTATTGAGTGCATTAACAACAATCTGTACGTTTGGATCATTTGAACCCGAAACAACTAATGCTTTTCCACGTGCGTTAGCAAGATCAGTAGCCGCCTTATCCAAATTGGCAACCGTAACTGATGGTGTACCGATTGCAGTCCCACCTAATTTAGCGGCTACTTTATTATACAGAGCTGCTACAACCAAGCCTTCCTGCGATGGTTTGATGGCAGTGCGATAATCAGCATTTGCCCCCGTCATTGACAGGCCAGTCTCGAATTGATAGTGCCGAGACATGGTTTTCTTACCACCGCCTATGGCACCGATTTTCCGGCCCTGTGCATAAGGACCCATGTATTCGATAGGCGCTATCCAGCTACCCAAGAAATCAGCACCAACGCTAACAATTGTCTGTGCTTTACTGAAATCATACGATGGAATAACGGCTTTACCAAATGATGCCTGGTTCGCCTGTACAATGCCAAAGACAGAATTAGCATCATACGTAATGTGTCGGGTAGTCGGGTATTTAGCAACGAAATCAGCAATAACAGCTTTGGTTGCCGGGCTAAGAATCGTTGATGTAATGATCCGAATCGCCCCACCTCTACCAGCTACCGAATTTAGTTGACTACTAATTTCGCGGTCAGCAACTGCCCATTCAATGGACGAGCCACCCCGTTGCGGGCCTTTCAGTTTATCAATATCGTATAAGGATAGAAGAGACGCCTGAACTCGAGGGGTTGTACCACCTTTCGATACGCTCGACGTTGGGTTACCTTCAATTTTAATAGGCCGACCTTCACGGGTTTCAACCAGAATAGCGGCATAATCTCCTCCTTCGCTGAAAGTAGAAGCGTAGTAATCCGATATCGATGG
Organism: Spirosoma validum; assembly: GCF_014699035.1. Classification (GTDB taxonomy): domain Bacteria; phylum Bacteroidota; class Bacteroidia; order Cytophagales; family Spirosomataceae; genus Spirosoma; species Spirosoma validum. The sequence continues at coordinate 167,761 of NZ_JACXAA010000006.1, forward strand.
AAACGTAAATTCCGGTTTATTAATATAGGGGATGGCTTTATGAACGGGTGTTTCGCAAGCAGCCAGCGATACAGCGGCCATACCAAAGCCCATTACTTTAAGGAAGTCACGGCGTTGGGTGTTTGAACCACCGAGCAGACCTTCCAGATCGTCTGATGATTCGCTTAGGTCTGGGTTAGCAAATTCGCTATTTGCGTTCTTCACGAACGTAGCATCATTACGTAACTCTTCAACCCCTTTCCAATACCGTTTAGATGTATTTTCCATGCGTGTTTTTATGCAGCAGTGGTTAAAATGATTAATGTAGAAGATTAAATGAACCGCCCGTCAATTCCGGGTAAATCAGTTGCATTGGTGAATCACAATGCAATGGTCATTAGTCATCAACATTAGTAGTGACATTTAGAACATTCCAGACCGCCAATATTAGCAACTTTAAGCGGTTCTTTGCTTTCCTTCCGGTGAAGAGCCACCAGTTTATCGTAGTAGGCGTTGTCTTTCGTATTCACTTCGGTCCGACGGTGGCAATCGATACACCAGCCCATCGTCAGCGATGATCGAGCTTCCATCACCTCCATTTTTTCGACCTCACCGTGGCAGGTTTGACACGCTACGTTCCCAACATTTACGTGTTGAGCGTGGTTGAAATACGCCAGATCAGGTAAGTTGTGAACCCGAATCCACTCAATTGGGCGATTCTCTTCAATAGCTGTATAAATCTTCTGAATTTCAGGCGACTCTTTTTTGATAACGCCGTGGCAGTTCATACAGATGTTGGCCGCTGGAATCGTAGCGCTTTTCCCTTTCTGTGCACCTGTGTGGCAGTAGTTACAGTCAATTTTATATTGACCAGCGTGAAGCTTGTGCGAGTAAGCAATTGGTTGCTTTGGCGCATATCCTTGCTGAATACCAATACCATAAGCGCCATCAATAGTCTCTTTAGCAGCAACTAAAAGAAATAACCAAATGACGATTGAGCGAAGTGTAGGATTGTTAAAGGTATTCGATAAACCTGTTTTTAGTCGTTGGCTGAACGTGGAAGGAATTTGAGTACCTTCTCCTATTGAGACAGGAGATACAGCTTTCGAAAGAATCGTTACGATAACCAACAGAACACCCAGGACGAGCAACATTACGACCAACAAGGCAACCAAAACAAGTGTAAAAAGCTCAGATGGGCCGCCACTTGTTGGCCCTGAACCGCCCGTACCACCTGCGTTTTTGGTATCTGCTGCTCCAGCAACATCTGCCGTAACCGCAGGTTTACCAGCCTGGTCGATGTAAGCCAAGATGCCATCAATATCAGCATCCGACAGACTCGGAAAACTTGACATTTGAACCTTTCCGTTCGCATTAAACACCTGGTTTGCATATTGATCGCCAGAAGCAATCAGAGCCGAGGAGTTTTTAATCCACTTGTGCAACCAATCTCCTCCAGGCGCCCGTTCTTTGATTCCTTTCAGACCGGGACCAACTACCTTCTCACTCGTTACTGCATGGCATTGGGCGCAGTTATTGGTAAATAAGGTCTTCCCTTTTTCAACATCACCACCACCCCCTGCTGGGGCCGCTGGGGCCGCGGCACCGCCGGCTGCTGCATCCTGCGCCTTCACCTGAGCGTTAGCAAGCAACAGCATCAGAAATAAAGCGATGGTCCCACAGAGCTTGTATAAATGACTCATTTTATAAACTCTATTAATTGAGCGAATCAACATAATCACTACTGCTTTTTTATTAGCGTCCAAAAGTACGACACGATTACTGTATAGGCAAAAATTGGTGTTTAGTTATTTGAACCGACGTTTTTATTTATATTGGTTCTAATTAAGCAAGTGATGAATGGCAACTGGTACCTGACAAACATTGAGGATTATCGTTGTTTGTTGAAAACAAAATGCCACTTTTCTAATATTCTATTTGGATATTAGAAAGTGGCAAATGATCTACACTACTTATTATATGAGGTTCCGAGCGGATTCGAACCGCTGTACGAGGTTTTGCAGACCTCTGCCTAGCCACTCGGCCACGGAACCTGATAACCCAAACTTAACCGTCGTTATGTTTGGGAGTGCAAATATAGGTGTTTATTAGTTAGAGAGAAAGCTGGTTTAAAAAATCGTTTTGAATCTCGAGAATGAATAAAAGATTCTACGTGGCTTTTCTACAATGTTAAAGGTCAGTAATCGTAAAATACCAGGTAAAAGGCTGTTTCTGTGATCACCAAAAAGTTATTACGATTCGTTAATTAACTTTTTGGTGAAATAGAAAGTAGTTCTTACAAAAGAATTGGCATCAATACCAAGTGCATAAAAAGGCTATTGAACTTCTAGACAGTTTAAAAACAGAAATGCCCCTATATTCTCAGACATAGGGGCATTTCCTCACAGACGTACTACCTTTTAGTTACGACCTTCCATTTGCTCTTTCAAAGCAGCCAGTGCGTCAAGATCACCTAACGTAGCACCACGCTCTGCCTGAGCTGGAGCTGTAGTCGCTTTTGGTGAAGACACTTTTGCAGCTTTTTGCTCTTTAGCAGGCTCATTCTTCTCCTGCCACGTTTTTGTGTGCGAGAGCATGATCCGCTTCTCTTCTTTCGAGAATTCCGTTACTTTGAAGTCAAGCGTCTCGCCAACTTCAGCGAACGTGCCATCTTCTTTAGTCAAATTCTTTAGAGACGAGAAGCCTTCGATACCGTAAGGTAATTCCAGGGTTGCCATTTTGTCGTTCTTGCTGATGATTGTGCAACGATGAATTGTACCAACGGCAAATACGGTTTCAAAGGTATCCCATGGATTCTCTTCGAGTTGCTTATGACCCAGCGCTAGTCGACGGTTATCAATGTCCAGCTCAAGAACAACTACTTCGAGTTCATCGCCAACTTTGATAAAATCAGAAGGGTGTTTGATCTTCTTTGTCCACGATAAATCCGATACGTGTACTAAGCCGTCGATACCCTCTTCCAATTCCAGGAATAAACCGAAATTAGTTAGGTTGCGGACAACGCCTTTGTGTTTCGTACCAACAGCATATTTAGTACGTAGCTCCGGACGAGTCCAAGGATCTTCGGTCAATTGCTTAATACCTAACGACATTTTCCGATCGTTCCGGTCAAGTGTCAACACAACGGCTTCCACTTCATCACCAACTTTCAGGAACTCCTGTGGATTGCGAAGGTGCTGCGACCATGACATTTCTGACACGTGAATCAGTCCTTCAACACCCGGCATGATTTCAAGGAATGCACCGTAGTCCGCTACATTCACAATCTTGCCTTTCACTTTCGAACCAACCTGAATATCTTCAGCCAGAGCATCCCAAGGATGGGCCTGTAGCTGCTTCATGCCTAACGAAATACGCTTCTTGTCTTCGTCGAAATCAAGAACTACTACGTTGACTTTCTGATCGAGATGAAGAACTTCCGAAGGATGGCTGATACGACCCCACGAAATATCTGTGATGTGTAGCAGACCATCTACACCACCAAGATCGATGAATACACCGAAGTTGGTCATGTTCTTGATAACACCTTCCAGAACCTGACCTTTTTCAAGGTTGTTCAGGATTTGAGCGCGTTGGGCTTCAAGGTCTTTTTCGATCAGGACTTTATGCGAAACAACGACGTTGTCATTAGCATAATTGATCTTGACGACTTTAACCTCCATTTTCTTACCAACGAAAATATCGAAGTCACGAATTGGCTTCACGTCAATCTGCGATCCTGGCAAGAAGGCTTCAACACCATAAATATCAACAATCAGACCGCCTTTCGTCCGGCGTTTTACGAAACCATCAATAACGAGGTCATCGTCCAAAGCCTTCTGAATTTTCTGCCAAGCTGTGATTACCTTCGCTTTTTTGCGCGAAAGCACCAACTGGCCGTTGGGGTCTTCCTGATTTTCTACGTAAACTTCAATTTCATCCCCCATCTTCAGGTCCGGCATATCCCGAAACTCCGAAGCAGGTACCAAGCCGTCCGACTTGAATCCGATGTTGAGTAATACTTCCCGGTCCGTTATCCCAACGACGGTTCCCATTACCACTTCTTTTTCTTTAACCTCCGACAACGTATTGTCATACAGTTCCAACATCCGGTTGCGCTCCGCATCCGAATAGCCACTCCCAAAACCTTTGTTGTCTGCGCGGTCCCAATCAAATGCCGGCAGTTCGCGTTGCTGCGTTTTGCTCATAAAAAAAAGTTTCCTGACCCTCTCGGTACATCAGCCCGTAGGTCAATGGCGGGCTGACTTTTGGTTGTAAATAGTTTGCCTTCAAAAAAGGACTGCAAAGATAGCAATTGCTTTGATAAAAAAGTTTCGAAAAAGGCAAAAGTCTTTGAAATAGAGGGAGAAAGGAGGAGGGGGACAAACGGGAGAAGAGGAAAAAAGGGAAAGTGATGCAGAACATCTTCTATTTTCCTTTCTTCTTCTCCTTCCGTTCGTCCCCCTCCTCCTTTCTTTTACTTTATCTTATCGAAATGCTTTCTCTTTTTTGGCTAAGAATGGCATCCAGCTTTGCTCGATAGATCCTGAGAACTCGCGCAAGAAAACCAGGAATGTAGGCTTGAAAGGTTTCTGGTGTAATTTGAGGTTTGCTTCTTCTGGGGTGAAATCGCCTTTGCGAGAATTACATCGTTTGCAGGCAGTGGCCAGATTATCCCAACTGGTTTTGCCCCCCCGCGACTTTGGCATAACATGATCAAGCGTTAAATCTTCGGTGGTTCCGCAGTACTGGCAATGATGGCCATCGCGCTTAAAAATGTTCTGCCGGGTAAGCATTACACCTTTATAGGGAAGATTTATGTACCGATGAAGCCGAATCACCGACGGCATCGGGAACTCTGCTGATACGGTTCGGAGCATGAATTGCTCGGATTCAGCAACAAGTTCGGCTTTTTCTAAATAAACCAGCAAGAATGCTTTGGGAACGGAGCAGATGCTGAGGGCACTGTAATCTTGATTTAAGACTAATACTTTCCTACCCATAAACGTTTGAGATGCCTCTGTACGGTAGCAAGTTACAGAGTTATCCACATAAGGGCAAGCGTTGTAAAAAATTTAGTCAGCAGCTTTCTTGATTACCTAAATACTATCCATTAACGACTATTGACTGACATCTAAAATTAATATCGTTCCCGTTGCAGATCGCGTTCAACCTCACGCTCTTTAATGCTGTCGCGCTTATCATAAAGTTTCTTACCCTTGGCTAAGGCAATGTCTACTTTAGCAAAACCACGTTCGTTGGTGAAGAGACGGGTTGGTACGATTGTCAGGCCCTGATCCTTTAATTTTTCGGTCAGCCGTTTGATCTCGCGTTTCGTCAGCAAAAGTTTGCGATCACGAAGTGGTTCGTGATTATAGTGAGTCCCTTCGGTATAAACAGAAATGCTCATTTGGCGAACAAAAAGTTCGTCATTATGAATCACACAGTACGCATCCTGTAAATTCACTTTCCCCTGCCGGATAGATTTAATTTCTGTACCGGTCAGAACTATACCTGCCGTATACGTTTCTAAAAACGAATATTCGAAGGATGCGCGTCGATTACGGATATCAACTTGTTTAACAATAGAAGCAGAAGCCATAATAAATATAAACAGGGCTACAAAGGTAGCCAGGTAAGACCAAGAACACCGGAAATTGCGGAGAGGTTTATCTCTTTAGGAGAAAATGACAATCCATAAAACAAGTTATCCGTCTTCTGAGCGCGGCAAATGCATTCGCTCAGAAGACGGATACGTAAGACACGACAAAAATCAAGCGTCGGCTTTACTTGTTAGTACTACGTTATTTTTTGGGTTTTGTCTCTTTAGTCTGATACTCTTTGTTCAGTCCGTCGAGAATCGTTTTTGTCTGATCGGCCGATGGATCGGCAAACAGGATACCTCCACCCTTTGTATAACCGAGCACAAATTCATATTTGTTCTGAGCGTTTATCTTCTTCAGATAATCGTAGATTTGGTCGTACAGCTCTTTATTTTTACTCTGCTCTTCAACAGCCAGATTTTGGGCTGCCCGTTCGCGATAAGCCAGAATATCCTGTTGCTCTTTTTGGAGAGAAGCTTCTGTAGCACGCCCCTGCTCCTGCGTCATCGTGGCAGCACGTTGCTGAAAGAAAGCCACTTTATTCTGGAGATTCCGGCCTTTAGCTGCCAGATCGTTCTCTAACTGGAACCGTTTGCTTTCGAGAACTTTTTGCGTGTCTTTGAAATATTCGTATTTGGTCAATAACGAATCGACGTTTACATATACAATCGATTTACCTTTCGCTTCGGTTGAGGTCTTTGTTGCAGGAGCCGCTTCGGGCTGTTTGTCTTTGAAATGTAGATAATACAGTACAGCTACGGCAATTGTCAGGATGACGTTCAGAATTAATGAGGCATTCTTCACAGTAAAGAAATTGGTTAGTGACAAGTTTATCTTACAAATGTAGAGGGAATTATCGAATTACTAGGAACGCCTGAGAGTACGATTTGCCATCTGAGTGCCGGTAATTTGTCGGACAAAGAAACCCGATAAGCCAGATAAGCCTCCAACCAATCCGCCCAGAATACCCGTTACTAGTATAAGGATAGCTTCATTATTGGTCTTAAAAAGTAAGCTGCTCATTCGACCAGTAAAGACTCCATCAGTACGTACGTGAATGAGTAGTGCGTAGGCTACCCATACCAACATAATGCCTGCAAAGCCGTAAAAAAACGCGCGACCAGCACCTGGGCTGCGCCAGAAACAAACGCCAAACGCGACGACGGCCAGGCTCCACCAGGGCAGAATCAGTTGAGCCAATAAACTAAATATGGCAATGAGGATAATTTGAATCATAACATAATGGCTGGAAGCCACGAATTTTAGATAGATAAGAAGCTGCTTTCAGCCATGCTACGTTGGCTATTTCAGTAGTATTCTCCGTTTAACTCTTGGATGTTTGTCCTGCGCCGATTGTAGATAGAGCAATTCGTTCAATTGACCTTTTTTCCAGGTCTCAATCGTATTCTGATAATAAGGACTCCCTGGATTACCAGACTGACCGCCAGGATAAACCCCAAAGGCTTTTGGCTGCTCGCCTAGTGCAACTACCATTCGCCAGGAAGGTCCTGTCCGTTCATTTGTCGCGTTTACAATAACATTCCCTCCACCAACATCAAGATCAAGTACACTAAACGCATCAACGCCAGGTAACAAGTGCCGGATGTCTGTGCTTTTGTGCGGTCCCCAGGCCCAATTACTCCCGACAGGGCCATGCTTCTTTATGAGTGTGTCGCAGGTTGATTGAAAACTTTGAGCCAGCAAATCAGGCAAATGTTCGCGAGCAGGCGTTTTGACGTTATCGAACCAACGGGCACCTGAGTCGCGCTGCATAAGCGTCAACGTGCGGTCAAAGGATGGGAAACGCATGGGCAACGTATCGCCCGTATCGAACTCATCGGCCCAAATTGCTTTCATGAGTTGCGCATTCCATTCAGTAAAAATTGTTGGCCCTACTTCGCCCGCGTCGTTGTTACGTTTCCACTGCCGAAGCGACTGCAGTACTTTACGCTGTTCCTGGTTCAGACTTTTTTCTGACAACATTGACAACAGTGTCGGTAATGCGTCGGCGGCTCTGAGATTATACGTATCGTTCTGTAGCTGGCGCAGGCTATCTGTGGTAGCTCGTTGCATAGCCGCCAGACGCTGATTAATACGTCGGCCACGTTCGTAAGGTGCAAACTGCCAGTTGATATAGTACGGATAAGTTGGATCGGTGGAAAACTGGTTCGCCGAGCTGACGAACCCGCGGGGCGGATTCTTAACGATTGGATTCTGATCGGCAGGAATAAAGCCATGCCAATCAGTAGCCGGGTTAGTACCGTCCAGAAGAAACTTACCCTGATCTTTCCATTTAAGCGGAAAACGGCCGTTGGGCGAAATGGCTATGTCCTTTTTATTATCGGCAAAAATGAAGTTTTGCGCCGGTGCTACGTAGTAAGCCAGCGCTTTCCGATAATCAGCAAAGTTTTTGGCGCGGTTCAGGTAGTAAAAACAGCGCATTTCATTGGAAGGCTCGTGAGCAATCCAGCGAGCAGCATACCCCGTTGGAATACTTGCCCGGAAAGGCTTCGCGCCCGCTTCATAAACCAATGGTCCATGATGCGTATAATAAACCGTGTCAATTACGTCTGGCTTACCCTTCACACGTATCGTTTCAATTCGCCGATTAACTGCTTTCCATTGATTATCATGCCAGTATTTCCGACGTGAATCATCCTGGAAGCGAATAGCGTAAAAATCAAGTACGTCGGCCCCAACATTGGTTACGCCCCAGGCAACGTCTTTATTGAACCCAATAATGACGTTCGGTGCGCCGGGTAACGAGGCTCCATAAACGTTGACGGTTGGCGAGACTAGTTGAATCTGATACCAGATAGATGGTAGGCTTAGGGTCAAGTGTGGGTCGTTAGCTAAAATAGGATAACCCGTTGCTGATTTCTGTGGACCAACGGCCCAATTGTTTGACCCAATTTCCGGATTAGCCCGATTGGGGGGCGTACCAAAGCCCGGCGCCGATAAAGCAATCAGGCCACTTAACGCACTGTCTTTTGGCGCAGATGGTATAGGCAGCGGCTTGAATTCCCATTTCGTACCCGGCGGAATGATGGGATCTTCACGAGTTGGATAGTCCGGGAATAAATTAGCCGTGACCGTAGCGCCATATCTCCGCAGAATATTGGTCATGAGCAGATCATCAGCTCCGCCAGCAAGCGTGCTGCTCATTTGTTTCAGCAACAAAGCACATTTGAGTGGTGTCCAAGGCTCAGGCGCGTAACCTAGTAACTTGTATTCAATCGGATAGTGAGCGGGTGTAAGTTGGCCGATCCAGGCATTAACCCCAGCCGTATACGCATCGAGGGCATCGCGAGTTGTTGGGTCTGCCTGCATGCCCTTCAAGGTTTGTTCAGCACCGTAACCCATACCCAGGTGACGATTGAAACGGTCCAGCTCCAACGCTCTGTCACCAACAATTTCGGAGACGCGGCCAGCGGCTGCGTGTGTCTGAAATTCCATTTGCCAGAGTCGGTCGCGGGCCGTGAGATAACCTTGCGCGAAATAAAGATCATGGTCATTTTGAGCAAAAACGTGTGGAACGGCCTGATCATCAATAATAACTGTGACAGGCGATTTGGTGCCATGTACTGTTACCTCTTCATCTGCATCAATAATGGTCTCAGCATTTTGCCAGAAACCAACAAACGGGCTTAGTAACTGACCGAACGCCGGAATGCCTCCCCAGGAACGGTTTAACGCCCAAACCAGTAGGCATGTCAATAAAGTACTAATGATGGCCTTCGTATAGCGCATAACAGGGTAGAAACAACGGATCGTACAGGTATAGAGTCGAATACTGCCGAAAACTAACTAAAAAGAAGTAGTACTTTTGAGTGTTTCTTCTACTACGTTAGTTATGCGCTTTCTGGTATTACTGGTTTGCCTGATTAATTCGAGTGCTGCTCAAACCATTTTTGACCTACAGGGACACCGGGGAGGTCGGGGGCTAATGCCTGAAAATACAGTTCCAGCCTTTCTCAAAGCGCTCGATCTTGGTGTCAAAACGCTGGAAATGGACGTAGTAATCAGCAAAGACAGACAGGTCGTTGTTTCGCATGAACCCTATTTCAGCGCGGCTTACAGCATAAGCCCCGATGGAAAGCCAGTTGATAAAAGAGACCAAAAAAAATTGGTGCTTTATCACATGGATTACGTCGACATCAGGCAGTATGATGTTGGCTCTAACGGAAATTCAGCTTATCCGGAACAGCAGAAAATTAAAACGTATAAACCGCTCCTGAGCGAAGTTATTGAACAAGCTGAAGCCTATAGGAAAAAGAAAAACCTACCCATTTTTTCTTACAGTATTGAAATCAAAAGCGAACCATCGCAGTATAACAAAAGCCAGCCTGAACCAGCTGCTTTCGGCGATCTTGTAGAGGCTGTTATCCGTAAGCAATCGATTACCGAACGTACCATCATTCAGAGTTTTGATTTTGCAGTTTTAAAGCACTGGAAACAGCAGGTTATCGCAGGTAATTATGCTAATGTCAGGCTATCTGCACTGGTAGCCAGCTTACATAGACCGGAGAAAAGCATTCGGAAGCTTGGGTTCAAACCTGATATTTATAGTCCGCATTTTCGCTTGTTAAACAAAGCCAAGATTGCCCGTCTACATGAACAAACCATTAAGGTTATACCCTGGACAGTAAATAAGCGTAGGGATATGCTACGTTTGAAAGAGTGGGGTGTCGATGGGTTAATTACAGACTATCCTAATCGGGCAAGTGGTTTGTAAAAACTAATTATTACTTTCGTAAGTTTCTAAAAATAACCAATTTGGCAGATTGGTTTATGTGCATTGCGGATTTATGACCTTGCTTAATACTACGCTTAAATGGCTCCTACAACGGCGATTGCCGCGTATTGAAGCTATTATGCAACGCCCCGGTGCAGCGCAACAGAAAGTTTTCACTGAACTTATTCGGGCTGGGTGCCATACGGAGTGGGGCCGTAAACACGCGTATAAATCCATTCAGTGTATCCGCGATTTTCAGGAGCGAGTGTCTGTTTCGAGTTACGAAGACCTGTTTCCGTACATCGAACGTGTCATGAAGGGCGAAAGTAAAGTACTTTGGCCTTCGCCGGTTCGTTGGTTTGCCAAGTCGTCTGGTACAACCAATGCCCGTTCTAAATTCATTCCCGTCACTACGGAATCGCTGGACGAAAGCCACCTTAAAGGCGGTAAGGATATGATGGCCCTTTATATTGCCAATAATCCTGACAGCCGGGCATTTGAAGGCAAAGGTCTTTCCATTGGCGGCAGCCTGCATCAAAATCCCTATAGCACCAACAGCGCGGCCGGCGACGTTTCGGCGGTGGTTATGAACAACCTGCCCAGTTGGGCGCAGTATATCCGTACGCCTTCACTTTCAGTAGCCCTAATGGACGAATGGGAGGCCAAATTAGAGCGTATGGCAGAAATTACGTCGCAGGAAAACGTTACCAGTTTACTAGGTACGCCAACCTGGGGGTTAGTGTTGATTGACAAAATTCTCGCTCGTACAGGAAAATCAAACATTCTGGAAGTTTGGCCGAATTTTGAGGTGATGATGCACGGTGCGGTCAACTTTCAGCCATACCGGGAATTGTTCCAACAGCAAATTTTCCCGTCTAAAAGCGTTCTGTATCAAGAGATTTACAATGCCTCCGAAGGCTTTTTTGCCATCCAGGATGATCTGAAACGAGTGGGTGAAATGCTGCTGATGCTCGACTATGGCATTTTTTACGAATTCGTACCGATTGCCGAAGCCGATCAGCCTTTTCCTAAAGCGCTGACTATTGATGAAGTCGAACTGGATAAAAATTACGCCCTCATTGTCTCAACTAATGGCGGTTTGTGGCGATACAGAGTCGGCGATACGGTTCGGTTCACATCCCTATATCCGCATCGGCTCAAAGTCAGCGGACGTACAAAGCATTTTATCAATGCGTTTGGCGAAGAAGTCATCGTTGAAAATGCTGAAATGGCCATTACGCGAGCCTGTGAAGCGACCAACGCTGTTATAACAGATTATACTGCCGGACCGATCTATATGAGTAATGGTGCCAATGGATGCCACGAGTGGGTTATTGAATTTGCACAGGAGCCAGACAGCCAGCAACGATTCAATCAAATTCTGGATGAAACGCTACGTCAAATAAACTCTGATTATGATGCGAAGCGATACAATGACATGGTGCTGAAACGACCCCGTATTCATGTGGTGCAACCTGGTACGTTCTACGCCTGGATGAAACAACGCGGCAAATTAGGCGGTCAGCATAAAGTGCCCAGACTGGCTAACTCCCGCGAATACTTAGACGATATTCTTGGGCAGGTTCTTGAACTGTAATTGTGGCTACGTAACGATATGGATTATTCAATCTTTATCGCTTCGTTTGTGAAATTTTAGTGTTATCAGCTCTCGAATCCTTGTCAGGAATGATTTCGGCGTTCAAGTGCAGCGCTTAACCAGCTTCCTGATCAGGACTCTGTCCGTTTAGGACAACAACTAACTTTGTGTCGAACGAAGCCCTTTGTCTCTCTGTTTCTCTAATAGAAGTTACCATTGAGTTGACAGCTTAATCAGCTATTGATTCATCTGCTTATTGTTCTGATGAAATCTTTCGATATACCTGAATATTACCGTAGTAGCATTGTTACACCCCTGAAGGAATTTCGGCGGAAACGTGATAAGCTAAAGCGCGATTTTACACCGACTCTTCTTGATTTCGGACCGATCCGTTTGTTAATCGCTCGTCATTTCGGGTTTTGCTACGGGGTCGAAAACGCCGTTGAGATTGCCTATAAGGCTATTGCCGAGAATCCAGATAAACGGATTTTTCTACTCAGCGAAATGATTCATAATCCGGATGTGAATGCTGACTTACAGGATCGGGGAGTTCAGTTCATTATGGACACGAGTGGCCGCCAGATTACGCCCTGGACTGATTTAAAATCAGATGATGTGGTCATTATTCCTGCTTTTGGAACAACCTTAGAAACGCAAAATCAGTTGGCTTCCCTGGGATTAGACGTAGCCAAATACGATACCACCTGCCCATTTGTGGAAAAAGTTTGGAACAAAGCCAACCAGATTGGACAGAAAGACTATACGGTTATTGTACATGGCAAGCCCAGTCACGAAGAGACCCGCGCTACGTTCTCGCACAGTAAAGAAGCAGCTCCAACGGTTGTCGTTAAAGACATGAGTCAGGCTCAGCGATTGGCGAAGTATATTCTTGGAGAGTTGTCGCCGGAGCAATTTTACACTGAATTTACCGGACAATATTCTGCAGGTTTTGATATCGACCGCGATCTACAACGTATCGGTGTCGTTAATCAGACAACCATGCTGGCCTCTGATACACAAGGCATTGCCGACTATTTGAAACAGGTGATGGTTCAAAAATATGATTTAGCTGGAGATGAAATCGAGAACCACTTTGCCAATACCCGCGACACACTTTGTTACGCAACAAACGACAATCAGGATGCTACGTATGCGTTACTAACCTATCCAGCCGATTTTGCCATTGTAGCTGGAGGCTATAATTCGTCTAATACGTCGCATATCGTTGAGCTCTGTGAAGAGAAATTACCGACTTATTTCATCGAATCTGAGCAGAAAATTTTGTCCGATAGACTAATTCGGCATTTTGATGGTCACACAAAACAGGAGATTGTAACGGAAAACTTTATTCCCCGGCTGAACGATTCCGATGAGCAGCCGGTAACAATTGCTCTCACTTGCGGAGCCTCTTGTCCAGACGCCGTTGTCGAAGGTATTCTACTTAAATTGATCAGCTTTTTCCCCGACGCTCGGCCGATTAGTGACGTAATCACTAACGTAATGGGCGAAAATCAATAGTTAACGCGCTGTTTCGCTAAATTTTACGGTAACCTCTCGGCTTTCGTTCTGTAGTTGATCCAGAGCGGTAACGGCGTAGATGTATTTCTTTTGCGGATCAGCCGTTTTGTCCACATAATGAGTTGTTGATTGGCCAACACACTTCGCCACAATGTGCCGGGGATCATCCAGACGGATTAGCGGTCGTAATCCTTCAAATCGATAAACGAGATACCCATTCGCGCCATCGCCATCCAGCGCTTCGGCCGATTGCTGCCAGGACAATTCAATGCCGTCGGGCGTTCTAATTAATTTTAAATCACGCGGTGGCAAAGGCGGAAGGCTGTCTAACCAGGGCATAGTGGGAACCAGCGCCAGATGTCGGTAGAAATTTGTTTTCAACGAATCATTAATCGCCAATGGATTGGCTTTTAGATTTCTGGCGCTGAAAAACACACTGCCAGATACGGCCTTCTGCTGACGATTGTATCGCATCTGATTCGGAAATTCGGTAGCTCGCCACCAACCCGGATCGCGATCAGAACCACGGCCAACCCGATAAGCGCCATGACCGATGTATAACTGGCAGGTGCTGCTGGTACAATTACGTGTCCACCAATCAACTAAGGTTTTGTAAGGCGCTCGTCCAAACTCCGAACTAAAGTACACTTGTGGCACAATGTAATCGATCAGGCCATCACGTATCCACTTACGGGTATCAGCGTAAATATCGTAGTACGACTGCCCGCCATTCGTAGCGGACCCTTCAGGGTCATTTGCCTGATTTTTCCAGATACCAAATGGGCTAATACCAAATTTTACCCACGCTTTATTGGCTCGGATTGAATCGCGTAGTTCGGCAACGAGTCTATTAACATTATCGCGTCGCCAGTCACCTTTATTTTTTATGCCATTCGAATACGCTCGATACGTACTGTCGTCACGTAACGTCTGGCCCGGTTCTGCGTATGGATAGAAGTAGTCGTCAAAATGAATACCATCTACGTCATATTCGCGTACTACGTTCGCTACAACACCGGCAATATAGGATCGAACGGCAGGCACGCCGAGATTAAATAATTTGCGCCCTCCATAGGTCAGCATCCATTCTGGTTTACGATAGATAATGTTGGTTGGAGCGACACTAGACGTTTTGCTAAACGTTGCCCGATCAAGATTAAACCACGCATGGAATTCAAGACCACGTTTATGGGCTTGCTCAATCATAAAGTCTAACGGGTCATAAAAAGGCTCTGGTGCTAATCCCTGCTGACCTGTTAGCCATTCTGACCAGGGCTCTGAACTTTTCGCGTAAAATGCATCGGCAGCGGAGCGAATCTGTACAACTACCGCATTAAGCCCTATTTCCTGATGCTGATCGAACATAGCCAAAATCTCACGCTGCTGGTTGGCAACAGGGAGTCCTTTTTTAGTAGGCCAGTCTAGGTTATCAATAGTAGCAATCCATACTGCCCGAAACTCTCGCTTTGGAGGAGGGGGCGTTAAGTCAATTATATCGTCATACTTAAGGGTATCAACAGAAGTCGGTAAGGTCTGTTTTGGCGGAATTGGTTTAGCCACGATTGGCTTGGCAAACGCGGGTTTACTCACTGTTGATTGAGTTACGACACCCGATGTTTTGGCAGTCACCACCGGTTTATTATCGCGACAACTAATGCCTATAAGGCCAACAAAAGCAAGAAAAAGGTACGCGATTGGACGCATCGATACGAATAAATTAATCAACAAAAATAGGTATCATCTATTAGACCGGTGCACTTCATATAAGGTCGTCAGAAGAAAAAAGTCAATTTGGCTGCTTATAGATTTCACTTAATATTGTGCCGTATAATATGATTCCACACAACATTTGTTTTGATTTTTAGAAAAATTCATCATAATTTAAGAATTTTCTATCGCAAAAGATACTAGCTTTGTAGGGAATAATAACTAAGTATAACAGATTACTTTAATCTATGTCGAGCCACAAATTAGATCAGATAGATCGCAACGTATTAGAAATTCTGCAAGCCAATGCTAAAATAACTAACGCTCAGTTGTCCAAAGAAATTGGCCTTTCGCCCGCTCCCACGCTGGAACGCGTTAAAAAACTTGAAACGTCAGGCATTATCCAAAGTTATCATGCGCAGTTAAATCGTGACAAAATAGGCTTAGGCGTTACTACGTTCGTCATGGTTACGCTGGTCGGCCATAAGAAAGATACGACCATGTCGTTTGTAGACCGGGTCAACGAAATTCCTGAAATCATTGAATGCCACCACATCACGGGCTCAGGCGACTTCCTGCTTAAGGTGATTTCTAAAGACATATCCTCCTATCAGGCACTAATGCTGGACGTTATCAACGAGATCGATGAAGTGGCGAATACGCAGACGATGGTGATTATGTCTACGTTTAAAGAAAGCAAAGTATTACCAATTCCGTAATGACTGATGAATTGTGAATGATAAATGCTACAGGAATGAATGTTCGTTCGTCATTTATCATTCATAATTCGTTACTTACGTTTCCGGCGCTCCTCTCTCCTCGATTTCTTTGCGTCTTCCAACGCCTTTTTAGCTTCTTTATATTGACTGGATTTTCGCTCAGCTTTATCCATCACTTCTTTAAAATAAGTCTGAGCCAGATCATAGTTTTTTTCTTCCGTAGCAATTTTCGCTAAGCCCAGCACAGAAGACCAGTAATACCCAGCATTTGTTGAGTTCGTCTGCTTGGCAAAATCGATCGACTGCTGGTAATATTTCTTTGCTTCCGCTGTGTTCTTGTAAAAAATCTGATTGATGTAAGCGAGAATGTAAGCGGCTGTTCGGCCACCCACGCCCTCGTATCCCGACTGCGTCCGTTCAATCTTGGCCAGCATATTTTTGGAAACCCGCTCGGCTTCATTCAAACGTCCAGTCACGAAGGCTGATCGGGCGTAATAGCGCTCAAAGAATGGATTGTCAGGATATTGCTCATTCATGTATTTCGACATTTCATAAGCCTTGTCGTACTGATTTTCCATACTATAGATCTGAACCAGAAAATAGCGAGCCTCAACGCGCGTGTAAAACGCCGTATTAGCCGTTTTTTCCAACTCTTTAATGCCTTTCACTTTATTTCCTTTCGGAAAAAACATCAGAATTGGCTTTAGCAATGGATAATTTTCGGGAATCCACTGCGCGTAAAAATCGTACATGCCATCCCCAAAGAGTAATTCGGGACTGAAATCAGCATTGCCTTTACATTTCTCGAAGTATTTAAGCGCACTTTTTCCAGAAAAGGTAGCTTTCGTCCACTTTTTTCGCTCAGCATACAAGCGGCTTTTAAAGGCATACGCAGCGGCCAGAAAAAACGCTGGCTCCAGTTTATTATCGCTATCATCGTAAAGCTTTTCGGCCAACGTAATGGTTGTATCCATAAGCGACAGACAGCGATCATCATAGTCCGTTACGTCCGTATTTGGCACAATTTTCCACCATTCCGCTAGGCCCATCAAAAAATACGGCATCGGATGTTTGGGGTACCGCACACGAAGCCATCGAAACTCTTTATCGGCATCATAAAACTTGTAGTTGTACATGAGATTGATCGCTTCTGCTGACTCAATCTGTACACCCGGATGTTTTAATAAGCCATCATATTTTTTATCGAACGCAGACGGATCATAAAGCTGAGCCTGTGCAAAAAAAGCCATTCCCGTTAGCCATACCGTCAATACTAAGTTCTTCATTGGTTAAAAAGTGCTTATACTGATATATCAACGCAAACAGGTCGCAGACCGTTTGCCAAGACTTCTTTTTCCCATAATTTTTTGTCCACCAACCTATTGTCAGCGTATCTTTGACGCCCTACAGACGCTAACATGCTAACGATTAAAGATAAAACGTTCGTCCCATTTATTACTTCTGAATCGATCCAGGCTCGAATTCAGGAATTAGCCGAACAAATCAATCAGGAATACGCTGGTAAACAGCCCCTTTTAGTAGTCATTCTGAATGGGGCTTTTCTCTTCGCGGCTGATCTGGCAAAACATTTGACTGTTCCCTGCGAAATCACATTTCTACGCGTTTCATCGTATAAAGGCACAGAATCTACCGGCCAGCTTAAAGAGATTTTAGGCCTCACGGAATCCATTATTGATCGGGACTTGATTGTGATCGAAGATATTGTGGATACGGGTAAAACTCTTCACGATATATGCAATCAGCTTCAGGCACAGAAACCGGCATCGCTTACCATTGCTACGTTGCTATACAAGCCGGAAGCCTTACAAAAACCGCTTGATTTACACTACGTCGGTTTCGAGATTGAAAACCGTTTTGTTCTGGGATACGGATTAGACTATGACGGTTTAGGGCGAAATACGCCAGATATTCTGGTTCTGGAATAACAGATCGGAAAATTTCATTCGCTGGTTAAAACAATGTGAACAGCTGGCGTATAATTCCGGGATTCGTTACCGGTCTACTTCACCCATCACGATATCAATCGAGCCGATAACGGCAATTAAATCGGCCAGCATGGCGCCCCGACTGATTTCGCCGATAACGGACAAGTTATGGAACGAACACGACCGGGCTTTGCAACGTATCGGCACATCTGATCGACCATCGGTTCGGAAAAAAAAGCCTAATTCTCCTTTTGCACTCTCGGCCCGGGCGTAAAAATCCATTGCTTTCGGTCGAATTTTCTTGGGGACTACGGCCTGAGGGTCATAGTCCCGAGTGCGCCGATGATCGCCCGTAAGTTGGTCTAAGCATTGTTCCACAATGCGAATTGACTCATAACATTCGAGCACCCGAATGTTATTACGGTCCCAGCAATCGCCAACCGTGCCCATTTTCCCTTCTCCAATCGGAATATCAAAGTCCAGTTCAGGATAAACCGAATAATTATCTACTCTCCGAAGATCATACGCTAATCCAGAACCACGTAGCACCGGTCCTGTACAACCATAATTAATCGCTACCGCCAGTGGCAATACACCTACGTTAGCAGTACGTTTTATAAAAATCTCATTGTCGATTACTAGCTGGCGCAGCTCCAGTAACTTGGGTTTCAGATACGTAATAAATTCTCGGCAGCGCTCCTCAAAACCCACGGGAAGATCGTAAAACAAGCCCCCAACCCAAATGTAATTGTAGAGCATGCGGGCTCCACTCACCCACTCCAGTAACCGCTGGATGTGCTCGCGGTCACGCATAAGCCACAGAAAGGGCGTATAGGCCCCTATATCAAGTGCGTACGTACCAACACCGACAAAATGGGAAGCAATCCGGTTCAGCTCAGCTACCAAGACACGGATGTACTCCGTACGCTTTGGAATATCGTTCTGAATTCCCAGCATTTTCTCTACTCCCATGACAAATGCATGCTCGCAATTCATGGCAGCCAGATAATCAAGACGGTCTACGAACGGAATTGTCTGGTTGAAGGGCAACGCCTGAGCGTGTTTCTCAAAGCAGCGGTGCAAATAGCCCAGATGCGGCACTACGTCGACGATAATTTCACCGTCTGTGATGACTTCGAGCCGCAATACACCGTGGGTTGATGGGTGTTGAGGCCCCATATTCAGAATCATTTCCCCTTCACTCAGCATGTCGGGCTGATACAGACTCGGATCAGAGGCCCGGAAATGGCCGGGTGCATATTCATATTGAATCGTTTGCGTAGTCATTACAATGTCAAAGGTCGAAAGGTAAAGCCCGAAAGCCAAACGCCGTTGATCTTTTGCGGATTAAGATCAAAAAATCATTACTTTTTCCTGATACCCAGTTTGGTAAATAAAAGGAATTTCGTACCTTTGCGCTCCTTATCGAGAAAACAGACTTTAGCAATGGCAAAGAAAGGCGCCAATAGAATCCAGGTCATTCTGGAATGCACCGAGCAAAAAGACAGCGGTGTTCCCGGCATGTCCCGGTACATTACTACGAAAAACCGGAAGAATACGCCGGCTCGTATCGAACGGAAGAAATACAATCCGTTTCTGAAAAAAGTAACGCTGCATAAAGAAATTAAGTAATCAGTCAATTTTCGTTAGCTAATAGTGATTATATTGCTATCAACTAACTATTGACTACTAACTTCTATAAAGAAATGGCAAAAAAGGTAGTTGCAACCCTGAAAACGAAGGATAACGGCAAGGCATTCGCTAAGATTATCAAAGCCGTAAAGTCGCCTAAAACTGGCGCTTATACCTTCAAAGAAGAAATGGTCCCGGTTGATGAAGTACAATCTGCACTGAAAGCGTAAGCTTTTCAGCCATCAACTTTCTACGTAAAGATGCATAGGTCCCACAGCCTCAACTGGCTTCGTGGGACTTTTTTTATGAAAAAACAGTTAGGTCAGATAATAAGTCAGCCGGTCTGAAAGTAATTATGTACCTGTAAATCTGTCTGACTTACCATCTCATCTAACTCACTGACTAGTCACATGGCTTTATTCGGTTTATTTTCGAAAGAAAAGAAAGAAACACTCGACAAAGGCTTAGAAAAAACAAAGGACAACTTTTTCTCTAAACTCGGCCGGGCAGTTGTCGGTAAATCTACCGTTGACGAAGAAGTTCTGGACGAAGTAGAGAATGTTCTGGTTTCGTCGGATGTAGGCGTAGAAACGACTGTTAAGATTATCAAACGGATTGAGGAACGTGTTGCCCGCGACAAATATATGGGCACCGATGAATTAGACCGTATCCTTCGGGAAGAGATAGCCGCTTTGCTATCTGATAACAATACCACTGATGTAACCGGAGCGCCGGACCGTGATGATTTTGCTTTACCTACCGACAAAAAACCATACGTTATTATGGTCGTAGGAGTTAATGGCGTTGGTAAAACGACAACGATCGGAAAACTAGCAGCTCAGTTTCATAAGCGAGGCAAAAAGGTAGTACTGGGCGCGGGCGATACGTTCCGGGCGGCTGCCGTTGACCAGCTTAAACTCTGGGGGGATCGTGTTGGTGTACCGGTCATTTCGCATGGCATGAACACTGACCCGTCAGCGGTTGCTTATGATGCCGTCAAAAAAGCGACCGAAACAGGCGCTGACGTTGTCATCATTGACACGGCCGGACGACTCCACACGAAGGTTAACCTGATGAATGAGCTAGCTAAAATCAAACGCGTGATGCAAAAATTCACGCCTGATGCTCCCCATGAAGTACTGCTGGTGCTTGACGGATCGACGGGTCAGAATGCGTTTATTCAGGCCACGGAGTTTACCAAAGTAACGGAAGTCACAGCGCTGGCTATTACTAAATTAGACGGCACAGCGAAAGGTGGCGTCGTCATCGGTATTTCGGATCAGTTTAAAATTCCAGTTAAATATATTGGCGTTGGTGAGAAAATCGACGATTTGCAGACATTTAACAAGATGGAGTTCGTGGATTCGTTCTTCAAGAAATGAAATCGCTTCGACCCAGTACTAGCATGAAATACCTGACCTTGAGCCTAATAGTGTTACTACTTGCTGGTTCGCTTTTTGCTCAAAAGCCTTACCGCCGAAAAGCTGTAAAAACTACACCCATGCAAGGCATTTGTGGAACTGTTGTTTTGAAGCAGGGAAATTTTATGCCCAGTCCCGACAGACCCGCTCGTACAGGCCAGTTAGTCGAGCGGGAAGTTCTGGTTTTTCCACTTTTGAATAAAAGCCAGGTAGATTCGAGCGAAGATGGTTTTGTCAGTTCTGTGCGCGAAACGAAGCCCGTTAAAACTATAAAATCTGACAAAAACGGAAAATTCTGCGTGCGTTTGCCCATCGGTAAATACTCCGTACTGGTACGGGAGCCCAAGGGTTTATACGCCAATCTGTATGACGATCAGAATAATATTTTTCCCGTTGTCGTCCAGAAGAACCGCCAATCCGATGTGCGGGTCGAGATTACACACCAAGCTGTTTTCTAGGCATATAGAATTATTTCCCTACTTACGTTAAAGATTAATTCATCGAACTTTGCTACTTAACATTAGCGTTAGTTAGTACTAATGCACTGAAATTCATTTCTGTTTTGAAAACCAAAGGAATACGGACCAATAAAATCAATATCGTTACGCTGGGTTGTTCAAAGAATCTTGTGGATTCGGAGGTACTTTTTACGCAACTCAAAGGCAATGGGATGAACGTAACGCATGAATCGAAGAAAGACGACGCCAATATTGTCGTTATCAATACGTGCGGTTTCATCGATAATGCCAAAGAAGAATCTATAAATACAATCCTGCGCTACGTTGATGCCAAAGAAGCGGGCGTAGTCGATAAGGTTTACGTAACGGGTTGCCTCTCCCACCGCTATAAGGACGAACTTGAAGTAGAAATGCCAACGGTAGACGCCTGGTTTGGTACCAATGAGCTACCGCGGATGCTGAAAACGTTACGTGCTGATTATAAGCATGAGCTTGTTGGCGAACGACTGTTGACAACGCCTGCTCATTATGCCTACCTTAAAATTGCCGAAGGTTGCGACCGCCCCTGTTCGTTCTGTGCTATTCCGCTGATGCGTGGGGGGCACGTATCGCGTCCAATAGATGAATTGATTACTGAAGCTAAATCGTTGGCTCGGCGTGGTACTAAAGAGCTAATCTTAATCGCGCAGGATCTTACGTACTACGGTCTGGACCTCTATAAAAAACGCAATCTAGCTGACCTCATCGACCAACTCTCTGACGTAGAGGGCATTGACTGGATTCGTTTGCAGTATGCTTACCCTTCTGGTTTTCCAATGGATGTACTGGACGTAATGCGCGACCGTCCGAATGTTTGTAAGTATCTGGACATGCCTTTGCAAACTGGATCGACGGAGCTATTGAAACTCATGCGACGGGGAATTACACGCGAAAAAACAGAAGGACTTATTCATACTATTCGGGAGAAAATTCCGGACATTACCCTCCGCACTACGTTGATTGTGGGCCACCCCGGTGAAACCGACGCGATGTTTGACGAAACATACGACTTTGTCGAACGGATGCGCTTTGACCGTATGGGTGTGTTTACCTACTCGCACGAAGAAAATACGCATTCTTACTCCATGCCCGACGATATTCCTTCCGATGTGAAACAGGAACGCGCCGATGAACTAATGGAACTTCAGCAGGGTATTTCCCAGGAATTGAACCAACAAAAAGTTGGAAGAACGTATAAAGTGTTGTTCGATCGAAAAGAAGGGGGGTATTTTATCGGACGTACTGAAGCCGATTCACCTGAAGTAGACAATGAAGTACTAGTGCCCGCTACACAGTACGTTCGACTTGGCGACTTTGCTACTGTGCGAATTGATCGTGCCGAAGAATTTGATTTGTATGGAGAAGTTATCTCCTGAATTTTATAAACCCGCAAGCGTATCGAACTCCGAACCTTGCGGGTTTTTCTATTGTTGAGCCGAATAAATCCCAACCTGCATGGACTGTCAGTACCTGCCACTTGCCTCAACTGGCCAGTTTTCGTCACTGTTTCTTGATTACATCACTAAAAAAGATAAACTAAAATCATTTTATAGCCGCTTCCCGGAACTACCCGCTTTCCAGGAACAGATTAATGATAAATCATTCGACGAATCGAAACGACAGATTCTAGTCGACACCCTTGAGCGGCAGTACCAGCAGATTACCAATAAGCCTGACTTTTCTGTGCTCCTTCAGGCCAATACGTTCACCGTCACAACAGGCCATCAACTCAACATTTTTACAGGCCCGCTTTACATTGTCTATAAACTTATTACGACAATTAACCTCGCTCGACGGCTGAAAGAAGCTTACCCTGATTACAATTTCGTACCTGTCTACTGGATGGCTACGGAAGACCATGACTTTGCCGAAATAAACCACTTCTCTTTATTAGGTCGGAATTACGCCTGGCAGACGGAGCAGCGCGGAGCCGTAGGGCGCATGAATCCGCAGGAGTTAAAAAGTCTTTTCAGCCAGATTCCTGAAAAGCTATCTTTGTTCGAAGAAGCTTATTTGAAGCGCAATACGCTTGCCGACGCAGCACGACACTACGTCAACGAATTGTTTGGAGCGGAAGGCCTTATCTGTTTAGATGCGGATGATACGGCTTTAAAACGCGTTTTTGCTCCTATAATGCACGATGAACTTATTTATCAGAAATCTGGCGAACTCGTTCAGAAGAAAACGGAACAGCTAGAAAGTTTAGGCTATAAAACCGTTATCGCTCCCCGCGACATTAACCTGTTTTACCTGGACGATCAACTTCGGGAACGTATCGAACGTACGGCTGATGGAACGTATCGGGTTTTACACACAAAGCTGAAATTTTCAGAAAGTGAGATAACTGCCCTTCTTGAGGAACACCCTGAGCAGTTCAGTCCGAACGTTGTACTACGTCCATTGTATCAGGAAACGATTTTACCAAATCTAGCCTATGTAGGCGGCCCATCGGAAGTACCCTACTGGCTACAATTAAAGGACGTTTTTGACCATTTTCAGACAACGTTTCCTATTTTGATGCCGCGTAATTTCGCGATGTATGTCCCCTCTGTAGCAGCAAAGCGCATCTGCAAACTAGGGCTGACTCCTGAAGATCTGTTTCAGGATACACTGGTTCTCAAACGTGAATACGTTGAACACCATGCCCGCCATACGCTCAAGTTTGATAATGAGAATAAGACTGTCCATAAGGCATTAGACGCTATTTTGCATAAAGCCCAAATGGTTGATCCAACACTTGAAAAGGCCGTACTGGCTGAAACAAAACGTTTTGCTAATGCGGTTGCCCGGCTCGAAAAGAAAATGCGACGGGCAGAAGAACGTAATCAGGAAACGGGGGTCCGGCAGTTACTAGCCGTCAAAAATGAGCTTTTTCCCAATGGTGCTTTACAGGAACGTAGCGAAAATTTTCTTACCTTCTATTTAAACGACCGAACGTTTCTAGAAAAAATGCTGGCTGTATTTAATCCGTTCGATTACCGTATGCAGCTTTGTTTAGAGTAGCAACGACTGTTCTGGCCGATTGACAGTATGGACAAAGTAACAGCCCGTCAACAATTTCTAGCCAAACGAAAGACGCTTTCTGCAAACGACGTTAAACGACGTAGTGAGCTTATCGCCAGGCGTTTTTTCGATTTTTTGAAAAAACATGGCTTAGCTGATAAGTCTCCAACAATCCATACGTTTTTGCCAATTAAGCGCCAGAATGAGGTTGATACCTGGCTGATTATTCGCCACATATGGTCTGAATACACCAATTTACGAATTATAGTCCCCGTTACAGATATTTCCACAAATGCATTAAGGCATTATAATTTACATCCACAAACAGCACTTGTTGAGAATCGCTGGGGTATTTCTGAGCCAGTAACTGATAGTCAGGCTTCGGTGAGCCCTGCCGATTTTGATATCGTTCTTGTTCCCTTGCTGGCTTTTGACGAGCAGGGCAATAGGGTTGGTTACGGAGGAGGTTTTTATGATCGATTCTTAGCCGACTGTCGACCAGATTGCCGGAAAATTGGTCTGTCTCTCTTTGATCCTATTAAGCAAATTGAGGACACAGAACAAACAGACGTACCATTAGACATCTGCATAACGCCAGACCGAGTCTGGCTTTTTTCGCAATAAATTAACTGTGCGTCAAAGTTTTGCCGTATTTTTGCACTCCAAATTGGAACACGGGTACGGAACCCGTTTTTTATTAACTAAGCAAAAGCGGATTTATACCCGCATTACTAAAATGAAAATCGCAGTCGTTGGCGCCACGGGCCTTGTCGGTGGCGAAATCCTGAAGGTTCTGGAAGAGCGTAACTTTCCAGTAACTGAACTTATTCCCGTTGCATCCGAACGATCGGTTGGTAAACAGGTTGAGTTCAAGGGTAA
The DNA here is from genome assembly GCF_014699035.1 of Spirosoma validum. Classification (GTDB taxonomy): domain Bacteria; phylum Bacteroidota; class Bacteroidia; order Cytophagales; family Spirosomataceae; genus Spirosoma; species Spirosoma validum. The sequence goes on from NZ_JACXAA010000006.1 coordinate 192,997, forward strand.
ACCATACACGGTTGTTAGCTTCGAGGACGCCATTGCTGCTAAACCTGCTATTGCCATTTTTTCGGCTGGTGGTAGTACGTCGTTAGCCTTAGCTCCCAAATTTGCGGAAGCTGGTATCGTTGTTGTCGATAACTCTTCAGCTTGGCGTATGGATCCAACCAAAAAATTGGTCGTTCCTGAAGTCAACGCCGACGTGTTAACAGCTGCTGACAAAATTATTGCGAATCCAAACTGCTCAACAATCCAAATGGTTGTGGCGCTAAAACCGCTGCATGACCGCTATACAATTAAGCGGGTTGTTGTCTCCACATATCAATCGGTAACTGGTACGGGTAAAGCCGCTGTTGATCAGCTTTTCGCTGAACGCAAAGGAGAGAAAGAAACCCCAAAAGTATATCCGCACCCTATTGACCTCAACGTATTGCCTCACATTGATGTCTTCCTCGATAATGGGTATACAAAAGAGGAGATGAAAATGGTTAATGAAACCAAGAAAATCATGGGTGACGATTCGATTCAGGTGACAGCTACAACGGTACGCATCCCAACCATTGGTGGGCACTCGGAAGCGGTTAACATCGAGTTCGAAAATGAGTTTGAGTTGAATGAAGTCGTTGAAATCTTGACTAATGCTGAAGGCGTTATTGTACAGGATGATCCGCAAAATAAAGTTTACCCTATGCCATTAACGGCACACGGTAAAGATGAGGTTTTTGTAGGGCGCATCCGACGCGATGAAAGTCAGCCCAAAACATTGAATATGTGGATCGTAGCTGACAATCTCCGTAAGGGGGCGGCTACCAACGCAGTTCAAATCGCGGAATATTTATTGAAACACAGCTTGGTAGAAAGCGAGGCAATAACCGCTTAAGCTCTTTCTCAAGCAAAAAAGAAAGCCTTAACCAATAAGAATTTGGTTGAGGCTTTCTTTTTTTTACGATTGTCAAGAACTATAAAAAATCCTAGTGACTGGGCAAATAGGCAATTGCATCATACCAACCAGTAATTCTTTAAGCAAGGCAAAAAACCACATACCCACTTTTATCAGCGGTTAAAGTGTCCGGCACATCTGTTGATTATAGACTTTACATACCTTGTCGCGGCTGCGTTTAAGTCGCATTTTAACGGCGCTTTCTGAAATCTGATACTGCTCACCTATTAATTTAATCGATAAACCCTGTTCATGTTTCAATCGTAATAATGTTGCCTCTTCAGACGGTATAGTATTCATAGCCTGCTCAAGAACACGCCATTGTGTAAGAAACGGATCAATCTGGTCTGGTTCTATTACCTCTTGGGCATAATTTTCTAGTAATGGCTCTGTATTCATTCGTTTACTCAAACGAAGTTGATCCAGACAATAGTTATGTGAAACACTATAAAGCCAGGTTAAAAAAGCCGAGCGATTCTGAAAAGTATCCAGTTTACAGAATACTTTGATAAAAATATCCTGCGTGAAGTCTTTAGCTACCTCAGGATCCTTAGTCATTGACAAACATTTTTGATAAACTTTCTCAGCGTATCGCTTGTAGATAGCTTCAAAATTATCTATCGAAATAACATTATTATATATGTTAATTTTTTTATTATTTGTTGATGAAAGCGTGTGCATAGTGAGTAGGTGACTAATTAAAATGGAGAAAATAGGGTGAAATTAACTTAGTAAGCAGTTGAGCGGTGATCTTTCAAAAGGGAGAGGTTCAATAGCATAAATCAACCGATTGTCGTAGTCAAGCTGTGTTTATTGAAGAATAATACAAGCGCAAAGGTCCGTGACTCTAATAATAAAGACCGGTACTTTCATATCAAAAACTAGTACATATGTCCCAAATACAATTGTATAGACCTCAATAGGTTACTATCAGGACATTATTTTGATTAAACAGATAAGTAAAGTTTAATTTCTACGGGAGAAATCAGAGGGGGTAGTTTGATATACTTTGCGGAAAGAACGAGCAAAGTAAGATGGGTCTTCAAAACCTACTAAGTAGGCTGTTTCAGAAACAGATCTTCCCTGACGTAACAGTTGAGCTGCTCGCTTAAGGCGATAATTGCGGATGAATTCACCAGTCGACAGATCGACCAAAGCTTTTAACTTGCGATGTAAATTCATGCGACTTATACCGCTGGCCAGGATAAGCTGATCAACGCCAAAAGTACTATCGTCCAGATGATCTTCAACAAGCTGGCAGAGCTTTTCAACGAGAGGATCAGTAGTTGTCGGAAGAGCGCTGGGGTTAGTCAGGCTAGCTGCCACTCGTTGTCGCATTTGTCGGCGCTGTTCTAACAAATTACGGATACGTAGTTGTAATTCCTGAACGTAGAATGGTTTAGTTATATAATCGTCAGCGCCTGTTGATAAGCCTCTTAATCTACTATCGATCGACGTTTTTGCTGTTAGAAGAATAACGGGTATGTGACTAGTACGCGAATCCGTCTTCAATCGCTGGCAAAGTTCATAACCGTCCATAATCGGCATCAGCACATCGCTAATGACTACATCTGGCCCTATACTTAGCGCTTTTTCCCACCCTTCAGCCCCGTTTTTCACTTGATGGATTTTATAGTAGACAGGTAAATTATCAGCAATAAAATCACTCAAAGCAGGGTTATCTTCTACTATTAATATTATCGGAGATTCATTGGAGCGTTGTTCCTGAATATTCAGGGATTGGATTTCTTCTATCTGTTTGACTGGAACTACATGTTGGACAATAAACGATTCAGCTGTAGCTATTCGGTACGGTAAATCGACGAGAAACGTAGTGCCTATACTCACTTTACTCGAAACCTGAATCGTGCCGTTCTGTATTTCTACCAACTCTTTTACGAGCGCCAATCCGATCCCCATACCATCCTGATTTTCAATACGATCATCATCTATCCAAAAAAATCTATCGAAAATATGCACGATTTTTTCAGGAGATATACCGATTCCATTGTCAGAAATTTCCAGGTGAACCCGTACTACCCGATCAGAAGCGGTTCTGGAAGAATCTACAGATTCACGGTCCTCGTCAGTTGTTACGTCCACAATTACTCTTCCACCGATTGGCGTAAATTTTAACGCATTAGCAAGCAAATTCGAAACAATGCGCTCAAGCTTATCCGGGTCGAACCAATAGTTTGTGTTTGTTTTTTCAGCGCGAAAAAGCACCTGAATGCCTTTTGCCATTGCATGAGTCTCAAACGATTGAATTGTACGGCTTAAAAATTCTATTAAATTCCCCTGGCTTTCTCTTACTTTTAATACGTTTGCTTCAGCTTTGGATAGGTCCGTTAGTTGATTGACCCTAGCCAGCAACTGGGTTACATTCTGGTTAATAATTTCGAGCTGCTGCTGGTCACTGTCGTGCTGTAAACGTTGCTTCAACTGATCAACAGAAGCCAGAATTAACGTTAATGGTGTGCGGAATTCATGCGTAACACCTGTAAATAACCGAGCTTTCAGGGTTTCCATCGCCTTCAACTGCCTGGTTTGCTGATGGTAGAGATAGATTCGAATAAAACCATATATCAGGACCGATATGAGGGTAATGTACAGAATGATAGTCCACCCCTGTGGTAAACCTTGTTGATTCGAAATAATCTCGGGTTGAGGTAAGGTACTTTGTGCCCATACCAGAGTCTTACCACCACAAAAGATTGATAGAAGGAGAAGATTTTTGGGGATCAAACGCCGATAATTAGTCCAACCCGGTTGCATTAGTTACAATAGAGGAAGTCACTAACAATGTTATAAGTAATTCGCAAATATCGTTTAGTCCGACAAAATACTATTATAATATGATCATTAATAAACTTTAGAGAAACAAAAAAAGTCTGTCAGTTTATTGCTGACAGACTTTTGTGCCGAAGGCGAGACTCGAACTCGCATGTCCGTAAAGACACACGCCCCTGAAACGTGCGTGTCTACCAATTTCACCACTTCGGCAGCGCGTTCCCCATGTTGGGCTGGCAAATATACGGCGCTAAATAGGTTTTGCGCAAAAATTTTAGAAAAATTTCTTATGGTTATCGGTTAAACAATAAGCGCTCACCAGACTGATCTGTTAAAAATTGGCCGTCTGCATAGACAAGCTTCCCCGATACGATTGTATTTGTAACACTAGCGTTAAATGTGTGCCCCTCAAGCGGTGACCATCCACATTGATAATAAATATTTTGTTTAGAAACGGTTGTTGGCTTTTCTGTATCCACCAGAACAAGATCGGCCCAATAACCCTCGCGAATGTAGCCTCGTCGATCAATCTGAAAGCACTCGGCAGGTGCGTGGCTCATTTTACGGACAACGGACTCTAGTGATAGCTTGCCTTGTTTAACGAGATCAATCATGAGCAACAGCGGGTGCTGAACTAAGGGCAGTCCAGACGGAGCTTGCCAATACGTTTGCTGCTTTTCTGCCCAGGTATGAGGAGCGTGGTCTGTAGCAATAATATCCAGGCGGTCATCTAAAAGGGCCGTTAAGAGCGCTTCCTTGTGATGAGGAGCTTTTATCGCTGGATTACATTTGATTTGATTACCTAATGTGGCATAATCACGACTATCGAACCATAAATGATGAACACAAACTTCAGCCGTGATAAGTTTTTGCGCAAGTGGGAGCTTTTTGTCGAAAAGGGAGAGTTCGTCGGCTGTCGAGATATGCAGGATATGCAGACGCGCATTGTGCTGTCGCGCCAACTCAACGGCCAGCGAGGACGATTTTAGACAAGCTTCTTCGTTCCGGATAAGTGGATGCAGTTCAGCAGTAGCCTGATTACCGTATTTAGCTTTATAGTGTTCTGTGTTAGCACGAATAGTGGCTTCATCTTCGCAGTGGGTCGCAATCAGCATGGGGCTTTGTCGAAATAACTCGTTCAGAACGCGTTCGTTATCGACCAGCATATTGCCTGTTGATGAACCCATAAATACTTTAATCCCGCAAACCGTACTCGAATCAGTACGTAGTACCTCGTCGAGATTATCATTCGAGGCCCCCATGAAAAACGAATAATTCGCTAACGACGTTTGGGCAGCAATCTCGTATTTCTGAGCTAGTAATTCCTGCGTTAATGCATTTGGAACGGTATTAGGCATCTCCATAAAGCTGGTAACACCACCTGCCACAGCCGCCCGAGCCTCAGATTGTATGGTTGCTTTGTGCGTTAAACCCGGCTCACGAAAATGTACCTGATCATCAATAATCCCAGGTAACAGACATTGCCCATTGGCGTCAATGACCGTATCAACATGTTGATCAGATAGCCCTGATTTTATCTGCGCGATAAATCCACTTTCTACTAGTACGTCGGTTTCAGTGATTCGACCTTCGTTAACTACACGAGCGTTACGTATCAGGAGTTTAGTCATAGTAACCGAGCGGCTTCTTTCGCGAAATAGGTTAAAATGACGTTAGCACCAGCTCGTTTAATCGCCATCAGCGATTCCACCATCGCCCGTTCGCCATCAAGCCAACCCTTTTGAGCAGCCGCCTTAATCATAGCGTATTCACCACTGACGTTATAAGCAGCAATGGGCAGATGGAAGTTGTCATTTAGTAGCTTGATGATATCCAGATACGCCATGGCAGGCTTAACCATCAAAAAATCAGCGCCTTCTTCAAAATCAAGCTGCGCTTCGATTAAGGCCTCCCGACTGTTAGCCGGATTCATTTGATACGTCTTTTTATCGCCAAACTTTGGTGCTGAATTCAACGCATCACGAAAAGGGCCGTAGAAAGCACTGGCATACTTGGCGGCATAAGACATTATCGCTACCTCATGAAAGCCGCCTTCATCGAGTACTTGACGCAAGTAGCCAACACGGCCGTCCATCATATCTGACGGCCCAACAATGGTGGCTCCGGCCTGCGCCTGCGCTAGAGCCATCTTACCTAATACCTCCAAAGTGGGGTCATTCAATATTTTCCCATTTTCGACAATACCATCGTGCCCATCGGAACTGTAAGGGTCCATAGCCACATCAGTCATAATGATAATATCGGGAAAGCGGTCTTTGATGGCTCGAATTGTTTGTAGATATAGTCCATCCGGATTATAACTCTCAGTCGCGTATTTGTCTTTCCTGGATTCGGGTAGATTTGGAAACAGGTCAAATGCCTGAATGCCTAAATCCACGCATTCCTGGATTTCATCCAAGAGTAAATCCATTGACAAGCGATGAATACCAGGCATGGAAGCCACTTCAGAACGAACGTTCTGCCCTTCCATGATAAAAACAGGCAAGATAAAATCAGTGACAGATAAACGAGTTTCCTGCACCATATCGCGAATAACGGCTGATTGCCGATTCCGACGTGGACGACGTATTAGGTTCATTGAGTTATGAAGTTTCTGAGTTATAAAGTTTTTGAGTGCGCCAGCCAACTGTACAACACTACAATCTTATAACTTTCTCAGACAATTAATTTAAATCCTTCGCCGTGTACGTTAACGAGTTGAACCGCTGGGTCTTCTTTTAAATATTTCCTCAGCTTTGTTACGTATACATCCATGCTTCGGGCGTTGAAGTAAGAATCATCGCCCCAAACCATCTTTAAGGCAAAGCTACGGCTAACCGGCTGATTCAGGTTTTGTGCCAGCAACTTTAATAACTCCGATTCCTTACTGGTTAGTTTCTGCGCGTTGCCATTATGGGTCAATAATTGATGGGGGTAATCAAAAGCAAAAGCACCGATCTGATACGTTGTTGGTTCAGTTGCGTCGGTTGATCGCTGGGAGCGCCGAAGAATAGCCTGGATACGTAGTAGCAACTCTTCCATACTGAAGGGTTTAGTTATGTAGTCATCGGCGCCAACTTTAAACCCCTGAATAGTATCTTCCTGCATTGACTTGGCCGTTAGGAAGATAATTGGCACGTCACGATTACCCATACGAACCTCTTTCGCTAACGTAAAGCCATCTTTCTTAGGCATCATTACGTCGAAGATGCAGAGATCATAATTACCGGTCATGAACTCCTGAAGGCCCTTATTGCCATCGGTAGCGCGGTCGGTAGCATAGCCTTTCATGGTCAGGTATTCCTGCACCAATTGCCCCAGGTTCGGATCGTCTTCAACTAATAAAATAGTAGGCATAGTATGATGAGTGAATGAGAAAATGAGTGAATTGTTCGCACCAGCTTTATTCACTCATTCATAACTTTATAAGGTAAAATCACCTCGAATGAACTGCCTATGCCTGGTTGACTTTCAACTTTAATCTGGCCATGGTGTTCGTCAATCATTTTCTTTACATAGCTGAGTCCCAAGCCAAAACCTTTCACGTCGTGCCGATTTCCGGTTGGTACGCGGTAGAACTTTTCGAAAATGCGACTAGTCTGATCCTTCGTCATACCCACCCCCTGGTCTGTAACCGTAATGCTAACGCCTTCCGGCAAACTGCGGGTCGTTAATGCAATATGCGGGCTATCGGGCGAGTACTTAAGCGCATTGTCCAGCAGGTTATAAACAATATTGGTCAAATGTAACTCATCGGCTTCGACAACTTCCCGGTCAGCATCGAAGTTTAGATCAACCTCGCCCCCACGTTGCTCGATTTGCAAACTCATGTTATTCAGTACTTTTTCGATCACATCGTGGATGTTCACTGGCGAGAAATTAAGCTTGATTTCCCCACGGTCCAACAGAGCCATTTGCAGCACTTTTTCTACGTGTGAACCAAGCCGTCGGGTTTCGTCCCGAATAATACCCATATAGCGGGTCAGACGCAGGTCAGGTCTATCTGTTGACTCAACCGACGTAGCAGAGTTTTTCTGTGTTACAGGATCAGACCGCAATTGCTCCTGAGCCATTTCGACGGCCAGAGAGATCGTTGAAATAGGCGTTTTGAACTCATGGGTCATGTTATTAATAAAGTCGTTCTTAATATCAGCCAGTTTCTTCTGTTTGACAATAGTGCTGATTGCAATATAAAAACAAGCCAGAATGACCAGAATTAGTACAACTGAGGCCCCAAACGTAAAGCCTAGCCGACTTAAAATGAACTGCTGCTGAGTTGGGAAATAAACATAAACGTAATTACCACCCTCAAGCAGATTATTCGGAAACAAAGCAGCTTTATACCCATCAGCATCAAATTGCTGTGTTTCCATACCCAGCGATGTAAAAAGGAATTTAGGATGTTTCTGGGTCCTGACAGCGTAAGCAAACGGAATGCTAATACCCCTCTCTGCTAACGATTGGCGTAGAAGCGTATCAAGCACCAATCGATTTACACGATCTTCGATAGGTCGATCTGATAAGAACACCCCTTTCAATACGTCCTTAACAATGTCCGATTTATCTTCCGGACTGTGCTGGCTCGTACTTGTCAAACGATTGGGCGAACTTTCTTTAGAAGACGTAGTGATGTTTGTTCCTGAATTTTTTCGCGGTTGAACAGCCTGCATACGTTTTTTAGCAGCCCGCGCTAGTGAATCCTTGTAATGAGATAACTGACCTGCCTGGTTGTTAATCCGGGGTAGTTCATTGGTCAGTACGTTCTCAACCCAACGATCAAACAGGTGCTGCTGTTCTAATTGAGTCTGCCAGTCACCAACGGCCATCAGCTCCTCCTGTTGGCGAAAAAACTCTTCGACAACAGCCATTTGCTCAGGCGATAGCGGATGGACAGTCGGATGGAGTATATCCGATTGAACGACAACAGTCCCCGCTGCCCCCCCGCTGGGTGACATCATCTGGCGAGTGGTACCGGCTGGGTTGAATGAATGATCTGGTCGTTTATTCTGGGCTATTGGACTGGTTTCTGTTATTGATGCTCTTGGTTTAGCAGCGTTAGGTGTGAGAGGTTTATTTTCCTTTTTTGCAATTGACATCAGGCGGCTTTGTTGCTCACGGGCTCGGTAACGTTGTCTTGTTAGGTAAACGATTTCCTGCCGTTCCAGTGTCCGAACGACCTCCTGTAAAGCATCCGTAACCTTATAGGCAAACTGTTCCTTCTGCAATTTCAGCGCACTACTAATCCAGTATAACTGTAGGCCAACCAATCCCAATAGGCCTACAGCCATTAAAATGACAATCCAGCGTATGCGTTGTTTAGACATTTTTTTACTCGCTCATGCAACCTTCGACTAACTTTTTCATCTATAAGAAACCGGTCGGGGTGTCAGTAAAAGTACGAACCAGGCTAATGACACATTGGCTCATTAACAAACTTTAACACCCCCACTATCAACCGGTTTAGCAACTTATCGTTCCTTCGTTTGCAATTCATGACTACTATGAAAAAAACAGTTTTTGCAGGACCCCGGTTCGCACTGGCCTTGTTACTCGTGAGCTTTATTAGTGGGGTTGCTACCGCCCAGAAGACCGTGTCGCCTTCGCCCAAGCCAGAAAAAAATGACGTAAATGTCCGAATCATTGAACGTAACGGCGATGAAGTCCGTGAAATCGAGCGTACCTATCATATGGATGGTATGAACGATCTTGAACGAGATAAGCTGGTGATGAAATTGGTTGATTCACTTAAAACTACCCGTAAAGGCGCAGGCCAACGCCAGATGACGATTATTGTTGAAGACAATTACGGAGACCGTACTGTTACACGCGAACGTATTAGCCCCGGCAAAAGGCGCGTTCCTGCTGATGCTTACGTTCAGCGAGGTAAATTGCAAAGGAATAATCCTGACTTCTGGAATAATCAGACCTGGCAACAGGAGTTTCGCTGGCATGCTGATTCAATGGCCGACCAACTCAGACGGTTTAAATTTCAGATGCCGAAAGACTTTGACCGACAAATTGCCCGACCTTTTGAAGACTGGGCCCGCAATTTCAATAGCAAGCCATCAACTATTCGGGGTTTAGATGCTTATCCTAATAATCCTGACCGCGATCAGTTGAATGTTCGCTTTACAGCCCCTTCGAAAGGTGATGTAAGCATTATCGTTACAAATACGAAAGGAAAAGAAATTGCTAAACGGGAGATTAAGGATTTTTCTGGTGAATTTGTCGGGCAGATTGATTTAGGCAAAAAATCACAGGGTACATACTTTGTTACCGTCACTCAAAATGAAGATGGCGCTGTTAAGCGAATAGTCGTTGAATAGCTTGCAAACCAGAATCAACGATCAAACTGGATTCTCTCCAGATCTGATCGTTGATTCTACCGATCTTGAAAAAATATTTTCAAAAATTTAGTACTATGTATTGCAAGATACCAATCGAAACCTATATCTTTGTATTGTAATTAAACCCAAGGATCATGAAGACGTTATCAATAATAGGTATCATATTGCTGGGCTTAAGCGGACAAGCATTTAGCATGGGACATCCGCATAATATGTTTGCTGCTCGAAAACAGATGCGAGCCAAAGCATCAACAGCTGTAGTTAAAACAAAGTCATCTGCCTGTTTAACTATTCAGCAGACTGTACAGCTCACTAAAACCGCTTTTAATGATCGCTTAGTATCAGCTTTGTCGCAGATACGTCCAGCAGCCTCTTATTAATAGGCAAGCTGTTCAATTAATCTATCTATGCGATCTATCGATATTACTATAGTTCTAGTACATATTTTTGATACAAAATCTAGTTGATTTCTTCCCATAAAATTTCTCGATTTATTAAGTTTACAGCCTCCCCTGCTACGTATAGTCTCTTTTCGTTATTAACATAGTTGATCTGGATTCTCCTCTAGTTAACTTATACTCCGCATATTTCTTCTCCACTTACGCTTGGTCTGGCCATCTCCGCAAAAGCTAATTCCATAGTAATCATTGAATTCCACTCGCAAGTCTGCAAAAATCTTCTTTTTAATTTTGGATTAATCCATTGCAAAAGACTAATATTATAAATTATTTCGTTAAAAACTTAGACAATTCAATGATCAGCTATTGATTTCGATAGGCTTTGTCTATTTTTATGCTTTAGCTAAAAAACCTGGAATAGCCAGCCGTAACATTTTACTTCCCGAGTGCCCATGCGGAACATTGTTGTACGACCCATTTTACTTGTCGGCCTTCTGTTCGTCAGTCTTTTAACTGCGTTTGGTTTAATGAAACCAGGTCGGAGTATGTGGGCTCGACTTTCTCACAAAACTTTTTCTAAATCCACGGCCAAACGTCTGGAAAATCGCGCCGTCCGCAACGCGATTTCTACGTATAAGTTTGGTCCGGCGGCACGACCTGTTGAAGTATTCAACCTATCCGACAGTGGCCAACATTGGGTAGACAGCGTCTTCCAGACGATGACGCCCGACCAGAAAATCGGTCAGTTTTTTATGGTAGCGACTTTCTCAAATCGTCATGAGAATCACTATCAGTATATCGATCACCTGATTCAGACCAATCATATCGGCGGATTAATCTTCTTCCAGGGTGGCCCCTACCGCCAGGCCATCTTAACAAATCGCTATCAGGCTGAGTCAAAAATACCTTTGCTTATCGGCATTGACGGCGAGTGGGGTTTAGGCATGCGTTTGGATAGCGCAATGGATTTCCCGAAGCAAATGGCTCTGGGCGCTATTCGGGACAATGAGGTAATTTATCGGATGGGGGCTGAAATTGGTCGTCAATGTCAGCGTTTGGGTATTCATATCAACTTTGCTCCGGTTTCAGACATCAACAGCAATCCATATAATCCGGTCATTGGCGTTCGATCGTTCGGTGAGTCTAAGGAGAACGTAGCATTGAAAGCTTCGGCTTATATGCGTGGCATGCAACAAACGCATGTTATCGCTACAGCTAAGCATTTTCCGGGTCATGGTAACACAGACGTCGATTCGCATCACTCATTGCCAACGGTCAGTCGGTCGTCGGAGCAAATGCGCGAAATTGATTTGTATCCGTTCCGAAAACTGATTGACGATAGCTTAATGGGCGTTGTCACGGGGCATCTGCACGTACCTGTAATCGATAACACACCTGCCTTAGCCGCTACGTTGTCGGAAAAAATTGTAACAGAACTGCTGAAAAAAGAATTAGGCTTCCGCGGTTTAGTCTTTACCGATGCCCTCAATATGGGCGGTATTAATCGGTCGCCGAAGCTGATAGATGTTAATCTGCGGGCATTGATCGCCGGGAATGATATTCTGTTATACCCTGAAAATATCCGCGACGCTACAACGAACATCTTAAATGCGATTCAGCAGGGCGTTATCTCTCAGGAATTTATTGATGAGAAAGTCAAAAAAATTCTACGAGCCAAATATTGGGCTGGTCTCCATCAATATAAATCCATTAATCTCAACGGGTTAGCAGCTGACCTGAATTCGCCAGAAGCCAAACTCCTGAAGCAAGAACTCTGTGAACAATCGGTTACCGTAACGGATAATCATAACGGCCTTTTGCCGCTAAGCCGACTCGACACCCTTCGATTGGCTTCAGTAGCTATTGGCGCCGAGCCCGGTAACGTATTTCAAAAAGCGTTAAACCAATACGCTCCTTTCCAGACTATTGCTCTTTCTGAAAAGCCAGCTACAGAAACTGACTTAAACAATATACTAACTCAGATCGGTGAAGCGAATACCGTAGTGCTCAGCTTTCACCGAATGAGCGAGTCTGCATCCCGGAAATTTGGGATCACGAAAACGTCGCTTGATCTAATCAGCCGCCTGAAGCAGCGTGGCATTAAAGTGATTGTTACAGCCTTTGGCTCACCTTATAGTCTACCCCAGTTTTCAGGAGCCGATGCGCTTGTTTGCGCTTACCAGGAACTCGATGATATGCAACGCGTGGTCCCACAAATCTTGTTCGGTGGTTTGGGCGCACGGGGTATGCTTCCAATTTCAACGGGAGATCTTAAAGTGGGGCTTGGTCTGACACTATCTCCTGAAGGCCGTTTATCGGCCGGATCACCGGAAAGTGTTGGGATGAAAACAGCCGTGCTGAATCAGATCGATGCGATTGTTCAGAATGCCGTAAAGAACCATGTTGTTCCAGGATGCGAGATTCTGGTGGCCCGAAAAGGCAAGATCGTTTACAATAAAAACTTTGGTGCGCTGACCTACGCGGCTGGAGCCGAAAAAGTAACGGACGAAACGCTGTATGATCTGGCTTCGCTTACGAAGGTTCTGGCTACGTTACAGTCGGTCATGGTTCTATACGACCGGAAACAAATTGATCTGAGCCAGAAGGCGTCGCTTTATTTGCCGGAATTACGTAATACGAATAAGCAAAATATTACCCTTCAGGACCTACTCTGGCATCAGTCCGGAATGGTGTCCTATTACCCAACGACCTGGGATCGTACGCGACTACCGGGTGGGGGATTGAAAGCACAGTATTACTCGGCAACAGGCGATAGTCTACATACCCTCCAGATCGCCCCAACGCTTTGGGGAGTTCCGGCGTTGAAAGATTCGGTCTGGAAATGGGTCGTTCAGTCGCCAATGTCGCGAAAAATGGACGAAAGTGGTAAACCAGCGTATGTGTATAGTGATCTGAATTTCCTGACCTTGCAAAAAATTGTAGAGAGAGTCAGCAAGCAATCATTAGACAAGTTTGTTACGGAAAACGTCTATAAACCGCTCGGGCTTCATCAACTTGGCTTTACGCCACTACAGCGGCTGTCACACCCGCAATGCGCACCAACTGAGCAGGATACGTATTATCGGAACCAGCTCTTGATGGGTACCGTACACGACCAGATGGCAGCAGTTCAGGGTGGTATTTCAGGGCATGCCGGCTTGTTTGGAAACGCTCGTGACATTGCTACGTTACTGCAAATGAATCTGCAAAAAGGCCAGTACGGAGACCTACGCATTTTTCAGCCAATGACAGTACCTTATTTCACACAAACGCTTAGTAGCCGTAGTCATCGGTCGTTGGGTTGGGACAAACCGAATCCAGAAAGTACGAGCAGTGTATATCTAGCTCAACAGGCTTCTCCCCGGTCGTTTGGTCACACGGGTTTCACAGGCAATGTTGTGTGGGTCGACCCAGATGAAGAACTAATCTTTGTTTTCCTTTCTAATCGTATCTATCCAACGGCTGGCAATAATTCAATTAATACAACCAAACTTCGCCGACGTATTCACGAACTTATTTATAGTGCAGTACAATAACCCAATATGATTTTCCTGTAAAACTTTTCAATGCCACAACGTAACAGAAGTGGCATTTTTTATTCTCCTTTTCATTTAATAGTTTCTCATTAATTTAATAGGACCCTAAAAATCAGCCTGTTAATTAAACTCATTATATACTGATTCTTCATAAGCTCAGTCTATAACATATCACTTTCTTTATATCGTCTATAAATGCATTAACTTTAAAGCCGTAATTATTTTTTACTCCTATTATATGAATGGACGTAAGCTTTACTCCTATCTATTTATCTGGTTTTGCATTTGTAGTTTGACAATTAATAGCCTCGCTCAGACTATTACAACTGGTTCAATTACGCCATCTACTATCTGTCCGGGTGGAGTTGTCACGGTTACGTTTACTACAAGCGGGACGTTCGCAGCAGCGAACACATTTTCCGCTCAACTATCGGACGCATCCGGTACGTTCGCTGCAACTCCTACTGTTATTGGTACTGTTGCAAGCACATCTGCGGTAGCCATTAGTGCAACGATTCCTTCATCGACAGTTAATGGGTCTTATAAAATTCGAGTTGTTTCCAGTGCGGCTGCTGTCATTGGCAGTTCTCAAGCGCTTGCCGTTAACGTACCGGCAGCTCCTGGCACAAGTCCAGTAAGTTACTGTGTCGGACAGGCGGCATCCGTGTTAACCGCTACAGGTACGAATTTGAAATGGTATACAGCCCAAACTGGTGGTACACCCCTAGCCGTTACACCTACTCCCTCAACAACGGTTGCTAGCTCAACTACCTACTACGTTAGTCAGACGGTAGACGGGTGCGAAAGTGAGCGGGCTAGCCTAGTAGTGACCATAAATAATCAGCCCCCTCCACCTGGCGTGACGAATATTGGGCTTTGCATTAACGGTCCCACCTCACCATTGACAGCCACTGGCAGCAACCTGAAGTGGTACGATGCAAATGATAACTTGTTGAGCGGAGCGCCCACGCCTAGTACAAGTACCTTAACGCTTTGGGTGTACAAAGTCTCTCAGACGTCGGCAATCGGCTGTGAAAGCCCAAAAGCAACGATAACTGCGAACATCAAGTCCCGGCCCGCTGGACCCAGTGTAACACCTCCAACCCCTTATTGCCAAGGGGCACCGGCAGCCCCTCTTTCAGCAACGGGCGAGAGCTTACTATGGTATGGCACGGATGCCAATGGGGGCATTGGCTCTACAGCAGCTCCAGTACCAAGCACGGATACGCCCGGTGAAAAAACCTACTACGTAACGCAAACCGTAACGGGCTGTGAGAACAGCCCCCGCACCCCCATCGTTGTCACGGTAAAACCAAAGCCAACAGCTCCTGGCACAAGTCCAGTAAGTTACTGTGTCGGACAGGCGGCATCCGTGTTAACCGCTACAGGTACGAATTTGAAATGGTATACAGCCCAAACTGGTGGTACACCCCTAGCCGTTACACCTACTCCCTCAACAACGGTTGCTAGCTCAACTACCTACTACGTTAGTCAGACGGTAGACGGGTGCGAAAGTGAGCGGGCTAGCCTAGTAGTGACCATAAATAATCAGCCCCCTCCACCTGGCGTGACGAATATTGGGCTTTGCATTAACGGTCCCACCTCACCATTGACAGCCACTGGCAGCAACCTGAAGTGGTACGATGCAAATGATAACTTGTTGAGCGGAGCGCCCACGCCTAGTACAAGTACCTTAACGCTTTGGGTGTACAAAGTCTCTCAGACGTCGGCAATCGGCTGTGAAAGCCCAAAAGCAACGATAACTGCGAACATCAAGTCCCGGCCCGCTGGACCCAGTGTAACACCTCCAACCCCTTATTGCCAAGGGGCACCGGCAGCCCCTCTTTCAGCAACGGGCGAGAGCTTACTATGGTATGGCACGGATGCCAATGGGGGCATTGGCTCTACAGCAGCTCCAGTACCAAGCACGGATACGCCCGGTGAAAAAACCTACTACGTAACGCAAACCGTAACGGGCTGTGAGAACAGCCCCCGCACCCCCATCGTTGTCACGGTAAAACCAAAGCCAACGGCTCCTGGCACCACCGCAATTGCCTTTTGTCAAAACGTGGCTTCACCATCACTTGTAGCTGTTTTTGCCGCTAATACTTCTCCAAATTGGTATGGTACTAACGCTACTGGTGGTAGTGCCACAACGACCGCTCCGATACCTCCCAACAACGTTGCTCAAACTATAGTCTATTACGTAAGTCAAACCCTGGACGGTTGTGAAAGTGATCGGGCAAGTTTGAGTGTACGTGTAAAACCCTTACCGGCTGCACCAGCGGTTACAGCAGTAAGCTTCTGTAATACGAGTGCCGCATCTGCCTTGACAGCGAGCGGCAATGAATTGAAATGGTATGATGGTACCGGAAATCCATTAGGAGCCCCCCCCACACCGAATACAAGCGCGGTTGGTAACCAAACGTTTAAAGTTTCACAGACATTAGAAAGCTGTGAAGGTCCTAAAGCGGATCTGGTTGTTACGATCAAGCCACTACCTGATGCGCCAGGAACATCTAACCTTTTCTATTGTCTGCCCACTCAGGACCAGCCCGCTCAGAACGTAGCGGCCCTGACAGCAGCCGGACAGAATCTGAAATGGTTTAATCCATCTGATGGTAATATATTCTCTTCAGCGCCTATACCATCCATCGGTCAACTAGGTACGCAGAGTTTTCAGGTAAGCCAAACAGTGAACGGATGTGAAGGTGGCAAGTCGACGCTTCAGGTAACTATACGTACTACTGCCGTACCGACGGTTAGCAAACCGTTAGTCACATACTGCATCAATGACAAGCCTGTACCCCTGGAGGCTAGTGCGGAATCTGGCGGTAGTTTGCGTTGGGTCAATCCTTATGACCAGATTTCAAACGACGCGCCTATACCTTCTACACTAAACACGAGCATTCAGGCTGGTGGTGACCCTTTTTATGTATTTCAAATTGGCCAGAACACTTGCTATAGCGGACGTTCGGTTGTCAGAGTTCTTGTCAATGCATTACCAACACTATCGCTAATTCCATCAGCAACCAGTATCAACCTAGGCCAGAGAGTCAATCTAAACTTGAAATTTACTAGTACGGCTCCGTACAGCTATACACTTACAGATGGACTCTCAGGCGTATCTAACAAAGCTGATACGACTATTTCTGTGTTGCCTCGCGCTACCACAACTTATCAGATCACTACAATTAGAAACAGTTGTGGTGTCGGTCTACCGGGCAATCCAGCAACAGCGACTATTACGGTTCGTATACCAACTGTTACGACAAGTGCCCTGACTACTTCAACCTTATGCGTAGGTACATCGCTTAGTGTTCCGTTCACGACTACGGGTGAATTCAATCAAGGAAATGCATTCAGAATTGAACTGGTAAGCGTCGCAGATACGTCAAAAAAATATGGAGTTTCGGCAACGGCAACGATTTCGCCGGTGACGGCACCGTTGCCTTTAACACTGGTCGGTGGGCAGTATTATGTACGCGTGAAGGCTGATAATCCGGAAATAGCCGTTACGGGTAGTAACAGCCCTACCTTATTGACCATCCGTCCACAACCAACAGCAGCGTTAACCGGCACACAAAACATTTACGAAGGTTATCCGGCTAATTTAACCCTTACACTTGGAGGAGAAAGTCCATGGACAGTCGTATATGCCGATAGTGTTCGAAGTTATTCAGCCACGGCAACCACTAATCCTTACGCTGTTGAAGTGCGCCCCAGCCGTACGACTACGTATCGCTTAGTTAGTGTGGCGAACGTTTGTGGAAACGGCCCAATATCCGGTACGGCCACTGTCTCAGTATTACCTCTGCTAGGCATAGACGATAACCCACTTGACCCATTAGTGAAAACCTATCCGATACCGACCACGTCTGTGGTAACGATCGAACTTGATCTACCCCTAACGCGAGATTCCGCTACCTTATCACTATCCGATATGAGCGGAAGGCAAGTATTGCAACAAACAACCCGAAATCGGAAACAAGATCTGGATCTAACTTCGCAACCTAATGGTTTGTATTTACTACGTATCCAGGTCGGTGATCGCCAAACCGTCCGTAAAATATTAAAACAATAAATTACTCGATAGCAACTTACAAATGACTGTCAAGTAATTCCCAACGTTACTAACTCATGTCCGATGAATATTTTATGGAAATTGCACTTGGGCTTGCAGAAGAAGCAGGTGATGAGGGCGAAATTCCTGTCGGAGCAGTTGTTGTTTGTCGTAATAGAATCATTGCAAAAGCTCGTAATCAAACGGAGCAGTTGAATGATGTAACAGCCCATGCAGAGTTAATGGCGATCACAGCGGCTGCTCAATATTTGGGAGGAAAATATCTGACCGACTGCACTATGTACGTTACGCTGGAACCCTGCGTAATGTGTGCAGGGGCTTTATTCTGGGCACAACTTGGCCGATTAGTTATCGGCGCCAGTGATCCAAAACGGGGATACAGCCGTCTTGAATCACCAGTTCTCCATCCCAAGACCCGGCTCGAAACAGGCATACTTGCTGAGGAGACCCAACTCCTTTTGGCTAAGTTTTTTAAGCGCTTAAGAACATAATCGGAAGCCACCTTGTTAATTTAACTGAATAATCATCCATTCTAACAAACAATAAAATGGCTTTTGTATTAGACCCCCTTCCCTACCCGAGCGATTCGCTTGAACCAAATATTGACAAACAAACTATGGAAATTCATCACGGAAAGCACCATAATGCCTACGTGACGAATTTGAATAACGCAATTGCTGGCACTGATATGGAAAATAAATCCATTGAAGATTTACTGGCAAGCGTTAGCCAAGCCCCTATAGCTGTTCGAAATAATGGAGGTGGGCATTATAACCATACATTATTTTGGAATACAATTTCAGGTAGTGGCGGTGGCCAACCAACCGGTACGTTAGCGGAAGCTATCAACCAGAAATTCGGCTCATTCGATGCTTTCAAAGAAGAGTTTACAAAAGCGGCAACAACTCGCTTCGGTTCAGGTTGGGCTTGGTTAATCGTAACACCCGAAGGTGAACTGGCGATTACGTCTTCTCCTAATCAGGATAACCCATTGATGGATATAGCCGAAGTAAAAGGTTTCCCGATTATTGGTCTTGACGTTTGGGAGCATGCTTACTACTTGAAGTATCAAAACCGTCGGCCGGACTACATTGCTGCTTATTTTAATGTAGTGGATTGGAATGCTGCAGAAAAACGGTACCAACAAGGTAAACAGGCTTAACGAAGAATAAAGAGTAATGTACCAGGAAAAATAACCAACTTTCCTGATCATTTTCCGTTGTACATTACTCTTTATTCATTACTTTTGCAATCCTAAAACGGTGATTGTAGCTCAGTCGGTTAGAGCGTCGGATTGTGGTTCCGAAGGTCGCGGGTTCGAGCCCCGTCTTTCACCCTTTATAGCCCTGCTTATAGCAGGGCTTTTTTATTGTATAAAACTTACCATTGACTCCCACTACTACAAGTTACATTAGTAATTCTGTTCAGGA
This sequence comes from Spirosoma validum, assembly GCF_014699035.1. Lineage (GTDB taxonomy): Bacteria > Bacteroidota > Bacteroidia > Cytophagales > Spirosomataceae > Spirosoma > Spirosoma validum. Next base: position 212,513 of record NZ_JACXAA010000006.1, read on the forward strand.
TGTATTCTATCCTCATTTTGTTGATGCTTTTCCTTAAAAGCTTAAACAAAAAGGAAACACCTAGGTTAACCATTCTATTAACTCCCTATTTGAATTGACTAAGCAGTTCGTGCGTAGTCTACCTATAAAACTTATTTAATTGTAATAGTCCACTTACTAATAGTTACTTCTTTTACAGAAGTAACTGCTTGCAAAGTTTTTTATGAACAGTTACTCTATAAAAGATTTAGAGCAGCTTTCTGGTATTAAAGCACACACATTGCGAATCTGGGAACAGCGTTACAATATTATTGCTCCAAAACGCACTGATACTAACATTCGCACGTATGATGACCAAGACCTTAAGCTAGTCTTAAATATATCGCTACTGAAAGATAATGGCTATAAAATTTCGGAAATCGCGAAGTTTTCTATAGAAGATATGTCTCGAGAGGTACTTAAAATTTCTGCCAGACCACTCAATTATTCTGACCAAATTCAGGCGCTTACGCTTTGCATGATTGACCTGGACGAAGAGGGTTTTGAAAAGATCATCACTGCCAATATTCAGCAATTCGGGTTCGAAAACATGGTAGTAAATATTATTTACCCGTTTATGAGCCGTATTGGTTTACTTTGGGTAACGGGTTCAATTGGATCCGCGCAAGAGCATTTCATTACGAACTTAATTCGGCAGAAACTCGTCGCAGCCATTAATGAGCAAAGCAATAAATCATCATCGGCGGGTAAAACATTTCTCTTGTTTCTACCTGAAGGAGAGTTCCACGAAATCAGTCTACTGTTTGCCAATTACCTCATCCGCGTCCGTTCTAATAAGGTTATTTATTTAGGACAGAATTTGCCATTTGATGATTTGCTGTTCATATACAAGACTAAACAGCCAGATTATATTTTTACAGCGTTTACGTCCGTCCCAGCCAATCACCAGGTTCAGCCTTTTGTGAATCGAATGGGCAAGTGTTTTCCAAAATCGCAGTTACTCTTAACGGGTTATCAGGTAATTGGTCAGGATATCGTCCTTCCTGATAATGCTGTAATCATTAATCAAATCACCGATCTGACACGTATTATCAGTCGCTGAGGTCATTCAACAAAAGTATTAGCTAGCCCAGATGTTGCGCAAACGCTAATGCCCGCCGTTCAGCGTACGTGTGAGAGTCACGGTTCACTTGAAACCCAACATGGCCACCTGTTCGAGGAGTTTCCAAAAAGAAATATTTGTGCTTTTCAGCTAACCAATCAGGCGAACATTCTGGCGATAATAATGGATCGTTTTGTGCATTCAGGAGTAATGTAGGGACAGTAATACCCTGCATAAAATTAATAGCAGAGGCTTGCGTATAGAAATCATCAGCGTTACGATAGCTATTGACTGGTGCAGAGAAAAATTCGTCAAAATCCCGCCACTGCTTCACCTCCTGTAGCTTACTCATATCTAACCGTCCAGGAAACATGGCGGCCTTCTGACTTATCTTAGCAACCAGTTTTTTCATAAAGCGATTGCGATAGAAACGGTTCAACGGTCGATCAAGTAAGACTGCACTGGCCCCCAGATCTGTCGGCGATGAAACAGCAATACCACATTTGATACTATCTGGAAGCATATTACCTTGAACCCCAAGGTATTTCAACGTAATGTTACCGCCCATGCTGTAGCCGATCAACACAACTTCTTTATATGACCTTGTGCGTAGAGCATGATTAATTACTTCGCTTAAATCGCCAACTTCACCGTGATTGTAAAGACGAAACGCCCGGTTCATTTCACCACTGCATGAACGGCAATTCCAGGCCAGTACGTCGTAATTATGCTGAGCGAACAGCTTGGCCGTCCCTCGAATGTACTGTCGATTACTATCTCCCTCAAGGCCATGAGTTAGTATCGCTAAACGATCTTTACCCGTATCGATCCAATCCAGATCGACAAAATCATCATCCGAAAGCGTTAGCCGCTCACGTTCGTACGTTACTCCTGAAACCTGACGGGTAAGACTGGGAATAATGGTTTGCAGATGACCATTATATTGATAAGCCGGTGGACCCGGATAGTCAGAATGAACCAGAGGCATATAGATGCGATGCAACAACGAACACATTTACGCCGTTATTTTAGGCTAAATCAAGCAAGTTTTGACTATTACGTATCAGTAAGCCTAATTCAGCGGCTAACCGTCTGTTGAACAGGCGTAGCCGACTTTTTACGAAAATCACCCCGTGAGAAGTATTTTTCAATAAAGCAGTACATGAGGATAAAGAAATAGCGGCTGCCCATTTCTTTGATCTTCAGCTTTGATTCGCCGTATTTTCGATTCGTCCAACTATTCGGCACTACTTCGTAACTGTAACCACGCACAATGGCTTTTAACGGCAACTCGACGGTTAAATTAAAATGTGGTGCTAAGAATGGCTTAATACCTTCAATCGTTTCGCGTTTATAAAGCTTGAAGGCATTAGTTGTGTCATTGTATTTGATACCCATTACCATACGAACAATAAAGTTGGCAACGCGGTTGATAACTTTTTTGAGTGCCGGATAGTCGATTACTTTGCCACCCCTATCCCATCGTGAACCAAAAACAGCATCGACGTTGGTTTCAAGCATCTTATTATAATATTTCACTAAGTCTTCAGGATCATCCGACAAATCGGCCATAAAGACCGCTACACAATCTCCCGAAAAGCGTTCCAGTCCGTAGCGTACGGCGTATCCAAATCCGTTAGGGCCAGGGTTTGTATAATAAACCAGCGTAGGAATTTCCGTGGCTGCCAATTGCTGCAAGACACGTAGCGTATTATCTTTTGAATTATCGTTTGTTACGCAGATTTCGTGTGGAATTCCATGCTTTGCCAACGTCTGATACAGCGAACGTAGCGTCGGTGGAAGCGATTCCTCTTCATTATAAGCTGGTATAACTATGCTTAGCTTCATAAATATTATAAATGATAATTCGGAGTGTATATACGAATATATTAACTGATGTGACTGCTAAATGCAAACAAAGCACTGACTAGGTGCGATGTGGCAATAATCTAATGTTACTGTAAAGCTTTGCTAAAGCTGGTGGTAATATATAATTCCGAACTACATCTTTCGTCTTATCCCACCCTGGTTTTCCCAAATAAAGATATTTGAATGCTAAACGAGCGCGTCGAAAATAGCTCTTCTCGTACTGCTTAGCATCGAGCATCATTCGGTAATAGCGAGCAATGTTACGACGTAAAACTGTATCATAGCGGTAGTCGAGTTCACGATTAATATCGCTATACATCCGGATACGATTTCGTAAAAATAGCTCATCCCGCTCATTATCATGAAAACTAGCTCCCGCCCGGTTCTTTCGATAGACGGACATTACATCTGGAATATAACCGATTTTCCCAAGTTTAGCCTTTAAAATTAACCGGGGAATGTCGCCACTTGACGATTCCCTAAACCAGGTCGGGTACTCCTTGATGTTATTTCGGTACATAGTACTCGATGTGGCCATGAACCATATTTCGCTTTCGCCAATTAAATCATCAACGGTATAAAACGGTTTCATGTCCGACCCATTCAACAGATGTGAAGGAGCGCCATCTTCGTATGTAATGAGTGCGTTATTAAAAACCGTTGAGTAATCCGGATGAGCATCTAAAAAATCGGCCTGTTTCTGAAGCTTCATTGGATCAGTCCAATAATCATCCCCATCCATCAGTGCGTAATATTCTCCCTTAGCCAGTTTAAGCGTTTCCAAAAAATTTATACCGCCGTTTTTACCCATATTGTGCGGATGCAATACGCCAATTACCAAGCCGGGATGTTTTTGTTCGTACTCCTGAATAATCTCCCGTGTACCATCCTTCGAAAAATCGTCTCCAACCAAGATTTCAATCGGAAAGGTAGTCGTTTGTGCAAGCGCACTATCGATTGCTTTGCGAATGAATTTATGCTGATTGTACGTAATAATTAGGACGCTGACTTTGATCATACACGAAAATGAACCCGGTCTGAACGCAACGTATTGGCGTAAAGACCGGGTCCGTTAGTTGGCAATACAAAGATAGGAACCAGAAAAACGTACTAGATGGTTCGTTTGTCAGAATTTCCGATTAAATGGTTGCTTCCGACGTTACGTTCTTAGCCGACTGAATATGAGCTTTCCAGCCTTGGGGTTCATCTTTTTCAGCAGGTGTTCCCCACGGGTCATAGAATGGCAAAATGGCTACCCAACGACCGGCAGGATCATCCCAACTAAAGCGGTCAGCGAAACTTGATGGGCTCACCCAATGCGGCAAATCATAGCGAAAGAGAATCAGGTCGCCAACATCCTGGAATCCTTCTGTTTCAACAATATGGTCGTTGATCACATAACCCGTTCCGCCTGAATTGTAATCTTTACCGTATTGGTTCAATGCCAGAATTGTACCTACTTTCTGTGGATTGAGAGGATGCCAGTGGCGACCGAAGAAGCTTCCTCCTAATGGATAGTGAGTAACCTGAGGGTGAAAATACGGCTGTCCCTTCCGGATACCATATTCTTCATTATTTTCCGTCAGCTTATTCCAGAACTGCCGCATTGGGTCAAAAACAGTCAGCAGCGTTTGCTTGGCTGGCTCGTCAAGCTCCAGAATCGCATCGAATGTGTGATCGTGAAATAGTTGTGGAGCTTTCTGAATTTTAGCGATATGCAACCGTTGTTTATGCTGGTTGTTATCAAACGTATCGGGTCCTTCAGCCAGGGGCGTTTCTGAAGCCCAGGCACGTGTCGTATCAATGATGCTGCGAAGTGTCGTTTCTGGAATGCCCGTTTTGATGATAACGATGTTTGGCTCGTTCACCAATCGCATTACTTCTTCATATGGAATCTCAGGGACGATCTGGCCGTCTTTGAATTCGGCATTGACTTTTATCAGGTATTTTGCTACTTCTTTCATATTTTTTCGCGTACTGATTTAATACAAATTAGGAAGCTAACTACGTAAAATGCAAATTCTATAAGGCTGATTTTAGTCAGCTAGTGGCTGCATTGCATATCCAAATCCTGATGCACCAAAGCCATTCCCGTTATAAAACATAACCCATTGATCACGGTAAGGGAAAATATGACAATAATCCATCATTAATGAATCCCAGCCTTCAGTTGATCGCTCGATGCCCGCCAGTTCGTCTTTACGCTCCCAGGTAATTCCATCCTGCGATTCAGCATAACCGATTCGATAACTGCGCTGAACGTCGGTTCGATAATTGACTGCATTACGATAAGAAAAATACATTTTGTACAAATTCTCATCTTTATACACCGTCGGGCGACCAATTGCATCGGTAAATTCATCATACCCTACGCACACATGTCCTGTTCGCTCCCACGTAATGCCATCGGTCGATTCAGCATATTTAACGTCATAGAACGGTTCAGGATGGCCATTGATCACCTCAATTTTGGTGCAGGATAAGTACCACATCCGCCACAAGGTTGAACCATCAGTCTGTTCCTCACGTATGACGCATGGCTGCGCCACCCAAACCTGATCATAAATGGACCGGTCAAGTAATGGACCTGTGTACTTCCGCTCGAATGTTAGTCCGCCATCACGGCTGATCGCCAATCCTATACCCAAACGGTAGCTGGCTGTTTCGCTCTTATTCCAACCTGTATAATAAAGCCAGATTTCGTCACCAACTGGCAAAAACCACGATGGCATCGTTCCCGTTTCGTCAAACATACCCACATCCCCTTTACTTAGACAGGCCTTATCGTGGATATACGTTACCTGAGATAAATTATCCGGGTTGAGCTCAACGAAAGAAACAGCCGAAGAAACGCTTTCATCGCGTGTTGAGAAATATACCCGGAGTTTATCATTGATTGGATACCCGAATGGTACTTGTGCGTGCGTACGGCTGAAGGATTTAGATCCATCAGGTTTATAAATGAGTCCTTTTTTCGTCCACATACGTACTAGTGGTAGTTAATGGTTTATAACGATCTATTCGGGCAAAAACACGGTTCTTCTCAATCTCGCCAACCAGGCGATAATTGGTATCAATAAAGTTTTTCAGTTCTGGAAACGTCTCATAACCATACGCTTTCCGGTCATATAGCCACATGGAGTGAGGACCTACAGCATCTATAAAAACAGGAGGACGCGACCGTTGAATATTTTGCATATAGCGGGCTCTGTGAGTGGCTATATCATTCCCCATAACGCAACGAATCGTGTGGTTATCACATACGCCCTGCGGCATCTGCGTTTGTACGTTGTATTGCGGTGCCCACCCCCAAACAACCAGGTCCTCGCCAGATCGGGCAAATTTCCGGACTTCCTGGGCCGTTTCTGACAAATGAAATTGACAAAAGGCAAAAGGAGCAGTTAGGTAATCCGTTAAAGAATTCTTTACCAACCTATTAGTCTGGATCACAGAATTTATCCCAACAGATAGTATAATTAACCCTACCCAGGCTATAGTATAACGTGGCGCGCGAAATGTGTCGATAAGCCAGGCGTTTAGTAAGCAAATAGGAAAAACCAGGTAGAGGAGATAATGTGTAAATTCATTACCTGGTTTAATCACAGCATACCCGCTAGCGGCTATCAAGGCAAGGCTGACCAAAAGCAGACTTGAATTTCCTCTCTCGTTTCGAAACTGTAGAAATAACCAACCAACAATCAGGATTAGGGTAGGCGTAACAAACGTCAAAAAGTCGCCGGTGCGACCAACAAACAATGGGAATTGGCCTAAAAAATACCAGAAACCGGCCTCTGCACTATAAGCAAAATTGCCAGCGATATAAAAATGCACAAAGTCATAAAACACACCAAATCCGGCTGCGAATAAGCCTACCAACGCTGGAAAGAAAATTCCACCCAGTAGCAAGCCACCAAATGATCGCCAGAATGCAGCTCGGGACATTTTGGGGTACTGATTCAGTAAACCAATAAGGGCGGCTACAATCAATACCAAAACAGTTGGCGTTCCCTGTAGCTTGGCAAAAGGCACAAGGCTGCTAATGAAACTCAGTAAGAATAAATTACTGACCGACTGAAAAGATTGGTAGCGCCACAACCGGGAATACTGCCAGACCGCCAGACCAATCAGAGCCAGCGAAAGCTGCTCATTCGTAGCGTGCAGGAAATCAAAATTCGTAGTAAAAGCCAGAAAGGCAATACCTGGTAATAGTGCCAGACGCGCAGTGCGCGCATTAAAAAAATTTTCGATGGTAAAATACCCGCTTACCATACTCACTAGTAAGCAGAAAAAAGCAATCCAGCGAAGAACGACGTAGTTAAGCGGTACGCCTAAATAACCTGGAATTGCTACGTAATAACAACTAAGCGGCCCCATAGTAGCCCCATCTACGTATTTCCAGTAAACAGGATGATGCCGAAGGGTAATGGCTTGAGAGAGAAGTTGACTTTCGTCGGGATTCAGTTCCCAATTGATAAACAGGATTGGGAGCCGCATAAAAAAAAGGAGTCCTACTAACGAAAGGAGCAATCCAATTTGTTGGCCACGAGACGATTGTGTTTGAAAATCGCTCTTGATCAATAAACTTCCCACAATCAAAAAGACGATCCAGCCGCCCACTTCCCAGAATAAGGGAGATTGTAAAAAATTCATTGCAGATCTAAACTGATAATACGCTTAATGAGTAAGCTGACATATAGTCGCTAAAGCCTGCTTAATAAGTGCAGTAAGGATACAAGAAAGTCTTCAATCGTCAGCCTGATTATAGTAAACCTATTTTATTCAGGCTGACGATTAAAAGTACAGGGTTATTTCTGAAGCATAAGACGGGCAGCCATGCTATCGTGAATCTGAGTCATTGTTTCTTTAAGATCAAACGTCCAGTCCCAACCCGGATAGTGCTGTTTAAACTTAGTTAGATCAGAAATATACCAGATATGATCGCCACTACGGTTGGTTTCAGAATACTGGTAGTTCATTTTATTACCCGATATTTCTTCGCAGAGCGCAATTGCTTCGAGCATTGAGCAGTTAGCGTAACGACCACCCCCAGCGTTATAAACTTCACCTGGGCGTGGGTTTTGATAGAAATGCCAGAACATATTTACCAGATCCCAGCTATGAATATTATCCCGAACTTGCTTGCCTTTATACCCAAAAATCGTGTATTGATTGCCGGTTATAGCACATTTCATCAGATAGGACAGGAAGCCATGTAACTGTGCACCTGAGTGATTTGGCCCCGTCAGACAGCCTCCACGGAATACACCCGTATTCATTCCGAAATAGCGACCATATTCCTGCACCATGATGTCGGCAGCTACTTTCGATGCTCCAAAAACAGAGTGCTTAGTATGATCAATACTCATGTATTCATCGATACCGTTTTCGAAATAAGGATGATTTTGGTCAATCTCCCAGCGTGTTTCGGTTTCGATAAGTGGAAGGAAGTTCGGATTATCACCATACACCTTATTGGTTGACGTGAAGACGAATACAGCCTCAGGAGAATGTAGGCGGGTCATCTCAAGCATGTTGAGTGTACCAACAGCATTAACACCGAAATCAGTGAAGGGCTCACGGGCAGCCCAATCGTGGCTTGGCTGAGCGGCTGTGTGTAATACTAACTTAATATCAGATCCGTACTCCTGAAAAATGGGCTCTAATTGACTTACTTCACGAATATCAGCCGGACGATGTTGGTAATTGGCATACGTATCAGCTAGCCGGTTTCTATTCCACTCAGTTGAACCATCGGCACCAAAAAAATATTGCCGCATGTTGTTGTCTATACCAACAACGAAGTCGAATTTATCGGAGAAAAAGGCAACTGCTTCGCTACCAATTAGTCCAGCCGAACCTGTAATTAATGCAATTTTCATATCGCTATTTAAGCCTAAAGGAACGAATATACAAAAAAAGTACTCTTTTGCGGTAAGCTTTAGATAGACAAAGTAAAGCAAAATTTTACAATTACGCTGCTTTTCAGATCATGCCACCTCTAAACGGGCTACGCTTTTTAGTTAATGGTATAGAAATACCAAATGCGATAAATTCAGCGTAGAGGTGGCTGATTTATCGCATTTGGTATTCTGGGAAAATTAACCTAAGAACCTTGGGTGATCGAACCTGCTCCAAACAGTTTTTGCCGAATTTTTTCGGTACGTGCATCCAGAGCTGGATTAGGCGTGTATTTGTATTTACTCTGTACAGCTGCCGAATCTTTACCGGTTCCATATACTTCTGGATCACCAGCACGGTAGTCAGCCCGATAGTCGTCGGCGCGGTAGTCGTTCTGCCGGACCGTATTGTATTTTTGGTAGTCGCAAGACGCCAGCGACAAGACCGTCACAGCCAACAAACCTATATTTAGTACGCGTTTCATAGCCACTTGATTACGAATTGATTCAGCAAAAATAAGCAAAGAGTCGTTAGTCAACAGCCATTAGCCGTTAGTTTTTTTGTCAGTAGCCGTCAAGGGCTTTCAAGCGTTAATTTTTAACTCAGTTTTCTAATTTCATCCCAGACAAAATGCATCAATTCCTGAATATGTTCGCGTGAAAAGTCAAATGGTACGTTCGCAGCCGCGTAAATCTCACGAATAGGGGCCTTGTAACCCAGGGCTAATGCTTTTTTGTAGCCTTCCAGTCCCGCTTGGGGATCACGTCGATAATTACGCCATACACCAATTGCTCCCAATTGTGCAATACCATATTCGATGTAATAGAACGGTACTTCGTAAAGATGCAGTTGTCGCTGCCAGATGTACTCCTGATAAAAAGCGAACCCGTCCCAATTCGTTACTGAGTCAGCGAACTGATTATAGATTCGAAGCCAGTTTTCCCGTCGATCGGAATCTGTATGCTGAGGATTTTCATAAATCCAGTGCTGAAATTTATCAATCGTAGCCACCCAGGGCAGCGTTTCAATAATGGATTCCAGATGCTGTAACTTAGCGCGACGTAACTCTTCAGGATTGTTAAAAAATACGTCCCAATGATCCATCGATAATAGTTCCATGCTCATGGAAGCTAGTTCAGCAACTTCCATTGGCGGATTTCGAAACGCTTTTAACGACAAGTCACGGGTTAGAAACGAATGAACAGCATGGCCGCCCTCGTGCACCATCGTAACCAAATCGCGCAGACTTGACGTAGCGTTCATGAAAATAAAGGGTACACCAATTTCTTCAAGCGGATAATTATAACCACCCGGCGCCTTGCCTTTCCGCGACTCCAGATCCAGATGCCCCATTGCCCGCATGATGCGCAGGTCGTCTCCTAACTCTTTATCGAGACGATCAAAACAAACAATCGCTTTTTCTAGCAGCTCATCACCCGTTGCAAACGGCTTTAGGGGCGAACGTCCTTCCACATCAACCTTAGCATCCCAGGGACGTAATGGCTCTACATGTAGCTTCTGCTTTCGCTCAGTCGCCAACTCGTTTAGTAAAGGGACAACAGCTTCTGCGACAGATGTATGAAAATCAAAGCAGTCCTGTGGGGTGTAGTCAAATCGGCCTAGTGCAGCAAACGAATAATCACGGAAGTTGGCAAACCCGGCGTTTGTGGCTATCTGATGCCGAAGGTCACGTAATCGATCAAATAACTGGTCGAGAACTTCGTGATCTTTATACCGCCGTTCCCAGATTTTCCGCCAGGCTTCCTCACGTACCGCCCGATCCGTCGATTGCAGTCGATCACTGGCTTCGGGCAAGGTCATTTCGTGTCCGTCGATAACAACCGTCATGGCCCCAACGATAGCACCGTACTTCCGTTCTTCGGTCTGAAGTTCAGTCTGTAAGGGAATATTTTCCTCCCGAAAAATTTCAATGGCTTTTTTCATCCCACGCACCATTACGTCGTAGCCTTCATCAGTGAGCTGGCTAAGGAAAGCGCTGTTGACAGCCTTTAGATCGAGGTCGTTCCCATAAGATGTCATGTAGGGCTGAATTTCAGCGATGAAAAAATTCAACTGGTCCACTAATTCTTCATTAGCCGTATCGCAGGTCATACGGATGTAGCGCCAGGCAAAGTTTTCGGATAGGTAGGATTCCAGCTCGCTCCGGTCGAGCAGCCACTGTTTCAGTTCATCGGCGTTGTCAATCGAGCGATCAAGTAATTCTTCGTATAAGGTTTTGACGTCATCCCAACCCTGTAACGTGATGGTTTCGCCGATAAAATTGCGGGATGGTCGGGCAGGTAGATTGAGAGTTTCGTTTGATGTCATTAAGTAGTGCGGCTCGAAAGCCATAGTATCGTTGAAAAAAGCACAAATAGTAACGTAGCGGCTCCTTAACCACTCTACGAATAAGTCATTCTAAAACTTTTTTGTTCACAAATTTGCATCTACGAAATTGTTCGTATATGTTTACTACGAATTATTTCGTAGTTCAATTATGAAGCCAACTGATGCCGAACTGGAAATCCTGCACGTACTCTGGGCCAATGGGCCCAGCACAGTACGTCAAGTACACGAAAAATTAAGTCAGAGCCGTGATATTGGCTATACGACCGCACTGAAACTGATGCAGATTATGCACGAAAAAGGGCTGCTTTCCCGCGAAGAAGATGCCCGATCGCACACGTATACAGCGCTCGTCAGTGAAGAAGATACGCAACGAAATCTGGTCGATCGTTTTGTTGAAACGGCCTTTCGTGGATCAGCCTCGAAGCTGGTTATGCAGGTGCTGGGTCAGCATAAAGCTTCACGCAAAGAATTAGATGAAATTAAAGCCCTGCTGAACAACCTGAATCGGGACGCCAACAACCAGGATTGATTGAATCAACCAATCTGATTTTGCTCAAACTAAACGATCTCCTATAACTCATGAACGCTTTCAATTTTTTGTCAAATCCAATAGCGGATGCATTGGGCTGGACATTGCTTCATGCCATCTGGCAGGGTTTTGCGCTCGTTCTACCAACAGCGTTTATCCTGCATCTGTTGCGTAATCAGTCCAGTACGTTACGTTATCACGTAAGTGTGTTCACGTTACTGACTCAAGTCCTATTATCAGCCGCTACGTTCATCTGGTATTACCGACCAACAGAAAACTCGCCGTTGTACGTACCCACAACACTGTCGGCTAGTTATGCCACCCATATCAAATGGCAAACGGTAGCTCAAACACTTCCCTGGCATCAGCAGGTACAACAATTCCTGGAAGCGCATTTAAGCCAGTTCGTATTGGTCTATCTCCTTGGTGTAGCACTATTTGGCTTACGACTCGCAGGTGGCTGGATTTATCTGCAACGATTAAGCCAAACCGCTACGTCTCCCGCAACAGTCCTTTGGACACACATGACCGATAAACTTCGGTCCTCGTTATTGATCCAGACACCCGTTCAGGTGCGCGAGTCAGCCCGGATCAGCGTTCCGATGGTTGTTGGTGTTCTGAAGCCGATTCTACTCTTGCCAATTGGCTTGATAACTCATTTGACGACCCGCGAAATCGAAGCCGTTTTAGCGCATGAACTGGCCCATATCAAACGGCATGACTATGCTGTCAATCTCTTGCAGTCGGTCGTAGAGGTGCTTTATTTCTTTCATCCAGCGCTGTGGTGGTTATCGGCCCGGGTACGTGAAGAACGAGAACATTGCTGCGATGACCTGGCCGTTCAGGTGTGCGGGGGTGATGGGCGCATCTTAGCGCAGGCACTCGCTCGTGTAGAAGAGCTGCGCTTAACACAAATCAGTCAGACACCCGCGCTGGCGATGGCTTTCGCTTCGAAACGGCAGCAGTTATTACATCGTGTTCGGCGGATGCTGGGTGTTCCTACCCGACCGTTTGTTTCGAACAGCAGTCTGGCTGGTATAACACTGGCAACGCTTCTATTGATGAGTGTTTCAGTTTATGCTGTACAACAGGAAAAGCCTACGTCTGGAACCAGGCAACCACGTCCCTCGCACTCGACACGGCGACACAGCAAAGGGAATGGTACTGAATACAGTATGATCGACAACAAGAAAGTCGATTACGTAATCTGGAAAGGCCAGAAACTATCCACTAAACGTGTAGCTCGCTTACAACGTCAGCTTGATCAGGTAATGGCCGGTAAACTCTCCCTTGATAACGTAGCGAAATCCGACCGCGACATTCTCCTAACTATTATTGAAACGAACCAATCGTTCGATGGTGGTATGAATGCCTTATCGGAAGGATTATCTCATATAGACTACAACAATATTGTTACATCAGCCCTGAATAACGTACCACTTAGTCCGGATGGAACGATAGAAGGCTTAGCGAAAGTTGACTATAACAGCATTATTCATGATGCACTGGCTTCGGTCCCGCAATCTCTTAACCCTTTGTCTGACTCACTGGATAAACAGCGCGCTTACCACCAGCATCAACTGGATAGTTTAAGTCAACTAGTGAATCAGCAGTCAAAGCAGGTTCAGAATCTACATCGCCAGATGGAGAATCTCCGGTTTCCGGTTGAAGAAGTCGAGCGAAGTCAGCAAGTTCTGGAGTGGCGCAAAGAGAAGCTGGCTGAACAACGTAATGCCTTGATTGAAAAGCACCAACGGCTTTTGAACAACGAAGGCAAACAAAAACTGACTCAGGCCGACATTGAAAAGCAATTGACCGCTATTGAGCCTGAAATTAAGAAGCAGGAAATAAGCATTGATGAGCTCAATAAGGAACTCGAAGCTACTCAGTCGAAATTGCAAGCCGCTCAGCAACCCCTCGAAAAATTAGAGCGGGAAGCCGAGCAGTTAAATGAGAGGATCGAGAAACTATCGAATCAAATGGACCAACACGGCAATCACTTATCCTACGTAATGCCAGACTTATCTGATCTGAATGTAAATGCTATGGCTACTACGCGCTTAAATCGTCTGAACCGAGTGATAAATGCACCGCGGCCTCCTCGCCCGCCCAAAGCGGCTATCAGCATTCCTGCTTCACCCAGGGCACCACGTGTATCCGTACCAAGTCCAGCGGCAGCATCAATTCCGTCCGCAGTGGCAGCTCCAGCGCGAGTATCAAACGCACGTACGCTACCACCTGCCCCGCCTGCATCAGCAGCAAAGCCTCGTGCTTTGCCCAAACCAGCTCTCGCTCCCAAACCCGAGAAACTAGAGTAAGTGTGTCCTATCGAACGTATCATTCGGGGGTTAAAGCAATATATTATTGCTTAATACCCGAATGATACGTTCGATAGGACACACTTACTATTCAATCTCAATGACTACATCTAATCCAACTGGGTGAGCAACACAGGTTAATACATACCCGGCTTTCAGCTCCGATTCCGACAGTCCATCCTCTTCGTCTAACTTCACTTTACCCGAAATACAACGGCCCATGCAGGCTGTACACATGCCCGCCTGACACGAGTAAGGCAAATCAATATCCAGATCCAGAGCGGCTTCCAGAATGGTTTGATGGGGCGCAACAGCAAATTTGTATTCGCTGCCTTCGTACAAAACCGTCACCTCAGGCGTACCACTATCGGCGGCTGTCAGAGGTTCTTCCACTACGTCACCCGCAGCCACGGGAGCGTGAGCAAAGCTTTCTTTATGCACGCGTTCGGTTGGAACACCCACCAGCGACAATGCGGAGCGAGCTTCGGCCATCATACCATCAGGCCCGCAAAGATAGAAACTGGCATTCTGGCGCTCAGCAGCGGGTAATTGTTCGAGAAGCTTAGTCAGCAAATGCTGATTCAGACGACCATCCAGACCTGTCCAGCCCGCTGATGGCTGGCTCAAAACGTGCGTCACCTGAAACCGCGATCGTCCGTAAGCCTGCTCCATGGCATCCAGATGCGCTTTGTAGATAATCGATCCTTGGTCCCGGTTGCCGTAAACAAGCCAGACACGGCTGTTCGGTTCTACGTGCAACGCTGATTTAGCCATCGAAAAGAGGGGCGTAATACCGCTACCGGCTCCAATCAATATGAGTGTTCGGCGGCTCTGCGGATCAAGTTTCGGAACAAACGTGCCCATTGGCTCCAGCGTTTCCAGAATATCGCCGGGTTTAATGCGATCACAGAGATAATTTGACGCAAATCCACCCGGTACCCGCTTTACCGAAACTGACAGCGATACGTCTACATGGGGCGACGATGCCATTGAGTAAGACCGACGCACCTTTTGCCCATCAATAGTCAACAGAAATGTCAAAAACTGGCCAGGCTGGTAACGGACTTCTTCGCTAATTGGGTGCCAGAAACTTATCGTTACGGCGTCGGGTGTTTCCCGAACGACGTCTTTTACTTTCAAAAAATATCGATTTGCCATTACAATTCCTTGGTTGTTGCATTCCAAACACAAAGGGACTTCACACCCTCACTACTTGTCGAGTTCTCTTCGTGTAGAATCTTCCTGCAAAGGTAGGGCGAACACCTGGAACTTATCCATTTTTATGGAATTCAACCAACTGTTCAGCAGGTGCTTTAAGAATATGACCAATTGTCAAGCCAGTTTGTTTCACCGCCTGACGCAAGGATTCAGTAAAATAATGAGCGATCGAGCCGACAAAATTAACCGGCCATCTATCGGCTTCAGGAAAGCGCTTAACATACGTGGTCAAAAACAGGACAAAGGCGTCGAGTACAAGTTTACCTACGTAAGGATGCGTAAAATGATCGGACAGAAAGGGCGTGAATGACGCGAAATAACGATTCGGGAACGGTCTCTGGTAAGCGTTTTCCAGCAACGTAGCACGATCAAGAGCATAGCGGCTGTAAAACGCTTCGCGCAGGTCATCCGGTAACCGCTCCTGAAAAAAATCGCGCACCAGCGTTTTTCCTAAATACCCGCCACTTCCTTCGTCTCCCAGCCAGAAACCAAGCGACTGAATGCCACGTATAATTTGTTGTCCGTCGTAGCAACAGGCATTTGAGCCTGTCCCTAGAATGCAAACAATTCCTGGCTCATAAGCCGCGGCTGCTCTGGCTGCACCCAACATGTCCGTATTGACCGTAACAGATTGCAAATTTGGCAAGACAGTACGTAGCGCATCAACGACAATATGATTCACGGCCGGACCGGTACAGCCCGTTCCATAAAAGAATACGTCTGTGATCAGTTCGTCAGATACGTACGGCACCAGTTGCGCACGTAACGTAGCAACCATTTGAGCAACGGTCTGATAATACGGATTGAATCCATCCGTTTGTATAACACGGACCTGATTATCGGCTGTAACAAGCCGCCAGTCGGTTTTTGTTGAGCCACTATCGGCAATGAGAAGCATGCGATTGATAGTCGTTTTAGAGCACGGGTTTCAGGGTTAAAAGAAAACGTATCAGCTTGCCTGAGACGTATTAAACTAATTTTCCCACTATCGGAAACCGGTCGAATACGCTGTTGGAATGAGGGGCGTCGGCCAGTTCGGTTGTGAGATCCTGACCAGCCCAGTGTTCGTAATGTTTACCCGAACGCCAGAGACGCGAGATCGATACGTCATAAATGATGCCTTTGTAAGCGCACCAGATTTCGTCCCGATCCTGGCCGTTCCGCAAGGCTAGTTGCGAACGAGTATAGCTAGTAACCTGATTAGAATCAGCAGGCATCAGCTGCTTGCGTTAAGTAAAACAAAGGAATTATTCAGCATCACTTTTGTGAGTGAGCACAAAATTAGCGTAACTTTAGCCACTTCTGTTTCTATGCAACAATTAACTATGAGAAAGACTTCGGTCATCGCTTTACTGTTGGTAACTGTGTTCTTCAGTGTACTGACGGGCTGCAAAAAAGACCCTGCTCCGTCTGTTTCCGAGCTCATCGCGAAAAACTGGACGTTAACCAAAGTAGAGGAAACTAACGTAACGGTTTATACACGGGGGGCAACCAATAACATCCGCGATTATTCTAAATTCAGACTGAATCTCAGTTCACCTCCTACAGCTAATTATACAGACTGGGATGGTATTGCCTCTACGGGAAAATATACCGTACCTGTCGATACACGCCTTGTTATCAGCGACATGAATCCTCAGCTGACGACGTCTAGCGGTGGCACAGCTGGTACGATTGAATTTACGATTAATTCGATTGATGCCGGTACCTTAGTCATTACGCGCGTTGGAACGAGCATCAAAACGGGAGGTACAACGAATAAATACACATTCACAAATCCCTAAGGTTTTATAAACTAATTGTATTGCGAAGCCGTTCCGTATCTTAATCGGAGCGGCTTTTTATTTGTATGACTGATTTAAATACACTGGGTGAAATTGGCCTGATCGAGCGAATCCGGCAGGCAAACCCTGCGTCTACCCATCCTGAAACGATACGTAGTATTGGCGATGATGCAGCGGTGTTCGACTGGGGAAACGATTATGGTTTGTTAACTAGCGATATGCTTGTTGAAGGGATACATTTCGATCTCACCTACGTACCGTTGAAGCATCTTGGTTATAAGGCTGTTACGTTCGGCGTGTCAGACATTGCCGCCATGAATGGCTTACCGATTCAGCTAACGGTCAGTATTGGTCTAAGCAGTCGGTTTCCAGTCGAAGCAATTGATGAACTGTACGAAGGAATTCGAGCGGCTTGCCAGGCTTACAACGTCGATTTAGTGGGGGGAGACACTACAGCGTCGCGGTCGGGATTGATTATCTCGGTATCGGTACTGGGGAAAGTGCCGAAAGAACTCATTACGTATCGCAACACAGCACAGCCGAACGATGTCGTTTGCGTGACGGGTGATTTGGGAGCTGCTTACCTTGGTCTGCAACTGTTAGAACGTGAGAAGCAGGTATTTCTAGCCGATCCGAATATGCAGCCCAACTTGTCGGAAGAGCGCGCCTACCTGGTCCAGCGTCAACTTCGACCGGATGCTCGCACCGACATGGTTCATGAACTGCGCGATCTTAACGTTCTCCCAACGGCTATGATCGACATCTCAGACGGTCTTGCTTCTGAAATCCTTCATCTGTGCCGACAATCCAATACGGGTGCGGTAATTTTCGATGAGAATCTGCCTATTGATGACCAGACCCATTTGGCCGCCGACGAGTTTAAGATTAGTCCTATAACGGCTGCACTAAACGGTGGAGAAGACTACGAACTACTGTTTACGGTACGTCCGCAGGAATATGAGAAGCTCTCAACTAACGCTCGCATTACAGCGATTGGTTACCTCACCGCCGACCCTTCACAGATCGTATTGGCAACGAAAGCTGGTCAGCAGACGCCAATTCGGGCGCAGGGCTGGACGAAGTAAACTATTGCATCTCGTACTGATAAATCCATTCTGACAGCGTGGCCATAGTTGCGCATGTCAAAGCATCGTCCTTGATTTCTTTCGACAAAAGCACCAGTACGTATTTCCGTCCATCGGGCAGAAAAACAATTCCTGAATCGTGTCGAACGCCTTTGATCGAACCTGTTTTGTGCGCGACTTTGATTGTTTTTGGTAATTTAGCCGGAATCGCACTATTGAATTTTTGATCCATCAACGTAGCAATCATAGCTTTCGACGCTTTGGGACTCACGGCCTGCCCTTTGGCAATCTTGTCAAAAATCACCATCAGATCATAGGCGGTTGTTGTGTTGTTGAGGCCTTTGGCAAACGCTTTACTATCTTCAACACCCCGCCAAACCTGAATATCATTTGCCCCTAGCTCACGCATGGTTTGCGTTACGTTCTGGGCACCTACCCGCTCGATCACTAGATTGGTGGCCAGGTTACTGCTCCAGATAATCATGTCATAGACCAAAGACGATATGGTTCGTTTGGTCCCAATGGCTTTGTAAATGGTCGTATCGCTGTCGTCAGTAGCCTTTAATTGGTAAGGACTTCCGTCGACAATACTCTTAAAATCCGTCGTTATCGTGATTGAATCGGAGAGTGACAATTTATGCTGGGCCGCCTGCTTGTATACCTCAATCATAACGGGCGTTTTCATGGTGCTTGCCGCGTGAAACCCTTCACGCTCCCGAATCAGCAATTCCTCACCCGTAGTCAAATCTTTAAATGCAACCGCAAAAGTCCCTGTCTGTTGCCTCAGTTCACTCTCGATCTTTTGCTTCAGTTGCTCTAACGTCAGCTTCGTTTGACCGTAAGTTGGCGACCAGACTGTTATAGCGCACGCCGTTAGCAGGGCAAACGATAATGCCTTGTTCTTCATACTCATCATCTTTGATTATTGCAGTGATCACGCCATATGTTAACGCACACGAAGCAACTTCGAATAGCAGGGTTGATCACAGCGAGGCTTCAGCACCAGCGTGTCTTTGCGAAATTCTACTCCTTGTTGAAAGGGTACATTCGCCCGATTTGTGCTAATAAAAAAATTAATCAGCAGGCTGTCGGCATATGTCTTATCGACATTATAATACTTGATCGGACTATAGTACGTCATTTCGGTGCCGCTACCGGTTAGCTTGCCGTCGACGTCGAACGTGAGTATTTGTGGTGGTGTTCTTGAATAGCGCCTTGTCGTATAGAAAGACGTATCGCGCCGAATGTAAATGGAGTCTAATTTATTCTTCGATGTATCTTGAGCGATGGCCAGGGAATCGCGTTTCACGCGGATAGTAAACGTAGAATCTTTAGAAAACCGACGCTCCAGCAATTGCCACGTACCCGTAATACGGGAATCACCAGCGCCGGGCGAAAACTCGCCGTTTGTGCTTTTGCACTGGACGAGTAGGCAGGCCAGTGATGTTGTAAAAATCAGGAAAAGTACTGTTTTTTTCACAGGTCAATCAATAGTTCGTAAAATTAACGAATAGATTCCTGCTGCCATTGTTTTACTGGTATTATCAGGTACTAAAATGAATGGGTCTTCATAAACCGTAACCCAGTTTATGAAGACCCTATTTTATCGACAACCAGTTAAACAAATTCTGCTCCTCGCTCTTTCGCGTCGGCAACGAAATTTTTAACCTTTTGCTCTTCCTCTTTTCGGCAGATCATCAATACGTTATCATACTCAGCCACAATATAGCCGTCCAGGCCGTTTACTACTACAAGCCGATCTTTTGGCGTTTTGATGATGCAGTTTTTCGTATCGTAAAGCATGATATGACCGTCGATGACATTAAAGTCCTCGTTCTTGTCGGATACTTCATAGAGTGATTTCCATGTTCCCAGATCAGACCAGCCAAAATCACTCAAGACAACGTACACGTTGTGGGCCTTCTCCATGACGCCATTATCGATCGAGATACTTTTGGTTAACGAATACGCTTTATCAATGAAGGCAGCCTCTTTGTCGGTATAATAGGCTTCTTTCCCTTCCTCAAAAATCTCGGCAATTTCAGGCAGATGGGTTTCAAACGCTTTGATGATGGCCTGAACGTTCCATACGAAAATACCTGCATTCCAGACAAATTCGCCACTTTCTACGAATTGCTGCGCCAACTCAAGGTGCGGCTTCTCCGTAAAGGTCTTCACCTTCTTAATCTGGGAATTCGATTCACTGGTATCTGCTGAGTGAACGTACTGGATATACCCATAACCCGTATCCGGGCGACTGGGCTGAATACCCAGCGTTACCAGAATATCCTGACCATTCGTCGCGTCGAGCGCCGTCTGAATTGTACGTTTGAATTCTTCTTCTTTCAGAATAATATGATCGGCCGGTGCAACGATGATATTGGCTTCCGGATCGTGCTGAGCGATCTTGTAGCACGCGTAAGCAATACAGGGCGCGGTATTTCTGGCAATGGGTTCACAGAGCACCTGATCGTCCGACAATTGTGGAAGTTGCTGCTGGCAAAGGTCTTTATAAAGTGAACTGGTAACGATAAAGATATTTTCTGGCGGGCAAATACCGTCGAAACGATCAGCTGTTTGTTGTAACAGCGTTCGGCCCATGCCGAGTACATCGTGGAATTGTTTAGGATAACTTGTTCGGCTAAAAGGCCAGAATCGGGTTCCGATCCCTCCAGCCATGATAATAACGTATGTATGATTCATTGATGCTTACCTATAAGTAATATGGACACAAAGTTGTCAATATCTAACTAATTTAGGAAAGATGAGTTTTGATTTACGATTTAGCGGACGTATTGAGGCAGGATAACCAATCGTTTTTTCTACATCATACGTTAATTGAAATCTCCGCCAACGGCCCGCAGCAATGCCACGGCATACTGAACTTCCTGACTACGTAACTGAACCAGTTGCTGTTCCGACAAAAGAATGGTACGCTGTGCATCCAGTACTTCAAGATACGTAGCTAAACCACGAACATACAACTCCCGGTTGTACTGCTCTGTTCGCCGGGCCAGCGTTAGCGTTTGCTGCTGTAAGTCAATTTGTTGACGTAGCATGGCCAGATTATCCAGTGCAGTTTCGGCATCGCGCTGAGCCAGTTGCAACGCCTGTTGATACGTCTGCTGATTGGTTTGAATCTGTTGCCTCGAGAGTGCGATGTTCTGACGGGCCCGATGTCCTTCATACAGTGGCACGGAGGCATTGATGCCCAGAATATAGGTCGCGCTACTTGGCGTAAACCAAGGACCGATCTTTCCAGATAAGATCCCACCCGAACCTATCAACGTGACCCGTGGCAACGTACTACTCTGCTGAAGCGTAACCTGAGCAGCTGCAATCTCATTTTGTCGGATAAACTGTAACAGGTCCGGTCGACGCGCTAACTGTTCAATGGCAACATTAGCGTAGGGATAAGTCGGTACCGTGGTCGGCAACGTACCGGTATCAACTGAAAACTGGTTGGGGTCCTGTGCGCAAAGTTGAGACAGACCATTCACCAGTTCTTTTCGAGCCCGCTCCAAGCCTCTTAGCGTAACTTGTAAACCCGCGTAATCCGTTTCGGCCCGTTGAACGTCGATCTGATTGATTAAGCCAACCCGAAAGCGTTCGCGAAGGATCGATATTGTTGTATCACGTGATTGGATATTCCGACGAAAAACGGCCTGTTCAGTGTCGTTGCCGCGAATAAGTAAATAGGTTCGGGCAATATCAGACGCCAGTGTAAGCCGGAACGATTGATAGTCGGCATCGCTAGCCTGCGCCTGTAAATCAGCCACGGCTATGCCGCTCCGAATACGCTTAAACAAATCCAGCTCGTAGCTGGCGTCAATCGGCAAGAGTTGGAACGTATTGAGCTGAAAACGAGGCAATAAATCCGTCTGATTCGGTATTGAAAGAGGTCGGCGCTCCGATAAACTCTGTGTGGTAATCAAGGCAGAACTCCTAATGGACGGAGACAGAAAGGATTGAGCCACTTTCACCCGAATCCGGGCTTCTTCCAGGCGGCTCAGCGCACCCCGCAAATTTGGACTATTATCCAGCCCTAACTGAATTAATGATTCAAGCGTCGGATCACCAAAGCGACGAAAACCGCTGATCGTTAAAGCCGGCACGGAACCGTTCGGAGCTGGCGCGGCCGCTGACGTAGTGGTCACCCCGGAAGTCGTGTTTGTGGCTGGTGCTTGCGGTTGAACGGTACCGTTTGTTGCAGGGGCAGCACTCGGTTGAACCGTTACGGCACCACCTGGTGCATTCAGGGGCGTGGTTTGTGCATTTACCTGAAAGACAACTACACTGGCAAATAAAATACTCGTTAAATAGTTATTCATCGGAGAGCTACTGATTTTTCGGATGCCGGTTTCGTGAACCGAACTTTCTGGCCGTCGCGCAGACGATCGTTGGGATTGGTAACCACGTTTTCGTTGCCCGTCAAGCCACTGGATGCTTCGAGCGTTGTGCCATAATCCCGACCGAGCGTAATCGGCACAAATCGCACGCGCTGGTCGGCTTCAACAACCACAACATGGGCACCATTGGGCGTTACGACCAGCGCGTTAGCAGGAATCAATACTGGAGCGTTGGTTGCAATCATATCAAACTTAACCTGACTATACAAACCCGAAGGTAACTCCTGTTTGGGATTCGGGATCGCTACTTCAGCCAGTAAGGTTCGGGAATCACTACGTAACGTGCCTGATGTCCGTACGACCTTGCCTGTGAATACTTTGTTTTGCAATTCCGGTATGACTACCGTAGCGGGTAGACCGACTTTTATGTATCGATAATACGTCTGCGGTACGTCGACAAATACACGTAGCGTTCCTAATTCTGAGATTGTAAAAAGTGGCTGACCCGTACCTGGTGACACTAACGTACCGTTTTCAGCCGTCCGGCTGGTAATTACCCCTGTGAACGGCGCCCGAATTTGCTGTAAATCTTTCAGCGCCTGTAATCGTCCCAGATTTGCCTGGGCAACCGTTACGGCCGACCGTCGGGTATCGACATCCTGTTTGGCAATTGCGCCGGGTAGCTGCACACTTTGTAAGCGATCGAGGTTGACTTGCGCCAGTTGCTGATCGGCTTTAGCGCGCGCAATGTCCTGATCGAGTTCAGGGGCATCGATTGTAGCCAGTAGCTGCCCCTGTTTAACCTGAGTACCAATATCGACGTACCAGCGACGCAAAAAACCCTGGGTGCGGGCATAGAGTGGTGTTTGCCGATACGGCTGAATCTGGCCGGGTAAGGTTAGCCCGGTCGTATCGGATGAGTGCTTTAGTGGCACTACGTTCACGATTGGTATCCGGTTCTTTTCGGCGTTGGCTTCTGTTTTTAATTCCTCCTCGTTTTTCAGTCGTGGGAATACGCCAAAGACCACAAACAGCGCGATCAGCACGAACAACGGAAGTATGATTCTAAACGCTCTCATATAGCTTGGTTGCTAAAACTCAATTCAACTTTTCGACCGTTACAACGGCATCTTTATTCAGCGGGCCATACAGATGTGGAAACTGCTCATTGTTTGTGGCCGTCTCGTATTTCAACGGCTGTGTCAGTTTATCGACCTCAACGTGTAGCAATAACAAATCTGGTACGTTTTGATAATAGCGACGTAACGTTCCACTAACCTGCTCTTTCGTTGACAAATGAATAAATCCTTCGGTTTGTAAGCTATCCGCTTTGTACTCCGGCTGATTCTCCTGACTCATCCAGTCAGCGGTCGCAACGATGTGATAAATTAAGTTCATTGATAAAGTTCTGACGGCTCCTCCTGTTCCTTTTTACTGGATTTACGAGCCAGATAACTGAATACCACCGGTACAAACAGCAACGTAGTGAACGTAGCCAGTAGCAGCCCACCCATTACCGCCCGGCCAAGGGGTGCATTTTGTTCTCCTCCTTCACCTAACCCCAACGACATGGGCAACATCCCAATAATCATGGCTATGGCCGTCATCAGAATGGGGCGCAGACGCGTTCGGCCCGCTTCAAGAGCGGCTTCATAGGCATCTCCACTGACTTCGGGCAGATGATCTTTCGCGAAACTAACCAGCAAAATACTGTTAGCCGTTGCTACGCCCACGCTCATAATAGCGCCCATCAGCGACGGAATACTGAACGTAGTGCCAGTCAGGAACAACATCCACACCATCCCACACAAAGCACCCGGCAAGGCTGTAATAATAATGAACGGATACCGGAACGACTGGAAATTAACGACCATCAGCAGATACACCAGCAGAGCGGCAAACACGATCCCCAGACCCAACCGATTAAAGGCACTTTCCATACTTTCGACCTGCCCCCGAATCGAAATTACATTACCGGGTTTGAGTTGAGTTTTGTATTCAGCCGTAAGTTTCTCCAGCGCCTTGGCTACGGAACCCAAATCCGTTTTTTCGACCGAAGCATAGACATCGTAGCTCGGTTGCGTATTGACCCGATTGATAATGACCGGCGACGTAGTACGCTTCATTTTCATGACGTTACTAAGCAACTGGGGCGAAGACTGACCGGGAATAATCGGCGTACGGAGCAGTTTGTCGTATGAATCCAGTTTATAAGGGGGCGTCTGTACAACAATCAGATACGGAAATCCGGTATTTGGATCAGGCCAGAAGTTCGGACGCGTTTGTCCGGTACCGCTGAGCGAAATATTCAGATTAGAAGCGACGCGTTGTTCCGTCAGACCAAACTGGCTGGCTCGTTCACGGTCGATATCCAGGAACAGTTCGGGCGCGTCGAGTACCTGATGCAGATGCACATCAACCGCGCCGGGAATCTGAGCGATTTTTTCCTGCATTTCCTGTGTCACTTTGAGATTATTAGCCCGATCGAAACCCGATACCTGCACGTCGATACTAGCCGTCAGACCGAAGTTCAGAATCTGACTGACAATATCGGCAGGCAGGAAAAAATACGTAACGTCGGGCATTTCCTCCCGTAGTCGCGCCCGAATTTTACGGACGTACTCAAGCGTAGGCTTCGACCGCTCTTCGCTTAGCGAAATGAGCAACTCCGAATCCGCCGAACCAGCCGTCGAGTTATCCGAGAAAAAGAAATTATACCGCTCTG
This sequence comes from Spirosoma validum, assembly GCF_014699035.1. GTDB lineage: Bacteria > Bacteroidota > Bacteroidia > Cytophagales > Spirosomataceae > Spirosoma > Spirosoma validum. The sequence goes on from NZ_JACXAA010000006.1 coordinate 237,718, forward strand.
ATGTCAGGCCGATATTGCTGATGATCGAGCTGACTTCCTTTTCGGGAATAACTTCTCGTACAATCTCCGTGGTTTTGGCCGATATTTGTTCAGTGGATTCCAGCCGGGTTCCAGCCGGGGCACGCAGGTGCAGTTTGATTTGTCCCCCATCAACTTGGGGAAAGAAATCACGTCCTATAAATGGCAGCAGTACAGCCGTAAACGCAATAACGCTCAGAAAAACGACGAGCACCGTCCGGCGATTAGTAAGCACCCATTCCAGTGCCCGCATGTAACGAGTCTGAAACCGATCGAATCCATGATTAAAGCGGTTGTAGATCCGTCGGAATGGACTAGGCCGCTTGGTACTGTTGAAATCATGCTGATGTTCATTTCTAAGCATCAGGTCCGCTAAAGCAGGCACCAATGTACGGGAGAGTATATAAGAAGCCAGCATGGCAAACACAACCGCTTCGGCCAGTGGGCCAAATAGGAAACGAGCCGGGCCTTCCAGAAACAGGACCGATGTAAAAACAATACAGATAGTCAGCGTTGAAACAAGCGTTGGCGTCGCGATCTGCTGAGCACCTTCCAAAATTGCCTGCCGTAGTGGCATTCCCAGCTCCTCGTTCCGGTGAATATTCTCAATCGTAACCGTCGCGTCATCGACTAGAATTCCAATAGCGAGAGCCAGGCCACCAAGCGTCTGAATATTCAGTGTTTCGCCTAGTAAATACAACGTAATCAGCGACGAAAGAATAGACAACGGAATGGAGATGGCGACAATAAGTGTGCTACGCCAGCTTCCCAGAAACAGCAGAATCAATGCCGCCGTCAACAAAGCCGCAATCAACCCTTCGACCAAAACCCCTTTGATGGAAGCCCGAACAAATAAAGACTGGTCGAATAAACCTTCGATACGTAGGTTCTTAGGCGCGGCTGCCCGTACGGTCGGTAGAATCTGGTTTTTAATTTTGTCAACGATCTCGGTTGTCGATGCGTTACCGGTCTTCACAATCCGCATCAATATCCCCTTACTACCATCCTGCTTAACGATATTGGTCTGTACAGCAGCGCCGTCGTGCACATTCGCTACGTCTCGCATGTGGACCGTCGTACCCCCAATCACCTTTATTGGAATATCGTTTAGCGCCGAAATAACATCGGGCTTGGAATTTAGACGTACGTTGTACTCCCGATCGGCCAGTCGTAACGAACCGCCCGGCAGGGTCAAGTTCTGCGCACCAACGGCATTCGTTACTTCTTCAGGTGTTACGTTATAAGCGATCAATTGGTCTGGCTCCAGATCGACCGCAATCTGACGTGTTTTACCACCAAATCCCTGCGATAGTCGACTACCCTGTACCGTCGAAATCTGTGGTCGAACGCGGGTTTGAGCGTAGTCGGTAATCTGGGATTCGGTAAGGCTATCGGATGAAAGGCCTAGTTGCAATACTGGTACGTCGGTAGCATTGTACCGAACAATGAGGGGCGGCTGCGTGCCGGGTGGCATCCGAACCAGAATCGTCTGCGAAATAGCTGTCACCTGCGCAATAGCCTCTTCAATCTTTACCGTAGGCTGAAAGAAAATCTTCAGAACAGCTGTACCATTATATGTCTGGGATTCGAGCCGTTGAACGTCACTTACGTTATTGATGAGCGAGGTTTCAGAGAAGTTCGTGATCATCTTCTCCATTTCGTTGGTCGACAGGCCGCTATATCCCCAAATGACCGATACCACCGGAATATTAATGCGCGGAAAAATATCGGTAGGCATCTGACTAACGGCCAGCCCGCCCATAATCATAATCAGCAACGCCATTACGGCGATGGTGTACTTTTTTTCTAAGGCTAAACGGACAATCCACATGGTGAGCCTGATGAGTAATTGGCACCTATAGAATTAAGCATTAACTCTATCTAGTAATGGAACAAAATTACCAGCAGTCCTGCCAACAGAACAGGTAAGTTTGGTAGATTCACTGGTAAAAAATGCAGATTTCTAAAATTAGTCAGCTAAAATTACCAGTTACGGCGCTCAAGCAGCCAGCGCATATTGTTGTTCACGATAAGCCCGGGGCGTCATTCCCATCACACTCTTGAAAAACTTCGTAAAATTCGACGGGTCTTCAAACCGAAGTCGGTAACCAATTTCAGCGACGGTCAGGTCCGTATTCCGGATCAGGTTCTGGGCTTCGAAAGCGGTTCGTTCGCGAATGTGCTGGAGGGCCGTTTTACCGGTATATTTTTTCAGAATATCGCTTAGATAATGTGGATGAATATGCAGTCGATCAGCCGCTTCATGAACGGTTAACAGCACCGGCGTCTCCTGACCCGGATCAGGCAAATAGTACATCTGCAACAAACTTTGAAACCGTTCAACTAATGATACGGGTTGCGAGTACTCGATGGCAGAAAGCGTCTGGCGATAAATCTGACGACTCTTAATCATCAACGCCTGCAACAGATGATACGTCAAATCTAGTCGATCCGCTTTGGAACGATTTTGATTGCCAAACTCTTTGTCTATCAGTTCGAATTGGCTGTGTAGCTCGACTACTTCAGCAGGGGTAATATGAATAAGTGGCTGCGCTCCCTTCCGATAAAAAGGGTATTCGTGCATCGGATTAGCCAGCACCGACCGTTTCGTCACAAATTCTGACGTAAACATCAGTACGTATCCATGCCACTGATCCTGCTTATGGATCGATCGAACCGTCCAGGGACGCAACCCGTATAGGGTTCCTGGTTTAACGTCGTAAGGAACACCATCCAGATGGATTGTTCCGCTTCCTTCCGTTACTAAAGCCGCTACGTAGGTACTGCTCCGGAATGGCGGAATCAGCTCGCCCGGTGCCCCAAATTGCTCAAATGGAAAGATACCAAAGCATCGGTTGGTGGAATCAATAGATTTGACCGCCTTCAGAAAATCCGGCAGATTATCATAGTAGGGAATCGGTTGATTTTCCACAGCGATGTAACGTATTAAACTATTCCTAAAAGGAGCAAATTAATCAATAGTGAAACCTACCCGAGTAATACTACTTACCAACCACAATAAGGTTGAGTAGTATTGAACAAAAACAAGAACTTAGTGGGTGGTTAGTTTTCTTTCTAACTTAGAGTCAGGCAATTTAGTTGTATTATCCCAGAAAAACGAATCCAAAAATTGACTTATTTGAAGAATAAATTTATTAACAATACGCTTCTGGAATTTAGCAAAGGGTTAGCTCGTATCGTTGGTCCTAACTAGTTTGCCCCACATCCGAACGGACTCATGTTCTTCTTCTAGTTTGAACGCCAGGCGGTGATATACGTAGTAGCGGGATTTAAAACTCACTTTAACCAGCGACTCTCTGCATCATCGTGAACGGAATTCCTTGTAATTTTGTAGGTACAACAAAATCGATTTTAGTTATGCCAAAGGCACAAATGAATACCGATAAGGGAACGATGCTGATCGAGTTTTTCGAGAAAGATGCCCCTAAAGCGGTTGATAACTTTATTTCGCTCGCCAAGAAAGGATTTTATGACGGCGTTGTGTTCCACCGCGTTATCCCAAATTTCATGATTCAGGGTGGCGACCCAACCGGCACCGGCGCGGGCGGCCCAGGCTACACCATTGATTGTGAACTAACGGGCGATAATCAATACCACGACCGGGGCGTTCTATCGATGGCTCACCGGGGACGTAACACAGGCGGTTCACAGTTTTTCATTTGCCACAACCGCCAGAATACAGCCCACCTCGATCGGAATCACACTGTTTTTGGTAAAGTCGTCGACGGTCTGGACGTGATCGATCAGATTCGTCAGGGTGATAAAATTAACAGCATCACAGTGCTGGAAGACGAAGCTGCTTAAGCAAGTAAGCTTTCCTTAAAAATGAACGTAGCGTGGTCAGGAGACCACGCTACGTTCATTTTTAACTATAGGCAGGAGTCCTGCGAGAAACCAAGCCAACAATTGCCAGTATCACTGCGACGATGGCACCAGCTAAAGCCACTAATTGAATCTGACTGTAGCTAGCCTGCTCTATGGCAATAGCGGCATAAGCCCAGGTGAATACTAGGATATAAGCAACGCTTCGGAATCGATTAAATAAGACTGTGCCAACTAGTATGCCAACAATTAGAATGACAATGGCCCACGTTGGTTCACTCAGTCCTAATAGGCTAAAGCTCGTTGCTTTTAAGTAAACCGCTACGTTCAAAATAGTAGCCACCGTCAGCCAGCCAAAGTAGATTGAAAATGGAATGCGAGCCAGCCACGTTTCCGTAGTCGAAGCGGCCGATTCGGGCAACGTAGCGTCGGAATCTGTTGGAAAAAGCGGGACCTTTGGGCGCGCAAGCAGGCGTTGTTCAATAACAGCTAGTGAAAATAGCATCACCAGAATAACCAGCAGAGCCAGACCGATTCGCTCGGTATTAAACAGCGGGCTCCAAATGGCGTTGCAAAACGCATTCACTACTACCCACCAACCTACAGACCGAAAACGTAGATTGGTTCGTTGCGACGGTAGTGCCTGGTAAATGGCAAACCCCAGTAATCCCAGAAAAATAAGTCCCCAGATTGAGAAGGCGTAACCAGCCGGGGTTACCAGTGTATGGTATTTATTAGAAACCTCCCCATTCGTTTGCCCGCCGAACATACCCGTGTTGGATAAGTAATTCATCACGATTAGGGCGATGATACCAAAGACTACGAGGAATTGCCGAAGTCGATCGTTTTGCATAAAAAACCCGTTGATTGATACGGCTATCAACCAACGGGTTTGCGTGTTTGTTTTCAGCGGTTTACAGCTCCGTAATCTTGAATTCGGTTCGGCGGTTACGCTGATGCTCTTCTTCGGTTTTTGCGTTTTTGATAATTAATTGCGTTTCGCCATACCCTTTATACGTAAGCCGGTCAGCCACAATCCCTTTCGAGACTATGTATTCAACCGCCGATTTAGCGCGGTTTTGAGACAGCTTTTGGTTATAGGCGTCGCTGGCACGAGTATCTGTATGCGAGCCAAGTTCGATTTTCAGCGTTGGGTTATCCTGCAAAATCGCTACGAGCTTATCAAGTTCAGTGGCTGCATCAGGGCGAATGTTATACTTGTCGAGGTCGTAGTAGATGTTCTCCAGAACGAACGTTTTGTTCAACGTTGCTTTATCCAGTAAAATCGCTACGTTAAACGTTGTATCCGTTTGCGGCTTCGTCAGAAAAATTTCAGGAATGCTTTTTCCCTGCATCGTGAACGGCTCCCGACGCGTCAGATAACCCTTGCGCTCAGCCAGAATGGTGTAGTCTTTCCCTTCCTGCAGCGGATACGTACCAAACGTACCCGGCTGCCCCGTCGTTACTTCGGCAATGGGTTGTCCCGTAACATCGTCCAGAATCCGCACCCGAGCCGAGTCGAGCGGAGTAATGGGTGTTTCGTTAGCTGAAACCGTTCCGGCGAGGAAGTAGCGAACTAGTTTGGGGCTTCCCGGCGGATTCTGGGCAATAGTTGGTGTACCGGGGGCTGGACCTTCCTGGAAGAAATAAATATCATCGTCGCCCTTACCACCCGACCGGTTCGACGCCAGGAAACCCTTTGTCGGATCGGTATAAATCAAACCAAAATCATCGGCTGGCGAGTTGATGGGCTGACCCATATTTTCGACTCGCGTAACGCCACCCGAGCGCGTTGCCACGAACACATCCAGCTTACCTAATCCCGGATGTCCGTCGGACGCAAAATATAGTTTAGCGTTTGGTCCAACATAAGGAAACATTTCGTCGCCGGGTGTATTGATGTCGCGCCCCATATTGACGGGTCGGCTAAACCGACCCGATGCGTCAATGCTGGTCCGGTAAAGGTCAATCCCGCCCGCGCCACCCGCGCGGTTCGAAGCAAAGTAGAGCGTCTTCCCATCACCCGAAAAAGCCGGAGAACCATCCCAGGCTGTCGAGTCACTGATTGGCAAACGTAGCGGCTGGCTCCATGCGCCACCGTCACCTAAGCGACTTATGTACAGATCTACGTCTAAACCACCTTTTTTCTTTCCGTTATTACCACGGGCAAAAACCATCGTTTTGCCGTCTTTGGTAAACGCGGGGGTACCTTCGTTTACGTCACCCTGAAAGACATTGTTGCTAAACTGCTCAGGCGTACCGGTCGGGGCCGAATTACCCGCTTCATCGGGGTTTTGTGGCAGTTTAGTTTTATACAACCCCAGCATTGGCAAGCCATTGTTTTTGTAGACTTGATCTTTCCGGGAAGCCGTAAATACCAATTCTTCTCCTCGCATAACCGGCGCAAATTCAGCACCCGTTGAGTTCAGATTGCCCAGGTTTTTGAGGGTGATCATCGACTTATTTTTCGCGATGATATCAATTGCCTTTAGCGTTTCTACCTCACGTCTGGCCTTATCAAGCGTAGTTTTAGCCACAGTTTTAGGGGCGCCGGTAACGTATTGCTGTAATTGTTCCAGCGCACCCGTGTAATTACCCTGCGATTTCAACGCGTAGGCATAATTGAAGCGCGCATCTGGCTCAGCAGTACCGGTTTCGATGGCTTTTTGATAGAACGGAGCCGCTTCACCAAACCGATTCGATAACCGGTAGGATTCAGCCGTATAATAGTTCAGACGAGCCGGGTCAATAGTACCTTTGGCTGCTTTCTCAAACTGAGGTATAGCCAGGTTATATTCTCCGGCCTCGTAATGACGGACACCTTTTCGATACGCCTGCATGGCTGAATTGCAGCCCGTCAACGTCAGGGCCACACTCAACGCCACCAGCAGCGCAGACGACGTAATGCTTTTCATAGAATTTTGAGCAGAAAACTTTTCCACGCCCAAGATAATGTAAATTCAGGCGGGTCTATTTTTTAACGAATACAATCCACAATTTATTTAACATAACGCGGGTGGAAACCGGTGATTGATAGAGTTTAATGTCAACTGCTATCAATCACCGGTTTCCACCCGCGCTGGTATCGTCAATTTAGGCTTGTTGCTCTACGTTTGCTTCTTCAGTTACCTCTGTTTCGTAAGCCTCCGTGGGAATGCAGGCACAAATCAGATTCCGGTCGCCATAGGCCGAGTCAATCCGGCTTACGCTTGGCCAGAACTTACGCGCACGTACTTGTGGTAATGGATAAACGGCTTTTTCACGACTGTAAGGCCGACTCCAGTTATCGCTCAACGCAACCGTAGCTGTGTGTGGCGCATGCTTCAATACGTTACTGGTCCGGTCGGCTTCGCCCGTTTCAATTTCCCGAATTTCGTTGCGGATAGCAAGCATAGCTTCGCAGAAACGATCGAGTTCAGCTTTTGACTCCGACTCGGTTGGCTCGATCATAAGCGTACCGGCTACTGGGAACGAAACCGTTGGCGCGTGGAAGCCGTAGTCCATCAGGCGTTTGGCAATGTCTTCAACCTCAACACCTGCTGCCGCTTTGAACGGTCGACAGTCAATAATCATTTCGTGGGCGCACCGGCCATTTGTACCGGTGTACAGCGTCTCGTAGTGACCTTCCAGACGGGCTTTGATATAATTTGCGTTCAGGATAGCTCGCTTGGTTGCATTGGTCAATCCTTCACCACCCATCATTGCGATATACGCATAAGAAATCGTGAGAATGCTGGCCGAACCGTACGGAGCCGCCGATACGGCACCAGCTCCCTCTGCCCTTCTCCCTCTGCTCTCTGCTACGTGACCTGGCAAAAATGGCACTAACTGCGGTGCTACGCCGATTGGTCCCATACCGGGTCCACCTCCGCCGTGGGGAATGCAGAAGGTTTTATGCAGATTCAGGTGACAAACATCGGCCCCGATGGTGGCGGGTGACGTCAAGCCTACCTGGGCGTTCATGTTGGCCCCATCCATGTAAACCTGTCCGCCGTTCTGATGGATAATAGCACAAATCTCCTTTATACTTTCCTCAAACACGCCGTGCGTCGATGGATACGTAGCCATCAGGCACGACAGATCTTTGCTGTACTGTTCGGCTTTCGCTTTCAGATCCGCTATGTCGATGTTGCCTCGCTCATCGCATTTCACAATAACCACTTTCATACCGGCCATCACGGCGCTGGCGGGGTTCGTACCGTGAGCCGACTGCGGAATCAGCGCGATGTTGCGGTGATGATCGTCGCGGCTTTCGTGATACGCCCGAATAACCATCAGTCCCGCGTATTCGCCCTGCGCGCCGGAGTTTGGCTGTAGCGACATGGCTGCAAAGCCCGTAATCTCACACAGCCAGGCACTCAGTTCAGCAAATAACTGCTGATAGCCTGCCGTTTGCTCTTTCGGTGCAAACGGGTGTAGTTTCCCAAATTCTGGCCACGTAACAGGAATCATTTCGGCCGTAGCATTCAGTTTCATGGTACAGCTACCCAATGAAATCATGGAATGCACCAGCGACAGATCTTTTTCTTCCAGCGATTTCAGGTAACGTAGCATTTCGTGCTCCGTATGATGCGTATTAAATACCGGATGGGTCAGATACTCAGACTTACGAATCAATTGTTCCGGCCAGGTAAGCTCCAGACTGTCCTGAATGGCTTCCATGTCAGCTTTTACGCCAAACACGGTCAGCAGTTCGGTTAGGTCATGTACCGTTTTAGCTTCGTCGAAAGAAACACTGACGTGCTCACCATCGGGCAAATACCGAAGATTGACCTGGGCCGCCCGCGCCGATTTTTTCAGCGACTCTGTATCCTCTACCCGAATCGTAACGGTATCGAAATATTGTTCAGTACTGACCTCATGGGCGCTCCAGCGTAACGCCGTAGCGAAGGCTTTCGTTAGCGCGTGAACTTGTTCAGCTATGGCGCGAAGACCTTTTGGTCCGTGATAAACGGCATAACTGCCCGCCATAACAGCCAATAGCACCTGTGCCGTGCAGATGTTGGACGTAGCTTTTTCACGACGAATGTGCTGCTCACGAGTTTGCAGCGCCATTCGGAGAGCCGGTTTCCCCTCAGCATCCTGCGATACTCCAATGATACGTCCCGGAATTTGTCGCTTAAAAGCATCGCGGGTGGCGAAGAAAGCGGCATGCGGTCCACCGAAGCCCATGGGTACGCCCAGCCGTTGCGACGACCCAACCACTACGTCAGCTCCCATTTCGCCAGGGGAGGTTAGCATCGTCAGGGCCAGCAAATCAGCCGCTACAGCAACGGTAATGTTCAGTTCATGAGCCGCTGAAATCAGGTCTGTATAATCGAATACTTCGCCATCAGACGCTGGGTATTGCAGCAGCACACCAAAAATATTGCCGTTGGTCAGATCAACCGAACGGTGATCGCCAACCAGAATCGTAATATCCAGGGGCGTTGCGCGCGTCAGTACTACGTCGATTGTTTGCGGATGGCATCGCTCCGATACAAAAAACGTGCTGGCGTTTTTCTTAGCCGCTGGACGCATAGCGTACAGCATGTGCATCGCTTCAGCCGCAGCCGTTCCCTCATCCAGTAGCGAGGCATTTGCCAGATCCATACCGGTTAGGTCCGATACAACCGTCTGAAAATTCAGCAAAGCCTCTAGACGACCCTGGGCAATCTCGGCCTGGTAGGGCGTATAGGCCGTATACCAGGCTGGGTTTTCCAGGATATTGCGAAGAATAACGTTCGGTGTCTGGGTATCATAATAGCCCGTACCGATGTATGATTTAAAAACTTTGTTCTGGCTGGCTATCTTTTTAAAATCGGTCAGAAACTGCATTTCCGTCTTAGGTGCAGGCAGATTAAGCGGTTTCTCTAGCCGAATAGCATTGGGTACAGTTTGTTCAATAAGTTTGTCGATGGACGCTACTCCAACTTTCTGGAGCATTTCGGCCTGAGCCGTGTCGGTCTGGCCATGATGGCGATCTTCGAAAGATTCCTGATACTGAAGGCTCAACTTCATTGAGAATAGCTCTGATATATCTGATATAAGAAACAAATTTACACAGTAGTCTGCTAAGAATTAACGGATAGTTAAAGAGTTAATAGAAAAACCGGCTGATTACAAAAGCATCCGCCCTAAAATACTATTTTATGGTGAAGGTTCAGCTAGCTGGCTTGTGTAGATGATAATACGTCGACATAATCGTCATTCTTTTAGCAAATTTTATTTACCGATATTTGCGTAAAACCTCATTGTTGTTTTGTAGCTACAGGCCAATAGGCTATTTCAATGATCAGTAATAACCGAGAAACGTCGTCCGCTCCTCTTCAAAAGCTAACCTGGTACCGGAGTAGTTCTACGTTTCTTCCTATTATTTGGGGAATGCTACTGGTGATTCCAATGGTGTACTATTACGTTATCATCTTCAGGAATGCCTATAATTTTCCTTACGAAGACGATTTCAATAGTGCGCTCTCGTTCGTTTCCAGCTTTGCCTTTGGCCATCTTAGTGCCTTCGAAAAAATAAAGCTCTTATTTTCACAGTATAACGAGCATCGTATTGTATTCGACCGACTGGTTTTTCTGGCCGATTACTATTTATTCGGCGAGCTAAATTTTCGGCATCTTATCTTATTTGGTAACGTATCGATGCTATTGCTGAGTTGGCTTTTCTTCAACGTCACACTTCAGTCGATACCCTGGCAACAACGCTTATTCTATTTACTGCCCGTAGCCTACTCTCTGTTTTTGTTTAAATACTGGGACTTAAGTACCTGGGCGATGGCCGCCTTGCAAAATTTATATGTGGTCGTTTTCGCTATGTTCAGCCTATACAAGCTGAGTCAGCCAGGTCGGGCGTCGTTCGCTATGGCATGCGCAGCGGCTTTACTGGCTATGTTTACCAGCGGCAATGGTCTATTCTGCTTTATGGCCGGTCTACCAATCCTTATCTTACTAAAATCCTATCGACGACTGGTAATCTGGGCGACCGTGGGTATCACAGCCGTAGGATTATATTTTTGGGGATACCGACAGCCTCCTTATCATCCCGACGTTGTTGACTCATTATTTAACCATTCTGACCGCGCCATTCGCTACCTGTTTTCATTGATGGGAGCTATGATTCACAATCATTCCACTCTGTCGATGTTGTTCGGTGGCGCATCCCTCCTGCTTACCATAGCTCTTGTTGGCTATCTGTGGTATTCTCACCGTCTGGCTAATTATCTGCCCCTGGTTGGTCTACTAATTTTTTTGTACCTGACCTGTTTCTCATTGATGGCTACACGATCGGGTTTTGGCGTTGAGCAGGCATTCAGCACGCGATACGGCATTGTTGTGGTTATGTTGTATGCAAGCCAGGCCGTACTAGCTATTGACGTCATCACCCAGCGGATGCTACGTCTAGGCGTAACGGTAGCCTACGCAGGCTTTGCGATTCTGGTGTTTTTATCCGGTGGTAATGCTGAAAACCGACGAAGTATTGAGAAGCGCACTGTCCGTCTGCAAGAGCTTGCGGCTCAGTATTATACAGATCCATCCCGCGTTGTTTTGCCTTACGGTGATACTACATTAGCCAACGCTATTTTTAATGACGCCATTAGGCAAGGGATTTACCGGGTACCAAAGGAATCCACTACGAAACGATAGCTACCGTCTAAGGTAGATATGGCTACGTCAGAGAATGAATCTTAAGTACTAGTCATCTACACAAGATCGTTTCAACTAGTTAATCAGCCGTCAGAATAGTAGCATGAACTATTTACATCCAGCAACTACCCATAAAAACTGTAATGGCTAATCGGGTGGTTGTGCAATTAAAAGGCGGGTTAGGAAACCAGTTATTTCAATACGCGCTGGGCAGAAGGCTATCCATGCAACTGAATGCATCGCTTCTGTTTGATTGCTCTATTCTCGACAATCGGGTTCCTGTTTCCAATTTCACGTTTCGCTCTTTCGAGCTGGATATCTTTCCGATAACGGGTCGTATAGCCACAGCTTCTGATTTAGCCCTGTTTCCAGTATCATCTTCTATTCGTTCGCCCTGGCCTCATTTACTGCAGATTGCCCAACTTATTAGTCGGGGCTATACGTATGTTTATGAGCGAGGCTACGCTTATAATCCGGCCGTTGCTGAAAAACAAGCGAAACGAATTTATCTGAATGGCTATTGGCAATCGTATCGCTATGTTGAGCCAATTGCCTCTACCCTTCTCTCAGACCTTACGTTTACTAGTCCTTTACCGGAGAATTGTTTATCTCTAGCCAATCAAATCAGCCAGTCAACGTCGGTTTGTTTGCATATTCGTCGTTCAGACTTTCTCCACTTACCTTTGCATCAGGCCAATAATCCAAATTACATTGATCGAGCCGTGCAGTTGATTGGGCAACGAGTGACAAATCCTCGTTTTTTCGTGTTCTCTGACGATCTTGCCTGGTGTCGGGCTAATTTATCACTGCCTTACCCGACGGTTTTTGTACCCGATGAGCTGTCTGGGCGAAATGGAACGCTCCATTTTCGGCTGATGACGTATTGTAAGCATTATATTACTGCCAACAGTACGTTTAGCTGGTGGGCAGCCTGGCTCTCGCAGGCAAGTTCTGATAAACTTGTGATTACGCCGAACCAGTGGTTTGGTGACGGCCGTTCTATTGACGATCTTATTCCTAAATCTTGGATTCGTCTCTGAACTCAACACTGCTTTCCACTATTCGCCTATCAACACCATGCCAGTTACGCCTAAACTATCGGTCGTCATGCCTGTTCATAACGGCGAGCGATTTCTGGCCGAAGCGATAGAGAGTATCCTTAGTCAAACGTATGGTGATTTTGAATTTCTGCTCATTGATGATGGCTCAACCGACACATCAGCCAGTATTATCGAACAGTATGCCGCTCAGGATGCCCGCATTCGGATCTTGACGAATTCCGTTGCGCAGGGGTTTGGGGGCGAAAAAGCCAGTAATTCGGCCTATAAGCAAGCGCGCGGTCAATACATTGCGAAGTTGGATGCTGACGACATTGCCTATCCACAGCGGTTAGAACGACAGCTAAATTTTCTGGAAACAAATCCCGATATTTTTCTTGTGGGCAGTTGGCTAACGCTGATTGATACGCAGGGTAAAGTGATTGGTAAACGCCGTTACCCTACTGATCCGGACGACATTGTCCGTGAATTTTATTACCGCAATTGCATCGGCCATCCGTCGATCATGTTTCGGAATAACGTTATAACCGACGACTTCTACACACTTCGCTTTGCCGCTCTGAACGATTATTATAGCCATTTTCTGCACATGCAGGCTGGATTAACGATGGCGAACATCCCTGAGTATTTAGTGAAATACCGCGTTCATGACAGCAACACGACCTTTTCGGGCCTCAAGCGTCAATGGTTAACAAATGTGGGAATTAAGCAAAGCTTTGTCGACGATTTTGGCTATCGTCCTCCGTTGACTCATCGATTGACCATGCAGTTGATTACGCTGGGGATTCGTATTTTGCCGGAGCATTTGTTAATGAGAATTATGAATCAGGCTCGTAAACTGTTGAATACGTAACCTTATGCTTGGAAGATTGATCACATTAGGTTCTCAGATAGTCTGGAATGGCCTCAAAGCTGTCCCTTCGTATGTGAGTGACTACGTCGAACTAAAGAAACAGTTGAACGGACGGACGGATTTTCCGGTTAAAGGCTATTTTCCGGCTCTCTTTGATCGATACGAGCAGAGTGGTCACCTGACGAAACATTATTTTCAACAGGATCTCTTTGTTGCCCAACGAGTTTTCCAACAGCAACCCGTTCGTCACGTTGATATAGGCTCTCGTATAGATGGGTTCGTAGCGCACGTAGCGGCTTTCCGTCCGATTGAGGTCATCGATATACGTCCTCTGGATAAAGCGATTCAGAATGTTACGTTCCGGCAGGCCGACCTAATGGCGCTCCCCCCTGATCTACTCCACTATACAGACTCGATTTCTGCGCTACACGTTATCGAACACTTTGGATTAGGTCGCTATGGTGACCCGATTGACGTGGATGGTCATTTGAAAGCCATTACAAACATCGGAGCAATCCTAAAACCCGGTGGGACTTTTTACTTCTCAACGCCGATTGGTCAGCAGGGAATTGTTTACAACGCACACCGGGTGTTTGATCTACCCTATCTGATTCGGTTGTTTGAAAAAGATTATCACATTAAAAATGTGTCTTATATTGATGATGATGAGCGTTTTGTCAAAAACGCCGATTGGCAGTCTGAGGCAGCAAAAACCAGTTTTGGTTGTTCGTACGGTTGTGGCATTTTTGAACTGGTAAAACATGGAGCTTAGCTCATCAATACGTATCAAAACCGATGTTGTGCTTAAAAATAGTGTAATCGCTTAATCATGCTACTGACCTTAAAAAAACTGCTCGCTCCGTACTGGCATAAAATAAACGATCAGTTAATGGCAGGCCGACGCCGTAAATTTTACGCATCCATTCTCGAATCGGGTGATTTATGCTTCGACGTAGGGGCAAATGTGGGCAATCGAACGGCTGCTTTTTTACAGGCTGGTGCCAGGGTCGTAGCGATTGAACCACAGCCTGCCTGCGTTAACCAACTAAAAAAACGGTTTGGGGCAACCATTACCATTATATCCAAAGGTTTGGGTGCTGAAGAAGGCATCCTACCCATGCACATTAGCGATGCATCCACTTTATCCACATTCTCAAATGACTGGATTCAGAAAATGGGAAATGATCGGTTTGCAGGTTACAAATGGAACGATACCATTGACGTTCCTGTCACTACGCTCGATCGGGTGATTGGCGAATATGGGCTGCCTAAATTCTGTAAAATTGACGTAGAAGGATTCGAACTGAACGTAATCAAAGGCCTTTCGCACCCTATCCCTTTTGTTTCATTCGAGTATGCAGTCCCCGAAAACATGGACAACCTGGTCAGCGTTATTGATGCCCTGGTCAGCATTAGTCCAACCACGGTTTTCAACTATTCCCCCCTCGAATCCATGCAGTTTGCTTTACCTGAGTACGTGGACGCGCCTGCGCTAAGGAAACTGATACGTTCCGACGCCTTTATTAAAACCGGCTTTGGCGACATTTACGCGCATATGAATCCCTGATCAGACACTACGTAGCTTTTTGGCTGGGTGGTCGATGATTTCGAATGGCATTCTGTCGAATAATCTGCGTGATGATCACGTCGTGCTGAAGGAGCCTCCGATAAAGAATAGCGATCAGGAGTAAAAACCCGGTAAACAGTAAATAAAAAACCAGATCGACACCCCGCCCAACGCCGATCAGAGAAGCTAGATAAACAGGCAGAATAGGAACCGCTACAAACAGAATCCCGACGAATACAATCCCGATAAAGAACAGCCGATATAAGATACGGTTGCGGAACAGACGTAACGACGCAACAGCTACAATCAGCAACAAAGCCGACAGCAGGATCTGAATGGGGGTCAATGTCAGTTGTAAATCAGCGTTCATTAGCGGAAGTATTTATTGATAAACACATCGATCAGAATATCAAAAGCGCCTTGCCAGCGCTGGCCTTTTACCTGTGAGTATTCCGTGTATATAATGTGCGTTGGCTGTTCAACGTAACGTAGCTGCTTTCGCCGGATCTGCATTAAGATTTCCGTAGCGTGGGCCATCCGATTTTCTTTCAACTGAATACCTGCCAGCGCCCGTCGGTTCATTACCCGAAATCCGTTGTGTGCGTCGGATAGCCAAAGCCCTGAAAGTAAGCCATTGACAATTCGAGCTACCCGTAACAATATCCGTCGTAGCCGGGGAATGGCCAGTAAATCCTCTTTACGTAGGAAACGAGACCCCAGCACCACATCGACCGACTGCGTTTTCAATACCTGAATAAACCGGTCAATATCATCGGGATTATGCTGCCCGTCTGCATCGAAATGCACGACAATATCAGCTCCCTGTTGGCGGGCAAACTCCATGCCTGTTTGCAGAGCGGCTCCCTGGCCTAAGTTGATTTCGTGGCGCAGATAATAAATAGGCAGATCCCGGACGGCATTCTCTGTGTCGTCCGTTGATGCGTCATCAATCAGCACAATGTCATACGCGTTCCCCAATGACCGAATTGTCTGACGGATCACCTTTTCTTCGTTGTACGACGGAATCAGTATGAAAACCCGCTCAGTCATTCGTACGGTATATTTCGAGCCCCCCTAGTTTAGCTACCTGTTTCATGCACCGAATTTCTACGGGTTGCGGTGCATGATCGAAAATGAAGTAGCGAACGTTAAGTTTTCTCAGTTTTGGCGAGCAGGGATCAACGCCTACCTGATAAGCATCTTCAAAGTTATTCTGAATCACCACGGTGTCTGGATGAACCGGGTCGATATACGTACTGTAGACCGTATGGGCATACCGGTTATAAGCCGAGTCGCGTTTGGCCGTAGGGTCAAGCGCTCGCATCGTTTTAAAATCCGGCTGATTTTTTACGCCACTGAGTTGATTTACGCCTGTTGCGGTAACCATATACGTCAGATACTGGCTTCCCAAGACCACCCATCGCGCATTCGGCTCCTGTAAATGCAGCTCCCTCACCTTCTGATACAACATATTTTCAGTGATGGGCGACATGCCTTTGCCAACCGGATTAATTTTAAAGTTAGGAATCGTAAAAAAAACAAGTGCGCCCGCTATCACTACGTCTTTATACCGAAACGTAGAAACCGGAAGCATCAGGTAATTAAGACCCATAAAAAACAGCGTCGGAATAAACAACTGGTGTGCTTTGTAAAAACCGTCAGAATCGTTCAGGTTTAGCCAGGCGGCATACACCATGAAGCCAATTACGCCCACGACTAATCCAAACGATAACCCGCCCTTTATCTTCAGATTCTGTTGACGCATGTAATCCAGGTATAATACTGCCAGCACTACGTTGGCGATGCCAAACGGTACCTGTGCCCGACGCGTTGGACTGAGGTCAAACAAAGTTGCTTTTGCCAGAAACGTTGGAAAGCCAATCTCAATATAGACCAGTGTGAACAGAACAAACCCCAGTAGAATGGTCAGCAAGGGATCAATCCGACGCGTACGAATAAAGTACAGCACCGTGCAAACAGCAATGACTGGCGTGAACGTAATGAAGTGCGATAACTCACAGACATTCAGCCAGTTTTTCGGAAAATTCTCATTATCGATTAGCCATCCTGAATAATATTCCGAGAACCAGTTGGCAATGAAACCAGTCCCGCCCGTTTCACTACGTTTGCCCGGATAAACGGTGTTACTCATTACGTCGATGGTTGATTTGGCATCAACGTAGAACTGGTAGAAAACAAGTCCCAATACTATCCCCGCAACGGCGAACGTACCGAGTTTAAGCCAGAGCTTGTTGAAAAGTAATTCTTTACGATAATTCCGCCAGACAAAGCCAACCAGCAATAGCAGCAGCAGATAGCCGAGAATAACCTGGTAAGGCGGATAAAGAATAAGCGCAAACGAGGCAAATGACCAAAGAAAGAGCAGTCCACTAATGAGAATCGTGCGAGTACTGCTGGCATAAAACACATAAATAGATGACAGCAACATGACTGTCCCGGCAAATTGCAGAGTCAGCAAGAAGAAGGACCACCAAGCAAAACCGGGCGAAAAAATCAACCAAACCGACCCAAATACGGAAAGCCAGAAATTGTTGCGGGTCAATACCAGAAAGAGTAACGTAGTAGAAATGATACTGAAAAAGATAACGAAGTTCCAGTGCCACGCAAAGCCGTGCTCAATGTCGAATAAAAAGAACCCCCAGTGGCTGGGGCGAAAAATTGAAACGAAGTGCTTAATCGGGTAATAGCCAACCAGTGCGACTTTCTCCCCGCCAATAGCCGAATTCTCCAGCGGAAAATTCTGATGCGCCTGCGACATCATAAAGGGCGTAACCACCCCCCACTCATCAATTCGGATCGAACGAGGCTTTCCCGAAACAATACCCCGCCGGGCATCCGACCCATCCGGAACGACGGTATTCCACATACCGATTGACGAGTAATTGATCTTTGCCAGCGTCAACAGCAAGAATAAGCCTACGCAAATGCCAAGAAACCACTTCACCCGCTTATCGAATCGAATTAACTCAAAGGCTGGTTCTTTGTCGGGCTCAACACCTGGTCTGGGCGAATCAACACGAGCAGTTGGCGTTGGGGACGAAGGCTGAGGTTCAATTGGCTTAACAACCGGACTGGAAACAGCAGGCGGGATACTTTTCTTTTTCTTAGACATGGGTCAGGTTACGGACGCTTATGGCACTAAATTTCGGTAGATGCGTAGTCAAACTTACTAATCCCCTGCCAGTCTGCCAAAATCCGCTTATTCTGTTTCCGAAAATAGCTAATTTGGCCACATGAATAAACGGTTGGTACGGCAGGGCTTGCCGATCTTACTGGCAATTGGCTTGCTTTGGTACGTTCTCAAAGAGGTACCGTTCGCAACGCTGGTCGCTCAGTTCGGTCAGGCTAATTATTGGTGGCTGGCCGTAGCAGGACTTATCATAGGCATTTACCACATTTCCCGGTCGGCCCGCTGGCAGCTTACCCTGCAAGCACTCGGTTACCATCCGGCTCTGTTTCATACTACGGTAGCTTTACTGGCCGGAACGCTGGCCAGTATGATCATTCCCGGCGCGGGCGAACTAACTCGATGTGGTACTTTACAACGTACCGACGGCATCCCGATAGCGAAGGGAATTGGCTCCGTGGTGGCGGAACGAGTAATTGACCTGATCATGTTGGGGGCACTGGTTGGCCTGACGTTCCTGCTCGAGTTCAAACGGGTAGGTAGTTACCTTATCAGTATTCTATCGCCCTTGTGGATACGTATCACGGCCAACGAAAACGCTGGATTTTTTTTCCTGTGTACGCTGGTAATTGTTGGTCTTCTGACTGGTGTAGTTTACTGGCTTCTCTGGCGCACTACGTTACGGCAACACGCATTTATTCTTCGCTTATCAGCCATCAGCCGTGACATCGGCAAAGGCTTTATGGGGATTCGCCAATTAAAACGACCAGGATTATTTATTGTATTAACGCTCCTCAGCTACGGTCTGGCTTTTCTAACGACTTACGTTTTATTTTTTGCCACTTCCCAGACGCTCACCTTGCCGCCCACAGCGGCTTTGACGATTTTAACAGTCAGTTCTCTGGGTGGACTGGCAGTACCGACTCAGGGTGGCCTGGGAACGTATCACTTTCTGGTAAGCCGGGTTTTGATGCTTTATGGTCTTCCCGAAACTGAAAGCGTTGTGGTGGCTACATTTCTGCATGCTGTTGGCTTTGGTATAAATCTGGTACTGAGCAGCCTTAGCTTTTTAGTAGTACCTATGCTCACACCTACACAACGGCCTGCGTCCAGCACAAGCATTGTCAAATGAGCTATGCGAAATAGATCCTGTTCAACGTTTTAGTAAGCATTAGTGTCAATTATCGTAGCTTAGCTATCTAAAAATACAACCCAATTCAGTCAATGACCTATAAATCATTCCTCCTGGCTACTAGCCTGCTTGGTCTGCCTCTTCTTAGTTTTGCCCAGGAAAAATTTGCGACCACTATTACGTCGGCCGATCTCGAAAAGCAACTACGTATTCTGGCGGCCGACGATATGGAAGGACGCGAAACCGGAACCCGTGGTCAGCGAAAAGCCGCTGAATACATTGCCAGTCAGTTTGCGGCTTACGGCCTGAAACCCATCGTTAAAACAGCTGATGGCAAGCTCGATTATCAGCAACATTTTACGTTGTATAAGAAAACATGGGGCGATTTTTACGTGAGTGCGGGTGGCAAACGATTCGAGTATTTGAAAGATTTCGTAACGAATGGCCTGCTGAACCTTCCGACCGAAACCAACTATGAGACCGTATTTGTCGGTTATGGCATCAGCGAAGCTAGTTATGACGATTATGCCGGACGCGACGTAACGGGCAAAGCGTTAGTGATGGCGGAGGGCGAACCTAAAACAGCTGATGGTAAAAGCAAGCTAAGCGGTACCAGCGAAGCGTCTAAGTGGGGAGGTCCGAACGGCTGGCGTGCTAAAAGTTTGCTGGCCAAGCAAAAAGGCGCCGGTCAGATTTTCATTATTTCGGCCGAGTCGGCAGAGGCATTCAAGACCTTGCTTTCGCAGCGTGGCGCAATGCAACAGCGTTTTAATCGACTCAGTCTAAAACCAGGTGCTGAAAATGTAGGCTCGATGGGCATATTCCTCGTTACGGCTGAAACAGGAGCGACTTTACTAAACACATCAACGGATGCGCTAAATCAGCTTACGACGTCACTTGCTCAAGCCGAAAAGCCAGTTTCATCGTCGCTAACGGGCAGCCTCAGTGTAAAGGCGGAGCGGGTCGATGAGAAAACAGAGTCGTCGAACGTATTGGGCTTTCTGGAAGGCACCGATAAAAAAGATGAAGTACTTATCGTTTCATCCCACTACGATCACATTGGCATTAGCCCTGATGGTCAGATCAATAATGGTGCTAACGACGATGGTTCTGGTACGGTATCTGTAATCGAAATCGCCCAGGCTTTCGCGCAGGCCAAAGCGGCTGGCAAAGGACCACGTCGGTCTGTTCTATTCCTGACCGTATCGGGAGAAGAAAAAGGTCTGTTAGGCTCGGAATATTATGCCGACATGAGCCCGGTGATACCACTGGATAAAACCGTCGGTGATTTGAACATCGACATGGTAGGCCGTGTTGATGACCTGCATCAGGGCAAATCGGATAACTATATCTACGTAATCGGCTCCGATAAGCTATCGTCTGAACTTCATAAAATCAGCGAAGCCGCGAACCAGACTTACACGAAGATGGAGCTGGATTACAAGTACAACGACCCGAAAGACCCCGAACGGATTTATTACCGCTCAGACCATTACAACTTCGCGAAACACAATATTCCCATTATTTTCTATTTCAATGGGCTGCATGCTGACTACCACAAACCCACTGACGACGCCGAAAAAATCGATTTCAAACTGGCCGAACGTAGCGCCCGATTGGTCTTCTATACAGCCTGGGATATCGCCAACCGAGACCAGCGATTAGTGGTTGATAGTCACAAGCAGTAAGTGAAAGTTTAGCTGTAACTCGCAATAAGCACGAATACTAGCAGCTCACTACCACTTACTAAAACACAGGCACCATTGCCTGATGAATTTCGTTAGCTTTATAATCATGTCGGGAGAGAGCCAGCAAACGTTACTAGTTGCCAGCTCTCTCCCGCAGAACGTCAAGTGATCATGGACTGTAAATTCATCGAAAAAGCGACTGGTGCTATTGCTGATAAATCACGGTTGTCAATTCTTATCGAATTGGCGAAAAAAGAGTCGTTGACCAATGCCGACGTAATGGAATTGGTGGGCTTATCGCAACCTTGCGTTTCACACCATATTAAGCTACTGATAGATAGCGGCTTAGTAAACTCAACTAAGGACGGGCGCACGGCTCATCTCCGTATAAATAAAGAGGCTATGCAACAGTTAACCTCCTTTCTGGAGGCATTGGGCTAATTATTTTAATTAATCCATCCAAACTTTTAAATATATGGATTTGTTAGCAGAATGGATTTAAGGCAAAGCGAAAGCTTTGCTCACAAATAAAACTGCTAAATAATGGCCCAGAAACTGTTTTCAGAAGCTACCCTCGGCGCTCTAACGCTCGCCAACCACATCGTCATGGCTCCAATGACCCGGAGCCGCGCGATTGGTAACATTCCTAACGACATGATCGCTGAATATTACGCTCAACGGGCATCAGCGGGTCTGATTATTACGGAAGGAACATCCCCTTCGCCCAATGGACTTGGTTACGCTCGAATACCTGGTCTTTATAACGACGAACAAATTGAAGGCTGGAAAAAAGTCACATCCGCTGTACACGACAAGGGCAGTAAGATTTTTGTTCAGCTCATGCATACAGGCCGTATTTCTCATGGAGCCAATATGCCCGCAGGAGCCCAGATTCTGGCGCCTTCATCCGTAGCGGCCGCTGGTAATATGTGGACAGATTCTGAAGGCCTGGTGCCAAATGCGACTCCACGCGAGATGACGACTGCCGACGTTAAAGAAGCGATACAAGAGTTTGTTCAAGCCGCTAAGAATGCTGTAGAAGCTGGCTTCGATGGGATTGAATTACATGGTGCCAACGGCTATCTAATTGAGCAGTTTCTGAGCGATCGCAGCAATCAACGTACAGATGAATACGGTGGCTCTGTCGAAAACCGGGCTCGTTTTTTACTTGAAATCGTTGAAGGTTCAATTGCTGCCATTGGTGCGGATAAAGTAGGGCTGCGTTTATCACCTTTCGGAGCCGCAGGCGATCTGCTACCTCATGCAGATGATACGCACGACTTATACGTCTATCTAACCAGCCAGCTTGACCAATTAGGTGTAGTCTATCTGCACTTAGTAGATCACTCAGGTATGGGTGCCCCCGCTGTACCGACGGCTACCGTTGATGCCATTCGGGAAACGTTTACAGGAACGCTGATTCTCTGTGGCAGTTACAACGTGGAGCGGGCTGAAGCTGACCTTGAAAGCGGGAAGGCAGACTTAGTGGCCTTTGGTCGCCCATTTATTGCTAACCCTGACTTGGTCGAACGGCTGGAAACAGGGGCGGAATTAGCTCAACTTGACCCAGCTACACTTTATGCTGGTGGTCCGAAGGGTTTTGAACAAGGATATATCGATTATCCCGCTTTAGCGGAAGCCCAGGCATAGCGCTTACTTATCGAATTATACAGAGATGCCCGTAACGATACGTATCGTTACGGGCATCTCTGTATAACCTAGTCTTGTTTTGAATGCTATAGATCAATTCTTCCCGCCTGACACTTTACCTGGTTTTGGCGTTACACCCGGCTGGGTTATTTCAAAATTTTCTTTCTGCTTAGCATCAGCCACTAACTTCCGCACATCAGCCAGAAGTTTTTTAGCGTCATACACAACTCCGTCTTTCACCGTATACGTAACGCCCCCAACGCGTTCCACCTCATTTTTTTCATTCAGATGAATGGCACCCGTTCCATAAAGCACTTTCAGATTCGCTAGTGGGTTTTGGTCCACGATGACGAAATCAGCCAGTTTACCAACTTCAACGGAGCCAATTTGATCAGCCATGCCAAGCGCTTCGGCGCCTTTTAACGTAGCAGCCCGAATCACTTCGAGCGGATGGAAACCTGCTTCGCGAAGAAGCTCAAGTTCGCGGATATAGGCAAAGCCATAAAGCTGGTAGATGAAGCCTGAATCAGAGCCCGCCGTAACACGTCCACCCCGGTTTTTGTATTCATTGATGAACTCCATCCAGAGCTGGTAGTTTTTTTTCCAGGCCACTTCCTGCTCTGTTCCCCAGGAATGCCAGTACGAACCGTGCGACATGCGGCTGGGTCCATAAAACCGCCAAAGACTCGGCATGGTGTATTCATCGTGCCACTCAGCTCGTCTGGCCAGCATCAGTTCACGGTTGGCTTCGTATATATTGAAGGTTGGATCAAGGGTAAAATCTAAGGCGATAAGCTCGCCCATAACTTTATTCCATCGGTCCGATCCAGGTTTAGCGGCCTGTTGCCACAGATTACCGGCCTCTTCAAAGCGATTTTGCTCGTTGTTGTAGTTATACGTAGCGGGATAATTCTGGACTGTTTTGTTGTCGAACAAAGCTTCTGGAAGTCCATACCAGTGTTCGAGTGAAGTCAGTCCCGCTTTTGCCGTAGCTAAAGCGTTCATCCGAGCAACCTCTAACTGCGCATGATGACAGGCCGACCGTAATCCAAGCTTTTTGTTTTCTTCCAGAGCCGCCCGAAAAACGGTAGGTTCTGCGCCGAAGAACTTAATCCCATCGGCTCCCCGTTTGGCATTCTGTTGTACCCAGGCGCGTGCCTGTTCGGGCGTACTGATGGGCTCTTTGGCACCCTGCCCAAATACCGTATAGGCTTTAATACGTGGGGCTACTATTTCGTTACGTTCACTTTTGGTCCGGTGTTCAAGTACCCAATCGAGACCATTCCCGCATGACGGATCGCGAATCGTTGTGATGCCATGACCAAGCCACAGTTTAAATACATACTCCGCATTAGCCCCCTGGGCCTGGCCGCCAATATGCCCATGCATGTCCACAAAGCCAGGCATTAGATACATGCCTTCGCAATTCAATTCTTTATCCTCGGAACCTGCTTTCGGGCGATTTTTCGCGTCAATTGGAACACCCGGATAGCCAACCTGTTTAATCTGAGTAATGCGATTTTTTTCGACCACAATATCCATTGGTCCAACCGGTGGCGCACCCGTGCTGTTAATCAACGTAACACCCCGAATGATGAGTTTTCCGTACGGACCATCACCTTCCTTTCGTGGTGGCGCTTTCTCAACCTGAGCGATTAGTGAGTGGAAGATGCAGATTGAGAAGTAAAAAATAAAGAGAATTCGGTTGTAGAAACGAGTCATGAGCAGGAAGTTGGCAGGTTAAATAGTTGTAAGATAAGCGAATCTGCCGGATTTTTGCATCCTAACCCGACTAACAGCCAGGTATTCTGCGTTTGTCAATAAATACTTATGATAAAATACATTACTCTTTTCGCTTTACTTCTTCTGGCTGCCTGCTCGGGCAGTAGCGACAAATCGAAACAAACGACCGACGACCCTGTTTATACGCTGATCTTTATCGATAAAACACGTAGTGTTAACGTTAATAAAGCCTTTGTCGCTCAGAAATACCAACAGGCAATAACAGACATTATTGAACAGAACATCCGACAGAAAGGCGATAAACTGGACGTTTATTTTATCCACGAAAACACGTCTAAAGCGCGCGCGCTGAACGTAACAGTACGTACTGAAATGGAGGATGTGTCAGCCGCAAGCCCCACCGACCGGGAGGCCGCCGAAACGGAATTCAACCTGACCTTAACGCGCGAAAAAGCCCAAATTCGCCAACGTGTCTTGCAGCAGTTAGTCGCGCAGAATGCTGGCTCATCGAACCAGGAAACCGACATTTGGGCCAGCCTTCCCGTTATCCAGAGAGCGAACGAGTCGGGAGTAACCGTAAAAGTGTATTACCTCAGCGACATGATCGAGAGCGTTAAGGGCACTGCTCGCCGGGATTTTCAGGTGAAATCGCCTAAAGACAATACGCAGGCCGATGAGTGGGCTAAAGCCGACGCGAAGCAACTAAAACGCTACGTTATCGGTAGCCCCGACATTACGATGATTTTGCCGTTTGAGCCGAACGCATCCGTTAAAGAAAATAATCCGGCGGTTACTCAGTACTGGCAAACTTTATTTTCTGAATTGGGCGCGGGTAACGTAGCAGAAGAATGATGTCAGGGGAATGACATCATTGATCACGTAAACACCCTCTATTCTGAGATTTTCAGGTCGATAGGTTCTTACCAGAAATCAACCGGCTCTCAACTTATCCACTACGTTAACTGTCTACAGGCGCGGGCACGCCTGCTGGGATCTCGAAATGATACCCTTCCGAAAAGCCGGTAAAATCTTTTTTCAGACAGTATGAGGTTAAATATAGTCCATCTCCATCGCGACGAACGGAGAGGTAATGAAACATCGGTTTATATTCTGTCGCCAGATCAGGCAGGCGAGTTGGCGATACGTTCAGCGGTTGGCGAAGCCCCCCTCCTCCCCCAATGACAAGAAACGTCTTACCGTCAAATTCATATCGCTCGAAGGCATGCGAATGTCCAGTAATAAACAGTCTGGCTTTCTGACACTTAGCATAGGGTGGCACAAACCGTTGCTGCACTAATTTCGATGAACCAACCAGCTTACTGTTCGAGTAAGGGGCATGATGGCAGGTTACAATTACAACCTTTATTTCCGGATCAGTATCCAGCTCATCCAGCGTTTCCTGGTACCAGGTTTGCTGCTTAACTAAATCAGCTGCTGAAAGCGTACTGAAATTGGAGTTTAGCATAACAACAGCAATAGAATCCGTTGTTTTAACGTAGCCAGTTGGGCTATGCTCCGGAAATCGTTTCTGAAAATTACGGGCTCCTTTTCGGGGGCGCCCCATTACGTCATGATTGCCCATAATGGCATAGACCGCTGTGCTAACTTCCGTGCATTTCAGCAGAAACTGATCAATCAGCCGCCATTTGTTATTCCGATAACCCAGCGAGACAATATCACCCAGCCAATAAAGCACCGCCGGGCGTATACGTAAAATTTCAGCAAAGATGGCTTGTGTCGCTTTTGTGTTCTGGTGAGTACGTAGCACTAATTTCTCGACCCACATGGGAGCCTGTGTATCACTCAAAAACAGAATCTCCCGCTTGTTATTATCTTGTTCCATACCGTTGCCGCTCTACGTACTTTTTTTATATCTTATTTCTAACTCTTGATTTACCAGGAAAATGCTCGCCAAACCAGTTGAACTTCAGCCGTGAAAGCGGCATTTTCCGCAGCCACGGCATCGTACCACTTCAGTTCACCCGCTACCCGCAAACGCCGACCAATGGGTTGTGTATAAGAACCCGCTGCCATCCAGCCTAAACTGTTCGTATTGGTTAGTACAGTACCCAAATAATCTAATCGTGAGTGATTTAGATAAACCCCCGTTCCAACTGTCGCAGCAAATCGTCGGGCTATACTCCGTTCTGTACCACTCAACCAGGCCATAGGCATTGAAAACACCAACAAAATCGGCACAAGCGATACATATACATGCGCTGGCTCTCCCGATACGTGTCCACGGTAACTGTACATGGTTGTCCAACCCGTTTCGAGTCCTATCCGCAGCCGATGGTCAGGATACCACATCATTCGAAGCGTTGCCGGAACCCCAAATCGGCTAACGTGCGTCTGCTCCAGAGCTGCCGGTACGCCAAGATGGGTTGAATAGAAGGATAAGCCACTGCCTACCGTCATCACAAAATTATACGGTCCACGCGGTGGCGGAGTGAGCTGAACGGTATCCGTACGCTGGACAGACTGAGCATTGGCGACCGATCTACTAATGAGCAGACAGGTGATCCAGACTAATATGCGTAAATGAATCATCATACTATTGCTGTTCGCTATAGTGGTAGTAGGCAACAACCGACGAATAATTAGACAGGATTCCATCGAAATTGTTCTGACTAACAAATTCCTGGATAAACTTCGGCTCGTCGAGTGTCCAGACGAATACCGTTGTTCCCTCGGCTTTCATCGCTAAGACTTCCTGTGTTTGCGGGCCAAGCGTCCAGCGAGGGGCCCAAATACGAGCGCCTAAACTTCGGGTGATAGCCGTATCCAGTTCGCACAGAATCGGTGTATTATCTTTATTTGCTAAGGCTTTGTATTGATCTACAGCCTCTGTAGTGGGTAATCCGATGATAATTCGCAGGTTACGTCGGTTCAGAATAGCCTTCTGGCGATACTTCTGCTGAATAGCCTGTACCTTATCCATTGGCCCAATGTATTTGGTATCGAGCCAGACCAAACTGAGTGACGTATTCGTCACAACGGTTTCGAGTGCTTCTTCCAGCGTTGGAATTTTTTCGCCGTTCACCAGCCTGACGAGCGTATTCAACTGTTCATACGTGTAATTCTCGATAGGCCCGGTTAGGCCATTTTTCTGAATAAGCCGTAGATTCAGCGCATTATCGTGATACAAAATAGGAACGCCATCTTTCGTATAGCGCACATCGATCTCAATCCCGGTTGCTCCTAATCGTGAAGCCAGTTTGATCATCTCGACCGAATTTTCAGAGACGGGCAGTAAATCAGATGTTCGTCCCCCGCTTCGGTGAGCCATGATAGAGAAGGGCCTCGAGTTCAGCGGACGACGATACGTAAGCGTCAGCTTCTGCGTCGGCGATGCTTTGTCATTACTATATAAACCCTCCAGCACAAGCGTATCTGCGGTTTCCAGCTTGTTGGTGTCATAAACTTGTAATCTACCGTTGTGCTTGGATTTCACCGTCAATTGAACCAGACCTGTCGACGTATTCACTAATTTTCGCCAATATCCATTTAGTACCAGACTATCAGCCTTAGGATTTCCTTCCAGATTGAAGTAACCAGCATCTGTTCCCGTAAAAATGGAAAGGTAATGATTCGTATCGGCCCCATTGAGCAGGTATGTCCACTTTAATACCACCTGACCACCGAATTGACCCGCACCATCCGAAACGGCATAAACACCCTCCATACTCTGCCGAACTGAAGGGACAAAATGACCAGCACCGGGTGTGTTATTGAAGGCATAGGGCACCGGCGCTTCATAATTCTTCCGGCAACTGCCAGTCAGTATGAGTAGTACACCCAGCAAAAAATAGATAACCGATTTCACAGAATAAAGCCGAAAATAAATTGTGGATAGAAAAGATTTCGGTCAAACGTATCATAGAGTGACCAGAGTTGCCAGTTGAAATTTGAGTAGGCCGCTCGAAAACCAACCGAAACATGCTGTTGCTTATAAAACGGTTGCTCCAGCATAAACGTAAAAGCTACCCCATTCACCCGTCGACGATCATACGTAACGGCCAGGTTCCCCACCTGTGACCGATAATACAAATCCATAATTGCTTCCGACTTAACCGTCAGTTGAACATCTCTGGTGAATCGATAGCCTACCGACACAGATGGAAAGGCCTGTACACCATAGGCTTGGCTATTGAATACATCTTTGATCGCTAGGGCGCCAAACCAACCCGTTATATCAATGCCGGGCGCAATAAAAAGCCGATCGGTAAGCTGACTCGACCAACGTAAGCCAGCGCCTACATTACTCTGCACAATCTGCGTTTGTATACGTCCAATGGCATAAAGACGTTTCGTTAAACCACGCTGAATGTTAAAATCAATAGCCGGTACGCTCACGCGAATCTCCTCAGTCAGTTCAGGCGGAGTAGTGGTAAACACCAGTCCAATGGATTTACGGGTTTTGCCAGGAAGCGGAGCCTGCGGGAAGTAAATAGCTGGCTGTCGCGCATCAGGCTGAACGTAGCGGGGATGCTCTGGCGCAAAGACGCGCTTTGGTCTGGGCAGATGGCTGTACCTAGTTCGTTGACGCTGCGCGTCAGCTGACAGACTGATCAGCAATAAGCACACTACCCACGTATACAGCCGTATATATTGAGAATACATCACTCACAAATTAGGAAACAATTGTCAAGTGAAGTAAACTCTTACAAAAGGGCTTATGTTATCACAGATTTGTGAAACGAAAAAAGCCACTGAATTTCAGTGGCTTTTACTTAGTAGCGGGAGCTGGACTCGAACCAGCGACCTTTGGGTTATGAGCCCAACGAGCTACCAACTGCTCCATCCCGCGGTGTTGGGATTGCAAAAGTACGACGACTTTCTGGAAATACAACTATCTTTGTTAAAAAAAAGTTTATACTCTCTCGGAAACGTTTTTCTGAAATAGAGAGTTGTCTACCAAAGCTACTGGTAATCAGCCAGTGGGATCACCTCAGCATGAATACGGAAATTATCCAGAATTTTCCGGCCGATCATAAGGCCGGCTTCGTTAGTATCGTCGGTAAGCCCAATGTCGGTAAGTCAACGCTGATGAATCAACTCGTTGGTGAGCGTCTATCGATCATCACCTCGAAGGCACAGACCACCCGCCACCGCATTATGGGTATCCTGAATGGAACGCATAATGGCCAGGAATTCCAGCTTGTTTATTCCGACACTCCCGGCATCATCAAACCTCAGTATAAGCTTCAGGAGTCAATGATGAGCTTTGTGCGCGGGTCAATTGAGGATGCCGACGTAGTACTGTTCGTAACTGATATTTTCGAGCAGCACGATGAAAACGACGTAATTGAAAGGCTGCAAAAATCGGAAGTACCTGTTCTGCTGCTGATTAACAAGATCGATCAGGCTACGCAGGCCCAGGTTAATGAGAAGATTGTCTACTGGCATGAGCGTTTTAACGCTCAGGAAATCATTCCAATATCAGCGCTGAATAACTTCAATACCGATAAGGTATTTGATGGTATCATCAGCCGCTTGCCGCAACACCCACCTTATTTCCCGAAAGATGAACTGACGGATAG
Source organism: Spirosoma validum (assembly GCF_014699035.1). Classification (GTDB taxonomy): domain Bacteria; phylum Bacteroidota; class Bacteroidia; order Cytophagales; family Spirosomataceae; genus Spirosoma; species Spirosoma validum. The sequence goes on from NZ_JACXAA010000006.1 coordinate 267,593, forward strand.
GCCTGAGCGCTTTTTCGCATCGGAGATTATTCGGGAGAAAATTTTCCTGAACTACAAAAAAGAAGTCCCCTACAGCAGCGAAGTTGTTGTAACGGGCTTTAAGGAAAAAGAAGATATCATTGTTATTCAGGCTGAAATTCTGGTTGAACGGGCTACCCAACGGGCTATTTTGCTGGGTGAAGGTGGTAAGATGATCAAGAAAACGGGCATTATGGCTCGCGAAGAACTCGAACGTTTCTTCGGTAAAAAAGTATTTTTAGAACAATTCGTCAAAGTAGAACCTGACTGGCGTCAAAAAGAGCGAATGCTCAAGCGGTTAGGGTATGATGAATAAAAGGAGTTAGAGGATGAAAGGAAAAAATAGGAAGGATCTGACTCCTACTCTCTTTTCCCTTTCTTCTTCTCCTCCCTTTTCTCCTTTATAATCATGGCAAATATTGTTGCAATCGTTGGCCGCCCAAACGTGGGTAAGTCTACGCTGTTTAATCGCCTGACGGAACAACGGCAGGCCATTATGGATAACCAAAGTGGTGTTACGCGCGACCGGCATTACGGCACGGCTGAGTGGAACAACAATTATTTTACCGTCATCGATACGGGTGGCTATGTTGTTGGCTCCGAAGACGTTTTCGAGGAATCAATTCGGGAACAAGTCGAAATTGCTATTCAGGAATCGACCGTGCTTTTATTTGTGGTTGATACACAAACAGGCATTACAGGCTTAGATGAAGATTTTGCACACGTATTACGCCGGTCTAAGAAACCAGTATACGTAGTAGCTAATAAAGCAGAAACAGCAGAACGATCACACGCTGCGGCTGAATTCTATGCGCTGGGCTTGGGTGATCCTTACCCAATTTCGTCACAAACGGGCACGGGTACCGGCGATTTATTAGACGAGATCGTTACGCATTTTCCAAATACAGGTATTGAAAATCCAGATGCGGGTATTCCACGCATTGCTATTCTGGGTCGGCCTAATGTAGGCAAGTCGTCGTTTCTAAACGTACTGACGGGCCAGGACCGTAGTATTGTGACCGACATTGCCGGAACGACCCGCGACGCTATTGACACGCGTTACAAAGCCTACGGCAAAGATTTTATTCTGACGGACACGGCCGGAATCCGACGCAAAGCCCGTATTCAGGACAACATCGAATTTTATTCGACGCTACGTTCAATCAAGGCGATGGAAGAGTCGGACGTGTGCATCATCCTGCTCGATGCTACGCGGGGACTCGAATCGCAGGACATGACTATTATCGGCCAGGCTGTAAAAGCGAAGAAAGGTGTTGTGATTATGGTCAATAAGTGGGATGCTGTTGAGAAAGACCACCGAACCGCCGACGTATTGCGGAAGGAGATGATCCAACGGCTGATGCCTATCGATTACCTACCAATCATTTTCGCGTCAGTTCATGAAAAACAGCGAATTTTTCAGGTGATGGAGAAGGCGATGGAAGTCTACGAGAACAAGAACAAGAAGGTTGCCACGTCAAAACTGAATGAGGCTATGCAACCTGAAATCGAAAAATATCCGCCACCAGCCATCAAAGGAAAGCATATCAAAATTAAGTATATGCTTCAGGTGCCAACGCCTTCGCCAACGTTCGTGTTTTTCTGTAATCTACCGCAGTATGTCCAGGAAGCGTATCAGCGTTTTTTGGAGAATCGACTTCGAGACCATTTCGATTTTACGGGTGTGCCGCTCACGCTGTTCTTCCGGCAGAAATAAACATAGCGAATTAAAAAACAGGAATAGCCAGAACCAGTCAGGATTGACCGGTTCTGGCTATTTTTTGCTCCTTTTCTACTGAAAAACCCCTGCGCCGGTTGTGTTTGTTTTGTGGTTAACGCTGACCAAGCCACTACGTATTTTAGGTAGGTTAGCTCTTCATTCTTGCATTGTCATCACTGATTCAATACGTACGAACAAGTTGCTCTGTCGCTAATTCTATCAAGCGATTGTGCCCTGTTTTCAAAACCGTTAATTCATAGTTCCGGAGCTTCTTCGTTAACGGCAGGATGTATGCTCCTGGCACAAGTCGGTCAAAAGCACCGGTAAAAAAATAAACACGTACTTCGTTAGTAGTCAACCGTTTGCCGACTAGATCTAAATTGGGTTGGACACGTCGAAACTGTGTCCAGCTTTTATATACCTGCTCTCGCTGGTCGAATGTGCTGAGCGAAATTTCGACGAATCGCATAACCGTTCGGTTGAGTAGGCCAACCTGCGTTAAGATATGTCCCAACCCATGTAGAAGCGGTAGGTGGCGCAGTACGTATCGAAACAGCCTACGACCCAGCTTAGAGCCGGTTGCCAATTCATACCAAAAACTACGCGTAATCCCATCTGGAGCAATTAAGATTAGCTGATCAATTCGGTCGGAGAAATTATCAGCAGTTGTCAGAGCAAACCGGCCGCCCAAACTAAAACCCATCAGCGAGAACCGATCGATACATTGTTCAAGCAAAAAGGCCTGAATTATTCGATACCAATCCTTTTTAGCCAACAACTGGCTGCCTACGTATCGACTATGGCCATGAAAAAATAAATCTATAGCAAAAACGGTAAACCGATCTCCCAAGTGCTTTTCTATTGGTAAATATACTTGGCTGGTTTGCCCAAATCCGTGAAAGGCCAGTAGCGTAGCCGGACCATGTCCGACTTTTCGGTAGGCTACAGAATGGCCTTCAAACGGAAATAGCTGAACGTCAGGTAGGGGCATATCAGCAAAATTGCATAAACCCAGACAACGATGCTAACCTTTGGAAATTTAAACGAGTTTGCCGCTCATACCGGGCAATCACTCGGCGAAACAGACTATGTTTTTATTACCCAGGAAATGGTCGATCTTTTTGCACAAGCTACCGGGGATCATCAATGGATTCATACGGATTCCGAACGAGCTGCTCTTGAATCACCCTATAAAACGACTATTGCGCATGGTTTTTTAACCCTCTCACTGGCGCCTAAATTCATGGCTGAACTCTATCGGGTTGAGTCAGTAACGATGGGTATCAATTACGGAGCAAATAAAATCCGCTTCACAAATGCGGTTCCTGTCGGAAGTAATTTGCGAATGAGAGCGTGGTTGCGGCAGGCAGACTTACAGGGAAAGGCACTTAGAGTTACCATCGAATGCGTTTTTGACATAGAAGGCGAAGATAAACCTGCCTGTGTAGCCGAATTGATTACGTTGCTAACTGAGTCCTGATGTAAATTAGAAGAACAGTATGCATGCATACTATTGTCTCGTTTTTTCTTATTTTTACCGAACTCATTGTAGATAATAAGACAGGATTTACATGGCAACGCAAACGCTGGAGTTACAGGGACTGAATTTTAATTTGTCGGAAGAGCATCTGGCTGTACAGGAAGCCGCTCGTAGTTTTGCCCAGAATGAACTCCTTCCGGGTATTGTCGAGCGTGACAACGAAGCTCGATTCCCAGCCGAGCAAGTCAAACGGATGGGCGAATTGGGGTTTATGGGCATGATGGTCTCGCCAGAATACGGTGGTGGCGGTATGGATGCTGTGTCTTACGTGCTGGCGATGGAGGAGATTTCCAAAATTGATGCATCAGCCTCGGTTGTCATGTCGGTGAACAACTCATTAGTTTGCTATGGGCTGGAAGCTTACGGTACGGAGGAGCAAAAACAGAAGTATTTGACGAAACTGGCTTCTGGGCAAGTTATTGGCGCATTTTGTCTTTCAGAACCAGAAGCGGGCTCCGACGCTACGTCACAAGCCACGACCGCTGAAGACGAAGGTGATTATTATTTGCTAAATGGAACCAAGAACTGGATTACCAACGGCAATTCGTCCAGCGTGTGCCTGGTGATTGCACAAACGGATCGAGAGAAAAAACACCGGGGCATCAACTGCCTTATTGTTGAGAAAGGAACACCTGGGTTTGTGGTTGGGAAAAAAGAAGATAAAATGGGTATTCGGGCTTCAGATACTCATTCATTACTTTTTACAGATGTAAAAGTGCCTAAGGAAAACCGCGTTGGTGAAGATGGTTTCGGCTTTAAATTCGCGATGTCGACGCTCAATGGTGGCCGAATAGGCATTGCTGCCCAGGCGTTAGGCATTGCCGCTGGCGCGTATGAACTGGCTCTAAAGTATAGCCAGGAACGGAAAGCGTTCGGAAAGCAGATCTTTGACCATCAGGCGATTCAGTTCAAATTGGCCGAAATGGCAACTAAGATTGAAGCGGCTCGTCTGCTTGTTTATAAAGCGGCCAGGCTGAAAGATGAGCATAAAGACTATGTACAGGCGGCTGCGATGGCTAAATTGTTTGCCTCTGAAGTGGCGATGTGGACTACTACCGAAGCCGTACAAATTCATGGCGGATACGGTTATGTAAAAGAATTCCACGTGGAGCGGCTGATGCGTGACGCAAAAATTACTCAGATTTATGAGGGTACATCGGAAATCCAAAAATTAGTTATTGCCCGCGAGCTCGTTCGCTAAGAATTTTCTTGGTAAAATAGAATTTTTCAAAAGAGATAGTGCGTGTTCAATCTGAAAACGCACTATTTTTTTTATATTTTGGAAACATTTATACTTTTATTAGTTTTGTACAAATTATTAGTTTTGTGCAACTTTGCATGTAGGCACAGATTTTAGCGTTACACCCTTTCAGCTATGGAAGATTATAATAAAATTATCGAATCATTGGGCGTTAAGTTCATTAAAGCCCGTAATATTCGGATTTTACAGCCGATCACCATCAAGAATTTCTATGATGTTGAGAATACCCTGCTGATTTTGTATAACGGTGAGGTATCTATCGGTGATGAAAAGATAAAAGTAGACGTGGGGGATATGCTGTTTATACCAGGAGGTAAGCATGTTACCGTTACGTATGGCGATCCATCGAATCCTAAGACTGTCTCAAACGAGGAGTTCATGACCCATCGCGAGTCGTACTGGGAAGGCAATCATGACCCTAAACTCATTGGGCATCTTCCTAATTCGTTCGGATATGTGTCATTCGAAGCTAAAGTGTTTGACTCGGTCAACTTCTTCAATTCGTTAGATGTGCCTCCCTTTATTATCAAACGGGAAGAGCATCTGGCCACAACGATTGACCAGATATTAGCTGAAGATATGACGGATCTGGCCGGAAAAGGGCGGATCATTAAAATCAAGACGGAAGAGATTGTCATTGAGGTAGTTCGATACATCCTTAAGAATCACTTGTTTGTCGAACAGTTAGTCACGAATAGTACTTACTTCAAAGATCCCCGCCTGATCGACATTTTTGCTTATATCAAGGAAAATCTCGGGGGTGATCTGTCGAACAAAGTGCTGGCCAACGTAGCGAACGTCTCGGAAGACTATGTTGGGCAATACTTCAAAATGCTGACGGGCATTAACCCGCAGGATTATATCGAATATCAGCGGATGGAAGCAGCGGTGGGCTTACTACGTACCAGTAAGAAAAGTATCCGTGCTATCGGTTCAGAGGTAGGTTATAAAGACACAGCTTACTTCTGCCGTCGATTTAAGATGATGTTCGGCATTCCGGCGGGTAAAATGCGTCGTCGTGAGTCGTTAATGAACGTGTAGACAAAGGAGACGAAAGGAAAAGAAAAAAGGAGGAAGGATTCATCACTGAAATTACCTTCCTCCTTTTTTCTTTTCCTTTCCTGTCTTGTTACTTACTGCAGGTTAACCTCAATGGGTAGCGTGTAAAATACAGCTACAGGCTTCCCTCCCACTTCACCAGGTTGCCAGCGGGGCATTTTTTCTACGGCTGTAATAATCGACGTCAGATAGCCCTGCATTCTTTTTTGGGCTTTTTTGTCTAGTGGTTTTGTCGTTATTCGAACATCATGCACAAAGCCCAGATTATCGACAATGAATTTAGCCGAGATAGGGCCTGTATTGAAATTCTTTCGAAGAAGTGCATTAGGAATACGTATATTCTCAGCTAAATACAGACTTAGCGCAGTCGGTCCACCCGGATATTCAGGCTGCCGTTCAGCTATAGTATAGACTTTTTCATTAAGAGATTGGGCAAAAACACTCGAGCAGGAAAACAGACTACTTAAGGATGCTATAGCTCCCAGGCAAAGCAAGACCAGGACAAAACGTTTCATAACTTAGGCTTGAACAACAGATTGATTAAATTCCCGAATCACCGCCGACAGTTGTGGTAACAGATCGGGATCCTGCTCAATACCATTTCCGACTACAATCATATCGGCTCCTGCTTTTAAAGCTTCATAGGCTTTTTCACCAGAATTAATGCCTCCACCAACAATGAGAGGTAAATCGATGACAGCACGTACGGCATTAATCATGGCGGGTGTTACAGGCCAGCGTGCGCCACTGCCAGCGTCCAGATAAATTAGTTTTAGCCCAAGCATTTCTCCAGCCATTGCTGTGCACGCAGCTACTCCGGGTTTATCATGTGGGAGAGGCATTGTACCGCTTATGTAGGAAACAGTTGTTTGTGTTCCACTATCAACAAGCATATAGCCAGTCGGTAGGATTTCTAATCCGCTTTTTTTCAGTAGAGGTGCAGCAATAACGTGTTGCCCGATAAGAAATTCTGGATTACGCCCTGAAATAAGCGAGAGAAACAAAATGGCATCCGCCGAAGCGTCAATATGAAGCGGGTTACCAGGAAACAGTACAATCGGTACGTTGGAATGTTCACGAATTGTAGCAATGACTTCTTTGTGAATATAGTCAGTAACCAGACTACCGCCTACCAGAAAGAAATCAACGGGGAATTCGTTTGTGCGAAGCAGAAGATCAGAAAGCGCGTTCTGCTCGATCTTATCCGGATCGAGCAGAATAGCAAGTGCCTTCCGGCCAGAAAGCCTATAATTACGAAGTATAGTCAACAGGCTTTGTGGAAGCCTGTTCATGGTATTCGGTTGGTTCGGCAGTTGGATTGATGGCATTATTAGAACGGATGCGGGCTAAAAATCCGGTTAGCTGCTCACGGGCAATGTTAGTGAGAACAGAGGTTAATATTCCACCAATTAGCCCACTAGTAGCTGCGGAGGATTTTATTTGTTTCGCCTGCTGCTTTACGGCTTTATGATTTGACGGACGAGTAGAATCCTGGTCATCCTCATCGTCCTCTTCATAATCGTAGTCCAACTCATCTGGTTCACCATATTTCTCGGCATACCGGTATTCATCGGACTTAGGCAGAATGGCATTAACAACCAAATATACAGCTAAAGCGGCACCCGCGACAAACGCTGTTGTTTTACCAATCTCAGTTGCGTCCTCTTTGATGGATTCAACTCCATCCGTAATCGATGTTTTAAACTGCTCAGTGGCGGCCATTAACTGAGCCCGACGGGCCGTTGTATCAGCGAATGGTACTTTGGGATCTTCCATTTTATTTGTTCTGAGTTCGTATAAAGTTAAGTAATCTTATTGCGCAAGGCGACCAGCATTACTGATTGAGGAACGCGTCTGAGCCATTAATTCTTCAACAGCTTCTGACTTCTCCTCCGTTTTTTTCTCTTGGCTTTTCTTTATTGCACTATAAGCGGCTACTCTAATCTTTGACTTAAAGAAATCCTTAGCACCTATCCATAGAATACTTAATAGTAAGAAAAACCCAGCCACAATTAAAAAACCCAGATACCGGCTTTCGAGTAGTTCATTTAAATAAGCCGCCAGCAGAATAAATAAAAATATAGTTGTCATTGTTCCTAGCAAAGCCAGCACAATGCCATGAATTCCCACAACAACACCTTCTTCGAGTTTTCCCCGGCTTTCTAGCGTAAATAACTCAATTCGCGCTTCCAGATAACGGAATATATTCTCTCGAATTTCTTCCAGACGTTCTAACATAATCGTATACAATTAGATTTTACTCTGCGTTATTTACAAATAATGATCTAATTTGTTTGAAAAACAGGCAAAAAATAAAAATAGCCTGGTTAACGATACCGTAACCAAGCTATTTTTATGTATACTCGTTAAAACTTACTTCGACTGGCGTAATTTGGCCTCAATCGTTTGTTGCGTATGAGGTACGGCCCGCAGGCGCTCTTTAGGGATTAACTTGCCAGTATCCTTGCAGACGCCGTAGGTTCCGTTTTTAATACGTACCATTGCAGCATCTAACTGCTGAATAAATTTCTGTAAACGAGCGGCCAATTGGCTTAAATTTTCTCGTTCGCTGGTATCGGCTCCGTCTTCAAGAAGTTTAGAATTACCTGATGTATTGTCGGTGCCGCTGTCATTTCGTTTGCTAAGCGTTTCTTTAATATAATTTAGCTCACTACGGGTGGCATCAAGCTTCTGACTAATCAGTTCCTCAAACTCCTTTAAATCTTCTTCCGAATAACGCTTTTTCTCCTCTTGAACCATAGCAAGTACGTACGTTAGATGGGGACCCTTGTTTTGGCCACAAAAGTAATGCTTTGTCATTAGTATTTCAATGAATTATTAAAGTATCAACACTTTTTTCTAAAAACTTACTCAATTGGCATTCACTGATTTTTCAAATGAATATTCGGCAATAAATAAGCACTAGAAAAAACTCTTCTGAAAGATGCCTTATCTATAGATGATTATACTGTACATTATTTTTATATTAATCTTAGAAAAAATATACCTTTCATAATATTGTTATCGATTTGCTAAGTTTGTATGACACTTCACGCCCAAATTTGTTTCTAAGAAAGAAGTTAAAATAAGATCATGGCCTACATTGAACCAGCTCCAATAAAAGATAAAGAGAATCCGCTTGAATCAATGATGTCGCGTTTTGATGCCGCAGCCAAATTGGTGGGTATTTCAGACGAAATGTATGACATCTTAAAAGTACCAGCCCGACAGGTAATTGTTGGCTTACCCGTTACGATGGATAACGGTGCAATTAAAGTGTTTGAAGGATATCGTGTCCTTCACTCCAATATCCTTGGTCCGGCAAAGGGGGGAATTCGACTTGATCCAGGCGTAAACCTTGATGAAGTTCGGGCACTAGCGGCCTGGATGACCTGGAAATGCGCAGTTGTTGATATTCCTTACGGAGGTGCTAAGGGTGGTATAGCCTGTAACCCAAGAGAAATGTCGGCAGGGGAAATTGAACGGCTCATTCGACAGTACACAGTCGCCATGCTCGACGTAATTGGCCCCGATCGTGATATTCCTGCTCCTGACATGGGTACTGGCCCGCGCGAAATGGCCTGGATTGTGGATGAATACTCCAAGTCCAAAGGAATGACGGTTAACGGTGTTGTGACGGGTAAACCGCTAGTACTTGGTGGTTCCCTAGGACGTACTGAAGCTACAGGCCGGGGAGTTACCGTAGCCGCTCTGGCAGCTATGGATAAGTTACGCATGAACCCTTACCGGGCAACGGCTGCTGTGCAGGGTTTCGGCAATGTAGGTTCGTTTGCCGCTGAGTTACTCCATGAACGGGGTGTTACGGTAGTGGCCGTCAGTGACATTTCTGGGGGCTATTATAATAAGAGTGGGATTGACATTACAGCAGCTGTAAGTTACCGAAACTCGAACAAAGGAACGCTGGAAGGGTTTACTGGAGCAGAGAAGATTTCAAATGAAGAACTGCTGTCGTTAGCCGTAGATGTACTGGTTCCGGCTGCTAAAGAAGATGTTATTACCGACGATAATGCGGCTTCGATTCAGGCTAAAATGATTGTAGAAGGCGCAAATGGTCCTACATCGGCCAGTGCTGACGAGATTATTAATAGCAAAGGTATTCTTGTTGTTCCTGATATTCTGGCCAACGCGGGGGGCGTTACAGTGTCCTACTTTGAGTGGGTACAAAATCGAATTGGCTACAAGTGGACGCTTGATCGTGTAAATCGTCGCGCTGACCGCGTCATGAAAGACGCCTTTGACCGTGTATATGAAACCTCGCAGCGATACCAGGTTCCGCTGCGACTGGCGGCCTACATTGTTGCCATTGATAAAGTATCCAGTACGTATAAATTCCGGGGCGGATACTGATTTGGGATTTATGATTGCTGATTTGCGGTTATATAAACAGCCTGCTGTTCATTATAGCCTAACTTTGGCCTCTATAAATCTCAATCAGCCATCATAAATTACAGATTAACACATGCGTTTACACCGTGAAGGAAAAACAATAATGATTACGACAGGACTGGTACTGTTAGCCCTAAACCTGCTCGCTTATTTTTATTTATTTTCTGATAACCCAACTGCCATTACGTTATTGGCTGTAGTTAGCCTGGTTCTGTTCGTATTGGTCGTACAATTTTTCCGAATTCCGAACCGGTTGCTGACAACGGGTGATTTACAGGTTATTGCCCCAGCCGATGGTAAAGTTGTGGTGATTGAAGAAACCACCGAAAACGAATATTTTCAGGACCGTCGTCGGCAGGTTTCTATTTTTATGTCGCCCCTGAACGTACACGTTAATCGAAATCCTGTGTCGGGTATTGTCCGGTATTTCAAGTACTTTCCAGGGAAGTATTTAGTAGCTTGGCATCCAAAATCCAGTACAGAAAATGAGCGGACTACAGTCGTTGTTCAGATGGCCAACGGTGTAGAAGTGTTATTTCGTCAGATTGCAGGTGCTGTTGCACGACGTATCATTTGGTATGTAAAAGAAGGTCAACCCGTCAAGCAGGGCGACGAATTCGGATTTATAAAATTTGGCTCCCGCGTTGATGTGTTCCTGCCCCTGGATGCTGAGATAAACGTGCAAATTGGCGATGTTACAAAAGGAGGGGTTACAGTACTGGCCAAGCTAAAAGAGTAAAAGCTTAATAAAGTTTATCAAACACAGAAATTCCGAGAATACAAAGACCTGTGGACTATACAATCCACAGGTCTTTGTATTCTCGGAATTTCTGTGTTTGCTACGTTCGCTAATTATTTATATCGTAATACTCAGTAATTCACCTCTTTCGGTTTCCGTTACGACTAAGCCTAGATTGCCCGATGAATCGAACGTACAGTTAGAAGGGTTTTGACCGGGCAAGTGAATATCTCTTACGAACTGTCCTTCTCCAGAGAACACACGCACTACACCTGCTCCAAACACCGCTACGTATAGATTTCCATCAGGACCAACAGTCATACCATCAGGGCCGGGTATAGGGCCAGCATCCGGATTTTCGATAACTGTAGTCCAAACACGTATGGTCTCCCAGCTTATTCCCTTAGTATCCCAATAACCGCTCCAGATACGTTGCTGATGCGTTTCGGCGATTAATAATGTCCGGCGATCAGGAAGTAATGCCAGCCCATTAGGATATTGTAATCCATCTGCAATTATTTCGACAGACCCAGCGGCTGAAAAAACCGCTACGTAGCCTGCCAGACTGTCATCAGGTGACCCTGGACAAGTGACCAGCAAATTGCCATCATCATCAAAAAGAAGATCATTGGGCATGCTGAGGGGCTGACCGTTTATATCACTAAAAACAGTTTCTACCCTTTCGGTCCTGAGATTCATACGTCGAATCGAATTGTGGCCAGAATCGCAAAACCACAGGTGACCGTGGTGGCACGTTAGCCCATTAGGACGTCCACCAGTATGAATTCGTTTTGTAGAGCCATCAGCTTTGCGGCAAAATATACTTTCTCCTTCCTGCTCTACACACCAGAGATTGCCTGCTGCGTCAAATTCCGGACCTTCCGGGAAACGTAAATCCTTTGCCAGTACACGTATATCGTCCATAGTGAAAAGTCGTTGAGTTGCTATCTTTTATTCACAAAATACACCGCGCTATCCTGAAGGTTCACTTGAGTAAAGTAACCGAACCCCTGCAACTACACTTTATAAATCGAAGCTATTGGCTTTTGTTTAGAAATTATGACTTACATATGAATAAGTCTTAGGAAGTCATCTACGTACTAATCAATAGAATTAGTTTAATTTTATTCTTTATCAAATAAGTGATACGAGTACACTAGATTTTCTGATATATGACCTTCGATTACATTATTGTTGGCGCCGGATCGGCTGGGTGTGTGCTGGCGAATCGACTCTCTGCTGATCCTTCTAGCTCCATTCTTTTATTGGAAGCAGGCGGACCTGACACAAAAATGGAAATTCATATCCCTGCTGCTTATACTAAATTACATAGATCAGCGGTCGATTGGGGTTTCTGGACAGAGCCACAACGAGCACTTAACGGCCGGCGAATGTATCAACCGCGGGGGAAAACACTGGGAGGCTGTTCAGCCACGAACGCCATGGCCTATGTCCGGGGTAATGCTCTCGATTATGATGACTGGGAACAACTGGGAAATAAGGGCTGGGGTTATCAGGACGTGTTGCCTTACTTCATTCGTTCTGAACGTAATGAACAATATCATCAGCTTGACAGTGGCTATCATGGAAACAGCGGTCCGCTAAATGTTACGTATGCTACACGGTTTCATACTCCTTTAGCTAGTGCTTTTGTGGAAGCTTGTAAAGAGACAGGCATTCCACCCAATAATGACTACAATGGTACGCAGCAGGCAGGTGTAGGACTGTTTCAGTTCACGATGAAAGATGGTCGACGGCATAGTGTGGCATCAGCCTTTTTAAAACCCGTGATAAACCGATCGAACCTTAAGGTGATTACCCACGCTCATGCAACCCAGATCCTCATTCAAAACGACCGCGCCATTGGTGTTGAATTTATCACGGGCAAGAACGTAACACAACAGGCAACCGCTCGTAAGGAGGTTATTTTATCGGCGGGTGCTTTTCAGTCTCCTCAATTACTGATATTATCGGGCATTGGGCCAGTCGATACGTTGCAGGCGGTTGGTATTCCGGTGAAGAAGGAGTTACCCGGCGTTGGACAGAATTTGCAGGATCACGTATTTACCGGCATCAGCAGTTTAAGTTCGCTACGGGGTAGCTCTGCTAACTTTCATCTGAAGCCATCCAATCAACTCAAAGCGCTAACCCAATATCTCATTAATAGGACCGGACCGCTGACACTTGGTCCAATCGAAGCGGTGGCGTTTCTGAAATCAAGCCACATTATGTCGCAACCTGATTCAACTCAGCACTCATCAGGCAGGATAGATTCCGGACGGGTTGATATGCAGTTTCATTTTATTCCTGCGCACTTCGGTAATGATGATCGGACGGACGTTTATAATCTGGCTACGTATCCACACACCGATGGCTATACGATTTTGCCAACGCTACTAAAACCTAAAAGCCTCGGTTATATTGGATTACGCTCCGGAAATCCCCTCGATGCACCGCTAATCCAGCCGAACTACTTTGCGGATGAAGACGATCGACGTGTGTTAATCAGTGGTTTACGGAAAGTGATAGAAGTAAGTCAGGCCGATGCTTTTCATCCTTATAGTTTGTGAATCAATATGCCTAAAGATTACAGCTCAGATGAGGCACTTTGGCAGCATATCATTGACAAGGTAGAAACGGTTTACCATCCGGTTGGTACGTGCCGAATGGGACCAGCTTCGGATGAAATGTCCGTTGTAGACGATACGTTGCGGGTACGAGGCATCGACGGTTTACGGGTCGTCGATGCCTCTATTATGCCAACGATTGTATCAGGCAACACCAATGCTCCTGTTATCATGATCGCTGAAAAAGCAGCCGATCTTATTTTGGGAAAGCTGAATTTATTGAACCACACGTAGCTTCGCGAAGCTTAGCAATAAAACCTTCTCACCTGCCTGTTCAAACTGAATGGTTGCTTTCCGTTCAGTTCCATTGACGTCGACTTGTTTCACTGTTCCGAAACCGAACTTGGCATGTTCAACACGTTGCCCGGCTGCCAGATCAGCGGTGCTGGTGGGCGTAAAATCGGCAGAAGGCGTATGCGAGACAATTGGTTGTGGAGCCTGCGAACGGGCTGTTTTCTGAGCCAGCGATCGCACAAACGACATTGAACCACTCGATGTACTTTCACTCCGATCACGCTCGGGTCGATCGAAATCCATTCGACTGGGCGCTGAACGTAGCTTCGACATTTTCAGGTATCGCTGGTCCATTTCCATCAGAAAACGGCTTGGCTCGCACATCTTCAGACGACCGTAGTGATAACGCGTTTCAGCATACGACATTGACAGACGCTTTTCGGCGCGGGTAATCGCTACGTAAAACAGGCGCCGTTCCTCTTCCAGATCGTTACGACTTTCAAGCATCATCTGACTCGGAAACAAATCTTCTTCCAGCCCGACGATGTGTACGTTTTTAAATTCCAGGCCTTTAGCCGCGTGAATGGTCATCAACGTCACTCTGTCATTGTCGCCGTCGTCTTCCTTCTCATCTGCCGTTGTCAGCAGCGACACTGACTGAAGAAAAGCGCCAAGACTTTTCTCGTCATTATCCGGATTATCGACAAATTCCTTGATGGCATTCAACAATTCCTGTACGTTCTCGTACCGGGCTAAGCCTTCAACAGTTTTGTCGTCGTATAACTCCTTCAACAAACCCGAAGCCTTAGCAATGTGCGACGCTACGTCAAAAGCATCTTTCTGATCAAGCAGAAGTTTAAAACTTTTGATCAGGTCCGCAAACCCTTCGATAGCAATGGCCGCACGGCCCGCCACGTGTTTGCTAATTTCGGCAACAATCTCCCAGACAGAATCCTGTTTCTCGGCCGCAATGACGCTGATTTTTGCTACGGTTGTGTCGCCAATACCGCGCTTAGGCAGATTGATAATCCGTTTAAAAGCTTCCTCGTCCTGTTGATTGACCGTGAAGCGCAAATAGGCAATCAGATCTTTGATTTCTTTCCGCTGATAGAATGAAAGGCCACCAATGATTCGATACTTGATACTAACCTTGCGTAAAGCTTCTTCAAAGGCCCGCGACTGAGCGTTGGTACGGTATAGAATCGCAAAATCGTTGTTGGTCAGCGACTCGTTCATCTTCGTCTCAAAAATCGCGGACGCTACCAAACGCCCTTCTTCGTTGTCCGACGAAGCTTTAATGACGTCGATCAATGGACCGGCTTCATTGTCCGTAAAAACGTGTTTCTCTAATTGATGCTTGTTACGGGAGATAATCGAGTTGGCAGCCTCTACGATCGTTTTTGTGGATCGATAGTTTTGCTCCAGTTTTACAATCTTGACGTTTTCTTTGCCGTAATCGCGCTGGAAATTCAGGATGTTTTCGATGTTGGCCCCGCGGAAGGCATAAATACTTTGCGCGTCGTCGCCAACTACGCAGATATTCTGATGAACAGCCGCCAGTTTGCGTGTGATGAGATACTGCGATACGTTGGTATCCTGAAACTCATCGACCATTACATGCTGGAACTTATGCTGGTATTTATTCAGAATGTCCAGATGGTCGCGGAACAAGACATTCGTATTAAACAGCAGATCGTCGAAATCCATGGCGTTCGCCTGGAAACAACGTAACGCATACTGCCTGTAAATACGACCAATATGCGGCATTCGGGCCGATTCGTCATCTGCCTGAATCACTGAGTTATTAATGTAATCATCCGGGCCGATCAGCCGGTTTTTGGCTCCCGAAATCCTGGAGAAAACGCTGTTGACACGATATGTCTTATCGTCCAAACCCATTTCCTTAACGATACTACGTAGCAACGACTTTGAATCGTCGGTATCGTAAATCGAAAAGTTACTGGTATACCCAATGGCTTTGGCTTCGATACGTAGTATTTTGGCGAATACCGAGTGAAACGTACCCATCCAGATATTCCGCGCTTCAGTACCCACCACTTTTTCGATACGATGGCGCATCTCGCCAGCGGCTTTGTTTGTGAATGTCAGCGATAGAATTCGGAAGGGATCAACACCGTTTTCAATCAGATGGGCAATCCGGTAAGTCAGTACGCGAGTCTTGCCCGAACCGGCACCCGCTATAATCATCAGCGGGCCGTCGCCATGCATAACGGCCTCCCGCTGGGGTTCATTTAATCCAGAAATGTAATCAACCATTCAGCTCGTCTCTATCCTTCTATAACAAGTAAAGCTACGAAATAATTTGGTCAGGTAGAGAACAAACTAAAGTAAACCAGCGGCCTTAATCAGGAGAGAACACCTACAGAAAAACACCCAGATCAATACCCATAAGCTCCGAAATCGACGAATTTGTAGCAGCGCCACCGTCGCCTTTCCGGTAACGAAACCACTCATGGGTTTTATAATTATAGACAAACCCTTCCAGAATTCCGTAGTCATCTTCGTCAATCAGTCGGATTACCTTACGGAGATCGCTATTAACACTACGGTTGTTGCTAACTTCAATGATAATCCGGGTCTGTTCGGCAGCTTCCTCAAAGAGTATTACATCGGGAACGGGGTAGCCAGGCCCTTCTGCCAAGGGTGTTTCAGGGAGGGGAATGAAGGGTAGGGTCTGTTTATGATAATATAAAATACCTAGTTCAACCGTTAGTTTGCTAATGACACGCTGATGATCAAAAGGCGAATTGGTGCCATCATCCTGCATAATGAACGGTGAGGAATATCTTACTTCATACATACCTTTATGCAATTAATTGATTGTCTAAGTTACAGAAAAACAGCGCATAAGCTAAGTTGCGACAAGAAACGCACACTTTTTCTAAATTATTGTGCAACATTCTCATTTTTCCTGCATCTTTCTTCTAATTAACAACCTAAACACCATTGAGTCTGAACCTGTTGGAAACGAACCGAAATCGCAACGGCGAACCGACCGGACCGCTATATCCAGACCGACATGCTGACCTGGTCAAACGCTGCCAACAGGGTGAGCGACGGGCCCAGTATGACCTCTATCAGCAGTACGTTAAGGCGATGTATAACGTATGCCTGCGGATTGTGAACCACGAGGCTGAAGCGGAGGATGTGTTGCAGGAAGCATTTATTGATGCCTTTAGTCATATCAACTCGTTTCGGGGACAGAGTACGTTTGGCGCGTGGTTAAAGCAGATAGTTGTGAATCGGGCGATCAACCATCTGCGTAGTCGACGGTTGGAGTTGGTCGATATGGAATCGCGCCGATTTGGTGAAGATGACGGACCCGACCTAGCCAATCCAGAACCTTACGACGAAGACGGTGTTCAGCTAGAGGTTGATCGTGTTAAGCGAGCTATGCAACTGTTGCCCGAAGGATACCGAGTTGTGCTATCGCTTTATTTGTTTGAGGGGTATGATCATGAAGAAATCGGCAACGTATTGAATATCAGCGAAACAACATCTAGAACACAATATTTGCGAGGTAAGAAACGCTTACTTGAATTATTAAACTAATTGTGAATGGGAAGATCAATGCTACTGTAAACAAGCATTACGTTTTCGCTCATTAGCTATGAAAAATAATCTTGAACGATTTGTACGGGATAACCGAGAGGACTTTGACGACAAAGAACCATCGGCCAAACTATGGCAAAAAATAGAAGCCGGTCTGGATAAAACCAGTTTAGATCGAACGGGCTTAGACAACCCAGGCTTAAATAGGCAGGAACCTAACAAAACCTCCCCGTTTCAGCAGATTCATAGAAATCATTCGCAATCGAGTGGTCGGCAGATTGGTTGGCCGTTCCTCGACTGGCGCGTGGCGGCTTCGATTGCCGTACTCTTACTGCTGGGCGGTTTTCTATACATGAACCAACAGTATGGCGTGACGAAACAGCCCGAAGTAGTGGCAGCTAATCCGACATACGCAAAGGAAGTGGTGCAGTACACCCGGTTAATTGATACCAAACGTACTGAGTTGAAGCAAATGACTGAAGACAACCCGGAGCTATATCAGGAATTTGCTACCGATCTGGACCGACTTGAAAATTCATACAAGTCGCTAAAGGCGGATTTACCCAAAAACCCGAATCAGGAAGTCTTGATTCAGGCAATGATTCAGAATCTGCAATTGCAGATTAACCTGCTTAATGAACAGTTGCGCGTTATCGAGCGCATTAAACAACAAACCCATGAAAGTACTCCTGTATAGCGTATTGCTTTGTCTTTGCCCGTTGCTCACCAGGGCTGAGGATCCGATTGGCTTTGGCGCAATTGAGAAGAGAAAAACCATCATCAAGCTATTTGATGTGGATAGTAAAGACAACCTGGTCGTCGATAATCAATTTGGCCAGGTGAATGTAGGGCTGTGGGACAAAAAAGAAATCCGTATTCAGATTACCATTGTGGCGAATTCGGATTCCGACGAGCGTGTACAGAAATTTCTGGATGCGGTCACCATCGAAGAGAAACGTACTGGTGATCAGATTTTGGTTAAGACGCATTTCGGCCAAAGCAGTGTTTCAAATTTGAGTCTTGGGAGGTGGAAAGAGGGCGGTGAGCGGAACTACGTTAAAATCAATTACGAGGTAATGATGCCAAGGCAAAATGCCTTGACAGTACGCAATCGATTTGGGAATACGAGCATTCCAGCTTTCCAGGCGCCCCTTACGGTTCATAACCGGTATGGCAACTTCAGCGCGGAAGATCTTACAGGACGCCATAATGACATTGATGTGGCTTATGGGAAAGCAAACATCGGAAACATTGATCAGGGAAAGTTAGAGGTAGCTTACGGAAATCTTGAGCTATCAAGTGCCAAGGTGCTAACGCTGATTAATAAGTTCGGCAAGATGACCATCGGCGATGTTGGTAAATTAGACGCTGATATCAATTATTCGGGCGCCAAGATTGGGACTCTGCGCGAATCCGGAAAAATCAAGCTCGATTTCTCAGGTGGATTCCGAATTGATCAACTGCCAAAAACAGCTGACAATGTAGACATTCAGGCTTCATACTCATCAATCGCTTTACCTATGTCTAGCGATAGTGACTGTGACTTCGACGTAACCGTTAGCTACGGCAACTTTAATTACGGATCTGGCTCAACGATGCACTTCAAAAGCCAGCCCAGTGATGATAATCGTCGTGGCCCAAAACTGATCAAGCAATACGTTGGCAAGGTTGGCAATGGCTCAGGCACTAAGGTCCGGGTCGTAGCGAAGTTTGGAAACGTGAATTTTTAATAGCTTGAACCGCTCCAGGCCGCTGGAGCAGTTATGTCAGCATCTCGATCACCTCTTTGTGCTGCGGAAACTGAGCCAGCAACGTTTGGCGGTCAGCCATTTCGAAATCAGCGAAATCGAAGCCGGGAGCTACGGTGCAGCCAACCAAAGAAAAATCGGTTCCCACTGCTGGTTTTGAACCAAACCAGTATCCAGCCGGGACGACTGCCTGAAAAACCTCACCTTGCTGGAGATTGCTTCCTAGTTTAATGACGGTTAAATCACCAGCTGGCGAAATCGCGAAAACTTCCAGCGGACCACCGGCATAAAAATGCCAGACTTCGTCAGCCTGAATGCGGTGTAAAGCGGAAATGTGATGGCTTTCGAGCAGGAAATAAATCGCTGTGCTGAATGCCCGATCACCGCTGAAGCGATTTGGTAAAGCGGAATGAGAAATGGTTTCTCCTGACCGATACGTTTCGGCAAAGTATCCGCCCTCGGGATGAGGCTGCATAGCAAGCGCCTGAACGTAATATGTGGCAGTCATAAAGGTGAATGAGCGTAAAGTTAGAAGAGCGAAAGAAGCGAATCGACGTCGTGCCGACTTTCATTCTTTCGCTTTTCCAGCATTTAACATTTACTGAGCCGCCTTCACTACAGTAAGGAAATCGCGCGATTTGAGCGAGGCTCCACCAATGAGCCCTCCATCTACATCCGTTTGGGCGAAGAGCTCGGCGGCATTCTGGGCATTAGCACTGCCACCGTATAGAATTGTGGTATCCTGGGCTACAGAATCGCCATACTGATCCGCAATGTGGCGACGTAGTTCAAAATGCATATCCTGCGCCTGTGCGGACGAGGCTGTCAACCCTGTACCAATCGCCCAAATGGGTTCATACGCGATGACTACGTTCGCAAATGATTCGGCAGAAAGATGGAACAGGCTGTCTGTGATCTGATCCTTAACAAAAGCGACGTAATCGCCGTTTTCGCGCAAGTCACGCGATTCACCGCAGCAGAAGATGGGTTTTAGTCCACTGGCGAGCGCAACGTTAACTTTTTCGGCCAATTGCGCACTGGTTTCATCGAAATACTGACGACGTTCGCTATGACCAAGAATCACATACTCAACCCCAATTGACTGTAACATCGGTGCCGAAATTTCACCCGTATACGCACCCGATTCTTTTTCATGGCAGTTCTGCGCACCCAGCGAAACCTTACCACCGGGTGTAACATACTGGCGGGCTGTAGCCAAGTATAGCGCGGGCGGGCATAACACGACCTCGACATTCCCTGTCACTTCGTCCTTAACCATATTAACTACTTCCGACAGAAGTGCTTTCGCTTCGTCGGCCGTTTTATTCATTTTCCAGTTACCGGCAACAATTTTCTTACGCATAACGACTTGATAATTGGGTGAAAATCAGGTTTTAAAATAAAAATCGTGAAAATTTTTATTCGTTTTTCCAGGGCGAAATTAGAACATTTAGCATGAACCCGTTACCTGCCTAGTACTAAATTTTGCAGGAGTGATCTTATGCAGTAATTGGCATTCATTCGCTAAAAAACTAATTGTTAATTTATTGTGTTATTCGGATAAAAAATACGTAATTTCAGTGCTACAACTATAGGGGCAACAAATACAAATCATGAAAACGCTGGTATTAGTAATCGGGCTAATAGGCATCTGTCTGGTTGCACGGGGAGATGACGAACGGCGTACACCCGATAAAGACCGTTATGGTTTTTTTATCGCTGGTAATCGAACCTGGACACGGATTCCGTTCCAGCTCCATTCAAACCTTATCATCGTTCCCGTAAAAATCAACGATTCGGATACGTTGAATTTTATTCTGGATACTGGCGTCAGTAATACAATTATTACGGACCCAAGCGCTTTTCGAAAAAAATCGATGGTGCTAACTCGCAAAGTTAAACTTAATGGAGCCGGGGAAGGGAACAACCTGACAGCCTCTATCGCTATTAACAATACGCTGACGATGGGTGGCCTACGGGCAGCACACCATAACGTAGTGATTCTGGATGAAGACGTTCTTAAGCTATCTGAATACGTTGGTACACCGGTACATGGTATTTTCGGCTATGAGATCTTTGCCAATTTTGTCGTAAACGTTGATTTTCAACGTCGTGAGTTGATGATCATGCGGGCAGGCAAATACCGCTATCGTAAAGGAAAAGGAGATCGATACCCAATTACCATTCAGGATACTAAAGCTTACACAGACGCTTTATCCGTATTTGACGGGGAGAAAGTGATGCCATTGCGGGTGGTACTCGACACGGGGGCAGGTCACGCGCTATTACTCGACCGGTCACGTAGTACGGCCGCCATGCCACTTCCGGAGAAAAGTATCCGGGCGCAATTAGGCCGGGGGCTAAACGGGGTTATTAATGGTTGCCTCGGTCGTATTCAGAAAATCCGATTTGGCCGCTATGAATTAGATAATATTCTCGCATCCTTTCCCGATAGTATGGCTTATGGCATGAAGCTGGTCAATATGCCTGAACGTCAGGGTAACGTTGGCTGTGAGATATTACGTCGCTTTAACGTTACGTTCAATTATCCCGACCAGTACATCGTCATGAAGCCAATCAAACGGCTGATGCGCGAGAGCTTTGAACACGATATGAGCGGGATGGAGCTACGAGCCAGGGGAAGTGGATTCCGTAATTATTACGTCGATAAGATCGTTGAAGGTTCCCCAGCCGATATGGCCGGTTTAGTTGAGGGTGACGAAGTATTGTTCGTAAATAACAACTCGGCTAACGATCTGACAATAAGCGATATCTACAAGCTTTTACAGAAAGGTGAAGGAAAAGAAATATCGTTGCTGGTTCGACGAAAGGGCCAGATTGTACTCGCTACGTTTGCTCTAAAACGGTTGATTTAACGTCTATACTACGAATCTATCCGGTCCAGTTTAAATTTAAACGTAGTCCCTTTCTCGACTTTACTCATTACCGTAATTTTGGTTTTGTGAGCATTGAGGATGTGTTTCACAATGGCTAAACCCAGGCCGGTGCCTCCCCGATCTTTTGAACGGCTTTTCTCGACCCGATAGAGTCGCTCGAAAATCCGGCTTAAATGTTCAGGCGGAATCCCTGGTCCGTTGTCTCGAACGAAGACGAGAATGTGTTTTTTATCTTCTTCTAAACTGACGACCACCCGGCCATTTTCATTCCCATATTTTATTGCATTTTCAACTAAGTTGATCATTACCTGCTTGATACGTTGTGGATCAGCTTTCACCCAAACATTACCCGAGTATGGCGGCTTTAGTAACAGCGACGTACCTTTAGCGAGTGCTGATTTTTCCAGTTGCTCAAAAACCTCCTGAATAACCTGGATGAAATCGATGCGCTCAAAGCTCATCTTTACTTCCCCCATTTCCAACTGCGATAAGACCACCAGATCTTTCACCAACGCATCGAGACCATCGAGACTTTTGGCTGCTTTGGACAAGAATTTATCACGTACCTGCTCATCATCAACAGCCCCATCAATAAGGGTGTGAATGAAGCCCTGAGCGGCAAAAATGGGCGTTTTCAGTTCGTGTGATACGTCGGCCAGAAACTCCCGCCGGAATTGCTCAAGCCGTTTTAATTCATCAATTTCCTTCTGCTTCTTAGCGACATACACGAAAATCTCATCGTTTAGCTTCTTGAACGGATTTGCATTCTGGATAATGGATTTCCTGGATATGCTGAAGTCGCGAATCTTAAGCTGATGAATGGTTTTATACATCTTGTTGACTTCACGGAATACGAGCAGTTCAATCGCGTAGTAAACCAGGAAAAAAGAAATAATAAATGAAGAAATGCCCACGACAAACAGCATAGCGTTTGTAACTCCTTCCACAAACGTCAGGAATACAAGCGTCAGCGCTGAAATAATACAGGCCAGCAAAAGCGCAATAACGCGGGGACTAAGGGACATGTAGCAAAGATAAAAAGAGTGAATGAACGATCCGCTGCAGTGAGGAAGGGCGAATTGTTAACATACGTGTTACTCGCTCTTTCTCCGCTACAGCGGACCGTTCATTCACTCTGACACTCTTTATTCTGGCTGATCAGTAAACATATATCCTACACCTTTCAGGGTTCGGATGTGGGCATCACCAATTTTTTCGCGGAGCTTGCGAATGTGCACATCAACGGTACGTTCGAGTACGTAAATATCGGCACCCCATATTTTCTGAAGCAGCTCTTCACGACTGCATACTTTGTTGGGATGCTGTGCCAGAAAAAACAGTAATTCAAATTCTTTCTTTGGTAAGATCACTGATTTATCATTTTGACTAACCGAATAATTTTTTCGATTAATCAGCAGATCAGCAATCGCAATTTGCTCACCAGGATCGGCTTTTTGGGCTTCGCGCCGGAATAAGGCGTTGATACGGCTCATTAACGCACGAGGTTTGATCGGTTTGGTAATATAGTCGTCAGCACCAATGTCAAAAGCGGCCACTTCAGAATATTCTTCCGACCGGGCAGTTAGGTAAATGATGTATGATTGACGTAGTTCGGCAATATCCCGCAGTTGCCGCCCCGTCTCGATACCATCCATCTGTGGCATCATAATATCGAGCAGAACCAGTTCAGGTAAATACACCTTTGCTACTTCGATGGCTTTTCGACCATCCGTAGCTGTTTGAACCTCATAGCCTTCTTTAACGAGGTTATATTCGAGCATCTCAACGATGTCGATGTCGTCATCCACGACTAATACTCGGTGTTTGGATTGAGCAGCTTTAGCAGCACTCATAGGTGAAAAAGTTGGTGAGAATGACTGTTCTATAGGTAGATTTCCACAGATTGAGTACCCGAAGGTACGGGGCTTATCTACAACGTTATCAACCTGCAATGCATACTTAACAAAAACTTAACAGCACATCCATGGATTCAGTCCAGCATTTCGGAATTGAAAATTAATCTATTAATTCCCACTTAAGAATTCTGCTGCTCAAAACAAAGGTACTGATAGATGGTTCGCTACGTAGGCAATGTGCCAGCGACTAACAAACGACGAAGGACGCCATTGCCTTTATACACGATCATGAATATTCGCCTTCGGGAAATTGAACTTCCATCCTACGCCAGACTGTCCTGCGTACTGCTTTCATTAGTTATTGTTATTTATGGACTCCACGTATTGGCAGGCTTGTTAATTCCATTGGTTTTTGCTATTCTATTTGCTGTCTTGCTCTTTCCGCTAGTGCAGCGACTCGAAAACTGGCATGTACCGCGCATACTCGCGATCGTGATTTGTTTATTGTTGGCACTGGCATTCCTAACGGGTTTGTTCTATGCTGTTTCAGTTCAGATCAGCAGTTTTTCGGAAGTTGTTCCCCAATTTGTCAAGCGTGCGAACGAGTACATCAACAGCATACGAACGTTTGCCGATGAGCAGCTGAATATTGATCGCCAGCGGCAGGTTGCTGAAATCAAAAAATATCTGAACCAGGCTCTTGCCGAAGGGGGAACGATCGTAACGACGACTTTACTGGCCACGACCAGTATTCTTACCAATCTCTTTCTGGTGTTGCTGTTTGCGTTTTTCTTTCTACTCTACCGTGATTTCTTCCGGTCGTTTTTCTACAAGGCTTTCAATGATGTTCGCCGGTCAGATATTGACAGCGTCATGGCTGGAATCTATGAAGTTGTGAAAGATTATCTCGCAGGGTTAGTGCTGGTAATTCTTATCATCGGTACGTTAATGACGGTTGGGTTACTCATTCTTGGGGTCGACTATGCCGTATTCTTTGGCTTTTTCGGCGCGTGCCTGGTGTTAATTCCTTATTTTGGCATATCGCTCGGTTCACTGCTCCCGGCAGCCTATACGCTGGTTACACAGGATAATCCCTTTAAAGCGTTAGGTGTAATCGGTGTTTTTCTTTTCGTACAAGCTCTGGAAGGCAATTTTATTACCCCTTATATTGTTGGCTCTAAAGTAAGTATCAACCCGCTGGCTGCTATTATTGTGCTGATCCTCTGGGAAAATGTTTGGGGGTTGCCTGGTCTGGTGCTGGCCTTACCACTCACTGCCATTCTAAAAGTGATTTTCGACGCAGTCGACTCCCTCAAACCCTACGGCTTCCTGATTGGCGAAGCAGAAAAACCCCGTCCACCCATAAGAAATCTACAGGATTTAGCAGAACAACTTCCGAAACGGGTAAAAAAAGTGGGAAAAGTAGAGGAGAAAGAATAATAGTTAACGAGAGAATGATAAATACCTAAACAGGTTGTGTATCAGCTATCCACTCATCAATTATTAAAAATTCAGTGGGTCGAGGTTTTTAAAATGACCATTCATCCGGATACGCTGTTTGGTGCGCTCCATGTCAGATACAACGGGCAGTACGTTGTTGAGGTGCTGAATCAGGAAAAGTTGTCGTTCAGCTTCGGTTTCGAGCGTAAGCAAATCGTATTCCTGCTCAACGGAAAGCCCGACTTTATGCGCAACTTTATAGGAAAGATTTTCAGTGGTCGCTACGTAGTCGATTTCGATCTGTAGTAAGTTGTAGAGTCGTTCGAGCCGTTCAGTTAGAGCTACTGCATGTGCACTGAACCCGTCGGCCAGTTCAATCAACTCGACCTCTCCCCCTGCGTAGAGCTTGCCCGGCACTGGGTTTTCGAAATTCACTAACCGAAATACCGTCAATCCCTTCGATTTAATGTCCATACGACCGTCGGGATAGCGCTTATGCAGTGTTGTTACGTGCATCTCGGTACCGTAGCCTGGCAATTTGTTATTGATAAACGCCGGAATCCCAAATGTTTTTTCTTCCTCCAGACATTCGTTGATAAGTTGTCGATAGCGCGGCTCGAAAATATGCAGGTTCAGATCCTCGCCGGGATAAACAATCAGGTTGAGCGGAAATAAGGATAACGTCTTCTCCATAACGCGGAAAAGGTACGGGTTTTTACCGGAAAATGGCGTCTGATTTGACAAAACGAACCTTTCGGGCTTTCGCTTCGGCATAGATTGGGCCGGCCAGATAGCCTAGTCCCGTTACGTCCGACATACAATCTGTTACGACTACGATTCTAGGAACTAAGCTCGGAGCAAAGTCCAGAATCTGTTTGAGGCTATTTGCTACACAGTGCGATTTAGCTTCACCCATCAGGTAAATCGTATCGAAACGCTCTAAGTCAGTCAGTAACGACGTATTGAGTTGCGTTTCGGGAACATCCGGATCGGGTACCTGCGCTCGAAAAATTCCGAAATGTTCCGATAGCGGATACAGGCCTTTTTGCACCGCTACGTAGTCAAGATCGCGTATACGTGACCAGTCTTTAAGTGCGCGGAGTAACGTATCGTGCAGCGCTGCCCCACGAGAGCCGATCAGGCAATGTTCAGGCCAAATGAAATGAGTGAACTGGCCATCGGCCTCAAGGTCATGAACGTATTTTCTGGCTTTTTCGGCTAAAAAACGGGGTATCCAGCGACCAGTATCTACATTGGTTGCTGTGATTTTTGTGAAAGGTTTCGGATGGTTACCCGATTCATCGTGCCAGAATAATGGATGGGCAATGTCTAAAACATGGTGCGTATCCAGGGTTACGACGATGTGATCAATCTGGT
Source organism: Spirosoma validum (assembly GCF_014699035.1). Taxonomy (GTDB): domain Bacteria; phylum Bacteroidota; class Bacteroidia; order Cytophagales; family Spirosomataceae; genus Spirosoma; species Spirosoma validum. The sequence continues at coordinate 294,089 of NZ_JACXAA010000006.1, forward strand.
CTGCGTGCGTTCTAATAAGCGCTGCGATGCGTTCAACATCCTGTTCCGCTCCGGGTACAAACAATGAACCTTCAGGATGACAGAAATCAAATTGAGCATCAATGATCAGAAAAGCGTTTTTCATATCACAAAGCGTAATTAGGGTGGCTAAGTTAGCGGCAATTACGCTTCAAATGAAAAGCTAATTGGTTAATGTAGAATTACCAGCCGAGCCCAATAATCGCACTGACTCGCAGTGTTAGTTGGGTTCGGGAACTGTTGTTACTGTTATAAGCTCTGTTCGAATCGAAAAGTGTTAGTTCTGGACCAACGTTCAGATCAATATAACCCCGACGGCCTAAACGTTGCTGAATACCCCATTGAATAGAGAGCGAGGGCGTGTTAAGTGTACCTAAAGGGGATGCTTCCGCTTCTGTGCGAGTGTCCCCTGACACTAATTCATATTGGCGTCTTTTTAAGTAGCTTAATACGGGCCTCCGCACCTGAAACGCTACGTAAGTTCCTGAAAAATTATTGGCGGATTTACCTTCTTTAATTCTTCTGGCCATGCTGTAATAGTATCGGACGGCAACTTTGGCAGAAGAACTTAACGAAAGCGTATGATCTGTCAACCATAACGGACCTGGTCCGGGAGAAATCCGACTGAATGCCTCCCGTCGATAGTAGTTGGCAAACACCTGATTATCAAAACCAAACAGAACAGAAAACGATGGGTTTATTTTCCGCTCAATGCTTATATCCGTGTTAAGACCTCCTGTAAACAATCCTCCTGTTTGTGTAAAGGGATTAGAATTAGGCAGACCACCAATTTTTATAAGCGTTTTCTCCTCTACATTGGCGCGGGTAATGTAGCGGATCACCCGCTGGATTTCACTTCGTGATATGGCTTCGTCCTCGGTTTGATATTCAGTACGTACCGAATCGGTCTGTGTCTGAGCATACACAGACCCTCCTGTCAAACAGGCCACTAGTGAATAAATAGTTATCAATTTCATATGCGTTGACTCGTAAAAATGGGTTAGTTAATTGGTAACCAGTGGCTTTTCTCCCTGAATGGTCACGTTACCGTAGCTGTTCTGTATTCTGACTTCGGATTTACGATCCAGAGGCTGGTAGGTGAAGGTTCGTTTGTTTCCAGATTTGCTTACTTGGGGCATTAACGTTTCCGGCAGATTGATATCTGCATACGACGTAACAACATCGAATCGAAAATCAGACAGGCGTCTGGTCGTAACTAAAATTTCCGAGCGAGCGGCATCCACTTTCAGTATTTTGAGAGACGTAGCCGGTAAAAGAGTCAAATTACCGTAATGGCTCTGTATGTCGACCGTACCACTAAGATCCTGTAGGATAACGTCTGCTTTTTCGGTTTTGGCGATTAACGTAGCGTCCAGATTTCGACCGTCGATATCACCGTAAGTGGATTGGATAGCTAGTTTCCCCCTAATATCCGTTAGCGTGAGTTTACCAAACTCAAACGTTACGTTGATAGTACCAGAAAGAGCATTGAGCCGAATATCACCAAACGAATTGGTAAGCGCCATCAGAGCTTTAGCGGGCATATTAATTTCGTAAACAGCCTTTAATTGGCTCTGTAGTTTGCCAGCTCGTTGTGGAATAATAAAGCGGTTTGATAACTCAATTTGACCGTTTTCATTTTGCAGAACGTATTGATGATAAGCTACTTCCCGCTCAGCAACGGCTCGGTCGGGATGCTTGGCGATTAATCGGAGCTTAACCACAACTGTTGATTGTCCCCAACCTTTTAGCGTTACGTCTGCTTTCTGAGCATTTAATTGAATAAGCTGACCATCTGTGTATGGTAACGATTTTTCAATAACCTTCGTGACAACCTGCACGGACGTTTGTGAGCGGCCTAACAATGGTACCCACACGAATAAACTTATTAACAGTGATTTCATGAGCGAAGGAGGGTAATTAGTTCTTTCAGGACTTCAGCCCTCTGGTTTTCAACTTTTACCTGAGCACGCACAAAGACTGGATCATCGCCAAAAACCTGCCGCTCATGCACAATACGCTGCTGTTCCGTTTCCAACTCAGCCAATTGATTTCGGAGTTCATGTACCTCAGGTCGCTGACAAAGAGCCTGGTAGTCATCGCACTGACGATTTATGAACTCTTCGGCACGCTTGTCGGCAGGCGATTGACCAGTAGGTTCGATTGAGGGAGCAGGATCAGGGTTTGGCTGGGTTGCCTGCTCAACGGCATATTCAACACGTATCTGTTCATCTGTTTTCGGATTTAGATACAACCAAATCCCAACAAGTACTATGGCTGCCGCGGCTGTTAAGCCTGTCCATAACCAATGCGTTTGCGGCTTACTCCAGATTGGGCGAAGGGTGGGTTTATCAAGTTCCTGTTCAATTGTTGCCCAGATATCGGCTTTAGGTTCGTACGTGGGTAAATCATGGACAAGGCGACCGAACGATTCTACCGATGAGTCAGCATTTCGAGCTAAATCGGCGTCAATGCGTACCCATAAGTCTGGGTGCGGATCGTATTCGGGTAGCTGTGGAAGTGAGTGGTTCATGCTAGTCGTTGTCTCAGTAGTTTTTTGGCATAGCTCACCTGCGATTTCGAGGTACCTTCCGAAATGCCCAGCATGTCAGCTACTTCTTTGTGCATATAGCCTTCCACCTCAACCAGAAGAAAAATTGTGCGGGCACCGTCGGGGAGGGTTCGTATGGCGGCATCTAGTTCTTCACCCGTGAGCGTATCACGAAAAGGCACAGGTTCATCGTGAATAGCCTCATTAAGCTTTAAGTAACGACCTTCCAATTGTTGCTTTCGAATAGCCTGACGTACCACAATCGTCTTGATCCAGGCCCCCAGCGTCGAGCGAAATGCAAACTGGTTGAGATTTCGAAACACCTCCACAAAAGCATCCTGTAAGGCGTCGTTGGCGTGATCATAATCGTTAATAATTCGATAAGCCGTCGAAAACATAGCTCGCTTGTACCGTTCGAATAACACGCGTTGCGCAATACGATCATTCGCCCGACAACGGTCGACGAGGTCTCGTTCAGATATATCGGTTGGAATGGCCAAGCGGAACATGCTTTTAACGTTGCTTCTGCCTAAGGGGAACCATAGCAGCCAGAAGGTTGGAAAGGTATCGGGAAATAAATGAAAGATTGTTCCATAACAGATAGACACTCTCACCAACTACGTCCTTTTTCGTTACTTTACTCTATGAATTACATTGAACTCCAACTACACGTATCGCCCGATTACACCGATATTCTCACAGCCGAACTGGCCGAACTAGGCTACGAGTCGTTTGTTGAAACCGATGAGGGCCTGAATGCGTACGTTACAGAAACTGATTTTAATGAGGAAGCCGTACAGGAACTCCTTGATAAATACGACAGTCAGACCGCAATAGCCTATCAAGTCAGTTCGTTAGAAAAACGAAACTGGAACGCCGAGTGGGAGCGCGATTATGAGCCGATTGAAGTGGCGAGCCAAGTCCGGGTCCGGGCGTCCTTCCACAAAATGGACGCCCGGTTTCGTTACGACATCGTCATTAATCCGAAAATGTCGTTCGGCACGGGCCATCACGAAACCACAGCCATGATGCTGGAACAGCAGCTAAATCTTGATTTCGTAGAGAAAGCAGTACTTGATGTGGGCAGTGGGACGGGCATCCTGGCAATTCTGGCAGCCAAAATGGGAGCGGAGTCGGTTCTGGCGTTCGATATTGAAGAGTGGGCTGTTGAAAATGCCCACGAAAATGCCGAACTTAATGACTGCCCACAGATTACGGTGTTTCAGGGGACGATAAGTGAGGTTGATCCAGCAAATCGGTACCATGTCGTACTAGCCAATATAAACCGGAACGTACTGCTAGCCGAAATTCCAATATATACCAGCCTTCTAACCGAAAAAGGATATTTGGTTGTTAGTGGATTTTATGAACACGATGCGTCAGATATTCAGCAGAAATCCACTGAGTCGGGCCTAATTTTCGTTAACCATATGACGAATCGAGAGTGGACCTCGCTTATGTTTCAAAAGAATTAAACAGATAAAAATTTAACCACGGAGGCACGGAGAACACAGAGAACCAATTTATGCAAATTGGCAAACTAGTTTCTGTTTTCTCCGTGGTTAAATTTCTCTACAACAGATACGTAATGAATCGCCTATACAAAATAGCTTTAGTTAGTTTGCTAACCTTGCCCGCTGCGTTTGGTCAGGCGGTCCGGCTTTCCGATAAGCCCGATCAATTTATGACTGAGGTGCAGAAACTGATGGCAACGGGTGGGCCAGCCGCTGTACGCGCCGGTACGAATTTGCAGACAATGTGGTCCGAAAATCGGTTGTCGACGCAGCAGCAGGAGCGAGTCATGGCGCTGAGCCGGAAACTGAATCAAAAACGACTTCAACCGGCTACGTACTTCGTTCCTTTCTACGAATCGCTGTATCAGGCGACGCAGCAACAGCCTGCATCACCGGCAAACGTTGACGGTCTGTTGACAATCGCCGAAAAACTATTCGATGCTAACGATCCTAAGGCATTTGCGCGTAGTCTGGAAACAGCCCGGCGCTTTCTGGAACGGCACGAACTTTACGCCAGTACGTATAATAAGCTTTACGGGCAAGGCGGTACATTTCAATTTCGTTACGTAGAGGGAGTCCCATCAGTTAATCAACCAGGTGTACCCCAAACCGCGGCTGACTCAATTGCGTCGGCAAAAGCCTCTGCCGAACGGTCTCGTTTTGATGGCTGGGATACACCTGCTCCTTCGGATTCTACGCAGCCCCATTCGCTGGGTGTACAATACGTACCACAGCGTCGAGCTATTCCAACCGTATCTGGTGCCGTTATTACGCTGAAAGACGTATCGCTGGCCATGGTTGCCAATGGAGATTCGGCTATTCTGGCCAATACGAACGGTGATCTGATGCTAAAAGACGGTGTTTTCGTTGGACAGGGTGGCAAGTTCAGTTGGGAAACGGCCGGAAGACCCGATATCTTCGTGACGTTGAGCGATTATAGTCTGACAACCATGAGCCCTAAACTGATGGCTGATGACGTAACACTCACCTACGACAAGATGAAGCCTGTCAAGGGCGTATTCGAGTACGTTAGTAAGAAAAAAGGAGGGACTGTTACGTATCCGCGCTTCATGTCGTGGCAGAATGATGTGAAACTACCTGATCTGGGCTCTGATATAGAATACCGGGGTGGTTTAGCGTTGTCTGGCGCGCAGATGGTTGGTGCATCGGCCAGTGGACAGCTGTCTCAATTGCTTGTAAGACATAATGGAAAGATAGCCTTCAAAGCCAATAGTCGGCGGTTTGATTTCAGCAATACGCTTACGGATTCAACAGCTTCGTCGGGCGGTGGTTTTAATAGCACGAGTCCGTCCAAATCGTTTATTTCAGCAAACTCAGCGGCTTTCGTTGGTTATGTGGATGCCGATTCTGTAACCCATCCATCCGTTAAATTCCGGTACGACAAGAACCAGCGTATCGCCTGGCTTGATCGCGAGCAACGCACTGATTACGCCCGCGTTCCCTACGCCGACTCTTATCACAAATTCTACATTTTACCCGAGGTCGTGCGTTGGGATCTGCCTCGTCGAAAAGTCGATTTTTATCAGGTTGGCGCTAAGCAGGAGGTGCCGGTGCGCTTTGAATCGTTCGATTATTTTCAGCCACAACGCTACGCTGATCTGACTCTCGACTATGGTTTTCACCCGTTGCAAATCGTTGCGAATTACGTAGCGACGAAGAAGCAGTCTACCTTTTTGGATGGCGACATTATTGACTTCGCGAAAGTTAATAAAGTTAGTCCGGTCGCGTTACGAGGTGCCCTGAACCGTATGGTGCTGGAAGGATATATCGACCGCGATCCAGTCACAAAGTTGATGCGTCTCAGCCGCAAGGGGGTGTTATACGTACTGGCCTATGCGCAAAAACGCGACTATGACAACTTTCAGGTACAATCGATCTTTCCCTCGACGGATAGCACGAAGAATGCGACCATCAATCTGGATGATAAATTCTTAACGATCCGCGGTGTTGATCGGTTTACGCTTTCCGATTCGCTGAAAATTTTCGGCTATCCCTCCGATAAAACGTTACGTATTGGTAAAGGCCGGGCCTTCACACTGAATGGTCAGCTCAAAGCCGGTACACTACGTTACGCAGGGCGCGATCTCAAATTCGATTACGATAAGTTCGCGGTAGGTCTGAATAAGATCGACTCCATTACGTTCTCGTCGCAGAAACTAGCGGCTCAGGAAAAAGGAACTGAGTCAGAAATGGGGGGTGATATCAAATATGAGAATCCGGGAATGGTCTATCTCAGCGGTGCTGATAATAAATCGGGTCGAATTGCGGGCAAGAAATCAACACAGCGCCTGGTGATGCCCGAGGGGATGACGGTGTATTTTAACCAACCTGTCCGGGGCGATAAAGCTTATAACCAGAAGGTTTATTTCAAGATTCCGGCAATCGATAATGATAGCTTAGGCAAGGGCGATATTGCTTTCATCGGTACGTTCTACTCCGATGGAATTTTCCCGCCGTTCAAGGCGACCCTCAAAACGATGCCCGATAATACGCTGGGTTTTGAGCATAAGGCGCCTGCCACAGGTTACCCGGTATACAGTGATAAGAAAGGCGCTACTGCGTCGAACGTGAAGTTTACAGGTGAGTTGGTCATGGATAAGGGTGGCCTGCGCGCCGATGGCGTACTCAATCACCTCACAGCGAGCCTGAATGCAAAGAATATTTTGTTTATGACCGATTCGCTGGTCGCGTCAGGCGAAAAAGGTGAGATTAAGGAGGGGCTGGGCGGCAAGGCTGGACAGAGCTATTTTCCGCAGGTACAGCTCAATAATTATAATCTGAAATGGTGGCCCAAAGCTGATAGCATGGTCATTATTACGCAGAAGAAAAATTTCAACTTTTATAATGCAACCACCAACCTCGATGGCGATCTGGTACTACGTTCGTCGGGTTTATTTGGCCACGGCACCCTGCATCGGAAAGATTCGGAAGTTATTTCCAATAGCATTAAATTCAATAAAGAAGGATTCCTGGCCAGCAATGCGGAGTTTAAGGTATTATCGGATAAAGTCGTAAATGGAACAGCGGCAGTTGCCAAACCAATGCTATTGGGAACAGCGATCGACGTTGATTTTAACCAGGTAAAAGGAGTCGTCGGGCTGTCGATCAATAAAAATATAAGCATTACGGATACGATACAGTCGAGTCTGGAATTCCCATCGGCGGCTTATAAAACCAGTATCAGCAAAGCACAGTGGAATATCAATGCCAAAACCATTCTGATGAAAGGCGACGTGAAAACGTCTACGTTTACTGCTACGGCCGAAGAACAGGAAGGACTGACATTCAATGGGTCGGGTGCGGTGTATGACGTAGAGAAAATGACGCTCAACATTACGGGCGTGCCTTACGTAACATCAGCCGATGCCCGCATCTATCCAGATAAAGGCGCAGTGAGCATCAAACGGAACGGCGAGATGCTGGCGCTTAAAAATGCTAAGCTGGTGTTAGATACGGTTAGTCTGTTCCACCGACTTAAAAACGGCAATATTCAGATTCTTTCCCGTACCAAATTTACAGGCGACGCTACGTATCAGTTTGCGACAGCGAAAGGCGATACAGCTAGTATAAAAATGGGAAGCTTTGAGTTAAAAGAAGCGCCTGCTGTAGCATCCAGCACATTAACGGCGGATACAAAGAAGTCGACTAAAGGCCGTAAAAATAGTGCACAGTCTGCAATGACCTATTTCACGGTTGCTCGTGCGGAAGTTGACGAAGATGATAATCTCCAGCTGGCACCGAAGATGTTATACAAAGGTGCGATCATGATGCAGGCTCCCCAACCTGATCTGGCAATGGATGGCTTCATAAAACCAGCGTTGAAAAAACGCGCTGATCTGGTTGGGGGCTGGATTCCATTCAAAGAGAAAGTAGCCGAACGACTTGAGATTAAAGTAGACAAAAATCTGAAAAACGAAGGGGGACAACCGCTTGTGGCCGGTATTCATTTCCGGTTGGGTAATGCCGGACTCTACCCAACGTTCCTGTCACCGAAGGAAGATCCGAAAGATGAGGATTTGTTTACAGCTACGGGCATCATGCGCTACGATGAGAAAGACAAAGTGTATCGGATTGCGTCGAAAGCCAGTGATCTAACGTCCAGCCAAACGGAAGAAGCACCTGCACCCGTCACTCCAGTAGCCGACAGTTCCAAGACAGCTCTTATTGCAAAAGCGGATAGTACAGGTGGATTTAACAATACAGCAAGTCTTGATAGTGCCGCACGGATAGCCACAGCGAACGCTCCGGCAGCTGTGGTTGAGGATGTTGAAAATGCGTTTACGTTCAATGATGCGCGGGGCCTGATGACGTTCAAAGGCAAGATGAATCTAATGAACGCTGCTCCTAACCAATACCTATTATCGGCGGGGTCAGCGCGGATTAACATCGACAGCACTCAGTATCGATTCAATACGTTGATGGCCTTTGCCTTTCCGGTACCCGAACCGCTTGTGAAAACCATCGGTGATCGAATCGTTAAAGCCAATCTGGAAGAAAAGAATGATGAAGCTGCCGACGATGATCTGAACCGGCTATCGGATAAACTAACTCCGCTTATCGGTTCGCAGGCTGTAGATGCATATCGACTTAAAGCACAAAACCAGCACGTATCACTCGGTCAGGCAGCACCTCAGCTGAATGCCATGCTGGTATTGGCAAATGCTAACCTGCGCTGGTCGACCAAGTTTAATACGTTTTACAGTACGGGGCAGTTGGGCGTATCGAACATGATGGGAACAGACATCAATGCGCAGATGGATGGCTTTGTTGAAATTCGGAAGACCGACAACGGGGATGAAGCCAGTATCTATTTAGAATCGTCACCTGAAGTATGGGTTTTCTATGATTACAAGCCGGGCAGCACGCCAACTTCTCAAGGCCAGTTAGCGATCATTACGTCGGAGCAGGAAATCAACGACCAGTTGTTGGCTATCAAATCTTCCAGCAAATCCGCTCTTGATGTAGTGCCCGCTACAGTTGATGAAAAATCGCTGTTTGTGGACCGGTATCTGGATCAGTACAAAACCAAAGCGAAAGCTGCGCCAAAGCCGAAACCACAGCCTGGTCAGAAGATCGTGAAAGAAGAAAAGAAAAAAGAGGAGAAGAAAAAGGACAAGGAAGCTGAGAAAGAAGGATTTTAACACTGCTCCAATTTAATCTTATTACCGGTACCACGGGTTTTAACCCGTTTAGGAATTGACCGAAAAACGGGTTAAAACCCGTGGTACCATTTTCTCAAACCATTAAATGGGTCAAGTACTAGTCTCTGAACCTGTTTGGACTTTCTACAATTAAAAATCAGAATCTTAAACCATTTTTTTCTGTTTATTTTGCTGCAACGAATGTAGAATCACATGGATATTTTAGTGAAAGTGCCGGATAATAAAGTTGAGTTTTTTATGGAATTGGTGCAGAACCTAAAATTTAAGGCTGAACCCACTGGCAAATCCAAATCCAAAACATTTACGCCCGAACAACAGGAATGGATCAATGATCTGAAAGAATCTCTGGAGCAAGTAGAATTGCATCAACAGGGTAAAATTAAATTAAAATCTTTCGATCAGTTATTGGATGAGTTATAGGATTGAGATTACTGAGAAATTTGAGCGTGACGTTCGGAAACTATCAAAAAAGCATAAATCCTTAAAAGCAGACTTGCTCGTTTTTCGAGATCAGTTAAGAAGTGATCCAAACCAGGGAGTGTCATTAGGTAAGGATTGTTACAAGATTCGTCTGGCTATCTCATCGAAGGGAAAAGGTAAGCGAGGGGGCGGGCGTGTGATTACGTGCGTTAAAGTTGTGCAGGAAACGGTATATCTGTTAGCGATTTATGACAAAAGTGAACGCGATACAGTCTCAGACACTGAATTAGATGATATGTTATCAGAAGCAGGGCTTGGTGAGTAACAAATACAACTAAAGTAAATCATCAAACCTGTGAAAGCCTTCTGGCACGACCTGCGTTCGCATCTCCGCACCGACTTTCGACCTGACCTTTACGTAGCAACCGTACTCTGGGCTGCGATACTTCTTGCCGTCAATTTCTCGCTCGATTTAGAGGATACTTATATTGATTCATTTCAGGAAAAACCTCTCTGGACAGTTTTGTACTTCGGGCTGTATGCTACGGCCTATTACGTTAGCGTCTGGCTCTGGACGCATTTCCACAGTAGGTCCGACATCTGGCGAAATCGTAAATTCTGGCTCCGTAGCACGTTTGCGCTGATTTGTTATTCATTTTATGCTGGCTTCTATGGGCACAATAAATGGAGTCAGGAGCTATTCAACGGGCAGATTTATGTGTTTGCGTATTACTGTCTGCACAATCTGCAATCACTACTAACGATTGTACTGCCACTATATCTCTTCTATAAATTCGCCGATCCCTATCCGACTAATTTTTATGGTATGGCGCCAAAGCGGAAAGGTCTGGTGCTGTATCTGCAATTGCTGGCGCTGATGATTCCGCTTATTACGTTAGCTTCTTTCCAACCTGATTTTCTCCAATCTTATCCGACGTATCGTGACACGAACGCCAACGAATTTTTCGGCGTACCGGAATGGCTAACTGCCTTGATTTATGAACTGTGCTACGGATGGGATTTTGTGCCGACCGAATTACTCTTTCGTGGATTTTTAGTTATTGGCATGAGTCGCGTATTGGGTCGTGGTGCCGTATTACCCATGGTGGTTTGGTACTGTTCCATTCACTTTGGGCGACCATTGGGAGAAGCTGTTTCTTCTCTGTTTGGTGGTTATTTGCTTGGTGTACTTGCCCTGAGCACACGTAGTATCTGGGGTGGTTTACTGATTCATATTGGTATAGCTTGGGGAATGGAAATTGCTGCTTTTTTGCAGAACGCGCGGTCGTGACGCTCATATCACCTGCCGGTCTTCAGTCGTTATCTTTGTCAGTAACTCAACAAAACCCTACCTGTGATGAAACGTCCTGATAACGGAAGCCAACCGCCTATTCCGTCTGGAAAGAAATTCGATGCCATTGTTGTTGGTTCAGGGATTAGCGGAGGCTGGTCGGCGAAGGAACTGTGCGAAAAGGGATTGAACGTGCTGTTGCTTGAACGGGGACGCATGATTGAACACGTAACGGATTACCATACCGCTACGATGGCACCGTGGGAATTTCCGCATCATAATCGGACAATGCCACTTGACGTATTAAAACGCTATCCTGTGCAAAATAGAACAGGATTTACAATTACAGAGGCCACGCACCAGCACTTTGTTAATGACTTGGAGAACCCCTACGTCGAGGAAAAGCCTTTCGATTGGATTCGGGGCTATCACGTTGGCGGAAAATCGCTGATGTGGGGACGCTATTCGTTCCGATTCTCGGATCTGGATTTTGAAGCCAACGTGAAAGAAGGCATTGCTACGGATTGGCCCATTCGTTACAAAGACATTGCTCCCTGGTACGACCACGTAGAGAAATTTGCCGGAATCGCTGGCGACCGCGACGGGTTACCACATCTGCCCGACGGTCAGTTTCAACCAGCTTTGCCGGACAATTGTGTTGAACAACACTTGCGGAAAAGCGTAAATACGCAGTTTTCAGACCGCAAAGTGATTTCGGCGCGGGCGGCTCATCTAACAGCTCCTTCACAGCAGCAAATGAATTTAGGGCGCGCCAAGTGTCAGTTCCGAAATCTATGTATGCGGGGTTGCCCATATGGAGCTTATTTCAGTACACAATCGGCTACATTGCCCGCAGCCCGCCCGTAGCCCGCCGGACCAAACGGTTAACGGTACGTCCCCATTCTATTGTCAACTCAATTATTTACGATGAAAAAACAGGCAAGGCTACAGGCGTTCGGGTCATTGACGAGCAGACGCATCAGTGGCACGATTTTCATGCCAGCATTATTTTCCTGAACGCATCAGCCTTAGGGTCTACATACATCCTGATGAATTCTAAGTCAAAGCGGTTTCCGAATGGCATGGACGACAGTGGGCAACTAGGTCGTAATCTGATGGATCACCATTTTCACGTCGGAGCTACGGCCGATTATGACCACGACCAGGATAAATACTACTACGGTCGACATCCGGCTGGTCTATACATCCCACGCTTTCGCAATCTACCTGGGCAGGATAAGCAGGATTTTAAAACGAGGTTACGGTTTTGAGGTGTATACCGAACGCGATAATTGGGGCCATGCCTATAGCGATGATGGCTTTGGGGCAGCGTTTAAAGAAAAAGCCACTCAGTTCGGTACGTGGAAAATTACGCTGGATGCTTTTGGCGAGTGCATGCCTTACGAAGATAACCGCGTTTATCTGACCAGCGACGTAACGGACAAATGGGGACAACCCGTCTTGAAAATGGACGTGCATTATCGTGAAAACGAAACCCTTATGCGGAAAGACGCTCGCGAACAGGCCATATTAATGCTGGAAAAAGCAGGTTTCTCGAACATTGATGGATTTGATAGTCAGGCACATCCAGGACTAAGCATTCATGAAATGGGAACGGCTCGTATGGGGACGTCATCGAAAAATTCAGTCTTTAACAAATTCAATCAGCATCACCTTGTTAAAAACGTCTTTTGCAAGGATGGTGCCAGCATGACTTCGTCGCCCTGCCAGAATCCATCATTAACCTACATGGCATTGTCTGCGCGGGCAGCCGATTATGCCGTTCGCGCCTTAAAACGGGGCGATATACCTCGCTAAATGAAGTAGGCACTTGATTCTGTCCGCTTTAGTAGCTGATAACCCTTTCCTTACCTGCTACGTATGAAAGCCCGAATTGCTTTTGCTCTTTGTTACGCCATCGGAATTGCGAGTGTTCTGGCTCAACCGAATCCTGATCGTCCCGATTTATGCCAGGGAGCCTATTTTACGGAAGCGCAGGGGGCTGAAGCTTTACATAGCTTCGCCCAAACGTATCATGACCGGGCCAGTTGGGAAACCCGTGCGGCTATGATTCGAAAAGGTATTCGCGAGGGTATGCAACTGCCTGATAAACCTAAATTTGCTCTGCTCCAGCCAATCCGGCACAGCTTGCGAAAAATGAACGGCTACACGGTTGAGAACGTAGCGTTTGAAAGCGTTCCCGGCTTTTTTGTGACCGGCAATTTGTACCGGCCTTTAAACACGGCGGGAAAAACCGCCGGAATTTTATGTACACACGGGCACGGAGCCGATCAGAATAACCGGCTAATGGAGTATACACAACAACGGTGTGCTACGTTAGCGCGCATGGGCGCTGTCGTATTTGCGTACGATATGATCGGTTACGGTGATTCAAAACAATGTTCTCACAAAATTCCGGATGCTCTAAAACTACAAACTCTGAATAGCATACGAGCACTGGATTTTCTAACCAGTTTACCTGATGTCGATACGTCCCGAATTGGCGTAACTGGGGAATCGGGTGGAGGAACGCAAACCTTTCTTTTAACGGCCTTAGATTCCCGGGTGAAAGTGGCGGCTCCGGTAGTTATGGTATCCGCTCATTTTTTCGGCGGTTGTACCTGCGAAAGCGGAATGCCCATTCACAAGCGGCCAACACATCAGACCAGCAACGTAGAGATTGCTGCGCTGACGGCCCCCCGCCCCTTGTTACTTATTTCTGATGGCAAGGATTGGACAAAGAACACGCCGAACGTAGAGTTTCCTTACATCCATACTGTTTATGGCTATTATAGAGCAAAAGAGCGAGTTGAGAACGTGCATTTGCCTACTGAAGGCCATGATTATGGCCCAAACAAACGAATGGTTGCCTATCGTTTTCTCGCTAAAAACCTGAAATTAGATATAAATCGGGTAATGAAAGATGGGCAAGTAGATGAGTCACCTAATACAATCCTTGATTCAACATCCTTACAAGTATTTAATGCTGGACACCCCCGTCCTGCCCGCGCTGTTGTAGGTGATGACGCAATTATGGCATTGTTAAAGTAAAAGTTTAAAAACTTTTATCTGCTTTTTATTCAATGAATTAACGTTAATTCATTGAATAAAAAGCAGATCGTATTGACTTAGCATGCTTTTCGTCGGCAAATAGATTTCGGCTTTTTAAACATTAAAATAGTTGTGTGTAATAAAATCCAGATAGTTTTCGGGATTAATAACTGATAACGTAGCGTTAGGATAAGCTTTCTGAAATCCTTTGGGGAAACGTACCCGACCAGCATACCACTTAAATGCATAACCACTCAACTGCTCATTGGCTTCTTCTACCCAGCTGAGTTCCTGTTGATCATACGTGCGCCAGAAGTAAGGTACGGCTTGATTTTGTAAATACGCATTACGTTTAAGTCGCTCTGCCATTAGATAATTTTCCCACAATACGTTTGTATCAGGGCGTTGCGAGAGTAGATCGAAATTATTGATAAGAGCGTTACGGATTCCATTATCGAAAAAATACCACTTCGAACTCTTAGTAACTTCCTTCCTAAGCGATTTACTATAACCACCTAAGCGAAACAGGATAAAGACGTTGGCGAATAAGTCCAGATAACGTACCACTGTATTCCGGTCAATCTGTAACTGATTGCTTAAGTCATCGTACGAAATTTCACTACCAGTCTGGTACGCAATCAATCGCAATAATTGCAACATTTTCTCCTCGTTCCGGACCTGTTCAACTTGACGGATATCTTTCAATAGATTAGAAGATACTGCACTTTTTAAATAGTCTATCCGATCCGTGTTCTTCTCCATTTGTAATACTTCTGGGTAACTACCAAAAATTAGCCGTTCTTCAAGTTGCTGACGAGTTTGCAGATAGGTCTCCGTTAGCCCAATTTCTAATTGAGCGGGTGGATAAAGTGTATAGATCTGTTGATGTTGCGTTAGGAAATTGTTAACCTGATTAGCTATATGAAAAGATGACGAGCTTGTTGCTAGAATGGTTAAACCTGGAAATGAATTAACCAAAAATTGTAGCACTTTTTCAAAATCAGGGATTGCCTGTACTTCATCAATCAGCAGCAGTTGTGTATCGCCGAGCCAGCGTTGATAACTCGGAATCGTTTGATCGCTTAGTAGATGGGCTGTAGCAGAATCCTCTCCGTTTAGCACAATCTTTGGCCCAACGTATACATCGGCAAGCTGATTTATCAGGACGGTTTTACCAACTCGTCGAGCACCCACTAGTAGAATTACCTGGTTAGATCCTAGCTTCTTTTGAAGTGTCTTATAAAGCGACCTATGAATCAGCATAAACTTAATCTGTGTTTTATTCAACGAATTAACTTTAATTCGTTGAATAAAACATAAATCTGTACTGAATTTACCCCAGCGACACGAGTTCTTTCAGTTCGACATCGCTTAAATCGCCCAGCCAAGTTTCCCCGGTTTGAACGCTGAGGTCGGCCAATTCGCGTTTGGAACGTATCATCGCGTCGATTTTTTCCTCCAGCGTTCCCTGATTCATGAGCCGGTAGACCAGTACGTTTTTCGTCTGGCCAATTCGGAAAGCGCGGTCAGTGGCCTGTGATTCTACGGCTGGGTTCCACCATAAATCGTAGTGAATAACGTGATTCGCCTGGGTTAGATTCAGACCTGTACCGCCTGCTTTGAGTGATAAAATAAACGTGTGATCGCTACGGTTACGTTGAAACTGCTCTACCATTTCGTCACGATCAGACCGCGACGTACCACCGTGAAGAAAAAGGGGCTGTGTGCCAAACGTATGCTGAATGAACTTTGACAACAGCTCACCCATTTCACGATACTGTGTGAAAATCAGGACCTTTTCGTGGCTGGCGTAAATGTTTTCAAGTAAATTGAGCAACAACGTTGCCTTTCCAGAAAGCGCGGCTCCTTCGCCACCACGCTTCAGATATTGATAAGGGTGATTGCCAATTTGCTTAAGAGCCGTCATTAGCTTTAGCACCAGGCCCCGGCGAGCAATGCCATCTTTTTCTTCAATAGCCCGAATGCTCTCCTGAACAACGCTTTCATACAACGCCGTCTGCTCTGGCGTGAGCGAGCAAAACTGGTTATTCTCAATTTTGTCGGGCAAGTCGCTGATAATAGTCTGATCCGTTTTGACGCGCCGGAGTAGAAATGGACTTGTAATACGTCGAAATTTATCGAGTTTTTGGTGGTCGCGCTCCTGCTGAATCGGCTTGCCAAATTCTTCATTGAATTTACTTAAGCCACCCAGATAACCCTTGTTCACGAAATCCATGATACTCCAAAACTCCGATAACCGGTTCTCCACGGGCGTACCACTGAGGGCAATCCGAATCGGAGCTTTTAGGGCTTTAACAGCTTTTGTTTGCTCTGTATCCGCGTTTTTAATGTTCTGCGCTTCGTCAATCACTACAACCGCCCAGGTTATTTTCTTTAGCGCATCAAGATCTGACCGAACGATGCCATAAGTTGTCAGCAACACATCATAGTCATTCGCCTTATCTGTCGGTAATTTTCTGGTGGAGCCATGATAAATCCGGGGCTGCAGGTCAGGTGCAAACCGGGCAATTTCTTTCTGCCAGTTCGTGAGCAACGTAGTGGGAAGCACAACCAAACCTTTTTGTTTCTTGAACCGGCCTTCCTGCTTGAATTTGAGTAACAGACTGATTACCTGTAGCGTTTTGCCAAGTCCCATATCATCGGCCAGTAGACTACCCATACCGAGAGCTGTATTTCTGACAAGCCAGTCGTAGCCACGGTGCTGATATGGACGTAACGTAGCGTTCAGAGCATCGGGTAAGGGTTGCACGGCACTGTCGGTAAACTGTTTGACTAGCGTTCGAACCTCTGCCGTTAAGCCTAACCGACTGCCCTTATATTCTTCGGATAAGGCCGCTTTCAGCAGATCGGCTCCTGTCAGTTCCGGGGGATTTTCGAGTTGTTTGTAGAGTTTTGTTAACTCATCAGGGTCGACTAATACGTATTGATCTTTAATCTTAACCAAGCCCGTCGTACGTCCCACTAACTTCTGAAATTCCTTTACGCTCATCATATCGTCGCCCAGAGCCACCTGCCAATCGAATGTAAGCATATCGTCCAATCGCATAAACGAATCGTTGGCTGTAACTTTCGCTTTCAGCCGTCCACCTGCCTGCGGGCGTACCCAGTGCTGGAGCGATTTGGGTAGCCAGAGCGCAATACCAAGCAGTTGCATCCGAGGCAACGTATCGAGCAATACCTCAACGAAAAGGCTAGGCGAATAGGAAAGGTACTCTGGCCCATCCATTCTGGTTAATTTCGACAGGTCCGGAAAATGGCGGGATAGAACCAGTAAATCCTGCAAAACAGCCATGCGAATAGGCTCGTGCTTCTTTTTTCGAAGAAGATCCGGAAGCGGAATTGGTTGATCAACAGCACCTTTACTAGAAGAGACATCACGGTCACGGATTAATAATCTTAACCGAAATTCGTCTCCAAGTTCGTTGTCTTCAACGGCTAGGATCGGTACAAATCGCTTATGCGTTAAGAAGAAGTCATTGAACCAGAGTTGCATGGCCAACGGCATTTCTTTACGTCCGAAACCTTCAAAACGCAACGTTTCGATCCCAAAATATAGCCGATCAGCGTCTTCAAGCGGCCAGCGCTCCCACAGTTCAATGGTTGTTGGTTTGATGGTACGTCGCATAAACAGCGAGCAAAGCGTTAGTACCAACTGCTCATCAGGTAGAGCCAGCCATTCTTTTTGCCAACGTACTGTCAGCAGCGATGGTGGTATTTGGGTATTAAGCAGATTTGTCTGCTGCTTGATGGTTTCATTCAGTGTGGCTGGTAGCCAGCGCACCCGATACTGATCTTCTGTAGGGCCGACACGTAGCAACTGGGGTACTACGGCTCCCCGACGTAGCAGCGCTGCCGAAAATTGCTGTGTCAGATACAGAGCACGTACCGAATCACTCATTTCTGGCCAATTGTCCTCAGTAAGCGTACTGATCCATCCGACCAGATCACTCATTTCGAATCCACTGATCGCTCTCGAATCGCCATGCTCGCTGAAGATGCCAATTTTCTTTACCGACATAAACTCGTCAAGCTGTAGCTCAATGCTATCACTAAACTGAGGTGTTTCGGTATCGCCCGCTTCTTTTTCGTCAACTTGTAGCTTACTAAATAACTTATAAGCCTTGGTAAGCGATTTATGGAAATCCCCTTTCGCAAACGTAACGTCGGGAGAAAGTAAACCCAGCAGTTGGTCGGCTAAAGACGGAATTGTTGCAAAATTCAGGCTGGCACGGGGTTTTTCATCGGCTTTCCAATCCTCTTCTTCGGGCAATTCATCCGTACAGATATCCTTGAATGAAAGAACGGTTCCCATGTTTCCACCAACAGGAACAAGCTGATCCTTTTGGATCTCCTCCAGGATATTCAAGCCTTTTAGCTGAAAAACCAGAAACGGATTTCGGTCAATTTCGTTTGCAATTACATAAACGACAGCCGCCAGATGTTTACAGGGTTCAGCCTGGTCGGGGCAGGAACAGCCCATTGACAAATCCTCGAACGACTCTGGAAATAGCTTGATACTCCGGCGTTTGGCAAAATCAATGAGCTCGGGTGGGAGCTGGCGATTGAGAAGCTGGGCTAACGTAGCGGGATTCTCGCGAATTTCGTTCAGCAACCATTCTTTTTCCTGTTCTGTAAACAAGGGTACGGAGAGCCTGACTTTGTAGGGTCTGGGCGCCGTTCCTTTTACGGAAGCACTAATCTGATTGTTTGCAATAGACAAACCCATCACAGCCCCCTGGTTGGCATACGTTCGACCACGCGGCAAACGATTCGCCATATCGATATTCGCCAGGGCATTAAGCCACTGCTGTCCCCACCACGTTTTTCCGTAACTAATACGTTCAGCCATGCTGCCGAAAAAGATTAATCCAGTGCAAAAATAGCGTATTAAGCATTCATTGACGGATAACGCTTATTTCGGTAGAAATTGATGCTATTTATTTCAGTTTAATGTTTTCTGCTCGTTCAGAGCCTGTATGAAAGCAGTTCGATCATCGACAAAAAATGAAAGCTGCCGAACGGTTTTCTGTATACCATATGGTCCCTCAACACAAACCGGCTCATGGAGCGTAAGCAATACGTTCGGTGTCGCCAGAAAAGCACCGTTTAGTCGATCCGCTTGTTTGGATGGTTTGTCGTGTATAGGCACAACATCGGCAATCGATGAATGGGAAATCCGGGCTCGCCAGCGAATACCTAATCGTATGTGTAGATAATTTTTTGTCAAATAGGAAGGACGCTTGACGGTTGCCATAATGTCTGCCACAAAAAACAGCAGTCCATAACCACTTAGCGCTGTCACCCAAAAAGCAACTGTAGGATTCCAGCGGCTCAATACTACGTGAAGAACCACACCTTCGACCAGTCCCACTATCAATACTCCCGCCGTTAACGCAACCTGCCCCGACTGACGATACGTCGTTACAGCCCTTGCTTCGACGGGTAGATCAGACTGAAGTCGCCAACCCACTAATACGTAATACAGCGTAAGTCCTTCGCCGATTATGACGTCGGCAGCCCGCTTGCTAACTACTGCAGCCAGGCTGTCTCTCAAAGCCGTTTGTCTATCAGTTTCTTTCCATAAGAATTGATACTTTTTCGTAATCGTGCGAATACGCAGCACAACCAGGATTAGTACTGCTCCTTCGGCTAAGACCAGTAATGCAGGCCAGATTTTGTCTGATGAGAACGCAGTTTTGGGTAAGATAAATAAGGCAATACGCAGCATCAACAGAGCTACTACAACTAAGCGACTATTCGCTAGACGTAGTGGCCGGGCTACAAGCCAATAGAATAAAGCTGTCGTTACGAAAACCAGATCGAACAATACAGCCACTGATAAGCCCACCGGATGGCGGCTAAATGCCGGCGTATGCGTAACAAACACTTCTGTGCTGATCAGCAAAACCGCGATCAGTATGAAGATTGCCATTCGGGACGTAGCGAACAGGCGAAGAAACGTCATCGACTTGTCAGTTAAAAAAAGATTAACTTCTGACTAGCAGTAGTATTTTTCTAAAAGTAGATGTTTTTGACTAGGCAGAAAAGGTAAAAATCTCAGTAATAGATGGAAATGTTGGATAGTATCGTGATGCGTCATAATTGAGCAAAGAAAAGCCTTATTATCTGCGATTTACATCCGCTTTTTGCTCCGATCATCTGGCTTTTTTGTTTACTTTTACTTAACCCCCTATGTTCAGCTAAATCAATTGTTTCTATGGTTCTGGATACTCCCGCTACCGAAACGCCACTTGGTCGAGGCATTAAGCATATTGGAATTGGCAAATACGGTAGCAAGCCCCTCACGCCCGAACTACTCGCTGAGTGTCGGGCCGCTCTGGCTGATCCGGCCAGCCATCCGTTGCAGGTTGGAGCTTTCCTAGGGGCTTTGTTAGCGAAAGGGCCAACACCCGAAGAGCAAACCTTAGAAGATGTTATCGGTAAAGGAGCTTTCTCGCACCCGACGTTTTTTATCAATAAAGTATGTCCTGATTTGCCAGGTCGTTTGTTGCCTATTGCGACAAAACTGGTACGTGGTGCTAATCTACAAGTGAGTGAAGCCGAGCAACTGGGCGACTATCTGTATGGGGAAGAAGATTGTGAAACCTTCCGGGGGCTAGCCGCCAGTATTATGCGGGTCCGGCATGAGACCAATGAAGAATACCAGGGATTGATGCGAGCTGCCGAGCGGACCTTCTCGCCGGGTTTCGGACCAATTAGTTGTGCTGACCGCCCGCTAATCCAGCTAGCAGAACCGTTTGATGGGGTTGAGAATAACTACCTGATTACGCCTTTACTGGCAAAATTTTTTCAAAAGCGTGGGTATGGTGCGATATCGCTGGTTGGCCGATCGGGAGGCCCGAAGTTTACGCTGAATGCACTCGATCTATGCATGCATCTCGGCTGCCAGTTTCTGCAAAGTAATCATGAACTCGATACGCCACTCGATACGTATGGTTGGGTGCTCGATCAGAAAGCACTATCGCCCGCGCTCAATCGCTGGGTAGATCGTCGGCACGTGATTATCAAACGTCCGTTTCTGGCTACGCTCGAAAAAGTACTAAACCCGTGCCATGCCCAGATTCTTGTTACGTCGGTGTTTCACATAACGTATCAGATGAAAATGGCTGAACTGGCACTACTGGCTGGTTTCGATGGCGTTATTGTGTTAAAACGGGGTATGGAAGGTAGCCTGGCCCCATCAACAAGCCGAGCGTGTGGCGTTTTGTGCGCTGTCCGTACACCCCGCGGCCATTTGTTCTTTCAACATTTTGAGGGCGACGCCCCTGCTTTTTCCGCTTTTCGGACGGAAACCGAAACCGAATATGAACAACCCCAGGCTGCGGACAATGCCCGCATCGTACGACAGTTTATGAACGACGGCCATTCATCCGACGCTGCGTTTGATAACCGCGTTCGTTTCGCACATGCACTCTATGGTCGTGGTTTGGACTGGATCGAAAGCCAATTGCGGTAAAGACTTTAACCTGTAGCATCATACCATACGTACAGTTGCTCAAATTCAGCACGATAAATGAGAGGACGTAGCGAGGTATCGTTACGTCCTTTTTTAACGTACGCGCTGTACCTTTGTGGCTAACATGCCCGACAGCAATTGTTGTTGAGTACATTGGCAACTATGATAGACGTAGTGATTATTGGCGGAGGCATTGTGGGGTTAGCCACTGCTTTGCAATTGAAACAGCAACGGCCTGGTCTAAATATAATTCTAGTTGAGAAAGAACCCTTTGTAGCGCGTCATCAAACGGGCCACAACAGTGGGGTTATTCACTCCGGATTGTATTATAAACCGGGTAGTCTGAAAGCGACGAATTGCATACGTGGTTATCAGATGCTCATTGACTTCTGCGACGCCGAAGATATTCCGTATGATCTCTGCGGTAAAATTGTTGTCGCGACCAAGCAGGAAGAACTCCCTCAGTTAGAAACACTTTACCAACGGGGTCAACAAAATGGGCTGAGCGGTTTGAAAAAACTGACGTTGGCCGAAATGCGTGAAATTGAGCCGCACGTCAATGGCGTAGCCGGGATGTTCGTGCCTCAAACAGGAATTGTTGATTATAAGCAGGTTTCTGAAAAATATGCGGAGAAATTTCAGGCGTTAGGGGGCGAAATTCACTTAAATGAGCGCGTTGAGCAGATAACGCCCGGCACGAGTCTGAGCATTGTCGTTACGAACAAAGGCCGTTATGAAACCAAACTTGTCGTTAACTGCGCCGGATTGTATTCTGATAAAATTGCTCAACTGACCCAACCTGTCGACGTACGAATTGTACCCTTCCGAGGAGAGTATTACAAGATCAGGCCACATAAGGAATACCTGGTCAAAAATCTGATCTATCCCGTACCAGATCCTAACTTTCCGTTCCTGGGCGTTCATTTTACGCGTATGGTTCATGGGGGAGTAGAGGCTGGGCCGAATGCAGTGCTGGCTTTCCAGCGCGAAGGCTACAAAAAATCAGACATTAACCTGAAAGAATTATTCGAGACGCTGGCCTGGCCCGGCTTTCAGAAAGTAGCCGCCAAATACTGGGAAACGGGTTTTGGCGAGATGTATCGCTCATTCTCGAAATCAGCGTTTACGAAAGCGTTACAGGAATTAATTCCCGACGTACAGGAAGATGACTTAGAAGACGGTGGTGCAGGTGTCCGGGCACAGGCCTGCGATCGCACAGGCGGCTTGCTCGATGATTTCGCCATTCTGGAAACTGACAAAGCCATCAATGTCGTCAACGCACCTTCACCCGCTGCTACGTCGTCGTTGTCGATTGGAAAAACCGTTTCTGAAAAAGTTCTGACGCGTTTTTAAGGGAATCTTAACAAACAATAGTCGCGAAACAAGGTTTGTTCTGTAGTTGAATACAAGTCATAAAACAGCATTAACCATGAAAGCGATTAATCAAATTGACGTGTTAGATACGCCCAACGATCTGGAAGAAAAAGGCCGGGAAAAAGTGGCTGAGTCTCTGAATCGACTTGTTGCGGATGCTTTCGCGTTATATATCAAAACCAAAAATTATCACTGGCACATGTCCGGTCGTCACTTCCGCGACTATCATTTGCTGTTAGATGAACAAGCTGAGCAGATTTTTGCCACAATCGATCCGCTAGCAGAGCGGGTTCGGAAAGTTGGAGGTAACACCATCCGATCGGTTGCTCATATTGCGCAATTGCAACGGGTAAAAGATAACGATGAAGATTTCGTATCGCCTTTAGATATGCTGAAGGACCTAGAAACCGAAAACAGGAAAATGGCGAAGAATATGCGGGATGCGCACAAAGTTTGTGACGACGCTGAGGACGTAGCATCTGCCAGTTTGCTTGAAGTTTACATTGATGAAACCGAACGACGTACCTGGTTCCTGTTCGAAACCTCAAGGGATCTGAATTGATAAAACCTTGTAAGTCTACTCTTTTTACCGCGGTCATCTTTTCCAGCAATACGTTGGGAAAGATGACCGCTCTTTTATAAGTTGCCCGTATGAAAGTTCGTCCCTCCGCTCTTATCTGGCGTCATCAGGCTGATCAACCTGAAATTTTACTAATGCGCTACTGTTATGGCGGGCAGGATGTGTTTGCCCTACCTGGCGGTAATCCTGACCGGAGTGAAACGCTTCCCGAAACAATTGTGCGCGAAATCAGAGAAGAATTAGACGTTTCGGTAGATGTTGGCGCAATGATTCTGGCGGGTGAAATGCTTCTTACACAACGTAACGACGACGTCTTACACGTAGTGTTTGCCGCACACAATCTACAAGGTGAGCCAACGCTGAATCCGACCGAAACAACTGCTCTTGACGTAGTATGGAAAACTACAGACGAGTTAAATCAATTGAATCTGTACCCAAATGTTGGGAAGAAAATTCAGGAGTGGTTTGACAGTGCCGTGGATTTGGGCTACGTCGGCCGGATTGAGCAACAGTATTTTGGCTAAGTCTTTAATCAGGCCTTAACGATGCTTGTACAAACTTTAAAATCACTATTTCGCCGGGACCTTGAGCGACTGAAACAGGAGATCTGTTCCTATAAAGACGAAACTAAAATTTGGTACGTAGAAAAAAACATTGCCAATTCTGCCGGAAACCTATGTCTGCATTTAGTCGGAAATTTGAATACGTATATCGGCGCCGAATTTGGTAAGACCGAATATATCCGACATCGGGAACTTGAGTTTTCGCTGAAGAACATTCCCGCAACTGAACTATTGATAAAAATTAATGAGACAATTACCGTTGTGGAGAAGGCACTAGATAACGTAACGGACGACCAATTGCATCAGGAGTATCCGATTCTGGTATTTACCGAGAAGACCTCAACAGAATACTTTTTGGTTCATCTCGCTACGCATTTGACGTATCACTTGGGTCAGGTCAACTACCATCGGCGGTTGTTGGACACGTAACGTCAATTACCTTTATCAGTCTGCTCTATTAATACCCAAAAATGATCAACGCCCCACAGTTTGCTTACGTTAAGCAAACTGTGGGGCGTTGATTTCAGAAATAGCCTTTTGCTAGAACTTGGGACAGGGTAATTTTTTGTCGCGTCGGCGAACGCCCGGCCGGCGACCTTCGGGTTTATCAAAAATATAGGATAGTGATAATTCGTGGGACCCACCACTATTACCCAGTGTAGAGATCGTTACGTCGTAGCTATAGCCAATGGAAAATTTCTCCATCCGCCAGCCAACCAGGGCTGCCAGCGCATCATGATTGTTCAGTGTCTGATCGTATTTCTTAAAAGGAATACCACGGTAATAAGCACCAATCGTTAGCGGAGAATAAGTTAAATAAGCGCCTAAATCCAATTGGTCGTATTTTCCCTGATGCTTGTACATAACGACGGGCGAAATACTGATCTCACGATCCTGCTCATCAGCCAGTCCGGTAAAACCACCCAGCGGAATCCGAAGACCTGCCTGAATACTGGTTTTCATCGGCAATCGATCCGTACCGATCGCATAAAAAGCCTGATCGGGTCGATTCATGTGATGTACGGATGCGCCAAGCCAAAACCAGTCCGAATAGAACAAACCTCCCGTCGAAAAATCGAGGTATTTATTTTTGGGTGAGCCGGCCAGCAAAGCGGGATCAGCCGAGACGCTACCGGTAATAAAACCCCGATCCGTAAATTGATCACCGGTTGTCAGTCCGAAATAGTTAACGTTCCGGTTCACGTAGGATCCTTGCAAACCTAAACGAATAAAGGAGCTTTCACTCACCTGAAATTGGTAGGAGTATTGCAACCCTATGTCCGTTGATTGAATCCTACCTTGACCCTGGTTATCGTTCTGAATCAGTAAACCAACGCCACTATTATATTTTTCAATAAAATGATCGAAGGCAACCATTGTTGTTACGTAATTCGTAATAGATGGCCATTGATTACGGTAGTTAGCGGTAATACGTGGAGCCAGGGCCGAACCCGCAAAAGCAGGATTTAAGTAAAGCGGAGCGGCATAAAACTGAGTGAACTGAGGGTCCTGCGCAAAGGCCATTCGGCTCATTACCAAGGTTAAAACCGTCAGGACGTATTTTTTAATCATAGAAGTAAAATCGAGACAAAAACAGAGTCAACTTCTTAGTTGCAACGTTGTTAATACAAACGAAGTATTTAGGACCAGAACAACCGATAAAAATAGCTGTATTTAAGGTGCTTCCGAGCTTATCAGACAATAAAATTTTAACGAGTCACCGTCGTTTATACTAACGTAATGCCCCCGCTCTTGTTATGCTGAGGAAAGAATTTGCGAGGGTGGCTTTATTCAGCGTCTATTCATGGTCATTTCTAATAAGTATATTCGTGTAATTGGCGTCTGGGCCATGCTGTTCCTGCTGGCAGGCCTGACTACGGCCTGGGCGCAGGGATTTAAAATCAGTGGGAAAGCCTGCGTACCCGATCAGGAGTGTAAAGCTGACTCCATTACGTTTACCGACAGTACGTTAACAGGACTGGTTAATCGGGTCTGGAATTTTGGCGATGGAAGCCCCACCGTCAATAAGCAAAATGATCCTATAGCCAAGCACGTTTACCAAATGGCGGGTACCTATAGCGTTACGCTGACAAGAACGGTTAATGGAACGCCGTCTACGTTTACTCGAAACATTACGATCAATAACCGACCCCAGCCTTTTTCCAATTGGCGGACAGATACGACGATCTGTAAAGGCGAAACCATTACGTTGGACCCATATGCGGGTGGCGCTCAGTCTGGCTATCGGTATTTGTGGTATCCCAAAGGCGATACAACACAAACATTAAAGGTAGACAGCTCAGGCTGCTACTCGGTCGAAGCAATAAGCCCTAATGGTTGCTCCTATCAGGATCGGATCAATGTCGATGTTTGTGGTGAACAGAAAGAGTCTCAAGGTGTGAAGTGGTATTTTGGGCAGAATGCGGGCCTGGACTTTAGCGGAGGAGGAACGCCGAAACCCATCACCGACGGCAAACTGAGCACCATTGAGGGGTCGTCGTCCATTGCCGATACAAAAGGAAAGCTTCTTTTTTACTCCGACGGAATTTCAATCTACGATAAAGACGGGAAGATCATGAAATCGCTCGTGCCGGGCGATACGAATGCCGTACAGATACCACTAGGCGGTAATAAGAATTCAACGCAGTCAGCTCTAATTGTCCCTAAACCAACCTGCCGAGGCTGCGAATACCTGTATTACGTATACACTACGTCGGAAATCCGGGGCAAAAAGACCCTGACATACAGCGTTGTCGATATGCGGCAGAATGGCGGTAAGGGAGCAGTCGTTGAGAAAAACATTCCCTTAACAGAGAAAAGCACCGAACAGTCGGCAGCGGTTGAAAACAAGCGGGATTCCACGTATTGGGTTATCACCCGTATCTATGGCACAAATCAGTTTCAGGTTCGCCATTTAACCCGTGCCGAAGGTTCCGATCCAATAACGTATACAGGTGGACAGGTAATTGATTCGCTGGCTAATGCTGAAGGCTACATCAAAATTGGTCCAGCCGATACAACAGGCGGCAACGAAGGGAATCGTCCAATGGCCGTTGTTATTCCAGGTCCACCCAAAAACTCCGTCGATCTCTACACCTTTAATGACTCAACGGGTGTCTTGACGTTTAATCGAACGCTAGATCTGGGCCCTGCCCCCCCAAAAGCGTACGGGGTCGAGTTCTCGCCTGATGGGAAAAGTCTGTATGCGACCATGCTGGCCGATACAAATTCGGATGGTAGCCAGAAAGGAGCTTCGTACATCGTCAAATACGATCTGTCGCAGAAGGATACGTTGCTTACGCAGTCACGAACGGTAGTCGACAGTAGCACAACCAGGCAATATGGGTCCATTCAGATTGGACCGGATGGACGGCTTTACGTGGCGGTTAAAGGCAGTACGTCGCTCGCAACAATTGAAAACCCGAATGGTGGTTTGCTGGATAGCCTGATCTTTAATCCAATCGGACAGCCTTTGGGTGGTAAGAACAGCCAGTTAGGTTTACCAAACCTGGTCGCCAACTTCAATGATCAGTCCAGCGGGCCGGGTATTACGTATGCCGATACGTGTGTGAATGCGCCAACTGTATTCCAGATAAGTCCGAACTGTCCTAAATTAAAAGAGGCTTACACGCTGGATTTTGGGGATGGCAGCCGCCCCACATCAACGACGGCTACGAACCCAATCACACACGCTTATGCAAAGCCTGGACAGTACTTTATCAGTTTGCGGATCGTAACCCGGACCAGTGCGGGTGGTATCTGTAAAGACACATTAATTAAAGACACACTGAATATTCTGGAATTACCGCCCGATATAAATCTGGGCGCCGATACATCCATCTGTAATAAGCGCGGCATTACACTTGACCTGAAAGTACAGGCTAAGCTATACGTGTGGCTGGTGAACGGCGCGGTTGTCAGCAGGCAAAAAACCATAAAGCTTGAACGACCCGGTTTTTATCGGGTGATTGGCCTAGCTGCCAATGGCGAATGTTTCAAGAGTGACACCATTGAAGTACAGATCAGGCCGGTTCCTTCGCTCGATCTTGGGCCTGATACGGTTTTCTGTTACCGAAGCTCGGTTAAGTTAACGGTGCCACAACAAACCTGGAACCAGTTTCAGTGGAGCAATGGCGGTACGGAGCGATCGACTGATGTATCAACGGCTGGCACTTACTATGTTACGGCGAAGAACTTTGCTGGCTGCGAGAATTCTGATACGATCAAAGTTAGTGAACTGCCCAAACTACGAGTAGCGGCTGCGCTGACAGGCCCCCGAGCCTGTACGTCTGCTGACGGATCGATTGTATTAACCCCAACGCCGGTAGGAAAGTATGTCTATGACTGGACCCGCACAGAGGGCGGTGCTTTGACCGGTACTGGTAGCCAGCAAACTGGCCTGACAGAAGGTGGGTATAAAGTCAGCGTAACCGATACGGTGCATACGTGTAAGGCAGATACGGGCTTTACATTGAAATCGCCGGAAAATCAGTTAAAACTGACGGCCCTGGTTAAAGACGCCTTGTGTGGTACGCCCAATAGTGGCACAATTAGTCTGTCGGTTACGGGCGGGACACCGCAGAGTTATGCCTGGCTGGATCAGAACAATAATCTTATTACTGCGACACCTATCTTCGGTCAGGCGGCACCGGGGAAATATAACGTGCAGATCATTGATACAAGAGGCTGCAAAGCTAGCCTGGATAGCATACAGGTTGGGCTGGATAGTACCGGTTTTGCCCGACTGGTTCCGGATACTCTTAAATGTGCTGGTATTGGCATCGTATTAGCTCCTCTTTCGGGCGATGTTCCCGGCAATACGTATCAGTGGAGCACGGGCGTGTCTACACCAACTCTTACAGTAACGCAGCCTGGGTCCTATAGTCTTGTTGTTCGAAACACAATTACGGGTTGTGTCGGGCGTAGTCGCACGCAGGTAGGCGATCGGCCTGCTCCTCAATTTTCGCTGACCAGTCCGGTTTCACTCTGCGAAGGCGATCAGGGAAAAACCCAGGTAACAGCGAGTGGGGCTACGGGATTGAAATTCCTGTGGCTTAACCGGAGCGACACAACGAATGCGATAATTGTTGACCGGGCAGGTAATTACCAGGTTCAGGTCACAAATCCATTGGGTTGTACGGCCGTTGGTGTAGCTCAGGTCCTAAATCTATGCGAACCGCGGGTAAACGTACCGGATGCATTTTCTCCCAATAGCGACCGGATAAACGACGTCCTTCAAGTCTTCACGGCTTACGTTACCGACTACGAATTCAGGGTATATAATCGCTGGGGCGAAGTGATTTTTGTTAGTAACAATCCAGAGCAGAAGTGGGACGGGACTTATAAGGGTGTAGCCTATCCGTCTATGCTTTATCCCTACATTGTTACGTATAAAAGTGAGTCGTTTCCAGAGCGCGCACGGGTTGTAAAACGAGGGACAGTTATGGTCGTTCGATAGCAAATTTCTGCGTTTTTTTTCGTAAATTTGAAGTAAACGATCTTGCCTGAATGACTTGAAAAACAGGCTATTCAGGCCAGTGATACGCACTAATCAAAACCATGCGAAACGACTTTTTGAAAGGCTCGAATGAGGGCATGACCGCTACGGACAAAGAGATCGAACGGGCGCTTCGGCCACTCTCGTTCGAAGATTTTACAGGGCAGGCTAAAGTTCTCGAAAACCTCAACGTATTTGTGCGAGCTGCTATGCTACGTGGCGAAGCACTTGACCATGTACTGCTTCACGGACCTCCGGGTTTAGGTAAAACTACTCTGTCGCATATTATTTCGAATGAATTAAATGCGAGTATTAAAATGACCTCTGGCCCTGTGCTTGATAAGCCCAGCGATCTGGCCGGTCTACTCACCAATTTACAGCCTAATGATGTCTTATTTATTGATGAGATTCACCGGCTTAATCCCATTGTTGAAGAGTATCTTTATTCAGCAATGGAAGATTATAAGATTGATATTATGCTCGACTCCGGGCCGAATGCCCGTACCGTACAGATCAAGCTAAATCCCTTTACGCTCATTGGCGCTACGACTCGGGCGGGTATGTTAACATCTCCCCTGCGGGCGCGATTCGGGATCAGTTGCCGACTGGAGTATTACGATGCCAAGCTGTTAACCAGCATCGTACAGCGGTCAGCGGCAATCCTGGGAACACCTATTGACGAAACGGGTGCTTATGAAATTGCTCGCCGGAGCCGGGGGACACCACGTATTGCTAACAATCTACTACGTCGAACCCGCGATTTCGCGCAGGTAAAAGGGAACGGATACATTAATGTAGACATTGCTGAAATGGCTTTAAGTGCCCTTGACGTCGATCAGAACGGTCTGGACGATATGGACAACCGGATTCTGATGACGATCATCGATAAATTCAAAGGCGGTCCCGTTGGCCTTACAACCATCGCAACAGCCTGTGGTGAAGAAGCTGAAACTATTGAGGAAGTTTATGAGCCTTTCCTAATTCAGGAGGGTTTTTTAAAGCGAACCTCACGGGGTCGCGAAGCTACGGAAAGGGCTTATCTACATCTTGGTATTATTCCCAATTACCGTACTGGTGATCTATTTGGATAAATAGTTTGGTAGCTATAAACAAAGAGCCGTAAGAAGACAAGTTTAGTTGTTCTTCTTACGGCTCTTTGTTTATGGGTGACTTATCAAACCATAGCTTTACTTCTGTAGATACATTCGATGACATCAGCCACGGCTGTATCTACCAGAAAATAATAAATATTCTTGCCGCTACGTCGGATATCCAAGATGCCTTTGTCACGCATGTTGATCAAATGGTGTGAGATAAGCGACTGTTCAGCGTTCAGGTCTTTGTAAATAGCTGAAACGTTCAATTCTTTGTTCTCATTCAGCATTTGAATTATTTTAATCCGTAACGGGTGAGCTACTGCTTTAAGAACATAAGCGGCCTTATCAATTTTTTTTTCGTCATTCATAGTGTTAATGGTTGCCATAAGAAGATTTCTATCGATCCCCGATTGTTGAAATTAGATACAGAAGCTTTTACAGATAAATAACAACATGCTGAATATGAGGTCAAACTTATTTTATAGCAATTTTCCCGCTTTACCTTGGCATGAGATTAAATTTATAAGAAAGGCATTTACCAATAAGTAAGTAACTAACGTGCGTATTTACACGAATGTTTGTAGACAGAATGAATTTAAACCCAAATATCAATATAGGATTAAACTCACATGCAGTCGTAACTTACTATTTTAATCGGATGTTTAAATATATTACTAATTACTATAAAATTTATTTCAGACTAGGTATAATTCCTCAAAATATACTGTCAAAAAGACGAGCTTTCAGGAAACGTTGTGAAAATTATTACGGTATTCCCTATCTATAAGTAGTGAAATTAGGCTTAGATCAAATTATGATCTTATGCTAAAATAAGCATAAATAGTTGATTATCAGCAATTAACTAAAGACTACAGGTTACTTTAGCGACTTTTGGATGACATGCCACAAGCCAACAATGGAAACAATCACCAAACCAATGATAATAATTTGCGTCCACGAGCTTTGGTTAGGGCTTTCCAGAAGCGTTTTGATTTCATGAGCCTCATGACCAGACCAAATTGCCAGGATCGTTCGGGGGGTCATACCTAAAAAACCACCCAGCAAAATATTTTTAAGTTTGGCACCCGATAGCGCAAACATAAGGTTCGTCAGGCCAAAGGGTAGAACTGGAGAAAGTTTAGCGTAAAAGATGACTTCTAATTCATTCGTTAAAATACGATCAAGCACAGACTGAGCTTTCGGATTTCGCCGAATGAAGGCACGAAAACGTTCGTGATCAAGCCATCGAACCAGTAAATTTATAAAAAGAATTCCGCCCAGATTAATAACGAAAAGCGGCAGAACGGCCTGCCAACCCAGAAAGTAGCCAAAGATTAGCGCCAACATCGTCGGCGGGGTTAACCCCGCCGATGTTATTGTGCAAATGAGCGTGATACCAGTCCATTGCCATGCCGAAAATCCAGCAATAACTGTTTCGTAGACAATAGCGTAGTACGTTAATAAGGACGTAAATACAATAGGCGTTGCAGAGAGTACTATACCCGCAATCGCTGGTCCGGTAATATATTTGAGAACGGCGGTCTTCACGTCTACCAAACGGCCAAACAGCGGTTGTGGTTTTAGGTAACCTAAACTTTAGCCGACGTAGCAAAATGTCTTTCTTTACTTTACGCTGACACAACCTAAATCTCCAGTCTACTTTCGCTACTTTTGACTATGAAATTCGGAACGAAAGCCATACATGCCGGGATTGAACCCGACCCAACGACAGGCGCCATTATGACGCCTATTTACCAGACTTCAACTTACGTGCAGGAGTCGCCAGGGAAGCACAAGGGCTATGAGTATGCCCGTACGCAGAACCCAACGCGAACCGTTCTACAAAATAATCTGGCCGCACTCGAAAACGGCAAACATGGTATTTGTTATTCATCGGGTTTAGGGGCGACAGATGCTATTTTGAAGCTGTTCAAACCCGGGGACGAAATTATCGCCAGCAACGATCTTTACGGCGGTACGTACCGAATTATGGTACGTGTGTTTCAGGAATTCGGCCTGCATTTTAAGTTTGTTGACTTATCGAATCCTGCGAATCTCGAACCCGTGATTACGTCTGCCACGAAGATGGTTTGGATTGAAACCCCAACCAACCCTTTGCTACGTCTGGTGGACATTACGGCCATTGCTGCCATTACAAAATCACGCGGCATTCAACTCGTTGTTGATAATACGTTCGCATCACCTTACCTGCAAAATCCACTCGATTTAGGAGCCGATATCGTCATGCATTCGGTAACGAAATACCTCGGCGGGCATTCCGATACGGTAATGGGCGCTATTGTTCTGAATGACGACGAAACGGCTCAGCGACTGGCTTTTATTCAAAATGCCTGCGGAGCCGTACCGGGTCCGCAAGATTGTTTTCTGGTGTTACGTGGGATTAAAACATTACATATCCGAATGCAGCGACACTGTGAGAACGCGATGAAAGTGGCTCAGTATTTACAACAGCATCCCAAAGTTGGCCAGGTTTATTATCCCGGTTTAGAATCGCACGCAGGCCACGAATTAGCCAAAAAACAGATGCGTGGTTTTGGCGGCATGGTATCGTTTGAACTGAAAGGTGATTCGATGCCCGAGGCCGTTAAGGTGATGGAAAGCTTCGAGGTGTTTTCGCTCGGCGAATCACTGGGCGGGGTTGAGTCGCTCTGCACCCATCCAGCCAGTATGACTCACGCCAGTATTCCGAAGGAAGAACGTCAACGGAACGGACTGAAGGACACGCTTATTCGACTTAGCGTTGGTATTGAAGACATAGAAGATCTAATCCAGGATTTACAACAAGCGATTGGTTAGTACAAAAAGCACTCCCACGCACGAAACCACTGGCCTTTCGTACGTGGGAGTGACAAATTCAATCCTGCGGCATTACTACCACCAATGAATCTTTTCAGTGGGTTAGAATCGAATTCTTATACCGGCCAGAAAATTACGTCCCGCCTGTGGATAGTAGCCGTTATCAGCCCTAACCTGACCATCTAAAACGTAGGCATACGTATAACCATTCGACTCATACAGTTCATTCAATACGTTGTTGAGAAGCAACGTAAAGGCGATTTCCTGTGCAAACTTCGGTTTCACGCTGTAAATCAGGCGAATGTCATTCGTGAAATACGAATTCAGCTTACGGTCTTCGTTCGATGTGTTGTCTAAATATTGCTTGCCAACGTATTTCGAGAGCAAACCCAACTCAAGACCTTTTATCGGCGTAAGTAACAACTGTGACCCAGCGATTACATTGGGTGAGAAGGAAATATCCGTTTGGCTGTACTGCCGGGTTTCCTGTGGATTATCGCCATTGTCTAAATACTCCGTGAAATTTTTCACCTTATTCTGGCTGAACGTAGCGTTCGCGTTCCAACGGAGCTGCTTCGCCAGGCGAATACCTAATTCCAGCTCCAGCCCGGCGCGGTAACTCGTCGGTACGTTCACCCGGTTAGCCGCCCCAACATCATTCAGTTGCCCGGACAGTACTAACTGATTTCGGTAATTCATGTAATACGCATTGACTGTAACCGCCATCTTTTCCGTCTGTACTTTGTAGCCTGCTTCATAATCAACCAGTTTTTCCGATTTGGGGCGACTATCGGGCGATGATTGTGTATAATCGTCGCGATTGGGTTCGCGCTGGCCTACTCCCACCGACGCATAAGCCGTACTACGATCATTGATCGTGTAGGTTATTCCTGCTTTCGGATTGAAAAACGTCAGCTGGACATCCTGCTGGACATTTTGCAGCTGGCTATTAAAGCCCAGGAACGAGTAATCAATCCGTCGGATTTGTGCGTCCACAAAGGCATTCAACTTTGGCGTAAACTGATAAAATGCTTTTGCATAGAAATTCGCATCACGCTTTGTAGCCTTATCGTTGTAGTAACGATCCCGGATATTCGTATTTCCGGCGATACGTGCCCAGATAATTTCACCGTAGTGTTCCCCTTCGTACTGGTTCCAGCCACCGCCAATGTTTGCCGTTAGCTTTCCGAAACTGGTATAATCCAGTGAAAAGACGCTGCCATAGAAATTATTATCTAACCACCGACGTCGAATAATATCGGTTCGACTAATGGTAGAATCGCCAATCACTACGTTGGGCAAACCATACCGGCTAAGTCGATCGTTTGGCCGATATTGTTCGTAATATCCTCTGCCTTTCGTATAAAACGCCGATACGTTCAGTCGCCAGTTCCGGCTTAGCTCATGGGACGTAATGAGCTGATAATTATCCTGCTGATAATTATCCGTCTCATTATCATACGTGTAAACGTTATACGTCCGGTTCGTTTTCAATAGGTTCTCCGGTACTCCTCCCCACGACTGATACGTCTGCTCCTGACCAGAAAAAACGTTTAGCCGGAAAAAACTTTTTTTCGTGTAATAGCCCCCCGAAACATAAAATGACCGAAGGTCCGAGAAAGCCCGATCGACATACCCATCAGAATAAATTTTCGATAGCCGGGCATCCAGAACAAAATGATTATTCAGTAAGCCCGTTCCGACCAGTACGTTCACTTTTCGCGTTCCGAACGATCCGGCAGATAGGTTTGCCTCAGCATAGGGCTTTTCTTCCAGCTTATTCGTCTGAATATTTACGGATGCCCCAAATGCACCCGCGCCATTCGTCGACGTACCGACGCCCCGCTGAATCTGAACCGTACTAACTGACGAAGCAAAATCAGGCATATTTACAAAAAACGTTCCCTGCGATTCAGCATCGTTATACGGAATTCCGTTGAGCGTTACGTTGACCCGCGTGGCATCAGATCCTCGGATACGAATACCGGTATATCCCACGCCAGCACCCGCATCCGATGTCGTAACGATGGAGGGCGTAAAATTGAGCAGTTGCGGAATATCCTGCCCCAGATTCAGTTTATTCAAATCCCGGCGCGTTACGTCGGTGTAGGCAATAGCTGATTTTTGATTGGCCCGTGTTGCGCTCACAACAACTTCGTCGACCGCAATGGCCGCTTTTTGCAACGTAACGGTAATCGTTGCGTTCTGATTTAGATCGAGCGTTTGAGTTTGTGGATCATAGCCAAGCAGCGAAATACGCAAGGATGCAGCACCTG
Organism: Spirosoma validum; assembly: GCF_014699035.1. Lineage (GTDB taxonomy): Bacteria > Bacteroidota > Bacteroidia > Cytophagales > Spirosomataceae > Spirosoma > Spirosoma validum. The sequence continues at coordinate 329,819 of NZ_JACXAA010000006.1, forward strand.
GCCTCACATTCGTGAGTTGAAATGCTCCATTCGCATCGGTAAACGTACCTTTATACGTCCCTTCTATTACGATAGCTGCTCCGGGTAACGTACCGCCATCAGCATCGTTGACGGTTCCGGTAATAGTCATCTGCGCCCAGGCAGAAACGACAGATAGCCAAGCTATCAAAGTAAGAAGATAGGTCGTCGGTTTTTTCATGACGAAAAAGCATGACGATAGGCAAAGGGGCCAAACCTACCTTTGGTTAAATGATAAATATGATAAGAATTCCAGTTCCCTTCGTAGCATTACCTGCGCAGGTTCAATGGGTATAATCTCAGCCCGTTGTTTTAGGGCACCCCTTATTTAAGATTAGCGGGCCAAAGTTAATTTAATTTTAACAAAACAAGACCTTGTATCAAGCGTTTCTTTTAGTAACCACTATAGTCACGTATGAGCGAATTTGATTTAGTTGTGCTGCAGGAAGATGTGACTAACGGGCGTCTGAAAGCAGGCGATGTCGGTACGATTTTAACGGTCTACAATGAAGGAAAAGCCTTCGAAGTTGAGTTTGTCACGTTGACCGGCGAAGTGATAGCTGTTGAAACGTTATTACCTCGCCAGATTCGTCCGGTACGGGCGTCTGAAGTTATGACGGTGCGAGATACCTGCCTGCAGGAAGAAAATGATTCGTAAACTTTTGAGGCTTACGCTTTTCCACTATGGTAAATATTCCTAATTTTGCAGTCCAAATTGCAAAAGCATGAGTAAGAAGAACACCGGAATGGAGTTTTTGGAAGACCCGGACGCACTGGCCGGTCAATTTGAGCGGGCTGAAGATTTTTTCGACCAGTATCGTAACATCGTCTTTGGCGTACTGGGAGGTATCGTTCTGTTAATTGTTGGTTTCGTTGGCTATCGGTATTACGTAGGTAGCCAGGATGAAACGGCCCAGGCTGAAATGTTTCCAGCCGTTTATAAACTTGAAGCTGATTCGCTCAAGAAAGCGCTGAATGGCGACGGTAAAAGCGCCGGGCTCCTGTCCGTTGCTGATAATTACGGATCAACGCCCGCTGGTAACCTGGCGGAGTTCTATGCCGGTGCCGGTTTATTGAAAGACGGTAAATACGACGAAGCGATTGAGCGCCTGAAGAGTTTTAGCTCGTCGGACCTGTTGGTGCAGGCTCGTGCCTATGCGCTTATCGGTGATGCGTATATGGAAAAGAAGAGCTTCGACGAAGCAACGGATTATTACCAAAAAGCGGCTGATTATAAGCCCAATAAATTCTTTACGCCCGGTTATCTGTTGAAATTAGCTATTGCTCAGGAGCAAGCTAAACAGAACGATAAGGCCGTAGAGACATATACGAACATTATTGAAAAATACGGACAATCCGCTGAAGCTGTCAATGCGAAGAAGTATAAATCCATGCTTGAAGCCATGGTCGGTGAGTCATAAGCGTATTTAACACAATACCACTAAGGACAAAACCGACCAAGTTTTGTCCTTTTTTTATGACCACTTTAACAGTCCAGAGTAGTACCTGACAATCTTACACATCCGTTAAATCCCGATTTAGCATGGCCAGTGCCGAAAAAAGCCTAAGTGTCTTTTCAACAGACGAATTACCAGATGTCAGCTATCGACGATTCGCAATTCTCGTTTCAGAATGGAATACCGACGTAACGGAAGCCCTCTTTAACGGGGCTTACCAAACCTTACTCCAGCACGGCGCTAAGGCTGAACATATTATCCGGGGTAACGTACCAGGTAGCTATGAATTAAGTCTGGGGGCACAATGGTTTGCCCAACGAGATGATATTGACGCCGTGATTGCCCTTGGCTGCGTTATTCAGGGTGAAACCAAACATAATGATTATATCAACCATGCGGTGGCTCAAGGCTTGACCAACGTTGGTCTTAAAACCGGCAAGCCAGTCATTTTTGGCGTTTTAACGCCAAACGACCAGCAGCAGGCGATTGACCGGGCAGGTGGTAAACACGGTAACAAGGGTGACGAAGCCGCTATCACAGCCATCAAAATGCTCGGATTACAACAACAGGTTTATACTAAATTCTAATTTTGACTGGGTGAATTTTCTGCTGTGCCATTCACTCAGTCAGTCATTCAACATTAACCATGCACGTCTGGAAATTTGGCGGTACGTCGGTTGGTAAGCCCGAGCGTATGAAGTCCATCCGTAATCTGATTACTGAAGACGATACTCGTAAAATTGTCGTCTTGTCGGCCTTGTCCGGCTCTACAAATGCCTTGTTAGCGATCGGTGAATCGCTTAAAGCCAACGATGATGCCGATGCAAATGAAAAAATCGACACGCTCAAAGTACACTATGATGCTTTTATTGCCGATCTCTACAAAACGGTAGCAGGTAAAGCAGCCGGCCAGAAAATCATTGATAACGAGTTTTCATTTATTCGTTCCTTGGTGGGCATCAAGCCTTTTACGCTGAAGCAGGAAAAAGAATTAGTAGCCGAAGGCGAATTGCTGAGTACGCAGATTTTTCAAGCGTATCTGGAAGAAGAAGGTGTAACAGCTACGTTACTACCGGCGCTGGAATTCATGCGGATCGACGCCGATAATGAGCCTGAAATTCCATTTACGGAACAAAAGCTGGCCGAAATACTGCCGCAACATGAGAATAAGCAGATTATTGTAACGCAGGGCTTTATTTGCCGGAATCCACGTGGCGAAGTCGATAATCTTAAGCGGGGCGGCTCCGATTATACAGCCTCATTGATTGGTGGAGCCATTCGCGCCGAGGAAATCCAGATCTGGACCGATATTGACGGTATGCACAATAATGACCCGCGTATCGTAAAAAATACGTTTCCCGTACGTGAATTAACGTTTGACGAAGCCGCAGAACTAGCCTATTTCGGAGCGAAGATTCTACATCCCTCGACGATTACGCCCGCCCGGATGTTTGGTGTTCCGGTACGGCTGAAAAATACGATGGAGCCCAGCGCGCCCGGTACGCTTATCGCGGATCGCACCTCAAGCGAAGTATTTAAAGCGATCGCGGCTAAAGATGGCATCACCGCTTTGTACATTCACTCGACGCGTATGCTGAATGCCTACGGTTTCCTACGTCGAATTTTCGAGATTTTCGAGAAGTACAAAACGCCGGTCGATATGATCACGACGTCGGAAGTGTCGGTGTCGGTAACGATTGACAATACGGACCGGATTCAGGAAATTTCGGACGAGTTGAGCACGTTCTGTACACTGGAAGAGCCAGACTTTGATCAAACGATTATTTGCATCGTCGGCAATTTCAGCGCTGACAACGAAGGCGTAGCGGTCCGTGTTTTCAACGCGATGAAAAACATCCCTATTCGGATGGTTTCTTACGGAGGCACTGAAAGTAACCTATCGTTACTGGTTCATGGTAAGTACAAAGCCGACGCGCTGAATGCCTTAAACGACGGATTATTTTCGGCGTAATTTTGCGACTAGACTTATACGGTTTTTGACACTTTATAGGTCTCTTACAGATCAGTTACTATGACCGACGAACTATTCTTACAGGAAGTTAAGCGGTATGTCCACGAAATCGACCCGCAGGCCGAAGTATGGCTCTTTGGATCGCGGGCACGGGGCGACGCACGTGATGACTCGGATTGGGATTTTTTGGTGCTGACAGAGCAGTCTGTTAATAGGGTCTTTAAATACAAAGTGTGGGACCATCTAAATGATTTAGAACTACTTGCAGAACGGGTTATGAGTACTCGTGTACAGAATAAAACGGACTGGGAAGATGTTGAGGTCACTGATTTGTATCAGAACATCAAGGATGACGGCAGGCGATTATGAAAAAGAGCAAAGAAGAAACACTGACATTTAGACTAAATAAGTCAGATGCGGTGTTGAACGAAGCCAAATCGCTTATTAACAATAAACAGTGGGAAGGCGCCGTGAATAGACTTTATTATAGCGCTTTCCACGCAGTATCAGCCTTAATGTTACACCGGAACATTCGAATTAAAGCTCATGCAGGCGCAAAGGCAATGTTCGAATTGCATGTAATAAAATCTGGAGAAGTTGACGCAAAATGGTCAAAATTTTATACTAGACTTTTTGAGAACCGTAACGACAGTGATTATGAAGACTTCGCCATCTTCACCGAAGAAGATGTATTACCTCTAGTACCACAAACTCAAGAATTTATTGACGTTATCAAGCGTCTTATCAATACAAACTAATGCTTCAACTACCCTTCATTCGCGATAATAAAGAGACTGTGTTAGCAGGCCTTCGTAAGCGGCATTTTCCGAATGCCGACGCTACCGTTGAGCAGGTACTTGCGCTCGATCAGCAACGGCGCGATACTCAACGCGAACTTGACGATATACTGGCTCAATCAAATGCTAAAGCAGGTCAGATTGGTGCTCTGATGAAAGCGGGCGATAAAACGGCCGCTGAAGCCGCTAAAGTAGAGACCGCGAGTTTGAAAGCCCGCTCAAAAGATCTTGCCGATACGTTACGTCAGCTCGAAGCCGATCAACAATCAGTTCTGGTAACATTACCCAACATACCCCACACTAGCGTTCCTGAAGGACGTAGTGCTGAAGATAATGAAGTGGTGCTGGAACACGGGGAGAAACCAACCCTTCACGCGGGTGCTCAACCTCACTGGGAATTGATCAAGAAGTATGATATAATCGATTTTGAGCTGGGCGTCAAAATTTCGGGAGCTGGCTTTCCAGTATACAAAGGGAAAGGTGCTCGGATTCAGCGGGCAATGATCAATTTCTTTCTTGATGAGGCTCTGAAAGCGGGGTATATCGAAGTGCAGCCACCGATTGTCGTGAATGAGGATTCTGGTTTCGGAACAGGACAATTGCCAGATAAAGAGGGGCAGATGTACTACGTTACGGAAGATAAACTCTATCTGATTCCTACGGCGGAAGTACCCATCACGAATATCTACCGTGACGTTATTTTGCCCGAGAACCAACTCCCCGTCAAAAATGTGGGCTATACACCCTGTTTTCGGCGCGAAGCGGGCTCATGGGGAGCACATGTGCGGGGGCTAAATCGCCTACATCAGTTCGACAAAGTTGAAATTGTTCGCATCGAGAAGCCCGGGAATTCATATGCAGCTTTGGAAGAAATGAGTCAGCATGTACAGGGACTGCTACAAAAGCTGGAGCTACCCTATCGCGTACTACGTCTTTCTGGAGGTGACATGGGCTTTACGTCAGCGCTGACCTATGACATGGAAGTCTGGTCAGCGGCTCAACAACGTTGGTTGGAAGTTAGCTCGGTCTCAAACTTTGAAACGTATCAGGCTAATCGACTTAGACTACGCTCGAAAGTTGAGGGCAAAATGCAGCTACTGCATACGCTAAACGGTTCTGCCCTGGCGCTACCACGTATCCTGGCCTCAATTTTGGAAAATAACCAGACATCAGCGGGCATTCGGATTCCGAGTGTACTGGTGCCATACTGTGGCTTTGATACAATCAGTTAACAATCACAGGAATAATTACCGTAGCCAGGGTATTTAGGAGACAACCTGCCCGAAATACTCACTACACGATCGAGCGGGATAACATCACCGGTAGCTAGTTCAAGTTGCTCAAATTCTCCTTCTTGAAGAAGTTGCTTGATCGTTACGTCGGTTTTGATAAACTCGTTCAAATCGGTCAGATATTCGATTCGGACGAATTTCCCTGGAATAATAGCCGATCGGAAGGCGGTATCGGATACAAAAAAGTCGGGTTGATTCAAGTTCGTTTCCATATACAGATAACAATTCAGGAGTACGAAACGTGCTACAAACGAAGATGCCTCGAGTTAATCCCGAGGCATCTTCGTTTATTAGTATCCAACCGTTTCCAGTTGTTTTTGCAATTCACGCAGGATCGTTTCCTTCATCGCAATCTTACGCTTCTGTGTATTGATTTTGTTCAGAATCTGCTTGTCAGCGTCGTTATTTGGGTCGAGGCCATCAGCGTCCTGCAAGGCAAATTGAAGGTCATTTTTCTCTCGTTTGACAAGATATTCCATTTCCCGAATCTTCGTCCGAATCTGCTCCGGCTGGCTTTTCAGCTCAAACGCCGGGTATTTACGCGTCAGTACCCGTCCGAGGTAACTCAGTTCAAAAATCTTGTCGCAGGCCGCCCGAAAACGTTCGTTAACTACTTTGTCCTGCAACTTAAACGGAACTCGAATCTCTTTCCAGCTATTAAGTAACACTTTGGCCCGCTCAGCAGCTGCGAAAATGTCTGATTGTTTCGCAAGTCGTTCAACTTCATCGGCCATTTTCATTTGAGCCTCCACACGTGGATCGATCTTCGGCACGATAACAATACCTTTAGCATCATTATATTTAGTGTAGAACATCGTAGTCGCCTTCTTAAACTGCTTATACAGCTTCCCACTTTTCTTGATCGGAACTTCGCCAACTGCCTTCCAGGCATTGTTAAGCTTCCGAACTTCCTGAAAAGCAGCATCCAGATCACCAAGGCGATTAGCCCGGAAAGCTAGTCGGATCAATTCATCATATTTATCCAGTCGCTCCTGGATAACCTTGTTCTGTTCGTTGAAGAACTCACGACGACGTTGGAAAAAGCCATCCAGCAACGCTTGAAATCGGTCTTCGATTTCTGCATCAGTTGCCTTGTCTACCGGTCCCGTCTTGATCCATTTCGTTTTAATTTCCTGTAAAGCATCGGCTGTTGTACGCCAATCGGTACTGTCAATGATCGCTTCTGCTTCGGCAATCAATGCCCGTTTGATGTCAAGATTTTTGAGCTGGTTGACACTAATTAACTCGGTCAATCGCTTTTCCTGTACGTCCAGGCGATCGAGCAAGGGCGGAAAATCGCCCAACGCGTCAAATCCGATCAGCTTTTTACGGAGCTGAACCAATTTTGTCAGATACGAGCCTTTATTCTGAGCTTCTTCAATGTCATCTTCTAACTGACTGACTTTGTGCTCAGCAATAATGAAGCGATTCTTAAAATAGTCGAGCGCTTCCTGCTCGGTACGTTTTACTTCGCCAATCTGGCGATCTTCATAATTCAGGTAGCCTTTTAAAAATACCTTTCCGTCTTTGACGTAACCGTATTCATCTACCAGTGAAGCGTTTTCCATTCCTATTCTTGGTTAAGGCTGCGCTGTGGGTTAATTTTGAGGACTGTTGCCAACCACAAATCTATCAGAAATTAATGAGTCAGGAAACCATAATTTTCTCCATGGCCGGCGTGAGTAAAAATATTCCGCCTAACCGACAAATCCTAAAGAACATCTACCTTTCCTTTTTTTACGGTGCTAAAATTGGGGTTTTAGGCTTAAACGGTTCCGGTAAGTCTACCCTACTACGAATCATTGCCGGTATCGACAAGAGCTATACGGGTGAAGTCGTATTCTCGCCTGGTTACTCTGTCGGGATGCTTGAACAAGAACCGAAGTTCGAACCCGGCAAAACGGTTCGCGAAGTTGTCGAAGAAGGGGTTCAGGAAGTTGTCAATCTGTTAAAGGAGTTCGATGAAATTAACGAAGCATTTGGCGATCCTGATGCCGATTTCGACAAATTAATTGAGCGACAGGGTGAGGTGCAGGAAAAACTGGACCATTACAACGCCTGGGAACTCGACCAGAAACTCGAACGGGCGATGGATGCGCTACGTTGCCCACCCTCCGAAGCGCTGATCGATACCCTGTCCGGGGGAGAAAAACGCCGGGTGGCGCTCTGCCGGTTATTACTTCAACAACCGGACGTACTGCTGTTGGATGAACCAACGAACCACCTCGATGCAGAATCGGTACTTTGGCTGGAAGAACACTTACGGCAATATAGCGGGACAGTTATCGCTGTTACGCACGATCGTTATTTCCTGGATAACGTAGCAGGCTGGATTCTCGAACTTGACCGGGGCGAGGGTATTCCCTGGAAAGGCAATTATTCGTCTTGGCTAGATCAGAAACAACAGCGTCTGGCCAAAGAAGAAAAGAGCGAATCGAAACGACAAAAAACGCTTCAGCGCGAGTTGGAATGGGTACGCATGGCACCTAAAGCCAGACAGGCCAAATCCAAAGCCCGCTTGGGCGCTTATGAGCGGCTCCTGGACGAAGACAATCGCCAAAAAGAAGAACGGCTCGAAATTTTTATTCCTTCCGGACCTCGATTGGGGGCTAAAGTTATTGAAGCAGAAGACGTAGCGAAAGCCTTCGGGGATCGACTGTTGTTCGAGCATTTGGGATTCCGGCTGCCGCAGGGCGGTATTGTGGGCATCATCGGGCCGAACGGTGCTGGTAAAACGACTCTTTTCAAGCTCATTACGGGTCGCGATAAACCCGATGCCGGTACGTTCGACGTGGGCGAAACAGTGAAAGTGGCTTACGTTGATCAGGAACACGATGGCTTGGACCCAAACAAAACCGTATACGAGACTATTTCGGGTGGTAATGAATGGATTATGATGGGCGGCAAGCAAAGCAATGCCCGCGCTTATGTGAGCCGGTTTAACTTTGCTGGTGCCGATCAGGAAAAGAAAATAAGTACGCTATCAGGTGGCGAACGTAACCGCGTTCATCTAGCCATGACGCTCAAGGAAGGCGCGAATCTTTTATTGCTGGATGAGCCTACCAACGATCTCGATGTCAACACGTTACGTGCTCTGGAAGAAGGTCTGGAAAACTTTGCCGGTTGTGCTGTAGTTATCAGCCACGATCGCTGGTTCCTGGACCGTATTGCTACGCACATTCTGGCGTTCGAAGGCGATTCGCAGGTTTACTGGTTCGAAGGCAATTTTTCGGAATACGAAGAAAATCGCCGGAAACGATTAGGTTCAGACGCTACACCGACCCGCATCAAATACAAAAAGTTAGCCTAGCAAAAAGCGCCCTACGTTGCAACGTAGGGCGCTTTTTTTGTTAAACTCCCTCCTATCATTCCCACCGTACTGGCCAACAAACCCCAGAGTATAGCTGGATATTCTGTCTTCTGCCAAAGACACAGCAGCCAAACAACAAATCCGATAGCCATCGACCATAGGCAACCCGTTAGGTTAGCACGTTTCCAGTAAATACCAGCCGCCAGCGGCACAAAAAGCGAGACCAAACTAAAGGCAGAAGACTCACCTACGAGATCAAAAATATTGGTATCGCGCGTAGTGCTTATCAACACGCATATAATCGTGATAACGACAATTGCCCACCGGATGGTTTTCAGAAGATTCTGATCGCTAATCTCAGGCCGAAAGAACTTCACGACGTTTTCCCCAAAAACCGTCGCGGGAGCCAGAATCGCTCCGCTCGAAACACTCAGGATGGCTGACGTAACGGCCCCAAAAAAAAGCACTTGTAAGGGTACGCTTCCGTGGCGCATAACCATATTCGGAATGATTAACTGATTATCGCTCGGCAAATCGGGATGGATTAATTTGGCGGCTAAAGCGATAAACAGCGGTAACATGGCTATCGTCAAGTACATCCCTGAGGCTAGATAGGAGGCACAAACCGATATATTTTCAGTTTTAGCGGCCATAACGCGCTGAAAAACGTCCTGTTGCGGAATAGATCCCAAGCCAATCGTTATCCAGGCCGCGACGTAGGCTAGCCAATCTTTACCCGTTGCGTTTGGCAGAAAACGAAAAAACCCATCTGGTGTCTTTTTTTGAATAGTTTCCCAACCACCGACATCCTTCCATAATAAAACCGCCAGCACAGCCAACGCCAGAATAATGATGAGGTTGTGGAAAAAGTCAGTCACTGAAATAGACCACATCCCTCCTAAAAGCGTATAAATCATGACCACAACCGCACTGGCAATAATGCAGTATTCACGTGGTACGTCTGTTACGACACTCAAGACAATACCGATTGCAACGAGCTGAGCAGCAATCCAGCTGAAGTAGGAAGGAATTACCATTAATGCCGACAGCAACTCAGCGGGGCGACCAAATCGAATACGAAAGTAGTCCGAGAACGTAGTGATATTCAGCCGATATAGCGGTCTTGCAAAAAAAGCGCCGACCAGAAACAGACACAGGGAAGAACCAAATGGCTCCTCAATTACAGCCAGAAACCCACCTTCTACAAACATGGCAGGGGCCCCCATAATCGTTTCCGAACCGAACCAGGTAGCAAACGTAACGGATGCGGCCAGAAACAGCGGCAAACCCCGGCCTGCCAGAACAAAATCCTGCGACGTCGTTACGCGTCGGGCTGCCCAAACACCAACGGCTACATTCGACAGCAGATAGAGTGCGATAAAGAAGAGGAGCATGTATGAATGGATCTAGTCAAAACTACGTAACCAGACAATAAAAAACCGTACTCAGCCATTGACATTGACTGAGTACGGAATTAAACTATCTAAATCGGTCCCTAATTACAACTTAAGCTTGGCCGGCAAATATTTTGCAATCAAGTCCTCATAGTATGGCTTCAATTCGCTGACGACCGGTGGTTTGGGACTTTTTGAGTACAAATCATACGGATTGAATTTATGGACCCATTTGAACATTTCGTGATCATGATCGTCCATCAGGTGGTTGTAGGCTTCCTCGCGGTGTTGCGAGTAGAACGAGTGGTATCGCATCATGTATAAAGCCGGTTCTGGCATGTAATCCTTCATGATCTGATACAAGTACTCATCGTGTCCCCATGACATATGCACGTTACGCAGGCCACAGTTTGGTTCATAAACACCGTACTTGGTGTTGTATCGTTCGTCGTAGCTATCTGGATTGTTCGCGAAATATTCAGGGTACACAATCTTATCCGAATGCTGACAACCAACAGGAAACGTATCACCGACTACAGCCCATTGCGGCTCACCGAACAGACACAGGACTTTACCCATATCGTGCAGAAAGCCCGTCAGCACAAACCAATCAGGATGGCCGTCGGCCCGGATGGCTTCGGCCGTCTGGAGTAAGTGCTGAAGCTGATCGAGATCTGTATCCGGGTCGGAGTCATCTACCAGGGTGTTCAAAAACTCCATGGCACCCCAAACAGGCAATTCTTTTTTGTCAAATTTCAGAAACTCACGCTCTTTTTCTCGGACGAAATCATACGTCTGATACGTATGGTTCAGCCGATAAAATTCCCGGACCGTATCGCGTTCGGGGGAGTCGTAATTTCGGTATTCTTCCTTCGCTTTGTGCTCAGGTTCGGGATAGCGAATCAGGAGGTCGTCTTCCCACTGATCGAGGCTGGCAAGGGGCGCGGTTTCGCTAATCATGTCAATGTGAAATTTATACAACAAATCTACAATTTATTTCCTGTCAACCAGCGAGATAGGGCAAATCGTTCTCGGAAATTCAACCTACTGCATCTTTTGCACTGCTTCATCTGATTGACCAACGTAACAGAGAACCACAAATGATATCTCACCCGTACAATTTTACGCGTTTTCTCTGCCTGGCTTGAGTATTTCTGGTGCAGAAAAACATCTTTCTTTTACCGATCTGAAATGCCTCTGTTATTATCGACTTCGTTACGTATTATCTGTATAACCTAACGATACTATGAACGTTTTCTTTCTTCCCTTATTGATTACTGCACTGAACAATCACCCTCAGCCGGTAAACCAACATGCTCTGACGTTCACGCCGAAAAGCGCCAAAATGAATAACCCTCAACCCTGGCTATTTCAATTTAATTCGTTTCAGGAGGGACAGGTCATTTTTCGAAATGGTTCTAGCCGCAAGGCCTTAATAAACTATAGTTTCCTTCATGGAAAGCTACAATTTATTGACGAACACAGAGATACGCTTTTGCTAACGAATAAGTACCTGGTAAGCCGTGTAGTGATTAATAACCACGAATTTGTACCAGGAATGAACGACAATGATGATGACCTGGAAATTGTTGGCGTATATGCGAAGCTGAAGGTGGCTAAACTAACCAAATTGGTCCCCTCAGTAAATCCATCGGTGGCTTCGACTCAACAATTTAAAGTGGACCCCTCAGCGCCCACACCCAGCTCACTTTTCGTGTCGAATAAAGCGAATGAATTTCAATGGCAGAACACGACTTCACCTACTGACAGACAACTCAAGACCACGTATTATTTCATCGATACGAACGACATTGTTCATCCAGCCTCGCTTAAGAGTATTCACAAACTATATCAAAAGCAATTGGGCGATGTTCGGACGTATTCTAAAACGCATCGGGTTGATTATACGGACGTAACACAATTGACGGGTTTCCTAACTTATCTTGAGAATAGAAACTCTGACTAAAAATCGGGCTGAAACTTACTACTGGGTCAGGTCATCTAACGTCAACATATCAGTCAGTTCGGGGTAGCCAGCGTTAGCCAGTATTTTTACTACGCTAATTGCATTGGCTTTGTTAGTAGCCTTGTTCGAGAAATAGACCAGCAGAAATTGCTTCGACGGAATATTGATTACGTAGTTATTAAAGCCACACGTACTGCCTGAATGAAACAGAATCGGATTATCGGGCTGACGAAAAAACCAGCCAGCTCCGTAAAAACTATCCGATGATTTTGGAATAGCTTGCCCCGTACGGGCCAGCACAGCTTTCAGGTCAAGTAACGTACCGTTACGTAGTGCTGTGTTCCACTTCTGGTAATCCACCAGCGAGGTATAGACGCCCCCATCGCCTTTGGTTGCACTTGTTACGCTCTGATCCGAAAAAACAAACCCGTTCTCTTTTTTGCGGTATCCCATTGCCCGATTAACGATTAGCCCGCCAGCTTTATAGACCATGGACTGATTCATCTTCAACGGCATGAAAATACGTTGCTGAATGAAGGATGCGAACGATTGATCGGATACCCGTTCGATGATCAATGCCAGCAAACAATACGCCGAGTTGCTATAGCGAAACTGACTTCCTGGTTCGAAATAGAGCGAATCGCGATCTTTCAGTAAGGTTAGTACGTCAGAATCGAGAAGCTGTTTCTGCTGATTAGGGTTCATTACCGACTCATAATCGAGAATACCGGAAGTATGTGTTAGTAAATGACGAATCTGTACTTTTCCGGCAACCTGAGCAGTAAAGCCCGGAAAGAATTTAACCAGCGGGTCATTTAACGATAGTTTTCGGTCTTTCTCCAACAGCAGAATCCCCATTGCGGTAAACTGCTTCGAGACCGATGCCATTCGAAAATTAGTTTCGGGGGTAATTGGCACTTTCGTCTCGACATTCGCCAGACCATACCCTTTTTGATAGACACGTTTATTACCGGCTATAACCAGTAAAGCCGCGCCGGGTTGGTTTGATGAGGTCGTTACCTGCATCAACGAATCAAGCCGTTCAGCCAGTTGGGCAACAGCCGACGTTGATAAGAACAGAAGCCCCGCCATCAGAAATTTCAGCATTGAGTTTACCAGAATACGGTATACAATACAGCCAGAATACTAAAAATACCAACAGATCCAACGACGAAGGAAGGCGTTACGCGAAACATTTGCTTATCAACAATAATGCTTTCATCAGCTTCATGGCTAGCCGGATCTGTGAGCGATATGATTATCATCAGCAGTATATCGATGCAAAATACCCAGGTTGTACGATGCAAAAACGGAATCGAATCAGCCTCAACACCAATCATGCCCATCACTGCTGGCCAGAACTTGAGTAAAATCGAAAGCGGTAATGTCAGGATTGCTACAGTTAGTGCAGCCCGGTTCGTTGCTCGTTTCCAGAAAAAGCCCAATAGAAAAATGGCAAATATGCCCGGTGTAATGAAGTTCGTGTACTCCTGAATGTACTGATACACCTGATCAAGCGAACGTAGCAATGGAGCCAGTCCAATGGCAATCGCAAACGAAACAATGATGCCCCAGCGTCCTACACTGACCAGTTTTCGCTCGGAGGCATTCTTATCGACATATTTTCTGTAGAGATCCAGCGTAAAAATGGTAGAGATCGAGTTGCATTTGCTGGCTAGCGAAGCGACAATGGCTGCTGTTAACGCGGCAAATGCCAGGCCTTTCATCCCGACAGGCAACAGATTCATGAGTACAGGATACGCATGATCAGGCTTTACTACGCCAGCGGCATCAGTCATGGCGGCATGAAATGGTCCACTCTGGTATAATACATAAGCCGCAATGCCGGGGATAACCACAATCAATGGAATCATCAGTTTCAGAAAAGCTGCAAACAGAATGCCTGTACGGGCCGTCTTCAGGTCAGCGCCAAGAGCGCGTTGTACGATGTATTGATTGCAGCCCCAGTAGTATAAGTTATTGAGCCACATGCCACCCGTTACCAGCGCCATACCAGGAAGCTCTTCATAATGCGGATGCCCTTTCGGAAGAAACATATGGAAATGGCCATCGGCTTTCTGGCGAAGCGACAGTAAGCCACCCCAGACACTTGTAGCCCCAGTTTCCTGAGCCACTAACTCTAACGCCAGATACGTAATAACTAAGCCACCAAAAATCAACACGACCACCTGAATAACATCTGTGTAGCCAATAACTTTCATGCCACCTAACGTAATGAAAATGGCAAACACCGCCAGCCCGATTGTGCAGGCTGTAAATGAAATACCGACTAAAGATTCGATAGCAATGGCCCCTAAATAGAGAATGGATGTAAGATTGACCAGTACGTATACGACCAACCAGAACACGGCCAGAATTGTACTGACGGTATCGCTATACCGCTGCGCCAGAAACTGGGGCATTGTATAGATGTGGTTCCGAAGATAGATGGGTATAAAAAAAACGGCGACAATAAGTAACGTAGCAGCCGCAAACCATTCATACGATGAAATAGCCAGGCCCATGGCAAACCCAGAGCCAGCCATGCCAATAAAGTGCTCAGCAGAAATATTTGACGCAATCAATGACGCACCGATTGCCCACCAGGTAAGCGAACCCTCAGCCAGAAAAAAGTCCGTCGTATTAAATTCAGCTTTGCGTCTGCGATTGTAAATCCAGTAGCCGTAGCCGACGACGATAATGAAATAGACGAAGAAAACAATGTAATCGGCAATAGCGAGGTGATTCATACGACTATAAAAAACGGGGGTACTGCCTATAAAGCAATGCCCCCGTTTTTTATACCAGAATACAACGTAACAGATCTTTGCTACGTATTACAATTTGCTAAAATCGAACCCTTCCAGAAATGCCGTTGTAAACTGTCCCGATTTAAATTTCGGATCATCCATCAGCTTTATGTGGAATGGAATGGTGGTTTTAATGCCTTCAATGACAAACTCCTGCAATGCCCGCTTCATACGGGTAATGACTTCCTCCCGCGATTGACCCGACACGATTAATTTCGCAATCATAGAGTCGTAGTTGGGTGGAATGGTATAACCGGTATAAACGTGGCTGTCAATCCGAACACCGTGGCCTCCGGGAAAATGAAGGTTTGTGATCTTACCCGGCGATGGGCGGAAACCATTAGCAGGATCTTCAGCATTAATCCGGCACTCCATCGCGTAGAGTTTAGGCGTATAATTTCGACCAGAAATCTCGGCGCCAGCGGCCACTTTGATTTGTTCTTTAATCAGATCGAAATCCGTCACTTCCTCTGTAATCGGATGCTCTACTTGAATACGGGTATTCATTTCCATGAAATAGAAATCTCCATTTTTGTCGACCAGAAACTCAACCGTTCCAGCACCTTCATAGCCGATTGCCTGCGCTCCTTTTATAGCCGCTTCGCCCATTCGCATCCGAAGCTCATCCGATACGATTGGCGAAGGCGTTTCTTCAACCAATTTCTGGTGTCGACGCTGGATGGAACAGTCCCGCTCAGAGAGGTGGCAAACTTTACCAAACTGGTCACCAACAATCTGAATTTCAATGTGACGAGGCTCCTCTACGAATTTCTCCAGGTATAAGCCGTCGTTGCCAAAAGCGGCTCCTGCTTCGGTTCGGGCGTCATTCCAGGCTTTCTCAAAATCTTCTTCCGAACGAACGATACGCATTCCACGACCACCGCCCCCAGCCGTCGCTTTCACAATCACGGGATAGCCCATTCCAGCCGACAGCATCTTCCCCTGCTCAACCGATTCAAGCAAACCATCTGAGCCCGGAATAACGGGTACACCGGCTAATCTCATGGTTGCTTTTGCCGTAGACTTATCGCCCATGCCGTTGATCTGCTCGGCCGTAGCGCCAATGAATTTGATACCGTAATCAGCACAGATTTGCGAGAATTCGGCGTTTTCGGATAAAAAACCGTAGCCAGGGTGAATAGCGTCGGCACCGGTCACTTCGGCAGCAGAAATAATGCTCGGAATACTTAGGTATGATTGTCGGCTAGCAGGCGGTCCAATGCAAACGGCCTCATCAGCAAAGCGTACATGCAGACTATCGCGATCAGCTGTTGAGTAAACAGCCACCGTTTTAATGCCCATCTCGCGGCAGGTACGGATAATACGTAGCGCAATTTCTCCCCGATTAGCAATTAATATTTTCTTAAACATAGCGTAAAGAACAAAAGAGCGAACGAGTGAATGACCGGACCGTCGGAGCGGTGAAATACTTGCGAATGCTATTTTCGCCCTTTCACCGCCCCGGCGGTCCGGTCATTCACTCGTTCGCTCTTTATTTTAGATGGGTTCTACCAAGAATAGCGGTTGGTCGTATTCGACTGGCGTAGCATTCTCAACCAGCACTTTTACAATGCGACCTGCTACTTCCGATTCGATTTCATTGAAAAGCTTCATGGCCTCGATGATACATACCACTTTGCCTTCCGTTACGTTGTCACCTACTTCTACAAACGAAGGTGTTTCGGGGTTTGCTGATCGGTAGAACGTACCGATCATAGGCGATTTGATGGTAATGTAGTTCGATGTATCGGCCTTAGGTGCAACGGCAGGAAGCGTGGCAGGCGGTGTGGCTGGTACCGGTGCCTGAGCAACAGGTACCGGTGCAGCCAGAACACTAGCTGGGGCAGCAGGCGCGCCCGATCCGTACCGCTTGACACTGATTTTCAGGTCATTCGTTTCAATATTAACCTCATCTAAACCCGATTGAGAGATGAAGTCGATCAGTTGTTGTATGTCTTTTGTGCTCATAGTTAAGGAGTCGATAGTCGATAGTCGCCAGTAAGATAGTAGTTCAATAGCGATACTATCAACTATCGACCAATGACTTTTTTTACTATTTCACTCGTTCTACGTAATCGCGTGTGCGGGTATCAACCCGAATTTTCTGACCTGATTCGATAAAGAGGGGTACCATAATTTTAGCACCAGATTCTACCTCAACCCGTTTTTTAGGACTGTTAGCGGTATCTCCTTTAATACCCGGTTCTGCGTAAGTTACTTCCAGTTCAACAAACGGTGGTAATTCGCAGGACAGAGGAATTTCGGTTTCAGCGTTAATCAGCATTTCAACTTCCTGTCCTTCCTTCATTAGATCAGCATTTTCAACGATTTTTTCGTCGAGATTAATCTGGTCGAACGATTCCTGGTCCATAAAGTTATAACCTGCTTCGTCCTTGTAAAGGTATTGGAATTTACGACGTTCAACACGTACCGGATAAATCGTTACCCCGGAGTTAAACGTATTGTCAATTACCCGTCCCGTGGTCAGGCTTTTCAGTTTGGTACGGACGAAGGCGGCACCTTTACCAGGCTTAACGTGCTGAAAATCGGTAATTTGAAAAAGGTCGTTATTAAAGTTTAAAACTAATCCGTTACGGATATCTGCGGTTGTTGCCATGTTTACAATGTATAATACAGACTGTATGATGTTTGATGAAATTACCAGCGACATTGCCAGTATTCTACCCTGTACACCATATATAAAACTAATACGCCCACTTCACGTAAGCTGCTCCCCACGTAAAGCCTCCACCAAAAGCCGCTAATATCAGATTATCTCCTTTCTTCAACTGTGGCTCATAATCATATAAACAGAGGGGAATCGTCGCTGCTGTGGTGTTCCCATACTTCTGGATATTCATCATCACTTTGTCGGATTCGATACCCATTCGATGAGCGGTAGCTTCAATAATGCGTTTGTTAGCCTGATGTGGCACTAGCCAGGCAACATCATTACCTGCCAAGTGATTTCGCTCCATAATTTCAGCCGATACGTCCGCCATATTTTTGACTGCAAATTTAAACACAGACGGTCCGTCCTGATAAACGTAATGCCAGCGTTTTTCGACGGTCTCATGGGTCGGTGGGTAGCGGCTGCCGCCTGCTTTCTGAAACAAATGATTCTGACCAACGCCGTCTGAACGAATAATTGAGTCCAGTATGCCCAGTCCCTCTTCACTAGGCTCAAGCATTACAGCCCCAGCTCCGTCGCCAAATAGGATACAGGTTGTTCGGTCTGTATAATCAACGATGGCCGACATCTTATCGGCTCCAACGATGATTACTTTCTTGTATTTACCCGTTTCGATAAACTGTGATCCGATCGTCAGCGCGTACAGAAACCCAGAACAGGCGGCCTGAACGTCAAAACTGCCGACGTTACGTATGCCAACCATATCGCAGATAAGATTCGCAGTGCAGGGAAATACGTAATCGGGGGTAGTCGTAGCGCAGATGAGCAGGTCAATTTCTTCCGGCTTTGTATTCAATTTTTTCAACAAGCCTTCCACTGCCTTGGCTCCCATGTGTGAAGAACCCATGCCTTCACCCTTCAGGATATGCCGCTCTTTGATACCCGTGCGACTCGTAATCCATTCATCATTTGTGTCTACCATGCGCTCCAATTCGGCATTGGTTAACACATAGTCGGGAACATAGCCGTGGATTCCAGTTATGGCAGCTTTACTCATAAGTTCGGTTTCAGTTAACGGTTGTCAACTAACAGTAAACAGCACCTCCAGGAGGCTAACCAATAACTATTAGCTACTAATTATTAACTGAGAGCTTGTGCTATTTTAGTGTATGCGTCTGATTCAACCTGCCGGATGGCTAAGCTGATCATATTTTTTATCGCTAATGGTGATGATACACCATGTGCAATGATTACATTACCGTTTACGCCCAGGATTGGACTACCCCCAACCGATTCATAGTTGGTTTTATCCAGAAATTCGTCGCTAATGCCGCGTTGCTTGGCCGTCGAGTAAAACGATTCACCCAATTTGAACATCGTATTGCCCGTAAAACCTTCCGTAACAATTACGTCAGCTTTACCTGCAAAGAAGTCTCCTCCCTCCATGTTGCCGATAAAATTGATTCGTCGGCTTTCCTTCAGAAGTTGATGGGCTGCCTGCGCCACCAGTGAGCCTTTTTGTTCTTCGGAACCAATATTCATCAGCGCTACGCGAGGGCGTTCAATACCGAACGTATATTGAGCATAAATAGAGCCCACTTCGCCAAATTGAGCGAGCATTTCGGGTTTACAGTCGGCATTGGCACCGATATCGAGCATGACCGCGTGCCCTCCTGTAATCTGGGGAACAAAACCGGCGATACACGGCCTAATAATTCCTTCAATTGCTTTAATGCTGAATAAGGCACCAACGTGCATCGCGCCTGTATTCCCCGCGCTGCAAAAGGCATTTACCTGACCGTCTTTCAAAAGCTTAAACCCAACTCCGATACTGGAATTGGGTTTTTGCGAGAGCGCCTTCGTTGGGTGCTCGCTCATTTCGATAATATCGTCGGCGTTAACCAATTCAATATTGGCAACGGCACTAACGTCGTGTTTTTGAAGTAACTCCTGAATAACGGACTGCTTGCCTATCAGCACAATAGATACTTGTTCCGACAATTCAGCAGCGGCCATTACAACTCCTTCCACAATCGCTTCGGGAGCGAAATCGCCACCCATTGCGTCCACTGCAATTTTCATTGACTCTGTTTTTTCAATACCTCCCAGTTAAGCTGGCCTAGAAACTAACTACGCGTAAAAATAGGGAGGTAGCAGGCAATAAAAAAGTATTTCACGTTCATCTTCGGAAAGACGTCAGCGAAATACTTTTTAGAAATCACAAGGATTTATGCCGTTTTGGCGTAATTCTCAATAATCATTTGTCCTTTATAGAACAGATTTCCTTCAAAAACGTGGGCATGGTGCCGCTCGTGTACTTCGCCCGTCTGTGCGTCGGTTGAAAGAGCCACTGGAGTAGCTTTATAATGCGTTCTGCGTTTATCGCGCCGGGTACTTGAGTGGCGCCGTTTGGGATGTGCCATTTTCTTAAGTTATTCAGTTATACAGGTATAGAGCCGTAGAGTTTATTTCTGCTTTTGTCATTTACTTGGTAACAATCAGAACACTCTATAACTCAGATTAATTATCACTCAGTTTTCGTAAAGCTGCCCAGCGCGGATCAATAGTAGACTGGCCATCTTCATCGTCATTGGTTTCTGCATCGGACCGGTAAATGAGTTTACCGGTCGGAGAATCATCGTCTTCGTCCTCTTCATTTCGAAAGCGGGGGTGAAGGCGCTTCATAGGAAGCGACAGACTAATGAATTCAAAAATGTAACGTGCTACGTTAATCGTTGCCGTGTTACGTTCAATGAGTTCAATCTCATCACTTAATTCTTCGTTGTGATCGCCAAATTTCAGCAGCATTGTTTGCCGCGTGTCAACTGGCTCATCATATTCATCAAGGCTGCGGTCGCAAATCTGTTCAACAGTACCTGTGATGTGAAAATCAAGCCGGATCATCGTTTCGGACTTTTCCAGCAGCAAATGCGTCTGGATGTTGCCTTTCTGGATTAAATCTTGCTCCAGCGCGACAAAAAACGCATCGTCCGACGTAAAATCGTACTCATAACGTTTGTTCTCCAGACCGACAATATGAATGTCGTATGCGCGTAGTGCGTTCACCTCGGTATCTCCTCTCAAAAAATAAGACCGCAAAGGTACGAAACGTTTGTGAATCAGGAAAGTGATAATTAAAATTTGCCTATACTTGAGCCATTAAGTTTTCTAATTCTGCCCATTACGGCTAGTTAGTGTATGCTGCTTACCATTCTTTCCCTGACCAGTTTTGCCGTCTTAACACGTATTATCGTCAATCCGCTCTCCAACGTATTTCAGAAGCAGCTTGCCCATCGCTCTGCTGATCCTTTATTTATTATTTCGTCAACATATGGTTTTCTGATGCTCGCTTGTCTGATCGTCTGGCCTCAACTTCGTTTTGTGGGCTTGCCATCCGCTTTCTGGCAAAGTATAATCGTAGCAGGGCTGTTGGCCATGCTAGGGAATGTTTTTCTGGTGAAGGCCCTGCACATCGGTGACCTGTCGGTACTTGGACCGATTAATGCCTACAAATCAGTAGTGGGGCTGTTAATTGGTATTTTTTTATTGAATGAAATACCTGGCTTGTGGGGGCTGGCGGGCATTCTGCTTATTGTAGCGGGTAGTTATATTGTACTAATTGATTGGAAACAACGCACTGCCTTCTCGTGGGAAGTATTTCAGCGCCCCGAAGTAAAGATGCGGTTACTTGCTCTAGTCTTTTCGGCGATTGATGGCGCCTTCCTAAAAAAAGCCATTCTTCTTTCCACGCCAACCATTGCTTTTTTCTATTGGTGTGTATTTGGGTTTGCTTTTACGCTCATCTGGATTTCACTGACGCTACGTAGACAGTGGCGGCAACAGACGAAGCTATTATTTAGACAGAAATTCACCTTTGGTGGCCTATTTTTAGCCGTTGGCGTATCACAAATGGCCAGCAACGTGGCTTTAGCGAATATGCCTGTCGGTTATGCGTTGGCCTTGTTTCAGACGTCTGCACTGATAAGTGTATTATTTGGGTATCAGTTTTTTAGCGAACAGGGTATCGTTCGTAAGCTAATCGGCGCCGGGATTATGGTAACCGGAGCAATATTAATTACGGTTCTCGGATAAACATCATTTCTAAAATTGGGTTAACGTTACGTACTAATTCATTTCTCCATGGCACAATACCAACTCGTCGATAAACATACCATTCAGCAACATAATGAATATTATGAGCTACGTACTACACAGGATACGGACCAGCCCACAAGCCTGTTTTTTATAACTAATGAGGAAAACCTCGAAGACGTAGCTGCGACTATCGTTGCCGAACATCTGTCGAAAGTAAAACACTGGACAATCATTCCGCACCAAAAAGGTAGCTGATGGTACCGCAGCAATTAAGTGATTCGTAAGTTTCTTTCGGGAGAAAAAATATATACTAACAGATTGGTGTAATCAGGCTAGAGCTATAGCTTCTCCTGTTTTCTTTGCCGAACACAAAATTTTTATAAAATTCTAAACATAATCTGTTGATTATAGTTGCGTCAAATCTTATCTTCACCGTACGATTCCTCTCAGACGCCAAACGTCTGGTTTCTACCGTAACGTGTATCGATGAAGATTGGGCAAATCCTTTGTTTAGCTAGCCTGCTAATCGGGCTAAGCTGTCAGACTGTTTCCTCTCAAAACCTTACTCCTGCTCAAACCCGCGAGGACCTGAGCTACCTGAAACGCAAGCTTGATTTGCTGCACCCGGGTATGGGCTATTACACTCCACAACCCCAAATGGAGCAACTTTATGATTCATTGTATAATCGCCTGACGGCTCCCATGGATTACCAGGCGTTTTATCACCATGTCAGTCCTTTTATAACAGCACTGAAAGATGGTCATACTAATCTGAATCATCATAAGCACTATTTCAATAAGCACACTCGTTACGTTCCTTTCTTTATTCGACCGGTAGAATCCAGCTATTTTATAAGCCATAACGTATCCGTTGATACAAGTTTAAGACGTGGTACGGAACTGTTAACGATTAATAACCGTGCAATAGCCGATTTGCATCATGAGCTGATGAATGCCGACCACTCGGGTTCTGATGGCGACAACCTTACCGGGCGTCAGCAGTGGAGTTTGGTCCAGTTTGCTGATTATTATGCAGCCTGGTATGGCTCAATGGATTCGATTACTATTACGTATCGGCGTAGTGGTGATACAACGATTCGGCGTACTCAGCTCTCCTGCCCAACGTTACGGGAGTTCCGGTCGACAATGAGGGATCGGTATAGTTCAGAAATTGATCGACTTGCTCAGCAATCTAATTTATCTGTACGCGTGGTTGACACACTGACTCGTACAGCGGTACTGCGCGTATCGTCATTTATGGGTTTGAAAAAAAAGGACCCTTTTCAGTGGGCTTTTAATCGACGACTTAAGCGCGCATTTAAGCAGCTACGGGAAGACAATATTCAGAATCTCGTTGTTGATATGCAGGGAAATGGTGGTGGTATTGTTTTAAATTCTGCCCGTTTACTACGTTACTGGATGCCAAAGCGATTTAGGATGATGGAGCAGGAAACGATGAAACGGGCTGCCCGGAACGAGCTGATAACCCGATGGAATCCAGTTTCAGCGCTGAATTTCAGTTTACAGTACAAAGCTGATCATTCGGGCGGGTTCTCAAGTCGTTCGGGACATCGGCGTTACCGTCCTCACCACAAAGATGCATTTAAGGGAAATCTGTATTTGCTCATGAACGGGGCTTCTTTCTCCGCAGCTACCACTGTGCTGGCCAAAACACTGGATGCTGGCATCGGTACGTTTATTGGCGAAGCCAGCGGAAGTGCTTACTGGGGTGATTTTGCAGGTCACTTCAAAACCGTAACTTTACCGAATTCGCGCTTACAGGTCCGAATCCCACTCAAGAAGATGACGCACGCCGTTACTGCCGACCGGGCAAACGGATTCACAGTTGAACCTGATTTTACGGTTACGCGTAGCTACGACGATTTGATGACCAACCGTGATTACATTCTGGATTACACGCTTCAGTTAATCCGGCAGGGTGTGGTGGCAAGGCATCCAACACGGCCACGGTCGTTGCAAGCTTATCGAATGTTGTCTGGTAATTCTTCGTCAACCCAATAAATAGCGAACTCATCAGCCGTAAATAGCTGTTTAGGAATGACACATAACTGATTTTTTGTGTATTGTATTGTTGACGTTGAAACGACTGGGGGCGTAAAAGGTCCTACTCGCCTTACCGAGATTGCAATCTTCCGCCATGACGGAAATCAAGTTGTCGACTCTTTTCATTCGCTGCTGAATCCGGGTTGCCAAATTCCACCGTTCATTCGCCACTTGACCGGCATTTCGGATGAGATGGTTCAGGACGCGCCCACATTCGCTGACGTAGCACGTGAGGTATTGAGCATTACCGAAGACGCTATTTTTGTAGCGCATAATGTTGGTTTCGACTTCAACTTCATCCAGAAAGAATTGAATTGGCTAGGCTACGATTACTTCCGTCGGACACTCTGTACCGTGCGAACGAGTCGTAAACTCATTCCGGGACATGCTTCCTACAGTTTAGGAAAACTATGTCGCGCCCTTGACATCCCAGTAAATGGCCGCCATCGGGCACAGGGCGATGCTGCTGCCACAGTATTATTATTCGAGATGTTGCTTCGACATGATTCACAGGGGTTAATTCCGAAGTTAAGCCCTAATTCAAGTGCCTTTATGTAGCGAGTGGCGTTTGAGGTTCAAAAAAACGCCGTTTACGAACGGGGCTAATGGGCACCTCAATCGTGGCCTGAACGCCCTGGTCAGGCTTACTTTCCCAGGAAATCCGTCCACCCAAAATAGCCACACGAGATTCGATATTGCTCATTCCTAAGCCTGTTGCCTTCTTTTGCGTTTGTTCGTAGTTAAATCCCTGTCCATTATCCTGATAGATCAGAATAATACGGTTAGTTTGCCACATCATATGCAAGTCGATTCGAGTGGCGTTCGCATGTTTGAGCGAATTACTAACCAATTCCTGCGTAATCCGGTATAGCATGACTTCGATATGAGTCGGAAGGCGCGTTTCGTTATCCGGGAAACTTCCCTCAATCGCTGGCATTTCGCTCAGGAGGAATTGAGCACTGACTACCTCACTAGCACTGATTCGGGAGAACAATTCGTCAACGGCTGCTACGTAACCATGTCGCTCTAGTGTTTGCGGATTCAATTTCCGGAGCATATTCCGGACGTCGCCGATCGTATCATTAATCAATTGGAAGATCGTATTCTTAAGCGATAAGATTGTCGGGGTTCCGCCAACCTGTTGGGTTAATTGAGTCGTATACAGCTTAATTGTTGCCAGACGGGTGCCTATTTCATCATGGATGTCTCTGGCAATATCTTTTTTCACTTGTTCCTGTATGTCGTAAGCTAATCGCAAACGCTCTTCCTGCTGAAGACGGATGCCATTTTCGCGTTGGCGTATCCAGATCCAGCTCGCGAGCAATAGAACGAGAATAACCAGTATAACGAACGGTAGTGTTAGCCAGAAAGGTGGTTCGATATGGATAAATAATTTCCGGACATAGCTCCAACGACCATCCTGATTGGCCGCTCTTACCTGAAATGTGTAATCACCGGGCGGTAGATTTGTGTAACGGACATAATTACGTTCCCCGGATGCTATCCAGTCTTTGTCGTAGTTCGTAAGCTGATACTGGTACATAGTATGCCCGTTACTACTATAGTCGAGCGCGGCAAACTCAAGCGATATTGTGCTTTGTGCGTGATTCAAGTCAAGATGATTGGTTTCGCCCACATACGTATCGGTATGCAGAGGCTCCTCATTAACCTCAAGCGAATAAATATGAACGTGAGGATTGAACAAACTGCTGCGAAATGCTTCAGGCATAAACCGGTTAAAGCCATTTACGCCCCCAAAATAGAGCTCGCCATTGGTAGCCTGCAGAAAAGCGTTCCCGTTGAACTCATATCCCTGGAGACCATCATTTGGTGTAAAGTTTTTTATCATCTGAGTGGCCAGGTTCAAACGCGAGATACCTCGGTTTGTACTCATCCAGATTCTATTCTGAGCATCAGAAAATGTTCCATAAACGAAAGAATTAGCCAAGCCCTGCAATTCAGTATATAACCGGAACTGTCCCGTCTGCGCGTTTAAGGCTACCAAACCCCGGCTACTGGCGAGCCATAGTGTCTGCTTAGTGGCATCAGGACGGATGTTTAAAACCATATATCCACTTAGTCCAGACTTAAGAATTTTCCAGGGTTGTGTTTCAAGACTGGACGTAGGAAGCCGATAACAGTAGTATCCATCTAAGTGCGTTCCAACCCAAAGCTGGCGGGCATTGGCATTGTACCAGAGGCTAAAAATATTCTGTCCGGATAATGTAGTCACTCTGTCCCAACGACGTCGGAGCGTATGTAAGGTGTAAAGCCCATCTTCGGTTGCAGCCATCAGTATCGTATCAGAAATACTGACCATATTTCGTACATACGTATTGACAGCCAGGGGCTCTGAAAATGGAATTGCCTCAAACGTTCGGGTTTCCGACTTAAAAACCATTACACCTTCTGTCGTACCAACCCAGATATGTCCTTGAGGGTCCCGATAAAGACTTTTAAGAAAAGGGCGAGCGGTTCTGCTCTTTCCCATTGGTCGAGTCAGATACCGCTCAACAATTCGGTTCGTACGAGGATTTAGTACATTGATTCCATTCTCGGTAAGAATCCATATCCGGTCGGGTCGCTCTTCCAGAAATCCTCGTACTACGTAGTTATTTAGTTTCTGGCCGGACGCGAGCGTGTCCGCAAATTGCCGTTTAACGATCCCTCCGAATACAAACCCATCAGGCACGATGCGAGCCAGCCCGTCGGGATCAGCATTAGCCCAGACAATACCCAGATCATCGACGTAAACTTTGCTGATTCTAAAGTCTGTCAGCCGTTGTGTATGATTTGTATACGTAGTGATCTGCCCAAATACCTGCGTTTTCTTATCAAAGTAAAGCACCCCATCCTGTTGGGTACCAAGCCAGAGCCTACCCAGTTGGTCAGGAGCGATGCTATGGATCGCACTGATTATAGTCTGACCAATGTTTGTGTAGGTCTGATACGTATTACGGCGATAATCGAAGCGAATCAAACCTGCGGTTGTCCCCATCCAGACAATAGCGTCGGAATCGATATAATACGAGAGAATGGCCGTTGGTGGTCCAAACTGATTAGTAGGGTGATCGCTAAAATAGTACGAGCGCGTATTCGCCTGAAGATTATACCGCATCAGGCCTATCGGTTCCTGTAACCATACATCGTTTGACGAAGTCAATACAGGCGAACTTTGCAGATCGTATTTCTTGGTTGCATGCAAGTCGGTTGCCAACACGGTTTTACGCCGTTTACGGAAATCAAACCGTACCAGCCCTTCATAATCGCTGAGATAAATCAGTTCACGTTGATTGATAAAAAACGGCATCGTCCGACTAGTCAATGACTTTCGGTTTCCAGTAGAATCCTGTACAGAAACATAATCGAAGCGGTCGCGTCGGCGGTCATATCGATTAAGACCTTCGTCAGTACCAATCCATAAATTACCGCCGGGATCTTCAACCATACCCAAAATATTACCTCCCCGAATAGAGCCGGGCTGAATGGTACCGTGCTCGTCTACAACTGGACGATAGGTTCGAAAACGAGAGCCATCATACCGATTTAACCCATCCTGAGTACCGAACCATAGAAATCCACGGCTATCTTTCAACATGTGATAAACGGAACCCTGCGTTAGGCCGTCACTCACACTGATGCGATCGACCCGGAACGTAGCGGCATCACCAGCAACTGTTTGTGCGTATCCACCCAGAGGGCATAGACTCCAGAAAAGTAGAAAAGCACAGGTGTGACGTACCGTTCGCATTATCAAAAGTCAAGTTGGATTACGATAAGGAATTGTAAATGAGCCATCTATTTATTAAATATCCAAGCTAAGCGGTCAATAAACCAGCCACTCTATAAAAACCTGAAAAACGGTACGTCTTAATTTGATTCTTTACGGCTTAGTCCGTACTTCGTGATCTCTTTTTATCTCATTTCCCGACGCTCCGGCTTCTGTTTTTACACGCATTTCATTACGTATCATGTCAAGTTCATCCGCTGCCCAAGTCCCGAATAATCACCGACTGCCCTACCCCGTTGCTCGTAAAACAGATCAGATCGATACGTATCATGAAACTCAGGTTGCTGATCCTTATCGCTGGCTTGAAGATGACAGTTCAGTTGAAACAACGGCCTGGGTTGAGGCTGAAAATCGGGTAACGTTTGACTATTTGTCGAAAATTCCTTACCGAAGGCAACTTCAGGACCGACTAGAGCAGGTGTATAATTACGCCAAGTACTCAGCCCCTGTTCGAAAAGGAGTCGGAGCAATGGGGAACTGGTTCTACTTTTCGAAAAACGATGGCTTACAAAATCAGGCGGTCCTCTATCGGCAGCGTGGTCTTGATGGAGCGCCCGAAGTTGTTATCGATCCAAACACGCTTTCAGCCGATAGTACCACTGTATTGAGTGCTTTTTCCGTTTCCAAAGATGGTACGTACGCAGTTGTGGGCTTATCAAAGGGCGGCTCCGATTGGCAGGAATACCAGATTATGGACTTAGCCACGAAGCAGTATTTACCCGAAAAAGTAGAATGGGTAAAGGTCTCGGGAGCCGCCTGGCAGAACCATGGTTTCTATTATAGCCGCTATCCGAAACCCGAAGGCAGTATACTGGCTGCTAAGAATGAAAATCATCACAAAGTAGGCACAGATCAATCCAGCGATCAGTTAGTCTACGAAGATTCGGTACATCCGCAACGCTTCCACATTACCAGCACTACTGATGATGAACGTTTTGCCCTGTTATCGATTAGCGATAGAGGACAGGGGAAAGACGGTAATGCCCTGTTTTATATCGATGCAGCTACAACCGAACAAACGTTTGTTCCTGTTATAGCCGAGGTCACGAACTTTAGTTATAGCGTCATTGATAATGATGGCGACCGATTGTTGATTTTAACTAACGAAAACGCGCCGAATAATAAAGTCATCGTATTCGATATAAGCACACGAACGTTTTCGACACTCATTCCCGAAAAGCCAGAACCCATTGCCGAAGGGGGGGTGAGTGCAGTTGGGGGTAAACTTTTTGTTGAGTATGTAAACGATGTGTCCTCCCAGATAATGGTTTTCAATTATGCTGGCCAGTTCGAAAATGAAGTTCATTTACCTAGTCTGGGTTCAGCAAGCGGGTTTTCTGGAAATAAAGATGATACGTTCGTTTTCTATACGTTTACGTCATTTACATTTCCGCCAACCATTTACCGTTATGAGATTGCCAGTCGCGAAAGTACCGTCTTTCGGACACCCGAAGTAGACTTTGTTCCGGATGATTATGAAACGAAACAAGTGTTTTTCGCTAGTAAAGACGGCACGAACGTTCCTATGTTTCTAACGTATCGGAAAGGACTAAAACGTGATGGGGCTAATCCAACTCTGCTATATGGCTATGGAGGTTTTAATGTTAGTTTATTACCTGCCTTCAGTCCGTTTCGAATTCCTTTTTTGGATCAGGGAGGTATCTACGCCCAGGCGAACCTACGAGGTGGCAGCGAATACGGGGAAGCCTGGCACGAACAGGGTATGAAGCTAAAAAAACAGAATGTTTTCGACGATTTTATTGCCGCTGCAGAGCATCTGATTACGGAGCAGTATACCAGTTCAGCTAAATTAGCCATTCAGGGTGGTTCGAATGGTGGGCTTTTGGTAGGAGCCGTGATCAATCAACGGCCTGAATTGTTTCGGGTGGCAATTCCGCAGGTGGGCGTAATGGATATGCTCCGATTTCATAAATTCACAATTGGCTGGAACTGGATTGCGGATTATGGTAGCAGTGATAATGCTGATGAGTTTAACGTACTGTATGCTTACTCCCCTATTCACAATATAAGAACGGGTCTGAACTATCCCGCTACGTTAATCACGACGGCTGATCACGACGACCGGGTTGTACCAGCTCATTCTTTCAAATATGCAGCCACCTTACAAGAGATGTATCTGGGACAAAACCCAGTCTTGATTCGAATTGATACAAAATCTGGGCATGGTGCTAGTAACACCAGGAAGAACATTGAGACTGCAGCGGATATTTATTCCTTTATTCTATGGAACATGGGAATAATTCATTTAAGACAACAGAACCCAACCCATTAACGCAACCTTTTCATTCGCAGGTCCGTATAAGCTCGAGACACCTATAATAGCTGCCCCATTCAGGTCGGGAAGCCTTGCTCTACCCAAAACTAGCTTTACAATCTCGACAATCGATTAATTCAGAAGTTAGTAAATCAGTGTAACTTATGAATAGACAATTAAAATGGCGTCCACTTAATACATTCATTAATCAAATCACAATAAACTGCATTTTCAAAAAACAGTCTGTTTACGTATATAGTCTAGAGTATATAAATTGTAGCTAAAACAATTAGCTGATAGAAAGCGTCGTAACCTATTTATACCCATATTTATAAACGGCTTTCTCGGCTAATACAGGCTTTATTACTGCCCTTACAAGCGTTCTAAACGTTACACAGCAAGCACCTTAGTTAGCCATTTTACACTAAGAAATAGACTGAATAATCTAAAAGGTAGTTCGCAAAAACCGATATCGAACAAGAGATTACAAAAATATGACTGTTAGAAATATAAATTTTTCAAATGGCTTATTCTGTTGATTTACAATCAATTAACTAAATTTTTTAAAATATAATTTTTTAAGACATACCCATAAAAAATACATCATATATAAGAAAACATATATAATTCATTAACTATCTGATTTTCAGATAGTTTTCAAATACGACAAAATGCACTTTTTCATGGATGCCCGTATGAGTGTAAATTGAAAATAACCGTAAAAATATGTTACAATAAAGTATGTAGATACTGTCATATTATACAATAAGTTGCTACATAAAAAAACACCCAACTACCTTTGTTACACATTTAGCGTATCGCCTGGAGGCTACATAAAGTAGCTAACGCCAAAGCTAATCGACTGAATATAAGCCAAAAGAGAATTCAGATAATAAATTTCTCTTTTTACTCAAAGTTATCAACTTTAAGATTTTCATAACACGAAATTAGGTTTGTTTTCAACTTTATCAGTGTAGTAACATTAATTTCAATTGTAGGCATTTTTGCACTAAAACAAGTTTGCCTAAATAAAAAATATTCACTTTCCAGAATGGCGAGTACTTAATTGATACCTCTAAAATGGGTAGATGACTTCTTGTTGTCTTGTCCCAGCATAAGGATACTAAATACTTGTAAATACACACAAACATAACCATGTACACACTTCCTAATCACTTACTATTTATGCATTGACAGATGTCTACTTTTTTCTCTCGCATCCTACAGGGCATCAGAGAAGTTCGCGCTTTTCCAAAGCTCCTCATAAATCTCGATCATCAGTTAAATCCATTTCTTTCCACTTTTATGAAGACAATTTTTATCAATTATTCTGCTCGCCAGCTCACGCATTCAGTGCATCGGGTGATGCTGGTCGTGTTGCTTCTGACATGCGTCAGTGCGGCTAATGCACAACAAGAACGTGCTGTAGTATCTCATAAGACGATAACTAGATTATCGGATTCACCTAACACAGCTAAAACATCAACCGTTTTAGGCGTTAATGGTGTAGCCACTACACTGACTACGTTCAATTGCGACGACAACAAATCCTATCTGTTTCAGGGAGAAGGAGGAGCGCAAACGATTGATAGTAAAACCAGCGTTTTCGAGTTTAACATTCTCTTAGGTAAGATCACCGAAGTAAAGGCTCAGTTGATCCCAAGCGGCCTCGACCCAGACAACCATACGGCCGTCAACAATGTCGGGTACAACCAACAGGATAACTACATGTGGGGCTACCGCCGGGGTACAAACCAGCTAGTACGTATCGCTAATAACTGGACCGTAACAACTTATGGTATTAACAATTTAGGCGATGATGTCCCATATAATGCGGGTGACATCGACCCAAACGGTGTCATGTACTTGTTTTATGGTGCACCCGAGAACTCTTCAACGAAAATTCGTCGGGTAAATCTTAGCACAAAAGCATTACTTAGCGACATTACACTTAGCCCTGTTGATAACGGTCGCTACATAATTGACTTGGGTTATAACCCTAAGGATGGCAATCTATACGGTATCGATTCGAGAAGCAGCAGCAGTAATTTAGTCAGAATCAGCCTTCAGGCCGGATCAGTTGGACAAGTTACAGATCTAGGTCATATAGGTATTAGTGACAACAGTCCTTTTGGAGCGGTTTATTTTGACAATCAGGGAACGTTATTTCTGAGCCAAAACGGAACAGGTAAGATCTATAAAATTGCGAATGTTTCGACGGGCAATCATGCTGCTTCCTTTTTAAGAGATGGACCTGTTACGAATGACAACGACGGCGCACGCTGTTCTGATGGTGATGTACCTGTCGATATTTCAGGTAAAGTCTTCAATGATGCTAATGGATTGTTAGGGACACCAGCCAATACCGTCGACGGCACACCGGTTAATAGTTTAACAGCAAATACCTTCTCGGTTAACCTGATAAAAGCAGGTAAAGTAGTCGCTACGACAACATTAACCAACGGAGCTTATTCTTTCGAGAATCTTTCTGTAAATACATCCTATACGCTGGTACTCAGCAACTATCCTGGTACGATCGGCGCCAATGCGCCTAGCACGACCTTAGCCAACGGTGTTGTCAACACAGGAGAAAATATTGGCTCGGGAGCGGGCAGCGATGGAAATCCCAACGGTATGATCGTTGTAACCGTAGCTAGAGATGACGTAGATGATGTTAACTTTGGTGTCGAGCGGTTACCAACGGCTAACCCCGTAACGGCCAGTAGCCAGCCGAACCCTGGTGGTAGCACCAAAGTCACGGTACCAACTTTGAACGGATCGGATCCTGAAGATGGAACGTACAACGGAACCAGCAAGACGAATACCATCATCATCAAGAGTCTGCCCTCTAACGGTACATTGTATTACAATAACGTCGCTGTCACTGACGAGCAGGTCATCACCAACTATGACCCCACTAAACTCACGCTGGATCCTAACGACGGAGCCATCACAGTGACCTTCACTTATGCAGAACGCGATGCGGCTGGAAAAGATAGCTCACCCGCTACCGTGACTATGCCCTTTGGCAGCAGTACAGTAAGCATCTCGGGTACGGTCTTTCAGGATGCTAACGGTTTGTTAGGGACCCCAGCTAATACGGTCGATGGCACGCCTGTCAGTAGCCTGACAGCCAACACCTTCTCGGTCAATTTAGTCGCTTCTACTGGCAAAGTGGTATCAACGACGACCCTGACCAACGGTACTTATACCTTCAACGGTGTCTCGCCCAGCAGCTCTTATACGGTGGTGCTCAGCAACTATCCCGGTACGATCGGCGCGAATGCGCCTAGCACGACCTTAGCCAACGGTGTTGTTAACACAGGTGAGAATATTGGCTCGGGAGCGGGTAGCGATGGAAATCCCAACGGCGTATTAGTTGTCGCGGTAGGAACCAGTTCTGTGAGCAATGCCAACTTTGGCGTGGAGCGGCTACCAACGGCTAAGGACGTAACAGCAAGCACCCAGCCTAACCCTGGGAGCTCGAACCGAGTCACGATACCAACCCTGAATGGCTCAGATCCTGAGGATGGCATCTATAACGGGACCAGCAAGACCAATACCATCGTTATCAAGAGTCTGCCCTCTAACGGTACGCTGTACTACAATAATGTTGCCGTCACTGATGAGCAGGTCATCACCAATTATGACCCCACTAAACTCACGCTGGACCCTAACGATGGGGACATCACAGTGACCTTCACTTATGCAGAACGCGATGCAGCCGGAAAAGATAGCTCACCTGCTACCGTGACTGTACCTTTCAAGAACGCGCCAGATTTAACGCCAATTATCTATGCTCGTCCATCTACAGTATATGGAACAACGGATATTACGGTCGTAGTCGATGTGGTAGAATTGTTAAGTATCCCTACCAGCGGAACCATTGTTGTGAAAGTTACCAAAGATTCGAAAGTAGCGCTTACTTTTCCTCCTGGCGCCACAACGATTAATGGTAAGTCGGTGCAAAACGGCTCCTGGACATACACTTCAGACGCTAGTTACCACGTACTTACTACGAGCCGAGTTGTACCCGCAGGTGATAAACTATCCTTTGGTTTCACCGGTCGATTGACACCTGGAGCAACCTCAGGAAGCTTAACAGTCAGCACAGTAATTATTGGCGGTAGTGGTGGCGAAGTTAAAGTCAATAACAATGCGGATGCCGACAAAATTGATTATTTCCAGCAATAACCGTTAGTCAGCTAGGGCCTTCTCAATAAGAAGGCCCTAGTTATATCTCCTATGAATATTAACCGGTTTACGCTACTTGTTAGTTTTTATCTGCTGCTAAGGCTAACTAGCTTCGCCCAGCCCGCTTCTGACCCTGTACCGTCCGGGGCTGATCCAGCCGTCACCAGTCGAAATTTAGAGCCTGCCCCTTTAGCAGGCGTAGGTTCGCCTTTTTCGATGACGTTCACTATCGGCAATAACGGAACGGTCCCTATTAGCGGAACAAGTGTTTCTGAGCAAATGCAATTCACGATTTGCTTAACGAAAAGTGCTCCGTTGACTGCCAGGCCAGAGGAGTCATTATCAGGTAGCCTGATGAATTATTTCGATATAAGTTGGACGGGTACCTGCTTTGAAGGCCGACAAAAACAAGATGTGTCTATTAGCGCTGTTGAATTGTATGAGCTGTATATTTCAGCGGTAGCGACGAGCGCTTCTTCCAATACAGCAGTTAATGATATTGGAGCTTTCTGTAATATCATCCCCAATGGAAGCTCTAATCCTCAGCCAACGGATAACGACTTTGCTTCGATCTATACACACACAACGACCACAGCCATGCCTGTAGCGCTGATCAGCTTTACAGCGCAGGCACAGGAAGACCGTACGGTGTTACTTAACTGGAAAACCTCCTGGGAACACGGAAATAAAGGGTACGTAGTGGAACGTAGTAAAGATCTAAAGGTATTTGAGCCCGTTGGTGAAATAACGGACGTAGCTAGTAATAGCAATACACTTACTCAATATCAGCTAACAGATACGGCTCCGTATCGGGGAACCAGCTATTACCGTCTCACACAGACAGACCTGGATGGTCGAATTCATACGTATCCAGTAGTGAGCGTTGTCATTCGAAATGAGGCTTATGGCATCTATCCTAATCCCGTTCGGGACAACCGGTTTATGCTGGCTCTGGATGAACCCCAATCGGCTCTGGTACAAATGCATACCGTTTCTGGGCAGCAGGTGCCTTTACAGGCCAAAATAGCGGATGACACGCATTTAGAACTACGTAGTGAACGTTCGTTACCAATAGGGGTATATGTATTACGAGTAGAAGAGCGTGGTCAGAAGCGACAGTACCGTCTTGTCGTTAGCGAGTAGAGTTTTAACAGCATGAAATAAACAAAAATGCCATCCAGAAGCTTCTGGATGGCATTTTTTATGGAGAATATTTTGATTAAAATTTAAACGTAACACCCAGTTTTAACGGAGCGACACTGGAACCTAGTTCAGCGAAACCACCTACACTCTCACTGAAAAAATAACGCCCACCAAGGTGAACAGGTAGGAAAATCCCCCCTACACTTCCTGCGTAATACGTACCAGAAACACCTAAATACCCCAGACCAATACCTGCATACAGATCTACCTTATCATTGGGTATGTTGATTATCTCATTAAAGTGGTACGATCCTCGGGCACCTATATAAAAATATGATACGCCATCACCACTAATACCACTTAGCCCACTGTAGCTTAATCGACGGTAATCCACAAATCCCCCGACCGTAATGTTTTTTGTTACACCAAATTCTAGCGATGCACCTAACGATATACCAGAACTGTAGCCAAGGCCAAGGCCATAACCACCAACGCCGATACCAGCATTTAGCAGCTTACTGCCTTTATCAGGAATATATTGAGCATACGATTGAGTAGCGGCTAACAAACCGAGGACTAGTAGAATAGAAAAGTGAAGTTTTTTCATGTGGTTCAACTGATTTTAAGTTAAAATTTGAGACAAAGTAAACGCGAATTCATTGGGCTTACAAACGTCAGGTTGACGTCTTATTTAGCGGTAACATAAGTCGAATACGAGGCAAACATAATCAACCAAATCTGATACGTCTATATTTTTTTGCAAAATTCTCAAATTAATGAACTCTAAATCAATCATTTAAAAAATTTGAATTTTAACATTTCTATAACAGAATAAACAAAAAAGACTTCTCATAAGGAGAAGTCTTTTGAAAAAATACGCACAAAATTCTGTTAATAAGCTAGTTCTGATTTCAACTTTTCTTTAAACACTTTTTTAAATTTATCTACTTTCGGAGCGATCACGAAGGCGCAGTATCCCTGGTTTGGGTTGTTGGCAAAATAACTCTGGTGGTAAGCTTCTGCTTCATAGAACGTAGTGGCCGGGCTGATTTCCGTCACGATCGGATCAGTATAAGCGCCCGCCTTATCTAGCTCTGCTTTCGCCGTTTCTGCCAGGCGTTTCTGCTCATCAGTATGATAAAAAATGACCGACCGATACTGTGTACCCACATCAGCTCCCTGACGATTCAGTGAAGTTGGATCGTGACTACGAAAGAACGCTTCCAATAACTCCTGATACGTAATTTTTGCCGGATCATACGTTACCTCAACACATTCTGCATGTCCGGTTGTACCGGTGCAAACTTCCTTATACGTTGGGTTTGCTTTCTGGCCACCTTCGTAGCCTGATACCGCCGAAATAACCCCAT
Organism: Spirosoma validum; assembly: GCF_014699035.1. GTDB lineage: Bacteria > Bacteroidota > Bacteroidia > Cytophagales > Spirosomataceae > Spirosoma > Spirosoma validum. Next base: position 366,398 of record NZ_JACXAA010000006.1, read on the forward strand.
CGAGCGATTCATATAACGCTTCTGTACACCAAAAGCAGCCCGTTCCGAACGTTGCTTTGGCCAGATTGTCTGATTGATTGGTTGTCATAAGTATTGTTTTCTTTTTCGTAACTGACGGTGAACGTGTCAGCAATTTCAGGTTCATAGATAAATCCGCTACCAACGTAGTGAGACCGTTGCGAAGTCGGGTTACAACTATTCCGGTTATTTGTGGTTAGAACTCAAACGAATAACATATCAGACCCACGTAAAGTTTACGCAACTACGCCTGTGAAAGACTTCAATACCGACCGTTTTCGCTATGACGGAGAAAAAACATTTAAACTAAAAAAAGCGCCCACCAAAGTAGACGATCTGTATGAAGATGATGAGCATTACGAAGCATTGCTACGTCAGCAGGCCAACGATATCGACAAGTTACAGGAGCGAATGTATGCCTACAACCGATACGGGCTGGTAGCCGTATTTCAGGCGTTAGACGCGGCCGGAAAGGATGGTACGATTCAGCACGTTTTCACAGGCACGAATCCAGCCGGAGTCCGCGTCTATTCCTTTAAGCGACCAACTGAGCAGGAACTCGACCACGATTTTCTGTGGCGTAGCTGGCGTGAACTGCCCGAACGTGGCACGATTGGCATTTTTAATCGGTCATATTACGAAGAAGTGCTGGTTACGAAAGTTCATCCCGAAATTCTGACGGAAAGCCAGCGCTTGCCGGAAAAAGCGACCAATGATCTGGATAAACTGTTCAAGCATCGTTATGAGGCTATCCGGAATATGGAAACGTTTCTACACCAGAATGGCTTCCCGACGATCAAATTTTATCTGCATGTATCCAAAGACGAACAGGCCGACCGGCTCATTGCTCGCATTGAAGATCCTGATAAGAACTGGAAATTTGAAGAAGGGGATGTAAACGAACGTGATTTCTGGAGTGATTATCAGGATGCCTATGAAGACTGTATCAATGAAACAGCTACCGATAAAGCTCCCTGGTACGTCATTCCAGCTGACGATAAAAAAAACATGCGCCTGTTAGTCGGTCGAATCATTATTGAAGAACTCAAAAAATTACCCATTGTCGATCCGCAGCCCGACGATAAACGGTTTAAAGAATTACAGAAACTGATCTCAGTAATTCGTGCTCAATAGTAACGCGGCAGGAAAGCCGCGCCACAAGTAGAACTCCATGGCGGCTTTCCTGCCGCGTTACGTGAATGAAAAAAATCAACGCAAGCCAGTTTCGGTACGACGAAAAGAAACCGTTTTCGATCAAATCTAGTCCAACATTAATCGATCCATTTTATACTGACGAAGCTGATTTTGGTCAACAGTTAGATGCTTTATCGGTCCGGATGGATCAGGCTCAGAATCGGATGCATGCCGACGAGCATTATGGCTTATTGGTTATCTTTCAGGCGATGGATGCAGCCGGAAAAGATAGCAGCATCCGGCGCGTCTTTAAAGGCGTCAATCCATCCCGTTTTCAGATAGCACCCTTCAAGAAACCAGCGGAGGAAGATATGAAACATGACTTTCTGTGGCGCTTCTGGCAGGAACTCCCCGAACGTGGCAACATTGGCGTCTTCAATCGGTCGTATTACGAAGAAGTGTTGACGTTACGTGTTCACCCGGAAAAGTTACAGGATCAGCTAATTCCGGCGGACTTACTACCTAAAAACGAGCAAACCCTTTGGAGGCAGCGCTTTGGCGATATTGTTCATTTCGAAGATTACCTGTTCCGGAATGGATTTCCAATTGTCAAGTTTTACCTGAATGTGACTAAAGAGGAACAGGGAAAACGGCTTATCGCCCGTTTGGAAGATACCGAGAAACAATGGAAGCTGAGCGAAAATGATTTGAAAGAACGAGAATTCTGGCCTGAGTATATGCAGGCGTATGAAGATACCATCAACGCAACAGCAACCAAGCAGAATCCCTGGTACGTCATTCCCAGCGATGATCGCACTAACCAGCAACTTATTATTGCGCACATTCTTACCGAAATTCTGGAGTCGTTGCCCGTTCAGTTTCCCAAAACGGACGAAAAGGAAGCTAAGAACTTGATAAAAGTAATTAAGAAACAGGATAATTAATCAAGCTTTTACTCTTGCCAATATTGGTTTTATCGTATCCAGAGGACCGTTCAGAATCAGATTTAGCAGCTTTATCCAATTTTAAATTCTATTGAAGCCAGGGTAAAGTACCTTTACGTTGTCATGATTACAACCTAATCGTCTGTTTGATCAACAGACAACGTAATGAAACATCACCTACTTGTTTATCTATTCTGTTTTTCCGTTACGCTGGTCCCGATTGGTTCTAAAGCGCAGACTATCAATGTCCTCGAAAAAGCATCGAATAAAGGTAACCATGCTGCGTTGACGGTTAGTGGCTATATAAAGGATGCGGCTAATGGCGAAGGGCTTATTGGCGTATCGGTTTACGTAAAGGAAACCAGCACAGGAGCTGTTACGAACAATTATGGTTTTTATGCGGTAACAGTCCCCCCCGGCAATTACAACCTCGTTATCAGCTACGTTGGGTACGCGAAACAAACGCGCTCCGTTGACCTGACAGACCGCAACATACGCCTTGACCTTGAACTTCAGCAGGAAGGTAAGGAACTTCAGGAAGTGACGGTTTCGACGAAGCGAGAGGATGATAACGTCAAAAACATTGAAATGAGCGTCAATCAGATTGACGTAAAAACGCTGAAGCGCATTCCGGCCTTATTGGGTGAAGTTGACGTAATACGCAGCATTCAATTGCTACCCGGCGTTTCGACCGTGGGCGAGGGGGCAACCGGCTTTAACGTACGGGGTGGTAGCATCGATCAGAATCTGGTTCTCCTAGACGAAGCGCCGGTCTATAATTCTTCACATTTATTTGGCTTTTTTTCAGTCTTTAATCCCGATGCCGTTAAGGACGTAAAGCTGATCAAAGGCGGTATTCCTTCTAACTACGGCGGACGGATTGCTTCCATCCTGGACGTTCGTTTAAAAGAAGGCAATGCAAAGAAGCCCGAATTAAACGGAGGTATCGGATTAATTTTTAGCCGTTTATCCTACGAACAGCCGCTTTTTAAGGGAAAAGGTTCCTTTATCGTAGCGGCCCGCCGTTCGTATGCCGATATTCTGGCGCAACCGTTTTTAAACAGCGATCTAAAAGGTGCTAAATTCTATTTCTACGACCTGACGGCGAAAGGTAATTACCGTATCAACGACAAAAACATTGTTTTTCTCTCGGGCTACCTGGGTCGCGATGTATTTGGTTCTGACTTTGGGTTTAATTGGGGAAACACGACGTTATCGGCCCGCTGGAACCACGTGTTCAGCGATCGCTTATTCCTGAACACAACAGCTTATTACAGCAATTATGATTATTCACTAAACACTGATCTCAAGCAGAAAAGGCCTAATGACTTCTTTCGTACAGACTCCCGTATTGTCGACTACAGTATAAAACCTGACTTTTCGATTGCGCTGGGCAAAAATTTAATCACGTTTGGTGGGCAGGCCATTATTCATGATTTTCAACCAGGAACAGCCACAGCCGCCAGTGCAGGCAGTGTTCGCTCCTTTGGCATCGCGAACAAACATGCCCTTGAATCAGCTCTTTACATCGGCAACGAACAACAGGTTACGCCCCGATTACAACTTCAATATGGCTTACGTTACTCCTTGTTCAATTATACCGGACCAGGTGAAGCATATACGTTTTCAACAGAGATTCCACTTGGCCAACGTCGGGAAGTCGTTACAACTATAGATTACAAAGGAAACAATACGATACAAACGTATGGCAACTGGGAGCCGCGATTCTCTGCAAAGTATGAATTGAACAACAGTAGTTCGCTAAAATTGAGCTACAATCGCCTGGCTCAGTACATTCACCTGATTTCTAATACGACAGCCTCAACACCACTAGACATCTGGACACCTTCTACTAACAACATTAAACCCCAGATTGGCGATCAGGTTGCCGGAGGCTATTTCAGGAATTTCGGACGCTCGACCGGTACAGGTAGCGAATTTGAAGCTTCTGTAGAAGTCTATTACAAATGGCTCCAGAATCAGATCGACTATATTGATGGTGCCAGCCTGATTCTGAACAAATACCTCGAAGGTGATCTGCTAAGCGGAAGAGGGCGAGCCTACGGAGCCGAATTTTACATCAAACGCAATACAGGTGTAGTCAATGGCTGGATAAGCTATACGCTGGCGAAAACGGAGCGTCAGGTAAATGGAATTAATAATAACGATTGGTATCCAACTCGTTTCGATAAACGCCACACGTTAACGTCGGTGCTGATGTTTGATCCGCCTAACGCGAAGCGCTGGAATTTTTCCGCTACGTTCACGCTTGCCAGTGGCACACCCGGTACGTTTCCGACCGGACGATTTGAGTTCGATGGTCACGTAGCGCCGATCTACGAAGCGCGGAATAACTATCGTATTCCAGCGTATCATCGACTCGATTTAGCCGCTACGTTACAGGGGCGAAAACGGCCCGGCAAACGCAAAGACGATAGCTGGGTCTTTTCGGTTTATAACGCTTACGCTCGAAAGAACGCCTTCTCGGTTTATTTTCAGCCGAATGTCGATAATCCGCGGGTAACCGAAGCCATTCGGTATTCTGTTTTTGCAACGATTATCCCATCCGTCACATACAATTTTAAATTTTAACCTGAGCCACGCTTCCGGTGCTTACTACCGGATGGTTAAACCAAACTTGACTACCGACCTAAAAAGTTGGTGCTACAGCAATGCAACGATTCTTTTTTATACCCTGTCTGTTGCTCGCAAGTCTGTTTCTGAACAGTTGCACAACCGTAATCGACGCGAAGCTCGATACAGGCCCTATCGAGCTTTCGGTGGATGCCCTCCTAACCGATCAACCGGGTTCACAAACGATACGTCTGACGCAAACAGCGGCTTACTTCGATAGCAGCACTCCGCCAGCCGCAACCAGCGCAACCGTGACCGTTTCGGATGATGCAGGAAAAACGTACTCATTTTCAGACCCTGACAACGACGGATATTACGTCTGGCAACCAACCGGAAAAGACACCCTGGGGCACATCGGACGCACGTACCAACTCACTATTGCCTATCAAGGTGAAACGTATCGGGCTAGCTCTAAAATGAATCGGGTTCCAGCTATCGACTCGCTCATTTTTGTGAAGCGGAAACTCAATCCTTTGTCAAAAAATGAGGGTTATCGGGCCGAATTTTACGCTCGTGACATTGCCGGGGCGGCAGACTACTATCGGGTTCGGTTTTTCCGTAACGGTGAGCTGCAAAATAAACCCGCGAACATCATTACGTCGCAGGACGGCGGCTTTCGGACAAGCAGCGGAGTTACGGATGGCCTGGCCTTTATTGTTCCTATTCGCCGGTCGATCAATCCAGATAGTTTGTTTGCGCTGAACGACAATGTAAAAGTAGAATTACACTCGCTTACGCTGGAAGGATTCGATTTCTGGCAGCAACTTCGCACCCAGATTACGAATGGCGGCCTGTTTGCCCCTCCTCCAACGAACGTACCAACGAACATCATCAATACCAACGCGGCCGGTCGAAAAGCAACAGGCTTCTTTGTTACGTCAGCCGTCCGCAGTTTTAGCGCTAGTGTAACCCAAGTCAATATTCGCGTTCGAGAGGATTAAACGTCCTAACATAACGAGGTCGGGTCGAGGTGGTGTCAGGTTCGAAAACCTGACACCACCTCGACCCGACCTCGTTATGTTAGGACACTTCCTGTGTACTCTTGCTACTTCTTTATAATCTGCTCTCCCGGCAGCAACCATACTCCCCGCGCTGATTGCCCATAAAACGATGTGCCAAATGGGATTTCCTGTCGCCGGATTCGACCATTTTTGAGACGCACATCCAAAGCCGTCGTGCGCGCATCTACGGGCGTAAACGTTTGTGGCTTTTCCACAGCAAACACACGTAATGGACCTCGATTTTCAGTAACCGCCAATCGACAGCGTCCCTGCGCATCTGGCCAGTTTACCAGCGCCTTCGCATTACCCGGAACGTAAAAACCCGTTTCAGCCATGGTCAGCGAAGCAAAATTTCCTTTACCATCACCTTTCAGCACCAGGCCGTTAAAGGCATCCATACGACCGGCAACCAAATCACTCCCGTGTTCATTACCTACCAACACCGCATCTAAATTGCCATCACCATCGACATCCTGCGCCAGCATACCAAATACAGGGGCAGTCTGGGCCATAACCGGCAACGGGCGTACGTCGAACTGGCCGTTGCCTTTGTTTTCGATATAGCTGCTGGACAGATAAGTTGCTGACAATTTCAGCGCCTGATTCCGTTCGTCGTCGGTCAGTATCTGGTTAATCGTTGCTTCACCGAAGGCATTGTATTTGATATACCGACGCTTAATACCGATCATTTGCTTCACCATGTCGTCCCAGCCGAAGTATGGATATTCTTCATATTGCCCTTTTGCATTTTTGAAATATACTGTCGGGAAGGCGTCATAAAAGCCGTTATTATCGAAATCACCAGCATAGATACGTACCGGATGTTCAGTACTGGCACGTAGCAAATTGTTCTGACCGAGATTACCCGCCAGATAGTCGATATCGCCATCGTTATCGAAATCGCCGGGAGTCAGAGAATTCCAGAAGCCGGATTTATCGGACAGGCCGCTATTCTCAAGCGGTTTGAAATAACCTTTTTCGTTACGTAGCATAGTGAGCGGAGCCCATTCACTGGCCAGCAGCAAATCAACGTAACCATCTTTATCGTAATCTGTCCATAGCGCATCGCAGGTTAAACCACCTTTGGTGAGAACGGGCGCGATCTGAGCCGTTACGTCTGTGAAATGCGGTTTACCGTTTCTGCTGTCGTTACGTAGTAAATAACTGGGCACACCCACTGGATATTTATACGGCTCGACGCGTCCACCCACAAACAGATCCAAGTCACCGTCACGATCAAAGTCAGCGGCTTTCACGCATGAGCCATCGACCCGAAAGTTAGGTAATGCATCTTGTGCCAGCGTAAAGTTGCCTTTCCCATCGTTCACATAAAGTCGATGTCTCAACGCTTCAGCCAGTTGATCCGGGTTAAACTCCGTACTGCCACTTGCTGCATACAGATCCATATCACCGTCGCTATCGGCATCGAAAAGCAATAGGCCAGCGTCTTCCGATAATTTGGCCGGTAACGCTTTTAATGTGAACCGACCCGTTGGCTGCTGAAGCAATACTTCTGTCGAATAATTTGAACTTCCGCCAACAACCATATCCATCAGTCCGTCACCGTTAACATCTCCTACAGCCAGTGCGGGGCCATATTCGGTGAGCTTATGCAGTAGGGTCTTTTGCAGGTTGAAGTCGATAATGTCCGTTTCTTCGTGCCGGTACGTAATCCCAAGCGCGGCTGTTACATCCTGCAACAAAGGGGTCGGTAGTGCAGTAATTGAATGGGGAACCGGTCGGGCATCCGTTGCCTTAAGCGTAATCACCTGATCGGCACTGACATTTGGCAGAATTTGGACTCGCCCACCAGGCCAGGTTACTTTCAGGTTTTTAATAGTGGCCTCCTTACCCAACCCAAGATGTGCAACTGGCTCAACGCTGGAGAGAAATCCCCGATACGGCGTATGCTCGTACAACTCCTTCCGACCGTTCGGCAGCGTGTATTCCACGATGGCGCCAAATCCCATCCGGTTAGCGCCATCGCCCTGAAATTGTATCCGGAGGTAGTGAGCGTTTTCCGATTTTTGATCCGTCAAGTTATTCCGGTAGATGAACGCTTCGTCGTTGATGTTATTGATGACGTAATCCAGATCGCCATCACCGTCGAAATCAGCATAAGCCGCGCCGTTTGAGAAACTGGGTTCAGTCATTCCCCAGCGAGCCGTTACGTTCTCAAACTTAGTGTCTCCCTGATTCCGAAAGGCATAGTTGCTAACTTTGACCTGGGGCATTTTCCCGGTCAGATCTTTCCGAAGATCATTGCTCAAATACGAATTAACCGAGCTATAATAATTCGTAAAATCCCGATCGGTTACGTCGCGCGGAAACCCATTGGTAATCAACAAATCCCGGTTTCCGTCATGATCGAAGTCGACCAGCAAGGGCGACCAGCTCCATTCCGTTTCGGCCACGCCAGCCAGCATGCTGATCTCGCTAAAAATTGGCATATAGGCATGTGACGTATCCGTGGGACGCACTCCTTGGTTCAACTGTAACGTATTGCGGGCGTACTGGTGTTCATAGCCCATCCGATCCCACTCCTGATAGGCGAAATAACTACTAGGTCCCATCAGGCTCTTTTTGCGCAGATTATCTTCTGGCAACATATCCATCACAACCATGTCGGCCAGCCCATCGCCGTTGATGTCGGCGACATCGTTTCCCATGGCCGATGAACTGGTATGTTTAAACGCTTCATGGGCGCGGTTAGTGAACGTTCCATCATGATTGTTGATGTAGAGGACATCGTTCGTTGCGAAGTCGTTCGTTACGTAAATATCCTTCCAGCCATCGCGGTTGATGTCGCAGATGTTCACGCCCAGCCCAAAGCCCTCAGCCAGCGTACCCGCCTGCTTCGTTACGTCGGTAAAGTACGCATGACCACGTTGTGCGTCGAAATCGTTGCGATAGAGCCGGTCGGTGTTGGGCGACGTACCGTCATTTACCCGAGCGCGGAGATTCGTCGGGTTGCGGGGATCATCGATCTGATCGACCAGTACAAAAAGATCCAGATCGCCATCGTTGTCATAATCGAAAAACGCGGAATGAGTCGTGTAGGTTGTATCAGCGACACCGTACTCCACAGCCATTTCCTGAAATTTTGGAGCACCGTCCGCGTCATTTCCCTGATTGACGTACAGCAGATTGGCCCGTTGAGCGGCCTTTTTGTGAAGGGTATTTGACACATAAACGTCTAATTTACCATCGGCGTTAATATCCACCACCGATACTCCCGAACACCAGCGGCCTCCTCCCCCAACACCCGCCGACTGCGTAACATCTTTAAACGTAAATTTTCCACTCCCCGATTCGATTTCATTGATGTACAGCCGATTTGGTACCTGATTACCCGCAAAAAACACGTCGGGTTTCTGATCACCATTAAAATCACCCACACCAACGCCCCCACCGTTGTAGATGTACTGATAGTTCAGAATGTTAAGCGTATCGCTATCGGTTATGGTATTGGCAAACGTAATACCCGTTTCGGACGAGTCAACGCGCTCAAATAGCGTCTTTTCCCGACAGGCCGTAAATAAAAAAAGAAACGAGAGTGGGAATAGCCACGTACCGTTCCGATTAACTAGTTTCATGCAGTAAGAATGTGCCGTTTATGAAGGCAACTGGAACAGATTAATCTCCAAATTTATCTAGAAAAACCACCAAAACCGCAGAAATTATGCTTTTTTGTATCACGTGTACTCTCTTCAAAAAGGCCCATTTTTGGTAACGGTACTCGACACTACTACGAGATATTACCGAGTGAAAAAATAGCTGTTTCCTACTATTTTTTTCTTTTCTGAAACCGGGCTAGTAACGGTAGGAACGTATCGCGCTCAATAAATAATACGGCAGCGACAAACAATCCACAGAGCGCCAGATGCACTGGTACGGCAATCCATAAATTTAGAATCGGAAATAGCCACGATGCATAAATCAACAAACCCGCCCCAAGGACATACCCCAACGCTGACTGAACGTCATAAGGTACAGGATAATATTTTTCACCTAAGCCATAACAAAGAGCCAACATCACAAAACTAGACAGCAGAAACGCCACCGCACAACCCATGTACCCAAGAATCGGTATTAGCAGAATATTCCCTAAAATGGTGATAGCGGCCCCAACGATGGTAATAAACGTACCAAATTTAGTTTTATCACTGAGTTTAAACCAGAAGGAAATGTTGTAGTAGACACCTAAAAATAAATATGCTAACAAAAGTAAGGGTACAATATCCAGCCCAACACGATACCGTTTCGATAAAACTAAGCCTATTATATCGAGATTCAGGCTCGCTCCAACCCAGATAATAACGCAAACGATCAGAAACCATTTTGTAACACGAGCCAGCAAATCTGGGGCATTTTTGTCGTCAGACTGCGAAAAAAAGAAAGGGTCCGCGGCAAATTTAAACGACTGAATAGCCAGCGCCATAAATACGGATAGCTTGTAGCAATTGCCATAAATACCCAGTGCATCAGCCGAACTAATACCTGCGTAGAAACCTTCAGGCAGAAAATGTCGCAAAAAGATTCGGTCGGTGGTATTGTTAACCAGACCAGCCAAATTTGTTAGCATGAGCGGAAAGGCATACGCTAACAAAAGGCCCATCTCGCTTTTGTTGATTCGAAATCGGAAGTTGCTAAACGCATTACGGATTAGAATGAAGAAAGTCGCATTGGCTAACAGATTAGCCAGAAAGATATAACCTGGCCCAATGGCAGGGTTGTAAAAAAGACGGACAAGCGGCTGTAAATTCTGTAGATACTTACCGGCATATATATCCCGGCAAATGATTAGAAAGAAAACATTTAGCCCGACGACGATGACAATGTTAGTGATCTTAGCTATAACAAACTGACGAGCCTTGTTCTCAATCCGTAATCGGGCAAAGGGAATAGCCACAATTGCGTCAATGGCAATAATCAGTGCTACCCAGATAATGGATGATTGCTGGCCAGGGTAATTTAACCAAACAGCTATTTGAGGGGTCAAACCAATGATCAGGACACTAGCCAGACCACTGACGATCATGACTAAGCTTAGATTGTCATTAAAAATTCGTTGCCGTTCAGCAGGATCATTTTTGGCTTTGGCAGCAAATCGAAAAAAAGCGGTTTCAAGGCCTACTGTATATAGCGTAAGCAGAACACCGACGTAGCTGTATAATTCTACGTTTGACGCTAATGCGCCGGGTTTTGTAAAGACATAGGTGTGTAACGGGACCAAAACAAAGTTGAGCATACGACCCAAAATTGTGCTTACACCATAAAGCGCGGTGTCGCTGGCTAATTTTTTAAATTGACTCATCAGAACAATCAAACCTGATTCTATTCAGGCAACGTATCTCGGACAGCACGGCCGGGACTGACAAAGTTAAGAGCTTTGCTTATCTTTGCCCGTCATCTACCAGAAACAACAAGTATCCGTTTTCACGTAACTTGATCATCTAGTCAAGATACAGTCGGCAGGCTGTCTCGTATCCAATATATGTCTCTGAAAATATCTTCTGCGCTGATTTCCGTTTTTTATAAAGACGGTCTCGAACCTTTAGTCCGACTGCTGCACGAACAGAACGTCAAACTTTATTCGACGGGTGGCACCCAGGCCTTTATCGAACAGTTAGGCGTGCCGGTTACGGCTGTTGAAAACTTAACGGGGTATCCCTCCATTTTTGGCGGACGGGTAAAAACCCTGCATCCAGCCGTGATGGGCGGCATCTTATATCGTCGCCAATTACCCGAAGATCTTGCTCAGGCCGAGCGTCACCGGATTCCACCGATTGATCTGGTCGTCGTTGATTTGTATCCGTTTGAGGAAACTGTTGCGTCGGGAGCGTCGGACGAAGACATTATCGAAAAAATTGACATTGGTGGTATTTCCCTGATTCGGGCGGCTGCCAAGAATTACAACGACGTATTGATTGTTTCTTCGCGGAGCCAGTATGCGGATGCCGTCGGGTTGCTGACTGAAAAAACGGGCGCTACCGATCTGGCTGATCGTCGGCGTTACGCGGGCGAAGCCTTTGCCGTTACGTCGCATTACGACACAGCGATTCAAGTCTATTTTGCTGGTGGAAGCAATCAGGGTACGGACCACGAAGGATCGATTTATGATTTCAAATCGCTGCCTGCCAACCATCTCCGCTACGGTGAGAATCCGCACCAGCAAGCCAGCTTCTATGGTAATCTGGACGCAATGTTCGACAAATTGCACGGTAAAGAGCTGTCATACAACAACCTGGTCGACGTTGACGCCTGTGTGAGCCTGATCGATGAATTTCCCGCAACGGAAGGTTCGCCAGCAGCTTATGCCATTATCAAACACACGAACGCCTGCGGAATTGCTACGGCTCCAACGCCCAAAGAAGCGTATCTGAACGCCTTAGCCTGCGATCCGGTCTCGGCATTCGGGGGTGTTGTGATTAGCAACATGCCCGTCGATCTGGAAACAGCAGAAGAACTGAACAAGCTGTTCATGGAAATTCTGATTGCGCCCGACTATGCGCCAGAAGCACTGAAACTACTTCGGTCGAAGAAGAACCGGATTCTGTTACAACGGAAGCCCGTCGACTTACCGACCGTTATGTTCAAAACGATCCTGAACGGCGTATTGGAACAGGATAAAGATGATCAGGCTGAAACAGCCAGTCAATTTAAAACTGTTACGGAGAAAGCGCCTACTGACAGTGAAGTACGGGCGCTGGAGTTTGCACTTAAAGTTTGCAAGCACACAAAATCTAACACGATTGTCTTAGCCAAAGAAGCCGGACCATCGTACGGGCAGTTACTGGCCAGTGGTGTCGGGCAAACATCACGCGTAGATGCATTGCGGCAGGCCATCGAGAAAGCCCATGCGTTCGGCTTCGATCTGAACGGATCAGTTATGGCATCGGATGCCTTTTTCCCCTTCCCTGACTGCGTCGAAATCGCAGGAAAAGCGGGAATTACTGCCGTGGTACAGCCCGGCGGTTCCATTCGTGATCAGGATTCAATCGATTATTGCAATCAGCATGGCCTGGCAATGGTTACGACCGGCGTCAGACATTTTAAACATTAAATCAGAATAGTCGGACCCTTATGCTCTACACAATCTGGTGCGCGATCTGGTTCGTATCTCTGTATCTGGTGCTCTTCCCGATCCAGTTTGTGTTTTTGCAACGTAATGAATGGAAGCCACTGGCACATAAGATCAATTACATCTGGGGTCGTCTGTTTTTTATCGGGGCAGGCATACCGATTCGGGTTGAATACCGCTTCCGACCTGACCCCAAAGGTGTCTATGTCTTATGTGCCAATCACTTTTCCTACCTGGACATTGCGGCTATGGGTGTCATCGTTCAAAACTATTACGCCTTCGTTGGAAAAAGTGAGGTGAAGCACATCCCCCTCTTAGGCTACATGTTTGCCAAGCTACACGTTCAGGTCGATCGCGCTCAACCGAACAGCCGGGCGTATTCGTTAGCAAAATCCATTCGAACGCTGGCTTCGGGACGTAGTATCATGATTTTCCCGGAGGGTGGTATTCGGGCACCGGAACCACCTCAGATGGTATCGTTCAAAGATGGGGCCTTCACAATGGCTATTCAACAGCAAGTTCCGATTGTTCCCATTACCCTACTGAATACGTATCAGATCTTACCCGACAAGAGTCCGATACGTTTTCACTGGCATTCGCTGCGAGCGGTCATTCACCCACCCATCGCAACAACAGGCATGACACAGGATGATGTGGAGCGCTTGAAACAGGAAACGTATCAGATTATTGACGCCGAATTAGTGAGCGAAAAGAATGCCGTGACCTAATAGTCACTCATTCACTTAGTGATTATGAAAGTAGACCAGGAAACCTTACATAAAATTGCTCATCTCGCCCGACTGGAAGTGCGGCCGGGGGAGGAAACCGAGCTACTCAACAGCCTGAACGGCGTGTTGACGTGGATGGAACAGCTCAATGAGGTTAATACAACGGGTGTTGAGCCGCTGACGCACATTTCTGTAGAAACCAACGTACTGCGCGATGACGTCGTTGGCAATCACCTCCCGCGTGAGCAGGCACTCGCAAATGCCCCCCAGCACGACGAACGTTTTTTTGAAGTACCGAAGGTATTGGAATAGTCTGAACCGCTCCGGCGGTCTGGGGTCAAGCCAGTACTGGCTTCACTACTTTTCCTGCTACGTCGGTCAATCGAAAAGGGCGTCCCTGAAATTGGTACGTTAATTTCGTATGATCGAAGCCAAGCAGATGCAGAATAGTGGCTTGCAGATCGTGGATATGCACTTTGTCTTTTACGCCGTAATAGCCAATATCATCCGTTTCGCCATAGGAAAATCCTTTTTTTACGCCACCACCGGCCATCCAGACTGTGAATGCTTCGAGATGGTGATCTCGGCCCATGAACGGCAGCGTTTGCCCATCACGGTTTTCCTGCATGGGAGTTCGTCCAAACTCTCCGCCCCAGACAACCAGCGTATCATCCAGTAAGCCTCGTTGTTTCAGATCTTTTAGCAAGGCAACAACGGCCTGATCGGATTCTTTACATTTCTTTTTCAGGCCAATTTCGATGGCACCATCGGCACTGGTGCCATGCGTATCCCACCCCCAGTCAAATAACTGTACAAACCGCACTCCGCGCTCAACCAGACGTCGGGCCAATAAACAGTTTCGGGCGAACGAACCTTTATTCGGATCAACCCCGTAGCTATCCAGGATGTACTGTGGTTCGCTTTTAATGTCCATTGCGTCGGGAACCGACATTTGCATACGAAACGCCAATTCGTATTGAGCAATACGAGTCAGAATCTCGGGGTCTTTTACATCCTCATATTGCTGCTGATTGATCTGGCTAATGGCGTCGATGGTTTGTTTCCGAACATCGCGGCTGATGCCCGATGGATCGGATGCGTAGAGAACAGGATCGCCATCGGTACGGCATTGAACCCCCTGATAAACCGTCGGCAGAAACCCACTTCCCCAAACCGACTTGCCTGCGTCAGGTTGTTTGCCTCCTGATGCCAGCACGATGTAGCCAGGTAAATTATCGTTTTCTGTTCCAAGACCATACGTTACCCACGAGCCTAAGCTTGGCCGTCCCAGACGTGCACTGCCCGTATGCATAAGTAGTTGTGCGGGTGCGTGGTTGAACTGATCGGTGTGCATGGCTTTCAGGAACGTAACATCATCCACTACGTCTTGTAAATGAGGCAGATAATCAGACACCCACGCTCCCGACTGACCATGCTGCGCGAACTTACCCTGTGGTCCCAGCATTTTGGGTACTCCCCGGATAAAAGCGAATTTCTTGCCAGTCAGCAACTCCTGTGGACAATCTTTGCCGTGGTATTTCACCAATTCGGGCTTATAATCGAACAGTTCCAACTGACTCGGCGAGCCAGCCATGTGAATGTAAATGATCCGCTTTGCTTTTGGAACGTACTGCGACGGATGCGGAGCTGTTGGTTCGCCGGATAAAGAAGGACTTCCGACAGCATTTGATGACGGATCATCTTTCCCGAAAAAGCCACAGCTACCAAGAACCGAACTAAGCGCCATAGCACCCAGTCCCGTTGAACACGTATGCAGAAAATGCCGTCGGGTTTCACGCTCAGCGGCTGCCTGTTGGAGTTCCTGAAGGAGTTTATTCATTTGGGTACCACGGTCTTCAGACCGTTTTTTAGTTCAAACACATACGGGCTGAAGCCCATGATACCTATTCTTTCGTAATTACCTCATCTAAATTCAGCATCGTATTGGCCGTCACGGTCAGAGCCGCTAACTGGGGGGTAACGGTAGTACAATTCAGGCCGGGCTGAGACAGTAAGTTTTCCATCTCATTCGGTTTTTGCCGGTAATGCTCCTCGGTGGTGCGATAAAGATGGGTTAGTATAGCCAGTTTTTTCGATGGCAGATCACGTAGCATTACCCGCCGGAAACCAGCCTGGATTTGTTGTTCGACGGTTTGGCCATGTTCACGCATGTAAGTTGCCAGTTGCTGAGCCGCTTCAACATAAACCGGATCGTTTAAGGTTACCAGTGCCTGTAATGGCGTATTGGTACGTAGTCGACGTAACTGGCAAAACTCCCGGCTAGGGCTGTCGAACGTAACCATAGACGGATAAGGCGCGGTGCGCTTCCAGTACGTATACAAAGCCCGTCGATAGAGGTCTTCACCCGTACTTTGTTTCCAGCTTTCGCCGTCGTAGGGTGATTGCCAGATGCCTTCGGGCTGCACGGGCATGACACTCGGGCCATACATTTTATGACTCAGTAACCCGCTAACGGCCAACGCCTGATCGTGCACAGCTTCGGCGGATAAACGCACCCGTGGCCCACGAGCTAAAAATTTGTTGAATGGGTCTTTCGCTAACAGTTCGGGCGAGGCATTGGATTGCTGTCGATACGTTGCCGACATGACCATTCGCTTCAGCAATTTCTTAACACTCCAGTTGTCGGTTTCCATGAACTCAACGGCCAGATAATCCAAGAGCTCGCGGTGAGTTGGTTGAATACCCTGCGTACCCATGTCCTCAACGGTTTCGACAATACCGGTTCCGAAGAGTTGTTCCCAGAATCGATTGACGGCCACCCGAGCGGTGAGTGGGTGTTCGCGACTAATCATCCACCGAGCTAATCCCAAGCGATTTTTAGGGAGTTTGGAATCCATCGCCGGGAATGACTTCGGCACGTCGGGCGTCACCTGTTTTCCTTTCACCATCCAGTTACCCCGTTCAAAAACGTGTGCCTCGCGAGCTAGATCACCCGAGCCATCCAGCATGATAGGCGTTTGTTCGGCATCGGCATTCAATAAGTCAGTGAGCAACTTATCTTTATCGTCTAGTACGTGCACCGATTGGCCGGGCAATAATGGCTGAAAAGATACCCATTTGATTTGTACCCAATCTTTCGGTTTTTTCGGGCTGTCAAGCGACAAATAAAGATCATGGCGCCCCTGAACGGCTGGCAACGTAATGATCTGAACCGTATCTTTTCCTGGCTTAGGTGTTGGGAACTGCACTAAAACCGGTCCATCGAGTTTATCCAGACGTAACGTAACGGTAGCATCCGTTGCTTTTGTACCCCACTTCATAAATAAGCGTGGGCGATCAGTCAGTGTTACGCTCTTGATTCGGGTCGAACCTTTGTCCTGAAAACCAAAATATTTGGCATCGATCAGGGAGGCATTAACGTACTGATCGAAATCATGTGAGTTGATTTTTGGCTCAATGGTACGAACAAAATTCGTAACGCGATTCACGTCGGCCTGCGCCTGTTTCGGACCAGTAGTTGTTGACCGAATGTAGTGTTGCAACGTAACGACTTTGAGTGAGTCATCCGGCTTAAAAAATCGTAATGTAGGCGTATCACTCTGGACGTCTTCATCGCGGGTGTTATTAAAAAAAGCCAGATACTTGTAATATTCGTCGTGAACAAATGGATCGTAAGGATGGCTATGGCATTGTACACACGAAAAAGTCGTCCCCTGCCAGACATCCCAAGTTGTATTGACCCGGTCCAACACGGCTGCCGTCCTGAATTCCTCGTCCTGGGTACCACCCTCATCATTATTCATCGTATTCCGGTGGAAACCTGTTGCAACGAGTTGATCATCTGTACGATTGGGAATCAAGTCCCCCGCTAGTTGCTCGACGGTAAACTGATCGAATGGTTTATCGCTATTAAATGCCTTGATCAGCCAGTCACGATAACGCCATATTTTTCGACCTGGGTCCCGTTCATACCCCTTCGTATCTGCGTAACGAGCCAGATCGAGCCACATCCCTGTCCAGCGTTCGCCATAAGCCGGAGACTTCAGAAACCGATCAACCACTTTTTCGTAAGCGTCCGGAGATTTATCGTTCAGAAAATCAGCAACTTCTTTTTCCGTTGGGGGCAAGCCTGTCAGGTCAAGCGACACCCGGCGAATCAACGTAGCACGGTCAGCTTCCGGAGATGGCTTTAAACGGTCCGAAGTCCGGGATTCCTGATGAAGCTTGTCTATGATGAAATGATCGATTTCATTTTTAGCCCAATTCGTTTCGTCATCCTCAGCAATTCCCGGAATGGAGATTCCCAGACGACTCCAGAACGTACCAATCTCAGGTACATCGGGTTTCTTAACGGATTGATAGGCCCAGTGGTCACCCCACTCAGCGCCCTGATCGATCCATTTTCGGAGCACGTCTATCTCATCGGGTTTGAGGGGGGGATGATCGAGCGGCATCCGTTCGTCAGAATCGGTCAGCGTCAATCGTCGAATCATTTCGCTGCCATCAGCATCCCCCGGAATAATGGCGGGTTTACCCGATTTGGCAGGCGCTACAGCTTCATGTCGGAACAACAGTGAGAAGCCCGAAGCTTTTTTGACACCACCATGGCAGGCAATGCAATTTTTATTCAGTAGCGGCTTAATTTGGGTATTGTAATCGACCCGATTCTCAAAAAAACCGAGAAACGATGAAAGCAACAACACCAACGCGATAGCACCCGCGCCAAAGAGAATCCACCCAGTTTTCATACAAACGATACCAGCAGACAGGCCTTACACATAAAAGCAGAAAGACCAGGTTTTGTACTATGAAAGTCTTCGATTGATTCAATTTTAACGAAGAATTCTTTCAATCCGTTCATAATGAGCGAATACTCAGCAGGTTATTACCGACTCATCTGGAATCCTGTTCCGTAAAAAAGATAGGCTTTCTTTTACGCTATCTGGGAAAGCTATTGATTTTATCGGCATCGGCGTTGTTATCAACACGTACTTCTCCCCCACTGCCACCGACAATGACCGAACTGAGAGTTAGTGCACCTGACGTACTGCCTGGATTTATGTTCCCCGTCAAGCCAAAAGAAAGTTTATCTCCCGGAGCAATCGTTTGTGTGGTTTGTAACACATAGTAACTCGGGTCCGTGTTATCAAGAGTCCACTGACTGTTTTGCACCGGTCTCCCACCCACGTTCGTATCAGTACTCGTAAAGCCGAGCGCAATTGATGCACCTCGAGTTAGCTTAACAGTGATTGGTCCGGTGGTGGCTACGTCCTTAAGTGACAGGACATCGACCACAACAGTCATCGTTGTAAGGCCATAGACTGTAGTTGGACGTGCATAAATGGTAGGAACCAAATCGGCAGTAGTAATTTGAAATACATTCGACGGTACAGCGGGTACTGCTGGTGATGTCGACACAACCCGAACCTGATACCGACCGCTCTGATAGGCACTTGGCAGCGTCACCTGAATCGGACTCGTAGAACCCGTTCCCAATACCGCTTTATAGTGGCCCAGCGAATCCAGCAATTGTACTTGCCATTGGTTGCCAGCATCAAACGTGCCGACGGTACTGAAGGATACGCTTAAACTGGAACCAGGAAGAACGTACTCAGCCAGATTACCTGTTACGGCAAACTGCGTAGGTGTAACGGGCGTAGCATTTTGGAAAAATGTATTATCCAAACTATTATTCCAATTACGGGCGAAACGCGACAGACCCATATTCAGCGGAATCGAATTTGGATTGAGATAGTATTGCGGATGGGGAGATGGCCGCAATGCATTACGAAAATGCACATCTTCAGATCCAGCGTTTCGGTATCGAATGGTATCCTGGTAAGGGCCCTGAAATACGTTCAATCCGGTTGTATTGATAACCTGTTGCTGTGCCGTAACGAGGTCAGGCCGTGTCACACTTCCGTCGTAGGACTCTCGTGCTACGACCCAGGGAATATTCCGGCCGCCAAAATCCTGTCTTGATTTTTGGATGAGCGCCGTTAGTTGGTTTGCGTAAGCCGGAATAGTGCCTGTTGTCGCATCACCATATTCTGATTCACCCTGACCCCATAAGATTGCCCGCGCCCCAGCAACGGATGCATAGTAAGACAATACGTTCTTTAAATTTGTATAGGGCTGTAGATTGGGCCAGTTTTCGACGCAGTAATAGCGGTTACAGGCGGGGATACCATTAGCCGTATTGATCCAGTTTTCGGCGGTGGAGCTATCCCAGCCCACTACGTAGAAAGCGACCGGAACATTATACCGATTGACAATATAGTCGCCCAGCTCACCCCAGCCCCATGAACTTTCAGCCATTGGAAAAACGCGCCGAGTTGCCGTTAAGGCTTTGAAAACAGGAACCGGCGATGGATCTCCCGACGAAACAAGCGCCTGTGCACCAGGCGGGTACGAATGGTTGATCGAATCAATAGCATTAACACGATCCGTAGCCGTGCCAAGATCGTTATCACCACTACCCAGGCCACGTGCGTTTGATTGGCCGGCGGTAATAAATACTTCACCGATCCCAACAGGTTGTACGATAGCCTGTGCTGTTGCGGTCGTGCCCACGATGGTACGTACCGTCAATACGTACCATCCCCCAGAAGCCGTGATATAGCCCAGAAAAATATTATTTGTTGGATTAGCTTGTATCGTTTGCCAGCCGGTAGCAACGCCCTGCCCAGTGGTGACGGGAGTCAATTGAGCCTCCACCCGATCAACAGCAGCCGAGAGTCGTCCTGAGATATATAAACGTCCATTCCCGTCGGCTGCCCGCTGAACCACCAGACGCGGCATTGGGTGCGTAATCTGGAGTTGAGCGGCAGCGAAAAAGGGCCAGCTAAGAAATACTAAAATCCATTTAACCAATGTGGACATGCGCAGCGTATAAAGAAACCATTACGAAAATACGAACAAAGATCCGTTAAACTAAGACAGAGATTACGTTCAGACATACCTTCAATAATTTGAACTGGTTTAAGCTTTCTATAATCGGGGTCTTTTTGTCATTCTGACAAAATACATGCTACAGAAAAGTTTAACCAGATTCACAATTAATTCGAAACAGCATAAAAAACGTTGACTTTTTTGTTTGGCAGTAAAGCTAAATAATTGGCTTATGATCAACTGTAGGTCTATTTCTTACTTAGTCTTCTTTATGTACTTTTGGTGGTTATTTGTAGCTTAATAAGTGCTAATATGATTTTAAAGAACTACTATTCTGCCGTAACTCTACTTTTCTTATTGCTCTTTATCAGTTGTCAGCCTAAGGAAGTTCCGGCAGAGAAAGGGAATATTTACATACAAGTTCGGGACCAGTATGGAAGAGCCGTCGCGAATGCTGTACTGTCAGCGGAACCTACGCTTCCAGAATATAAAACAGATGAATTTGGTACAGTATTACTCAAAGAGGTGAATGTTGGTAGTTACGAAATAATTGCCCGGAAAGATAATTATGGTAGCGGTAAAACTGCGGTTCAAGTAAAAGCCAATGATATTACCAATGCAACAATCGTACTCGAACAAGGGAAATTTGTAAGTTTTGCTCCTACCGTTCGTATTGAATTTCCGACACGACCGGCCAACTTTTCGCTGGATGAACCAATTTTGTTTAAAGGGTATGTATCGGACAACGATACCGGCAACGAATCTTTAGATGTTAAGTGGGAAAGTAACAAGGATGGCTTGCTGAATAGTGATAAACCCGATAAAGATGGGGTTACTACGTTCTCAACAAATAAACTGTCTAAAGCAACCCATTTCATTACGTTAACAGTTAAAGACAAATCGGGAAACACAACCCGCGACACCATTACGGTATCGACCCTGTCGCCTAAATCGATCACGCTGGAAAAACCTACGAAAATAAAGGAAGGCATAAGTCTTACCTGGAATAAATCCGATGCGTCTGATTTTAAGGAATACAGGGTCTATCGAAGCAATGAAACGTGTGCTGAAAACGCAAAGGTATTGCTGGCAGTTATAACAGAAGCTGGCAAAACTACTTATACAGATACCCAGCCACCCCTGAGTAAGCAGGCCTGTTATTTCGTTGAAGTCTCGACTACCCTGGGCTTGACAAGACGAAGCCTACAGCAGCAGATAGACTATCCAGGAGGAGTACTATTTACATTTGTTCCTACAGATGCCGATATTCATCCAACAAAGCCCTGGATTTTCCTGGCTAACAGAGATAAAGAACAGGTCATTGTTTATGATTACGAAGCGGGAAAAACGGTTTCCGAATTAAGTGTTCCACAGGCATCGGGTAGTATCCTGGTTGGCGATAATGGTGATGGGGTGAATGTATATATTCCTTCCCGTTCCGGTCATGTTTATGTTTACGATGCGACTTCTCTGGCGCTAAAACGCTCCATTTTAGCGGATGCTTCTGCTACCGACGTAGCCATTAGCGGTAAAGGACATGTATTCATTTCCGTAAGCAATCAGTGGACTAACCCGCTGGGTTCTTACAACGAGAAAACAGGAATGCTCATTAATCAGCTTACCTGGTCTTGTCTGTACGGTGGTGCCAGAATTAAAAAAGTGCCAGGTCGGAATGAACTCATTGCAATTAGTACAGCCATTAGCCCGACCGATATGGACTATGTTGCTTATGATACTAATGGAGCGCTTATTTTATGTAAAGATGATAGTCAGCACGGAAGCTATCCACTTGATGGATCAATCTTCCGAATTTCCCCAAACGGTACCTACCTCCTTACGTCTGCTAACGGTGCCGCCTACCTACCGAACGAAACCATGAAATACTTGGGAAACATTTCAGCCAGTAGCGGCATAAGCTTTTCCGATTTTGCTTTCGAAAGCGATGAGAAAATTTTTTATGGAGCAACCAGTAGTAGGCGATCCATTCAAATTATACGTTACCCAGAACTGCTTCGGACCGATGAACTAGTGACCAAAGGCTACCCGATCAGGTTATTTAAAAAAGGACAGACGCTTATTTCAGTAAGCCGGGCGGATCAGAGTTCAACTGGTTCAGCAATAGAAGTGGTTCAGCTAAAATAAATTTCCCATAACAGAGAATTAGCTTCTCTGTTATGGGAATCCCTTAGAAGAAAAGCCATCTTAGAGATTTAACTCTGTTTAAGATGGCTTATTTTTTTACACTTTACCCCGCAAGTAATCCGCAGTATAGTTTTCGCCAGCTGGTAGTTTCACCATGTCTTCGGGCGTACCTGTAAACGTAACGTAGCCACCGGTTTCGCCCCCTTCGGGACCCAGATCGATGATGTGATCGGCATTTTTGATTACTTCCATGTTGTGTTCGATGATAATCACCGAATCACCCTGATCCACCAGTGCGTTGATGGCTGCGAGCAGCTTGCGGATATCGTGGAAGTGAAGGCCCGTTGTTGGTTCATCGAAGATAAACAACGTACTGCCTTTATTGGGATTGCCTTTCCCTAAGAACGACGCCAACTTAACCCGCTGAGCTTCACCACCTGAAAGCGTATTTGCCGATTGCCCAAGACCAATATACCCTAACCCCACATCTTGTAGGGGCTGAAGTTTGTCGGCCATTTTAGGTTCAACCTTACGGAAGAAATCAACGGCTTCATCGACGGTCATATCCAGAATATCCGATACGTTCTTATCGTGCAGGGTTACCTCCAGCACTTCCTGTTTGAAACGCTTACCATCACAGCCTTCGCATTTAAGGTAAATGTCGGCCATGAACTGCATCTCGATCTTTACCTCACCTTCGCCCTGACACACCTCGCAACGGCCTCCATCGACGTTAAACGAAAAATGGCTCGGTTTATACCCCCGCGCTTTGGATACCTGCTGGTCGGCCATAACCTGCCGCAGGTAATCGTACGCTTTGATATACGTAACAGGATTCGACCGGCTCGATTTTCCAATCGGATTCTGATCAATCATTTCAATCGACGAAATTCGATCGATTGAACCTTCAAGGCTATCATATCTACCGGCTTCTTCAGCGGCATCGCCTTTCTGACGTATCAGTGCCGGGTATAATACTTTTCGAATCAGCGTACTCTTACCCGAACCTGATACACCCGTTACGACCGTCAACGTATTGAGCGGAAACCGGACGTCCACATCTTTCAGGTTATTTTCCCGTGCTCCCTTAAGCTCAATAAAATTCGTTGCCTTCCGCCGGAACGTCGGCACAGGAACCGTCTCGCGCCCAGTCAAAAAATCCAGAGTATGCGAAGTCATGTGGCCTTCCAGCTCTTCGCCCTCCACCCCATACCCTCTGCCCTCGGCAATTTCGTTCCACGTTCCCTGGAAGACCAGATGCCCGCCCAGTGAACCAGCATCAGGCCCGATGTCGATCAATTGATCGGCTGAGCGCATCACTTCTTCTTCATGTTCAACAACGATAACCGTATTGCCCATATCCCGTAATGACTCCAGCACACTCACTAATCGCTGCGTATCACGTGGATGCAGACCGATGCTGGGCTCGTCCAGAATATACATCGAACCGACTAAAGCCGAGCCAAGCGACGTAGCCAGTTTAATGCGCTGATATTCACCACCCGACAACGTATTAGTAAGACGGTTCAAGGTAAGATAGCCCAGTCCAACGCGTTCCATATAATCCAGGCGATTGCGAATTTCAATCAAAATTCGGTTCGCCACTTGCTGCTGTTGTTCGGGTAGTTCTAGTTCGCGGAAGAAAACTGTAACCTTTGTAATAGGCATCAGAACCAGATCCGTAATGGATTTACCGGCCACTTTTACGTAACCCGCATCCTTACGCAACCGCGAGCCCCGACATTCAGGACAAGTCGTCTTGCCCCGATAGCGCGACAGCATAACGCGATACTGGACTTTAAACGTCTGACTTTCAACGTAGCTAAAGAATCCGTTTAGCCCGTCAAAGTACTTGTTTCCCGTCCAGAGCAATTCCTGTTCGGCGGGCGTTAGATCTTTGTAAGGCCGGTGAATGGGGAAGTCGAAGCGAATACCATTTTTGAGTAAAGGTCGTAGAAACTCCTCGCTCATTTTCTCGCTCCGCCAGGGTGCAATGGCTCCTTCAAACACGGACAGATTTTTGTCGGGAATAACCAGATCCGGATCAATACCCAGGACTTTACCGAAACCGTCGCAGCGTCGGCAGGCACCGTACGGATTGTTGAACGTAAATAGGTTTACACTCGGCTCTTCGAACGTAATGCCATCCAGTTCAAACTTATCCGAGAAAATACGCGATTCCCGACCGACAATATCAACCCGACACGTACCGTCGCCTTCATTAAACGCCGTTTGTACCGAATCCGAAAAGCGATACTGGTTGTCTTCATCGGGTTTACCTTCGGCGTCATACAAGACCGTTCCGCGATCAACCAGAATTTCCAGGTCGTTCGCGTTTTCTATGGCCTGCTGATCCTCAACGGACGACTCCAATACGTCTTCAATCTGTAATACCTGCCGACCCGTTGCACCGCCATCGGCCACAATACGAGTATAGCCTTTCTGAAGGAGAATATTCAGTTCATATGCCAGCGTCCGATCATCACGGATACGCAGCGGAGCCATGATCATAACACGCTGACCGGCCTCGAAGCCATACATGAAGTTAACAACGTCAGTAACTGTGTCTCGACGAACTTCATGACCTGAAACCGGCGAGTACGTAACGCCCGCCCGAGCAAAAAGCAGTTTCAGGTAATCATATATTTCGGTCGACGTTCCAACTGTAGAGCGGGGGTTGCGGGTCGATACTTTTTGTTCGATTGCAATAGCAGGCGAAACGCCTTTAATGTACTCAACCTCAGGCTTTTCCATTCGGCCCAGAAATTGACGGGCGTAGCTACTGAGGCTTTCAACATACATACGCTGGCCTTCGGCAAATAACGTATCGAACGCTAAAGACGATTTACCTGACCCCGACAGGCCAGTTAGAACAACTAATTTGTTGCGCGGAATAGCAACGTCAATGCCTTTTAGATTATGTACTTTCGCACCCTTAATAATAATAAACTGCTTAGGGTCGAGATGGTCAACGGAACGTAGCGGACTGGCCATCTGGCGTTCGGTTTCCGTAGTCTGAGTCATTCGGTAGTAACAAGGGTAAACTCTATCTAAATTTTAACGGTTTATTTCAAAATATGGTTTCTCGGAATTGTTATTCTTACAGACAAGCGCAACGAGTTGGCCTAAAACACCGTAATGGGTAGTGAAGCAAATGAATTTTACACAAGAAGACATTGTTCGACTAAGTGTCGCCCTGGTAATTGGTGGCCTGATTGGCGCCGAACGTGAATATCATGGTAAGTCAGCCGGTCTGCGCACGATGATTATGATTTGCGTAGGTTCGGCGTTGTTTACGATGGTATCGGGGCGGATTGGGGGTTCTACCGACCGGATTGCCGCTAACATTGTCAATGGCATCGGTTTTTTAGGAGCGGGAATAATTTTCCGGGAAGATAATCGGGTAAAGGGATTAACCACAGCCGCTACTGTGTGGGCGGTATCGGCCCTGGGCATGTGCATTGGAGCTGGTCAGTATGACATTGCGATCATTGGGTTCGTGTTTATTTTGGGCTCACTACTGTTTCTTGTACGTTTTGGCGATCGGATTCAGAAAATGAATCAAACGCGCGACTATAAAATCGTTACAACATTTCATAATAAAGCCCTTACTCAATACGAAGAGCTATTTGAAGAGTATAATCTGTCGCCAGCACGCAATCAGCAACAACGCATTGGTAACGACATTATTGGTCGATGGCGGGTGGATGGCTCCGAGCAGAATCATGAAAAATGCATTAATCGCTTGCTCAATGATCCTGAAGTAAAAGAATTTACATTCTGATTTCGTTAAGGTTAGTATAAATTTTATTTGGTAAAAATCCCCATGAATTATACGCAGAAGTTTCTGTTTATCACCCTTTTACTAAGTAGCGGTTTAGCCTACGGGCAACTTACCGAAGACCCGGAAGACCGCCGGGACCAGGGCCGTGATCCACTACGTACCCAAACCCCCGAAGGCCGCCCGTTACCGTTTGTTCAGCGACTACGATTTGGCGGAGGCATCAATGGCTTTCGTTTTGGTAACCCGTTCAGTATAGGTGTTTCTCCCGTAATTGCCTACCAGGCTACCGAACGTATGATTGTCGGGATCGGCGGAAATTATACCTATACACGGTATAAAGGGTACACGAATACTGGCGCTACGGTCCCCCTTCAGACGTATAATCAGTATGGTGGCCGGGCGTTTGTCATGTATGAATTCATTCCATCTATTCTGCCGAATTTGTACCTGCATGGCGAGATTGAAAACAGCACTGTAGACATCAAGTTTGATCAGACTGGCCAGAAGCTTAGTGACGGCTTAACCTCACCCTTAGTTGGTGTTACGTATTCACAGCCGATTTCACGCCGATTCGGGGTTAATCTGACTGCGTTGTATAACCTTAACTATAACGACAATAATTTGGCTCGTACGATTTATGGTAGCCCGTTTGTCCTCCGGTTATCGTTCTTTTAACGTAACGACAGAAACATAGAGCAGGCAGAACCCTTCGGGTTAGCTAACTGTTATTCGCGAAACAAATCAAGTGACGTAGTCCGGACTACGTCACTTTCTGTATACAAAACCCGCGTTTTCTGTCGTTTAGAAAGTACATTTATCCACTATCCTGCGTCCACCTTATGAATGCCCATGGTGCTGTTGCTGCCAGCCTGTTTTTGCTATTTATTTCTCTGTCGACAAGTGGTCAGCCGGGTAAGGATTCCACTGTATCGGCAGGCCGAAATACGGCACCACAGGTTGCCGTGCCACAGAATCCTCCTGCCGAACCAGCCAGTCCAGCTATGGCCCGCCGGGACAGTGCCACTTCAGCGTCGAATCAGCCTTTCGAAAACCTTGGTAATCAGATCAATTCGGAATTTAACGAAATCAATCCTATGATTTCGCCCGATGGTCAAACGCTTTATTTTGCCCGGATCAGCCATCCCAACAATACGCATGGCGTTAAGGGAAGTCAGGATATCTGGTTCGCTAAACTTGATACAACAAGCGGGAAATGGGGTCCTGCTCAGCACATGAGCGCTCCACTCAACAAAGACGAGTACAACTGCGCTTATAGCATTACGCCCGACGGGAACACCATGCTCATCAAAGGGCAGTATAACAACGGCACCTACGAAACCCGTGGGTTTTCGTTCAGCAAACGTATACCAGCGGGTTGGTCAGCTCCCCAAAAAATAGACATTCCCAATTATGTCAGCATGAGCAAAGGGCAGTTCGACTGTGGGTTTATGTCATCGGACGGGAAAGTGCTGCTGATGGCATTCAGCGAGAAGAAGAACAGCAAAGATGACGATCTCTACGTAAGTTTCCGACAGAAAGATGGTTCCTGGACAAAACCCGTGGACCTTGGCCCGGAGGTAAACACGAAATTTACCGAAACGACGCCCTTTCTGGCCCCTGACGGAGCAACGCTTTATTTTTCGAGCAATCGGGATGGCGGACAGGGCAGTAACGATATTTACGTCTGCAAACGGGTCGATAAAACCTGGAAGCACTGGTCAAAACCCGTTAACCTCGGCCCCAAAGTTAATACAGACGGCTATGACGCGTATTATACACTCTCAGCTACGGGCGACTACGCGTATCTCACTACGTTCAAAAATACACTGGGCAAGGGCGATATTGTACGGATTAAACTTCGCGACAGTTCAACGGATCAGCCGAGCAAAGTGGGCGGTGGCGATGACGTAGCTGGAAAAACCGACGTAACAACCCCAGATCCAGTCGCGCTGATTAGCGGTAAAGTGATTGATCAGACAACTGGTAAGCCTGTTGAAGCCCGCATTATTTACCAGACCCTGCCCGATGGCGCCGAAGCGGGTGAAGCTACGTCAGATCCACTTACGGGTGAGTATAAGATCATTTTGCCGTTCGGTCAGAAATATACCATGCGAGCTGTTGCCAAGGATTTTATTGCTGAGGGCGACAACATCGACTTAACTGGGAAAGGAACTGGTTATAAAGAAATTAAGGGAAAAGAGCTGAAGCTCGTACCGGTAGAAGTTGGCCGAACGGTGCGGTTAAACAATATTTTCTTCGATACGGGTAAGTCCGAACTCCGGCCTGAGTCCAGCCCCGAACTGGATCGCCTGGTAACGACTCTGAACGAAGCGCCTAAAATGGTCGTCGAAGTACGTGGGCATACGGATAATACCGGCTCAAACGAGCTAAATGCCAAGCTCTCACAGGATCGGGCCGATGCCGTTCGTGAATATTTCATCAGCAAGGGAATTGAACCCGACCGTGTGGCCAGCAAAGGCTTGGGCGAAACAAAGCCCGTTGCCACCAATGACACCGATGAGGGTCGCCAGCAGAACCGACGGGTTGAGTTTGTGATCGTGAAGAAGTAAGTACCCGTATGGGCTTTCTAAGGCAAAAAATAGTTATGAACCCCTAACTATCTCCAGACTATTGAGTTAACATCTTGATTTAAAAAAGTTCAATCAGGATACAACCTCATTCATTTACTTCAGACATGCAACTCAACGCAGGCTGCGAACTTACTTTTGACGCGCAAACGCCAACACCATTAATTCTTATGCTACGTCCCCGGTCAGGAGCCGGCCAATGGATCATTCGCGAAGAATATCAGATTACTCCCGCCGTTAATGTAACTGAGTTTACCGATATGTACGGTAACCTCTGTCAACGGGTTGTAGCCCCCCAGGGATTATTTTCGATTCATTTTTCAGCTACGGTTCAAACAGCCGATCTGATCGACGTATCGCCGGGAGCTCCGTACACGCCCGTTGAAGAATTACCCGATAGTGTTCTGCATTATACCTTGCCCAGCCGTTATTGCCAGTCTGATCAGTTGGGTGATTTAGCCGCCCAGATTACAGAGGGTACAGAGCCGGGTTATGATCAGGCAGAAGCCATTCGTAAGTGGATTCACGAAAATATCAAATACCAGTACGGAACCAGCGATGCCAGTACGTCAGCTGTCGATACCGCCAACAATCGCGTTGGCGTTTGCCGGGATTTCACGCACCTGGGTATCTCCTTGTGCCGGGCGTTAAATATTCCAGCCCGAATGGTCGTTGGGTATTTATATCAGCTTGATCCAATGGACTTACATGCCTGGTTTGAGGCTTATGTAGATGGCCGCTGGTTTACATTTGACGCAACCCAGGAACTGCCGCGGGGCAACCGAGTTACGGTTGCTTATGGCCGGGATGCCGCTGACGTAGCGTTTACAACACAATTCGGATCGATGCAACTCAACGATATGAAAGTATGGGTCGATACGGCTCAGAATGAGGAGTTGGAAAGTGAAAAAAAATCGGAACAGGCTCCAACCCTATCGACATCAGTAGGGTCTAATAACCAAGACAGTAATTAACGATGAAAAAACAACTGCTTTTCTGTGCTTTTGTGGGATTAATGACATCCTGCCAACAGGAAGATGCTATTCAGCCGAGCTCACCAACGCTGGCCGGAGAAGCAGTCGGTACGTATCAAACGAATGTTTATCTCGATCCTGCCTACGTAGCAACGGCATCGAGCGAATTACCTTATGCTGAGCTAAAGGCGGAATCGGCCAATAGCGTAACGCTGATTTATTCAAAACTTTACCCAGTCAAATCCAGTCATTCGATTGAACACGTAACGTTACTCCGTGAGCCGAATGGCATTCAGCTGAGCGCAGCCGGGTCGGTTATTGGTACTTTGCAAACCGATCGTGTTTTCACTAGTAATGGTATGGAGAAGCAGGGCCAACTGCTACGTATCAGTATGCAGAATGATTCTGCCAATGGACTTTATTTTATAGGCTCCAAATAGTATAAACCTGACTTTCTTACTAAGAAAAAAGCGCACTACCGTTGAGTAGCGCGCTTTTTTGTTGATATATGCTATGCTTTGAATGTCTAGCGAACAGCAAATTCGCCGGAACCGATACGGAAACCTTCAGAATACAACTCTACCGTGTATTTACCTGGCTTGTAAGGAATACCACGGCTATACAGAAGTTCAACACTCTGACCATTGCTTGTATAGTTAACAGTTTGTTTGGTTGTATAAACCGTTTCACTGCCATCTACCGTAAATGTTCCAGAACCGTTTGCCATATCTGATACAACAGCGCCGGTTGGATCAAGTACCCGAACAAAAACATCTTTGGGCTCTTCTTTCGTCAACGGATTGTCTAACAGAGTATAAACCAGTTTGATTTTGTCCAGACGCTTCGCTTTGTATGAATCATCTTCTTTCACTTTGCCTTTAGCATTCACTGCAAACACTTTTACATTTTGTGCTTTCAGAGCAGCTGCGCGGGTAACCTTCGTGCTAAGTTCCTGATTCTGGGATTGAACCTGCGATACAACAGTCGTTACCGAATCACGGAATTGCTGACCTTTCACTTTCAGGCCGGTGTTTTCTTCATCCAGCGTTTTGACGTTGGTTGCCAGTGTTACGTTTTCACGTTGCAGATTAGCAATAAGCGTATCTTTCTCAACCAAAAAAGCTTCGTATTCTTTAATTTTAGCTTCGTATTTAGCAATAGATATCCGGTTACCTTTACGTAAGGAAGCCTTATCGCGCTCTAATTGCGTTTTCATTTTTTCTAGCTCAGAAACGTCGCCACCCAATTTCTGTACTTCGGCAATTTTAGCATCCAGAGCAGTCGAGATCGAATCCAGCTTAACTCGGGTTGTTGATAATTCTTCAACACGTTCGGAGATGGTTACTTCCTGATTTTCGGATACTTTCTTCTGGTCGAAATACAGATAACTCGATACCCCAGCCAGACCAGTCATGATAATTAGACCTGCCAGCAGAGCACCGCTTGTTTTGGATTTTTGCGAATTACCTTCCATAAAGAATTTTCAGTTTAGTTTAACGATTAAACATGCACCAACTTCAAAAAGCCGCTTACGCGGTGTGTAAAGGTTATTGCATTCAAGGTTTGGTCTAGAATAAAAACAGCGACGAAAACAATAAACAATATTCTCGAAACGTCGGTTCCCGCCAATCTATTGTCGACTACAACCGATTGAGGCAAAAAAAGTTTATTAACTCACCTTTCTAAAGCTACAAAGTCACATCTGACTATCAATTATTTACGCCGAATAATAAATCCGTGTTTTATAGATCAGTTAGACTATACAGTTAGTAGCGTATTATTCCATCGGACCATAACAACAAAATACTACCTATGGTTATCAGGTAAACAACGACACTCTATGCCCGAACTGCCTGAGGTTGAAATTAGACGTCAATACCTCGAAACATCTTCTCTGCATCAGCCAATCAATCATATTGAGGTTGAGGACAAAAAACTTTTAACCACCGACTACGCTACGTTAGCACAGGCGTTGACCGGTCGTCAATTCACGGGTACGCGCCGAACTGGGAAAAATCTGTTCGTGCTAACTGACGATCCAGCCGTGATTGTTCACATGCATTTTGGCATGACCGGCGATCTGGAATATTATCACTCCTCACTCGACCGGCCACGCTTTGCCCGGATCGTATTCGAGTTTGCTAACGGCTTTAATCTCGGCTTTTTGTGTCCCCGTAAGTTTGAGCGGGTTGGTTTAGTGGATGATATCGACGCTTTCCTACTACGCAAAAAAATTGGGCCAGATGGGTTAGCGATTTCCCTGGATGAGCTAACCGAACGCATTCGTCGTAAAAAAGCCTTCATTAAACCCGTTCTCCTCGATCAAAGCGTTGTGGCTGGCCTTGGGAACTGGATTGTCGATGAAGTTTTATTTCAGGCCTTTATTCATCCTGAGCAACGGGCCGATACCCTCACCGATATCCAGATGCGTCAGTTGCATCAGGCCATTTATCTTGTCCTTGAAACCGCCATCCGGTATGAAGCGACGTACCGGGACTTTCCAAACAATTTCCTGATACATGTTCGTGAATGGGATGATTCACCTTACGACGACGTCGAAGCGCATAAGTTCTGCCCCCGTTGCCAGACCCGGATCGAGCGATCAGTCGTGGGGGGACGTACTACGTTCTTTTGTCCCAAAGAACAGGTAATTAGCTGAAGCTTCAGGCAATGAACTTGTGTAAAACTTAGTGCGTTTAGAAATTACATGTAGATACATGAATCATGAAAACGCAACGAACAATTTTGGATATACGTACCGCTACGCCAACCAACGTTGGGGACGGATTCACGGGTTTAAACGCTTTTCATCCGCAGGGGTCAAAGCCGTTCAATCCATTTCTACTCTTAGATCATCACGGTCCGATGCAGGTGCAACCTTCCCCTTATCCTAAAGGTGTTGATGAGCACCCTCATCGGGGATTCGAGACCGTAACGATTGTCTACGAGGGGGCTTTAGAACATCGGGATTCGGCGGGCAATCATGGCAAGCTTTATGCCGGTGACGTACAATGGATGACGGCGGCATCGGGCATCATTCACGAAGAAAAGCACGAGCGTGAATTCTCACGTCAGGGCGGTCGTCTTGATTTTGTGCAGTTATGGGTCAATCTCCCGGCTAAGGATAAAATGAGTCCACCCAATTATCAGGACCTTGCTTCGTCACGAATTCCAACGGAAATCTTGCCCGGTGGTGGTCGATTACGTGTCATTGCGGGTGAACTTGGAGGTATACGGGGGCCGGCTCATACATTTAGCCCGGTTATTGTTGCCGATCTGGCACTATCAACCAGTCAGGTCGAAACGTTTGCTGTGCCTGCTGATTATTCGCTGATGGTGTATGTACTGAGTGGATCGGCCAGGATAAATGGGGCAGCTATAGAACATGGCCAGATTGCTTTGACGAACACAGATGGCGATACCGTTACGCTCTCGACCAATGCTGAAACAAAATTACTCATTCTGGCTGGCGAGCCTATTCATGAACCGCTGGCCGTTTATGGGCCGTTCGTGATGAATACCCGCGAAGAACTTATTGACGCCTTCAGCGACTTCCAGGCAGGAAAGATGGGGGTACTTAATTAAGGAGTTGTCATCAATAGCCATTTGCGTTACGTCATTTGTTCTTATTCTTCTATGAATGAAATTGTCAAATGATGTAACGTAAATGGCTGTTAGCAGCCTTACTCACAAATCTTTAATATTCCCGAATCCGATTACGTCCCGATAAACAGGATTGTCGCGTAGCTCAGTAGCCCGCATGAGTTTATCCTGACCAAACTTTGTTTTGAGATCATACAGCGTTTGCCGGAGTTTATTTTTGCGGGTATCATCATCAAACAGACGTAGCGGTACCAGTTCGGTTGGTATGAATCGGTAAACGACGACCGACATGCTACGTAAATAATTATTCAACACCGGTTCGCAGCGATGAGCTGCCTGAAATTTATCGAGTCTGTCCTTAATAATTTGATACAATTCAGGCCCGTCCTGCTTCGGCTCTGGAAAATGTACGTCAAAATTATAGGTTTTGCCATTGTGATAGCGACAGGAGAACGACAGGTCCTGACAAAATATATTCTTACTGACCATCCGCCGTTCAAGCGTCAGACAGAGCGATTGGAGTAGTTCATCCAAACGCTCGGGTGTGTTTCGCTGCTCGGTCGAAATGGTACGCATCGCCGACATGCTTTTCATCGCATCGTTGGTATCTAAATCAACCTCCCCGCCGAAATTCAACCGTATGTGCCAGTGCCAGCCAATGATACTTTTGCAAACAGCCCGCAGATGCTCTGGTGTTGTATATCGTAACGCCAACGGTGTATGAATGCCACCATCTTCAAGCCGGATAGCCATTCGCTGACCAATTCCGGGCAAGTCTGTAAGTTTTAGCCTGCGTAATACGTCATCAATTGTTTCGGGCGTAATGATTGTCAACCCATCGGGTTTTTGTACATCGGAAGCCAGCTTGGCCAGAAAGACGTTCGGCGCAATGCCAATGGAACAGCGAAGCCAGTCACCTACTTTCTGTTTAATGGCCTGTTTGATCGTCATTGCTGTCTGGCGCATGTCTTTGTAGACCAGTTGATAGTTCGTTAGATCCACAACAGCTTCATCAATACTTTTCGGCACCACATCTTCCGAGAACTCCCGCAGTACCTCCACAATCTTCACGTGGTATTCCCTGTACCGACTTGGGTGCGTTTCAACCGGCACCAAGTCTGGACACAAAACCATAGCTTCGTCTAACCGCATTCCTGTTTTTACGCCCCGCTGCTTTGCTTCTACGGAAGGGGCAATCACACAACCTTGCCGCCCCGTATACACGCATACACCGATAGGCCGCCCACGTAACCAGTAGTTATCCTGCTGTTCACAGGAAGCAAAGAAACTGTTCATATCCACAAACATTACTGTTGGGAGCACATGCGTGGCGAGTCGGTTCCGGTTCATCAATTTTTGGGTAAGAACGTTGCTTTTCGTGCAAGCATTCGTCTGTATTTATTGTATATTTGCTGTAATACAAGCGCAATATATTTTACTTGTATTATATCGGCAATTATTTATCCGATAATGACAGAAATTTGTTCAAAAAAAATTGACAGTACCGTGACGATCCAGGACCGACTAAAGCAGGTTTTCGACGCTCTAGGCATAACGATTTATCAGATAGCTAAGGAGTTGGGCGAGAATCCATCTAAGTTTTATAATATTCTTAACGGTCGGGCCAAACCCTCATACGATACCATTATGAGCCTGCTGGCCTGCTATCCTCAAATCAGTGCAGACTATCTGATTCGGGGTATTACGCCTATTTTAAAGTCACCGGAGGAGAACGCTAGGTTAATGAACGTGGAAGACGACACGATCGAAGTACCGTTTGTGCCGGTTAAATTCTACGCCAGTTTCGTGGAGAGTTATGCCGACGGGCATAGTACCGCCGAAACGGAATTATTCAGAATACGAAAGACGGTCGCTAAAGGTCATAAACAGGCAGTCGTGCTGGAGATTTCGGGGAACAGCATGAGTCCTCAACTGGCGCACGGCGCTAAAGTGCTGGCCGTCCCTGTGAGCGAAAATAACTGGGAATATCAATCGGGTGGGGTGTATGCCGTCATGTATCGCGATTATTTCGTGGTTAAACGCATTCGCGACAACGAGCTCCTGACCCGTAAATACCTTACTCTTCACTCCGATAATCCGAACGGTGGTAACGTAACAGTACCCTTGCAGGACATACGAGGCCTATGGAAGATCGTATCCATTGTTGAGGCTCCGGTAGAATAAACAATGTTCATCCAACAGAAAGGGCTTGCTCATCGAGCAAGCCCTTTCTGTTGGATGAACATATCAATCGACAATTACGCCGGCTCGACTTTTTTCATCACATCCTCCTGGTGCGTCCACATTTCCTGAAAAATGGTACTACGCTGGCGAAGTTCCGTAAAACTACCTTCATCCACGATTTTGCCACTCTGCATAATATAAATATAGTCAAACAGAGGTAGTAGATGAAGGCGGTGCAGCGTTGAAACAACCGCTTTGCCAGCAAACTCGCGCAGCAGCTCCCGATAGATAGCCAACTCCGTTTTGGGGTCTACACTGCTCGTTGGCTCGTCAAATAACACAATATCGCTGGTTCTAGCCGCCAGTACGCCCCTGGCCAGGGCCAAGCGTTGGCGTTGCCCGCCAGACAGGTTTACACCTTTCTCCTGAATATTCGTTTCCAGTCCGTTCGGTAACTGTTTCACTACGTCGTCGAACCGCGCAATCCGGCAAACCTCAGCCACGGCTTCATCGTCAAAAGGGAGACCAAGCGTAATATTATACGCAATCGTATTCTCAAAAATCTCCGGCTCCTGCGGAAATAGCGTTACGGTATTTGCAACGGCGTTCAGACTGGTCGATACCTGATCGTCTACCTGAACTGACAAACCCGGCCCAGGTACATACAAGCCGCGTAATAGCGTCAATAACGTACTTTTACCAGAACCGCTTTCGCCGATAAACGCAATTCGCTTACCCCGACCCAGGCTGATCCGTAAATCACTAAGATTCGCTGCTTTCCGCGACATACCCGCTACGTTGCGCCCATGTGAGAAATTGAGTCCGGCGATCTCGATTGTCTGCCAATTGACAGGTAATGTTTCGTGTTCAGGTCGCTCGTGTTGAGCATAAGCATCACCAATACTCCGAGCCGTTTGTACGTCGGTATTGTATTTCACAATTTCGGTGTATTGGTACGCAACATCATGAAACACGCTCGTAAACTGATTCACATACCCGAGCAGCGTTACCAATCCACCAATCAGAAAAACCTGCCCGGGAACGTAGTGCTGATAGACATAACCAGCTGCCATGACGACGTAAATCAAACTGACGAGTATGCTGGCGGCAAACCATTTCCATTCATTAATCCGCACCTGTCGCATGAATGGCGGGAAAACAGCCAAAACTTTACTACCCAAACTAGCCTGGATTCGCTCTTCCAGTCGCAGCGTAATTACCGTAATGATATTCGACAAACTATCGAAGAGCGTGGCAGAGAGTACATGTTCGTGTTCGTTGGTTTCGTCGAGAGCTTTAATAAACGGCCGGTCGAAACGTCGGATTACCCCTATTGTAACAGCACCCAGGGCTACGCCTACTAATCCAAAAACGGGCGAAAAGTACAACATCGCCCCAAACGAGAACACGAATTTTGCCAGCGTTTGAAGGTAAATAAAGCCATCCTGAAAAAACGTTTTGAGCGCGTCATAGGCTTTGCGAATTCGGTTAATGGTGGAGCCACTATGATGATCTTTATGCCAGCCGACAGGTAGATACAACGTCTGATGAAAGAGTTCATCCAGGAAATTGCGGCTTACATTAAACGCTAACCGTCGTTCCTTTATCCGCGCAGGTCCGTGAAATGCCCACTCCAGCAATTCAAGTGTTACGTACCCACCCGCATATAGCCAGACCAATCGAAGAATATTGGCATCCTGTTGTTGCAGTTGCCCGACAAACCAACCGAACAGCAACGGCCGTAGTGCCGCCACGACGTTTGCCAGAATAAACAGGGAATAAATCAGTACGTACTGCCGTTTCTCATGCCGGGCATACGTCCAGACAGTTCGCAACAGAGCGATGTATGGATTTTGCATGATTCCAAGTTATGGTCTCATTTTTTGAGACGTAATCAATTCCTAAAATGGACAAAAAAGGAGAATAGTTTCTGCGATATTCTTTACCTTATCATTGCTTTTCTGATTGAAATTCAGTAATTTTGCGACCTGATTTATAGCGGGGTCATATGCTGAACGTAATGGCCCTTCTTTCGAATTTAGAAAAACATAACTTTCAGTATACAAGCTAATGGCTCGCGATTTAAATTTCACGAGAAACATCGGTATCGCTGCCCACATTGATGCGGGTAAGACGACCACAACCGAACGCATTCTCTATTACGCCGGGGTAAGCCACAAGATTGGTGAGGTACACGATGGTGCCGCTACCATGGACTGGATGGAACAGGAGCAGGAGCGGGGTATCACAATCACCTCAGCTGCCACGACTGTTGACTGGACCTACCGTGACAAAAAATACCACATCAACATCATCGATACACCAGGACACGTTGACTTCACGGTTGAAGTGAACCGCTCGTTACGTGTACTTGATGGGCTGGTGTTCCTGTTCAGCGCCGTTGATGGTGTTGAACCTCAGTCAGAAACCAACTGGCGTCTGGCTAACAACTATAACGTAGCCCGTCTGGGCTTCGTGAACAAAATGGACCGCTCTGGTGCCGATTTCCTGAACGTGTGTAAGCAGGTGAAGGAAATGCTCGGTAGCTACGCTGTTCCCCTTCAGTTACCAATCGGTGAAGAAGATAACTTCAAAGGTGTTGTTGACCTTGTTAACTTCCGGGGTATTGTCTGGAATGAGTCGGATAAGGGTATGACCTTTGAGGTTGTCCCCATTCCCGATGACATGCTGGAGGAGGCCACCGAATGGCGCGAGAAACTTCTCGAAGCCGTTGCTGAATTCGACGATCAACTGATGGAGAAGTATTTCGACGACCCTGACACGATTTCGGAAGACGAAATTCTGGCGGCTCTTCGCAAAGCGACCATCAGCATGAAAATCGTGCCGATGCTGTGCGGTTCATCGTTCAAAAACAAGGGTGTTCAAACCATGCTCGACTACGTGATGGCCCTGTTGCCATCACCAATGGACAAGGAGAGCATCAAAGGAACCAACCCAGATACGGGTGAAGAAATTTCGCGGAAACCGTCATCGACCGAACCCTTCTCGGCGCTGGCGTTTAAAATCGCGACTGATCCTTACGTAGGTCGTTTGTGCTTCGTGCGTTCATACTCGGGTGTGCTGGAGTCAGGTTCGTATATCCTGAACAACCGTTCGGGTAATAAGGAACGGATTTCGCGGATTTTCCAAATGCACGCTAACAAGCAAAACCAGATCGAACGTCTGGAAGCTGGTGACATCGGTGCTGTAGTTGGTTTCAAGGACATCAAAACGGGCGATACGTTATCGGATGAGAAGCACCCAATCGTGCTCGAGTCGATGGTATTCCCAGACCCAGTTATTGGTTACGCTATCGAGCCGAAGAAAACAGCTGATCAGGATAACTTCTCGAAAGCAATTGGTAAACTGATCGAAGAAGATCCAACGCTGAAAGTTGAGTCGAACGAAGAAACGGGTCAGACAATCATCCGGGGTATGGGTGAGCTTCACCTCGAAATCATTATCGATCGGATGCGTCGGGAGTTCAAGGTTGAAGTAAACCAGGGTGCACCCCAGGTGGCTTATAAAGAGAAACTTACCAAAAACGTTGAACACCGCGAAGTTTATAAGAAACAAACGGGTGGTCGCGGTAAGTTTGCCGATATCGTATTCGAACTCGGACCACGTGATGCCGACGAAAATGGTGTTACGCAGCCTGGTCTGGATTTTGTGAATGGTATTGTTGGTGGTGTAATTCCTCGTGAATTTATCCCTGCCGTACAGAAAGGCTTTGACGAATCGCTGAAAAACGGTCCGTTAGCTGGTTTCCCGCTTGAAAGCATGAAAGTTCGGCTGTTCCACGGTTCATACCATGACGTTGACTCCGATTCGCTTTCGTTCGAAATGGCAGCTCGTCTGGGCTTCCGCGAGGCCGCTCGTCAGGCTGGCCCGAAATTGCTTGAACCAATTATGGCTGTTGAAGTCCTTACTCCGGAAGAATATACGGGCCCAATCACGGGTGATTTGAACCGTCGTCGGGGTGTGATGAAAGGTATGGACTCGAAAGCCGGCTCACAAGTGATCAAAGCTGACGTTCCTCTTTCTGAGCTGTTCGGTTACGTAACGGATCTGCGGACAATGTCGTCGGGTCGCGCTACCGCCAACCTAACGTTCGCTCACTATGAAGTGGTACCACAGAACATTTCGGATACAGTGGTCGCTAAAGAAAAAGGTACAGTGAAGGCGTAAGCCTTTAAGATATTGGGCAGTTGGTTCTAGTAACTAACTGCCCATTTTTTGTGTCGTCGGAGTAAATGGTTCTTTCGACAGGCACGTTCACTTAACGAACCAAAACACAATGAGCCAAAAAATTCGTATTAAGCTGCGGTCGTTTGACCACATGCTGGTTGACAAATCAGCCGAGAAGATTGTAAAGGCAGTAAAATCAACGGGTGCTATCGTAAGCGGTCCCATCCCACTGCCAACTAACAAGGAAATCTACACTGTACTGCGGTCGCCCCACGTCAATAAAAAGGCGCGGGAACAGTTTCAGCTTTGCACGTATAAGCGCTTAGTCGATATCTATAGCAGCAGTGCTAAAACGGTTGATGCGCTGATGAAGCTCGAATTACCGAGTGGCGTTGACGTAGAAATCAAAGTCTAATGATTTCAGCTTAAGGCTTAAACTGCCGCAAATACGAGACTACGGTTTCGCGTTTGCGGCAGTTATTTTTTTACTCAATAGCCCATACGATTAGTTCTTTACTGTGTGCTGAAATGTAGACTATAGAACTTTGTCCATTCGACAACTTTTCGTTGAATTTTACATACAGTATATGAGTTATTATTGTATATTGTTACGTTACGGCGAACCATCGTAACAGGAGCTTTTATACGTTATGTTAAACGTCATTCAGTTACTGCCCGACTCGATTGCGAACCAGATTGCAGCTGGTGAAGTAGTACAGCGACCCGCGTCGGTGGTAAAAGAGTTGCTTGAAAACTCAGTCGACGCGAAAGCAAAATCAATACAGGTCATTATTCGGGAGGCAGGACGTAATCTGATTCAGATTGTTGATGATGGGGCAGGCATGACGGAAACGGACGCCCGCATGAGTTTTGAGCGCCACGCTACGTCCAAAATTCGTTCGTCCGACGATTTATTCCGCATTCGGACAATGGGATTTCGGGGTGAAGCCCTGGCTTCTATTGCCGCCGTTGCTCAGGTTGAGATGCGTACGCGCCGAGCCACGGATGAACTCGGTACGCTTGTACGTATAGAAGGTTCCGATATTAAAGCACAGGAAGCGATATCCTGCCTACCCGGAACGAATTTGCTCATTAAAAATCTGTTCTTTAACGTACCAGCCCGGCGTAATTTTCTGAAGTCAAATTCGGTGGAAATGCGTCATATTATTGATGAATTTCAGCGTGTTGCCCTTGCGAATCCAGAGGTAGCCTTTTCTCTGTTTCATAATGATCAGGAAATTTATAATCTGCCTGCCGGAAAACTCAGCCGCCGAATCATTGATATGTTTGGCAAAAGTTATCGTGAGCAACTCAATCAGTGCGAAGAAACAACGCCTTATGTAACGGTACGCGGCTACATCGGTAAACCGGAATCAGCGAAGAAAGCCCGTAACGAGCAGTTCTTCTTCGTCAATAATCGTTACATAAAACACAATTACCTGCATCATGCTGTCATCGGTGCTTACGAAGGCACTTTGCCGGAAGGTAGCCATCCGTTCTATGTGCTGTTCATTGATATTGATCCATCTCACATCGACATAAATATTCATCCAACCAAAACCGAAATAAAATTCGACGATGAGCGGTCTGTTTATGCAATTATGATGGCGGCTGTCCGGAAAGCGGTAGGAGTTTATAACCTTTCCCCCTCGCTCGATTTTGAGTCAGATGTTAATTTCCTGGCGGGTGTGCGCCCAAGTACATCAAAAGTAGCAGCCGTAGACGTAACGACTGAACGTAACGCTGCCCGACCTATTACACCCTCCTGGGCATCTGGAGAAAAACCGGTTGCTACCCAGCCAGTAAAAGAGCGCAGTGCGTTACGTTATGATGCGTTGGATAAAGCCGCAGGCAGTAGTTTTGATATACCTAAAAAGCCTGAACTTCGTCCGTCGGTAAATAACTGGCAAACACTGTATGAGGGCGTTGCAGGGACGGACACACCCGTTCGTCCCGTTGGTGATTCTAAGGAAGGCGGTGATTGGCTGGGCCCCGTTAAACTTGACTCAGCAGCTACCGAAGACGTATTGCCCGAGAATGAACCAATTACACTGGGAAGCCGTGCCAATCAGTTGCAGATCGGACTAGAGGCATCGGAACAAGATACGCCCGTAGTGGTTGAAGATGATAACCTCGTGCAGATTCAGAATCGTTACCTTCTGGCACCGATCAAGTCAGGAGTGATGCTTATTGACCAGCGAAGGGCGTATGAACGAATTCTGTATGATCAGTTCCACGTAGCGCTAACGAAGCGGAACGGAGCTTCACAGCAACTGTTATTTCCAAAGACGATTACGTTGATGCCTGTCGATTTTCAGTTAGCAATCGAACTGCGCGATGATCTGACGAATCTTGGTTTTGAGTTTGATGAATTGGGGGCCAATACGTTTGTTATTCGGGGAGTGCCCACGCTAACTATGGGTGACAATGAAGAAGAACTGTTCGCGAACTTATTAGCCCAATTACGGGCCGATACCGGGCGATTGAAATTAGATAAGATTGAATCGATGGCGCGGTCGTTGGCGCGTCGATCAGCTATGCGTCATACATCCCGTTTAAGCACAACGGAACGACGGGCGCTGGTTGATCAGTTGTTTGCATCGACCAACCCAAGTTATACACCTAATGGCGAACCCGTAACGGTTGTTTTGACGTTGGATAAAATTGCGGGACTTTTTCGCTGATAATTGAGTTAATCAGCATATATTAGTTGACATTAAAATGTTTAACCTTACTCCGGTAGTTCGTGTTCTGTTAATATTAAATGTAGTTGTCTTTCTATTTACGAACGATGCCATTATTGAGCAATTTGGGCTTCACTCGTTTTTGTCAGACAAATTCAATCCAATTCAGCTACTAACACACATGTTTCTGCATGGCGGTTTTGGCCATATCTTCAGCAACATGATTGGATTAGTGGTTTTCGGACCGATGCTGGAGTTGTTTTGGGGACCACGCCGGTTTACGTTTTTTTACTTTTTTTGCGGTTTAGGCGCTGCGTTGTTGTTCT
The DNA here is from genome assembly GCF_014699035.1 of Spirosoma validum. Classification (GTDB taxonomy): domain Bacteria; phylum Bacteroidota; class Bacteroidia; order Cytophagales; family Spirosomataceae; genus Spirosoma; species Spirosoma validum. The sequence goes on from NZ_JACXAA010000006.1 coordinate 409,266, forward strand.
CGGGAATAAACTATTTTGAGACGCACGACGTATACGAAACAGTTCAAACGTATCGGCTGAGCCCGGGTTTTGATAGTTTTTCAGCGTTCGTTGATCAGTATGCTGCGTCTTATTATGAACGACTGGTTCCTTTTTTAGAAAAATTTAAAAGCTATCCGAATGACAGTAAAAACCTGCAGGACAGCGTGTCGATTGCCAATCGAATTCTTCTAAATCAGGTCGACGAGCCAATGGTTGGTGCTTCTGGCGCGATTTTTGGCGTAATAATGGGATTTGGTTTATTGTTTCCGAACACTCAGTTATTTTTATTGTTTCCACCTATACCGATTAAGGCAAAGTACCTCGTTATTTTTTACGGAGCCTATGAGCTGTATTCGGGTATTTATCGGGCGCAGAGCGATAACGTTGCACACTTCGCCCACATTGGCGGCATGTTATTTGCATTTATACTGGTGAAATACTGGGGTTCCCAGCGTAAAACATTTTATTAGTGATGAGCGGTTTGTTCGAGGATTTTCGGAGCGAATTCAATAAGCCCAACAATACGTTGGTGCAATTGATACTGATTAATATTGTTGTTTTTCTGGTGCTATTGGTAGCTAAAGTAAGCTTAACAATGGCGCAGAATCTGGATGTGTATTACTTCATCCGGGAGCAACTCATGTTACCCGGTCAGGTACAGGCCTTCCTGTATAAACCCTGGACTCTCTTTACGTATTTCTTTACGCATGATGAGATTTTTCACATTCTCTATAACATGCTTTTTTTGTACTGGTTTGGTCGCTTGATTGACGAATATTTAGGTAATCGCCGATTGATTGGTCTATACATTATGGGTGGTTTGGCCGGTGGTGTCCTATACTTGGCTATGTACAACTTAGTACCTTATTTTCAGAACCAGTCAGATGCTGCACGCATGTTAGGCGCATCTGCTGCTGCTTTCTCAGTGGCTGTTGGTGCCGCTACCTTACTACCGAATTATACGTTTCATCTCTTATTCTTTGGCGCTGTACGTATTAAGTACATCGTATTTTTCTTTATCATTCTTTCTGTGGCTCAGTCAGCCGGAACGAATGCGGGTGGAAATCTGGCTCACCTTGGTGGGGCACTGATGGGATTTTTCTATGTCAAACTACTTCAAAACGGTACTGACCTGGGACGTCCAGTTTATTGGCTGGCTGACGGCTGGAGTAATTTATTTAAACCCAAGCCAGCAGTTAAAGTATCGTACCGCCAACGTAGCAATGCTAACACACAGGCTAGTTCGTACGTAGCCCCATCCAGCTCATCATCTTTGTCGACTCCTGACCAGGATGAAGTTGATACCATTTTGGATAAGATCTCCCGCTCGGGTTACGAAAGCCTGACCCGCGAAGAAAAACAAAAACTCTTTCGGGCAAGCCAGCGAAACTGACTTGCCGAGATAAATATTCTTACAAAAATCTAAGCCTTTGTCGTCTACGTATATGTGTAGGCAGGCAGGGGCTTCGTTTTTTTATAAATATCAAAAAATTATAGTAGCTTCGCTGTTTGAACACAATGGGCGGTTCGCCAGTAGAACATTGTGTCTACTACGTGTGTTGTAAAACAGACGCTTAGCTGTTACCACCATGCTGATTACCCCTGGCAATCTTTTGGCCACTATTAATACACCCGACGATCTTCGTAAACTCGATAAATCTCGCTTGCCTCAGGTTGCCGACGAACTCCGTCAATTCATTATTGATGACGTATCCGTTTATGGTGGCCATTTTGGCGCTAGTCTGGGCGTAGTCGAATTAACCGTTGCGTTACACTACGTATTCAATACGCCCGATGATCAACTGATTTGGGATGTAGGCCATCAGGCTTACGGCCATAAAATATTAACTGGTCGACGCGACAAATTTTATACAAATCGGTTTTACAAAGGTCTATCAGGCTTTCCTAAACGCAAGGAGAGCGAGTATGATGCGTTTGGTGTCGGTCATTCCTCTACGTCTATTTCGGCAGCTTTGGGCATGGCTGTAGCCTCACAGCTACAGGGTAATCTCAAGCGTAATCATATTGCAGTTATCGGCGATGGGGCATTAACAGCTGGTGAAGCGTTTGAGGGTATGAACCATGCCGGAGCAACGGATAGCAACTTGCTGATTGTCCTGAATGACAACTGCATGAGCATTGATCCGAATGTGGGGGCTCTGCGAGAATACCTGACCGATATTACTACATCACACACCTACAATAAGGTGAAAGATGAAGTCTGGAATTTACTGGGCAAGATGGATAAACTGGGCAAAACCGCTCAGGAACTAGTCTCTCAGGTTCAGTCAGGGATTAAGAGTTCACTGCTGGAACAGAGCAATTTATTTGAATCACTAAATCTACGTTATTTTGGTCCGATCGATGGTCACGATATTGATCATTTAGTAAGCGTTCTAGCCGATCTAAAACACATTCCTGGCCCCAAATTACTGCACATCCTGACGGTGAAAGGCAAAGGCTACGGTCCTGCCGAAAAAGATCAGACGAAGTGGCATGCGCCCGGTTTGTTTGATAAGGTAACTGGCGTTATTCACAAGAAAATATACGATGCGCCCCAGCCGCCAAAATATCAGGACGTTTTTGGTAATACGTTAGTTGAGTTGGCTGAGCAAAATTTACGTATCGTTGGCGTTACGCCAGCTATGCCCTCAGGTTCATCCATGAACCTGATGATGAAGGCCATGCCTAAGCGGGCTTTCGACGTTGGGATTGCCGAGCAACATGCCGTTACGTTCTCGGCGGGTATGGCCACGCAAGGTGAGGTAGTCTTCTGCAATATCTATTCAACGTTTATGCAGCGGGCTTATGACCAGGTCATCCACGACGTTTGTATTCAGGAACTCCCCGTCATTTTTTGCCTCGACCGGGCCGGCTTTGCAGGTGCCGATGGCCCAACACATCATGGCGCTTATGACATAGCCTATATGCGCTGCATTCCGAATATGATTGTGGCTGCGCCAATGAATGAGCAGGAGTTACGTAACATGATGTTTACCGCTCAGTCAGATGAGGTTCAGCAGGGAAAACGAGCGTTTACGATACGTTACCCACGAGGTGAGGGCGTTATGTCTAACTGGCGTACGCCACTTGAAAAGCAAGTTGTCGGAAAAGGTCGAATGATTAGCGATGGCGAAAACGTAGCAATCCTGACGATTGGGCACATTGGTAACTACGCTGTTCAAGCTATAGAACTGCTGGCCAAAGAAGGCATTCAGCCCGCGCATTTCGACATGCGTTACGTAAAGCCACTGGACCAAGAACTCCTTCATCAGATTTTCAGCCGTTTCGACCGTGTATTAACCGTTGAGGATGGCTGTGTTATGGGTGGTTTCGGAAGCTCTATACTGGAGTTCATGGCGAATCAGGGTTATATGGCTCGTGTCAAACGCCTGGGAATTCCGGATGCTGTCATTGAACACGGTGAGCAAATTGAATTACAACGAGAATGTGGTTTCGATCCACAAGGTATTGCTGATTCCGTTCGTGAGCTACTATTTACAGGGCGTACGATAACGGTTTAGACGTCTTTTTTCGACAGGATTACAGAATTATGCGGGATGAAGCAAAATCCTTTTAATTCTGTAATCCTGTCTTTTTTTAATGAATCATGAAAGTTTTCAAGTTTGGTGGTGCATCAGTAAAAGATGCGGCTGGCGTTCGAAATCTGGCTAAGATTGTTAGAACGCAGGGGCAAACCGCGATGGTAGTTATATCAGCGATGGGAAAAACGACCAATGCGCTGGAAGACCTTGTTCGGGCTTATACTCATCATCGAACAAACGAAGTCCAGAAGCATTTTGGGCTAATTCGATCTTATCACAACAGCGTTCTCTCAGAACTGTCAGGCGATTTCTCCAGAGTCCATCAAACATTTGCCCAGCTTGAAGCGTATCTGTCGAAACCATCTACGGCAGCCCATGATGACATTTATGATCAGATTGTTTCGCTGGGAGAAGTTCTATCAACACAAATCGTAGCGGCTTATCTGGCACAAACAGGATTGCCAACAGAATGGCTTGATGCCCGGCAACTGATCCGTACCGACACCAATTTTCGCGAAGGCCAGGTTGACTGGAATGAAACAAATCGGCGCATATATCAAGTGGTAACAGGTAAGTCTATCAAAGTGACCCAGGGGTTTATTGGGCAAACGCCTGATGGTCGAACCACTACACTTGGGCGTGAGGGTTCTGATTACTCAGCCGCCATTTTTGCCTACTGCCTGAATGCGGAAAGTGTTACAATCTGGAAGGACGTACCGGGCGTATTAAATGCCGATCCGAAGTGGTTCGACGACACCGTCCTGCTGGATAAACTAACGTATCAGGATGCCATTGAACTGGCCTATTATGGTGCGACCGTTATTCATCCAAAAACAATCAAGCCGTTACAGAACAAAAGTATACCGCTGTATGTACGGTCATTTTTAAAGCCTGATGCGCCCGGTACGGTTATCGGCAACTCGGAAGGGCATTTGCAGACGCCTTCGTTTATTTTCAAGATTAAGCAGGTCTTGATTTCGCTTCATCCAAACGATTTTTCGTTCATTGCGGAAGATAACCTGAGCCGAATTTTTGGCCGATTTGCCCAGGCCGGTGTGAAAATCAACCTAATGCAGAATACCGCAATCAGCTTCTCCGTGGTTGTCGACAATAACCCTGATCGCGTCCCAGCTTTATTGGCTCAGTTGAAGCAGGATTTCCGGGTTAGTTATAACGACGGGTTAGAACTGATTACCATTCGTTACTATAACCAGAATACGATTGATCGCGTACTGATTCACAAAAAGCTGTTATTAGAGCAGAAAAGCCGATATACCGTGCAGTTGGTAGTGAAAGATCTAGGATAAGCGAATTGCGGGTTTACTTAGTTTAGCCAATTGAGTCAGACCATTTACCTTTATCTTTGATCTCTATAAAACAGACGCATTTTATGCACTACGGCTATTTCAACGGCACCATCGCTCCTACCGACCAACTCGCCGTCGGTGTAACAGACCTCGCCCTGCTTCGCGGTTATGGTCTATTCGATTACTTTCTGACCTACAACGGTCGGCCCTTTCAGTGGGATTGGTATTGGGAGCGGTTTCAGAATTCGGCAACGCGTATGCACTTGCCACTTCCACTTGGAAAGAACGAGACCTACGCCATTCTGATGGATCTCATCGAACGTAGCGTTGGAGCTGGTGCGGCCTCTGATATGGCGTTTCGATTCGTAATGACAGGTGGATACTCCGCCGACAGCATCAGTATCGAACGACCCAATTTACTTATCCTGACAGAGCCAATTCATCCAGTGCCAACGGTTCAATATGAACAGGGCATTAAAGTGATTCTGGATGAGTACGTCCGGGAAATGGCCGAAGTGAAAAGCACGGATTATAAGCGCGTTATTCTGATGGCCCAGGCTATTAGATCAGCTGGCGCGTCCGATTTGCTGTATCAAAAAGGGGGAGAAATCAGTGAATTAAGTCGGAGTAATTTCTTCATTGTCAAGGGAGACAAGCTCGTTACGCCCAGCCGGTATATTTTACACGGCATCACCCGGCGAACTATTATGCAACTAGCACAGAGCGACTTCCAGGTGGAAGAACGACCGCTATTGCTCTCCGAACTCTACGATGCGGATGAAGCCTTTACGACAAGTTCAACGAAAAAAGTGCTGCCCATTACTCAAATTGGCGATCTGACCATTGGTGATGGCTACGTTGGCCCCAAATCGAAATTCCTACTGGAGCGCTTTAACGAACTGGTGAAGAACTGGTAATCTAATTTGAATTTCTGATAGCTTCTAAGTCTATTAAGGAAGCGTACTTGTTGATAATCTCGGGAGTGATCTGCCCTTCTTGCCCGATTCGAGCGATACAAGGCAGAGTAGTATAAGCCAGAATGAAGTCTTCAGTGGCCGGATTAGACGCACCATTAAAAATTATTCCTAAGATTTCAATTTTCCGACTACGACAGGCTTCGACCGACAGCAACGTGTGATTAATGCTACCCAAGTAGTTTCGGGATACCAACACAACGGGTAGATCCAGTTGCTGTACCAAATCAATATTCAGATAAGTTCTGTTGAGCGGCACCAGTAATCCACCTGCTAGTTCAACGACTAACGCGTTATCGGTCTGCGGTAACGTAATAACTTCTGGCTCAATCGTAATTCCATCCAACTCAGCGGCAGCATGAGGAGACAAGGGCTGCGTCAGCCGGTATGCTTCAGCATGAAATTGAGAAACCGGATTACGTACTAACTCACGAACTGTGTTTGTATCCGAATCCGTTAGAGCACCTGACTGAACAGGTTTCCAGTAATCGGCTTGTAGTGCTTCGACCAGGATGGCCGAAACGACTGTCTTCCCAATTTCTGTACCGATTCCGGCTACGATAAACTGAGTAGGTTTTGGATTTAGACTCATAACCCGGAATTACTTTTTCAGAGAGGTTTGTAAAACAGCCAGAAGCCTGTCTATTTCTTCCGTTGTATTAAACGAATGAATGCACAACCGGAGTCGCTCCTGACCAGCTGGCACAGTTGGACTAAGGATTGCCCGCACATCCAGGCCTGTTTTCTGAGCTACACTGGCAACGTAGCGCGCCTGTTCATTTCCCGGTATAATCAGACATTGGATTGGTGACTCACTATCTGTCCAGGTAGCATCAGGCAGCAAATCATGAGCGCGCTCCCGGAAGTAGATAAGTCGTTCGTTAAGCCGATGTCGAGCGTCTGTATGTGCTTTTACGTGCTCATGAGCACAACGTATCGCCAGCAGACTATGCGGAGGTAAAGCGGTCGTATAGATAAACGAACGAGCAAAATTGATGAGATAGCTACGTAAAGTGGCCGATCCTACTATGGCCGCGCCGTGAATACCTAACGCTTTCCCGAATGTATGAACGCGAGCCAATACGCGATCCTGTAAGCCTAGCTCAACTACTAAACCTTCACCATTGGGGCCGCAAATCCCAGTCGCATGGGCCTCATCGACGATCAAAGCCGCACCATATTGCTCGCAGAGATCGACTATTGCACGTAGCGGAGCCACATCACCATCCATCGAATAAACGGACTCAACCCCTACAAACAGTTCTCCGCTTTGTTGTGACTGAGCAGCTTCCTGTAGCTTGGTTTCCAAGTCGGTCAGGTCGTTATGACGAAACCGTTGGCGGGTAGCATAACACAGACGGGCTCCGTCAATCATACTGGCGTGTACTAATGCATCGGTTAGCAACGTATCGCCTACTTTGGGCAAACAAGCTAACAGGCCAAGGTTAGCGTCGTAACCGGAATTAAAAATAAGTGCCGATTCGGTTTGATAAAACAAAGCTAATTCTTGCTCAACCTCATCCGCTAGAACTGTCTGACCAGCTAACAAACGAGATCCGGTCGCGCCAATCCGCGCACTTACGTACTGATCGTCCGCCTGGCGAATCGCAGCTTTGAGTTCAGCCGATCGGGCGAATCCGAGATAATCGTTCGAACAAAAATCGACGGCTCCGTCTGTTGTCCGAAGTTGACGTAATAGGCCTGCTTGTTGGTAAGCCGCTAAGCGTTCCGATAACGTATCGGTAACAGACCGTGTCAGAATAGGCATGTCACAAAGGTAAAGTCTCTTGACGGAATGATCGTAACCGGAAAAGGCTAGTATGTGAAAATGTGTGTAAGTATGGAGTTATCCACATTCACTTTGTGGATAACTTTTCATTAACGTGTATTGCTTGCGAAGAAACTGAACAAATAGGCCATATTCTCACTAAATGCGCAACTATAAAAACAGTTATTGACTTATTTGTAGAATTATTTTCCCCGTTTGTTTTCCTGCATCCATTTTTTGCATCGCCTGATTTGCATCACGTAATGGCATAATCTCATCGATAATGGGCACAATTTGTTTATCAATAACGAAGGCAAGCATGTCGGCAAATTCGCGTTCATTTCCCATTGTCGAACCGAAAATAGACAGCTGCTTAAAAAAGACTTTAGCCGGTACGATGTCCGTAATGTTGCCCGTTGTTCCACCATAAAAGGCGATGCGGCCACCCGGTGCTGCTACGTCAATCAGTTTGGCAAACGCGGCTCCACCAGCGCTATCAATGATTACGTCGAAATAACCGCTTCTGCCACCGCCCGTTTGGGCCAGGAGCGCTTTATGCCAGTCTGCTTCGTGGTAATTAATTCCACCGGTGGCTCCTAACGCCTTTGCTTTTTCCAGCTTTTCTTCGGAACCGGAAGTCACCCAGACTTCGGCCCCTGCTGCTACAGCAAACTGCAAAGCGAACAAAGCTGCTCCCCCACCAATGCCTGTAATTAGTACCTTCTCGGGCGCGTTATTGCCATCAGCATGCAACCTTGCCCGCGTCATAAGTGCGCGCCAGGCTGTCAGGCCCGTCAATGGAAGCGCAGCTGCCTGTTCAAACGAAAGGTGATTTGGCTTGTGATGAATGTAGTTGACACCAACCGTTACGTATTCCGCGAACGTACCATTTTCAGGCATACCCAGAATTCGAAAGTCGGGACCGTCAAATCGTGGATTATCGCCCCAGCCCATCCCCGGATTAATAATAACGGCCTGACCTCGCCAGACCGGATCAACACCTTCACCAACTTCTTCTACAATACCTGACCCGTCTGAACCAAGAATTACAGGCAACTTAATTTTGGGATACAAACCCTGCTGAATAAACACATCGCGGTGATTCAGAGCAGCCGCCTGTACTTTTATAAGCACTTCGCCCGATCCGGCAGACGGCTTAGGAACGTCAATGTATTGAACAGGTTGGTGTTTCTCAGGCAGTAAGATGGCTTTCATTGGCTAATTCGTAGTTGTACGATGACTTTGTAACACAATTTCTGGCTTTTAGATTTGCCGAAACTAATTCTATCTACCTAATGATAACGTATCGGGAGGCTACATCTGAAGACACAGAGGCCATTGCTCAACTACATAGTCTTAGCTGGCAGCAAAACTACAGAGGAGCCTTCAGCGATACGTTTCTGGATGGTCCTGTTATTCAAAATAGGCGCGAAGTCTGGCAGAAACGTATCAATCACCCTTCGTCAAATCAATGCATTATCGTGGCAGAGTCGGAGGGAGCAATTTGCGGTTTTGCCTGTGCTTACGCCAACGATAATCCAGTTTGGGGAACCCTTCTCGACAATCTGCACGTTCGTAAAGACCTGAAAGGCCAGGGTATTGGCCGTGTTCTTATCAAATTAGCCGCTGAATGGGCTTATCTGAAAAGCCCCGAAGCTGGATTTTATCTGTGGGTTCTGGTCCAAAATACGAATGCTCAGAAATTTTACGACAAAATGGGTGGAATTAACCAAGAGAGGGCTTCTCTGGAGAATCCAGATGGAAGCTTTTCGGATTGCTACCGCTACGTATGGCCTGATATAAAGACATTGTTATGATTCGGTTTTTCAACGAAGACGTTCCCTATAAACTTCCTCAGAAACAGGCAATTCGTCAGTGGCTTAAGCAACAAGCCGAACACGAAGGTTATGCTGTAGGAGAGTTAAATTATATTTTCTGCTCCGATGAGTATGTATTGCAGGTTAACCGGGACTATCTACAGCACGATTATTACACGGATATCATTACGTTCGATCAGAGTGAGGAGGAGGGCAAAATCGAGGGCGACATTTTTGTCAGCGTCGAACGCGTCGCCGATAATGCATCTCAACTAGGCGTCTCGGCTGAGCAGGAAATGCGTCGCGTACTGGCCCACGGCCTCTTGCATCTCTGCGGTTACGGCGACAAAACGGATGAAGAGCAAACCCAGATGCGGAAGAAAGAAGAAGAATGGCTAAGAAGTACGTAAACTAACCCGCCGTCATACCGCCGTCTAGCTGAATTGCTTGCCCGGTAACGAAATCGTTATCATCGGAGCATAGCCAAAGAATGGCCTGAGCAATTTCTTCTGGCTCACCTAGGCGACCAATCGGAATCCGTCGACGCATTTTTTCCTCCATATCTGGTACTTCCCGAACTAATTCGTCTACCATTGCAGAGTGGGTATAAACCGGACAAACGGCGTTGATACGGATATGTCGTCGAACGTATTCCAGGGCAGCCGTTCTGGTTAAGCCAATCACGGCATGTTTCGACGCACTATAGAGCGCACCCATTGGCATACCCCGCACTCCGGCAATACTTGATACGTTAACGATCTTTCCGCGAGCGGGATGGTCCCGGACTGGATGGTCACCGTCTTTCTGAGTCAGCATTTGGCGAATCTGGGCCTGCATTCCATAAAATACGCCCCCTACGTTAACAGCCATCATCTGCTCAAAATCGAGGTTGGTTTGCTCCGTTAAACGGGCGTATTTCCCGCCAATGCCCGCGTTATTAATGCCAATATCCAGACGGCCATACGTATCAACGGTCTTCTGCACAGCCGCATTAATTTGATCAGCATGGGCGACATCACAGCTAACAAACAAAGCCTCACTGCCCAATTGCTGGATTTGATCAACCGTTTCCTGTCCAGCCACTTCGTTGAGTTCAGCAACGACAACCCTTGCACCCGCTTTCGCAAACGCTAGTGCAGTGGCCCGGCCAATTCCTGATCCGGCACCGGTAATAAACGCAACCTGGTTTGTGAAGTCTGGCATGATGTGTTGACTAAATCGTGATTAATCCCTGATCGAAAATACAATTATTTCGCAGCTCCTTTGCTTCATGTATATTAGAAGACAGGTCTTTTTTGAAAAATCCTGGCAGTGGCATCAGCATAAAAAAGCTCCCGGTTTCGCAGGAGCTTTTTTGTTGATTCCGTCCTATTTGATCAGTGGATTGTTGGTTAACTCGACATCGGGGATGAAATACGTGAACCGGGTGATGCTACCACCCGTGGGCGTCTTACCAGCAGCTTTAGCAACCGCGTCGGCTCGGCCCGTACGAACCATATCCCACCAGCGCTTGCACTCGTACATAAATTCATATCCTCGTTCCTGGAAAATCAGATCGTCGAACGCCGTTTTCGAGAGCCCCGCCGGGAAATCAGCGACGGTGCTGGTTCTGGATAGATCGACGCCATAACCCCGACGTCTGACCTGATTGACTGCATCATAGGCCGCAGACGTTGGTCCATTCAGCTGATTTTCCGCTTCTGCAAAAATCAGGTAGGCATCGGCGAACCGGTAAAGGTAAAAATCGTTCCCGGCGGCTGTTTCCTCGGGAGCGGCTCCATCGCGGTATTTACCAAACATGTAGCTAGCATCCGGAATCATGTTGGCCCGGAGCTTAACGCCACTGATGGTAATGGTATCGATCAGATTCCAGCTTCTGCGTAGGTCCCGCTTATCCCAATCTCTAACTAACGGAGCGTTTCGGACCATGAGCGCCGAAATACCACGAGCCGCCAGACCAGCCTGTAACGCCCGACCTTCGAACGCATACGTCGGCAGAAACGAGCCGAGGGCTTTTTGCTGCGAGAATTTAATGGCAAAAATCTCTTCCGAGTTAGTCGGTGCCGTTGGCGAATAGAGCGTTTCCAGCGATCTGACCAGGTCGTACCCGTATTTAGCTTTGTTATCGATCACCTCTTTGGCTTTGGCCCGCGCGTTCGTGTAATCTTTATTCCAGAGGTAGATTTCGGCCAGCATCATCTTGGCTGCCCCCTGCGTGGCCCGTCCGGTGTTGGCTTCCGCTACTTTCAGGGGTAATATGGCTTCACAAAACGTCAGATCTTTGATGATCTGGTCGATTACCGTTTTGGAATCAGACAAAGGCAGGGCGGTATCGTTCGAGTTTTGAATAGGGATTAACCGCAACGGCACTGCCCCAAACATCCGCGTCAGCCACCAATAGCAGGTTGATCGAATAAAGAGGGCTTCTCCCTTGAATGGCGCCTTGATGTCAGTACCCAGCGACTGGTCGTCGTCGATGGTTTTCAGAATTAAGTTTGCCTTTCCGATCGCTTCGTAGAAGGTGGTCCAGCGGGCCGTGTTATCCCCCCGTTGCGGCTCGAAATTGTAGTTCATGTAGTTGGTTCCGCCACCGGCCGGCAACTGACAATATTCGGCACAGCCTTCCACGTCGCGGGTGAGGGTCGATTCCCAAAGCCGTCCCCTTGAGCGGGAGAGAGGTTCGTAAGCACCAATGACAAACGCATCCAGCAAGGGCTTGTTCAAGGTGGCAATCTGGTATTTAGCGGGGGGCACTTCTTCCAGCAGCTTGTCGCAACCCGACAAAGCTCCCAGCAGGATGGTCAAAAGAACAGGGATGATGTATGTTATTTTCATGGTCTGAATGTCTGTTTCGGTTGGCATTAAAAACTGACGGATACCCCTAGTGTAACGGATTTAACCCCCGGATAAACCCCGTTGTCGACCCCCTGCTGCAGCGAGTTACCGCTGAATGCGTTCACTTCCGGGTCGAATCCTTTGTAGTTGGTGAACGTGATCAGGTTTTGCCCTGACACATAGACATTCGCCGATTTGATCACGGTTTGATTGCCCAGCGGCAATCTATAATCCAGCCGGATGTTCCGTAAACGGACGTAGGAACCATCTTGAATAAACAGCTCTGACCGACGGTGGACAATCCCGGCTTTTGGATTTGGGTAATAGTCGTAAATGTTGTCAATCCGATTGAACGCCGGGGTGGGTTCGGCCAGCGTAAACAGCAGTTGATTATCAATGCGATTTCCCTGTACGCTTGACCAGGTCATGGTGAAGTTGAGCCGCTTGTACCGAATGCTGTTGGTCAGACCGATGATAGAGGTGGGATAGGGGCTACCCAAAAACTGGTTGTCGCGTCCATCGATAATGCCGTCGTTATTGATATCCTCAAAGGCCAGTTCTCCTTTAGCATCCACCCCATTGGTTTTGGGTCCATAAAAGGCCGACAGCGGATCCCCTGGTGTGATTCTGGAGTTACCCGAACTGATCGGCAGGTTATTTTTGGTGGCTATTACCTTGTTTTTATTGATCGACAGGTTGGCGTCCACCATCCAGCGTAAATCATTGGTATTGAGCAGATCAGCGCCTACTTCCAGCTCAAAGCCCTTATTCTGAACCTGCCCTACATTGTCGATAATGGTGTTGTAGCCCGTCGACGGTGCTAACTGAACGGTGGCCAGCAGCGACGTCGTGTTTTTCACATAGTAGTCGAACGAAGCCCGGAATTTATCATTTAACAGACCAGCATCCATACCTACATTGGTTTGCGTGGTCGTTTCCCAGGTCAGGTTATCGTTGGGCAACGTAGGCGACAGACCAACCACCAGCCCCGAACCAGCCCCCTGCGCCGTGTTGATTATGTTACCAACCAGCAAGGACTGATAGGGCTGAATGGCCGGATTCCCCGATTGTCCCCAGCTGCCGCGCACTTTCAGGTTAGAAAGCATACTAAACTGCTTGAGCCACGGTTCTTCCGACGCCCGCCAGGCTAAGCCTACCGAAGGGAATGTACCGTATTTGTGGTTTTTGCTGAACACCGATGCACCGTCCCGGCGAAGGCTGGCTGAAAACAAATACCGGTCGTTATAATTCAGCCGTAACCGACCGAAGGCTGAAACCAGGTTATTTTTGATAATGTCCGTAACAGGCTTAGAGACACTACCTGCTGCCGAGAAGTTATAATCTTTCAAATCGTCATTGATGTATTTTGACCCCAACAGCTGAATCAGGTCCACTTGAGTTGCCTGAACGGATGCTCCGACGACTCCTTCGAAATCCAGCTTTCCCAGTTTCTTTTTATACTCCATAAAATCTTCAGCGACGACGTTGATGGAGTTGGTCGTCGTCAATTGTCCGATGCCGACGCCTGAACTCAACTGTGCCAGCACAATTGGAAAATACAAATCGGCGCGAGCCGTAAAATAATCGATACCAACCCGGGTCGTGTTCGTCAGTCCTTCGATCATCTTTACGCTAAAATCCATACCGCCCTGAAAACGGGTTACGGTGTTTCTGTCCAGCGACTCTTTAGTGAACGCCAGCGGATTTTCGACATCGATACCGCTGAATGAAAATGGGCGCGGATTTCCATACGTACCGTCAGCATTATACGGAGCAACCGTGGGTGAGGCCAGCACCATAGCGCCAACCCCGTTTTTACCCATATAACGCGTCGGAGAATTGTCGGAAGCGGAGAACCCGTTAGACTGAGTTCGGGCAACCGTCATGTAAGTGCGAAGGCTTATTCTAGAATTCAGCTGTGTGTTTAGATTGAACCGTAGCGACCCTCTAAAAAAATTAGTCGCCAGAATGATACCAGGTTGCGTCAGGTAGTTACCTGACACGTAGTATTGCGTTTTCTCGGTCCCTCCCGAAAAACTCAGCGTATGGCTTTGTTGCAGGGCCGATCGAACCACCTGGTCCTGCCAGTAGGTGTTGGCATTGGTGGCATTGGTCACTTCGGATGGGATGGCCAGGCTGGAATTCGTATAGTATCGCTTTGTAAAATCGAGATACTGCGTACCATCCATTACGTTCATTTTCCTTTGGATGGTCTGATTCGTAAAGCTGGCATCGTAGGTGATCCGATTCTGACCCGCCTTACCGCTTTTTGTCGTAATCTGAACCACACCGTTAGCGCCCCGCGACCCGTAAATGGCGGTGGCCGACGCATCTTTGAGAACTTCGATGCTTTCAATATCGCTTGAATTGAAGGACGACAAGCCATTCAGCGCCCGGTTGTCATTATTGAACTGCGGCACCCCATCAATAACGAACAGCGGCTCATTTCCGCCTGCAATGGACGTAACGCCCCGTACCCGAATCGAGACACCCGCTCCTGGCTGGCCCGAACTCTGCTGAACTTGTACACCCGTCATGCGCCCCTGCATGGCACTTTCAACGCTGGTGACAGGCATTTCCTGAATCGTTGTCGATTTGATAGCCGCCGACGAGCCGACAAACTCAGCCCGTTTCTGATTCCCGTAGCCCGTCACTACCACTTCCTCCAGCGCTTTCGTGTCCGGTTTAAGCTGGATATTTACCACCGTTTGGGAAGCTATTTTAACTTCTTCTTTCAAATAACCTACAAACGAGAAAACAAGTACGTCGCCGGAATTGACATCAATGCTGAATTTTCCATTATTGTCAGTCGTTACACCGGCTGTAGTAGCTTTTCGGATAACGCTAACTCCCGGCAGCCCTGCACCATTTTCATCGGTTACAGTACCCGAAATTTTTTGTATTGCTTCATGATGGGCATGAGAGGTGCTGGCCTCTGAAAACTGGACATTTGTCACGAGCACGATCGCCGTTAAAATAGCGGTGACGAACACGTTTTGTCTACACCTTACTTGATTTGTCATAGGAAAAGGGGGAGGGAAAAGATGAATCAGACATATTGCAAATCGTTGGGCAAAAGACGAGTTGACTATCCTGCCCTGGAGGTATTCCTTCAAGGCAGCCAACGAACTGATCGAGTTGGCAGAAAATACGCTGGAATTAGATCGTAGAATACTATAAGGCATATACTTAAGTACTTGCACATAAAACTAGTAAGTAATTATACCTGATTTTTACTTAGAATAATATCAATAATTTTTTGATTTTTTACGCAATCGTTCCCGGCAACGTTTTCAGGCCATTTTTATCATACTAGACTCAGGTCCATTAGCTAGATGGCTCGTTGTCCTTGCTTGCTACCAACTTATACACTGGCACGAAACCAGTACACATAGTGGCTGAGGCTGACCGAATTACTAATGATGCTGTCTACCTCTGGGATTGTGGGCTGAAAAGATGCCGCGTTATAGCGGATTGCCGGAGTATAGTAGTGTATGAAAACTGATTGCTCATTTCTACCGTTTCGTGCTGTTCTAAGGCAGCTATAATCTGAGTAGTGGCAGCGGATATGCTATAATAGGTACGTACAAGGCAATAACGGGATCAGGCAACGGGGAGTCAGCTATAAGCATCTGACTCCCCGTTGCCTGATCCCGTTATTGAGAATACGCTTTTGTTGCGTTGGTCCCTTCGCTCACCAAGTTATTCGACTTGTTTCAAATAACACGGTGAGCGAAAGGCCTGTGTATTATAGTCCGAATGCTGACAATGTAACGAACTCATTTACACGAGCTTGAATTTCTTCCTGCGTCAGGTTCATAATACGTTCAGCACCAAACTTTTCTACGCAGAACGACGCCATTGCTGAACCATAAATGATAGCCCGTTTCATGTTATCGAACGAAGTATCATCGGTTTTGGCAATGTGTCCAATAAAACCACCGGCAAACGTATCGCCCGCACCGGTCGGATCAAAAACGACTTCGAGTGGCAACGCAGGAGCAAAAAATGTACGGCCTTCACTGAAAAGTAACGCACCGTGTTCGCCTTTCTTAATGATAACCGTTTTTGGCCCCATCGCTTGAATTTTGGCGGCTGCTTTCACCAACGAATACTCGTGGGTCAGCATTCGGGACTCTTCGTCGTTCAGCACCAGAACGTCAACCAGCTTCAACAAACTCATCAGATCAGCGTTTGCAATATCAATCCAGAGATTCATTGTGTCCAGCACGATCAGCTTTGGTCGTTTTTGCAGCCGCTCAACGACAAGTTGCTGAATAGAGGGCGCGGTGTTTCCCAGCATTAGATACTGGCAGTTCTGATACGAGTCTGGAATGATTGGATCGAAGTTTTCCATTACATTCAGCTCCGTCACCAACGTATCACGCGAGTTCATATCGTTATGATATTTCCCCGACCAGAAGAACGTCTTCTCCCCTTTCCGAACCTGTAATCCCTCGGTATTGATGCCATGCTGAGTCAGATCATCAATCATGGACTGCGGGAAATCATCACCTACAACGGCAACCAGATTATTTTCTTTCGTGAAATACGAAGCCGACAGCGTGATATACGTAGCGGCACCGCCGATGATTTTGTCGGTCTTGCCGAACGGGGTCTCCAGTGCGTCGAACGCTACGGACCCAACAGTTAATAGACTCATGTGTATTTAGTTTATTTCTTGCGCCCAATTACCGGGCAACGTTTGAATGGTTTGGTCTCGTCGAACAGTTTACGATACGTAATGTGGGTTTTAACGATTTTTGATCCTAACTGGCTCACAAAACGTACCATAATCGGATTAAAATCACCGACCCAGTTCATTTCCAGTTCGGTGTATTGAAAGTTATGATTACGATCAGCTTCATGCGGCATACGTAACGCAATGGCCGCTTCTACCCCCTTTCCCTGATGCTCTGGCGCTACACCAAACACGACGCCAAATGCTTTGTGGTTGGTTTTCAAGAGCATGTGCCACAGAAATTTCAATTTTCCAATCAGATCCAATTTACCATTAACGTGCTTAAATACCTGATTCAGTTCGGGTAAGCAAACGAAAAAAGCGACAGGCTCATCATGATAATAAGCGAAGTAGATGATTTTTTCATCAATAACCGGCTTTAGTTTCGACATCAGTAACTGCGCCTGTTCAGCCGACATCTCTTTAACGCCACTATGTCCACCCCATGCTGCGTTATAAATGTGTCGAAATTGCTCAGCCGCAGCCGGAAGGTGTTTCTTATCAATCGTTCGGAAACTGTAATCGGGATTCTCGTAAATCCGTTGGGCACGATCTTTTACAGCCTGCGACATATCGACCAGTTTCGACCAGGTCGTTGGAATGCCGAACGTAAACTGCTTAAAATAATCTTTGAAGCCGTAATTCTCAAAAAGTAGAACGTAGTACGGCTTGGTGTAGGGCATGCAATAATTGGGCTCCCGGTCGAATCCGTCGACCAGAAGTCCCCACCAGCGATCGCGATCTCCGAAATTAATCGGTCCGTCCATCGCTTCCATACCTTTGCTCTGAAGCCACGATTTGGCCGCATCGAACAGTATGAAAGCGGCTTTCTGGTCGTCAATGCATTCAAAAAAGCCACAGCCTCCGGTAGGCTGATCGTTATCAAGATTGGCAATTTCGTAGTCGACGAAAACCGCGATACGTCCGATTGTTTCTTTTTTGTCGTTCAGCAGTAAATACCGAATGCACGCTCCGTGCTCGAATCGTTTGTTGCGAGCGGGGTCAAATACTTCCTCAACATCGGTATCCAATGGGCGAATCCAGCACGAATCATTGCGATAGAGTCGTACCGGAAACTGGATAAATTCTTTCTGATAGTTGGCGTTAGCGCCTACCTCAACTATCTGCATTACAGCGTTGGAGATGGTCAGTTTTTAAAACAAAACGCGAATATAGCCAAAAGTGACGGGGCCTCTTTGGTTAACCTACCGTTTTCCCCGAACAATCCGTAACTTCGCCCTATTAAACAGGATCTTTTCTGCCATGTTGACGAAGGAAATTTACGTTTTACGCACACACTGTTGTCGCTGATTTAGTAACCTCTACACTACCTATGCCGCTCGGCAGGTCTATTCCTTTGTCAATTCCAGAAACAGGTAATCAACCTATGCAACCGCTTCATTTATATAATACCCTCGCTCGCAAAAAACAATTATTCGAACCACTCAGCCCGCCTTACGTAGGCATGTACGTCTGTGGTCCAACGGTCTATAATTACGTTCACCTTGGCAACGTCCGTACGTTTCTGACATTCGATACGCTATATCGTTATCTAACATTTATCGGCTATAAAGTACGCTACGTCCGTAACCTCACCGATGTGGGCCACTTAGTCGGCGATGGTGACGAGGGCGAAGATAAAATCGGGCGAATGGCTAAGCTTGAGAAGGTTGAGCCGATGGAAATCGTGCAGCGCTTCACGAACGATTTTCACACCGTAATGACCCAGTTTAATACGTTACCGCCCAGTATTGAACCAACGGCAACGGGTCACATGGTTGAACAAATTGAAGCCGTGCAGGCTTTGCTGACGAAAGGACTGGCTTACGAATCGAATGGCTCGGTCTACTTCGACATTGATACGTATAACCAGCGCGGTGGTAATTACGGCAAGCTCTCCGGCCGGATTCTGGAGGATCTGCTCAATGAAACCCGTGAGTTAGATGGACAGTCCGAAAAGCGTAGTCCACTTGATTTTGCCATCTGGAAACGAGCGGCTCCCGAGCATATTATGCGCTGGAACTCGCCCTGGGGTGAGGGTTTTCCAGGCTGGCATCTGGAGTGTACGTGCATGAGTACCAAATATTTAGGCAAGCAGTTTGACATTCACGGCGGAGGTATGGACTTAAAGTTTCCGCACCATGAATGCGAAATTGCCCAGGGCGACGGACTGACTGGTCATGATCCAGTACGTTACTGGATGCACTCGAATATGCTGACGGTTAATGGCCAGAAAATGTCAAAGTCGCTGGGCAACTCTTTTCTGCCTTCCGAGTTGTTCGCAGGAAGCCATTACCTGCTCGAACAGGCCTATAGCCCCATGACAGTACGTTTCTTCATGCTCCAGTCACACTACCGCAGCACCCTCGATTTCTCGAACGATGCGCTCAAAGCAGCTCAGAAAGGTTATCGTCGTTTGGCAAACGGATTACGTATCATCAAAATGATGACGTACCAGGCTGGTGAAGGTGAGCCCGGCGTGGATTCGCCCAGCGTGGATTCGCCAGATGAGACGAAGCAGCAGGATATTCGGCAGGCGGTTCAGCAGTTTTACGATGCGATGAATGATGACCTTAATACGGCCGTCGGCATTGCGCAGTTGTTTACGCTGCTGAAGTATATCAACATGCTTTATCTGCAACAGCTTCAGGCATCGGCGCTTGGCGAAGACGTATTTAATCTGCTTAAAGAATCGTTTGTTACGTTCATGCAGGATGTACTTGGCCTTAAAGAAGAAGGTACGTCTAATCAGCCGGTTCTGGAAGGTCTGTTAACCTTATATCGCGAGTATAAAGAGCAACGCCAATACGACAAAGTCGATCAGATACGTTCGTACTTCAAGGCACAGGGACTGGCTATCAAGGATATGAAGCACCAGATTGACTGGGCGTATGAGGAATAAGAAATGTTATTTCCTGTCATTCGTAGCCATAGGTCATTAAACCAGAATATCTGATTAGAGATCAAAGGCTATAGATGACCCCGAATGACGATCAATAACCATAAAATGACGAAATCCATTCTTGGCTATTCCATAGCCCTTTTGCTGTTAACAACCAGTGCCTGCCGGACAAAAGAGTCGAAAACCGATACTACACAGACAACTGAGCAACCAGCAGTTGTTACAGCCCCAGCCTTTAATGCGGACTCAGCTTATACGTACGTTGACCAACAGGTAAAGTTTGGTCCACGTGTACCTAACACGCCCGCGCACGTTCAAACAGGTAACTACCTTGCTGCTAAACTAAAACAGTTCGGTTGTGGGGTTACTGAGCAATCGTTTGTAGCCACTACGTGGGATGGCAAAAAACTCAATGCCCGCAATATAATTGGCAGTATTAACCCTAAGGCGACCAAGCGAATTTTATTAGCTTCTCACTGGGATTCGCGCCCTCATGCCGATCAGGATCCTGACGCGGCTGATAAAAATAAGGCGGTAACGGCAGCTAACGATGGAGCAAGTGGTGTAGGCGTATTGCTTGAATTAGCCCGTGCGATTCAACAAAGTCAGCAGAAGCCAACGGTGGGCATTGACATCATTTTCTTTGATGCTGAGGATTGGGGGAACGGCGAAAAGGCGAGTGGTGATTTTGAGAAAGAAACGGGAAATCAGTACGATTATATTGGCTTTTGTCTGGGTTCGCGTTATTGGGCTAAAAATCTCCACAAGCCTGGCTACTCGGCGTACTACGGTATTTTGCTGGACATGGTTGGAGCCAAAGGTGCTACGTTCGCCAAGGAAGGCCTTTCGATGCAGTTTGCGCCGACAGTTGTCAATAATGTCTGGCAAACAGCTAGCCGCGCCGGTTACAGTCAATATTTCATTGATACGCCCGGCGGCCAAATCACGGACGATCACCTTGCCCCAAACACCATTGCTAAAATTCCGATGATTGACATCATTCATACGAATATTGGGTCGGGGGGCTTTTTCCCGGCCTGGCATACAGCTGAAGACAACATGAGTAATATTGATCGGGGTACACTTAAAGCCGTAGGCCAAACCCTGTTGCAGGTTCTTTATAACGAACAATGAGGGTCTAACCACAGAGTCACGGAGAACACAGAGAAATATTGAGGAAGACTCTGTGCTCTCCGTGACTCTGTGGTTAAATAAAATAAATATGAAGTTTTTGCTCTTACCACTTACTGTAATCTTGTTATCTAGATGCAGTCCTGCTCCTGATACGTTTGGCAAACTTGATTTGAAAAAATGGCGAGGTGATCGGGGCGGCTGCAATGGTGTTCGCGATGCAATTTTGCCCGATTTTAGGGCTGAAGTTCAAAATTTGAAAGGCCAGACCGCGAATACACTTACAGAGTTACTGGGCCGTCCTGATATCAACCAGATTGCCGACCGTAATCAGAAGTTCTATATTTATTTTTTGGAGAAAGGGCCTCAATGTGACCAACCCGGCGCAAAATCCAACAGTCGCTCGGTAGCGATACGTATGAGTGCCATCGGCTTAGCCACCGAAATTACCTTCCAGAATGGTCTTCCGTAATAGTAGCCTGGCCGGGCTACACATAAAATTTTTTCCGCTCAATCATTTCTTCCACGACTTCCGGCACCATATAGCGGATGGAACGATTGGCACGAATACAGTCGCGGATGAACGTAGCGGAAATATCCAGCAAAGGCGCTTCGATGACGCGAACATTAGCGTGCGTTTTGAACGGACTTTCTACCGCACGGGGACGTTTGTAAACGTATAATCCGTAGTATTCCAGAATCTTATCGTAGTTTTTCCAGTTGGCAAATTGCTCCAGATTGTCTTCGCCCATAATCAGCCGAAATGTGTGCTGCGGATATTTTTCTCCAAGCCGCACCAACGTATCAATTGTATAACTGGGCTTTGGCATCGAAAACTCAATGTTAGTTGCTTTCAGGCGGCTATTGTCGGCAATAGCGCGCTCGACCATGTCGATCCGGTCGAATTCGTGCAGCAAACTCTTCGTCTTCTTAAATGGATTCTGGGGCGACACCACGAACCACACCTGCTCCAGGTCAGTAGTCGTGGCCATCGTGTTTGCAATGATCAGGTGACCAGTATGAATGGGATTGAACGAGCCGAAGAATAAGCCGATTTTCATAATTAGTCGTTAGTCAATAGCCAGCAGTCGATAGTACTACGTATACTTACTGTCGACTGACGACTATTGGCTTATGGTACTGATGACCTATATTATAGCGCCTTTTGCCGGCACTTTGTTTTCTGTCACAAAATCATCAACCAGCTTTTGGGCTTTTTGTAGCGATGTTTCCAGGTCATCGTTCATCAGAATGACGTCGAAACGATCCTGGAAACTCATTTCAAAATGGACTTTAAACAAACGCCGGGACAAACTCTCTTCCGTTTCAGAACCCCGACCAATCAGGCGCTGACGTAGCGTTTCTTCATCCGGCACTTTTACAAAGACAGCTAAGGCTTTATCGCCGTAAAAATTCTTCAGCTTTAGCCCTCCCTGTACGTCTACGTCAAATAATACGTGTTTACCGCTTGCCCAAACGCGCTCAATTTCAGACTTCAACGTACCATAAAAGGCTCCAGTATACACCTCTTCCCATTCGACAAACTCGTTGTTGTCCAGTTTCTGCTTAAAATCTTCAGGCGTTAGAAAATAATAGTCTTTGCCGTTCTCTTCAGCACGACCCCGACGGTCGCGGGTGCAGGCTGAAATGGAAAAGCCGAGATTGTTGTTCTCGGCCAGCAAATGCTTAACGATGGTGGTTTTGCCCGAACCAGAAGGGGCTGAAAAAATAATAAGTTTACCGTCCACAGTGGATAATACGTTGGTTGGAATAAAAAATAATTGGGGTAATTAAGGTTGCTTCCATAAGCAATGCCTTAATTACCCCAATTATCCTGATTGCAATTAGCTGAAACTCAGAATTCGAGATTTAATTGTTGCCACTAACTGTTCTGGACAACATCTTTTCTCCATGCGTTTAGTCAGTAATTCCTTTACTTCCTTTTCGAGATGATACATCTCAATACAAGGTTTGCAGGATTCGAGATTAGCTTGCAGTTTAGCAAGCTGTTGTTCGGTGGCTTCTCCATCCAGAATCAACTGAATCATCTTCAAGCAGTCAGCCTGGTGGCTGCAATTGTGCTTCATCTCAGGCTTTAGTTCGGATGAAGATGAGGACGGCAACGACGTTTGCATTGGAAAAATTTAATTTATTCCAAGAATAATAATACCCTTAAAGTTATTAGCAGAACCAATTTAGGCTTAGAAAAAGTTCGGTTTATTCTTCATTTTCTTCTTTGTATCCCATCGAAGAGGCATAATCACGTAACTTTTCTTTCAACAGGTTGCGGGCGCGGTGCAAACGAGATCGGACAGTACCGATTGGGATGTCCAGGATCTTAGCCATTTCCTCGTAGGTAAATCCTTCAATATCGCAAAGAATAATAACCGTTCGGAAGTCGACTGGCAACGCATTTAGCGCATTCGCAACTTCATCGCCAATTAAATCAGAAACGGATTCTGCCCGGAGGTCTACCGTGTGTTCAGATTCAGCGTCTTCAGAGTTATAGGTCGTTTCAACGTCCTGATAATCTACCTTAGCTGGCTCCTTACTTTTTTTCCGATAATCGTTAATGAAGCTGTTCTTCAGTATCCGAAACAGCCACGCTTTCGCGTTAGTTCCTTGCTCAAATGACGAAATAAACCGAAAAGCCTTCAGATACGTATCCTGAACGAGGTCGTTGGCATCATCCTCGTCCATGGTTAGCCGGAAGGCAAAGTTGTACATAGAGTCTATATGAGGCATAAACTCCTTATTGAATACCTGGTATTTCTGCTCATCGGTGTAGCGCCGGGCAGGGGTATCTTCCGAGGGCTGCTCAATTGGATCGCCGTCGGGTAATAGTTGGTCTTCGTCGCGAGTTGGCGTATCTGACATAACTTGTTGTATAGTCGCCATAAAAGTAAGCGTTAATTGCCGTTTACTGTCGGCAATCCTCAACGAATTCGCAAATTAGACACGTTCTATTTGCTGAGTTTTATATTACCTGACAGCAAAAACCAATCCTTTGTTTGAGAAAAAGGTTTAAAATCAGTTATATATGACGATTTGGCAGGAACGATTCCATACATGACAATGTTAAAGCCGGTCAATTACTACGTATGGGTAGCAATCGACCGGCTTCTTTTGGGTAGCATGGACTTTAGTCCGTGTAGCCGTAGGCTAAAATATCAACTCCATTTTAGCCTACGGCTACACGGACTAAAGTCCATGCTACCTATTGAATACCTGTGTTACGTTGAAATAGCGTTTGAGCCATGAATCAGCAGCACGTATACGCCAAGTAGTCAAAAATTCCGCTTTCGTTTGTACCAATGTATTAAACACAATCGTCTCTGGCGTTATTGACCCATCCGAAACGGCAGCTTTGAGCATGGGTAAAGCATAAGTCTGAACCGTACCGTTGCCTAACTGAATAGCCGCAGATCGATCGAAAAAGTCAACCGGCGGATCGACCTGACGCCCAATCTCCTGCAGCGTTCGTACCGATGAGTCGATTGAACAGCCACTGGGCAATGTGTACCCTTCATCGACGCCAACTACCACAAAGCGATTCTCGACCACCTGCGCCGAAGCCAGCAAAGGCTGACCGTGTGCAGCCCATTGATCCAAGGCTGGTTTTAGAGCCTCTTCAATTGTTTTCACATCGCCGTCACTAAGCGGACGGTTAGCCTGATACACCCATACGCGAGCATGATCTGGCAGTTTATCAAAGTCAACGTACATTTTAAATGATAAATGATGAATTAGCAGTGATGAATACGTAACAGCAAATGCCCTATGAACATTCATCATTTACTTAAAGCCCCTCACCCTGCGCGATGAGTTCCGAAATGTCATAGACACGTACTGAATCTTCACGGTTTTTATTCTTAACGCCGTCAGACATCATGGTCATACAAAAGGGGCAGGCCACAGCAATTGTATCGGCACCTGTGCCAAGTGCTTCTTCGACACGTTCGACGTTTACGTCTTTCTTGCCGGGTTCAGGCTCTTTGAAATATTGACCACCACCCGCACCACAGCACAGGCCATTGGCTCGCACTCGCTTCATTTCAACCAGATCGGCGTCTAAGGCCGCCAGAACCTCGCGTGGCGCTTCGTATACTTTATTAGCACGGCCAAGGTAGCACGAGTCATGAAACGTTATGCGCCGGCCTTTAAACGACTCACCGTCTTTAACCCGAATACGCCCTTCGTTAATAAGTCCCTGCAAAAACTGCGAATGGTGGATGACCTCGTATGTACCGCCCAGTTCAGGGTATTCATTTTTGATTGTGTTGAAGCAGTGCGGACAGGCTGTCACGATTTTCTTGACGTTATAGCCATTTAATACCTGAATATTCGATATAGCCTGCATCTGAAACAAGAACTCGTTCCCCGCCCGACGCGCCGGATCACCCGTACAGGCTTCTTCCGGTCCCAACACGGCAAACTTAATCCCGACGTGGTTCAGAATCCGGACGAATGCGATAGTTACGCGTTTATAGCGATCATCGAACGAACCCGCGCAACCGACCCAGAACAGAATTTCCGGCTCCTCGCCCGAAGCAGCCATGTCGGCCATCGTCGGAACTTTATATGTTTTTACTTCCTGCGTCATGATTTTAGTCTGTAGTCTGGCCCAACCTTATTTACTTTCATTCACCTGCTCAGCCCAGTTAAAGCGGTCGCTCGGCGAAAATTTCCAGGGAGCCATATTATTCTCGATATTACTAAACATCGCATTCCACGACGCCGGTGCCTGCGACTCTTCCATCACCCGATACCGACGTAATTGCAGAATAATATCCAATGGATTGATGTTGATCGGACAGGCATTGATGCAGGCCTGACAGGTTGTGCAGGCGTTCAGTTCTTCGGCTGTAATGTAATCGTTCAGGAGCGATTTATCGTCACGGTAGTCATCGCCATTCGTTTTCCAACCCTGTTGAATTTCTTCGAGCCGGTCGCGGGTATCCATCATGATCTTCCGGGGCGACAGTTTCTTGCCGGTAATATTGGCCGGACACGCTGACGTACACCGTCCACACTCCGTACAACTGTAGGCGTTCATGAGGTTGATCCATTTCAGATCCTGTACGTCCTTCGCACCAAACCGACCAACTTCGGCTGGCTGCTCGCCATTATCATTCGTCTGAGAACCGTCTGGTTCTGTTGTTACAGGCAAGCCAAGCGAAAGCTGAACCTCCTTTGTTATTTCAGGCATATTCTGCATTTCTCCTTTTGGCTGAAGATCGGAGAAATAGACATTCGGAAAACCCAGCGCGATGTGCAGGTGCTTCGAATACGTTACGTAGATAGCAAAGGCCATAATCCCCAAAATATGTGCCCACCAGGCAAAACGCTCATAAAAAACCAACGTAGTGTCGCTGAAACCAGTAAAGAGTGGTTTTAAATAGTGACTGATTAGAAAATCAGGAACGATACCCTGTAATTCGCCGTAGTGGCCAACACCCCGATCCCGTAGAACGCTGTCCGACGCATTCCAGGTCAGAAATGCAATCATCAGCAGAATTTCGGCGGTTAGAATAATAGCGGCATCAGTACGTGGCCAGCGAGTCATTTCGCGATGACGTTCCGGCTGAAACCGATTCACTTTCGCCACAAACCGACGGCATAAAAACACTACGCACACGGCCAGCACCCCGAACGCCAGGATTTCAAATACGTCAATCAAAATCGGGTAAACAGGTGTAATGTAAGGCGCAAACAAGCGGTGTGTTCCCAGAATACCATCCAGAATAATCTCAAGAATTTCAAGATTGATGATGATAAAACCCGCATAGATGACAAAGTGCATCACCCCAACCAGCAGATTCGTAAACATCTTTTTCTGCCCAAAAGCCACCAGCAGCATCGTCTTCAATCGCTCATCGGCATGATCGAATCGATTCTCCGGTCTGCCGAGGTTAATGGCACGGGCGATAAGCCGGACACGCTTTGTTATATACCAGATTGTTGCAGCCAGAGCCGCAACGAACAAAATTTGTTGTACAATTTCCATTCGCTTACTATTACGTATTATATCTGATAATCAGCAGGATTAGTCAAATGCTTGTACTTCATTGAAAAATATTCCGGACAATGTCTTGCAAAAAGGCATGTAACGCGTACTTTTGCACCCACGTTTCGGTGATGTAGCTCAGTTGGTAGAGCAAAGGACTGAAAATCCTTGTGTCGGCGGTTCGATTCCGTCCATCACCACCACCTTAACGTAAGCCTTCCCAACCGGGGAGGCTTTTTTTGTGTCCCTGACGCCAAACATCTGCTTTTGCTACACAAATTCATAAATGTAATGCAGATTATTAGTATGCATGCATACTAATTTTCATATCGGCAAAGGTACTACTTTCCCTAAATTTAACAAGCAGATTCAATACGTTGTTTACGGGGTCTCCGATACTAATGCACATACGTCTGATTTCATAAGGTAGCTGCTAAGTTTTCGCTATGTAACTTATTCATTGCCTTTGAGTCATATAGCACTTATGACTCTGACACTGATTTTTCTTTTGTCTTTTCTCAATAGCAATGCATCATCTGATACGTTACCTACTCATTCGGATAGTATTATAAATCAATCGACGTTACAAGGTATACGTCCGAAAAAAGGGCGATTATGGGCCGTAGGCGCTACGTCGTTGCTCACACTGGGTTCAACGTACGTTTATCTGGAACGGACCTGGTGGAATGGCAAGGGCGTCCCGTTTCACTTTGATGAAGGGCGAGATTTGACCTACGCCAGTGGATTAGACAAAATTGCTCATCTGGAAGGTGGCGCTTTCGTATCAGAAACGTATTACAATGCGTTCCGATGGGCTGGCGTTTCGGAACGGAAGGCGGAATGGCTAGCTCTTGGTTCAGCGGCTTTTGTGGAACTAGGGATTGAGTTGAAAGATTCTTATTCGCCCACGTATGGTTTTAGCTGGCGCGACGTAGCCGCAGGCACATTGGGTGGTTTCTGGCCAATTGCACAGCATCGGTCAGGATTTTTGCGGGATGCGCAGTGGAAAGTCAGTTATTGGCAACAAACCCCCAAATACTTTAAGGCTCGTGGTATTCCGGTACAACGCTTTTCTATTGACGATTATATCAACCAAACGTACTGGTTTTCATTTTCGCCCGAACATTTTGGCGGACAACGTTGGAAGCAAGCCTGGCCCGATTGGCTGCAACTGTCCGTTGGTATGGGCCTCGAAGCCGAAACCTGGAGTGTAAACAAAGACGGCCTGGGCGGACGACACGAATGGTACATCGCTCCAGACATTAATCTAGTGAAACTTCTAAAACCACGTAGCACGGTAGCCAAAGTGATTCTGAACGTTCTCAAATACATCAAGATTCCGGCACCCACCTTACAAATTGGTCCGAAACTACGCTGGTACTGGGTTTATTTCTGAACGGCATCCATGTCAATGCCGATTGCCTTCATGAGCTGGCTGGCGTTGAAACTCTGGCAAATGCCGTTGCGGAGCTTATAATCAAATATCAGTTCGCCGTTAAGAAGATCCGATTGGAAATGGTAATTTCTGACAAAGCCATCGGCATCCGTAAGTTGACCTAATTCAAGATCGTGTGTGGAAACAAACCCTGAAGCACTCGTGTGATTCAACTGGCGAATTAACGCTTCCGCACCCCGGTGCCGGTCGGCGGAGTTGGTGCCTTTCAGAATCTCATCCAGAAAATATAATACCGGCAGACGATCCTGAGGCATTTGCTCTCTACCACTACGTTCCTGATACGTAGCAATCGGCTGTTTTGTCAGATTGATTAACGTCTGAAGCCGCTTGAGTTCGGCATAAAACGATGACGTACTTTCCTCCAATGAGTCCTGCGTACGCATACTTGTAAACACGCGCACGGGCGAACACCAGAAACGTTCCGCACTCACGACAGCTCCCGCAAGCGCCAGTACTACGTTCGCGCCAACGGTGCGCAAAAACGTGCTTTTCCCTGACATATTCGATCCCGTAATCAACACCGTCTGCCCCGCTCCCGTCAACGTTAATGAATTAGCAACGCTACGTTCGGTTGGCAATAACGGGTGAGATGCCGACGTGAAATCCAGCGTCAGCTCGTCTTCAACGATGTCGGGCGTTACGTATGTCGGATGGGCGTAGGCAAATCCGGCTAGACTATTGAGGGCTTCCAGTTCGCCTAATGCTTCGAACCAGCGACTTAAGTCGGGCCCATAGGTTTTTCGCCACCGTTCGAGTTGAATCAAGTAATGAATGTCCCATAACGTAGCGACGCCAAACAGCAGGAAAAAATAGGGATTGCGTCGGTAGTTTAGCCCTTCTGTCAGTTTAAAAAGCTGCCCAATGGCTTCTGATGCTGAACGTTCGTTGGACGTTAACGCCCGTTGAATAGCCCGCAATCGAACCGCTTTACCTTCGATTTGCTTAGCCTGCTGAAACAAGGTCTGAAAAGCACGTAGTGCTGTCGAAATCTCAAACGTTTGCTCGCTAACTTCTTTGGCCCGTGCCGATGTTTGACTAAGAACGGCCCCGTGGATAGCTAATGCCACTAAAACCACAACGCCCGGTACGTATCCCAGCAGCCAGCTAACAAACAATCCCAACGTAATAGCCGGAAATAGGAACCGAACAATACTTAGATAACCCGGCAAGGGCGAAATCTCAGCAGTCGCCCATTTGATAAGCGCGTCCGGTGGTCGGCTAATTGTTTCCTCTACGTTAGCTACGGACTCAAACTGTTGTCGCCAGTCAATATTCGGCTTTAGTTCGGCTGCGGCCTCTTGACGAAGCCGAATGGAGTCGGGAGACGATGGAGCCTTAAGCCATCCAGCTAATCGATTCCGGCCTTCGTACGTATGGGTTCGATTGAGAAGCCGGAAGAGTGAATGTTTACCGAATACGTCTAAATCACCCGAATAATAATGCGTCGGGCCGGCAAACTGATCGCCGGTTTCAGAACGCAGATATTGACGTTTGAGTCGGGCGGTTTCATCCTGATTGATAAACACCAGTTGACGATTTAAATCCCGTTCCCGCCGAACAGTCTGGTGCTTTTTCAGCAAAACCAGAAACCCGATGATACCAATCAATAAAGTACCTGAGGCAACCAGTTGCTGATCGAGCCGAATAAGACCCCAAATGATGACAACGCAGCCAATGAACCAGATAAGCCGCCAGAAAGCCAATTGATTATACTGACGTTGGGCAGCTTGTTCGGCCTGAGAAAATTGTTGTTGACGTTGGGAAAAGATTTCGGTGGGCATATTGTAACGCGGGTGGAAACCCGCGATTGTGATTAAAATCGCGGGTTTCCACCCGCGTTACTTATTGCAGTCCTGGCAAACGCCCTGGATCAGCAAATTCATTTCTTTACGATCGTATCCTTCGGGTAATGTAACAGTCGGGATACTAACATGATCCAGACAAGTTGTTTGACCGCAGGTTTCACATTTAAAATGAACATGGTCGTGGTGGTGATGTCCCTGAGCACATGTCTCGCGACAAAGGGCATATTTTGTTCCACCTTCGTCGTCGAGAACTTTGTGAAGCAAGCCTTTATCCAGAAATGTACGTAGCGTCCGGTAAATCGTTACGCGGTCATGATCGGGGCCGAGGCCGTTTTCGATGTCATGGTGTGCCAATGCATGACCAGCGTTCAGAAACAAGTCCAGCACCTCCTCACGCCCGCTCGTATGGCGAAGACTAAAGTCTTTCAGGGTTTTCGAAGCAAGTGTCATCATTTATGGATTGGGAATGAATTACAAAAAGCTGAATCGGTTTCGGCCTCTGTGTTATTCATTATCTATTATCTCAAACTGCAATTTAACCAGATTCGCATAGATGCCGTCTTCATGAGCCGCCAATTCATCGTGGGTTCCGGACTCAGCAATCTGGCCTTCACGCATGACATAAATCATGTCGACCTTACGGATTGTAGCCAATCGGTGAGCAATAATCATTGTCGTACGGTTTTGCATCAACTCATCCAAAGCTTCCTGCACTAATCGCTCCGACTCAGCATCCAGCGAGCTGGTGGCTTCATCCAAAATCAAAATAGCCGGATCTTTTAGAATAGCCCGGGCAATGGCGATACGCTGCCGCTGGCCACCCGAGAGCTTAATGCCCCGTTCGCCAACAAGCGTTTGAAAGCCTTCCGGAAATAACTCGATAAACTGTAAAGCATTAGCCTTACGAGCAGCTTCACGCACTTCGGCTTCGGTTGACCCAGGTTTACCGTACTGAATATTTTCCATGATTGTTCCGCCAAATAACATGACTTCCTGCGGGACAATGGCAATATTTTTCCGTAACTCCGTAATGTTAAAACTAGTCAAATCCCGATCATCTACCGTGATAAAACCACCCCCAATGGGGTAATAGTGCATCAGCAGCTGAACGATCGTCGATTTTCCGGCTCCACTCTGGCCAACTAAAGCAATTTTTCGCCCAGCCGCTACGTCCAGCGAAATACCCTTCAAAACCTCTACATCGGGCCTCGAAGGATACGAGAAATGAACATCATGGAGCTGAACATGGCCCTGTATCGGAACAAACAGCGGCAATTGTTCATTTGCTTTTACCTCAGATGGTTCATGTAGAATCTCCAGAATGCGTTCCGATGCCCCCATTGTCTGTGCTAACTGCGAATACATGTCGCCCATTCCGGCTACTGAACCGCCAATAAAGGTTGTATAGACGAGGAAAGTCAGCAAGTCAGCAAAAGGCATCTCGTTCGCTAACACCAGCGAGCCGCCGTACCACACCACGCCAATAATTCCCCCGAAGAGCGTAAAAATCACGAAGGAGACAAAGATTCCCCGGTATTTGGCTGCTCGTAAGGCCATGCCAACGACACGTTGTAAAGCACTCCCATACCGATTAATTTCCAGATTTTCATTCGTAAACGCCTTCACTACGTGTACCGACTGCAATGTTTCTTCAACCACTACGTTCGCTTGTGCCAGTAAATCCTGCACCTGCTTTGACAGTTTACGGATGAAACGGCCGAAAAATAAGGCGGCCACAATCATGACAGGAAACGTAGCCAGCATGAACAGCGTGAGCTTCCAGGAAACGTAGAGTATAATACCAGTGCCGATAACCAGTGAAGCCACCTGGCGGAATAATTCAGCCAATGTCAGCGTAAATACGCCCTGTAACTGCGACACGTCAGCCGAAATGCGACTGGTTAATTCGCCAACACGCCGTTGCTCGAAAAATGAAATGGGCAACGTAATGATCTTAGCGTACGTTTCCCGGCGTACATCGGCCATCGCCCGTTCGCCTACCTGTGAGAAAAAGTAAATACGGCAAAACGAGAAAACACCCTGCGCAATCAAAACAAAGACAAAAAACAGGATAATCTGATTGAGTGTAAAGGCTGATTTCCCCTGAATGACGCTCGTAATTTGGCCAATCAGGAGCCCAAAACTCATGGTTGTAGCCGTCGACAAGACCAGAAAAATAAATCCAATAATGTATAACCCCCGATAGGGTTTTATGAACCGGAAAACACTTATCGCCTTTCGAAAACCTTCCCGAGTAAATTTCTTTTTGTCTTCTTCGCTGGCCTCTTCGCCAAAACTCTCTCTTCGCTTTGCCATTATTATTCAGTTGTAGAGCCACCAAATAGTACCTCTCTACGGATTATCTTTTTGTCCTTTGTATCCCGATTGCTCAAAAATCTGCCGGGCATCTGCGTTTCGCATCAGATCGGCGATGCTAACGCCACTATGTTCGTCATGATACCGCCCAACAATCCGCCAGCCGACCCAACGACCAATCGCACCAGGGCAAGCCTGCCCAATTTCGGCGGTAAAGGGCCGTTCATTCAAATATCGCTGTTTTATAGCTGGATTTGTTTGGTACAGCAGCTGATTATCAATAAAATGTGCCCAAACAATATCTTGGGCGTTAAACGTTTGAGTCAGTTGTTTGTCTGAATAACCGATGACTAAACTATCCGCCACCTCAGGCAACATCGCTTTCGTAAATACGTATCCTTTACCGTAATAAACCATATCGGCCAGCATCGTCTGATCCTGACGATTGGTGGCGTTATATTTATCAGAAATAGCAAAAACAATGGCCGGAACAATGTACTCTTTATCGTAGCGACGTAGAATGTATTGTGGATATTCTGGACCCTGTGGTCGAAATTTCGCAGTCGGTCCGGCAAAATAATCGAGACCGATAACAATCAGACTATCCGTAACAACCAGATCCGGTCCCATAAAACCTGTTGTCACGGTAACAACTCTGGGCGAATGGAAATCGGGAAAATCTTTTTTGATGTGTGTAAAAGCTTCGGTCAGTTGAGTACGCAGGTCGGCCATATCGCCAAATTTGGCCTGAATTTGCTCATTAAATTCGTTGAGCGCTGGATTATTGATCCGGTTGGTCAATTCTCGAACGACAGCTGTATCATTTCCGGCTCCGTTCGCGTTAAAGTACAATTGAGCCACAGCCGGATTTCGATTCAGAAACGCTCGAACGCTGTCTGGCGATTTGCTGGAAAAGAGTTGCTGATCGAGTCGAACAAACGTAACATCTTCGTTTTTTGTACACGAAGTCAATAAGCATAAGAGAAAAAGCCCCGCAAGGGCAATCCAGCCGGGGGCCATCCGTAGGTGCATGAAAATCATTAGTTTTCAATATAGAAAACGTGCAAAATTATGAAAAAAGTTGCAGGGTTAGGATTCATTTTGGTCATGCTGACAGTTATCAGTGGTCGGAGCCAATCTAAATCGACCGCGCTTTACCAACTGCGAACCAAAGAATCGACCGCAACCGAAAAGCGATTCCGCAAAATCTTGGGCGATAATTACGACGGTCAGGACCAGAATCGTCGGGATTATGACGATGATCGTAAGAAACGTCGTCAGCGGCAACAACAAGGCACGAACGAATCAACTGAGAACAACGGTTATGGCTCGGGTCCTGATTATGCCTGGCCTACTCATTTGATCGAAATGAGTATCCGCTTTGCGCCTTCGCTCGATATCAACACAGCCGAAGGGACAGGAAATTATACAGGTTTTCAGCCTAACGGGGTGGGTGCCCGGATGAGCGTTGGCCCTTCGCTCGATTATTTTTTCTTTAAAAATCGCTACGCGTTTAGCACAGGGCTTTGGTATACTATTAAGCGCTCAGGTTTTCAAATGCCTGGTACGTTCGGTTCAAGCGTCTGGAATCCTGGCGCACCTGAGAAAGAGTCGATTTACAATCTTCAATATTTACAGATTCCGGCAACGGTGAAACTGTTTGCGAATAACATCGCCCCCAACATCCGTCTGTATGTGCAGACTGGCGGTTTGTTCAGTGTGAAATTAGCTGAGAGAGCTTTAGAACAGGCACGTAACGGCTTATATACAGCAGAGAGTGGCGGAGAACGTCGTCAATACGGTTTTGGCGATATTGAGTTGCTGCTCAGAACCGGAATTCAGTATAAAATTAATCAGAATAACGCCTTCAATCTAGGCATGAGCTACCAGCGTGGTTTGATCAACGTAGCACGGGGCAGCGAACTGGTTTCCAAAAATCGGGTTGTCTCGCTGGAATTAGGGTTTAAGTTTTGAGTCAGGTATCACGGACTTTAGTCCGTATTTAAGAAGCGTACGGACTGAAGTCCGTGGTACCTGCACTAAATCCGCATCTCTATTCCCTTTTCTCGCAGATAGCTTTTCAAAACAGGAATATCGATTTCCTTGAAATGGAAAATACTGGCAGCCAGACCCGCATCGGCCTTACCCGTTGTGAATACGTCCACAAAGTGTTCCATCGACCCGGCTCCGCCCGAAGCAATGACTGGAATGTTAGCCGAGCCAGAGATCTGTGCCGTTAACTCAAGCGCGAAACCGGCTTTGGTGCCATCAGTATCCATTGAGGTTAGTAATAGTTCACCCGCTCCTCGCTCCTCAACTTCTTTCGCCCAGGCAATCGTACGCAGCTCTGTTGGTTTGCGGCCACCGTGTGTATGAACGATGTGTTCGCCGTTAACGTAACGTGTGTCAATGGCAACGACTACGCATTGACTGCCAAATTCCAACGCTAATTCGTTTACCAAATCGGGATTTCTTACGGCCGACGAATTAATCGAAATCTTGTCAGCTCCTGCATTTAGCAAAGCCGATACGTCTGCTACAGACGAAATACCGCCACCAACCGTAAACGGAATATTGATCGTATGTGCTACGTTGCGAACAAGCTCAATTAAGGTTTTTCGCTCATCGACTGTAGCGGTAATATCCAGAAAAACCAGTTCGTCAGCTCCCTGTTCGGCGTAAATGGCGGCCAGGGCAACCGGATCGCCAGCATCGCGCAGGTTGACGAAATTCGTGCCTTTTACGGTGCGACCATCTTTTATGTCGAGGCAGGGAATAATACGTTTGGTAAGCATTAGTAAGCGGTAAAAGCTTTAATAGACATTGTATTTTCGGGACTATCAATCGGCTTAAAACCAAATTGTGTGTAAAGCCCGTGGGCGTCTTGTGTAACCAGCATTATCCGACGTAAGCCCTGCAAAACCGGATAAGCCATGATGAAGGCTACTAGTTGTTTTGACAGGCCTTGTCCACGGTGTTCCGGTAAAATGAACACATCCGCTAGATAGCTGAACGTAGCGAAGTCAGTTATCACCCGTGCAAAACCAACCTGTTCATCACCCCGATATACGCCGAAACAGAGCGAATTCTCAATCGACCGCTGGACAATCTCAATCGGAATGTTCCGGCACCAATACGCTTCCTGACTTAGAAACTGATGAATAACGGCCAGATTAAGTTTCGTTTTATCGGTGCTGATGGTGTATTTGGGTGTCATGATTTGACAGGATGATTAAGCAGATGTATTAGTTAGAAGATCGAAAAAGAACAGCCAGTTTATTTAGAATAGTCACTACTTTCCGTAGTTCAGCAATGTTGGGCTTATGTTCCAGATAGCCTCGCGGATTTCCATAACTAGCGCTTTGATAACTAGTGGCGCTAAATACTTCAAAATAATAGCCTTCGCCATCAGCAATAAGAACTCTAGTGTCATTGCGAAGTTTGGCCTTGACGCTAACAATCCCATCCGCTTCCACCACGTTCCAGGTTGAATCTTTTGGCGGTTTTGCAAAAAGCTGGTCATGGATAACTACCTCATTGGGTGGACCAAGAATTCCCTGCTGTACGAATTGCTCCCAAAGCGTATTATCAATTGGGATTGTAGGATTTGGATTCAATTGCACTGCATACCTAAAACCTTGTCTGTCAGATTCTATAAGGTATTTAGATACACTGAATTGCTTCTCCTTTTTAGTCAATATGTAAAGCATTTGCGCTTCGCCATAACGTAAAGCCTGATCATTCCAGATACGTACTTCATACTCTCCTTCCTTCAGTTCCGGAGTTTTCAAGCGCATTTTTTTTGCCAGAGTTTGAAAGCGTAGTTTCGTCGTAGAATCAGTCGAGACGCCTGCCAATGCGTTCATTGACACAACACATGCGAACATCAGGAAAATGGCGAGTCGTTTCATACGAGCCGTAATCTATTACTCAGCAAACTGTCTCAATTCTTTCAACGTAACGCGTCCTTCGTAAATCGCTTTGCCCACGATAACGCCGAATATATCCATATCGGCCAGCGTTTCAATATCACTCATAGTACTGACACCCCCGCTAGCAATGATGTTCAGGTCAGGAAAACGGTCCTGTAAGTTGCGGTATAAATCGAACGATGGTCCTTGCAAAAGGCCGTCTTTTGCTACGTCGGTGCTGATAACGTACTGAATACCTTTTTCGACCCATTTCTCTACGAAATCATAAATCCAGACATCGGTGCCTTCTTCCCAGCCACTAACGGCTATTTTCTCATTCTTAGCATCGGCACCCAGAATGATTTTCTCTGAACCGAGCCGCGAAAGCCACCGTTCCATTACGTCGGGTTGCTTCATAGCAATACTTCCGCCCGTCACCTGTTTAGCTCCACATTCGAAAACCATACGCAGATCATCGTCAGACTGAACGCCACCACCAAAATCAACGTGCAGACTGGTTTTCGACGCAATCAATTCCAGTACCTTCCAGTTGATTACACGCTTTTCTTTAGCCCCATCAAGATCTACCAAATGCAGACGAGTCAAGCCAGCGTCTTCAAACTGTTGCGCCACTTCCAGCGGACGGGCGTTGTATTCTTTTTTCTGGCTATAATCGCCCTGCGTTAATCGGACGGCTTTACCTTCGATGATATCGATAGCGGGGATAATGTGCATTAGATTTTAGGAAGAAAGAGAAAAGACGCAAGAGGTAAGATAAAGTAGCGAGAGGCCAAGCGTACTAATGTAGGAATTGGAAGTAGGAATGAGTTCAAAAAGCTCTTAGTGAGTTTACGTTGTAGACCATAAATCATTCGCTGAACTTCCTGAGTCTTCTGAATAACTTCATCTATAACTCTCTGACTAGCAAAATTAAGGTTAAGTGAGAGAATCAATTGAGTCTCTACTTCGTATGCCGACGAGAGACTTATCGATAGAAAACGAACAAAATCTTTATCAGACCTGCCTGACCCTTCAGCAATATTGGAAGGAATAGAAACTGCAGCTCGCCGTATCTGTGATGTTAAACCAAAACGTTCATCTTCGGGGAAATTAGAAGATAGTTGATAAATGTCTTTTACTAAAGAACGAGCTAGTTGCCATACCTTAAGTTCTCTAAAATTATGTGATTGCATAGTAGGTGTGTTTATCTTTCTTCTTTTATCTTTTTCTCTTGCTTCTATAAAGAAAGAAAATTCTCCAGAATCCGCTGACCTTCGTTCCCGCTGATTTCAGCGTGAAACTGCGCTGCGTAGAAATTATCCCGGTGAAGCATCGCGCTGAACGGTCGAATGTAATCGCAAGTGGCGGTTGTTTCGGGGCAAACATCGGCGGCATAACTGTGGACGAAATACATATAGGCGCTTTCTGGAAGGCCATTGGTTAGCGGCCCACGCAGATCGTGAATGTTATTCCAGCCCGTATGCGGCACTTTGAAACCAGTCACTGCCGAAAATCGCCGAACGTCAATATCGAAAATCCCCATACAGGTTGTATCGTTCTCTTCTGAATAACGACACATGAGCTGCATCCCTACGCACGTACCGAGAACAGGCTGTTTCAACGACGGAATCAATTTATCAAGCCCACGTTCCCGCAGATAAGCCATCGCCGTACTGGCTTCACCCACACCGGGAAAAATGACCTTGTCTGCCGAGCGTATCTCGGTCTCATCGTCGGTAAGCAGATAGCTGGCTCCTATTCGCTCCAGCGCGTACATGACCGACTGTACATTTCCAGCGTTGTATTTGATGATGACAGTTTTCATAAAGCAAAAGCCCGGCTCCTTAGCAGAACCGGGCTTTGTATATTGTGGAAATCAGGATTATCTCACCGAACTCACAAACACGCGCATCTCGTTCTGCTGCGTTACCGCCCAGAACGATGCCGATGATAGGTGCTTGTTAATATCATACTGCAAAGGTAAGTATCTGAGTCTGTAGTTCAAAAAACTCCTTTACATAGTCCTATGAGTTAATCTATCCGACGCGTTCTAATTTTTTGGATAGTTACTGTAGTAAAACAGCCTACTAGCTCTGTAAGGCGTTCGGATAATAGTTTGGTCAAAACTTGACGCATAGCTTCTGTTTCTTTAAAATGGTATCGAAGAAACAAAACACTTATACCTTTCACATTATGAGCAAATACCCACTCACCAAAATCTTTGTCTTCGGTTAGAATAATACGAGGAGGATTACGAGATGACTCGATAACCGTTTCATCACGAATGCCTCGGTTCGATTCATATACCGAGTATATCTCAATACCTAACCCGCGAATGGTTAGAATCAGGCTATGATCAATGTTTTCGTCAGCAATAATCATGCTGCATTCAAAATAATTACCTCTTCATTCGCTAATATATCAGATGCGTACATCAATGCCGCTAACACGTCATCCTCTTCCAAATGTGGGTACATCACTATTAAATCTTTTGTGGTAGCACCTTCGGAAAGTTTTCGCAGGAGCAATTCGACCGTAATTCGGGTACCTCTGATAACAGGTTTACCCAACATAATTCGATGGTCAGAAATAATCCGTTCTTTATAGTTCATAAGATACAATATTAATCAAAACAAACTCCCCTGCACCACTTTAGGCTGTAGAACTGGCTCACGCAGGTTTAGGCCACAATGCTTATTTAGTTCGCGAATCCAATATAGAATTAGTTCAGGTGCTGTATCATTGTCGCCACCGCCGTGAATAAATAAATAAGCGGTTTGCAGGCCTTTCTCAAACCAGGTTTTTAATCGTTGTACCCAGGCATCGACGCGCGTGTAATCGGTTGGATGGCCTTCGTTAGCAATAAAACGTAGTGTCAAAACAGGGCTACTTAGGCCCATATGCAATACATCGCGT
Organism: Spirosoma validum; assembly: GCF_014699035.1. Lineage (GTDB taxonomy): Bacteria > Bacteroidota > Bacteroidia > Cytophagales > Spirosomataceae > Spirosoma > Spirosoma validum. The sequence goes on from NZ_JACXAA010000006.1 coordinate 448,718, forward strand.
CGCCCCGCTACGTCTGAAATGACTACGTGCCGACGTAGCAGATAAAGTCGTTCGAGTGTCTGTTGCCATGTGGCAGCTTTACTGAACCAGTCGGGATGGCGAAATTCGACCGCTACGTCTAATTCATCGGGCAGGCTTTTGAGATAGGCTTCCAGTATAGGCCATTTCTCTGGTCCGAAGGTGGGCGGTAATTGCAGAAATGTCATACCCAGAAACTCTTCCAGATTTAGTACGGTATTCACGAATTCTTCGGTGAATGTTTCCGCAGCGATTAACTGCCGTTCGTGGCTAATAATCTGCGGAAATTTGGGGCAATACGTAAACCCAGGTGTTGCTTCCGCTTTCCACTTTTCGATCATACCCGCCGTCGGAATCTGATAGTGCGTTAGATTCAGTTCAATCGTGTTGAATTGTCGGGTATAATAATGTAAAAAATCACGCTCTTTAGCGATGGACGGATAGACTTTTCCTACGTAATCTTTGTTAGCCCAAATCGGACCACCGATGAATACGGTAGGCTGGCTGCGGTAAGTCGGTTCAACGCCGTCCCAAATACGCGCGTTGAACGCGGCACCGGGTGGCAGTATAAAATTTACCGCATCAGGATTCTGTGTTTTTCCGAATTCCATAATTTGTTGAGTCAGACGGCACGGGTCACGGCGGGGAACTGCGCCCCACGTCGAAGCGGAAGTATTGTTGTAAAACTGGCAAAGACCCGCTTTCGTTTTTTCGCCCTAGTCAATTTAACTAATTTTGCTTTTTATCCGTAATCTCAACGCTGATTTTTACTGTATGCATTTTCAGTAAAGCCAAAACGATTGAGTTTCAACTGAATTATGATTTCAAAGACATACGCCCCCCAGGAAATTGAAGAAAAATGGTATCAATATTGGCTTGATAACCAATTTTTTAAATCTGTTCCCGACGATCGTGAGCCTTACACGGTTGTGATTCCACCCCCGAACGTAACGGGTGTGTTACACATGGGCCACATGCTCAACAATACCATTCAGGACGTATTGATCCGTAAGGCTCGTATGGAAGGCAAAAATGCGTGCTGGGTACCCGGAACTGATCATGCCAGCATTGCCACGGAAGCCAAAGTGGTAGCGATGCTCAAGGAACGAGGCATTAGCAAGCGTGACCTTAACCGCGAAGAATTTCTAGAATACGCCTGGGAATGGACGCACAAATACGGTGGTATTATTCTTCAGCAACTCCGTAAACTCGGCGCTTCCTGCGATTGGGATCGGACACGCTTCACGATGGAGCCCGCCCTCCACGACTCCGTGATCGACGTATTTGTTGACTTGTATAATAAAGGTCAGATTTACCGGGGTGTTCGCATGGTCAACTGGGACCCGCAGGGACGTACTGCCGTTTCGGATGAGGAAGTTATCACGAAGGAAATCCAGCAAAAACTCGTTTATATCCGGTATGAAATAGCTGGGAGCAAGGAACAAGGAGCAGAAGCTGACTATATCACGATTGCGACCGTTCGACCGGAGACGATTATGGCCGATGCGGCCATCGCCGTTAACCCAAACGACGAGCGATATAAACATCTGCACGGCAAGAAAGCGCTTATTCCGCTGATTAACCGTGAGATTCCAATCATTACTGACGAATACGTAACGATGGATTTCGGAACGGGTGGCCTGAAAGTTACGCCCGCGCACGACCCGAACGATTACACGCTGGGTATCACGCACAATTTGCCCGTACTGGATATTCTCAATGACGATGGTACGTTGAACGAGAAAGCGCAGATTCTGGTTGGAGTAGATCGGTTTGCAGCCCGGAAAGCCATTATTAAGATGCTGGAAGAATCCGGCAATCTGGTCAAAACGGAAGATTATAAATCGAATGTTGGTACGTCGGAGCGGACCGGAGCGGTTATTGAGCCGAAGCTCTCGTTACAGTGGTTCCTGAAAATGGACGAACTTTCGAAACCTGCGTTGAAGAACGTAATGGACGATACCATTCAGCTGGTTCCGCCAAAATTCAAAAACATGTATCGAGCCTGGATGGAAAACGTCCACGACTGGTGCATCAGTCGCCAATTATGGTGGGGCCAGCGTATTCCGGCGTTTTATATGCAGGATGGAACTGTCATCGTAGCCAAGAACAAGCACGAGGCTCTGGAAAAAGTGCAACATGAAATGCTGCTCTTTGCGATGACCGAAGCCGATTTGACGCAGGATGAGGACGTATTGGATACGTGGTTCTCGTCGTGGCTCTGGCCAATGTCGGTATTCGATGGGCTGAAGGACCCGGACAATGCAGATATCAATTATTATTATCCCACAAACGACCTCGTTACGGCTCCCGAAATTCTGTTTTTCTGGGTTGCCCGGATGATTATCGCTGGCTACGAGTATCGGGGTGAAGCACCTTTCAAAAACGTTTACCTGACGGGTATCGTCCGCGATAAGCTAGGCCGTAAGATGTCCAAATCATTGGGTAACTCGCCCGACCCGCTCGATCTGATTGACCAGTATGGAGCCGATGGCGTACGTACCGGTATGTTGTTCAGCTCGGCGGCTGGTAATGACCTGATGTTCGACGAAAAGCTGGTTGAGCAGGGTCGTAATTTCAGCAACAAAATATGGAATGCATTCCGGTTAGTAAAGGGCTGGACGGTTAGTGAAGAGAATGCGGGTAACATCAATCAGTTGGCTATTGGCTGGTTTGAATCGAAGCTTAACGCTACGTTGATTCAGATTGAGGATGATTTCAGTAAATTCCGTATTTCTGATGCCTTACAGGCCGTTTACAAGCTTATCTGGGATGATTTCTGTTCGCAGTATCTGGAATTAATCAAGCCTGGTTTCGAGCAGCCTATTGATTCTGTTACGTATGCGGCTACGATCAATTTCTTCGAGCGGCTGATGAGCTTAGCGCATCCATTTATGCCATTTATTACCGAAGAAATCTGGCAGGATATTCGCGAGCGGAAGCCGGGCGATAGCATCTGTATCGCGCCTTTTCCCAAAGCTGGAGCCGTAGATACTCAGACGCTAACTGATTTTGATACGTTGTTTGACGTGATTTCCAACGTGCGAAACATACGTAATGCAAAACAGATTTCGCCAAAGATCGCTTTGCCATTGGCCATAAAAACAGCCGTTCAGGACCGATTTAAGCCGCTTGAGCCATTGATTAGTAAAATGGCGAATGTCTCTGAGATCAGCTACGTTCAGGAAAAAGCCCAGGGTGTTGCCTTCTTAATTAAGAGCGACGAGTTTTTCGTTAACGTCGTTGGTGAGATTGACGCAGAACAGGAAGTTGCCAGCACTCGCAAAGAACTAGAATACAATACAGGCTTCCGCGATTCGGTCCTTAAGAAATTGTCGAATGAGAAATTTGTGGCCAACGCAAAATCCGAGATTATCGAACGCGAGCGTCAGAAACTTGCGGATGCCGATGCGAAGATTCAGGCCTTACAACAACGTCTAGTCGATTTAGGCGCATAATTGCCTATCCGTTTCCTTCATATTTAGTGCCTAATTATGAAAGGATTTGTATCCATTTACAAAATTTGGCAACAAATTTTAGAGCAATAGTACAATTATTTAGTTAAATAATTGTACTATTGCTTCGTAAACTGACCACGTTGGGCATGAACAAGTGCATCTTTCTAGACCGTGATGGCGTATTAAACGAAGATCGAACAGACTACGTTTATCGGGTTGAAGATTTTATTATTCCCGATGGCGTACCGGAAGCATTACGTTCGCTGAAAGATGCAGGTTACCTGCTTATCGTGATCACGAACCAGGCTGGCATCGCGAAAGGTCTTTATACGCGCGAGGACGTAATGACTTGTTATAATTATTTGCAGGAACGATGCGATCAGGTTATTGATGATATTTACTACTGCCCTCATCACCCTAACTACGATAGTGAGTCGCTTACCCGCAAGCCTGGTTCACTGCTACTCGAAAAAGCAATAGCTAAATACAACATCGAACCCGACGAATCGTGGATGATTGGTGATGCCCTTCGTGATATGCAGGCAGGGCGTCGGGTTGGTGTCCGGACAGTACGTATTGCCCATGAATCACAATCTTCTTCTGAGTGCGACGGTTGCGCACCGAATTTATTAGAAGCGTCGCGGTTTGTGCTTCAGTACGCTTAAAAAAATCTCCGCTTTTTCTCTAAAGCGGAGTCATTCATCACTTAACTGTTTCTTAAGCGCGCACCTGCGTCGTCGCCGGAACTGGCTTTTGTAGACTGCCATAAGCAGGACAAGTTGCTTTACGCGAACACGCTCCCAGCGACAACGTAGCAAGTAGAGTCGTAAAAATCAGTAATTTTTTCATGAATTCTTCCGTCCTTTTGTAATAACACTCAGATAGTTAAACGAATATAATCGTTATATGTGTATATTCTTCTGGCCATGGACGAATTAATTCGTCCATGGCATTTATCAATTTTCTTCTTTAATCAGCTCCGCTTCCTCTTCACGTTCTTCAGCGGCCTCGGTTGCTTCCAACTCCGTCATACCAGGCTCGGCACCACCGTAGCCCAGAATTTTCAGCATCACTTCGCTATTTTGTTCTGGCGCAAATAATCGCGTTCGTAAATTTCCTTCTTCGTCTTTATCAACAATAACATGCTGCGGAGCCGGAATTAAACAGTGTTGAATGCCACCATAACCACCCAGCGATTCCTGGTACGCTCCCGTATGGAACAAACCAATGTATTGATCTTCAGCATCCTGATCAAAAATTGGCAGATATAAATCAGCACTATGGGCTTCGGTATTATAAAAATCGTGCGAATCGCAGGTCAATCCACCCAGATTTACTTTCTGATAAGGATTATCCCAGTTGTTAACCGAAAGCATTATGTATTTCTGCCCTAAACCCCATGAGTCTGGTAATTGCGTAATGAACGAACCGTCAATCATGTACCACAATTCTTTGTCGTTTTGTAGCTTCTGATCAATCACTTTGTATATAACCGCACCACTTTCACCAACTGTATAGGAACCAAACTCCGTAAAAATATGCGGAACCGGTACATTGTTTTTATTGCAAATCCACTGGATACTTTCCACGATCTGATCAATCATGGCCTGATAATCATACGTAAATTGGAACGATGTCTGAATAGGCATGCCTCCCCCAATATCAATCGAGTCAAGGTCAGGACACATTTTCCGTAGTTCGCAATATTTATACATAAAGCGACTCAGTTCACTCCAATAATAGGCGCTGTCCTTAATACCAGTATTAATAAAAAAATGCAACATTTTGAGCTTAAATCGCTCATTCGGTTGAATCTTACTACGGTATAATTCATTTACGTCGCTATAACGAATACCTAGCCGTGAGGTGTAGAAGGCAAAGTTTGGCTCTTCATCTGTAGCAATCCGGATTCCAAAATTTACCGTATCAGCCGTTACCGAGTTTTCATAAGCCTCTATTTCCTTGAGATTATCAAGAACTGGAATACAATTCGTGAAGCCTTCATTGATCAACTCACTTATGTATTGGGTATACAATGGCCTTTTGTAACCATTACAGACAATATAAGTATTCTTAGAAACCTTACCCATCTTTACTAACTCCCGAATAATAGGAATGTCGTAAGCCGAAGAGGTTTCAAGATGAATATTATTTTTGAGTGCTTCTTCGAGCACAAAACGGAAGTGAGATGACTTTGTGCAATAACAGTACGTATAGTTACCCTTATAGTTGTACCGTTTCATAGCATTTTTAAACAGCAATTTAGCATGTTCGATATGCTCTGTAATTTTCGGTAAATACGTTAGCTTTAGGGGCGTACCGTATTGTTTGACAATGTCCATTAACGGAACATTATTGAACATCAGTTCATTTTTTTCGACATTAAACTCCCGAGTTGGAAACTCAAATGTCTGGTCAATCAGGTCATAATACGTCTTCATCCCTTCGTTCGGTGCATAAATGGACGGCTTGCCGTTGCGGTTTGTGTTTCTAAGAAAACAGGCGCGAATTTGGTCCCGAAAATCGGGCTTTGCAACTATAATCCGTTCGCAACTTGGTTAACGAAAAAGGTAAGAGTTTGATTCGGGAACAGCCTAAATTTAACATATTAGACTCATTGGACTGAAGTCTCGAAATCAGCCCGTCAGGCAAACCAAAAAGAAGCTGTATTTTTGCCTCTAACAACTGACAAATTTTATCGAATGCCACAGGCCATTCACTTTATTTCCATCGGTGGCAGCACCATGCACAATCTTGCCCTGGCTCTTCAACAGCAGGGTTATCTTATTACAGGCTCCGATGACAAAATTTATGAGCCTTCGCAGTCACGTTTACAGAAGTATGGTTTATTACCACCCGAAACAGGCTGGTTTCCCAGCAAAATTCATTCCGGCTTAAAAGCTATCGTTGTCGGAATGCACGCTCGTAAGGACAATCCTGAGCTGGTCAAAGCTTTAGAGCTCGATTTGCCTATTTATTCATATCCCGAATTTATTTACCAGCAGAGTCAGCAAAAACAACGCATAGTAATTGCCGGTAGTCATGGAAAAACGACCATTACAGCGATGGTTTTACATACTCTAAAATTCCATAACCGTACTTTCGATTATTGGATTGGTGATTCCATTGATGGTTTTGACACCACAGTTAAGTTAACATCTGGCCTAAACGGTTCTGCAGCACCAATAATAATTATCGAAGGTGACGAATATGCGTCATCTCCCATTGATTCACGGCCCAAGTTTTTACATTACCAACCACATATCGCCCTTATTAGCGGAATTGCCTGGGATCATGTCAACACATATCCAACTTGGGAAGAATACGTCGATCAATTTGAGTCGCTCGCTGAAGCTATGCCAAAAGCTGGAGTTCTGATCTTTGATGAGTCTGATGACATGCTCGACGTTATCGGCCAAAAAGAACGTACTGATATTACTAAAATTCCTTACGTAGCTCATCCCAATAAAATTGTAAATGGTCAGACATACCTCATCACTAAGCAGGATCGCCAGGTAGCAGTGCAGATTTTTGGCGATCATAATATGAAAAACATTGCGGGGGCGATAGCCGTATGTGACCGTATTGGTATCACAGAAGACCAGTTTTATGAAGCTATTCCTACATTTAAAGGGGTAGCTCAACGTTTAGAAAAAATTGCTGAGAAAGGAGAACGGGTTTTTTATCATGATTCTGCTCATTCTCCTGCTAAAGTGGAAGCAGCAACAGAGGCAGTAAAACATCAATATCCGGACAAGCGATTGCTAGCAGTTTTGGAATTGCATCCGTTTAATACTTTGAACACAAGCTTTTTAGAACAGTATAAGGGCACGTTAGATAAAGCGGATACAGCCATCATTTATTTTAACACAAATGATTTAGAAGGCGCTCGAAAGGGAGATTCGATCAACTTAAAGGACTTTATAACAGCTTTTGATAAATCAAATCTTCAGGCTTTTACTAGTATTACTAAGCTACAGAACTATTTAAGTCAGCAAAGCGACAAAGCCCAAGCATTTTTATTCATGGGTTCTGAGATAGTTCAAAATCTGGATTTAAATACTATTGCCGGGAGTTTATAATACAGAAGCCATTGCCTATCGGCAGAGGTAGATTGTAGATGGCCTTAAAACGCATCGAGCCTGTCATTGCTGACAGGCTCGCTACTCTATATCAAAGGTGGCACCTTCCTACTCTCCCGCTTGTGACAGCAGTACCATCGGCAGTACGGGGCTTAACG
>NZ_JACXAA010000007.1 GCF_014699035.1 Spirosoma validum
CGTTCGACTTGCATGTATTAGGCCTGCCGCTAGCGTTCATCCTGAGCCAGGATCAAACTCTCCATCGTAAATAATTGTGAGACCAGATAAATCCAATCTCGATGTTGTTCAACCGGTGATCGAAATCACAAAGTTGAGTCTTTTGTTGTGCTGCCCGTTTGTCAAAGAACTTGGCGCCTGACCCGTTGGTCGAAGCGTTGTTGAGATCAGATGTTATTCGTCTCTCGTTGTTTGGGAGTGCAAAGGTACACTTTATTTCCCACTTGTCAAGTAAAAGCTGAAAATATTTTTGGGTATTGATTGTCAGCTTGTTACTCGTAATCTACTGATAGTCAAGCGGCTGCTCTTTGTATCAGCCCTGTTTCTTTCGATTTGGGACTGCAAAGGTATGGCTTCGAATCGCTTTTGTCAAGGGGCGGTCTCAAAATAATTGGGGCTACTACCGAACATTATTTGGTAATAGCCCCACCATCAGTCATTTAACGTCTAAACTATTTTTAAACTTTTTTCAAAAGATGGTTTTTCTTTCCTTTGGATACCAGTAAATACCGGTTCTGAAGCCATTCTAAATCAACTGGTGCCGTAGGATCAGCTACTTTTAGTTTATTAATACTTACCGCATTTTGTATAATGGCCCGTCGAGCTTCGCCTTTAGAAGAATACACCTCACCCCGGCTGGCAACCGATAGAAGATCAGTTATATCTTTACTGTTCGCTAGTTCCTCTTCAGAAACTTCAGTTTGAGGAACCCCCTCAAAGATGACATCAAATTCATCGACCTGAATTGACCGCAGTGTATCAAGTGTTGCTTTACCGAAAAGAACTTCTGAGGCTTTCACGGCCAAATTATAACCAGCCTGCGAATGAACACGTATCGTTACATCTTCTGCAATGGCTTTTTGTAAAATTCGCAAGTGAGGAGCTTCATTATGTTGACGCTCTAGCTCTTTAATTTCCTGTTGAGATAGAAGGGTAAACACACGAATAAATCGTGGACAATCGGCATCCGTACTGTTAAGCCAGAATTGATAAAACTGGTAAGGGGATGTCATGCCGGGATCAAGCCACACGTTCCCGCCCGCCGATTTACCGAATTTTGTTCCGTCAGCTTTTGTAATCAACGGAGTGGTTAGAGCAAACGCCTGGTGTTCTTCCGAACGGTCGGTCCCTGCGCCTTCCTTACGCCGGATTAGCTCGGTACCTGTTGTAATGTTCCCCCATTGATCCGACCCACCCATTTGCAATCGGACACCTTTATGTTTGTAAAGCCAGTAGAAGTCGTAGCCCTGCAATAGTTGGTAAGAGAATTCCATAAACGATAGACCGGTCTCCAGTCGCTTTTTTACGGAATCTTTGGCAACCATGTAATTGACTGTAATATGCTGGCCTGCTTCCCGCAAAAAATCCAGGAACGATATTCCTTTGAACCAATCATAATTATTGACCATTTCAGCGGCATTATCGCCGGAACTAAAGTTCAGAAAGCGCGCTAACTGAGCCCGAATACCTTCCTGATTGTGTCGTAACGTTTCTTCCGACAAATAATCTCGCTCGGTCGAACGGCCTGATGGGTCACCAATCATACCAGTAGCCCCACCGACCAGCGCAAATGGTTTATGACCTGCACGCTGTAAATGCACTAACAGCATAATGGTGGCGAGGTTGCCAATGTGAAGCGAAGCTGCTGTCGGATCGAAGCCGATGTAGCCTGCCGTCATTTCCTTCTGGAGTTGTTCTTCGATACCGGGTGTCATGTCGTTCAACATACCACGCCAGCGGAGTTCTTCAATAAAATTCATAGTAGGGGAAGAAAGAAAGGGAGGGTCGAGAGAAAAAAATACAACTATATAGGCTTATTTCCGTAGCCCTATTCACCCTCTCCTCCTTTTTTTGCAAAAGTAGTGGTTTATGGCAAAAGCAGCGATGAATCGCCATAACTCAGAAAACGATAGTGGTGTTGAAGCGCTTCCGTATAGACTCGTTTCCAATCTTTACCGATGAGGGCGGTAATAAGCAAAATTAACGTTGAACCGGGTTGATGAAAATTGGTGATGATACCTTTACATACATTGAACTGGTAACCAGGGGTAATGTATATGCTTGTATGCGCTACAATTGACGTTTGTTTTATACCAGTCAAATACTGCAAAACGGCACGTAGCGAATCAATGACCGGTGGCTTCTGCTCGGCTGGAATTTGGTAAGCGTAATATTGATCGAGTTGAAACGGGTCTGAATCGTTACGTATTATTTTAACGCCCATCCAATATAAGCTTTCCAAAGCGCGGACAGATGTTGTACCAACCGCAATAACATTGGCTGACTGCCTGATAAGATTCTGTAGATTTTCCTGCGTATAGACGACCTGCTCCGTATGCATATAATGCTGGCGAACATCGTCGGTTTTAATGGGCTGGAAGGTTCCGGCTCCAACGTGAAGGGTCAGATAATCGTAGGCGATGTTCCGTTCTGAGAGCGAATCGAACACAGCTGGCGTAAAATGCAACCCGGCCGTTGGTGCCGCTACAGCTCCCTCCTGCTTCGAGTAAACAGTTTGGTACGTATTCCGGTCAGCGTCGGTGGCGCTACGTTTCAGGTAAGGCGGCAAGGGAATTTCGCCAGCGTACTGAATAATTTGGGCAAAAGTTAAATCAGTTGGGGCCCAGCTAAGCTTAACGATTGACTGATCATAGTCGTGCCAGGATGCCGATAGCGTTACGTTGCCAATCATTGTTGAGAACGTAGTGTTCAATGTTTCTGTTGGTTTCCAGCGCTTACGGTTGCCAATCATACCTTGCCAGATAGCCGATCCCGTAGCTTCCATTGTCTGACTAATGGGTAGGTCATTTGGAAAAGGATTGAGCAGAAACAACTCGATCACAGCCCCGGTTGGCTTGGTAAAATGCAGACGCGCCGGAATGACCTTTGTGTTGTTAAAAACTAAGAAACTACCCTCAGGTAGTAGATTCGGTAAGTTCGAAAAGGTTTCGTGGCTAATCTGTCCACTTCGATAAACGAGCAGTTTCGATGCGTCGCGCGGAGATAACGGAAACCGCGCGATACGGTCATCAGGCAAATCATATTGAAACTGGCTCAGCAAAAATTCATGCGTTTCAGTCATCATCCCCGGGTTTCATGAACAAACGTACTGGTAGCCCAACCAGCACAGCGACCAGAATAGCCGTACTTACGGGCAGTAACCAGGCATAGTCATACGGCTGCATGGACCGATCTCCACGATTTAATAAGGATAGCACAAACAATCCGAGGGCCAGCACCGTATTTATAGATGCGGTAAGTGCATAAAACCAGTTCCTGAAAATCTCGTTTAACTGCGGGCGATGTGATACCCAAACCGCCTGATTCGGAATAGGAATCTGAGCTGTGGGCAAACGCAGAAAAAGCTTACTGATGGCATTGATTAGAGTAATATTGATGAGAAAAATGGCTACAGCAACGTAAAAAATCGCTTCCCGATTAATGGTTTGAATGGGCTGTTTTAATTCATTGAAGCGAACGGCAACATTTTCAGGATACGAAATATAACTGCTGAACAATGCGAACAATAATCCGAGAATGGACAAAATACGCCACGTACGGACAAAAAAAGTACCTGCTTTCATTTGGTCAATGACCGGGTCGCCGGTGCGATAAATAAACGAATGAGTGACTGACTCAATAACTCAACCAGCTCAAGGTCATTCATTAGAAGTAGGGCGCAAAGGTACGGCTCGAATGGGTGAAATCCGTTAGCTTATTCAATTGTTACAGATTTTGATTCAGAGATTATGAAGATTTACACAAAAACGGGCGATAAAGGGCAAACAGCACTGATTGGTGGGCGTCGGGTTAGTAAAGCAGATCTGCGAATTGATGCTTATGGAACCGTCGACGAGTTGAATTCATGGATTGGTTTATTACGTGATCAACCCCTGTACACTGAAACCAAAGACCTGTTACAGGAAATTCAGGATCGGTTGTTTACGATTGGAACCGAGTTGGCTATGGACCCAGAAAAAACCCCCAATCGATCAATGCCAGCCATTGTACCCAATGACGTTACGTTGCTGGAACAGGCCATGGATACGATGGATGCAGAATTACCTCAGTTAAGGGCGTTTATACTGCCGGGTGGTCATGAAGCCGTATCCTTCTGCCATCTGGCGCGTACGGTATGCCGCCGAGCTGAACGACTCGTAACGGCACTCAATGACGAATCGCCCGTGGATGAGCTGGTGTTACAATATCTGAATCGACTGTCGGATTATTTATTCGTTTTAAGCCGCAAAATGGCGCAGGATTTAAACGTAACGGAAGTCGTTTGGAAGCCAAGGACCTGACCGTTTAAAAAAAAGTTGTCAAGACAACTAAATTTACTCAACCTATTTTTTTAGCTTTGCCGCAGCCTATTGATAAAGAGGCTAAACTTATTAACCACAAGCTGTTATGACGACGGACGTCTTGCAAATTGAATTGCGGAAAGCGGAACGCTCCCGCCTTCAAGAGGTAGATTTTAATCATCTGCCTTTCGGAAAACATTTCTCGGACCACATGTTCGTGGCCGATTTCGTAGACGGTCAGTGGCAGAATCAACTGATTGTGCCGTTTGACAATTTTACCCTAAGCCCTGCTCTGTCGTCGCTACACTATGGTCAGTCTATTTTTGAAGGCCTAAAAGCCTACAAAAGCGAAGAAGGTAAAGTTTTGATGTTCCGGCCTTACGCCAACTTCGAGCGTATGAACGAATCTGCCCGACGAATGTGCATGGCCACCTTGCCCGAAGAGGTGTTCATGGGCGGTCTGGAAGCCTTGCTACGGGTGGATGCCGACTGGGTGCCCAACACGCCCGATAGTTCGTTGTACATCCGGCCGTTTATGTTTGCAACCGATACGTTCCTGGGTGTAGCGCCATCGAAGACGTACCGTTTCTGCATTTTCACCGGACCGGTTGGCGCGTATTATACAAACCCACCGAAACTGAAGGTTGAAACCGAGTATATCCGCTCGGCACCAGGGGGCGTAGGTTACGCTAAATGTGCGGGTAACTATGCCGGTTCAATGTATCCAACTCTGCTGGCGCAGCAACAGGGCTACGATCAGTTGATCTGGACCGATGCTCGTGAGCATAAGTACATTGAGGAATCGGGTACGATGAACATCATGTTTATGATCGATGGCAAATTAGTGACGCCTGCTACGTCGGATTCGATTCTTAAAGGGGTTACACGCGATTCGATTTTGCAGATTGCCCGTAGTTGGGGAATCACGGTTGAAGAACGGCTGGTTTCCATTGAAGAGGTGATCAGTAGCATTGAAACGGGTCGCCTGACGGAAGCTTTTGGGGCAGGAACAGCCGTTGGCGCGTCGCCTTACTCGCTTATTGGCTACAATGGTCAAGACTATATGCTACCCGAATTCTCTCCGGAAAACTCGTTTGCCGCTCGGGTGAAGGATTATTTAACCGATCTACGGACTGGTAAGATCACCGATGAGTTCGGCTGGATGCAGACGATCTAAGTCGATTCGTAATCCAAAAATAAAGCCCCAATCGAACGGTTGGGGCTTTATTTTTGGGTATGACTGAGACAGTTTTATTTCGCGGATGCTGTTGTTACACCGCCCGATGGCGAAATTTTAATTTTCAGCCCAAAATCTTTTCCCTTCGATACGTCTTTTAACGTAACCGTTTCACCTTTTGATCCCTTCCAGACAGTTTCGTCGCCGGTAGTCTTGGGTGTACCGTACCGAGCGGTGAAATAAGGCGTCAATTCTTTCTGATAATCAGTAACCGATTGCCGACTGATCAGGAATAAGTCGACCTCAATGGCTGAGACTTTTTGATTCGTCTGGTAATAAAGCATATCCGCCGTTTCGAGGTTTTCGAACTCGATTGTATAGCCGACGTGCGAGGCATCGCTCTCAAACGCTTCCCCTTTTTCAGTGGTTTTTACTTTAGCGAAATCGTCGCCAAGGTTAATGCCCCGCCAATCACTAGTTGTTGTTAGCCCGAGTCCAGCCAGGCGACTGGTTATTTGTACGTCGGATGAACCTGCCTGAACCGACGTCGCTACGGAGTCATTGGGTTGGCTATCGGTTTGTTGTCGGCTCCGACAGGCCTGCTGATATTGAAAAAACGTAATGATTATGACTAGTAGACCAATTTGTCGCATACACGCTGGGGTTGATTAGTAATACAAAGGTAAACGAGTAGATGGGGAAGTTGTCCTCACTACCTACCTTCTCTTCATCTTTCACTTGAAATAAGGTTCGTTCAGATGCTGATAGACTGGCGAGACAACGTCCTGCCTGTCGGAAAACGTGCTCGCCAACTCTTCGCTCAAAACGACGGTGATCAGGCGCTTTCTCCATCGAAGCTGGCCATTCCAGCAAGTGTGAACGATTGAATAAAGCCAGGGGAAAAGCTGGATCAATGCTCACACGTAACTCGACCAATTTCTAAGCAGGTACTTTTCACATATTGAGTAATCATTACATCGTTTCGTCTGGCCTTTTTGTCATTTGGCAACAATTGCTTCCCGGCAGAATAAATTGACGTTGTAGCTTTATTCCCAGGTTTCATACGTACAGGAAACCAGTTAGTTATTCAGGAGTGAGTGATTCACTACCACGTAAAAACTTCGGATAAATTTATTAGAAACAATGACCAAAACAGGTAACGTCAGCATTCAGGGGTTTACACTAAGATACCGCATTGAAGGAGAAGGGATACCGACTGTAGTGATTGGCGATTCGGTCTATTACCCAAAAATATTTTCCGGTATTATTCGGCAGTATTTACAGCTTATTTTCATCGACCACAGAGGGTTTGTTCCTCCCCCACCCGATCATCTGAAAAACGATGATGTTTCCCTGAATGTGTTGCTGGATGACATCGAGCTAATTCGTAAGACTCTGAATCTGAATTGCTTTATAATTTTAGGTCATTCCGGTCATGCGTTTATGGCGCTTGAGTACGCCAAAAAATACCCGCAGTACGTATCTCATGTCGTGATGATCGGAGCAAGTCCAGACTACAGTGCCGCAACCGCTCAGGCCCGAATGGATTATTTTGAGAAAGACGCTACGTTAGAGCGGAAAGCCGCTTTCCAACGTAATATGGCTCAACTGCCAGCGAAAATTGAAGCCGATCCCGAACGGCGGTTTGTGCACATGTGCGTATGTGCCGGACCGATTAGTTGGTACGATCACACGTTCGATGCGACACCTTTGTGGGAAGGGGTATACACGAATATGCAGATTCTCGATCATGTCTGGGGCGTGGTTTTTCGTGATATTGATATAACACAGAATCTGGATTCGTTCGACCGACCCGTTTTCTTAGCCCTTGGCAAATATGATTATTTAACGGGTTTACCGTTTCTGTGGGATCAAATCAAAACGCAGTTTAACGATCTGACCATTCAGGTTTTTAATAAGAGTGCCCACACGCCCCAGTTCGAAGAGCCTGACTTATTCAATCAGGCATTAATCAACTGGATTCACCAGCACTGAGCCACTAAAAATCTTCGCATTTTGGTTATTTAGCCTCTAATTTTTGATAGTAATTCTGCACAAACCCCACCCAGTCTTTTTCAGTCGACGGGATCGGTACGTCCGGTGCAAAACCTACGTTGTCGATGCGGTACTGACGAACCCAGCCATTACGTCCCCATGGCGTGGCCAGATTAAATGTACCGTCGCATAGGTCGAAGTTCTGATCACTTCCGTAATCCATCACACCATACGTATTGGTGCCGAACAATGTCACTTTTTTGCTTTGTTTGCCCTCAAAAACGAAGTACTCGGTTGAGCTGCCACAGCCTTTATTCGTAAGCAAAGCAACCCGTTTCGGATTAGCGGCTGGGTCGGCGTCGGAGGTTCGGGTTAAGTCGTCACCCTCGCGTACCAGTTCTCCCGGTTTGGCCTGCATCTGACGCAACAGTTGTTTAGCCCGCTGATAAAAAAAGGCATTGGTAATGGTATCTTTCTGATAGGCTTTCAGTTCTTTCTCCGTCGCCCGGATTCGTTCTGGACTCGACCGGTAATCCCAGGCGGGATAGATAATCGGATTGGTATAAATGAGTTTGACCATCTCTTCGGATGTACTGGCATTTCCTCCACCATTGCCCCGAACATCAAAAATCAGATTGGGCGTTTTAGCAATCAGACTGGCGTTGGCACGTAGTAGACTGTCCAATTTGTCAACTTCGCGTTGATTGAAAACAGCCAGTTTAACATACACGTAGTCAGCATTTAGCGGTTTAACTTCAACCAGGTCTGTACGATCTTTGAGCGCATCGGCGGTCGTTCGTGAACCATACTTTTGCCAGATAACAAACACGTGACTGTCCTTAAAGAAGTCGGTATATGACTTCAAAATAGTATGGCAGGCCGCCTGTGTATTCGCCTACTTAGCCCGATTTTTGTACGGATTGCACCAGACGATCATACTGCGCCTGCGTTTTCGGAGTCACTTTGTCGTTGAAGCCTGCATAGATTCGACTGACTTTATCAATGGTTTGTTCAAGAGCAGATGAACAGCTACACTCGTTTGACAACCGTAAGCGCTGTTCTTTATCACGTTGAGCCACTGAAAAACTGGCCATTAGCCAGCAATACATAGCAAAAGCAAAACGTATTGTCCGAAACATAATGGGGGAAACTTTAGGCAACTAAACCTATACTAAAGTTTATTTATCAAAGCAAATCCATAATCGTTTCTAACGGTATACGTTGACTTTTACTCATTCCCCCAGCCATTGCCGGAACGCCATAGCTTTCTCGCGGCTGATCATTACGTCCTCTTCAGCGGCCGGGCGTAGATCCAGTTTTAGTTTGCTGTTGAAATATAAATGAAGTTTCTGAACCGCTTTATGGCTCACGATAAACTGGCGATTTGCCCGATAAAACTGGCGGGGATCGAGCGTTTTCTCCAGTTCATCGAGCGAATAGTTCAGCATGTACTGATAGTCGTTGTGTGTTTTCAGAAACGTTAGTTTGTTGGTCGAATAAAAATAGGCGACCTCTAAACTCTCTATCGGCAGCAATCGTTGCCCGACGTGCACCAGAAACCGTTCACGATATGTAATGACGTGTTGCTGGCGCTGGCTGAGTTGCCGAATCAGGTCATTAATAGGTACCGTAACCGTTGACGTACCGCCGTAGGTTTGCTGAAGCTGCCTAAATTTTTGCAGGGCTTTCCGTAAGGCCGTTTCCTGGATTGGTTTCAGCAGATAATCGACACTATTGACCTCAAAAGCACGTAGCGCGTACTCGTCATAAGCCGTCGTGAAAATGATTGGACTTGTTACGTTCACCTGTTCGAAAATGGCAAAGCTTTGCCCATCCGACAGTTCAATATCCATCAGAATCAAATCGGGATGAATAGTCTGCTTTTCTCCACCTGATTGTGTGCTACTTTGCCGTAAATACTCAACCGATTGTTCAATACAGTCGAATACAGCCAATACGTGAATGTCGTCGCCTGCCCGCTCGACCATGGCCTTAAGTTGCCGGGCCGCTACGGCTTCATCTTCAATAATCAGTACGTTCATGACTGTACATGTTGTAGCAACGGAACCGATACCTGAAAAATGGTATCAGTCTGGTGAATAACAATGTCGGGCTGATTCAGCAGGCGGTATTTGGCCGAGATATTCGCCAGACCCATCTGATTCGACGGAATGACCGTTTGCTTCCGTTGCAGGTTATTAACCACCAGCAGATTGTGTGCGGCATCACTGTAAATACGTATCGTTAGCGGAGACCGGGTTGAAATGCGATTGTGTTTCACAGCATTTTCTACTAACATCTGAAGAGTCAATGGCGGTAATGCATAATCGAGTACATCGGATGCTACGTTGACCTCTAACGTCAACCCCTGTTCGTAGCGGGTTTTGAGTAGATCGACGTAAGCGCGGATAAAGTCCAGTTCTTTCGACAACGGAATCAGCACCTGCTCGTTGCTCTGTAGCAGATACCGATACACCTGCGACAGGTTGATAATAAACGCTACGGCCAGTTCTTTTTCGTCTTCCATCACCAGTCCCTGCAACGTATTGAGACTGTTGAACAGGAAGTGTGGTTTCACCTGCTCTTTCAGTGATTCCAGCTGGGTTTGCAGGTTTATTTTTTTTAATTCCTGGGCTTCGTAGTACGTAACGGTCCATTGCCGATACAGGTACATGCCTTCGTAAATAGCCGCTATCGGTATGATGCAAAAGAAGCCAACCGCTACGTTGTATACGTAACGAATGGGCGTATATGAATAGCCCCAGAACATCGTTACGTCGTAGATGAACGTAGTAAGCAATCGCAGGCAAGCCGTTACAGCCAGAAACCAAACTACCTGATACAGAATCCGTTGCCGGGTTTCACTTAGCGTTGGATAACGACGTCGCGCCCGCAGGATGCCGTAGCGGGCCTGCGTCCAGAGCAGCGACACTTCCAGCAGGCTGAAGATCCAGTCGATCCAGACCTGCTGGTTGTGCTGCCGATTGATTTCGTCGTAAAAAATCCAGTTCCCCAGCAACGCCATCGCCGGAATTCCCACCAGTCGAAACCATTTATCGTTTAACCGTATCATCCGTCGTTGATCAACAGTTGCAAGGTAATCGGCCCCGTTCATTGTAACAACTCAATAGCCCGCTCCAGCGCCCGGTCGTACCCCGCCTTTATTTCTTCCGGTGTATTTTTTATCCGGATTTTGGGTATGATCCCGATTCCTTCCAGACTCTGCCCATTTGCATCGCGAACGTCGGCGATGGGTACGCGAAAGCTCCAGCCATTCGGTAAATCCCGGGGAAGTGCATCGGGAAAAGCCCCGCCCGTTACGTCGCCAACTTGCGTGACCTGCTTATTTTGCAGCATGGCTAGCACGAATGTTTCTGCTGAGCTGTATGACGATATATTGGTTAGTATCACAACCGGTTTGGTGTACTGAAACATACCCGCAGGTTCGGTATAAAACGTCAACTCAGGCGCAAAATCAGTGTGGCGGGGTCCGTTCCGCATTCGGGCCGTGAACGACAGATGTCGCTCGCTGGCAAACCGGTTTGTTACATATTGCGCTATCCGATCTTCACCACCGCCGTTATCGCGCAGGTCGATGATGATGCCTTTCGTGTCTTTTAAGTAGGTCAGCACGGAGTCCATTGTTTTCTCATAGGTACCGTAATTATTCTCGAACCCTTTCAGCAGAATGTAGCCGACGTTCTGTTTGGTTTTGCTGCACAGAAATTCGCGCGTAATCTCTCTGGTTTCGGTCAAGTATGTTTTCACGACATCGGCGTTGTAATCTGTGACGGCTGTTCGGCCCAGAATCCCGCCCGAATACCAGGGCAGTTTCGTATCGGCTGTCGGGCGCAGGTAAACGTGGTTATCGTCCAGTACGTCCAGCAGTTTCGTCATCACCTGATACAGTTCGGCGTCCGTTGTTTTTTCGGTGATTTGGGAGCGATACGTTTTATAAGCAGCCTCCCAATCGATTTTTTTAGGTTCAAACGTCCCGTACAACAGATCGTATTCTTTCCACAGATAATCGAAATTAGTTATGGGCGAATTAGCCGTTTGTGGACTGATAAGCTGTGGTGTACAGGCTGTTGTCAGGAAGAACAGCACGAGTAGATAAGGTATCTTTTTCATGGTTGTAGAGATTAGAAATGAACTTCGCCATCAATGGAAATCGAGCTGCTAACCGCCCGAACAGGACGCGGATCTGGGTACGACAGATAACGGGCCCGATACGTAGCGCCCAGGCTCATGCGCGAACTCATACGATAGCTATAGCCAACCTGCACATTCACGTTTCCCAGCTTACCTACCGTTACTACCCGGGTTCCCTGTTTGAAATAGGCCCCAACGTTCGTATCATCCGTCGATTTGGGAAAGTTCGACCAGATCGCGCGGCTGATCAGCCCCAGAACGGTCATGTCGATACGTAGCGTGAGGCTATGATTTGGCTGGAAAGCATAGTCGGTTTGTATGACCGGCGCCAGCGTAGCCGTATTAACGATCCACGGAAAATTACCAACCTCATCGGCGTACCAGGCCGACTCCCGAATCGAACCGCCCACCCAGGTAGTGAATTTACCCGGTTCAGCCGAGCCAACACGCCGGAGGTAATCCGCTTCCAGATCAAACACATACATCGCCGACGAAATCTGATACGAATAGGTTTTCCCCTCACCCATCGGCGTTGTGTACGTGCGTGGGCCAAATCGCGACGGATTCATCGTTCCGGCACCGCCTGTCAGACGCAGGTTAAAGCGCGAGTTTTCGGACCAGTGGCGGTACGTGAGCCCGACTAAGGGAAGCGCATTGCCCGAATACTCCAGCACCGATGCCTGCTGATCGATCGACTGCAGTCGGAACGTACCGAGCGACAGACCGATGGCATTCTGGTACGTTTGGGCACTAGCCGATACCCCAAGACTTAGTGTAAGTACAAGGCTGAAAATTAGTTTAAGGTGTGGATGCATAATTTCTCTCGGTTGATTGATGCGACAAAGTTGCCACTCGCCTGACTGAACTGAAACGATCTACTGACGAACCGTAGCCAATCGATCACTAACCCGGAAAGAGAGGTACCGAAGTGCAATCCGTATTCCCTCTGCTTATCCCTCATTCCAATTTATCATAGCCTCCGAGCCTGTATGTGCCTCTACCTTTACGGCGTATTGCAGCAGAGCTATGACTGTCTGCTCCTACACAACACCTTATAACGATTGACGAGGCAGTACGTCCAACTCATCCACAACCACATGATAACAACAGATATTTGTATTATTGGCGCAGGTCCGGTGGGCTTGTTTGCCGTTTTTGAAGCCGGTTTATTGAAAATGCGGTGCCATCTGATTGATGCATTGCCACAGGTAGGCGGGCAGCTTTCAGAGATTTATCCGCAAAAACCGATCTACGATATTCCAGGTTATCCAGCTGTTAACGCGCAGGTGCTGGTCGATAACCTAATGGATCAGATTGCTCCGTTCAATCCCGGCTTTACATTGGGTGAGCGCGTTGAGTTGCTGGATCGGCAGACCGACGGTTCATATATTATTACCACTAACGAAGGAACGGCCGTTTACTGCCAGGTAGTGGTCATTGCCGGTGGATTGGGGTGCTTTGAACCGCGCAAGCCAGAGATTGAAAATCTGGAGCGATTCGAGGGCAAGGGCGTGGCCTACATGGTTAAGAATCCAGAACAACTTCGCGACCGTCGGGTAGTGCTGGCAGGCGGTGGCGACTCCGCGCTCGACTGGACAATTTTCCTCGCCGACATAGCGAAAGAAGTTACACTCGTTCACCGCAGTGATACGTTCCGGGGCGCACCAGATTCGGCCGAGAAGGTCTTCCATCTGGCGAATCAGGGACGTGTTAATCTGGTGTTGCAATCAAACATCACCCGGATCAACGGCAACGGCCATCTGAACGAGGTGAGCATTACGGCAAAAGACAAGACCGTAACGATCCTGCCTGCCGATCATCTGATTCCGCTGTTTGGCCTGACACCAAAACTAGGCCCGATCGCCGATTGGGGACTTTCTATCGACAAATCTGCCATTAATGTCAACACGACAGACTACTCAACCAACGTCGAGCGGATTTACGCCATTGGCGACATCAATACGTATCCGGGTAAGTTGAAACTGATTCTCTGTGGTTTCCACGAAGCGGCCCTAATGTGTCAGAGTGCTTTCCGCTACGTTCACCCCGATCAGAAACTGAGTTTTAAATACACGACCGTTAACGGCGTACCTACTTTTTAAACGGAAAGGGAGGAAGGATGAAAGGGTTGGTAGATTCCCAATCGATTTTTACTCCTCCCCTTCTTCCATCCTCCCTTTCTCCACACATTGCTATGATCCACTTCACCATTGAAGACCGAGACGGCGAACGACAGCCGATCGAAATACCCGAAGGCATTAACCTAAGCCTGATGGAAGTGCTGAAAGCGTCGGAGTATACCATTCTGGCCACCTGTGGGGGCATGGCGCTCTGTGCAACCTGTCACGTGCAGGTTCTGGATGGAATCGATACGTTACCCTCCGCACAGGATGCCGAACTCGATATGCTGGACACGCTCCCCGACGCCGAATCTGACAGCCGACTCGCCTGCCAAATTCGCGTAGACGAAACGTTAGAAGGGGCTGTTTTCAGAATTAAAAGTCCTGAACCGTCTTATTAGCCTGGACGGTTCAGATTACCCGCTCGCCCGATACGTAGGCGTTCCCTCCGGCAAACAATTTTTTGATTGTGCGACTCTCTGTCTCCAATCTGACTTCCAGCAAACTCCGGGACGGATGGCTCATAAACTTACCCTGCTCGATCCGAATTAAATTAGTGTCTACCAGATTATTATCATACAGGAAACAAGCCAGTGGTCCGGCAGCCATGCCGGTAGCTGATTCTTCATCGATTCCATACAGCGGGGCAAACATTCGCGTTGTGGCCTGTAGAAACGTATCGTTTTCCGGTTGCGTGTAAGCATAATAGCCGATTAGTCCATACCGCCCGGAAATGGCCTGAATTTGTTCGAAATTGGGGTTCAGATTCGTCAGAATCCGTTCATCGTTGAGTGGAATGACCAGGAACGAATTGCCTGTATTCACAATCATCGGTGATAAACCAGGAACAAGATCTTCCTCCGTAATGCCTATCGATTGATAGATAACCGGATAATCGCGCTCGGGTTTACTGTATGTTGGTGCTTTTTGCTCCATGAATGCCTTGCCGGATTCAAAAAAGATGGTCCGATTCCCGTCGATAGTTTCTTTAGACGATACGTCTCCAGATAGCAACCCCTGCTGCCTGAGGTACGAAAAGACGGCGATGGTTGCGTGGCCGCAATGTGGAATCTGTTTGGCTGGGGTGAAAAAATCCAGCTTGATTGCTGCTGTCTGCGAACGCGAGACAAAAGCCGTTTCGGGTACGCCTACTTTAGCGGCTATCTGTTGCTTCTCAGCGGAGGTCAGAGCATCAGCATTTAAGACGACACCGGCCGGATTGCCACCTGCATTATCAATACTGAATGCGTTGATTATTTTTACACGAACGTTCATGCGGTGTGTTGTTTTTGCCAAAGGTAAAAGCAGCCTCAGACGGACACAAACGATCAGCCAGTTGTGAGTAGCTAACAAAAATGTGAGTAACGATGAGCGAACGAAAACTTGCCTCAACAAACATTATCAACGAAGTCTTTCTGGAAGAACGTTGCGTACTGAATAAAGTACTCAAGCTCGTTAGTCAGCGGTGGGCGTCGGAGATTCTTCTGCTGATTGAAAAAGATTACACCCGTTTTACGCAATTGAAAGCACAACTGGAAGGTATTTCCGACATGGTATTGTCGAGAAGTCTGACCGAACTGATTGCGGCTGAAATTTTGACCAAAACCATGTATAGTGAAATTCCGGTTCGGGTAGAGTATCGATTAACGGACAGTGGCCGCGAGTTGGTGCAACTTTTACATAATTTCTGTCAATGGGGTAAACGGTATGTTGAAACAGGTCGCTAGTTTCAGAGGATATGCGATTATACTTTCGACAAATTATATTACGATAGCGTTGATTTTTAGAATTTTATCCTGTTGGCCAGCTAAAATAAAAAATAAAGTGCTTATTTGAGAGCAATGATTCGCCTGATCGGTGACGTGATTTTATTCCTCATTTACAGCACATGAAGACGTTTACTTTTCTATGCCTGACACTCGGCATTCTTCTTGTTCAGCCCCTTGCCCTACAAGCCCAGACCTTTTCGTTAGAGTCTGTCAAAAGTTATCCTTTTCCAACGGAATTAACCAGTTCGGCGCAGGGTTCGCAGATTGCGTGGGCGTTCAATGAGCAGGGCAAACGGAACGTATACGTAGCACAGGGACCCGATTTTACGCCCCGTAAACTCACCAGTTACAACGAGGATGATGGCCAGGAAATCACCAGCCTGTCAATTTCCGACGACGGAAAATGGGTTGTCTTCGTTCGCGGTGGCGACCACGGTTCGAACTGGGATGACGAATTGCCCGTCAATACAACTTCAGGTCCCGTACCGCCCAAAGTTCAGATCTGGAGTTTTCCGTTTGCCGGCGGTCAAGGCAAGGCAATCGCGGAAGGCGACGCTCCCGTTATTTCCCCAAAGAGCGATCGAATTGCGTTTATCAAATCAGGTCAGGTCTGGATAGCTCCGGCGGATGGATCATCAGCCGCTAAAGCACTATTTAACGCTCGGGGCACGAACAGTTCACTCGAATGGTCGCCTGATGGGTCGAAACTGGCGTTTGTCTGCGACCGGAAAGATCATTCATTTGTCGGCGTTTTTACAAACGAAACAACGCCAATAAGTTGGATAGCCCCTTCCTTCGCGCATGATGAATCACCGCGCTGGTCGCCCGATGGTAAACAGATTGTGTTTGTCCGCACGCCCGGGAGCGGTGGTGCACCGGACTCGCTCCTGGCGCGTCGACACCGACCCTGGAGTATCTGGACTGCCGACGTAGCATCGGGCTTAGCCATACAACGCTGGCAGGCACCTAAAACGCTGGCCGGTTCAGTCCCCACAACGCACGGAGGATTTAATCTGCATTGGGCGGCCGGCGACCGAATCGTTTTTCTGTCGTATCAGGATGGCTGGCCGCATTTATATTCGATGCCTTCGACTGGTGGAACACCGTTACTGCTCACACCAACGCCATTCATGGCCGAACACATTACGATAAGCCCTGATGGCAAATGGCTGGTATTTAGCGGCAATACAGGCCCGGACAAGCTGGATATCGACCGACGACACGTAGTGCGCGTACCCGTCGATAAGGCGGCCATGGAAGTGCTGACACCCGGCAGTGGTCTTGAATGGACACCCGTTATCACCGGTGATGGATCGACCGTAGCGATGATCAGCGCGACGGCTCAGCGCCCGCCCTTACCAGCCATTATGTCCTTTACGAAAGGAACGACCAAGGTGCTTGCCCAGAACCTCGTACCCGCCAGCTTCCCAGCGAATCAGTTAGTAACCCCAAAACAGATTACGTTTAAAGCGCCGGACGGCATGACCGTTCATGGGCAACTGTTTGAACCAGTTGGTGGCCCTGCAAAAAAACCAGCCTTAATTTACGTACACGGCGGCCCTCCGCGTCAGATGCTGTTAGGCTGGAATTATTCGGATTATTACGCCAATTCGTATGCGCTCAACCAGTATCTGGCCAGTCAGGGATTTGTGGTTCTATCGGTCAATTATCGGTTGGGCATCGGTTACGGTTATGATTTTCATCAGCCTGCCAATGGTGGAGCATCCGGGGCCTCGGAATATCAGGATGTTCGGGCTGCGGCTATCTGGCTTACCGAGCAATCGCAGGTCGATGCGACCAAAATCGGTATTTATGGCGGTTCGTATGGTGGGTACCTGACGGCATTAGCTCTCGCCCGCGACTCGAAACTCTTTGCCGCTGGCGTCGATATTCATGGCGTACATGACTGGAGTCAGCAACGTTACGGTGGCGCACAAAGCGATCGGGCTGAAAAAATACCGGACCTCGACCTGGCCAATAAAGTCGTCTATGAATCATCGCCCATTTCGTCGGTAAAAACCTGGACGTCTCCCGTACTCATCATCCACGGAGACGACGACCGGAACGTGCGCTTCAGTCAAAGTACAGACTTGGTCCGTCGTCTTGATAATCAGGGCGTTCCAATGGAAACGCTCGTGATCGTTGACGATACGCACCACTGGATGAAACATACCAACGCGCTGAAAATGAGTGCCGCTACCGCTGACTTTTTCAAACGCAAGCTGATGAAACCCAAACAGTAGGCCGGCTTGCAGTACTATAACCGAAGTTACAGTGAGGTGCTAAGTCAAGTGAGTAACAGCAAGTATTCATTCATCCAATACAAAAGCGCACAACGGGCGACCTGAGATCAGATCGCCCGTTGTGCGCTTTTGTATAAAGGCTAGTCTCAGGCCGTTACGAATATTCCAGCGCTTGCTCACTGGATACTGACAACTGGGTCACTAAATCCGTTAGCCGGTTCTGCATCAGATTTTTCAGTGCCTGCCATCCTGTATTCCATCGGCGGATTACATTCACCTTGCGAACTACCTCAGGCTCTTTGGGCTGGTTAGGTTGTTCGTAGTATTCCGGCATGCGGGCTGTCATTTGATCCACAATCGCGTCAATGGAACCGTAAAGAATCAGATCAGCATCGGCTTTTACCAGTTGGATCAGTGCCCGACCCATGGAAGCTGTGTAAAATGCGCAGTCGATATCCTGGTGACGAACGGGAACGCCGTCATGAAGACGCTGGAGTTTTACGGCACCATCTTCCAGCCGGTCCGAAGCAGGCGCATGGCCGTCGGGTTGTGGAAAAGCAACGTCGATCTTATGTTTGAATTTATTCCACCAGGGCGGCTGCTGACCTGGTTTCAACGTATCACAGAAAATAATTCGTTGCGGCAAAGCCGGTTGTTGGGGGTCCATGATCAGCAAAGCAGCGCCAAGATGCCGGTCATCGGCGGCATGGCGTCGTTGAATTACAAAGCAGTGAGGTTGCGTGTTCCCCTGCTCACCCAGTTGTTCCGTAAGGGTTCTTACCCGCTGGAGCGAATCATGCATGTAGCCTTCAGTGATAACGTGGGTGGGCATTTCAGACGCAGCCATCGCTTCCCAACGCAGTTGATGCGCCAGAATAGCCAACGCCGTTTCATCCGAACGACGGGTACCAAAATAGACACCAATATCTTCACGGGGTTGCCCGTCTGATGTATCGATCAGTTGAATCGTATCACCATGCGTTCCCTGGCGGCTGGGCGGGCTGTACCGAAACGGCACTTCCAGGTGTTCGCGCTGGGCGGCAATGTTATAGATACGCTTCTCAAATTTAGCTAATAGCGGCTCATAGGCATCACCCAGGAAATAGACCTCATCGATGGGACGTAATAAATGGCTGGCTATGGGCTCGTGTTCGAGCAGGCGCTCAAAGGCATCGTCCCGATATTTAAAAAAACTTCGCAGGGCACCGTGTTCAATAAACTCCTCGACATCGTCGGATTCCTCCAGGCTTTTGGTTGAAACGGTCCCTTGCTCGATCCACTCGCGCAGAAACTGTTTAACTGCCAGATCGAAGGCATCGTTGGCCGCTTCGGCTTGTTCTAGGGTATAATCTGTATGACGAAATTCAAGGGTACTGATGGAGGCAAATGCTCCAGATGCCATAGTCATTGAGTAAAATAGGAATAAGAGTAGTTAAATAATAGACGGATTTGGTTAGCCATCAGCTCTTTCTCGAGTTAAGGGCTAAAATAGCGTTTTTTTAGCGGACCACCAACTGGGGATCTACGAAAATAAACCAAAACTTTTATGGGTATTATCCAAGCGTAATCAACTCCGTATAAATGAACGATCTAGTTTATATATCGCTCGCTATTAAGTCCTCGACAAGGCATTAAACGCGGTTGATTATCCAAACTATCAATTAACTTTTCTGAGACGGAAACCCATCAGTGAACGGCTTACCTTTTGTGGGTGCATCAGTTAGTTGTCGTCTACGTATATAACACAAATTCCTACTCTTTTGATCACGTATCGATCAAAAAATAATAGGGTTACTCACCAAGTCTACCGTTTGCTAAATCCATCACCATCAGCACACCAACGTAGCGTTCCTTTTCCGTACTTACCAGCCATTTGACAGTAGATCTAACCTCTTTATTGTCAGATGACTACTCTATTCCTCTACCTTCCTCATGGCAACTATAAAAATTCGTGTTCACGGCGAAAAAAAAGTCACCACGCCCGTCAACGTAGCGGCCGAAGAAACCGAAACGCTATCGCTTGACGAGACCTATGTCATTGGCACCACGACCCGTGGTGAAGTCGAGAGCCGCCAAACCATCAAGCTGGATGAAACTAAGGTAGTTGAGTTTACCTACGACGATAATTCCGTCTGGATCGGCGACCATACCACCATCGATGAGATTTTCCCAGGTACCTCGGCGCAGCTACGTAGCGTCGAAGCAGGTGAGGACGATGTGATCGACATTCCTACCGAAGTTCAAACGGGTGAACTGGGACGTAGCGGGGGGCTGGCAACGATAGCCTTGAAAGTCGTTAAGATTTTCTCCAAGAAAACCCTTCTGGCTCCGCTGGTCAGAAAACTGGCGGGCGACCTGGAGGATAAAGTCCTTGGCCCAACCCGAGGATTGGTCTGGCTCAGTGCGGATTTTAAACTGACCCAAAAACCGGTAGCCGCCGACGGCGAGTACCTGCTGTTTTTGCACGGTACCGGATCATCTACCGAAGGGTCGTTTAGTGAATTGCAGGGTACAACGGTCTGGTCGTTCATTACACAAACCTATAAAGAGAACGTACTGGCGTTCCAGCACGAAACACTCACGAAAAGTCCGTTAGAGAACGTACTGGATCTGGTCAGCCAATTGCCCCAGAAAGCGACCTTAACGCTCGTCAGCCACTCGCGCGGAGGGCTGGTTGGCGATATTTTGAACCGCTTTTGCCTCGATGATCCCACTAAACGCGGCTTTTCGGCCAACGAGAAGAATTTCCTCAGTCGCCAGAATCGCACGGCTGACCTTCAGGTAATTGCGGACATTGAAACGGCAATCCTCGGCAAAAACATCACCATCGACAAATTCATCCGGGTTGCCTGTACGGCCAGCGGTACTACGTTGGCGTCACGTCGACTGGATATCTATTTCAACGTTCTCTTTAACGTGATTGGGCTGGCAGCGGCTCAGGCTACCAATCCGCTCTACGTTGCGTTTAAAGATCTGGTGGCGGCCCTGATCGAAAGCAAAGACGATGCCTCAGTGCTTCCAGGGCTGGAGATGCAGAATCCGCAGTCGCCGTTTAACCAGATGCTGAACAATGCCAGTCCAGAGGCCATCATCAACACCCCCCTGATTGTCATTTCGGGCGATGCCAAACTGAGTCGGCAGTGGTCGGCGATTAAAGTTGCGCTGGCGAATCTGTTTTTCTGGAGCGACAATGATTTTGTGGTCGATACGCGCTCGATGTACAACGGCGCCAAACGGGCCGACGGGAAAGTACAGTACTTTTTTGACGAAGGGGCCGATGTCAGCCATTTCAATTACTTCAAAAACGACAAGACCCGAAATGCCCTGTTTCTGGCCCTGAAAAATCCGGGCGATACGCTCATTCCGAGTTTTTCCAAACTGGAAAACCGCGGGTTCACCGAGGAAGAAATCCGCAACATTGATCCGGCAATTCTGGCGGGAGGCCGGGTATTCCGCAACAGCGTATCGGGCAAGAAGCCAATTGTGGTTCTGTTGCCGGGTATTATGGGTAGTACGTTGACGGTTAACGACAAGCTTGTCTGGGTTAACTTTTTCAGTTTCATCGGCGGAGGGCTTACCCGCCTGCTCTACAGCGACGATAACAACAAAAACGTTCGTCCAGATTCGCTGGTTGGAAGTTCTTACAAAAAACTAACGGAGTACCTTATACGCGACTACGACGTTGTGACCTTTCCGTTCGACTGGCGGCTTAGCATGGACATTAATGCCGCAGCCCTGAACCGGAAGCTTACGGAGCTGATGGATTTTCAACAGCCCATCAAACTCATCGGGCACTCGATGGGTGGTGTACTAATCCGGGATTTCATTATTAATCATTCCGAAACCTGGGGTAAACTGAATGCCAGTAAAGATTTCCGACTGGTGTTTCTGGGATCCCCGTTGGGTGGCTCGTTCCGGATTCCCTACGTCCTATTTGGGCTCGATTCGCTGATCAGTAAACTGGATCTGATCGACATCAGCAACTCCAGAAAGGACTTACTTAAAATCTTTTCCCGATTCCCCGGCATCCTCAGTTTGTTACCACTGACTACAGATTCGTCCAATGACTTTGCAGACCCAGGGGTTTGGAAAAACATGCGGGAAGCCTTCGGTGATATCGACTGGCCTACACCTGCCGACGACGTACTCACACAGTTTAAGGCATACCGCACTAAAGTGTTAAACGCAGGACCGATTGACTATAAGCAAGCTGTTTATATCGCCGGACAATCGCGCCAGAATCAGCAGACGATCAGCGGGTATCAGATTGGTGAGAAAGAAACCTGTTCGGGCAAAAAGCTGGAGCTGGAATTCCTGGCGACCAAAGAAGGAGACGAGAGCGTGACCTGGGATAGCGGTATTCCACCGGCTATGCTTGCGCAGAATACAGTTTACTATTCAGACGTAGCGCATGGCGAGCTGGCTAACGATCCAAAGTTGTTCGGCGCCATCACGGATATTCTGAACATAGGCTCCACCATCCAGCTAAAGAAAACCCGCCCCGCCCTGCGCGGTGCCGGTAAACCCTTCAAAGCCAGAGCCGTTTTCGATTTCGACCTCTCGCCCGAAGGCGTCGAGAAAACCCTGATGGGACTCGGTTCCGACAATCGTTTCACGGCCAGCGACGTACCGATAACGATTTCAGTGAGCAACGGTGATCTGAAATACGCCATGTATCCATTGCTGGCAGGTCATTTTGAAAACGACGGTATCCTCTCGGCCGAAAAGGTCATTGACTGGAACCTGCATGGAGAATTAGGTCGTAGGCATCAGTTAGGTCTGTATCCGGGCGCGTTTGGCACCAGCGAAGTCGTAGAATCTGGAAAAACGAAAGGGTTTCAGGGATCGATCATCATTGGTTTGGGCCGACAGGGTTTTCTGACGGAAGTCCGGCTTACAAGTGCCGTTGAACAGGGTGCCTCCAAGTACTTAGCCATCCTGAACAGCAAATCGGACACATCCTTGAGTAAAGACCTGACGCCCAAGCGTATCGGCCTTTCCGCTTTATTGATTGGTTCTGGTTACGGCGGGTTGCGGGTCGAAAATTCGATACGGGCAATCATACAGGGCGTGCAAAACGCCAATACTAAAATTCGGCAGATCTACGACTCGCCCAGGATCATCGATACAATCGAGTTTGTCGAACTCTACAAAGACAGGGCATTGGCCTGCGTAAAGGCAATTGGTGCCATAGAGAAGGAAGAAAGTCGGTCGCTAAATATTTTTAGAAGTGGCAACAAGATCAAACAGCTCATCGGATGGCGTGAGCGGCTGCCGGTTGATGATACGACCGAATGGTGGACACGTATCAACGTGGGTCGCTATGCAGATGACGAGGACGTAGCGCCTAGTCAACGACACGATCTGCGGTTTACGATTTCTACCGATGCCGCCCGGGTTGAAGAACGTTCGCTGAAAACGCTCAACGATACGCTCATCAAGATGCTGGAAGGCATATCCCGAAAAGATGACTGGTCACCCGAACTAGCCAAAGCCATCTTTGAACTGATGATTCCCAACGATTTCAAGGATCAGGTCAAGCGCCAAAATAACATCAACTGGATCGTAGACAAATACACAGCCGCTTTCCCCTGGGAATTGTTGCAGGATAACCTGGCCAATGCGCGACCTCTGAGCGTAAACGCCGGTATGATTCGCCAGTTGGCTACTGGTGATTTCCGCATCAACATCAATCCGGTAGCTGAACGTACCGCCATTGTGATCGGTGATCCTGACCTAAAAAATCCGGCGATTCAACTGCCCGCAGCTCAGGCCGAAGGCGAAAAAGTAGCTGATCTGTTTGGTACACAGGGTTTCGACGTAACAAGGCTACTGAGAGGATCGGCTGAACAAATTCTGCTGAATCTGTTCAGCAAGAATTATAAAATTGTCCATCTGGCTGGCCATGGCGTTTTCAACAGTGACCCCAATCAACCCACGGGTATGCTAATTGGTCCGCATGCGTTACTCACCCCTTCTCACATCGACCAGATGAGCAACGTACCTGATCTGGTCTTTGTCAATTGCTGCTATCTGGGTCAGGCTGACGGCACGGCCGAGAAATTTAGCCAAAGCCGGTTTCGATTGGCCGCCAATATTGGTACACAGCTAATTCAGATCGGTGTCAAGGCGGTGGTCGTGGCCGGGTGGGCGGTCAACGACAGTGCAGCGCTCGAATTTGCCGAACGGTTCTATCAATACATGTTTGAGCGATATACTTTCGGTGAAGCCATCAAAAAGGCGCGCAAAACCATATTCGAAAAATACGGGTCCCGGAACAATACCTGGGGAGCGTATCAGTGTTATGGCGATCCGTTTTATAAACTTTCGAACGACGCCCGAAAAACAACGGAAGCTTACAGCTTTATTATTCCCGAGGAAGCCGAAATCGAATTGAGTAACCTGCTTCACAAAGTTGAAAGTGGCGGCTACGACCCTGAAACCATCGGACAGACCATGGACGCGATCGAAAAAGCGCTCATACAGGCTGGCATCCAGAGCGGAAGGATCACTGAACTTCAGGCACTTTTATACAGCGCCCTGAACAAATATGAGCTGGCTATTAAAAAATTCGATGCGCTCTGGAAAGAAGAGAAATCCACTTTTTCGTTCTCGGCTACCGAAAAATATTGTAATACAAAAGTTAAGCTGTATGCCCAACAAGTAAAGAAAGAAGGGCAAAGCAATACCCAAGTAAAGCAGGAGGCAATTGTAGGGTTGAAAGAAGTCATCAAAGATTTAGAAAACCTGAACCGGTTTGGCGCGACGGTTGAGCGGACAAATATCCTGGCCAGTGCGTACAAACGGCTGGCGATGATCAGCGACACCAAAACGGATAAACAGGAAGCCTATTCCTGCTCAGCTTCCTACTACCGAAAAGCGTACGATTCGGTTAATAACAAGGCGAAATATTATCCGTTGGTCAACTGGTTATCCATCGAAAATGCGCTTGTGCTGGCAGATGGTCACGAGTGGGGAAAAAACAACCTACCTAAAAAGGGCGAAGTTAAGAAAGCCGTTGATGATGAGTTGGAGAACATTCGCAGGAAAGATCAGGACGAGAAAGAATATTGGGATTGGCTTGCTGAGGCTACGCTTCTCTTAGGTAAACGACTCCTCGGCGACACAAAGGTTACCGAGGATAGTATTCTAAGTGAATACAAAAATGCCTGGGACATGATTGGTACCCAGGGTCAGCGTCAGGCTGAAATCGAAAACCTGGAATTTCTGGAAGATGCATTAGAGATGGGAGAAGACAAGTCGAAAGAAATCATAGAAGTGATACGGAGGATAAAGCAATCGTTGGAAGAAATGTTGTAAGCAGTTGATTTTCTTATGGTGTTCTGCTGTTCAATAAAGGTTTATGGCCAGCTATAATTTTTATGACAACGAGGACCGTCCCCTGTGGAATCGCTTCGCATCGATCGTAGAATCAACGGAGGAAGATGAGACCTTCTTCCGTTCGCTTTCTCTCTGGCAAGAAACATTCAGCCCTGATCGGCCGGTTCCGTCCGAATTTGCCATGGCCGATCTGCTGAATAATCTAAAAACGCTACCATCTATGTCGCCCAGGCGGAGTTGTCCTGTACATCGGCTGTTCGTTTCTCACCGTCGAGTCGATAAAAACTACGCGCTACGTATCGCCAACATGGCCTATAGCAACGGTTTTGACTTTTGGCTCGATGTACTGAATCCTCCGTTGACCAGAGTAACTGCTTCGACTCGGCTTTCTCCAGTGCAAAAGGTACTATTGACCGCTTTCATTATCGAGATGGGACTTGTCAACAGTACACACGTATTGGCCGTGATGACGCAGAATACCAAAGGCGGGGAATGGGTTCCTTACGAATATGGGCGTGTCCGCCAGATTGGCAATACGGCTTGCTGGCAGCATCCAGGCCATTCCCTGGCTAAATGCATACCCTAACCATTCGACCAGTAGTTTACCGTAAGAGTTGTGGGGACGGGTTCTTAAACCCGCCCAGTGAGGTTTCTCAAAACCTCGTGAACAGGAACAAAGGATTGATTGACAAACCCCACTAAGCAGATTTAAGAATCTACCTCCACTGAAATGGGCAAAACTGGAGAGTGTAACCAGCCTTTACACATGCGGTATAACTTTAACAGGGTCATGCAAAACTATTGTCAGTTTGATGCCATGCGCCATTACTTACAATTTCTTCAATAACTCTCCTGCTGCAGCTTTCACCTGTACCCAGTCTTTATCAATATCGGCTTCGGACAGAAAATAGAAGGGCGTGAACGTAGCGCGGGTAATGCGGTCAAGGCCTCGGAACGGTTGTCCGGCTTTCCAGCCAGCGTTGGCAAAACGACACAGCAATTCTCGGTCCTGTTTACTGATCGTATCGGCGACGATTGCCTTCAAAATGGTGGACGGACGTTTTTGCTGGGTGGTCACCAGGTAACTAAGGCCACCTTCCAACTCATAAAAACCCGCTACGTTCGTGGCGATTTTTTGCTCCTTCACGGACTTCTTCACTGTAGCATTCTCCTCTTCGGGGGTAAGAAACGGCGGGGCAGGTTTATGCTGGGCTGTATAACAAGTAGAATCCTGATAGGCTGCGATGGTTGCGGCAAACTGCTTATCCTGCAATAGACTCCGCAGCTTCCTCATCTGTTCGTCTGCGGAACTCTCCCGAACGGGCTGCATGGCCGCCAACAGTTTTATTGCCGCTGCCTGGATCTGATCATAATCTTTTTTGACTTCATCTTCCGGCAACAGACTGGCTATTTTAAAAATTGGGCGTTTGATCCGTTCCAGCCCCCGGAAGGGTTGCCCAGCTTTCCACGTAGTGTTGGCAAACCGATTTAATAACAGGACCGTAGCAGAGTCGGCTTTATTGTCGACAATCATTTGCAGAAAATCCGTTGGCTTCTGATTTGTTTTCGCGCATACCGCCCCAAGTCCACACTCCAGGGCGTAAAAACCCGCTACGTTCGTCGCAATTTTTTCGTCCCGCTTCCGGATAGTTACGCTGGCGGTATCATCTCCAAGCACCAATAAAGGTTTAGGTGTTTCGCCCACTCCAACGTAGTACGCCCTATTCTGAGCTTCGGCTATCTCCACCGCGAACGATTCACTACGTAGCAGCGAGTCGATGGTGGCGAGTTCTTTCTCAATCTGCTGATTTGGGCTATCCTCTTTCCGTTGCTTCATACAGGACAAAGCTACGATTGGAAGCAATAAGTACACATACGAGTGGACTGATTTCATACTTGCTACGTATTGGGAGGTGGAAGAATTAGAAAAGTGGAATAAGCTCGTTTTATACAGTAATAGAAAATTGCTAATTTGTGTTTTATTCATGCCAGGCTGTCATGCAAAAAACACCGACAATCTTCCTCTCCTACTCCCGAGCTAACACCGACGTAGCCGACTCCATTGACAAGGATTTTAGAAGCGTCGGCATCACTTTCCGTCGTGACATTCGCGACGTAGCGTACCGCAGTAACATTAAAGAATTCATGAACACCATCGGCGAATCTAATTTTGTACTGATGCTGATCAGCGATGAGTTTTTGAAAAGCGACTGGTGCATGTACGAAGTGACCGAATTATTGAATACAAACAAGTTCCATGACAAGATTTTGCCGGTTATCCTTGATAATGCAGCTTCAATTTTTAAGCCAAAAGGTCGGTTACCATACTACGAGTATTGGGACAATATAACAGACGAGCATAGCCTTTTATTAGCCAGACATCCTAATACTGATTTGGTTGAGGTTTCAAAAAGATATAGAAATGTGGTTAATTACTTGGGTGACTTTTTTAAAGCCATCACTGAAATAAATCATTTAAGCATCGAAGGATTAAAGCAACAGAATTACCGTCCGATTTTAGACCTTGTTGGAGTTGATAATAAATCGCAACTAGAGGAATTATTGGCAATCTGGCAACTAACAGAGCAGGAAGAGAAAGAATTGGCCTTAGATGATTTTGGCGGTAAATATCCATCCAATCAGTATTATTTTTTCTTAAAAGCTCTAATTGAGGAAGATAATAATAAATTCAAGAAGGCTAAGCGATACTATGATGAGTGCGTACGTATCGATCCAGATTATGCTTTTGCCCATTATAACTTAGGACTTTTGCTCAAGAATAATTTCCAAGATTATAAGGAAGCCAAAATTCAGTTTGAGGAGACTCTACGCATTAGTCCGGACGATGTAGATGCCCGTATCCATTTAGGGCTTTTACTCAAAAATCATTTCCAGCAATACGAGGAGGCTAAAGTCCAATTCGAGGAAGCTGTACGTATCAATCCGGACCAAGCTGATGTGCATACTCATTTAGGAAATCTGTTCAGGACTAATTTTCAAGAGTACATAAAGGCTGAAGCACAGTATAAAGAAGCCATACGAATTAATCCTTATTATGCAGATGCCCATTACAATCTAGCTATTCTACTCAAAAATAACTTTCAGGATTATGAGGGAGCCAAAGCTCAGTATGAGAAAGCTATTCTTATTAATCCAGACCATGTACTCGCCCATTATAATTTAGGAAATCTGCTCAAAAACAACTTTCAAGATTACAAGGGAGCCCAAAGTCAGTATGAGGAGGCTCTACGTATCGATCCAGACTACGTACTTGCCCATAATAATTTAGGGATCCTGCTCGGTACTGACCTCCATGAGTATGACAAGGCCAAAACGCGGTTTGAAGAGGCCATACGTATCAAACCAAACCATACTCTTGCTCATTTTAATTTAGGGATTCTACTCCAAAATAGCTATCAGGATTATCAAGCAGCAAAAGATCACTACGAAAATGCTCTATGTGTTGATCCAGAGTATACCGATGTGTATATCAATCTAGGAGTTTTACTTAGTAACAACTTTCAGGACTATCAAGCAGCAAAAGATCATTACGAGACTGTTCTACGTATTGATCCTACCCATGACCTTGCCCACATCAATTTAGGTAATATGCTTCGGAATTACTTTCAGGATTATCAAGGAGCAAAAGACCATTATCAAAAAGCTATCCGTGCCAATCCAGAGTCTGCTCTTGCTCATAACAATTTAGGCAATCTGTTTGCAAAAACTTTTAATGACATGGAACAAGCCAAGAAGCACTATGTAATCGCTACTCAGTTAGATCGTAATTTTATTAATGAGGAGGCAGACAGTCTTTTTAATATTAAACGCTAAATCTTAACCAGTTGCTCAAGTTGCTCAGCGGCTGCTTTGAATTTCTCTACATTGCCTTCGGTGCAGTCGATGTAACTGTAGATGGCCATCATGGGCGGGAGGTCAGCGTCATTGCAAAAGTTGATCGTTCGGATCATTAATTTCTTACGGCTCTCCATAATATAGGCGCACTGAAACTCATCCCAGCATACTTTCGATTGGCTGTATTCGGGGGTCAAAACGCAGATCACATTTTTTGAATGTTGGATGGCATCGGAAATCATTCTGATCCACAGTCCACC
Organism: Spirosoma validum; assembly: GCF_014699035.1. Lineage (GTDB taxonomy): Bacteria > Bacteroidota > Bacteroidia > Cytophagales > Spirosomataceae > Spirosoma > Spirosoma validum. The sequence continues at coordinate 29,253 of NZ_JACXAA010000007.1, forward strand.
GGATGGAATGCTGCTGCGGTCGTAGAAAATACGTAGCGACGGATTCCGGCTACGCAGCGCGTTCACAAACTCCTGCACTGCCGCCGTGTGCTTGTGCGAGTAGCTGATAAAGTAATCATATTCCATTGCGCTGCTCTCTAAACATAGCGGTTCCTGTGGACCAAATCCTCGTGTGCCCACTACGTTAGCCATGTCTTCGTTAATCTGCTTCAGATCATACAGTTCCTTGACCGTCTCGAAAATAGGCAAACCTTTTTGCACCTGTTCGTCGCGATGCAAGACCAGCTTCAGCGACTTCAGCGGCAAACCGGTCTCTAGCCAGAAAATAGCCGTCTCTAATAAAGCCGGAAGCATGGCTTCGATCGGAAATCCCCGGTCGCCCGTTGTCAGCACCGGCATAGCGATGTCGTCGTGGTGCGCGTCGATGGCAAACGTATTGATCGCCCGGAACAGATTGCCGACTTCGGTATCCACGTCATCAACGCTTCCCACTGGCTCGAAGCAGAGGATTTTTTTGATGTTAAAGTGCGCTTGTTGCTCGTCGGTCAGTGGTTTAGACAGCCAGCAGCTTACCTGATTCACTAAGTCGACTTCTTTGTCCTCAGCCAGGTCAGCTACCGAAATCCCTACGTTGAACAGAGCGTTCATCAGGGTTTTTCGAGTCGTTCGGTAGTCACCGCGAAACGCCGAAATGGCCAGAATGTCAACAGCAAACTCCTTCGGTATATCCGTTAAATCACCAGACAACAATTGAATCGTTGCGTTGCCTTCCGGACGTGGGATGATAATTTGCGAGAGAAGTTCCATACGAGGTCAGGCTCGGCAATACTTCAGTACGTTATCCACCTTATTTTCCGCTTTCCATTTTTCTAACTCTTGCCTGATGTATTCTCTCGACTGCCTACGGTTGCTGCGGTTGTAAGCATAATAATGAGCGCCCTGAATATCAGCAGGCAGATTCGCTTCTTGGGTTTTATCATACAACAGGAACACGTCCTTACCCAGCGAATCGGCAATACCCAGTTCGTAAAATACATTCGGATTGTTCTCCGAAATTTCGGCAACGATCAGTCCCACTTCTTGTATCTGCACCGCAACATTGTTCGCCAATTTACCAACTCGTGGGATCATATCTCCCCGAATGCATGTCAGGTTGGCGTCCTCAATAGCCGCCTTGATGATCTCTTCATAGACAACAGTCGACCACAACTTTGAGAAGGGCATGATCACAAAACAGGACGGCATGTTGATGTGAATTTCTTTGGTATCGGTCGATCCCATAGCCACAAGAAACGTATTCAGCATCTTCCGAGTCGTTCGATTGAGTCGATACACCTCATGTTGAGGGTCATACTCAACCAGCCCGTCATCGACCAGGAGTTGTACGGTGTCATCATGACAATCTATACCCATTTCAACCAGTTCAGCTTCCGTTAGCTTTCCTGTTCGGCTGGTATTCAGCATGTGCAGCATTTTCCATTGATCACCGTAGGCCATAATTCGTTGTACGACTGTATCGTGAAAGTCCAATCGACAGAAAATTACTGACATTTCCCGGCTTACTTACTGCCTATTTATCAAACGGGGCAATCACCTGGCCACTTTCCTTTAACGTAACGATAGGTACGAAGTTACAACCTCGGCGAGCGTTCAAAATAGGTGTGTGGGTGCAAAGGCAATGCTGACGTACCGTTCCCTAAATCATAGCGTTCGATTGCAGTAAAATGCGGTATACTCGTCCTCATTGTTCCGCATACCTGTCCTCTCATCCAGATAACAGAACTATCCCTTCCTACTACCATGCGATACGATAACCTTGCCGCTGGCGAAGCGGCTTTCCGAAAGCGTACGGATTACACCTTTACCCGATTTACGGCACCCGTTCCGGGCGAAAACCTGACCTTAACCGGTATTTTTTGTCAGCCTAAGACACGTAGCGGCTATTTCAATACCCCCGAACCGCCACCCGTCAAACAACGTATTCTGCTACACTTCACAGCTGGTGATCTGAGTGGCGGAATCAACCAACTGACCCGCCAGAATACGCACATTTCGGTACCGTTCGTCCTGGCCCGCGACGGTACCGTTTATCAATTATTTCCCTCTAAATATTGGTCGGGGAATATTGGTCAGGGTATCGGCAATACTGGTACCAACAATGCCCAGGATAAGGTCACCGTCAGCATCGAAATTATCAACTTTGGTTATCTGGTGGAGCGGAATGGCAACCTGGAAACCATTTACAGCGAACCGGCCGCCGGGCAACCCGATACGTATTGCAAACTGACCCAAACGGAAGCGTATCAAAAACTCGTCGTGCCGTTCAGAACGCAGCGGTACTACGCTACGTATACGCCCCAGCAGTACGACAGCTTGATTATTCTCCTACGGTTTCTTACAAAAAAATACAACATCCCCCGCGTTTTTCTGGATGAGAGCAAGCGCTACGAAGATACCAACGACGTACTGAACTTCAAGGGGATTGTGTCGCACGTCAACTATCGGGGCAAAAACAAGTTCGGTAATTTTGAGAAATGGGATATTGGCCCCGCCTTCGACTGGAAAACGCTGATCGCGGGGGTTCAGGCACCCTCGTATACGCCTAAGTTTGCGCAACGAAGCCTGTCGCCCAATGAAGACGTCATTACGTCGGAAGAGCAGATGGAAGAGATGATGAACGCACCGCGCGGTGTGGAAGTAGCTCCGCCCGAGGAGTTTAGCTCTGATTTCGGAACGGGGGACAAGGTTGAGACCGTAAAGCCGAAACTCTTCGCGTTGCTGGTGGGCATCGACAAGTACGAGCGATTTCCCCTGGGTGGCTGTGTCAACGACATGAAAGCCATGGAAGACTACCTGCGGCACAAAACGGGCTTCGATCATCAGATTTTAACGATCCAGGACAAAGACGCCACCAAACAGGCTATTGCCAAAGCGTTTCGGAATCATCTGGGCAAGGCATCTAAAAACGATACGGTTCTGTTTTATTTCTCGGGACATGGTACGCAGGAAAATGCCGACCCGATCTGGACAAACGATACCGACGAAGGACTGGAATGCATTGTTACGTACAATGGGAATGCCCAGACAACGTCGGATTACCTCGTGGCTGACAAAGAATTACGCTACCTCATCCACGACGTATCAACGAAAACGGGAGCGCACGTGGTCACGATGTTCGATTGCTGCCACTCCGGCGACAATACCCGTAGCCTGGCCTCCGAAGCTTTTCAACGGGAAGCGGAGACAAACGAACGGCGGGTCCTGGATCGGAACGGCGATTATTTCCCCAAACGGGATTGGAACGGGTTTCTTTTCAGCGACGTGATTCCGTACGAAACGGCAAAGCATAAAAAGCTGGAAGAGTTTTTGCCCGAGGGCGCTCACGTGCAGTTGTCGGCCTGCGAGTCGGATGAAGTGGCCCTGGAAGTGGGCGGCCGGGGTGTATTTACCAAAACCCTGTTGAACGTACTGGAAAAATCGGGCGGAAATGTGAGCTATCAGTCACTACGTAGTCGGGTCCGGCAGTATATGAAGTTTGGGTTCGACCAGAAACCTAAAATTTCGGTAGTGGTTAACCCGGATTTGCTGAACACTATCTTTCTGAATCAGGGGGTTGATTCCCGGAAAAACGTTGGCGAGATGGTCTATAACGATACCAAAAAGGCCTGGTTACTGAATTTCGGCGCGATTCACGGTGCCAAGGCCGATAGTCCGGTACAGATTGTCGATCCGCAACAAGCCACAAAGACCTTCCCGGCAGTCGTTCGCGACGTGTTTATCGACCATTCGGTACTCGACACCGCTGATCTGCAACTCGATCAGACAACTGTTTATACCGTACTGACCGACGAGCTGATGGTGGAGGAGGTGAAGCTTTTCCTGAATAACGTCAATGGCAATCAGGCCGACTTGAATCCCCTGGTTGAAAAACTGCTGGCGGCTTCGGGAGGATGCTACGTATTTGAAGCCGATGAAGCAACGGCTGATTTTACCCTGCACATCAACACGGGCCAGTGTTACGTTACGCGCCCAAATGATCCGTTCCGGCCGTTGTTCATGCCCGTTCAGCTCGACGATCCGAATAAGGAAACGACGCTGACCAACGCGTTGCGGCACATGTCCAGACGGCAGTTTGTAAAAAAGCTAGACAATACGTCCGGCAACACGATCAAAGGCGATCTACTCCGTATCGAACTGAGTCAGGTGAATGCCAACGGTCGGGAAACGGCCTTGCCGGTAACGGGCAAGAAAGCAAAGCCCGTTTACGAAAAGATCGGCGACAAATGGCGGGGTAAACTCAAGATTAAGGTGACCAACCAGTCAGACCGGAAACTTTACTTTTCCGCCTATTACCTACCGTCTGATTTCAGCGTTTCGCTCGATTTGATGAACAACCGCGTTACGTTGCTCGAGCCCGGAAAATCCGTTAATCTCTCGTACAGAAACAACGACGAAATTCCCCTGACGCTCGAACGGATTGTGCGCGAATACAACTGGCCAAAGTCTGTAGAAACGCTGAAATTTTTGGTTTCGTCGCTCGAATTTGATCCGGAAGGTTTCGTGCAGGCGGGTCTGCCCCTGCCGCCGTTGAGCACCGACAAGGATAAACCCAGAGATAAAGCAACAAGAGGCATTGGTGAAGAGGAAGAAGAACCGAAAGCGCTAACGCTGGATTTCTGGCAAACACAGCCGTTGACGCTGGAGTATGCGAATCCTGAATATAACAAAGTCAGTCAACCCTGGCTGGATACGTTATTGTCGTACCCTCCGCTGGCCGAGTTTCTGTTTGGCGTGTATTACGACGTAGTGACCGACGAGTTCGGGCAACCCAAACCCGTTCTCAAGCCCGAACTGATCGTTCCGCCGGGCGAACGCGGCCTCCTGGACGATGCCAAATTATGGGCTGCCAACTCGGTTGAACTCTGGCGCCGTAACCGCCTGTACAACCAGGTAAAGAATTCCCGAACACGAATTGTGGCGGAGGGCGATTCCTGGTTTTTATATCCGTTTTTCGTCCAGGAAATCCTCGATCACCTATCGACCATCTACGCGGTGAAAAGTCTGGCAGCCGCTGGCGATACGCTCGAAAATTACATGCGTTCGGACGATTATCTGTCGGCCATTGAGGAAGAGAAACCGGCGTTTTATTTGGTCAGTGGGGGCGGCAATGATATTCTTGGCAAACAATTCAAAGACTATCTACACCAGGCCGCCGACGTACCACCCGGTTCAGCACCCGAAGCGTATCTAAAAAAAACGATCTCGGCCAAGCTCGACCAACTTCATGATTGGTACGTTCAGATGTTCGATAAAATCCGTCGCGAACACCCCGACCTGCCCATCATTTTCCACGGCTACGATTACCCCATACCGGTCGATACGGTAGCGACGCCAGACAAAACGAGCTGGCTGGGCAAATACATGATTGAAAAAGGAATTGGCGACCAGGCGCTACGGGCCAACATCATCAAATACATCATGGACCAGTTCAACCAGAAAATGCAAACCCTCGCTAGCGAGCAGCGTAAAATCTATTTCATTGACGTACGAAATATGGTGATCGGCTCAAAAAACTGGTACGATGAAATCCATCCCTCTTCCGCCAGTTTTCAAACCATCGCCTTCAAATTCGTTGACAAGATGAAAGAGCTAGCCTAAGTGGATGGTTAAATGATCAGCCGTGCTACAACTCGTGAACGTAGCACGGCTGATTGATTAGGAGAAATCCTGTTTTATAAATCTATCTGTTCCATAAAAACGAATCTTCTATCCGCACACGTAGCATGACTCCGCCCCTCGCCTTAGAACTGATTAATAAAGCATACGCCGAAAAATCCACCTTCCTCGACCTCGGCAATTGCGGTTTAACTTTTATCCCGGAAGAAATCACCAAACTGGCTTCTTTTTTAAAGGAATTGAATATGGGAAGTTACTACTACAAATTAGATCAATACGTTGAAAGTGAAAATGAAGGTGCATCCAATGACTTCTCAAATAGTGAAGTGGATTTTAATATTTTTCAAAAGCTGGCATTAACCGGACTTTTTATAAGCAAAATTCACCTTTCCAGTAGCATTATACCACCGGCAACCAATCTCACAAACCTAGTTTCCTTACAGATTGCAGAGAATGCTCTGACTGATGTGCAGGCCGAGTACATTGGTGCTAATTTCAAAGATCTAAAATCCTTTGATATTTCCCGGAATCAATTATCTGCTCGTGGGGCTCAACATATTGCCAATAATCTCGAATTTCTCACCTCTCTAAATATTTCCGAGAATCAAGTAACCGATGAGGGGGCTCAATATATTGCCAGTAACCTCAAATCCCTTACCTCTCTAGATATCTCTTATAACCGGTTGACCGATGAGGGAGTCAAATGTATTACTAATCTCGAAAGCTTAATCGCTTTACAAATTTCATCCAGTAAATTAACTGGTCTGGGAGTACAGTATATTACCACCCACTTAAAAAACCTCATCTCTTTAGATATTTCTTTTAATTCACTTACTGACGCAGAGGCTCAGCAGATTGCTCAATATCTCAAAAACCTGACTAGATTAGACATTTCCAGTAATCAAATTACCGATGAGGGAGCTTTACACATCGCTCATAACCTTAAAGCCCTGACTTACTTACAGATTTCTGGCAATCATTTGACCGCCAGGAGCGCTCAGGCAATTGCCACCAACCTCAAAAGCTTGAACTCATTGCGGATTTCCGAAAATCAATTAAGGGATAATGGTATTGAGTTGTTGGTGAACATGCCGAAACTAACTTTTCTGTTTGCTCGTGACAATAGAACCGATTCAATTCCAGAAACCCTTCTCGACAATATAAAAGCGTTACGAGACTATTTTAAAGCTGAACAACTAAACAAATTAGTTGATAATAATTTTGTTAAAGTGATTCTCATGGGAAACACTACGTCGGGTAAAAGTAGTCTGGCTAATTATTTAGTCGATGGTACATATATTCCTGGAAGGAAAAGCACACACGGTATTCAGCTTTGGAAATGGCATACCGATCCAGAGAATCCCAGGAACGATCTGACCGTGAACATATGGGATTTTGGTGGTCAGGATTACTATCACGCCACACATACACTATTCCGAAGTGCGAAAACTCTATTTCTGTTTCTTCACACCGACGAAGAAAGCCATAAACAAAGTAAGCCCGAAGAAAATCAATATTTAAAGGAGGAATATTGGCTGGCAAATATTCAGTCGCTGGCGGGCGAACGAAGCTTTGCCTGGTTTATACAGTCAAAGTACGAACCCGATTTCACAGGAACGTCAGTCGAGCGCATATTTCTGAACGCGGAAACGGCAAAAAAACTCGTCCGAAATCAGTTTGCTATATCCGTAAAAAAAACATCTGAGAATGATCTTGATTCTTTTCGCAGTTTTACCTACTTCCGCGAAAGTCTGAAGACCGAATTGCAGAAGCTTGCTACAGAGAAATTACAGGCCAGCTGGGTTGAGATTCGTGACCAACACCTGGTTGAGTGGCGCAAAAACAAAGCAGATCTTTGCATGACAAAAAAGATGTTCTGGAAAAAATGTCAGAAGGCTGTGGCGGATGGTCCATTTCAGAATGATTTTAGTGAAAAGCCCGAGGTATTTCTGAAATATCTTCGGGACTGTGGTGAGATTGTGTGGTTTGAAAACAACGCCGAATTAAAAGATCAGCTTTACTTGAGCGTGGATGAATTAACAACGGAATTATTCAAACTGCTGAACAAAGAGTATATCGATCAGCAGGGCAGTTTTACGTTATCCGCTTTAACAACAGTTGATCAAAAAGCCCTTGCCGATTATCTGAAAATTCTGCTGGAGTTTAAATTGATTTTCCGGAAAATAAATACGACTGATACGTTTGTAGTCCCACAGTATTTGCCGGAAAATCCATACACTATCCATTTTCAGCAACTGATTCAAATAGCCTACGCAATCAGGTTTGCTTACTTACCGCGTTCGCTGGTTACGCAGTTCCTGGTTACCTACGCCAATGTGGAAGGAAGTTATTACTGGCGCTACGGAGCTTTTTTTAGAAAAGGGAGTTTTCGGTTGTTTGTCCAGATGGATGCCTATCAACAAACGGTAGCCATCCACGTCAGCGACGGCCCAACCCGCGAAAAGTATAGTATTCTTAAAGACCTTTTTGAGTTTTTTACGCAGCCAGAACGGAACGAACTGAATCGTCCTGGCAGTATGCCCCTCAGTAAGAACAGAGTAATGCCATCCGAACGTTTTTTTCTTTCTGATGGCGCCAGGAAAACAATTCAACTTTCGTCGGATGGCGTAGAATTCGTTACCATCACCAATCTTGAAGAAGCCATTTTAAATAAGATCACCAAAGTAAAAAGTGCAACTGGTAACTACCTAACGATTAGCCCCGTCATGCACCAGTTACTGGTTAGTCAGGCGCAAATTCCCAAGAAAATATTTCTCTCCTACGCCCATAAAGACGAACTATACAAGAAAGAACTGGATACCCATTTTGCCGCATTAAAACGTAGCGGTTTGGTCGAAACCTGGCAGGATCGGGAAATCCTGGCGGGCGACGACTGGGATAAGGTGATCAAGGAAGCTATCCAACATTCTGATATTGTGCTGCTGCTGCTCAGCCCGGATTTTATGGCTTCCGACTACATCTGGAACACCGAATTACCTGCGGCTAAAGAACATGGCACGGAGATCATACCCCTATTTATACGACCTTGTGATTTCGAAGAAACTCAGTTTGCTATTTATAAACAGCAAGGATTACCCGGCTACGAAGGCCCGAAGACTGATTTGGACAAGGCCAAAACGCGTTGGATCGTCAGTTCTGACTTTCCAAACCGAGACGAAGGCTATCTGAAAATCGTAGAAGGTGTAAAAGCCAAACTAAAAACGCCCTAATTTTCGGTTTGCGGGTTACTGCTTGAACTGGCTCAGTAGATAATCGTAAAAATAACCCGTGTTCACGTCCGTTGCGATTTTTACTACATAGCCCTGGTCATCCAGATACGTTTGTCCGGCGTTGGGTGGTCGGGTGCTTACGTTGGCTTTCACGAGTTCAGTCGTGAAGTAGTCGGGCATGGCCAAGTAACTGGTCGCCAGAATGTCCCACATGAAATACGTGTAGTGATAACTCGGGATCGTATCGAGGGTCAAGGCCCAGAGCTGCCCGGTCAGATTCGACAGCTTGTAATCAATCTGCGTCGCTAACGTCGAGAGAAATTGCTTCGTGACGGGTACGTGATTCGTTACGTCCAGCGGGATAAGTGTTAACGGTAGTTCGTATGATACCAGCTTCTGCGAGCTGACCGGGTCCCAGAATACGTTCCATTCGGCTGAGCCATCGTGCTGGTACGTCTGCACGTTTCCGGTAGTTCGGAATGCCCCCGCCATCCAGACGATCTCGTCAATTTTACCTTTCAGTTCCGGTGCTTTTTCCAACGCCAGTACCAGGTTTGAACACGGCCCCGTCATTAAAACTGTTACTTTCTCCTTAGCTGCTGACAGCCTGTCGATGATCAGCTCGGGCGCACTCGGGTACGCATACGGGTCCGGCGATTTCGGCAGATTGATCAGCATGGGTAACGCATTGATGATCTCGGGTCGCGCCCGCCATTCGCTTGGGAAGGCGTTGATACCGTAATAATCACCTCGGCCTAGCGGAATTTCTTCCTTGCCCATCAATTGAAGCAGCTTATAGGTCGATTCGAGAGCGGGTTCGATGTAACAGTCAGCGGGCGTTACCGTAACGCCGATCAGTTCAGCATCAGGCATGGTCAGCACGAGCAGTTGCGACAATAAATCGTCGATGGCTCCGTCGTGATCCATTAAAATACGTTTAGGCATGTGTATAATGTACGTTTTGTAAGTGGTGTGCCCGATGGTTACTTTTTGGTAGCCAGATAGTTATCAATCAGCTTCAGCGTGTGGTCTAATGATTTAACATCGCTCCATTCTTCATGGCCGGGAACGATAATTCGGGCTTTGCCAAACTGAGTTTTTACGTTCCGAATCGTATTACCCCACTCGGACAGATTGGCATCGCCAAGGAATCCCATTCCAAAAGCTGCGACACTTTTAACCAAACAGCCGCCATGTAAAATCTGCTGATTCGGCAGATAAACGACAATGTTGTCTCTCGTGTGGCCTTCGCCTGGAAAATAGCAGCGAATCGGTTCTCCACCAATGGTAAATGTGGTATCGGATGGTAAAATGCCCTCGGGTGCTGGATAGCCTTCTTTAACCGAATTTTTCGCTGTCAGGGGCGTGCTGACGACTCGAACTCGCGCTTTACGAAGTGCACCCGTACCGCCCACACGGTCGCCATGTGCGTGTGTAGCGATGCAAAGTCGAACAGGTTGGTGTAAGTTATCCTTTACCCACTGGAGTATTTGCTGAGTATTATCAGCGACGGAGTCAGTATCCCACCCCGTATCAACGAGCACAACACCATCATCGGTCTTAATAATCAGCCCATTAGAAGGCACTGCTTCGTTTTGGTAAAGACCGTACGTAGTGTGTACGTACACCCGCTCGTTGAGGGGCGTAACCATGAGTTTAGGCTTTTGCACCGACTGAGCAAAAGCTACGTAGCCGATAAAAAAGCTAAGTAAAAGCGTAACTGGAAATCGCATAGACGGATAAAAATGGTTAGTTCAATACACCAACTTTCAGGAAACTTGCGCCCGATTTTCCGTGATAAACCCGGTGCGTGGCTTTCTGATAATCTGATTCTTTGGCGCTGAAGACGGGCACAAACGTCTGCGGATTCCGATCGGCCAGCGGGAAACACGTACTCTGCACCTGTACCATCAGGCGGTGGCCTTTTTTAAACGTATGCAGTACGTCCTGTAATTCGATCGGCACTTGCGTTGGCTGATTGGGTGTAAAGGCTTCGGGTTTGCTGGTATTGTTCCGATAACGCCCCCGCATGATTTCACTACGTACCAGTTGCTGATAATCGCCATACACGACGTCTGGTTTTTTCGGATTCTCCGGTGCATCGGATGGGTATACGTCAATAACTTTTATCATCCAGTCGGCGTCCGTTCCCGTAGTCGATACAGTGAGTTGGGCTACGATCGGCCCGGCCAGGGTTAAATCGTCGGTGAGCACATCGGTCTGGAAAGTCAGTACGTCGGGTCGTGAGGAGGCAAATCGCTGATCTTCGACCATGTAATCGGCGGAAAAACCATCGTTGATTTTGCTCGAAAATGGAACGGGATGCGCCGGATCAGACGGAAATTCCGAGAAAGTAGCTCCGGTTGTCGATGCCGAAAAGCCAAGTTTACCATTGGCCTGCAAATACAACTGTTTTTGCACGGTTCCCTTCGGCGGATACGTATCGAACGAACGCCAGCGGTTAGTGCCGGTCTCGAATAACGTTGCTTCGGGTAGTGCTAATGGTGTCGTCTCGTTAAAGAGATAATGTTTGAAGAATTTCGCTTCGATGGTTTCCTGGTAATACGGCGACGTCTGCGAACCAAAATCCAGATCAGCTAAGGTTTGCCCCGACTGTCTGGCCCAGCCCCCATGTACCCACGGCCCCACGACGAAGATGTTCTGAATACCGGGATTCTGCTTCTCGATGGCTTTGTACGTGTTGAACGTACCGTACAGATCCTGCTCATCGTACCAGCCTCCGACAACCATGACGGCGTGTTTGATGCCTTTCAGGTGTGGCAGGATATTCCGTTTTTTCCAGTGATCGTCGTAATCCGGATGTTCAAAATTCTCGTGGTAATACGTATTCCGGCCTTTGTAATACTGACTCTCGGAATTAGCCGTTGGCCCCATGTTCAGGTAAAAATGATAGCCGTCGGGATCGTTGATCTCGAACAGGGGCGTTGGCCGCTGCTTCGTCGGTCCCTTTTGTTCCTGAAAACCCGTATAGAAACCAAAGTTGGCGGCAATCTGGAAAGCGCCGTTATGAAACGCATCGTCGCGCCAGAGGTCGGCCATGGGCGCCTGCGGAGAAGACGCTTTCAGAGCCGGATGTCCCGACACTGACCCCGCCGACGTAAAGAAGCCGGGGTAGCTAATGCCCCATTGTCCTACGTTCCCGTTATGATTCGATATGTTCTTCAGCAGCCAGTCGATCGTGTCATACGTATCGGATGCTTCGTCATGATCGGTTTTACTTTTTTTATTGTCAACATGCGGAGTCATCTCAACAAACGTACCTTCCGACGCCCAACGACCACGAACATCCTGATAAACAACAATGTAGTTATCCCGTAGCATAAACGCATTCGGACCAATACGCGGACGAAACTGATCCGGTCCGTACGGGCGGCAGCTATATGGTGTTCGCTGCATAATGATCGGGTGCTTTACCGACTGATCTTTGGGCGCATAGATCTGCGTGAACAGTTTAGTGCCGTCGCGCATGGGCACCATGAATTCAGTTTTTTGATACTTTTCCCGGGTATATGCCGAATCCTGAGCGAACGTATTGGGATACGGGTTGGTAGACGTAGCGGGCTGGGCGACCGCCAGCATTGGCATTAGTAACAGAGCAATGGCTACTTTTGAGAAGTTGGTTGGCATGAAGTTGATTTAGATAATCCGTACAAATTAATGGGTAATTAATTTACATTGAGTCGCAATTTTACAAAACCCAACTAGAAAGAAATCGAATCATAAAACGATGGCTAGGAAATATACATCCCTTCTTGTTGTACTGATTGGTTACTGTCAGTTTGTATGGGCCCAGTCTCCCCCATTACGTACTAAGTCAAGTGAGGTAGACACCGTATTTCTGCCGATCATCCAGTACTTCGCCAACACTCGAAGGGAACTACGCGATACGACTACGTATCCGCTGCCAACTTTGTACGAAAGTCAATATTATACGCTCAAATTAGCCCATTCGGCCCTGCATTGGTCTAAACACAAACGTAGTGTACACAACCCGTTCGGCGATGACAAATACCCGCTTTCTTATTCGGTACTGTACAAAGGCTGTTTGGTCAGTCTGTTTTCGCCGGGCTTCTTTGCCTGCTACAATAGTGCAAACTGGACACGTAACAAGGTTTTAGAAAAACAGCTTAATGCCAAACGGTTTCACTATCACTGGTTAATTAACGGGCAGTTGATTGGTTTGTCCGGGGGACGCTATTGGGTATTTACTGATCAGATTGGGTGGACGCTTTACCTGAATCCTGTTCCATTCGGAAAACAACCAAAATTATTCGAAGACTCGAAGTATCTAGCCTATAGCAATTGTAAAGGGGAATTTGGCGGTACGATATTCTTTTACGAGAAACAGAGCCGAAAAATTCATAGCACACAAGCCGTCTGTGCGAATTGGGTTTATCATACTCAGGATGGGTATCATGTCTTATCCAATCTGGGCCATATGATCGGCAGTGCAGACGAACAGGTCATTCAGGACCCTGGACGGCTACCTTCTCCCGAACCGAAAAATGCAAAACCTGGTGCCCCCGATTTAACGGTCACCAAACTTCAATTTGATCTGACTGGTATTCAACTGTTTGGTGGCTTCCTCCTTCAAAACAAAGCGGTCTACTTAACACTCGTGGGTAATGGAACGTGTTTAGCAACGCTGTCTGGAAAAACCTTCACAATTATCGATCCTTTGTTCGACTCGGAGATTTATACACATAATCCCGTTAGCACTACATATGGCGAAATAACTGTCATTAATCTTGATTTCTACGGACTAGGCCGAGAGCACGAAGTGCAATGCTTAGTTATCCGAAATGGGCACGTAGAATTGATACAATGGATTTAACGGATCAGCTTTTCCAGGCGCCCAATAACCGGCGAATGAGAATGATTTCACCGATATGATACGCAGTGTGGTCGGCAATAAGCAGTGCTTCGCGGAGTAGATTTTGGCCATCGCCATGCGAAAGCGGTTCGTATAAGTCGCGTTGCGGATCGTTGAGCAACGTAATGAACGCATCACGATCCTGCCGAATCTGAGTCAACGCCTGCTGCCATTTAGCCTCATCAGCTGGTGCTATTTCGCTGGGCCAGTAGCCTTTCGGCCAGGGTGGCGACTGATGTGAGGCATCCCGCGAAAATTCGAGAATGTCCCATTGAACGATTCGTATGTGATCGACCAGTTGCCAGATACTGTAAGGCAACTTATCCGGGATTACGCCCCGTAGTTCGGCGGGCAACTCCTTTATCGCGGCTTCAAACGGCTGATGCGCGTTTCCGCTGGTTAACAAATCGATGAGTTGCCTGCGAACGGCATCGTTAACAGCGGCAACGGATTGATCGGACTGGGCCATGATACGTAGTGGTGTTCGCTTACATAACAACCAACTCGGCGATAGGTTAGGGCAGTTACCCATTATTCCAAATCAACTTACTCCCGGCCTGTGATCAATCTCAATCAATTCTAGAAACAGACGGGCGGCTGGTTCGATCAGGTTATCGTTGAAATCGTAATTATCGTTGTGCAAAGCTGGCGAATTCTCTCCGTTGCCCATGCCAAACATGGCTCCTTTGTGGTGCTGCGTAAACAAGCCAAAATCTTCGCCCCACTTAAACGGTTCCTGCTTTTCGACAAACGGATAGCCCAGTTTCACTGCGCTCCGTTTGATTTGTTCATACGCTTCAGGATCGTTTTCGTTGGCAAAAAAGGCTTCCGTATAGCGGGTTGCTACGTCGATACCGCTATCCGTCGAAAGCTCAGCCAATACGTCCAGTAGTTGCGTAGTCAACTGTTCCATTCGTTTCGCATTACGGGTTCGGAGGGTTACGTGGACTTCACCGTAGCCCGCCGATATGCCGTACGATTTTTCACCCATCGTGGTATAGACCGGGGTGATCAAGGCGAAATCATCAGACTGTGGGTCAGGCTGTTGCAATCTTCGGGAACGTAGCATAAACTCCGCCATCATGTAGGCGGGATTAAGACCTTTTTCGGGTTCAGCCGAGTGCGACACTTTGCCCGTGAACGTAACGATCATGCTCAGAACGGATGCCGTAAACGGTCCGGGTCTGCATACAACAACGCCTTGTTCATAGCCGGGCAAATTATGTAGCGCAAACACCCGGTCGGGCTGAATGGATGTAAAAAACGGATCGTTCAGAACGGCCTCAGCGCCCTGGCCGGTTTCTTCGGCAGGCTGAAACACCAGATACACCCGCCCATTCCTGAACGGTTTTACGGCCAGTAAAGATGCCAATCGGGCGAGGATAGCGGTGTGACCATCGTGACCGCATTTGTGCGAAACGCCTTCTATCCGTGACTTATGGGCGAACGCATTGACTTCCTGAATTGGCAATGCATCCGTATCAGCCCGAATCAACGTAACAGGTCCGCCCTCACCCAACCCATATTGTAACAGCAAACCCGTACCGCCCACTTCCTGTATAGCATCCGGATTAAATTGTTTCACGAAAGCTTTTATCCGTTTCTGCGTTTCGACCTCCTGTCCCGAAATTTCCGGAAACTGATGAAGCGCATGTCTAAACTGAATAAAGGCATCAGGCAGGTCTGTACGCATAAAGGCGTTGTTTACTTTATGGCTCAATTACGCCTTTTTTGTGTTGTCAGGCAAGATCATAGCACTCAGCTTAGTTTTTGATTCCTAAACCTACCGTCGAGGCTGGGACAATGACAACTTTCTGTATTTTAGCCATTCACAACCTGCTTTACCGGAAACCATTCATGCGAAAACTCGCCTTTCTCTTCCTGATCGCCAGCTATACCGCGTCGGCTCAAACGCTTTCCAAACCCGAAAAAACCGTTCTCGCTACGGTGCAGAAACAGATGCCGGAGACGGAAGCTTTTCTGGAAAAAGTTGTCAATATCAACAGCGGTACACTGAACAAAGAAGGCGTTCGCACCGTCGGGAAACTGATGTCGGATGAGTTCGATAAGCTGGGTTTCAAAACCGAGTGGGTGACGTTACCCGACTCGCTGAATCGGGCGGGCCATCTGGTAGCTACCCGGCAAGGCAAAAAAGGTAAAAAACTGTTTCTGATCGGCCACCTGGATACGGTGTTTGAAAAGAGCCTGCCGATGGAGCCTTACACCCGCGTGAACGATTCGACGGTTGCCGGGCAGGGGGTCAACGACATGAAAGGGGGCGACGTAGTTGTCATTGCCGCCCTGAAAGCGTTAAATGACCAGAAATTGCTCGATGATACGTCGATCACCATTTACTTTACCGGTGACGAAGAAAGCGGTGGTGGCCCGGAAAGCCGCCGGGATTTCATTGAGCGGGCGAAAAAATGTGATCTGGCGTTAGCTTTTGAAAGTGCCCAGGGACTGCATCACGTAACGACCGGCAGACGGGGAGCCAGCGGCTGGACACTCAACGTAAAGGCGCGATCGGGACACTCATCGCGTATTTTCAACGATTTGGGGTACGGAGCGATTTATGAAGCCGTCCGCATCCTGAACGAATTTAGGCGGACGCTCGGCCAGGAGCAATACCTGACCTTTAATCCGGGCCTGATCGTGGGCGGAGCGGAAACGCATTATGACGATAAGACCGCCAAAGCCGACGTAGTGGGCAAAACCAATATCATTGCCGGGACAGCTTTGGTTAAAGGTGATCTACGGTTTCTTACGGAAAGTCAGAAAGAAAAAGCCAGGGCCAGAATGCGCGAAATCGTTGATAAAAGCCTGCCGCTGACCAAAGCCACGATCTCGTTTGTAGACGGTATTCCCGGTATGGAGCCGACAGCCGCCAATGATGAGTTGCGCAAGCAAGTCGACAAGATCAGCCGGGACATGGGCATTGGCCCGGTCGAAGCATTTGATCCGGGCGCGCGTGGCGCTGGCGACGTATCGTATGTGGCTCAATTTATGCCTTGCCTGGATGGCTTGGGTGCATCGGGCAAGGGAGCTCACAGCATCGAAGAAACGATGAACATCAAGGAATTTCCGCTACTTATTCAGCGGGCTGCGCTGTTGATTTACCGATTGTCTCGCTAACTTACCTGTAATAAATAATTGACCACAGAGCCACAGAGGGCGCAAAAGCTTACTAGTACTCGTCCAATTTACTGGTTTGAGAAAAAGGTACCACGGGTTTTAACCCGTTCGGGAGTTGATCTAAAAAACGGGTTAAAACCCGTGGTACCGGTAATTAAGAATTAAACTGGAGCAGTACTAGTTACCTGAACGCTGTATTCGCTGGGACTCTGTGGTTAATCTAACTATTTACCACTTTTTATCATGAAACATCTCTTACTTCCTTTGCTGTTGCTTGGCATAAGCTTTTCTTCTTTTGGTCAGGACAAACGGATTATTCAGCCCCGAACCGTACCCGCCGTTCCGTATCCGTTTAGTCCGGGCGTGATTAGCAATGGGTTTCTGTTCGTGTCCGGACAGGTGGGTACGGATCCACAGTCGGGTAAATTGATTGACGGGGGCATCGAAGCCGAAACTGCGCAAACGATTCAAAATATCACAACGGTGCTGAAAGATGCGGGCACTTCGCTCGAAAACGTCGTGAGCGTAACGGTCTACCTAAGCAACATGGATGACTTCCCGAAAATGAACGCGATTTACCAGAAGTATTTCCAAAAGGACAATTACCCCGCCCGTACGACCGTCGGTGTTGCCAAGCTGGTGTTCGGTGCCAGCGTTGAAATGACGATGACAGCGGCCGTTCCTCCCCGGCGCATGAAATAGACTCACCCGTTAGAGGTAGTCAATTAGAACGGAGTCGAACCATTTATTTCGGAATACGTATAACCCCGTTGGGGGCACATGTTTATAGCGATAAAGGCTGTTCTATAAACATTTGACCCCAGCGGGGTCACACTAATTTTACGCCAGATTAATTTTACCAAAACACCACGTACAAACCAGTCAACAATGCACCTTCCGATCAACCTTCTTACGGTTACGTTCCTTTGTTGTTCGCTACTCTCGTTTGCTCAGAAAGCAAAGACGACAAAATCCGCTCCTGCACAACCCGCGTTTACCGTACCGGTTCGACTGGAACAGGAACTGCTACGTCTCTCCAGTCTGTCCGGGGGCAAAGTGGGGGTCTGCGCGACGCATCTTGAGAGTGGACGAACCATTACGCAAAACCCGAAAGAACCGTTTCCGATGGCAAGTTCGTATAAGGTGGCCATCGCTACGCAATTGTTGAGCCGTGTGGACAGTGGCCGTATAACCCTCGCCCAGCTCGTACCGATCACGAAAAATGACCTGCATCCGGGCAGTGGTATGCTAACCGAGCGCTTTGACTGGCCCAACACGACTGACCCCAGTTTGTCGCTGTCGGTCAGGAGTTTGCTGGAACTGATGCTCCTGATCAGCGACAACAGCGCCACCGATATTTGCCTGCGACTGGCGGGTGGACCGGCCGCAGTGAATGCCTGTATGAAACGACTGGGTGTTGAAGGATTACAGGTGAATCGGCCAACGGCCTGGCTCATTGCCGACTGCGTGGGTATATCGATGGATATGAACCTGGCCTGGTCGCCCGCTCGTTACGACTCGCTGTCAAAATTGAATACGTCTGCCATTCGGGAAGCCAGTTACGTAGCGTTTGAGACCGATGTGCGCGATACGTCTACCCCGGAAGCGATGACCCTACTTCTCACTAAATTGTATACCCAGCCCGTTCTGAAACCGGATAGCAAAACCTTACTCCTCGACATTATGCGCCGGTGCGAAACGGGTCTCGCCCGCCTGAAAGGCGCGCTCCCACCCGACACCGAAGTGCTCCATAAAACCGGAACGATTGGCCTGACCGCCAGCGACGTAGGCATCATTACGTTGCCGGGCGATGCTGGACACGTAGCGATTTCCGTCTTTGTCAAATCGTCAAAAAAACCGGGTCCTGTACGCGAACGGACTATCGCCGAAGTAACCCGAACGATATACGATTACTTTCTTTTTCAATGAGTAGTCATTATGAGTAACCCGTTTCTTGAGGTCGTGAGTCAGTTTACACCTTTATCTGCTGGTAGTCAATCGGCGCTGGCAGCGGTTCTAAAGCGACTAGAGCTCGAAAAAGGACACGTACTGGTACGGCAAAACACGGTCTGCCAATGGGTCTATTTCATTGAAAAAGGGCTAACGCGAACGTACTATTACAAAGATGGGAAAGATGTTACCGACTGGCTGAGTGCAGAAGGACAATTTGCGGTGTCAATCAGTAGTTTTATGACGCAGCAACCCGACCGGCGGATTGTTGAGCTACTGGAACCATCCGTACTCTGGGCCATTTCGCACACGGATCTGGAAAACCTCTATCAGCAACATCACGATATTGAGCGCTTAGGCCGTCTACTCGCCAGTCATGGTTTGCTTCTGGTTCAGCAACGCTTCGATGAACTTCATTTTGCTACGGCTTTGGAGCGGTATCGAAACCTGATGGCTCTCAATCCAACCCTTATTCAACGCGTACCGTTGGGCATGATCGCTTCATATTTGGGCATGACTGCCGAAACATTAAGTCGTATGCGGGCGCAGATTTAGACGCTGAACTTTCAGATTTTGACAATTATCAAAGGATAGAGTCTGATTGCCAACCAATTTTGCGGCAGAACGTAAGGATAACAAACGTCATGAATACCGCACTTTGGATCAGTCAGGCTTTTTTAGCCATCGTCTTCGGGTACTCTGGCTGGATGAAATCGACCCGGTCAGCGCCAGAATTAGTGGCGATGGGCCAAACCGGCGTCGAGCATCTGTCTATTCCACTCATTCGGTTTATTGGCCTTTCTGAATTATTGGGGACGGTTGGTTTATTGATTCCCTGGTATACGCAAATCATGCCGATCCTAACGCCTGTTGCGGCTATCTGCCTGGGCTTGATCATGCTCCCCGCCGGTGTGATTCACTACCAACGTAACGAAAAGCGAACCGTTTGGCTGAACGTAACGATCCTACTGCTTTGTGCCTTTGTAGCGTATGGTCGGTTTATGTAAACCAGGTAACCTGTGCTCAAACGAACCAATTCAGTTATGAGATGGTCATTACGAAAACAGTTTGACCATGTGGTGGATTTACGCGTTACTTTCTGCACTGTTTGCAGCCCTGACGGCAGTACTGGCTAAAGTGGGCATTCAGGGTGTTAATACCGATCTGGCAACTGCCATTCGTACGGTCGTTATCGTGCTGGTCGCCTGGGGTATTACGTTCTGGCGGGGTGGCCTCGATACGTTGCCCGCCCTCAGCCGACAGAACTGGCTGTTTCTGATCTTATCCGGATTGGCTACCGGGTTTTCGTGGATTTTTTACTTTAAAGCCTTGCAGCTTGGCAAGGTTTCGCAGGTTGCTCCGGTCGACAAACTAAGTGTGGCCATTGCCATTATCTTATCCGTCGTTTTTCTCGGGGAAGTTCTGACCTGGAAAGCCGCTGTTGGTGCCGCCCTTATAATTGCCGGAACGCTGGTGCTCATTGTTTGACCAGCTACGCTTGTACCTGGCACCCAAATCTGCTATCTTACGGGCTTCTAATTTTGCCTACATGCGTACACCGTTCCTGTTACTTACCGGCTTGTTTGCCTGTTTTTCGGTCTATGGTCAAACCACTTCCAGTCTGCCCGAGAAGATTCGTCAGGTCGAAACTCATCTGTTACCGATTCTCATCGTGGAGGGTGATACGGCCTCCCAGTTTTCGCTTGAAGCTCGGATGAAGCATTACAAAGTGCCGGGGGTTAGCCTTGCCGTTATCCGAAACGGAAAAATTGAATGGGCCAAAGGGTACGGCTTTGCGGATCAGGAAGCCAACCGCCGGGTCGATACAACAACCTTATTTCAGGCCTCATCGATTAGCAAACCCATCGCTGCGCTGGCTGCGTTGCACTGGGTCGAAGCAGGTAAATTTGCCCTGGATTCGAACATCAACAACTACCTGAAAGACTGGCAGGTTCCCGACAGCCCGCTTACAGCGACCGAGAAGGTAACGCTACGTCGGTTGATGACAAACACGGCTGGCCTGACGGTTCATGGTTTTGCCGGGTACCCCAAAGGTAAATCCGTACCTACGCTGATTCAAATCCTGAACGGCGAAACGCCCGCCAACTCACGAGCGATTCAACTGGACACCATCCCTGGTAAAGTCAATCGAAATCCGGGCGGTGGCTATGTGGTTCTGCAAAAAGCAATGATCGATCAGGTTGGTAAACCCTTCCCGGAAATCATGCAGGAAACTGTCCTGGCGAAACTCGGGATGACGCGTAGTACATATGAGCAACCACTACCGGCCAAACTCGATTCGATGGCGGCTACCGCCTACACATCCTACGGAACCCCGGTCAATGGTTCCTGGTACACGTATCCGGAAATGGCAGCGGCTGGCTTGTGGAGTACTCCATCCGATCTGGCCCGTTACGTTATCAACGTACAGCAGTCGTTACAGGGAAAATCGAACAAAGTGATATCGAAGCCGATGGCGAAACAAATGCTCACCAAACATTTGGGAAGTATGGGACTCGGACCTGCGCTACGTAACACCGGCGACTCGCTCATTTTCAGTCAGAGTGGTGGCAATCAGGGCTTCCGGTGTTTGTTTATGGCTCATGCTACGAAAGGCGATGGGGTGGTTATCATGACCAATGCCGACAGCGGCCTGGAACTGGCGCAGGAACTACTCAATAGTGTTTCGGCTGCCTATAAGTGGGATTTCAGCACACCGAAACGAATGAAGAAAGCGAACCTCTCGACCGCACAGGTTGAGCAGGTGCTGGGCAACTACCGCCGTGATCGGTACATTTTCGAAGTAACTCAGACAGATGGTAAACTCTACGCCAAGCCCCGTTGGGAAGAAGAATCGCGGGAAATGATTCCGGAGGATAAAGCCCAGTTCATTATGCGCGACGGTCAGCGCGCCGAGTTTATCTACGACAGCAATTCGAAGGTAACAGCTGTCAAATTGTTTGGGAATGTGATCTTTACAAAAATGTCGAAATAACCTATAGAATCTGTTTGACTTAGT
Source organism: Spirosoma validum (assembly GCF_014699035.1). GTDB lineage: Bacteria > Bacteroidota > Bacteroidia > Cytophagales > Spirosomataceae > Spirosoma > Spirosoma validum. Next base: position 51,154 of record NZ_JACXAA010000007.1, read on the forward strand.
GAGGGCAGGTTCTTAAACCTGCCCAGGGCGGTTTCTCAAAACCGAACCATTACAAAACGCTCGGTTTTGAGAAACGCACTGGCGGACCATCCTCACTGAATCAGATTGACAAACGACTCGGGAGCCCCGCTGACTCCACGAAACGGGTGGAATTGACTAACCCAGACACAGTCATAAAGACTCTGTGAGTTGAGTTTTTCGAACGTCATCCTCACTGCCCCGGTCCTTTCAGGTATTTATCCAGAAACTCGCGGACGGCTTTATAGGCGGTAATCTCGTTTTCCTTTTTCACAAACCCATGTCCTTCGTTTGGGAAGGTAATGTACTCGACGGGCACCCCATTTTTCTTCACGTTGGCCACAATCTCGTCGGACTCAATTTTCAGCACGCGCGGGTCATTAGCGCCCTGAATGACGATTAGGGGCTTTTTTATTTTATTTGTGTGAAACAGTGGTGACTTGTTGTACAGCGCGACCGAATCCGCTTTGGGATGCCCGATCTCCTTGAACATCGCATCCCGCTGAGGCCCCCACCATTCGGGCATGCTGTTCAGTGTACGGAGCCAGTTGGCCACCCCAAAGATATCGACACCGACGGCAAACTCATCGGGCGTAAAGGCCAGGCCTGCCAGTGTCATGTAGCCCCCGTACGATCCGCCCATAATACCGATTTTAGACGGATCAACGTACCCAGTTCCAGTCAGAAACTTCTTCGACTCCACGCAATCTTTCAGGTCAGCGTCGCCATGTTTGCGGTCGTCGGCCGCATAAAACGTTTTGCCATAGCCCGAGCTGCCCCGGTTATTCACCGCCAACACTACGTATCCACTGTTTACCAGGTATTGGACCAACGGCGAATAACTCAGTCGGGTCTGGCCGCCCGGTCCGCCGTGAATCGACAGGATGGCCGGGAGTTTATCGCCTGCTTTGGCCTCTTTTGGTTTGAACAGCAGCGCTGGGATCTCCATGCCATCGAACGATTTGTAGCGAATCACTTCACCCAACACCAGGTCCTCGGCGTTGATTTCGGGATTTAAACTACGAACTAACGGCGTCGCTTTGCCAGTCTTGAAGTCATACGAATACAAGGTTGAAGGCGAATTGGAACTGTTCACGTAGAATGTCATTCGGCCTTCGCTGTCAGCAATGTTTACACCGGTTACGTCCCCACCGGGTAGTGCGGGTAATTTAACCGCCTGATTGGTACGGGTATCAATGATTTTCAGCTCCGTGCGCGCATCATTATTCACCGACAACACCCGGTACTTACCACGATACGACAGGTAATCACCCATAATATCCCAGTTCGCTTTATCGAGTACGGTGCTCTGCCCCGTTGCCAGATCATAGGCTTTTATGTACGAAAATTCATTTCCGTCATCGGTCGATATCAATAGTTTCTTCCCGTCGGGCGTAAATCCGGCAGACCCATTATTCACATCGCCTTCGTGTTTTGTCAGCAGTTTGGTTTCCTTGGTCTGGGTGTCATACAGATACGTATCGCTGTTACTGGTCGTCATGGTTTTCGTCAGCGATACGTAACGTTTATCGGGTGATACGTCGCTGGGCAGAAAACCACCGGGATTTTCGAAAATCAGTTTCGGTTTCATGGTGGCTAACTCCATTTCGAAGAGATCAAACGCGGCCCGGTTGCGCTGATTCGACCCGTAGAAAAAACTCTTACGGTCGTGACTTAATCCACCAAACTGATATTTTGCTTTTTCGCCGGGTGTCAGGTCCGAAATAGCCCCGTCTTTTTCGCGCAGATAGATGTGCGTCAACTCATTGCCACCCTGGTCGCTGCTGTAGAGTATTCGACCGTCGGGCAGGTAGCCAATCGCGAAAATAGCGTTGGTTTTCGAGCTGGTCAGCTGCTTCGGCTGGCCACTGCCATCAAACGGAATCTCGTACAGATTGAACACGCCATCCTGATTACTGCTGAACAGGACCGTCTTTTCATCGGGCGAAATGTCGCTGCCACCAAAGCGAATGGTTTTCATAAACTGCTCGATGGTGTATTTGCGAACCGCATTCGGCTTAGGAGCTGGCCCCGCCAGAATCGTTACGTTAACACTCACTGAAACGCCTAGTGCCAACAGTGTTTTGGAGTTGAAGAGAAATTTCATAGACAAACGAAATACGAAGGGATAAATGGGTTTAACGGATCGTGTGTATATATCGAAATCGATGTCACCCAAAGTAGACATTAATTTTTAAAAGAAGCGGCTGTCAATGAAGTTTTTACGAAGGAATTGAGCGAAAGGTAATTGTCTTACACGCCTTACCCGAAGCAGCATTTTGTCAGTTCAGATCGCTGGTTGCCTGGTTAAGACGCTGAATTCATCAGTTCATCCAGGCTTGGGTTTTTCACGGCGACCAGACACGGTTATTTTGCGCTAAGGATGTCAACTTCATCAACAAACGTGTCTGTCAAAAAGCCTATCCACACCCTAAATATGCCTACTTACCGTCTTTTTAGCCTCATCTTTCTGGCAATCAGCTCGTGGCTGACTGCTACGGCGCAAACGTCAGAGCTTCCCCTTCATCTGTTTTCGTACGATAAAACGGCTCCACTTGCGTTTACAGACTCCCTTATTGGTACGCAACAAGGTGTTCATATTCATAAGGTCAGCTATGCGAGTCCCGTGAAAGGGCGCGTATCGGGTTTGCTGTTCATACCATCGGTGAAGGGGCCTTTTGCGGGGATTTTGCTTCAGCATGGCGCGCCCGGAACGGCTATGAATCAGACGCCACGCGGGGTGTATCTGGCGCGTCACGGCGCGGTGGTACTGGCAACCAATGCGCCATTCGCCGAACGAGGTGGTGACCCCATTCAGTTTACGCCTGCCGACAGTGTTGAGCAAGTTACCTACATGATCAATCTACAACGGGCCGTCGATTTGCTGATCAGCCGTCCAGACGTCGATCCGAACCGGCTGGGCTACGTTGGTCGTAGTCATGGGGGCGCAATGGGTGCCTTGTTTGCGGGTATCGAGCGTCGTCTGAAAACCTACATTTTAGTCGTAGCTGATGGCGGCCTCATCGCTCACTTTAGCTCTGAAAAGGGCGAATTAAGCGATCAGGTGCCGCTTACATGTGAGCAACGAAAACGCTGGATAGCGGCCATGCAACCCATCGAACCGATTCGATACATTCATCGAGCTGCGCCCGCTTCCTTATTTATGCAATCCGCACGGCAGGACGAAGCCGTTTCGACATTTGCGGCCGAACAACTACAAAAAGCGGCTCCAGCCAATAAAGTTATAAAGTGGTATGACGCTGGACATCGGTTAAATACACAGTCGTACATTGATCAGTTAGCCTGGTTTCATGATCAATTAGGGACAACAGCCCCCGGACCAGATGACCAGAAAGGACCAGATTTCCCCGATGCAGCTGCGCCTAAAAAGAATCCGTAGTTGAGTTAATTACCTCTTTCCGCATAAGCTTCTTCAGCTATCCTTGCAATCGGGTATCTGACGAAACGCTGTCTAATGTTACGGAATTGTTAACAAACCAATTTGATAGATTACCAAATTATTAACTCTGCGAATCTAACCATGACGGCTTCTTAACATCCTCTACTTTTGTGGCGATCTATTCCGTTTCGCCTTCGTGAACCGCTTCCGTTTTGTTATCAGCCTGACCGCTCTTCTGTCGGTTTATACTTTATCTCACACGTTCGCTCAAACATCGCTGACCTCCCCCACACCCTGGGGATCGTGGCTCATTGGTACGGTTCAGCTACCGGGAGGTGAGAAAAAATGGGGTGGTTTTGCCGAAGTACAGGCTCGAAGCAACGCCCTGTTCAGCCAGTATTTTTACAATGAACTGAAAGGTGGCGTTAGCTATGATATTGATAAAAATTTCACCCTGATGGTAGCCGGTGGGCGGTACGCTACGTATGACTACCAGGATCTGTCGACGGGTCCGCTCAATACGGAGAAACGTTTGTGGGAACAGCTGATTGTCAATCAATACCTGGCGCGGTTGAAATTTGAACACCGGTACCGGGTGGAGCAACGATGGTTTACGTTTCGCGACGGGTCGCAGCCGTTCCGGAACCGTATTCGTTACCGACTGAATATGTTTGTGCCGCTCAACAATCGAACGATTACCGATAAAACTTTCTTTCTATCGGTCTACGATGAGATTTTCCTGAATCCAATCGGTCCGACGTTTGAACGAAATCGATTTTTTGCCGGGGTTGGCTATCAGCTCGATTCGCATTGGATTCTGCAACTTGGTGCCGTCAATCAGACGAATTACAATCCCGCTACGTTCGAAAGTGGCGTCTTCACTCCCCAACTGGCCTCCGGTAAGTATAACGTAGTGATCGGCCTGACGTATCGATTAAAACGGCCTGGCAATTCAGAAAAGTTACCATCGCAGCCCGATTAGCGAACGGATCAATGGTATTCGTCGGATCGGGTAATGCAGAATTGGTGGATACCGGCTGTTTCCTGATAGGCAATGCGTAAACCATAGCTATCGCATATCTGCCGGACAATCGCCAGTCCTAAACCAACCGAATCAGGACCAGTGCTTTCTTTTTTGAACCGTTCAAATAGCCGCTCAGGGTCTGATGAAAGGTGCCCGCCCGTGTTACTCAGGCACAATTGATCAGCATTTGAGGTCAATTCGATGCGACCCTTCGGCTGGTTGTGACGGATGGCGTTGCTGATCAGATTCGTTACCAGACTGTCAGCCAGTGCGCCCGGTAACTGCACGTCGAAAGGCGCTGTTGTCTGTACCTGTACCGACAAGTGCTTAAACAACAAAACTTCTTCCATATCGGTCAGTTTTTCAGCCAGCAGGTTTGACAAGTCAATACTCTGGCTATCGCTGAATTGCCGATTTTCGATTTTAGCCAGCAGTAGCAATCCCTGATTGAGTCGGGAAATCCGTCGGGAAGCCTGGTATATGGTTTCGATCCATTGCGTCTGGGTTTCGGACAGTTGTTCGGTCTGGATGAGCTGCTCTACTTTGGCGTTGATGAGTGCCAATGGCGTTTGCATTTCGTGCGACGCATTCTCCGTAAATTCCTTCAGGCTCCGGTAATCCTGCTGCATCTTAGCGGCCATTTTTTGCAGTACGTCGTTCAGCTCATTGAATTCCGTGATTTCCGGCTTATCCAGCTCCAGAGACGTATCGCTGCTAAGATCGAATCGTTTGATGCGTGAGAGCGTATCGTAAAACGGATGCCAGAGTTGACCCGACAATTTTCCCTGAAACCAGAACGTACCCAGCAGCAGCAACCCCAGAAACAGAATCATGGTGACTGTAATAACTTCGATGAGCCGGTACGTCTGAATCAGGGACTTACGGATTTCAACCCGATGCATTCGGCCCTGAATCGGCTGATAGAACGTTAACTGACGGAACGGAATCAATTCATCATCGTAACGGTTCCGAATCAGCGTGTCCGTGAACACTTCCCGAAACGGCTCCGGCCGACCTACCGGAACCACGTCAATTTTATTCTCGACGAAATACGGAATGGTTGACCAGGTATTATGCGCCCGAACGTACGCGTCAAAATCCCGTCGTTCGACCCGTAGCCGATTCTCGACCTCATCATAAATCAGCAGCCGGACGATCTGGTAGAACGCCAGCGCCGTAAGCAGATAAACGACCAGCGAAAACGCCAGGTAAATGCGGTTGGTTTTGGCGAGCAGTTTCAAGGCTGACTGAATTTATAGCCGATCCCGTAAATCGACTGAACGTAGTCGGCAGACCCTTTTTCCAGCAATTTTCGGCGCAGATTCTTGATGTGCGAGTAGACCATATCGAACGAATCGGCCGAGTCGATGTTGTCGCCCCAGAGGTGTTCAGCGATTGACGCTTTGGTCAGTGCTACGTCCACATTGGACAAAAAATAGAGTAACAAATCATATTCTTTCCGGGACAGGGTCGTCGGTTGCCCGTTGACGAACACCTTACGGGTATGGGGCACGACCGTGATTTCCCGAAACTGAATTTCAGTATGTCCGCCAAACTGCCTCCGGCGTAGAAGCGACTTCACACGCGCGTTCAACTCCGACAGATGAAAGGGTTTGGTCAGGTAATCATCTGAACCGATTTCCAACCCTTTTAGCTTATCTTCCAGCGCGTTACGTGCCGAAATAATGATAACCCCCGTTGTGGCAATCAGTCGCTTCAGGGTTTCGATCAGTTGAAAACCATTACCGTCGGGTAACGTCAGATCAACAATGACACAGTCATAGGTATACAGGTGTATTTTCTCGTCAGCTTCCAGCAACGTAGCCGCTGTTTCGCAGACGTAGCCATCCTTCGCCATGTAGTCGATAATACTTTCCGCTAATCCCTTTTCATCCTCTACAACCAGTACTTTCATACCTTTATCAGCTTACGTAACGGCTAAAGTAATGGGCAATGTTGGAAAGATTTGGGATGATAAAACATAGATCCGCAGAGAACTCAGCGTTTTTATGACTTATGCCCGTTGCGTTCTCTGCGGCCCTATGTTTACATCGTTCAGTAGCCTTCGTCGGTGACCAGGTAATAATTTTTTTGCTGAGTCGACTGATCTTTGGTCTGGATCGTAACGGTCAGCAAGCTAACGTGCGTATAGGCATTGTACGCGCTGATGTCACTGTCGGTAAGTTGCTGATTCTGCTGGGAAGCCTGTTCCTGAAGAAAAGTCAGAGCCTCTTCCTGAGAATCGAAACTGCCCAATAGATTTCCCAGATCAAGTGTAGGTTCCTGATCAGGCAACTCACCCGTGGTGCTGGAAATAGGCGATTCAATGCTCTCTGATGAAACAGCTTCAGGAGCTTCATATAACTCAATGGTCATATCACTTAAGCGTTTTGTCTTACCAATTAACTCGTTACAGCTCGTTTTGATAGATGAATTTTACACATAGACCCTAAAAAACAACGCTATGGATTCTAATTAGTTAGAACCCATAGCGTTGTTTTTTCATGAACAGCTTATTACTGTTGGAAGTATTCGATCTTGTCGGCGTCGAGGTTGTTGTTGGCCCGCTCTTCACCACCGCTGCCCCCCAGCATCGTACAGCTCACCGTCAGACTGCCCGAACTGGACCCCGCGCTGAAACGGCCCACCAGACCCACGCTCAGCCGGTCGCCCGCTGGAACGGGCTCCGTGGTCGTCAGCGTGTAATACCCATTCAGCGGACCACTTAACTGCCACACCCGGTTGGTCACTGCGCGTCCGCCCATAGTCGTCGCGTCAGCGGGCAAACTCAAGCTCAGTTTGGCGTCCTGGGTGATGCGCAGGGTGATCAAGCCGTTACTGGCTACCCCATTCTGTTCCACCACATCGACCACCACACTCATATCGGTGGTTCCGTACATAAGTGTCGGACGGGCGTACAGCAGCGGAATCAGGTCCGGCATTAGTCGATTCACCGTCAGGGTGGCCAGCGTGGAGGTTGTTGAGCAGACACCACTGCTGACCACTACCCGATAGGTCTGCCCGCTCAAGGCCGTGGTGGTGTTGGCGATGCTGAGCGTGGCCGAGCTGACTCCGGCATACGTGGCATCGTTGGTCAGATCGACAAAGCCGCTGCCTGAGTCAAGCTGCCACTGGTAGCTCAGTCCACTGCCGTCGGCGCTCACGCTGAAGCGAGCCGTCTGGCCCGCGGTGAGGCTCACGCTAGCGGGTTGAGCGGTAATATTGATGGGCGAAGAGGCATCGGCAACGGTCGTGGAAGCTACGCTGCTACAGCCATTGGTACCGATCACCGTGACGGAATACACGCCCGCACTAGATACCTTGGCCGTCGGTCCAGTTTCCACCTGGGTAGCCCCGGCACTGAACTGATAGGTAGTGCCGCCTGAGGCCGTTAAGGTCACACTGGTTTTAGCGCAGGTCAGCGGCCCATCGTTATTCATACTCGCCAGAGGAGGTTTCTGATCGGCCGTGACGGTGGTGGAGGCCACCTGGCTACAGCCGTTGGGGCCAAGGGCCGTCACCGAATACTCACCCGGTGTACTCACCGTGGCCGTGGGGCCGTTGCCGATCAAAGTGGCTCCCGAGCTAAAGACATAGGTAAAGTCAGGCGTAAGTACTTTCTGAGCCGAAGCGGTCAGCGTGACGCTGGTGGTGCTACAGGTCAGGCTGCCACTAGCGATCAGACTCACCGTCGGTAGAGCCTGATCACCGATCACTGTTACGGTGGCTGTGCTCGAACAGCTGCCGGTCGTGGCCGTCACCGAATAGGTACCGGCTACATTGACCAGAGCCGTACCCGAAGCCGGATCACTACTGACCACGCCCGGACCACTGAAGGCATACGTAGCACCACCCGTGGCGCTCAGCGTTACCTCACTTACTGAACAGTTCAGACTGCCACTAGCGACCAGACTCGCTACCGGTGGGATAGTATTACCCGTCACCGTCGTCGACGCTACGTTTGAACAGCCGTTCTCGCCAAGGGCCGTCACCGAGTAGATACCCGCCGTGGTGACGGTGGCCGATGAGCCATCTCCCGTGGGCGTGGCCCCATTGCTGAACACGTAGGTGAACAGCGTAGGAGCCGCCTGACGCAGCGAACCCGTGGGCGTCACCCGATTGGGGGCAAGCCGGGCCTGCGCGCTCAGAGTTACCGTGGGCTGATCGCAGCTGAGCGGACCATCATTAGCCAGGCTCACCTGGGGAGAGTCCGTGTTTTGTCCAACAACCGTAGTGCTAGTGGCCGTGCAGCCATTGGCCCCTGTAACCGTCACCGAATAGCTTCCCTGGGTGGTGACCGTGGCGGTTGATCCATCACCAAAGGGGGTAGCCCCGGTACTGAACTGATAGGTAGTGCCACCAGCGGCTGTCAAGATTACACTGGTTTTGGTACAGGTCAGCGGCCCGTCGTTATCCAGACTGGCGGTGGGTGGGGTTTGATCCCCTGTCACGGTGATGGAGGCCACCTGGCTACAGCCGTTGGGGCCAATGGCTGTCACGGAATACTCACCCGGTGCACTCACCGTGGCGGTAGGACCGTTGCCGATCGGAGTGGCGCCTGAACTGAAGACATACGTAAAGTCGGGCAGGATTACCTTCTGAGCCGAAGCCGTCAGCGTCACGCTGGTCACCGAGCAGGTCAGGCTGCCGCTAGCCACCAGACTCACGGTGGGTAGCGCCTGATCACCCATCACCGTTACGGTGGCCGTGCTGGAGCAACTGCCGCTGGTGGCCGTCACTGAGTAGGTGCCCGTTGTATTCACGAGAGCCGTACCCGAAGCCGGATCGCTGCTAACCAAACCCGGACCGCTGAAGGCATACGTAATGCCACCCCCCGCCGTCAACGTCACGCTGCTTACCGAGCAGGTCAGGCTGCCGCTGGTTACCAGACTCGCCACGGGTGGCGTGGTGCTGCCCGTGACGGTGGTGGAGGCCACACTCGAACAGCCATTTTTGCCGACAACTGTTACGGAGTAAACGCCTGCCGTGGTCACCAGGGCCGTTGAGCCATCACCGTTGGGAGTGGCCCCCGTGCTGAACTGTTGCACGGAGCCGCCCGAGGCTGTTAACGTTACACTACTGACTGAACAGTTCAGGGGGCCATTGTTGGACAGAATCGCACTGGGCGCACTCACATCCTGGATGACGGTGGTAGAGGCCACACTCGAGCAACCATTGGCCCCAATGACTGTGACCGAATAATCGCCGGGCGAGCTGACCGTCGCCATCGATCCATTCCCCGTCGGCGTAGCGCCTGCACTGAATCGGTAGCTCGTGCCGCCTGATGCCGTCAGTGTGACGCTGGTGGTCGAGCAGGTGAGTACGTCATAATTTTCCAGGCTGGCCGTGGGTGGCGTTTGATCGCCGGTCACTGTGACGCTGGCCGTGCTGGAGCAACTGCCGGTCGTCGCCGTCACCGAGTAGGTACCCGCTACGTTAACCAGGACGGTGCCCGAGGCTGGATTACTGCTGACCACGCCCGGACCGCTGAAGGCATAGGTCGTGCCCCCCGTAGCGGTCAACGTTACGTTAGTATTGGTACAGGTCAGACTGCCACTAGCGACTAGACTCGCCACGGGTGGCGTGGTGCTGCCCGTGACGGTGGTAGAAGCCACCTGGCTACAGCCGTTGACCCCTGTGGCCGTTACCGAGTAGATGCCCGCCGTCGTAACCGTAGCTGTGGGGCCGTTATTGATCTGGGTAGCACCCGCACTGAAGCGATAGCTCATGCTGGGCAGGGGGGATACCTTTTGGGCCGAAGCCGTCAGGGTAACGCTCGTATTGGTGCAGGTCAGGCTGCCACTGGCCACTAGACTCACCGTCGGCAAAGCCTGATCACCCGCTACCGTCACCGTGGTGGTGCTGGAGCAACTGCCGGTGGTGGCTGTTACCGAGTAGGTACCCGCTACGCTAACGATGGCGGTGCCCGAGGCTGGGTTACTACTGACGATGCCCGGCCCACTGAAGGCATATGTATTGCCCCCCCCCGCCGTCAACGTCACGCTGCTCACTGAGCAATTCAGGCTACCGCTGGTTGCCAGACTCGCCATGGGCTGGGCGGTGACATTTAGCGCAAAAGCGGTAGACGTAACACTTTGCCCACCTGACGTAACCACAACCGAGTAGCTGCCCGCGGCTGACGGTTGCACATTGCTTAGGGTGAGCGTAGCACTGGTTTGCCCGGTAACGGGTGAACTCAGATTGTCTTTGTACCACTGGTAGGTGATGGCCTGCGTAGCTGTAGCACTAACCTGGGCGGTCACGGTACTCCCCACGCATACGCCCGAACTGGCTGCGGGTTGACTCACGATGACGGGTGCTGGTGTGGCTAAAATGTACTTCTGGACACGGTGATTATTCTGATCGGCTACATGCATAGTGCCTGAGCCGTTTGCAAATACACTACTTGGATTTCTAAATTGATTAGCCGCCGATCCCGCGCCGTTGCCCCCCGCTACGGTAGTACCCTCAGTGGCCGAAGTCGAGTTGGAGGGGAATTTCTGGACACGGTTATTGTTAAAATCCGCAACATATATATTGCCCGAATTATCTACAAATACATAGTATGGTGTATTTAGTTGATTAGCCGCTGAGCCCAGTCCGTTGCCCCCCGCTACGGTAATACCATCAGTGACTGAAGTCGAGTTGGAAGGAAACTTCTGGACACGCTGATTAGCCTGATCGGTTACGTATATAGTGCCTGAGCCGTCCACAAATACGCTGCTCGGACGATTCAGTTGATTAGCCGCCGATCCCGCGCCGTCCCCCCCCGCTACAGTGGTACCCACAGTGGCCGAAGTTGAGTTGGGAGGAAACTTCTGGATACGGTGATTATAATAATCTGCGACATACATGTTGCCTGAACCATCCACAAATACACAATATGGATAAGACAGTTGTCCGCTGCTACCCACTACAGTGATACCCTCAGTGGCCGAAGTTGAGTTGGGAGGAAACTTCTGAATACGGTTATTATACATATCCGATACATACATATTGCCCGAGCCATCCACAAACACGCTGCTTGGTGAGTCCAACTTATTAGCCGCCGATCCCGCGCCGTTGCCCCCCGCTACGGTAGTACCCACAGTGGCCGAAGTTGAGTTGGGAGGAAACTTCTGGATACGGTGATTACTATAATCCGCGACATACATGTTGCCCGAGCCATCCACAAATATACCTCTTGGATAATATAGCTGATTAGCCGCGGGGCCTAGTCCGTTGCCACCAGCCGCAGTCGTGATCTGCTGAGCTTGCGTTAAACGAATACTAGCCAGCAAGAGCAGTACCCCCAACAGCCACAGACGGTTACCGAAACGGGGTGGATAAATTGATTGGGTAAAAAAAGTGTGCATAAGCAGATTTGGTTTTAAATAGGAAATAAATTCAAGGTGATATCGTGGTTGTCGCTACGCTTAGGGAGTGTTGGTTCGCAGTCGCGTCATAGAGTCGCTGGTGAGCTGGGCGTTGATTTGGGTGAGCTTATTCCGTTTCCGTATACGCTTATTTTTGGGCTCACAGGCAATACGGTTCTTCCCCGTTAGTGTATAGGTCGTGGACGTAGTCGTGTGGTTCGGACTGGTGAGGACGTTTACATTCAGTCCGTTTAGCCACAATAAATAGCTGAAGAGTATCCACAGAACACAGTAGGTAAGTAGGCGCATAAAGAGGTTGAGATAACGTAATGATTAATCAACTCCTGGATTGATGTCAGACCAGGGGGCCGCCATCCACCGACCACACCCGTGACTGGTGCAGCCGGTGAGATGGTCAACAGAGGAAGGGTGAACCATGGATAATGAGTCTAAATAGGGAGCCGGTTAGCCAGCAGGCGGTTGTCTGATTGGGCGTCAAAAACTCAGCAACGAACGGACACAAAAATAGGATTCACCCGGGTCATCGGGGTGTCAATCTGGGTATACAGACGTATCAGAGGGTATATCAGCGTGTCAAGATAGGTACATGAGCGTCTCAGGAGCCTGAAGGAGCAAACCAAACGGCGTCCATTCCCGTAGCAAACAACCATTCGGCCTGCCGGTAGTCCGTAAACAGCGACGGCCGCTTCTAGTCAGAAGCGGCCGTCGCTAAAGTGGGCACGCTGCCCCTACAGGTAATCGGAGGGTAGTTTGCCGAAGCGGCTTTTGAAGGTGATGGAGAAATGTTTGGTCTGTCGCAGGCCCACTTGATGGGCCGCTTCTTTCACCGAGGATACCCGCCGATTTTCCAGCAGGGTACGGGCGTACTGTAAACGGGCTTCGGTGATGTACTGAGCCGGGGTGAGGCCCGTCAGTCGTTTGATTTCCCGGAATAACGTACTCCGGCTTACCGAAATGGCATCGGCCAATTGATCGGCCGTCAGATCAAACTGGACTAACTGCTCCTGGGTATGCTGCTCCAGCCGTTCCAGCCACGCCACATCCACGCTCGACACAATTGGTACAGGCCCTGGCTCTTCGGTAACGTTCGTGCCAACGGGAGCCAGCGCATGGCGTTGCTGCCTATGCGTGAGCAGATTCGTCACGCGGGCCGTCAATTCGTCCTCATCGAAGGGCTTCAGTAAGTAATCATCTACGCCCAGCCGCAGCGCCTGAAGTTTATCGGTTTTATCGGCACGGGCCGTCAGCATCACCACCGGAATGTGTCGATACGTATCACTTTGTTTCAGCGTTTCCAGCAATTGAAAGCCGTCCATTACCGGCATCATCAGATCGGAAATAATCAGCGAAGGCAGGGTCGATAACGTACTGAGCTGATCGAGAGCCTCCCGCCCATTCTGGGCCGCTATAACGGTATAGATAGGCTGGAGAATCGCTGTCAGGTAATTACGCAGACTAACATCATCTTCTACCAGTAAAAGAGTAGCCCGTCTGTTATCTGGCTGGCTACTGACCGGAACCGTCATCCCCTGAATCGGAAAGATGGCCAGTTCATCAGGTTCTCCCAGGGCAACCGATTCGGTTACTTCGGCTGGTACGATGCGTTTAGGAATGTCCAGATAGAACGTAGTGCCCTGCTGCCACTGGCTATCTACCAGCAACTGACCACCCAGTAATTTGGCAAACTCCGCCGACAGGGCCAGCCCGATACCTGTACCGCCCTCACTCGGCGAACCGGGTTGCTTGGTCTGGAAATACCGATCGAAGACGTGCGGTAGGTCGTTCGGATAAATACCCCGCCCCGTATCACTAACTTTGATATGAATCTGACCCGGTGAGTCCGTTACGTTCACACAAATACGTCCCCCCGACGGCGTAAATTTGAACGCATTGATCAGCAGGTTATCCAGTATTTTCTGAAACTTATTAAGATCTAATTCTACCGTCAACGTCGTATCCGTGTCAAACCGCAACTCAAGGTCAACCCCTGACTGGTGAGCCAGTGACGTAAAATTAGCCACGATCCGGCTCATGAGCGTGTGTAGATTTACCGGCTCGTTCGTTACCTCCAGCTTACCCGCTTCGAGTTTGGTCAGGTCCATGATTTCGTTCACCAGCTCAAGGAGCCGTCGGGCGCTCTGATGCGCCGTCCGGAGAAGCTCTCCATTCTGATCGCCGGTCCCGGATTTTTTCAGAAGGCTACCAAGCGGTCCCAGAATCAGGGTCAACGGAGTCCGCAGTTCATGCGATACGTTGGCAAAAAACTGACCTTTCAATGCATCGACCTGACGTAACTGGTCGGCTTGCGCTGCGGTTAGTACCATTTGTCGCCGAACGGCCCGTTTGCTTTTATTCTGGAAATACAGGGCCACCGCCGTTGTCAGCAGCAGCAGGGTTACCAGGCCGATCACGATGATCAGATACGTGTACTGCTGGTCACGCTGTTTTAGTAATATGGCCTGCTCTTCGGTATGAAAAATGGCTTCCCACTGCGAGAGAGCAGCGGCATTCTGGGTCTGGTAGCGCTGGCTTACGGTTTGATATTCTTTTTCCAGATAAGCCAACGCGCTTGTTTTATCGCCTTTTCGTTTGGCAAGTTGGTACCATAGCAGATTTGTCGATGGAGAATAAGCCCGATGCGAAGCCGTGAGCCGGTTTAGCGAATCAATACGTAACGCTACCTGCCTGGCCTCATCAGTCCGGCTATTTTCCATGAATATATCATACAAAGCATAATAGGCCTGTTCTAACTGGAAGATTTCGCCCGTCAACCTGGAGTACTGCGTACTTTTTTGTATGAGCGCTTCCCGAATCGCAACCGATCCGATCGGCGTCCGTTGGCTGGCCAGTACCATTAACCAGGCGCTGATCCGAGGCAGATGCTTAGCCTCCGTCAGCGGAATCAGTTGCAGCGCGTGTTCGATGAACAGATCGAATCGCCCGGCATCTTCGTAATTAAACGCCAGCAGTAAGGTTTCCTGCGCGATCAGCATGGTGTCCCGTTGAGCTATACCGATTTGCAGGGCAGCCTGATGGTAGGGAAGCGCCTTGAGCGAGGCTCCGAAATAAATTCGTCGATTGATCTGACCCAATACCGAAAGCGCATTCGCTTCCAGATAAGGATCGTGCTGCTGGCGGCTCAACTCCAGCGCCTGATTGAGCATCGAATAGGCCAGCGGGAGATTTGATTCCTGCCTGAAAAGAATGCGTGACTGAACAACCCTGGCCCAGCCTTGCAACGTTTGCAGTGAATCGGCGAGCCGGACAGCTTGCTGACCATAGCGCCGTGCCGTTGTGTACTCACTGCGAATGGCGTAATAAGAAGCCCGTAGAATCAGCTCTGCCAGATAGCGGCCATCGTGGGCAGTTCCGATCCGTGATTCGAACAGACGCAGCCGTCGTTCGTTGCAGGTTATCGTGGCAGTAAGCTGGCTTTGCAGCGCAGCATATAACCAGTTCGGGCCGCTCCAGTTCGGGTCTGGTGGGCAGGGCAGGTCCGTTGGTGGCGTATCTTGCTGACACCACCGTATTAACTGCTCAGTTTTTCTGGGGTCAGCGGGGTATTGTTTAGTAGGTGTTACTGCCGACCAGAAGTCAACGATGCTATCAGTTGTTGGTTGAGCCTCTAAACTATAATTTACCAAAAAACAAAAAAAAAGCAAACAGAATTTTCGCATCTATAATGAGACACCCCAAGGAATTAACTACAAAAAAAAGGTTAATTGCTCAATTTTTATGAACTTAAGTCTATTTTTTATACACTCTACCGATACAAAACTCCACTAAAAGAACGCTTCGACCTCGACTTACTGCTTTGGCGAATAGTAAGAGTAAACAATAAAATGCCCACCGAATCTTCTGTTGAAAACCTGTTTTCCAAAATGTTTCCAGAATTGAGTTCGTGTTTTGTGAACACTTGATCGTACGGAAACAAAAGGTTGGTCAGGTTGGAGTCGATGAAGCAAGCACGTTATCCTTATGTTGTCCAAAAAGTCACAAGCCGTGGACGACGTAACAAAATGGTCTGGCTGCACCTGCTGGGGGCCGGTTTATTCACGACGCAGGTTGTAGGACAATCGCTGAGCCTCAATCAGGTTCTCGAACAGAGTGTTCGGCAGTATCCGTTTCTGAAATCCAAGCAGGCCGAAGTGAGCAGTGCCGAACGACGCGTACAGGCCAGCCAGACAGAACGGCTGCCAATCATGCAATTGCAGCATCAGTACAATTACGCTACCAGCAACAGCCTGAACGGATCGTTCTTCCCGAGCGAAGCCGTAACGATCTCCACCTCGGGGGGCGTTCGGCCCGTAGCTATTTCACAAGCCAGTTTTGGGAGTTTCACCAGCGCGTCCATCGAGTGGCGGGCCATTACGTTCGGGCGAATAAAAGCCAGTGTAAATGTAGCAAAAGCGGAATTACAGCGTAGTCAGGTCGATTATGAAAACGAGATTTTTCAGCATCAGGTCCGCACGATTGATGCGTATCTGCTTTTGCTGATCAACCAGAAACTCGTTCAGATTCAGCAGAGTAATCTGGATCGGGCGCAGACGTTCAAGCGCGTGGTCGACTCGGGAGTCCGCTCGGGCATGCGGGCGGGCGTCGATAGTGCGCTGGCCACCGCCGAAGCCGTTCGGGCCCGGTTGCTCCTGCTCGAAAGCCAGCAGCGGGAGCAGGTGCAACGTTTGCGACTTTCTGAACTGGCGGGGCAACTTCAGAGTGGTATGCAGGTCGATAGTATGCGGTTTTACACCTCACTCCCGAATGGTACGTTCCTGTCTGATTCGCTTTCACCCAGGAACCCAACGTTACGTTTGTTTCAGTCGCAGATCACGTTATCGGCGGCCCGAAGCTTGGCGACCCAACGATCGGGTATGCCGGTTATCTCGCTCGTGGGCGTAGGCAATGCCCGCGGCTCAGGCTTTTCCAATCAGGGCGATGTTTTTCTAAACAACCAGATTAACGGGCTTGGCTATCAGGTGGGTAATTATCTGTTCGGCCTTGTTGCCCGCTGGAATCTAACGAATCTGCTACGTGCCCACCAGGATTACCGGGCCGATCAGTTTCAGGTTGAGCGGTCGCGGCAGTTGTTCAATACGCAGCGACTCCAGATCACCCGTCAGTATCAGGAAGCTGAAACACAATATCAGGTCGCTTTAGAGCAGGCCCGGCAGGCCCCCATTCAGTTACGGGCTGCCCGGCAAGCCTATAACCAGGCTAAATCACGCTACGAAAGTGGTTTGACCGATCTGCCTACGCTACTCCAAAGCGTCGTTACGTTGAATCGCGCCGAAGTTGATGGCTACGTAGCGATCAGTAATGTCTGGCGCTTTCTGCTCCTAAAATCGGCCGCGGAGGGAGATTTGTCGGTGTTTATGAATCAGGTAAACTAAGGTATTCGCTTACGTGTGGCCAGGCTTGACAACGGCTGCGGTCGACCGTCTGACAGCACTAACGACTAAAAACTATGTATAACATCATTCGCTCTGCGCTTCGAAAACCCATTACGGTAGTTGTGGCGGTTATGGGTCTCCTCTTTTTTTCGGTGATGTCGCTCTTCACCATTCCGGTCGATATTTTCCCGAATCTCGATTTGCCTACGATCTACGTCGTGCAGCCTTATGGCGGTATGGCTCCTGATCAGATGGATGGCTTCATTGCTACCCGTTATCAGGACCACTTTCTCTACGTATCGGGAATCCGCGACATTGACGTAAAAACCATTCAGGGTCTGTCGTTGATCAAGCTCTCGTTCTATCCCGGAACCGACATGGCGCAGGCTGCGGCTGAGGTCGCGAACAACGTATCACGAGCCAAAGCGTACATGCCGGAAGGCACCGTGCCGCCCCAGGTCGTCCGGTTTGATGCGAGTTCGGTACCGGTGGGGCAACTGGTGTTTGAAAGTCCGAGTCGCTCGCTGAACGAAATTCAGGATTACGCGTCCTCGCGGGTGCGGCCGATGTTCTCCCGAATTCCGGGTGTGTCGAGCCCACCGCCATTTGGTGGAAACCAGCGAACAGTCATTATCAAAGTAAATCCGCAATTGGTACGTAGTTATCAGCTGACACCAGAAGAGGTCATTAAATCCATCGTGACCAACAACCAGCCCTCCCCTGCCGGCAACATTCGCATTGGCGATAAGACCTTAATGACGCCGGTCAACTCACTGGTAAAACGGCCGGAAGATTTTCTGAACATTCCGATTCGGGTTGGTTCCGGCCCAACGGTGTTCGTTCGGGATATTGGTACGGTCGAAGATGGCGCCGACGTAACGGTAAGTTACGCGCTGGTCAATGGTCGTCGGGCGGTCTACATTCCGGTGGTAAAGAAGTCAGATGCTTCGACACTGGATGTCGTGAACAACATCCGAAAAGCGATGCCTGAACTCCAGGCGGCAGTGCCGGAAGACGTCAAAATCTCCTACGAATTCGATCAGTCGGTCTACGTAACAAACGCCCTGAAAAGCTTAACGACGGAAGGTATTTTGGGTGCTGTGCTGACCGGTCTGATGGTGTTGCTTTTCCTCCGCGACTGGCGTAGTGTGATCATCGTGGTTGTCACGATTCCAATCTCGATTCTGTCGGCAGTCATCATGCTGAACCTGTGCGGACAGACCATCAACATCATGACACTATCCGGTCTGGCACTGGCCATTGGGATTCTAGTCGACCAGGCGACGGTAACGATCGAGAACATTCACCAGCATCTGGAAATGGGGAAGCCCAAAGCCGTGGCGATCTGGGACGCCTGTAAGGAAATCGTCTTCCCCGAATTCCTGATTCTGCTGGCAATTCTGGCCGTGTTTGCGCCCGCGTTCGTGATGAGTGGCGTACCACGTTCGATGTTCTTACCCCTGTCGCTTTCGGTTGGTTTCGCCATGATTGCGTCATTCCTGCTCTCGCAGACGTTCGTTCCGGTGATGGCCAACTGGTTGCTGAAAAGTCATCCGACACATGAAGCGCCAACGCTGGCACTCGACGCTCAGGAACGGCATATGATTGAGGACGAGCGCCCAGTTAAGGATGCAAAGGGGTTCGAAAAATTCAAACAACGGTACACGGCTACCCTCGAAAAAATCCTGAACCGGCGCGGCCTGGTTGTGGGAAGCTATCTAATTGGAAGTCTGGCGATTATTGTCGTGTGTTTTCGGGTGATCGGTACGGATATTCTGCCGCACGGCAACAGTCATCAGTTTCAGATGCGCCTGCGGATTCCCGATGGTACGCGGGTCGAACGGACCGAAATGGCTACGTTGAAAGTGCTGGATATTATTAAAGAAGCGGTCGGGAAAGATAACGTAGAAATCTCATCGGCTTATGTCGGTACGGTTCCGTCCAGCTACGGTACATCGAACATTTTCGTGTTCAACAGCGGCCCGCACGAAGCCGTTTTGCAGGTGTCGCTGAATGAAGAACATCCTGTACTAATGGACGATCTGAAGGAAGAGCTTCGGGAACGTATTGCCAAAGCTCTGCCGAATGCCAGCATCTCCTTCGAGCCGATTGAGCTGACCGAAAAAATCATGAGTCAGGGGGCTTCGACGCCGATCGAGGTGACGGTGGCGGCTAAAGACCTGAGCGAAGCGGGCCGATTTGCCAATAAGATTCGGGAACGGATGACGAAGATTGACTTCCTGCGCGACGTGCAGGTCGCTCAACCGCTGGCGTACCCCGTGCTGAACGTAACGATGAACCGCGAACGGGCTGGACAACTGGGCGTTACGTCCACCCAGGTCGCCCGCTCGATGGTGGCCGCTACGTCGTCGAGTCGGTTTACGGATAAAAACTTATGGCTCGATGAGTCAAAAGGCTTGGCCTATCAGGTGCAGGTTCAGATTCCGGAATACCAAATGAGCAGTGCTAACGACATCGGCAATATTCCGCTGAAGAGTGGCGAAATGCACCCGCTCCTGTCGGACGTAGCGACGTTTTCAGAAGGAACCGCACCGGGAGAATATGATCGCGCCGGCCCAAACCGGCTGGTAACGATCACGGCCAATTTGCAGAAGAAAGATTTGGGTACGGCCCAAAAAGCCGTTGAGAATGCCATTAAGGAAGTCGGCGAACCACCACGAGGAGTCCTTGTCGAAATGGGTGGACAAACTAACCTGCTAACGGATACGCTGAGCAGCTTGCAAACGGGTCTGCTGGTTGCCATTGTGATTATTTTCCTGCTGCTGGCCGCTAATTATCAATCGTTTAAATTATCGCTGGTGATTCTGGCCGCTATTCCGGCCGTGGTTGCCGGAGCTCTATTAATGCTCCTGGCCTGTGGTGCTACGTTGAATCTGCAATCGTACATGGGACTGATTATGTCCGTAGGCGTGTCGGTGGCCAACGCGATTCTGATGGTGACGAATGCGGAAAATCTACGCCTGGAAATCGGGCACACACGTAAGGCAGCTGTTCTGGCGGCTAACAGTCGGATTCGACCGATTCTGATGACCAGTATTGCCATGATTGCCGGGATGGTACCAATGGCGTCGGGATTAGGCGAAGGTGGTGACCAGATTGCTCCACTGGGTCAGGCCGTTATCGGCGGTCTGATCGCGTCGACGCTGGCGGCTCTACTGATTCTTCCCTGCGTCTTCACCCAGCTCCAGGCGAAAGCGACCACCCAATCCGTGTCGCTCGATCCTGAAGATCCCGAAAGCAAATTTTATCATCAGGAACAGCAGGAACTGAGCCACAGCCTGTAAGTCAATCTTTAGATAGTTAATCAGTATCGATATGAAATCGCTTTTAAACTTGATCGGAATTGTCAGTGTCACGACTGTCCTAAATGGCTGCTCATCAGCCAGCAGTGATCATAAAACAGGCGCGAAAGAACCCGAAGTGCAACAGGTTGGTATCACAACGGTACAGGCACTCCAACCCAGCAAGCGTGTTACGCTACCGGGAGAACTAAAGCCCTGGAATCGGGTCAATATGTACGCCAAAGTGAAAGGGTTTGTGCGCGATATTTCGGTTGACCGGGGTACGATGGTGCGCAAAGGACAAGTGCTGGCCCGGCTTGATGCACCCGAAGTTATTTCGGAACTCAGTCAGGCGCAGGCGCAGGTGCAGGCGCAGGAATCCAATCTGGTGGAACAAACGGCGCGCGCTCGGGCCAGTCGGCTGATGTACCAGCGGTTGCTTCAGACGGCAAAAATGGAAGGAGCGGTTTCGCTAAACGAAATCGATCAGGCACAGGCGAAAATGCAGTCAGACAGTGCGATGGTCGCCATGAGCCGTGGAACGATACAGGCCGCCCGCTCGAACTATCAGGCTAAAAATGAATTACGTCAATATCTAACAATTACAGCTCCCTTCGATGGCATCGTGATTGAGCGGAATATTAGCCCCGGTGCGTTAGTCGGCGCGGGCGATAGCGGCAAACCGCTGTTCGTTCTGGAAGATAGCCACACGTTACGTCTGACCGTTGCCATTCCCGAAACGTTTGCGAATCAGTTGCCACAGAAAAGTTCGGTTTCGTTTACCGTCAATGCCATGCCTGATCGTCAGTTCAACGCAAAGCTCGCCCGGTCGGCGCAGAGTCTGGTCGAAGCAAATCGTGCCATGATGGCGGAGTTCGACGTACCCAATGCATCGCATGAACTGAAAGCGGGTATGTATGCCGACGTACAGATGCCTATTGAACGTACTGCGAAAACGATGTTTGTGCCAACAACAGCTGTTGTCAGTTCCAGCGAAAAAATGTTCCTGATTAAGGTGAACGACAACCGGGCGCAGTGGGTATCGGTGCAGAAAGGGAACGTACTGGATAGCTTGGTTGAAGTATTCGGCGACGTACAACCGGGCATGACCATCGTCAAAAAAGCGTCCGAAGAAATCCGTGATGGCCAGGAGATCAAAGCAGTGAAGTAGATAATTTTAGTTTACGCCATTAATCAGTTCGGTACGACCCTGCTGGGGCCAAAAGTTTATACAAATCATTAGTTCTATAAACATTTCACCCCAGCGGGATCGTATTATATCCTAGTGTTGCTCGATTATTTATCTGGACATTTCCATCTGTTTTTCCCCTGTCCGGATATGTTCAGGGCGCGGCCCCATACCAACCAAGCGAGCCGGTAATCGTCGAAGTACAGGCAAATGCCTGAACAACCAGAGTAGATACGGCGGAAAGCCTGTGGGACGGGTCGATGAGGCATTGATCAATCGGCGATGGGCGAAAATCTGCCCTGCCTGAATTACCCGCACGGGCCACAATCGCCGACGCTGAATCCGGGCTAACAGATCCGTTGATACAGGCCCCTTTTGCAGCGGAACGGCCAACTGATTCGCGGTGGCAACAGCATCCTGAATTGCCAGGTTAACCCCTACTCCACCCGCAGGCGACATGGCATGAGCAGCATCGCCAATGCAAAGTAATCCCGGCTTGTACCATTGGCGCAGTCGGTCAATTTTAACAGTCAGCAGGCTGATTTTATCCCACGAATCCAATTCGTTTATATAGTCGCCAACAAAGGGAGCCAGGTCCAGAATATCGGCCTGTAAAGCTGATAGCCCACGCTGTTTAATTGTCTTGTACTGGCCTTTGGGGATTAGGAAACCGCATTGAAAATAATCGCGACGGTCGATGAGTACCATGAATTTGCCCGCTTTCAGATACCCCAGCGACTGCTCGCCAATAGCCGGATCTTTAAGAATTCGCATCCAGAGTACATCAATCGGAACGCCAAAATCCTGAACAGGCAGTTTTGCTTTGTCCCGAATAATAGAACGTCGTCCGTCGGTGCCCACAACCAGGTCGGCTTTGATTACCAATTCATTGGTCGGTGTACTGGCCTTCACGCCCGTAATCGTTCCATTTTCTTCAATCAGGTCGATCGCTTCGGTTTCCATACGCAGCTGAAACGACGGATACTGTTTGGCCTTATCGGCAATAAAATTCAGGAAATCCCATTGGGGCATGAACGCAATAAACTTGCAGTGCGTGGGCAGATGCGCAAAGTCGGCGATGGGTACGGTCTGGCCGTCAGAGGTAATTTTTACAGAATTAAGCTCCTGATGGGGCAGTTGAAGAAAATCGTCCAGTAAACCCAGTTCAACCAGCAGTTCCAGCGTCGATGGATGAATGGTATCCCCACGAAAATCCCGAAGAAAGTCTTTATGTTTTTCTAAAACCACTACGTCGACGCCAGATCGTGCCAGCAGAAAGCCCAGCATCATACCGGCCGGGCCTCCACCAACAATACAGCAGCGTGTTTGTATACTCTGCGGATTTTCAGTCGCTTGTGTCATAGCCAAAACGCATATTGTCATAGCTAACTGCTTTGACCAGGTTGTGTTTATTTGACGTATAAAAAAGTGCCTCTATTCTCACATGGATTGTTAACTCGCGCGTTTTTTCGCTTCGTGTTTTCATGATTCGTTTCATGAATTTGTTACCCAAAATACAAAAAAAGCCCTCTCCAGTTAGCTAACGAGACCCATGAGTTTTTAAAATAATTTATTTATATGATACTATTTGTATGAATAAAGTTTTGTTTAATCTTTGGTAACCATTTACTAAAAAAGGTTCAACAAATTAGTAGTATGCCGCACCCTTTCTACAAAACAGCTCCAAAAACCTACGATAGCTCCATCTGCACTGCTATCCTAACCGATTGGGTCCAGGCGGTAAGTACTTTTTATCAGCACTACCAGCAACTGGCCACCTACAGGATACGACAGAGTATTCCTCTCATCCAGCCAATACCAGTTAGTCAGTGTCCACTCGGCCATCTGGAGCACTTGATGGACGATATGCAGCGGCAGATAGAAAGTTTGCTTTTAGAGATGGGGGATGCTGAACCATCCCCCTCTAGCCAGGCCAGTTACCAGAAGCTCATCGATCATACTGCCCGCTTGAATCGAGTGAATCAGCATGCGCAGACCCTAGGCCTGTTAACGACGCTGTCACCCTCATAACTGCTTAAACAATTACTTTATATTTACCTCCCTTAACTGATAAACAGATGACACCGAACAATTCTTTACCGGATCTTTTGGAACGGTACGTCTTTGCGGTAGCTGCCCGGTTTGTCGAGTCGACCTCACCCGCGGATCAAACTCGATTGATTAATCTGTATAATTCGATTGGTAAGCCTATGCTTGACAGCAACCCGGCTGCCCCTGCTCTCCATACAGCAACTGAGTTAGGGCGTGCGTTGCCTTTACCGGAAACTAAAACCCAACAGAAGAACACAGTTACCAGGCCACCACGTAAGAAGCTTGTTCTAACAGAATCCCTTCAAGCCCTTGGTCAGCGGTCACTGGCTATGAACCAACAACAGATTAAGTTGACTCAGTCATACATTCTACAGATGGAAATGTTAATTATACGAACCCAAAGCACAATTAAAAATGCTTCCTTACGGGCTCAGTTGCTCAAACATTACCAGGGTATTCGGGAAAGCTATCTAGCCCGGCTGGAGCAGTTGGAAGCCTTTCAGGCAATAAAATTGAGTAAATTTTATACAGTGCAGAGTTGAGTTTATAGGAGTTATTGCAGTGCACCTCCAAACCAAACCCTTAGAAAAAGCAATGGCTGATGTGTGCCCAATCAGCACAGAGGGGCATGAATATTCCTTAAGCCGCTACCAGCAGAACCGTTTTTACGGGCACAACCATCCATGCCATAGCTCACGAGCATCTTTATTCAGTCTGGCCATATCAGACTGATAGAAAGACACTTGCGCGTCAAAAAAAATGTGGATTAATTCACTACTACTGTAATAGTTTACCCGCCCGCTTAGCCCACTGCTGCAACCGAGCCAGTGCGGCTGTCTTCTGAGCGATATCAGCCACCCATACTTCTTTGGGGGTCGAGTGCACCAATCCGTTAGCTAAATCCGTATATTGACGTATCCATCCACTAGAATCGGTTATTTTGTCATTTGTCAGTAATCCAGGCATTTTTAAAAGCCAGAATTCGATTTTGATTGTTACGTTCAAAATACCTTCACACAGTTATGTCGTTCTATTCAGCAAAACCCGAAGATTTACTTTTCGACGCAGCCCGCAAGGGTGATGTCACTCATCTTAATCAACTTATTGACAGTGGGATTGACATTAATATAAAAAACGACAAGGGCTTCACGCCGTTGGTTTTAGCCGCCTACGACGGCCATCTGGACGCAACACAACGTTTGCTGGATGCCGGGGCTAACGTGAATAATCAGGATATTGCCGGCAACACAGCCTTAATGGGTGTCTGTTTTAAAGGCTACGGCGAAATTGCCGAATTGCTGATTCAACACGGCGCCGACCTGAATCTGCAAAACGGAAATGGCAGCACAGCGCTTATGTTCGCTACGTTGTTTGGCCGAAATCAGTTAATCAAAATTATGCTCGACCACGGCGCCGATACGTCAATCCGTGATGGTCGAGGATTGACTGCCCTCGACCTGGCAAATCAGCAGGGTAATGAAGAAATCATCAAGCTTTTCGCCGAATTATAGTCTAGTTGACTAGTGGTGTCGGGTTCTCAAACTCGACACCACGCACCGTACATTATTGATTCCATTAAAATAATTGCGGATATTAGCACCTGTTGTCAACGATTAGGACTAACTGAAAACATTTGTCTGAGTCGTGCAATCGGTGCTTCTCCTCTATGACACAATTGTTCCGTCGGCTTTTCGCACTTCCGCTGATTAACGTACCGACGCAGAGTATCTGGATCTTTCTGGGTTTAGTTTCATGGACGGTTCCACTGGGCAATTACGTCTGGCTGGGAACACGTTATTTCGAAGACTGGCGTATTTTCCTGACCGCTTCCACCAGCGCTTATCTAATTTGTCTTTTTTTGTTAGTGGGTCAAACGGCCATTATCCGTTCGATTACCAATCGGTACCCGGAGGTTTCGCAAACGCCCAAACGTATGGTTCTGGAATTTCCGGTCTTCTTTTTCCTGACACTTGTAACCGAGTTCAGCTCGTTCTATCTCTACCAGGCTATACCGTTTTTTAACTTCTACCCCACCCCATCGGCTCAGATAACCATTTTCTGGATTGGTCTCGGCTCAAACATTATTTCCCTGTGTATGTATGAACTGTATTATACACTTACCAAGTGGCGGGAGAACAGTTTGCAAGCCGAAGCCTATAAACGCGAAGCCCTCTTGAATCAGCTCGACGTATTGAAAAATCAGGTAAATCCTCATTTCCTGTTCAACAGCCTGAATTCGCTGTCTTCGCTGATCAGTGAGGAACCAAAACAGGCCGAACAGTTCGTCGATGAACTAGCAAAAGTGTACCGGTATCTGTTGCAAACCAACGAAGGCAATCTGACTACGCTCGATAAAGAGTTATTTTTTATTGAGTCGTATTATTATCTCCTGAAGACACGCCACCAGCAAGGTGTCCGGCTCACGATTGACGTAACCCCCGAATACCGTACGCAATTTTTGCCACCGCTAACGTTACAACTGCTGGTTGAAAACGCGGTGAAACACAATCGGGTACAGGCTACTCAGCCATTACAGATTACAATCGACACAACGCCGGAGGGCTGGCTGCGGGTCCAGAATAATCTTCAGCTCAAGAGCGTTCGTATGGCTTCGAACCAGGTAGGTTTATCCAATATCACGACTAAGTATCGCCTGCTTAATCAACCCGAGCCAATCATCACCGACACGAATGGCCACTTTATTGTCAGGCTGCCTTTACTGCCCGAAAGCAATTCGAGGCTGGTCCTTTCCTAGAACCAGCCTCGACGTAATCGTTTTTTCTGAGCATTCCAGTTACTCTACTTTTTTCTTACGGCCGGAGTACTCCCGCTCGACGATCCTGCTTTAGCCGGGGGCGTAGCAGACGTAGCAGTCGCCGGATTTCCTTCTTTATCTAACTCGACAACCTCGTAGCCTAAGCGTTCCAAGCCTGGTTTGACCAAAGCCTTATCGCCTACAACCGTAATGATCATGTTGCTGGCGGGCAGGCGTTTCTGCACGATGGCGTTGATTTCCGCTTTGGTTATGTTCTTGAGAATGGCGCTCTGTTGATCGACAAAATTTCTGGGCAGATCATACTCGATAATTTCACCCAGGAAATACGCTTTTTGAAGGGGCGTTTCATACCGTAACGCGTCGCGCTGACCAATCGAACTTTTTGTGAGCGCCAATTCATCATCCGTGATGCCGCTTTTACCGTAATCCGTAATAACCTTCATGAACTCCACCACTGAGCTATCCGTAGCGGCCGCTTTGACCCCCGCCGATGCTGTAAATGGTCCCGGATTTCGGGTGCTGGTAAACGAAGACCCCGCTCCGTAAGTCCAGCCTTTCTCCTGCCGCAGTTTCATATTCAGGCGACTAACAAAGTCGCCACCCAGCATATAGTTCGCCAGTTTTGTTCGGTAGTAGTCGCCCGTTGCATCGTAGGGCAGGTCCGTCACGTAGCCAATCCGAATTTGCGACTGAGCTGCTTTCTCTTTGTCTACCAGATAAATCCGCGTCTTATCAATGTTCCGTTTCACCGTTACGTTCGGCAGGCTCACGGGCTTCGGTGCCCATTTATTCAGAAAAGTTAGTTTGGGTTTCAGAGACGCCTGGTCGATATCACCGACAACGACCAGATTAGTTACCGAAGGAGAGAAATTGGCGCGGTAAAATGCTTTCACATCATCCAGCGTTAGACTCTGTACTGTTTTAGTCGTACCGCTGGTCGGAATGGATCGAATGTTATCGGTGCCGTACAATAGCTTGTTATAGGCTTTGTTGGCAATCACGACCGGTTGGGTTCCCTGGTTAGCAATGCCTTCTAACTGCTGCTTTTTCAGCCGATCAAAATCCTCAGTCGCAAACTTCGGGTGAAACAATTTTTCTTCGACTAACGCCAACGTAGCGTCCAGCGATTTCTTCGGCGATTCAATAATTACTCCGATGTCCTCCGCCCGTGCATAGACCTGAATGCTGCTGCCTAGCTTTTCCAGCTCCGTATTCAACTGCTCGGTCGTGTATTTTTCCGTGGCCTCGTTGAGCATCGATGCCGTTAGTTGCGCAATGCCCGCTTTCGATAGGTCTTTAGCGGATAAATAATGACCACCTTTTACCGTCAGCAGCATCGTTACGGTTGGCACTTCGTCGTTTTTAGCCGCAATTAATTTTAGACCGTTTGGCAGCTTGTCGGTCCAGAATGGGGGCACTTTTACCGCGGGATTAGGACCGGGTGCGGGCTTTTTCGTGCGATCAAACGAATCCCTGGCTTTCGCATAAACCAGATTTTTGTAGCCGTAGTCAGGCGCCTGATAACCGGCGGTCGAAACGGTATAATTATCTGGTTGCGTAACAATATCTTTTTTGTCTTTCGGATAAACCGTCAGCACAACAGCGTGTTTGCCTTTGATGTACTGGTTATAAACCCGCATTACGTCGGCCTTCGTCACTGACTGATAACGTTTTAGCTCTTGCGGCAGGTAATTGGCCGTAGGGGCAAACGTCTGAAAAGACGCTAACTGCGATACCTTCCCATCAACGCTCGACAATTCTTTGATAATCTCCGCTTCACGCGTAGCCCGGAACTGAGCAATATCATCGTCGGTTGCGCCCCGTTTTTCGAATTCCGTTAGCGTCTGGCGTAGCATCCTATCGATACTATCCAGCCGCATCTCTGGAAATGACTGGATCGCAAACGAAAACTCACCCGCTAATTCAGATGCCGGATGGCCAGCGTTTGCCATGACGGCCTTACTGGTTTTGATAAAGTTTTTGTAGAGCAGCGACGTTTTACCACCACCCAGAATTTGCGCCAACGCATCCAGTGATGCTTCATCGGGGTGAAAGCGGGGAACGGTCGGATACGTGACATACAGCATCGGAAAACGGATGTTGTCTTCGTACGATACGTAGCGATTCTGGCTCAGCGAAACGGCGGGTACGATGGTTTTCGTTACGTCTGGCCCTTTCGGTATCGACCCGAAATACTTTTCCGTCAGTTGTACGATTTGTTTGGTGCTGACGTCACCACCAACCGTCAACACGGCGTTGTTAGGACCATACCAGCGTAGAAAAAAGTTTTTCAGATCGTCCAGACTACCCCGATTCAGATCTTCAATGTAGCCAATGGTGAGCCAGGAATACGGGTGACCATACGGATACAGATTCTTGGCCGTATATTCACCAACCAGCCCATAAGGCCGGTTATCATAGTTCTGTCCCCGTTCGTTCTTGACGGTGGCCCGCTGAATCTCAAACTTTTTCTGCGTAACGGCGTCCAGCAAAAAGCCCATCCGATCGGCTTCGATCCACAGCGCCGTTTCGACTAAGTTGCTGGGTATGGTTTCGTAATAATTGGTACGATCCCGATTGGTGCTGCCATTTAAGCTACCACCACCGCCCGTAATAATTTTGTCCATTGACCCGTTCGGCACATTGTCAGACCCTTCAAACATCATGTGCTCGAAGAAATGGGCAAACCCCGACTTATTGATTTCTTCGCGGCCCGACCCGACATGGTACGTAACGTCGACGTGAACGACCGGATCAGAATGGTCTTCATGGACGATCAACGTCAGACCATTGGGGAGTACGTACTTTTCGTAGGGAATGATCAGTTCATTTGCTTTTCGCTCAACTTTCTCAACTAGCTTCGTTTGAGCATACGTAGTGCTCACCACCAGCCAGGCCAATAACATTGATAGGGATAGGGTGTTTTTTCTCATGTTGGTGCTTAGTTGACATCAGCACGTAAATTACTGAAACTAAGTCATTAAGTAAAACACCCTACCTGAATCACCAGCTATTTACCACCCGGCTTCGTCGGGCGAACCTCAATCTTGCTGGGCAACGTACGAGCGGGCATGTGGATCAGATCCACGATGATCTGGCCAATGTCTTCAGGCTGTATTTTCCAGGCGTCTTTTTCGCTGGGTTGATGGTCGTTGAAATAAGAAGCAACCGAACCCGGCATAATCGTCGTTACTTTGATGCCTTCGTTCCGCAGGTCGAGCATAATGGCCTGTGTGAAACCCACCAGCCCGAATTTACTGGCGTTATAGGCCGCTCCTTTTTCAAAGAAGTTTGTGCCTGCCAGGCTCGCAATCGTGATGAAATACCCCTCCGATTTTTTCAGCGCGTCGATAGTCGCTTTAGCTGTATTGAATACGCCGGTCAGGTTGATATCGATGGTTTCGTGCCACTGTTCGGGGGTCAGTTCCTGAATGGGCGCAAAATGACCAACGCCTGCATTGGCTATTACGTAATCAAGCCGTCCCCACTGTTCGATTATCGCGTCAATGGCTTTTTGCTGCGATGCCAGGTCACGGACGTCGGCGGCAATGCCCAGCGCATAGCCGTCTTTTAGTTCATTGAGTGTTTTCGCAGCTAATTCGGCGGCTACCGATGAGCGGCTGGTAATTGCCACCCGGATACCGTCTTTGATCAATACTTCGGCGATGCCGTAGCCAATGCCTTTTGAGCCGCCCGTAATGAGCGCCGTTTTAATGTTATCTGCCATGCGTAATGAAACCTGAGTTGATTGAAAACTTTAGCCGATAAACGCCAGGCAGAGGTAAAGGTTTTCTGCAATCAGCGGCAAAACGCTGATTCGCTACTAATTCGCTTTACTAATTTACGGACGTCAACGCCTGAAGGACCTTCACCATTTGCTGCCCCGCCCGTTCAGAAGCACCGGGTTCACCCATTTTTTTCTGCACGTCAGCGTAACCAACTAACTGATTATCACGCTGTGAACCTCCCGGTAAAATAGCTTTTAATTCGGCAGTGACGTGTTCGGGGGTAAACTCATTCTGTATCAACTCTTTGACTACCTCACGATCCGCAATCAGATTGACGAGTGAGATAAACGGTACGGCAATAAGATGTTTGGCAATGGCATACGTAACGCCAGTCGTTTTATAACAAACCACTTGCGGTATGTTCAGCAAAGCAGTTTCGAGCGTGGCCGTCCCCGACGTAACGAGCGCAGCCGTCGAGATGTGTAATAAGTCATAAGCCGCATCGCTCACACGTAGTACGTCTGGGTAATCACGTAAAAAATGGTCGTATAGCTCTTTAGGTAGATTGCTGACGGTACCGACTACGAATTGATAATCCGGAAACTGGCGAGTGGCGGTCAGCATGGTGGGCAGGATAGACGTAATCTCCTGACGGCGGCTGCCAGGCAGAAGTGCCACTACAGGACGTCTTCTAACCGATTGTTCGTTTAATCCTAACTTTTCGAGAAACGCTGGATCGGGTTGAAAGTCTGCGAGGGCATCGAGCAGCGGGTTCCCGACGTAGTCAACTTTGTAGTCGTACTTAGCAAAGAACTCAGTCTCAAAGGGCAGAATCGTAAACAGCCGATCCACGCTGACCTTGATCTTTAACGCCCGACGCTGATTCCAGGCCCAAACTTTCGGTGAAATATAGTAAAACACCGGAATGCCCTGTTTTTTCGCAAAACGAGCCATACGTAGGTTAAAACCCGCGTAGTCGATTAGAATCAGTACGTCCGGACGATGAGCCAGCAGATCGGCCTGACACTCGTTCAGAATTCGACGGATGGTGCCTAGATTTTTGGCGACTTCCCAGAATCCCATAAACGCCATCTCGCGGTAATGCCGCACGAGCGTAGCACCGGCCGCTTCCATCTGTTCACCTCCATACGCCCGGCAGCGCGCGTTAGCATCGTGATGCTGAATCGCCCGGATTAAATTAGCGCCATGAAGATCACCGGATCGTTCGCCGGCAATTAGGTAGTAGGTCATTTATCATTCCTAACAGTCTCATTCACCAAAATAATCGACAAAATTCTTTGGGGTTTCGTAGAGACGAAGTTGATGAAGATGTGCGTCGGTAACGGGCTCCAAAGCGCGTTCAAGAATCTTCCAGATTTCGGTGATGAAGATTTCGCAACTGGCCATTTTACCCCGCATAAAGTCAACATCCAGGTTCAGATTTTTGTGATCAACTTTCTCAATAACCTCCCGCTTGATGATGTCGCCCAGTACTTTCAGGTCAATAACAAACCCTGTGTCTGGGTCTGGCTCTCCTTTGACCGTTACGATCAGTTCAAAGTTGTGTCCGTGCCAGTTAGCATTCGCACAAGGACCAAAAACTTCCTGATTCCGCTCGTCTGACCAGGCTGGATTATACAGCCGGTGAGCCGCGTTAAAGTGTTCAATTCGATTAATGTATACCATGGATCTGGTTTAGATAGGGCGGTTTCCAGAAACGCCGACTTGATAAATAATTCGCAAAGGTACGTACTCTTGTAGCCGTTTAAAAGTGGAGAATCCTGATCCTTAACCTATCTTGTTCATTCAATCCTGTATCACAAAAAAGTACAAATTAATCCCCAAAAACGCTATTCTATTGTACAATTTAAATAACGTATCTTTACAGCCTGTTTCACTTCATTCACACTGATACTTACCTATTTACCACTATAGGAACCTTCTCTACTGTTATTCTATGATCATAGTTACGGGAGCCGCCGGATTTATCGGAAGTTGTTTGATCAGTAAGCTGAATCAGGAAAATTTCAATTTTATCATCGCTGTTGATGACTTTTCCAATCCTGAAAAAGAAGCAAATCTGACCGGAAAGCGGATTCAGGAACGGGTCGATCGGGAAGTGTTTTTTGACTGGCTCGATCAGAACTATCAGGAAGTTGAGTTTATTTTTCACATCGGCGCCCGCACGGATACCACCGAATTTGACTGGCATATTTTCGAGCATCTGAACGTTGAGTATTCCAAGCAAATCTGGAACCGATGTATTGAGTATCAGATACCGCTCGTATATGCCTCATCGGCAGCCACCTACGGCCTGGGTGAACTGGGCTATGATGACAATGAATCGCTGGTTTCTCAGTTAAAGCCGCTCAATCCTTATGGCGAGTCAAAAAATGTATTCGACCGCTGGGCGCTGGAGCAGGAACGTAAACCCTTCTTTTGGGCAGGCCTGAAATTCTTCAATGTATACGGCCCAAACGAGTATCATAAAAGCCGGATGGCTTCTGTGATCTTCCACGCTTTTAATCAGATTAACCAGTCGGGCCGAATGAAATTATTCCGGTCACACAATCCCGACTTTGCCGACGGCGAACAAATGCGCGACTTTGTCTATGTGAAAGATGTCATTGAGGTTTGTTCCTTCCTGATGCATCACCGACGTAATTCCGGCATCTATAACCTGGGCAGTGGCAAAGCCCGCACCTTTCTCGATCTAGCAAAGAATACGTTCTACGCGCTCGACCTCGAACCCCAGATTGATTTTATCGATACACCCGTCGACATTCGGGATAAATACCAGTACTTCACCCAGGCCAACATGTCGAAACTACGTTCCATTGGCTATGATCGACCGTTTTGCTCACTCGAAGAAGGTATTGCTGATTACGTAAAAAATTACCTTAGCAAAGGGCATTATTTATAGGAGGCCTCACTGATCTGCTTTGTTTCAGGAACAAACAAGCTCAGTATAGCCAACGCTGCCACGGCAATTCCTGACAATACCAGAAAGGCTGTATTGTAGCCCGATCGCTGCACAATTCCTCCGGCAAACGCATTACTGAGTGAAGCGCCCAGCCCAATTGCCGTAGCAATGGCCCCCTGCGTTGTGTTGAATAAGCCACTCCCTTTGGTCAGATCGGATACAATCAGAATAGACAACACGCCGAACGTACCGGCCCCAATTCCGTCCAGAACCTGAATCGCTATCAACAGGATCGGATCGTTGGTTAAGGTGTAGAGCACCCCGCGAATCGGCAGCACTAAAAAGCCAATCAGCAACAGACGCTTTCGTCCTTTATCGGCTAACTGACCGGTCAGTGCGCTAACGGGAATCATCACAAT
This sequence comes from Spirosoma validum, assembly GCF_014699035.1. Lineage (GTDB taxonomy): Bacteria > Bacteroidota > Bacteroidia > Cytophagales > Spirosomataceae > Spirosoma > Spirosoma validum. The sequence continues at coordinate 84,751 of NZ_JACXAA010000007.1, forward strand.
CTGCGCCACAATGATGCAGGCTGACATATATGCCGAAGAAGCGCCCGCATTAATCCCCTTCGCTAACCGCTGACCCAGTAAGGGCAGCATAGCTGCATTTGCAAAATGGAACAAAACGCAGGCCAGCGCAAAAAACAGAATAGGTCGATTAGTAAATATAGCTCGCCAGCCCGATGGTTTATCGCCTGAATCCCCGCCTTCCGTATCGCCATCACCGCGCGCCAGTTCATGGTCAATATCTTCTTCCCGAATCTGCCAGATCGTTACACTGCTCACCAGCGACATGGCAGCCAGCAGAACAAAAATACCTTTAGGACTAACGTAGTATCCGATCAGTCCGGCGAGCAGGGCGGCAAACACATTTCCTGCGTGATTAAACGTTTCGTTACGTCCAATTTGCCGGTCCAGTACGTTGTGTCCCACCAAACCCAGCGTAATAGCAGCAACAGCCGGGGCAAACCAGGCAGCCGCTACTCCCATCAGGGCTTGTCCGCCAATCACGACACTGTAGGTTGGCAGCAGAATCGTTAAAAGAGCCGCCGTCGCAATTAGCATGGATGCCATAATGGATAACAGCCGTTTTTTACGAGTTCGGTCGACCAGAATACCCGCTGGGGTTTGGGTGACTACCGTAGCAATCCCCATCACCGACATAGCCAAGCCAATATTCTGCGCATTCCAGTGCAGCGAGGTTAATAGAAAAATCGCCAGATAGGGACCCAGCCCGTCGCGCACGTCAGCCAAAAAAAAATTGGCCCAATCCAGCGCCCGCAGACTTGTTCTGGAGGGTTGACGCGTATCAGATTTTTCAGCGATGTTTACCATTTCTTGAAGATGAAAAATACGGCGATCACAATAAATACGAAGCCCACGATATGATTCCAGCCGAGTTTATCTGACTTGAAAACGAATACGGTAATTAGCGTAAAAACCGTTAGAGAAACAGCTTCCTGAATCGTTCTCAGTTGAAAAAGAGAGAATGGTCCACCCGTTTCTTCAGACCCAACCCGGTTAGCCGGAACCTGGAAAATGTATTCGAAAAATGCCAGCCCCCAGCTAAGCATGATGATCCCAAACAGCGACAGTTTGGCCAGTATCGGGAACTGCTTTATTTGGAGATGACCGTACCAGGCCAGGGTCATAAATACGTTCGACAATGTAAGCAGGAGTACGCAGTAGAGTCCTTTCATTCGGTTGTTTGTTTAGTTTTAAAAATTGGGAGAAATGGGTAAATTTAACGTACTGGTAAAGGTATAGTCCTGCCAGTCGAGACGTAACGTTCCACCAAGAATGGTTGTTAAGCGGTGGCTGATCCAGAGGCCGAGTCCATGTCCTTCACGAAATGGATCAGCCTGAAAATAAGGCTGCATGAGGTTTAGTGTAGGCCCCGTTTCGCGAAGGGTCTGATTTTGCACGATGATGACACACGTTTCTGCCTGTTGATACGTAACAATTACATCACTTCCTGAAACCGCGTATTTAATCGCATTTTCGAGCAAATTCAGCAGAATGTGTTCCAGTTTAGCGGCATCGACAAGCAGCGGAAGTACGCATTCTCCTCCCCCATCCGTTCGGATCTTAACGTCATAGTCAGCCGCAACAGCTGTCAAGAAACCCGCGCATTTTTTTATTAATGATGAAAGATCCGTTGGCGTCGGTTTAACTAATAATAAGCCTTCATCCGGCCGGCTCAGGGTGAGAAATTCTTCGAGCAACCGCGTCAGTCGGCTCACTTCGTCCAGTTGCCCTGTCAGAAACGGCGTCGTTCGTTCGTCGACCTGGTCACTACCGATCGTAACCTCAAGGCCGGTTTTCATGACGGCTAAAGGGGTTCGAAGTTCATGCGCTGCGGCTCCGAAAAAATTACGCTGCAATTCGACGCTTTCCCGAATTCGCCCCAGCATCCGATTTAATGTATCGGTCAGTTGGTACAATTCATCACGGCTTTCGGGCAATGGAATGGGATCGATGAACGACGTATCGTTAATTTCGTTGGCCCGGCTTACAATCTGCTGAATCGGTTTCAATAACCAGCCAGCCACTACGTATCCGCCCCCAAAAGCCAGCACTACACTCAACAGCCAGCCCAAGCCAAATACCCACCTCAATCGCTGGATATCCTGTCGTAAACTGGCATCGGGTACGGCTAGCGTCAGGCTTACGTCGCCAGTTGGTAGTTGATCGCTTGTAGTATGCGTCGTTACAGACCGATACGACTGCTCCAGAGTATTCTTTTCCCGAATACCTCCATCTTTGTCAGGAAAACCGGGACTTCGAAATAACTCTCTATTATGACCGTAAGCCCGATACGTTACCCGCATGCGTTCTGTATCGGTAGGCAACGGCAAGATGACCGGATCGACACTGACCAGTGACAATAACCAGTCGGCGCGGGTCTGGATTGTTCGATCGAACGCGTTTTGCAAACTGACCTCTGCACGGGATAACATCAGCCAACCCGCCAGCAAGCTGATACTGGCAAATACCGCCGTTACGGCCAGCACGATCCGACTCCGCAGACTCATGTCGTTTTGAGCCGATAGCCGCGGCCAATAAGCGTTTCAATCAGACCTGTTGTGCCGATGGCATCGAGTTTTTTCCGGAGCTGGTAAATATGAACCTCAATGACGTTACTGCCCATATCGTAATCGGCAGACCATACCTTTTCGGCAATTTCGTTTTTCGTAATTAACTGCCCCGCCCGGCGCATCAGTAATTCAAGCAACGCAAATTCCCGATTCGTCAGCTCCAGCGTTACGTTGTTTTTTAAGACCGCATGCGAGACAAGCTGCATTTCTAAATCAGCGACACGCAGTACGACATTATCACTGGTAGTGGTACGTCGTTGCAGTACCCGGATTCGAGCCAGCAACTCATTGAAATCAAACGGTTTTCGCAAGTAATCGACCGCACCTAAATCCAGTCCCTGTACAACTTTTTCCGGATCGCTCAAGGCCGATAGGATCATGACGGGCACCATTAGCCCGAACGCGCGAAGGTTTTGCAACACCTCGAAGCCAGTCTGGCCGGGCAGCATCAGGTCGAGCAGGACGAGGTCATACAAGCCCCCCGCCAGATGATCAAGCCCTTCAGAACCGGAATGCGTTAAGTCAGCTACGTGTCCGTTCTGCTCCAGTCCTTGTTTAATAAACCGGGCTAGTTTACGCTCATCTTCAATAACCAGAATTTTCAAGAGCTATCTAGGGTTTTGGATTCGACCGGTAACCTGGACAGCCACATCCGGGTGTGAATGCTATTATTCCACACCCGGATGTGGCTGTCCAGGTTACCGTCATTGATTATCGAACAAGGTATTGCTGGCCGTTGATTGTCAACACGGAAGCTCGTAGGATGTTTACTTTCTCCAGCTGAACCTGCCCTTCGTTAAGAATCTTTGGGTAGCCCTGTACCGTAATGGCACTGCCTTTTTTAGCCAAATCGGTTAGCTGGTACGCTACGTGAGGGGGAATGCTGACAATCGTTTTGTCATCCAGTACCAATCCACTAACGCGGCCTTCCCGATTCAGTCGATAATCGGCAATTTTTCCGGTTACAGTAGCCAGTGCTGGGGTTTCGGGTGTCGAGGTTCTAGGCGTTGGCGGGGCATCATAGATCGTTGTTTTGCCGGCTGTCAGGCTGTTCATGCGAAAACGGGTTTCACCCTGTGGCGTTGTTTCCGCAAAACCCGTTACGTTCACGCTACTGCCCGACCGAATGGCTTTTTGTACCTGTTGCCCCAGATGTGCTGGAAATTTCACCGTCGTAGCGGCACCCGAACTGCCAGTAAGCGTGAAGCCATCAAGAACGGCATCGTCATTTCCGGTCCACTGGCCAACCGTGCCCGAAACAGTTGTTAACGAAGTTAATCCGTTTGCTTGTTTTCGACCGGGACCCTGTTCACGGTCAGAACCACCGGGCTTAGGACCCTGTTTTCCTGGTCGACCTCCCGGACCACCCAGTGGTGGAGCATCTGGTCGATCAGGGGCATTCAGGGCTATTGGTGGAGCCGGTTCAGTTGAGCTAGTCTGATTTTGTGCATGAGCCAGAGGAGACGCTAACGTAGCGACCAGCATAGCGACAGCGATTAATTTTGCATTGGTTTCCATAGTCAGTTGTTGTTTACTGTTGATTACGGAAGCAAAACTACACTCGCCATCTAAGGCCCATCTGAAACGGAAATTAATTTTTCTTCATACCAAAGCCTTACTCCCAAATCACTTCAATCACTTCTTTCTTCAAATCGACGGTAGTTTGTTTCTCGTCATTCGACCGACGCAACGTTACCTTACCATTCGCCACTTTAGCTGCTTCCTGCTGCATTACGTGGATTGCATCTTTTTTATGAAAAACCGATACAACGGCTTCGGTTGTTTCGATCGGCAACGTAAAGGTTTTACCCGTAGCTTTCACCGACCGGGCTGTGGCAGGCAATTCCTGATGTTTCAGTAGCGCCAACGCCCGCGACGCCTGCGGTACGCCATAGCCAACGTAGTTATTGCCGTAGGGATACAAATGCGACGACTTCTCGATAACCTCCATTATTTGCTTATTCGTCAACTTCGGATTGGCCTGCATTAAACAGGCAGCAAACCCCGTAATAACGGGTGCCGATAAGGACGTACCATACAGGGAGAAACACGATACGTTCGGTTTCAAATACGGCAGATTTTCCGGCCCAATGCTACTGTACCCGATACGATTCCAGAGCCGGGAATTTGTTGCTCCAATGGCCAGAACACCCTGCGCGTCGGCCGGGGTACTGATAATCCGCCATGAACGATCTTCCCCTTCATTTCCGGCTGATACAATAATCAAAATTCCTTTTTTATCGGCCGCAATCTGAGCCGCCCGACTGATAAGACTCGTGTGTCCGTCCATCTGGCTGGGCTCGTAATTGTCTTTCGGATTACTCATGCCCTTCGCGTATCCAAGTGACGTATTGATGAGCCGAACTCCCAGGCTATCCATCCATTCCATGGCCGCGACCCAGTTATCTTCTTCGCCCCGGTATTCACGGTTTCCCTGATCAGTTCGTGCCAGGTAGAACGTAGCATCGGTAGCCAGTCCAAACTGTAGATTTTCGGTTGGATCGTTTCCGGCAATAGCAGCCAGTACCTCCGTTCCGTGGAGGTCTGACGTAGTTTCGAGTGTACGTAGCAGTTCACTATGCGTCTTTTTTTCATTGACATAATCGCGAACCTGCTTGACCCCATTGCGCACGAATACGTGCTTGAGCGCATTGGCAGAGTCGGCGCCAAAAAATCCAGCATCAATTACACCGATAGTTACGAACCGACCTGTCAGGCCCGCTTGTGCAAAGTCGTTTGCCTGGATCTGCGTCATCACAGGGGCAAGTTTCGGATTGGTTGAGTGAGGGGCGGGCTGTTCAGCACTGTCGGGTGAACCAATCGACGTAATGACAATAGCCGGGTCAATTGCCCGAATGTCTTTGACAAACGGCATCGTTCGAACCTGAGCGTACTGCTGCGCCGTCAGCCGGGCCGATACGGCATTGAGCCAGCGCGACTGGCAAATGGGTTTTACATCAGCCTGCTGCAACTGACTAAGATACGCTACGGTCACCGGTTGGTCCGTTTCATCAACCGGCAGATTCAAACTTTGTCGCTGGCTTAAGGCTTTGGACGATAGAGCAGGAGCTGAGTTTTTGTCTTTATCGCGGAGTAAAATCCAATATTTGGGTTGTGCCTGTATCGAAAAAGCCAGCAGGCAAAGGAACGCAGTCAGTCGAATCATAATCGTTCAATTAGAAAAAAGTAGGCCCTTTCCCGAGGTTGTATAAAAGGCTAACCATGAAACGCTCAGAAACTAGTACGGTTTTGAGTTTCTTTGCAAAATTAATCAGAAACATAGCCCCAACGGCCTGCTTTATGCGTTATTTACCGATCGACAACCAGCTATTTAGTCAAAACCGGCAGCGGCTCACGAATCTACTCAAGCCCAAATCGTTAGTCGTTGTGAATGCCAATGATATTATGCCCACCAATGCCGATGGCACAATGGGGTTTCGGCAGAACAACGACCTTTTCTATCTAACGGGCGTCGATCAGGAAGAAACCCGTTTAGTACTGTTCCCTGAGCATCCAGACCCGAAGTTTCGCGAAATTTTGTTTCTACGCGAAACCAGTGAGCTGATCGAAATTTGGGAAGGCCACAAGCTGACGAAGACCGAAGCCGAGCAAACAACGGGCATACCCCAAAAGCAGATTTACTGGACCCATCAGTTCGAGCAGGTGTTTATACAACTGGTGTTTGAAGCCGATTATGTCTATTTGAACACCAATGAGCACACCCGTGCGGGAATTGAGGTTCAAACGCAGGACGCTCGTTATATTGTCGAGTTCCGTCAAAAATATCCACTGCATCACCTGGAACGGCTTGCTCCGCTTATGCATTATCTGCGAGCCATTAAACAACCCATGGAAATACCCCTCATTCAAACCGCTATTGACATCACCAATAAAATGTTCCGGCGGTTGTTAGGGTTCATTAAACCTGGCGTCTGGGAATACGAGATCGAAGCGGAGATGATGCACGAATTTATTAAAAATCGTTCGCGCGGAGCTGCCTATACCCCGATCATTGCCTCAGGTGCTAATGCCTGCGTACTGCATTACATCGATAATAGTCAGCAATGTCAGGATGGCGACGTAATTCTGCTGGACATCGGCGCTGAATACGCCAATTATAATGCCGACATGACCCGTTCGGTTCCGGTAAACGGCCGGTTCACAACCCGTCAGCGGGCCGTTTATGATGCCGTACTACGGGTGATGAACGAAGCGAAGCAAATGCTACGCCCCGGCAATCTCTGGGATGATTACCACCGTGAAGTAGGTAAAGTGATGGAGTCGGAACTGATTGGACTTGGTTTACTGGACCGTGACAAAGTGGCGAATCAAGACCTGGATGCTCCTCTGTATAAAAAGTACTTCATGCACGGCACGTCGCATTTTCTGGGGCTCGACGTTCACGATGTTGGGAATAAATACCGGAAAATGGAACCCGGTATGGTTTTTACGGTTGAGCCGGGCATCTACATTCGGGAAGAGAAACTTGGCATTCGCCTGGAAAACAACGTAGTGATCACGGAATCAGGCAATACAGATCTGATGGCAAATATCCCTGTTGAAGCCGATGAAATTGAGGAATTGATGAATAAATAGCCCGTGGGGTACTACGTAGTGATATCAGGTTTTCGAATTCCACACCGGCGGTCTGGCTGACACCACTACGTAGTACCCCATTTATCTAAATTCTAAACTGTTTCTGCTTTCTTTGATTTTTCGCGTTCGAGCGCAATGTTCAGGCTGGAATAGATCCGACGGATTGCGGTTTCTAAACGCTCCCAACCCGCGTCAGAACGCAGGTCAATATCGCCAATATGATCGCGCTGCGCACTGGTCAGCACGATATTTGTAACAGCAGCTACCATCAGGCTGGTGATTGCCATTGGGTCAAATTCAGAGTAAGGGGCTAATTTGCTAACCAGATTTTTGTACGACTGATCCCGGAAATCGGCCAGACGACGAGCCAGTTCTGTCTCACCGTGCGTCATCTCCCAACGAATCAGTTCCTGCGACGGTTTACGGGTCCGAAACTCGCGCATAAACTGGATGGTATATTCCGACCAAACTTTACTACGGTTCTCAGGCGGTAAGTTATTGGGGACTGATTCCAGAAATTTCTCATTAAACATCGACAGAAAGAAACCGCGATGTACATAGGCTTCCAGTAGCCCATTCCATCCACCAAAGTACCGATAGATGAGAACCTTATTCACCCCAGCACGCTCCGCAACGGCATTGATGCCTGCTTTTTCCGTACCACGTTCAGCCATTACGTCGCCCATGGCTCGTAAAATACGCTCCATAGTCATCTGGCGATTTCTACGCTTGACCACTTTCATACTGCTTGGTTGTTTTTGTTTAAGAGGAATCAGTAACTTTTTTCCGGGTTAGGCTATCCATACAAGTCGCCTATCCAATTGCTGTAGATACAAATATGGTAATAACAGGGATGCTATCAAAAAAGGATCGGCTAAAAAAAACAAAAAAAAATCGAAATAGTGATTTACTCGATAATGAAATCTATTGATTATTAAATAGTTGTACAACTAATATAACATTTTCCACAATCAGTATATTAAATCATTTTATCTAACGGAATAATTTTCAATCAAAAAGATTTTACTATAACTGATCTGGCCTTTTGTCCGGATGCAAACTATGAAGTTTGCATCCGGACAAAAGGCCAGATCAGTTATAGCACTCGTTTATTCTACCGCTCTGGGTAATTATCTATTTGCCCTGACAATTCCTGAATAGCTTCCTGTAATTGATTGCGACTCAGAAGAATATCCATTTCCATCGGAAAATCAGGATAAGCGTGCCAGGAAGGGGTTAGAGAACGATCGAGTTGAATCTGAAGGCGATACTTATCGTTAGGCAGTGCTTTAGCTTCCACGCTCAAACCTGGCTCAGAAAAGGTAAAGTCCACATAAGTAGTTGCTCTGTTCCAAAGCGAGCGTAGTCCACTTAGTAGCCGCTTAACTTCCCATGTATGCAATGGAGCCGACTGCGTATCCGTCTTTTGCCGCCAGAAGGTCGAGAACCGGCATTGCAACAGGTTGCGATCCCGCCAGGTTTTAGTAGTCTTTCCATAACCTAAGATCGCTAATTCAAACGAGTCTAATGAACCAGAAGAGGATACAAATTTCATAGCGGGGATTTTTCGGGAGTGAGCAATATGTCTACTTAACAAATATAGTAAACAATTGTTGGAAAACTATCTTGGATAATTAACAATTTTCTCAGTATCAGCCACTTTAATGTATAAATAGCGCATAAATCGTAATACAGATTGATTTCAGCATAAAACCAATATTAACCCTCGGAAAAACTTATTTTATACCATGATTTTATCCGGTCGCAACCTACCACACATTTCATAACACGAACTTTACCTGTCTACTTATCGACATTCCTTATCTTTGCGCCCGAAAAAATCCATAAACGCTTAAATTTAATTAGATGGCAAACGTGCTCATTATTGGGGCCGGTGGAGTTGGCAGCGTCGTTGCACACAAATGCGCAATGAACAGTCATGTCTTTACAACTATTATGCTGGCCAGTCGCACTAAGGCAAAGTGCGACCGGATTGCTGCAGAAATTCAGGAAATGCATGGCGTAGCGATTCAGACGGCGCAGGTAGACGCCGACGTAGTAGCCGATATGGTTGCGCTGATCCGATCATTTCAGCCAGTGCTGGTCATCAACGTAGCACTCCCCTATCAGGACCTGCCCATTATGGACGCCTGTCTGGAGGCTGGTGTGCACTATATGGATACGGCCAACTACGAGCCCAAAGACGTTGCCAAATTTGAGTATAGCTGGCAGTGGGCCTACAAAGAGCGCTTTGAACAGGCGGGATTGATGGCGCTGCTGGGCTGTGGCTTTGATCCAGGCGCTACGCAGGTATTCACGGCCTACGCGAATAAACACCACTTCGACCGAATGGATTACCTGGATATTGTCGACTGCAATGCGGGTAACCACGGAAAGGCTTTTGCCACCAATTTCAACCCTGAAATCAATATTCGGGAGATTACCCAACCGGGTCGCTATTGGGAAAACGGCGAGTGGATCGAGATTCCGGCGATGAGTATTCATAAGCCCATTGATTACCCAGGCATTGGCCCTCGTGAGTCGTATGTGTTATACCACGAAGAACTGGAATCGTTGGTGAAAAATTTTCCGACGCTGAAACGGGCGCGCTTCTGGATGACGTTTGGGCAAGCGTATTTAACCCATCTGGAAGTGCTTCAGAACGTGGGCATGACGCGTATCGATGCGGTCAAGTTTCAGGGAATGGACATCATCCCGCTCGAATTTCTGAAAGCCGTTCTCCCTGCGCCGGATAGCCTCGGGGAAAACTACACGGGTCAAACCAGCATTGGTTGCCAGATTAAGGGGGTAAAAGATGGTGATGAACGTACCTATTTCATCTGGAACAACTGCGACCACGCAGAAACGTACCGTGAAGTACGCGGTCAGGCGGTCAGTTATACGACTGGCGTACCGGCTATGATCGGGGCGATGTTAATGCTAACGGGCGTCTGGATGAAACCGGGCGTCTGGAACTGTGAGGAACTTGATCCCGACCCGTTTATTGAGCAAATGAATAAGCAGGGACTGCCGGTTAACGAACGAATCAATATTCCATTGCCACACGAGTATCCGGCCTGAATAAAGCCCAATCAAAACAAGAATCCCGCTACGTGACATAGCGGGATTTTTCGTTATTTAGCTGATTATCCGGCAAAACCACATTGACATGAAATCTTTATCTGTAGCGCTCTTGTTGTCCATAACGTTAGTCCACTTGTTTGCCCAGACTGTGGATTCAACGAAAACGCGTCCAGTATCTCAACCCAACCTGAATGACCAACGTAACGGTTACGAAATTTATCAATCGACCGGCCAGATCATCGGGGCAAGCCCTTACACCATGATCAATACCATCGATAATCGCTATGAGGGTTTGCGAGGGAGCCCTTATTTTCTACCCGAATGGAATAAAGGCCAGATTGAAATGATAGCCGGGCAGAACTACAAAGACGTACCGATTAAGTTTGACGCTTACCGACAGCATCTGATTTTACTACGCACCCGGGTTAGCAGCGACTCAATTATCGTGAACGCCGATCAGGTAAAGTCATTTCAATTTGCCACCAATGATGGGCAGTTTTACGTATTCCGTCGATATCCGACCGCCAAAACAGCCGATGGGAGCCTAAGAGAAGGTTATTTTCTGGTCCTCTATCAGAGAAAGTCAGCGCTGTTGAAACGAATCGTGAAAACGTTACGAAAAGCCGATTACAAAAACCCGTATTCAAGCGACACCCGGTACGATGAATTCCGAACTGTCGTTTCTTATTATCTGCTTAAACCCGACCAGAGACTGGTTAAAGTGAAGCTCTCGGATAAAACCCTCGAAGACGCACTCGGTGACCATAAAGACGAATTAAAAGCCTTTGTTAAACAAGAAAATCTGTCGTTTAAAAACGAAAATGATGCCATTCAACTGGTGAAAAAATACGACAGTTTGTAATTTTTTTATGGAATCAGGCAAGGTTAGCCATCCATGTGGTACTAATCAAACTACGTGTGGCCATGCTTCGCTCTACTGCTTCTACAACCGTCGCGCTGAGTTACGACGACATTATCTTTCAAACCCGAAACCGAGCCTATGGCGCTTTCGAACTGCGCCAACAGTACCGACCGACGCTTACCCGCGCTTTGTGGCTGGGCATCGGTTTATTTTTGTTGGGGCTGGCATCGCCAACCTTTTACGCACGAATGTGGCCCAGCGATTCCGCAGATGCCAGCCAGTTTATGGAAGAGGCAACGTTAACGAAAGTTGATCAACCTGACGAACCACCCGTACCTCTACCGCCTGTTGAGCAGGCGCCGACTGTCAGTACGGTTCGCAACCCGCCACTTGTCGTTATGCCGGAGGTCGACGTAGTGGAGGATCATCTTCCGCCTACCACCGACCAATTGCAGCAGGCTACGTCTGGCGCCGAAACCGCAGAAGGTACTGGCGATTTAGAGGCTATTATTGCTCCCGAATCATCAGGTCCAACCATTCAGGAAAAAGCGCTTGAGATTGTAGCAAAACCCGAAGAGGTATTTATTTTAGTTGAACAACAGCCGGAGTTTCCAGGCGGCATGGATGCTTTACGGACCTTTTTAAATAACAACCTAAAGTATCCTAGAGCAGCGACTTCCGCAGGCATTTCAGGCCGGGTTTTCATCAGCTTTGTGGTGAATACCGATGGTAGTCTGACCGATTTACAGGTGCTGAAAGGGATTGGCTTTGGCTGCGATGAAGAAGCCATCCGGGTTATGCAGAAGATGCCACACTGGCGTCCGGGAAAACAGTCGGGTCGGGCTGTTCGAGTAAAATTCAATTTACCGATTTCATTTACGCTGGAATAGAGTTTTATGGAAAATCGGGGTGAAGCGCACCTATTGACTGTAGCATTAACCTTGGTCGCTTATGCACACATTGTCTCCCGCAAAATCCAGCTCCTCTCAGCATTGTCAACTAGCAATTCTACATTTCGCAAAGAGAATTACCAGCCTATTGCTATTAACTGAACCGGTTTTTGCGCAAGACAACGTTAAGAATCTTCTCTTAATCGAACCCGATAAGACGGTTTATACAATTGTTGAAAAGCAACCTGAATTTCCGGGCGGGATGCGAGCGATGGAAAACTATTTACTAACGACAGTCCGCTATCCAGCCGAAGCCAAAAAGGCGGGTATTATTGGACGCGTATTTGTTTCCTTTATCGTGGAAATAGATGGTCGTATTACAGGTGTCGAGCGCTTGAACGGGCTTGGCTTTGGTTGCGACGAGGAAGCCATTCGCGTCATCAACGCCATGCCCCGCTGGACACCCGGTAGCCAGTCAGGAAGGCCGTTACGGGTTAAATACCGTTTGCCCGTTTTATTTGGAATCGATTATCCAGAGCGTAAAGGCCACTAGTTTTGTCTATTCAGTTGGCATTAACCTGGAACAACCCTTAGCTTTAGTAACTATATTAAAAAAGCCAATCTATGATAAAGCGACTTGTCACATTACTAAGCTTATTCTTACTTTTCCTGTATAGTACTGCGCAAGCCCAATCACACGGAAATTCTGCTACTGTTGTCGTTACCATAAATGATTCGATAGTTCCGCAAACCACAACAGAGCCTGAGTTTCCGGGAGGTTCTGGCGCTCTAAACAACTATTTGCAACAAAACGTAACGTATCCGGAAGCAGCGTCACAAGCACAAATCAGCGGACGGGTATTCGTATCTTACGTAATTGACACTGTCGGGCATGTGACAGATGTGAAAATTTTGAAAGGGATCGGTTACGGTTGCGATGAGGAGGCATTACGTGTTGTGCGGGCAATGCCTTCCTGGAAACCAGGTACACAATCGGGTAAAGCCATACCGGTGAGATATAATATTCCAATTCGCTTTCCTGTCAAGTAAGTTTATAGTCCGAAACCCGCCAGCGAACGTACCAGAGTTAGGCGTATGCCCCGAAAGGCTTTACCTTTGCGGCATGAATACGAATCTGCTGCAAAACCTTGAAACGATTCCCTCCCCTTGCTTTGTGCTGGAAGAAGCCAAACTTCGCCGAAATCTGGAACTGATTGATTCCGTACAAAAGGCGGCTGGGGTAACCATTATTCTGGCACTGAAAGGCTTTTCGATGTATAGTGCATTTCCGCTCGTACGCGAATACCTCAGCGGAGCCACGGCCAGTTCGCTCAACGAAATCAAACTTGTCAATGACTATATGGGCGTGAAAGCGCATACCTACATTCCCGCATACCGCGACGATGAGTTCGACGAGGTTGTGGAACGTAGCAGTCATCTGACGTTCAACTCCTGGAATCAATGGGAGCGATTTAAGGATCGTGTTGCCAGTAAATCGGTTTCCTGTGGTATTCGGGTTAACCCGCAATATTCAGAAGTTGCCACGGATATGTACAATCCCTGTGTACCCGGTTCGCGGCTGGGCGCAACCCGTGATCAGCTGCCCGATCAGTTACCAGCCGGTATAGAAGGCATTCATTTTCATACCCTTTGTGAGAATGACTCGTTCACGCTCGAACGAACGCTCAACGCCCTCGAAAGCCGCTTTGGCGATCTGTTGCATCAGGTCAAATGGGTCAATTTCGGCGGAGGACATCTGATGACGCGTGAAGGGTATGATACCAACCACCTGATTAATTTGCTAACTGCTTTCCGGCAGAAATACAACGTAGATGTTATTCTGGAACCGGGTTCCGCCATTGCGTGGCAAACGGGGGTGCTGGTGTCAACCGTGTTAGATGTACTCGACAGTCAGGGCATTCACGTAGCTATTCTAGATACATCCTTTGCCGCGCACATGCCTGATACGCTGGAAATGCCGTATAAGCCGCGCATCCTACATTCTTACCATGAACCCGTTGCCGATAAACCAACGTACCGTCTGGGTGGCATGACTTGTCTCGCAGGTGATTTCATGGGCGATTATTCCTTCGATAAACCGCTGAACATCGGCGACAAGATTGTATTTGATGACATGATACACTACACGATGGTGAAAACCACTACGTTCAACGGGGTTAATCTGCCAAGTATCGGAATCTGGAAAGCGGACGAATCCTTTCAGCTGATCAAAACGTACGGATACGACAGTTTCAAGGATCGGCTGAGTTAATATCAATACGTAGATAAACAAAAAAACCTGCATGCAACACGGCCCGCAGGTTTTTCAAAGACAGCTAAAGGTGTACTGCTCTAGGCAAATACAAACGTAAAATTATACAATTTTTTAGGAACTACAACACAATCATTGGTTTACTGCTTCACAAATTCGCGGTGATAAGCAGCCCGGTAGAGTTCTTCTTCTGGTAAGCTCTTGAAGTACTCATACGTGACCCGTAATCCCTCAGCCCGCGACACTTTCGGCTCCCAGCCTAAAATCGCTTTCGCTTTGGTAATATCGGGTTGGCGTTGCTTCGGATCATCTTTGGGCAGGTCTTTGAAGATTAACTGCTGGCTCGTACCAGTCAGCTTAATAATTTCTTCGCCAAATTCCTTGATCGTAATTTCAGATGGGTTGCCAACATTAACTGGATAGGCATAATCGCTCAGTAACAGGCGATAAATCCCTTCAACCAGATCATCGACGTAGCAGAACGAGCGCGTCTGGCTACCATCGCCAAAAACGGTAAGATCTTCACCACGTAGTGCCTGACCAATAAAGGCTGGTAATACACGACCGTCGTTTAGGCGCATGCGTGGACCATACGTATTAAAAATCCGGACGATACGCGTTTCCAGACCATGATACGTATGATACGCCATCGTCATAGCTTCCTGAAAACGTTTGGCTTCATCGTATACACCACGCGGTCCAACCGGGTTTACGTTGCCCCAATATTCTTCGTTCTGTGGGTGAACCGTCGGATCGCCATACACTTCCGAGGTCGAGGCAATAAGCACCCGCGCGCCTTTAACCCGAGCTAAACCGAGGCAGTTGTGAATACCAAGCGACCCAACTTTCAGGGTTTGAATCGGAATCTTCAGGTAATCAATCGGGCTGGCTGGCGAAGCAAAATGAAGGATGTAGTCCAGTTCGCCCGGTACGTGGATAAACTTAGAAACATCGTGGTGGTAAAATTCAAAATTAGGCAGGTGGAACAGGTGTTCGATATTACGGATATCGCCCGTAATCAGGTTATCCATCGCTATAACGTGGTAGCCTTCTTTAATAAACCGGTCGCACAGGTGCGAACCTAAAAATCCGGCACCGCCAGTAATCAGTACTCGTTTCATATAAGGATTGGAAAATAGTAAACCACAGAGACACAAAGAACACAGAATGAGCTCAGTAAACGCTCTGTGTTCTTTGTGTCTCTGTGGTCAGTTAAATTTATACTTTCTGCTCAACGGGGGCCAGAATCGCTTCACGACCCACGCTGTAATACGTGTAATTCATGTCCCGCATCTGATCCAGCTCGTATACATTGCGGCCATCGAAAATCACTTTTCCTTTCAGCAGCAGATTCATTTTATCAAAATCAGGCGTGCGGAACAAGGGCCATTCTGTAATGACAACCAGGGCGTCAGCGTCATCCAGAGCAGCATATTGCGTATGTGCATACGTAATCGAATTGCCCAGGATTTCTTTTACGTTGTCCATCGCTTCAGGATCGTAGACCGTCACTTTAGCGCCAGCGTCCAGCAACGCCCGAATGTTATCCAGGGCCGGAGCTTCACGAATATCATCGGTGTAAGGTTTGAACGCCAGGCCCCATACCGCAATGGTTTTACCCGTCAGATTTCCCCCGAAATGCTTCAGAATCTGCGGGATCATCTTAATTTTTTGCTTGTAATTAACGTCCATTACCGACTTCAGCACTTGAAAATCGTAATCAAAATCCTTGGCAGTTTTGGCCAGGGCCTGTACGTCTTTCGGGAAACAGCTACCGCCATAGCCAATACCCGCAAACAGGAACCGCTTACCAATCCGGCTGTCGGTGCCGATACCCCGACGAATGTCATCTACGTTCGCACCCGCCCGTTCGCACAGGTTAGCAATCTCGTTCATGAACGTGATTTTGGTTGCCAGGAAAGCATTGGCCGCATATTTGGTCATTTCAGCAGAGCGCTCGTCCATGAAAATAACGGGGTTACCCTGCCGAACCAAAGGTGCGTACAGTTTATTCATTACCGCCTTGGCCCGCTCCGATTTTGTACCGATTACAACTCGGTCAGGTTTCATAAAATCCTCGACGGCTACACCTTCCCGTAAAAACTCAGGATTTGACACTACGTCGAAATCAACCTTAGCGTTGTCGGCAATATGCGCGTGAACTTTTTCAGCCGTACCTACCGGCACCGTACTTTTATCAACGATAACCGCATACTGGCTCAGGATTGGCCCAAGATCACTGGCTACTTTCAGAATATATTTCAAATCAGCAGAGCCGTCTTCGCCCGGAGGTGTAGGCAGTGCAAGAAAAATTACTTCAGCTCCTTTGATTCCTTCTTCGAGATTTGTGGTGAATGATAACCGACCTTCTTCAACGTTACGATGAAACAACGTTTCAAGGCCTGGTTCATAGATAGGAACAATACCATTATTTAGTTTCTCAACTTTTCGCACGTCAATGTCAACGCAGGTTACTTGGTTGCCGGTTTCAGCAAAACACGTACCTGTAACAAGACCCACATATCCGGTTCCAACAACTGCTAATTTCATAAATTAACTGATATAAAGAGTGTGATTTATAGCTATTCAGATGATGCCGATAAATAAACCGGTCAGCACAAAAATAGGAGTTTTTTAATAATCTCCTACGATTCATGAAACGAATACTGATTGACCGGGACAAAAGTTACTATTCGCTAAAAATAGTAATATTTACTCAGATACAAACGCTACCTATGCGAAAATACCAACTTTCAGGTGAATAAGATCAGCGATTTACGTTTTGACGATTCTGGACTTCATCCATTTCCCACTATTTTACGTTTATTGTAATTAGATATATAACTAAGGTGCATACTTGTTGGATCGACGTTATCAGCATCTTAACAAACTGGATTTATGAATACTGAAATAGGAGAAAACCAAGTCAGCGCGGCTGATCGATCGGCACTTTCCCAGCTGATTGTGCAGTCTGTGCGCGACATAAGCGAACGCCTTATCCGCCCTAGCATTCGCCAGTGGGATGAAGACCAACATTTTCCTGCTGACCTGTTTCGTCAGTTAGGTGAACAAGGCTTAATGGGCATGTTAGTGCCTGTTGAATATGGAGGAGCCGGGCTGGGTTACGAAGAATATGTTACGTCCATTGTTGAATTGTCGCGGGTAGACGGATCCGTGGGTTTGTCTATGGCGGCTCACAACTCACTCTGCACTAACCATATTTTATTATTCGGCAATGAGGAGCAAAAACAAACGTATCTGCCCCGGCTAGCTACCGGCGAATGGCTGGGTGCCTGGGGATTAACCGAACCAAATACGGGATCTGACGCGGGAAACATGCGTACAACGGCTGTGCGACAGGGTGACAGTTGGGTGTTGAACGGTGCGAAAAACTTTATCACACACGGTAAAAGCGGGAACGTAGCGGTTGTTATCGCTCGCACTGGAGAACCCAACACGGCTCATAATGCTACTGCTTTTGTTGTCGAACGAGGCACCGCCGGTTTTTCGGGCGGACGTAAGGAAGATAAATTGGGAATGCGGGCTTCTGAAACAGCCGAAATGTTGTTTCAGGACTGTGTCATTCCCGATAGCCAGCGGCTTGGTGAAGTAGGTGGTGGCTTCATTCAGTCCCTAAAGGTTCTCGACGGAGGCCGGATTTCGATTGCTGCGCTAAGTCTAGGCATTGCTTACGGAGCTTACGATGCGGCTTTGGCCTATGCGAAAGAGCGTGAACAGTTCGGACAGCCCATCGCCAACTTCCAGGGTATCAGCTTTAAACTGGCCGATATGGCTACAGACATTGAAGCAGCCAAGCTGCTGACCTATCAGGCTGCTACGTTGAAAGATGAAGGAAAACCCGTAACGAAAGAGTCGGCGATGGCTAAACTGTTTGCGTCGGAAACGGCCGTTCGGGTTGCTAACGAAGCCGTTCAGATTTTTGGCGGTTACGGGTATACGAAAGATTTTCCGGTCGAGAAATTTTACCGCGATGCCAAGCTGTGTACGATTGGCGAAGGAACCAGCGAAATTCAGAAAGTAGTGATTTCACGACAGATATTGAAATAAAGGGAGAAAGGGGAAGAGCGGGACGAAAGGGAAAAAGGATTGCTTTGTTAAGCTCCATTCTCCCTTTCGTCCCGCTCTTCCCCTTTCTCCCCCCTTACTATACTGTACTGCTACACTGTACTGCTACGTCCTTTGATTAGCGCGGCAATACCAAGAATGATAACGGCACCAACGAAAGCGGTTAAAATCTGATCAATCATACCACCATCACGGCCAAAAATCCAGCCGCCAACAAATCCACCGGCTATACCCAGTAAGATTTCAGCGAATAATGAAAACGAAAACCGTTTAAATACGAGGTCGGCCAGCCAACCGGCAACGGCACCTACCAGAATTGATACTAAGATTCCCATGGCTATTAACTGTTGAGTAAAAGATGTGTTAGTAAAAGATGTGTTGTTAAAAAACACATATGTAACGAGCCATATGTAAATTTTGTTTAGAACTTAATGCCAATTACTGCCAGCATTCGTCCAGTTTGCCCCTGCTCGACGCGATACGAGAAATAATCCTTGTTATGCAGCACTGTTGAAAAGGAGGATATACCGATCTGAGCGGCCGGAATGCCGAAGTCGAGTAAGGGTTGTTTATTGGCCGCTTTTAGATCAATTAAGCTCTTTCCACTTCGTAAATCATCGCGTCTAAACGACGAGCCAAACTGATCAGCCACTTCCGGCCCGACCTCAAACGAACAGTCATCAATACACGTACCAACATAAGCGTAGCAGTGGTCGGCCAACGTACCAAATCGCTGCTGCATATACGTAAGGGTTTTATTGACGATGCCACCGACCGTTCCACGCCAGCCTGCATGAATAGCGGCAACGGCTTGATTAGCTTGGTCATAAATCAGGATGGGTACACAATCGGCAACCGTTACGCCGATAAGTAAGCCGGGCTGATTGGTGATGAGAGCGTCGTATCCATCGAAACGCCCCGGCTCAACTGTGTACAAAATGTCAGTACCATGAATCTGGTGCGAAGAAGCGAACCGGAACGTAGCAGCTCCGATGGCGTCAAAAAAACGTCGTCGATTCTCATCTACATTTACAGAATCGTCGGACGTATTAATTCCCAGATTTAACGAATTGAAAGGAGCCGGACTAACGCCCCCATGCCGAGTGCTCTCAGCCGCAATCAGGTTAGGAAAGCTAGTGAATACGTCTGGAATACGATACGAAACCTGCGTTGACCTGGTCACTGTATGCATATAGTCAAAAGTTAATTAGGCAAAATTGGCACTTAGTCTACAGCAATCCTACTAACCTTTCTCTCAATCATCCTTACTTTATCGCCACTCATCCAAGCCAATAACCGTTCCAGTAGTTTGCAATACATAGTACCATCCATCACCTATACATTTGGTTCATCAATCGGGAAGAACCCGACCTGCTTTTGAACAAGAACAAACAACATACTACCATGAAAACGCTCATCAAATCACTCGCCTTAGCCCTTTCATTAGGTTTTGTAACATCAGCCGCCACGTTTGCTGAAACGAATCCAATCGGTCGCCCAACATCCGCAGCTTCCTTTAAAACAGGCATCTATTCTACAGTCACGGGTACGCTACGAGTGTCCGTAGACAAAGAAACAGGCGGAAAAGTCGATGTTCGCTTAAAAAATGCAGACGGAAAAACACTGTATACGCAACACTTGAGCAAAAATGATCGGAACTGTCGCTTACTGCTAAATCTGAACGATCTGGAAGATGGGGTTTACCAATTGGAAATCACAAACGGAGTCGAAACGACTACGCAGAACGTAACGCTTTTAACCAAATTGCCTTCCACACCCAATCGAATTGTGTCTATAAATTAATTACCACCATTCACTCGTTTACAATCCCTACCTGGGGAAACAGGTAGGGATTGTTTGTTCTGATAGCTACAACTCTTTACAATCAATTTTATTAACTGCAATTTGTTCTATATTCAAGAAATTTTTGACCTTCACCGCGAAAACAATAAGTTACCTAAACTGCTTGATTAAGGTGCTTTGCATCTTCTATTATGGTCATTACACAATCTTTAACTACTGCTACTTCCTGGTCTACTGCTGCCTCAGATCCCAAACTGTGGGCAATGTTGACACAAACGCTGTTACCCCTTTACGTAAATACATGCCGGTGGTTTGCGGGAAAAGCCCGGCAACAAACAGGTTTTTCAGCGCGAACTGTACACACGTTACCCCTACCCGATGGTAACGTAGCGTATCTATTGATTCTGGAAGCTAGTTATGCCGATGGGGTTCCCGAGAATTATCTCTTACCGCTGTCATTTATTGCGGATCAGACTGGAGATGCCTTAACCGATGTTCCCGACAAAGGCCGTATCGGCGAGGTTACCTTTGGCAGAAAAAGTGGCATTCTGGTCGATGCTATTTACGACGGACGGTTTCGTCAGGCCTTACTCACCGCCATCTATCACAACCAGATCGTTTCACAGACCGATGGACAACTGACGTTTCACCGGGGACAGGGTCTTGAGGAAGGCGATCAGGAATTAGTCTCGCGTGTGCTGCCGGTAGATTCGAGCAATTCGGCCATGACTTTCGGGGATAAATACTTTTTAAAACTTTACCGAAAGCTTTTTCAGGAAACCAATCCGGAAGTAGATATGGTCGCGTTTCTGACCGACGAAAGCCATTTCGCCAACATTCCGGCTTTTGGAGGCAGTGTTGTCTGGCAGGCAGCCGACACTAACCCGTCCGGTTCGCCGTTGCGAGACCATGCCGACGTAACGCTCGGGATGATGCAGCGCATGGTGCCGAATGATAAGGATTCCTGGATGCAGACCGGCGACTATCTGAACGATTTTCTGTACGGCGTTCCGCAGCGGATGTTTGCGATTCGGGAAGATGTGTTCGACAAAGTTGAGTTGCTGGGTCGTCGGACAGGAGAATTGCACTGCGCTCTTTACAAGCCAACGGCCGATGCGGCTTTTGCCCCCGAACCCTTTACTGACGACTACCGCCAGTTTCTGATCAAGCGCTTCGAAGACCTACTCGAACGTCGGTACGCACTCCTGATCGACAATTACACCAAGCTCGATGCGCAGGCGCAACGATTGGCCTGGGTGTTTATGGAGGCCAAAGAAATGATCGATACGTTCATTGCTGATTTCCGCACCCGCCCGCTCGATTCGCTACGTATCCGTATTCATGGCGATTATCACCTCGGGCAAGTCCTAGCAACAGAGAATGACTTTGTCATCATTGACTTCGAAGGCGAGCCCGAAAGCAGCATTACCGATCGCAAAATCAAGCATTCGCCGTTGAAAGACGTGGCCGGGATGATTCGGTCCTATCACTACGCCGTTTCGGCTAAGCTCTTCAACTCGGCGGAAACCGATACCCTCGATCCTGATCATCTGCAACGCGTGTCGGATCGTTGGTTTTACCTTATCCGCGATACGTTTCTGGATGCGTACTTAGATGTGTTTGGTGCTCCACACCCGCTTTTCAAAAACAACACTGAAATCAACTTTCTGCTGTTGATTTATCTGCTCGAAAAAGCAGTCTATGAATTGGGCTATGAAATCAGCTACCGACCGTCGTGGGTAAAGATTCCGCTAAAGGGCATTATCGACGTAGTACGCGAAATTGAAAAAATTCGCCTGAGCGATGGCAATGTCGAATCCGGCGTACCGATGTTACAAACCGGCTTGCTACAAACTCAACGGCCTTAATACCCTTAAAAGAATTCGTTAATTGGTACGTTCATGTCCGGTCCGATTTGAACAAAGACTTTGGCTCACCGACCGCTGAGTTGATTGATTCATTCCGGATAAGGCTAAGTTTTTTTCTAACTTTCCGGCCATGATTACGTTCACTACGTATCTATACCCATTTCAAACCTATGGCAAAACGTAAATCGCCTACACCCTCAGCCGAACCCGAACAGACGGCTCAACCAACATTATCCAACCTATCTGTACAAGAAGCGGAGCAGACGGACACGCCCGCACAAACTGACGGCCCCTATTCCCGATTTACTGATTTCGATATTTTTCTATTCCGATCAGGAAAACATCAGCGACTCTACGAAAAATTTGGCTCACACGTTGTTACGCATAACGGTGTTGTCGGTACGTATTTCGCAGTCTGGGCACCTTCTGCCCGCTACGTAGCGGTTATCGGCAATTTCAATAGCTGGGATAAAGGCAGTCATTCGATGAATGTGCGCTGGGACTCGTCGGGCATCTGGGAGACTTTCATACCTCATATTGGTGCAGGGGAAACCTACAAATATTTCATCGTTCACGAAGGTGGACGTGAACTGGAAAAAGGCGATCCTTATGCTCACTTTTGGGAAGTTCCCCCCAAAACTGCCTCAATCGTCCGGGATACGTACTACGAATGGCAGGATCAGGAATGGATGGCGAATCGGAAAGAGAAAAATGCACTTAATGCTCCCTTCTCCGTATATGAAGTTCATTTAGCTTCCTGGCGACGCGACCCTGGTGATCCTGAACGGGAGCTGAGCTACGACGAAATTGCGAACGCGTTGGTTCCTTACGTACAGGATATGGGCTTTACGCACGTTGAGTTCATGCCGGTTATGCAATACCCGTACGCACCTTCCTGGGGGTATCAGATTACGGGCTATTTCGCTCCGAGCAGCCGCTTTGGCACTCCGCAGGACTTTATGCGATTGGTTGAACGGTTGCATCAGGCAGGCGTTGGCGTTATCTTAGACTGGGTTCCCTCCCACTTTCCAGGCGATGCGCATGGCCTGTACGAGTTCGATGGGTCGCATTTGTATGAGCACCCGGACATGCGTAGAGGCTACCACCCCGACTGGAAAAGCTACATTTTCAATTACAGTCGACCAGAAGTCCGCTCATTTCTGCTGAGTAATGCCGTCTTCTGGCTCGACCGATGCCACGCCGACGGATTACGGGTCGATGCTGTAGCGTCGATGCTTTATCTGGACTATTCGCGTAACGCCGGTGAATGGGAACCGAACATGTTTGGTGGGCGCGAAAATCTGGAAGCGATTTCGCTGATGAAAGAAATCAACGAAGCTATCTACAAAGAATTTCCGGATACGCAGACGATTGCCGAAGAATCAACGGCGTTTCCGGGCGTATCGCGACCGGTTTATACAGGCGGACTTGGTTTCGGCATGAAGTGGATGATGGGCTGGATGAACGATACGTTACGCTATTTCGAGCGCGATCCTAGCTTCCGTAAATTCCATCAGGATGAACTGACATTCAGTACGATCTACGCATTTACGGAGAATTTTATGTTGCCCCTCTCGCACGACGAGGTTGTATATGGCAAACATGCGCTGGTCAGTAAAATGCCCGGTGATGAATGGCAGCGATTCGCTAATCTGCGATTGTTGTATGCCTACATGTTTACCCACTCGGGCACAAAACTGATGTTTATGGGTGGTGAGTTCGGCCAAACATCAGAATGGAAGTTCGATGCCAGTTTAGATTGGCATTTGCTTGAGTTTGCTCCCCACAAAGGCATGGCTGCCTGCGTGAAAGCGCTGAATACACTCTACAAGACTGAACCAGCCATGCATGAGCGTAGCTTCACAGCTGACGGCTTTGAGTGGATTGACACAACCGATCGGGATAACAGCGTTGTTACATACATCCGAAAAGGAAACCGCCCCGAAGATACCCTGCTGGTTGTGCTGAACATGACCCCCGTTCCCCGTCACAATTACCGTATCGGTGTACCGATGGCTGGCTCATATAAAGAGGTCTTTAACAGCGACTCTACGGAGTTCTACGGTAGTGGTGTTACAAATACCACATCCATTGCCAGTGAAGAAGAAATATGGCATGGTCGACCTCAGTCGATTCAATTAAACGTTCCTCCCCTGGGAGCAGTTGTGCTGAAGGTTGACTAAACCTGGCTGTCTGAACCAAATTTTATATGATTCGAAGGATTCTCGTGATTGTCTTGTCTGCTGACAGAATCACGAAAACCCTTCGAACCATAATAAATCCTGACGGGCCGACGTATTGGTTCGGCTTATATCTTTGCCGCTCGAACAGCCTGAAAAGTATAAATGAAGAAACTCCTTGTTGCCTTATGGGTATTAGTTTCCATCCATAGCTTTGCCCAATCGCCCGTTTCAACACGGCTTACTAGTGGTGTTGACCTGGGAATGGCCTACTCAACGAATAACTATCATCCCTCACTCTCGTATTATCAGTTAATTAACATCGGCGAAAAGAAACTATTCGCGCTTGGCTGGACAGTACGTTTCGGTGCTTTCTACGGCGATAATCTTAATTATTACACAGCTCCGGCTCGGCTGACGCGGGGTAAAGCGGGATTTGGTGCCCTGGGAGCTCCGTTAATAACAGACCAAATCGATACGGTCCGCTACGATTACGTTAGCATGACTTCGCTCAACTTTGGTATTCGGGCCCAGCTTAACCTAGGCCCTGTAGAGCTAGGAGCCAGTGCGGATTTGCTGGGATTAACGCTTGGAAAGTCTCGTACAGGGCGCTATATGTCGTCGAATGGTCAGTTTATGAATACCGATACGACCTCTGCGTATTTTCAGGGACCTAATATGTTTCAGCAGTCTCGTCCAAGTCATTTGAATGCGCGTTTATTGGGCGATAATGACCGTGGTGTTCTTTCGACAGAGGTGTATGCTCGTATTCGTGTCTCTCAACGTATTGGTGTCAAGTTAGGTTATCAGTGGCTAACAACGGAGATGACTGTTAGCAACCGCGATATTATTGCGGATAACAACCGGTTCCGCAATCGGGCCGGTATGACTTATCTGGCGATAACGTTTCCAGTCTTTCAGTAATAGCGAGCGAAAGCCTGAATGAGTGAATATGCGAAAAAATAGGCATTAGCCGTCCGCTCGTTCGCTCATTCAGGCTTTCGCTCTTTAATTACACTTCCACCGGTTTTGAATCGAAATACGTCTGAAAAATGGCAGCTCCAACTTCATTCGTCCGCGTCTGGAAGTTGTCAAGATACTGGTGTAGGCCCAATTTGAAAATATCGGCCGTCTCGGTGAACTCAATTTCTGTCCGTAGTTTAGAGAGCGTTCGTTCGGCCGTATTGCCAAAGCCGTTTACCATATTATTTCCCGAGATTTCATACAGCGACAACTCTGCCTGGCGAATACAGTGGGCTGTTGCACGCGGAAACATTTTATCCAGGAGCAAAAATTCGATAATACTCGATGGCGTCAGTGAACGATGGCGCTGACGGTGCATATTATACGCACTAACCGATCTTAGCACGGCCGACCAGATCATCAGATCGATGGTTGATCCAACGGCTTCGATCTCTGGCAGCAGTGTAAAATACTTAACGTCCAGAAACCGTGAGGTTTTATCCGCCCGTTCCAGAAAACGGCCCAGCCGCCCAAAATGCCAGGCTTCATTCCGGGTAACAGTCGAATCGATAATGCCATAAAACAACTGTACACCATTACGGATGTCCAGAAAAAACTCCTGCGCCTGCACCTGTCCCCACTCCTGCTTTGGCGACGTATCACGCACCATCAGGTAAAATTTATTGAGCTGTTCCCACATCGATTTCGAAATGACTTCGCGAATCGTACGGGCATTTTCGCGAGCCTCGCTCAGGCAGGCTACAATTGAGTTCGGATTGCGCTTATCGAACGTCATGAACTGAATGACATTCTCACGGGTTGGATGCTGATAATATTTAAAAAACAGATCATTATCGGCCGTAGCGATCAGTAAAGGCTCCCACTGCTCATTCACATTCGGAGGCAAATCGAGCGCCAGATTAAAATTTACGCTCATAAAGCGGGCATAATTTTCGGCCCGTTCAATATAGCGGTGCATCCAGTAAACAGAATTGGCAACTCGGCTTAACATATCGTAGAAATTGTAGTAAAAGCAATGACTTATGGACAAAAATAGAACTTTGTGAATACTAGACAAGATATCAGATCCAATTGTGGCTTTTCTGCAAAACAATCATTTAAAAAGAAAGTAATTTACCAACTATTCTTTCTTTGGGTAGTACTATGAAAATCTTCTACGTCTTCATTACCTTGAGTATGCTGTTTAATGCAGCAAGTTTCGCTAAACCTAATCCGACTAAGCCCAGCTCTAAGCTGTATGAGATGCGGATTTATTACCCAACGCCAGGAAAATACGCCGAGATCGTCGATCGGTTTAGGCAGTACACGACGAAAATTTTCGAGAAGCACGGGATGGAAAACATTGGTTACTGGACACCGACCGATACGTCCCGCAAAGAAGTCATTTATATTCTGGCCTATCCGAATCGTGAAGCCCGTGATGCTTCCTGGAAAGCATTCGGCAGCGATCCGGAATGGAAAGCAGTAGTGGCCAAGACAGAAGCGAACGGTAAATTAGTTGATCATGTCGACCAGATTTTTATGACTGAGGCCGATATATCACCCGCCATCAAGCTCAAGCAGGCGTCGCCCGAACGGACTTTTGAGCTACGTACCTACACGGCTTCACCGGGCAAACTTCCGAACCTGCTAACGCGTTTTCGTGATCACACGCTAAAGCTCTTTGAAAAACATGGCATGACGAACATTGGCTACTGGGTTACCCAAGAGAAGGACCCTGGTGTTCAACCAAAGCTCATTTACATTCTGGCGCATCCCAATGAAGCTGAAGGGAAAACGCATTTTGACGAGTTCCGTAAAGATCCTGTTTGGGTAAAGGCTAAAGGCGAGTCGGAAAAAGATGGTTCGCTAACAACAAAGGTTGAGTCGACTTACATGAAACCAACCGACTATTCGCTGATTAAATAACGTATTGTAGCGCGCATAAAAAAGGATACCGATTTCGAAATCGGTATCCTTTTTTATGCGCCTTATGGTTGAACACAAGCAGACCGGTACGTCGTTAAACGGCTTTGACAGGAGCTTTTGCATGTTCAGGTTTTAGCACGACTACGTCGCGCACAATGCCACCTGCATTTATTTTATCCACCATTTTATCCAGCAAGGGAGTTGCCCACTCAGGAATGTATTTGTCGGTAGTCTGAATAAGCACTTTCGGAAAATCGTATAGCGCCCGACCCAAGCCAAACTGTACGGCACATCGTTTCATGGCATCGCTGATGCCTCCTTTTATAGGCTCAACATTCGTACGGCTAGCGCCATCGGTTTTACGGATCATTTCACCACCAGGCAAAACAGCCGTAATCGTACATAAGAATCCGCCATCTATTTCCCGAATTTCATTCTGCCATCCAGCCCAGCCAAACTGCTCATCGAACCGTTGCATCACACAACGATTGGTGATATAGGGAACAACGACGATCTTCTGACCGTCTTTTGTCTGACTTTGCACGCGCCATTCTACTTCCTGCGCCGTCAGTGGGGCATTTAATACGTCTAAATTCATGCGTTGTTGTTTACTTATTAGTCAGCAATTTTTATCTTTTTAAAAGGCATCAGGCCATGTCTTTTCTCGTAATGTATCCGGCCTGGATAAGCTTTGCAATATACTGATTTCTGTATTTCGGGGGGCGTAATCGTCGAAGAACCTTTATTACGTACGCTCAGGAATTGGAGTATCTGCGAAAGAGGAATGGATTGAAGATAGCATCAAGCTCAGTTGGCTTCAATCCGCAGCAAGCTATAGAGGAATTTATAAACAACAAAAAAGCCAAGCGAGACACTCTCTTGGCTTTCTGATTTACTCAACGTTATGAAAAACTTTTCTTTTCGACACAATTATAAAACAAAAATACAGGAAATTGATTCTATCTCAAAAAAAAAATTTCATATGAAATGATAACATATTGACTTTCAAATCATTAATATTTAAAAAATAGGTGATTTCATCCGCTTTTTTAAGTAAATATACTTACAAAAATCAGCACAAGTCAATCTTTTACACGCGGTAAATTACTTAAAGATTAGGCCGTCCCGAATCGTAACGGTCCGGTCGGCAAGAGCAGCTAATGCTTCGTTGTGGGTCACGATGATAAAGGTCTGACCTAGTTCATCGCGAAGCCGGAAGAAAAGTTGATGAAGATCTTCGGCATTACGTGAGTCAAGATTACCACTCGGCTCATCCGCAAAAACAATAGCGGGTTCGTTAATTAAAGCTCGCGCAACAGCTGTCCGCTGCTGCTCACCGCCCGACATCTGCGACGGTAGATTATTGAGCCGATGCTGCAGTCCGAGCGTTGTTAGCAATGATTCCGCACGTTGGCGAACCGTCTGATCATCTTTCTCTGCAATGAAGCCAGGCAGGCATACATTTTCGAGAGCTGTAAATTCGGGCAGCAGATTATTAAACTGAAACACGAAGCCGATACGTTCGTTGCGGAACTGAGCCAGTTGGCGATCGTTTAGTGTGAACACATTCTGTCCATCAATGTGCAACTCCCCGGCATCGGGTCGATCAAGCGTACCCAGAATTTGCAACAAGGTTGTTTTCCCAGCACCTGACGCGCCTACAATCGAAACAACCTCACCTGGTTCGATCTGTAAATTGATTCCTTTCAGAACCGGCAAATTGCCGTAGTTCCGGCGAATATCAGTAGTTTGAAGAAGTGACATGTAAAAGAATGATAAATGATGAATGATGAGTGATTACTGAGAAAAGAAGGGGGCGTAAGCAATTTTAGGCGATTACGTTCGTCGTTCGTCGTTCATCATTCATCATTTCCTGCTAACTTGCCGCACAAAAATACGATTTCCAACTCTCCTTGTTGCAGTTGTCATGAATATACACGAGTATCAGGGTAAAGAAATTCTCAAAAAGTACGGCGTCCGGATTCAGGAGGGCATCGTGGCTGAATCACCCGAAAAAGCCGTTGAGGCTGCCAAGCAGATTATGGCCCAGACCGGATCTAAATTCGTCGTCGTGAAATCGCAGATTCACGCGGGCGGACGTGGTAAAGGTAAAGTCGTTGGCAGTGAGCAACGGGGCGTAGCCTTAGCCAAATCGGTTGATGAGGTGCGCGACATCGCCAAAAATCTTATTGGCAACGTACTGGTAACCCACCAGACTGGCCCAGAAGGTAAGAAAGTAAACAAAGTGCTGGTCGCTCAGGATGTTTTTTACCCAGGCGCGTCGGAGCCGAAAGAGATGTACATCAGCATCCTGCTCGACCGTAGTAAAGCCTGCAATGTCATTATGGCCAGCACCGAAGGGGGTATGGACATTGAAGAGGTCGCGGAAAAAACACCCGAAAAAATTGTGAAGGAATGGATCGATCCAGCTGTCGGTCTACAACCCTTCCAGGCTCGTAAAGTCGCTTTCGGGCTAGGTCTTCAGGGAGAAGCGTTCAAAGACATGGTAAAGTTCGTTACGTCGCTTTACAAAGCGTATGTGGATACGGACGCATCGATGTTTGAGATCAACCCCGTTCTGAAAACGTCAGACAACAAAATTCTGGCTGTTGACGCGAAAGTGAACTTGGATGATAATGCTCTTTATCGTCATCCCGATCTGGCTAATCTACGCGACATCTCTGAAGAAGACCCACTCGAAGTAGAAGCGTCAGCTAATGACCTGAACTATGTTAAGCTTGACGGTAACGTTGGCTGCATGGTAAACGGTGCAGGGCTGGCTATGGCTACGATGGACATTATTAAATTGTCGGGTGGTGAGCCAGCCAACTTCCTTGATGTTGGGGGTGGTGCTAATGCCAAGACGGTTGAAGCTGGTTTCCGGATTATTCTTAAGGATCCTAACGTAAAAGCAATCCTGATTAACATCTTTGGCGGTATCGTACGCTGCGACCGTGTAGCAACGGGCGTAGTAGAGGCTTACAAAGCCATTGGCGACATTCCTGTAC
This sequence comes from Spirosoma validum, assembly GCF_014699035.1. Classification (GTDB taxonomy): domain Bacteria; phylum Bacteroidota; class Bacteroidia; order Cytophagales; family Spirosomataceae; genus Spirosoma; species Spirosoma validum. Next base: position 114,880 of record NZ_JACXAA010000007.1, read on the forward strand.
CGATCATTGTTCGGTTGCAGGGTACCAATGCAGAAGAAGGAGCCAAGATCATTGACGAGTCAGGCCTGAAAGTACAATCAGCAGTGCTATTGAAAGAAGCAGCCGAAAAGGTACGTCAGGTAATTGAATCATTGTAATACTGATCAAATTGAGCCTACATAAAAAAGCCGGAGCAGTTGCTCCGGCTTTTTTGTTAACTAAGGAATACTACCTTTTATAATACTTCATGGCATCAGGCAACAGTTTTTGCAAATCCGCAATTCGACGGGTATCGGATGGGTGATCGGAAAGAAACTCAGCAGGTGCTTTCCCCCCACTGGCTTTCGCCATCCGCTGCCAGAACGTGATAGCCTCGTTTGGATTATAGCCCGCCATAGCCATAAAAATTAATCCGAGGTGGTCGGCTTCCGATTCCTGTTTACGGCTGTGTGGAAGGCCAACTCCATATTGATAGGCCAGTGGACCCACTACGCCAAATGCCTGCTGAAATATAGCCTGCGTCTGCGCACTCTTTCCTGCTGTACCAATGCCCGTTGCTACCTGACCAGCCTGCAACAATCCATTGGCAACCAATCCTTCACTCATCCGCTCGTTTCCGTGCTCAGCAATGGCATGCGACACTTCATGGCCCAGTACCGTTGCTAAACCCGCTTCATTCTGCGTATATGGCAATATGCCTGAATAAACCACGATTTTCCCTCCAGGCATACACCAGGCATTCACCTGATTGCTCTGTACTAAGTGATACTCCCACTGAAAACCTTCAAGCCGTTTGCTATACCCGTTACTGTTCATGTAGCTTTCAACAGCCTGACGAATGCGGGTGCCCACCCGGTTAACCATTTCGGCATCGTTGCTACTCGTCGGAACGACCCGGCTTGTGTCCAGAAATTGTTTGTACTGCGTAAAACTCATGGCAAGCATTTCACTGGGTGGCACTAAAATCAGTTGTTTACGCCCGGTTAGAGGCACTTTCTCGCAGGCCGTAACGGCGAATGCGAGTGACAACATGACAATTATGGCTTTTTTCATTTACGTGTGTGTTTTAGAATGATTGGGTATTCTGACGTTATATGACCCGTAAGTTACCCGATTTGTTCAAAATTTTCCGGGCCGGTACGATCAAGCCCTCTTTAGTCGTTAGATTTGCGCTACTGCTTTAGGTTTAAATAGGCATTCTTCATCATGTATATCATTGTTCACCAATGACTCTTGCGGATGGCTATCTAATACGTACTTAATGACTCTTTATGAAAATCATTTGTGTTGGCCGAAACTACGTTGAACATATTCAGGAACTTAATAACGAAAAGCCTGAAGACCCCGTCATTTTTCTAAAACCCGAAACAGCTGTCCCGCTCAAAAATGAGCCGTTTTTCTACCCTGATTTTTCACAGGATGTTCACTATGAAGTTGAGATTCTGGTAAAAATCAACCGAGTCGGGAAGAACATCGACGAGAAGTTTGCTCATAAATATTACGATGAAATTGGTATCGGTATTGACTTCACGGCGCGCGACGTGCAGAGTAAATTAAAAGCCAAAGGACTTCCCTGGGAGCTGGCCAAATCCTTTAATGGCTCCGCGCCAATTTCCTCCTTCGTGTCAAAAACTGATTATCCTGACTTACAGGATCTGAATTTCCGGTTGGATCTTAACGGCGAAACCCGACAACTGGGCAATACGAGTTTAATGCTGTTTAAAATTGATTACCTAATCTCGTTTGTATCCCGGTATTTTCTGTTGCAACAGGGCGATATTCTGTTTACCGGCACTCCAAAAGGTGTTGGTGCCGTACAAATTGGCGACCGACTGACTGCCTTCATTGAGGATAAAAAAATGCTCGAGATCGATGTAAAATAAAGTTCCTGTCGAGCTCTGCTACGTATCGCGGTAAGCTCGCCAAACAACTCTCTTCTTTTGAAACGATTCACCATTTCTCTTTTTTTTGCGCTATTATCGGGTCTCACCCACTCGTTTGGGCAGGTCGGGGTTACCCAGCCTCAATCAACTACTAGTCCTGCTGTACCCACGACGTCCAGGCTAACGGGTCTCATTCAGCCGGGTTATTTCCTGTTTCCCATTCAGCCGGGTATGGCGAATTCGCTGGCGGGTGGTTTGGGTGATTTGCGACCAAACCATTTTCATGCAGGTATTGACATCCGTACGGGCGGTCGCGAAGGGTTGCCGGTTCATGCCGCTGCTGATGGGTACGTTTCGCGCATTGCGGTTTTTACGGGCGGCTATGGCAATGTAATCTTCATCAAGCATCCGAATGGCCTGACAACCGTTTACGGGCATCTTAAAACGCTGAACGATACGCTCGGTACATATCTCCGCGCAAACCAATACCAGAAGAAAACCTTCGAGATTGATCTACGTCCGGCACCGGGGCAATTTCCGATTACGAAAGGCGATGTCATTGCTGCATCGGGCAACACCGGCGGATCAGGGGGACCGCATTTACACTTTGAAGTTCGCGATGGCAACGATAATCTGATCAATCCGCTTTTGTACGGCTTCTCCGAAATTCGTGATGAGGTCCCCCCCTATTTTGAACGGGTTGCCCTGAAAACCATGACCGCTACGTCGCGCATCAACGGCGAGTATCAACGGGTCAGTTACGCGCCGGTTCGCCAATCCGACGGTACGTATCGCATTACGCAACCCATTACGGCATCGGGCCTGATTGGTATGGAGGTTCTGGGATACGATAAAACGACTGGGTCACCTTATCGAAATGGGATTAGTTGTCTGGAAATTCGGCTCGATGGTCGGGAGGTGTTTGCGTACAATATGAATAGCTTCCCGAATGAGCAAACGCGGTTTATGAATGTCCATGAGAATTACGAAGTGGAACAAACGAATGGTCAACGTTATCACCGGGGCTACATTGCCGACGGAAACATTTTAAACCTATACAAACTGCAGAGCAACGTTGCCTACCGAGGCCGTTTGCCCTTGCTGGATGGAAAGCCTCACGAGGTGACATTGACGCTATACGATGCTTATGATAATTCGGCTCAGCTAACCTTTACCTTGCTGCCTGAAATTTCAGTTTCTAGTTCTTCTATAGTCGACTCACTTGGGGAAGAAGAAACGCTCAGCGTCGCTCCTGAGCCCTTACCAGTTGGTGACCCAACGGTGACCATTACGACCGACGAAAACGTATTAAAGTTAACAGCTAAAAATATATCGGTAAGCAATCCGCCAGTGGCCAAGCTAATTACGGGGCGAACGGTAACCGAACAACCTGTTAGCTATATACGCCGGGGCGCCGGACCGAACAACCAAGTGGTTTATCTTATAGATTTGCGTCAGACATTACCCGACTCCGTTCAGTTCGGTCGTGGGGTGGTGAGAACCAACTTTAAGAAACGGATCATACCAGGTCGGAATGATGTGTTTACAAACGCAACTACCCGATTGGAATTTGGGACGAGAACCTTATTTGATACGTTGCATCTGACTATGCGTTCGTTACCAGGAGGAATTTTGGAGATCAACCAGCCAACGATTCCCTTGAACGATTATCTAACTATTCAATACGTACCAAATTATCCGATCGCCATTGACACGATGCGGACTAAAGCCTATTGGGTGAGCGGTGGTCGTGAGAGTTTTCTTGGTGGAAAGTGGAATAAGGGCCGTATTGAATTCAAGACGCGTTCACTGGGCCGATTCCAATTACTGACGGATGCGACGCCACCCAGAGTAGACATTGTTTCAGCAACGCCTAAAGGTATTTCGGCAAAAATTCGGGATGATCTGTCAGGTATTGCCGAGTTTCGGGCACTGGTCAATGGCGAATGGGTGCTGATGCAGTACGATTATAAACGGGCTTTACTCTGGTCCGATAAATTAAATCCCGATGAACCGTTTGAAACAGGTTCCGAAGTGCTCGTCCAAGTAAAAGACCAGTCAGGCAACATCGGTTCAGACAGTACGACGATTCAGGAATATCGACCCGTTGTGAAGCGAAAAGCGGCCAAACAAAAAGCCGCGCCGAAACGAAGCCGAAAAAGACGATAAATTCGTTCAGACCTATAAGGTTTTGAAACCTTATATAACCAACATAAGTAATGAGCCTGACTATTGGCGATCCTGCCCCAAACTTTACAAGTACTGACCAGAACGGTAATCCGGTCAAACTCTCCGACTTCAGAGGTAAAAAAGTGGTGCTTTATTTCTATCCGAAAGACGATACGCCCGGCTGTACGGCTCAGGCCTGTAGCTTACGCGATAATTATACTAATTTGCAGGCAGCAGGTTACGAAGTTCTTGGCGTTAGCATAGATGATGAAAAATCACACCAGAAATTCAGTAAGAAATTCGACCTGCCTTTTCGGCTCGTTGCCGATACCGATCATCAGATTGTTGAAGCCTACGATGTGTGGAAAGAGAAATCGATGTATGGCCGCAACTTCATGGGCATCGTTCGAACGACGTTCGTCATCGATGAAAACGGCATTATCACCGAGATTATTAGTAAAATAGATACGCAAAATCACGCAGAACAGATTTTAACGTAGTGCGGACGTTCCGCCGATGCGGGGAAACCCGTGTAAATTGATCAAAAGCGGGTTTCCACCCGCGTTATTTTATGGAAATCGAACAACTCGAACACATTGCTACCGCCGTTCGGCGCGACATCGTCCGCATGGTTGCGGCTGTTAATTCTGGCCACCCCGGCGGATCACTTGGCTGCACGGATTTCATGGTTGCTCTCTATTTTGAGATCATGCGCCGGAAACAGGATGCCGATGGCAAACCCATCTTCGACATGGACGGTCGAGATGAAGATCTTTTCTTTTTATCGAATGGCCACATTTCACCCGTATTCTATTCGGTACTAGCACGGGCGGGCTACTTTCCCGTAGCTGAACTAGCTACATTCCGTAAACTCGATAGTCGTTTGCAAGGCCATCCTACCACGGCTGAACATCTGCCCGGTATTCGGATTGCATCGGGATCGTTGGGGCAGGGTTTATCCGTAGCTGCTGGAGCCGCTTATGGAAAAAAACTAAATGGCGATGACAAACAGGTATACGTACTAATGGGTGACGGTGAGCAGCAGGAAGGCCAGATCTGGGAAGCCGCTCAGTTTGCACCAAATAAAAAACTCGGCAACCTGACCGCTGTTATCGATTTCAACCATGCGCAAATCGATGGCTCCACAAAAAACGTAAACGACAACCGTGATCTGGGAGCCAAATACAAAGCATTCGGCTGGCACGTCGATGAGATGCAGGGCAACGACATGGCCGACGTTGTGAAGACGTTACGTAAAGCACAAGAAAACCCCGACGTACCGACGCTAATTCTGATGCATACAGAAATGGGCTTTGGGGTGGATTACATGATGGGAAGCCATAAATGGCACGGCATTGCCCCCAACGCCGAGCAGCTTACCCAAGCCTTAAACCAATTGCCACTGACAGTTGGTTATTCAGATTATTAATTTTCTGTAGAGATGTAACTCCTTACGTCTTTACAGCTGCTCCATGAAAATCAAACGCCTGGTCATTGAAAATTTCAAGTCTATTGAACGGATTGAGCTTATCGAGCCAAATCCGTTCACGGTCTTTGTCGGCCCCAACGGGTCGGGCAAATCGAATATTTTCGAGGCTTTGGAGTTTTTTAACCTGTCTGCCAGAACAAATCGAGGAACCGTTGAAAGTCTGTTTGGTGGTAAAGAATACTTTGTTAATCGAAAAAGTAATTCTGATACAGTCCAGATTGAGTTTGACTTGGAGGGGTCGTCTAGAATACGCCTTGTACAGCAACCTAATTCAAATGATCAACAGGAATATACAATAAAAGGTACACGTTGGGGTAAATATGATCCAACTGAAACACAGCAGTTAGTCGCCAATTTTTCCCGATTATTCGTTGGTCAAGCCGATAAGCAGAAGTTGAATTATGCAGATGATCTTCAATTAACACTTTCCACAAGTAACCTCGAAAGAGTCTTAAAACGAGTACTTAGCAATGATGTACTCAAAGCTGAAATATTCGAGTGGCTTGAGCTATTTATACCTGAATTCAAATCAGTTGAGATAGCAACAAATTCTTTCGATGGCCGTGATACGTTACTTTGGTACGAGCAATACACAGAAAAGCCTTTTAGTAAGGAATTAATCTCCGATGGTACGTATAATATCTTGGCTCTTCTAACCGCTGTCTATCAAAATGATGATAGGCCCCAATTTTTATGCATTGAAGAACCAGAGAATGGTCTTCATCCACAGGTCGCAGGTGAATTAGTCGATTTTTTCCGAATCATGTGTGAGGAACGCGGTCATCATATCTGGCTAAACACGCATTCGCAATCAATGGCTTCACGGGTTAGACCCGAAGAATTTATTGTTGTGGAGAAAAAACAGGGCGCGACAACGGCACGCCAATTTAATAAAGAAGATTTTAGTGGAATGCGTACTGACGAAGCCTGGCTTACAAATGCGCTGAATGGAGGACTGGCATGGTGAACGTTGGGTTTATATGTGAAGGTGATACAGAAGTTAAGATTGTAAAATCAGATGCCTTTCAATATCTGTTAGAGCAATTATCGCTTCGATGCATTTTTCCTGTCGAAGATGCAGATGGTAACGGAAACCTGTTACCACATAATATTCTTGCGAAGCGTAACACACTTGAGAAAGCAGGTGCTGACAAAATTTTTATTTTAACAGATCTGGATACAGATGCATCTGTTATAAGTACTCGTCAACGGATTGGTGAATACTTCAACCAACGTATCATTGTAGCCGTACAGGAAGCAGAAGCTTGGTTTCTAGCGGATTCAGCTACCCTCACTACGTTACTCGGAAAATCAATTTATTTCGACTATCCTGAGCAAGCAGTAGAACCGTTTGAAGTGATACGTCAGTTGTTTTTAGAAGAAACAGGTCGGGGTGTTGGCACAAAACCTATACTTGCCCGGCGGATGATTAAATACGGTTTTACCATCGAAAACGCAGCCCAACATCCGAATTGTCCCAGCGCCAATTATTTTTTGACCAAATTGCAAACCCTCGCTTCGGCGAATTAAACAGACGTACCGTAATTCCGCAACGGCGGACCGGTCTTATAAACAATGAAAAAATACGAGTATACTGACAAAAAAGATACCCGCTCGGGATTCGGTGCGGGCATTGCCGAACTTGGCAAAACCCACCCGAACGTAGTGGCCCTGACCGCCGACTTAGCCGGATCACTAAAACTGGAAGCGTTTATTAAAGATAATCCTGACCGGTATATTCAGTGCGGCATCGCTGAAGCGAATATGATTGGCGTATCAGCCGGCCTAACCATCGGCGGAAAAATTCCGTTTGCCACTACGTTCGCCAACTTCGCTACGGGTCGGGTGTATGACCAAATTCGTCAGTCAGTTGCTTACTCGAACAAGAACGTAAAAATCTGTGCCTCGCACGCGGGCGTTACGTTGGGCGAAGATGGCGCTACCCACCAGATTCTGGAAGATTTGGGGATGATGAAAATGCTGCCCAATATGACCGTCATCAACCCGTGCGATTACAATCAAACGAAAGCCGCAACCCTTGCCATTGCCGATCATGAAGGGCCTGTTTACCTACGCTTTGGTCGTCCCGTGATTCCGGTCTTTACGCCTGCTGATCAGAAGTTTGAAATTGGCAAAGCCTGGACCGTAAACGAAGGAAAAGATGTATCGATTTTCTGCACGGGCCACCTCGTTTGGGAAGCCATTAAAGCCGGTGAAATCCTGTCCGAAGAAGGCATCGAAGCAGATATTATCAACATTCACACGATTAAGCCGTTAGATGAAGAGGCTATCCTGGCATCAGTGAAGAAAACCGGATGCGCTGTATCGGCTGAAGAGCATATGATCAATGGTGGTTTAGGCGATAGCGTAGCGAACGTATTGGCGCGTAATTATCCCGCCCCACTCGAATATGTGGGTGTTCACGATACGTTCGGCGAAAGCGGTACGCCTGAACAGCTAATGAAAAAATATGGCCTCACCGCTGACAAGATTGTTGAGCAGGTGAAAAAAGTGATGGCAAGAAAGTAGAGACGCAGTCCCTTGCATCTCGTACTGGATGGTATTAGCAGATCCCGTATGAGATGCAAGGGATTGTGTCTCTACAGATAAAAAATGACTGACGCAGAACTCCTCGCCAAATACCGCGACCCGTCGAGCCGGAATTATGCCTTTAATCTGATGGTGCGGCAATACCAGCAGAAAATTTATTGGCATATCCGCAAGATGGTCATCGACCACGATGACGCCGATGATCTGGTGCAGGAAACATTTATAAAAGTATGGAATAGCCTGGAACAGTTTCGGGGTGACAGTCAGTTATATACATGGATATACCGCATTGCGACCAACGAGTGCCTCAACTTTCTGAACAAGAAACGGCGACGCTTTTTCCTGCCAATCGGCGACGTCGAAGGGGAGTTAATGGAAAAGTTGGAGAGTAATTCAGACTACGTTACATCTGGCAACGAACCAAGTGGCGAAGAAATCCAGATGAAGTTGCAGAAGGCATTGCTCAAACTTCCTGATAAACAGCGATTGGTTTTCAATATGAAATACTTCGATGATATGAAATACGAAGATATTTCAGAAATTACCGGCACGTCGGTTGGTGCGTTAAAGGCTTCGTATCACCTGGCCGTCAAAAAAATTGAGGATTATATAACAAATACTGATACAACAGATTAAACCTGAAACGCCTGATGCTGTCAAACTCGTAAAACCAGGAGCTTACGGGATTAGAATTGTGTAGTATATACACACCAATGACCATGAACGACAAGAATGAATTTCGGCTTGATGAATTACCACCAGAGCACCCCATGCGGCAACTGCCGTTTACAGCTCCGGATGGTTATTTTGATACGTTACCCTCGCGTGTGCAGGCCCGCGTAATGCGTAAGCCTAAACCAGCGTTTACGATCAGCTGGTCGTGGCAGCGGACAGCCGCATCGCTGGCGGGTGCTAGTCTTATTGCGATACTGGTGTGGCAAACACTGCCTCAACGTCAGGAGTCATTAGGCAGCGAGGCACTAGCAGGCGTGAGTAATGACGTAATCACAGCTTATCTCGATGATCAGGGAATCAATCCAGACCAATTCGCTGATAGTCAGCAAATTCATTCCTCACTGGGCAATGACACCACAGCTATTCAATACCTCAATGTGAAGCCTGCCGACATTCAGCGGCACATTGACGAAGCGAACGCTATGGGTAGTCCCCTCGACTCCTGATTTTAACATGGTTAACTTTACCACAATGAGACACCTATGGATTGGTTGGCTGCTGAGTTTAATACTGATAACGCAGATAGCCCACGCACAGAATGAACTCAACGGCCGTCAGAAAATCGAATCAGCTAAGATTGGGATGATTACGAATCGACTGAATTTAACGACCGAACAGGCTCCCCAGTTTTGGGCCGTTTACAATGAGTACAATGCAAAAAAGCAGGAGTTGAACCGACGGATTCGGCAATTGAATAATGAACCGTCACGGAGCAACTTAAATAACAATCAACTTTTAGATGGCTTACGGGAAGTGAACGCCACCAAACAGAAACTGGCGGACCTTGATGATGAATACATGAGCCGCTTTCTGAAAGTTATTAGCCCGGCGCAGCTGGCTGAGTTGTATAAAACCGAGCAGGTTTTTAATAAAATGTTGCTTAATCGGTTAAATAACCAGAACAATTAGGGGTCAAGAGTTGACCAAAGAAAAAGCCTGACTTCTGATGAGGTCAGGCTTTTTTATACAACGTAGCGTGGACCGCTGATCCGTGGTCTACGCTATTTTTCAGTCGAATGTACCCGAAACGCCTGTGTCTTTCCAGCTTTTCGAAGCAGCGGAATCCAGAACGGCTTCGCATACTTTTTGGGTTGCCAGCGAATCTTTGAACGTTGGGTTACAGGCTTTACCCGTTTCCAGACTTTTGAAAAAATCAGCCACCTGGTGAATAAAGCTGTGTTCGTAACCAATCCCTAAACCCGGTACCCACCACTTGTCCATGTAGGGTTGATCGCCATCCGTTACGTGGACGGACCGCCAACCACGCACAATCCCTTCGTCGCGATGATCAAAATATTCAAGCCGGTTCAGGTCGTGCAGATCCCAGCGAATGGAAGCATTTTCACCATTGATTTCAAACGTATAGAGCGCTTTGTGCCCACGAGCGTAACGCGTTGACTCAAAAAGTCCCAGCGAACCGTTTTCAAAATGGCAGTGGAAAATACAGGCGTCATCAATACCGACCGGTTCCACTTTGCCCGTTCCCTGGTGGAAACGTTCTTTCACAAACGTTTCCGTCACAGCTGATACGTCGGTGATGGCGCCGTTAAGCCACATGGCTGTGTCAATGCAATGTGCCAGCAGATCACCCGTTACGCCCGAACCGGCAGCCTCAACATCCATCCGCCAGGTACCGGTGCCGCCCTGAGGCACGTCGGCGCTAATGGTCCAGTCTTGCAGGAAGTTAGCCCGGTAATGGAAAATTTTACCCAGCTTGCCCGAATCAATAATCTGCTTGGCTAAGGTAACGGCTGGTATGCGTCGGTAGTTATACCAAACCGTCGTTGCTACGCCTGCTTCTTCAGCGGCATCGACCATCTTCTGGCCTTCTGCTATGTTGCGGGCAAGTGGCTTTTCACAAAGGATCATTTTACCCGCCTTAGCTGCCGCAATGGCAATTTCAGCGTGCGTATCGTTGGGTGTACAAATGTCTACCGCGTCGATATCGTCCCGTGCCACGAGCGCTTTCCAATCCGTTTCGATAGACTCGTAGCCCCACTGATCGGCAAAGGCCTGCACCTTCTCGGCGTTACGTGAACAAACCGCTTTTAAGACTGGCGTATACTCCAGTTCAGGGAAAAAATTAGGTACGCGATTATAGCCGTTGGAGTGCGTACGGCCCATAAACCCGGTACCGATTAAGCCAATACGTATTTCTTTTTTTTGTGCCATGTTTTATAGGGATAGGATTTTGTAGAGACGCAACTATGTGTCTCTACATTATTTCTCTGCTTCGTACCAGCCGTGCTGCTGACGGACTTTAATCATGGTTGCCAGAATATCGTTCCAGGTTTGCTGGCTGGTCATTACGCTATTCGGGAACATACAACCGTCCCAGCAAATGTGTTTGAACGCTTTGGTCAGTTGACCATTTTCGTCGCGTAACCAGTAACCCGCATCGTGAACGACATCGAGTTTACCATTCGGGTCCAGCGCCTGACAGTGACGGCCGGTTTTGTCGTGCGAACCTGAGCCGAATACGGTTCCGTCATTCTGCGCTACGTGGAAATCGATTGTCCAGGGACGTAGTGCATTCGTCAAGGTACGTAGTGCCTCGCTTAGGGCTTTGCGATCATTCCAATCAAAATCGGGCGGCAGAATACGGTCCTGCTCGCGGTTATAGCCCATTGTATACAGCAACGTGTGCGCCATGTCAGCCTGGAAACCCATATTCGGGCGATCAACTAATTCCAGCGTTTCGAGCATGGTTTTCCAACTGTGCATACCACCCCAGCAGATTTCACCCTCGGCTGCCAGTTTTTCGCCGTAATCAGCCGCTACGTCGCAGGCTTCCCGAAAAGTTTGAGCAATCAGTTTAGAGTTTCCCGACGGATCAGCATCCCAGGCTGTGGGCGACGTAGACGAATCAATCCGCACAACGCCACTTGGCCGAATACCAAGCTCCGTAAGTTTCTGACCGATATGACACGCTTTACGTACCATGTCGACGAACGTTGTTCGTTCTTCTTTCGTACCCATAGCTGAGCCGCCCCAGATCGGTGCAACCAGCGAGCCGATTTTCAAATTATAGCCCCCAACTTTATCAACTAGTTTTTTGATCTCGTCATCCGACATATTGACGTCCAGATGTTCGAACAAAGCGAGATCGACGCCATCAAATTTCACGCCATCGACCTCAGCACCAGCGGTCATTTCCAGCATGGTATCGAATGGAACAACCGGTTCGGAGTCGGGGCCTTTTCCAACGACACCCGGCCACATTGCGTTGTGGAGCTTTGGATAATTATTCTCGTTCATGAAGGTATTATGGTTTAAGGTTTTACTTGTGCCGTCGGTTACTATAACCGACAAGTGAGGTTTCTTAAAACCGGGTCTGATTACTCAGTTCGGTTTTAAGAATTGCAACGGCGAACCGTCCTCACTTATCAAATTTAAGAATCCAACACCACTCAGTTTATAACACTAGATCTGGATTCATTGGGCCGAAGTGTTTCAGCATGACAATAGGATCGGTCGATGAGAGATTCGTAATAACGACGCCTTCCAGAGCCGCTTTTTCGCTGACGAAGAACTCATCATTTGTCAGTTGACCGTAGCGAATCATCGTTGGGGTTTCGATATCCCAGTCACCCATTTTGCCGTGGCCTTGCATCATAATCAGGCCATAAGCAGCACTGTCTTTAATGGTTACAGTTTGGCCAGGAAAAACGGTTAATTCTTTGGCACTGAACGCTTCGTTTTTATAGCAAACCCATACTTCGCTATAGCCTTCGGTTTGTATCGTCTCATGGACCGGCTTGGGACGCATAAACCGATTGGCCATCATTTGTGGGTCCGTGTTTAATTCCCAGTCGATGGCTTCCATCAGCTGATCATAGTCTCCGATACGTTCTTTGGGCGTACCGTTCCAGAGCAGTTCTTCCGGAATGATCGCTTCGTTTACCAGCGACTGATACATGGCGAAAACGTCAGAGGCTTTCTGTGGCTCGTAGGTACATAGACTACCCGGCGCGTGAAGCAGGCCAGGCGGTACGTCCCAACCCGTTCCCGGTTCGAGCCGATACGCTGACGAATAATTTGTGATTTTATTATCGCCTTTGGTAAAATTCATCAGGCACTCTTTGATCTGCTCTTTTGTGGTACCGGGCGCAATGCCGATAAATGTGTAGGGGAAATCTCCGCCGTGGTTGTTGACCTGGGGTGGGAAATAATACGCTTCCGGTTTACCCAGTTGCCCGATCAAAGCTGCCTGCTCGTCGTTATGATGCAGGTGATGCGGCAATGGTCCCATGTTATCGAAGAACTTGGAATACATTGGCCAACCCTTGTATTCATCCCAAAGACGGTCACCAATCAGTTCGCCTTTCAGCTCTTCAACGGCGTCTTTCAGCAAAAACTGATGTTCTTTGCCGTCTTCATCGGTGAAAACGATATGACTTAAGCCTTCATTTTCACCGGTTAGGGGGCCATTCTTGGCAGGTGTAGTCGACGAGAACCAGCGTTCGTCAATACCACCCCGTTCACCACCCAATACGTAGTAATCGTCGGGGTGAAGTTTGATACGTCGACCCGGCACGCAGAATGATCGGGGAACCCAGGTTGGAGTCAGTCGAAAAATGCCTTTCCCTTGTTCTAATGCCTTGCTGGCCAGACTTACTGCTGAGGTTGTTTCCATACGAATTAGTGTTACTGTACTTGGGTTTAATGGACCGCCGATTCTCATGATTGTTAAGATTTTATAAGATCTTAATCATCATAAGAACCGGCAGTCTATGTCTGTTGTATTTTCAAAAATTCACCAATTGCAGCCTGTTCCGTTAGAATCTCCAGTTCCAGATCATACGTCCGGGTTCCTCCGGGTTCCAGAAACAGGAGTTCGTTACGTTCGCGGGCCTTGGCCTGGCCAATAAGTGGATTGGTAGCGGGTTCGAGACCCGTTACGTATTCGCCCTTGCCCCAGTGCTGCCAGTTGATAAACCAGGGAAGTTGAGACTTCTGAAACCTCAACGCCAGTGCTACGCCGAGTTGAGCGTTATGCAGACCGACTGTGCAAAGCCCTGAACTATCGGGCGTAACATCAATCGACGCAACAGCCTCACCCGTACCATTATGATCCTCCAAAGGAGCCGGGCACTTTTTGAAATCGTTGCCTTCGCGGAAGATTCGATCATTGATACCACCTTCGCGCGCTTCCCAGTTTCCCTTCCAGATAATGTCAGTCCCTTCATCGACCAGCGGCCAACCGAAGTTGAAATGATATAACAACATGTGGGGCGCCGACGTATTACCGCGATTTGTTACTTCGTCATGAATCCGAATAGTAGGCTGGCCTATAGTGCCGGATATGGTCCGTTTCAATTCCAGACTGGGACCAAATATTTTCGTTTCTTTGATACGTCCCGTAATGCTCATTTCCAGCTTACCCAACATTGGATCAGGCTGAATAATGGATTCGATCTCGGCCGGACTATTACTGATTTTCCCGTGTACTCCCCGCTCCCCGAACGCATCCGTTTCAGGACCACCTACATGCGAAAGACCACAGGTTATCAACAACCCACCGCCGAAGGTTCTGAGCCAGTCAGCGCCTTTGTCTGAAAAAGGTTCGGGTGGAGTTATGCCTGTATGGTTTAACCAGGCCAAACTGTGCTGGTTGTAAAAGGCATCGAAAATATCCATCGCCCGGTCCAGGACGACTTTATAACGGAAACCCGTTCCGGTATTGATCCAGGCGATGCGGGTGCCTCGTCCGATCCCATTGTCTAAAATGGAGGTTTCTATGCCGCCAATCTGGGCCGGATTGCCTACTTTATCTTTCCAGGGTTGTTGTGTCAAAACAGCGTCTTTTTCACCCCTTAATCCCCTGAAGGGAACTTTGCTCACACGTAGGCTAAGTTCCTTTCAGGGGATTAAGGGGTATTTCATTTTCTACATTTCTTTCAGCATCAAATTCCGGTACTGTACCTTCATGGGTGGTCCTACGTGTACCTGTACACCCAACAGACCTTTCGCTTTGCCGTTGACGGTATCGTCGTCGGTTACGTCGCTCATCAGTACGTCGTTGATATAATGCTGTAAGTGATTACCTTTTATAACCAGATGAAACGTATTCCAGTCGCCGGGTTTAATCAAGGTTTTGAGCGAATCCGAGCTGCCGAGAGAGCCCACTACGTTCATACCCGTCCAAGCATTTCTACTAACCTTCGCCCGAATGGCTTCTGGCGTATTTTCACCAGTATAAGGAGCAATGGTTGTTTTCTGACCACGATACGCTAACGTGGTCCGTTTACGCTCTTCGTAGTTCTGACCTGTATAGTTATTTTTACCATCGATGTCGGCCTGATAACCGCGTAACGCAAACGGTACGTCAGTCAGCTGATCGCTACGGTAATTGATGCCTGAGTTACCAGCTTCTGTAATCTTGAATTCACCTTTAAACTCAAAATCGGCAGGTTCACCACCTTTCCAGATAATGAAATTATTGGTTTTCAGCAACGTACTAGGTGTAATCTCACCCGTTAAGTTTCCGTCTTCCACCTTCCAGTACGTAGGATCACCGTCCCAGCCTTTAAGGGTCTTCCCATCGAAGATCTGTACATAGCCGTCTTTTTTACTCTTCTTACTCTGCCCTACACAAGACGTCTCAATACTACCAGTCAATATGACCGTCAGCATGAGTCCTATCGGAAGGAATTTGCTATTCATTTTTGTCAGCATCATGATTCTGTTTTGTAAATGTCAGGCTGTTTGTTTTTTGTCATGCTGACGTAGGAAGCATCTTCTGTAGCTGGATAAATAGTCTCACCCGAAGATGCTTCCTACGTCAGCATGACAAAAAAGTAACCCGGCTATTTATTTCCCACCTGATTTATATACTTCATTTTTCTCATTACCGCCAGACTTAAGATAAGCCATCAGGTCTCTGAGCTCCTGCGGATTCAGGCTATTAATCAGTCCAGGATACATGATTGACTCAGGCGAATACCGCTTCGACGTAACGTCTTTCTTCGGAATTTTGCGGAGTTCATTAGCGGCAAATGGATTCTGAGAAATCGAATAGTTTGTATTGTCTTCATTCACTAATCGACCGACAACCGATTGGCCATTTTTCAGCACAAAGACCGTCGAAGCGTATTGATCGGAAACCGCTTTGCTCGGATTGATAATGGCGTCCAGAATATCCTTATTTGAGAAACGGGTTCCGAGCTGAGTAAGATCAGGACCGATGTCTCCGCCAGACCCCTGCATAGCATGGCAATTACCACACAGAATTGCTCCGTAGATTTTCTTACCTGTCTCAAAATCCAGCGCTGTCTTTCCGCTATCGACTGCCGCCACGGCATTGTCCAGTGACCAGCGTCGGCCCGGTCCTTTAGGTGTATACCCTGTTTGGGCAATATCATTTCCGTTACTTGTCAGCAGATCAGCACCCGACATTTTATTATACTTATCGAACTGATCTTTTGGTACGTGGGCCAGCGCCAGTTTCCGGGCTCTGTCGATAAAGCCAACGTAGCTCCGTCCACCCTCATATTTGAAGGCATTGCCGAACCAGCTGAAGTATTTATCCCGAAGCGCTGGCGTCCAGCCATTTTCTGCCCGGCTCATCATTACGGCGTAGTACGTTTGCTGAAGTGGTGGCACTTTCGCCAGCATCTTGGCGATGTCCATCCCGTATTGTGGATTACGCAGAATCAGATCAGAGGACGCTGTAGTTGTTTCCAGACCTAAATCCTTCATACCCGGCTCAGTTTTCAGATCCATCAGTGCCAGCGTTTTATTTACAACATCGGGTGCTTCCAGGTAAATCAGATCTTTGCTGAGACCACGGTTCAACAGCGCGTTTTTTGCCGGATAATGCGGATTCAGATAGGCAACGATTTTTGCTTTATCAGCCGCTTCAGGCGCACCCATTCGCAAGAAAATCAGTTCGAAGGCACGTAACAGATCAAATTGCTGAGACTCAGGCAATTTGTCATAATTAATTTTCAACAACGTAGCGATGGCTTTACTTTTCAGATCAGTACTCCCTTGACGGGCCAGCGCTACAATGGCTTGAGTTGCGCGTTGTGGATCGGTTTCGGCCAGTGCTTTCTCCTGCCATTGCGCCACCGGCTGATGTTCAACGGCAATGCGAGCGGCATAGCGAACAAAACGGTCCGGGTGGTTCAGGTTAGGCCAGGCAGCAGCAATAGCAGCAGGATTTGCTCCTTCATGGAACTTCTCCAGGCTGGTTCTCAGCTTGTGTTCTGCAGTCAAATTGGGTGTTGGAGCCGTAGTCGCTTCGTTGCCCGCATAATAAACCCGATATAAGTCAGATTCCAGACGACGTCCGCCGGTCAGGAAATACATCGCTCCGTCAGGGCCTATAAATCCATCCGTTAATGGTAGTGGGGTCCCTGAAATAAACTCTTCTCGTTCGCCCTCATACGTAGCACCTTTGGGCTTCATGTGGATGGAATAAATGATCCCGAAACTCCAGTCAAAGGCAAAGATGGACTGACGATATTTTTGCGGGAATTTAGCATTCAACCCCGACATTACGTTCGTCGGCGATCCCTGACCAATGTTTACGACTGGCGGCAGGTTATCCGGATTGCCGGGTAGCCATTTACTATCGCCCGTACGCCAGCCAAATTCAGCACCGCTGGGAACATGGCAAATTCGAGTCGGACGATACCAGGGCAGACCAAAGTCCCACTCCATGTCCGAATCATAGGTAAACAAATCTCCGGCTTCGTTAAAGGCAATATCAAACTCATTTCGGAAACCCGCACCCATCAGCTCCCAGCGTTTCCCTTCGGGATCGATTTTAGCAATCCAGCCACCCGGCGCGTAGCGGTCGTTCGCGTGGCCTCGTGGGTCTTTGATCAACGGAAACAGGTTATCTTCTTTCCAGTTCGATGGTAACCGATACGCATCCATTTCCGGTACGTCGGTATGGTTACCCGAACATACGTAAAGTGATTGCTTGTCGGGCGACATGACGATACTGTGTGGTCCGTGTTCGCCCTCCCCTTTCAATTCTTTCAGCATCGTTACTTTATCGAACTGATCGTCGCCGTCGGTATCCTGCAGTCGGTATAAGCCGCTGGGCTTGGGGAACTGCTTGCTGGGCCGATTATTGACCATTACGTATAGGCTATTGAACGCATACAGCAACCCATGCGCATAGCCCATTTTAGCACTAGTATCCTTGCTAATCACCAGCTTTTCAACAGTTGGCTGAGTCGAACCCGAACCGATAGCCGGTATTTTTAATCGATAAAGACCACCGTACTGATCGGATGCAATCATACGACCTTTATCGTCGAACGTCATCGATACCCAGGACCCTTCGTGATTTTCTGAGATACTGTACAGATGTTCCGCCTTAAAACCGGGCTGAAGCTTGAGTTTGTCGACTTTAGGGTTCTCGGCTCCCTGTCGGTTATTTTCCGGGTAGTGTAAGCCGACCCAGGATGCGCCGACCAGAACTAGCGCCGATACCGCTAATCCGAGTTTAGCTTTGTTGAATTGAGAAAGCATAGTATTTCATAGATAAGGTTTACTACTAGTACCAATCCAGCCTGATGGAACTCAGGCTGTACCGGCTTTATGGTTGTATTCAGGTAATAAGAGACAAATACGTAGCATTTTCTACTGATTAACCGGACGAACATTCAGCACATGAAGTAAGGCCAGTGTAATTTTTCTCTTGGCGGAGTGAAGCAGTTGCAAAAACTCTATTTACTTAAACACAGTGCCGCGGAGAACACAAAGAAAACGTTCTAACTATGAGCCTTTGTGCCCTCTGTGGCTCTGTGTTTTCACCATCAGAAGTTTGGCGTTAAAGCGGCTTCAACGGCTGGCAGACCGTAGTAGTCATCCAATACAGTAAAGGCATTCGGTGGAGGGACAGCCCCAGCCGGGAAATAGTAATCGGCAGGCTTGGCTTTTACCTTTGCTCCATAGGCACTAATGATCTCCTTCACGCGGCCTGTTCTGGTCAGATCGAACCAGCGTTTGTTTTCAAAGGCTAACTCAACCCGTCTTTCTTTGAAGATAGCTTCCCGCATAGTGGCCTGCGACGATGCTGTCGTAGCCGCTAGTCCTGCCCGAGCGCGCACTCGATTCAGATACGTAGCAGCCTCACCCGTTCTCCCCTGTTCGTTTATGGCTTCAGCCATAAACAGCAACACTTCGGCAAAGCGATAAACGGGCCAGTTCTGACCGGTATTTTGATTCAGCGAGTGCGTCCGTGCGTATTTTTTGATATACGGATAGTTTTTTTCGGCTCGGAGACTAGTACTCAAAAAAACGTTTCCAATAGAAATATCTTTCCGTTTATCGCCTGGTTCGTAGGCTTGAATAAGATCCAGGGTTGGAATGTTGTTGCTCTCCTGAGATGTAGCCTGTGGGTTCGATGTACCGACAATAGGTTTGATTTCATCCGCTGTAATCGGGGAGGGAAGAAAGCGGTAAATCTGGTTACCATTATACCCGGCCGAACCTTCCATATACTGAATCTCAAACACCGATTCCTGATTATTCTTGTTTGTGCTGGTGTATGAAAAGGCGTCGTTGTAATCCGACATCAGCGCGTAGCCATCGTTGGTTATTACGTCTTTCATCTGCGTTTCAACCTGCGCCCATTTTTTCTGGGTCAGATAAAGATTTGCCAGCAGCGTTTTCGCGGCTCCCGACGTAACCCGCCCTTGTTCCTGATCTTTTTTGTTAGGCAACAACTTACTTGCTTCCGTGGCGTCCTTTTCGATCTGCGCGTAAATTTCCTCCGTCGTCGAAAGTGGTAAGGCAGCATCTTCCCGACCCGTAATAGGTACTAAATGCAGCGGTACTCTGCCAAACAACCGAACCAGATCGAAGTAAGCAAAGGCTCTTAGAAAGAGCGCTTGTCCTTTCTGATTATTCTTGTTCGCAGCGCTGGAAAAGGTGATTCCGTCGATGAGTGACAAAACCTGATTCGCACGGGCAATGATCACGTAATTTAACCGATACTGTACCAACACGTTGTCATTCGCTGTGATTGTTGTGTTTGGTATAGTTCCAGCCGTTGTTGGAACCGCAAAATCAGCAACGTTTTCGGTTGGGTCAACAGCTCCATAGAGCGTATTCCGGGCATAATACGTGTTGTCGGAGTGCATTTCCTCCAAAACCCAGGCCCGCTCGTTATACATCTGCCGAAGCGGTACATAAGCCCCATTAACCGCCTGCTGAAAGTCAGACTCGGTCTTAAAAAACGTTGCCGAACTCAGCAGTGTTTCGGGCACTACATTTAGAAAATCTTTCGAGCAACTGGTCAGTGCGATTGCTAAAAACCAGGCTGCTATGAATTTACGTTTCATATAATTCAGTATAAGTTTATAGGTCATTAGATTGTCATTCAGTAGTCATTGTTTGTAGCGATAAACAGGATAATGCATCACCACCCAATGACAATTAATGACTACCGATAACTATTCATGACACTAGGTTTAGAAGTTCAGGTTGACACCAAGCGTATACGTACGTGGCACTGGGTAGTTCGAGAAATCAACGCCCTGACTCAAATTATCTCCAGGTCCATCGCCAGCTCCATTGCCGCTAGTCTCTGGATTAGGGCCACCCCAGTATTTCGTGAAGATGTACACCTGTTGTACGCTTCCATACAATCGGGCCGACTTGAAAAACTTGTTCATTGGTCCGAAATTATAGCCCACCGTTATGTTCTTAATGGTGAAAAACGACGCATCGGCCAGGAACTGTGTACTATGCCAGTCGCGCTCGACTCCCGTATAATTTCCGCCATTGTTCGTTGCGCCGAACATACCCGCTCCTGGGGTGATCACATTGGTCGCTACGCTGGTCGGATTACCGCCAACATTGACGATGGTGTTTTGAACGCGGAAACGGTCTTTTACACCTTCAACCATGTTAAATACAGCATCCAGATTGGCCGTGCTATATAAGTGGCGCACCCACAACTGATTTCCATAGGAGCCAGAACCCGTAATTGAGAAATCGAAGTTGCCGTATTTCAGATCGTTGGTAATTCCATAGGTAAATTTCGGGAATGGGCTGCCAATAATTGTGCGGTCATCCACATCACCACCGTTCGTAATAACGCCATCGCCGTTCAGATCTTTAAACTTAATGGTACCGATAGCCGAACGTCCTGGAATAACGGGTGACGTTCTGAGTTCTTCAGCACTCTGATAATACCCTTCCTTGACCAAACCATAGAATTGGCCGAAGGGCTTACCGACCTGCGTAATGTGGAAGCCCGTACCACCATATACCCGGTCAATACCCGGAGCGAGCGAGACAACCAGATTTCGGTTAAACGAGATGTTGGCGTTGGTCGTCCATTTCAGTCTTCCCGTTGTATTTTTGGTCGTCAGCGAGAATTCATGTCCCCAGAACTTAATTTCACCAATGTTATCCGAGAAGAAACTAAATCCCGATTCCTGTGGAATCTGCACATTATAGAGCAGATTTGTCGTACGTTTTGTATAGAAATCGTAGATGAACTGGATACGGTCATTGAATAGACCCAAATCAAGGCCAGCATCAAACTGTTTGGTTGTTTCCCAGCCTAAGTTTGGATTAGCCAATGACGTAACAACAGAACCTGTAGCCACATTACTGCCAAAAACCGCATTCGTTGTGTTGTTCACCAGAGCATAGGACGTATAGTTACCAATATTGTTGTTACCGATTACGCCGTAACTGGCCCGGATTTTAGCAAATGAGATCTGCTGAATCGGTTTGAGAAATTCTTCATCCGAAACAACCCAGCCAACCGAAGCTGATGGGAACGTACCAAACTGGTTGTTCGCGCCAAATCGGGACGAACCATCGGCCCGGACGGCTGCGGTGAATAAATACTTGCCTTTGTAGTTATACGTCAGACGGGACAGGTAGGAAGTTAGTGTCCATTGATTGATGCCATTTAACGTACCGCCCCGATTTATATTGAGCGCTCCCTGAATGGTTGGCAATCGATCATCGGTATACGTATCGGCCTGAATACGATTGAACTCCTGCCGATAAAACTGGTTCGTAAAACCAGCCAGCAGTTCAAAATTGTGATCGCTAAAGCTGCGGGTATAGGTTGCCAGGTTTTCGTTCAGCCAGGACGTATTTTCCAAACCCTGCCGAATCGAAACAGCTGTGGTTGGGATTGGTACGTTAATAGCACTGGTTGCCGTTGACGGGTTAAAGAAGAAGAATTTAGAGTTTTGGTACTCTATGTTCATGGTCGACCGGAGGGTTAGTCCCGTGATCGGCCGGTATTGCACATAAGCATTGGCCAGCAGGTTTGTATTCTTGGTTTCGTTGACCAACTCGCTGGCGGCTCGCACCCAGTTCGGATAGGAGAAAATATTACCTGTATTATCTGGCAGTTTATTAACCTTGGTCAGTTCGCCGTTAGCGTCATAAATTGGATAGATTGGCCACGTATGCAGTGCGTTGAACAGAATCCCGGTACCCCGGTCACCATCGGTTCGGGGCGTGTTGTCGAACACGTACGAGGGTGCTACGTTAAAGCCAACCGTTACCCGATCCGATATGTTATAGTTTGAGTTCAGACGCAGCGAGTACCGTTTATATTTATTGTTCAGTACCACCCCATCCTGACTGAATATACCGGCTACCAATGACGTATTGGCTTTGCCTGTATTGTTGGAAACACTCAGGTTATAACTCTGAATGGGTGCTACACGCAACAGCGCATCGTACCAGTCGTTATTTTTCCCCTCATACTGTGCGGGATTCTGAAATATTTCCGGCACGGCCTGCCCCTGATCTTCGTAGTATTCTTTCTTAAACTGAGCAAATTGTACAGCGTTCAGCATTTTTACGCGACCTCGTACGGGTACCTTCTGCACACCTGCAAACGCGCTGAAACTAATGTTTGTCTGACCAGGTTTGCCTTTTTTCGTAGTGATCAGCACAACTCCGTTGGCCGCCCGCGAACCATACAACGATGTTGAAGCGGCATCTTTCAGCACCGATAGATCCTCAATTTCATCGGGGTTAAGCTGGGCAATGTTCCCCGTTATCGGGAAACCATCGACTACATAAAGCGGGTCACTACCCGCCGAAACCGATACCTGCCCCCGAATACGGATGGAAATTCCCTGACCAGGCTTACCCGTAGCCTGGTTAATCTGAACACCCGCTAACCGTCCCTGCAGTTTCTGACCAATCTGCGAAACCGGCAAATCCTTGATTTCCTGTGCACTTACCGTCTGAACGGCACCCGTTATTTCCTTTTTCAGCTGACTACCGTAGCCAACCACAACGACTTCATTCAGTGTCTGATCGTCTGGCGCCAGCGTGACCGTCAGCGTAGCCTGACCGCCAATAACGACTTCTTTACTCGCGTAGCCAACAAAGCTAAAAACCAACGTTGATTGGGCACTTGGTGCATTGAGCCGGAAACTGCCCGAAGCGTCGGTTGTCGTTCCCTGCGTGGTCCCTTTAACAACTACACTTACGCCCGGCAGTCCAGACCCTTTCTCATCAATCACTTTTCCCGACACTGATACGTCCGCAGACAGGGTGTTTACGTGCAATTGTTCCGGTTTGGGAATGTGCAAAGCCAGTAACTGGCCGTTAGTAGTCTTAGTCTCCTTCTGTAGAATTGGCTTAAGTTCCTGGGCAAAGCTGGGGAATGAGCCTGCCATCATACTTAGCGCTGCTAACTGATAGAGTCGTTTCATGAATTTTAGAGTAAAAGAGATAGGATTGTAGAAGTAAACAGGTTAGAGAAAAAGCCAATCGAATACCCAAATATTACCAGCTTTGGTCCGGGAACTTTCCCATACCTACCCAAGTTTGGCACTATTCGGATAATTTTCTTGTAATTTTCAACAATATAAGCTTAGACCCACAAAGTTTTACCCTGCGATTTGCGCTTTTAATTTGGCGTACAATCGGCCTTAATTGATAAACACCTCGTCGACCAGCAGTAGGGCCTGCTTGCCTTTATTACCATGCCATTCGGGAAGCTTAGGCACTGGTTTTGCAACGATTTTCAGGTAAGAAACGGTATGCGGTTTGAACGTACATCCGATTGCTTTCAAAACCGGATCGCTTTTTTTGATGGGCATTTCGGGATGCGCAGTGGCGATCAATTTCAGGTTATCCCGCTTATCACCGCCCCATATTTCAATCTCAGCCGGAGGAAAGATGCCCGTTTCTGGCTCAATCATTGTCCGTAAATCAACAGACGTAACGTTAACGGGCTTTTTAAACTCGGAAACCAGCACCAGATCATTTTTTCGGACACCTGCCCAGTTATTAGCCCAGGCCGGGCTGTTAGCATTAAACGTACCCAGCTTGTGATCAAAAAACGTATTGGCTCCCTCCGCCTGATGCACCGGATTGAGCGGCATTAGTAAGTTCGCACTATCGGGTTTATAACCACTTTTATAGTAATTGAACGTAACGACAGGGCTACTGAACCAGCCTGATTTATAAGCCTTTGCCTTAATTATTGTGCTTCCGGTAATAATCGTTTTATCGTTATTAATAGGCGAATGAATACTATCAGGATCCGTTCCGTCTGTTGTGTAGCGAATTTCAACACCTTTTATAGGATGTCTCAACTGAATGGGCGTTGACTGTGCGAAAATGGCCGTATTCTTTAACTGGGGCGGATTCAGCCGGATAGGTTCGCTTTTCTCACCGTCAAATCCGGCAATGAACTGAATACGGGGATTCGCTTTTTGCAGTTGGTGAATCTCTTCGTCAGTTAATCTGGTTTCCCAAAGAGCAACGGTTTTCAGCTTTTTGAACGTACCAATTTGGTTTCTCAGATCGGCATATTTAACGGCTGTACCCGACAGGGCCAAACTTTTCAGATGATTTAACGACGCCAGTTGGTTTAATTCTTTACCCGTTATATCGGTAAAATTGACATCCAATTTTTCCAGATTCTCGAACTGGCCTATGTACTTCAGGTCAGCATCTTTCACAGGCATCTTATTCAGATTCAGATAAACAACCTGACTTTTGATCGGACTTAATTCCTGTAATTTCTCTGGTGAATACGTGGCTTTGTTGTACAGATTAACGGCCAAAGCGGGGGACTCCTTCGCCAGTGGGGCAATGGTTCGGTAATCAGTGTTCAGTTTTTTGACGGTTTCCTCGTCGGCAGCGTCGAAGGCAAATCCGGGTTCAGCCTGTTTAGTTGGCTTGAATAGAGCAACCGCCATGATACGTAGCGAATCGGTAGCTGGAAGATCAACCACTTTCTTAGTAAACTCAGCACGCCCTTTCACCCACAATGCCAAAAGCCTTATTTCGGCTTCGGTTAGTTGCGCTTTCCCCGAAGGTGGCATATGTTTCTTTTCGTCTACCGGTAGGTGTATACGTTTGAGCAATAAGCTCACATCAGGATCACCCGCTACGTATAATTTTCCACTCTTCCCTCCTTTTCGAATCGCTTCAGCATCGGTCAGTGCCAGTTCGCCTTTCAATTTCTCCGGATTATGGCAACTGGTACATTTCTGCTCAAAAATGGGTTTGATCACGTCGTTGAAAACAAGCGCCTGTTGAAGATCGACCGGTGCTGATTTCAGCTGATGCGTAACGGGCGCCAGTATAAAATCCTCGCCATGCGTAATAACCGAACCGTAATGTCCCGCACCAATCAGAACGATACCCATCAACACAGCTCCCGTTTGAGCGATAGCGGGCGAGTACCAGGTCTTTCTTCGGCTCCAGTATATAAGTGCCGCCAGATAGAAAGTCAGTACACCTGTCCATTTATGCCATTGTACGACTGCGCCCGTGTAACCATCTTCTCTCGACAGAAACAAACCCATAATGACCGTAACGGCGGCCAGCAAAGCGCCTACTAAGAGCAGATTCGTTGAAAACGTCCGGTAAAATTCCGAAATGTCGGGGATGCGACTTTCCGACCTATTAATTGTATTCGCTTTGTTGAAGCGAAAGACTTCCATCACCACCGCCAGCAGCAGAATGACGATTGGAAAATGCAAAATTAACGGGTGTAGGCGCCCAATGGGTTGCAACCAGACAGGAATTACTATTTTGCTTTCAAATAGTAGCAAAACTAAAATAAACACTGCCGAAGCAAACAACGCCTGTTCTGCCAGTCCAGCTAACTTTTTCTGCATCTTGTGTAACGCGGGTGGGAGCCCGCGATTGCGTATTAAAATCGCGGGTTCCCACCGTAACGGCGGCCCCGCTTTACAACAGCTTACGCTATAATATCGTGAACAACTTTCCCGGATACGTCGGTTAACCGATACCGGCGGCCCAGATGTTTGAAAATCAGCTTTTCGTGGTTGAGCCCTAGCTGGTGTAGAACTGTAGCCTGGAAATCGTGGACGTGCACCGGATTACTGGCAATGTTATAACCCATTTCGTCCGTTTCGCCATACACGATACCGGGTTTGATCCCACCGCCCGCCATCCAGATTGTAAAGCAACGGGGATGGTGGTCTCTACCGTAATTTTCCTTAGTTAATTTGCCCTGCGTGTAGCTGGTACGTCCAAATTCACCACCCCAGATCACCAGCGTTTCGTCTAGCAATCCCCGCTGTTTGAGATCGGTAACCAGTGCCGCCGATGCCTGATCGACATCTTTAGCCTGCTTCGCTATTTCGAACGGCAGATTTCCGTGCTGATCCCAGCCCTGATGATACAACTGAACAAAACGAACCCCGTTCTCAGATAATTTACGAGCCAGCAAACAGTTAGCCGCAAACGTCCCAGGCACTAAGCAGTCTGGACCGTAGAGCTTAATGATGTCGTCCGGCTCTTTCGACAAATCCATTACGTCTGGTACAGCGGTTTGCATCCGGTACGCCATTTCGTATTGTTTTACTTTGGCCATAATTTCCGGATCACCGAATTCCTGATAGCCCATTTCATTCAGTTGGGCCAGATTGTCGAGCATGTCACGGCGGTCCTGCCGGTTCATGCCTTCGGGGTCACGCAGGTAAAGTACAGGGTCTTCACCTTTGCTAAACTGAACCCCCTGGTGGATGGAATCCAGAAAACCATTCGACCATAATTTAGAGTAGACACCCTGCCCATTGCCAATACCCCGCGAAAGCAGTACGGTAAAGTTGGGTAAATTTTTATTTTCATTGCCAAGTCCGTAGCTCAGCCAGGAACCCATACTCGGCCGATTACCCTGTTGCGAGCCCGTTTGCAGAAACGTCAGCGCCGGGTCGTGGTTGATAGCTTCGGTATACATCGATTTCACAATGCACAGATCATCGACGATTTTAGCCGTGTATGGAAACAGATCACTTACCCACGCCCGCGACTGGCCGTATTGTTTAAAATCAACGAAGGAACCCACCAGTGGAAACTCCTTCTGATTGGCGGTCATACCCGTTAATCGTTGCGTTCCTCGTACGGATGGCGGTATTTCCTGCCCCCACATCTCCCGCAGCTTCGGCTTGTAATCGAACAATTCCTGCTGCGAGGGCGCCCCGTTCTGAAATAAGTAAATGACTCGTTTGGCTTTGGGCGCAAAATGCGGCATTCCGGGCGTAAATCCCTCTTCATCAGCACCGTTTCCCCGAAACAAATCAGGAATCAGCAGCGATCCTAAAGCCGCACTTCCCAGCCCCAAACTTAGTCTGGACAGGAAGCGACGTCGGTTAAAATTAAATCCGTGTTCTAAGATTTCTTTTTCCATAATACGTATCCACGGACCGGGCCGCGTTTCTTAGCCTATTTGGTGCCACGGACTTTAGTCCGTGAATTCAGAAAAACGGACTAAAGTCCGTGGCACCATTACGACTTTGTAATGGTTTCTTCCAGATTATAGATCGTTGATACAATCCGCATCATAGCCGCTAGTTGTACTTTATCGACTGTTGCGGGAATCGGATATTCACCAACGGCCAACGCTTTCTCCGCGCGTGACTTGTTAAGTTGTTTCAACTCCTTTTCGTAATACGTCGTTAGTACAGCAGTTTCTTTTTGATTGGGTTTCCGACTTACAATCAGCCGGAAAGCTTTATCGATCTTATCGGAAACGGCGCTATTCTCCTGTAGCAGTTTAGCCGCCAGTACGCGCGACGCTTCCAGCACAGTCGGGTCGTTGAGCATGATCAGTGCCTGCAAAGGTGTGTTGGTTTTCAATCGTCTTACTTCGCAAAGGTCGCGGTTGCTGGCATCGAAAATAGCCATTGAAGGCGGAGGAACGGTACGCTTAATGAGCGTGTACATGCCCCGGCGATACAACTTGGCGCCATGATCCTGTACGTACATAGACAACAATCCTCTGCCCGACGTAGCGCCTTCCCACAGCCCCGGCGGCTGATACGGTTTTACACTAGGCCCGCCAATCGTTCGGTTCAACAAGCCACTACTACTCAGAACAATATCCCGAACAAACTCAGCATCCACCCGGTAGCGCGGCCCACGAGCCAAATATTTATTATCCGGATCAGCCTGCAATTTCTCCGGACTAATCACCGCCGACTGCCGATACGTAGCAGACGTAACCATCTGTTTCACTAGTCGTTTGATATCCCAGCCGTGGCTCATGAAATCGACCGCCAGCCAGTCCAGTAATTCAGGATGGGATGGTAGTTCGCCCTGCATACCGAAGTCACCGGGGGTTTTGACGATACCTTTTCCGAAAAACTCCTGCCACAACTGATTCACGTACACTCGTGCCGTCAGCGGATTCTGTTTGTCAAACATCCACTTTGTCAGACCCAGTCGATTCTTCGGATAGCCTTCATTAAAGGGCAAAATAGCATTTGGCGTACCGGGTTGCACTTCATCGCCAGGCGCGTCATATACACCTCGTTTCAGGATAAACGTTTTCCGGGTGGTATCCAGATCGGTCATCACCGAGACAATTAATTTGTTAGTATCCCGCTTACTGACAAACGACAAAATATCTTTTACATCCTCGTCGCAGATTTCCATCAGTGGCTTCTTGGCATACGTATCGGGCCCGCCAATGACGGACTCAATTCCGACTTCCTTTACGTTGTTGAAAAACGCAAAGAGCTTGTAATACTCTTTCTGTGAAAACGGATCGTATTTATGGTCATGGCAATGTGCGCATTCCATCGTTACGCCCAACAATCCTTTCCCAAACAAATCCGTGCGATCTGTTACGTAGGAGATGCGATATTCTTCCGGAATGACGCCCCCTTCTTCGGTTATTTTATGATTACGGTTGAAACCCGTCGCCAGCAACTGCTCTTTGTCTGGTTTACCAGGCCCGCTCCAACCTTTCGGACTGGACAGGAAATCGCCCGCCAGCTGCCAGGTGACGAAATCATTGTAATGCATGTTTTTGTTGAAGGCATGAATCACCCAGTCACGCCAGGGCCATTGGGTTCGGTAGCCATCATCCTGGTATCCATGTGAATCGGCATAACGGGCTATATCGAGCCAGTGAATAGCCATTTTTTCGCCATACGCCGGATTGCGAAGCAACAGATCGACCGCTTTTTCATAGGCATTGGCACTTTTATCGGCCATGAACTGATCCATTAGCGCCAGACTTGGTGGCAATCCGGTCAGGTCCAGGCTGAGTCGTTTCAATAACCGTTCCTTATCCGCTTCTTCGTTTGGTTTTAAGCCTTTCTGCTCCTGTTTCTGTAAAATGAAATAGTCAATTTCATTCTTTGGCCAATCTTTTTGATCAACCTTAGGCAAAGCAGGTTTCTTTGGCGCGACGAAAGCCCAGTGTTTTTCGTAAGGTGCCCCCTGCCTGATCCACTTTTCGATCAGCTTAATTTCTCGACCGGACAATTTCAGTCCTGAGTTGACGGGCGGCATTAGCGTTGACGTATCCTGAGACGTAATGCGCAAAAACACTTCCGACAATTCAGGTTTTCCGGCGACCAAAGCATGCGCCTTCGGGTGTTCTTTCAGGGCTTTAAATGCACTCTCGGGCACGTCGAGCCGTAAACCTGCTTCCCGTTTGTTGGCATCCGGGCCATGGCAGGCCGAGCATTTGTCCGATAGAATGGGCCTGATATCGAAGTTGTAACTGACCATGTCCGGCAGTTTTTCTTCTTCGGTCTGATTTGACGAATGGTTGGTACAAGCCTGTACGAACCAGACTGTGCCGGCCGTCATGATAAGTAGATAATACGATAGTTTCCTCATCGTAATATGTAGTATTTTATATTGAAGTAGTGATGTCAGGTTCTTAAACCTGACCAGAGCGGTTTCTCAAAACCGCGTTATCCCGTTTTATTCAGTCGGGCTTAAGAACCGACATCACAGCATAGATTTACTTCATACCAAAAGATCCATCACGGGTTTAGCTACTCCGTCGGGCGTAATGTAGAAAGGCCGTTTTTCAACTTCATAATGTGTGTCAGATGCAATGCCCAGCGCGTGATAGATCGTTTGGTGGATTCCCTCGATATGTATCGGCTTTTCGATGGTCTTGCAGGGACGCTCGTCGGCAGTTTTGCCGTAAACGAATCCTTTTTTAATACCTCCGCCAAACATCAGCACCGAACAGCCATCTGTAAAATGACGGTGCATACCATAAAATTTCGGATCTGTGAGAATATCAGGCTGTTTAACTTGTTCCTGTACCTTGGCATCTGGTCGGCCTTCCACCATCATATCCCGACTGAACTCACTGGCCAGAATAATCATGGTACGGTCCAGATGACCCGTTTTTTCCAGATCCAGAATCAGTTGCGCAATCGGGCCATCAATCTGGCACTTCATATCTTCCAGACGTGAGTGACCGTTTTCGTGCGTATCCCAACCTTTGAAGGGCTCGTATTCCGTCGTCACGCTGATAAATCGCGCACCCTGTTCGGTGAGTCGACGGGCTAATAAACAACCCAATCCAAACCGACCAGTATTATATCGCTCGTAGATGTGCTTCGGTTCGGTGCTCAGATCAAACGCTTTCGCTTCCGGCGAATTCAAAAGCCGGTACGCCTGCTCCATCGACCGACGTAATGATTCTTTCTGATAATCGCTACCAAACTCACCCACCGGACTGTTGCTGATCAGTTCGTTATAGAGTTGATTCCGACGCTCAAATCGACGTGCATCCATGCCAATCGGCGGACGAACGCTTTCCAGTCCCTGACTGGGATCGGGAATAAAAAACGGGCCGAATTCATTGCCCAGAAAACCCGCCGTGTGGAAGGCTTTCAACTCTTCGGCCTCTCCTACCGTAAACCGCTGCCCAATGTCGATGAAGGCCGGAATAACCGGATTTTTCGGACCTAACTCTTTGGCAATCCAGGAGCCGAGGTGCGGAGCCGCAACAGTCTGGGGTGGTTCGTAACTTGTATGCCAGTGGTACTGATGGCGCGAGTGCAGGATATGACCCATGTCGGCCGCTACGTAGGAACGGATCAACGTACCCCGGTCCATTACTTTACCAATAGACTGAAGCCCATCTGAAAAATGAATGCCGTCCAAGGCTGTTGGCATCGATTTGAACGTACTGAGCACCCGGTTACCTTCCATACCCGTTTCATAGGGTGTGTAGCGTTTGGGATCAAACGTTTCGGTATGTGCCATGCCACCAGCCATCCAGAGCAGAATAACTGTATCAGCCGTTCCGCGCACATTAGCCTGTTTTTTGGCTTTATCTTTTTCAGCACCTGAGCAGCCCGAGAGTAAGCCGGGTATAGGTGCGCCAGCCGCCAGTGCCGCTAACGTAGCCGCGCTTGTTTTCTGGAGAAACTCCCGCCGATTCCATCTGTTTATCATAGCGTTACGATGTTTAACTGTTTGAAGAAAGAGTAAAGACTCAAGATGAAAGACTACCAGTCTGCATCTATATACTTTCTTTCGTCTTACATCTTTCTTCCCTATCTGACTCAATAAATCAACTGAAATTCCGGGTGGAGCGAAATCGCCCAGACCAGATCTTCTATACCTTCTACACTAGGCTGGACGCCAACAATCTTCTGAGCAACAATCATTTCTTTAGGCTTTGGATCACGACCCAACGATTTTCGATAAAGTTCTTTGACCAGCAGATCCGACGACGGGTATTTTGCTTTCCATTGTTCCGCTCCCCGCTTAAGGGCTTCGTTAAACGTAGTACCATTCGTTAGTTCCAGGGCCTGTAACAAATTTGCCTGCGAAGTCCGACTGGTGCTGACCGTTTCGCGGTTAGGCCGACCCAATGCCGTCAGAAACGGATCGTTTTTCACCAGCGACGCGCGAGGAAAAGCTATCTCTTTCTGAATCGTTTTCGGCAACATTTTTACGATCGACGTATCCTGGTAGATCGGATTGAAGGCCAGGCTAACTGCATCCGCAAATTGTTCGGCCGTAAGCCGACGCCGTACCATACCCTCAAACACGTAGGTGGGAGCCATTACCAGATCCGCATCCTTAACGCCAACCGAGGGCAATTGATAGGTTTTAGACGTAGTAATCGTATAGATCAATTTTTTGATGTCGTACCCATTCTGCACGAAATCATATGCCAGCCAATCCAGTAAGTCCTGGCTCCACGGCTCATTGTCCATCGCATCGACGGGTTCGACAATGCCTCGGCCCATGAGTTGCGCCCAGATTCGGTTAACCAGCGTGCGATACAGGCGGCCATCTTTCGGTTGAACCAGAAAATCAGCCAGTTCACGAAGGCGTTTTTCGGTCGGCGCATCGACACTGATCTGACCTAATTCCTTAAATAAAACCTGACGGCCAGCCATTTTACCCGTAGGCTTATCGCAACGGTTAATTTCTAACGTAGTATCAGCGAACACGTTGGCGAAGGCATAGGCATCCGCCAGTTTCCAGTCGCTGATAAAACTATCGTGGCAGGAAGCGCATTTGAGGTTCAGTCCCAGTAATACCTGCGCTACGTTCTGAGCCGCCTGCATTTCCGTTCGCTGACTCGAATTGATCGTACCGCGCCATTTAATCCCTTTAATAAAACCGGACGATTCTTTGGTGGGGCTAATCAACTCCCGGACAAACCAGTTGTATGGTTTATTCTTCTTCAGTGACGCATATAGCCATTGCGTAATGTCGAATCGTCCACCCGTAATATATCCCGTTCCACTGTAATCATTCCGTAACGCGTCGTTCCAGAACGTGATCCAATGCTGGGCATAATCGCCGTTTCGGCTGAGTAATTCCTTCACTAAAGCCTCTCGCTTATCAGGGCGCGTATCAGCCTCGAATGCCTGAATCTTAGCGGGTGTTGGTAGTAATCCAATGATGTCTAAATAGACCCGGCGCATGTAGGTCCGGTCGTCAACGACGCTTTTCCATTCAATCTTGTTTTTGTGGAAATAGACATTGACCAACCGATCAATTGGATTGTTGATATCAACCGTAGCAGCTGGCAGAATGGGTAAACGAGGTTCCAGCGCAGCCACCCGGTAAATGCTCTTTTCGGCACCACTGGGCCAGGGTGCCCCGGCTTTTATCCATAAGGAAAGAAGTGCTACTTCGTTTTCGGTGAGCCGCTTACCTTTAGTCGGCATCGCTTCTTTATCGTCGGCGGGTAACGTAATGCGTCGGATGATCTCGCTGTCTTCCGGATGAC
Organism: Spirosoma validum; assembly: GCF_014699035.1. Taxonomy (GTDB): domain Bacteria; phylum Bacteroidota; class Bacteroidia; order Cytophagales; family Spirosomataceae; genus Spirosoma; species Spirosoma validum. The sequence continues at coordinate 148,142 of NZ_JACXAA010000007.1, forward strand.
CGGCTTTCAGGATAGCGCCGTGCTTGCCGCCTTTCATGATCAGGGCCTTGCTATCCAGCCGCAGCTCGCCTTTGGTTTTTGTAGCACTGTGGCAACTATAGCAGTTGTGCGCCAGAATCGAACGAATTTCCAGATTCAGCTCCTGTACTTGCTTAGCTGTCAATTGCTTACTCGTGTTCAGACTCGCAAACATTGCATTATTTGCGGGCGAGTTTGCTACATTGGGCTGATCCCCAAAAGGCAATACACTGCTGATGTAATCTTCACCGTGGGTTAGCAGGGCACCGTAATGACCCGCCACACTAACCCCAACGACGGTTAGAATCAATAAACTTCGGTATAGATTTACCCGTCCCGAACGTAGCGCGATTACGGTTAGAATAGCCAGAACCATTGTCGCCAGACCTGACCACTGGTGGACCAGAACCCCTTTACCCGCGTAGTCTTCCTGATTGACCAGCACCAGGCCGAGTCCAGCTGCCAGAATTGCACTGATGGTGCCAATCCAGAGCATGGCATTAATGCCCGCCCTCAGCTCCGTTGATTTACGAAACCAGCTGATAACTTCCAGTACTAAAGCAACGCAAAGTAAGCCAACCGGAAAGTGAACAATAAGGGGATGTAAGCGCCCCAGAAACTGCCAAAGCCAAAATGATTCTGCTACGATTGTCACTAGTTGTTCAGAAAATTGATACGTTGAATAGTCTTTTCAAATGATTTTTCTGTACGAATCACTGTTAAGCAACAGTAACCCGTACAGAAAAGTGCCTGGTTATTATTGATTTAATCCTGTTTTACTGGTACCCCGGGTTTTGTGTCAATTTCGCGTTAATCAAAATCTGGGGTGCCGGAATCGGGAAAAAATACTCAAAATCGCTGAACACGTAATCCTGGGCATTAAAAGCAATGCCCCCCCGGTCCACCGTTGGTTTGGCTTTTTCTTTCGCGCCATACGCATTCATAAAGGCCGCTAATTCGGCGGGTGTCATGGTACGTTTCAGGTCAAACCAGCGGTGATTTTCGAAGGCTAATTCAACACGCCTTTCTTTCAGTACGGCTGTTTTGAAAGCCGCTTTATCCAGTCCGCTTAACGCAGCCAGCCCAGCCCGCGTGCGTACCTGATTCAGATACCCGAAGGCTTCTGCCGTTGGACCCGACTGCTCGTTAATGGCTTCGGCCATCATCAGCAACACATCGGCATACCGCAGCACCGGCCAGTTATCGTCCGTCCGTCCGGTAATGGTGTGCGCATGGGTAAATTTAATTACATACGGAATCGGAACAACCGTACCGTTCAGCGTATAACTGGTTTTCAGGGAAGCATCCTTACGCAGATCACCGGTTTCATAAGCCGCAATCATGTCGTTGGTAGGTACATTACGACCGCCGGGCGTTGTGTTGGCGAACCCTGTTACGGCTGCCCCCGACAGGCGGGGGGCAAACGTATAGGCAAACGTGCTCCATTCGCCCAGGTCATTTCCACCCTGATACTGCACTTCAAAAATGGATTCTGGCCCGTTCTTTTTGGCCGGATTGAAATTATCGGCGTATACCGGGTTCAAGGAATAGCCGGTTACCTGCTTCAGCGTCGTGACGGCATCGGCGTATTTTTTCTGAGTGAGCTGCGTCTTGCCCAGAAGCCCCAGCGCTGCCCCTTTCGTGATACGCCCTATCTGAGCAGCCGGATACGTAGTGGGTAATAACGTAACGGATTCCTTCAGATCCTTCTCAACCTGCGCCCAGACATCTGCCTGCGGAGAGCGAAGCAGATCAAACGCCTGGTTCGGATTTTGTAGCGTTGACGTAACGAGGATAACATCCCCAAAATACTGAACCAGATTAAAATAAAAGTAAGCCCGTAAAAACTTTAACTGACCTTCGATAGGCGCTTTCACCGTTGCGTCGAGCCCACTGCTCGCCAGCTTCTCCAAGGTAAAGTTGGTGTTATAGAGCGCTGAATAATATAGATTCCAGACGGTGGCAATCTCGCCATTACCCTGGTTGACCGTCGAGAACTCAAACGCTTCCCAACCAGCAGCGCCCCCCCGGTCGAGCGGGTTAAAATCGAGTGTAGTATTATCCGAGGGGAATTCCTGAAAGATATACGCCGAGTTCGTTATGTTCTGTAGCTGGCCGTATACACCACTCAGGGCCTGCTGAAACTGGGTTTCATTTTTATAAAACAAATCGGTACCAATCCGCGTCGGATCGGTTGTGACTAACATATCTTCTTTGCACGAAAATTGACTCAGGCAAAGGAAAAGAACTCCTAGAACAGTTATTTTTTTCATGTTCGTGCCGATTAGAAGTTGAGTTTAATACCGGTTGCAAACGTTCTGGGAACAGGATATGACTCGTCGTCATTATTCAGCTCAACATTGTTCGAGGACGTGGACGTGCCCCTTACGCCCGCATCCGGATTATTGCCAGGGTACTTTGTGAAGATGATCAGATTATTGCCCGTCACGAAAATCCGGGCACCACTCAGAATCGATTTGAACTTGGGCAGATTATAGCCAATGGTGACGGTTTTAAGCCAGACGTAGCTGCCATCGTATACGTAGCGGTTGCTGCTTTCGCGCGACCATTTAAAATAGCTCGTGCCGCCCTGTGCATGAACATCCGATGGATTGGTTCCGGGATTCGTTGCCGACCGCCAGCGGTCTTTCGCTTTGTCCAGTACGTTGAAAACGCCGTCCATGTTCATCGTCGAAGCTTCGATATTTCGGTAAATGTCAAAGCCCTGAACGCCGAGGAACATAACATTAAAATCAAACTTTTTATAATCGCCGGCGAATGTCCAGGCCCAGGTGAACGCCGGATTTGGATTGCCGATTTCGACCATGTCCTGCGTATCGTAGGAAATCACGCCGTCGCCGTTCGTATCCTGAAACTTCATAGCACCCGGAATAGCACCGTCCTGTTTGGGAGCCGCATCGATTTCAGCCTGCGTATTGAAAATACCCAATTTATTGTACCCATAAATCATCCCGATTGGGCGACCCACTTTTTGTACGTTGTAGCCGCCGTAGAAACTGCCGTAGTACAAGGCGTCGTTAGCGCCCTTAATGGCCAGAATTTTATTGCGGTTAAAGCTGATATTGGCGTTGGTCCGGAAGTTGAACTGCCCAAAGCTGGTCCGGTATTCCGCGCCAATTTCTACACCGTGGTTTTCGACTTTACCGATGTTGTCGAGTACCGTCGTAAAGCCCGATACGGAGGGTATCGAAACCGGCAATAGCATGTCATTCGTGATTTTCTTGTAGTACTCGACGTTGAAAATCAGCTTACTATTAAACAGGGCCAGATCCATGCCTATATCCAGCTGATTTGACTTTTCCCATTTCAGGTTCGAGTTGGCAAACGAACTGACCACTTTACCCGCCGAGAAAGAATTACCCAGGATGTAGTTGTAATTGCCGGAGTTAGCCCCACTGCCACTCGTGACAAAGGCCAGGCTAGGGTAATTGCCAATGGTTAGAAAGTTATTATTTCCTGTTATACCCCAGCTCGCCCTGAGTTTCAGGTCAGAAAGCCACGACGTTTTCGGCATAAAGGATTCTTCCGTAAGACGCCAGCCAATCGAAGCCGCCGGAAAATCCCCGTATTTATTATTCGCCCCAAAGCGCGAACTGCCTTCCCGTCGGAAGGTCGCCGAAAACAGGTACTTGTCTTTATAGGAGTAATTGACCCGGCCCAGAAAAGCCAGCAGCGACCATCCATATTCGTAGGAGGTGGATGATCGAATCGAGGCCGCTCCCAAAAACGGAACCAGGTCATCGGGGAAGGTATTGCCAGTACCCGTAAACCCACGGACTTTCTCCTGCTGAGAAGTGTAGCCAAGCAAAACATCCAGACTGTGATTGGTCCCCAGTTGAGGCTTGTAGGTCAGTAATTGATCCAGCGAATAGTTCGTCAGCTCTTCCGTATTATCCGTTTCGGTGGCAATGCGAGGAGGAGCGCCCGCCGTACCCGAAGCTACCGATAAGCCGATGGTCGACGGGACATACTCTTTATACGTATTGTTATTGAGCTTAATATTCGCCGACGTTTTGAACTTAAAATTCCGGAGGAATGACACTTCAATGAAGGCATTACTCAACAGATCGGAAATGTTTCGTTTCCTATACACATTTTCCAGTACATACAACGGATTCGGAAAGCCGAATACGCCGTCGACGCCGTTAATGTAGGGAATCAGCGAACCATCGGCATTGTAGGGCGTAGCGCGGGGATCCATCAGCAAAGCACCCCCCACCAGCGCGCTGCGCCCGTCGGTATTCGCCAGATTTTGCCGGGTATAGGTACCATTAATATTCAGGCCTATATTGATAAATTTATTAACCTGTCCACTTAAATTAGAGCGAACCGATATCCGGTCATAATCCGTTTTTTTAATAATTCCATCTTCCTTATAATACCCAACCGACAACAACGCTTTGATGGGTCCTGCTCCCGATGAAACACCCAGGTTCAGGTCAGAATAGGGAGCGTTATCATGCATGATCAAGTCAAACCAGTTGGTCGAATACTGGGTCTGTTCCGGAAACCGGTACCCAATGGGTACTTCGCTCTCGGCAGGTTCCCGATTCTGGAGAATCCGAATCTGATCCATGAAAATATCTTTCTTGAACTGCGCAAATTCGACTCCGTTGAGCATCTTTGTTCGCCTGGACCGCGGGACACTCTGAATACCATAATCGAGCGACAGATTGACGGCCACTTTCCCTTCTTTAGCCTGCCGGGTAGTGATCAGAACCACCCCATTGGAACCTCTGGCCCCGTAAATAGCGGTAGAGGCTGCATCCTTCAAGACCGTGACATTTTCAATATCATTGGGATTTAGGTTCTGCCCGACCGACGTACCGACCACAAACCCGTCAATAACGTAGATTGGGTCACTACCTCCCCCCAGTGAGCCAATGCCCCGGACACGCACTTCAAACTGACCGCCCGGCGTACCACTTTTTTGTTTAACGACAACGCCCGGCGCCCGGCCCTGCAAAATCTGGTTCGGGTTGTTGGCGGGCTGTTCGCCAATGTCGCGCATATTGATGACCGAAACAGCCGACGTAATGTCCTGTTTGCGCTGCGAACCATACCCCACTACAACCACTTCGTTCAGGGTCTGGTCGTCCGGTAACAACGTAACGGTTAGCGTCGTTTTGCTGCCAATAACGATCTCCTGCTTTTGATAGCCCACAAAACTGAAGACTAACGTAGCATTGGTGTTTGGCGCAGAGATACGATAACTCCCCGTACCATCCGTGGTCGTTCCCTGCGTAGTTCCTTTTACAACCACGCTAACACCCGGCAACGCGCTGCCTTTCTCATCAATTACTTTACCAGATACCGTTACGTCTACCGGTAGGGTGCCTGTCGATAATGACCCAGCTTTCGGCATGAGCCGAGCCATCAACTGCCTACTGGCTGAGGTAGTTTCTTTTTGTAGAATAGGTGTAGGCTCCTGGGCAAAACTGCTGACGGCGCCTGCGACCATACCTAGCGATACTAGTGTGTAGAGTCTTTTCATGGGTTAAAGGAGTAGGAATTGATAACCTAGAGTCTCGGAAAAGGACAATTAGTTAGTCCAATATGACAAGTCTGAACTCGTCAACTTTCCTATACCTACCCATATTTGGCATTATTAGAATAATTTTCTTGGAATTTTCAATATATCCGCCCCGTTTTCTTCTTTCTACATGTATAAAAAAAGAGTTCGCTCTTGTCTGGCGAACTCCTGTCAATACGTGCAACTTTGTGTACTCTTTTACCTTGGGTTCAACCCGAAATTAAGTTCTATACTATGCTTTATCATATTAAAATCAACGACTATTCAAATACGCCCAAGTATCAGCAGATTTACAATTCGATTGTAGAAGGTATCGAGAATCGGGATATTTTACCCGGTGACAAGCTACCTTCTATCCATGAATTATGTGCCGAGTTTGACGTATCAAAAGGCACCATCGAGCGGGCATATGAACTCCTGAAAGAGAAAGAAATTATCGGGGCCGTAAAAGGAAAAGGATTTTACATTAACTATACGCCAACGGGGAAAAACCTAAAAATATTCCTGCTGTTCAATAAGTTAAGCGTGCACAAAAAAATCATTTACGATTCATTTGTCGAGTTGCTGGGTCCGACCGTAGCGATTGATTTTTTTATCTACAATAACGACTTCCGGCTGTTTCGGGATTTAATTCAGCGCCAGACCCGTAATCATACTCACTACGTTATTATCGGCCATTTCTTCGACGGGGGCGAAAAAGCCGACGAGTTGATCAATAGTCTGCCGAAACACAAACTGGTGATTCTGGATAAGCTTCTGGAAGGAATAACGGGCAACTATGCGGCTGTCTTTCAGAACTTTGAGAAAGATCTCTATCAGGCTTTGGTAGAAGCGCTGCCCCTTCTACGGAAATACAATACGCTAAGTATTCTTTTCCCTTCCTATTCGTATCACCCAAAAGCCATTCTGAACGGCTATTATAAGTTCTGCTACGAACACGGTTTCCAGACACGCGTCATTCATAATATTCAGAATGAATCGATCGAACCGCAGCAGGCTTACATCAATTTAATGGAGGAAGATCTGGTTGAGTTAATCAAGAAAATAAAGCAGACCAATTACGTATTGGGTCAGGAGGTGGGGATTCTGTCGTACAACGACACCCCGTTAAAAGAATTCCTGCTGGAAGGCATCACGGTCATGTCGACCGATTTTGCTCAGATGGGTAGAACAGCCGCAAAACTGGTATTAGACGGCAGTGTAGAACACGTAGAGAATCCATTTAAATTAATTATTAGGAAATCATTATAAACTTATTAACCCCAAAGCGGTCCGCCGTCGCGGCACGGAGAATACAGAGATAGTTGAAGCCCTATGTTCTCCGTGCCGCGACGGCGGACCGCTTTGGGGTTAAAAAACCTAATACCGTACTACTCTGAAGCTTGAGATGCCGCCATTGTAGCGAATGGTCATTTTCTTTTGAGAGGCATCGTAACCAGGACTAACGAATTCGCCACCGCCGACATCCGTAAAATCATCGAGATGTTCGACATTGAGGGCACCATCTTTCTTGATCCGGCAACCTACTTCTTTTGGCACGTGTACCGTTACCGACGCAGCCCCAACGTCTAGCTTTATGTCAGCCTGATCAGCTTTCGCGCCAAGTTTTAGATCAAGGTCGGCGGCACCGGCGCCAATTTTCATGTTTTTAACAGCGTATTGGCTTAAATCCAGATTGCCCTGTCCCGCACCGAGTGCTACGTCCATTGTCCAGATAGGCGTAGCATTTAAGTGTACATCAACACGGTTCTCAAAATCGCCATCTTTCAGATTGATGTGCTCATGCTCATTCTTAGGCTTTAATTCGATGGTTGGTGTATGCGTCGTTGGGTCACGATCAACTGACATCGAATATGTACCAACAGTCTGTTTCGTATCAGCTTTAATGAGTTCGCTGGTCGGGTCACTAATGAAAAATCGCCCCGCTCCTCCCGACAGTTTCAGTACAGCCTCGTGGGCGTTAGCATCCATTGCCTCCGAAAAGGTATTGGAATGCGTTTCAGCGCTTTCGACATTCCGACGTTCACGCTCTTCCCGATAATCGTCGTCATTATTATCATCATCGTCGTCGTTATCACCGGAATCATTATCACTGTAAGTATGATCATTGTCGTCGTCATCGTCATCATGATTCCAGCGCATATGAAACCCATCGTGGTCCCGATCTCGATTATGGGAGAAAAAGCCAAACAACGTTGTCGGTAGTGCTACGGCCAGCATTATCGTTGTGATGAATGCCGCTGGGTTCCCGCGCCGTTCCAAAATCAGGTTAACACCGGCCAGAATCAAAAGCACCGGCCATAAATTCACCAGCGAGTGCCAATCGACATCGAGCCAACCAGCCCGGCGAGCGAGAAAAAGTACGCCTAGTGTCAGCAAAAAAATACCCCAGAACAATCCGTTTCGTCGTTGCATAGCAAAAGTGTTTTTTATGATGCCGACTAGATGAAGTTGACTACCAGATTAGGCTATTATACTCCATCCAGCCGGCATCATCTGGTTAAAGAGTTCCGTTCGGATCGTTGTTGGTTGTATCGCCATAATTGGTTGTATTATCGTATGGCGGTTTAATCCGATCCCTGAAAATCAGCCATATACCGATTGCAATCAGAAGGAAAGGCCACAGATCGCCGAAGTCGATATCGAAGTAGCGGTCGATCAGAAACATGATACCGAGCAGAATCAGAACGGCCCCGCCGATAATGCTACGGTCGGGTGATGCGGGCTTGTTGGGATTGTAGGGATTCATGGAAAAATAAGGATTAGAAAACGCGGTTGATTGGGCCACATACCCATCCGAATGCCGTTCGGGTAGTGCGATCCAGAGGATAATATAAATGATTATAGCCGGAAAATGGGGCAAAAAAATTCCGATTACAAAAAGCACGCGTACCAATGCGCGATCAATTCCAAAATAATCGGCCAAACCAGCACATACGCCCCCAATCTGGGCCTGGTCGGCAATACGTTCTAAGCGCTTGTTCATGGCATATATCTGTTTAAAACGATGTAAACCTAGCAGACAACGAGGACCAGTGGAAGCAGAATTGGAAGAATGGACGCGGCTATGGATGGAAGTATGTTTTCAATGATAGTAGGTAATGCATAGTAGTGAATTATAGTTGTCAGTCAATAGTCGCTAGTAGTTGTCGATTAACTTCTTTGAGTTATTTACGCTAACGACTAACTATTCTTCCTCGATTGCTTCCAGGATATCCATTAACTCACCAAATTCTTTGTAGCCGGGTCGTTCTTCATCGCCACCACTCAGCGCAATACCCCGAACAGGCAGGTCTGTCAACAATGTATGGACATTTTGAAGAGAGATCCCCGTTCCCAGTAAAATAGAATATCGGGACGAGAGTCGCTGAATAGTAGCTTTCAAATCAGCATCGAAATGGATAGAGCCATTGCTTTCGAGCAGAATATAATCAGCACCAGCCACGCCCGTCTGAAACAACGTATCGAGTTGATCAAGCGTTAGCTGCGACAAATCTACGCGCAGAATGAGCGGCTTACCAAACGTACCAAGATAGGGTAACAAAGCCGATTCGTCCACTTGCAACACATCGGGCTGGTATGTATCCAGGAGTTGCTCGATAACTTCAGGATCAGCCGATGCCGTTTCACCAACAATCTGCACACCGGCTACCCATCCTCTGATGTCGTTAAATTTTTTCGGTTCAATATAATCCGGGGATTCAGCATCCATTGAAAAGCCGAGCATATCAACGCCCATTCCGGCACAGTAGCGGGCATCACTGAGGTTGGTAACGTTAGAAATTTTGACGAGAGTTTGGAGAGACATGATAACAGGTATCGGTTTCGTGGCGGCAAAGTTACGGACAGCCGCCCTCTCTAAGACTTGCTTTCACAATAGTTTGTTCGGCTTCGGACAAGTCGTGTACAGTTTCGGACATTCTATTTTAATCAAAATAGCTTTAATGGGCACGTATAGGCACTTTTTCAAAATTGGCAGAGTATTTGTTCTACAAAAGTTAATGTAATTCATCATTATGAAACGATCGTATCTAGGTGAGTTTGAAGAAATCGTATTACTAACCGTTGCCGTTCTGAACGAGCGCGCTTACGGCGTGGCCATTACCGACGAACTGGACCGACAAACAGGGCGCTCAGTAAGTATCAGTGCGGTGCATGCTGCGCTACATCGTTTGCAGGAAAAAGGGATGCTTTCGTCGTACATGGGCGAAGCAACGGCTGAGCGTGGGGGGCGTCGTAAACGCCTGTTTACCGTTACGGCGCTGGGTAGCCGGGCGCTTCACGACATTCGATCCATGCGCGACCAGCTCTGGAATTCGATTTTGCCAAACGCTTTACCAGCTATCAGCCTATGAAACCGACTCATCGAACCGCTCCACCTCCTTTTGCAGATCGTCTGCTCGAACTCTTCTGTGCTCCACACCTGCTGGAGGAATTACAGGGCGACTTACATGAACGCTACAAACGGGACGTAATGCGGCTCGGGAAAACCAAGGCCAATCGTCGGTACTGGCGTAATGTGCTGGGCTTTTTACAGCCCCGGGCTGGATTGCCATTTGTACTTAAACGTCAAGCAACAGACTATTCATCTCCCTCCTTACTACATCCTGTTATGTTACGTAATTACATTAAAACCTCGCTACGTAGTCTGACAAAGCACAAAGTCAGTACGCTCATTAATCTTTTCGGGCTTACGCTGGGCGTTACCGCCTGTCTGGCTATTTACCTCATCACAAATTACGAACTCAGCTATGATACGTTCCATCCCGACAGTGAGCGTATCTATCGGCTGGTGGGCGAAGCGCAATACGAAAAAAATGGTGAGAAGCACCCGGTCGGGTTCATACCAGTCCCTGTACCGGGGGCGATTCGCAAAGAAATTCCCGGACTGGGAACTGTGGCTGCTTTTCATACGATCGAATCGGACGTGCTAATCCCGAACGGAGATGAAAAACCGATCCGTTTTGAAAGCCGGAGACGCACGGGCGGTAATGCCGACCTTGTGGTTGTGGATCCTAAGTACTTCGATATTTTCAAGTACCAATGGCTGGCTGGCAATCCAAACGTTGCGTTAAATGAACCGTTTAAGGTGGTTCTATCGGAACAGAAAGCCCATAAATATTTTGGTGATTTACCCCTCGATCAATTCCTTGGGAAAGACGTAATTTATCTGGATTCGGTGCGAGTCAACGTAGCCGGTATCGTTAAGGACTGGACCCAGCCAACGGATTTTACGTTTACTGATTTTATTTCATTAGCTACGGTCCGAGCCAGTCAGTTAAAGAACGAAATCAACCTCGATCAATGGGAAGATATCTGGTCAGCCTCGCAGGCGTTTGTCAAGCTTCCGGAAGGCTCAACGCCCGCTCAGTTCACGGCACAATTTCAGCGATTTAGCAAAGCACACTACTCAAAGGATTTCAGCTTTACGCCCGCTCTCCAACCGTTGTCGGACGTTCATTTCAACGAAAATTACGATGATAATTACTCCCGCAAAGCACACTTACCGACACTCTACGGTCTGATAGCCATTGCCGGGTTTATTCTGCTGATTGCGGCTATCAACTTCATCAATTTATCGACCGCTCAATCGGTTCAGCGGGCTAAGGAAACCGGTATCCGCAAAGTGATGGGCAGCAGCCGCGCCAATCTGATAACCCAATTTTTGAGTGAAACCGTTTTCCTGACGCTCATCGCTGTCCTGATCTCATTAGCGCTCGTTAAGCCCATTTTATTCGCCTTTCAATCGTTAACGCCCAAGGGTCTCGTGGTTGAATTGTTTAGCTTACAAACAGGGCTGTTTCTGCTCGGGGTTACAGCCGTTACGTCGTTGTTAGCAGGCTTTTATCCGTCCTGGGTATTGTCGTCCTATATACCTGCGCTAACCCTCAAAGGCCAAACCACGTTGACAGGTGGACAGAAAGGATATTTACGTAAAACCCTGATTGTATTCCAGTTTACGGTCTCGCTGGTGTTTATTATCGGAACGCTGATGGTTGGGCGACAGTTGAGTTTTATGCGCAACAAAGACCGTGGCTTTTCAACCGATGCCATTGTTTCGATACGTCCTCCCCAGACTGATAAAGGGCCTGTACTGGCTCAGAAAATCAAACAACTGTCGAACGTTGAAGGTGTAACAATGGAGTGGTTTCCGCCGATGGGCGACGCTTATATGGTAACCAAACTAAAATACCATGGCAAAAAGCGGGACGTAGAGATGGACGCATCCGTAAAGGTGGGCGATGAAAATTTTATTCCACTGTATCAGCTTCGGCTTCTGGCGGGGCGGAATTACGTAAAAAGTGATTCAATGCGGGAACTGGTCATCAATGCTACGTTTGCCAGGGCGCTGGGGTTTCAAAAACCAGCAGATGCGATAAACCAGTTGATCGAATTTCAGGATAAAAGGTATCCTATTGTAGGGGTCGTCGCTGATTTCCATGAGCAGTCATTCCACGAAAAAATCGGAGCCCTATTCATCGCCAATATGCCGCAGGCCCGAAACATTGGCGTTAAGTTGGCAACGACCGGAAAGCCGATGAACGAGGTTAAAGCCACGCTGGCTAGTATCGAGCAGGCGTGGAAATCAGTATATCCAGATAATAAGTTTGAGTATTCCTTCCTGGACGACTCGATCGCCAGACTTTATGAAAAAGAGCAGAAAACCGGGCAACTTGTCAATACAGCAACGGCTGTTGCCATTCTGATTTCGTGCATGGGCCTATTCGGCCTGGCGATGTTTACGGCTGAACAACGTACCAAAGAAATTGGCGTCCGGAAAGTGCTGGGCGCCACCGTAATCAGTATTGTGGTACTTCTTTCGCAGGATTTCCTCAAGCTCGTATTGATTGCGATGGTTATTGCCAGCCCATTAGCCTGGTGGGCAATGGATCAATGGCTTAAAGACTTCGCCTATAAGGTTTCGATAGAGTGGTGGGTATTTTTGCTGGCAGGGTCGATAGCTGCCGGCATTGCGCTCTTAACAATCAGTTTCCAGAGCATTAAAGCCGCGCTTGTGAATCCAGCCAGAAGCCTCAGGAGTGAGTAACGCAGCTACGTTGATCGTTTATTTTCTGCGTGATTGACTGGTATAAATCAGGGACCATGTCTTTTTATAGCAGAACGTGTCCCTGAATAATGAAATCACTCCCAATTATCGATTTGCTGGTTATTGCGCTCTATTTAGTGGGCATGGTAGCCGTTGGAGTTTATTTTTCCCGAAAGAATCAAGCGTCTGGTCAACAGAACGCTCATCAGTTTACGACGGCCTCGGGCAAAATTCCGGGCTGGGCTATTGGGATGTCGATTTATGCTACGTTCCTGAGTAGCAATACGTTTCTGGGCGTACCGGGTAAAGCATTCGGCAGTAACTGGAACTCGTTTGTGTTTAGTTTGTCTATGCCGTTAGCCGCCTGGGTAGCAACAAAGTTTTTTGTCCCGTTTTACCGCCATACTGGTGAGGTGTCGGCCTATACGCATCTGGAGCACCGCTTTGGTCCCTGGGCCAGAACGTATGCCGTTATCTGTTTTCTGCTTACGCAGTTGGCCCGAATGGGGTCGATCTTCTTTGGAATTGCACTTAGCTTACAGGCGTTGACGGGTTACCCGATGGCCACTATCATGGTCGTGGTAGGCACTTGTATTATCATTTACACGGTACTGGGCGGCATGGAGGCCGTTATCTGGACGGAAGTTGTTCAGGGAGTCGTCAAAACCGGCGGAGCACTGCTGATTTTATGGCTGGTGATTCAGGGAATGTCCGGGGGTGTCGATCGAATTGTTTCCATTGGGCAGGCTGATGATAAATTCAGCCTGGGCAGTTTTGCACCTGACTTTACCCAGTCGACGTTTTGGGTCGTTCTCTTGTACGGGTTCTTCATGAATCTGAACAATTTCGGTATGGATCAGAATTACGTGCAGCGGTATCATACCACGACGTCGGCACGGGAAGCCAGCCGATCAATCTGGCTATGTGTTTATCTGTATGTACCGGCCTCGCTCATGTTCTTCGTGATCGGTTCCTCACTATACGCTTATTATCAGGCGAATCCTGACATGCTGAATGCCGTGAAGTGGCAGGTAGCCTCCGAACGCTTACCAGGTGGTAGCCAGGCCGCCATTCAGCAATTGGCGGCTACACTCAAACCCGCCGATATTGGCGATAAAGTGATGCCGCATTTCATGGTCAACAAAGTACCAGCGGGATTGGTCGGGTTAATTGTAGCCGCTATCTTATCGGCAGCGATGAGCACCATCAGTTCGGGCATGAACGCATCAGCTACCGTTTTTTCGGTTGATATCTACCAACGATACATCAAATCGTCACTATCTTCCAGGCAGACCATGCGGCTGTTATACACCGCCACTACGTTTTTTGGGCTGCTGGGGATGGGCACCGGCATTGCTATGATCGGCATTAAAAGCGTGCTGGACGTCTGGTGGTTGTTGTCAGGCATTTTTGCGGGAGGCATGCTGGGCTTATTTCTCCTGGGGATGATTTCGAAGATGACACGTAACGCCGAAGCCCTGACCGCTACGTTAGTCGGTTTGCTGGTCATTATCTGGATGACCTTTTCGAACCAGCTTCCCGACGCCTATGCCGCCCTTCGCAGCCCTTTTCATCACAGCATGATTATCGTTATCGGCACCCTAACGATTTTTCTGGTAGGTTTGCTACTGACCCGCATTCGGCGAAAAGAGGTAGCAACCCTTGATGTTGAGGTTCCGGTAAAATAACCATTAAAGAATTATCGGGAAGAGTATGAGTTTACGGGTAATAATCGATTTGTTTTGCACTTGGTATTGGTTGACTCCGTTGTTGCAAAATTGACGGCTAACCGAAACGTAAAACCTGGTTTAGTACTTCGTATGCAGCCACTTTATAGTATCTTTTCCAATGAATAGTACACAATCCTCGCTCCCACACGGTTTCATTCCGGTTATGCTTACGCCTTTCCTCGACTCAGGCGAAGTTGACTATACCGGACTCTCCCGACTAACAGACTTTTACCTAGAAGCGGGTGCGGCCGGTCTGTTTGCCAACTGCCTGTCCAGCGAAATGTATGAGCTTACCGAATCCGAACGGCTGGACGTAACAAAACATGTCGTTAAGCAGGTGGCCGGTCGGGTACCGGTCGTCGCTACGGGTTCCTTTGGTGGTACCATGCTCCATCAGGCCGATTTCGTTAAACGCATTTATGATACGGGCATACAGGCGGTGATTTTAACAACCTGTCAACTAGCTTTTCCCGAAGATTCGGATGCTGTCTTTCTTGATAATCTGCACCAGCTCATGAATCAGACGGTCGCGATTCCCCTGGGTTTATACGAATGCCCGGTTCCCTATAAGCGACTTATTAGCAGTCAGCTTCTGGCGAATATTTTACCGACGGGACGTATCATTTACCATAAAGACACGAGTCTGGATGCCGATGAAGTTGCGCGTCGACTAGCGGTGGCTGAGAGTTATAAGTTTGGCCTATACGATGCTTACATGGTTAACGCTGTATCGTCATTAAAAGCCGGGGCCGCCGGGCTATCCTGCATTCAGGGGAATTACGTTCCCGAACTGATTGTCTGGCTGTGCGAAAACTACGATAACGAAGAACGCGAAACCGATGTTCAGCGCGTTCAGCAGTGGTTGGTTGACTCAATGGATTTACTACACACGGCTTATCCTACTGCGGCTAAATACGCACTTCAAAAACGCGGTCTACCGATTTCGCTTTACACGCGTCGGGTCGTTGATCCACTCACACCTGCTGTTCAGGAACAGCTCGATACGCTGCTAAGAACAGCCGGGCAATTGCAGGAAGACTTAGGAATTGGACAAGTTGCGTAAAGCAACGTAGCGGTTGGTGCAGAAATCTCCACAGCCGAATTCTGTACTATATACAAACAAAAAGCCCTGGCTAATCACCAGGGCTTTTTGTTTAATCAAGTCTGTTTACTTTACTTGTTCCACAACGGCGGCAAATGCTTCCGGGTGGTTCATGGCCAGATCAGCCAGTACTTTACGGTTTAATTCGATTCCTGATTTGTTCAGAGCACCCATCAGGACTGAATATGAAAGACCGTTGATGCGGGCACCAGCGTTGATCCGCTGAATCCAGAGCGCACGGAAATCGCGCTTCTTAGCCCGGCGATCGCGGTAGGAATAGCCTAACCCTTTTTCGACGGCATTTTTAGCAACCGTCCAAACATTTTTACGCCGACCAAAATAACCTTTGGCCAGCTTCATTACTTTTTTTCGACGCGCCCGTGAGGCAACGTGATTGACGGAACGTGGCATTGTTTTGTTAGTTGTTTTTTGATGACAGGCGGAAGAAAAGTGTAGAGTGTAAAATGTAGAGTGAAGAATAGTTTGTTGATTCTTCTACTTTTCATTTTTCATTCTTCATTCTTCATTCTCTTTTGGCCTGGCCTCGGGTGAAACGTGAAACCAGGACGCAACCGCGTCCTTTTTTTGTTCTTAGATGCCCAGCAACGCTTTGACACGACGCTCATCAGAACCATTAACCAGCGTATCGTGCACTAAATTGCGCTTCTGCTTGGTTGTTTTCTTCGTCAGAATATGACTGTGGAAGGCGTGCTTCCGCTTAATTTTTCCGGTACCGGTCAGCTTGAAACGCTTCTTGGCAGCCGAATTAGTTTTCATTTTTGGCATTGCAGTAAACCGCTTTTATGGAAAAATTTGAGTAAACAGGCCGCAAAGATACGAAATAAAGTCGATAACCAACGGATGTAAGCCAATAGTCGTCAGTAACTCAACTAGTGCCAGTTACTAGGAAAACCAAACCCCGGACAGACGTATCTTTTAACGACAGTCTATCCAGGGTTTTATCGTTTAATAGCTAGTTATAGTGCTCTTATACGTAGCAATTTACCAGCATCCGACCACTTTATTTTTTCGCCACAACAACTTTTGGCGACAGGAACATGCTCATACGTTTGCCTTCAAGTTTCGGCTCAGCTTCCACTTTGCCATAATCTTCCAGCCCTTTCGAAAAGCGCTCCAATAGCTGGAAACCGCGATCTTTAAAGACAATTGCCCGCCCAACGAACTGCACGTAAGCCTTTACTTTCGCGCCTTCTTTCAGAAAGTTAATTGCATGTTTGAGCTTAAACTCAAAATCGTGATCATCGGTGTTGGGACCGAAACGAATTTCTTTGATAACGACTTTTGTCGCATTCGCCTTAATTTCTTTCTGCTTTTTCTTCTGCTCGTATTTGAACTTGGAATAGTCAACAATGCGGCAGACAGGCGGCACAGCGTTGGGTGATACTTCAACGAGGTCAAGGCCCTGTGCCGAAGCCAGTGCCTGCGCCTTATTTATATCGTAGATTCCCTGCTCTACATTTTCACCGACCACCCGTACTTCACGGGCCAGAATGCGCTCATTTACTTTGTAGGGTTCTTCAACCACGCGACGGGGTGGTCTGCGTTGGGGTAATGCCATAAATTGTGTTTAGGGTGACTAATTGTTAAATTGACGATAAAGTCGCTTGGATAACATAGCGAGTTATAAAAAGTTCGGGAAACTATTGAAAATACTCATTCTAGTCAATAGTCGTCAGGCAATGGTACGTAGTGAGCTAGTCGCTAGCCATCACGTACTATCGCCCGACGATTCAATAACTTACATTTTTACTTCTGCCTGGAAAGCTTTGACAAACTCCTCAACGCTCATGCTGCCGAGATCACCCTGGCCTTTACGCCGGACAGAGACTTTGCCATCAGCAGCCTCTTTCTCACCAACAATAAGCATATACGGCACTTTATTTACCTCCGCATCCCGAATTTTCCGGCCGATTTTCTCGTCTCGTAAATCCACAAAACCACGAATATCGTGTTCCTGTAGACTAAAAAACAGATCGTTAGCGTAATCTTCGTACTTCTCCGAAATCGGCAGAATCGCAATCTGATCGGGCGACAGCCAGAGCGGAAAATTACCAGCTGTGTTTTCGATCAAAATCGCAATAAACCGCTCCATCGAGCCAAATGGCGCCCGGTGAATCATGACAGGCCGGTGCTTCTGGTTGTCGGCGCCAATGTATTCCAGTTCAAACCGATTGGGCAGGTTATAATCGACCTGAATGGTACCGAGCTGCCACTTCCGACCGAGTGCATCCCGCACCATGAAGTCAAGCTTAGGCCCGTAAAAAGCGGCTTCGCCTAACTCCGTTACGGTCGGTAGCCCTTTTGCGGCTGCCGATTCAATAATGGCCGACTCCGCTTTTTCCCACAGATCGTCAGAACCGATATACTTCGTTTTGTTTTCAGGATCACGTAACGAAATCTGCGCACTATAATCCTCGAACCCAAGTGATTTAAAGACATAGAGCACCAGGTCGATTACCTTCATGAACTCGTCTTTCACCTGATCGGGGCGACAGAAAATGTGAGCGTCGTCCTGCGTAAAACCACGTACGCGGGTTAACCCGTGTAACTCGCCCGACTGCTCGTATCGATACACCGTTCCAAACTCGGCTAAACGTAGCGGCAAGTCTCGATACGAACGCGGTTTGGTTTTGTAGATCTCGCAGTGATGCGGGCAGTTCATTGGCTTCAGCAAAAACTCCTCGTTCGGATCGGGGGTTCTGATTGGCTTAAACGAATCCTCGCCGTATTTCTCCCAGTGACCCGACGTTACGTAGAGTTGTTTACTGCCAATATGGGGGGTTACGACGGGCGAATACCCTGCCCGTATCTGCGCCTTTCGCAGAAAGCTTTCCAACCGTTCGCGCAGCATGGTTCCTTTCGGAAGCCACAAGGGCAACCCCGCTCCTACTTTCTCCGAAAAGGCAAATAACTCCAGCTCTTTACCCAGCTTGCGGTGATCGCGCTTTTTGGCTTCTTCGAGCAGATACAAGTAATCGTCGAGTTCTTTCTGTTTGGGGTACGTAACCGCGTAAATCCGGGTCAGCTGCTTATTTTTTTCGTTACCGCGCCAATAAGCACCCGCTACGTTCATCAGTTTAGCGGCTTTAATGAAACCCGTGTTCGGAATGTGTGGCCCCCGGCACAAGTCCGTAAAATCGCCCTGGGTGTAGAACGTAATAGTCCCGTCGTCCAGGCCTTCAAGCAGATCGAGCTTGTACGGGTCACCTTTTTGGTCAAAATAAGCGATAGCGTCGGCCTTACTCACTGGCTTGCGGATATATGCCTGTTTCTGGCGGGCCAGTTCAAGCATTTTATCCTCTACCTTCTTGAAGTCTTCCTGCGAAAACGGCTGTCCACCAAGATCTACGTCATAATAAAAACCTGTTTCAACGGCGGGTCCAATACCAAACTTCACGCCCGGATAGAGCGCTTCGAGTGCTTCGGCCAGTAAGTGAGCCGATGAATGCCAGAAGGTTGATTTACCTTCCGCATCATTCCACGTCAGAAGTTGGACGTTGGCATCCTGATCGATAGGACACGTGGCATCCTGCACAACCCCATTGACTTTGGCAGCCAGCACATTACGCGCCAGACCTTCACTAATTTGAGCAGCAATTTCTAACCCAGTGCTTCCTTTGGGATATTGCCGAACGCTACCGTCGGGTAACGTAACGCGGATTTGTTCGTCCTGCGCAATCATTTCGTACTAATTTAGTTTGTGGGTACCCGCAGCTTACCTACAACTGTAAGCCACTTAACTTTTTAGTGAAGAATGAAGAATACTTCAGTGATTGTTATTCTTCATTTTTCACCGCACCGGCGGCCCGGTCTTCATGCTTCACTAATTCAACGGTTTTACGCTTCGTCGGAGCGAATCGCTGGAGCCGGTTGACGTTCGAGCTTTTGGCTGAATCGTCGAAATACGCACCCGACTCGTATCCAGTTGCGTACGACTTTTGGCTGCGTTGACGGCTTCGTCCGATGCTTCTGGCAAAAATAAGGAGTTCCGCGAGTATTGTCGACGACGTGACCGCCATAATCCCGCATTGGCCTGTCGATCAGCTACATTTTGCTGGGTCGCTTTAGTGTAAGCCTCAATGGCCAGATCATACTGCCCCAACTGCTCGTAGCAATAGCCAATGTACGTATCAATACGTGGAAATTGGGGCCTTAGTTGCTGAACTCGCTGATAGCTTGCCAGCGCGGGATAATAACGTCGGTAAGCCTGGTTAATCAATCCCGTCTGAAAATACGCCTGATAATAAGTCGGTTGTACTAGTATAGCTTGTTGATAACAGGCAATTGCGCTGTCGAGTTTCCGGGATGTGTGGTAAATAAGCCCCCGGCCATAATAGAGCCTGGCGTTGTTCGGAAAATACCGTAGCGCCTGGCCGTTGTAGACTAAAGCAGCATCGGGGTTACGCAGGGTCCGATACAGCGAAGCCAACTGATTATAGGTTTCCAGATAGCGCGGTTTTAATCGCAGTGATTGTTGATACAGTGTCAGCGCCTGCACCGTATCGCCCTCGCGAGCCGCTAAGAGACCTTTAAAAAAATAAGCTTCTCCATCGTAAGGAGCCATCTGCAACGCTTTCGCTACGTATAGTTTCGCTTTGTCGAATTGATTTTGCTGTTGCAATAAATCGCCCTGCAAGGTATACAACTCCGGCGTATCGATCCCCAGAATCTCAGCGCGTTGTGCGTTCTGCAAGGCTTTGTCGGGTTTACGAAGGGCCCGCAGAATCTGGGCACGTGTCAGGTAATACGATCCGGCGTTATCATTTCGGCTGATCGCTTCGTCAATGTCCTCCAGCGCATCGGCCACGCGTCCCATCGCTAGCAAAATAACGGCCCGTTTAGCATAGGCAGACGCAGGCGACGACTGATTGATGGCTCTCGTTAGGGCACGTAGCGCGCCCTCGGCCCGGCTACTATCACCCGGTTTCGGGAAATCCGGAATACGAGCCGACTGCCGGTTGTCGTTACCGCACCCAACGAGCATGAGCACTATAAAAAGCGAAAGAGCCAATGACCAAATTGGTGAAAGAGCTTTACGCCAGCCAGTCACTCGTTCATTCGTTCGTTCGTTCGCTCTTTGACGTTTCCTCATGACGAGAACCGATAAAACACCCCCAAAGGTAGTTTCTTTTGCGCCTGATCGGTAACGGCTAACTCGCCCCACTCGGAATTCGGTACGTTACCGAAGATCTGCTGGATGAGGTTGTCCAGAATAAGTGACGAGAATCCTAACGAATAGAGGTTAATGATAAAAAAGAAATCCGATCGGTCGAGCAGATCAGCGCAGGATTTAAGCAAATCGTTCAGATGCTCTTCCAAGACCCATTTTTCCCCATCGGGTCCGCGACCGTAGGCAGGTGGGTCCAGAATGATACCGTTATACCGATTACCACGCCTGACTTCACGTCGAACGAATTTAACTGCATCTTCCACCACCCAGCGAATATTGTCCAACTCGCTATGATCCATGTTCTCCCGAGCCCAGCTGATAACCGGCTTTACGGCATCGACATGCGTTACGTCGGCTCCGGCCTGGCGGGCGGCTAATGAAGCTCCGCCCGTATAGGCAAACAGGTTCAGCACCTTCGGCCGCGGAACATCCACCGAAAGCGCCTTGATTTTATCATGAATGTAGAGCCAGTTATCGGCCTGTTCAGGAAACAGGCCGACGTGCTTGAACGTAGTCAGCGCCAGTTTGAATTTCAGGTTCAGGCCTCCTTGCCGAAATCGAACGTACCAGGGATCACGCATATCCGGCGTGGTCTGCCAGTCCCCCCGCTCAGGTGACTGGCGATCGCGCCGAAAAATGGCATGCGCCCGACGCTCCCAATCGTTGTCTGACAGGGACTTATTCCAGATGGCCTGTGGTTCGGGACGGGACAGGATGAAGTCGCCGAAGCGTTCGAGTTTCTGGAAATCGCCCGAATCAATCAACTCGTATTCGTCCCAGGGGGCCGGGGTAATCAGTTGTATACTAACCATATTTCGCTAAAACGTACATCGGACCACAGAAGCGGTCGAAAGTCTTCCGTTGTACGTTATCAGAATCAGAACTGCTTGCTAATAAGTAAGACAGGGGAATGCACCTCAGAAAGAGGGTTCACCCTGTCTTACCTAGTCAGCTATATTGGCAAATTGACCGATGAATCAAGTCTATTTCGTAAAGCACAAAATTACGATCCTCTACGGATATTCGCTATGGAGAGAATCAACATTCCTATAAACTCTCTGCCCGTCAACGCGTCAGGTGTAGAAGCGTAGTCAGTTGAAAAGACGAGCATAAGGGATTTATTTTAGATTAGATATATCAGCGCATCCACTTTTGGTTCATGTCTGCTAATTCGTTTGCCATGAATCGAAACGTGCCTGTCAATCCTTCCTTTTATCGGTATGCCCTTACCGGTATCTTTCTGCTGCTTTTCTTTTCAGCTGTTCACAGTCAAACATCACTACGGGGTTCAGTAGAACGTATCAAAGTACACGGAAAAGGGCTGGAAGGTAATCTGGAAGGTGATTCACCCGATCGGGACGTATCGATTTATTTGCCTCCCAGCTACAAAGCCGAGTCAAAGCGTCGTTACCCGGTCGTCTATTTTTTGCATGGATTTACGGATAATGATGCACAGTGGTATGGCGTTACCAAGCACTGGATCAATCTGCCAACTGTTGTGGACAAGGTTTTCAGCGAAGGTCAGCTACAGGAAATGATCATCGTTACGCCCAACGCATGTACCCGTTATCGGGGCAGTATGTATTCCAATTCAGCAACGACAGGGAATTGGGAGGATTTTGTGGCAAAAGAACTGGTAAGCTACATTGATCAGCACTACCACACGATTCCCAAATCGACTAGTCGTGGCCTGGCCGGCCATTCGATGGGCGGTTATGGGAGTATGCGGATTGGCCAGAAACATCCGGAAATTTTTTCCAGTCTCTATCTCCTCAGTCCCTGTTGCCTCACGCCCGGAAACAATCGACCCGTGAGTCCGGAAGCGATTGCTAAGCTGGAAGCCGTCAAAAGCCCGGAGGATATTGAGAAAGCGGATTTTGGCACCCAGGCTACGTTCGCTTCAGCAGCAGCCTGGTCACCCAATCCGACCAAGCCCCCATTTTTCGCAGATCTGCCGATTGAAAATGGACAATTGCAACCAACTATTGCCGCTAAGTGGGCCGCTAACGCTCCTTTGGCCATGATTGATCAGTACGTAACAAACCTGAAGCAACTGACGGCGCTGGCCTTTGATGCGGGCAACCGGGATCAAAGCATTGCGGCTAGTATCAAGGTTTTAGATCAGGTGCTGACCAGCTATAAGCTCCCCCATACGTATGAGGAATACGAGGGCGATCACCTGAACCGCATTGCCGAACGTATTGAACAAAAGATGCTTCCATTCTTTTCCAAAAATTTATTGAAGCGGTAAGCCTAATCTGGTCAACCCCTTTCATCAACTACGTATGCAGCTACAGTACTGGCTTGTATTGAGCATTCTCATCGTGGGCATGTTCCTGAGTGTAAAAGCAGGTAAACTCAACCAGACAGGAGCCTTAACCGGGGGTGTGTTAGGATTCGCTATTTTCCTGGGAGCTGGCCTAACCGGCTTAGCGATGCTGGGTCTGTTTTTCGTTTTAGGTTCGTTTGTTACCTCCTGGCGACTAAAAGACAAAGTAGCGGTTGGTCTGGCGGAGCCAAACAAAGGTCGACGAACGGCTTCGCAAGCCATGGCCAATGCGGGCGTAGCGGGCATTTTAGGATTACTAGCCTGGCTCTATCCGGCCAAAGCCGATTTATTTCGACTCATGTTAGCCGCGGGTTTTGCGTCAGCAACGGCGGATACGTGTTCGTCCGAATTAGGCAATGTATATGGCCGCCGATTTTATAATATCCTTACCCTACGACCCGATTCGAGAGGATTAGACGGTGTAATTAGTCTCGAAGGCACTTTGCTAGGATTTCTGGGAAGCTGCCTGATTGCGGCTTTGTATGCCATTGGATTTGGCTGGAGCTGGCATGTCATCTGGATTTTAGTGGCCGGCACAATCGGCAATTTATCCGACTCCGTGTTGGGAGCTACGCTCGAACGTCAAGGTTCCCTGCCCAATGACGCGGTCAATTTCCTCAACACGCTGGTGGCTGCATTCGTGGCTATGTTCATTTATTTTGCCTTCCAATGACCAGTTGCTTTCCCTGGCTTTAGACAAAGCAGATAAACGGATAGGGTCAATTAGTTCACAATTAACAAAACTCAGCTAACCAGATGACGAGCGTCAGAATGGAGGCCAAGTAAAGCACCTACTTTTGCCGTAGAACGTTTTCACTATCCATTCTACGACAATGACAGACTTACTGCTCACGCTGGCGATGGAAGACGAATTTTCGGACGACCCAACCTGCCGAAATCAGGACCAGCCTTGGATAAAATCGACAATAAACACAGAATTGGAAATAGAGCAGCTCTTAACCATTCTGGTCGAGCTACTGCAACACCTTACGTATCGAAGGCTGCAACAACGCGCTATAGACTATTTCAATGCACTAAGCCAGCTCAAAAATCGCTTTCAGCGTTTACGCCTTAACGTAACCTGCGGCATGAGCTGTCTGGGTTTATCGAAAGACCCCTGTTTTAATCCATCCATCAATGAATACACGACGAGGGTTATTGACGCACAACTGAGTAAGCTAACCGAATCGCTCGACCGCACCAAGACGGGATGCTACCAATTTTTATCGCGGCTGGTAACGCTGAATTTATTTTAGAAGCGACCTGGCACTACGTGGCTGATCAGTGTGCTCCATCTAGTCAATCACATTGGCTCATTCGTCGCATAGCAAGAAGTCCTAATACCGGTCCGGGAAGCAACATATAGAACAGCCAGCCCGACATACCAACCTGGTCGATTAACCAGGCCATCAATTGGATGGATATTACGGTGAGGAGAAAGCCAAAACACGTAACCAGGGTTAGAACGCTTCCCCGGTTTTCTGTACTGGCATAATTGGCAACGAGGGTTGAAAACTGGGGCGAATCGCCAGCTACCGAGGTTCCCCAAACCAGCAGAAACAGGCCAAACAGAAAAGGTGGGGCCGCTATGAACAGCGGTGTCAGGATGATACACAAGCCTGATATTAGCAACAGAAGCCGGGCAACCTGTGCACTCCCGACTCGTAAAGCAAAATAGCCGCCAACTACGCATCCTAAAGCCCCTGCTGCAATAGACCCAAACGCCCAGAGCGAACCCATTAACGCTACGTCAGAATGTTCTTGTTTGTAATAGACAATCAGAGTCGGTAGAAAAGCCCAAAGGGTGTATAACTCCCACATATGGCCGAAATACCCCAACATAGCGGGCCGAAAGCCCGATGGTTTAACCAACGAAGTCAGTACCTGGAAGCGAAAGAAACGGCCACGAGCCTGACCAGACGTAGTGGGTACAACCCACGTCAACAAAATGCCTCCACTCACAGCTAGTAGACTGACGGAAAGCATCAACGTACGATAAGGCAAACTTGCGTCTAGTCCACGTATCAGGTGCGGAAAGGCCGTCCCTAAAACCAGTGCCCCCACCAGAAACCCCATTGCTTTTCCTAAAATAGATTTAAACCGGTCGGCGGCAATCTTCATACCTACAGGATAAACGCCTGCCAGGAAAAAACCCGTCATGAATCGGCTAACTAGAATCGTTTCAGCCTTTATCGGCAGAAACAGCCAGCTCAGATTCACAAAAGCCGCTAACGTAACGGATACCAGAAAGACATAGGTTGACCGAAAACGGTCGGGTATAGCCAGTAACGCGTAGAGCAACGTACCGGTAATGAAGCCAATTTGTACCGCGGAAGTAATCCAACTGGTAAGCCCAGTCATCTTCAGCAGGGGTTGAAGTTCGGGCAGGATGGCATTCCCGGCAAACCAGAGAGACGTACCGGCAAATTGGGCGAATACAACAACCAATAGCTGAACGTTGATTCCCGGGGAAGCACGCATTTCCAAAGATAGGTAGTCAAGTTTTATGCACTCAACGGCTTATTCTCTGCCCATTGCCAAAATCAGTTCAAATTCATTCGGGCGGACAGGCATCACCGATAAGCGGGATTGTCGAATCAGACTGAGGTTGGCCAGGAGGGGTTCGGCTTTAATCTGCGCCAGTGAAACCGGTTTTTCCAGCGCCATAACAGGCTCCAACTCGACGACCACCCAACGCGGATCATCGGGTGCGGTTGGGTCCTGGTAGGCCTCTCGCACTACCTTCGCCAACCCAACGACGCCCGGACTGGTGATGCTATGATAAAACAATACCTGATCGCCCAGTTGCATGGCTTTCAGATTGTTACGCGCCTGGTAATTGCGTACGCCATCCCACACAGCGCGTGCCTGTTCAGTAAAATGATGCCACCCGTACTTATCGGGTTCGGATTTAACGAGCCAGAAATTCAATGATAGTGAAGAATGTAGACCGGGCCGCCGGTGCGGTGAAATGTGAAGAATAATGTAGAGGAGGTATTCTCCAGTTTTCACCGCACCGGCGGCCCGGTCTACATTCTTCACTATATTTCAGTAATAATCGTCGTGTTCTTGACTACTGCCATACGTTGAACCGTAATCGTCGACATCGTCATCGTCGTCATATTTTGAGCCGGTTCCTTTGAAGGATAATGCTTTTCGAAGGATCATGATCTGGCCGGTATGGTACATATCGTGGTTGATGATTCCGTGCAGCATGTCATAATACGTATAATCACGCCCCGGTACGATATCTTCCAGAAACTCATCATCGTCGCGCTTGTCGAGTTCGTTAACGAGTTCCTCCTGGCTTAGACTCAATTCCATTTCGAGAGCTTCCCACTCGAAATCATCAATTTTCTCGGGCAACGCGCCAAAGTTTTTATCGGGTGTTATGATGTCAAATTTTTCGTCGCCCTGCATTTTCTTCACGCAGAAAATCCGCCAGCTGGTCATGTGAAAAACCAGTTCGGCGATGCTGTGCGTGTTGGGGGCAATCCGACGACCAGCCATATCGGGCGTTACGCCACTTAGTACGTCGACCACCGACGGGCCATGCCAGGCTTCTTCCCCCTCGTAGGTGGTATTTAATAAATCGATAATGCGAATTAGTTCGTCGTTAGAGACCATAGTTAATAGCAGTAAAGCTGGCTAATCCGATGGCTGCAACTCGGTTCAGTATACAACATGGATACGTTCCTATAATCGGGAATCAGCGTTTTTTTACTCAATCACCACCGTGCTTGTGATCGGTGTTACGTGCCCACAAAGGTAACCCATTCTTGGCGGGCTTCCGAAAAAACCAGCAAACACTTTAGCGTCGTCTTTCTAATTTCTGTTGTTATATACTCTAAAAGGCAATCGCATGTTTTAGACAGTTATCCGTTAAATCGGGATAAGTGTTTGTGAATCTTTTGCTTCCAGTAGGTCGGATTAAAACAGAGCCGCCTATCCGTTTTCCATTTTACTGGAGTCGGATAGGCGGCTCTGTTTTGATTTAACGGTAATTTAACGGTATTGCCACTTACCGGCGCGTACCAAAGTCGGTCACCCAATAATGTTTATACGTACTGCTGGCACTGTAGGCATAGCCAACCCCTACGTTTTTGAAATTAGCGCTCATTATATTTTTACAGTGTCCTTCTGATTTCAACCAGCCATCGACCACGGCGCGGGTTGTTGAATAACCTGCTGCAATGTTCTCACCGGCCGCACGCCAGACATATCCTTCACGTGTCATCCGATCCCAGGGTTGCGAGCCATCCCGACCGGTATGGCTGAAGTAGTTATACGTAGCCAGATCGAGCGCAAATTTGTCCGATGCCGAGTTAAGCTGACTATCTAAGGTCAAAGCAGGAACTGCCGGGTAGGTAGTAGTGCCACACTTGCAGGGCATTGACCGAGCCTGATTAATATAGCTTAGTACTTCCTGCTGTTGGGTCGTGGTAGCCAGCGCGGCCCGTGCTCCAGCCAGATCTGGCGTAGCAACAGAGCCTGTACTCGTTACGTCTTCGTTATACACGGACGACATAACTGGCGCAGGCGATTGCACTGATTCACGATCTGATTGGCAGGCAGCTGTGGCAAATAGCACGGCAGCTACTCCGAAATAGTACGTAAACTTCATAATGTATCTTTTAGGATTTGTTGATTAAACGGTAGGTTATTCGTAATTATTATAAGCGAAATCAGAATACTTAAATTATAAATAACCTATAGTCATCATAAAGTAACAAATCCAATAAGGACATGCTAAACGCTGCCATCAATAAGCATGACGACCGCTCCTTAACCAGCCAAAATAACTAATGAAGATTTACGGATTCCGCCGATACTGCCAATTACCCTTCTCAGGCTGGGGCCGGAATACGTATACATCGAGCATGGCGTATGGGCGGGCCAGGTACTCGCGGATCAGAGTGCGGAATGAGTATCCGTCTGGTACGTCCTGAGCGGCAAAGGCAATGGCTTCTATCCCTTCGTGATTGCCGATGTAAAGCGCACGGGCGTTGTGGAAATTCTGAGAGATGATCGTAATTTTTTCCTGATTGAAGACGTCCTTACAACGTACTACCGAATCGAACGTTCGATACCCGGCATAATCGAGGGTCATAATCGAAGCTGGGACTCCAAGTTTTACTAAGGCCCGCTGCATATCAACCGGCTCGTTATAGTACTCGGAATCATTGTTGCCGCTCAGGATCAGATATTTTACCTTACCTTCTTTCCATAGCCGGGCCGTAGCCTCCATCCGGTACCGAAAAAACAGGTTTTCTTTGCCCGTTCTGACAAATTTGCTGGTGCCTAGCACTAATCCAATATCGTTTGATGGGAGTTTATTGATATCGAAGTAGGTTTGATTGCGGGTGTTATAAACCACGATCCAGTTACAGATCAGCACAACCATCGACCCAACAAATAGAACAACAATAACGGCTTTAATGATCCGCTTGGCTACACGGACGCCAACCGCTTCGTGCGGAGGTTCATCACTGTAGTTAGTAGCCAAAGTCGTGTTCATTTATGCCAGACTAAAATGTGGGTCCTCAATTAAGCCGAGTACGTTACCAAACGGATCTTTGATCGCTGCCACTTTGATGCCCTCTCCTACTTCCTGAACATCAGTATGAGCGGTAGCGCCCAACTCAAACAAACGCTTTAGATCAGTCTCTATGTCGGCAACGCCCCAATACGTTATCGTACTGCCTTCCACCGTCGGAATGTCTGGATCAAGCCCCAACTCATAGCCGCCGACATTAAAGCCAACGTAATAGGGTTCATCAAAATAAGGCTCGATCCCCAGCGCTTTTGTATACCACTCTTTCGTTTTTATAAGGTTAGTAGCCGAATAAATTACCGTTCGTAACCCTAAAATTTTTGCGTCGGCCATAGGTTAAGCTTTATACATTTACGATAGGCTGGCCGAGCCGTATTTCTGGCATCAGCCCATCATAAACGGTAGACTATCTACGAAAACAATCCTAACTGTATCGACTCTTTTTCGTCAGTATCCGTTGCAACAGCGTTAACAGCAACCGGATCAATCGATACAGCCGGTTTCACATTCTCTTTGGCAATTTTGGGCGGCAAACGTTTAACGTCTTTAATTCTGGCAAACGGAATTGGTTTCCCCAACGCCTTCCAGCCGCGTATGTCAATAAATCCTTCGGTCTCCAGCGTCATCTTCTCAACCGGGCCCCGCTCCTTCTCCTGATAAACAATCTCAAAACGTGGCGATTGATCGGCCGTCACGGCTAATGCCTTAGAACCTTTTACGTCGCCAATGAAACTGAACTTCTTGTCCACTGTCGTCGTCTCAACCTTAAATCGCTTTACGTACCAGGCTTTCTGGTTGGCTTCGTAATAAATGGCCGACAGTACAGTTTCCGGATCGAATTTCTGCAATACGGCAATGGTATTCGGTTCGTACCGATTGGTCAGATCAAACGTCGTCAGTTCATACTGTCCTTCATGATACACGACCAAAATACTATCTTTCGCGTCGAAATTTCCTAATAATCGACCGCGTTCGTCGCGGTTGAGCCGTCCGAGGTGTTCGTCATACCAGATATCTACGCCACCGAGGGTCGAAACGCCACCCGTCTTCTGCGTGATTTTCCGGACCGGATACTTCGTCAGAATATTCCCCTGTGCCGATCGATTTTTGATGGCAATGGACGCAAAATCAAAGTCGAATTGTTTGATTTTGGCTGAGCTCTGTGCCGTCAGATTAACCATTATCACTTCCGCTTCTCCATTGTCGTTCGCGCTGAAGTACGTCATTTTCGACTTCGGATTACCCATCGTTAGGTCGTACTCTCGGTCACGCGTGATGGCCGTAACAGGAAAACGCTTAACCATTGAGATACCCGATTTGCCATCCAGATAAACGACGTTGTAAATCTTACGTTCGTCGTTTTTCTTGAATACGGAAACATACACGATCTCCTTCCCGACAAAGACTTTTTCCGCGACTTTAACAACCATACACTTGCCATCGCGCCGGAACACGATGATCTCGTCAATATCAGAGCAATCGCTTACGTACTCGTCTTTCTTCAGTCCGTAGCCAATAAACCCACCTTCGCGATCGACGTACAGTTTTTGGTTAGCCGCAGCCACTACGCTTGCGGCAATGGTATTGAACGCCCGTATTTCTGTTTTGCGCTCGCGACCTTTGCCGTATTTCTTCTGTAACTCTTTGAAATAATTGATGGCATACCGGGTAATGTTCGCCAGGTTATCCTCCGTTTCGGCCAGTTCCTGTTCTAACCGGCGCATCAACTCTTCCGCCTTGAAACCATCGTATTTAGAAATACGCTTGATCTTGATTTCGGTTAGGCGAATCAGGTCATCCTGCGTAATAGCCCGATAAAATTGCTTTTTAAAGGGTTTGAGTGCTTTATCAATCGTTTCCAGTACAGCCTCGAAGGTTTCACACTCTTCAATTTTGCGATAGATCCGATTCTCAATAAAAATCTTTTCGAGCGAACTATACAGCAACCGCTCCATCAACTCACTACGCCGAATTTCGAGCTCGCGTTGCAACAGCTGCACCGTTTGGTGTGTGTTGACGCGCAAAATATCCGCTACGCTGACAAAGTGCGGTTTATCACCGATGATGACGCAGGCGTTGGGTGAAATCGACACTTCACAATCTGTGAAAGCATAAAGCGCATCGATCGTTACGTCAGGTGAGACGCCCGGCTGTAGGTGTACCAGAATTTCTACGTCTCTGGCTGTATTGTCCACCACAGCCGCGGTAGTCCGGCTCGGTGCTTTAATGCGAATTTTTCCAAGCTCGGCAGCCTTTACAATCGAATCAATCAACTGCGAGGTGGTTACCCCAAACGGTACGTCGCGGATGGCCAGAGTTTTCTTATCGAGTTCTTCAATTCGGGCACGCACCCGGACTTTACCGCCCCGGTGTCCGTCGTTGTAATTACTGACGTCGACCAGACCTCCCGTTTGAAAATCGGGGTAGAGCGTAACGGGCTTATCCTTCAGAATCTGAATCGAAGCATCGATCAGCTCATTGAAGTTATGCGGCAGAATTTTGGTTGACAAACCAACGGCAATCCCTTCTACCCCCTGGGCCAGCAATAAAGGAAACTTAACGGGCAACGTAACGGGCTCGCGCTTACGACCGTCGTAAGACAGTTGCCATTCCGTGGTTTTATCGTTGTAAATGGCATCGAGTGCAAACTTCGAGAGCCGCACTTCAATGTAACGTGGAGCCGCAGCGCCATCACCCGTACGGACATCCCCCCAGCTCCCCTGCGTGTCGAACAGCAGTTCTTTCTGGCCGATATTGACCAGCGCTTCGCCAATCGATGCATCGCCATGCGGGTGATACTGCATGGTCTGCCCAATGACGTTAGCCACTTTGTTAAAGCGGCCATCGTCCATCTCCTTGAGGGCATGCAGAATCCGGCGCTGAACAGGTTTTAGACCATCTTCAACGGCAGGTACGGCCCGTTCGAGAATAACGTAGGAAGCGTAATCGAGAAAGTAATTTTCATATAAGCCTGACACGACGGTCTGATCATGCAGGAGTCCATTGGTCGTATTGGCTGGAAGTTCATCAGGTTCAATGGCGTCTGTCAAGTCTACCCCATCCGCAGAAAATTCCGGGAGAGAGGGCTCGTTTTCGGCATCCATTGGTTGTTCATTTTCTTCGTTTACCATTATTTTCTGTAGCAGCTATTCCGGGTGAATAAGCGGTGGATATAACAAACTTACGTATAGCCTTCGGCTCCTTAAATATACAAATAAATTTTCAAAAAAGGGCAAATCAAGCTCAAAAAGGCCAATCTAGCCCTAAAAATTTCGTCAAGACCTTTTAATACCCCCGTTCCAGTTCAACCGCATTTTCGAGCGGCTCTCCGGCCAGAAAACGAGGCAGATTTCTTAGGAACTGATCGAGCTTTCCAGCGTCTTCGTTTGGTTGCCCGCCCCCGGTATGTTGCGTGAGTAATACGTTGGGTAAACCCCAGAGCGGGCTATCCGTCGGTAGGGGTTCTGTAGCCGTTACGTCAAGAACGGCACCACCAAGCTGCCCTGACTGCAAGGCACTAATCAGAGCGGGTTCGTCAGTGGTGCTGCCGCGTCCAACGTTGGCGTAGATGCTGCTGGCCGTCATCGCTCCGATCAACTCAGCCGAAAAAAAGCCCGCGGCCATACCGGGCAGGCAGTTGACTACAATATCGGTTTGGGGCAGAACTTCTTTCAATTCCTCGGCCGTATGCAAATCTGCTTTCGGATCGGTGCGGGCCAGCATGGTTACAGAGCAGTTAAAACCCGTCAGCATTTGCCGTACGGCCTGACCGATGGTTCCTGTTCCTAAAATAACGACTCGTTTCTGACGTAGCAATCCCGTACGGTCGCGGATTGGGGCACCTACCCATTCCGAGCGGCTTTGCAACAACGCCAGTTCGGGAATCCGGCGATACATGGCCAGAATACCCGCCACCATGGTTTCCGCGCAGGGCCAGGCGAAGTAATCGCCCATGTTGGCGACTGCCGCGTTGATCTGCGCGTTTTTGTAGCCGTCGAACCCGGCAGAATCTAACTGCCAGAATTTCAGGTTCAGTAAAGATTGGTCAAACCAGGCGGCTGGCGGATTTCCCATGACAATGTCTGCCGCCTGAAATCGGGCTTGCTGATCATCTTTAGGTAGCTCGCTACGGAATATAGCCGTTACGTTCGCTGGAAGCTGCTGCCGGAGTTCGGCTTTGAGCGTGTCGTTGAGATTACTGTTTACGAAAAGTTGCATAGACTATTTACGCAAAACCGAGTGGTTTAGTTGCGTCTTTTATGGTAGGGCGGCTGGAACGCCAGCCCGGTGGAACGCCAGCCCGGTGGAACGCCAGCCCGGTGGAACGCCAGCCCGGTGGAACGCCAGCCGTACTACTTATTACTTTACGCCCTTTAAGTGCCCCAACAACCAGTTGGTCATTTTCTCAGTCTGTTCGGGGTATGTCCAGTGTCCAGTATCTTTAAATTCGATATCCAGCATCTTAGACCCTGGAATTACGTTATAAGCTGCGTACATGGAGGTTGGTGGGCAGGTTTCGTCGTTGAATCCCCATGAATAATAACCCGGTACGTTCACCAAACGCGCGAAATTCACTACGTCGTAATAGCCCGTTGTTTTGATCCGGTCGGGTTTGTTGTTAAACGTCAGTTCATTACCGGCAAACAAATGCGGCCAACCGCCCGCGCGACCATTCAGATAACCCGTTACGTCGGACAAGGCCGGATAATACGCCCCCAGCCATTTGATCCGTGAATCTAAACCCGCCGTTACAATGGATAACGCGCCCCCCTGACTACCACCCGTGACAGCCATGTTCTGTCCATCATACTGGGGCATACCTGCCAAAAAATCCACCGCCCGAACGCAGCCCAAATAAACCCGTTTGTAATAATAACGGTCGCGATCATCGAGGTTGGCGGACTGGTATCCGTTGAGTGGTCCCCGAGCCAGATCGACATACACGCTGGGGTCCATAATCACCGGCACGCCGTGAATCCCCACCTCGAGGGTGATAAACCCTTTTTCAGCTTCAGCAATCATGCCATTGTAGGCCCGAACGCCTGCGCCGGGCACTCGTAGAATAGCCGGGTATTTTCCTTCTTTCTTAGGTACACATAAGATCCCGTAGAAACGAGAATTGTTGATGTTTTGCAGATTCAGATGATATACGTTCGTTAGTTCGGTACAACGTTCGGGCAGTAGCGTCATGCGGGCATCCACGGGAATCTTCGCCAGATCGGCTTTTGCCTTATCCCAAAACTCTTTGAAATCAGCCGGGTTTGCCACGGTCGGTTTGATCGTCAGTGGCTCAAAACCGGCCGTTGTCAACCCTTTGTATTCTTTACCATCCAGTTCTACGAACGCCGTGCAACGCAGAAAACCCGCGGCTTTCATCGTACCACCATCCAGCGCGAGGGTTCCGTCACGTAACGTAACCGTTTCTTTTTTGGTAGGCTCCATCTTTTCCGGCCCAATCTCATAGCGGAGTTTCGTCCCACGTAGCAATACATTATTCCGGTAAACCGATATGTTAAATTTGGCGGATTCACCAGGTTTATACAACCAGTCGGCGTGATCGGGCGTAATAATGATTTTAACGACTCGTTCGACGGGTTGGGCCGCGAGATCGACAAAACGGAACAGGCAGAGAATCAGTAGAAGACGTTTCATGAATGGAAAAGAATTTAGGAGCTAAAGAAGAAAATGTTCGATTCTTACCTGCAATAGCTTATTTATGAACGCCCACCCTCAAATTACGTGTCGTAGTCAACACGGTGCGACATGAGTAATATCGTTCTGGTAGGTTGCTTTCATTCACTACATCTAAGTATACAGTACGATGAACTCTCAACGCTTTATTCTTCTGCTTTTCATTGTAGGTAGCTTTGCCATGACTTTGCGTCCCCTGCAAACAAACCTGCTTAACGGGGCATGGCGGTTAACAGGGCCATCGGGCGAAACGATCCTGCTGACCATGGCCGATAATTACCTGATGGAAACGGTGTACGAACCGAACCGCTACGTATCGACAAGGGGCGGTACGTATCAGATGGCTGGCGACAAACTAACTTTACTGGTTGAGTTCGATACAAACGACAGTAGCCGGGTTGGTAAAACGCAAGCATACCAGACTAATTTGCGTAATGATCAGTTAGGTATCAGCAGTCAATCCGTCAAACAAACCTTTACCCGAATCGAGGAAAAGTCAACACCGCTAACCGGACTTTGGCGCATCACAGGTCGGGCGAACGATGCGGGCCAGATAACCACCATGCAACGAGGTCCGCGCAAAACCATCAAATTATTGACCGGGAGCCGCTTTCAATGGGCAGCCATTAATCCACAAACCAAACAGTTCTCAGGCACTGGAGGGGGTACCTACACGCTAAAAGACGGCCAATACACGGAAACGATTGACTTCTTTTCTCGCGACAATAGCCGCGTCGGTCGGTCGCTCACGTTCTCAACAGAAATAAACGGAACCGAGTGGCACCACACCGGCCAGAGCTCAACGGGTGGCACCGTGAACGAAATCTGGAGTCGGGAGAAATGATACGCAGGCATTGGTTGGCACTCAGGGTCATTACCAGGCGTTCGTTATCATTGCTGGTCAACAAGCGAAAGAACGGTCAAATGGCACCGAATGTCTGGCAATAACTTTTATTCCACTAACGCGGGCGTTCGATAGCCCCGCCGGACGGGTTGCAGATTCACAATACAACGAATCAGTAAGGTGATCGGGAATATCACATCAAAACCACCCGGTATGTTCGACAGGAATATTCCCAGCACAATCAGAACAGACGTAGTACCAAAATACAACGTTCGACGGCGGGCGGTGCTGGCTGAGCTGGTTGCCCAATAGATCAGCGGCAAATGTAAGGGCATCAGGTAGAGTAACGTAGGATTCCAGCCCGTAACGCCATCATCCCGAATCATCCACATGATGAACAAAAACCATCCCAGAAAACCACAAATGCCGAACAGAAGTCGGTCAAACCAACGATCGACTTTCCCTCCGACTACGTACCGTCGGATGGTAAACAGCGCTACGACAATACCCAGGATCGTAAAGACTACATCGGGGTTGAAAAGAAAGGGAACCTGTTGACGAAATAGTTTCTGAGCGGCAAAAATTGTTTGTTCACCCTGTACTAACGGTACTGACTGTCCATTCCTCTGACGTAACGTAGCGAGCGCAAACTGATCATGTACCTGATCGGGGAGATACATTGCCAGCCAGCCATCGGTCTGTTCGTCAGCGGGGTGCCCGATAGCGAGGTTCATCCCCAGTTGATACCAGGGTTGCTCGTTTAAATAGTCGTTCATCAAATCCCGGTACGATTTGCCAGTCATGCGCGAGCGCGATGGAATTGTCAGACTATCGCCACAAGCCTCAACAATCATGTCACGCGGGCGGGTGGCACAGTTATCGTAATAAAATTTGTATCGGTATTCCCGGTTTTCGGGTAAGTAATTCTTTTCCAGAGCAGAAAACAGCTGTTGCCGTTGCGCAAGCGAGAGATTTAGTTGTTGCTCCCGAATACTCCGGTTATTCTGCTGGTAATAGTAAATACCCTCGTATAAATTGTGCACAAACAGATAATAGGGCAACGTACCACGCAAAAACTTTAAAATAAAATAGTCAGCGCGGTAGTCGAAGCCTCCGTAACTATAATCCCGGTCAATGCCAAGCACAGGATCAATGATTCGTATTTCCGTATGCCCGAACGCCGACGAAATATCATCATTCCCCGGACCGTACGTAATCAGGCTGATCCGCGACGAAGGGGAAAGAGAAGGGCTCTGAGCCAATGATGGACTTTGGCTGAATGACGAATGATGAATGATGAACGATGAATACAGGAATAGTATCCAGATCGAAAGCCACTTTCTGCCGCACTTGATCCCCCATGCCCTACGCCCCTTACCCAATGCGTTATTCATTGTCTTCATCAACGTCATTATCATAAATACGTTTGGCCTTACCCCGGCTCGGCTCCTTTCCCTGAACGCAGATAACAATCTCACCTTTGATGGTTTTTTGAGAAAAATACGTAATAAGTTCGGACAACGGTCCGCGTTGTGTTTCTTCAAACAGTTTTGTCAGTTCACGCGAAACACTGGCCGGACGGTCAGCACCGAGAATCTCTGCAAATTGCTGAAGCGTTTTCAGCAACCGATGGGGAGATTCGTAAAAAACCATCGTTCGCTCCTCCCCTGCCAGTTCACTGAGCCGGGTTTGACGCCCCTTTTTGTGCGGTAAAAATCCCTCGAACGTAAACCGATCGTTTGGCAAACCCGAGTTGACTAAGGCTGGTACAAAAGCCGTTGGGCCAGGCAGACACTCAACCGGAATCTCATTTTTGATACACTCGCGTACCAGCAGAAAACCAGGGTCCGATATACCCGGCGTACCAGCATCCGATACTAACGCAAGGATTTTGCCTTCTTTCAATTGATTCACCAACCGTTGAACCGTTTGGTGTTCGTTGAAAATATGATAGCTATGCAGCGGCTTGCTAATGTTGAGATGACGTAACAACACACCCGACGTACGGGTATCTTCCGCCAGAATCGCGTCGACACTTTGGAGAGTTTTGACAGCCCTAAGCGTAATATCGTCAAGATTGCCAATAGGCGTCGGCACAAGGTACAATTTCATAGTACAAAAGTAATCGATAGCCGTCAGTCCATAGTCAACTGTAACAGAATGATCGCTACCCGCTACTAACTATAGACTATCGACTGATTAGCTTGTCAATCGCGGCTGCGAGCTTACGATCTTTTTCGGTCACTACGTTGCCTGCATCGTGGGTTGATAGCTTAATGGTAACCTGGTTGTAGACGTTTGACCACCAGGGATGATGGTCCATTTTCTCGGCTATAAGCGCCACGCGGGTCATGAAGGCGAAAGCTTCACTAAAATCGGCGAACTGAAATTCGCGGGTGAGCTGGTTATCCTGTTCCTGCCACATAAGAAAATCGATTGGGGTTGGTCGATAGTCAACAGGGAAATCCCACTTACTGTTTATCAGAACGTAGTGGCTCTCTCAGAAAAGCAGAGAGCGAGAGAATCGTACTCCCGATTCCCTCGTGAGTACGTATGACTTCAAATCAGACCTGTCCAACCACTCTTAAAAAAAGAAGCCAGCAAATTGATTTGCTGGCTTACTTGCAGAGAGGAAGAGATTCGAACTCTCGATACGGTTGCCCGCATACACACTTTCCAGGCGTGCTCCTTCAACCACTCGGACACCTCTCTATAGTTTGTCTCGTTTTCGATACTCACATGCAACGAGAGCGCAAAATAAGTCAAAGAAATCGGGAGATGCAATCAAAGTTGACAAAACGCTAGTCTACTTCATAGTCCTTTTTAGCGATTATTGGCCAGCCAGGTTTCGGCTGGCTGTATAACCTTCTCTTGTAAAGAAGCAATTAGACTATTAACGTCGTTATAATGACAGGTTTTCAGCATCCAGGGATACGGCCTATAATCCTCAAACATGGAGAATTCGGTCTCCGAAGCCAAGCGCAAAGGTTGAATGGGTAATGAAGGCAGGTGCGGTACAATAGCCATTAACTCTTGTGGTATACTTTTGGCATCGGTAATGTCAGCGATGACAAACTTGGCCATGTGCGCCAGCGTGGAAACTGTTTCGGTCAGGTTGCGACTTTGCGGACCTTCGAAGTCAAAGAGGATGGGTAGATAGTTTTTCTGACGAAGAGCTTCCTTAATAGCGTCTAAAACACCTTTACGTTCACCAGTGAATCGTCCCAGGATCAGAACAGCTTTTGACGTGATGGTATCAATAACGTTACGGATCTCTATATTACTCAACATCAGGTAAATAAATTGAGCGACCTGGATGTTATCGACTGTGATCACTGCTTCACGGGAAGGGGTAATAATTAGATTTGACTGTTCTCTTGGCTTTCCTTTCAAGCCCCAGACTGCGAGACCATATATCTTGCAGCCTGTCAGAATAGCCCCCTCTATTCTGGTATTGGCGAAAAGTGTACTTTTTAGATTAGCCCCTGAGAGGTCGGCACCTTCAAAGTTAGTCTCATGAAAATTTGCCTCGTGGAGATTAACCCCACGAAGGTTAGCACCAGAAAAGTTAGTCCTATAGAAGTAACTACCCCGAAGGTTTGCCCCGCTGAGGTCAGCTTCATGAAAGTCTGCTTCTCTTAAGTCAGGTGTAAGAACTTCAGAGTGCTCCTCCCTCCATTTATTCCAAACCTGACTTCCCTGTTTCAGAATATCAACTAGTTTTTGATCGGCCATGATTGTTGAAGTTAAGTGCTGATAATAAGCCAAAAGGTATAGCCAACTTCTATACCTTTGCCATCTATTTTAGCAAACGGCAAGTTCGGCGTACAGAACGATTAACTATCTTGGCATCTGCGCTTTATAGAGAAACACCTTCCCCGCCATGCCATCTAACTTGTTTGTGTCGTATAGTCATCTTGTGGCGCCGATTGTCAAGCTTCTTCGATTAAATAGTGAATTCGTCTTTCATGATGCAGACAGCATTCAACCGGGGGCGAGATGGCGTACTGAGATTCAGGAAGGTATACGAAAGGCGGATTTAGTTATCTTATTCTGGTGTGATCATTCCCGATGGTCTACCGAGGTGGCGGCTGAGTGGATTTTAGCAATCACACTTAATAAAAACATTGTTCCAGTACTACTAGATGATACACATTTGGTATCTGATTTATCTGAATTCCAGTGGCTTGATTTTCGTGGCTTTATCGTACACACATTCAGTATAGCAGCACCACCCAACTATAAAAATGAGAAAAAGACTAATAAGGTTAGTTGGTATTTCTGGTCTTTCTTTTTGCTGATAGTTATTGTGATTAATGGGTTTCTTTTTCACTCTAGCAGATATGGTGACTCTATTAAAGACACCTCTGTTCTTCAGGAACAACCTGCAAAAAATGAACCAAGATACCCCTCCGACTCAGTTACAAGCCTAGACATTTCAATAACAGCCCACAGCCCCATACTTGATTCTGGTTACTATTCTTTTCTTAAGTGTCGTAATATTGATCTTGAGGTTTTTGCTGATTAATAAGAAGTCGAAAAAACCTATGACCCCTACTTCTATGGACTCACCTGAAGTAAAACCACCTAGGTTTCAATTTGGAAAAGCGGCAACAGTCCTCGAAGCCGAAATTCTACAACGTCTATCCTCACAGCAATAGGCGTTACCTATTCTTGTACGCAATCTTACGTACATATTCGCTATACAGATGCGGAATTAATTAAACAGCCCGCAATCATAACGGGCCGTTTGGTTAGTTGGAAGTTATTTCACGCGTAGTCTTGCTGTAACTAGACCACTCCCTGGACTCCAAGTATAGGTGCCAATATTAGATTTAAGGGTTAAGCTTCCCTGGGTATCGCTATCAACTGTAAAGACAAGCGTATCTAGGCCTGTTTCTACAAACACCGTGAGCTCGGTTACTGTAGGGAATTCTCCTGCTTCAAAAAGGATCAATTTAGGACCCACTGCTGTTGTTACAACAGGCTGAGAGACCTGGGTGGTGCTCACTACTACACCCTCACCTATTACAAATTCTGCATCATGAGTGGGGGTAATGCTAAACCATGAGGTAGATTGGCCATAGGCAGCCGTGATAATAATTTTTGTATGTTGCCATTGTAGTCGGGTTTAAGTAAATGAGTTATCAGATTTACTACCTGTAAGTTATCTAACAAACAAATACCCGTCCCAATGGGTATTTTCCCCTATTTATCAAACGGTTTCCCCTGCTAACAAAAAAGGCATTCAGTTGATGGAACCCTTTGCAAGAGTTTACTATACATGGCTATTCTGGCTACCTTAGCATTCAGTGTAAGTGATTGTGCCTTTCGAAGTGGAAAGGGAAATTACCTTTAATATTCAATAACAACCTGTTCAAGTTTTCTCTCAATCTCAGTATTCTCAGAGCTAAGAGAGATTTCTTCGGATTGTATACTAATATGGAATACAACTTGCGATATATCTAAATCAGGATATTTTTCTAAAATAATGTCAGTTAGTTTTTCTTTGATAGCCTCTTCGGCTTTACCGTAAAGAAATCCTTCAAATTCATTTTGGTCTAACATTTGATCTACTATTTTCAGATGGAATGTTTAATCTGGTTTGCGTTATCGGCTTTATTGCTGGGGATGGGGCTAATGAGTTTAATTTATCAATATTTTGTTTTTGATTCTTCAACACCACTACCTCAGCGTTTAAAGACTGAACGCTTGTCTTTAAGTCTTCTATTTCTTTCTGGTCTTTTTGTGCTTCTACAAATTGCCACCCGGCTAATGCAAAACTAGCGATGCCAACAACCGAAGCAATCCAGGTGGCCAGAAGACTCGACCTACTTGACTTAGCTGCTTTGGTTTCGGCAACCTCCGCCCTTTCCTCGGCAATCCTAGCCCGTTCGTTTGCTGCAACCAGTTCAGTCCGAACGCCTGTAAGTTCATTGTGTAACGGCGCTATGGCTTCAAGGATTGACTCGCTTATTGGTTTAATATCACCCAGGGGAGGTATATTGATCTTTGGATCGGACAGGCTACTATAATCAAAAGCCCGACTTAAATCTGGAAAGTTAAATCCAGACAAACCTTCTGGTCCTATCTTCTTTTTTGCCATTTTCCAAATATCGCCCGCCCGCCCTCCAATGGGCATTTTTTATATTCTCAAATCCATCAAATGCACCAGATACTTCTGGTAATGCTCTTCGGCCTGCTTCGTCGCCTGGTTGATTGAATGCCATTCCAGGTCCTGCGAGATGTGCATCAGCCGAAGTTGCACTTGCTCCAGGTCTTCAATCAGGTCCTCGACTAGTCTTATCTCCCTTTCCAACTCCGCTCTACTTGCTTCCGAGACCCAATTGGCTTTTATTTCTCCCTCTTTCTTACCCGCCGAATCACCAGCCAAATCAGCACACTGATCAACGTGATGACCATGGCAAAGGCCAATACGAATCCAATCAAACTACCCTTGTAGATTGTCCCGTAGTAGTCACCGGGCAGGGGTTCTTTCGTTGGTTGCTGTGTGTACATTGACAATAGATTTAGATCCGCCACTTGTACTTTTTCGTTTATTAATCACTTCCCCTCCTTCTCCCGGTTCTGCTTTAAAAACTCCCTGAACCCAGCAGCAAGGTCGTCAACACTTACCTTTTTTTGCCAATATGTTCATCGTCTGGATTAACACCGAACTTCAATTCAAACTTTTCTTCTAGTTCCTTTAGCAATTTCACGATCCCTGCCTTATTCTCCTATATTCGGTTACCCGGTCTATCATGTACTTATTCTCATAGTTTTGATCATGCAGTAGGGACTCATTATGTAATTTATAGCTATTGGCTTTTCGTCCTTTTACGAGTAATACATACATTTCAATTTGAGCATCAGCCAAAGCTTTAATCATTGCTTTACAATGGTAAGAGTATCACATATATAACTCATTTGCTCATGCCGATTATCCACCCTTTCTGCCATGAAAATTTTCCAGCTAACTGTTGAGTTGGCATTTTCATACTATTCTTTTCCGGTGAGTTCGCCACTTTTCTTCAGTTCATATAGTTTCTCTAAGCTCGTTAATGTTACGTCTCGCATGGCATGGTTTAGGGTTAATTAAAGGGAATTTTTGCTAATCGATTGATGAGCGAACAATTACA
Source organism: Spirosoma validum (assembly GCF_014699035.1). Taxonomy (GTDB): domain Bacteria; phylum Bacteroidota; class Bacteroidia; order Cytophagales; family Spirosomataceae; genus Spirosoma; species Spirosoma validum. The sequence goes on from NZ_JACXAA010000007.1 coordinate 190,342, forward strand.
TTCACCGATGTCATGGTTGGGTTGGCATCTTTTAACCGCTTCACAATGGTAACGAGGCCACCGGGCTTGATCGTAGCGTGGATGTCTGCCTGCTCGGTACTAATGGGCTGGCCAGATTGATCAGAACCGACGAAGTCGGCATTGAACTTGCTATAGGTGAATGTTGAGGACGTATTCTTAATGCTAAACGAAACTATGTTAGCTCGATAGTCTCCATACAGCTTATCGGGTTCCGACCGGCTCCATTTGACGTTATTGATAACCAGATCCTGCTTTGGGCTGCTGATGGGACTGGTATCAGAATCGCAACCAGCAAGTAGAAGAGTCAGGGCTATGTATGCATAGGATTTCATAGCTACTTCAAATGGGTTTAGGCTAAATTGACAACTCAGGCTCTGCTGTACATACTTATTGAATAACCTACTGACTCAACAGCTTCTTTTTTTGCTGATTAAATTCATCCTGCGTTAGTGCCCCCGCATCCAGTAGTTGTTTCAACTTAAGAAGCTCATCAGCCACGCTAATCGGTGCAGGATTTGCCTGATTCACGTTTTTACGATACCTAACAGGTAGAATTATTTCGCTGGATTCCAGGGCATTTTCGACTTCAATCAGATAACGAACTAGCCCACCCGTACCCACAATAGCCGCTACGGTAAAACCGGATCGCTTTGTACCAATTGTTCCCATGTTTTTTACGATGACTCGTCGGTCAGCAAACGCGCTGGGCATGTACTTCTTTTTAACCTCGTCATCGTTCGAATACACGCCACCGATGCCACCGGGGCTTTCGTAGATAAAGGCAAATGCTTTATCGGGCATAGTCCCCCGTCCTATCTGCAACGTGTCACCTACTTTGACAACCCAGCCTGAAGTGGTTTCGTAGCCGTACCTTAAATCATTAGCACTAGGTCGGCTGCCGTTCAAATCGACACGAGTGATAGGCGCAGTCCGATCCTGAGCGAACAAGCAGATTGATAAGAGCCAGAAGGATGTGGTTAAGTAAATTAATCGCTTCATGCTAATTGGTTCAATAGCTTTTGGTATTCTAATGCCACTTAGGAGTAAGCAGTTATGATCATGGTAAGCAGAGCGTTACGCTGATTGATACCAGTACTTGTTATATATGGAAACAAGGCCACCAGACTTATACATGTCGGGTTTAATATCAGGACGCTCTTCCCTTCACGCATTTCAAACCTTACCTCCCTGCCGTAAAATATCAACTAGTTTCAAGCCGGCCATCGCTTTTAGAATTTAAGCACTGATGATCAGGCAAAAAGTACAATAAACCGCATGGACTGTATGCAACAATTTTAGGAATCGGTAAGGATTTTCGACAATCATCGACCGATTGATAGCAAGAAATTCTGTTTTTTTTTGTTGTCCTTTCCGGTTTCCGAAACACTTAAAAGTGTTAGTGATCAAGCGTTTATAAACATTGATCCAGTTGCCAGTCTATGCTAAGCTGATGGATAGTTTGGCTCAGAATAGCCAAACTAGTGGGTTTGGAGATAAACCCATTTGCTCCTAAAGACAACGCCTGCTGACGGTCTTCTTCACTACGCGATGTGGTTAGAACCACAATCGGTATCTGCTCATAAGCGGAGTTGGCGCGAAGGGTCTGAAGTACTTCGAAACCATTCATAAACGGCATATTTAGGTCCAGAATAATCAGGCAGGGATACGAGCTGGTTTGCTCAAGCAGGTTCAGCAAGGCTCTACCATTCGAAGCAAACTGAAGATGGCAATTTGGCGCGTTCTCCCGAAACGCTAACTGAATTAAATACAAGTCATCTTCATCGTCGTCAGCGATGAAAACACTTTGGGAAGGTGTATGAAGCATTGATGTAGCGTTACGGTCATATAATAGGCAATATACTCAATTTCGCTAAACATTAATGCTCACTGTGAGTACTTACTTTTTGTACTCTTCAACGTTTATGAATACTTCCGGACAATGGGTAGCGATGCTAACCGAAGATGAAGATGATTATTTATTTTGGCAATATGGGTTTAAAGCCTGGGCAGCCCACTTCCGATTGGAATGGTTTGCCACGGGGAACGCCTTTTTTGAGCGCCAAGCCTTACAACAAAACAGACCCGGCGCGCTGCTGCTGAATGGATTAATACCCTTGAGTGAAGAGCCCAACTGGTTAGCGAAGATTCTAAAGCACGTATGCTGCCAGGGACTGAATGTCATTATTCTGGCAGACCTGTTTCCAGATGATCAGCGCCAAATGTACATGTCGCTAGGCGCGGTCGAATGTATGATACTGCCCACTACTCAACGAGAACTAGAGCAGGCCGTTCGGAAAATAATCGCCTATACAAATTCGAACCTAACAGAGTTGGAATGAGATAATGATTTGCCATTTGCGACCAAACCCGTCAATCATTAGGCGAGCATTGCTCAACCCTTACTCCTGTTTAAGCTGCAATCGGCTGGTAGCCTGAACTTCATCTAAGCCGTTACCTGGCCAGGATGGAGACATGTGTTTACGCTTCTCCCTGCGTCCATGTCGTGCCCAGTAGACGAGTCTTGCTGCCAGTACTGCAATAAGCATAGCCACTCCAAATAGCAAACAGGAAAACGAAAGAAGCAGGAAAGCGCCAGTCAATAAATCGGTTTGCTCGAACAAGCTACGGGGTGCAACGGGCAAAACAGGGTCGCCTATCCCCGGAATCAGGGTAGACTTGATAAAGGCGTTCATAGGGGTTGTATCCGGTTGTAATGCCAAATTACTAACCTAGACGTTAGTTACCTAATTAAAATTAGCTTATTGATTGAAAGCACTATGCACTGGCATTCAGGATACGTAGCTAAGAGCGAAGCTTTATAGGCAAAAAAGCGCCCATTCCTGAGCGCCTGATCGTTAAGCCAACCTGGCACAGATGTCTGTTGATAGGCTCTTTGTAATCTTTACTTACGCACAATGACACCCCCGGCAATTCGACCACCGCTGTTACCCGACGGATCGGTTTTTTGATCATCGACGCTGGCGTGAATAATAAGTGAAGAACCGTTGCCATCAAACAACGTAGTAGGGCCGTCACTTAGCGTTATTCGATTAGTAGTCGTTTCCAGACTACCCGTACCCTGGCTATCGACAATTAGATTGGGCAAATCGCCCGCATGTGTACCATCGGGATTCTCTAAGCCATGTTTCCGACTAGCTGGGTTGTAATGTTCTCCCGACGATGAGAAGGCAGGCGATGACTTAGGATCGGCAACACCCACTTCATGAAAATGAATACCATGGATGCCGGCCGGTAAGCCTTTTACACTTACCTTGAGCGTAACCATACCCTTGCTGTCTTCAGTTAGTTCGGCTGTACCCACACTAGCTCCACTGGTATTAACCAATGCAACTGTAGCCGAAGGCGTAGCCACGTCGTTATGATCGGCGCAACTAATAAGCAGGCTAGCACAGCCAAATGTCAGGCCAAATCCTAAACGAATACATTGCCTACCAAACGAATTTGATTGCTGAATAGTTAGTTGACTTATGTCTGGCTGAGTTTTGCGTGAATTTAGAAGAGTTTTCAACATACAAATGATATAAATTTAGTAGTTCGATAGGAAAAGTAGAAAGTGAAGAAATTTGTTTAGAACAGTTATATAAAATAGCTCCCTCCCAGACCAACTAACTCAGCTTTAATAAAAATGAGAACGACAGTTTCTCGAAGAATCTACCGTTTAGTTAATTTCTGATATTATATAAAATCAATTAGGTGACATAATAAAACCGGTAACGTCTAAAACGATAACTAATCATATTATTCCAGCAGCATATAACCGATAACAGATATAATAATGCATACTATCCAGGATGTAATCGATAAAGCGAAAGAATATTTAATTCAGGGAATAAGTCCGGACGAAGCTATCCGCAGAGCCATTAATACGATACCAAAGCCTGCTAGTAAGCGAAATTGGCTAGGTACACAAAAACCCGCTCATACTAGCGGGCTTCGAGTGGCTAAAATAACCGTAATACATAAATGAGCAGAGAGCGAGGGATTCGAACCCCCGGTACCCTTGCGAGTACTTCTGATTTCGAATCAGACCCGTTCGACCACTCCGGCAGCTCTCTATAGTCGTTATACCCCGATCGAAATCGGAGTGCAAAGATGCACGTTTGTCGGTAAAAACGCAATTACGTCTTTACAAAAGTTTGCCTTATTCACTCATCTCCCCACTAATCGACTGAGCCAGAAGCTTCCTCACGTTTATGGGGTCACGCTCATGCCCTAATACGACCATTAATTTAGTAATGGCGGCTTCGGTTGTGATGTCAGCTCCGCTCACGACACCAATCTGTTTAAGTTCTTTACTGGTCTGGTACTGCCCCTGCGTCACACGGCCGCCCTCACACTGCGATACGTTGAATAAAACGACGCCACGGTCAATAGCCTCTTTTAGGGTATCTAGAAACCAACTGTCGGTAGGCGCATTACCCGCCCCAAAGGTTTCAATCACGACACCACGCAGGTTCGGAATGTTCACAATAGATTCGACCACGGGCTGAGTTATCCCCGGAAAAATCTTTAGAATCGTTACGTTCGGGTCTAGTTCGGTACGGATCGTAAGTTCCTGATTGGGTTGATACGGCTGAATGAACGGGCGGTTGTAGTAGATACTAACCCCAGCATTGGCCAGATTCGGATAATTTTCAGAGGAGAAGGCGTTAAACTGCACGCTCTCCCGCTTGGTAGAACGATTACCACGTAGCAATAACGAATTAAAATACACGCACACTTCCGATACGACGGGTTGCACACTTTTTTGAGCATTGGTGTCAGTCGATTCCACGGCGGCCGATTCCACGGCGGCCGCGATTTCAAGGGCAGTGACGAAATTTTCGCGGGCATCACTACGGGCTACCCCAATTGGTAACTGTGCGCCTGTCAGAATAACGGGTTTGTTCAGGCCCACCAGCATAAAACTCAGCGCCGACGCCGTATACGCCATGGTATCAGTGCCGTGGAGAATGACGAAACTGTCGTACTGATCATAATACTGCTGAATGATTTGCGCCAGTTCGACCCAAACCGATGGCTTCATGTTCGATGAGTCGATAATATCGTCCAGTGTTAGAAGAGTAATCTCGAAATCAAGACGATTGAGTTCAGGCAGGCGATCCAATACGCGCTCAAAATCGAAAGGAACAAGCTGGCCTGTTTTCTGGGGACCAGCAGTACGGTCATAAACCATACCGAACGTACCACCGGTATAAATCACCAGCACCGACGCACGCGGTTGGGCAAAAGAATTCGGGTTAACTCGAACGGTTTTATAGGGCACTATGATGAATGATGAATGATGAATGATGAATGATGAATACTACAAAAACAAGTTATTGCTCATTATTCAGGCAGTAGGTTCGTATACAGCGCTGGCAATAACGATAGGGCATTGGCAGTGGTGTGCCGCGCTACATCGTCGATGCTGATTTGTTTAAGATCGGCGATACGTTGGGCAATAAGTCGTATGTAAGCCGGTTCGTTTCGTTTACCCCGGTGCGGCACGGGAGCCAGATACGGCGCATCGGTTTCAAGAACCAGATGTTCCAGTCCCACATGCGGGATCACTTTATCTAACCCCCCGTTTTTGAACGTACTCACTCCACCAATCCCTACCTTGAAACCCAGGTCAATGGCTCGATTGGCTTCATCAAGCGTTCCGACGAAGCAGTGGAAAATACCGGTCAAGCCCGGAAAGGCGAGTTTTTCGATCAAATCAACGGCTTCTGCGAACGCGTTACGTTCGTGACCTGAGCGTGTGTGCATCGAAACGGGCAGTTTTTGTTCGGCAGCCCAGCGCAACTGCGTCTCGAAAGCCACGAACTGCTGTTCGACATAGGTCATGTCCCAGTAAAAATCCAGGCCGATTTCACCAACAGCCATAACTGCATTACGATTCAAAGCATCTTCAACAGCTAACAGCTCCTCCTCAAATGTCTCGTTAACGTAGCCAGGATGTAATCCCATCATGGGTAGGCAACGATCCGGGTACTGGTCAGCGAGAGCCATCATACCGGCTATTGTTTCGCGAGCACAATTCGGCATCCAGATTTGGCTGATCTGTTGTTTGTCAGCCTGTTCGAGCATCGCGATTCGGTCGTCCTCAAACTGGGGATCGTAAATATGGGCGTGGGTATCGATTAGGGTCATATCCGTATAGGAGTGAAGAATGAAGAGTGAAAAGTGAAGAATAGGCTGACGCAAAATATTCTTCACTTTTCACTCTTCATTCTTCACTAGTTATATTTTCTTCCTTTCCACTCGATCGGTGTTGGCAGGAGGTAAAAAAGCACCGCCAGTGGGCCGATGATAAGCTGGTAAATTTCAAAAGGCAACACATACGGTAACAAGCTGGTTCGGCGCAATCGGCCTAATCCAAAGGAAATTACGGTCGTCTGAACGAATAGTTTCACTACGTATAAGCTTACTGCCAAGACCGGATAAAACCAGCCGAGCAGGATCAGCAGTGGTCCAGCCAGATATTGTCCATAGAGCGAAACAACCATCCAGACAGGCAAATCTGTCGCTCCCCGCATCCATCGTTTTCGCTGATGCAAAAACTGCCGGAACGTATCAACAGGCTTTGTCTGGGCCAGTACCTGTTCATTCAGCAGGTTTCGGAAACCGTATCGTTTTTTTACAACGGCCTGGAACAGGGCATAATCTTCTACCACCGAAAATGGCAATGATTCGTACCCGCCAACGGCATCGTAAGCGGCACGACTCACAGCCATGTTGTTGCCCATAGCTGTAACGGGGATACCCATACTGCTGACTAAATGGGTTAACGTCAGATTATATAGCCAGTCAATCGTCTGGAGTTTGTGGAACAAAGCTGGGCCTTCGGGCAGCGTAACACCTGTTACAACACCAACTTTTTGGGTGAGGTGTCGGCTTATTTCGGTAAGCCAGTTGGGCGAAACCTGCGTGTCGGCATCCGTAAAAAAAAGGGAATGGCCCCGGGCGTGCTTAACTAACTGCGCCAGCACATTGGCCTTTCCGCGTAAACCTGTAATGGCGTCGGAAATATTGATTAATCGATAGTTAGGCTTATCAGCGATAAAGTCAGTAACAACAGCCTGAGTCTGGTCAGACGATTGATCATTACCGATCAGCACTTCTACAGCGTCGAGAGGAACGTAGTGGAGCTGAGAAATAGCCTGTAGGCAAGCCATAATGTTCGTTTCTTCGTTACGAGCCGCAATCAGAATGCTAATACTAGGCGAACGGTCAGTAACCAGCATAAATAGGCTGCGGAACGGCACGGAACGAGTAGCCACGTGCAGCAAAGTGAGCCAACATCCGAGGCAGCACGTAGCGCATCGTTGGCCAGGCTTTCACACTGTCGTGAAAAACAACGATCGAACCCGGTTTGGTATAATGAATCGTTTTGCGAAGACACACGTTGGGTGCTAGACGACGGTCAAAATCACCGGTCAGTACGTCCCACATCACAATCGAATACTCTTCGATCACTTCGGCCACCTGCGATTTTTTTATCCGGCCATAAGGCGGTCGAAACAAAGCCGTTTCAACGCCCAATTGCTCTTGGCATTTTTGGATATTTTCCAGATAGACCTCATCATCGGTTTTCCAGCCGTTGAGGTGATTAAACGTATGATTACCCACCATGTGGCCCGCTTCAAGCACCTGATACAGTACTTCCCGATGTTTGCGAACGTTATCGCCGATGCAGAAGAATGTAGCCTGAGCCGCAAATTTATCCAATTGCTCCAGCACAAATTCCGTTACGTCCGGAATTGGACCATCATCGAAGGTCAGGTAAATCGTTGGCTCGACCTCATCGTCAATCTTCCACCAGAACTCAGGATAGACCGTTCGGAGCAAAAAATTCGATTTATGGAGAAAGAAAGACACTAAAGCCTATGGTTTATAATTTGTAGTTTACAGGGTCATAATTTAAAAAACTATGAAGAGCAAACCACAAACAGGGTTAACGTAACGTTCGTCCTTTCCAGACATACCCTTTTCCCTGAGCCACCAGCCCGAAGAAAAGAACATAGATCGGGTAGATCAACTGTGTCAGCGGAATAATCCCCACCGACGATTTTTTTTGTAAAAAAACAAGAACTTGTCGTAAAAACAAAAACTCAGGAATTGCTTTTAGCCCTATAACGACCAGAGTAACGTTTCCGTTTAAAAAACCGAGCCACCAGCCCCAAACAGCTATCACAGGGGCCGCATTACTCAGAAAAACAAACACCGCCAGCAACGAAGGCAGTATGCTGTTGTAAGCCCGCCACTTACTGGCCCAGCGTTTGCGCTGATTGTAAAACGCACGCCACGAATGATGCGGCTGCGTCCGGACAATCGCGTCTGGGTTTTTCAGAAACTGAACGCCGTAAGGATATCGGTCCGCAATTTTGTGCATCAGGAACTCATCATCGCCCGAGGCTAAGTGATCAACGCCCGCAAAACCGCCCACTTCGGCAAATACTTCGTTTACGTAACAAAGATTGGCACCGTTGCACATGGTCGGAAAACCGAGCGTCATCGTACAGGCTCCCGTACCGATCAGGCTGGAAAACTCCACTATTTGCAACGAGTCAAAAATTGTCTGTTCGGTTGTAAAGGTTACGGGACCCGATATCAATTTTGCCCCAGTTTGTACGTGACACGTAGCAAACGCAGTCAGCCAGCCCGGCCCAACGCGACAATCGCCATCCGTTGTCAGAATAAGATCGCCCGTCGCCAGTGCGATGCTCTGGGTAATCGCCCGCTTTTTTGGGGAAGCGGTATGTTCATTGGATAAGGGCAAAGGGCGGAGGGCATAAGGGGCTCGCGGGACGTATTGCTGAACAATGGACAACGTAGCGTCGGTAGATGAATCGTCGGCAACGATTACCTCGAAATTCGGGTAGGTCTGCTGGCTAAGATCGTCCAGCAATTGACTAATCGTATTAGCTTCGTTCCGCACGGGAATCACTACCGTAATACGTGGACCATTGGGTACCGTTTTGGTTGTTTGCACGGTTGGCAATCGCAGCCAGGTAACCCAGAGCGTCAGGGTAAAAAGTGCGTAGAGCAGGCTAACTACCAGCAGAAAAATCGTCATTCGGTTGTTAGTTTCAGTTTCCAGACCCAAATTAGTCCTACCAGCACCGGCGTCAGAACATTAGCGACCCAGAGGGTCAACGTAGCCGTTAGCAGCACCGACGTTGAAACGGTATCATTGGTTTGCGAAAACGGTTCAAATACCCACAATGAAGCGGCTTCCCGAACGCCGAGATCACTCAGCAGATTGAAGGCGGGGGTAATTGTTTTCACCAAGAACACCAGACCAATGCTGGAGGCAGAGAGCCCCGCCGAAAGGTGTATGCCTACCAACCGCATGACTAAATAAAACTGTACCGAGAAAACGACGTAACGTAACGCAGCCACACCTAAAGCCTGGGCAATTTCACGATCTGAATACAACCCCGCTACGTTCCAGTAGTCAGTGAAACGACGTAGCCCGGGTCGCTTTTCGAGCCAACGAACCAGTCGCTGACGTGTCAGCCCAAACACAATGCCACCCGCGGATAAAGCCACGAGTATAACCAGCAGCCACTGCCCGGCTATGTTGTTACGTATTGGCACAACCGTTATGTGATGTGCCCATGCCACGGCTCCAAACACTAATGCTACGTAGAATTGCATTCCGCCCGACACTAACGAAGCCCCCACGGCCTCGGCTCGATGCGTACGTAACGAAAGTACGCGTCCAGCGGTATCACCCAGCAGGGCGGGTAACGCAAACCCCAACGCAACACCCGCTAAGACGCCTTTGTACGCCTGCCAGTAGGTCGACTTTTCAATTCGTTGCAGTAAGATCTGCCATTTCAGCGCTTCAAAGCCCCAGTTGACGGGTGTGAGTAAAAATAATCCGGCGGCCCATTGTTCGGGATGTTCGACGGCTGTAATCTGTTCGCGCACAAGGGTCCAATCGAACGGTTGTTGTTGCAGCACATACCCGATGTAGATCAGGAGTCCAGCAAAAACAGCGGTTTTTAGCCAAAAAGTGAATTTTTTACCTGGTTTCAGCGACAAAACAGAGGAGAAAACGTTACTTTGCAAAGAGTACAACACCCCAATCATGATTATCACGCCCAAATCCACCGACATTACCAAAGAGAAAATCATTCTCGGCGTAGACCCCGGTACGCAAATTGCCGGTTACGGTATCATCTCGGTGAAAGCAGGCGCCATGACCATGATTCAGTACGGCGTCGTTCAGTTGAGCAAATATACGACCTACCAACTGAAGCTCCAGAAACTCTACGAAACCATCCTGCGGCTGATCGACGAATACCATCCCGATGAGATGGCTATCGAAGATCCGTTTTTTGGAAAGAACGTTCAGGCCATGCTCAAGTTGGGCCGGGCGCAGGGCGTTGTGATGGCAGCTGCATTGTCGCGCAATATTCCGATTGTGGAGTACGCCCCCCGGCGGATCAAGCAATCGGTAACGGGCAACGGAAATGCAACCAAGGATCAGGTGTCGCACATGGTCAGTCATTTGCTGAAAGAAGACTTGGACCCCAAATTTTTCGACGCTACCGATGCGTTGGCCATTGCCGTTTGCCACCACTTTCACGAAAATGCCTTACCGGTTGCTCCCGGTAAAAAGAACAAAAAAGGAGCCTGGGGTGCGTTTGTGAGTGAGAATACCGGCCGGGTGATGTAACCTTCTGTGTATGACTAACAGCTCCAGGCCCCATCTTCTGGTCGTTGAAGACGAAATTAAAGTCGCTACGTTTATTAAAAAGGGCCTGGAAACGCAGGGATATTCGGCTGACGTAGCGCACGATGGCCGCCAGGGGAAACAGATGCTCAATACGAATGAGTATGATCTGGCGATCCTGGACGTTAATCTTCCTTTTGTCAGTGGGTTAGAGCTAGCGCAGTATATCCGTAGCCGCAACAAACCCATCCCGATTCTGATGCTAACGGCATTGGATACGACCATCGATAAGTTGCTGGGATTTGAAGCGGGTGCTGATGATTATTTGGTAAAACCCTTTGAGTTTCTGGAACTGCTGGCTCGGGTGCGGGCCCTGCTACGTCGGATCGCTCCGCCCGAAGAAGTCGACCGGGTATTGCGCGTGGCCGACCTGGAACTGGATCGTGATGAGCGCGTCGCCCGGCGCATGGGCAAAACCATCGATTTAACCGCCCGCGAATTTGCTCTGCTCGAATACCTCATGCGAAACGCCGGACGGGTTGTGTCACGCGTGGATATAGCCGAACAGGTCTGGGACGTTGGCTTCGACACAGGCACGAACGTAATCGACGTGTATATCAGCTATTTACGAACAAAAATAGATAAAGATGCGCCCGTTAAGCTTATTCACACGCTGGTCGGCATGGGTTATGTTTTGAAAGAAAAATGAGCATACGTAACGGCCTGACGCTTCTGTTTACCATCATTGTGTCATCGATGCTGGTCATTTTCTGTCTATTCATCTACGCCATCACGTCTCAGCACCGCAAAAAAGATTTCCAAAACCGGCTAAAAGCTGAAGCCAATACGTCTGCCGAACTTTTGTTTGGCCAGGAAACCATTAGCCCGACGTTGTACAAGCTGCTGGATAAGAACCAGATCACGGTGCTTCCTCACGAAGAACTGATTATTTATAACGATCAGAACAAGATCATTTACGAAAGTGGTAGCGATTACCTGACCATTGCCCCCACGACGTTAGCGCAGGTTCGTCAGCAAAAGGAAATTTACTGGCAGGAAGGCGACCGCGAAATCGTAGGGAGTTTGTTCGTTGACGAATCAAAACGGCTGCTGGTTTTCACATCGGCAGTAGACATTTACGGGCTTGGTAATCAACATAATCTGGCTATTGTTCTGGGAATTGGCTGGGGCTTTATGACAGTGCTAATGCTGGTCGTTGGGCGTTATTTTTCCGGTCGATCGCTGGAACCCATTAGTCGGATTAACCAACGTATAGACGAAGTGAACGCTTCGCAATTGTCATTACGACTGCCCGAAGGACCGCACCCCGACGAATTGACACAGTTGGCCCGCCGATTCAACCGGATGCTCGACCGACTGGAAGAGGCATTCCGGATGCAGCGTGCCTTTGTCAGCCATGCGTCTCATGAGCTCCGAACTCCTTTGACGACTATTACCGGCCAACTGGAAGTCTCATTGTTAGCTGACGAAAACCCCGACGAACTGCGCGCTACGTTACATTCCGTGCTGGAAGACGTCCGGGGACTTAATCGACTGACCAACGGGCTTTTAGGGCTCACAAAAGTCAGCATGGACGAGTCGGCGGTACCGATGAGTATCGTCAATATCGATACGTTGCTGGAGCAGGTACGCACCGAAGTTCAGCGGCTGAATCCTACGTACGCAATTCAGGTAAGCGTCGTCCCTCTCCCCTTTTCTACGCGTGGCTGGCAACTGACGGGAAATGACGCTCTTCTACGTACTGCCTTGTTTAACCTGATGGAAAATGGGGGAAAGTTCTCACCCGACCATACCGTTTTTGTTGAGCTCACGGCCACGGGAAAAGCCACCAGGGTAACGTTTCAGAACCACGGACCCGTTATTTCTGCCGATCAACTGCCCGATATTTTCGTTCCGTTCCGACGAGGTGATAATGCCATTGGAATACCCGGCTCGGGCATAGGTCTTTCGCTTACGGAACGTATTATACGTTTGCACCAGGGCACGATTACCGTCGAATCAACGAATGCCATGGGCACGATCTTTACGCTCACGTTTCCGGTGATCTAGAGGTCATTTTATAGCTTCCTCAGCTGTTTATCGGGCTTTTTTGATTGAGTTGGCCTTGCTTTATCCACGTTTTCTAATCTCATTCTAATGTGCCTCTAACACGAGCCTAACGCTAAGGTCGGACCTTTGTGTTGTCAACGTAGCAGCCGATCATCGGATACGCTTGTGGCATGGATTACACATTAATTCGCTCAATAATCATGAAAACGCTCATATTCACTCTCGGCATCATAGGTTTAACGGTTTTAACGGCAAGTGCGCAGGACGACCGCAAACTACGCAATGACGTTACGTACTCGACGCATAACTATAAACACGCCAACAAAGCGGCTACGGCTAAACGATGGACTACGGATAAGAGTCTGGAGGTTACTCCTCCCTCAACCGCTGTCAATCAACTGGCCAATTACAAGCACCAGATGCCTGGGCTAACACCTGTAGGTGGTGTTGTGCTTCCGCATACGCTCCAAACCGATGTAGCATCACGGAATTACAAAATTCAGCGCGTCAGTGAGCCAGTTCCCGAATCAACACAGGAAATTTCAGCAAAACCACAGTCAAAAGAAACATCAGCCGGTAACGAGTAATCGACCTGCCGATGTTTACAACACCCCGATTCTCTGAGTCGGGGTGTTTTTTTGTGCCCACTCACTCATTCACCGACAGAATTGATGTGTTTACCTACAAGTGAAGATAGCGTGCAACGAAACCACCCCTTTTTGCGCTAATAGATTAAAACGGGATTTACTAACCCGATCTTATCTTACTAACATCAGGCTTATGTTTGGCTTAGGCACCTCTGAAATTGTTCTGATTCTGTGCACCATTCTCTTATTTTTTGGTGCCAAAAAATTACCCGAATTAGCGCGTGGTCTGGGAAAAGGTATCCGGGAATTTAAGGATGCGACTCAGGACGTTAAAGACAGCATCAAGGATGTTTCGGCGTAAGGTCTCCTTAGGCTCTGTCAATGAATCATTCATTTTCTAAAATTGTCATTCTACTACCCTCATTTCCAACCTCATGGAACGTAAAGAATTTTTAAAACGCGGATTCGGTAGTTTATTAGGTATAGCTGCCATTGCTCCTCTCGTAGGCGGATGCAGCAAAACAGAAATTGATCCAACGACAACAACAGGCACTGGAACGAGCACCTCAACGGGGTCAACGAACGGTAGTTCATCCAGCAACTGTACGGTTACCAACAGCGAAACAGAAGGGCCTTTCCCAACCAAAAGCCCAGCCAGCTACGTTCGGAAAGACATCACCGATGGTCAAACCGGAATAGGGTTTACGATGAACATTACCATCAAAAATGCCAACAGCAGCTGTGCTGCATTAGCCGGTGCCCTGGTCGATGTCTGGCATTGCGATAAGGCAGGTAACTATTCCGAATACGGCGGCACCGGGATGCAGAGCACGAATTATACGAGTGTTCACTTCCTGCGTGGTCGTCAGACAACTGATGCGAACGGCCTGGCCGCTTTCACCTCAATTTTTCCAGGCTGGTATTCAGGACGGGCCCCTCACGTTCACGTGCATATTTACAATTCATCCGGTAAATCGTTGCTGGTCACTCAGATCGCTTTCCCGTACGATATTACCAATACGGTCTATACGACGGGGCAGTCGTATGGCTACACCAAAGGTGCTCAGGATACGCTTAATGAAAAGGACAATGTGTTCGGGGATGGCTATACCAATGAGTTAGCGACCGTTTCAGGCAGTCTGTCGGGTGGATACACCCTGACGCACACCATTGTTGTTAGTGCCTGAGTGGGGTACATTATTGAAACATGAACTACAAATTGCCTCTTTTGTGAGGCAATTTCAGTTAATATTCTGGCTGTCGTATGGTAAAAGGCATCATCCGCTTGAGTTATCGAAAAATCATCGATGCAACCTCCCAAAAACTGTGGGATAAATACGTCTTCGATGACACGTACATGGAGTTTTACATGCAGGCCCAATCGTATAACCAGGAAAATAAGTACACTACGTTTCAGGAGTTGCTGGATAACGTACCGAATGCCGATCGACTTCATAATCAAACCAGTGCAGCCGCAATCGGTTATATCCGTCAGCTGAATGGACTCATTCCTGAGGTCGCCAATACGTCCGGAAAACTATGCCTGCCGTTTACGCAATTCAAATTTGAGATTATCCAGTCGCACGTTCAGAACAAAGAAGCGCACCGCATTGCTATTATCTTCTTCAGTGAGCCACTAACCTGGCTCGACACGATCGACAACACGCTGTTGATTACCTATGGCGACCAGCGCGAGGTAATACAGGAAGGCAAAGCGATCGATACCGACATGATCATACTGCAACCGTATTTAAGTATTTCGTCATTCCAGAACGGAGGAGCCGCCTAACGAACAGTGTATGGATACGCAAACCCAGGCCCAGATTTATTTAGCTGATCAGCGCGGCACTTCCCAGATTGATCATTTCCGGAGTTATCACAATTTCAACTTTGGTCAGTACTTCGACGAAAGTCGCCAACCGTTCGGTGCCCTGCAACTCCTGAATGACGATCTGTTAAAGGCGGGGCACAGCGTCCGTATGCAGGTAGAAGGCAATACAGAAGTTGTTCTCATCCCGCTTGTTGGTGGGCTCGAGTACAAAAGCGATGTCGGTGACGGGTTTCTGGAAACGGGACAAGCGCAGATTTTTTCGTTGACCAGTGGTATGGCTTACGAAATCATCAACCCATACGAAACCGAGTGGATCAACTATGTAGTGATTTGGCTTGCGAATACATCTCCGGCTTTCTCAGCAGCCTTTCAGAAGTTTCCGTTCGACCTCCAAACGAAAAATGAGCTGTTGCCCCTTTTTGACGAAAACAACACGAAGCCAGAGCAAGTATTTTGCGGTTTTATTGGTCGGTACGACGGGCGGGAAGAAGGTATTTATAAAGTATCGGAATCACAACCCGATCAACCCGCCAGGGGAGTTTTTGTCTTTGTTTTAAGTGGGGCTTTTGAAGTACAAAACCGACTGCTCCACGAGCGGGATGGACTGGCGTTGCTGGATATACAGAATAACGTAGTGGATTTCGAAGCGCTGTCGAACGACGCCCTTCTTTTGTTGCTGGAGGTTCCCATACATCAATAATCACGTCTCACTTCAGGAATGTATTTCTGCAAAAATGCCAGCACATATGATTGGGCTGGCATTTTTACTCGTTTTCGAAATTGTACTATCTATATAGCGAACGTACCACCTAACGTAGCATCGTTACGAGAGTTATAGCCTGTTGTGGCTGAACCACTTATTGTATCATTGGAGTAGCGGGTTCCGTCGGGATTCACTACGCTTTCCCGGTTGATATCATCATCGTCATTCCGATACGTATCGTTATCCTGCTCTGAAGCCGCACGACTGTTGATAAACGACTCAGCCAGCGATGTCAGTTTTTTATCCGCGTTTTTTTCCTCGTCCAGCGTCTGCTGAAGAAGACGAGCTACTTCGTCGTAGCCCAGTACTTTCGCGAACGTAACGACCGAGCCGTACGAGGCAATTTCATGGTGTTCGATTTTCTGACCAGCGATGATCAGTCCAGCATCCCGTGTTAGCGAACCCGAATCCGTATTCGATACAACACGTTGTGCATCATCGGCGAGTCCGTCAATGGCATCGCACGAGCCTTCTTCGGCCTCAATACCAATGATGCTGAATACTTGTTCCAACCGTGCTACTTGTCCTCGTGTCTCTTCCTGGTGTTGCAGGAAAGCATTCCGCACCTCGTCGGTTGTAGAAGCGTCGGCTTGTTCGCCCAATGCGTCAACAGCCTGCTTTTCGGCGTAATAAATATCTTTTAGTTCGGTAATGAACAGACCTTGCAGTCCTTCCTGCGTGTCGGTATCAGTGCCGCCAAAGAAATTTGCGATGCGTTCTCCAAATGTTGCCATGGTTTCTGTGGTTTTGAAATTAGGTAGTTTGTTTTCCTTCACTCAGGCCAATTTCATGCCAACATCTGATACTCTGTTCTTTGTAGATCCCGCAGAAAACTTTGTGTTTATATTTTTCTACAAGTTATGTAGAGTAGGGGGACAATTCCCCATACCAGCTTTACGAAGCTCAGACTATCATTTAACAATAAGATAATGATGGCCGTCACGCAGAAGGTTCTTCAGCTTAACCAGGCATGGGCAACAGCCGATTTCGGTGTCTACATCCGGTATGATAAGTCGTATTGCAACGAACCATACAGGCGAAAAACCGATAAAACGCAGGTCGACGACGTAGCGACACCGTCGTTGACAGCCGGTTTCCAGTTAAACTTATCGGGCACCCATTCAGGCATGCTTCGGATAATTTGCTGAACGTAGCTGGCCACCGCCGGAACCTGCTGATTGGCCGATGGAACAGCGTTCACCGACGTACTGACATGAATAACCTGACCGATCTCATTGATTGTCAAGGTTGCCGTAATCTTCCGTATTCGATCGCCATCGAGCACGGTTCCTAGCTTTTGTTGTAGATACCCGGCCAGGTCGCTCGATTTACCCATGAACTTCGTTGGCTGGTAAAACGGCTCACAACGGTATGATTCCCCTTCCGGGCTGTAACATTGGCTTTTTGTAATACGACCCGCCTTAAAATACTCCTTGCGTTTGATCGATCCGTCTTCGTAAAAAACCATAAAGGGTCCTTGCAGCAAATCATCTTTGTATTCACAGCTTACGTACACTTTACCGGTCGGGTACATAATTTTCGTTGGTCCATACCGGATAATCCGACTAAGGCTATCCAGTTGAAAACCATTAGGAAGCATTTTCGGGGCTAACATGTAGGAATCGAGTCGAAACAACATCCCGTCTTTCCGAAAAATCCGAACGGTAAAATATTCATTTCGCTTACCGTAATACATAATTTCCTCGTCGTATTCGGCATGGATTCGGCGCGTTACGTTATCGAGCGACCGTTGGGTAGAATCCATTTGCGCCCACACGGATGGACTGACTAGGAGAAATAGCCACAGAAGACGGAAGACTTTCATGACACATATGTGCTTGTCCTAAAACTTACTTACCTAAGTGAAAAGTAAGGGAGAAATACTGCTACGTTGACAACTGATTAGTACCGGAAATGGTTAGTTCTCTACTACGTATTTAACCGTTTTCATGCAAACCATTCAACAAACCCTTCGGTTACCCGCTTACGCACGCGGCTTTCACCTGATTACCCGTACCATTGAGCGTGAGTTTGCAGACCTGCAGCAAATTCGGGTAGGGATTCTGCACGTATTCATTCAGCACACTTCCGCCAGTCTGACCATTAACGAGAACGCTGACCCGACGGTACGTGGTGACTTTGAGCGTTTTTTCAATAAAACAGCTCCTGAAAATGAACCTTATTATCAACACGATTACGAAGGTTCCGACGATATGCCTGCCCACCTAAAAGCGGCTATGCTGGGAAACTCCGTCATGATTCCCATTACGAATGGACGGTTAAATCTGGGAACCTGGCAGGGTATTTATTTAGGTGAACACCGTAACGATGGCGGACGCCGAACGTTGGTGCTAACGGCTTGGGGAGAAATGATGAACGATGAACGATGAACGATTTTATAGCAAATAGTTCATCGCAACAAGCGCCATACTTCGGCAACGCTCGTGACGGGCAACTGACACGCTCGATTGTAACACACGTAAATAGCCGTTTTGCCATCAATTGGTCCTCGCTGTTGTAAGAGTGGCAAATCACTTTTCTCCAAGGTTCCGCAGAGCACTTTGTTTGGGTAAAACTCGGCGTCTAATTCGGCTCGAAATTGTTCCGCTTCGGGGCCGATCACAGCAATTTCGGCGGTAGGTCGGGCACGTAGCGCAAATTGAGTAGCCCAGTTTGTAAGGTAGTCTGCGTTTTGTTGCACCAATGGTTGTATACGTCCCAACATCTGATCGGCGCGGTCGGCATAATCCGGTCGCTCCAATAACAGACTTAGTACGTATAGATTTTCGGCCATCATGGAGTTTGACGATGGGATGACGTTATCGAACAGTTCTTTTCGCCGGGCAATCAGTTCTTCACCGTTCTTATCCGTGAAAAAGAACATAGGGTCTGGTCCCGTTTCAGCTGCACCTGTATCCGAGAAATTAGTTAGTACGTATTGCATCAACTGATCCGCTTCGGTCAGCCAGTTTTCGGTAAATGTAGCCTGGTAGAGCGCTAACAGTCCATCGATCACAGCAGCATAATCCTCTAAAAAACCAGCCTGCCGGGCACGACCATTTTTATAGGTATGCCACAAACGACCGTTGCGACTATCGCGCATTTTTTTCAGCAGGAAGTAAGCCAGTCGAAGGGCCAGGGTTAAAAATTCCGGTTCATTAAAAACGCGATACGCCGTCGCCAGTCCTTTCAGCATCAACCCATTCCAGGAACACAGAATCTTATCGTCCAGCCCCGGCCGGATGCGCGCGTTACGTACCTGCAACAGTTGGATATGCGTAGCGTCCAGTCGTACGTTCAACTCATCCAGCGACCAGCCCATGCGTTCGGCAAAGTCTTCATCCCGTTCCGTGCGGTGAAGAATGTTACGACCATGCTCCCAGTTACCCCCCTCCGTCAGGTTGTATAAGTCGGTAAACCAGTCGTAATCAGCGCCTAACTGCTGACGAAGTTCCTCTGTCGTGAACGTATAAAATTTACCCTCTACGCCTTCGCTATCCGCATCGAGCGCCGAAAAAAAGCCGCCTTCGGGACTAAGCAGTTCGCGTTGCGCAAAGCCAATGGTCTGGTAAACGACGTGCCTGTACAACGGGCTTTTGGTTAAGCTGTATGCGTCTGCATAGAGTGTCAGCAGTTGTCCATTGTCATAGAGCATTTTTTCGAAATGGGGGGCAAACCAGTCAGCGTCTGTCGAATAGCGGGCAAACCCGCCCCCCAACTGATCGTAAATACCGCCCAGCGCCATACGATCGAGCGTAATCCGAACCTGATGTACGGCCGCATCGTTCCCCATCACATCATAGTATCGCAGCAGAAATCGCCAGACGCTCGGCATCGGAAACTTCGGCGCCCGACGCATACCGCCTTTCTCATCGTCAGTCTTCACCGACACTTTTCGGTATAATACGTCGAGTGTTTCAGTAGAGAACAGCGGATCGTTCTGAGTCAGGCCATAGCGTTCGGTATCGCTCAGGTTCAGTTCTGTTGCAAAACCCTCCGCCGATTGCGTCAGATCGTTCCGGTGTTCGTCAAAAGCCGACCGGATACTGCCGAGCAGTTGAATCCAGTTTTTGGTCGGAACGTACGTAACACCATAAAAAGGTTTCGCACCCGGCATCAGAAACACATTAAGCGGCCAGCCGCCCTGTACTCCCATCGCCTGCACGGCATCCATGTAAATCGCATCCACATCCGGCCGTTCTTCACGATCGACTTTTATGCACACGAAATGTTCGTTCATGACCCGCGCTACGTCTTCCTTCTCGAACGATTCGTGTTCCATGACGTGGCACCAGTGGCAGGCCGAGTACCCGATGCTGACCAGAATGGGCTTGTCTTCATCAACCGCTTTCGTCAGCGCTTCGTCGCCCCACGGATACCAATCGACCGGATTATTCGCGTGTTGAAGCAGGTAGGGGCTGGTTTCGTATTGCAGTTGATTCGCCATAGGGCAGAGGGATAAGGGCGGAGGGCATGGGGCGAAAAGCGGAGGGGTTAGATAGAGAATAGATCATAAACTCTTTGTCCCTACCCCTCTGCTTTGTGCCAAAGTGCCTACCTGGTAATAATTATCTTTTTCGTTTGAATCTGGGTTCCGTTCTGAATTCGGAGAACATATAGCCCCGTGGGCAATGACGCTACGTCCATTGTTTCGGCTTTGCTGGTGGCTGCTTTCCTAACGACAGTTTGCCCCAGTGTGTTCAGTAAATCGACGGTAGTGGCTACGGGAGGGAGTTGTTCGAAAGCCACGGTTACATCCGTTTGCGCCGGATTGGGGGAAACCGTTACGTTCGGCAGGGCAGGTTCGGTGGCCGTTACGTTCCCCATGTCAAAACTACATAAGTAAACTTCCCGGCCCGTTAGCTCAATGGTCTGCTGCCAGGACTTGTAGCGCACAGTCAGGCTCGTTTTCTGACCGTCAGTCGCGTAGGAATTATGGGCAGCTACCAAAATTTTATTTCCCTTAACAACGCCCCGCCAAACGGGCAGTTGTTTGTCCAGCAGATCACGGGCCGACGTTTCGATAACCAGCTCGTAACTCCCCTGAAACATATCAGCAAATTTGGATAACCGATAGAGTCCATGCGTAAAGTGTTCGTAGACGGCATAAACCTCGTTACGCTCTGCCCCGAACGTTGGGTTCTCCCAAAGCCACAAGCCAGAAGCGCCCGAGAAAAACGGAAAAATTGCCGTGGCTTCGGCCATGAATGGCTGAATAAACCGAAGGGGGGTGTTCGACGAATCATGATACCGCATCCAGACCCAGGGTACCACGGGCTTGTTGCTCCAGGCTCGATTGACCTCTACGTGAAACAATAGATACGGCAGATAATCTTCGGCCAGAGGACTCGGGTAGTCGTAGAAATAGTAAGCCGAAGGTGACAAAGCATCCAACTGATCGTAGTAGGGACCGCCAACGCCGTTACCATCCTGTTTCTTCACTAAATAATTGACCCGATCAAGATTCGATGTCCAGTCGGCCCAGCTAAACGTTGGAATATTTAAGTACGTATTCAGGATGGGCGTATCCGCGTAACTACTGACGCTAACATTACTAAGATCAGCCCGCTGGCGAACGTAGCGCATGCCTTCCGCGTATAGATTCCGCATATCTCTTTTGTAGGCTGCCACAAAGTCGGCGTCCGACAGCTGCCGATACGTTTCGGGTACACGCGTATCCTGCTTAAGCCTCAGAATGCGCGGGTCGGTTTCCTGAATGCGCTCAATGTCTAAGGCCAGTCGTCCCATTGGTAATACGTACTGCCCGGCCGCATTTTTCTGACCGCTGGAGATATCCGCCAGAAAACTCTCCCACTTGGCATAATAGGCATTCATGTCGTTTGCCCACGGACTTTCGATGGTTTCCCAGGGCTGATTCAGCCCGGTAGCAAAGCCATAATACACAAAAGCGCGCTGCTTCGGCTGGACCAGGGAGCCATACTCATTATCTTTTATAGTCACCAGGTGACTGAACCCGTGACGTAACGGACTGGCCTGCGAATCTGTGAACCGAGGGCCACCATAGATGACTGGAAAAGGAAGCGTAAAGTCAGGAAATTTACTCCATTCAATCTGATTAGGCTGACTAACGGGTGTGAATGTCAGTCGATCAGCACATTGTTGCTGGGCGCTTACGGTTGGAAAACGACCGAAGCCTGTTCCCATTAACCACCAAAAGAAAAGTCGGAAAGAAACGC
The DNA here is from genome assembly GCF_014699035.1 of Spirosoma validum. Classification (GTDB taxonomy): domain Bacteria; phylum Bacteroidota; class Bacteroidia; order Cytophagales; family Spirosomataceae; genus Spirosoma; species Spirosoma validum. The sequence continues at coordinate 212,501 of NZ_JACXAA010000007.1, forward strand.
GCATTGCTTGAAGTTTGATCAAAACTACGGAATTTAGGGGCGCAAAGCGGCCTATTGGTCAAACGAATAACGAACCACTCGTCGTTACTATCCTAAATACGAACGCATGAACCAGTCCTATAGAATCCTGAATTCGTTTCGAATTATGCTCATTACCAGTCTCTTTTTGTGCGTTCTGACGAGCTGTAAGAAAGATGACAATTCCGCTAATCCGACCCCAACGGAGGCTACGCAAACGGATCTTTTGGTTGCGAATAGTTGGCATACGACCAGCATCACAACGACCGATGGGCAGGAAATCAATAAAAGTCGGCTCGATTTGTTTAGCCAAAGTCTTTTCACGCTAAACATGCAGTTTCGGAACAACGGTAGGGTCAACGCACTCGATCCGCTGCAAGCCAATTCAGTGATCAACGGGGGGACCTGGAAACTAGCGGCCGATAACAAGTCAATCGACGTCGACGTAACGGGATTCCAGGGCAACTTTCCGATTGTCCAGCTGACGAAGAGCCGATTGATTTTACGGCAGGACAATAAAGCCTCAGTGGACGGAAAGAAAACGGATATCTATATGGTTTTTGATCCGGTTCTGTAACGTTGTAATAAGTGAATGGTGAAATGGGTGAGTAAAGGTCTGCGCTAGCTATTCACTGACTCACTCATTTCACCATTCATTTTTTAGTTCCTATGACATTTGAAACGGAGCCAGGATTCCACATCAGGGGCGATGCCTGGGGCGATCCGGCAAATCCGCCAGTTTTATTACTACACGGTGGCGGACAAACTCGCCACTCGTGGGGCGATACAGCGCAGGTGCTGGCCGAAGCCGGCTGGTACGCCATCGCGCTGGATGCACGCGGACACGGCGATAGCGACTGGTCAGCAGCCGGGCATTATGGCATCGAGTATTTAGCCCGCGACCTACGGGTTGTAGCAGGCCAGCTTACGCAAAAACCTGCCATTGTTGGGGCCTCGATGGGTGGCATGATGGCGCTAATTGCGGAAGGTGAGCGCCCCGCTAACCGAGATTCGATCTGTTCAGCCATCGTGCTGGTCGATATTGCACCCCGTTCGGAGCAAAAAGGAATCGAACGAATTTTTGCGTTTATGAGCGGCAATCAGCATGGATTCGCTACGCTGGATGAAGCTGCCGAAGCCGTCGCAGCTTATCTCCCCCATCGGTCACGTCCTTCTGACCACAGTCGGTTAGAGAAAAATTTACGACTACGGGAGAGACCAAACGGCGAAGCGCGTTATTACTGGCACTGGGACCCAACCATGCTGACCTTGTGGCGCCAAAACTCAACCCCTGATCAGGCCATACGTAACGAAGAACGACTCTACGCGGCCGCCCGTTCGCTTACCGTCCCAACGCTGATCGTGCGTGGGGGCATGAGCGACGTCGTGAGTGATAAAGTCGTCGCCGAATTTCTGGATGCCGTTCCCCACGTACAGAGCGTAAACGTAGCGGAGGCAGGTCACATGGTCGCAGGCGATTCAAATCATGCCTTTACGAAGGCAGTGATTGAGTTTTTGAGGGAGGAAGGAGAAAAGGGAAGAAGGGGCGGAAAGGATAAAGGTACATAGCCGATTTCCATCTTTCCTCTATTCCCTTTTCTCCCCTTCTTCCCTTTTCTCCTATGAAAAATAACCCCCGTATCCTCACCGCCTGGACGTTTTACGACTGGGCCAATTCCGTCCATGCGCTCGTCATTGTCTCCAGTATTTTTCCGGTTTATTTTTCGGCAACAGCGCTGAACGAAACTGGTGGACCAGTGATCAATTTTCTGGGCATTTCCATTAAAAACTCCGTTCTGTTTTCCTATACCATCTCGGCCGCTTTCTTATTTACGGCAATCCTCTCCCCCATCTGCTCGGCCATCGCCGATTATAGTGGACAGAAAAAGCTGTTTATGAAAGTGTTTTGTTACACCGGCGCTATCAGTTGCAGCTTACTCTATTTTTTCGTTCAGGAAACCACTACGTTTGCCGTTATCTGTTTCTGGCTCAGCCTGATTGGCTGGAGTGGTAGCATCGTCTTCTACAATTCTTACCTCCCCGACATTGCCACCGAAGATCAATATGACCGGGTCAGCGCACGGGGGTTTTCGATGGGCTATATCGGGAGCGTATTGCTCATGGTTTTCAATCTATTGGTCATCCTGAAGCGGGAATGGTTTGGTAACATCTCCGAAGCGATGGCCTCACGCATTGCCTTCCTGACAGTTGGCTTGTGGTGGATTGGGTTCGCCCAGATACCGTTTAGCCGGCTGCCCGACGGCACGAGAAAAGTAACGAACCAGACCGATCCTGACCGGGGCGGCAATTATTTGCTGAACGGATTTAAGGAACTACGCCATGTTTGGGCAGAACTACAGAAACACCTCCTGACCAAACGCTTTCTGATGGCTTTTTTCGTGTACAACATGGCCGCGCAAACCGTGATGTACGTGGCTACGATTTTCGGCAGCGATGAATTAAAACTACCGGGTCAAAGCCTGATTATTACCATTTTGTTAATTCAACTAGTGGCTATTCCAGGTGCTTACGGCTTCTCGCGACTTTCAGAACGATTCGGGAATACGTACTCACTCATGACCGCCGTAGCGATCTGGATTGGTGTTTGCGCTGGCGCCTACTACGTCCAAACCGAAGCGCAGTTTTTCGGGTTGGCAGGTGTTGTGGGTCTGGTAATGGGGGGCATTCAATCTTTGTCACGCTCAACGTATTCCAAACTCATTCCGGCCACGACCGATACAGCTTCCTACTTCAGTTTCTACGATGTCACCGACAAAACGTCGACTGTATTTGGTACGTTGGTTTATGGCCTGATCGAGCAATTAACAGGCAACATGCGTAACAGCGTCCTGGCGCTGCTGGTGTTATTTGTGGTCGGATTTGTGCTTTTACTACGAATTCCCTCGCAAAAAATTTACCGCACTCGTTTAGAAACAGAGGAAGTTTCGTAAGTTTGCACCGGTCCGACGCATCGGCCAATTCAGGAGAACAAAGGAGGTTAGCTCAGTTGGTTCAGAGCGCTGCTTTGACAGAGCAGAGGTCAGCGGTTCGAGCCCGCTACTTCCTACTAAAAGGGATAGATCACCTTCAATTGTGGTCTATTCCTTTTTCTGTTTATGGGTAGTTCTTTACATCTGGTTCGTTTTACGGGTAAGCCTGTCGCTACTTATGGACAAAGCCCTGTATCAGCTGAACCCAATGACACAAACCAATCCACCGGCCTATTTACTACGAGCAGACGAAGGGCCAAAAGTAACATTCAATGGAGCCGAAATTACCCTGATTGCCTCGCGTGATCAATCAGGAGACGTAGTGGAAGTTGTTGATGTAGTAGCGCCGAATGGATTTAGTCTACCTGCTCATAGGCACACGAAAACGCACAAGAGTCTCTATGTAGAATCGGGTGAATTACTCTTGTCTTTTCCGGATAAAACGTATCATCTTAAGGCCGGCGATTTTGGTCATATTCCCAAAGGCGTAGCCCATCAAATCGAGTGTATTACCCCGGCTACCAGAACGCTGTATTTTTCGGGAGTGGGTGGTTTATCGTCGCTATTCAGGGAATTGTCTGAGAACGAAAAAACGGAAAGAGAGTCGGTCTATACCGTTTCCGAAAATGTAGATTTCCAACTCGTTGATGGGTTTGATCGCGTGTTGCCCGCGGAGGAGGTTTCAACTATTAAGCGTCCAGATGGTCCCCTGCCCTACGTCATCCGCAAAGGCGGTGGCGAACATTTAATCGTTGAAGATCAGTTGCAAACCTTTTTAGTCAGACAAAACAACTCCGAAGGGCAGTATCTGGTTGTCCTGACGGAAGGACCGGCTGGCCATGCCATTATCCAGCATTATCACAAACGTCATACGGAATGTTTCTATGCGCTGGAAGGACAAATGACCATGTGGAATGAGGGGCAGATTACTGCCCTGAAACCCGGCGATTTTTTGCATGTTCCGCCCTACATAAAGCATTCGTATCGTCTGGATAGCCCGTATACCAAATTTATTGGACTGCTAAGTCCTGGCTTGTTCGAGCCATTCTTCGATGCTTTGTGTACGCCCTATCCTGAACACACGTTACCCGAAAAACCAGGTCCTGCCCGCATTGATCGGGTTTTGAAAAATTACGGCAAGCTGGATTTGTATTTTGTATCGCCCCCACCCGATACATCCATGAATCCGGTTCAGGCGACTATGGTTCGCTTTTCCTTTTGGCTGGCCGGTAAACTCGCGTCGAAAAACTAGTAAGCTTTTCGGATCACCAGTTGCAACTAACCTGATTAGGTAAACGGTTGCTTGTGCTTTTATAGACAGACCCATCGGTCTATTGCTAAACTCTGACCAACACATGACAACCACGCGCAGAAATTTCATACGCAATTCGGCGATGACCGCCATAGGAGCCGGGCTGATTAGCCTTCCCTCTATTGAAGCAATCGCCAGTCAGCGAAAACGAGTTGCTCCCAGTGATAAGCTCCGACTTGGCATAATTGGCTGCAATGGGATGGGCTGGTCCGACCTACGCTCTCATTTGATGATGAGCGACGTCGAATGCGTTGCTATAGCCGATGTCGATCAGAGTGTGCTGGACAAACGAGCCGCTGACGTTGAGACCATCCAGCACAAACGGCCTCAGCTTTTCAAAGATTATCGGAAGATGCTGGAAAATAAGGACATCGATGCGGTGATTATCGGAACCCCGGATCATTGGCACTGCATGGCGTTGATCGATTCGCTGTCGGCGGGCAAGCACGTCTATTGCGAAAAGCCCCTAGCGAATAGCATCGAAGAATGTAATCTGATGCTCAATGCGGCCCGCAAGCAGACTAAAATGATTCAGATCGGACAATGGCAACGTAGCGGTTCTCACTACGCCAAAGCCATTGAATACGTTCGTTCGGGGAAACTAGGAAACATTCGCATGGTGAAAGTCTGGGCGTATCAGGGCTGGATGAAGCCTGTGCCGGTTAAGCCCGATAGTGCTCCCCCGGCTGGCGTTAACTACGATATGTGGCTGGGCCCAGCGCCGAAACGTCCGTTCAACCCAAACCGGTTTCATTTCAATTTTCGCTGGTTCTGGGACTATGCCGGTGGACTGATGACCGACTGGGGCGTTCATGAAATCGACATTGCGCTCTTTGCCATGAACGCCAAAGCGCCTAAATCAGTGATGGCTTCGGGCGGCAAACTCGCCTACCCAGATGATGCCTCCGAAACACCCGATACGTTGCAGACCGTATATGAATACGAGGGCTTCAACATGCTCTGGGAACACGCTACGGGTATCGACGGGGGCAATTACGGACGTACCGAAGGAATTGCCTTCATCGGCAATAACGCTACGCTGGTGCTCAATCGGGACGGCTGGGAATTACTACCTGAGACCGAAGCCAAAAATGGCATCAAAGTCTATAAAGTGGAGGATATTCCCAAACAGGTACGTAATGGCGACTACTTGGGCGAACACACGAAAAACTTTGTCCAGGCCATCAAAGCCAATGATGCCAGTATGCTTAAATGCGGTATAGAGACAGGAAGCATTGCCGCTATTAACGCCCATATGGGTAATATCGCTTACAAAACCGGCCGGAAGGTGTACTGGGATGCTGCCGCGAAAGGCTTTAAAAATGACCCACAGGCCAACGCCATGATCGCGGCTCATTATCACAACGGCTGGAAGTTACCCGTCGTTTAAACGTACGTAGCGTGGACGGTCACGTCCGCGTGGCCGTCCACGCTACGTTACTGAGCAGGTAAAAACACATTAACTGCCGGATGCATGGTATATAATCGAAACGTTGCTCCGTCATTGACTAGAATTCCGCTCGACTTATTTCCCCCCACAATCGGATTGCCCGCGTATTTTTTCCAGTGAATCAGATCGTTTGATACCGCCACGTTGGTCGACCACTCGTGCCAGTCGGTGAAGGCGGACGCATGATAATACGCATAATATTTTCCTTTGTAGCGAATGACCTGATTCATCGCGATGGCGTGTTTGTCATACGTTTCCGGGCCTTTCGTCAGCACGGGCTCATCCTGTACGTTTGTCCAGACTTTTCGATCTTTGGACGTGGCGAGCCAAACGGCCTGGTCTTTCCGCTCGTAGAATAAATACCAGGTATTCTTTTCTTTCCAGGCTGTCGGCGTTCCATAAGGTCCTTTGCTGATCGGCTGGCCGTTGATGTATCGAACGTCGAGCGGCCCCTGCTCCTTCCAGGTAATGCGATCCGTTGACGTGAGCAGATGCGCTACGTCGTCTTTTCCCTCCGCAAACATGTAATACGTATCGCCGTCTTTAACTACCGTCATGTCTTCAACCCAGCCGGTAGTATAAATAGGATTTTCCTGATACCGTGTCCAGTTAAATCCATCCGTCGACGTAGCGTAACCAAGGACTCTGATCTTGTCTTTGCCATCCTGGTACCCCGTATACCACAGGTGATACGTATCGTTTTCGTGCAAAATATACCCCCGCTCCCGAATCCTCTGGTCCCACGTATCAGCGCCCGTACCCGAAAAAACCGGATTGTTTTTGTAAGGAGTGAACTGAACAAGTTCGGCCGGAAAGTCAGGATCAGGTTTGGTCTGTAAGGCTTTTGTATCCTGTGAAATCTGTGTTTGAGAAAACAACCCTGTCAGCAAAAGAGCAAAGAACGTTGTCGTTATATTCACGGTCGGAAATGGTTCGCGTTAGGCTTTCATTTTTAAGTACAACTCTTCAACTTTCTGTCGGGCCCAGGGTGTTTTTCGTAGAAACGTCAGGCTGGATTTGATACTTGGATTGTCGGTAAAACAGCGAATGTTAACGTCGATGCCCATCTGCTTCCAGCCGTAGGCATCGACCAGTTCATTTAAAATCATTTCGAGGGTTTTACCGTGTAAGGGGTTATTGGGCTGTGCATCGGCCATAATGAATAGACAGGTTGATCATCGCAAGTTATCTTATTTGACGTTAGCTCAGGTAGGACGCAAACAAAATAGAACCAGGTATACCCGTAAGCTTATTTATGCCAACCACGTATCATAAACGATTTGGTTTGTTCCGTAACCCCGCCGTCCGGCGCGAACTGCAATCCCTTGATCCAGTTGTGGACCATCAACGTATTGTGCATTTACTGACCGCCTATGAATTTCCGTTCGATATGACCCGAGCTCTCGAGCTCGCGCTGTTTCATACCTACGCCAGTCCGCGTGTATCGGGTTTGCTGGTACGTACCGGTGAGTTTGAACGGCACGGTCAGAAGCGCTATGACGACACGAGTCGATTGATTGGTGAGTTCATGGAATCGGGGTACGATAGTGAGAAGGGACAACGCGCCATTCTGCACATGAATCACATTCATAGTCATTATCACATCGATAACGCTGATTATCTGTTTGTGCTCGCTACGTTTGTCTTTTACCCCATCGACTGGATCAACCGCTACGGCTGGCGAAAGATGATTCCTTCGGAAGAACTGGCCTTGTTTTACTTTTTTCGGGAAGTTGGCCGGCGTATGCATTTACATAGCCTTCCTGATACGTTGGTGGAGTTACGCGCGTTCACGAATGCCTACGAAGAGCGCTATTTTCGCTATACGGAAAGCAACCAACGTATTGCCGACGCCACGGTGAAGATTGTTCAGGGCTGGTTTCCGCGATTGCTGCATCCGCTGGTACGGCCCACCTTTGCCGCGTTGATCAACGATAAACTACGTCTGGCTTTTGGTTATCAGCGCCCGCCCGGCTGGTTCACCGCGATGACAGAAGGTGCCTTGTGGGTTCGCAAGTGGCCATTACGCTGGATTACCTTCAAGCCTTATCCGACACGAATCGACAACACGTCGTTCCGGTATTATCCCGATGGTCCGCCCGATATTGAAGCTGTGGGGCCAACAAACGTACTAAAGCAACTCGGCAGCCATCCTGAAAAAAAATTGAAAAATTTTTAAACAACGTAGCGTCTTATTCAGGTATGTCATCGTCTTTCGCTCGAATTATTTAGTAGTACCATTACATATCAGAGCGAAACATAAAAGCCAGGTGACCGAGGTCGTCTGGCTTTCTTTTTTATTCGTGCACAGTTCCCAATTTACGATTTGGTCAATCATAAATTTTGTCGCAAAACGGCTAATGCGGATCGGCTAAGGGCGTGACGGCCGAAGCGGTCTTCTGTCCTTTGCGTTTCCATGTCCGGCGGTTCAGGACAATGTTGCGCAGTTCGTAGTGGATTCCCTGCACTTTCGCCGTTTCGCGGTAATCGTGTAACATGTTGTAAATATCGTGGTCAATGAACGGTGCTTTCGTTCCATCGATCACCACTTCATCGCCCGGTTCCAGGCTACCCAGTACTTCTTTCAGTTGCGGTTTGCTCAGAAAATAAAGGTCTTTCTCGAATTCGATAAGTACCTGACGACCGTTACGGGCCACTCGAAACGTCGACTGAAAATTGGTGTAGAGCACGTAAATGATGCCCACGACCGAACCCAGGGCAATTCCGATCAGCAGGTCCGTAAACACAATACCCGCTACGGTCACGATGAAGGGTACAAACTGGCTCCAGCCATCCTGATACGTCTTTTTGAAAATGGCAGGCTTCGCTAATTTGTAGCCAACCATAATCAACACAGCCGCCAGACACGACAGCGGAACCAGGTTAAGCAGTGCCCCGCCCAGGAAAATAGCCAGCAGCAGATAAACGCCATGCACGATGGCTGATATCCGGGTTCTGGCCCCACCATACACATTGGCCGACGTCCGTACCACCACCGACGTAACGGGTAAGCCGCCAATCAAACCCGACAGCATGTTGCCAACGCCCTGCGCAATCAGTTCCTGATTTGTGGATGATACTCGCTTCTGCGAATCGAGCCGGTCTGAAGCTTCAAGATTCAGCAGGGTTTCGAGGCTGGCCACAAGCGCAATGGTAGCCGCAATGCCGTAAACCCGCAGATCTTTCAGAATACTGAAATCCGGGAAATCGAAGATGGAGAATACACCCTTGCCGGGTGCGATGGTCGGGATCTGCACCATATGCTGGTGAGCCGTATCGCCTAAATACCAGTCTGGAACGGCCACTCGGTAGAATTCATTCAGCGCCACACCAATGATCACGACCACTAAGGCCGCCGGAAAGTTTTTAAAGAATTTACTCGTACTACGTCCCGCAACCCGTTCCCAGCTAATTAGAAAGACCATCGAAATTAGACTGATGACGACCGCACCGGGGCTGGCGGTTTCGATCGCGCGGTAGATTTCGGAAATTGTATTTTCCCCATCGGCCAGTTGCTGGAATTCAAACTCCCCTTCATAATCATTATCACGACCTAAGGCGTGCGGAATCTGTTTCAGGATGATAACAATACCGATGGCAACCAGCATGCCTTTAATCACACTATCGGGAAAGAAACTGCTAAATCGTCCGGCTTTGATAAGACCCAGTATGAACTGAATTACCCCAGCTAACACAACGGCCACCAAAAATGCTTCGTAAGACCCTATTTTTGCAATGGAGTCGGCTACGATAACGGCTAAGCCAGCCGCCGGACCGCTTACGCTGACTTCGGAGCCTGACAGCAACCCGACAACTATGCCGCCAATCATACCGGCGACAAGGCCAGAAAATAAAGGCGCACCCGAGGCCAGGGCTATACCCAGGCAAAGTGGTAAAGCCACTAAAAAAACCGATAAGCCAGCCGGTAAATCCTGGCTTAAGTACCGCGTTTTATAGTTGGTAAGGGTTCGGATTGGATTAACACGTTGCATAAAAAGGGTTTATTAATAAAAATGCCTGAATACGTTTCGGTTTTAATTGAGAAACAAATGTTGGTCGTGCCTTAAACAACTGTCGTTTAGCTAGTAATGGATATCCTGGCTCTGCTGTAGCGCAAAGAGATCGCAGTTAGTTTGCTAAATTAAAAAGAGATTAAAACATAATTAATACTGCTTTGTCAACTTTCTTTTCTTCAACCGAGCGCCAGTTTATTCGCACGCATCTGACTGACGATGTTCGCGCGTTATCGCTGCGTAAATCCCCTGACGGAGTAGACCTTAAAAAGATAATTGCTCAGATCGTTGCCCGGCAAAAAGCAAAAGACAAATTGCCAACGTGGTATGCCAACGATGACCTGGTTTTTCCGCCCCCACTGTCTGTAGAACAAGCTTCATCAGAGCAAACAGCTCAGTACAAAGCCTCCCTGGTTCAGGGCGATTTATTACTTGACCTCACCGGCGGGATGGGCGTTGATACGTGGGCGTTTGCGAAGCGTGTCAACCAGGTCGTATACGTAGAGCGGAATCCGGAGTTGGTCGAGTTGGCGGCTCACAATTTACCGTTGCTGGGAGCAGCAAACGTATTGGTTCATGCGGGCGACGGGCTGGAACTTGTTGAAACCAATACTGTCGTTAAACCGGATGTGCCAGCCGACTGGCTTTACCTCGATCCACACCGACGTGATGAACAGGGCGGTAAAGTCGTACGACTGAACGACTGCGAACCCGATTTATCGAGGCCTCAAACGGTTTCGAGTTTATTCGATAAAGCCAACCGAATTTTAATAAAGACGTCTCCGTTACTTGACATCGATGCCACCGTCCGACAGTTGACAGGCGCGGTTGAAGCCGTTCACATTGTGGCTATGCAGGGTGAGGTAAAAGAAATTTTGTTTGTGCTCGGGAAGCAGCCCACTGCCCAGGAAAACGTTCAGATAAACGCGGTCAACTTACTGCCGAATCAACGTATTGAGCTAGGCTTCCGGTGGATTGAAGAACGCACGGCAAGTGTTACGTTTGGCGATCCGTTACGTTACGTCTACGAACCAAACGCAGCGGTTCTGAAAGCAGGAGCCTTTCGTCTAATAGCCGACCGATTTAGTCTAACGAAATTGGCACCAAACAGTCATCTATATACTAGCGATATGTTACGTACTGATTTTCCGGGCCGGATTTTTGCTGTACAGGAAGTCATTAAACCCGACAGTAAACTGCTGAAAAAGGCAGTACCGACCCTGAAAGCGAACCTCACAGTCCGTAATTTCCCGCAATCGGTAGCTGAGTTGCGAAAAAAATTAAACCTGCGCGAAGGCGGTGATGTCTATATTTTCGCAACAACGCTGCTACATGGCGATAAACGTCTGCTGATCACTCAAAAGGTTGCTGTAGCGAAAAGTTGAAAAGGAAAACGTATGCATGTCCAGTCCTTTTTATTCCCTTTCCCTTCACTCGTATGTCGCAAGATTAAATTCTGGCAATTCATTTTAAGAACCAATTATAAATCAGTTATTTACCCGATTAATTCACATACACCCATGAAAACCGTAACACAATTCATTTTTGCTTTTTATCTGTTCGTATTCCCGTGCGCTACGTATGCGCAGACCGTTTATGCGGGCGAAAGCACGATTGACAAAGCTAAAGTATCAGGCCTTTATTTAACGATTCAGGGCGAAGGCAAACAGATTGAAAAAGACTGGGAAAGTCAGTTGCAGAAATACGGGCGCGTTTCGTCTTCGCGTGGTACGTATCGTGTGACCAATGCCAGCATACCCGCCATTTCACCGGAGCCGATCAATTTAGCGAGTACGGTAAAAACCTCAAAAACCTCCGCGACTATTTTCGTGGCTTACGACTTAGGTAGTGGAAACTACGTAACAACGGGCGGTAACGGCTACTCAGCGGCCGAAGGAATGTTAAAAGATTTTGCTGGCAATTCGCTGTACAGCCAGGAGGTGCGTACGGCCGAAAGTAGCTTTGACGACGCCCAGAAGAGTCACCAGAAGATTGTTCGTAAAGGTGAACAGCTTCAGCGGTCCATTGAGCAAAATGCGAAAGAGAAGGAGCGGCTGCTGAAACGCATCGACGATAATGCCAAAGAGTTAGAACAGCTTCAGAAAGACATTGAAACCAACAAAACAGATCAGGAAAACGCGCAAACTGAACTCGATAGCCGCAAAAGCAATGTTGAAGCGGTAAAGGCGAAACGAAATAATTAAGAAGATCAGTCAGTAATCATTGACAAAGTTTTAACGTTTGTCAATGCCTGAAAAAATTACCTGAAAATACCTGTCATCAGCCAGGTATTTTCAGGTAATTTTTTGTGTTAGAACTCAATTTGCCCTCTGATTTCTCCGGCTGGATTGGCAGGTGTGTGCATATTGAAATAATACTGTCCGTTCAGTAAATTATCTTCAGTGAGCGATGTGCCATCAACAACGGTTGAATTAGAGAATGTGCCTGAAGTCGTCTTGGATATCAAACTAAAAAAATCATGTTTGATAGGCGCATTAACGCCCCTTGGAGCTGGCCCATGAATATGTGCACCCGTAGCATTTCCAGTCAGATTACTCCAGGTAAGTGTATAACTCAATACATGCGTACTCTTATCATAAACGACATCGGCAGTACCACTACCCGGAACATTTTTGACGGGAACTTCCTGTTCTCCCGTGAGTGGTATGCCCCTTCTGGAAACTATACTCGGTCCGGAATGGTCCTGGCAGGAAGCAAGAAACATAGAAATGGCAACCGCTGTCAGTAGCTGTTTTGAGATTTGCATGATCGTAGAGTTGTAGGTCAATAGTGAATGTTCTAATAAAATCGTCAAAAAACTCGCCTAATGTACAGATTTTCAGCAACTATTGACGATCATACATGATAGGTAGACGGCATTTTATTTAACGGCAATTTAGGCCTGAGCGAGAAATTGAGGAACCCGCTTCGGTTAATCGTCAAGTGCTTCGTTAACAAACCAGTGGCTTTCTTTGCAAAATCCTGCCTTTGTTTCCCAATTAGTCAGTAGGGATAAAACGCTCAGTAACTCCATTTCCACTTTCGATAACAATAAGCTGAAAATAGCGATCAGAACAGCCAGCTCAGAGTTATTTAGCTATTGACTTCATAATTTTGATTATTTTGCCACATAACAATCCAAACAATGGTGACGTCGGAGGCTCCCTTCTATGACGAGAATGCAACCCTCGTCGAGCGATTAACCTTTACCTTACAGGCGGCTGAGATCGGTACGTGGGATTACAATCTGGAAACAGGGGTTGCGGAATGGTCATCCATCTGTAAAGAATTGTTCGGTCTCTCATCCGACGCCGTTGTAACGCCAGCTATTTTATTGGATCGGGTCCACCCCGAGGACCGGGAAATGGTTAACCGGGCGAACAAAAAAGCGATAAGTCCTGATACGGATGGTAACCATAACATCACCTTTCGAACCCTGGCCAACAACGGAGTATATCGTTGGGTGCAGGCCAAGGGCAGAACGTATAAAAGTGACAGTGGTGCCGTACAACGCTTTGCGGGCATCGTCCAGGACGTTTCTTCCAGTGTTGAGGCCCGTCAGCAGCTCCAGGCCAGTCAGGAACGTTTTCGAACACTTATTGAAGAAGCGCCTGTTGCCACTTGCCTGTTCGTGGGTCGTGATCTGATCATCGACATAGCGAATAACATCATGATCAGCTTCTGGGGAAAAGATCGATCGATATTAGGCAAACCGGTTGCGGAGGCCGTACCCGAACTAATAGGGCAACCATTTCTCCAAATTCTGGATGAGGTTTTCACGAGTGGGCAAACGTATAAATCGCAGAATACACCAGTGCAATTGCCGGTTAACGGCGTACTCAGTACGTATTACGTTGACTTCACGTACAAACCGGTACGGAACGCCCAGGGGGATGTCTATGCGGTGCTGGAAACGGCGATCGACGTAACGGAGCAGGTCATTTCGCGAAAAACTATTGAAGCCAGTGAAACAAAATTACGGTCTGTAATTGCTACTGCACCGGCAGCTATGGGCTTGTTTATTGGTCGGGATCTGATTGTGGAAATGCCAAATCAGGCCTTTATTGATATCGTTGGCAAAGGCCCCAACATTGCCGGTAAATCGCTGCGGGAGGTGATGCCCGAATTGATCACGGAAAATCAACCCTTTCTTCAAATTCTGGACGACGTCTACACCTTAGGAAAAACGTTTCAGACGTTCGGGGCGCAGGTCAAGATTGTCCAGAATGGGGTGATGACCCACAATTATTACAACTTTACTTATTCTCCACTGTTCGATGCGGACGGCCATGTGTACGCCATCCTCGACATTGCCATCGATGTAACCGAAGCCATAAGAGCCCGGCAGGAAACCGAAGAAAGTGAAGCCCGCTATCGGGCGTTGTCAGAAGAACTGGAAAACCGGGTACGGCAGCGAACCCAGGAGGTTCTCCAGATTAATCAGGATCTTAAACGCTCGAATGAAAACCTACAGCAGTTCGCTTATGTTGCCTCGCACGATTTACAGGAGCCACTCCGTAAAATTCAATCGTTCAGTACGTTACTGAATGATCAATTTGGCGATGAACTGGGCGATGCTGGTAAAGATTTGCTTCGCCGAATGTCGGCTGCGGGTGCCCGAATGTCTACGTTAATCAAAGACCTTCTCACATATTCCCGCGTAGCAACCCGTCAGCAAATCTTTGGTCTTGTCTCGCTGGATAAAATTATGGCCAACGTATTGACTACTCTGGAATGGGATATTCAACAGCGCGGGGCACGTATCGACATCAATGAGTTACCCGTTATCAAAGGCGACGAATCGCAGTTGGGTCAGTTATTTCAAAACTTACTCTCCAATGCGTTGAAGTTCACGCCTGGCAGCGAAACCCCGCAGATTCAGATTATGTGTTTCCCTCGGGACATAAGCGAGCTTCCCGCTGAGATACAGCTTTCGAGTCACGCTTCACGTTTCTATCAGATCAGTGTCAGCGACCAGGGAGTGGGTTTTGATGTCAAATATCTCGATCGGATCTTTCAGGTATTTCAACGCCTGCATGCCAGGAACGAATTTCCGGGAACGGGTGTGGGGCTTGCCATTTGCCAGCGCGTGGTCGAAAACCATGGCGGAGGCATTACGGCCAACAGCAAGCCCGGCGAAGGCGCTACGTTTCACGTATTTTTACCCGCCTGATGCTGACACTTCCTTCGCCCTATCAGTTACCCTCTTTGAAAAACACCCGTTTTACGCGTTCGCTAACGCCCGTCAGAATTTCGTAGGGGATCGTACCGATACGTTGAGCCAGTTCGATGATGGGTAACTCTCTGCCAAAAATCACGACTTCGTCACCTTCACTGGCGGATGCCTGCGTTACGTCGATCATGGTCATGTCCATGCACACATTCCCCACCGTTGGGCAGCGTGTACCGTTTACCCAAACCTCCCCAACTCCATTGCCCAGTCGACGGTCATAGCCGTCAGCATAACCAATGGCTAGCGTAGCAATACGGGCGTCGTGGTCGAGCCAGCCCCGTCGGCTATAGCCAACCGATTCACCTGCCTGAACGGTTTTAATCTGGCTGATCACCGTCCGTAACGTACCAACCGTTTGTAGGGAGTTTGGATCAATACCACTCGCTTCAACGCCATACAGACCAATGCCCAAGCGAACCATATCGAGCCTGTAGTCAGTAAATCGCACGATGCCCGCTGAATTGAGCAGATGGCGGGTCGGTCGGTAGCCTAATCCCGTTTCGAGCGTAGCCGTACTGCGAAGAAACGTATCATACTGCTGCTGCGAAAATGAGTTAAACTGTGCTTCATCGGCCCCCACCAGATGACTGAACACGGTCGATACGCGCAACAACGGATGTTGATTCAGATACGCAACAACTTCTGGAATTTCTTCTTCCAGAAACCCCAGTCGATGCATGCCGGTGTCGATTTTTAGATGCAGAGGGTATAGGGCATGGGGCGTAGGGTAAGGAGTTGTTAATGAGGAACTAGCGGGAGTAGACGCTCCTTCGCCCCACGCTCCATGCCCTTTGCCCTCTTCCACAAACCTACCCCACTCCCGTAGTAACCGCATGCTGTAAATCTCTGGTTCGAGCTTGTATTCCAGCAACGTAGCGAAGGTTTCGGGACGGTCCGGCGATCCGGTTGGGTTCATAACCATAATCGGCAGATCAACGCCATGCTGGCGTAGCACTACCCCTTCATCGGCATAGGCAACAGCCAGATAATCGACCCGGTGAAACTGTAGTAGCTGAGCAACTTCGGCGCTGCCACTTCCGTAAGCGAAGGCTTTCACCATCACCATAATTTTCGTATCTGCCCCAACTTTTTCGCGGTAGTAATTCAGGTTATGCGTCAGGGCATCAAGATTAATTTCGAGAACGGTGCCGTGTACTTTTCGTTCCAGTCGATGCACAATTCGTTCGAACGAAAAGGGTCTTGCACCCTTGACCAGCAAGGTGCTATCGCGTAGATCACTAAATGGGAACTGCCCCAAAAACTCCTCCGTGGTGCTGTAGAACAGACTGTTCCCGGCAAACCATTGCGCATTCCGGCTGACGACCGGCCCAATCCCAATAAACTGCTCAACGTGATTACTACGTATCAACTCACCAACCTGTTCATACAAATCAGCTTCGGGCTGGCCCGACTGCAGGACATCGGACAGAATAACCACCCGACGATTTCGGGTATTCTGTTGGTTCAGGAAACGTAACGCGAGCTGCAAGCCAACAACGTCGTTATTATACGAATCATCAATAAGCACACAGTTGTTAATGCCCTCTTTCTGTTCAAGCCGCATTGAAACCGGTCGTAGTCGATTCAGCCGGATTTGTAAGTCTTCGCTACTCCAGGAACGTAACGTCAACATTGTAACTACACAATGCAGCAGATTCTCTATGGATGCTGGATCGGTGAACGGCACTTGCAACCGATACATGCCTGTTGGTCCGCTTATGGTAAGGTGGTTCTGAGCCAGCGTAGCCTGATACGTAGCAGCCTTGCCCGTTAACGACCACGTAATGAACCGCATGTCCGGATTAACCGCTTTCAGCAGCAGATTGACCTCATCATCGACTTCAGCATAATCGGTACAGTAAATCAGCGTTTTAGCGTGAATAAACAGCCGCAACTTTTCGGCTATTTTCTGCTTTCGGGTTCGGAATCCTTCGTCGTGTGCCGTGCCTATGTTGGTAAAAATGCCAAGCGTTGGCCGGATGATGGCTTCAAGTGCCTGCATCTCGTGAGCTTTGGAGATACCGGCCTCGAAAATCCCGAGCGTGTGGTTTTTCGTTAACGTATGCACCGACAGGGGTACGCCCAACTGCGAGTTGTAACTCTTGGGGCTTTTCGCAATCACAAACTCATCGGCCAGCAACTGGACCAGCCATTCTTTTACAATGGTTTTGCCGTTACTGCCCGTAATACCAATGATTGGATTATGAAACTGCCGCCGTTGTTGAGCAGCCAGCGTTTGCAAGGTTTGAAGACTACTATCGACCTCAATAAACTGGGCATCAGCGTAGCGCGCCAACTCCTCCCGGCGGTCCGGCGGTCCGGTTAGGGCCGACCGTTCAACAACAAACTGTCGAATTCCCTTTTGGTATAGTTCACCGATGAACGCATGCCCATCGTGATGATCGCCCTGAATGGCAAAAAAAACGCTGTCGGCTACTTGTCCATCACCACCGCCAGCCGTTACCTGCCGGGAATCGGTAATCCACTGCTTAGTAATCAATTGGTTATCCTTCGTAATCATACGTACTTACTACGTCGTGATTTGATTTGCCCGACGACTGTTTACATCCAGCCTCGCCGACGGAAGTAGATAATCATACCCACCGTCACGAGCGCCATAATCCCCCATACTACGTAGTACCCATACTGTTTGTGGAGTTCAGGCATGTTATCGAAATTCATACCATAAACGCCGACGATAAAGGTAAGAGGCATAAAAATGGCCGAAAAAATCGTCAGCGTTTTCATAACCGAGTTCATTCGGTTGCTCACGATCGAATAATAAACGTCCATCAGGCCCGCAATAAGTTCTCGGTACGACTCCAGGGTTTCAATCACCTGATTCATGTGATCGGCAAGGTCGCGCAGGTACGGAAACGTGTTGTGCTGAATCAGGTCGGATTCTTCACGCAGCAACGTACTGATAATGTCACGCACCGGCGAAACTGCCCGGCGAATAAAGGCCAGTTCGCGCTTGAGCGTGTAAAGCGTACCTAACGTTTGCTGATTAGCCCGCTCCTGCACAATCTGCTCTTCCACTTCATCCATCTTCTCGCCAATACGTTCGGTAATCAGTAAGTAATGGTCGACAATGACATCAATCAGGGCGTACAAAAGATAGTCAGCTCCGTTACGTCGGGTTTTGCCCGATGAGGCTTTAATCCGTTCGATGACCGGCTCGAAAATATCCTTCGTTCGTTCTTCCTGAAACGAAATCAAATAGTTTTTGCCCAGCACCATACTGATGTGTTCGATATCAATTTCCTGCCGCTGACGACTATGATGCAACATTTTGAGGGTAACAAAAACGACCGAATCGGTTGGTTCAACAACGCCATTTCCGGTTGGACTCTCATCGTAAATGTCGATTTTGGGCTTTTGTTCCGTATTGAGAACATCTTCCAGCAACAGCGGGTGCAGGTGGTACTGCTGTCCCAGAGCCGCCACGACTTTCGGTTCGTGAATGCCATCGACGTCAAGCCAGTTGACGTAGGGCGTACTCGAAGCGGGTAAACGACAGGCGCTCAGTTTACTGGTATCGTCAATACGGTAGTCGGTTGCATTGTATTCAATACGTTTAATTTTCGTGGCATGTTCGATTTCCGCACCAACGTAGGTGAGCGTACCGGGCGAAGTGCCGAGTAGTTTCTCGGCCGAGTGATTACGTCGGTGTTTCGACATGATTTACCAGACAGGCGATCCAACGAATAGATCTTTTTTCGGGTCAAAGATAAACCAACTACTGCTTGTGTTGTCGAATGTTCAAAATTCGTAGTTTAACACCATGTTTCGCCCGGGTCTGTTCATCGTTCTTGCTGTCTTTCTGCTAAATGCGTGCAGCAGTGGCAAAACAGCGCTTAAACGGGGCCATTTTGATCTTGCCGTAAAGAAAGCGTCGCAACGGCTTCAGCAACGACCCGGCCTCAGCAAACGCGGCCTGCCATTGGCTACGCAGGTTTTGCAGCAGGCCTTTGTGCAAGCGTACCAACACCATCAAACGACTATCCAGCGACTTTCAGCGCCAGCCAGTACAGATGCGTTTCGCTGGGAAGCAGTTTACAGGGAATACAGCGCCTTACAAACCTTAACGGATAATGCGCGAACCTGTGTTACCTGCGCCGACTGGCTAGCGACCTATCCAGTTTCATATACGGATCGTCAGAACGATACGCGTGAGTTGGCAGCTGCTGATCGGTACCAGGCTGCGGAAGAGGCATTTTCGTATCGGGAGGAGGATCGTCTGGCGGCCAAGGATGCTTATCTGAATTACCTGAAAGCCATTGAGTGGGTACCCGACTACCGACAAGCCCGCGCTAAAGCGGCAGATGCCTTTCCCTTCGCTATTTTGCGGGTAGTTGTCGAGCCACTGACTCCATCCGTCGAACTCGACCGCGCCGACAATCAGGAATTACAACGACTGCTTCTACGACAGGTTGGTCAAAATACGGCGCCGTCAACATTTGTGAGGCTTTATCCACCAGACGAAACCGCGGGTGATGGCTATCCTATTCATCAGGCCATCCAAATGGTTATCGCCGACTATACACCCTACCGTGAAAACACGTCATCCTCGCCTACAACGGTTTATAGCAATCAGGCTTACAAAGTCGGCGAGAAGAAGATCAACGACTCAACCAAGGTCGACGTTATGGAAAAAGTGAAAGGCACACTCACTACGTATCGTCGGGAGATTCAGGCGGGCCTGGACCTGCGAATGCGGTCAATCGACACAAAAACCGGTAAAATTTTGTGGGAAGAATCGGTCGTAGAAAACCGAAACTGGCAAACCGAGTGGCAAACCTTTAGTGGCGATGATCGGGCTCTGAACGGCCATACGCTGGCTAGTGCGAATCTGTTTCCACCTTCGCGCTGGCAACTCTACGAGAGTATGCGCGACGAATTAGCGGATGATGTAGCCCGGCGGTTGCGAACGAAGTTTTCCCGGGACTGACAAACAATTCAGGTGGGCTTCATGGCAGTTGGGTAATTGTTATTTCCTATCCATGCAATTACTATTTCCTTTGCGGACGATGTTCATTAACTTTACTACGTAATCAGACCGTGTGGTTCCTAATCGTAAAGCAATCGCTATCATGAAACGAATCGTCTTCTGGATCCTCTTCGCCTGGCTCGGGCACGATACGTTGCCCGCTCAGGCCGGCGACGTTCCGGGGTCAGCTCCGGCTGCGGCTTCCCGATTGTTTTATCTTCAGCGAAGTAAAGACGCAAATACGGTCGTGTATCAGGCTAATGTTCTGGCCGATCAAAAATTATCTCCGCAGAAGCCGGTTGATGTGTTTTGGATTCGGTACGCCGAACAGGGCCAGCGGGAGGAACTGTCTTCGATCCAATGGCAATTAGCTTACGGCTATCAACACCGCGCCTGTGCTGATAAGCCTGATTCGTATGAACTTCGGCTCAATGCGTATCCCAAACGTCCACTCAAGGTTGTTCATTCGCAGGGTAAAACTGTCGCAATGATCGTCATCAACGGACAGAATGCCCATCTGCAAAAAATATTCATCCAGTTAGCCAGCTCGTTTCACCTGGTCCCCAAAGTAGCCTACATTGAGCTTTTCGGCGTCGATCCTGATAGTGGCCAATCGGTTTACGAACGTATTCCCATCTAGACAGTGATTTGTCAGTAAACATATCGAACCGTCGAAGCGGAGCCACAGAGCCCACAAAGGTTTTTTCTTCATGTACTCCGTGGCTCCGCTTCGACGGTTCGATGTGTTTATCCCTATCATTCCACATCATTTCTCCCAATAAACGAACCTATGCAGAAACGGGTAAAATTTGATTTTGAGCTTTACTTCACCAACGGAGGCAGTTTAAAAGGAGACGATTTTCGAATCGACATCGCGGGAGACGATATTTCGGACCGTGAACTGGCGGATTATATCGTTGCCGATCTGCGTTTATTGATGGTGGGGAACGTAACGATTCTGAACAAACAGATCCTGACCGAACCGCACAAACGAAAACCCATCAACGAACGGGGCGATCGACAACTGCTTATCGATTTGAGCCACACGATTGAAAATGGCCTCATTACGTATAAAGGCCTGCCCGCTCCCATCATCTGCGATTACTTAAGCCGGGAGGATTCCCGTCAGATTTATGAACCCGGAACGGAATTCCAGATTGGTAAAATTGAGATGGTGACCAACACCGGCACTTACCTGGATTGCCCGTTTCACCGATTTGCTGATGGGCACGATTTATCCCAGGTTGGATTGGAAGCCTTTACAGATCTGGAGGGTATTGTCATTCGCGTGCCGTATACCGAGTCACTTGCCGTAACGACTGATCATCTACAAAATTACGAGATCAGGAATCGGGCGGTGCTGATTCATACCGGATGGGATGTGCACTGGAATACGGATCTGTATTATGCCAACCATCCTTACGTAACCGCCGAAGCCGCTACGTATCTGCGCGACTGTGGGGTGAAACTAGTGGGCATCGACTCGCACAATATTGACGATACAACTGGCCGCAGTCGTCCTGTTCATACAACACTGTTAGGTGCTAACATTCTGATTGTTGAACACCTGTGTAATTTATCAGCCGTACCTGATGATGGGTTTACCTTCAGCGCGATTCCCCCAAAATTCAAAGGCGTTGGTACGTTTCCGGTACGTGCCCATGCCAAAATACGGTAAGCATTCTATTCTAAAAAATAGCTTGTTAAACCGCGATCAGACGTATTGATCGCGGCTTTTTGGTTGCTTCTATCTAGAGTTCGTCAGGGCTGATTGTTGCGACTGGATAAGCTTTAGCGTGTAGTCCATGACACGATCTTTGTGGGTTAAGATATCATCGGCTGTAGGCTCTACGAGATAATCGGGAATGATGCCCCGGTCGGCATGGGGATAGGCCGATACGTTCGCCATGTGAAAGCCGAACATGCCGATGCCGAGGTCAATTTTCGAGTTCGGTAATTGGGTAATGGTAAAAATACCACTGCTGTTCAGCTTATAACCGCCCCCACTTTCCTGCCCAATAAACACGGCCCGTCCAGGCTGGGCCCGTTTATCGGCATGGGCGCGGGCGGCAAACTCAGTCGTTACAGAAAAGCTATTGCCGTTGAGCAGTTCGTAAAGCTTACCGGAATAGGCGTCTTTTTGCGGTTTTGTAATGCTCAGACCTCGCTGCGCCGTAAATACGTAGCCATCTCCGCGTTTTTTCACGACCATGAATTTTGCTAGTCGGTACAGCTTCGACGTCCAGGCCGGAAATGAGTAGCGCTTTTTCTGCCGAACGCTGATGTGATCGTAATAGCGGAACGGTTGGTTGGTCAAGTAGCTGTATAGCAAGACACCCAGCGATTCTTCTCCCCCTTCGTTATCGCGCAGGTCAAGCACCAGATTTTGCGCGCCTTTAGTCTTAATTTCCCGAAAGGACTTCTGCAGAAACTGACTGAATTTCAGGCCATTCATTTCCTTAAAGAAGGCCTCAATGGTCATCACCGCTGTCTGATTATCAACGAACGTCAATCGTAACGGATGTTGCGGAGCGGATTTATGTTTCTCAGCGTACGCCTTAATCGCCTGTTCCGTTACGGGCTGAAGCGTTACGTTCGTTTCCTCATTACCCATTCGATACGTAACGGCAAAGGCATCGGGCGCGCCGATGAACGTAGCGTAATAGCCCGAAAAATAGCGGTTCAGATCTTCCAGCTTCCCTCCTATCCGGTTGCCATCGGCAAAGGTCATGTTCGGCAACAGCGACTGAATAAGACTGGCCGTCGATTTTCCATTGATCGTCGTTATTTCCGCGCCATCGGGTACATTACCAGCGCCATAATTGCCTACGACCCACGCTTTTTCGTCCAGAAAATAGAGTTTCAGCGGAAACAGCTTGTCGGTAAAAAATGGATAATGCTCGTCTTTCCCGGAAACAATCCATTTGATGTGTCCGTCGCGGAGGGCGGTCAGCAGCGGCATCATCGTTACGTAGAACTCGTGCTGCGTCATGGGCCGGTTCAGGCGGGCCGACGTAGCTGTAAATAGTGAGTCGAAGGTGTGCTTTGGCGTATACCGATACATTTCCGGATGAACTTCGTTGAGCGCCGTGCGGAAACGGGCAAAATCCGTCTGAAGTTGTTCCGGCGTTAAAGTCTGTCCGATGAGTGTTACGTTCAGCATCAAACAGAGAAACGTGATAGGCAGTAATGATTTCATTCGTTGTTGCTTTTTGACGAAGCAAAACTGTCCCAAACGGCCCGAAGCTGAAACCAGTCGTCTACCGAAAAGTCTGGTTTGCTCACCGAAGTGTCTATTTTATTCGCCCAGCCAACCTTTTAATTCCCCGGCTTTTTCGCGACTGACTACAACCTCTTCCTCGAATGCCGGCCGTAGATTGATCTTCAGTTTGCCATTGAAATACAGATGTACTTTATCGACCGCCCGTAGTTCGGCAATCACCTGCCGGTTGAGCCGGAAAAAGCGTCGCGGATCAAGCATCTGACTCAGTTCATCCATGGTATAATCGACCAGCCATTCGTGTTCGTCGCGGGTTTTCAGAAACGACAATTTGTTACGGGAAAAGAAATACGCGACTTCCTCGGTGCTCACCGAAAACAAACGTTGTCCCTGTTTAATCAGAAAGCGATCGCGGAACGTAGCGTGGGGCAGGGGGCGCAGAGCAGGGATGGCAGGGGTTGTTGTAGCGGGGGCAGCTTGTTGCAGTTGCTGAAGCAGGTTCGACAAAGAAGCTTCCAGAGCCGTTACGTTGGTGGGAGCCGAATCAGCGAGTACGTTTTTCAACTGCTGAAGTTTATCCAGTGCCTGCCGTAGATCCGCTTCTTTGACAGGTTTGAGCAGGTAATCAATGCTGTTAACCTTGAACGCTTTGATGGCGAAGTCGTCGTAAGCCGTCGTAAAAACAACGGGACTCGCCACGGCTACCCGGTTGAAAATATCGAAACTCTGCCCGTCTGCCAGTTCAATGTCCATGAAAATAAGGTCCGGCCTTGGGTTCGTCCGCAGCCAGTCGACCGATTCCTCAACGCTCACGGTCATTCCAACAACGTGAGCCGTTGGCATTACGTCGGCCAGCAGTCGCTGGAGTTTGCGGGCAGTAGGCTCCTCGTCTTCAATGATAAGAATAGTCATAGCGATTTTCCTGAATAAGCGGCACCGTTACCTGAAAGGAGTCGTCGGTATGATGAACGACAACATCCGGCTGGCCCAGCAATCGGTATTTAGCTTTTATATTGGTTAATCCCGTACGGTTCGACGGCACTACGTTCTGTTTCCGACGTAGCGTATTGCTCACAATCAGCGCATTATCGTGACCAGTATAAATGCGAATCAGGAGCGGTTTTGTTGGCAACGCCGTATTATGCTTCACGGCATTTTCGACCAGTAGTTGGAGGGTTAAGGGGGGAATCAGAAAAGTTTGACAGCGCTCATCGACAGCTACGTCCAGTTCGACACTACGTCCAAAGCGCATTTGCAGCAGATGGAAATACGCCTGAATAAACTGTAATTCGCTGTCTAGCGTGGTCAGCAACTGCTCGTTCGTTTGCAAGACGTAGCGATACACCGAGGCCAGTTCCTCAATGAATCGCTCGGCCTGCTTCGGATTTTCGTTTACCAGCGACGACAGCGTACTGAGGCTGTTGAACAGGAAATGCGGGTTGATCTGCGCTTTCAGCGAATCGAGCTGACTCTGAAGGGCTTCTTTCTTTAGCTGTTCGGCTTCGTAATACGTTGTCCACCACTGCCGATACAAATAACGGGCTTCATAAATCGCAGCCAGCGGCACAACAAATAATAAGGGAATCAACGTATTAACCCAATACGCCCGCTCGGTCATGGAATAACCCCAAAATTGCGTAACGTCGTAGATATAGACAATGGCGATCCGTTGCAAAACGGTTGTTCCGATAAACCAAACCACTTGTAGCAGAATGCGGGGTGTTGTCTGATTCAGTCGCGGAAAGCGACGACGTGCCCGGAGAATACCCAGCCGGGCCACTTCCCACACCAGCACGCACTCGACCAGACTCGCCCCAAGTGCCAGCCAGCGACTGATGTGTCTGGCGTCGTTGTCGGGCTGAAAAAAGATAAAGTTCGAGACGATTGAGATGAGCGGTACGCCTACCAGGCGCAGCCACCGGTCGTTCAGTTTGTCCATGTGTTGTAAAGATGACAAAACGACTTGTGAAGCGAAAGAACTGGCCTACCGAACTGTCGGAAAAGCGACCTTAAACAATCGGACAAGGCTACTCAAGTCACGGCCCTGCTTATCTTTGTGGGGCAACCACCTCTATTTTCTCGTCGATGAAACGATCCGTTTATTGCCTCGCGTTACTGCTCGCTCTTTTGTTTTCCGTTCAACCCCAAACCACTTCGGCGCAATCGGCCAAACCATACGTTGTCATTGGCTACGTAACAGGTAACGGCTGGACGAAGGAGCAGATTGACGCTCAAAAACTTACGCACATCAATTATGCCTTTGCGGTCCCGGCCCAGAATGGCGAGCTGGCTCCCTTAAAGCCAAAAGACGAGGCTAATCTGGCGGCACTTACGTCGTTACGGTCTTCCAATAAAGATCTGAAAATTCTGATCTCGGTTGGTGGCTGGGGTGGCTGCAAATACTTTTCCGATGCGGCTCTGACAGATGCGTCCCGCAAAAAATTTGCGAACAGCGCGGTCGACATGCTGAAAAAACACAAACTTGACGGGGTCGATATTGACTGGGAATACCCGGCTCAGGTTGGTGCCGGCAATATTTTTCGTCCTGAAGATAAGCAGAATTACACGCTGTTCCTGAAAGCGATCCGTGACCAACTGGATGCGCAAGGCAAAATTGACAAACGTACCGGAGCTAACCATTATTTGCTGACATCGGCTACGGGTGGCGATACCGCTTTTGTCAATCACACAGAACTGGGAAATGCGCAGAAATACCTTGACTACGTGAATATCATGACCTATGATCTGTACCACGGCAATGACAAGCAAACGGGCCACCATAGTCCGCTGTATCAGTCCGATAAAGAACCCCACGCCCGTACGGGCAGCGTTTCAGCCGTAGAAGGGCATATTAAAGCGGGCGTACCGGCTAACAAAATCGTGTTAGGCCTCCCTTTTTATGGTCGCGGCTGGGCTGATGCAAAGGATGAGAATAATGGTTTATACCAACCCGCTCCCGGCAAACATTACTTTATCAGCTACGACGAGCTGATGGCGAAATACATCAATAAAAACGGCTTTACCCGCTACTGGGACGATACGGCCAAATCGCCTTATTTGTGGAATCCGACCACGCACATGTTTATCTCCTACGCTGATCCCGAGTCACTCAAAAACAGAGTCAACTACGTGAAGTCGAAGAAGTTGGCGGGTGTAATGTTCTGGGAGTATGTCTATGATCTGCAACAAAAGGACGTACTGCTGAATGCGCTGGATCAGGCCTTAGCGAACTAGTTTCTTTCCTCAGGAATTCTACTGGCGGCCAGCGACACGTTTTGTTCGCTGGCCGCCAGTGTATCTCGCCTTGCAAACGGCCCTAGCTAATCAGGACAGATTTATACCTTTCCATATCTTTGATTACCTCACCCGTGCCTTTCACAACAGCTTTCAGCGGATCGTCAGCGATATGAATCGGCAGTTTGGTTTTCATCGCCAGACGTTTGTCGAGCCCGTGCAACAGCGCCCCTCCTCCCGTCAGATGGATACCATTGGTATAAATATCAGCTGATAACTCCGGGGGCGCCATTTCGAGCGCTTTCATGGTAGCCTCTTCAATTTTAGAGATCGATTTATCGATTGAGTAAGCGATTTCCCCATACGTAACCTTGATTTCTTTGGGAATTCCCGTCATCAGGTCACGCCCCCGAATTTCATAATCAGACGGTGGGTTTTCTAACTCCGATAGCGCCGAACCGACAGCCATTTTGATTTGTTCAGCCGAGCGTTCACCAATCAGCAGATTATGTTCCCGACGCATGTAATCGACAATATCACGCGTGAATACGTCGCCCGCGATACGTATCGACTGTTCACAGACAATGCCCGACAGCGCGATGACAGCAATTTCAGTGGTTCCCCCGCCTATGTCCACGATCATCGTGCCGTTAGGCTGCGTAATGTCAATACCAATTCCGATCGCGGCTGCCAGCGGTTCGTGCATCATATAGACTTCTTTCGCGCCAGCGTGTTCGCAGGAATCCTTAACAGCTCTCTTTTCCACTTCTGTAATTCCGGAAGGAATACTGACGACCATGCGGTGCGAAGGAGCAAAGAGTCGATTGGTGGGCGTAATCATCTTCACCAGTCCACGTATCATCAGTTCAGCAGCTGTAAAGTCAGCAATGACACCATCTTTCAACGGCCGAATCGTTTTACTATTCTCGTTTGTCTTTTCGTGCATTTGCATGGCCTTATGACCAATGGCCAGCACCTTACCACTGATTTTGTCCATGGCAATAATCGAAGGCTCATCTACCACAATTTGATCCTTGTGAATAATCAGGGTGTTTGCGGTGCCTAGATCAATGGCAATGTCGCTGGTAAAAAAATTAAAAAATTTCATTTGAAGTTGGAGTCGGGCGTATTAATAAAAATAGACGTTTAAGCAGAGGTTACCGCCATTGAGGATACTGTGACAGTTGTCGAGTTTGCTGTCTGGCAACCCTTATAAGACAATTTTCCAGTTAAATTACGGCTAACCGGTGACAAAACGACACCAAAATCCGTGCCGATACGCTTACGAATACGGTATATAGCCAGCCTTAATATTTTGGACTTATCTACTTAACGCTGGTGAAGCTAATTCGATGTCAGATCAATATTTTTTATTTCACTTCTTCTTTGAACAGTTGATTCTAAACAATCTCAGCTTGGTGGTTTTGGCTATTTTGAACTTTGTCTTTCCCAGCGTGTTACACACGGGTTATGTGTTCAAGTTTATACAGCCAGCCCCCGCCTGCGGGAGTTTGTTGTTCACCGCTCTGCTAACCGATCTTTCAGTTGCTTTAACTTAGTGCGGCTGGCACCAGCACTCATTCCACTACGTAGGTGTCGAATCTGGGTGGCAATAAAGCCGGGCAAATCGTTGATAATTTCACTGGCACTCAACCGGAAAGGTGGTTGAGGTAACTCTAAATTCTCAAAATACCGGATTAACTCTGAATCTTCGTCGCTCATTGGGTAAAGCTAGGCTTTTTATTAGGATAATCTAATAAGTAGAACAGATAAGGACAGCGAACCCACTCAGTCACAGCTGTCTTCAGCTAGTTTCATTAGTCTAACCTGTACGTTTAACAATTATTCATCTAACTAACCAATTTATACATATGTCTCCCAACACGTTAGTCATCGTTACTGGCTATGGGTCTATTAGCCCAAAGCCCTGGAAGAAAGCCTACTTAAATACCAGTATTGACAAGGCAAATCAACGGTTTATGAGCGAGCACCCTGGAGCACGAGACGTTACGATCGTCAGCGTCAAGTTTGATGATGAATTGACAATCGGCTCGAACGGCGTCATTTCATCCACCTACAATTAGATCTATTTTAAGTCAGTGTTTCTTTATAGCAGCCCTGGAATTACCACTGTTGGTAAAGTATGGCCGAATAACTGGCTATTTCGGCTAAAAGTCAGCCGCGTCAGGGCGCTACGTTCGGCATTTATTGCCCTATCTGACGCGGGGTTTTATTGAATGTCCACTTTTCTTAGTGACTTTATCAGCTCACTTTTAGGTTCATCAACTTTACGCACAAAGGGATCAGTCCGAATGACACAGCGATAAATAAGCCGACACGCACGTAATTCAAATTTTTCCAGAGCACTGTTCGGTTCAATAAATCAGCATGTTTCTCTGCTACGTTGGCTATTCGTTGAAACTCAATAATGTTAGGAGCGAAATACAGCAGGGTCCACACCCGAACAACGAAGTGGATGGCAAACAAGACCAAAAGCCAGTTCCGTATGCCCTCCAGTTTCCAGCAAAAAATGATCGCCAGAATGAACGTAATCTCGTGAATCGAGTGCAACGCTATCCAGAACGCTTTGAAGTCAAGCCCATATTTCCCTTTGAACAGTTGTAGAGAGTCCGGAGGTGAAGCCGTCCATTTAGGAACGATAACGGCGGTTTCAAACAACTGAGCACCGTTCATCAAAAAATAAATCAGTGTCGTAATAAACAGCCAGAGTTCGGCTCTCGACAGGTAAGTTGTAGTGATCATGTTCTTCGTAGGTTATGGGTTGCTTAGGGATTGTCTGTGTCCTGCAAAGTCCGGGTAACGTCGTTCATTACGTCGATTGTTGCTACCAAATACGTTTTGATCAACGTCAGCTCGTCGTCGGAAAATGTTGACAGGAGATTGACCATTTTATGCTGCAAATCGGCAAAAATTCCACCTAACAGTGTCATAGCCTGTTCGGTATTGGGCACGATCATAATTTTCCGTCTATCCTCTCCGTCAAATACTCGTTTTGCCAAATTCTTTTTTTCAAGCCGATCCACCAAGCCCGTAATTGCTCCCGTGGTTAATCCTGTCAGTTTAGCCAGATCACCGGCTGTCATCGCCCCTTTCTGCATCAACAGTCCCAGATACTTATGATCTGTTCCTGACAAACCCGCCTTTTGGGCAATGGCTTCGTGCATCAGAATTGTCGTATCTGAAAATCGCCTGCCTAAATCACTGATCGAAGCGATCGTTTGGTTGTCTAATTTATTACCCATTTGTCTTATTTACTAAAAATCTTAGTTACTAAGACAAATGTATAAAAAATAACTTCCTAAATGAATTGTTGTCAACAATTTCGTTTTTGGCTCAGCAAGAAAGCCTTTGATACGTTACGTCGTTAGCGTAATGCTGAGTCCTTTTCGCAAAGTGTTATGTATTTCTGCAACGCGATCGATATGGTTGATTAAGTCCTCAATTTCTTCTGATGATGCATCGGCTGTTACGTTCGCTTTGTACGTAAAATTGGAACCAGGCTCCCCTTCTGCGCCGAATTCTCCGGTAACCAGAATTTCCACACCCGATACGTTCATGTTGCGTTTACCTGCTTCCCGATAAATATCATTGCAGAAGCAGGTGGCCAGTGAAAGCAACAGTAATTCTCCCCCATTGATTGATGAGCCGAAACCAGACGGTTTCACAGAAATCTGCATCTCTTTAGCCGAGTCATTGGTCTGTACGACAACTTCATGGCGATTTAACTCGCTCTTTATACTGGCAGACATTTTCATGGTAGAGAGGATTATGGTTCCAGCTCGAAATAGGCTGAATTATCGGCATCAGGTCGCTGAAAGTAAGGCTCGATGCCCAGCTATTCACTATACTAGTTTCGGGCCTCTTTTACGTCAGAAACCCAAAAATTGACCGCAGCCATGCCACGTAGCGCCTGTGATTTTTCCATATTGTTTGGTTGTTTAAACGTATCGATTTGCCTTCGTTGTAACTTAATTTACAGCGTTTCCTCTATGACTTCCTGGGTATCCGTGTCGATAACCAGTATGCCTTCCTGCGTATCATCGAGTTGTCCAAGTAATACGCCTTTGTTGTTCCAGATGGATGAATTTCCGGCGCTCTCAAAATTATCACAATGCCCCACGCAGTTGGCCATCAATACGGTCATTGAATAAGTCTTCGCTATGTCCGATAATGTTTGAGCCGCTTTTTCAACGCCGTTGAGCGTCTTCGCTACGCTGGCAATGTAGATGTTTGCTCCTTGCAGAAATCCATTCGTCGGGTGTTCAGGAACCGATAATTCGTAACAGATTGCCAGGGCAATTTTACATGTGCCCTCCTCCAGAAAAACGGAGTGATTACCAGCCGTAAAATACGGGTTTTCGTCGGCGTGTAAATGTTGTTTGGAATAGATTTGACGTGGCCGGTTTGGTTGAAAAATGAGCAGGCTGATCCGAACCCCGGAATCGCTTCGTGTCGGCATGCCTACGCCAATTGTAATGTTCTTTGTGTCACTAATCGACTGAAAATCATCGAATCGGCGATCATCCTGATTTGTCGCTAATTCGTTGGCCAGTTCAGGTTCGTAACCAGTTATCGATAATTCGGGGAAAATAAGTGTACCCGTTCCCCTGGAAGCAGCTAGCTCGATGAGCTTTTTGTGCTTTTCAATATTCCGCTCGATATCCCCTTTGATCGGCTTGAGCTGGGCTACAGCGATTTTCATTACGTCAGCTAGTTTGCGTTACAATAGGCACCTATGTTATTCCGTCTAGAACAAAGCTCTAAAATAGCAAAGCAGGCAAACAGAAGCTTTCTTTTCTTCTATCTGCCTGCTTAACCGACTAACTTTTTATTATCCGCTACAAGGCTCTATCATGCCGGTGGCGTCAGATACTCACATCTGATGCTATGAGGTTTCTCAAAACCGAATCTCAACTTGTTTACTCGGTTTTGAGAAACCTCGCAGTGTCGGGTTTAAGAACCCGACACCACGGCTACAGCGACTAGTTTTCATTAAAAACCCCTATTATCCGATTAATAACCCGAATTCTGAACGTAATTTTCATTGACGGCCATTTGCTGAATCGGAATGGGAAATAACAGATACTTCGGGTCGCTCGTGTAATTCTTCTCGTAAAACGGTTGCAGGAACTTGCCGAAACGTATCAAATCCTGCCGTCTCCAGTTCTCAATGTACAATTCCCGACCGCGTTCATCCAACAGAACATCCAGATTGACCGACGTTAGGGCGCTGGCTCCCCGTGAGGAATGGGTTCGAATGGCGTTGACCAGCGACAAAGCCGTATTACCGTAACTACCCGCACTCGTTGGCGTACCACCCCGTAAAATCGCTTCCGCTTTCATCAGCAACACATCGGGCAGTCGGAAATACACGTAGTCATTGTCAATCAGACGGCTGCCATCGTTGGCGTAATCGATTGGATACTTGATCGGCCTGATCCCCGGCAGTTCCAGATTGCTGCCGGTTTCGATAATTTTCACCTCTTTCGAAAAAATCAGGTTGTTACCGGGTCTGTCTTTCAACGGAGCGTCCGTCGTTAAATTATACTGCTGACCAATCAGAAAACCCGTATTGATGCGATTGCCCGGATTAGGCAGCCCCCCTGTAGTCTTGTAAGCCGTTCCCAGCCGCTTATCCGTTGCTTCATACTTGTCGTAGAAAGTCGGCAGGATCACCCACCCATTGTTACCATTCGGATTTTGGTTGGGATGAAGGAACGTAACCCATCGGTTCCGCAGGTTTGCGTTAGGCGATACGCCCCCCACGTTCTCCTGGGTCCAGATGTTTTCCTTGCCAATTGTGGTATTCGCGGGTGCGAAATTGTCGTAATAATTAGCGGTGAACGAATACTTATTGCTGTTGATAATCTCATCGGCCAGACTGATCACCTTATTCATGTCCTCGGCCGCAAAGGTTGGTGTGGCCCGGTTCGCATAAGCCCCTTTGTTGAGGTATAGTTTCATCAGAAAAACCCGGGCCGCATCTTTATTGGCCAGTCCGGCAGGACCATCGGGCAGATTCGCCTGGATAGCCGTTACTTCGCTGATGATGTAGTTCAGGGCATCCAGTCCTTTTCGGACTTTAGCTGCCTGCACCACACTTTCTCCCGGCTCACGATACGGCACCTGATCATATAAATCCAGTAGCCAGAACATGCAGAAGGCTCGTAAGAACCGAGCTTCGGCAGACTGTTGAGGGGTTGGATTGAACCGCAGCATGTCGGTGGCCGCAAAAATCCCCCCGCTCATGTTGTTGAACGTATTGATGATGCGAATGTGGTTGCCATCCCAGCGGTGCTGGTGCAATTGCCGCCACGTACCGTTATCATCCCAGTCCGGACCCCGAGTTGGACCCATCATGGCATCGGTTGTCATTTCACAGAGCGCATTCAGCTGCGAATTATTCTGAAAGGGCTCCCGTATCGAGTTGTAAACGCCCGTTAACAAAGCCGCCGTATTGGCCGACGTTGACGTACTGATCTGGCCGGCGGTGAGATCTCCCTGGAACTTCTCTTCCAAATCCGTACAACCACCAAGACCTAAGACCAGACCGAACGTACTAAGAATGAATACGTTATTTTTTATTGACATTATCGTAAGAGTTTTATAAAGAGAAGTTGACGCCAAAAGTTATTGTGCGAGCCGGTGGATAAGCGGCATAATCGATGCCCACCGACGGAACACTGTTTATGGCTTTATTCACGTTGACTTCGGGATCAAATCCGGTGTACTTGGTGAGGACAAACAGGTTCTGACCCGTTACGTAAACAGCCGCTCCCCGAATAACCTTAGCGATATTACCGAGTGCATACGACAGGGTTGCGTTCGTCATTTTCAGGTAATCGCCTTTCTCAATGTACCGGGAAGAGGGGGTTACCGGGTTGGCAATCGACTCTTTAACCGGCTCTTTAAACAGCGAAAGAGCGATATTCCGCCCGCCGTTGATTAAGCCGACGCTGATGACAGCATTATTGGTATTGTTGTAGATATCCTGTCCGAACGCGCCGTTCATATTAGCGATCAGCGACAGCTTTTTATACCGGAGCGTCGTGCTGAGACCTACCAAAGTGCTTGGATTGGGATTTCCAACGTAAAAGAACGTATTCCCCGCATCTTCATACGTCGCCAGGCCGGTAGCTTCACTCATCCCCAGATACCGCCGGGTGTAAAACGCATTGATCGGTAAGCCATTTTGAATCACTTCCACCGACACCCCGCTCAGACCCGGACCATTCAACGCACCCGTCAGAATGGGGGCAGTTAAGCCGGAGACACTATTCTTGATGAAGGTAGCATTGACCCCCAAATCCCAGCTGAAGTTGTCTTTTTTGACAATACCGGCATCGACTGCAACTTCCAGACCTTTGTTTTCAATACGTCCATCCAGATTGATCCACCGAATAACCGATCCCGGAGGAGCGGGCTGAATCGGCGGGCTGGGGAACAACAGGTCTGTGGTTGTTTTATTGAAATAATCGACCGTTGCCGTAACCCGATTATTCAGCGCTGTCAGGTCAAAACCGATGTTAAACTGCTTATCGGACTGCCATTTCAAATCGGGGTTGGGGTTATTCGTCTGCCCAAGACCGCCATTATCGGTGAACGAATACCGTGCCTGCGAAGAGCCCGATGGGAATTCCTGATTACCGGTTTTACCCCAGCCACCGCGCAGTTTAAGCGAATTGATGGCGCTCACCTGAAAGAATTTCTCATTACTGATATTCCAGGCCGCGGAGAAAGACGGGAAATAACCGTATTTGTTATTCGCACCAAATTTGGTGGAACCGTCGGCACGTAGCGTTGCCGTTACCAGATAGCGATCTTTGTAATTACCGATTGCCCGGCCAAAATACGATTGCAGTTCGGCGGTGGGGTCAACAAATGACGAAACGGTGCGGCCCGTTGTGTTCGAATACTGGATATAATCGGTATAGTCCAACCCATAATTACCAAAGCCGGAAGCTGGTCCCAACGCGCTCATCGTAGACCCCTTGTTGGCAAAGCTCATGTACTCAAATCCGACTAACGCATTCAGATTGAAGTCTGGCGAAAGATCTTTATTAAAATTCAACGTGTGGGTAAATTGCTGGGTGCTCAGCTCGTTATTACCGATACTGGCCCAGCCTCTGCCCTGGGTAGCGTTGATGTTAATGTCCTGATGAATGGAAGACCGCCGACCACCCGCACTGTAATTGACGCTATACAGCATCCGATACTCCAGCCAATCCGTAAACTTAAAATAGGGAGAAATGCTGGCCAGAATCGTGGTAACTTTCGACTGGTCGTTGTATAACTCCGACATAGCCAGCGGATTGATGACCGCGCCCGCTTTTATGTTCAAACTACCGTTGGCTTTCCGCAGGGAGTCGGTGGGGTTCCACTGCAACGCGTGCCCGATCAGACTACCATTCGAACCGGCGTCGTTGGTGATGGCGGCAATATCTTCAATGTACTGGCTGGAGTTCACATTAATGTCTAATCCCAGCTTTTTGCTGTCCAGGAACTTCAGATTGCCCGCGAAATTGGCCGTGTATTTTTTGAAACCGGTTTTATTGATAATCCCTTCCTGGTTTAGATAGCCAGCGGATATCCGGTATTTGCTGCTTTCGTTTCCGCCACTGACGGCAAGAGTATAATTCTGCTGCAAGCCGTTTCGCAGAATCGCATCAAAAGCATCGACGCTCCCACCCCGGTCATTCAAGGCGCTGACGCCATAGTATTTTATCGCTTCCCGGTATTGCTCGGCGTTCAATACGTTTATTTTCCGGAAGATGGACGCCACGCCCATGTTGAGTCCGACGTCAATTTTCGCCTGCCCGGCCTGGCCTCGTTTGGTATTGATAATGACAACTCCGTAGGCGGCCCGAGAACCGTAAATGGCCGTAGCCGACGCGTCTTTCAATACGTCAATACTCGCAATGTCTGCCGGATTCAAAAAGTTCAGTGGGTTACCGCCGGGCGTATTCCCCAAACCATTGGCATTTAAACCAGGCCGGGCCGATCGGTTATCCAGGGGAACGCCATCCACTACGTACAAAGGCTGACCACTACCCGTTATGGCCGAATTACCCCGGATCTTAACGGTTGCGGCTCCTCCCGGCTGACCACTGTTATTGAGGATCTGCACGCCCGAAACCTTACCCTGAATAAGCTGATCGGGCGAGGTGAAATTACCCTTGTTAAAATCTTTAGCCGTTACGGACGTAACAGCGCCAGTAAGATCTTTTTTTCGGGCGGTACCGTAGCCCACAACGACAACCTCGTCGAGCGACTTTGTTTCGGGTTTTAACGTAACATTCACCGCCGTCTGGTTATTCATCGCTACATCCTGTGCTACGTAGCCAACGAAGCTGAAGGTTAATGTTGAGGTCCCGTCGGGCACGGCTAATCGGAAGGCCCCATCTTTGTCCGTTACCGTACCTCTTTGCGTTCCTTTTACAACAACGGATACCCCCGGCAAACCAACGCCCAGCTCATCGGTAACCGTACCGGAAATTGTTCGATCAGCCGATTGGTCTACGGCATTTAGTCCGGCAAGTGTTGAGGTGGCAGTCGTCACCAGCGTACGACCCAGGGTGTTCCTGAGATTCGGGTCCGTTGGCGAACCGTAACTAGTTGTCAATGAAAATAGCGCAAACTGAGCACAACCGACTATACTGAGTGGTCGCCAGTTTTTCAATAAAGATTTGTGCATAAAGGATTAGGGTTAAAGATTCGATAGTTGGGGACGCCGATACTTTCCTCATCCGTCAGGAATTGCAAACGCGTCAGCGCTACCAACCCATCACTTTTTGAAGATAAAATTGTCAGTTACCCTTATTTAGTAAGAGCAGGGAAAATTAATTTCAACCTCTTTTTTTAGAAAAAATATTTTTAATAGCTTCAACCAGAAAGGACTCTTGGGCTTAGCGCGTATCGTTTGGCGTCAATATGCCTTCTATACAAGTCGACATCCGCACAGGGTTAGCTTCTACCCTTATTATTAAAGTATTTTCATTCGTAACATCCTACAACGCATGCGCTATCATCCGCTTACTCTTCTGTTTATCAGCTTACTATTGAGCCTGTCCGGCAATGTATTATCACAGGGTCGTTCGGAAGATTACAGACGTGCGGAAGCCTTAAAAACAAATCTGAAAGACAAGGTGTATAATGCCCCGTTGCAGGTGAACTGGACGCCCAGTGGCAAGCGATGCTGGTACGTTATTCAGACCGCGTGGGGAAAAGAGTTCGTTGTCGTTGACCCAAAGCAGAAAACCCGGCAACTTGCTTTTGATCATGAGCAGCTGGCGCAGAAACTATCGCAGGCGACAGGCAAAAAAATAGAACCTTACGCATTGCCGTTTACTTCCGTTACGTACGGGAAAGACGATGAAGAGCTTGAATTTGCAGCCGAAGGGTTCACCTGGCAGTATTCACCGGGCACGATAGCTTTCCGCAAGAAAGGCCCTTTTCGGGCTGAACCAACAGACCGTCGGTACTGGGGTGCCAGTGGCAACGAGCTAAGCGAAAAACCTGTTTTTTCTCCCGACAGCAACTGGACGGCCTACATCAAAAACTATAACCTTTACGTCCGTTCGCAAAAGACAAAGGAAGAACGGCAAGTAAGCTATGACGGCTCGGAGGGTGAATATTACGCCGGAATAATCTACTGGTCGCCAGACTCGAAGAAACTCGTGACCAACAAAGTCAGGCCAAACGCGAAACACCTGATTTATTTCGTTCGCTCATCGCCCGATGATCAGCTTCAGCCCAAACTTGAAAACCGCGAATACCTCAAACCAGGTGATGCCTTGCCGGTACGTCGCCCGCAGCTTTTCCTGCTTAACGAAGGCAAACAAATTCCGGTAGATGATGCGCTGTTCAGCCAACAATTTAGCCTGTCGCGGTTGGAGTGGCGTAAAGACAATCGCGCTTTTACATTTGAATACAACCAACGCGGCCATCAGGTCTATCGCGTGCTGGAAGTGAACGCCACAACCGGGGTGGTTCGATCACTGATTGAGGAGCAGAGCAAAACCTTCATCGACTATAGCGGTAAACGGTATCGTTTTGACGTAGCAGATGGAAAAGAAATCGTCTGGGCGTCTGAGCGCGACGGCTGGAATCACCTGTATCTGATCGATGGCGTAACGGGTAAAGTAAAAAAGCAGTTGACGAAAGGCGAATGGGTCGTTCGGAACGTAGTGAAAATAGATACGGCCAACCGAACGGTACTGTTTGCAGCCAGTGGAAAAGTGCCCAATCAAGACCCGTATTTTGTTCAGTATTATAAAGTTAATCTAGACGGAACAGGTCTTGTCGCGCTCACAACAGAAGATGCGAATCATACCGCTACGTTCTCCCCCGATTTTCAGACGTTCGTTGATACGTATTCACGCGTAGATATGCCACCCATGACGGTACTACGTAGTGTTGCCGACGGGTCGGTGCTGATGAATCTGGAAAAAGCCGACATTTCGGACTGGCAAAAAGCGGGCTGGCAAACGCCCGAGGTGTTTACGGCCAAAGGACGGGATGGCAAAACCGACATCTGGGGGATCATCATCCGCCCAACGAATTTCGACCCGGCGAAGAAGTACCCGGTTATCGAAAATATCTACGCTGGACCCCACGGTTCCTTTACGCCCAAATCGTTCATGACAACCAACCGGTCGATGCACGAACTGGCTGAATTGGGGTTTATTGTGGTACAGATGGATGGCATGGGCACGTCGAACCGCTCGAAAGCCTTTCAGGATGTGTGCTGGAAAAATCTAAAAGACGCTGGTTTCCCCGACCGGATTCTCTGGATGCAGGCAGCCGCCAAAAAGTACCCGTTTATGGATCTCAGCCGGATCGGGATTTATGGTACGTCTGCTGGTGGGCAAAGTGCTGCCGGAGCGGTGCTGTTTCACCCCGAATTTTATAAAGTTGCCGTTTCCTCCTGCGGATGCCACGATAACCGAATGGACAAAATGTGGTGGAACGAACAATGGATGGGTTATCCCATTGGGCCACACTACGCCGAATGTTCGAACGTAACGAGTGCCCACAAGTTGCAGGGAAACCTGTTGCTGATGGTTGGCGAAGTAGACGACAACGTCGATCCGGCATCGACCATGCAGGTAGCCGATGCGCTTATCAAAGCCAACAAGAATTTCGATCTGGTCGTACTGCCGGGTCTGTCGCATACGTCCGGCGGGGAATATGGCGAACTCAAACGCCGGGATTTCTTTGTCAAACACCTGCTGGGAATAGACCCGCCAGCCTGGTCAACCGTAAGCCATAATTCCGGCTCAGCCAGTATGGCCAAGTGAACAAAGTCTTCCCTTTTTAGGTACTGATTTGTGAATTAGTTAGTATCTGTAGAAAATGTCAGCGATTTGAATTGTTTGGTTAAATCGGTCAATGATTTCTCGACGCCCATTCGCTCCAGCGACGATGCGCCAACAAAACCATGCGCCGTGGTTCGATCCAGAATGATCCGAACATCATCCGGCGTGTTGATGGGACCGCCGTGAGCCAGAAAAAAGGTATCCGGATTTACTTCTTTAGCCGCATCGATTATTTGCTGGGTGCGTTCGACAGCTTCATCCATTGTGCAGCTAGCCTCCACAACTCCGATGGAACCACCCACCGTGGTGCCCACGTGGGCAATAACCGCATCGGCACCGGCCTCAGCCATTTGGCGAGCTTCTTCAGGCGTCGCTACGTACACGATGGAAAACAAGTCCATTTTTGTAGCGATACGTATCATTTCCACTTCTTTGGCAAACCCCATCCCGGTTTCTTCCAGTACCTGCCGGAAATGACCATCCACGATGGAATGTGTTGGGAAATTATTTACGCCCGAAAAACCCATCTCTTTCACTTTCAGCAGATGGTACCACATGCGTCGGCGGGGATCGGAGCCGTGAACGCCACAAATCACCGGGATTTCTTCCACAACGGGTAGTACTTCGAATTCGCCAATTTCCATCGCTACAGCATTGGCATCTCCATACGCCATTAAGCCAGCCGTCGATCCATGTCCGCTCATTCGGAATCGACCGGAGTTGTAGATAATGATCAGATCGGCACCACCTTTTTCGATGAATTTAGCGCTGATACCGGTTCCTGCACCGGCAGCGATGATGGCCTTGTTTTGATTCAGTGTATTCTGCAAACGATCTCGTACTTCCTGCTTAGTGTAGGGATTTCCTTTCCCCGTCCATGGATTTGGCATAATGCTTTTATAAATTGGTCGTGCTGATTTTACTTTTTGCCTAGCGCTCCTGAACCATCGCGAGTAAGCAATTCACCAGCAAGGTTGAAAATGATTTGTCGTTAATGTGATCTGGTGACTCGATCACGTCGATGTGAGACGCTATGTTATTTTTGATCGCGTCGAAGAGGGCTTTATCCGATTGTGGTTCATAAAAAATATTACCGGCCGAACCAATCTGCGAAAGACCTTTCAGCGGTAACACCACCGTTACCAGCCCACTCGATTGATTCAGTTTTTGCGCCAGTCGAAGGCCAAGTTCCCCGTTTTCGGCTTCGTCCGTTCGCATGAGCGTAACATCGGGTGCCCAACTGTATAACTTACGCTGTTTGAACTGGGCCGGTACCGTATCGGGATGTCCAAAATTAACCATGTCTAAGCAACCCGGCACCACTACCTGCGGAATGCCTAATGTAGCGGCCGCTGATAATCGATCTGGACCTGCACTGCAAATCCCTTCGCAAAGATCATCCGCCAGTTCGGTCGTCGTAATATCCAGTACGGCGTCAAAGCAACCCTCCGAAATAAGCGCTTCCATGGTTTTACCACCAACACCGTTCGCATGGAAGGCAAACACTTCGTACCCTTGCCTCCTCAATAAGTCGGTGCACTGATCAACACAAGCTGTCGTATTGCCAAACATGCTGATGGCGATACGTCCCAATGATTCGCTGGTGAACGTAGTGCTCACATTCGTCATGGCACAGATAGCCGCGGCTGCCTGTTCAATCAACGGAGCGATCATGCTGTTCAGTCCGGCGACATCCACCACGGATGGCATCAGCGTAATATCCTTACTGCCGATCTGCCGGGATAAATCCTTAGCGGCTAACGTACTGAGACAGAGTTTTGGAATTCCAAACGGCACTGCCTGCATCGCGGAAAGAGCGATGAACGTACCGCCCCCACCACCCATGCCCATAACCGCTTTTACCGTACCGGCATCAACTAGTTGCCCGACAATAGCGGCAGCTCCCCTACCCATTACGTCAATCGCCTGTCCCCGATCCTGGTTTTTTCGAAGCTCGTTAAGTGAGTGATTTGCTTCCCTAGCCACTACGTCCGCTTCGTAATCGACCGAAAAATCAGAGGTAGTGCCCATAACGCCCGTATCGATCGTCAGAACACGCTCGCCTTTGGCCAGGATAGCTTTTCTCAGGTAAGCAAATACCTCTCCCTTCGTATCAAAACAGCCAATTAGCAGAATGTACTGACTCATCGTTGGAAACGTAATTCCTTCATACAAGACGTGACCTACCCGTTCCCTACTTATTCCGGCAGAACATCGTACTGGATTAATTGACTTCGCAAAGCGGCTGGTTCAGTGAAATGAATGCTCCGAATCCCCAGTTCTTCGGCGGCTTTTACATTTCTAAGATTATCGTCGATAAACAGACATTCCGCTGGATTCAGAGCATACCGACGTAGCAGCTTATGGTAGAACGTAGCGAACGGTTTGCGGTCTTTTTCTATGCCAGACACG
Organism: Spirosoma validum; assembly: GCF_014699035.1. Classification (GTDB taxonomy): domain Bacteria; phylum Bacteroidota; class Bacteroidia; order Cytophagales; family Spirosomataceae; genus Spirosoma; species Spirosoma validum. The sequence continues at coordinate 253,711 of NZ_JACXAA010000007.1, forward strand.
ACGATGCCATCGAACCACGTCAAAAAATCGAACTGTTCCTGCGCGACCGGAAACGTCTCCGCCGACCAGTTCGTGAGGGCATACAGCCCATAATTACCCGATTCTTTCAGCTCCCGAAGAATGTCGACGGTTCCGGCAATCGGACCACGTAGCATTTCCGGGTAGCGCCCGTAAAACGCCCGAATGGCTGTTTCGTAGTGCGGAAATTGAGTGACCAGAAGTTCGGTTGCTTCATGTAATGATCGTCCTCCGTCCTGCTCTTCGTTCCAATCGGACGTACAGACCGTTTGAAAAAAATGATGTCGTTCCGCTTCCTGCTCAAAAATTGTTTCGTAGAGATAGTGTGGGTTCCAGTCGATGAGCACGGCTCCCAAATCGAAAATAATGGTTTTAATCTCGGTCATTCGCGAAATAATGTTTTATAGAAAGCCAGTCCCTCACTGGCCAGTTCATCGGGACTATTCGCCAATGGCCGCCAGATGGAAGCTGCTTTGGCGAGTTCTTCCGAAGGCGCGCCGAAGGTTTCAATCACGACGGCACCGTCGTAGCCAATGTCGGTTAAGGCTTCTTTGATACCGGGCCAATCAACGTTACCGGTGCCGGGCGTACCACGGTCGCTTTCGTTCCCCTGCACGTGGCACAACAACTCCCGACCAACGGCCCGAATCGTGGCCGGTATACTTTTCTCCTCGATGTTGTTATGGAACGTATCGAGAGAGATTTTGATCGATGAATCAGCCAGCTCATTTACCAGCGACAGTGCCTGCTCTGCCGTATTGACCATGTCGGTTTCGAAACGATTCAGCGGCTCAACCCCCACGACGACCCCACATTCACGCGCAATTTTACCAACTTCGGTTAACTTCTCCAGACACCAGTTTCGTTCCTGTTGCTTCCGCTCCGCTGATACGTAACGCGTTTTGCCCACCGCTGAATAAACTGGTCCGGTAAAAATAGGGCTGTTCAGGTTTTCGGCAATACGAATGCAGTCAACGATGTAGGTAAACCCATTTTTTCGGACAGCGGCATCATCGCTGGAAATATCGCGATTGGCTCCAAACGCTCCGCTGATCGTTACGTCCAGACCCGTTTCCCGGGCGATTTTCTTCAGACGTGTCCAGTCTATAAGCTCTTTGTCTTCTACCGCGACTTCAATCAGATCGTAGCCCATGTCGGCCACTTTGTACAGCAAGTCGAAGGAATCTGTCGAGAACGGCGATACCCAGATAAACGTACTGGCCCCAAATTGAATCATATAGTTATTTGATTGAAATAGCCCGCAGATTTTTATGATTGGTCGGATCATCACTGATCTTATTTATCATAAAAATCTGCGGGCTATTTCGGTTAAGAAAAATCAGGAATGGTTATTCGTTTACCGCCGTTCATGGCCGATTCGTGCGCACAGATACCCGCCATCGTATAGTTAGCGGCCAGTTCAGCGTCAACAGCCGAGTCACGACCTTCGACAATCGCAGCCACAAACTCCTGCACCAGATGCGGATGCGACCCACCGTGACCAGCTCCCTGCAAAAACGATACGTGGTTGGGATCGTCGATTTTTTCGCGTTTGGTAAAGTGCTTGATCTCCTCAATCAGCAGCTCGTCGGTATCGGGTACGTTGATCCGTTGCGCATTTTCGCCCCCATCGAAAATGACGTGCTCTTCGTCCTGCAACTGCTCCCACTCGAACGACATTTTGGTGCCGTACACATCATAGCTTTCCCGATACTGCCGCACTACGTCGAACAGCGACCGGGTAGCTTCAGCTATCACATCAGAATCTTTCAGCGTGAACGTAGCGGTTTCAACGGCAAACGGCGAACCGTAGCGGCTGGCCAGATCATCGCTCAACCGGCCGGAACCGTGGCAGACCACCGTTTCAGCTGTAGTGTTGTTGATCCGTAGCAGGGGCGAGATGGCGTGGGTTCCGTTAAGCATCGGCGGATAGCCTTTCCAGTACTCGGCCCAGCCTTCCATGCTCATGTCCTGAATGTGGGAGCCTCGAACAAACTGAATCCGTCCGAGTTTTCCGCTTTCAGCCAACTGAAGACCGTACAGGAATTCACGGGTATAGAGCGCCGTTTCCATCATCATGTACACTTTTTTGGCCCGCCGTTTCGCTTCGACAATGGCTTTACAATCGGCAACAGTCATGGCCATCGGAATGGTGCAGGCGGTGTGTTTATTAGCGTTCAGCGAAGCCAGCGCCATCTGGGCGTGTTCCGGCACGGGTGTCACAATGTGAATCGCATCGACATCGGCGCGTCCCGGTACGTCCTCGAAATGTTCAAAACACAGGTCAGGGTCCAGGTTGAATTTAGCGGCCAGTTCATCCAGGGTTTTCCGGTTGCGGGTACAGATACCCACGGCTTTGATATTGGGATGACGTTGATAAATAGGAATAAACTCTTTGCCGAAGCCCATGCCAACAATGACAACGGTGATTTTCTGATCACTCATAACTAACTGAGGTTGATTTTATTGATTAATAAATTGGTTTTATAGAACGCTGATTCTTATGATTGGTAGGATCATCATTGATCTTATGCATCATAAAATCTGCGGGCTATAATTTATCGACGCGCTACCCATTTCACAGAATTACGTAACAGGTTCTGGTAATTAGCGATGTTGTGCGACTCCGCATCGTGCCCTAACGCCAGCCCGACGATGCGCGCTTTTGGGTTTTTGACGATGAATACCGATGGGAAAATTTTATCGGAACCGGTGACGCTCGAACTGGCCAGCACTTCTACGCCCGGTCCCGACGAATCGGGAATGTAATAGTAGCGCTCATCTTTCAGCGTGAATTTCGGCTCTACGTCTTTCGTAACTGGGTGATTCGTTTCGTTGACCGTTACGTCGAAGGTGCCGTATTTGTCGTGCCCGCGTGAACCGCCACTGACGATCTGTTGGTTGTATTCCGGCCAGTCTTTCCAGTTGTACCACATCGCGGCATGAGCGATCAGCAACCCTTTACCCGCATTGACAAACTCCATAATGGCCTGACGGGCAGCCGGATTGGTAATGGGCCGATTGTTACTCAGATACAGTACGTCGGCTTGCGGCAGGTACGTCATGATGGAGTCGGGGTCGCCTACGTAATTCACCGTTGCAAAACCGTCTCGGCTGAGTGTTTGCCCATCCACGTTTTTGTACCACATTCCGAAGTTATGCGACGTACCGCCACCCACCATCAGCACCCGAATGGGTTTGCCTGCTTTCGCCGTACTGGACTGATTGGTTTTACACTGGGTGAATAACGTAACAGCAGGTAACAGGCCGACCAGCAATACGTACCGGAGGGCGACTCGAATGGACAATTGATAAGAGAATTGGTTCATGATTTATCGGATTTAGCGGCTGGTTGTAGACATAGTTGTTTTCTCGACCCGCATGATTCCCTGCATGATGCTCCAGTGGCCGGGAAACGTGCAGATGAATGGATAATCACCGGGCTTGGTCGGTGCAGTAAACTCCAGCGTAAAGGCTTCGCCAGGGTTGACCAGTTTCGTAGCGGCCAGTACGTCTGGCGTTTGCGGGACGTAGTTCTTCTCCAGCCCTTTCGGATCGCGGGCGAGTGCGTCAGCGGCTTTACCTACTTTTTCGGTAGAGCCGGGTTTACAAATGACTAAGTTATGCTGCATGATGTCGGGGTTTTCGAGCGTTAATACAACCGGAAGTCCGGCTTTCACTGTAATTACTTTCGTGTCGTATTTCATCTGCTCCTCTACGACCTTAATCGTCAGTACCGTCGCTTTATCCGACGTAGCGACTCGTCCGGCCGGGCTCGGACTATCGGCTGCCGGTTTTCGGACTTCGAGCGTAGCATTCTGTACGTTACCGATAAAGTCGAAAGTAGTGGTATACGCACCCGTGTACGCGCCAATCGAATTGTCGCCGGTGAAATCCCGCTGTGACCGCACGACGTCGGTCAGTGGTTTCGTAAACAGCGACGGCGCTTTTCCCGTACCAACCTGTTTCCCATCGACAAACAACAGGATCGTTCCGTTAGTAGCCAGGCGCCCTTCAAAGTCGAACCGTTCGGGTAACGCTTCGGCCGACGTAGCGGTGTATACCTTGCCATTTTGTTTGACGGACATTGTCAGGTGATTGTCTTTAACGTACAGACCGTAGCCACCCTCCTGACCGCCCTGCCCCGCAATGAATCCTTCTATATCGCGAAAACCTTTGGCTGCACTGCCTTTAATGATGATTTCTTTACCCGTTACGTCCGGTGGGAACGCAATGGTCGCCCGGCGTTGCAGCGCATAAATTTCTTTGTTAATTCCAGCCATCAAGCGACTGCTCAGGCTATTTTCAGATGCATTGGCGGCTGGATTTTTAGCAGCTTCGGCTAGGAACCCGTCCCGATGCGTCGCTGCCGCAGCAAACAAGGCCCGGTTCATCCACTCGTCGGCTTCATTGTCGGCCTGCAGCGACGCCCGGTACAGGGCAGCGCCAACTGCCTCCGACGGTGGCATGGTAACCATCGCCAGCACTGCCGCCATTCGGACATTCATGCTCGGGTCGTTGAGCAACCCTACTTTTTGCAGTTGTTCCAGCGTTTGACCCGTTTTGGGTAATGTCTCGATAGCCGCTTTTCGGACGCCAGCCGCCGGATGCGCCAGGGCTGCACTGACTACCCGCATCGCTTCGGTATTGGTCCCCGACAGCGCTCCCAACCCGTGCAGCGCCCAGATGGCGTGAACCGCCGGGCTATTCAGGCCAATTTCGTCCACATTCGTTTTGGCGATGATCCGATAGAGTTCGGGCAACAAAGCCTGATTTTTTGATTCGACGATAAGCCGCTGGGCGGTCATGCGCCAGAACATGTTGTCGCTTTGCAGAGCCGCTACCAGGCTGGCCGGATCTGTTCGGGTAAGGGTAACTGGCTGATAAGGCTTCGCTTTTTTGTACACAACCCGATACACCCGACCAAAATTAATGTCACGGAGTGGACTGATAAAAGCGTTTCCCTGACCGCGCGGCTGATCTTTGAACGGCAACACCATGTTCGACGGAGCCTGCCGCTCGACAAATACGTTGTGCTGAATGATGAAGTTATACCAATCGGCCACCCACAGAGCACCGTCGGGTCCTACTTCGGCATGGACGGGTCCAACCCATTCGTCGGTGCTGGCCAGGAAATTCCAGCCGTCTTTTTCGGCAAAACCGGCGCCTTTCGGTTCAATGATGGCGTTGTGAACCAGCCGTACGGTGGGTTCGCAGACAAAAGCTACCCGGTTCCAGTACGATTTTGGAAAACTCCGGGCCGTATAAAAATGGTGCCCAGCCGCTGATGTAAAGCCCCCCACTACGTCGACCTGCCGCAGATTCCGGGTCATGGTATGCGAATCATAATGCCCATCTATTTTCTGGACGGCCTGTACCGTAGAGCCGGGCAGATTGCGCTGCATGAACCGAGCAGGCATCGAATAGAAGGCGCTGTGGGTATTGTTAGCCGTAGAAATGAATACGTTATTGTCTTCCGTCAGGCCGAGTCCCCACGTATTGTTGCTGGTATTGGCCAGAAAATCGACCTCGGTTCCGTCGGGATTCAGGTTATAAACACCCGTCCGAAAATCCATCGTTTTCCCGTCCTTCGTTGTGCCTTTGTAACCGGACCCGACAACGCCCCATATCTTATTGTTGAATCCATATTGCAGGTTGGACGGGCCAAAGTGCGTATCATTTTTCTCCCAGCCGGTCATGATGTTCTCGCGCACATCGGCCTTATCGTCACCGTTGGTATCTTTCAGAAAAACCAGATGCGGAGCCATTGCCACCACGACCCCACCGTTAGCAAAAACCATGCTCGTCGGAATGTTCAGCTTATCGGCGAAGACGGTAAACTTATCAGCTTTGCCATCGCCGTTCGTGTCTTCGCAGATTTTAATCCGATCGTTGGCAGCTCCATCCGTTTCCAGGAACGTATTGGGGTAGTCGACGGATTCAACAATCCACAAGCGTCCCCGTTCATCCCAGGCCATTGCAATCGGGTTGGTGATATCAGGTTCAGCGGCAAACAGTTGCACGTCAAAATCGACAGGTACCTGCATCAGTTTTTTAGACTCTTCCGGCTTGAGCGCTTCCTGCATTTTCGGAACCAGATGCCGCTTTGTATAATCTGAAATGGCTATTCCCGACGATTCGTAAATATCGACGTTCGGAATCGTCAGTTTGGCAATCTGCTGTTGAACGGTAGAGCCAAGGGCCCATATGACGCCGTTGTTCACCAGTTTCTGAAAACCGGGATTCGTCCAGGTACTGTCGTTATGGCCATAAGCGGTGTAAAAAACCCGGCCTTTCCCCTGATTACGCACCCAGGTATACGGCTCCTGCCGATCGCCTTCCTTTCGGGTCATCAACACCGTCATGTCGGGATTGAGATTCTGGTGCACATAGGTTTCATCCCAGGACGTCGTGAACTCCGACAGCCCCTGCATAACCGGGTGTTTTTTATCTACGATGGACGTAGTGAACGACCCCGTACCGTGCGATTTGAACTGCCCGCCAATCGTTTTGATGTACCAGTCCGAGTTTTTGAAACAGCCCGATGCTGAATGAAGCGGAATCAATCCTTTTCCGCCCTCCACAAACTCTTTCATAGCCTGCTCCTGCGCGGGCGAGAGGTTATCATGATTGGCATAAATGATCAGGCCATCGTAATGACTTAGATTCTCGGCATTCAGATCGTTGAGATCAACCGTGTAGGTAAGATTAATTCCCTGTTTGAACAGCGAAATAGCCAGCCAGGGGGCATATTTACCTGAGTCGTGATGCTTACTGGTATTCCCCAGAAACAACACTTCTCCCCGACGGTCAGCCAGTTGACCTGATGCCGACTTGCCGGAATCGCTCTGATTCGTCTGTGTGTTGCGGGTGCAGGCCTGATAAAAAAGGCAAAGCAGTAGCAATGAAAGCGTAAAACGCATCATAAAAGGTTGGGTTTAACTAAATTGAGTCTGAGAGTTAGGCGTTCATGTTTATCGTGTATTAACCTACCCCTAAATCCCCTGAAGGGGACTTAGCTCTCTCTTAGACAAAGTCCCCTTCAGGGGATTTAGGGGTAAGGCCCGTTTGATACGTATCAAGGTTTCAACCAGACTTGCTGAGTAAAGGCACCGTTAACAGCGGCATCCCAGACCTCAACCCGCACCCAGGTTCTGTTTTTAAGATTGGTTGCAAACTGGTATTTATTTTTGCCGAACGGCAACGTATTGGTCAGGTCAATTTTCTCGCGAAACACCTGCTTGCCATCCCCGGAAATAATTTCAGCAAATGTGAGCGGGAACGTCCAGTTCACGTCCAGCGCAACGGTCGCTTTGCCATCGGCGGGTAGCGTTAGGGTTTCGCCCGCTCCTTTGCCGTTGACCGTGAACGACGGAAACATAATTTCACCCGTTGTGACGAACAGCTTGCCCTGCTGCATGACGTCTAGAATCGGTTGCCAGCCCTGATTGTAATCCGGCAATTTGTCCAGTTGGAGGTAGTTGACGTTCAGGTGGGCGTAGGTTTCGTTTTCGGGCTCCATCGTAAAAATATCGGATTCGGCAATGACGTGTTTTTTATAGCCCCAGTTGGCCATATCGTCCATCAAATCCAGTACGCGCCGACTCAGCCGAGGTTCTGACATATCCGCGGGAATGTTTTTCCAGGCTGCGCCGAAGAAATGGTCGGACTTATAAAAATCTTCGTCTTTGTATTTATCGGGATAGCCGGTCGACCCTTTCGTGCGGGCGTGAGCCGTCCAGGCCAGGCCATTTTCGGCTTCCAGGAGACGTAGCATATCGTTTTTATCGGCAATCCGGTAAACTTTCCCGTATTTCGGATCATCCATTACGAACGGCATTTCGGGTTTGCGGGACATAATCCAGTAGACCGGCTTTGGAAAAAATTCCAGCCAGTGACCGCCGAAAAAATTATTCGGTTCTTCGCCGGGCAGCAACAGAAAATTCTTGTTAGAGAGTCGTTTACATTGCTCAAATAAAGCTTTCAGTTCGACCAGACGCAGACTATCGGGACCTTTTGGATGGCCGGGACCGTGAAATTCGGCCAGGTGCACAATGTCAACGCCGTGATCTTTGAAAACCTTCACGAAGTTGGGCACCTCAGGAATGGGCTTTCCAGCCAGCACTACTTTCATCGTGAATTCATTGTGAAAGTGGCTCGACATGGTTTTATAACCAGGCACCTCCGGGTATTTGTCGTTATGGGTGAATTTCTTTACCTCATCCAAGGCTTTGGTAGGCGTATCGGTGCTGATCAGGCAGAAGAAATTAAGCCGTTGCTGCGTTTTCGGCGGTGCATTGACCCAGGGAACCCAGCGCCTGTCACCCATCAAATCCTGTCGAATACCAATCCCAAAATCAGGCACTAAGCTTCGGTAATTGGTACCATACCAGGTAAAGTCTAAGTTATAAGCTTCGTCGAGCGGATAAAAATATTGGTGAGGAGCCGGAAAAACCGCCAGGCTACCCGCTTCGTTAGCACCGATAATGGTCCGGTACTTCACGGCCTGAGCTTTGTTGGTTTGTTTCAAGTCAGCCGGAATGCTCTGCATCTTATTGTCCGTATCCGACCAGGCCAGTGTATTCCAGACCGGCACTTTCGTCAATAAACCTGCATCGTACAGAATGGCGGTCGAATCTACTTCGGTCGCCATCACAGCTGCTACGTTAAACAGCGGACTACCAGTATATACCGTGATTTCTATGGCACCATTGAACGTAGCGGCTTTTACCTCCGAAACCCTCACGATGGTTCGGGTACCGACGGTTGTAACGCTTGCCGAGCGTTTATTCAGTTCAACAGCATACGCTTTGTGAGGCAGCTTATTGGTCTTGTCGAAGAAGATATTCCAGCCATTCTGTGAGATCAAATCCCGTTTACCAACCGTGAGCACAAAGGCTGGGTCCAGCGCTTTCGCAATCTCTTTAGACTTCCCTTGCTGGGATAGTTGAATACTATTGAAAAGAGGTTTTCCCTGTTCGAGGTTAATGACCAGCTTTCCCGTTTCCTTTCCATTCGCGGGCCAGCTTACAACTAGATTGTTTCCCTGTTTGGTTACGTTCGTGCCGTTTTTTTTCTGGTAACCAGACAGATTCACCGGCGTTTGTGCACCAGCAAATGAGCCGACAAGCGCGAACAGAATCAAGAGGCTTTGTTTCATAAAAAGTGGGTTCGTAAGACATCTCGCAGAATCTAAAAATGGCTTGGTGTGACCCCGATGGGGTCATACTATTACTGCTCCAATTTAATTTTTATTACCGGTACCACGGGTTTTAACCCGTTCGGGAATTGTCCAAAAAACGGGTTAAAACCCGTGGTACCTTTTTCTAAAACCATTAAATGGGTCAAGTACTATACTGAGTTCATTCTGCTTCCTTGCTTAAGTAATTATAATCGGTTCGCTACTGTCGGGTAAGTACAATAAATAATAGGCCACTCAATGAGTTAACTGGTCTCCGAGCAGCCCCTATCCCGATTACCAACCTATTGTAATGTTATCTTCTGAACGGGTGTGTAAATCATGTCTTCAACACCCGTAATCTTCAATCCGATACGTACGAAAACGTAGTTCTGCGATGGTATCAACGTACCGATGTCATCTGTTGTCAGGCTGACACTAGCTACATCTTTAATAGCCGTTCCGGCCAGATCCGCTTTATTGATACTATTTCCGGCATCAACGAACTGCGATTTATTGACGTAGAGCGATACCCGTTCTACCGTTTTTGCATTCGTTGCGTCAGTAATGATCTGTTCGAGTTTTACACTCCCCGATACCTTTCGACCGCTAACCGTAAACTGCGGATTCCGTACCATATAATACGGCGTAACCTCAATGTCCATTGTTTTGCTGCCCTGCATGGAAATGGCCAAACTGTCGGGTGTATTTTTTTCGGTACGCTTCCACAGGAACGGTCCCTGGCCGTTCGGCACGATCAACTTATACTCGCCATCAAACAGCAAGGCCGAGAAGGAGCCATCCTGCTTGATCGGTATCCGAATCGAGCTTCTGTTGTTATAAGCCTGTTGCCAGAGCTCCAGAAAGACGGGGAAATCGGAGTTATTGCCCACGGCTACATTCGCGCTTTGCATAAGCAGGGGTTCACCCTTGTAAACAATACGTCCTTCGAATGCGGATTTAGGCGGTTCAAAGTTGTCTAATTCGCACCCGGTTAGCCCAATCATGATGAGCAGTAGGGCTGGTATGAATGTATATCGCATGATCGTAGCAGCTAATTATTGATTCGGATTGCGGACAATCGTAGGGTTGTTATTAATGATGGCGTCGCTGATGCGGGAATAGTAATTGCCCAGCCGGAAAATGTGACTTTGGGTTACCCGGCTCGACAGAACTTTCCGAAATACCCACTTATTATGGTTGGCACCACCGGGATTATAGACTTTATACGGCCAAAGGCTATAGACACGTGTGCTCGGTTCGTTGGCTTTGCCCGGTTGCGTGGTCAGATCGGAGTTACTGCCATCCCAGACAACATGAGCAATTCTCCACCGCTTCATATCCCAAAGGAGATGATTTTCGTAAGCCAGCTCCACTTTGCGCTCGTGCACGATCCGGTCGAATGTGACTTCGGCTGACGTAAGTGCTTTTGTCAATCCCGCCCGATCGCGCACCTGCTTCAGATACCCGGCAGCCAGTGCACTCTGCCCCAGTTCAAAGGCCGCTTCGGCGGCATTGAGCAGCACTTCGGCATACCGGTAGCGCACATTCCAGACTTCACTCATCGTACCAATCTGCCCTGAACCCGCTACCGGGTCGTTGTATTTCCGCATGTAAAATCCGCCCTGCGCCGATCCGTCGTAGCCTTCAATGGGTCCCGACAACCCTACTACCTGCACCGAAGCACCGTTGACCGTTTTGAGTTGGCCCAATTGATCACCTGACAGAATGCTGCCATTGCCCAGAACCAGCCCGGCAAAGATGTCGATGGACCGGCTTTTAAAAAGATTTCCCGGCACCAGCACGGTCCCCTGTAAACGCGGGTCGCGGTCGGCGAAGAGGTCCTCAGGCTTATCGTAATAGATGTAATCCGTTGCCGCCCCTTTATTAATCGCTAAAGGCGCGAACGTATTATCCAGTTTTTCAAACGACTGCACCAGGTTCAGCGAAGGGTTTAGGCGTCCCCCGCGTTCGCCTTCTTCCGTAATGGCCCGGGGCTGGTTATCCAGCGCAAACGAGTGCGTTTTACCACTTTGCAGCTTGTAATCTTCCACGAAGATCACTTCCGGATTATTGGCTTTGTCGAGGAAGATATTCGCGAAATTAGTCGATAGATCCGGGTTCTTCTGATACAGCGAGTACTGCCCAGAATTGATCAACTCCTGAGCCGCATCCAGGGCTGTCTGGAAATAGGCGGCTGCTTTGGCTACTGGAATGCCTACCTCGCCGTTGGACAACGTAACCGTTGGGGTGTTGACGCCGTACTTGGCGATCGAACCGGCGTACAGCGCAGCCCGGGCTTTCGAGGCCAACGCCAGCCCATACGTAGCGCGGGATTTCTCGCCGGGCGTTTTGGGCAGAATGGATTTGATGGCCTCAAACTCACTAATGACGTAATCGTAAATCTCCGACTCTTTGGCGCGGGGTTTGCGAAGGGAAGCCGTATTACCACTGTAATCATACGTGAGCGATTCGGTGATGAGGGGTACCCCACCCATGCGCTTGACCAACTCAAAATACGCATTGGCTCGCAGAAAACGGCCTTCGGCTGCAAACCGGGCCTTGTCGGCCGCCGTTAATTTAGTGGCCGCATTGACCCGCTCGATGAACAGATTGATTTCGCGGATATAGCCGTAATCCCAGTAGCTCCAGTCGTCGTAGCTATACTCCCGGTTCTGATGCCGCCCGTAGTCGCCCGATGCAAACGCTTCGTCGAAGCTGGCCAGAATCCCAAAGTTGGCGGGTTCGACCAGGTCAGGGATTCGGTTGTACAGGTCCGTTGCCGCCGATAACACCAGCCGGGGGTCGCTATAGACCTCATCGACCAGCAGAATACTTGTGGACTTGATATTTAGAAATTCGGAGTCGTCCTTACAGCCGGTCGTCAGCGAAAACAGGGTGACGAGCGATAGAATATATTTTTTCATAGTTGCGTCGGTTTAGAAGCTCAGGTTCAGGCCAAAATTGAGCAGCTTGGTCTGCGGGTATTGCAGCCCGTTCTCGTCCTGCACTTCGGGGTCGATGCCATATTTTCGGGTGTTGTCGATAGAGAACAGGTTATACGTATTGACAAACACACGGGCCTTCTGAATCTTCACTTTCTGGGTCAGCAGAACGGGCAGGGTATAGCCCAGTTCCATAGTCCGGTTACGGAGGTAGGTGATATTAACCAGCCACCAGGTCGAATTCTTGTTGATGTTGCTGTGTCCGGTGTCGTTATAACGTAGCGGAATCTGGGTACCGGGAATCCACGGACTATCCGGATTGAGCGGGTCAGCCCGGCGCCAGCGGTTATCAAAGAGCAGATTCGGTACGTTGCCCGTGTTCTGATAGGCGTTTCGCTGTTCGTTGGTCCGGTTGATCGCCATCATCGTGCCCCCGGAAAAATCCATGGCAAAATCAAACCCTTTGTATTGCAGGGTGAAGTTCAGGCCACCCGACAGAATCGGCGTGTTGTTGATGCCGTAGCCGATGGGTCGTTCATCGCGGCTGTTGATGATTCCGTCGTTGTTCTGATCGCGGAAAATCAAATCGCCGGGTATCATGGTCCGGTTGCCCTGCCCGTCGTTATTGATCGCGTAGTTATTGATTTCATCCTGCGACTGAAACTGCCCTACGGCTTCGTATCCCCAGAAAATATTGCTCCATCGATCCGTCCGCGAATCGCGGTATTCGAGCAATGAATTGCCGAACAGCGGATTGTAGGGCGTCAGGAACCGACTACGGGCATACGAAAGGTTCGCGCCGATGGTGAACCGAACTCCCCGAACGTTGCCGTTATACGTCAGCGAGCCTTCGCCCCCGACCACCGCATCACTCTCCAGGTTTTCCTGTGGTAACGCGTATCCCAATTCGCTGGGCACAAACACGTCGCTCTTCACGGCGGGCAACCCATCACGCACCCGCCGGAAATAATCGAGCGTACCCGTGATTTTACTGTTTAGCAACGAGAAATCCAGTCCGATGTCAGTCACTTTGGCCGTCAGCCACGAAATCCGGTCGAAGGCAATTCCCCGGTCGCGGGCCGCTACGGTTGTCGTGCCCGACATAATCCCGATTCCCGTGTTGTAGTTGTAACCGGGGTTATAAGCAAAGGGGTCGAGTTCGGAGTTGTTGGGCCGGACGTTATCATCGCCCAACTGCCCGTAGGACGCTCTCAGTTTAAGCTCACTCAGGAAGGCTCCGTTATTGGTCCAGGATTTGAAGAAAGGTTCTTCGGTAATGCGCCAGGCCAGCGAGACCGACGGGAAAGTACCCCAGCGTTTAGCTGGTGAGAATTTCCAGGAGGCATCACGCCGGGCAGCCACTTCTACAAAGTATTTATCGGCATAGCCATAATTGATCCGACCAATGTAGCCAACCCGTGCCTGCGTAGAGTCGACATCGTTATACGCCACAATGTCGGCAAACTGCATGACGGGCAACGTATTGGTTTTGGGCACAGTACGGGCTTCTACGTTTCGGATACGCTTCTTCAGCCGCTCAGTCAGAGCAATGGCGTTGATGGAGTGTTTCCCGAACGTATTGGTGTAGATAAACTGCAGCTGTCCTACGTTTTCATCAATTTTGTTCACCACCCGTTGCCGGTACGGATTCTGGCTACCACCCGTTCGGTTATACTGCTGCGTCGTCGGATTGTAGGTGTACGTATCGTAGGTGTACTCAAATACTTCGCGCTGGGCATCGCGGAACATGTATGAATACAAGCCCTTGATGCTTAACCCTTTGAGCGGAGTTTGATATTCAGCCGTAGCTTGAGGTGTAATTGAATTATACACTTCTTTTAGAAAACCTGACCGCGTGTAGTTCAGATAGCCCCAGTTCGATGCCGGATTGCTGATGGTGTTGATGTAGTCGGGATTATCATTGGCGTAGGGTCGTTCGGTCGGGCGATTACGAAGGATGGCGAACTTGGGCGCTACGTAGTCGTCGCCACCGGGCACACCCGGATTTTCGCGGGTTTCCTGCCGTCCGGCAATGGTCAGCCCGACTTTAATCCGGTCCGTAACCCTGACGTCGATGTTGGACTGAATATTGGACCGGTTAAAGAAAAACTCGCGGCCCATCACCGAATTCTGATCCAGTCGCGTGGCGGAGATGTAGTAGTTAATCCGATCTGACCCACCGCTGGCACTCAGGTTGATGTTCGACTGGGGCGAGTTGGGCTGAATAATGAAGTTATACCAATCAAAACTCTGGTACCCGTATTCTGTACCGGCTTTATACTTATCTAATTCAGCCTGGGTGATGGCCGTTGTGCCATTGCGGTTTACTTCTGCTTCGGCCTTACCCAGGTTCCAGTCGTAAGCGTTCACAACCGTCGGGAAGCGAGTCCAGTTTTGAAATCCATAGTACGCATCCAGGTTAATGGTGCTTTTCTGGCCAACGACCCCGCGTTTGGTTGTCACGATGATAACACCATTGGCCGCCCGTGAGCCATAGATAGACGCCGAAGCATCTTTCAGTACCGTAATGGTTTCAACGTCGTTGGGCGAGAGGTTATCGAACTGGGTTTTGTCTTTCGGTACGCCGTCGATAATAAACAGCGGATTACCACCCATATTGCGAATCTGAATGGTAGCAGCCGCACCAGGCCGGCCATCGGGTTGACGGAACTGCACGCCTGGAATCTTACCAGCCAGCGTTGCCGTTACGGTAGAGGCATGAACCCGCCCCACATCGCGGGACGTAACGGCGGAAATAGCGCCCGTGATCGACTCTTTCTTCTGGGTACCGTATCCCACCACAACCACCTCCTGCAAGCCTTTGGAGTCCGGGTCAATCGCTACATCAATCGTGGATTGATTACCAACTGGTACTTCCTTCGACAAATAGCCAATGAAAGAGGCAACGAGCGTAGCATTCGTCGTGCCACTGGATAGAGGCAGGGTATAATTTCCGTCCTTATCGGCCGTCGTACCTACAGACGTGCCTTTAAGCAAAACTGTAGCGCCGGGTAAAGGGTCCCCTTTGTCACCGGTCACTTTTCCTTTGATGGTCCGCTGCTGTGCCAGAACAACAGGTCCAGTCAGAACCAGCAGCAGTAACCATGTACATAGGTGTTGGTAGAGGTTTTTCCTATTCATAAACGTATTAAGGGTTGGGATTTAAGGTTTAGGCAAAGACTGGCTGTAAAAAGACTCGGTTAGGTTACTCGCTACGTCAGCTCATGACGTATTCAATCAGGCTGGATGCCATACGCAGATTCCCGACCACCCTGTCAATTGCAGGAAGAGCATCTACATAGATGGGATTTCGCCGAGGCTGTTGGCGGTAACGGATTGAGGAAACTATTGGCTCCGGAGCAAGCAGGCCGGAGCATAGAACATAGAGATCATAGTTAGCATTTGAGTACAATTACGGTGGTACAATTCAAAGTATTGATTTTGCAATTTTAAGAAATGACCAATCCACAAATCATTACTTTTGTGTAAAAGAGCAGGATATATGTACAATTTTTGGCTGACATAGTCCTATATTGGCATTTTGTGCGGGCAGCAAAACATAAATCCTGCTGACTGATAACAAGCAACCTTTCTCTTCTGGAAATACTCACCGATGAAACCTATTCTACTGACTATCACAACCTTACTTCTCCTTTTCACTAAATCTTCCGCTCAACAATTTCATTTTAATACCCTTACGTCCGAAGAAGGATTATCACACAATAGTGTCTTTAGCATTGCACAGGACTACAAAGGGTTTATGTGGTTCGGAACCCGGGATGGTGTCAGCCGTTATGACAGCCAGCGGATCAAGAATTATTACGTCAATGCTTATAGTCCAAATGTTGAAGCGAATCGGGTTAATTGTGTTTATGCTGTTGGAAAGAACCTGTGGGTCGGCACCGAGATAGGGTTATTCCGATACGTATTTGAAAAAGATTCGTTTGAACAGGTGCGGCTAAATCAAGGGGCCACTTACGTATGGAATATCAAACAGGTATCAAACGGCGAACTATGGATAAGTACGCAGGATGGCCTCTACATTCTCGGGCAGCAGGGACAGATACGGCATATTCTACCTAAGCAGAACATACGATCTGTCTGCGAGTTTCGAAAAGGAACCTATCTGATCCTTCAGGATAGTAACCCACGCATCATTAACTCCCATGGCGAGACCGTCGTAACCCCTACCCTTACGGTTGTTAGCCAGGAAAAATTAGCCTCCTTCCGGAATTACATTTTCTACAAAGATCGGCAGGGCGCTGTCTGGTTAGGGACCAACGGAGGCCTACTCCAACTGGATGAAAAAACGATGGTGTTTCGGCCGGTAGACTGGCTTAATCGGCTCGTTAAGACGAACATTCGGGTAGTCCGAACCATTACCGAAGATGGCGCAGGTAACATGTGGATCGGCAGCGAAGCTGGAGCCGTCGTGATCGATAAACAACGTCGAACCGCTCAGTGGTACGATAAATTGTTTGCTGCTTCGCCCTATAGTCTAACTGATCGGGCCGTTTATTCGAGCTACGTTAGTCGAGACGGAACCGTCTGGCTCGGTACCTATTTTGGCGGTATCAACTACGCCAGACCCGTTGGCATTTCTTTTAACCACCTTTTCCCCGATCCGAACGGGAAAGGTCTTTCGGGAAAAGCCATTAGCCAGCTCGTTGAAGATGAGAAGCAGCGACTCTGGATTGCCACCGAAGATAACGGCATTACGGTTCTTGATCAGACAACAGGAAACTATACGTATCACAACCGAAGCAACGGACTCAGTGACAACAACATACACACCGTTTATGTAGACAAGTCGGGCGTTGCCTGGATTGGTACATTTTTGGGCGGGTTAAATCGAATCGATCCCGTAACAGGCCATAAACGGATTTATACCCACAACCCCGCCGATTCGACTTCTCTTTCGAACAACTTTGTTTGTACCGTCTACCGGGACCGGGGAAAGCGCCTATGGGTGGGAACCATACACGGGCTGAACATTATGGATGAGCAGACGGGTAGGTTTCGGCTGGTCAGACCGGACGTACTGGGCCGTACGTTCATTTACTCGCTACTGGAAGATCATACCGGTCAAATCTGGATCGCCACCCGGTATGCCGGGATCTATCGCTATGACCCCAGTTCAGATAGGTTAAGTCACTATCATGTCGGCAACACAAGGTCGTTACGTAACAACCAGATTATCAGCATGTATGAAGACTCCAACCATAACATGTGGTTCGGCAGTATCAACGGGGGCGGGCACTGGAATAACAGGCTGAAAAAATTCATCCCAAATCCAGTCGACAGGCATTTGCCAAGCCAGACGATATATGGCATTTTGGAGGACAGCAATGGCCTCATCTGGTTTTCGACTAATCGAGGGCTTCTTTCGTTCGATCCTGGAGCGAAAACGTATCGAATTTTTGACAAGAGCAACGGCCTGCAGGCAACCCAGTTCAATTACAGTTCGTACCTCAAGAACCGAAGTGGCATACTGTATTTTGGCAGTGTAGATGGACTGTGCTATTTCGATCCGGCACTGATTACGAAACGAGCTTCTGACCCACCCGTTTATTTTACGGATCTGAAATTGTTCAACAAATCGGTGAAAGTTGGTGACGAGCAGATGCTAACCAGGCACCTTGATGGGCTTGACGAGTTGATATTTCATTATGATCAGAACGTAATCACCCTGGATTTTGTCGCGATTAATTATTTCTCGAAGCGCACCAACTATTATCAGTATTATCTGGAAGGTTTTGAAAAGAACTGGGGTCCCAAAACGACCAAAAATTCGCAGACCTACACGAACCTCTCTCCTGGAACATACACCTTCCATGTCCGGTCATTTTTGTCGAACGGCGAGTTATCGCCCTCCGAACGCACAATCCAACTGCGCATTAAACCTCCCTTCTGGCAAACGACGTACGCTTACCTGCTTTATCTGTTGCTGGGTGTTGGTGCTCTCCTGGCCTATCGGCGGTTTATTACGTTCCTGAACAATCAGAAAATGGCGGTACAGATGGCTCGGGTCGAACGGGAAAAAAGCACGGAGCTAAATCAGCAAAAACTGAATTTTTTCACATTTCTATCGAACGAATTTAAAACGCCGATTACCCTGATTATGGCGGAAATCGACGAGTTGATTCAGTCTAACCAAGCCTGGCGATCGGATTCAGCAACCAATTATAGCGTCATTAAGAATAACGCGAAGCGATTGAAGGCCATTATCGATCAGATTACGGAACTCAGAAAAGCAGAACATGAATCACCCAAGGTAAACCTGACCGATCTGGATGTTGTCGCTTTCGTCAAAGAAACGGTTCAGGGGTTTAATTCGCTGCTCCAGTCCAGACATATCCGAAAACGAATCACCTTTTCACCCTCGTACCTGATGGCCTCATTTGATGCGGGAAAACTGGAGATGATTATCGGAAATGTCATCTTTTTCCTGACCAATGAATTTGCCGAAGGTGACGAGCTGGCGATTGATGTACACGTAGTGAACCATTCGAATCAACTTGATTCTCAGCTCAGTATTGATTTTTCGTTGGATGGTCAACAGGAGTTGTTCAACAGCATCAAAACCAGCTACCAGCTTGCCGTAGAAAACGAGGAGCTTTTTCAGCAAAACAGCTCAGCCAACATTGGTATATTACTGACATTCAGCCTACTGAAATTATTATTAGGGTCAGTGGCTTTTTCTGAGGAAGCTGATAAGTATACCCTCCGCGTCCGACTCCCTATCCGAAAAAGCCCAGTTAGCAAAACCGCCGTTGGGTTAAAGCAGCCTAATTTATTACGTTCCCAAATTGTGGGCGTACTAGACGACCTACCGTTTGAACGTGAGTTTGCGGACGAGACTCTGTCAACCGATAAGCCAACGATCCTGGTTGTTGACCGTAGCAAAGATCTGGCTCAGTTTCTCAAGCGACATTATCAGGAAAGCTATCGAATCATCATTTCGTATACCTTCAGCGAAGGACTGAAACGAGCAGAAACCGTCCTTCCCGAACTCATTCTGTGCGATAGTGACATCCGCGATAAAGAGCAACGGAACTTGTGCGTAGCCCTGAAAAAGAACCCATTAACGCAGGCGATACCGGTCATTTTGCTGTTGAACGATGAAGATGAGAAAACAATCATCGATGGTCTGAATAAAGGAGCGAATGGATACATTGGCAAGCCGTTTAATCTTAGAGAGTTAGATCTGTTAATTGGCAACCAGTTGACGTCGGTGGCTCTCCTGAAAACCAAATTAGCGGGTAGCTTAACTGACTCTCATCTCACTACGTTGCCCCGGCGCAATAAGGAGCAGGAGTTCATCCTTCGGTTCGCTTCGTTAGTGAAACAAGAGTATAAAAATAAAGATGTAACGGCTGACACGTTGTCGCAATTGATGAACTGTAGCCGCTCGCAACTGCACACAAAACTCAAAAGTCTTACCGGTTTAAGTACAAAAGAGTACCTGAACGAGTATCGGCTCACGATCGCCCGTCAATTGCTTGAGGGAGGCATGAGCGTATCTGAGGTAGCTTTTGAAGTCGGCTTCGGCGATCCAAATTACTTCGGGAGAGCCTTTAAAAAGAAGTATGGCCTTACTCCCAGTAAGTCAAATTAGAAGATTTAGCCTATAAGCAACTGGAGCATAATTAGGGAGCCAGGAAAATTCAGAAAGAAAGGAATTGGCTTTCCGGCTGACGTTACTTTTCAACGTAGTAAAGCCATGAGTGTCAGTAAATAGTAGTAGCCTGAATCACCCAAAAACCTCTCGATTGTGTTATTTTCGGATGATTTATAGTACTATTAAAGCTAAAATGATTCTATATTTCCGGTAATCTATTCACTTTTCAAGAAGAATTATAATCAAATTCACAATTAGAACCATTTAGTATTAAATTCCGGCAAAAGGTGTTTTTGCCGAATTTTTTTGGTAGTATATTGCGTGACTTTGTCACAAACGCCCTTCAGCCCGACTACCATCTCCGGATTAAATTTTACGCCGGGCTACTTGATTAATTTAGATTTTCTTAATAATCGGCCCTGTTTTTTGCGATTCTCACAAAGAGAAGCCTTGAACCAGAAGCCCCATCCAACACTGTTACGACCATGTCTGATCAGGTTGACCAACTAGCGGGTCTTTACCGCCCCGAGTTTGAACACGATAACTGCGGTATCGGCTTTGTAGCCCATATCAAAGGACGCAAGTCTCACAAAATTGTATCGGATGCTCTCCAGATGCTTCGGCGGATGGAACACAGGGGCGCTGTTGGGTCTGAGCCTAACTCCGGCGATGGAGCGGGCTTGCTCATCCAGATTCCTCACGAGTTTTTCGTTGATGAAACCCGTAAGCTGGGCGTTCATCTACCTCCTGCGCTCGAATATGGCGTAGGTATGGTGTATTTCCCGAAAGACGTATGGCTCCGTGAAGAATGTCGCGCGGTATTGAACCGCAAGATGAAGCGACTCGGGTTAGAATTATTGTGCTATCGGGTAGTGCCGGTCAATAACAGTGATCTGGGTAATGGCTCACGCTCAGCAGAGCCACAAATGGAGCAGGTGTTTATCAAACGCCCCGCCGACATCACTAATGCTGACGATTTTGAGCGTAAATTATACATTCTCCGGAATTACAGTACTCGTATTATTAATGAAACCATTGCGGGTGTTGACCATTTCTACTTTTCGTCACTCTCCTGCCGTACTATTACGTATAAAGGCCAGCTGACAACCCTCCAACTGGAACCGTATTTTCCGGATCTCCAGAACGACGAGGTTGTTTCTGCCATTGGGGTTGTGCACTCTCGTTTTTCAACGAACACGTTCCCATCCTGGAAACTGGCCCAACCGTTCCGTTATATTGCCCACAACGGCGAAATCAATACGGTACGCGGAAACGTCAACTGGATGAAAGCCGCTGAAGGTCTGCTCAAGTCGTCTAAGTTCACGCAAGAGGAGATGGACATGCTGTTACCCATCTGCGACCCGAAACAATCCGACTCGGCCAATCTCGATAATGCCATCGAGCTGCTGGTTATGAGTGGCCGGTCGCTACCGCACGTGATGATGATGCTCGTTCCGGAAGCCTGGGATGGCAACGAGCACATGGACCCGGTTCGGAAGGCGTTCTATGAATTCCATGCTGCGCTGATCGAGCCCTGGGATGGCCCTGCGTCAATTTCGTTTACGGATGGACGTATCGTTGGCGCTACGCTCGACCGGAATGGCTTGCGTCCGTCACGCTTCTGGGTTACCAATGATGATGTTGTGATTATGGCGTCGGAAGTGGGGGTGCTGGACATCGATCCCGCTATCGTTGTGTCAAAAGGTCGCTTGCAACCCGGCAAAATGTTCCTGGTTGATATGGAACAGGGACGTATTGTTTCGGACGAGGAAATCAAAGCCGAAATCTGCGCACGTCGTCCTTACCAGGAATGGCTCGACACCAATAAGATTAAGATTCAGGATCTGGAAGCCCCGATTCGGTCGTACAATCCGTATGATCCGGCTAAGTTGCTACGCATGCAGCAGGCCTTTGGCTTTACGTCGGAAGATCTACGAATGATTCTGGCCCCGATGGTCGAAACGGGTAAGGAAGCGCTTGGTTCTATGGGCACCGACGTGCCCCTGGCGATCTTGTCGGAGCAGAGCCAGCACATGAGCCATTACTTCAAGCAGTTGTTCGCGCAGGTAACCAATCCGCCGATTGACTCGATTCGGGAGCGGGCCATCATGTCACTGATCTCGTTTGTTGGCGCTACGTATAACTTGTTGAGTGAGTCGCCCGAACACTGCCGCCAGGTTGAACTGGAGCAGCCCGTACTGACCACAAAAGAATTTGACAAACTGCGGTTTATCGATAAGCCTAAGTTCCAGGCCAAAACCATCAACTGCCTGTTCACAGCTGACGGAGATGGCAAATCGCTCGAACGTGCTCTTGACCGTATCTGCCGCTATGCCGAAGATGCCATTCAGGACGGATACTCGATTCTGGTGCTCTCTGACCGGGCTATTGATTCGAGTCATGCGCCAATTCCATCGCTGCTGGCTACGTCGGCTATTCACCATTACCTGATTCGTCAGGGCTTGCGGGGTAAAGTTGGTATTGTGGTCGAAGCGGGCGATGTCTGGGAAACTCACCACGTAGCAACACTGATTGGCTACGGTGCGTCGGGTGTGAATCCCTATATGGCTTTCGAGACGATTGCCAGCATGAAAGATAAGGGGTTGCTAACCGTTGATTACGACCTCGACAAACTCTTCAAGAATTACGTTAAGGCGGTCAATGGAGAGTTGCTCAAAATCTTCTCGAAGATGGGCATCTCTACCCTGCAATCGTATCAGGGTGCCATGATTTTTGAGTGCCTGGGCCTGAATCAGGACGTAGTAAGCCGCTACTTTACAGGAACTGTTTCGCGCATCGGCGGTATGGGTCTCGATGAGATTGCCCGCGAGATTCTGGTTCGGCACTGTGTCGCGTTCCCGGATATGCCGGTATCAATTCCGCGTCTGGAAGTCGGTGGTATTTATCAGTGGAAGCAACGGGGTGAAAAACATATTTTCAATCCCGATACCATTCACCTGCTTCAACAGTCGACCAAGAAGAACGATTACTCAATCTTCAAGAAGTATTCGAAACTCATTGACGACCAGACGCAGAACGCCATTACGTTACGTGGTTTACTGAAATTCAGGAAAGGTACGCCTGTTCCTATTGATGAGGTTGAACCCATCGAAAGCATCTTCAAACGCTTTGCGACGGGAGCCATGTCGTTCGGCTCGATTTCGTGGGAAGCTCACACGACGCTGGCAATTGCCATGAACCGCATCGGCGGAAAAAGCAACTCCGGCGAAGGGGGTGAAGACGAACTGCGTTACAAGCCGCTCGAAAATGGCGATAGTATGAATTCCGGCATCAAACAGGTAGCTTCGGGACGTTTCGGCGTAACGAGTTATTACCTGACGAATGCGCGTGAACTGCAAATCAAGATGGCGCAGGGTGCTAAACCCGGTGAAGGGGGTCAGTTACCCGGTTTCAAAGTCGATGACTGGATTGGTCGTACCCGTCATTCGACGCCTGGTGTGGGCCTGATTTCGCCACCGCCCCACCACGACATCTACTCAATTGAGGATTTAGCTCAGCTGATCTCCGATCTTAAAAACGCTAACCGTGATGCCCGAATCAGTGTTAAACTGGTATCGGAAGCGGGGGTAGGAACGATTGCCGCTGGGGTAGCTAAAGCACACGCTGATCACATCCTGATCTCAGGACACGATGGCGGAACCGGTGCGTCTCCCCTATCCTCCATCCGTCACGCGGGTCTACCCTGGGAATTAGGCTTAGCGGAAGCACATCAGACATTAGTTAAAAATAAACTCCGTGGACGCGTAACCGTACAAGCCGACGGACAGATGCGTACGGGTCGCGACCTGGCGATTGCCGCCCTGCTCGGCGCTGAAGAGTTCGGCGTTGCTACAGCTGCACTGGTTGCTACGGGCTGTATCATGATGCGGAAGTGTCACCTCAATACGTGTCCAGTGGGTGTAGCGACGCAGAACAAAGAACTCCGCGCTTTATTTACGGGTAAGCCTGAACACGTCGTGAACATGTTTACGTTCCTGGCAATGGAGTTGCGCGAGATCATGGCTGAACTGGGTTTCCGTACTATCAACGAAATGGTTGGCCAGGCACAAATGCTCGAACTGCGCGACAACCTGCCCCACTGGAAATACAAGAACGTTAATCTCGACGCGCTGCTGTACAAACAGCCAACCACGCTCGACGTAGCACTCTACAAGCAGGAAGAACAGAATCATTACCTGGATGACGTTCTCGACCGGAAGCTAATCGAGTTGGCTCAACCTGCTCTGCAATCCGCAGAAACCGTTTATGGCGAGTTTACCGTACAGAACATTGACCGAAGTATCGGTACCATGTTATCGAACGAAATTTCGAAAGTCTACGGTGGTCCCGGTCTACCCGAAAGCACCATTCATGTGAAATTGCGGGGTACGGCGGGTCAGAGCTTCGGCGCGTTCAGCACGAGTGGTATTAAACTCGAACTTGAAGGTGACGCCAACGATTATTTCGGCAAAGGTCTTTGCGGAGCCCAACTGATTGTGTACCCTGACCGAACGGCTCAATTCCAGCCGGAAGAAAACAGCATCGTCGGGAACGTATCGTTTTACGGCGCTACGTCGGGCGAAGCATTCATTCGCGGTATGGCAGGAGAGCGTTTCTGCGTTCGGAATTCCGGTTCCAAAGTCGTTGTCGAAGGTGTCGGTGATCACGGGCTTGAATACATGACGGGTGGACTGGCTATCATCCTGGGCAAAACGGGGCGCAACTTCGCAGCCGGAATGTCGGGCGGTGTAGCTTACGTCTGGGATCAGGATGGCACGTTTGCCTCTAAAGTCAACGGCGAAATGGTTAGCCTGGAGCCGCTCAACGACGAAGATCAGGGTATCGTCCGGGAATACGTCGACAAACATTTCCAGTATACCACCAGTAACGTAGCGCTCGCGCTGATTCAGGATTGGGATAACCTTATTGGTCAGTTTGTGAAAGTGATGCCCGGCGATTTCCGGCAGGCACTGGCTGGTCGGGGCATCTCATTGGCCGATCAGATTCGCGACAAAAACATCGTTTATCAGGATATAACCGTCGACGTAACGCACGGGTAATTTGTCTAATTTCTCGTATCTTTAGCTTAGGCAAGCGCGCTATGCTATGAAAAACTGGGAAGAAATTACGTCACATTCCGAATTACTGGCTGCTCAGGAAATCAAACAATCCTTCGATGCAGGAAACCTGACAGACGTAGAAGAAGGGTTGACGCAGTTAATTGAAACGATGGCGCGTTCAGAAAAGCGAGCGTTGCAGAGTCAGCTTATTCGACTGATGATGCATATTTTAAAGTGGCGTATTCAACCGGACAAGCGATCCCGTAGTTGGCTTTTGACGATAAAAAGTGCCCGTTACGAGATTAGTAGCTTACGAGAATATACGCCATCGCTGAATGCAGAGTTTATTCACAGTATTTGGGAGAAAGCTTTCAACGAAGCCTGCGAAGAAGCTGAGACAGAAACAGGTCTTTCTACCAAGAATGAGGAATTAACCTGGGCTGATGTATTTGATAAACAGTATACACTGTAACGAATGGGAAAACCTACCGGATTTTTAGAATTTGCGCGCGAACTTCCGAAAAAGCGCGACCCGCAACAGCGGATTCACGATTATAAAGAAATTGAAGTACCGCATTCGGAGAAGGACTCACAACGGCAGGCAGCCCGTTGTATGGACTGTGGCACGCCTTTTTGTCACAGCGGTTGTCCGCTCGGAAACATTATTCCCGAGTTTAATGATGCGGTATATGAGCAGAACTGGGCTTACGCGTATGAAATCCTGAGTTCGACGAATAACTTCCCGGAGTTTACTGGGCGTATTTGTCCGGCTCCCTGCGAAGCTTCGTGCGTATTGGGCATCAACAAACCACCGGTTGCCATTGAGTTTATTGAAAAGTCAATAGCCGAAGTCGCTTTTGAACATGGCTACGTAACGCCTAAAGTACCCAAAGAGCGTACCGGCAAAAGTGTAGCGGTTGTAGGTTCCGGACCTGCCGGATTAGCCGCTGCGGCTCAGATGAATAAAGCGGGCCATACGGTAACGGTTTTTGAGCGAGCAGATCAGGCTGGCGGACTATTACGGTATGGCATTCCGGATTTCAAACTC
Organism: Spirosoma validum; assembly: GCF_014699035.1. Classification (GTDB taxonomy): domain Bacteria; phylum Bacteroidota; class Bacteroidia; order Cytophagales; family Spirosomataceae; genus Spirosoma; species Spirosoma validum. The sequence goes on from NZ_JACXAA010000007.1 coordinate 279,581, forward strand.
GAAAAATGGACCATCGATCGCCGTCTGGCCGTCATGGAAGCCGAAGGCATTACGTTCAAAACGGGTGTAAACGTAGGTGTTGATCTGAAAGCAAAAGATTTACTGGAGCAGTTCGATCTGATCATGCTGACCGGCGGATCAACCGTTCCGCGTGATCTACCCATTAAAGGACGTAACCTGAAAGGGGTTTATCCGGCGATGGAATTCCTGAGTCAGCAGAACAAACGTAACGCTGGTCGTACTGTTGACGTTGACCATCGTGGTGAAAAATACGGCGACGGTGATATTTGGGCCACTGGCAAGAACGTAGTGGTTATTGGTGGTGGCGATACAGGTTCTGACTGCGTTGGTACGTCGAATCGGCACGGGGCCACAAGTGTCACCCAGATTGAACTAATGCCGATGCCGCCTAAAGATCGGGCTGAAAATACGCCCTGGCCAAACTGGCCGATGATGTTACGTACCAGCACATCTCACGAAGAAGGCTGCGAACGTCACTGGTCGATCAATACCAAGGAATTCATTGGTGATGAAGATGGAAATCTGACAGCACTACGTATCGTTGACCTGACCTGGGAAAACCAGAATGGCCGGATGCAGATGGTCGAACTACCCGGTTCCGAACGCGATATTCCCTGCGAATTGGCTCTTTTAGCCGCTGGTTTCCTACACCCACAGCATAACGGTTTACTCGATGACCTGGGTGTTGAATATGACGAGCGAGGTAACGTAAAAGCGAACAAGTACCAGGCGACAACCAACCCTAAAGTTTTTGCTGCTGGCGACATGCGCCGGGGTCAATCACTCGTGGTGTGGGCCATATCGGAGGGTCGCGAAGCCGCTCGTGCTGCTGACTGCTACCTGATGGGTGAAACCCTGCTCGAAGCCAAAGCAGTTTCGATGATCGCTGTTGAATAGATTCATCTCAAAAATTCTCTCCCATAAAAAAGCCGCTCCGAAAATCGGAGCGGCTTTTTTATGGTTTCCTGTTTACAAGCTAACCGGCTCTTCTTTTTCGTCAAAAAAGAGGTAATTCAACAGGTCGCAATAGGGTTTGATGATTCGGCAACCGCGCACAATTTCGTCCGCAAAGTTGGGTTTTAGCACATCTTTATCAGAGTAACGGTGCAGGAAAAACAGCTCCTTTCGACGTAACAGATCAATTTCAGGATGGTCAGCCGGGTAGCCTTTAGGCGATGTTTTCATCACCTCGCCGGATGCCTCTGGAAAATAGGTTTTGAATTCGTCGGCTTCGATAATGTCTTTTAATTCCTGGACATTATAGTCGATCTCCTGTCGAAATTTGGCGAGGTTAGCTGGAGTTGGCTGCCACATTCCCGCTCCCAAAAAAGACTGGTTATCCGGCTGAATATGGACGTAGTAATCGATCCGTCCCGAGTGGCGCCCACCGGGACCGATAGCAAACGCCAGATTTGATTTATACGGAGCTTTATCTTTTGAAAACCGTATATCGCGATTGATACGAAATATGCAATCCTTTACCGACGTGTTGGCCAGAGGTTCAAATGGGCTTAATCCCATCAATACTCGCTCCGTTACTCCGCATAGTTCGGCTTTGGCTGACTCATAACGGGGACGATTAGCCTGAAACCACTCTCGATTGTTGTTTTGGACGAGTTCACGCATGAACTCCAGCGTAGACACTGTAAAGGCAGCTTTAGAAGCAGATTGTTTTGTCATAACTATAACTACTGTATAAGTTTCTGATTTTCAGAACAATATCTTATAGGCAGAAAAATAAGGTACAGATAAGGATTAATTTTTGCGGTTTGTACCGCCGTTTTAATTAATTGATGAATCTAAGTTAACGGTTTCGCGCTTTGTCGCTTGTTGTTTCTTACCGAATTGGCAATCATTTTTCATACTGGCTTGCCGACAGAGTGTGGACGAGAAAGACACTCCTTATCAGACTGTGTCGCCGGAGTGATGCCCATGCAGAATCCTTGTGGATTGGACCTCCGAAACGGCCGTCTGAAAGCTGAATTATTAGAAGACGGTTGCTTTGATAGCTTGCAGGATGCACACGATGAGCTGTTCGGCCTTAGGCTATCAATCACCGATTAATTTTGAGAATCAGTATTACCAAGCTAATTTCACTCAAACTCTAAATGACAAAGTGTCCAGCTAAACCGGCCCACCTCAGCTATAGATGATTGTGCCTATAGCAAAACGCCTTTAGTCGATATCCAGTGTGTAAACGATTCCAAAAAGCCTCTGGATAGTTTGCCTTATTGGAGATTTGTAATCAAATGGCACAGGCAATGGATAATTAAGTCGATTAATCGTGAACTATACTTTTTCTGGGTGGCAAGGTGGTAAAGCCCCCAATATAGACTTTACCACCTTGCCACCTAAGAATTAGCCTGATTTAACCCTGACCACATCGAGTAAAACCTACGCATGATGCAATATTAGGTTGGCTATTACTCCTTTCGCTTAGCCAATGTAAACAGCCATCGGTTAATTTCCCGCATAACACCACACCAACCAGATACGATAACGTAGCCCTTGGCAATCCCGTTGGAGCCAGGATCAGCGAGAGTAGCCCTAACACTTACCCAATCGCTCGCTCAACCTTGTCAATTTACTTCAGCAATTCGACTTATATGGCTCATTATTGACCCATCATTCGTTATTTTGTCGGATGCGATTCATTTACCTCCTCATCCTGCTTATCGTATCCTTGGTTCTTTATTTAAGTTGGATGCCCGATCCCCATCTGGGGAAAGCTGGGTTTGTTCCAGACTGGTTAGCCAGCTGGGGCGACATGGAAGAGTTTCGAGACATTCGAACGGGGGTACCCTTAATTCTGCTGGGGTATTGCGCTGGCCTGTTACCAATCGTGGGTCCATCTCAGAATATAGCGCGCTGGTTGGCTACGTGGCTGTTATTAACGGCATTAGTTACCTTGGCTGAAGTAGGGCAGTTGTTGCTGCCGGAACGGGCATTTAGCTGGGCTGATATTGGCTGGGGAGCAATGGGAGCCTTACTGGGTTTGACGCTAGCCGCAATCACCAAAGACGTTCGCTTTAAGGTCTGATTCGGCATACTTGATAAGCTTCAAAGCAAAGCTTGTTAGTTAAAGAAGTCGAACGGGCCTACATAGACAGTTTTTCAACATTAAGCCTCATTTTCTGTTAACTCGTGAAGATAACCACTCAATAACAATGGAAGCTCCTCACCAAAAGCAGTCACTTTTTACAGAGATTAATACCTTTTTAGCCTTGAAACCCCAGCAAGCTAACAATGTGATCACTAGTCACTTTCTCTCTATTTATGAGTCGGTCGAATCAATGGCCAGGCTTTATCCTGGATTAGATAAGGGGCAACGAGAACTATTGAGCACGACTTATGACAACCTTCAATCGAATGCGGACCTGGCTGATTTACAAAAAGAAAAGGCAACCGAATTTACTTTAACAGGTGAGGGAAAAGAAAAGGCACTAAACAGGCTGAAAGATCGGGTTAGAGAGGTGAAGGCTTTGCTTGACCTCCTGGAATAACCATTCACCCTCTGGACTACCCTTCACGCTCGCCCAGAGACATCCTCAACTAAGCGTACGTAGCATCACCACCACTGAAGCAGAGCTTATTTACGTGCCAGGGTCGACCTCAGGCCGACGAGAGCCAACTTGAGCATTGCCTCTGAATCGAATACAGATTATGAATTTATAGACAAGTAGCGCTGTGAGCCTGTTTGAAAAAGTGAAGCTTGGACCTGGCCAACATAATAAATGCCCGTTTCGACTACATAAGCTTGCCACGCATAAAGAAGAATCAATTGATATTAATAGTCGGTCACTGTCTTTAACCAGCTTTCGAATGAATACTTTGCCCTAATTCTTTCATCAAGTGGAACGTAAGCTCGTTTTAAAAAGTCATCCAGCCCATGTTCATTGTTTTGATTTAATACAAAGAAATTATTAGGATGATAAAAGTCTTCATTAATAACAAATGGATTTGTGGTAATAACTTTTTTCCTCAATTTAATTCCATCAAAAATTCTAAATGAAAAACCCGAGTGAAATGTCATTTTAAAGTCTAGAATTATCTCGGTATGTTGAATCAACTTCAACTGTTCTTGGTAAGGAACGAGCGTTTGAGTGCAATTGAAATACTGCTTTACAGACTCGGTAAGCTCATGTTCGTTTTCGCTAGTATAGATTAAATCAAACTGCACCGGTGATATCCGCTGAGTGATGTATTTGTAAAAAGACTCAATGATTTCTATGCGGCAGGAATTATAAGAACTAATGTAATAAATTTTATTTCCTCTATAATCAGTAGTATTATTGAGTTCTGGATAATCAAAGTAAAAGTTGGGAGCGTACTTAACATTATGCTCTTTGAATGCATACAATTCCGTTTTATCGAATATGTAAAAGTGATCAAAAAGGGGTATAAGGGACAGTATATGTTGATTGAACGTCAGACCATCGTAAAAAAAAGAAATAAATTTACTGCTTCTTTTTTTGGCTTCATGTAACAGATTCTTAGAAAAAACATCCGCTCTGATTACTAAGCATATATCATACTTTTTATTTGACTTAATCAAAGACATTCTCTTTTCGTCTAAATATAGATTGTATAATTTCCGATTATCGTCTTTATGACTCGAAAAGATTTTCCTTACTTTATATTTTAGTTTAATTAGTAAATCGTTTAATCTAAACGGATAATCATTATTGTGAACAACCGTTACTTGGTAACCTAAATGTCTAAGATTTTTCTCAATTACTACGTATAGCTGGTAGTCCCACGGAGCAATGAGGAGAAATTTCTGATTCGATTTCATCTAAAAATTATAACTCTAATTAGAAGCTTGAGTAACAGGTGCAGTTTGGATGGCCAATGCCATAAAAATCATTAAGATATAAAGATATAAGCGGGCCACCGATACAGTGAAATTTCAACCAATAAATTTGCCTGTCAAATTACTTATATCGTGTAAAAAGTCAATGCCTAATTAGGGATCAAAGTAGCCTGACAGTCTTCTTATTGGAGAGTTACTGTGTAACTAACGTAGCTGTTGCAAAAGTCCGAGTGGCAATGCGGATCAGCTATACTCATCCTATCTTGGTATACGTCATCCCCTGTATAGCCTGCCACTACTCCGTTCAGGTGCTCTTTAGCATTACTGGATGCTTAGTGCCCTCTAGAAATGGTCGTCGCTCCACAGATAACAGCCACTTGTGTTTGCTGTTGGATGAGTTGCTTGACGAGGGTGACTACCTGCTGATTGTTCCCTTTTTCACAAACGTTGTATCCTCCCGGTAGGATTAACAAATTGATTCGGCTTAAATCAACTTCTTCTATCGTTAAATCAGGTTGAAGGCTTAAGCCTCCCATTGAACAAATGGGGTGCTCGTCTACGATAAATGTCTTGACCCGATAGAGACTGAACTTGGTTAGTCCGATAGTAGCGTAGGTCGGTTCCCAATTCGCATAGCCATCAAAAACGAATAGATAAACGGTGTCTTGCTTTTGATACGTTGAAGAACCAAACAACCAGTTTCTGCTAGGGACTAGCTTTGTTTTAGCGTAAGTTACCCTAGTAAAGGGTGAATAATTCATTTAAACCAGCCAATAGCCTCTCAAGCTGAAACCAAATACTTTGTTTTCTCAGCGCTCTATTCTCGACTAACAACTCCCTATTACTACGTTGCAAATCCGCCGACTAAGTCTGCTTTTGTAAAAGCAGCTTTTACTGATACTCTACCTCAATGGTATGAATGGTATGGTGGTAGTGAGCCACCACAGCGGCCACGGTCAGCAGGCTCAGCAGAAGAAGTCACACATCTAGCAGTTGGATAAGTCATGCGTAGCCATAAACCGTGTGTGCAGGCTTGTTTGTTTTCGACATTTATCAGCTTATTTTTCCCAAAACAAGTACACGCCTATGCTCCAGAACCGACAAAAAGGTTCTGGAGCATAGGGTTTAGACCTAAAAATGAATCGCTGTGGAGTATGATCTAGTAGCTTACCTTTCGGTTACTCTTTCTAAGCGAAGCCTGAATAACGGCCCACGCTTTAACCCGCAATTGCTGGTGTAGTTCCTTATCCTTAGGCACAAACGTTGTGCTGCGAACACTGCCGGCTACTGACTTTATTGTCCAATAGTTATTATCAGACGTATCAGGAATAGCGGTATATATGGGTTGGCTCATAGCCAAAGGTACCCTTTAATTACCACCTAACCTATTCAGGTATTTGTGAGGGTAATCAACCAGGCTATAATTGCAACAATACGGTTGTTTATGAGCTTCACATGCCTTACTACTACCCTAAAGGATTCATAACAAATATATTATTGAGCAGTTAGATTGGTGGGCTTACTGCTCACTGAAAGCGGGTTGAGCCAGCCCTTCACAAAACATGCATAATGCCCAAGTCCCAAGCTGAAAAACTGATCCATCTGCTGGTAGAGTATCTGGATATACGCCGGGAAACCGTCCTCAACAAATGGCGCACCCGCTGCCAGGAAGACCAAAATCTGAACAGCAAAATAGGCTTTGCCCGCGAAGAATTTAATGACCAGGTACCGGCTTTACTTAATATCTTAGCCCAACGCTTACGAGGAGAAAAACAGGAAGCAGATCCCCTTGACGTGGCAGGTGGACATGGGCTCCACCGATGGCAACGCGGCTATTCTCTGTCCGAACTGCTGACCGAGTTCGAGCATCTGTACTGGGTCGTACTGGATGAAGTACAGGCCTTTCAGCAGCAACATAGCCAGCTCTCCGGGTATGCGCTCTCCCAAATCTATCGCCAGGTGTTTAAGCTGCAAGCGGAAAGTACCCGAGGTAGTGTGCTCTATTATGACCAACTACGTCAGACCAACGCAGCCGAACAAGCCAACAGTTTGCAAGAGTCTCTGGGCAAGCTCCAGCAGTTGAGCAAACAACAGGGCGAGCACCTGCGCCACAACTCGCATGATTTGCGCTCAAGCTTTGGCATCTTGACGGGCGCTGTTACCCTGCTTAAGTTGCCGAACACGGAGCAGGAGCGGGAAAAGTATGTAGACATGCTGAATCGGAACCTGACTTCTATCGGCGATATGCTGCTTCAGCTAACCGATTATGCCCGCATCGAAGCGGGTCAGGATAAGCTAGACATCACCGCCTTTGATGCAGCCACTTTAGTGCGGGAATGCGTCGATCTGTCCCAACCCTTGGTTGAGCATCGCAATCTGATCTTACAAGGGGATGGACCTGACAGTCTGCCCGTACACTCTGATGCCGTCAAAGTTCAGCGCATCCTGCAAAACTTACTCTATAATGCCCTCAAGTATACCAAATCGGGCTGGGTAAATGTGTCCTGGGCTCAGGAAAATGAGACCCGGTGGATTCTAAGTGTGCAGGATTCGGGTCCTGGCTACAATCCTAATAGCCCGACCGGTTTGTTAGCCGAGCAGTTAAAACCACTTAGTGAGCTGACCAGTGCCCATCAATCCGATGGACCTGATGAGTATCCGCTCCAGGAGCCTCCAACGACCGAAGCGCTGAAAACCCCTGCGGCCAGCCACCAAAAGGAAAGTGAAGGGTTAGGGTTATTTATTGTCAAAAAGCTCTGTGAATTACTCCAGGCAAGCATGGATATTGAAAGTGCTCTAGGAAAAGGGACTTTAGTTCGCATTCGGTTTCTGTCGAATCAAGCGTCAACTTCTGGTATCGATTAATCTTAATTTGTACTTATCGCATCCTATAGCCCTGGTCTATAACCGTTGGACCAGTACAGAACAAGGGTACAGGCAGTTGTACTTTTAAGCCTTTGCCTCATTATAAAACATAATCATTACGGAAACTTCATTCTAGAGGTTATACAGTCGGACCGCAGTTGCGGTCAACCTTGACTTAATTGAGAACAGCATCGGCGACCGTCCGCGGTGCAGCCCAACTGTATGAATGCCGTTCCCCAAGTTTGCCTCGTAGATGATACCGCTGATTACCGCTTTCTGGTGGAATCGATCTTTGAGCGGTACATACCCGCCTATTCGTTACGTTTGTTCGTGAATGGCCAGGCTTTTTTGGATACCTTGCCACTAATGGATGAAAAACCTAATCTAGTACTCCTTGACCAGCATATGCCCCAGTTAAGCGGGTATCAAACCCTGGTTGCCTTAAAGCATCAAACCAACTATTGGTCTATCCCTGTGGTGATGATGAGTGCGGATGCGTCTCATTCGGAAATCAGTAGTTTTTATGAAGCCGGGGCAACGAGCTTTTTGACAAAATCTACGGATTTTAATGCCCTTACCGAGACGCTATTAGCCGCCTGCCAACATGCCAGCAAATCCTAATCGTTTACAATCCTGCAAGAGTAATTGTATAGCGTATAATAGATTGCTTGCGGCTACGTCCGGCGTGTGTTGGTTATGTAAGCCGGGTTCATGTTGCCAACAGGTAGCTATCGGTACTTACCCACTGTCGGTAATGCTTCAAAAAAATGCTTGGCCTAGTGCTGGATTCTGTTGAAGTTACTTGCCGAAGCGATTCCTAGCCGCCCTCATTGTCCTATTTTGGAAAATTTGGTAGATAGAAGAGGCAGAGATGCGGATGAGACCCAGCTTCCAGACAATAAAGAAAGGCGATCATGCATGGTATCTTTAGCCCATGGTCTGGTTAGTTTAAATCGCAACATCGTAAAATCTGCGTTCTATGTCAATTCAATCCGAAGAGCTGACGCTTAAACTGCCTGGGGGATATATGCTCGATTGAACGGAAGGCATTGCTAAAATGCGTTAGGCTGTTGAATCCTGATTCGTAGCAAGCATCTGTAATACTTTTAGCGGGATTACTTAGAATTGCCTTAGCCAGACGAATGCGCTCAGTCAGAACGAATTGCACCGGCGATACACCCAACTCGCTTTTGAAAAGCCGGAAGAAATGGGATTTAGACAAGCAGGCTTTATCGCAAAGCTCTTCAACTGAAAGTGCCCGAGTCAAATTCTCGCGAATGTAAGCGACTACGTAAGCCAGCCGGTTCTTCGTTAGGTGCTGGCTTGTCTGCTGGAGTAGACCCGTACGTACCTGCGTTTGCGAAAGCCGGACAATCAACTCACGAAGGGTATTCTTGACAAAAAACGGCTTAAACGGATTATTCTCGCGAAACAGACGAATCAATTTATCGATAAGTGAGCTTATCTCAGGATCGTTTTGTAGTAAATAATTATCTGTATCCAGCTGCCATTGGTCGGACGTTTCAACGCGGGGTACCTGTTCGTTGAGTTCGGAAACGACTTCCTGAATGAACTCGTCCGAAATTGTCAGCGCCAGACAGCGGGTAGGATCTTCGAACGTAGCGTCGGGAAAATCGATCTGCATCAGCCGATCTGAGGGTAACAGCAGTGACTCACCGGGTTGATAATTAAACGGGGCCATCTCCCGTAAATGCATCACCTTACGGCCGCTTAACATGCTGGTCATTACGGGCGCATTAAAACGCAATTGAATAAGTTGAGCTTGCTGAAACGTCTCGTACAGGTGCAATTCGGCTTCATCATGGGTCAGCGTTAATTTATTCTCAACAAGCGTATCCAGGTGGGCGCCCCAGGCACTAACAGCTTCATTCTTAACTACTTTTCCTGCTTTTTTCATTCGTTAGAAGATAAGACGATTTCGCAAGTATTTAAGACTATAACGCAACTATGTTTGTACAATTACAGCAAAATTTGTAAAAAAACCTATTACCTCACATAAACTTGTTTCACAAATGCAGACTGCAGAAGCACCGAGCAAGATTTTGCCCCGTCCAATGTTCAAGACCCAATATGAAAACTACATTGGTGGCAAGTGGGTAGCCCCGGTCGACGGAGAATATTTTGCGAATCATTCGCCGATGGACGATAGTTTGATCGCTAAAGTACCTCGTTCCAAAGCGGCTGATATCGAATTGGCACTCGATGCCGCTCACAAAGCGTTCCCTGCCTGGTCGCGCACGTCGGCAACCGAACGGAGTAACATGCTATTGAAGATTGCAGATGTCATTGAGCAGAATCTGGAGTTCCTGGCCCGCGTCGAAACCGTTGAGAATGGGAAAGCCGTTCGCGAAACGGTGGCGGCCGACTTGCCGCTGGTCGTCGATCACTTCCGCTATTTTGCCGGTGTGATTCGAGCTGAAGAAGGCAGTCTGGCTGAATTAGATGCCGATACAGTATCACTCATTGTTAAAGAACCCATTGGTGTCGTTGGGCAAATTATACCCTGGAACTTCCCGTTGCTAATGGCTACCTGGAAACTAGCGCCTGCGCTGGCGGCTGGCTGCTGCGTAGTGATGAAGCCAGCCGAGCAAACGCCTACGTCTATTCTGGTTCTGATGGAAATCCTCGAAGGATTAATTCCGCCAGGCGTGGTCAACATTGTCAATGGATTCGGCCCTGAAGCGGGTAAGCCGCTGGCCCAGTCGAAGCGGGTTGCAAAAGTTGCCTTTACGGGCGAAACCACGACGGGCCGGTTAATTATGCAGTATGCTTCGGAAAACCTGATTCCCGTTACGATGGAGCTGGGGGGCAAATCGCCGAACGTATTCATGGAGTCGATTGCCGATGCCGACGACGAGTTCTTCGACAAGTGCGTAGAAGGTGCGGTCATGTTTGCCTTGAATCAGGGGGAAATCTGTACCTGTCCATCGCGATTGCTGATTCACGAAAAAGCATACGACCGGTTTATTGAACGCGTTATCCAACGTACCAAAGCCATTAAAGTCGGACACCCGCTCGATCCCGAAACGATGATGGGAGCCCAGGCCAGCAACGATCAGTACGAGAAAATCCTGTCGTACATCGACATCGGCAAAAAAGAAGGGGCTGAAGTACTAACGGGCGGTGGCGCTTTCAAACAGAACAGTGGCCTCGAAAACGGTTATTACATTGAGCCGACCATTTTCAAGGGTAACAACAAAATGCGGATTTTCCAGGAAGAAATCTTCGGTCCCGTGGTTTCCGTCACTACGTTCAAAGACACCGACGAAGCGATTGCCATGGCCAACGATACGTTGTACGGTCTGGGTGCAGGTCTGTGGACGCGTGATGCCCACGAGCTGTATCAGATTCCCCGTCAGATCCAGGCGGGCCGCGTATGGGTCAACTGCTACCACAACTACCCAGCGCACGCACCGTTTGGCGGCTACAAGAAATCAGGCTTCGGACGAGAGAATCACCACATGATGCTCAACCACTATCGTCAGACCAAAAACATCCTGATTTCGTACAGCAAGAAAAAACTAGGATTCTTTTAATTAATTGGGAAGAGAGGGAGGAAGGGGAGTAGAGGGACGAAAGGGAGAAAAAATTTAGATTGTTTTCCTCTCCTCCCTTTTACCCCTCTACTCCCCTTCCTCCCCTCCTATCTATGGATCGTATCGACCTTACTCCGGCGGCTGCCGAGGTTATTGACAAACTCCGCCAACAGCATGGGCCACTGATGTTTCATCAGAGTGGCGGTTGTTGCGATGGCTCCTCGCCTATGTGCTACGCGGTCGGTGATTTCATCATCGGCTCGTCGGATGTGTGGCTGGGACAGATTTATGGCTGTGACTTCTGGATGTCAGGTGATCAGTTCGAGTACTGGCAGCATACGCATCTGACCATCGATGTAACGCCCGGACGCGGGGCCAGTTTCTCGCTCGAAATTCCGATGGGTGTTCGGTTTCTGATTCGCTCGCGGTTATTCGAGCCGGAAGAAATGGAAAGTCTGACACCGGTGCATATCGGCCCGCTGGAAGAGGTGTAAGCAAAAACCCCTAAATCTCCTAGAGGGGACTTTGTCTACTTTTGAGCAAAGTCCCCTCTAGGAGATTTAGGGGTTTGTTTTACTTGGCCGTCGCTCCCCGCCCGCACAAGTCCATAAACTCTTTGTCATTCTGCATGATTGTCTGCATGTCGGACCGTAGGCCAATAGCCTGTTCTCTGGCCTGGTTTGCCTCCGACGATCTACCCATCGCGCAATAAACGCGGGCTAAATCAAAATAAGCCCATGCATAGTTAGGGTCTGCTTTTGTCGCCGATAGAAGCGTAGTAACAGCCTGATCATATTGTCGGAGCTTGAACTGCGAGTATCCTTTCAAATTCAGTACGTAAGCATTATTTGGGTTATTCGCCAGAAACTGATCATACAACGTAATGGCTTCGACGTATTGACCGCGTCGGTAGGCGTTAATGCCGTTTTGTAGGGTTTCGTCTTTCGTATTCGCCGATTCAACTCGTAAGTTATCCGTTGCCGACTGAATGGGTGTCTGCACGGCCATATTCGTCTGACTTATATTCGGGTTATAATCATTTCCGGTCGGAGCCGTTTGCTGTAAAGGGTTTGCTTTAGCTGCTTTGCTTTTGGATGGGTTAGGTGGTGTATACCGGCTAAAACTCGCGCTTTGAACGAGTTTGTTGAAATAAACCTGCCCTTGTGACCCATTGAGTTGGTTCGTATTCAGGTCAACAATGGCTAGATTGCAGGAAGTACGACCAACGCTTCGAAAAACAAGTGTCCTTCCTATACGACTTGCCAGATTCACTAAATACACACCATTGGATCGACAGATACTTTCAACACTTCCAAGCTGCCCTTGACCAAGTGCGCTGGAGCCAATTGTAGAGTTAATGGGAGACTCGGCGTTCATAGTGACCATATTTCCTGAAACGTAAAGCGTATACGTATATCCATTAACTCCCGCCTGCCATCCATTAAATTGATTAACCCAACTTGTTGAAATGGTTTGACACGTGAACCGCTGCGAAGCAACGCCATTATTCACCCACACCTCCAGATGAGTAAGGGGTGAGCGTTTGTCTTTCGTTAGCTGGGTGCCTACCGGTATTCCCAATGCCCGACTGGCCCGTAAAGCCAACGCCTGTGCTGCGGGCTGGTCGCTGGATCGGAAATAACGAACCTGCGAACGACCGGTAAAAATGGCTGGCTTCAGAGGTCGTATAAACTGATACGTAGTGTCAGCCTCTAACGAGTTCATAAACGCTTGAATTCTGCCGAAATTAGCTGCAGTCGGATTCGTATATTCTACCGAGACCCGGAGTCTGGATGTAGTAGCGCTGGTACTGGTCGTGTTGGAAACTACCGTTGCTGGTACCGGGCAAGTTATTCGCACCTGCAACGTATCGCGCGTTAATGGCACCGATGTAGTTTGCTCCCCTCCTGTTGTATCTTTTACAGTTACACTTGCGCGTAAATGGGTTACGCTTGTTTTGCCGTCAAAATCTGTGAACATGCCCGACGCCAGATTATTGAGCGAAAATGAGCGCGTTGCGTACAGATTGCTGATGCTATAAAGCGAATCGTTGAGAAAGACTGTCCATCGAGGCTGGTCGGTAACGCTCGTATTCCGAGCGGTTATACAGGCATTCGGTTCAAGAACAATGGTGATAGGAATCGACTGATTCACGTCCTGAACCTGGTTTTGCGGTTGAGACGATACGTACCACACACCTGCCAGTGTAAGTAACGCCAGCAAAATTGCTCCCAGCAAATATATCCGCCTGGGATCGCGCTTGATCGGTTTATTAACAGGTTGGTCAGGTTCGTCTGATTGGGAAACTGACAGATTATCAAAGTACGACTGAAGCGATGTGCTCTCAGGTGATTTTGTGGTTATCGACTTCTTTTCGGCAGGGAGCAGTGTTGTCCAGTTATTGTCAGGATTTTCGAGGTAACGTAGTGCGGCTCCATCGGGGAAAAGTCCCTGTTCGTAGAGTTTTTTAAACGCTTCCTGCGCAGGTTGGTAATCGGCGAACGTATCGGCGTTATGGGCGTAGAGCGTGAATTGATTAATGGTTTGAAGCAGGTATTTCTCGCCGTCATAAAAGCGCTCGCCCGGAAAATACTGTTCTGCGTATGTAAGCATACGTAACAGCGTCTGTCGGGCTTTCGCTTCGTTTTCCGGACGTAATGCTTTGAGCAGTTCCAGCCGTGTATAATCAGGAAAACTGCCCTCATGCATCCAGCTGATACGGGCCAGCTTAAGCAGGTTTGTGAAGTTAACCGCTTCCGGCGGCAGAAGCGCCCGTCCCATTTCAACAACAACTTCCCACCGTATCCGAGGATAAACGGCTACCGCTGCCAGCCACTGAAACAGATCGTCGCCTAAGTAATCACGCAGCTCGTCTATTTCCTGGAATTCAACGTATTCCGTCGAATACAGCTCATCTTTTTGCTGACTCAGATACGAATTTTGATACGTTTGTTTTTCGTTAAGCGCCTGAATCAGCCGAAGTTGGCCGGTCAAATCAGCGGGCAGCAATAAAAAATCGGTCTGTAACGCCCGTTCTTTTGATCCCCAGTCAGCAAAGGGAATGGGCGTCAGAATAGCCCGAGACTCCCAGTCGGTCAGCGCTTCCCGAATGGCAGGTTCCACCACGGGATAGGGCGGGTACAGCAGCGGATATCCATTGCTCCAGATGATCAGTGTATGCTGACGATACGTATTGGCCAGTTGACGTAACGTTAGGCCCTTTGTCTGCTTTTCATTGGTAAAGAGGTCAAAAGTTTTCTGGAAGAAGAACCGCTCGACACAAACGTTTTCCTGGACAAATGTCCGAAACAGGTAGTCGAACAAAGCCACCTGCTGACTACGTATCTGGCTCCGATCAATCAGGAACAGGTATTCCGTTTCCATCATGTGGGGCTGAAAAACCAGCGTCGGGAAGCCCCCTTCGCGCATGGTTGCCTGCATGGTCCGGCTAACGTGCAACCGCTGGATTTCACCTTCGGTCGGTTGGCGAAGCGTACGTACTAGTTGATAAAACGACTGATCACGGGTAATTAAGTCAGCATCGCGGTTTTCGAGCGGGATTTCTAAAGGCGGCTTGTCGCTGGTAAACCGCGCCAATGGGTTGTCGGGATCGGGTGATTCAGGCTTTTCGGAATCTTTATTCATCCGATCACGAACAACCATCCAGAGGTAGTAGCCGATTAGCAGAACGATTAGTATACCCAGTGCCCAGAGCGCCCAATAATATCGCCGGTCAAGCTGTGTTTGTGGAACGATTAATTTCCCTGTCTGCCGCACATCAAGTGTAAAGGGCGGTTCGCTTGTCCCCAGAATGCCAACCGTCAGTTTAGCTTCTCCAAAACAAAGTCGTTGCGACGTATCGGGAATGGCTTCAAAACTTATACCATGATAAACAGGCGTTTTACCGATCGAAAAGGTACGTTCCCATTCCGTCTGGTTTTGAGCAACTACACTTCCATCAAACCGCCATTGTGTGAGTTGAACCGCCGATGATGACTGAACTATCCGCGCCCTGAACCGGTAACTAGCCTTACCCGATGGGCTCTTTAACCGGACACTATCAATCTGAATGACGGGCAGTTTATCGCAAATCGGATGCTCCACTCCGCGCAGGCTATCCGTCCAGGTCGTGAGCCAAAGGCCCGTACCGCGCTGGCTTCGCAGATTTACCACAAGCGGACCGCTACGTTGGGCGATAACGGGCAATTCCGGTTCGTTCGCCCGTGGGTACGGTTTGCCATCCGGCATTTCCCATTGCCAGCGCGCCCTAGGTCCAGCCGCCTGACGTAAAGATGAATCGACGCCGAAAACAAGCGTATCACCTACCTCGATAGGTCCTGTCGATTCAGAAACCAGTCGTATGTCAGACCGGAACGCCGGGCCAGGCCAGAGAAACGCTACGTATACAGCAATCAGCGAACTTAGCAGCGCGACTGCTACCCAAAGCCAGGGGATGTTTCCTTCGGGCTTAACGTTTTCCGGTTTCGGTTCAACAGCATGCGGTTTTAGGCCTTCCTGCTGCCAGACCTGCTCGAAAATCCGATCAAACTTCTCCTGCTCTTCATCGCTAACGACAAGCAGGGGAGCAATCAGCGCCTGTAAATCTGTATGTGACTGGGGTTGAAACGTATTGAGCACCTGAACAATTTCCAGGTAATCATCAGGGCGCAGTTGAAACCCTTCCCGGCGTAAAGCCTCGAAGAGGTCAGCCAGCGGCCAGACCGTTACGTTTCGGTTGGTTTCGGCGGGTATCACGCCAGTAAGGGATTGGTTTTATCCGTAACCGGTCCATCCTTTTGGAGAACCACCAGCGACGATTCGTAAAGCGCCCGATTGGGGTGGGTCGGTGCCGGGGGAAACGTACCATCGGTTAGCACTCCATCGGCATTAAGTACGCGCAGCCAGTCAAGAAACTCAGCTGTAGACGGCACCCGGCTCGACGCTTGCCGCGCCTGGTCGCGAAAAGCCCGAAAACGACGCAGTGCTTCTCGCACCACGGGCGACTGACTAAGTCCCAGCCGTAGGTTGACAATGTCTAACAGCTGGTCGTCGTCGGGAAATGGGATGTGATAAAACACGCAACGTCGCAGGAAAGCATTGGGCAAACTCTTCTCAAAATTAGAGGTCAGAATCACCACAACCCGCGCGTCGTTTTGCGCTTTTTTCAGCGAAAAATCGAGTTCCCGAATCCGGAACGCCCCTGATTCCATCTCGTTAAGTAAATCATTCGGAAACTCGCGGGGAGCCTTATCGACCTCATCAATCAGCACGACACTGCTACGTGGTTTGTCGTCTAATCCAACGCAGCGATCCAATAACGGCTGGATACGTGGATTACGTAGCGATACACTGGTACGTCCGTGCGCCAGTACCCGGGCACGACCCAGCGCGGTGAAATCCATAAAGGCACTGGTGTCGGTCAGCTCTTTGCTTCGAAAGTGACTCACCGCATCATAGGTATAAAATAAATCCGTTGCCGCCGAAGTCGATTTGGTATAAAACTCAATTGGTTCGGGTAAGAAAGCCGCTTCGGTTCCCTGCGTCTGTTCGGCCAGTACATGTGCTACGTGGCGGGCCAGCTGCGTTTTGCCCGTTCCGGGTTCGCCACTCACCAGCAACGGTTTGTCCAGGGCAATGGCCAGCTCTACCGCCCGTTGCAGACGGCTATCCATCAAATAATTCGATGGGTTCAGATCAACAGGAATACGGCGGAGTGTAATCGGCATCGGGTTTATTGGGTTTCGGAATGGAATAAAGTCATCAGGACTTTACGGAAATAAATCCAGTAAAGGTTTATCGTTCGTTTTGCGCCGGAAGTTGAAGCGGTTGATAAATTCTCTGATTTGTTGCTGTATCTGACGCATCGTAAAGGAATCCGTATTGAGCGTATCCGGGAAGCAGAGTTCCTGCAAATCCAGCACCGTTCCGTCGTCGCTAGTTATGTACGTACGGAGCCAGTTCTCAATGTCGGTCCCGGAAAGCATCGTCAGTTTAGGCGCCAGAACGATCTCTACTGATTGTACTTGCTGTTGTAGAGCATCCGGTACGTCGATTACGATAAACCAGTACACCCGTATGCCCCCGACAGCCAAACAGGCTTGTCCGAACTCCTGAAGAATTGTATCCAGAAATTGATAACCCGTTTGCCATTGCAATGTATTGCTCACAATCGAGACCAACGCCAGCGCTGACGTGTCATTCGATTTGAGTCGGGTCAGTAAACCAGCCGGGTCCGTCGGCAAGTCAGGATCGTTGGGAACCAGTCTGTCGCAAAGCTCATTGATCAATCGTCGGCGGAAGTTCACATACGACGCATCACTAATGAATTCGTGGTAACTCACCAGCGTCGGATCAGGAATACCGAGGTAATATTTACTCAGACGATCCACCAGGCTTCGGCCCAGGTCCATCCGGTTTCCCTGAATCAGAAACACATTGAGCGGCTGTTTTTTTCGGATCAGGTCATAAAAATCATACACCTGATTGGCCCGGTCGCAGAAGATTTTTCGATCTTCCGGAAACTCCCCGTCGAAATCGACCTGCGGACTACGTACGAGAGCTTCCATGACTTGCAGAGCCAGGTGATATTCCGACGTAAAGCCCTCGGGAGGGATCAGATACGTTTTGCCAATAGCTTCTTTCAGCGCTTTCAGCCTGAGTTGTTTGTCGGTCGACGACGGTTGGTCCGGTTCATCGGCATCGGGAGGAAATCGTCCATCGCGATTCTCGGCCTGAAAAATCAGGATTACCTTGCCCAGACTCTTCGCTTTCAGATATTCCAGATGAGTTATCGACTCCGTTTGCCCATTGATGACGTAGCCATACCGGTTTGCCAAAATGAGAATATAGATGTCGCAGTCAGCCACATCCTGCAGGCACCGATCAAGTGGCTGGGCATCTTCGGCCGTATAATATTCCATACCAACGACCTTAAAGTTAGGCACCTTATGCAGCGATTCCATCACCGCTTTTCGGTACGGCGCCAAATCGCGAAAGGTCGATGAGATATAAACGTTATAGAAGGCCACGGCAAAAAAGAGAATATCGCTTAAAGTAGCCGCCCACAGACTAATAATCAAGTTTTAGGTCTGAGTTTTTAGAAAACGGTTAGTTATAGACGATTCTTAACCTCCTGCCATAATCCTGATCGCCTATTGTATAGTCCAACAAACAAGCACCCGCGTCTGCATGAGATAAGCTAAACCGGTCGAATAACAGCGCTTTAAAACCGGATGCAGACCGCTGAAAAAAGCAAAGCGACCAATCAAGTAACAGCCTGACATTCAGCTTGCTTTTCACAAAAAAGAGAACTACATTCGGTTAGTCTTTTCTAAACACTTATAGCCATGAATGTTTTACATCGTATTGAGCATTGGGGCGACACGCATCACCCCGCCTGGACGGATGCCCTGCGGATTATGCTGGGAATTATTCTGGTGCTAAAAGGAGTCAGTTTCATTAGCGATACGGCCTATCTTCATAACTTGGTTGGCGGTATACACTTTGGTTTGTTTCCGGTGATGGCTGTTCATTACGTCGCCTTTGCACACCTGATGGGCGGTTTTTTGATAGCGCTGGGTTGCCTCACCCGGTTGATGTGCATTCTGCAATTACCGATTCTGATCGCTGCCGTTTTCTTCGTCAATATTCGCCAGGGGTTTTCACCTCTGAATTCGGAGTTGTGGCTGTCGCTTATTGTGCTGATCCTGTTGTTAACCTTTATGGTGATCGGCTCCGGACGCTTTTCAATGGACGAATATGTTAAACAACACGCTCGTTGATGGGTTATGCATCCAGTGATTAACTAATCAACGTTATGGCGAACAAAACCTTAGAAAAAGTCGAAGAAGAGTACAAAGACCAGAAGGTCGGTTCCGGCGATAACGGCACGGATCATGGTAGTACAGGTACGGGTGGCAGCTCAACCTCGCACAAGAGCAGTAAAAAGTCGAAAGGCTCAAGCAGCGCCGGAAGCTCAACCGGCGGCAGCAAAGGCGGACATAGCAACTAGTCCTAACAAGCAGGGGCCGTTACGTAGCGGCCCCTGCTTGTTAAAATATATACCGAATCTGGCACCAGGGAATTTCTTCCCTTACCAGACCCTCAAAGACTTCAATCATTTTACGCTTCATTTGATGGTTGTAGCGAATATTCCAGCCGCCAAACTGGCTGACTTTACTCTCCTGCAATTCCGGCACCCACAATAGCTCTTCCGCTTTTGGGTTGATAGCCAGGTTGGCCTGATGCTGCCACTGGTTATGCGTCAGAAAAATCACTTCACATTTAAGCTGTTCTCTTACTTCAGGACGTAACGCGGTATCAAGCTGTCGGAACAAATCCCGGTAGTCGTTACGCCACTGCTTTCTACCGTAGACAATTACTGGCGAAAAATTCACGTGTACTTCGTAACCCGCATCGTAGAAGTCGTTAATGGCCGCAATACGTTTCTCAATGCTGTCCGTACGCACATCAACTAATTTACTTACGTGAGTCGGCATTAAACTAAGCCGAATACGGATTTTCCGCTGCGGATCAAATTTCAGCATGGCCGGATTAACGAACTTCGTAGCAAAGGTGGCTTTCGCGCGTGGATGAGCGCGGTAAAATTCGAATACCTGCCGGATGCCATCCGTCAGGCTATAATCGATCGAAATATCTGAGTTACAGCCAATGTCGTACGTGTAGAACTCGGGATCAGTTTGATTGGTCGCCTTGGGCCAAGGCAAACTCATTATGTGTCGGTCAACGGAGGCTATGTTCTCTTCTACGTTGGTAAACAACGTAATAGGATTCACATTTTTGTGCCGATCGACGTAGCAGTACGCACAACCGCCAAAGCAGCCATTGGCCAGACTGGGGGCGATATAATCGGCGCTACGTCCACTCCACTTGATATCCTGTGTTTTGAGTCTGCCTAGAACCAGTACGTCGGATTTGATCTTAAAGTGATTCATGCCCAGCTCAGGTAGGCGGTTGTGCTGCTTCACTTCAAGCGTTTCGGCTTCCGGGAATTTCGACAGAATAGTCTCCCCTCTTCCGTTAAGCGCGTCGGCCGTGTAGAGAATTAGTGACGGATTAAAATCGGGCATGAATCAGACGTTGAGTATACACTAAGTAAACGTCTACCAATACGTCTTAGTTCAAATAAAATCCTCCACAAAGAACTCATAATCAATTTGATACATAATAGTAGTGACAGTATTTTGTCATCCCGACCGGTCCGCCGGTGCGGCAGGAGGGATCTCAATATGATGCATGAGATCCCTCCTGCCGCACCGGCGGACCGGTCGGGATGACAAAATCAACGTGATTATTTTATTCAATCAGCGATTTTCAGCCAGATTCGTCGAATCAAAATTATCCTCGAAAACAACCTTGCCGTCTGGCTGTGTAAAGCGAACGAAATCGACGGAGCCGGTCCCTTCGAAATCGTAGCTGATGCCAATAATATCTTTGGCCTCCGTTGGCAGAACGGCTTCGTACGCCTTTTTACCTCCGACAAATAACTGTGCTTTTTTATTCCGAACGTCGCAACGCATGTCTACCCATTTCGATAAATCAGCGCCAAAGCCCGATAAATTCTTGGTTTTAGCTTCCGCAAAATGTCCGGCCAGATAGAGATTCAGATCCCCAACACACCCTTTCGCCGACAGGGGAATGGCGAAATACTGATTTTTGCAGAGGATCATGATCGTAACATGCTGGCAAACGGATGATCCCTGTTTAAAGTCGCTCTTCACGCGCGTTTCCAACGTAAAATTATCGTTACGCAGGCCGTCAAATTCCTGCACGTAGCGATACTGAACCATTGGCAGTTTGGGCTGCATCGAAATATTCTGGTGCTGAATCAACGTAACGGGTATGCCCAGTGAGCCATTGTGAATTACCTCCTTCGGTTTAACGTAAACCGGCACAGGCTCCTGCTCGATGGCTACGTTCCAGCCTTCTGACGGAATCAGTAAATCCTGCTCCTGAACGATTTGCTTGCCAACAACCAGTTTCGCCCGGAAATAACCCGGATAGTAATAAATAGAGGTGTGCTCATGACCCTCTTTCGGAACGAGCTGCCGACGTCTTGGGTCCCACGATTGCTGAATAAAGACCGAATCGGTTGGTGAGGCTGTGGCGTCGTAATGAAATACCACTGAGTTTGGAATTCCTTTCGCTACGTACTGACTGCTGAACGAAAACAGTTCAGGTGAAAGTGGCCGGTGATTGACGTAATTCAGAAAAAAGACCGATAGACCAACCAGCCCGACCAGAAGACCCGCGCCAATCCACCAACGACGTAATACAGGTTTCTGGAGAGGTTCTGGAGCAGATACCGTAACAACGTCAGGAGAAATACCCGGTGCTACGTATTGAAGCTGAGACGTCGTTTTGAACTGTTGCCAATTTTCATAACCCGCAAACTGAACCAACGTATTTAACGTCGTTGTCGTGGGTGCAGAATCGTACTTCACCCGCCCCCATACGCGCTTAAGTGTCGTTATGCTCAGCGATACGCTCGTTTGTTGGGCAATGAGTTCGCTTAGTCGTTCAAAATCCTGCGTTGCCCAGCTCTCGCCACTTCCCCACCCTACTTTTTCCTCGATCAACTGGCGACAGCGGGCAAGTTGACGATCTTCCTGTTGACTTATCATTTCTACTCTCTATCAGTCCATTACGTATTTGTACAAACTTGAATGCAAGTTGAACGCGCTTGAATCATTCAGCTAGTTGCCAGATCACAACTTTGTTTCTGTTCGATCAAATGTACTGAAACAAACGATGAAAAACTGGCTGTTCATGTTCGTCTGCTGGCTTATTTCCCAGGCTGATACGGCCCGGGCGCAGTCCAAAATTCCTTACGGTAACAATCCGAAAGCAGGTCATTACCACAACGTAGGAGACGACACTATTTATTATGAACGCTACGGTCAGGGAAAGCCTGTTGTGCTGCTGCACGGCGGTTTGTTTGGCTACATTGATGAATACGAATTTCTGATTCCCAGGCTCGCCCAGACGCACGAGGTAATCGCTATTGGTACGCGCGGTCATGGTAAATCAGCGATTGGCACAAAAGCGTTTTCGTACGAACAACTGGCTGAAGATGCGTATCAGGTGATTCGGAGTATCACGAGCGATAGCGTACTTGTCATTGGCTTCAGTGATGGCGGCATTACGGGCTATAACCTCACGGCAAAACATCCCGAACTGGTCCGAAAACTTGTTGCCATTGGCGCGCCAAGACGCCCCTCCGATCGAACATTGACTGCGGAGAAAGAAGGCAAAATGACCGCCAAACGTCTGGACAAGATGGCACCCGATTTTGTGAAATTCCGAAAACAGATTATGCCTGACCCGAGCCGATGGCCTGAATTTCTGGATAAACTGGACGTATTGTGGAATCAGCCGACGTTCATTTCCGACGAAGCCATTCATCAGTTCAAATGCCCCGTTCTGTTACTGGCTGGCGATCAGGACCCGTATTTCAAGCTTGAAAAAGTGACGGAAACTTATCGGCTTTTCCAGCACGGCCGACTTTCATTAATTCCGGGCTGCGGACACGTAGTACTCTACTGCAATTTTCCGGCAGTCTGGGAAGCAATCGCTCCATTCATCGACTAAATTCTCAAACTCACTATTCCATGAAATCAATACTGCTTACCTCCGGACTTTTCGCCACTCATTACATTGCCGCGCAAACGACAGTTCCTTTCGATACTTCGCATTGGGAAATCACGGGCAAGATGGAACACGAAACCTTCCAGGGAAAGGCTTGTATTCGCTTACTGGACGCATCGCTTTACCTCAAAGACACTACGTTCATGAATGGGATCATCGAATTTGACATGACCCTGTCGAAAGATCGTTATTTTCCCGGCTGTGGTTTTCGCCTTCGGGATAAGGAAAACTTTGAACAAGTGTATGTACGGCCGCACCAGTTGGGCAACCCCGACGCGATTCAATACACGCCGGTTTTCAACATGCAGGCCGCCTGGCAGCTTTACTACGGCGATGGGTATTCAACAGCCGTTACGTATCCGCTGGAGGAATGGGTACATATCAAACTGGCGGTTCGTGGCACACAGGCGGAGGTGTACGTGGGCGACCCAAACAAACCTGCCCTGGTAATTCATCAACTCAAACGCCCTGTAAAGCCGGGACGTATTAGTCTGGATAACCGAGGTCCCGTCATGACGCGCTTCGCCAATTTTCAATACACGAAAACAGATAACCCAACTTTACTGGGTACGTTTAAACCGGAAGCGCCACCAAAACCAGGAACCATTATGCATTGGGACGTTTCCAATACGTTTGACGAAAAGCGGCTTGACAATAGCGTTACCATTCCACCCGATTTGGCCAGCCGATTAACCTGGACGACACTCGCTGCTGAAAAGTCTGGCCTTGTTAATTTCTCCCGGATTAGCAAACTCGGCGACGGCAGCAACGCGATTTTTGCCAAAGTGACGCTGATGTCCGATAAGCCCCAGATCAAAAAACTCCAGTTGGGTTTTAGCGATCGGGTCAACGTGTACGTCAACGGAAAGCTGGTGTATGGTGGGCAGGACGTATTTATGTCCAGGGACTACCGGTTTTTAGGAACCATCGGCTACTTCGACACTATTTACCTTGACCTGAAGAAAGGAAAAAACGAACTCTGGCTGGGCGTATCGGAAACCTTCGGCGGCTGGGGAATCCAGGGTATGATTGCCGATCCAACTGGTATTACGTACTAGCGAAAATAATGTAGACAACGCCCTAAAGATTCTACGAGATATATTTAGTTACTTAGAGAACGGCGAATGACCGAAAAATCAAAAGAGTTGGCTGCTGAATTCGTTTTTAGCTATTTTTCTTGAAAGTCGCCATTTATGAAGCAAGGTCCATTACTAGTCTCACTCCTATTCGCCTGTAGTCTATTTCTTGCAGTAGCTAGTTATACAAATCGACAGGACGGTGAGCGTGCTAACCAATCGATTCCGTTCAGACCTGACATTCCACGCACCTGGGACAGCACAGCAATGGCTGATTTTGAGATGCCGCTGGCAACGGTAAAAGCTTCCCCTAAACACGTATCAACCGATTATTATTATAAACTGCCGGAACGGGTCATCTACAAAAGCTATCCCGTTTATGCGCCGGGCCGTGAACCGAAAGGGTACTGGGAATGGCTGCAAAAACAGGAGCCAGAGGTAGTCTTTGATCCATCAAAACTCAAAACAGAAGCCGACTGGATTAAGGCAGGCGAACTACTTTTCGATGCGCCTATCGACATTGATGGGGCAATCATATCGAACGACGATGTGCGGGACCCAGCCTTTTATAAATACACCAACATGCCGTTGACCAAGGACGGAGTGATGCCGTATGCCCGTTACGTTGTTTCCCAAAAAGGAAAAGTTCTGCTCGGCAATTTGGCTTGTGGTATGTGCCACACCCGGGTTAATCCAGACGGGTCAGTACTAAAAGGGGCTCAGGGTAACTTTCCAGGCGACCGGGCAACAGCCTGGCTGGTTCGAAGGGCTGACTTTCCGGAAAAAGCTGCACAGTTCTTAACAGGCGCTTTGTTTAATGCGCCTTTTGTGAAAGATGATCCCAATAGTCAGCTTAGTCAACGATCAAAAGACGAGATCGCTAAAGCGTTTGATGCTGTTCCACCGGGTACGTTTGGTCGTCAGGGAACCAGCATTTTGTTTCCTCCCTCGGTCCCAGACCTGATTGGGGTGAAAGACCGTACCTATCTCGATCATGGTGGTCTGGCTCGTCACCGAAACATTGGCGATATGATGCGTTACATCGCGGTCAACCAGGCGCTGGATTTTCTGGGTAATTACGACGGTTACATTCCGGTTGGCATCAACAACAAAACTTTACCCGAAGCCGGTAAAAGTCGCTTTGTCGGTACGTTCGATCGGCATAGTGAAGCGCAGTTGTACGCCATTGCTAAATACGTGTATTCGCTGAAGCCGCCCGTTAATCCAAATAAACCCAACGACGTATCGAAGCGTGGGGAGACGATTTTCATTGAGCAAGGTTGCGTGAGTTGCCATACGCCACCGCTCTACACCAACAACATGCTGACGCCCGTCGATGGCTTCACGGTGCCCGAAGACCATCCTAAGAAATACGACATTTTCGATATTTCCATCGGCACCGATCCGGGCTATACCCTGAAAACCCGGCGCGGCACGGGCTACTATAAAGTTCCGTCGCTGAAAGGGCTCTGGTATCGAGGTCCTTTTCTGCACGATGGGTCATTAGCGAAACTAGACGATATGCTTAATCCGAAACGCCTGCGCGATGACTACGTACCAACCGGCTTTAAAGGTGCCGACGTAACAACGCGGGCGGTTCGGGGGCATGAGTTTGGTCTGGACTTATCAGCCACCGACCGGAATGCTTTGCTGGCGTTTCTGAAAACCTTGTGACCCGTGATGAAGCTGCTACTCTGGTGTCAATTGCTCTACCTATTTGTCAATCCAATCCTCGTTGGGCCTAAGGTAGAGGAATCGGAAATTCGCTTCCAGATCGTTAATGCCGGACTTACTGTCAACGGAACACTGTCGGGCATGGAAGCCGATATTCTGTTTGACCCTCAGCATCCTGAGCAGGCTTCTATTCGGGCGTCGGTGCCTGTTAAGACGATCCAAACGGGAATTTCGCTACGTGATAAACACCTCCAGAAACCCGATTATTTCGATGCAGAGAAAAATCCGACGATTACATTGACCTCAAAGACAATCCGAAAAACGGGGTCCGGCACCTATGAAGGGATTTTTTCTCTGACGATGAAAGGGATTCAGCACGATGTAAAGCTACCCTTTACAGTTTCTCCCAAAAATGAGTTCATCGGCAATCTGAAAGTAAATCGGCTGGATTATAGTCTTGGCAAATCCAGTCTGATTCTGGCCGATGAGGTTGCAATTACCATTCGTGCCAAACTGGCTGAAGGTTCCTAATTTACTTTATTTTGGCTGTACCTGAATGGTTTCCGGGAGCCACCTGTATCAGATCACCTACATTCCACTGCTCCCAGTCCGGATTAGTGGATTGCAATTTCATCGAAGCGGTTTCAATAAGCCAGTGCTGCTGATTTTCATCGTACTCAATCCGGATAATACGTTCCGACCCGGTCAAATAGGAATTTGTACTACCGATTCGTTCGTCCGATTCAACGCGTCCCTGCACAAGTTGGATAACCCGATCAGCTAAAGCCTGAACATCTATTTCGTGATGGCTAACCAGCAGTGTCGTTGTTCCCCAGCGTTGATGAAGTTCAAGTAAAACTTGACGTAACATCTGACTGGCTTTGGCATCCAGCGCAGCGAACGGCTCATCCAGCAACAAGAGTTGAGGCCGACGAACCAGCGCCCGCGCAAGCGCCACCCGTTGCCGTTGTCCTCCCGACAACCGAATAGGTTTTTGATTCACGAACGACTCCAGACCTGTCGCTTCGATCAGTTCATCCACAAGCGTTTGCTGGTCTTTCGGAGCGGCATACTGAATATTTTCACGAACGGTCATATTTGGAAACAGGGCTGTGTCCTGAAAAACGTACCCAATCGATCGTTGTTGAGGAGAACGATTTATACGCCGATACGTATCTAACCATACTGATTCGCCAACGACAATACGTCCCTGACGAGGTATTTCTAGACCAGCAAGCAAGCGTAGCACTGTCGTTTTCCCCGAACCAGATGGTCCTACCAAAGCAGTTAGACTACCCGATTGAAGTTCAAGTTTAACTTGAAGATCACTGGCTCCTTCCGTAAACAAACGCGACATAACGACGTCGATCTGAATCATACCGTTACGCGTTTGTTAATGGCATAGACCAGCAAAAGGATGGCAAACGACAAACCCAGTAGTAGTACCGCATAGGCATGAGCCGTTTCGAAATGCAGTAGTTCAACCTCGTCATAGATGGCAATCGACGCGACGCGGGTCTGTCCCGGCAGGTTTCCGCCAATCATTAACACCAGTCCGAACTCGCCAATGGTATGCGCAAAGGTTAAGACAATTCCGGTTAGTAATGCTGGTTTGCAGTTGGGTAATAAAACCCGCCACAGTGTTTTAGTAGGTGATTGTCCCAGCGTATAGGAAGCTTCGCGCCAGGAAGTGGGTAAATTTTCTACCCCGGCCTGAACAGGATGCACCATAAACGGCAGGCTGTAAATCAGCGATGCCACGACTAAGCCTTCAAATGAAAAAACCAGTTGTAGATTAATAGTACGTAACAACCAGGCTCCCAACCAACTCGTTGGACTAAACGTTAGCAATAAATAAAACCCGACGACCGATGGTGGCAGCACCAGCGGCAAGCTGATAATTGCTTCTACAATCGGTTTAAGCCGAAACCGACTCAGCGCCAGCCAACCTGCCAGCGGTACGCCAATCAGGAGTAGCAACAGTGTCGTAATTCCCGCTAAACGTAACGTTAGCCAAATCGGGTCCCAGTCGATGGGCATAAGAGTAAAGGAGAAACGGGAGGAAGGGGAGAAACGGGAGGAGAGGAAGAAAATTGACGGGTCTGTTATTCCCCTTCTTCCCTCTCTTCCCGTTTTTCCCCTTCCTCCTAATTATTTATAACCAAATTTCTGTAAAATACGGCGCGCGTCTGGGCTACGCAAAAATGCCACAAACTGTTGGGCTGACTTGGCCTGCGTAGTACGTTTCAGCACAACAACACCCTGCGCAATCGGCGAATAACCTGTTGTCGGCAAATCTACCCAGTGGCCACGCTTCGTAAGGCTGGGATCAAGCACGACCGATTTGGCCGTAAAACCTATTTCAGCGGCACCTGACAATACGTATTGATTTACCTGCGAAATGCTTTCGCCATACACAATTTTAGGCTGTACCTGCGCCAGTAATTTTCTGGATTTCAGAAAGGCGACAGCCGCTTCGCCGTACGGAGCTGTGGCTGGGTTCGCAATCGCTACGTGCCGAACCGCCGGATCAGACAATATCTTTAAATCGGCCGATACAGGCAAGTCGCCCGCCGTCCACAGCACCAGCGATCCGTAAGCATAGATGGCGGGCGCAGCCAGCGTTAAACCTGCTTTATGAAGCGTTTGCGGGTACTCCATATCGGCCGACAGAAACACATCATAGGGTGCTCCCTGCTGAATTTGTGTGGTTAGCTTTCCCGACGAATTCACAATAGATTCGACTGTTGTGCCCGTCTTTTTCTGGAAAGCCGTTTTCAGTTGCTCCATCACAAACTGCGCATTGGCTGCCACCGCTACGCGCAGAGGTTGGGCCAGAAGACTCAGCGGACAAAGGAGTAGGAAAAGAAGTAGTTTTTTCATTGCTGTTAGTTAGCTACCCGAACGTCAAGCACATTAACTTGCCGAACCCAGCGGGCCATTTTTTTCTCACCTGGCACGACTACTCGATAGGGCCCAACATCTTTTGCTAACGGTTGCCCGTCAACACTGTCAACTAATAGAATGGTACGTGTCGCGAATTCGGGATCTAGTTCGGGGAGTGCAAAAACTGCTTCGTAATCATCGCTGGCTTTAACAACCAGGTATTTACGTAGATTCTTACCCCGTAATTGGCTGCCCAACGTAACACCGGCCTGTTTGAGCAATTCCGATAAGGGTACTCCCGAATACCGGTGTTCTTTTTCGTCATGATCTTTCGCCGTTACGTCGGTATGAGGCATCCCTTTCAGATCAGCCGCCTGCAAAGTCAACGGTTTGGTTACCTCACCGGAGATAGTCAGCACCGTTTGCGCCTGACTATGCAACGCCAGTAAAATAAAGCAGAACGTTAGAGCAGCGGCTATCTGACTGACTGAATTGATACATTGTTTCAGGTTGTTCATCGTATTCACTGTGAGAAGCGGGTGTTTTCAAAAAAGCCAGAGCGCTATATACACGCAAATATAACGTTCTCCTCTAAATTAGACGTACCCGTTCGTAACATACGTATTGACGTTGATGACTACCTTCGCCTGGTAGATTCAGTCAGCTTTCAGTTATGACGAGTAGTAACAATACATCAGTAGACCCAAAAGAGCGCAGGCGATTCTGGACCGTGCAGATTATTTATCTGGCGGCAAGTAGTCTCATCCTGTTAGTAATTCTCTACCTACCCAGAAACCAGAATTGGCTCACAACCACCGTTGAGCGATTCTATACACAACACTATACACTGGGCAAACAAATCGACATAGCCACCCGTAGACGAGAAGGTTATGAGCCAGCGTATGCCTATATTGAGCTTATTCAGCAGCGTTGCCAGCCAAACGATTATTTCCTGATTCCACCCCAACAGTATCTCATTCGGAATGCGTACCAGGCTGGTAAGTCGACGGGCTACGCCTGGACCTATCCAAGCGTTCTATATTATTACCTTGGAAAATCGGTTCATTTACTGGACATGACCGCCCCTGACTCGCTGCTGCAACGGGCCACCCACACATTCTGGGCGCTGGATAACAAGATTTATTTGTTGACGTTCAAGGATCATAACCGGCCGCTGGTGATGGGAGAATTCAAGAAATACGACCCGCATTTTTTCGCGTATACGCCCCAACAGGCTAAGGTATATTATCAGTCGAAGCCATGACCTTAGCCATTACGTTCGTAATTCTCGCCCAATTTCTGATCGGTTTTGGCTTCGTTACACGTCTGCGAGCCGCTTCAAATGGCTTTAGTTTGCTGGGCCTGTCCATGCTGGCCGGTTTGGGTATTTCCTCTGGGCTACCATTCGTACTGGAGTTCATTCATGCATCGATTGCCATCGCCCCTATGATGATTGGGCTAGGTACTCTTGCAGGCTTATCGCTATTGCTACTCCGTGGTCGATTGGCCTATCTGCGCGAGATTTTTGCCTGGCAGCGGCTTTCACTTCGCCTGTGTGAATTACCCTTTTTAGGTTTTTGGGCCTATTTGTTGTTTATCAGCGCCTGGAAAACAGCGTGGTACCCGAATCTGCCGTTCGACACCATCGTCGGGCCGGACCTGGTCGCTACGTTTGCCGTTCGGGAGCATACACTGGTTTCGTCGGTCTTTACCGAGCATTTGCCGTCGGTGTCTATTTTCAGCAACCAGCCGTTTTACGCCCCGTTTACGGCCATGCAGCAAATCATGTATCTGCTGGCTTCGCATGGTACCGGACCGTTTGCGTTTGGGAAGATCTGGCTTACGATTCTGGTTATCGCCTTCGGCTTATTTCTCTATGCTGAACTTCGGGAACGTACTCATCCGCTGTTAGCGGGGCTACTCGTTACGTTACTGGCTTGCAGTCCCGAATTGTTCGCGTATACCTTTCTGCTCCAAACGGACTGGGCCAATGCAGCCTTTTTTGCGGCTGGGGTAATCTTACTACAACGCCATCTGGAGTCAGAAAAACAAGGTATGTTCATTGCCAGTACGTTGTTCTTTGCGCTGGCCTGCTGGACACGTACTGAAACGATTTTATTTGTCCCTATTGCTTCATTGCTCCTGCTCATCAATACGTTACGTTCCTCGCCGAAGAAAGCCATTGTCCGGGCGGGCGCTTTGTTTATCACCTGTCTCCTGCCCTTCGTCTTCTGGAATTACATCTTCCTGCGTGGCTATGTAGCATTGCCCGCTAACGCTCATCTGGGAACGTATCACCTCATCGTGAATGATTATTTCAGCAAGCTATTGGCAACTTACACAAGCATGAATGAGCAGGTCGTTTTCGATACCGATTACTGGAATTACTCAGTTTACGTATTTCTTGCTCTGGCACTACTGAACCTTATCCTTTTCCGCGACAAACAGGGTCTACCAATCTTAGTCTGGATCTTCGGTACGTATGTTTTGTTTGGCTTGCTCATTCTCCATGTCGACGGGGCGAATATTGCGTATACCTTCCGGCGGGGTTTCTTTAAGATTTTACTCCTCATGTATTTCTATTTAGGCTCAACCTCATTGTTTCAGTGGCTATCAAATTGGCTCTATCGATGGGAAGGTCAGTCGACGAGTTTCCATAAAATTTACTGATAGAGCCATTTTGCAACAAGGCGCACGTAGCGTGGCATAATGACAAACGTCATGAGTCCGACAATGATCAGGCTTGTCATAAACGCTTTAATCAAAAAGGGCAGCGTAGAAAAAACGGGAGCGAATAGCCAGGGAACAAGCATGGATAGCGGAAAAATGGCCGACAACGTAATCAAAAATTGTTTATAAGGCGGTGCCACTTTCTTAGTCTCCGGCGGAGTAAACCAGAATTCAAGCCCGGTTTTCACCTCGATCTTTTCGTCTGTATCGAGGAAAGGCCGCACCTTCTCGATCATCATCCGGCGCGTGTCGGACTCCAGCCAATTACGCAGGTGCGCTTCCGAATCGAAATGCAGCACGATTGTGTAGGTTTGGTTATCCCCGTGAGGCCGAATAACATTCACCCCCCGATGCCCGTCAGCACCCTGCGCCAGCGGAACCATATGGTTTAACCAGTTTTCATAGGCCTGAATCTGATCTTTGTAAGGTCGCTGAACGATAATGGTTGTAACAGCACTGTCGATGGCGATGGGAAGATTTTTTGGCATAGATGCGTTAGGGAAACGATTCATTATTTCGTTAAAATAGTTAATAGATTTCAATCCTGTGGTAATCTGGCACGTTTGGGCGGCATCTGACCTTTGACAAAGTTCTAAACTTTGTCAAAGGTGATTTGGACTAATAAAAATGGGTAGAGAAACGGCAGAAGTGATTTACTTAAGTTTAGCCATCTCGAATATGATTCAGCTTAAGCCATTCGGTCGAAAGACAGTCGTTCTTTTTTTAGTTCTTTTCTCGATCGAAACCGCGTTTACACAAGCGCAACGAACTGGTGCAGAAAAGCCACTACGTTTGTTTATGATTGGGAATAGCTTTTCGCAAAACGCATCGAAATATTTACCCGAGTTAAGCAAAGAAGGGGGTCATGTGTTAGTGATCGGACGTGCCGAAATTGGCGGAAGTTCATTGCAACGACACTGGGACCACGCCGAAGCCGCCGAACGGAATCCCGATGATCCAAACGGTAAACCGTACGGCGGAAAATCACTGAAGTCGCTGCTCTCCGAAGGTACCTGGGATGTGGTTACGATCCAGCAGGCGTCCATCCTTTCCGGAAATGTGGAAACGTATCGACCCTACGCTCGGAAACTGTATGAGTACGTAAAGAGACTACAACCCAATGCCAGCGTTATTTTTCACGAAACCTGGGCTTACCGCGTCGATTCAAAGGATTTTAGCCAGATTACCAAAGGTGATTCGGCTAAGAGCGCTCACCAAATGTGGGAGAATTTAAAGGGCGCTTATCACACTGTTGCTGACGAACTATCGATACCAGTCATTCCGAATGGAGATGCCTTCTGGCGTATCAACTCAAGCGGAAAATGGGCGTATCATGCAGCTAACAACTTCGACGCCCGACAGGCGAAATCACCTACCCTACCCGATCAGACGCATTCGTTACATGTGGGTTATCGCTGGGACAAAGACAAACTGACTTTTGATTCACACCACGCCAATGCTGCCGGTTGCTATCTGGGCGGATTGGTCTGGTATAGCTTCCTGTTTGGCGAATCGCCCGTCAAGCTGACGTATCGCCCGGAAGAGGTGGACGAAGATTTTGCCCGTCAGCTACGAAAGACTGCCTGGAAAACGGTAAAAAAAGAGAAAAAGAAGTATCGGTATAAAGTTGCTCTCTGACCCCTGTTCTTTCTGATTAGTTCATTGCTCGCTTTACTACGTATATAAGTTGAACTATATACGTAAACGGATTAAGCAAAGTGCGCTGATTTTATGCAGATTCAGGCATCAGTCTACCGAAAGCTAAAAAGATATTTCGAAATTAACCTGCTGACCATCAAAGAATTAAATTTATAATTATTTAATTCTTTACACTGATTAACTGGTCATGAAAAATTCATTACAATGGCTGATCCTATCGTTGTTCAGCTTACTATTGGCCTGCCAACCCAGACAAAAAGCTGCCGAGAACGTACCGGTTTCTCAAATAATCTGCCGGACAGAGCCGACCGATAAAGCCTGGTATAGCTCAGGCCAGAAAGCACCTCTTTTTGATAGTCTGGGCAACATACATTTCCCCATCACCACCAAAAAGGAGAACGTTCAGCGCTATTTTGATCAGGGACTTATGTTGTCCGTTGGCTTCAACCATGCCGAAGCCGCGCGTTCGTTTTTCGAAGCGACCCGCCTGGATTCGACCTGTGCGATGGCCTACTGGGGATTTAGTTACGTATTGGGGCCAAACTACAATGCCGGTATGGAACCCGATAATTACGAGCGAGCCTATCAAGCCATTCAACGGGCGCAACAACTCTCGGGAACGTGCACAGACAAAGAGAAAGCCCTGATCAATGCATTGGCAAAACGCTATTCAGCAAAACCCGTCACCGACCGTAAGCCCTACGACGTAGCGTATTCAAACGCCATGAAACAGGTGCACGATCGGTTTCCAGACGATGGCGATATTGCCGCGCTTTACGTCGAATCGCTAATGGATCAGCACCCCTGGGATTTGTGGGAGAAGGACGGTCGTCCGAAACCCTGGACACCCGAAATTGTCGCTACACTGGAAAAGTTGATGGCGCACAATCCGGATCATATAGCCCTGAATCATTTTTACATCCATGCCGTAGAAGCCTCTAAAACGCCGGAGCGGGCGCTGAAAAGTGCGAATGTACTGAGTAAAGCTGCCCCAAATTCCGGTCATCTTGTGCACATGCCTTCGCACATTTACATCCATACGGGTCATTATCACGAGGGAGCTGTAGCGAATCAACGAGCCGTGGAAGTCGACAGTATATATTTAAATGGCATTCACGCGCAGGGTATTTTCCCTTTGAGTTATTTCCCTCATAATTACCATTTTCTGGCAGCTTCTGCTACGTTGGAAGGCAACAGTCAGTGGGCCATGCTGTCGGCGCGGAAAATTGCCGAAAACACCAAAAAGAAGCTGATGAAGGACTCGGCCTGGAGTTCGCTTCAGCATTATTATACCATTCCGTACCATGTTGCGGCCAAGTTTGGCAAATGGGATGATATACTTCGCATGAGTGAAACTGATACCGTCCTATTGACCTACCCGACAGCCATTCGCCATTACGCCCGCGGCCTGGCATTCGTTGGTAAAGGACAGTTGCCACAGGCTAAGCAGGAGTTGCAGCAACTCGAAAAACTGGCGGCTGATCCGGCCATAGCAAAGTTGACCATCTGGAACATCAATTCGATGGCGGCTATTCTGGAAATTGCCCGTCGTGTGTTAAAAGCTGAACTGTTAGCGCAGGAACGCAAATTCCCAACCAGCGTTACGTTGCTGCGGGAAGCGGTGGCACTGGAAGACAAATTAAACTACAGCGAACCGCCGGACTGGTTCTTTTCAGTACGTCATATTCTGGGCAATGTTCTACTCAAAGCCAAACGCTACGCGGAAGCCGAAACCGTTTTCAACGACGATTTAAAGCTGTTTCCACGTAACGGATGGGCATTAGCCGGTCTTCATAAAGCGCAACTGGGTCAGGGTCTCACCGACAAAGCACAACAAACACAGGTCTTATTGACGCAAGCCTGGAAATGGGCCGATAAAGACGTTAAAGCTGGACCAATGAGCGGATTATAGATAAGCCACCAAACCCAGACGTTGTCACTACTATCTTTGACAAAGTTCAAAACTTTGTCAAAGATCCAATCTTTAACATAACGTGAACAATGGGATATATATACTGATCTACAGTGCCTTATATACTAAAATATATAGTGTTGATTTGTAGTGCTGACTGTCCCGGTCGGTACTACAAATCCAGAGATATTGAGCCAGCATAAGCCATTATTCACGTCAACGTAGCACAGTCACTCGTAAGAAATTGACTGATATAGATGTGCTATTCTTATCGGCACTTTTGTTTTGACGGGCAAACAACTCCTCTAACTCACGCTGCAGATCCGAAGCCTTGCCGTTCTTTTCGGCAGCCTCAAACGCATTCATGGTCGGGCCGTAATAGGTTTTGAACTTGCTGACGAATTCGGTTGGTGGATGGGGCGTGTTAAACGTAAACGTATCCTTAAGGAACGTAATGTTTTCTTTTGGCACACCCGCAGCCTCAAAACGTTCGATAACGTGACTCTCTACGCCCCACAGCATTGGACTAATAAACCCTTCTGGCGGTGGCGGTGTGTAAGCCGCACTAATCTTTAAGATTTGCGCAACCAGCGTAGGATCGCCCGGTATCCAGTTTCCCATCACGATTCGTCCACCGGGGCGGGTAACCCGAACCATTTCCTTCGCTACGTCGTAGGGTCTGGGGGCAAACATGGCTCCAAAAATACTGACGACCAGATCAAAAGACGCATCTTTCAGATCGTGTAAATCGGTTGCATCCCCTTCCTGGAACGTGCAATTGGTCAGTCCTTCCGCTTTGGCCCGACGGTTACCCGCTTCAACCAGATTCCGGGCGATATCAACCCCTAAAACGGTTGCGCCAAGTTTGGCTTCTGGAATAGCGGTAGTGCCATCCCCGCAACCGAGGTCAAGCACGTTTAGGTCTTTGGTAATTCCTAGCTGAGCAACCAGTGCCTGACCACTTTCGCGCATGGTTTCGGCAAGCTGGGTGAAATCTCCTTTTTCCCATAAGGCTTTGTTTGGATTCATCACCATATCTGTTTAGCCTGTTGAATAAACTGTATAACAGACTGAAAGTAAGCGCTTACCCTATAGCCAAAACGATTTATTGAGCCAATGGCAAGAAGCCTTATCGAACGTTAATTATGAACAAACTGTACAAATTCAGGGCTATCATAAACGTTACGCAATCGATTGCCTCAGGCAAATTCAATCAGAAACTCGGTCCAGCCGTTGGGGTTGGTTTTGAGTGAGAACACGAACTGGTGATTCAGTAAAATTTCGCAGGTGAGCGTCAGCTATCAGCTCAATATTTTCATTGGTTAACTATCTTTTTGAGATTATCATAGATTGGCTATTGCATCGTTTGAAATAAGCATTTCAATAAGATCATTATCTTCTTCACGTATCCAAGCCTCTTTAGCTATCAGATTGTTAATGATATTCTTGTGATTGTTACTTAAATTCTCTTCTGATATATTATCAATCCACGTGCTGTCCAGCTCTTCCCAATATGAATGATGATTAGGAGAATCAGCAAGATTAATAGCATTAGAAATGGGAGTGAGTAACTGAATCGTAGGAAGCCGACCTTTAACATCTTGATAGATTTCTAAACCATCATGATCCCAGTCGCAAGAATAATAAATAGGTACATCTAATAGGGTTCGCTCGTATTCTAATTTTGGCGTATTACGTCCTCCAGCATACCATAATTCTATTTGATATTTACGAGGTCGGGTAGGGCGACGTAAAAAGTCTAAATTTTCACATAAAACAACCAGCTTACGATTCGGTATTGTAAGTTTATAAATCCATTGCTCACCTTTGTCATTAGCTAACTTATCAATATCTAAAACCCTTTTCAAAGCTTCAACTAAAGACTTTTTCTCATCCAAATATTTTTCATCGTTAAAAAAAAACATTCTTGATACTCCACGTATCGATTCTTCACGTTCAATAATTTGCTTTCTTATCTCTGCGACAGATCCATCAGACATCTGCTCATCTAACTTTAGTAAGACAGCTAACTCATCTTCCTCATATCTAACTTGCACTTTCTTACGTCCATTCTTGTCTGTAAGCAATTTATGCTTATCAAGTAGTGCATTGTATCTCTGGTACTTAGGCAAATACTTTAACTCATAGTATTCTAGAAACGACTCTTCCCGGCTATTATTTACTATCACATTTCTACCATCAATACACAACTCACCTGTAGTATTAATAAATCCTTGGATTGTAGCATCACTAACAAACTGATCTGTCGAAACAGTGGACTTGTTTGTGTATAGTTGGTGTAATTTTGTAGCTGTTAACCAATTCACGACGGTTCTGAGGTTTGTAGAACTGATTGATGTCCAGCTTTTCTAAAGTAACTAGCTACTTCAGGATGATTAATATCTGGGTCTGCATTTCCAGGAATTAGTTGGTGCAGATACCATTCATCAGACGAACCAATACCATAAGGTTCTGGTGTCATTGTAATAATTTGGTAACCGAATTCGGCAGCAATTGACATTACTAGAGCGAAATTATCTTTATCAATATTAGCGGTCTCTTCTAATAGTACGAATTTTATTCCTTCACCATTCTGACTAATGACTGACAAACGGCCAATTCCTAAAAGTATAATTGACGTGTAAGATTCGCCTGTACTACCAGATACTTCGTTTTTATTGTCATCTAATAAACGAATCGATAGATTAAAATAACTTTTAGGATCGAGTAAGTCTTGAACACTTTTCGACTGTGTTTCTTTGGTAATTTGCTGATAAAAGTCTTCAATAAATTGATCTACGGTCTTTCCTAAATTTAATTCATTTGACTCGAACACTGAATCTTTTTCTTTATTTAGAGCATTAATCCATTCAATCATGAACTGCCCATTGGATAACCTTTCTTTGACAAATTGAACATCAAAGTAAAAACGATTACTTACTTTCTTTGAGCTAAAGAACATATTCAATGCGCGAACGGCTTCCTGGCAAGATTCATATCTATTTATTGTTTTAGAAAATAAGTTTTTAATCTGATCATAAATAGTACGGCGGCAATCCATTCTCTGTTTATTCAAAAGAAGTAAATGTGTTTCGACATCTTCTAATAGGCCAACGCCTAAAAGCAAAGCAGCTTCTAAAATTTTAAAAGAGTAAATGCCCTCTCTTACTTGTTCATCAATCTGAGCGTTATAGTAGGGTGAGTCTTGTGTGCAATAAAGACTTGCTAAAAGGGTATATTCATCATGATATTTTTTAGTAGTACGTAAAAAGTTTTCTTCTACCGAATCATAGTTAAGGGTCACATTAGTATTATGGGCCAAAATTTCTGGATGTTGGTCTCTAAGCTTCTCAATGAAATTATCATGATCCTTTACAGATTTATCCAGCACATCTTTACTATACTGTATATCTATTTGGAGTTGAGCTAGCTCTTTCTGCTTTTGAGGAAGCGTAGCTCTTAAAGTTAAAGTTTCGGTATTATAGCTATTTTTGCAATCAGTTAAGCAATTTAATCTGCTAGCTCGGTTAGCATAAATCTTATCCCATTTTTCTAATAGTGAAGGAATTTGCGTAACAGAAACCGATACAAAATAAGCGCTAAGCTTGGCTTGAAGGTTTTTATTAAGCTTTTCTTTACTCAACGAAATAGTATTAAGCCGTCCAGAAATGCTTTGAGCTTGTTTGATGCTCAGTTCTATCTGTGTTAATTGGTGCTGACTTACCAATCTTGGGTCAATAGCTGATGGTAACTGCAAAGGATCAAATGATTTCCCGTTTCGAGCGCTCTCAATAGCATCTTTTTTATTCTTTAATGTAGCTAACCGTTTAGTAAAGTCATCTTTAATGATTTTCTGAGCTACTTGCATTCTGTCAACATCATCCAGTAATTGTGGATCTGATCGGCGACTAATTAGTTCATTTAGATGACCTGCTACATACCAAAATGAATCTACTAAGTCAGGTTCGTTCTCAATAGAATTAGTGTCCAATGCTGCAAGGTGTGAAATATATTTAGCTCCTTTTCCTGTATGTTTAACTGTAGTCCACCCCTGACCAAGTAGATGGAACAAAACTGTCTCTTGATCAGCGTTGAGTGGAGTACCACGCTTTATCACCTCAGCAAACAAACCACTTTCTTTAATTTGGTCCACTATTTTTAAAGAATTGACTACTTCATCAATGTACTTATTGGTTTCATCAAGCCATGTTTGTAGCAATAATTCCTGATCTTTAACCTTGTTCTCGATAGCTTGTAAAGATTGAAATTCAGCCAACAAAAACTTTAATTCTTCTATTTTTATACATAAACTCTCAATTGTTAAAACTTCGGGCTCAGCAATAGTATTAGGTAGGTAAGGGGTTAGATCAGGCAAATTAAGTATTTGAAGAGCTTTTTCATCGATATCAAGTTTCCCATATTCGTTTAATAAACCAGAACACTGATCTAATACTCTTTGAATATTATAAGCTTGATTAGTTAAACTTGTAGCCGTTGGAATTAATTGACTTACTAATCGATCTACTTTTTTTATCGACTGTTGTAGTTTCTCTTTTTGTCCTTCAACTATAACAGTTAGTATTTGCAAATCTTGTTCTTTTCTTTCAACTTCGAAAGCACATTTCGTCACATTTACCCTATGCCAGTTAAGCTCGGCCTGAAGCAAAGTAGTTTCCACATCCTTCAGAGTTCTTAATCTCCGTTGATTAGAAGTAATTTCTTCACTAATCTGATTTAAGTCTTTGTACCGCTTCAACTGATCAGCCAGATCAGCTTGATACTGCCTAAACTCCTTTGTGTGATCATCGCCGATCTCGTCAAAAAGAAAATTCTTAAGATTTTTAGGGTCTGTAGGATCAAAATCTTTAGCACGAGAAAACGACTGAATTACTCGTGCTAATGCTTTCAAATTACTATCTACAGTCAGATTAACGGGCAGTAGATTGAACCTCTTCAAAAAGTGATGATACTGCCTGACATCTAGTCTGGTTAATGCCAAGCGAAGTTTATTACGAACGTGAATTGCTAAATCTGGAATTGCTACCACACTGTCGTCAACCAACAAATGATTACTCTTGACAAGTCTGTCTCTACTAAAAGAAATATCTTTGATAGTTGCTTTATTAATATCACTTTGATTAGTAATGACAAATGGCTTTAAAGGAATTTTGGTATCATTTGGTATGCACACTCCTACCACTATGAACTGATTCCTGTCAACCTCAATAGTCAGATATGCGTATGCTTGATGATGTAAATAAGGAATTTTTTCTATAGTTCTTGATCCTTTTTTAACACCATCAGTACCAAATCGAATAAGACTCCGATCTTGTACAAAGATTAGTTGAATTAAATCAGCAATAATTGATTTACCAATTCCGTTTCTACCAGCAAAATCAGTTCTGTTTTCATGAAGCATATAATCCTGATGATAGTGCTTCCTAACGCCGATAGTTGACAGCATATGAATTTTAGGATATATCTTCTCCATTGTTTTCGTCTTTTTTCTGCTTGGCAAGTTGATTAAATAAGGCGTCAGGATCTTTTAATTCTTCGCGGTACATATCCTCCAATCGGCGAATACTTATATTTATGATGAAGCTAAAATCGCTTTCTGTATCAGTTGAGCTGACCCAACCTAGCTCATCAAAAATCTTAATCATTCGTCTAAATAAACTTTTTAAGCTGCCTAATTGAAGTTGAGTATAATTATCTTGTACTGTACCAAAGAAGACCCGCTTATAATCTTCCTGTCGTTCACTATGTAGTATAATATTTTGAATATCAATCCAACTTACTTGTTTTACACGCTCAAAAAACTTTTCGTAATACATGCTAAGTATCATTAATCCAAATTTCGTTTGCGGTGCTGTTAGTGGGGTACCCAGCTCATCTCCAGCTAGTTCACTTCGGCTTCCATCTGAAAAATCAAGAAAAAAATACGTATCATAAATACCGAATTTTCGCCTGTTTAATTCTAAACCGTATAGTTGCTGATAAAAGAATCGTAAATGGTCAAAATATTTAGGTTGCTCTAACAGATTATGCTCGATTGGGTCTGTACTCGCTTGAATATGGCGCCCTCGAAGTAGTTTGCTATTTAGCTTAGCAAATCGCGTTTTAATTTCATTAATTGCTAGAAAACTATACGCTGATGTCAAATCTTCGTTATTGTCATTTGCCATATTCCAATTAAGTTATCAAATGATGATTGCAATGTTTTGTCAATCTTTATAATGCACTCCTTTTGTATGCTAACTATGTTTATTACACTAAAACACGTCTCTACCGCCATTTCTAAGTTTTCATTCTGATCATAAATTTGCCAAAAATGTTTAGATAAATCTAAATACCCTTCTTTACTAAGGGTATTTAGTAGATCAGATACGTAGTTGCTTATTGATTCTTGTTGCGCTAATTGTTGATGTATTTTATTTTGTTGCCAATTGAAGTAGGTGGCATCTCGAGCGGGAATAAATATAGACCTTGAAGTTTTTACACCAAAATCATGTTTTTCAACTTCAATGAACCTATTTTTTCCATTTATCAGATCCTTAGCAGGAATACCCATAGTGAAACGAGTATCAAAATCTTTATCATATTCACTGTAGAACAAAAAATTATTCAGCAGTTTTCTCAAGTTTATACGAAATCGAGCATATTCTCTAAAATTTCCTTGTAATTCGGTGAGTTTCTCTTCGGCAAATTGAATTTTATCAATAATAAGACTAAGCCTATCTTCTATTTGATTAAAATAGTTACGCACTTCGTCCCTAATATTCTTAGCACATTCATATGCCGTTTTTTTCGTCATTAGCTGATCTGAGTCTGCTTGCTTTGCATTATCAAATTCATCATAAAAACGATCAACAATGATTGTAAGTTGAAAAAACAAATTATGACGAAGCTGGAGAGTTTTTTGCACATCAAGAGCTTTAGCAGAGAAGTGTTGAAATACATCAACAAAAGCCCCAATTTTATTACCAATGGTCTGTTGATCATTTCGTAGTATATCTGTCAGTTGTTTCAAATACTCTTTAAGTTGAGCGTTTAAACCACCAACGTGATCGTTGATTGTCTGGCTAGCTGAATCGCTAAAACTAAGTTGGTACCAACATTCCAGTTCATCATATGTATTAATTGATTCCGCATTTAATTGAGCAAACTGATCAAAACTTTCAGCTAATGAATATTTATTACGCAAATTATTTAGCTGATTGAAAATCAACTTAATAAAAGTATTAGCATAATGAGTTAATGTATATCTTTTACCATCGTATCGTTTAGGTGATGCTTCTATGAACTGGTCTAGGAGTCCTCTTAATATATCTTCTACTCTAACTAAATCTGATTCATAAACTTCACGGACTACTTCTTTAAAAGTTTCATGAGTAAAGTATTTTTCTATTTGTTTAGCTTCAATTCGTTGGTACAGACTCAATAGTATCACGCATTCCCGTTCTGAGGGCACATAAGTTGAGTAAATGTCTTTTAGTTGGTATTCCTTCATATAATGGGTAATAAAGAATAATAGGCTGATAAATAGTAATATATTATCCACATTTCATTTTTTCACCAAACTACTGTTTTGACCTATAACTTCCCAGCTTCATTTATTTTTTGGTAATATTCTTAACGGCAAGATCGTCGGCATTATAAGATGCAACCGTCTTATTGCTGAAAAACGAGGTTGCTTTCGTAATCGAGCAGCAAGACCCATTATGCAAATTCAATCAGAAACTCGGTCCAGCCGTCGGGGTTGGTTTTGAGCGAAAATACGAACTGGTGATTCATCAGGATTTCTCGGGTGAGCGTCAGGCCGATACCCTGACCGTCGGGCTTCGTGCTATAGAATGGATTGAACAGGTTCATTGCTACGTCGTCGGGAATGGGCTGGCCGTTGTCGCGGATAAGGACGTATTGGCTGGTGCTGAAAACTTCGATACGTTGTCCCGGCTCGCAGGCTTCGAGCGCATTTTTCAGGATGTTTAGCAGCACCTGCTCAACCTGCTCGACATCGACCAGCCGAACGTTGGGTTCAGCCGTCAGATAATTCAGCGCCACGCCACGGCCCTCCGCCTGCGACTGCATCAGTCGAACCACGTTACGGGTGATTTCGCTAATATCCGCCGACCGTTTCTGAGGCTGGGGAAGACGCACAATATCCGCAAAACGGCGCATGAAGAGATTTAACCTATCGTTCCGTTCGATGGCGACCCGAACCGCGTGTTGCACGTCGGGTTCACTTACGTAGGATTGCGTGACATCCAGAATCGAGTTAACGGCCCCAATGGAGTTGTTGACCTCATGCGCCATCATCCGAATCACCTTGCTGTACGCTTTTTTCTCGCTGGCCAGAATTTCAGGAGTCAGTTCTTCAATGATCAGAAACGACCGCCGGAAACCCCGATCCATAAAATTCGAACGTAGCACTTTGTACGTTTCCAGACCGTTGGGTTTCATGATCCGCGACTCGCCATCGGCCAGATCAGCCATTTGAGCCAGCAGCGAAAACCCGAGTTCATCCAGTTGTTTGCCCACTACGTCCTCAGAGGTCACCGACAGCAGTTGACTCGCTTGTGGATTAACCGACGCGATACGTCCGTCGAAGTCAAAAATCAGGATAGCAATCGGAGCCGCTTCGATGAGTTTCTCCAGAAAAAACTGCTGTTCCACCTGCTTGGTACGTTCATGCCGAAGTTGGTCGATCATGAGGTTATAAACGGTTATCAATTCATCGACTTCCTGGTTGCCAGTCGGCACGAATTTGACGGTAAAGTCTTTATCCCGAATCGCTTCGATGCCCGATGAAATAAACTCCGACGGTTGCTGAAACGCCCGATAAATGCGCACCGCTACGTATCCAGAGATCAGAATCAGAACTTCCGATGCAATGAACAAAACCTTCTGTTCACGTAATACCCAGCCAATCAAGGCAATCAGGGCAAGATGAACGACAGAAATGTAAACCAGGTAACGCGTTCGCAGGGGTAGGTTCATTCCTCAGTTGTATACGGAATGCCAAATTTCTCTAATCGCCGGTAGAGCGCAAAACGCGTAATGCCCAATGCCCTGGCTACTTTCGATACCCGGTTTTGATGGAACGTCATGGCCCGCTGAATCATCTGGTATTCCATCTCTTCCAATGTCATCGTGCCAACTTGGGGCAGGGAGCCAAGAGCATAGGGTGCGGACGTTGGCGTTTGGGGGAGATTCCGTTCGAAATCGTCAGGTAGTAGTTCGTCGTTGGGCGACAACAGAACGGTCCGTTCCACTACGTTCTTCAACTGGCGAATATTACCGGGCAACGGCAGGTTTTTCAGCCATTTCTGTGCCAACGTACCAACGCGCAACTCAGGTCGATTGTAAATCGTTTTCAGATTATTGACAAAGTAATTAACCAATAACGGAATATCGCCGGGACGTTCACGCAGGGCGGGTAAGCGAACCGTAATGAGGTTGATTCGGTAAAACAAATCTTCGCGAAATTGCCCTTTACTGACCATCTCTTCCAGATTTCGGTTGGTCGCGCAGATAACCCGCACATCGACCGTTCGTGACTTGCTGCTGCCCAGCGGCTCGAACGTCCGATCCTGCAACACACGTAGCAACTTGACCTGGCTGGATGGGTCCAGATCGCCGATTTCGTCTAAAAAAATAGA
The DNA here is from genome assembly GCF_014699035.1 of Spirosoma validum. Lineage (GTDB taxonomy): Bacteria > Bacteroidota > Bacteroidia > Cytophagales > Spirosomataceae > Spirosoma > Spirosoma validum. Next base: position 324,103 of record NZ_JACXAA010000007.1, read on the forward strand.
GCCTTTGTTGGCCAGTTCAAAACGGCCGACGCGGTCGGTTTTGGCATCCGTAAAAGCGCCACGTACGTGTCCGAAAAGTTCGCTTTCGAACAACGTACTGGAAATACCGCCGAGGTTAACTTTCACGAACGGATTTCGTTTGCGTCGGCTGTTCTGGTGGATGGCTTCGGCAATCAGTTCTTTGCCCGTGCCGCTTTCGCCCGTGATGAGTACCGGCGCATCAGTCGGTGCTACGCGTCCAATAGTCGTCAGGATGTCAAGCAGGTTCGGATCTTCGCCGATGATGTTATCGAACTGAAACTGCTGATCGAGTTTCCGGCGATTGGGTGACGCGGGAGCGGTCTGCGCCAGATTCAGGGCCGTACGGACCGACTGCACGAGGTAATCGTTCTGCCAGGGCTTCGTAATAAAATCTTTCGCACCCGCTTTCATGCCTTCCACGGCGAGGTCGATACTGCCCCAACCCGTAATCAGAATAACCGGTACGTTGGGCAACCGTTCCCGAATCCGACGTAACAGCCGTAAGCCATCGTCGCCGGACGTATCGACCGAGAAATTCATGTCCAGCAGAATAGCTTCCGGCGTTTCCTGCTCCAGTACGTCAAACGTCTCGAACGGCCCATCCGCCACACGCACAGCAAAGCCTTCTTTCCGAAAGAGTAAGGAAAGGGAAGTTTGAATCGCTACGTCGTCGTCGATGATGAGGAGCATGGGGTAGGGAGCATGGAGCACGGAGCGGGGAGCGCAGGCAAGGATTCTGTGTTTGTGAAACCTGCCCCGTACTCCCCGCCCCTTGCTACGAAGGCAATAGTGCTTTTTGGAAACTATGAATTTTTCGACTCAAGTGTTCAAGTTTATCGAATAAGCTTTGCTTCACTTCTTCGGTAATATGTTGCCGACGCTGAATAACGACCAGAATATTAGCACATTCGTAACACGAACGACGGGCATAATTCAGAAATTGATAGAATTCTTTTGACGATACTGAACCTGAGCCTTCACAAATATTATTGGAAATGCTCCTCGCAACTGCTCAGCAAAGCGATATAATCGTTTTACTTCTAAGGCATCGGCAATATCGAATAGGCTGTCGCCTAGTTCGATAGCAAATTGCCAAATGTCCAGGTCCTCAAATCGAAATTGTTTCCGTTTCATAAAAAGTATACCATAGCACTATTTAGGCGACAATATACAGTTTTATGGAGAGTAAGACTTAGTATACACATAATGAAGGTCCATAGCTGCATACCTTGCCCCAAGCTCCCTGCCCCATGCTTACTCATTCCTCATGCAACGCCGTCGCCGGTTGAATCGTGGCTGCTTGCCGACTCGGGAATAAGGCGCATAACGTAACGATGGCGTAAATAATCAGCACTGCAATAATAATGGCCGTTACGTAAATTCCCGACTGCAGGTCGAATACGTTTAGCAACGGAAACTGAGCGGCAAAGAGTAAGCCGATTAGCAGAGCAAACGTAGCCAGCACCCAGATCTCACCGATAAACTGCGTTGAAATTCCACTTCCGGTGGCACCCAGCGCCCGACGAAGACCAATTTCGCCCCGACGTTTGGCAATGCTCAGGTTCAGTACGCCGAACAGACCCAGCGCTACGTTAATAAGCAAAAATCCACTGACAATCAGGGCAATAATAACGGGAACCAAGACCAGGTTATGCTGATTTTTTCGCGAATTGGTCAGGTAATCAACCTCTACGCTCCAGCCGGTCAGCATAGAAGCAATTTCTTTCACGATTTTGGCTTCAAAAACCGCGTCGGTTCCGGGTTTTACTTTAATCAGCACGGTATCATTCCAGGGTTGGCTTGCCTTCACCAGCTCAAAATAAGCAGGCTTATCAGCCATAAATTCACCCTTCGCTTTGAACGTATTGACTACACCCACAACCCTGAACTTATCGCTTACAATTTTTCCCAGCGGATTTTCATCCTCGAACAAGCCTTCTTTTGCCTTCTGATTGATAACGATCGGCGTGTATTTGCCTACGCTGTCACGGTTCCGGTACCATGAGCCAATGGGTACGGGAATATCGAGTGTTTTCGCGAAATCCTCGTCGGTTCCATACGTCTCAGCAAGCACATTCCGCTTCTTGTATTCGATGCCGTTGTTCATCTGGTTCGCCGAAAACGGAAAATTACTGCTCATACGAGAGACCGAAGCCACTTCAGGATAGGCCTTTAGCCGATCAACTACCCGTTGTAATTTGTTGGCTACCTCGATAGTGTCCCGATTACTTCTCAACCCGACGGCCCAAACGTTTTCGTAGGTAAAGCCCAGCGGCTTTCGGTAATTTCCTACGTTAACAACGATGAGCGTTGCCAGCCCAAAGAGCACCATAAACGAAGCCCAGATTTCGACAATCAGCAGCGCGTGGGCCTTCTTCTTGTTCCAGATTAATTTAAACAGATGTGAGATCATGATGGAAAGAGTTTATTTGCGTGGAGCGTGGGGCAGGGAGCAAATGGGGCATTTACCTACCCCACTCCGTGCCTTATGATTTTAACGCTTCAGCGATGGTTAGTTTCGACATGCGGAGAGCGGGCAATACACCTGACAGGAGACCAAAAATCAGGCAGACGACCAGACTTATCAGAAAGACGTTCACGTTGATCGTCAGGTCGGCATAAGCAATCCAGCCGCTGGCGTTGATCAGATGGATGACAACAGCCGTCAACACCAGCGCAATAGCACCACCGATGAACGTAATGAAAATGTTCTCGACGATGAATTGCCAGACCAGCGTACGTACGGGTGCTCCGAAGGCTTTTCGGATGCCAATTTCCGAAGCCCGTTCCATAATTCGGCTAACGTTTATATTGACTAGGTTGATGGCTGGCAACCCTAACAACATGAATAGAACAAACCCTATTATCCCGAAAAAAATAGTTGCCAGACCAGGTCCGCCATCCAGAATCGTACCGATAAAGTTTTCGACATAGGGTTCCGCTTTTACGGTCAGCGTAGCGTACTTGAAGCCTTCCTGAATACCAGGCAACGGGATACGACTGATATGACTTTGGAATTCATCCTGAACGGTTTTTAAATCAGCTTTATTCTTGGCCAGTATTATCGCTACGTACCCACCCCGCATACTACTTTTCTGATAGTTACTCTTGGGCGCCGTGTACGGAAAATACACGTCCGAGTACGTAAACGGCCGGGTAACAGGACCACCCTTCACTACGCCAATTACCTTATAATGAATGTTTTCTATGTCAATATCCTTACCGACAACCGATTCGGTCGTGTTGCCAAAATACTGCTTTTTAAGATCGTCGTTGATAACCACTACGTAATCTCCGTTGGCAATATTCTGCTCGTTGTAGGGTTTCCCTTCCAGAAAATCAAACTGGGTTACGTGCCAAAAATCGGCATCGGTAAACTTGGTATTAAGCTTAATTTTCTGAGAACCCACATACGCATTTGAGCTATTCACAAAGGTGCAGATCGTAACTCGTTCGGCTGTTTCTAATGATTTGGCATAGTCCGTCAAAAACTTAAAACTCATCGGACCCGATTGCCGGGAGGTCAGGCTCGAATCGCGTTGTTCCATCTGCATAATGTACAGCGAACGGTCTCTCCGGGTTTCGGGGTAATGGCTTCCGAAGAGGTGGTCAAGAAACGAAGTAAGCACCATCAGCACAGTCAGCGTGAGGCTGATGCCGAAGAGCGTAATGAAGGTATAAAACGGATGCCGCAGCAATACCTTCCAGGCGATTTTTATGTAGTTCAGTAGCATAACTTGAAGGAGAAAGGGAGGAAGAGGGAGGAGAGGGAAGAAAGGGATAGAGGAGGAAATTCCTTTTCTCCCTTTCTTCCCTCTCCTCCTTTTCTTTCTTTATAACACTTGCGTTCCGTCGAATAGGCGAATGAGTCGGTGGGTACGTTTGGCCATTTGTTCATCGTGCGTGACCATGACGATGGTGGCGCCGTCGTCGTTGAGTTGTTGCAGGATGTTCATGATTTCGTTGCCCATTGCGCTGTCGAGATTGCCGGTTGGTTCATCGGCCAGAATGATATCGGGATTGCCGACAATGGCGCGGGCAATGGCAACGCGCTGTTTCTGACCACCCGACAACTGTTTCGGGAAGTGTTTCATGCGATTGCTTAGCCCCACTTTCGTCAGTGCATCCTTGGCGTAATCCTGCCGGGGGCGTCCGTTTTGCGACCGGTATAACAAGGGAATCTCTACGTTGTCGAGCACCGTCAGGTCGTTGATCAGGTGGAAGCTTTGGAAAATAAAGCCGATTTTCTGATTACGGAGTCGGGCCAGTTCTTTGTCGCGGTACTGGGTAACAGCCTGACCATCGAGTTGTACGGTTCCTTTCGAGGGTTCATCCAGCAAACCCATTACGTTCAGCAGCGTACTTTTGCCGCAACCCGATGGCCCCATAATCGAGACAAATTCGCCTTTCCTGATATCCAGGTTGATGTTGTTGAGCGCCAGCGTTTCGATGGTGCTGGTTCGGTACACTTTTTCGATGTTTTGTAGTGTGATCATAGTTTTAAGAGAGAAAGGAGGAAGGAAGAGAGGGAGGAAAGGAGGAGAAGAAAGTTCTTGGACAAACAACTGATTGTTCATATACCAATCCTTTCCTCCCTTTCTTCCCCTTTTTCCCTTTCCCCCTTCATTTTAACTTCTGGTTCGTTTCAAAATCGTATAAAGTCAGTAAGCGAAGCGTGTAATACGCCTGCCAGTAGTCACGTAGCGCCAGGATCGCATCGCGACGGGCGCGGTCTTTGTCCTGCGTAGCAATTCCTAAATCCGTCACGCTCAGATCGCTAAGCTTAAAGCGATCTTGCGCAATCTGATACCGGTTCTGGGCAATCTGGTCGGCTTTGGCCGTAAGCGTCACCTGCTGATTCAACATTTGCAGCAGTGTTACCTGCGTAAAAATCTCCTGCTCAAACGTCAGCTTGTCCTGTTCCACGGTTTGTTGCGTCAGTTCACTATTTGCTTTGGCCGTTTCCACAATGGCCCTTGTCCGGCCCCAGGTCATAATTGGAAGCGTAAACTGCAGCGATACGTATTCACGATTCTGCGGACTTACATACACCTCCCCTAATCTCGCTCCCTGATTGGATAGCCCATAACCGCCGATTAACGTAGCATTCAGACCGTTGTTTTTACGCGCTTTTTCCAGATCGCGGTTGGCCTCCAGCATCCGTCGTCGGAAACCAATCGCTGCCGACCGATTCGAACCGGCTTCATCGAGCGCTCGCTTCACGTCCACGGCAAAAACCGGAATCTGGTTTGGTATCGCCAGTTCGAGCGGACGGAATTGACCGTTACTCTCATCGCGATAACCGATAAACGTTTTTAGCTTTAGCGAGGCCACAGCCGCCATTTGTTGGGCCGATGCCAGATCTTTTTCGGCATTCAGTACGCTCAACTGTAGTTGCAGCAAGTCGTTCTGCGAAATCTTCCCGAGTTCGAGTTTGTGCAACGCAATTTTGTAGAGCGTGTCGTTGTTAACTCGGTTCGTCTCGGCAATCTGTAGATTCACCTGCGCCACCAGCAGATCAAAATACAACGTAGTGGCCGACACCGAAACCTGTTCAAGATTTTCGATCAGTTGCTGATTTCCTTCGGCAAATAATAGCGGCTGAATCCGGCGATCCCAACGCATGGGATTGAATCGAAACAAAGGCTGCGTTAGTTCGATGCCAAATGGAACGACATTGTACAGGGTGTTATTCTGGATAAAATTATCAAACCGCTGAAGTTGCGTCTGAATTGATATGGTTCCTCCGGTTGGCGCAATCGTCTGGCTCAGCGACAGACTCAGAATCGAGTTGTTGTACGATACGGGTTCGAACTGGATATTGCCGTCGGGTTGCACGACTTGTATGTACGACCGCGTGAAGTTGGGTAACGTACCGTCCAAACTCAGTTGTGGTTTATACTGCGCCAGAAACGAACGGTATGACCAGATGTTTGTGCGTTGTTGCGTATTCGCCCGTTTGGCGGCCACTGATTGCGCCTGCGCCAGTTGCAGTACGTCGGTCAATGTCATTGTCTGCGTTTGCGCCAGGACTGGTCTAGTCAGCATCAGCACTATAATCAGTATGGTATAAAAGCGCGGCATACGTATTCTGATCAATGTAATTTTCGGTACCACGGGCTGGGCCGCGTTCGGCTTCAGCCCGTATTTTGTACCCATCCAGGTACGGGCTGAAGCCCGTGGTACCGGTTAATGGTTCGTTTTCGACTCAATCGTGATTTCCTCTAAATTCTCGTACTCGCTCAAGTCAGTCAGAATAACCTGTTCACCTGGCTGGATACCCTGCCTAATCTCAACAAAGTCGAAGTTGGAAAGCCCAATCGACACTTCCCGACGGTGCGCTACGTTACTCCCCTTTGGCAATACATAGACGTACTGCGTTCGCTTACCCTTAAACGTCGGCCCGTTCGCCACTCGAACCGCCTTTGCTGTGCGGTCCGTCACGACAAATACGTCAGCTTTCATATTGGGACGTAATGAGGTATGGTGATTGTTCTCCAGTTGGATTACGAACTGAACAATCCCATTTTTCACGGCGGGTTTCACCTGCGTAATCGTTCCGCGCAGGTTCGTTTCGTTTACTTTCACGATTACCGGCAAACCCACTTTCACTTGTTCAGCGTACACATCGGAGCAGGAACCTTCAACCCGGAAACTCGCCAGATCAGCCAGTTTCGCCAGCATTTCGCCTTCGTTGACCGACGACCCGATATTTTCATTGACCCACGTCAGTACGCCCGGCCGGTCGGCGACAATGTCAGCCTGTTTAAGCTTATGCTGTAACTCTTTCTGGTTTTTCTCTTCAATCTGTGCCTGTAAGGTCGTTTCGCGCAGGCTGGCCCCCATCGACTGCCGGTTGTACGAGAGATCATTTTCTAATTGCTTCTTCTCCAGCTCGGCCACACGTAGCGCGTTTTCCGCACGAGTTACGTCTTCGCCCGTACTTCCCCCTACCTTCTGCAAACGTCGGGTGCCCTCCAGATCGGCTTTTAGTTTATTGATGTTGAGCAACTTGATCTGGTCATTCACTTCCGCATCGTAGAGACTTTTATTCAACTTCATTCGCAACTGATCGATGCCGTTACGTTTCAACGCCAGTTGGTCGTCTAGTTTTTCCAGTTCGATTTCAGACAGCGATTTATCGAGGTCCAGGATGGGTTGACCGGGCTTAACAGACGTACCGGGTGTGAGCAGTACGCGCCGGATACTGGCCCGAATGGGGCTGGTGATGATTTGTTCGAAGGCCGGTATTACTTCTCCCGTTGCGTTAAGCGAGTTTTCGACGGGTCCAATCTCGGCTATTGACGTCCGGATTCGGGCGGCTTCGACGGATGTTTTGAGGGCATTGCGAGCCCAGGTTAGCATAGCAACCAACGCAATGACAACCGTTGCTCCAATGAGCAGGGTTTTATTGCGGGAGCGATTTGCTAGTTCGGGGGCAAGTTCTTTGTCCATTTTCTGTGTAGTATCTCACAGATAATTAAGCCAAACAACGTGCCAGCAGGCAAGATTCTATATTTCAGTACGTTACAAAAATCATTTACTTAAAATTTGTGCGATTCCGCACACTTCTATGCAGAATCGCACAATCGCACTGGTTTAATCAGTATACGCTACCATTACGCTCTGGTTTCACCAATTCTCCGGGGTTTGCAACAGGGCATGGTTATACGTAGTGGTGAGCTAACTAAAAGTCCGAAGACTCATATAGTTTCCCTACTTGCTTCGTCAAACAGACGCATGGCCATAAGACCATTGCCAACGGCACCACCTGCCCGAAGGGCTGCCGCAATGAACACCGTTTCGGCGATCTCTTCGCGGGTAGCGCCAGCCGCAACGGCATTGTTGATGTGTGATTCAATACAGTACGCACATTGTGTTGTCAGAGCAACGGCTACCGACATCAGTTCCCGGTATTTTATGGGAATGACGCCATCCTTTCGTTCGGCTGTGTGTTTGAGATTCATGAAGGCGGCAGCCTCTTTGGGAGCAGACTTAAGAAGGCTGTCGGTATACGCACGGTCTTTTGGAGTTTGGTATTCAGACATAAGGGTTTAGAAATAGTAGTGAACTAATTAGTAAACAACAGCAACGGTACGTATTCCAGGCGAGCAGGTACGTACCTGAGAATGGCATGCTCTATCACGGAACTACCAGCCTTTACGGCCTTTCTAGCTCATGCGCTACGTATAACAAACTCACGAATCTCGGCGGCTAAACGCTCTGGCTGCTCCATCGCAGCAAAATGTCCACCCGCTGGCAGTTCAGTCCATCGCTCCACTGTAAAATACCGTTCAACCAGTTCCCGGGGCGGAGTACCAATGTCTTTCGGGAAAAGCGCAAAACCAGCCTTTACTTTGGATTTCTTGCCCGTTTTGTCGAAAGGATTAAACTTTATCAGCGGATTGTATTTAGCCGCCATAATAGCCTGAATCGCTTCGTAATACAGTCGAACGGATGAGTTGATGGTTTTGGTTGCCCAATAAATCGTAAGGTTCGTCAGCAGCTCATCTTTCGTAAACGCCTTGTCCAGATCGCCGTCGTTGTCGCTCCAGGCGTAGAATTTTTCGACGATCCAGGCCGCCAACCCCGCTGGCGAATCAGTAAGGCCGTAGGCGAGGGTTTGCGGCTTCGTGCTTTGGATCATCGAGTAAGCCCCTTCGGTTTGCTGCCACTGCTGTATTTTTTCAAAGAACATCTTCTCCGCACTACTGGCATCGTCGGGCTGTTCCAGCGTATGATGAAACGGCAGATCGGTCAGGTGAATGGCCAGTAAATCATCGGCATGATAGAGAGCCAGTTGTTCGGTGATGGTGCCGCCCCAGTCTCCGCCATGAGCGATGAATTTGTCGTAGCCGAGTTCATCAGTCATCAGATCGGCGAAGAGGCTGGCAATTTTCTTTGGATTCATACCTTCTTCGGTAAAAATGTCGGAGAAACCATAGCCCGGAATGGAAGGGACAACAACGTCGAATGAGAAGCCATTCTCATCCGCTTCCGTCAGCAGCGGAATCAGCTTCAGAAAACGAACAAATGAATCAGGCCAGCCATGCGTTAGAAGTAACGGCAACGATGTTTTCCCCTTCCCTTTCTGATGAATGAAATGAATGCCAACGTCATCAATCGTTGTTTTAAAATGCGAAAAGGTGTTCAGATAGGCTTCTTGTTTTTTCCAGTCGAACGTCTGTTGCCAATACAGACATAGCTCCCGTAAATAAGCTTCACTGGTCCCCATTTTCCAGTCTGCATTGTCTAGTTCATCGGGCCATCGGGTTTTCGCCAATCGTCGGTTCAGATCATCCAGCGTTGCCGGATCAACGGTTATTATAAATGGATGTGCCATTTCAATAGGTTGTCGTTGATTGAGGTGGTCATTGATTGAGTTGCCAACCAGCTTAATGAAGCTGACTAACAAGTAAATGACAGTTTCCCTATGAATGTTTTATTAATTTAGTTAACTCATCCAACAGCAGTGTCTTACGGCATACAGATCGACAAAAATGCTCTATTCCCCGCCCAACGTTTACGAGCAAACTGGTTTTGGGTCTATCTTCGGGCAAACGATTTGTCTTCATGAAAGTCTGCCTGCCGATCCTCTTTCAATTCCTCAGTTTCATTTCCTTCGCTCAACAGAATCTTGTCTCCTATGTTCATCCGCTGATTGGTACCGAAAAAATGGGGCACACATTTCCGGGCGCTACGGTGCCGTTCGGGGCGGTTCAGTTAAGTCCGGATTCCGATACGTTGTCGTACGAGTTCAATGGCAAGTACAATGGTGATGTCTACCGGTACTGTGCTGGCTACAAATACGAAGACAAAACGATTGTTGGATTCAGTCATACACACTTCAGTGGTACGGGTCATTCCGACTTGGGCGATTTTTTGATCACGCCGACACAGGGCACTTTGCAACTCAATCCGGGCGTAGCATCGAACACCAAAACCGGCTATCGATCCGCATTTTCGCACGCGAACGAAGTGGCCGAAGCGGGGTATTATAAAGTCAAACTGGATGATCATAACATTCTGGCGGAGCTGACAGCTTCTAACCGGGTTGGCTTTCACCAGTACACCTTTCCCAAATCTGACCAGTCGCATATCATTCTGGATTTGATGCATGGGATTTACAATTACGAGGATAAAGTTGTCTGGACGTATGTGCGGGTCGTGAACGATACGTTGATTACGGGTTACCGGCAAACCAATGGCTGGGCCCGTACCCGAACGGTGTATTTCGCACTGTCGTTTTCAAAACCGTTCAAATCATACGGCCAGAAGAGTGAAGATAAACTACAGGTATACAAAGGCTTCTGGCGGAAGTTCGACCAGACGAAGAATTTCTCGGAGATAGCCGGTAAGAAGATTCGGATGTACTTTGATTTCGATACGCAGGAAGGTGAGAAAATAAAGTTAAAAATGGCGTTGTCGCCGGTGAGCCAGGAAAATGCTCTCGCCAACATGCAGGCCGAAGTGCCGCACTGGGATTTCGATCGGGTGAAAACGAAAGCGCAGGCCGACTGGAATAAGGAACTAAACAAGATCCAGATCAACGCTTCAGAGAATGACAAGATAAATTTCTACACGTCGCTTTACCACTCGTTCATCAACCCAACAACCTACATGGACGCCAACGGCCAGTATAAGGGACTGGATCAGGGTGTTCATCAGGCAAATGGTTTTACCAATTACACGACGTTTTCGCTGTGGGATACGTATCGGGCGTTGCATCCGTTTTTCAACCTCATGCAGCCCGCTCGTGCAAACGACATGGTCCAGTCGATGCTGCATCACTATGACCAGAGTACGTTGAAAATGTTGCCGATCTGGTCGCATTACGCCAACGACAACTGGTGCATGAGCGGCTATCACAGCGTATCGGTACTGGCTGATGCCATCATCAAAGGCGCATTCAAGGGCGATGCGCAAAAAGCGCTGGAGGCCTGCGTTGCTACGTCGAATCATCGCGACTACGAAGGTATTGGCGAGTACATTGACAAAGGCTATATACCGTCAACCAGTAATAGAACCTCCGTATCGAACACGCTGGAATATGCGTATGACGACTGGTGCATCGCGCAAATCGCGAAGAAACTGGGCAAGCAGGATGTATATGCTACGTATCTGAAACGCTCCGAGAACTGGAAAAATGTCTACGATACGTCCATTGACTTCATGCGGCCCCGCCTGGCGGATGGTTCGTTTAAAAAGGAGTTCGACGTACTGCAAACGGATGGGCAGGGCTTTATTGAAGGCAACTCCTGGAACTTCAGCTTTTTCGTCCCGCACAATCCAGCCGCACTGGTTCAGCAGATGGGTGGACCAAAGAGATTTTCGGCCCGGCTCGATACGTTGTTTTCGATGCATTTGCCCGACAAGTTTTTCGCTGAAACCGAAGACATTACGCGAGAAGGTATTATTGGCGGGTACATTCACGGCAATGAACCGGCTCACCACATTGCCTATTTATATAACTGGGCGGGTCAACCGTGGAAAACGCAGGAGCGCATCCGGATGATTCTCAACATGCAATACAAACCTACTCCCGATGGGTTGGGCGGCAACGACGACTGCGGCCAGATGAGCGCGTGGTATATGTTTTCGTCGATGGGTTTTTATCCAGTCTCGCCCGGCTCTGAGGCCTATTCGCTGGGTAGCCCATCGGTTAAGAGCGCGAAGTTGCAACTCGAGAACGGGCAGACGTTCACTGTTGAAGCGATCAATCAGGGCGACAAAAATGTGTATGTCCAAAAGGTATTGCTGAATGGAAAACCATTGACTCAGCCAATCATTACGCATTCCGATATTCTAAAAGGCGGAAAACTGACGTTTTACATGTCGGCCAAACCGGTGAAGAAATAATCTACCTTGCTTTGATCAACAGCCATACGCAAACGAGCGTATGGCTGTTGATCAAAGCAAGGTAGCTACTGCTGGAAGTATTCCATTTTATCGGCATCAATGTTGTTAATAATATTCACTTCACCACCACTGCCTCCTTCCATCGTAGCGCTTAGGGTCACCATTCCTGTAGTTGAACCTGTACGAAGCGTTCCAGTCAGGCAAATACTCAACGGCTGATCTTTTGTAATGGGTTCGCTTGTATTCAATACGTAATAATTGGGGTTCGTGCTATCTACGCTCCAGACCTGATTCCGCACAGGTCTGCCACCAACATTGGTCGCGCTGGCATCGAAGTTGAGTTGGAGTCGAGAGTCTTTACTGAGTCTGACTTTAATCGGGCCGTTCGATGTTGTCGACGTTATGTCAGCAACCGTAATCACTACGTTAACCGGGCTCGTGCCATAGACCGTTGTGGGGCGAGCATACATGATCGGCACTAAATCCGGAGCGGGTGGATTGACGATAACAGTACCAAGGGCCGTCAAAACCACTCCCCCTGGACCGAGGGCCAGGAAAGGTAATCCAGCAGGCAGGTCGTCATTTTCAGGCTCTATGACAACGTCTTCGATTATTTCGCCCTCTTCGTTTGTTTTGATTACGATTCCATCTTCCGGAAAATTATCCTTCGTATAGGTCACCCCGTTGACAATAATCCGAATAACATTGGTCGGGAATGTTGGAATACGTATCCCGGTAATCGGCAGGGGCGGCAGTACAATGGGCGGTATGAGTATAGGCGGTATAACAATCGTAAACGTCGTTTTCGGCAGTTCGATCTCCTTAGAATCATTCTTATCCTCATCTTTGTTCTCGTCCTTGTAGAAGGTAGCAGTAACTATGGCAGCATCCGATTCTACACCCGCGTTATCTTTAACGGAATAGCTAAATGTGGCAATCGTCGAACCCGTTGCCGTGGGGTCCAGCGTCAGTTGCGCTGGATCAAAGTTGGTTATGGCCTGCTGCCCGCTAACGTCTATGTTTTGATAATATAACGTACCGCCAGTCGCCGGGCTTAAACTCACCGACCGCCCTCGGAGATTATTGGGATAAGATCCATCTTCCAGATCGCTCCCCGTAAAGGTACTGGCATAGACCGGCGCCCGATTCTTTCCTTCTGGATTCGGCTGGAGCGGCATCACCGATGTAACAACCTGAGGCTTCTGATCAATGCCAAAATTAGCTTCGCCCACATTGGCCGTTCCGACCGTGACCTCTGTCAGCCTACCATTCGGGCTGGCGTCGCTACCCGGACCAGTACCCAGATGCTCACCCGTATTGTCCCAACTCGTAGGCAGCGAAGGCGTGATGCTTCCCTGGGCGTTGCTACTCAACACCACCGAATACGTATCAGGGGCTACGTTGGTGAACGTGTAGGTACCGGTGCTGGTGACGCCAACGGTAGCCAGAGCCGTTGTGCTATTCACCAACGTAGCATAGAGCGCCTGATTACCCGGTGCGACCAGGTCGATGTCGGTCCCGTTGACAGCGACCCCATTGACCGTATTGTCCGTCTGCCCGTTACCATCATCGAATACCCTCCCCGAAAGGCTGGGTAGCTGGGTAAAGGGCACCGTAATGGTAGCCGGTTCCGAGTTCACCCCGGCGTTGTCTTTAACTCGATAGCTGAACATAGCGGTTGTACTGCCCGGAGCGGTAGGGTCCAGACTGACTTGGGTCGGATCGAAGCTCGTAACGGCCAGGCTCGTACTGACGGCCGTAGTGCTGTAGTACAACGTACCGCCGATAGCCGCACTCAGACTCACGGCCCGACCCGCCAGATTATTCGGGTATGTACCATCCTCGCGGTCGGTAGCCACAAAAGCCGTCGCCGAAATGGGAACCTGGGTTGTGCCCCCGGGATTGACCTGGGCCGTCAGCGTCAGTGAAGTACCCACGGGTTTCTGGTCAATGCCAAAGTTGGCGTCGGTTTTGCTCCCGCTGCCGACAAGCACCGACAGCACTCCATCCGCGAAGCCATCATTGCCCGGCCCTGTGCCCAGGTACTCGCCCGTGTAGGTCCAACTGCTGGGTAGCGAAGCAAACGAACCAGCACCCTGTGGGTTGGTTGTCAACACCAGTTGATAGCCTATACTGCCACCCTGTACGGAGCTGAAGCTAAATACTCCACTGCTGCTCACTGGGACGGTCGAAATGAGGTTACCCTCGATGCTCAAACTGACGAACAGCGGCACCGGGTTACCAGAAGCCGGTGGAACGGCTGTTCCGTTGACAGCGACCCCATTGACCGTATTGTCCGTCTGCCCGTTACCATCATCGAATACCCTCCCTGAGATCGAAATCGGAGCCAGACGGAAGGGAAAACTAACCAGAGAGGGCGTCAGGCCAGGATTTGAGGAAACCCCGGCATTATCACGTACCGTATACTCAAACGTAACGGTAGTTGATTGGGTTGACGTTGGGTCGAGCGACACCTGCGTGGGGTCGAAGACGGTAATGAGCTGCGTGGCCGTGACAGGAGCGCCCTGGTAATATAACGTTCCGCCTGTGGCCGGGCTCAAACTCACCGACCGCCCCGCCAAATTGCTCGGGTACGTACCATCTTCCAGGTCGCTGCCCGTGAATGCGCTGGCTGGTATGTTGGCCCGATTAGCCCCGCCGGGGTTGGTCTCAGCAGTCAGCACCACCGAAGCTCCTTCGGGCAAGCGGTTTATTCCGAAATTGGCTCCATTTACATTGGCTGTGTTCACGAAAATGCCCGTCAGCCTGCCGTCAGCGGTTCCATCGCTGCCTGGTCCGGTGCCCAGGTTTTCGCCCGTGTAGGTCCAGCTGACCGGCAGCGAAACTGTTGTGCCACCCGCAGCATTCGTATTTAGCACCACCGAGTATGTACCGGCCGCTACGCCTGAGAAACTATAGCTGCCCGTGCTGGTGACGGGCACTATGGCCACCACTCCGTTGGTTGAACTCACCAGCGAGACGTAGAGCGGCTGACTGCCCGAACGTAGCGGGTCGATATCCGTGCCGTTCAGTGGATTCGGACCCGCGCCCGTCTGGTTCACCAGATTGTCGGTCAGGCCATTGCCATCGTCGAAAACGTTGCCCGACAGACTATAGTCAACTGGCAACATGCCGACACCAATAGCCGAAATACCCGCCACCATCGTGCCCGCCAAAAGGCTATTCTCCGTATTGCCGCTGGCGTAACTGGTTCCACCCAGATACGCCTTGGCCCCCGTGCTCAGGTTAATCCATCGAGTGCCATCCCAGCCCACCAGCCGTAAGCTCACCGCCGATTCAAACCCTGTCAGGTCGGGAATCGAGACAGTGATGGTCAGTCCGGCTCCCGTACCGCTCACGGCAATCCAGTCCCACTGGCCTACCGGGCTAACAGCACTCAGACTGGCTCCGTCGAAACTGCTGATGGGATGCAGGGCAGGCGTTCCCGATAGGTCGGTCGTGCTGGTTGGGTCGCCTACGATCCAGGCCACGCTGTATTGATCGGTGGCGGTAGCCGGCGCACTCATCGTGAGTGATCGGACATCGATACCGCTGCCGACGGGAAAGGTGAAGCTGGTACTGCCGATTTTGCTGACGTAGCCGTTGACATGCTGGGCATCAGTATTACCTCCGGTATACGTAGCGGTTGCCTCAAACCGCAACGCCCCGGCCGTAGTAGTGCTACGTACCGTAGTCGTAATGCCGTTACTGAACGTAGCCTGGTTCCGTACATTGACCCCATCGGTGTTGGTAATGGCGATGGGCTGGTTGGCCCCATTGAGCAGTTGGAGGTTGAAGAAGTAGGGACGTACCGTACCGGCAATTTCCTGAGGTCCGGGTTGACCGCCTGGTCCCATGAATTTGTCGGTATGGCCTTCGGTGGCATTATAGACGCCCTGATTAGTCAACGTCTGCGCCGAGGGGCCTTTGTGTTCAAATATGCCCTCCTTACTGCCGTTGTAAACACCCTTATCCGTCACAATCGACGGCATCTGCACGTTACTGATCAGATTCTTGGTGTTGCTAATCAGACCATTATTGTAAAGCTGGGCGCGGGCCGTAACGGCCAGCAGCACCACGAGTAGAAGAGTTAAACGAAGTCGGTTCATAGCCAGAAGAAGAAGTAATTTGGGATGCTGTGGTGTCGGGTTCTCAAACCCGACATTTCGCGCCAGCCAGTGTGTCGGATTTGAGAACCCGACACCACAGGATAAAGCTGAGCGCGGGCCGTGACGGCCAGCAGCGTCCCAAATCAGGTTAGGGTTTGAACGTAACGGACCGGTTGGCGGATGGCTCGGTGAGCAGGGCTTCGATTTTAGCGAGCCGGGCCTGTACGTTCTTCTCCTGCTGGTGTGCCGAGTCCAGTTCAGCTTTAAGCTGCTGATTGTCGGCTTTCAACTGTTCGACTTCCTGAATCAAGGCTTTGATGGCAATCAGGTTGACACCGTCGAAATCGGCCTGGTTGATGGTTTTAGCCTCACCGATCGTACCGACAGCATCATGGCCGAAGGCCGCAAAGAAATCCTGGGCCATGGGGCCATAATGACGGTAGAGTTTGGCATCCTGTCCTTTGTAGTTCCAGCTACCTAAGCGCATCTGGCTGATCTTCCTGAGGAAAGCTTTTCCATCGGTTGTGCGAAAGTTTTCTTTGCGGGTTGAATCCGAGAGTGACTGCCAGGCGTTGCCAAACGGTGCAAGTGAAACACCAACGCTAGACGTCTGAGGACCCACGCCGGTGAAGAGATACATACCACCCGCAAAACGCATAATTAGTTGATTGTCGGCTGTACTGGAGTAAGACGACACACCAACGGCATCGCCAACAACAAAGGCCCCCGCCTTCCCATTGGTAGAAACGAATGAACCCAGGGCGGTGGAATTATTGCCACTGGCCACCGTATTTAGACCCACAGCCAGGGCGTTTTGACCGCTTGCCAGGGATGATAACCCCATGGCTAAGGCATTCGCACCACTGGCTGTCGTAGACGTACCCAGGCTCACGGCGGCATTTCCACTGGCTATGGTATTTATGCCCGCAGCTATAGCATTCGATCCAGAAGCTATCGTAAAGCCACCCATGCTCACGGCGGCTGCTCCTATAGCCCGCGTGTTGTTACCCATTGCCATTGAATAGGGACCTTCGGCCTGTGTCATCGTTCCGGAAGCCATCGATGCACTCCCCGAAGCCCGCGTGTTATCCCCCATTGCCGTCGAATTCGCCCCGCCAGCGATGGTCCTTAACCCCATCGCCGTTGAGCTAGTGCCGTTTGCGGTGGTCGACGTACCCAGGCTGATGGCCGATTCACCAACAGCCACCGCCTGGTTACCCATGGCCATTGAATAGCGTCCATTGGTTCTGGTTCGGTAGCCTAAGGCCGTAGACTGGCCGCCCAAAGTTATCGTTTCCCTGCCCAGAGCCATCGACTCTGGCGCATCGGCTATCGAACTATATCCCATACTGATAGAATATTCACCTAACGCCTGGGCATCTTTCCCAATAGCCGTTGAATACCGTTGATCAGCCAGTGTGCCATTGCCTAAGGCTGTCGAATACGTCCCCTTCGCTTCATTATACGATCCCAGTGCAATGGCCAGCTCTCCACTGGCTTTTGTCCGATGGCCCAGCGTATTGGCATTTCTACCACTGGCGATGCTCCACTGGCCCAGCGCTAAAGAAGCCTTTCCGCTGGCTGTGGTGTAATAGCCCAGTGTGTTAGCGCTGTCGCCAATAGCCCGACTCCACTGGCCTAAAGCCATATTACAGGGCCCTTGAGAAGTAGCCTTAAAACCTATTGCCACGGAGAACTGAGCGCCTTCAACATCCACAGGGTTTGTAAAATCCGGAGGCTTGGGACTTGCGGGATCGCCGGTGTAGGCTTCTCTATAAGCTATTGGAGAAAGCGTGGCGCTCCCGAAGCCAATAGCCACCGAATACGGACTGCTGGCGTAGGAATGGTTACCCAGTATAACACTATTGGTTCCGGACGCTATACTGCCCGACCCAATACAAATGGCAAA
Organism: Spirosoma validum; assembly: GCF_014699035.1. Lineage (GTDB taxonomy): Bacteria > Bacteroidota > Bacteroidia > Cytophagales > Spirosomataceae > Spirosoma > Spirosoma validum. The sequence goes on from NZ_JACXAA010000007.1 coordinate 342,001, forward strand.
GTTACCACCGGGTACCTGGTCAGAACCGCTGGTTTGAAATTCCTTATCATACTCACGAGGTGCGCCAGCCATACTGTAGTTTCCAACGACGAAGGACAAGTCGCTGACAGCCCAGCTTTTGTACCCCATAGCAGTCGAAAAATGACCAAGTGCCTGGGTCTGGTAGCCCATGGCGGTCGAGAACTGACCACTGGCGCGGGTGTTGGCCCCCGACGCAAACGAAAAATCGCCGATGACGTCACGTAATCTCCCCGGTGCATTATTCAGACGTGGCTTATAAAATTCGGAGTTATCCCAGAATCGGTAGAATGACAGGCTGTCATAGGCGATCAGTTTAACGAAATCGTTCGGTACGTTTTCAATACTGAAGAGCGACAACGACGACGCGGTCAAATATTTGACTGGAAATCTGGATGGGCCACTCTGGGTACGGGGTTTAGGGTCGGGCCCTGTATAAACGCCCCCGGCCCGGAAAGCACCCTTGTTACCATACCAGATCATTTTTGGCTCTATCGGCTGATTCAGGAACCGAAGCGCACCGTCGGGTCTATAATTAAAATCAACTGATCCGGGTGCCGTTCCAGTTGGGTTCGAGCCGTATTTATCAATGTACTTAACGGTGGGTCGGCCTTCGCCCCCGGTGCTGTCGACACCAAAGAGTACCGTACGCTTGTTCACTACATTAAGGAACGCTTTTGGCTGGTCGGTGCCAACGCCCACGGTTCGCTCATTGAGCTGTTGTAACGTAAAAAAGGGTTGGGCGTACCCATGAGTCGGGAGAAGAACGTAACCCATGAGGAACAGAAAACCCAATCCAAGTGTATGTCGATACGCTGACGTACTGATGAGAAAGCTGGTTACCCGATTGACTGAGAACCAGTGGCGACTGGACTTACTAATCCGGGAAAGAATGAATAGAAGAGAAAACATAGCTGGAACGAGTTAAGGTAAAAAAGAGGTACAAAGCTGGTTTTCAATCCGTAGACAGTCTATCACGCATGTTCCATTTTTAGCACCATTGTTCCATTTTCCTGATTGCCAGCCGTTTTGTATCTTTGATTACCTCTTGATTTATCCTATCCGGCTACTCTTTATGCGTTCAGGTCTAGTAAGCCTGCTCTACGTTATGTTCATGGCGTCCTGTCTCCAGGCCCAACAGGTCATGCCCCGGTTTGTCCGACGTATTACGCCCCCGGCTACCATCAACTTCAATACGGTTGGTGTCACCCAGGACGCCCGGGGGAACCTCTGGTTTGCAACCAACGAGGGCGTCGTTCGCTTCGATGGTCGGCAGTTCCGGGTCTATCATGATCCGGTGCTGGGCCAGGGCGACGATTACTTTCATGTGATCCCCTCGCCCGACGGTCGTATCTGGTGCAAGCTCGGCCGGGGGAGCGTCCTCTCCTACGTCGATCCGCACCTGGACCGCATCGTGCGCGTGCCTGACTCGTCGCGGCTGGTGCGGGACTATCTTTCGCAGTGGCGGAGTAACTACGTATTTGCGGATGCGGATGCAAAGCTCTGGATCGGGTTACGACGGCGTGGGCTGGTTCGATTCGACCCGCGTACCTATGCCGTCGAAAAGGTGTTTGATAAAGAAGGCGAAGCCGTTCGCTGGATCACGCAGGACCGGCAGGGCAACATCTGGTTTACAACCAATGATGGCGTTTATGCCTATCACCCAAATTCAGGCCTCCTGAAGCACTATCGGGATGAATTAGGTGCACCCGATCGTCGACCCAACAACGAGACGTTTGCCTTGGGTATTCATGCCCGCCAGGACGGCACGGTTCTGGTTGGACTGACCAACGAAGTGGATGTCATTCACCCGGTCACTGGTCAGATAACACATTTGGCCCTGATTCCAACCAAATCGTATCCTGACCAGGCCGTGCATGATTTCTACGACGACCCTCAGGGGAATACGTATTTCTCCACGTACACGGCCTGTTACCGCTATACCCGCTGGGGTGAGTTGCAGCAACTCGAATTCAGCGGAATCAGGCATCCCGTCAAATGTGTGTTTCCCGACCGGAACAATCGGCTCTGGGTTTCGACCAATGAGGCCCTGTTTGAATACGATTTATCCCATATTCGCCCGGTACCCGCCCTGAATTTAGTCGATGTGTTGATCAACGGCACCCAACTGAATGTACCCACTGATGAGCAGCAACTGGTACGGGACTCATTGGGGCTCCCAACGCTGACCGTTCGGGAAGGCGACCTGATTACCCTTCACGTCTCGCCCTACGTAGAAAATATAACGCGGGCATTCCGCCTTCGTCTGGATGGCTATGACCGCCGATGGAACGTCGTCGAAGATGCAACCAATACCGTCGCCTACGAGTTACCGGCGGGCTCTTACACACTGTTACTCAACCAATTCAATAATCCGGCTGGTTGGGAGAAAAACCCATCGAGGCTCAGCGTCGTTGTTCGGCCTCTGTTCTGGAAAACCGGCTGGTTCCGGGGTGTTGTGCTGACCATAGTCGTTAGTGCCGCGATCGTGTTGTTGCGGGGATGGAGTCGACGGCGCAAACTCCGGCGCGAACTGGTCCGTCGGGAATTCGAAGCCGCTACGTTGCGCGAACTCGATGAGCTGAAAAGCCGTTTCTTCACCAACATCACCCATGAACTACGGACACCCTTAACCATCATCCTCAACGGCATTGACCAGTTGAGCCATGCGCCCTTAGACGAGCCAAACCAGAAGCAACTGCAATCCGTTCAGCGCAGCGCTCAGCAACTGATGCGGCTCATCAACGAAACGCTGGACATCGCCAAACTCGATGCCGGGAAGCTCGACCGCCGGGAACACGTAGGCGAACCGGTCGATTTTGTGCAGCAGGTAGTGGCGCAATTTACGGACCTGGCCACCCAGCGACAGATTGACCTTCGATGGAAGGGAGACGTACCGGCCGATACGTCTGTCAACGATGAAGCCAGCCAACGCCTTTACGGCTTCGACGATGATAAACTGGAGAAGATTACGTATAACCTGTTATCCAACGCCCTGAAATTTACCCCCGCCCACGGACAGGTGATCGTCGATACCCGAATAAGTTCCGACCATAACCTGTTGTTACGCGTAACCGATACGGGCATCGGCATTCCAGCAGACCAATTGCCACGCATTTTTGAGCGATTCCACCAGATCGACAGTTCCCTGACGCGAGCTTACTCGGGTACGGGCATCGGGCTGGCCTTAGTGAAAGAGTTGACGGACTGGCTGGGCGGTACGGTCCATGTGGAAAGCACCGTAGGGGAGGGAAGCACCTTTACAGTTTCGGTGCCGTTGACGCCCCACACAACAGTCGCCCGGGTTGAGTCAATTCATCCACTGCCAGAACCGGTGCGACAAAGCACAGAACGGGTCGGCACCGCGCTCATCGTAAAATCGCTTATTCAAGCAAATGGCCGACCGATTTCGAAGCCATCCAGAGAAAAGAACCAACCCCTCTTGTTGTTGGTGGAAGACAATGAGGAACTCCGCTCTTATCTCAGCAGTCATCTCGCTACGTCCTACCGCGTCATGACAGCAGAGAACGGCCGACTGGGGCTTGAACAGGCGCTGGCCGACATACCCGACCTGATCATCAGCGACGTCATGATGCCCGAACTGGATGGCTATGAACTGGTTGAACGCCTGAAAGCCGACGATCGCACCAGCCACATCCCCATTGTACTGCTAACAGCCAAATCCTCTTACGAAAGTCGCATGAAAGGGCTGGGCGCCGGGGCTGACGATTACATGGGTAAGCCGTTCAGTGTAGAGGAATTGAACCTGCGGATCAGCAATGTCCTGCGTACCCGCCAGAACTGGCAGCGACGACTGACAACGGGTCAGGCACCGCACGATTCCAGGCCACCTTCCGATCTGCGTCTGGACAAGGAAGAGAGGTTTCTGGCGCGTTTACGGAGTCTTATCCTCGACCACCTAACCGACGAAGCCGTTGACGTCGATTGGCTGACTACGCAGGCCGGTATGAGTCGCACCCAGCTTCACCGCAAACTGATTGCTCTGACGAACCAGAGTGCGACTCACTTCATACACAGCGTCCGCCTGGAGAAAGCTGTTACGTTGCTTCAAACCGGCGAACTCAACGTAGCACAGGTTGCTCAGGCTGTTGGCTATAGTTCGCAGTCGTATTTCTCTAAGGTGTTTCAGGAGCAGTTTGGCTATCCACCCATGGCGATAAAAGTGTAACCAGCCGACAGCCGTACCGGAATGGGTGCTGTTCAACCGCTACGGCGATTATAATTTAATAACCTTTTTTGACTTTTAGTAACCCATTTTACGTTTACTTCACGTTTAGTTAATGCGCGCAAGTAGTCGCCCATTTAGATGACCAAATGATGAGAGGGAGCAAACTGGATTTATGTCTGAGCATGGGTTATTTTCGAATGCAGCAAGACATTTTTACGTGCCAATTTGTCCCTTTTGAGAATAGGCTTTGTCCTGTATACTGGTTACGTATTGCCCTCAACGACGTTGCATACGGCCCCAAGCAGCTCAGGTTGTTACGGAGCAATGAAAAATTCTCGGTATCGGTAACGCCGTTTGCCCTTTCGGATGAGCTGGAAACTCTTTACGCCCAGTATAAAGATTCTATCAACTTCGAAGCACCCGAATCGGTCGAAGCCTGCCTACTGGAGAGCAGTTCGACGTACAATGCCTTTGATACGTATGTTGTTGAAGTGCGGGATGCGAATCGCCTGATTGCTGCCGGCGTCTTTGACAATGGGCTACAAAGCATTGCAGGCATCATGAATTTTTACCATCCCGACTATCGGAAGTATAGCTTAGGAAAATACCTGATGCTACAGAAAATTAACTACGCCCGACGTCAGCGAAAAGTGTACTATTATCCGGGCTATATTGCCTACAATTACTCAAAGTTCGACTACAAAACATTCCCCTGTGAAGCCGCTACCGAATTGCTACACGTAACCAGCGGCCTATGGATTCCGTTTACGTGGGATACACTAAAGATCCTTTCGGTCAACAACATAAGTGAGTATTAAATGGCCTGAGTTATTCGTTTGACAAAACCACAACCGCTTTGCCAATAACCCGGCGCTCCATCATATTCGTAAGCGCCTGTGGGGCTTCAGCCAGTGAGTATTGCTTCGAAATATAAGGGGCTAGTTTACCCTGCAGGACCCAGTCAGCAAGCTGTTGCATGTTTTGGCGGCTCAGGGCAGCTTCTTTCTGGGTGAACATTCCCCAGAACACCCCCACCAGCGAACTGCCTTTCAATAGAGCCAGATTAAGCGGAATTTTCGGAATCTCGCCCCCGGCAAACCCCACTACCAGATACCGACCCCGCCAGGCCAGCGACCGGATTGCGGGTTCTGCCCATCGATCTCCGACGGGATCGTAAACAACATCGACGCCGCTTCCCTGCGTGATTTCTTTGATCCGTTCGCGTAGATCATCGGTCGTATAATTGATCAGATACGTAGCGCCTTTTTTCTGGCAAACCGCCAGTTTCTCGTCGGTCGATGCAGCCGCGATAACCGTAGCGCCCATCAATTTGCCCAACTCAACGGCAGCCAGACCAACTCCTCCGGCCGCTCCCAGAACCAATAAGGTTTCGCCCGGCATAAGCTGAGCGCGGTCCTTCAGGGCGTGATACGACGTACCAAATGCATACAGCGTAGAGGCTCCGGTTACGAAATCCATACCGTCGGGAATCGGAATCGTTGCGCGGGCGTCGGCGATACGTTCCTCAGCCAGGCCCCCGTGGGTGCCATACGTAAAAACGCGGTCGCCGGGTTTGACGTGCGATACGTTCTCGCCTACTGCTTTCACAACGCCCGACGCTTCGCTCCCCGGCGAAAACGGCAGCGGAGGTTTAAACTGATACATATTCCGGATCGTAAGCGTATCCGGAAAATTCAGACTGCACGCTTTCACCTGAATCAGTACCTCACCAGGACCGGGTGTCGGCGACGGTACGTCTTCGAGGGTAAGCGTATCCGGTAACCCATAGGCATGGCAAAGAATCGCTTTCATAGTCGATAATTCCAGAAAAGCGCAAGTTACTCACTTCGCAGACTTTTCACGGGATTCATCAAAGCGGCTTTAATACTTTGATAGCTGATTGTCAACAATGTAACGAATAGAGCCCCCGCTCCCGCAGCGGCAAAAATCCACCACGACAGTTCGGTTCGATACGGATAATTCTGGAGCCAGTCCGATAAGACGTAATAGGCAATGGGTGTAGCCAGACAAAACGCGATGACAATCAGCATCACAAACTCTTTTGAGAGCAGTTGCCATACGTTGAACACCGACGCACCCAGCACTTTCCGAATGCCGATTTCTTTGGTCCGTTGTTCGGCCATGAACGAGGCTAGCCCGAACAGACCCAGGCAGCTAATGAGAATGGCCAGGATAGCAAACCCACCTGCTAATCGACCGATACGTTCTTCTACCCCAAATTTTTGAGCGTACTGGTCGTCGACGAATTTGTAATCGAAGGGCGAATCGGGACTATAGCTTTTGACTACCTGTTCTATTTTCTCCAGTGCTTCGTGGGCCGATAGCTGCGGAGCCAAACGCAGGTTAATGGTATTGACATTCCCATAGTTGATGGCAAAAAAAGCCGGATTGACTGGCTTGAACGGATCTTCTTTCACCATGTCTTTGATGACGCCAATGACCTGGTACTCACGACTTGGTGAACCCCGCCGAACCATTTCACCGATTGGGTTTTTGAATCCCATCAGCCTGACAGCCGCTTCGTTCAGGATGACCGAAGCCGTGTCGGTTGAATAAGTTCTGGAAAAATCCCGTCCTTCTTTAAGCTGCCAGCCCACCGTTTTTCCGTAATCATGCGATACGTAATTGGTCATCACCAGCGGCTTGGAGCCCGATTTTTTGCCTTTCCACGAAATATCCGTCGTGCCGCCGTATTGTACCGTTACCGAATTCGACGATTCCGACATCCCGGAGACGGCTCCAGTCCGGAGCAGATCATTTCGCAGGGCATCGTAGTGTCCAGCCAGCTCTGGGGTCATTATTCCGATTTCAACCAACCCACTGCGACTATAACCCACCGGACGATCTTTGGCGTGTTCGACCTGCCGGAAAACGATGATGGTGCCGATGATGAGCGTTACCGAAACCGTAAATTGAAAACCGACCAGTACCCGACGGGGAATCGTAGCCGATCGACTGGTTCGCCTAATGCCCTTGAGTACTTTGATGGGCTGGAACGAGGACAGGTACAACGCCGGATAACTACCCGCAATCAAACCGGTTAACAGACTAAAGCCAATACCGGCTATCCAGAACCAGGGATTCGACCACAAAACGATCATCTTTTTTTCGGCCACCTGATTAAAAAATGGCAGCGTAAGTTGTACGAATACCATCGCCAGTATAAACGCCAGCAACGCCATTAACAACGATTCACTGAAAAACTGCGCAATCAACTGGCTACGTAGCGACCCTATCGCTTTACGAATGCCCACTTCTTTAGCTCGTTTCTCGCTTCGGGCGGTACTCAAATTCATAAAATTGATGCAGGCCAGCAGCAGCACAATAACCCCAATGCTACCAAACAGCCAGACAAACGTAATGAGTCCGCCCGTATTGACACCGTCTTTAAAATCGGCAAACAAATGCCATTTGGTCATCGGGTGCAGGAAAAATTCGGGTTTATAGCCTGGTGGATTATCATGCTTCATCCGAATATCCTTGATTTTCGCCGATACCTGATCAAAATCAGCACCCGGTTTAAGTTGAGCATAAATCTGGTACGAATTAGAATCCCATTCGTTTTGGTCCAGTTTAGCTCCTGCATCGTTGGCCGCGAAGAATTGCCAGGGAATCAGAAACGTTACGTCATTGAACGTGCTGTTGGCCGGGAAATCCTTGTAGACACCCGCTACCTTCACCGTCTGCTTATTGTCCAGTTTGATCAACTTGTTAACTGGGTTTTCGGCCCCGAACAGGACGTTGGCGAGCGATGCCGACAACAGGATCGCATTCATGTCGTTAGCGCCAAACGGTGCACCGGCCACGACATTCAATGACACCATGCTAATAAAATCAGGCTCGACGTAATTGCCGGTTTTCAGCAGTTTTCGTTCGCCAGTTGCCAGAATGACACTGCGCGTTACGGAAAGACCAACCGACTCGAAATCAGGGTATTTGCTACGCAACTCCTGGGCCAGCGGAATAGGCATCACATCGTAGGAGGCTTTTTCTACATCGAATTTCACAAACTGCCAGAGCTTAGCCAGCCGATTATATTGTTTAAACTGCCTGTCGAACGACAGCTCATCATAAAGCCAGAGTCCAATCAGCATCGCCACGGTCATGCCCGATGCGAGGCCAAAAATGTTGATGAACGAATACACCCGGTTCTTGGCCAGATTCCGAAAAGCAACTTTCAGGTAATTACGTAACATGGTTGTCATTGCCGGTTTGGGATAGGTTTTGGTATCTTCTCGTTTGATCAGGGAAGGACGTAATACACTCACGACATCCCGCACGTAGCGCCAGCGAGCTTTGCGTAACCCTACTTGCCGGATACGCTGCTGAAATAGTTCATCCAGGTCGCCTTCCAGTTCCTCTACCCGATGCGGAGCCAGGAACCAGTGTAGCAGACGAGTTGCGAAGCGGGGTGGGTGACGTAGCATAGGGGTAAGGGCTTTGGGCAGAGGGCGAAGGGCTTGGGGCAGAAGGTTATCAGCATTCACTATACCCTTTGCCCTTACCCCTGCGCCCTCTGCTATTCAGAACGTAGTGACTTTACCGGATTAACTAAAGCGGCTTTTACCGCCTGGAAACTGACCGTTAACAACGTAATAACCAGCGCACCAACACCCGATACGGCAAAAATCCACCACGACAGTTCCGTGCGATACTCGTATTGCTGGAGCCAGTTGTGCAGAACGTAATAGGCAATGAGCCCAGCGAGACCAAAGGCGATAATGACCAAAAAGACGAAGTCTTTGGAAAGCAGAAGCCACAGGTTTACCACCGATGCACCCAGCACTTTCCGAACCCCAATTTCTTTCGTACGTTGCTCAGCCATAAATGAGGCCAGGCCAAACAGACCCAGGCAACTGATGAAAATGGCCAGACCAGCAAAGAGGCTGGCGAGTAGCCCGATACGTTCTTCGCTGCGAAACTTCTGGTCGTACTGTTCATCGACAAACGTGTAGTTAAACGGGACTTCGGGCAGGTGTTCCTTCAATACGTCATCAATAGTAGCCAGAGCCGCCTGTAGATTTCGCGCGGGGTTGAGCCGTATGGTCAGGAATTTACCAGGCCGCGGACCGATAAAAAAGACAGAAGGCTTTGCTGGCTCATAAGGCGAATCCATCACCACATCCTGAATCACGCCAATAACGTGAAAACGGGCATCAAATCCATTGCCTTGCCAGGTGATGGGTTGACCAAGTACATCCCGAAGGCCCATAAACGCTACCGCCGATTCGTTCAGAACCACACCCAGTGAGTCGGAGGCCAGTTGCCGGGAGAAATCGTGCCCCTGTTTAAACTGCCAGCCGACGGTTTTCCCGAATTCATGCGATATGCCAATCGTGGCAAAATTGACCTGTAACGTCGGCGGTTTACCCGCCCAGTTGAAACCGCCATTGGTCGACTGAACCTCGGTCAGCGGACTGGCCGATTCACCCACTTCGAGTACAGCACCCGACTTGATCAACTCGTTCCGAACCGTCTCCCGATGCAGTTCGTAATGCGGTACGTTTATCAGCAGCGAAATCAATCCGGCCCGATTATAGCCAATGGGGCGGTTCCTGGCATATTGAATTTGCTGATAAACGACCAACGTACCGATAATGAGCGCTATCGAAACCGTGAATTGAACAACGACCAGTACCCGACGGGGCGTAGCAATACGATTGCCTGTATAGAAACTGCCCTTTAATACGGTAACGGGTCGGAACGACGACAGGTAAAGCGCCGGATAGCCACCAGCTATAAACCCCGTCAATAAAACAAAACCCAGCCCCACACCCCAGAACATCGGACTAGTAAAGGGGAGAGCTATACGTTTGTCGGCCACCTGATTGAAGAACGGTACCGCCAGATACACCAGCCCGATAGACACGGCATACGCGAGCGCAACGACCAGTAGTGATTCGCCAAAAAACTGAACAATCAACTCCTGTCGCCGGGAGCCAATGGCTTTGCGGATACCCACTTCTTTGGCCCGGTTGACCGAGCGGGCGGTACTCAGGTTCATGAAGTTGATACAGGCCAAAAACAGGACGAACACCCCGATAATACCAAATAGCCAGACAAACTGAATCCGACCGCCTTCATTGACGCCGTTTTTCCAGTCTGAGTACAAATGCCAGCGAGACATGGGATATAGCACCACTTCAGGTTTCTGAGCAGGGTCTACCTGGGCATTGTTAACGAGCAGGTTTCTGACCGTTGCCGATACGTCGGCCATGGCAACCGACGGAGCCAGCGTTACGAAAATTTCAAACGAGGTATTGGTCCAGTCATCCTTCGCTTCATTGATCCAGCCGGTCGAAGCGGCATACAACGCCCACGGCGCAATGAACTGAACGTCGGCAAAGCTGCTTCCGGTGGGTAGATCCTGGTAGACACCAGTGACGTTGACAGTCATGGTGTTGTCGATTGCCAGGGACTTGTTGATCGGGTTTGTCTCACCGAATAAGGTTTTGGCCAATGATTCCGACAACAGAATGGAAGCTGGCTTTTTCAAGCCGTCCCGACTGCCTTTCAGCATTGTTAACGACAGCATCTCGGGCGCTTCAGGAGTCATGAATTTGCCGCTTTTGGAAAATACCTGGTTCGACAGGGTGATGGTGTGCCAGCTCGTCCACCAGGCCAGGACGACATGGGTAAACAGTCCTGCCTTATCAGCCGGCCCGTGGTGATTACCGCCGTAGGTAGCTTGCAGGGTTTGCGCCAGTGGAATCGGCAGACCCGCTTTGGTGTCAATCTCTCCATTAACCGTTCGGTTTCGCATGACCTGGGCAATCCGGTCGTAGTTCTGAAAAGACTTGTTGACCGATAGTTCATCGTAAAGCCAAAGCCCAATCAGCATCGCCACAGCCATCCCGACGGCCAGTCCACCAATGTTAATAGCGGAATACCCCCTGTGTCTAGTAAGGTTTCGGAAGGCAATTTTGAGATAATTCTGAAACATATCGGTAAAGGCAGGATTTGAATAGTCACGTTGTATAGTTTGTCTTTTCATTAGGGAAGGTCGTAATACACTCACTACGTCCCGAACGTAGCGCCAGCGGGCCTGTCGAAGACCCATCTGTCTGACGCGTTGCTGAAACAGCTCATCCAGATCGCCCGCTAGTTCTTCAACCCGATGAGGAGCACAGAATAGATGCAACAGGTATGTTGCCCATTGAGGTGGTTTGGCTTGCCGTTTCATGTCCAGGCCGTGTTTGGAATGGCTCCCCACATCTGATTGCGCAATTGGCGAATTTCTTCCAATGCCCGGCGACCATAGGCAGTTACGGTATAAAGTCGCTTCCGGCGTCCTCCTCGCTCGGCTGTCATACCACCCATCTCCGAATTAACCAGCCCTTTCTCCTGAAGTCGGTTCAGCGCCGAGTGGACTGCGCCTAGATTTACTGAGCGACCCATCTGTTGTTCAATCTCATTGACGACAGCCGCTCCATAGGCATCGCCAGTTCGAATGGCTACGGCCAGTAAAACCACTTCTTCAAACTCACCTAAATAAGTCCCTTTCATAAACAGCCATTACTTATGTATATGTATAACAAATGCCTTGCCAATATCGAAAATGGGCTGTACTGATACGTAGCGGTCTATTCTGCGAAATGCCCGTGTCCATAAACGGACACTTTCTGTACGCTCGTGGACACGGGATAACTTATTCATAGAAGGCTGACAAACAACGAAAAACTGAAAAACTATTGAATAATTTTTCAGGACCTAAAACAATTCGTGCCAAGTGGCGTTATATATACGTAAGTCGCTGATAGACGAGGATGCTGTAAAAAGCACCTGTTTTTTTACTACTAATCGTTCTATTAAGCGAATCAAAAGCCAGGTGACTTTTCGTCGTCTGGCTTTCTTTTTTTAGCGTTAGTGCAGGGAAACGTAATGTGCTGCTTAGTGTAGGGTAAATGGTTGTTAGCTGGTCAATCGTCCTAAAACGTTCAGGATATCTCCTGGCTGGACGTTTACAATTTATATCAATCTGGGTAGCCCTATTTCTGGTTGACGTACCTATCCTACATTATTCACTACGTAATGATTTTACCGGATTGACCAAAGCGGCCTTGATAGCCTGGTAACTAACAGTCAGTAAGGCGATTGCAATGGCTGAAGCGCCTGAAAGAACGAAAACCCACCAGTCGACAGAAATATGGTAAGCAAATTCATTTAACCACTTATTAGTCGCCCACCAGGCTAGTGGAAAGGCAATGCCATTGGCAATCAGCACCAGCTTAAGGAAATCTTTCGACAGCAAAACGGTAAGATTGACGACGCTGGCCCCCAATACTTTACGGACGCCTATTTCTTTGATACGTTGTTCCGCAGCGTACGTGGCTAATCCGAAAAGCCCCAGACAGGCAATGAAAATGGTGGCCAGAGCTACCCAGATTAGCAGGGTTTCACGGCGCTGGTCTTCGGCGTAGAAACGAGCCAGCTGTTCATCCAGAAAGTGGTACTCCAGCAGATGCGTCTGATCGATTTTGGTAAGCACGTCGCTCATTTTGGCCAACGTTGCCGGAATATCCCGGCCCTCGATTCTTGACGTGAAGTAATCAATAGTATGAACCGGATTCTTCTGGTAGGCCAGTACCATCGGCGCAATTTTTTCCCGTAACGACTGAAAATGAAAATCCTTCACAATACCGATAACCCTGGCATGAAAGGTCTGTCGGCTGGGAAGCGGGCTGTAACTTCCGCCCATTGCGCGTTCGGGAATTTCCACCAGTTGTCCGGAGGCTTCGGAAACACCAAGAAGTTTCGCAGCTGTTTCATTAAGGAGGATCGACGACGAATCACTCATCCCGCCAAAATTCCGACCATTCAGCAGCTTCATGTCAAACGTTTGGGCAAAGTTTTCGTCGGCACCGATCAGATAAGCGATGCTGTGTTCATTGGTATTGCCTTCGGGTCTGATTTTAACCGTTGGAATAGACTTCCACTCGCCCGGCACTCTCGACGTAACGGATACACTTTTTACAGTCGGAATTTTGCTGAATTCGGTTCTGATCGTTTCGGCTCCACTACGTACTTTGGCGCTATTGATATCCACCACAACCATCAGCTCTTTATTGAAACCCAGATCTTTGCTGTTGGCATACCGTACCTGTTGAAACAACACGATGGTCGCAATCATCATAACGACCGAAATCGTGAACTGAAAAACGACCAGTCCCTGCCGCAGCGATAAACTGCCTTTGTTCTGGATTTTAAGATTCTTCAGTAACGCAAGCGGACTAAACTTCGACAACAAAAAAGAAGGGTAACTGCCCGACACTACCCCCGTGACTGCCAGTGCGAGAAGTGTGTATAGCCAAATCCGGTAATCGGTGTGAAAACCGAGCGAGAGTTCTTTGTTGGTGAATGCATTGAAGGCAGGAAGCAGAATATTGACCAGCACGATGGCCAACACAAACGAGATAGCGGTTACGATCAGCGATTCGGTCAGGAACTGATGAATAAGATGGCTCTGAAACGCCCCACTGGCTTTGCGAACACCTATTTCCTTCGACCGATTGGAAGCCCGGGCGGTGGCCAGGTTCATGTAATTGATACAGGCAATGAGCAGGACAAACAGGGCGATAATGGCGAAGATTTTGATATAAAGAATCGCTCCCCGACTCATCGCTTCTACGTTCGAATTCCGGGCGCCGTCGACGATATCCTCCGAAAAAAGGTGAATGTCGGCCAGCGGTTGAAGGTTGTACTGTATAGACGTACCAACGGCCAGTTTAGCGTTTCGATTCAGTAGCTGGGTAATTTTGGCAGCCGCTACGTCTGGATTGGCGTTTTCTTTCAGTAGAAAGAACGTCATGAAATTTTGAGAATCCCAGTCTGATATCCATGCTGCAAATTCATCATCACCGCTGATCGTCGCTTCCGAAACGATGGCCTTGAAATCGAAACTTGAGTTACGGGGATGGTTTTTCAGGACAGCCGTTATCTTCAGCGGTCTATCTAGCTCAAAATCGACGGTTTTACCAACGACCTGCGTACTATTAAACAGTCTCTTCGCCAATTCTTCGACAATAATAATGGAGTTTGGCTCGTTCAGGCTCGACTTACGATCACCATCAATAACTTCAAAATCAAAAAGTTGAAGCAGACCTGGATTCCCGAACGTGATTGTCTCCTGAAATGCGTTCTTGTTCCTGGGGTTTGATAGGTAGGCCCGTCCGGTTCGGACAATCCGGGCTGAGTTTTCGATTTCGCCGATATTTTTCTTTGACTCTTCACCAATTTTATAGCTCGAAGCCGCAATCGTCAGGTCTTCCGTAGGCGTTTTCTTATGCTGGATAGCCCGGTAGATCCGGCTCGATCGACTGTGCTGCTGATCGAACGTCAGTTCATCGAACAGATACAATCCAATCAGTAAAAAGCACGTAACACCAAATGTAAGACCCGCTACGTTCAGCGTCGTGTAGAGCTTGTTCCGGGTAAGGGTTCGGAACGTGATTTTAAGATAATTCCGTAGCATGTCAGTGTTGGTTGGTTGCGAGTATTCAGAAGGTTTTCGTCGTATAATCGAAGGCCGTACGTAAGCTAACACGTCAAGCCAGTAACGTCGTTGGGCTTTGGTCACCCCTAGCCGTGCTACCCGTAATACGTAACGTTCGTGCAGATCGCCCAGCACTTCTTCCCGCAGATGCGGTGCACAGAAAAGCCGGAGCAGGCGGTCAGCGAAGCGAGGTGGGATCATGGCAGAGGGATAATGGCTCAGGGCAGGGGATGAAAGGCCTGGGGGCTGGAGCAGCTAGTTTTACCCTCTGCCCGCGCCCCAGGCCCGATGCTATTCACTACGTAACGATGTGACCGGATTCATCAGAGCGGCTCTGATTGCCTGATAGCTGATCGTAAGCAGGGTAATCGCTACAACCGAAACGCCAGCCAACGCAAAAATCCACCACGACACGGTAATTCGATAGGCAAAACCCTGTAGCCAACGGTTCATGGCAAACCAGGCTAATGGACTGGCGATAAAAAAGGCAATCAGAATCAGTCTAAAGAAATTCCCGGAAAGCAGCGTAACGATTTGGCGTTCAGACGATCCGAGCACTTTCCGAATACCAATTTCTTTGGTACGTTGCTCGATGGAAAACATAATGAGCCCTAATAAGCCAAGACAGGAAATGACAATAGCCAGCGCAGCAAATACATTGGAAAGTTTAGCCAATACCTGCTCGCTCCGATAAAGCTGTTCGTATTCCTGATCGAGAAACTGATAGCTGAACGGGTAATTAGGATTGAGTTCTTTATACACGCTTTCCAAACTGGCCAGGGCTTCTCGGGTCTGACCAGCCACCGTACGAACGAGGATAACACCAAAATATTCGTATTCCTTTACGTCGACAATCAAGGGCTTTATCGGCTCGTGAAAGGAGTTGGTGTGGTAATCTTTGAGGATACCAATAATGTGTCCTTTCTTTTGCCAGGCTGACACCCACTTCCCAATTGGATTTTTCAGGCCCATTTGCTTCACGGCTTCTTCATTAACGAGAAAGGCATCGGTAGAATCGGTGGCGTTAGCTCTTGAAAAATCACGCCCTTCAGCCAGTTTCAGGTTCATTAACTTAACAAAATCCAGCCCAACAGAGGTAGGGTGAAAAGCAACAGACTGCCCTTTTTCTTTACCCTCCCAACTGATAGCATCCTCCTTGCGGCCTTCTTCCCCATCAATCACGAATCCCATCGAATGGGGGGCTTCACTGCTGCGATCAACCATCGCAATGCCCGGCATTTTTGATAGCTGATCCTTAAAGAACAGATAGTTGTTTTTGCTCATTAACGCGCCTTCGATACGGATATAGAGCAAGTTTTCCCGGTCGTATCCCAAATGGGCATTTCGCACGTAGCTCGTCTGTCGGGAGATGACCAGCGTAGCCACGAGGAGTGTAATGGAAAGCACAAATTGAAAAACAGTCAATCCCTGTTGAAACCAAACCGCGCTTCGCGTGAACTGAATAACCCCTTTCAGAATACGAACGGGTTTAAGCGAAGACAGAAAAAGCGCCGGATAACTACCCGACAGAAGGCCTGTAAAGACCATCAGACCCGTTGCATACCCCCAGAACGAAGCCTGCGTAACGGGCGATTCAATTTGTTTCCCCGTAAACTGATTAAAGGCAGGCAGTAAAAGCTGCATCAACAGCAGCGATAGCACAATGGCTACGAACGAAAGCAGTAACGATTCCCCCAGAAATTGCCCAATGAGATCTAAACGTGATGAACCGACTACTTTACGAACACCGATTTCTTTGGCCCGCTTTACGGAACGGGCGGTGGCCAGATTCATGAAGTTGACACAGGCAATGAGCAGGAGGAAAATAGCAACTCCGCTGAACAACCGGACATATTCGATACGTCCATCCTCAGGTTTTCCATTTACAAAATGGCCGTGCAGGTATTGATCCCCGTAGCGTTGAAGACCTATGCGTATGGAGCGGTCGTTTTTATCCAGTTGGGGTTGCAGGAAACGATTGATCTTCGTTTCCACGGTAGTGACGTCCGCATTATCAGCGAGTTGAACATACGTCCGAAAATCATTGGAGGCCCATTCCAGCTTTTTCTGTTGCGCTTCCCAGTTGATCAGAAAATCGAATTTCAGCGAGTTCTGGGCTGGCAGGTTTTCAAAAACGGCGGTTACCACAAAATCCAGTTTGTTTTCGTAGCGTAAGGATTTACCGATGGCTTTTTGTGGGCTTCCGAAAAATAGGTCGGCCATTTTTCGGGAGATAGCCAGGCTGCTTATGTCATTTAGGGCGGTTGCTGCATTACCGACAAGGATTGGATAGCTAAACATGCGAAAGAAATCGCTGCTGGCCCGTGAACCTTCCAGCTTAAACTTCTTTTCTCCCGTCTGAAACGTTTCGGGGTGTCCCCACGGAAGTTCATAACCTGTGGCATAAAAAGCCTGGTATTTAATGTCGGGAATGGCGGCTTTCATATTCCCTACCAAAAACACAGGCCCATCTTTATACCGAACTGGGGTCGAGTAATTTCCGCTTACTTTCCCATTAGCCGTAATGGTTTGATAAAGACTATACAGTGTTTTTTCGTTGGCGTGAAACTTATCGACACGCTCTTCATCCAGTACCCACAGGAGAATGAACAGGCAGCAACTTATACCCAGGGTCAGCCCAAGAATATTGATAGCGTTGAACGATTTGTTTTTCAACAAGTTTCTCAGAGCAATTTTGACATAATTACGTAGCATATCAGGGCTTAGAAAAAAGAGTGATCCGGCATGTCGGAATGGAAATTCTTCAGGCTGTCGTCGTATAATCGATAGTCGTACGTAAGCTAATACGTCAAGCCAGTATCGTTGTCGGGCTTTGGTTTCGCCCCACCGTTGCACCCTCAGGACGTAACGTTCGTGCAGATCGCCCAGCACTTCTTCCCGCAGGTGTGGTGCGCAAAGCCAGGTCAGCAAACGGTCAGCTAAGCAGGGTGGAGTTTTCATGACATATGGGTAAGGATAAGGGCAGAGGGTTGGAGTTGGTTTTACCCACTGCCCTACGCCCCATGCCCTATACTATTTATTTAGCTCCACTCCAACCGAATATTCGGCAGGATACGGTCCCACAATCGGTTCCGCACGGCACGCACCTCCTGCAAAACCCGGCCCCCTAATGCTGTAACGGTGAACAGCCGTTTACGTCGTCCTCCCCGCTCGGCTGTGGCTTCACCCAATTGAGAAGTCAGATAGCCTTTTTGCTCCAGTCGTTGCAGGGCTGCATGAACGGCTCCTGTGCTGACTGAATTGCCCGTTTCCTGTTCAAGTTCTTCGGCAATAACGACCGAATATGCTTTGGGAGAAAGGGCAGCAACAGCCAGCAAAACCACTTCTTCAAATTCGCCTAAATCACTACGTCGCATGAGTCGGAAATTGAATCGTTACTGTTGATAGTATATTTCATCTATTTCCGTATATCAAATACTTTGCCAAAGTATAAGGAGGGTTCATTCAGGTCCGAAAATGGGTTATTACTTCCTTGCTACGTCTCCTATTTGTCCGTTCGTGGACAGCCCATGTACGCATCTGGACACGGACAACGGCAAACGAAGAGAAACTTTGATCACAGAAACTGGCTGGATTTAGGGCAATAAAAAACCCGGTAACATTTAGTACGTTACCGGGTTCTTCGGATATTGTCAAACTAGGCTTTGACTTGCGCGCCACGCCCGTCGCCGTTCTGACCATTGGCCGGAACAGGTTGCGGTGATCCATTAGCCTGATCCGTTGGTTTGTCTTCTTCTTTCTTCTCCGCGTTCTTCTTTAGTTCTTCCAGCCCTTTCTTGCCGTAGGCCAGTCGCGTAATACCTACGTAGAGCACCGGAACGACGAAAATCGCCAGGGACGTAGCGGCCAGCATACCACCCAGCACCGTACGACCGATGGTAGCACGAGCAACACCCCCTGCCCCCGTAGCAATAGCCAGCGGAAACACCCCCAGAATAAACGCCAGCGATGTCATCAGAATCGGACGCAGACGCAGCCGAACCGCTTCGAGGGTCGATTCAAGCAGATCTTCGCCTTTATCGACGCGTTCCTTCGCAAACTCGACAATCAGAATAGCATTCTTTGCTGCCAGACCAATCAGCGTGATCAAACCAATCTGGGCGTAAACATTATTGGTCAGATACGGGAAAATAATCAGCGCAATGATAGCGCCCAAGGCACCAATGGGTACGGACAATAAGACCGAGAACGGCACCGACCAGCTTTCATACAAAGCCGCCAGAAATAGAAATACGAAACCGATGGACAGCGCGAAAATGTAAATGGACGTACTACCCGCATTGATTTCTTCCCGGCTTAGGCCCGAGAAATCATAGGAGTAACCAGCCGGTAGTACTTTGGCGGCCACCTCACGTAATGCATCGTTGGCCTGACTGCTGCTGTATCCCGGCTTCGCGCCACCATTCAGCTCAACAGACCGGAACAGGTTAAAGTGAGAAATCAACGGAGCGTTTTCAATAACACTGGTTTTGATCAACGTACTGATCGGCACTAACTGACCGCCCTGATTACGAACGTAATACTGATTCAACGCCTTCAAATCCGCCCGGTACATTGTGTCGGCCTGTGCCACTACCCGGAATTTACGACCGTAGATAATGAAGTCGTTAACGTATTGGCTACCCAGATACGTTTGCATCGTTCGGTAAACGTTGCTGACCGAGATACCCAGCTTCTTGCACTTATCCCGATCGACATCAACACGGTAGGCGGGCGTTTTAGCCGTGAAATACGAGAATGCCCGACCAATTTCGGGTCGTTTGTTGGCTTCGGCCAGAAAATTCTGTACGACGTCGTCGAATGCCCGAACGTCGTCATTTGTTTCACGCTGCTGAATTTCAAACGTAAAACCCGATGACTGCCCAAGCCCCGGAATAGCCGGTGGCTGAATAACCTGAGGCCGCGCGTCGTTCAGACTCGATAAGGCTCGTTGCAGTTTTACCACCAGCGAATCGGCCTGCATACCGCTTTCCGTTCGTTCCTCCCAGGGTTTAAGCTGAATAAAGACTGTACCACTATTGGACTTGGAAGCAAACGTAACGGCGTTCAGACCACCCAGCGCCGAAAAGTGAGCAACGTAAGGTTGTTGCTTAAGAATGCCCATGATCTTGTTGAGCACCACTAAACTCCGTGAGGTTGAGGCCGCTTCCGGAATTTCGTACGTTACGATCAGTCGGCCTTCATCTTCTGTCGGAATAAAGCCCGTTGGTTTGGCCCGGAACAATAGCCCTGTACCTATATAAAGCACAACCAGTCCAACGATCACCAGCGGAGTGGCTTTGATCAGTCGCTTAACCCCGTTTGTATAGGAATTCGAAACCCGCTCAAACCACTGATTGAACTTGTAAAAAAACTTATTTAAGCCGGTTGCCTTCTCATCGATGTGCATCGGACGTAACAGAAGCGTACACAGCGCAGGTGTCAGCGACAACGCTACGAATGCAGAAATCAACACCGACACGGCAATGGTAATGGCAAACTGTTGATAGAGCCGCCCAACGATTCCCGGAATAAAACCGACCGGCACGAACACCGCAGCCAGAATCAGCGCAATGGCAATAACCGGCGCCGAAATCTCGCGCATAGCTTCCCGGGTCGCGTCTTTCGGCGACATGCCTTTGTCGATATTTACCTGCACGGCCTCTACCACGACAATCGCGTCATCGACCACAATCCCGATGGCCAGTACAAACGCAAAGAGTGTTAACGTATTGATGGTAAATCCGAGGGGCACAAAAAGAGCGAATGTACCGACAATCGATACCGGAATAGCCAGTAACGTAATGAGGGTGGCCCGCCAGCTTTGCAGGAATAAAAACACAACCAGGACTACCAGCCCTAAAGCTTCCAGCAGCGTTTTTACCACTTCCTCGATTGACACCTGAATAACGGATACCGACTCAAACGGCACGACGTAATTAATATCCTTCGGGAAAGTCTTTTTCAGATTATCCATCGCGGCATACACGCCTTTGGCTGTCTCCAGCGCGTTACTGCCCGGTAATTGATAGACCAGCAAATAAGCCGCCCGGTTGCCATCGACAAAGGAGTTGCTGGCGTAGGAGAACTTACCCAATTGCACCCGTGCTACGTCTTCCAGATACACCAATGACCCTCGGGCCGGATCGGCACGAACCACAATTTTCTTAAACTCGTCTTCTTTGCTGAGTCGGCTATTCGTAAAAACGGTGTACTCAAACGCCTGCGAAGTGGGTTGGGGTGATGCGCCTACGGAACCACCGGCTACCTGTAAATTCTGTTCCTGGAGGGCGGCTACTACGTCGTCGGAGGTCAGGCCAAGTTGCGCGAGTCGATCGGGTTTGAGCCAGATCCGCATACTGAAATCGTCGGCCCGGCTGAAAATATCGCCCACACCCGGCACCCGCAACAGGGCATCCCGGATGTAGATGTTCGCGTAATTGTCCAGAAACGATACGTTGTGGGTTTTGTTGGGCGAGAAAATGGCCACCAGCATGAACAGCGATGGATTCCGCTTCCGAACAACAACCCCCAGTCGGGTAACTTCTTCGGGTAACTGCGGCTGCGCAATACCGACCCGGTTTTGCACGTCCAGAGCCGCAATGTTTACGTCGGTCCCAACTTTGAACGTAACGTTCATGGTCATCCGACCGTCGTTCGTCGCATTGGTCTGCACGTAATCCATACCGGGTGTACCGTTCACCTGAGTTTCGATGGGCGTCGCGACCGTCTGCTCCACCGTCTGCGCATCGGCACCCGTATACGTACCGGTCACCTGCACAACGGGGGGCGTAATGTCAGGGTACTGACTGACGGGTAAGCTCAATAAGGCCAACACCCCCAGCGCCACAATGACAATGGACGCGACAATTGCCGTAACAGGCCTGTTGATGAATATTTCTGCGAACATAGTTTTTAAGGAGAAAAGGGAGGAGAAAGAAGAAAAGGCGGAAGGCTTAAAGAGAAATTTTACTAGATATTTCCCTCGTCCCCTTCTCCCCTCTCCTTCCTATTCTCCCTCTTTTTTATTTTGCTGCTGTCTGTCGGTTGCTGGAATCCAATTTGGGTCCGCCCGGCTGTCCAGGCTGGCTCACTTTTACCTTGGCTCCTTCGCGAATTTTCTGCGTGCCCTCCGTGACGACCAATTCGCCTTCGTTCAGGCCGTTTTTCACGATGACTTTATCATTGATGCGTGCACCCAGCGTCACTTTTTTCTGATTCACTTTACTGCTATCACCCACGACGAAGACAAAGTACTCGCTCATCTGCTCCGTTACCGCCTGATACGGAATCAGGAGTTGCGGCTGACCGGTATTATTTTTCACGCGAACATTGCCGTTTAGGCCGGGCTTGAGTTGCTTATCCGGATTGGGGAAAGCCACCCGCACACGTAACGTCCCCGTTTGTGGATCAACGGCCCGGTCGACGATACGTACCGAACCAGGGTATTTGTAAGGTTGTCCGCTCGGTAATAACAGAACAAAGGTTGAATCCTGCAGGACATTTCGTTGGTTCTGCAACTTCAGAAAGCGCGGAATCTGTGACTCGTCGATCTGAAGGTCGGCGGCAATGGGGTTATCCGACGAGATGGTGTTCAGGGGTGTTGAACCCGGTGCAACAGCCGCTCCGAGCCGTACCTGCGAAATACCGATGGTTCCGTCGAGCGGGGCATGAATCGTCGTGTATTTAAGATTCGTTGCTACTTGTTCAATGCTCGCTTGCGAAGCGGCCACCTGCATTTTTGCGGCTTCTAACGTAGCGTTGGCATTATCGACCAATTGTTTGGCGACGGCATCCTGCTCAGCCAATACGTTATAGCGATTGGCATCTTTCTGAGCCCGGTTAAGATTAGCTTTCTGTACGTTCAAATTCGCTACCGCCTGATCATAAGTCGCCCGGTATTGTTGAGGATCAATGGTATAGAGTTTTTGTCCTTTGCTTACACGCTGCCCATCCTGAAAAAAGATGCCGGTGATGTTACCCGCTACCTGTGGCTGAATCTCTACCTCCAGCAATGGCGTTACGGTTGCCGGGAATTCATCGTAATACGTAGCACTGCCCTTTTCAGCCTTCACGGCCGTAACAGCGGTGGGTGGCGGAGGAGCCTGTTGCTGTTCGTCTTTCTTGCCACCGCAGGCGGTAACGACTATAACTAATACTGTAACGGCTACTGCTAGATTTATAGACTGCTTCATTATCTAAAGTCACGTTTGTCATGCTGACGAAGGAAGCATCTTCGGTGGCTGGAATAATGGCTGTTAGCGAAGATGCTTCCTTCGTCAGCATGACAAACTACAGGTGGTCTGGGTAATCAAACCCGTCACTACCTATATCCGTTTAAAATTGAATAATCCCCAATGACCGTTGCACGTCCAGCTTACTGATCAGCACCTGATACAGCGCATTGAATACATTGAGTCGGGCGTTACGTAAATCGGCCTCTGCAATCGTTACGTCCAGATAGGTTCGTATGCCCGATCGGTATTGCAGGTTAATGACCCGATACACTTCCTGCGCCAAGTCCTGGTTTTCCCGTAAGGCTATATAATTCGTGAGATTACCTTTATACGTTGCCAGGGCCTGCGCATATTCAGCATCGACTGCGCTGGTCAGTGATGCTAAATCCCACTGTAAGCGCTTAACCTGTAACTCCGCAATTTTCGTCTGCTGAATACGTCGTCCACCCTGAAAAATGGGCAAGGCTACTGATAAACCAATCAGTGAATTGGGAAAAGACTGACTATACAACTGCCCAAAGGCATTATTCTGATAAAGCAGATTGTAATTGGCAATGGCGTTCACCGTTGGCAGATACGCCCACCGATTGTAGCGAACGTTGGCATCCAGCAATCGTCCCTGTGTTTGCAAAAGCTGGTATTCAATACGACTCTGCGGATTCGCCAGCTGAAATGTGTCCAGAGTTATCTCATTCGTCAATTGTAACGAATCGTAGGCTACAGCCAACTGACTGGTCGGCGGATAGCCCATCTGCTGTTTGAGCACCTGATACTTAGACCCGATCAGATCATACAGTTGCTTCCGCTGAGCCAGGGAGTTGTTTAGCGCAATTTTTGCGCGTTGCGGGTCCGTTTTATCGACAAGACCACCCTGGTACTGATTCGTAGCATCCTGTAGACTGCGCTGCAACCGAGTAATGTCTTCGCTCAGAACATCAAACTGACGTTGCGTTACAATTAGGTCGTAAAACGCTTTGCTCACATTGACCACGACGTCAATCTTATTTCTAACGGTGTATTGATTCGCTTGCACCCGGTACGCATCTGCCGTTCGACTAGCTAGCAACACATCACGGTTGAATATATTCTGCGCCAGTGAAAACGAAGCGGTAGATGTGTTCTGAGCGCCCAGAGCAACGGGGCGACGCTCGCCGGTAACAGCATCCGGTATCAACGTAACGGGCAGCTTAAGGTAATGCAACACGTTGTACGAAGCCGCAATTTGTGGATACCAGGCCGCCAGAGCACTTTGAATAGTACGTTCTGCAATCTCCTGATCGATAATCGACTGCCGGACAATGGGTTGATGACCCAAAGCATAGCTAATGCAATCGGGCAGAAAGGCTTGTTTTACTAAAGAATCAGAGGTTTTTTGCGCGAAAACAGGCCTTGCCAGTACAATGATCAGGCCTAAAAGAATTGCGAGCCAACTAGTTTTCATAGGGTAGTGAGGAGCAACAACACACAGGGATCATAAAAGTCAACCGGGTGTACTATCTACAACTCGTTCAGCTAACCTTTTTGTTCGCTCATTAACAAGAAATTAACAAACGGCCTGCCTATACTTAAGTAGTTTTGCGACCATCGATCTGCATAATATAACCGTTTCATTGCTTGCGCAATAAGCGTCGATTTGGCCAAAATGATAAACGTAAAACTTGTCGTCCGGTTTGAGAACCCTTCCCTTTTCGTTTGCCAAACCCGGCCAAAGACCGTAATTTCGGGACTTTATCAGTAGTGAATAAGCGACATGGCCGACCTAACGAAAGTACCTGACGAATCGATTCCCGAATCAACCAACACAGGTGATCGGAGCAATGCAGGAAGTTCTCTCAATTTTATCGAACAAATTGTTGAAGAAGATATAGCCTCCGGCAAAAACGGTGGGCGTGTGCATACGCGGTTTCCACCCGAACCCAACGGCTACCTGCATATTGGTCACGCCAAATCCATTTGCCTGAATTTTGGTCTGGCTGATGAATACGGTGGTCAAACCAATCTCCGGTTCGACGATACCAATCCCGTGACTGAAGACACCGAATACGTTGATTCGATCAAGAACGACGTACGCTGGCTTGGCTTTAACTGGGATAATGAATTCTACGCATCAGATTATTTCGATCAGCTTTATGAATTCGCCGAAACGCTGATTCAAAAAGGCTTAGCTTACGTAGACGACTCGACCTCGGAGGAGATTGCCGCTCAGAAAGGTACGCCCACCGAACCGGGCCGATTGAGTCAGTATCGTGACCGTAGCGTCGACGAAAACCTCGATCTGTTCCGACGCATGAAAGCCGGTGAATACCCCGACGGGGCCAAGGTGCTACGTGCTAAAGTCGATATGGCATCGCCGAATATGCAGTTGCGTGACCCGATCATTTACCGAATCAAACACGCGCATCATCACCGCACGGGCGATACGTGGTGCATTTACCCGATGTACGATTTTGCGCATGGCCAATCGGACTCCATCGAGCACATTACGCATTCGCTCTGTACGCTGGAGTTTGAAGTACACCGGCCCTTGTATGAGTGGTTCATCGACAAACTCGCGATTTTCCCATCCCGACAAATTGAGTTTGCCCGGCTCAATCTGACCTATACGGTTATGAGTAAACGAAAACTCAAGAAGCTGGTAGAAGAGGGTCACGTCAGTAATTGGGACGATCCGCGCATGCCAACCATCGCGGGTATGCGCCGACGCGGCTATACGCCCGCCAGCATCCGCGAGTTTGCCGACCGCATCGGTATTGCCAAACGCGATAATCTTATTGACGTTGGCTTGCTGGAGTTCTGCATTCGCGAGGAGCTAAACAAAACAACCCATCGTGTAATGGCTGTGCTAGACGAAAAGCCGCTGAAGCTCGTCATCAAAAACTATGAGGTGGGCCGCGAGGAGATCATGTCCATCGAAAACAATCCGGAAGATCCGGCATCGGGCGAACGGAACGTACCGTTCAGTCGGGAGGTGTACATCGAGCGTGACGATTTCATGGAAAATCCGCCGAAGAAATTCTTCCGGCTGTTTCCGGGCGGCATGGTACGACTGAAAGGCGCGTACATCATCAAGTGCGACGAAGTTGTGAAAGACAACGCGGGCGAGATTATCGAACTGCGTTGCTCCTACATTCCCGAAAGCCGGAGTGGTTCCGATACATCGGGGATCAACGTAAAAGGTACGATTCACTGGGTATCCGTACCGCATGCGGTAGAGGCCGAAGTACGTCTTTACGACCGACTCTTTTCCGTCGAGAATCCAGCCGCCGACGAACGAGAGTTCCGCGAGTTATTAAATCCAAATTCGCTGGACATAGTACGCGCCTTTGTCGAACCGGCGCTGGTGGAAGCGGCCCGTTCCGGCTCGCAAACCAACTTCCAGTTCATGCGCAAAGGTTACTTCACCCTCGACTCCGATTCAACCCCCGACAAACCCGTTTTCAACCGCACCGTTACGTTGAAAGACAGCTGGTCGAAGGAAGTGAAGAAGGGGTGATGATATTACCATTCGCTGAACGTGCTCAAGCAGATGACTCAAAATTTTTGGGTTACTGCTTGAACACCGATCATCCCTATGGTAAGCACAAGGCCCGTGTTTTCCGTTCGGCATTAGGTTTAACGAGTGTAAATTGGCAAATTTTACGAGATGCCGTTTTATCTGCGGTACTTGTAAATTCAGCCAGTCATGAAGGGCGAAATAGTTATGGGGAACTATATGTAGTTGATTTCTCGATGGTTTATGAAGATAAGTCAGCCATAATACGTACGAGTTGGATTATTCACGACGAGGAAAACTTTCCGCGTCTAACAAGTTGTTACGTACTCAAACAATAAAGTCATGGACGAGCTTCATCTGCACGACTTAGTAGCCCTAACATCTCCGTTACCTGGCCATAAGCTGCGTCGAGGTGAAATTGGCGTCATTGTTGATGTTGGACCCAACGGTGATTGTCTGCTTGAATTTAGTGGTAAAGATGGCGTTCCTTATGCTACGCCCACTGTTCCAGCCAACCGATTGATGAAAGTGTATTTACACGTTGATATGGCTGACTAAATTTAATTCATTTTCAACCGGGCTGTTGCCTTCAAAGATTCTTGGGTGGAAGAAAAGATGAGATCAAGAAATGGATATAGATTCTATTAATTCTGCAAAAAAAGAGCGCGTAAAAAAACAGAAAAATCACAATTATATAACTGGATATCTGTCTACTTGGCAACCGTAGGGTAGTTGAGTCTAGAAAAATATTTCATTTGTCGTGTGTAAGTTTTAACTGTTACTAGTGATCCTGTTTTTTTCGGAGATGGGTGATAGAAGGCTTTTTTGGCTCCCTTTACTATCAACTAATTCTCCATGCCCACCATCCGCAAATCCAGCAACTCCGACAATACATACGTTTATGACAAGAAATACTGGTGGGCTAAAACGCCATAGGAACGACTGGCGGCTGCACTAAAACTTATTCGACGGGCTAAAGCCATTTACTATGCAAATCCCGTAAACCCACCCCTGGGTAATGGAGGACAAGTACTTAAATCTGACAAGCCGATTGATCATCCCAAGTTGCCTTTCATCAATCTGCAAAACTTGCTCGATCTGGGAAACCTACCAAGTCAACCAGAATAAAGTAGTCTGTCACTTCCCGCAAGCTGCACTTCCCTTGCAAGCCAAACTGACGAATAGTTCGGAGCGGATTCTCCAGCCCGCATCGGTTTTGCGCCACATCGCCAGATACGTACCGGTTATAGTTTGAACGCCATCTGAACGTTGGAAACGGCCTGTCCAGCGTCCATGCTCAGCCGCCAGTGGACTCGTTGTACTGATCTCAATGCGATCCGTGTTGCGGACGTAACCCAGAAACGCAGAGTCTTTGAACTGTACGGATACCGATGCCAGCACAGAATCCCGGCTTGATACGTGCGAACCGCTTCCCCGCGTTACTTCAATCTCCGGCAGCATGCTTTGGCCAAATGCCGTAAGATCACGAGCCCGAATGGCGTGATTAGACTGCGAACGTAACGTCTGAATGGCTGTTACGTCTGGTGTTTTGGATGTGCTCTTTTCCGGTTTAGACTGAGCCAGCAGCGAATATGGCGTCAGCATCAGACTCAATAGCAGTGAGCAAAGTAGGAACAGCATACTTAGTTGAGTCGGTAAACGGGGTAACGGTTGTGTGTTTTTTCGTAATATGTCGTTTGCCGATAGATGAAATCCAGTTGGGCGTTGGCGCTTTCGGCAAATGCTTTATCGGTAGCCCGCTTTTCGTCCAGCTGCTTCCGTAAGGCCGGATCTTTCTTCAACAATTCAGCCGCCGTATCTTCAAAAATATAGCCTGAAAAATATTCTTTCTGATCGAGAATGCTGTCGAAAAAATTCCACGCGAAGAACGAATCAACACCCTGCGGTTCAAGCGTTTCGACAATATACCGATTCGTTGGCTGGTTTGGCTGAATCAGGTAATCGCCTTTGTAGAATTGAATTGGCTGCGATTCCGTACGCACGTTCACACCTGTATGAATAAAGTGGCCTTCATAGGGTCGCTGCGGACTTTTGTAATCTGTAATGTAATATGTCGACACGGTAATCAGCGTATCATTCGACAGCGTCTGTACCGTTACGCCGTTACGCTTCAGCTGACGAATCACCTCCGGCCAGGCTTGCGGAATAATGTAGTATCGGGGCTTATCAACCTGCGTGTCAACGACAAAATTATTCAGATACGGAACGCGCTTTTTGTACGGCTTCGAATGGTCGTAATAGAGCCGTTTCAGGCCCGATACGTCGCTCGGTTTATAAGCAGCCGCGTAACCCAGGAACGTAACGGAGTCAACTTTATTCCGGTCCAGTTTATAACTCAAGGGAAAGGTTATCTGCGTCTTAATAGCTTCATTTGCCCGCTTTTGGTTCGTCAGAATCGTTTGAGCCTCGCTTTCGCACAAGCGCATCACAGCTTCATCAAACACATACGACGCTCTGACTCGGGGCGGATAAGGTTTCCACATGTGCGTCTCCAGCGTAAAACCGAAACAGTTGAACAACGCGGCATACCCGGTTGTGTAACGAGGTGAGTCATTGTAGCCAATCAACCCGTTTTCGGGCGTATCGCCCGGATGATTTACGTAGGGCGCGGATGGAAAACCTTTCACCGTCAACATCTTATCCAACTCCGGCTGAAACGTTTTCGTCATGTAACCCGATACGGCCGGATGAAGTTTGTCTTTCTGCGTAGCGAAATACGTCAGTACGTGCTGGTAATCAGCGCCGTCGCTGGTATGGTTATCAATGAATACCTGTGGTTTCAGCGACTGATACATCGCCTGAAATGCCTGCGTGTTTTGAGCTTCGGCTTTGATAAAATCGCGGTTTAGGTTCAGGTTGCGTGCATTACCCCGAAAGCCGTAGGACTCTGGTCCGTTCTGATTTACGCGGGAAACACCCCGGTTCAGGCAGCCCCCTACGTTGAATACGGGCACAATGGCTACTAGTACATTTTTGGGTAATTTATTTACCTTCAACAAATCGCGGGCCAGCATCATGCAGGCATCAATTCCTTCAGGTTCGCCGGGATGAATTCCGTTGTTGATCAGTAACGTAACGCGATCCGGTCGACTGGTAAACTGCTTATCCGCAGCCAGTAGAAACAAGTGCAGCGGCTTTCCAACATCGGTTTTACCGATTTCAATCAACTTCGCCTGATCGTATTTCCGATCTAGCTGCTGGTACCAGTCAATGATCTGTGCATACGTAGCGGTCTGATTCGTATCTCGCTCATACGGCGTCAAGTCAGCTCGTTTAGTTTGAGCAAATGCTGCTGCTGATATTAATTGACCAATGCACAAGATAAGGACAACAAGCAAAAAAGAAGAGATTTTTATCATGAATCACTAGAACTGGTAGCTGTGACAAAAGTAGTTGAGTAGGTTACTCGAACCGGTTAAACTGTCGCTAACTGCAACGGCAAATCCGCTCGTCATTGGAAACGACTCACTACGGCTAAATTATAGTTTGTGAGTCTGTAAGCATAAAAATCTTATCTGCCGACTGACAAACCAGGAAAGCAATAGGCACGTTAATTGGTTTTTATTGGAAACAGCTTCTCATCTACCTCCGTGCCCTGACCGGCTACACGGCACCAGCCGGTGGGCATCTTGTGATAAACTTCTAGGCGCCTTACCTTGATGGCTACATCATGACCGTCTACCACCAGTTGGACATCAGCCAGAAAATTAACTACGGCCATGTTGCCTTCGTAGATGCGGATAAATTCATGGCCCGGTAACGCCCGTACTGATTTAAAAACCAGTTTCTCCTTAGCCTGCGCCCCTTGCCATTGTTGGTGGGAAAAGGAAATATCGCCTTTGGGACCAACAGCGATAAAATCAGGGCAGTCAATGGGTACGTCTGGTTTGCGATGCCGCAATAGTTGCCTGATTTCCTGCCTCTCTTTAGGGTAGCCGTTGTGTCTACTTGTGAAAAGGCACTATAACTGCTTAGTAGAAAAGCAAAAAGGGCGATTGTTTTTTTCATAGCTACGTACCGTACGGAGACATTAAGTTGAATAGTTCTTCAAACTGAAGCTGTTTTAATAGCTTCACCACCCAAATAAGCACTTATAGTATAGACTACTGCTCGATACTTTATTATACGGAAATATTAATTCAAGCGGCTGCTGACATGAATCTCATCCACCTCACTACTTGATCCAAGAAAGGCTTAAGGAGCATCTGCAACTAAAACTAGGCGTCTTTGCCAATTAATTGACACACAAATAGAAAAAATGCAATCTTCTGTTGCTTTTGGTACATTTTGCCAATACCCGCCAGGTAACCAACCGTTTATGAATACATCTATATTATTTCCATGTAGGAAACTAGTAATTACATCAGTGCTTTCGCTTTAGATTTTACCCCGTCAGATCGTCTAGCTGAACTGGTCTTTTTGTCATAAGTTCTTACCCAAACTCATGAACCTAAATCGTAGAGATTTCCTTCAGCAACTAGGCTTCGGTGCCCTTGGTCTGAGTATTGCGACTACCCTTCCTACAACCGGTTGGGCATTACCCACTAAAACAAGTAAGCTGCCCCGTAGTCTGCCCGAAGCGCAGGGTGTTGCCCCCGGTGGTCTGCTGGATTTTGTGAATACCATCGAATCCAAAAAGCTGAATGTTCATAGTCTGATGGTGCTACGTCACGGACAGGTTGTGGCCGAAGGCTGGTGGGCGCCGTATGCCCCTCAACTCAAACACACGCTCTACTCGCTCAGCAAAAGCTTTACGTCGACAGCTGTGGGCATGGCCGTAGCCGAGAAGCGATTAACGGTCAACGACAAAGTTGTTTCGTTTTTCCCCGACGATGTCCCTTCAACCATCAGCCCGAATCTGGCGGCCATGCGCGTAAAAGACCTGTTGACCATGTCGACCGGACATGACAAAGACACAACGCCCAAACTGCGGGAAGGAGCGAATCCAAACTGGGTCAAATCGTTTCTGGCACAGCCGGTTGATCACGAACCGGGTACGTTCTTCGTCTATAATAGCGGTGCTACGTATATGCTCTCAGCCATTGTTCAGAAACTCACCAAGCAACCCATACTGGAGTATTTAAAACCACGGCTGTTCGGTCCCCTAGGCACTGAAGGCGAAGACTGGGAAGTATCGCCACAGGGTATTAACACAGGCGGTTGGGGCCTTCGGGTACGTACTGAAGATATTGCTAAGTTCGGTCAGCTCTATCTACAAAAAGGAATGTGGAACGGGAAGCGGTTAATTACAGAGGAATGGATTACCGACGCCACCCGCGCTGAAGTAGAATCGAAGGGTGGCAAAGGCGATAAACGGGTTAATGATTGGATTCAGGGGTATGGCTATCAGTTCTGGCGGTGCCGCAACGATGCGTACCGGGGCGATGGCGCTTTCGGGCAGTATTGCATCGTATTGCCCAAAGAAGATGCCGTCATAGCCATTACGTCCGAAACAGGTGATATGCAGGCTGTTCTTGATGCCGCCTGGGATCACATTTTGCCCGCGCTCAAGCGAGTTGGATTGCCATCCTATAAAGCGGAACAGACGGCTCTTACAAAGAAACTGTCAAGTCTAACGCTACTACCAGAAGCAACAAATACAACAACAACGGCAGCTAGTCAGATCAGCGGAAAGTCATACGCTATTGCCGACAACACGCTGCACGTGAAAGACGTATCACTCACCTTTGGTAAGGACGGTTGTATTTTTAAGTTACAGGATGACAAAGGCGATCACCAGGTTTTGTGCGGCATTAACCGTTGGCGGGATAGTACCACAACGTTTGCCGTAGCTCCGCTTATGCTAACGCCAACGCCTGTGCCGGGTGGAGAGACGCGAAAGGTGGCCGCTACCGGCAGTTGGCAGGATGCCAATACGTTCGTGATGACCTGGCGATTCATCGAAACGGCGCATTACGATCAGGTCACCTGTCGATTCGGCTCCGAAGGCGTTCAGGTTGAGTTTCAGAGCAGCCTGAGTATTCTGAGTAAAACGAAAGACAAACGCCCCGTACTGGAAGGGAAAGTGGCGGCTTAAACCCCAGAATCCCCTGAAGGGAACTTTGTCTGCGAGTGAGCAAAGTCCCCTTCAGGAGATTTAGGGGTAGTATTTACTACAACAATTTGTCCAGCGTAATGGGCAAGTCTCTTACGCGCTTTCCGGTTGCATGGAAGATGGCGTTGGCAACGGCGGCTGGCATCCCGACGATTCCAATTTCACCCAATCCTTTTACCCCCAGCTTATTGACAACATCATCGTGTTCCTCCACAAAAATAACGTCAAGGTCATGAATATCAGCGTTGACCGATACGTGGTATTCGGCCAGGCTATGGTTCATAAACCGTCCGAAAGTATGATCCAGAGCGCTTTCTTCGTGAAGTGCTTTACTGATGCCCCAAACCATGCCGCCCAGAATCTGACTACGTGCCGTTTTTGGGTTTAAGATCCGCCCGCCCGCAATGGCGCTTACCGCCCGAGTTACCTTCACCGTACCCAGTTCTTCATCGACCATCACTTCGACAAAAGCAGCCGCGTGTGCACTCCGGGTGAAGTTCTTCTGTTTCATCACATCAGCAAACACGCCCGATGTTTCACGTACAGCTTTTCCGCCGTTTAGATTAACAAGTGTCATCAACGAGACAGCAGCAGACGGGTCTTTCTTCAACCGCAGATGTTTATCGACAAACTCAATATCTTCCCATTTGGCGCTCTTAAAGGGGGAGCCGGGCATTTTCTTCGCGAGCTTGAGCAACGATTTCCCAACTTCTTCGCAAACCGCCTGCACAGCTGAACCGACTGTAGCCGCCGTCCAGGAACCGCCCGAAATAGGGGCAATTGGAAAATCCGTATCCCCAAGTTTGAACAGTACGTCCTCGATTGGCATCCCGAGGGTATCGGCGGCAATCTGGGTCATGATGGTGTACGTACCGGTACCAATCTCGGCGGTGGCGCTACTGACCCACAGTTTCCCGTTGACCAGCAGAGCAGCTTCGGCGCGGGCACCCAGCATGTTGGAATCCCAGATACCGGTAGCCATTCCCCAGCCAATCAGGTTGTGGTCTTTCTTCATCGAACGCGGCTCAAATGACCGTTTCGACCAGCCAAAGCGCTCAGCTCCCTGCCGGAAACACTCCCGAAGTTCTTTGCTCGAATACGGACGTTTTTCGTTGTTATCCAGGTCAGAGTAGTTTTTCAGACGTAGTTCAAGCGGGTCCATGCCCAGTTCGTAAGCCAGTTCATCCATGGCCACTTCCAGGGCAGCCATTCCCGTTACGCCCCCCGGTGCCCGCATATCCAGCGGACTATAGACGTCCAGCGGCACCAGCTTGTAATCCATCGTTACGTTCTCGGGTGGGTACAACATCCCGCCCCAGTTTACGACAACTTCGGTATAATCCTCAAACTGCGAGGTTTCACCGTACGCGTCATGATAAAGCGCGTTCATCGTACCGTCGGGCAAGGCACCGAGTGCTACGTTCTGCACAGTAGCCGGGCGGTGACCGAACGTAAACATCTGTTGCCGGGTAAGCGTAACGCGTACCGATCGTTTCAGCTCCAGAGCGGCCATCGTTGCCATGAACAACTGGTACTGTGGTCGTAATCCCGCCCCAAATCCACCACCCATGTAGGGCGATACAACCCGTAGGTTTTTGAACGGAATATTGAATACCTGCGAAACATACAGGATGCTATTCGTTACGCCCTGGGTTTTATCATAGATCGTTAGCTTCGGCTTCTTTTTACTATCTGTTTCGTACACGACCGTACTGGCAAACAACTCCATCGGGTTATGATGTTCAGCCGCGTGAACGTAACGTCCGTTTGTTTTAGCGGAAGCGTCCTGATAAGCCGTCTCAAAATCACCACGCGGTTTGGGTGGTGGTGGTTTCAGCAAGCTGGCAATACCTGATTTGGGTTCGCGAGCACGATGCAGATTCGCTTCTAAATCAGTCTCATGTGTATCTTCCTTGTACTCAATCCGAACCAGAGAGGCTGCGTATCGGGCAACTTCAAAGGTTTCGGCGACGACCAAGGCAATGGGCTGTCCACTGTATTTGATGGTTTCATCCTGTAACGGCCGAAACGGCGAACCCGGTGGGGCATCCTGGTCTTTGTAGCTGATATCGAACCAGGCTAACTTAGGGCGATTTTTGTACGTAAAAACCTTTAAAACGCCATCCAGGCTAAGCGCATCACTGGCGTCAATATTCGTGATCTTGCCTTTCGCAATCGCACTCGACACGACGTATCCGTACGTCAGATCAGGTACATTAAATTCGGCGGCATACTTCGCTTTGCCGGTTACTTTTTCGTTGCCGTCGACGCGGCTAATGGGTTTTCCAATGGCGGTCATGCGGTTGGTTCGAGTTTAGCGGCCTGTCCTAATGCCCGTACAATAGCACGCTTAGCCAGTTCAATTTTAAATGTATTGTGTCCATAGCCCTGAGCGCCTGCGAGTAAGGCTTCTGCTGCGGCCTGGAAGTTTTCTTTTGTGGCTGGTTTACCAACCAATAGCGCTTCGGCTTCGGGTTTACGCCAGGGTTTATGGGCTACGCCACCAAGCGCAATTCGGGCGTCAGTTATGTTCCCGTTCTCCAGTTCCAGCGCAGCCGCCACAGATACCAGCGCGAAAGCGTAGGAGGCCCGGTCACGGAGTTTCAGATACATAAAGTTGTCCGGGAATCCTTTGGCCGGCAGGTCGATCGCCGTAATGATTTCGTCGGATTCGAGCGTGTTGTCAATGTGGGGCGTATCGCCGGGGAGTTTGTGAAATTCCGCGAACGGAATGCTACGTTCCCCGTTTTTTCCCGTCACGCGCACCACCGCTTCGAGTGCCGCCAGGGCCACACACATATCCGATGGGTGCGTAGCGATGCAGTTCGGTTCGGCCAATTGCCCATCGGAACCCTGCGTTCTCGTCCCCAGAATGGCATGAATCCGGTTAAATCCATTTAGGGCTGAACAACCCGACCCCGGTTCGCGCTTGTTGCAGGGCGTAGCTAGATCGTAGAAATAATAGCAGCGCGTTCGTTGCATCAGGTTCCCGCCGTCGGTGGCCATGTTACGTAGCTGGGGCGATGCACCGGCCAGAATCGTTTGCGACAGCAGCGGGTATCGCTGGATGATCCGTTCGTCGTAGGCCGTATCGGCATTCGTTACCAGCGCGCCCAATCGCAATCCCCCTTCCAGGGTTTCGGAGATGGTTGCCATCGGCAGGCGCGTAATGTCGATTAGCCGCGTGGGACGCTCTACGTTCTCCTTCATCAAATCGATGAGGTTGGTGCCGCCCGCAATAAATTTGGCCGTTAGGTCTGATGCCCGTTCGTCAACGGCCGTGTCGACGGCATCGGCTTGTGTGTAGGTGAAGCTGTTCATGCGGTTTGCTTGTTTATAACTTCCTCGATCGCATCAACAATATTCGTGTAGGCGCCACACCGGCAAATATTTCCGCTCATCAACTCGCGAATGTCAGCGGTCGTTTTCACACGGCCTTCGTTCATCATACCAACCGCCGAGCAAATCTGACCCGGTGTGCAGTACCCACACTGAAAAGCGTCATGATCAATAAAGGCTTGTTGCAACGGGTGCAGCTCATCAGGGGTTGGTGCCAATCCTTCAATGGTGGTGATTTGCTTCCCTTCCTGCATAATGGCTAATGTCATACAGGAATTGATGCGTTTGCCGTCAAGCAACACCGTACAGGCCCCGCACTGTCCATGGTCACAGCCTTTTTTGGTACCCGTCAGGTCCATGTACTCGCGTAATGCATCGAGTAAACTGGTCCAGGGAGAGAGCTTTAACTGAGTTTCTTTGCCATTAACGGTCAGGGTAACCGTATGCAAAGGCGGCAGCGAAGGCGCCCGCTTATCCAGCGGTGGCGACATTGCAGTAAGAGTCATATCGTTCAAGGTTAGTAGAATATCTATTACCTGAACCCCCCATGAAGAAGGTTGTTCAAAATAGTAATGAAACGGCCCCCGTTGGCTTAGAACGCCCTTTTATGGCCTCAGCAGATTGTATTTTTTCTTCTCCCGGTACGATGCATACCACTCCTGGCCGTCGTTCCCGTTGCTTGTTCGCTTGTCCCACAAAATGTAGCCGCCCTTCGGACCAACGCGATAGCCCAGATGGGCGGGAATCCTGATGTTTTTGTTTTGCTGACTAGATGCCTGCTCGAATGGCTCGCCGATGCTTAAATGTCGGTAGGATGTCATAGTGTAAAAAGGTTAGAGGATTCCTTATTCTTCTTCGCTATTGTTGAGTTTAGCCAGTAAGCTATACGCGCCCTGAACGACAACTGGCGTTTTTGCCGGGTCAATCGTATTCGGGATCGTAACCACTACGTAGCCGTTTTCCCGAATGCCTGTCTTTACCCCGACCTGCTGAAATTGATACGTTACCGGGCTGGTTTGCTTCCGCTCCAGTACGTAGATGTAGGCGTTACCACCGTAGCTAACCAAGGCGGCTTCGGGTAACGTACTGAGCGGCTGCGTGTTGACGGCTACCTGCGCCGATACGTAACTGCCGGGAATGTAGTCGCTGGCATAGCCCTCCGGATGTGCCAGTACGGGAATCGTACGGTCGGAGGCAATCGATTTACCGATCAGAAAAATCTCACCCCTGTGAGGGAATTGCGAATCGGCAGCCGCGGCATCCCCTCCTACCGCAAAACGGACCGTCTGCCCCCGCTGGATGCGGCTGATGTCTTTCTCGAAAACACTTAGCCGAACGTGCATGTGGCTGATATCGGTCAGTTGCACCAGCACATCCGAAGGATTAACAAACCGCCCGTTGTTGACCGGTACGTCCGTCACAAAACCCGATACCGGCGACGGGATAGTAACCGTACGGGTCAGTCGTTCCGGCGTAAGCGTAGCCGGATTGATACGAAGCATGGCCAGCCGCTGACTCAGACCAGCCAGTTGGGCCTGCAAACTTTGCCGGTTGGCTCGGGTTTGCTGGAAAATCTTGAGTGCGCTGACATTGTCGCGACTCAGTTCCTGCTGGCGGGCAAACTCCAGGTCGGCGTATTCCAGCTTAGCTTTGGTGTCCAGAAAATCCTGTTGAAGCTGGATGTACTCTGGATTTTCGAGAACCACCAGCGTCTGTCCTTTGCGAATACGCATACCTGGCTCCAACCCGATCTGGCGAATGTAGCCCCCAATGGGTACGGACACGGACACCTGATTCTGAGCGGGCACGTCCAGGGTGCCATTGACCTTGAGCGTCGTATGCATGATGCGCGACGTAGGCTGCCCGAGCTTAATTTCCGCCATATCGTACTGCGCCTGGGTCAGCGATACACGTACCGGCCCCGCCGGACGTTCAGGCGTTGAATCGGCGGGAGCGGTCTGATTTGATGTACCGGTTTCGGTACTGGATTGCTCTCCAGACTGACAGGCCATCAACCCAAAAAGACTTGCGAACAACCAGAAGACAATTCGCTGAAAATGATGAAAATAGGGGTATGTATGTATGCCGTTCATGATGAGGATGCTTTACAGATTTCCGGCTAAATAGTTGATGTAGAGGACCGACTGATTGTACTGATGCAGCAAATCGAGATAGTTCATTCGGATGGTCAGCGCCTGTTGCAGCGCCAGCGAGA
Source organism: Spirosoma validum (assembly GCF_014699035.1). Lineage (GTDB taxonomy): Bacteria > Bacteroidota > Bacteroidia > Cytophagales > Spirosomataceae > Spirosoma > Spirosoma validum. Next base: position 380,081 of record NZ_JACXAA010000007.1, read on the forward strand.
ACTCAACGTAGCCAATGTCTCCGCCACTGAAAGCCCGGCGGGCCTGCGACTGGATCACCTGAGCCTGCGCCAGTCCGTTCTGCTCATAGTACGTCAGAGCGTCGCGGTATTGGTTGTATTGTGCTACCGCCTGATTGACCTGCTGATTCAGGGCGAACTGTTGCGTCTGCAATTCCGTCTGCGCCAGTTGCTCGCCAATACGTGCCGCTTCAACCCGCGCTCGTTGGGCTCCACCCAGCAGGGGAAACGTCAACCCGATCTGCCCACCCTGGAAGCGACGACCCGGTCCGAAATACAGCTCCTGCCCATCGATCAGTTGACTGCCCACCAACGTCTGGGAGAAAAGACCAATCAGAAAATCAGGTTTCTGCCGGGCCTGCTCGACCAGCCGGGTTTGCTGACTCACCCGGATTTGCTGTTGTAATTGCCGAACCAGTGGATTTTGCGCCAGTAACGTACTGTCGACGGGAATCTGTAGCGATAGTTTCGGCAATGTTGACTCGGATAGCGTTACCGAAGCGGTGCGGTAGAGCAGCGTTTGCAATCGCGTTTGTGCGGCTGTCTGGCTGGCCCGGGTTTGCGCCAGGCGAACGCGCAGATCAGCTAACTGACTTTCGGCCGTAGCTTTCTCCAGCGTACCCGTTTCCCCTACCCGAAGACGTAACGTTGCGGCTTTCACGAACTCAGCTAATACGGTATCCTGCTGCTGAAATAACTGCGTTTTCTGGACCAGATAAACCAGTTCATAATACGACGACTTCACCTCATACCGCACCTCATTTCGGGCGACTTGTGCTGCTGCCTGCCGCCCCGCAACCGTCTGGTCGTTCAGATCAGCCAGACGACGCATCAGAGTGGGGTTCGGAATCGTTTGCGTAACGGTCAGGTTGTTATCGAACTGGCGACTGTTATATTGTCCCAGCATCACTACCGCTGACAATCGTCCGGCATCGTAAGCCGTTCGACGTAACGCCTGCTGCTGATTTACGCCCAGATTCGCCAGTTGCAGTTGTGCATTCTGGTTCGTCGCCTGTTGCAACGCCTGATCCAACGTAATGGCCTGTATACCCGGCGTCTGCGCCCAACTGGCGGTTGACAGGAGCAGTACTAGCCCAATGCTGGTTATTACCGTTTTGGAACTTTGCTTTTGGGCCGTTTTGATTTCCCGCTCAATGGATTTTTTCTCGAAGAGCGAATACAGAATGGGCAGAATAAGTAGCGTCAGTAACGTAGCGGTCAGTAAACCGCCAATGACGACCGTAGCCAGAGGCTTCTGTACTTCGGCCCCCGCTGAATTGGACAACGCCATCGGAATGAAGCCGAACGAAGCGACTAACGCCGTCATGATCACCGGCCGTAAGCGAACTTCAGCCCCCCGCCGGATAATTTCGGTCAGATCCGTTAGTCCTTCTTCGTGACGTAACCGGTTGAACTCTGCGATCAGTACGATACCGTTCAGTACCGACACGCCAAACAGCGCGATGAATCCAACGCCCGCCGAAATACTGAAGGGCATTCCCCGTAGCAACAAGGCAAATACCCCACCAATGGCCGCCATCGGAATGGCCATGAAAATGAGTAAACTCTGCCGGACGGAGTTGAACGTAAAAAACAATAGGGCAAAAATCAGCCCGAGAGCGATCGGCACGGCAATACTAAGCCGCTTCTTGGCATCGATCAGATTCTCAAATTGTCCCCCATACGTTACGTAGTAGCCGGGCGGAAACTTGATTTTCTGATTTACGTTCTGCTGTAACTCAGCAACAATACTCTCAACGTCGCGCCCTCGTACGTTGAAACCCAGCGTAATCCGTCGGTGGGTGTTATCGCGCTGAATCTGATTCGGAGCTTGTTCAATGCTTACCTGAGCGATCTGCGACAAGGGAATCTGCTGATCCGGACTGGCGGGTCCCCGACTGGAGGTCCCCGGACTGGAACTCGCCCCTGTCGGAACAGCTACGTAGAGATTTTGTACGTCTTCTATACTTTGCCGTTTGTCGGAAGCAAGACGAACAACCAGATCAAACCGCTTTTCGCCTTCAAACACCAGTCCCGCCGACTGTCCAGCAAAGGCCGTATTGATGGTTCGGTTAACGTCGGCTACGTTCAGCCCAAACCGGGCAATTTGCGCCCGGTCGAGTTTGATCAGAATCTGCGACAGTCCTGCAACCTGTTCAATGTACAGATCTTTTGCCCCATCGATGCCCCGAATCAGACCACCGACCTGACGAGCCAGCTTTTCCAGTTGGTTCAGATCATCACCGTAAATCTTCAGGGCCACATCCTGTCGGGCTCCCGTCATCAGCTCATTGAACCGCATTTGTACGGGTTGCTGAAAGCCAAACGTAACACCCGGCACCACCGACAGCGCTTCAGCCATTTTATTGGCTAGTTCATCGCGGGTTTTGGCGGATGTCCACTGGTCTTTGGGCTTTAGAATCACCATCAGATCAGACGCTTCAATCGGCATCGGGTCCGTCGGAATTTCGCCGGAACCCACTTTCGCCACGACCTGTTCCACCTCCGGAAACTGCTTCAGCAGAATCCGTTCCGCTTTCAACGTAGCATCGACCGTTTCGGAAAGTGAGCTTCCCGTCAGCGTGCGCGTATCGACCGCAAAATCGCCTTCATCGAGCTGCGGAATGAACTCGCCCCCCATACGCGTAAATAAAAAACCGGCCACTATAAGGAGTCCTAACGCACTGAGCAGAATGGGCAGTCGATGACGTAACGACCACAGCAACACCGGTTCGTAAAGACGTTGCAACCGGGTCATCAGCTTATGGGAAAACGTTTCTTTGTGAACGACCTTTTTATCGAGCAGCAACGACGAAATCATGGGCACGTAGGTTAGCGACAGAATGAATGCCCCCAGAATGGCAAACGCTACGGTCAGGGCCATTGGTCGAAACATCTTGCCCTCTACACCCGACAGCGCCAGAATTGGCAGGTAAACAATCAGAATAATGATCTCCCCGAAAGCCGCCGACGACCGAATTCGGCTGGCTGCCCCGAACACCTCATCGTCCATTTGCGCCTGCGTCAACGTTCGGTCTTTGTTACGTAGCATGATGTGGTGCAGCGTTGCTTCAACGATGATGACAGCTCCATCCACAATCAGTCCGAAATCAATAGCGCCCAGGCTCATCAGGTTGCCCGATACACCAAAGAGGTTCATCATGGCAATGGCGAACAGAAGCGCCAATGGAATGACAGAAGCCACGACAACGCCCGCCCGCCAGTTACCCAGCAGCAGAACGAGTACGAAGATGACGATGAGCGCCCCTTCCAGCAGGTTTTTTTCGACGGTACCGATGGCGCTGTTCACCATTTTGGTACGGTCCAGAAAGGGAACGATCTGAACACCTTCGGGCAGCGTTCGCTGAATCTCAGCGATCTTAGCCTTTACCTGCTTGATGACCTCCGACGAGTTGCCACCCTTAATCATCATCACCACGGCTCCAGCCGTTTCACCCTGCCCGTTCCGCGTAACAGCGCCGTAGCGAACGGCCGAACCGATACGTATCTGCGCTACATCGCGCACCCGCACAGGGATATCATTGCTTAGCCGTATAACGATATTCGCGATGTCGTCCGTTGATCCGATCAGTCCACTTGAGCGAATGAAATAGGCATTCGGTTTTTTGTCGATATACGCCCCACCCGTATTCTGGTTGTTTTGCTGAAGCGCCGTAAACAAATCCGTAACCGTAATGCCCATTGCCCGGAGCCGTTCGGGGTCAACCGCGATCTCGTATTGTTTCAGCAGCCCCCCGAAGCTGCTCACATCGGCTACACCAGGCGTCCCCAGCAACCCGCGCCGGATGGTCCAATCCTGAATGGTACGCAGGTCGGTGAGTGAGTACCGATTTTCGTAGCCTTTTTTGGGCACAACGGTATACTGAAAAATTTCACCTAAACCCGTCGTAACAGGTGCCATTGTCGGCGTACCTATCCCCGGCGGAATCTGACCCGTTACGTTCTGTAGTCGCTCAGCGATCTGTTGACGAGCCCAGTACACGTCGGTCGCGTCGGTAAAGACGACGGTTACGATCGACAGGCCGAAACGGGAAAACGAACGAATCTCGATCAGACCGGGAATATTGGCCAGGCTCACCTCAATTGGGAACGTAACGAGTCGTTCGATATCCTCAGCCGCCAGTGAGGGACTGCTGGTGATAACCTGTACCTGGTTGTTGGTAATGTCGGGAACCGCGTCGATGGGCAGTTGTGTGGCCGACCAACTGCCCCAGAGTATCAGAGCCAGTGTAAACAGTCCGATAATCAGTTTATTATGAATCGAAAAATGGATGATGGCGTTCAGCATCGCGACTATAGATAGTTAGTCAGCACGTAATAAGTCAGAAAATAGATCAATGGATTCCGGCAGATAGGCCGTTAAACTGCGAATGGCAGCCGGTAGACAGTACCTAAGCGAACAGCGTTAGTCGTTGATTATGCAACGAGCCATTCCTACCCCTAGCAAGTCTAAAAGCAGAAAGAAAACTAGACGAATGCAGTAGCGCCTATCAATACGTTGGGGCGCACTTCGGCCTTCGGTTACGCAGAAACTAGCGTCGAGGTGGATTAATCATTGAGAACACCGCCAGAAACGAGTACAGATTGCTGTAGCGCGAAAAGACGGTTTGTTTCAGAAAAATGACAGGCTGACTGGATGCACTGACCAGCCGTACAGCGCTGGGCGTAAAGACGGGGGCCGCATGCCCTGCCGAAGGTAGATTCTGATGGCTGTGATTGGGATGTTTGTGATGCTCGGAATTTTCGCCGTAATGCATCGCCATGAAGTCCGTAAAGCTCAGATCTGGGTCCGTTTTCCGGTGCTGCTGATAATGCTGAATCAGTTCGACCAGCTTGGCCGACTGATCAACGCCAAACCCCGGAAGTAAACTACTTCCCAGAATCAGACCTGCCAGCAAAAACGCAACCAATGACTTCATGAATCTACCGTTAGTACCTGCTTAACGTAAGGATTCTGAGAAAGTTTGCCCTGGCTTCGAAACAAAGCTAATTTAGAAATGGACTAGCTGAACATTAGTTTTTCGAGAAAAAGAAGTCCCCTAAAAAAGTGGGAATCTACGTGCGATATAAAAAGCAAGCCTTCATATCACATAATCAGCCCTGAACGTAACGGAACCAGTGGATTCGCTGGTTCCGTTACGTTCAGGGCTGATTATGTGTACACCTATACGCTACTCCACTCTTACAGCTTGATTAACCGAACGGCTTTAGCCTGCCGGGCTGTCATTACGTGCAAAATAAGTACACCAGCCTGCTGCCGACTTACATCGAACCTTACCCGTTCGATTTCCTCAGCTTGTCGTATCGATTGCATAGTTACAAGTCGGCCCACCTGATCAAACAACCGGATTGTCAGGAATTGCCCGACGGCGCCACGTATCTCCACGACGGCTTCGTTTTTCACTGGATTACCCAATACCCGAAGTTGTAGGTCTTCTAAAGGCTCTGTTGCGTCTTCGACACCCTGACGAGCGGTACTTCCACAAAAAGCCCGGAAGTTGAAAACATAATTAGCCAATACCCCACCCTGCCGGGCTAATAAATTTAGCTGTTGACTGTTGCGGTCATTACGGATGCCAGCTGGTACGGTAAAATTGGGGTTCTTCGACCAGCTCCGTACGCCCGGAATACTGTACTCCATAAGGGTGCCGTTCCCGCCACTGGTCTTCATCGTCAGCTTTCCACTTGTGCAGTTGTATACTGGCGCTACGACGGTAAACGTACCTATTCGGCAGAACTCCCGGAAGTCGAAGAGGGCGCTCACTTCTACTCCATTTTGCCGGGCAAACAAGACCAGCGGCTGACTGGCAGGATTGTTCCGTATGGCCGCCGATATGGTAAAAATAGGATTTGTGGAATAGCCCCTTACTCCGGGAAGCATGTATTCAATCTTACTACCAATACCGGCTGTCGTGTATACGGTGAGTCGCCCGGTCTGACAAATGTAGTTTGGAGCTAACATCTGAAACTGGTCCGGCATACAGAATTCCCGAAAATCGAACACGGCGCTGACGATATCCCCACTTTGGCGGACAAACAAAAGTAGCGGCTGGGTATTGGGATCATTGCGGATGCCAGCCGGTACGGTAAAGTTGGGATTCTTCGACCAGCTCCGCACTCCCGGAATACTGTACTCCATAAGTCCCCCATTTCCGCCACTAACATGAACCGTAAGCCCCCCTGTGATACAAATATAATCCGGTTCGAGGAGTGTCAGTGAGTTAGACGTAGTGGTTCCCGTACAAAAATCCTGAAGCTCGAATACGTAACTGGACGTAACGCCACTTTGGCGAGCCAGTAGCAGCAGATCACGGTTTGCCCGAAATCGTACGGGAACCGTCACAATAGATTTTTTCGACCAGCTCGTCACACCCGAGATCATGTACTCGATAGTCGATGAACCATTGCCACCGTTGATATTAAAGGTAAGTGCCCCACTTACGCAGTTGTACGTTGGGGTCAGCAGGCTCAGTAACGCTGGCTCTTCGGGGCAGAAACTTCGACTATCAAATACATAACTAACAATAACCCCACTTTGCCGGGCAAACAGAATTAACGGATCATTGTTTGCATCCGTACGAATCCAGAGTGGCACAGTAAAATTAGGGTTGGTCGACCAGCTTTTTATGCCCGGAATACTGTACTCAATCCGGCTACCATTCCCCCCCCTGAACATTAATAGCCAGTGTGCCATTGAGGCAGTTATACGTCGGCGCGACTACTTCCAGCAAAGGAGCTGGGCTACAGAAATCGCGAAAGTCGAAATCAACACTGGTAATTATACCACTTTGACGCACCGATAGCGTCAATAAAACCGCACTTCTGCGAGCGGATGCAGGTACGATAAAGTTAGGATTGCTGGACCAGCCCGTTACGCCCGAGATCATATACTCGATTGGGGTACTGTTGCCTCCCCGGGTATTGAAGGCAAGTGCTCCTGTGCTACAGGTATATGCAGGCGCGATTAAGTTAAGCTCGCCCGGAACAGCAGGGCACTCTTCCTGGATAGTAAATTCGTATGTATCTTCTTTGCCACTCTGCCTAGCCTTCAGTTGCAACGGCACACCAGTCAAATCGGTACGTATCCACAGTGGCACAACCGCGGTACGATTAAGATTAAAACTCACTACGCCCGGAATCTGATACTCAATTGGTAAGTCTGTACCACCACTGGTATTAAAGATAAGTAGTCCGCTATCGCAATTGTAGGTCGGCTTTAACGTCCTGAACTTACAAGACTCCTGTAGATCGAACAGGAAACTGACCACTACCCCACTTTGCCGGGCCATCAGCGTCAGTGGACTTACGTTTGGATCAGTACGAAGCGCCAGCGGTATCACTATCGTACTGTTAGCTGTCCAGTCAGGAGCGGGCGATACACCCATAATCATATATTCAATGGGTGAGCCATCGCCTTCATCCGTGTTAAAGGTGAGTTCTCCGGTTTGACAGTCATACGTTGGTGCGATCAGGACTAGCAAGGAAAGTGGATTCACGGTGAACGTAAACTGAGTGCTTACGGCCAGACTCCCCGGATCAATGGCTGTTACGGTTACCGTTGAGGTACCCGACACGCTGGGCGTACCACTGACGATCCCATTGGCAAAGGACAGTCCGGTCGGCAACCCCATCACAGTCAGCGTTAGAGTATTGGGCGTTTCGGCGTCGGTGAAGGTGCTGGCTAACAGGGTGTAACTAAAGGGCTCGTTCACCATACCCGTTTGATTGTCAATCGTGCTAATCACCGTTGGAGGAGTATTGGTCGGCGCACTAGTCACGGTAAACATAAACGCCGTACTCGCGAACAAGCCCCCCGGGTCAGTAGCTGTTACGGTTACGGTTGAAATACCTGTTGCACTAGGCGTACCGCTGATAATTCCATTGGTAAAGGCCAGTCCAGTCGGCAACCCCGTCACAGTCAGGGTCAGCGCGTTGGGCGTTTCGGTATCTGTAAACGTGCTGGCTGATACAGTATAACTAAACGGTTGGTTCACCGTACTCGTCTGGTTATTGATGCCATTGACCAGCACTGGAGGGGTGTTGACCGGCGCGCCCAATGTAACAAGATCAGAGCGAAATTTCTTGAAAGTACTCTGCGACAAATCTTTCGCACTGGTACCGTCGTTATAGTACGTAGCGTCTCCGTTATCGACCAACACTTGCAGTTGACTGGCATTATTCAGCGCGTTTGGCACTTCCAGAATGGACTCAAAAGAACCGTTCGCATTCAGGGTCGTCAGATTAGCCGTTCGTTCTACAGGTTTGTCGGCAGCATTACCGGTCCAGGTGTAAAGCCGGAAATTGAACGGTGCGATACCTGTTGCATCACCGGCAGGACCGGCAATGATAACGTACTCATTCGCCGTATTCTTTCGAATCTCCCGGATTCCACGCCCACCCAAATCCAGCTCAATGGGCATACCGAACGTAGCTGAACCCAATGGCTGACTGTTCACTAAATTTGTCAGGTTAGTCACCGGGATAATCAGCGCTTTTTGACGATTAGCGGGTAGCACCTGCGGGGCCCGTAAACCAATATACGCCGTTGTGCCGTCGGGAGCCAGTTCGGCTCCTTCAATATTATAGCCGGTCGGATCTTTAGAGTTCACCGTAGCAGCCGCGCTGGCCTGCAACCCATAATGGTTAGCTCCTTTGCCATGAACGTTGTTTATATCCCAGTTAATAATGTCTTCCCGCAAGTGATCATACCGCCCCACATAAGTAAGTGTCGTATTGACACCATTCGGCGTCATATCCGTGGCAAAAACGCGGTTGCGGTTGGGCCTGGACTCTCCATCATCATTGTTGCTTTCCGAACCAATCCAGAAGATCCGGTTATTCTGTCGAATGGAAGCTTCCATATCGACCTCGCGTGGGACGCCACTGTTATTCGTATCGGTTAGGCCCAAAAACGACGTAACGTCAAAACCAGTAACCGGCAAACCGGAGCCAGCGCGGTCATACAGTCGAAGTAACTGGCTCTCATCGTCAGCAACAACCATATAATTGCCATCTACCGAAATTGCTGTCGACGCATCACTGCTGCCCGTGTGAAAGCGCGTGCGGCTTGTATTCTGGGTCGCCGAAGCTGCCGACGCAGCGTAGCTAATGGTGTAATTCGTGGTGTTAACCCCGTCCGTTGCTGATACGGTAATCGCTACGTAACCTACAGCTATGGGTGTGATTTTCAGATTGCGGGTAGCGCCCGTTCCAGTCAGATTTAACGTAACGTTCCCATTACTGCTATTGGCTATAACCGCCAGGCTATTCACATCCGTATCGGGATCAGTCAGGATAAAGTCGACACCGAACGTACTGGCCGGATCAGTTGGGTCGCCGATAACGCCACTGACTTCGCCGGGGCTATCCGTTGGCAGGCTGATGAAGCTGGTTGTTGTATTGGCTACTCTAATAGTGGGGGCATTCGGCGATGGTGGTGATCCGATATAGCGCCCTGGATTACCAATGTCACCCGTCGTAGCCATAGACGAATTTTGCGCATCGCCAACCGATGACAAAACCCAACTGGCAATCATATTCGTACCTAAATTTCCGGGCGTTGCCCAGCCACTTCTGAATTGAGTTCGAATACTCCCCGGTATGCCCTGATCATTATAAGTCAGGCGATCAACCAACGTATTCGACCCATTAAAAATATTTAATTCATCGCTTCGGGCAAGATTCTGGTTATTACCCCCTAGTACTTTCACGGAATTGGGCAAAGACCAGAACGCACGGAATACCGATGCTGTAGCATCAGTAATAATAACGGACTCACTAGGCTGAACGACTCCAAAACTACTGATCGGGAACGAACCGGGTGCTCGATCGCTGTCATCGAAACTCCAGCCCGTCAGATTAATAGCTGTATTACCTACATTGGTCAGTTCGACAAATTCACCGGGTCCGGTGCCGCTCGTATTGTTGGATGAATACATGTATTCTGTAATACGCATCTGTGCGAACAGCGGCAGCGTACAGCCCAAAAGCAGCATTGCGAGTAAAAATTTCTTGTTCATGACGGATAGATTTAGGGAGTAAACAATTCATGATAACAGCGACTCGGTTGAGCCGGAAACAGGCAACCTGAGCCGAATTGATTAGGCCAGCTATTCTGCTGGTAACTTTCTACGGCAGAGATCCAGGAAAGAATATTTCTGGAGGGTAAGACGGTAGCAACTAAATGGCCACACCAGTCATAACACCAGACTAGTGAGGGTTTGGAGTGTAAACCTTAAAATGGCGATAGGACTATTAGTTAATCCGCGGTTATAGTAAAGTACGAGTAAACATTTCCCGTACGTCCTGTCCCAGCAAATCAGCATAGTAGCTATTTCTGAGACGTAGTGTAGCAAAATGGTTAATTAAACAGACCGCAACTGAAATCAAGCAAATACGGTTTTTGTTGCCGTAGGCGAGCGTTGAAGTTATTCTCTGAGTAGGAACAACGGAAGCCGGAAAAACGGCCAAGGTGAAAAGCAACCTTCATTTTTGAGTGCCTAAATATATAATATATTATTCAAATAATTCAAAATCAGAATAGCGTATTTATTAATCGGCGCTTTGTGAGGTAGTGAGAATGTGGAAAGCATATAATAATGGCTTAATTCCACACTGTCTTCTACTTTATAGATCAGGCTAAGCACAATAGAACTGAAAACACGTTTACTCCATATGAAATACCCGTTCCAGCGGCACAGCCACGGGTGAGTTGTCTGGATTGGTCTCCATCAGGTCGGCCATATACGCCCACCACTTTTTCATAAGGGAGAGAGTAGGTAACGTATCGGCGGTATGATCAGCCAGGCGCTTCTGAACAGCAAACAATATGCCCGTCGAACGATCCAGGTAGATTGAGTAGTCTCGAATACCAGCTTCCGTTAAAGCAGTCGACAGTTCCGGCCATATTTCATCATGTCGGCGTCGATATTCTGCCTCGACGCCGGGCTTGAGTTTCATTGTAAACGCAATTTCGACCATCTCTTACAGTTGAGTTTGCAGACTTTTTAGATAAGTAGAATTAAGGTTACTCTACCTTGTTTAGGCAAAGTCGATCTGGCTTGTTTTCTCCTGCTTCGATTATCTACTACTATTACTCTGCTACGTATCATCTTATTTTCATCGAATGGTGGCTAGTACAGGAAAGAGTAGGAAAGTAGTAAACAAAGACAAGATAAATTTGCAAAAAACAACGAAAAAGTGGCTGTAATCTGGGGTGTAGTCTTGCATGCGCTGGGAGGATTTGCTTCTGGCAGTTTCTATTTACCATACAAAAAAGTTCGTGGATGGGCGTGGGAAAGTTACTGGTTTATCGGTGGCTTGTTCTCCTGGGTGGCAGCTCCACTCATCATGGGGTCCGTTACCGTTCATGATCTGTTTGACGTATTACGCCAGTCCTCTTCCTCAACCTTATGGTGGACATACTTCTGGGGTGTATTATGGGGATTCGGCGGTCTGACGTTCGGCCTGGCGATGCGCTATCTGGGCCTCTCGTTGGGTATGGCCGTTACGTTAGGGCTCTGCGCCGTTTTCGGTACGCTGGTCCCTCCTATCTGGCAGGGCGAATTTTATAAATTAATCAGCACTACGTCTGGCCGGGTCATTGTTCTGGGACTGCTCGTCTGCGTGGTCGGTATTTCTATTTGCGGAATCGCCGGTATGATGAAAGAAAGATCCCTATCGGATGCCCAGAAAAAAGCTGTGATTACTGAATTCGATCTTCGGAAAGGTTTGTTTGTGGCGGTTTTCTCCGGTGTCATGAGCGCCTGTATGTCCTTCGGTCTCACCGCCGGGCAACCCATCGCCGAATTAGCGGTCCAGCACGGAACGGATTCATTGTACATGAACAACGCTCCGCTGGTCATTATCCTGCTCGGCGGCCTGACAACCAACGCGATCTGGACCATCTACCTGAATATTCAGAATCGTACGTACACCGATTATACCAACGTATCGACACCGATTCTGGCGAATGTTATTTTCTGTGCCCTGGCGGGCTTTACGTGGTATTTCCAGTTCTTCTTCTACGGCATGGGCGATAGCAAAATGGGGGAATACCGCTTTTCGGGCTGGACCCTCCACATGGCGTTTATCATCGCCTTCAGCAGTTTCTGGGGCCTTTATTTACACGAATGGAAAGGCGCCAATCAACCGACCATGCGCACCATTACGCTGGGTATCTCGATGGTTGTACTCTCGACGGTTATTGTAGGCATCGGCAATTATCTGGCAGCGTAGCAGAGGGCAGAGGGGTTGGGGCAGAGAGCAAAATACTTTCATTACGTCTACCCTATGCCCCAATCCCGCTGCCCTCTGCCTCAAAACACTTCCTGGGCAATCTTCATGACGTTATCGGCTTTGCCCATTGTGTAGAAATGCATCACTGGCGCACCAGCGGCAATCAGCTCGCGGCACTGTTGAATACTCCACTCTACGCCTACCTGCCGGGCCTGCTGATCATTTTCGCAGGCTTCAACCGCTTTTGTCAGATCGTCAGGCATTTCCAGATGGAACAGTTTGGGCAGAATCTGAAGTTGCTTACGGGTAGCTAGCGGTTTCAATCCGGGAATAATCGGCACCGTAATACCGGCCTGTCGACAGCGCTCCACAAAATCCAGGTATTTCGTATTATCAAAAAACATCTGCGTAACGATGTAGTCCGCGCCTTTGTCGATTTTCTGTTTCAGATAGTGAAAATCAATATCATGGTCCATAGCCTCGAAGTGTTTTTCGGGATAGGCAGCTACACCAATACAGAAATTACTGGATGCCAGCGCGGTATCTTCTTCGTGCAGGTAAATACCCCGGTTCATATTGGCTACCTGTTCAACCAATTCGCTGGCGTAGGAATAGCCATTATCTTTTGCTTGAAACGTTGAGAAGGGCTTGGCCGGATCGCCACGTAGCACCAGCGCATTGTCGATGCCGAGGTAATGCAGGTCAATCAGGAAATCTTCGGTCTCCTCACGGGTGAAGCCTCCGCAGAGTACGTGCGGAACCGGATCGACGCCAAACTTATGCATGATGGCGGCACAAATACCAACCGTACCCGGACGTTTGCGTGTGACGATCTTCTGAATCGTACCGTCAGGCAGAAGCCGTTCAATGTATTCTTCGCGATGATACGTAACGTCAATAAACGGTGGCTTGAATTCCATCAGCGGCTCGATGTTGTCGAGCAGATTCTTTAGATTGTCACCTTTGATCGGCGGAATGACTTCAATCGAAAAAATTGGTTTGCCGTTCGCGGCCTTAATGTGATCGGTAATTTTGGTCATCGGAAAGAAACAGGCCCGTCGAACCAATCGATCAGGCAATAAAACCCAAAGCTAGCGTGAAAACACAGCTAGTCGTACGTAAATTCCATTGGCGTAACCGCTACTCCACGGTTGTATATCGAGCCGACAGCCAATAGTGCCACTATTTTTAACTTCGTGCAGTTTCGGAATCCCCCAGCCCACTAACGATCCAAACGCAGCCCCGGCAATCAGGTCAGTTGGATAATGCTTGCCGCCTTCATAACGTAGCACGGCGGTGGCTGTCGCCAGGCCAAGCGAACCCACCCAAACAACTGGCTTCAGTCGTGAATGCGGAAAGTAATGCCGGAATACTTCACTGGCGAACACCGCCGATGCAAACGCATTCGTAGCATGACCCGAGAAAAATGACTGGCGAGCATCCCGATCGAGTTTTTCATCCAACGGCACAGCTGGATTATAAACAAATGGACGGGTGCGCTGTGTAATCCCTTTGACAGTACGTTCGATTCCGTTGCCTAGCAGCATCGTCTCTACATACATAACGGCAACGGTCTTTAAATCCTGTCGTATCGGTTTGGTGCCTATAGCCAGCCCACCCGCCAACGCAATCGTGCCCGCCAGCGTAGCGTGGCTCAATTTGGCGGCCGTTGGCGACCAGTGCTCTGTAGCCGACTGATCAAACGAATTGACATCGGCCCGATTCAACGTAGCAATCTCTACCGACGTTAGCGGATCAATTGTGCGACTAAGCACTACCGACGCCCCCAGCGACACAGCGCCTACTCCAAGCAATGTAACTTCCCTGCCAGTATGGAGTTGGTAAGGCGCCTGACCGAATGAGGAATGATAAATGAAGAATGCTACGATGACGACACGACTCTTCCTAAAAAAGATTTTTGGAGGGATTCCACCTAACACACGCATAATTCATTGTTTAGCATTTTCAATTTACTTGCACAACTTCCGGCTCGTCAGCCAGATAAACCAGCTTTCCTTCGACTTCTGGATAACCCATATCCCGGTACAGATTGGTAAAATAACGTAACGCATCGATCGGCGAATAGCCTTCGGAAGATTCTGCTATTGATACAGACTCGTATTGAACCAGCACAATACTACCATCGGGATGATGGACCACGCGATGCGGAGCACCATGCATCCGTCGGCGACTCAAAATGCTTCGATCTGTATCGATACGTAACGTCGGATCAAATAGAGATATCAACGCGGGATGCAAAATGATTGCCAGTAAGCTTTGTTTCAGTTCGTCATATTCGGCGTTACGTACCAGGCCCTCACTGACGAGCTGGCGAAGCGCCTTATCGACACTTTCAGGTCCTATAATCAAACTGAGTGCCGCGCAAAGTTTCCGGTCCCGTTCTCGGGTTCGCTCGAAGGTCGCTACGTCAAATACGCGGTCGGCTTGTCTGCGTAGCTGCAAATCCTGACTTCGATGCCCACTAACCACCTCCTCCAGAACAATTTCATCGAGCCGATCATCGGCTTTCTGATGCGAAAATGAATCGGTACACAAGCTGATCGGGTATCGATATTGGCCCTCCTGCCAGCTGCACCCGCAAGTACGCGCTACGTCACTATCGCGCAGAAAGGCGTGGAGCCAATGACTGATTGTGTTTTGCGCGCCTTTCCCGAACTCTTTGACTTCACTGATTACGTAGAGTCGATCGGTTGGGCGCGTAAACGCTACGTACAACAGGTTCATATTCTCCAGAAACGTACGCGTCAGTTCCTCTTCATACTGAGCCGCAATGGGTCCGGGCGTACCACGCAGTTTGCTGGTCGTATTAGCGGGAGCCGATAGCAACTGGGCCAACTGGTCCGAACCATTTTCATGACTTAGTTTATCGGTCCGAACGCTGGTTAGATCAAGCCAGATTGTACTGTCGTTGATCGGTTCAACTTTCCAGTTGGCAAACGGGATAATGACAACCGGATATTCCAGCCCTTTCGCTTTGTGAACCGTCTGAATACTGACAGCATTACGGGCGTTTCCCTCTACCGAAACCTTCTGCCGAACCCCTTCCCAATACACTAAAAAATCGCTCAGATGGCCGCTACGTTTCTGATTGAATGCCAGCACCTCATCCAGAAAGCGAAACAGAAATGGGTTATGTTCTGCCTGTCGAAACAGGCCAAACTGAGCGGTCAGGCGCTCAGCCAGTTCATACGGATTCAGTTGCCCCAACGCATACGGATCGAGTGGATAACCTTCTGTCGTTAAATAAGCATACACAGCCGTGGCGCCACTTTCTGCTACGTCATGTAATCGTCCGGTCAGATCATCGTCCGGAAAAATCCCCTGTACTACCCGATTAAACAAATACAGCAGTTCGTACCGTAGCATCTTATGATCGGGGCGCTGGAGCACCTGCATGACCGTAACAATCCACTTAACCGGGTCCGAAAACTCCAGCGACAACGAATCAGCGGAAACCAGCGGAATCTGGCGGGCGTTCAACTCATTGGCCAGGGCTTTGGCATGGGATTTCTTGCGGCAAAGAATCGCAATATCCCCGTACTGATACCCATCGGCCAGCGACTTTTCCAGATGCTCAATCGTCATATCGAGCATTGCTTTTGTCAGATCTTTCCCCTCCTCCTCCGCTTTTTCGACAAAATCAATCTGTACGTGTCCCTCTTGTCGGGCATTTGGCTGGGATTTCTGATGAAACTGCTGCTCCGCATCGAACACGTCAGCTAGTTTCGGATGCTGGTACTCGAACTTACGGGCCGTAAATTCAAAAAAATCATTGTTGAATCGAACAATCGGTTCGGCACTACGCCAGTTGGTGTCCAGTTGCTCACCAGTCAAATGCCCACCGAGTGCATTGATACGTTCCGACGTCCAGGAATCAGGATTATGTGCCATTTTCAGGCTTTCCAGATCTTTCCGGTGCAGAGCGACAATCTGATCCATATCCCCACCCCGGAATCGGTAAATAGCCTGCTTGCCATCCCCCACCGCCAGATTAAAATGATCGGCACCAAGGGCATTCTCGATAAGAGGCAACAGATTGGCGAATTGCAGCCGCGATGTATCCTGAAATTCGTCGATCAGTACGTGATTATATTTTGTACCCAGTCGTTCATACAGAAAGGGAACGGGCTCCGTAGCGACAATGCTCAGGATTTTCTTGTTAAATTCCGAGATATGTACCCGTCCATCTTTACGCAGTAACTCATCGAATTCAACCCGCATCTGTTTTAGTAAGGCCAGTTTCTGCAAGTGCGGTAACAGGCAATCGAACAAGGCTACCTGCCGACCCGATTCATCCCGTATCGTAAGAATTTGCCGAATACAGTCGCACAGTTCGTCAGCCATGGCATCAATGATCCCCTGAACAGGCATGGGCGTTTTCTTGCCGTACCATTCGCCTTTTTCAAGCGCATTATTGACACGGGTGCCTGCCTCTTTACTCGCGCTTCCTTCGGCAATGGCTCGCAGAAAACCGCCTACTCCAGCAGCGCCATACGTGAAATCCGTTTCGTCTAAACCGGCTCCTGTAATACGTTTCCAGGCTCGTTGACCGTGGCTAATAATGTCGGTTTCAACCTGTTGATTATGTTCCAGCAGTTGGTTACGTATCGCCCGGATGGCAATTGGTGATAACTCCTGAGCGGCATTGACCGCTTCGTAAAATTGATCGGATGTCAGATTTCGCCCGAACTCTTTGAGTAATTCGGGGAGTTGGTTCCAGCTTTTGCCTTCGCTGGCAGTATTGGTATAATATTCACTGAGGATGGTCGTAATCTCTTCCATCTCCTCCGTTCCTGCCTTTTCAATCAGGTTATCGATCGCCAGCTCAAGGACTTCATCCGTTTCCAGCTCAACTTCGAACGAGTAAGGCAGGCCTAACTCGTCGGTAAAGGCCATGACGATGCGCTGCGTGAAGGAATCAATGGTTGTTACACTAAAATCAGCGTAGCGGTGCAGAATGGTTCTGAAAACGGAAGCCGCTTTAGTACGTAACTCGTTTTTGGCAATGGCGAATGGTTCAGTGCCCGGCCAAACACCGTACAATTCAGTGACCAGGTCATTCAGCAAAGTCGATTCTTCTGTACCAGCAATGTCAGCCAGATTTTTGAGAATCCGGTTCTTCATTTCATTGGCTGCTGCGTTCGTAAACGTAACGGCCAGAATATGCCGGAAGTAATCGTCTTTCGCATCCGGACGTAACGCTAGCTTCAAATACTCTTTCGTGAGCGTGTACGTCTTTCCCGACCCGGCCGAAGAACTGTAGATTTTGAACATGGGGAGGAAGGGGAAGGAGGAGAAGGATAAAAGGGAAGAAAGGGATAATGTAGTTATTGTTTTCCCCTTTTTCCCTCTCCTCCTTCCCCTTCCCGTTTTAAAAATTATACCGCGCTCCGATACCTGAGTTCAGGCCTAGAAAAAAGGGTGCCTGAAGGAGTTCGACATAAAGACCGGTTTCCAGAAAAATTGAGTACGGTTTCCCTGCCGGAAAAAATTCCAGGCCGCCAATACCTGACCCTCCGAGTGATAACGCATTTTCGTAGTCGCCATTGAGCCGGGGCGGATAATATTTTCGATTATTGATCTGTCCGCCAAAGCCGTAATAGGCCCGGATGCTTTCACTTTTTGTCAGCGCGGTATGCCACAGAAAATGCCCCTGAATGGTTAGACCAACGCTTTTGTAATCACCCGATCGGTAACTACGGTTTGTCCCATACAAACCACCATACGTACCGATATTTAGATCGAACGCATGGTTGTTTCCGAAATATTTGCGAACATTTACGCCGGATGGTTCGCCAATTCGCGCTCCTATCGACCAGTTGTTATACTGTGCAGAAGCTGTGTTTACTGTCATTAACCAACCCAGCAGCAACAGGGTCACAACTAAAAGCGATTTTCTCATAGATGTATTATCAAGCATTCGATACTAATTCTGGTCGGGTGGCCTCTTCTCCTGAACCCAGCGGCAAATCATCAGATACAGGTGTGTTGTTCATTTGCCGAAGTACGTCCAGTAGCCGTTCATTTTCAGGCTCAGTGCCAACCGAAATCCGAAGACAACCATCGCACAGCTTAACCTTAGACCGATCGCGAACAATGACCTGGCGTTCAATCAAGTGTTCGAACACATTTTTTGCATCATCGAACTGCACAAGCAGAAAGTTAGCATCAGACGGATGAACAACCTGGACTGAAGGCAAAGAACGCAGATTTTGAGCCAATTTCTGACGATCAGCTAAAATTTTAGTAACCATTTCGTCCTTTTCAGCTTCATGCGTGAGTGCTTCAAGTGCGAGCATCTGCGTAGGTGCTGAAATGTTATAGGGTGGTTTAATCTTGTTCAGTATCTGAATTAACTCTTCCGACGCGAAGCACATGCCCAGACGTAACGCAGCCAGTCCCCAGGCTTTCGAGAACGTTTGTAGTACGACCAGATTCGGATAATTGTCTAATTCTGTTGTCCAGGAAGGCGTGTCGGCAAAGTCGATATAGGCTTCGTCAACGATCACTAAGGAATGATCAGCCGCTTCGAGAATTGTGCGAATGGCATCCGTATGTAATAGATTTCCCGACGGGTTGTTCGGCGAACACAACCAGATCAGTTTCGTCTGCTCGGTGATAGCCGCTAAAACTGCGTCCACATCAACCTGGAAGTCAGGCGTTAGCGGCACCTTGATGATTTCGACATCATTCACAGCAGCCGAGACTTCATACATGCCGTAGGTTGGCGGCATGATCAATATATTATCTTTGCCTGGTGTACAGGTGGCCCGCACCAGCAAATCTATAGGCTCATCGGAGCCATTGCCCAGAAAAATCTGCTCTGTTCGAACACCTTTAATCGGGGCTAGTTTTTGCTTGATCGCCAATTGGTGCGGATCTGGATACCGGTTATAGTCGCCAGCGTTTGTTGTGGAGCCAAGCGGATTTTCGTTCGCATCCAGAAATACACCCACTTTTCCCGTATACTCATCACGGGCCGACGAATACGGCGTCAACGAAAGAATGTGCGGGCGAAGGAGATTATTGAGAGTAAACATAGATCATTTGTTAAAAAGACGCCCATCGAACGTAAATGGCTCAATATCGACAAGCTTAAGCCGGGAAAATAATTCGTGCTGTGGATTAACGACGTAGTTATATTCAGCTTTGACAATAACAGACGGGACACGTAGCAAAAGTGAAGCCTTATTTTTTAGCCATTCATCCCCGAATTGACGCGTGTATTTCTGATCATTACGCCAATTGCTCTTTAGCTGCTGAATGTCAACCGTCTGTACAAACGTACTGTCAGGAAGATATAGAACAGCGATTTTATATTCATCTTCAGGTGGAAGATTTGATAAATAAACCAGCGATTCAACCATTGCCAGAGAGCGGCTTTGGGCTGTATATAGAGCAAACTGTCCGGTCGAGTTCCAGCGTCCACCACGTTCGTAAGCACCCTTGCCACTCAAATCAGCAACGTATTTACTCCGTGTAATCCGAAACAATTCCATTACGCGAAGATACCATGTTCAATACGACCAAGAATGTCGTCAACCGTATTGATTCCCACTTCATTATGTAGAATATCAATGGGTTTTTTACTGGTAAGTCCCAGGTTGGGCCGATATAACCAGGCCCGAAAATAATCGGCTCCTAGAGCATCAGCTCCGTGTGCGAACAAATCAGCCAGCATAAACAAACGACCCGTTACAACTTCACTTAATCGGTCATTTTCAGCGTATCGATGTAGATTTCGGGCAGTTACTGGTAACAATCGGATTATTTCGCGAATATCTATTCCATACGTATCGGCCAGATGCTTGATCGTTGCTTTAGGAATACCTTCGGCTACAACATCAACCAAATCGATCTCATTCTTAAATGGACGACCAATTAGCGATGGACCTCCTAATTTTTCATAAGCCAGAGAAGCGTTCATATATATTGGAAATATTTCAACAAATATAATGACATTTTTCCAAATTCACTCCTCATCATTAAGTTAATACTGCGTTGGCCGCCACCGAAATGACTGTTCGTTAATGGCACGCATTGTGCAAAGAACACCATTTAGATGATCGTACTCATGCTGAATCAACTCCGATATAGACCAGTCCGTTACGTTCCAGGTCTGTAGTTGCCAATGTTCATCGCGATACGTTAAGGTCAAATTGCGATGTCGTCGGACACGTACCAGTAAATTCGGGAAACTCATGCAATCGTCCCAAAGTTCGTCGGTTTCGTCACTAACTGACACCAGTTCAGGGTTGATAATGACTTGTGGACGATCAACATTCAGGTAAATCAGTCGCTTCATAATGCCGAGTTGCGGAGCGGCAATTCCTCGTCCGAACTGATATTTTGCTCGAATCTCTTCCATTACGTTGTGCAGGTCAGCCACCCAGTCCGGCACCAGTGGCAACTCCGATTCCAAGACAAGTTCGCAAGTTTCGTATAGGCGCGAGTCACCCAGAAGCAGGAGATCGGCGAGGTGTTTCATGCGAGCGCGTTCTTCAGGGTTTCGACCAACGTATTGATCTCATCCTCCGTATTGAAATAATGGGGCGAAATTCGCAGGGCAGCCGTTTTCATTCCTTTTCGATCAAAATCCAAAATAGCAGCTCCGTGCCCACTGATCGACGTATTGATGTGCTCTGCCTGTAACGCAGCTTTCAATTCATACGCCGATTTTCGATCGCTAACAAACGTAATGATGCTGGATAACTGCTTGCCTTCATCCAGCAACCGCACGCCCGGTAACTCAACTAATTGACGTCGCAGACTCGCGCATAGGTCGGCGTTACGTCTGGCAATAGTATCAAGACCAATGTTCAGCGCGTACCGATTGGCTTCAGCGGCTCCCAGAATAAGAGCGTAGGGGAATTCCCAATTCTCAAAACGACGGGCCGTTTCTATCAGTTGATACGTATCGGCTGATTCCCAGGTAGCGCCATGCAAGTCGATAAATAAGGGAGCGAGATTGGCGGCCAAAGCCTTGTCGGAGACGTACAGAAACCCCGTTCCACGCGGACCGCGCAGAAATTTCCGGCCAGTAGCCGTCAGGAAATCACACTGAATCTGCGTTACGTTTACCGGCAATTGTCCTACCGACTGGCAGGCATCAACCAGATAGAGGACATCATTTTCCCGGCAAAGCTGACCAATCGCTTCAACGGGCTGAACCAGACCTGAGTTCGTCGGCACGTGCGTAACGGCAACCAGTTTTGGACGTAGCGCCTTGATCTTCTGCGCCATGTCATCGACCGAAACGCCATTTTCCGGTTCATCAGCCGCCCGAACAATCTCAATGCCAAACCGCTTTTGTAAAGATATAAACGCGATCTGATTGGAAACGTAATCGTTGATCGTCGTCAGAATTACATCACCCCGTTCAAAAGGAATTGACGACAGCGCCTGTGCATAAGCGTCTGTTGCGCTGGCCATGGCGGCAATGTTTTCTGCGTTTGTATTGAGCAGTTCAGCTGTAGACGTGTAGAAATTCGTTATGACCTCTTCTCGAGCCTGAGCGGCTTCGTACCCACCAATACTCGCTTCGAGTTCGATATGATTTGTGATGGCGTCGATAACCGGTTTCGGCATCAGCGAAGCCCCTGCGTTATTGAAATGAACAACATGCTGAACGCCGGGTGTGTCGGCTCGGAGAGAAAGAAAATCAAGCATACATGAATTATAAACTACAGAACAGAGGCCATTGAGATGACTTCTAATCCAGAGATACCGTCAAAATCACTCGTATTATGAGTAAGAATTGGCTGATTGTAAAGGAGAGCAGTGGCTGCAATGATCGAATCGCCTAAAGATCGTTTGCGTTGCTGACGTAAGCGAATAGCCTCATTAATAATATTATTTGTAATAGGCAGCAGGGAAACAATATCCAGTAATTGCTCTAGCTCAGACTTGTGCACAGGCTTAAGTTTATGGAAACCTAATACCTCAAGTTTGGTAATTAGCGAAATATAAAGTGGTTCTTTTTGCTCAGCCAGATAGGCTCGTAACGTATCATAGTTAGGCTCAACGAAGTAAATGAGGATGTTACTATCTAAAATCATTCTTCACGGCCATCAAGTACCCGATCCCAGCTACGAATTTCACGCTGCCATTCAGCCGGATCGCCAAATGAGTCTCCAACACCTCCATGAGCGGCTATTCGCCTGGCAGCGTCAATAAAAGCTGCATTTTTCTGTTGAACACTTTGTTGATCAACCACCCGAGAATTTAATCTTGGCAATAAAGCCAGCAGGAGCTCTTTATCTTCAGGCGTATCCACCTCAATCAATATCTTTTCCATAGCTTTCCCGTTTTTTAGCAAGATAACAAAATCAGGCCGGATTTGCTTCGGCTAGACTCGCCAGTCGCAGACTCACAGCCCGCTTGTGTGCATCGAGTGATTCCGCTTCGGCCATCGCTTCTACGACTGGTCCAACGTTCTGTAAACCTCCGGGCGTAATGTGTTGTACCGTAATTTTCTTAACAAAGCTATCGAGCGACACCCCGCTGTAGGCCCGGGCGAAACCATTCGTTGGTAACGTATGGTTCGTTCCCGACGCATAGTCGCCGGCTGATTCAGGTGTATAGTTTCCGAGAAAAATAGAGCCCGCATTGATAATTTGCTCAGCCACGGCTTCGGCATTATCGATACTCAGAATCAAGTGCTCGGCGGCATAGGCATTCAGCAAATCAATAGCGTCAGCCTGCGTTTCGACCAGAATCATTTTACTGTTTTCCAACGCTTTAGCTGCCATCGCCTGACGCGGTAGTCTACCAAGCTGGGTAGTTAACGTTAGGTTAACGCTACTAATCAATTTTTTGCTGGTCGAGACCAGCAGTACCTGACTGTCTGCCCCGTGTTCGGCCTGAGAGAGCAGGTCAGCGGCTACGAAAGCAGGGATCGCCGAATCATCGGCATAAATAGCTACTTCGCTCGGTCCGGCGGGCATATCAATCGCTATACCCTCCTTCGCTACCAGCATTTTAGCTGCCGTTACGTACTGATTTCCTGGACCGAAGATTTTATAAACCTGCGGCACCGACTCAGTCCCATAAGCCATTGCCGCAATCGCCTGCGCTCCCCCGATGCGAAATACGTTCGTTACGCCCACGAGTCTGGCAGCAAAGTAAATAGCCGGATGATTACTTGGTGTACAGAGAACAATTTCCCGGCAACCTGCGAGCTGCGCCGGAATGCCCAGCATCAGTACCGTACTGAACAGCGGAGCCGTTCCACCCGGAATGTAAAGGCCAACTTTCTCAATACCAACGCTTTTCCGCCAGCACGTAACGCCTGGCATCGTCTCAATTTTCTCGACCGGTTGCTTCTGCTTCTCGTGAAACAGGCGAATATTCTGATAGGCCTGCCGAATCGCAGCTTTTAACTCGTCGCTGAGCTGTGCTTCAGCTGCATCCAATTCATTGGCACTGACATGCAGTTGCTCAACGCTTAAGTCAATTTGATCGAACTTTTTAGCCAGTTCGCTCAACGCTACGTCGCCACCGGCTCGTACCTGTGCCAGAATTGGTGCCACAGCTGCTTCGATTTGCTGCGTTGACTGTATGGGACGAGCCAACAAGTTAGGCCATTCAGTACGTTCGGGGAAAGAAATGATGTTCATTTTGAAAGCAGGAAAGGGAGGATGGGGACGAAAGGGAGGAGGAAAATCAACTGGGCAAGCCTTTTTTCTTCTCGTCTCCTTCGTCCCCCTTTCTCCTTTAATAAATCATTTTCTCAATTGGAATGACCAGAATACCTTCGGCGCCAGCGGCCCGGATGGCTTCGATATTTTCCCAGAATTCATTTTCGTTCAGAACCGAATGCACCGAACTCCAGCCTTCTGTTGCCAGGGGCGTTACGGTTGGGCTTTTCATACCAGGCAACAGCGCTGTGATTTTATCAAGCGAGTCATTCGGCGCGTTCAGCACAATGTATTTGTTGTTCTTAGCCGCCTGCACCGACTTAATCCGGAACAGTAATTTATCGATTAACGTCTGCTTGTCGGCATCAAGTTCAGGGCGGGCAATCAGGATGGCTTCGGAACGGAAAATCGTTTCTACTTCTTTCAGGCCATTACTCAGTAACGTACTACCCGAGCTGACAATATCACAGACGGCTTCGGCCAGCCCGATACTCGGCGCAATCTCAACCGAACCGCTGATTTCATGAATCTCTGCCCGAACGCCTTGCTCCTTCAAATAATTACCCAGAAGATTCGGGTACGACGTAGCGATATTTCTTCCTTCCAGATGCTGAATGCCCGTCCAGTCGGTAGCGCGCGGAACGGCGATAGACAGCCGACATTTCGAGAAGCCAAGCTTGTGGATCGTTTGAACCTGGCGGCCCATTTCAACCGCTACGTTCTCACCAACGATACCC
Source organism: Spirosoma validum (assembly GCF_014699035.1). Lineage (GTDB taxonomy): Bacteria > Bacteroidota > Bacteroidia > Cytophagales > Spirosomataceae > Spirosoma > Spirosoma validum. Next base: position 404,754 of record NZ_JACXAA010000007.1, read on the forward strand.
AGATCTGCTACGCCATCTTCAACGTAGCCGGGAATATCATCATCGCGAAGAAACAGAAATTCGGCGGGAAAATTCGACGAAACAGACTTGAGCTTGCCGGTACCATAATCGAAGCGGATACCGCATTCTTTAAAAAGCTGGTACGAATCTTCGCTCAGCCGACCGGATTTTTGTAAGGCAATACGTAATACAGAAGACACAGACTTTATGGTATTTGATTTACGGTGTATGCGTTAATCATACACGTTATGATTTTGGATGAAACCAACTTTCGACGAATGACGTGTGATTCAGGAAATCAGGGGGCAAAAATACAGGAAAACGGGAATACAACGACGTATCGACGCAACGGCTTAGCAGCCACAATGATGACGACGATGTCGGAAAGGAGAATGGGTAGCCCGTTGGGAAATCATGGCGCAAAAGTAAACAGATCTTTATGATTCTGTTGCTGTTTGAATAATAAGCTTTGACAAAGTTTAAAACTTTGTCAAAGCTCGGCGTCATCAATCAGAAAAAAAACGCTGATTGTCAAGGAACAATCGGTTCTGTCATATCGGAATCGCGCACCAGCACTATGTATTGAAAATAATCGGTCATAGGTCGTTGCGGGTCGAATTCTATTTTCTGCGGCATGAAGGGGGAGTATTTGATCCGTATCGGCATCTGGCGCGCAAACGAACCCGCCCGGTCGAGTGCAAATAAGGTCAGTGAATTGGGGCGGGTGGCTGCACGCATGGCTTCGATGCCCTCTGAATGCATCAGCTCGCTATCATTATTGAATTTATTCAGACGCGTGTACGTCTTGCCTTTGTCCTGCCAGAACGGCGGTAGAAACGTAGTCGGCAGCATAGAGTAACAGTCCAGATAGCTGCACGTAATGGAAACAACCTTTATACCCGACTCTTTTACCAGACACGCAAACGGTTTTGTGCTTTTCAAGGGTGGACTTTGCAATACGTGAAAAAAGCCCCAGAATCCGTACAATTTTTCATTATTCAAGCTCGGGAGTATAGTTTTGAAGTTAGTAAAGATAGTCGTCTCCCGGCTCCTGATCGTTTTCAAATACCCTACGTTTATCAGCAAATCACGTAACGCTTCCGCGTTTGAACCCAGGGTTTTACGATACATCCCCTCGTTACGTTGCCAGTCGTTCAACCAGGTTAGCGCAATGGTTGCGGCTACACTATCAGGCCCAGATTGTGTCAATTTTTTCGCTAGTGAATCGGCCAGGGGACGTATTGATTTGGCTAATTTCTGCCCAGCAATTAATTGCGTCAACCGTTCTGCCGCCAGCGGTTTATCCTGAATCCGGTCGATACCCACAAACTGAATCTGCCGATTTTTGGGTAAGGTCTGGTTCAACGCCCGAATCTTCTGGATCTTACGGATGAAATCTTTATTCGCCCATTGCGCTTTTTCATCAATCCAGCTCCGAAACACTTTCAGCAACGTAGCGTCGTCGCCTGTCTGCAAATACTGGTTCATGTAAAACGCTTTTGTCGCGTCAACTTCAGCGATGTAGTACCGAATACCAGCTTTCTGATTTAAGTGCTTAAGAAGCTCAAAATCAATTTCCTGCGGCTTCTGAACCCCATGTGACTCACCCAGCAGAAAGAGTTGATTCTGATAAAACGCTTCGTCAAAAATCCTGAAATTATCGGCCTTACCGGGTACGATTTCTTCTTTGGGAATAGCGCCGTACGTCAGGCTATCCGACTGAGCAAACGCCGAATAGCCACCGAACAAAATGACGACCAAGGTCATGGCAATCGTTTTCTGGCCTACCTGAAAAACAAGCTGTTTTTTCCAGTTACGGGTGAGCCAAATCCAGATCAGCAACGTAACGGCAATGGCTACCGGATGCCCGACAATGTTCATCAACTCATGCGCGCAGGCCACTACCAGAAGCGATTTTGTCGTATCGATCAGCGCACCAAACCCCCAGGCCATCAATACCAGCGCGACAACGGCTCCTGTTTCACCCAATCTTGGCCCGCAGACATTGGATAGATCGGAAAGAAAGGTAAGATGCCAGCCTGCGTGCATCAGACCGATGAGCATGACCCGCCAGAACGTAGGCAGCGGGCGCAAGGCATCCTGCAAAAAACCACGCCAGCCCGTTTCTTCTACGAATCCATACAGCAAGCCTGACATGCCGAGCAGTAAGCCGTAAACGTGTTCGTTTTGACCAGCGCGATTCTGAATGCCGATAAACGTACTGAGCACGATTGGTATAGCCATGAACAGGATGGCTTTCGCAGGCGATGAACCCAGGACGGAGACGGTCTGAACCAACTTCGGGAAGAATCGGCGGGTCAGCAAAGCAGCCAGAATCGGTCCCAGGCCGTACGTGAAAATGTTATGTCGGGGGAGAATGCCCTCGTTAAGATTCGGCAGAAAGTGCAGGCCATAGGAGATCCCGCAGGCCAGCGCATAAAAGAACGTAACGGCTTTCCAATCGACCTGGGCAATATGCGGGCGGGAGAGTTTAACGGCGGTTAGCATGTGCATTGTGATTCGGCTTGTTTCAGTTTGATGACACAAAACTGAGCCGCAATAAACACCCTGACAAGCGGCAGGGACATCCAGCATTACGTTGGGACAAAAAGGCCGCTTCCGGGCTGTTCAGGAAGGAATGGGACAGTTGGGAAGCTTACAAAACCGCATTTATCCGCTCATCGAAGGCATCCAGATAACTCCGCGAAACAGGAATTTTCTCGGCATTTCCTTTTAATGTTAGTTGATACCCCCGCGCATTTCCTTCCGTTTGATTGATTGCCTGTAGGTTAACCAGAAAAGCCCGATGGCAGCGAAAAAATTGCGGATACGTAGCAAGTGCATCGGCTACGTCTTTGAGTGTATTACGCAGGACTGTTTTCTGTAATTGATCCGCATTCAGCCAGTGAACGTCTACATAATTGCCCACCGATTCAACGTAAAGCAGTTGGTCAGGTTGCAAACTCAGCCGCTCTTTTCCACTCTCCGACATCAGCACAATGGATTTGGACGCCACCGGAATTTCTGGATTTACGGTTGTGGTCTGGACGGAAACAGGCGCTATCAACGTCGGCTCTACCCGGTGAGCCAGTTGTTCGTTCATCGTCTGCGCCTGCGCCAGCGTGCGTTTAAGTCGTCGCTGCTCCACAACAAACACGTTTAGACTAATCGGAAAAAAGCCAATTAGCGTAACCGTAACATACATCTGCCAGAAAGGCGGATATCCGTAATGCATGCTAATGAGTAACAATTGATTGACGGTACTGATACAAAATAATATAAAGAGTGTGTGAAGAATTTGTTTCCATACCGTCCAGTGATCTTCATTATAGATTGTTGGCAAGAGTAGTGGAACAACCCAGTTAGCAATCAGTGTTGCTACAGCGCAGCCAACGCCAAAAATGGCTAACATCAGCACCTTAAAATTGCCGGTGAACGACGAACCGCCAAAGAAATAAACAAACAGGAAAACGTAAAGACCCGATTGCAGGGATTGCCAGACCTGATTTTTAAAACTAAAATCCTCGGCAATCGGACGATTCAGAAATGTATTCAGACTTCGGAGCATATGAGCAAAAATATGCCATTCCGTTGAACCTTACGTATCTTTGTCTATGCTTTTAGAACAGAAACAACAAACCATAACGATAACCACCGACTTCAAGGCAGCTCTTCCCATTATGGAAGCTTTCTATACGCTTCAGGGCGAAGGAGCGCATACGGGCCGGGCCGCTTATTTCATCCGGCTTGGCGGCTGCGACGTAGGCTGCCACTGGTGTGACGTAAAAGAATCCTGGGATGCCGACGCTCATCCAAAAATTTCTATTGACAGCATTGTTGAAGGTGCTTTGCAATACCCCGGTCGAATGGCAGTGATTACGGGGGGTGAGCCGCTTATGCACGACCTAACAGAACTAACCGCTACGTTGCAGAGGGCGGGTTTTCAAACAAACATTGAAACATCCGGCGTTTGCCAGGCCGTTACGGGTTCGTGGGACTGGGTTTGCTTTTCGCCTAAGAAGTTTAAAAAGCCCAATCCGGCCATTTTCGACAAGGCTGACGAACTTAAAGTAATTATTTATAATTCATCCGATTTCGCCTTTGCGGAGTCGTTTGTGCCGTTTTTACGTCCCAACTGCAAACTCTTTCTGCAAACAGAATGGAGTCGGTCCAATGAAATGCTGCCTCGCATCGTTGATTACGTAAAAAATAATCCGCAATGGCAAATCTCGTTGCAGACGCACAAGTACCTGGATATTCCATAAGCATGGGGCATGGGGCAGGGAGCAGGGAGCAGGGACTGTTAAAGAAGCCGCTTCAGCTTACCTTACTTCTCACTTCTTGCCTCCTACTTTTCACTCTGCTCCTTGCCCCATGCTCCTCGCTATTTGCTCAGGACAAAAAAGCGCAGGAACTCTACGCTCAATCGATAAAACTGTTTGGTGAACGAAAGGCGAGTGAGGCTATTCCGTTTATGGAGCAGGCCGTGAAACAGGATCCTGGTTTTACAGATGCTCATCTGAAACTTGGCCAGCTGTACGAATTTACCAAACGCTATGATCCAGCCATAACGGCTTACCGCAACGCGATCCGGCTTCAGCCCGATAGCCCAGCTGCCGGTGCAGCTTATCAGGCGTTAAGTACGGTATTGCTTCGGTTAGGTCGCTACGGCGAGGCTCTCCCCTATCTCGAAAAATTTCAGACACTATTTCCGCCACAGTCAGCACAGGCTAAACGAGTGACGCGGCAGATTGAAACGGCTCGTTTTGCCCAGGAAGCCATGCAGCATCCGCAAGCCGTAGACCCCAAACCATTATCATCCGTATTACAAACGACCCCTTCGCAGTATTTCCCCGTGCTGACTGCCGATGAGCAAACGCTGGTGTTTACGGCCCTAAAACCCGAAGGTGATGAAGATCTGATGGTCACTACGTTCAATGGAGAAGTGTGGTCACCACCTACTTCGCTTTCGCCCAATATAAACACACCCGAAAATGAGGGTACAGCCAGTCTTTCCGCCGATGGACGTACACTCGTCTTCACAGCCTGTCAGGGACGTAAAGGCTACGGGAGTTGTGATTTATACATGAGCCGCAAAACGGGCAGTGACTGGTCGGCACCTGAAAACCTTGGCTCCACAGTTAATACCCGCTATTATGAATCGCAGCCCGCTTTATCCGCCGATGGCCGACAACTGTATTTTATTTCCGACCGTCCGGGCGGCAAAGGGCATCGCGACATCTGGCGGAGTGAGTTCGGCGCGGATGGCAACTGGGCTGAACCCATTAATCTGGGCGAACCTGTTAATACGTCGCTGAATGAAGCCTCTCCATTTATTCATCCCAACGGGCAAAGCTTATTTTTCGCGTCAGATGGCCACGTGGGCATGGGAGGTTACGACCTGTTTGTGGCAGATAATGGCGCATCGGGTTGGTCGGCGCCGACCAACTTAGGCTACCCCATCAACAATTCGGAAGACCAGGCGTCGCTGTTTGTTTCAGCCAATGGCAAACGAGCTTATTATTCGTACGAAGAACAAAAAGATGGCGTCTCACAAAAATCAAAGCTCTATACGTTCGATTTGCCGGAATCGCTACGTGACCGTGTCAAACCCGTAAGCTATTTGAAAGGGGTTGTAGCTGACGCCAAAACCCAAAAACCGCTGGCCGCGACCGTTGAGCTGGTTGATCTGAAAACGAATCAAGTCGTCTCGCGCGTACAGGCCGACGCACAAACGGGCCAATATACGGCCGTGTTACCAAGCGAGGGCGAATATGCGCTCTATGTAAGCGTACCGGGTTATCTGTTTAAAAGCCTGTCATTCGATTTCACCCAGAAAACGAAAGGTGATCGGTCCGCCGTTACGGGTATGTCGCTGAGCGTACCGCTTGAGCCAGCTCTGGCGGGTGCATCCGCCAAAGAAACCCTGAACAACCTATTTTTCGAGTCGGGGCGGTATGATCTGGCAGATAAATCGCGTACGGAACTCGATCGGTTGTCGGCTTTTTTGAAGGCAAACCCAACCGTCAAAATTGAAATCTCGGGACATACCGACGATAAGGGTGATACAGCCGCTAACCTGACCCTCTCCCAGAAACGAGCCCAGTCTGTCGTTACGTACCTGACCCAGGCGGGTGTTGAGCCGACCCGCATCCGGGCGGCTGGCTACGGAAAGACGCGTCCTGTCGTCCCAAATACTTCCGATGAAAACCGACGCTTAAATCGACGAATTGAGTGGCGTGTGCTGTAGTGCAGTGGGCATAGGGGTAAGGGCATAGGGTATATTTATTCTGTTTTTTACCCTATGCCCTTACCCCTATGCCCACTGCACTTTTGCATTCTAAGGGATTTTTTTCAATTTTGTGTATGTTGTCCAGATACCCTTGCTTATTAAGCAGCGGGCATTTGTTAGCTACAAGACAACCTCCTTTCATTTGCAATGACTTCTGAACACGTAAAGTGCTTAATTATAGGCTCAGGACCGGCTGGCTACACAGCCGCTATCTACGCAGCCCGGGCCAACATGAGTCCCGTTCTTTATCAGGGCGGTCAACCGGGTGGCCAATTGACCATCACCAACGAAGTTGATAATTTTCCGGGTTATCCCGACGGCGTTCAGGGCCCGCAGATGATGCAGGATCTGGAAGCGCAAGCCCGTCGGTTTGGAACCGATATCCGCTACGGCTTGGTTACGCGGGTTGAATTTGTCGAGCTACCCAGCCCCGGCAATCCACACCGCGCTATCATTGACGACAAATACGAAATCACGGCCGATTCGATTATCATTTCAACGGGCGCTACGGCTAAATGGCTTGGCCTGCCGTCTGAAATGCGACTTAACGGTCGGGGTGTATCGGCCTGTGCGGTTTGCGACGGCTTCTTCTTCCGGGGTCAGGACGTAGTGATTGTTGGTGCAGGCGATACCGCTGCCGAAGAAGCCAGTTATCTGGCTAACCTCTGCCGCAAAGTCTATATGCTGGTTCGCCGTGATGAAATGAGAGCGTCGAAGTTCATGCAGAAACGCGTGAAAACAGCACACAATATCGAGATCCTGTACAATACCGAAACCGAAGAAGTACTGGGCGACGACGAAGTGTCAGGCGTTCGCGTGAAAAATGCCGTTACGGGCGAAGAGCGTATTCTGGACGTAACCGGCTTCTTTGTGGCTATCGGTCACAAACCCAATACCGAAATTTTCCAGGAATTCCTTGACTTAGATGCGAGTGGCTACATCGTAACGGAGAAAGGAAGTACCCGAACCAATATTGCTGGTGTGTTTGCCTGCGGAGACGCTCAGGATAACGTGTATCGTCAGGCCATTACGGCAGCCGGAACGGGCTGTATGGCTGCGCTTGACGCCGAACGTTATCTAGTCACGCTGGAAATGCAGGGCGAAGAGATTGTTCATTAATAAAACCAGCCGATAGCCGACAACCGTCCATCGCTAGTATATTCTTCTGAAATGTATACCAGCGATGGCCCCTTATCGACTATCGGCTCATCCAGTTCTGATGAGAAAAACCGCTATACAATGGCTGTTGGCCATTGGCTGCCTGTGTTTGACCGTAACAGCACAGGCTCAGGAGCGCGGGCGATTTAAAAATAACCTGCGTATCACCCCCAAGAATGAACCAAGCCCCAATGCCCCCGTCGTTGATCAGCCTCAAAAAGCGGACGACCAGTTTGAACAGGAAAAAACTCAGTTACGCTACGGTAACCAGTTTGAACCAAAGAAAGAATTAAATCCGGTGGTCAGCGAAGACACTAGCCACCTCGACCAGGGAGAAACCAGCGTTGTTGAAGTCATTGATTCCGTATTAGTTGGCAATGAATGGGTTAAAATTGCGGATTATTACGCCGTTTGGGATTCACGCACGATCGATCCGTATAACATTAATCCGCTGGAGTTTAACGAAGCCATTGACATCAAGCTTTATGATCCAACCGCTAACCGTTATTGGTCAGCCCCATTAACGGAAGGTAAACTAACCTCAAACTTTGGGTATCGCTGGGGCCGCTGGCATACCGGTGCTGATCTCGATCTTGAAACAGGCGATCCAGTCTATGCTGCGTTCGATGGCATTGTACGGGTGGTCGGCTGGGATGGTAGCGGCTACGGCCGATATGTACTGGTGCGGCATTACAATGGCCTCGAAACGCTTTACGGCCATATGTCGAAACAAACTGTCGAAACAGGGCAGCTGGTTAAAGCCGGTGATCAGCTTGGTTTGGGCGGTAGTACGGGACGCAGTTCTGGCCCTCATCTGCATTTCGAAACGCGCTACGAAGGCAATCCTTTCAGTCCGCTTAACGTTTACTCATTCCCGGAAAACACGATTAACTCCGACCACTTTTTACTCACAGGCTCCGTCTGGGATTACCTGCGCGGAGGACGTAGCGATGGGGGCAGTTCCTCAGAAATTAGTTTCAAGCCTAAAATTAAACGGACGGTTCTGCACCGGGTGCGGTCAGGTGAGACGCTTAGCTCCATTGCCGACCGGTACGGTTTGTCCATATCAACGCTGAAACGTAAAAACCATATCTCTGGCTCACGGCTTCGGCCGGGTCAGAAGTTGCGCGTACACTGAGGTAAGTCACCTTGTCGTTGATATTGTCCGCAGGGATGTTTATGCTGCTATCATCTTTACCTTGGCGGGTACAGCACAGAATTGGGAAAGGAGGCTATTGAAAGTCTATTGCTTTACGCTTAATCTACTTATCTATACTTTTCATTACTGGATGGAGCATTGTATCGTTTATTTCAGTTCATCGGTGGGGCAGTTTCAGGAAGAAGATCTAGACACAATTCTTCAACAAAGTCGTCGCAATAATGCCAGGCTTGGTGTCACAGGTATGCTGCTCTACGTCCGGGGGAGTATTATCCAGGTATTAGAGGGCGAGAAAGAAACGATTGAGGCCTTATATAAGCGAATTGAACACGATGAACGACATACAAATGTTAGCATTGGCATTAACCGCCCGATTGCACAGCGCCTGTTTGCTGACTGGAGTATGGGTTATGAGACCATAACCACTCGTCAGTTAGAAGAAATCAAGGCAATTGTTGATGTAGACAACCGTCAGGAGTCTGAAGTGGACTCACAGGAACCTATTATATTTAAAACGCTCAAAGTATTTTACCAGGGCAATCGCTATAACTAACGTAAACGTTGGTCTACAATGGAGACGGAGTCAAAGATGACATCTTCCCAAACAACATGTCATCTTTGACTCCGTTCTATATCTCTCTCCTACTTCTGCTCGTATTTATCCTTATAAGTCTTGTACAAGCGCTTGTGCCGGTCGTCCAGATTGACTTTGCGACCCTGAATAAATACCTGCTCGATTACATTGGTGCGCATGTCTAAAGCATCGCCCGACGAGACAAATAACGTCGCTTGTTTGCCTTTTTCGAGCGTACCCGCCAGGTTGTCAATCCCGAGAATTTTAGCAGTATTCGACGTAACGAGTTTTAGCGCTTCTTCGCGATCAGTGATACCAAATCCGGAAGCCGTTCCGGCCAGAAACGGTAGGTTACGTGTTCGCCACCATTCATCAGCGTAGCTCAGACCGACCAGTATACCGGCCTTTTGCAGAATACCTGGCATGCGGTAAGGCAGATCGACATCTTCATCTTCCCGATTCGGGAGCCGGTGTAAACCGCTCAGAATAACTGGTACGTTATTTTCCTTCAGAAACGTAACGGCGCGGTTGGCTTCTTCGCCCCCTACGATGACCACTTTCTGAACACCTACCGATTTAGCGAACGTAACGGCGTCGATGATGTCTTTGCCATAATCCGCCCGGATATACAGATTCTGTTTACCCGAGAATAGGCCACGCATGGATTCTAATTTCAGATTCATAGGTGTTTGATTCGACAGAGCCGCGTAGGCTTTTGCATCGGCAAACGTAGCGCGCAAAGCCTCAATCGCCGAAGCGCGTTTCTCGTCTTTCCGAACAACCGTCGTAAAATCGTCAAAATTGAAATCGCGGGTAAAATATGCGGGCCAGTTCAGCCAGATCCCATCGTCTTTTTTCAGTACAGCGTCTTCCCAGTTCCAGCCATCGGCCATCATGATGCTTGAACTTCCCGAGATGGTACCGCCCTGGGGCATCGCTTGTGTGAGCAACACACCATTATTCCGTATCGTTGGAATGATTTCAGAATCAGTATTGTAAGCAATCAGCGAACGAACGTTCGGGTTCAGAATGCCCACTTCCTGTTTATCGACCGTTGCCCGCACGGCGCCCACTTCCTGTAAACCAACGGTGGATGCGGGTGAAATAAAGCCGGGATACACGTGTTTCCCCGATACGTCGATGACCTCAACATCGCTTAGATTCAGTTTAACGATCGTTCCATCGACAACATTGGTAATCACGCCATTGGTGAACAGTACTATACCGTTTGGGATAACCTGTCCATTGCCAACGTGAACGGTACCACTCATCAGAGCAGTTGTTTTTGTCTGCGGCCTTGCCGGAGCCGGATTCTGGCCATAGCTTGTAAGTGCAGCCAGCGTAAGTATGGGTATGAGTAGTTTTTTCATATTAGTTATTGTCTTTAGATGATCATTAAGTTGTCATTCATCGCAAAACAAAGAATGACAAGCCATGACGATTAAATGACTGTTAATGCCGTTGCTCCTCTCCTTCCACCATTACGCCTTCGATGTCTTCGCAATGCCACATACGTGATCGTTTGGGAGCAGGTCGCGTCGTAGAAGCACCGCCCGCTTTGGCAGTCAGCATTTTCTGAATTAGTCGGGCGCGTTCGGCCTGCATCTGCTCCCGCTTGCGGTCTTCGTCTTTCAGACTGAAATAGATGGCTCCTTCGATCATGGTAATTTCCGGACGTGCATAAATGGCCAGTGGGTGCGCATTCCACAACACCAGATCGGCATCTTTACCGACCTTGATACTACCCAAGCGATTGTCCAGATGCAGGAGTTTTGCGGGATTGAGCGTCACCATTTTCCAGGCATCTTCTTCGGCTATACCGCCGTACTCAACCGTTTTCGCAGCTTCCTGATTCAGACGACGGGCCATCTCGGCGTCATCCGAATTAATGGATACTGTTACGCCCTGCCGGTGCATTAACGCGGCATTGTATGGAATGGCATCGTGTACTTCCATTTTATAGGCCCACCAGTCGGCGAAGGACGAACCGCCCGCACCATGTTTTGCCATCTTGTCAGCCAGTTTATATCCCTCCAGAATATGGGTGAACGTATTGACTTTGAAGCCAAGTGAATCGGCCACTTTCATGAGCATGTTGATCTCCGATTGAACATAGGAGTGACACGTAATGAATCGTTTGTTCGCCAGAATTTCGGCTAGCGCATCGAGTTCAATGTCGCGCCGTGGAGCAATAGCCGTTGTTTTGGCTTTTGCATTCAGCGCATTATAGGTTGACCATGTTTTGGCATACTCTTTCGCCCGCATGAAGTGGTCCATATACACCTGCTCTACACCCATGCGCGTCTGTGGAAAGCGAATCCGGTTGGCGTCACCCCAGTTGGCCTGTTTTACGTTCTCGCCCAGAGCGAACTTGATGAAGCCATCCGCGCCTTTGATGAGCATCCCCTCCGGCGATTCGCCCCATTTAAGTTTCACGATGGCGGACTGCCCCCCGATGGCATTAGCGGAGCCATGCAGAAGCTGCGACGTAGTGACTCCACCCGCCAGTTGCCGATAAATATTGATGTCTTCGGGATTAACCACATCACTCATACGAACCTCGGCCGTACTTGATTGCGATCCTTCATTGACCGACAGCAAGGCAATGTGTGAGTGTTCGTCAATAATGCCGTTGGTCAGGTGTTTACCCGTACCATCCAGGACTTTTATATCGGCTGGAACAGGTAGGTTCTTGCCAACTTTAGAAATTTTACCACCCGTCACAAACACATCAGCGTTGGTTAGAATACCCTCTTTTTCATTCGTCCAGACCGTAGCGTTCCGAATCATAACCGTTTCCGATTTGGGTTTCTGGGCATTCCCCATGCCAACAAACGGGTAGAGAATCGTGGCGGTTGTGCTCCCCGGCACGGTGGCTGTGGTCGATGTAGCCATTGCTGCTGTTGTGCTAGCTGTCGTGGTCGACGTAGCGGATACGGCAGACGTGGATACGGGCGCATCACCGGTACGTACAGCCGACCACGTAACAACTTTCCCATCAGGCGTTTCCCCTTCCCCTTTCATAGTCGTTCCGGTACGATAGCCCGTTAAGCGTGTAGTGCCAGGCTTTTTTTTATCCATCTGTATCTGCATGGAAATCAGATCGCCCGACAGCGTTACTTTCGGCGTTATTTTGACGGTATCGGCCTGAATCTGGTATTCGGGTTTATCGGGTGATTTTCCTGAGATGTTTAGCTTTAAATTCGATTGAGCGCCAACGGTCAGGTTCCAGGAGCCGCGGAAATCAGCTACATCTTTATTGGTGACGATGTACTGCTTACCCCGCATCCAGTTTTCAAAAATCACGTTGTCAGCACTGAACAGGTTGCCGGACGTAATAATGAAATTCGCCAGACGACCTTTCTGCAACGTACCAACCTGATCGTCAACGCGAATCAGCCGCGCTGGTACGGTCGTAAGCGCTTCGAGCGCCTTTTGTTCGGATAGTCCGTTTTCGATGGCTTTGCGAAGATTGCCCCAGAAATCTGCTTTGCTTTTCAACCCCGCGGTGGTCAGTGCAAACGGAATATTGGCAGCGGCCAGGCGGCCAGCATTCATCGGGGCCATTTCCCAGTGCTTCAGTTCAGCGAGCGATACGTTATCGGCATCCCAGGCATCTTCGACATCATACGGCTGGGGGTAATTCAGCGGCACAATCAGCGAAGCGCCCGTCGCTTTGACCTCATCAATCCGTTGGTATTCGTCGCCGGTGCTGGCAATGATGTACTGAATACCAAACTCATCACCGATCTTGTCAGCCCGTAAAATACCTAGTTTATCGTTGGCTTCGAAAATAGCGGGTAAGGGTCGAATCCGGTTCAGCGCATCCAGCGACAGATTTTCTTGTTCTTTGTTGCCTGCCCGTTTGTACCAATCCGCGTCGTACATCGCCTGACGGATCAGTGCCACCGATCCCATCATCGAGTTTGGGTACGTCTGCCCAGAACTACCCTTACTGAATGAATAATGCGCCGTTACGTTCGGTTTCAGGACAAGCGTATTTTCTCGATCATCGGCCAGCGTCACGAGCGCACCCGTACCCCGCACAACGCCGTCGTGTGGATGTGTCAAAACAACGCCAAATCCCAGTTTGCGTAATTCGTCTGCCTTGGCCGGAATCGATTTAAACAGCAGACTCGCGTCATTTTCGGGCTGAACGGCCTGGTTCCAGTAATACGCTCCTTTCTTATTGGATTCCAGTTGTGGAGGAGCAAAAAAACCGCGACGCTCGACCTTGACTTCGGGCATCCCATAATCCGAATTGATGTCGATCAGAGCCGGATAAATTCGCTTTCCTTTCAAGTCAGCGACAACAGCTCCGGCCGGAACACTAACCGACGTACCGACCGCTTCGATACGTCCATCACGAATCAGCAACGTAGCGTTCTGAAGGGTAGTTTGTGGATCAACGATAATGGTTGCGTTTGTAAACGCATAGAGCCCTGTCCGTTCGTCGTAGACACCGTTGCGGGGAAAGGTCGTCTGAGCCACGGCCGTGTACAGTAGGCCAGCCGTGAAGAGACCCGTCAGGAAATGTTTTAGCATGAAATTGATTGAGTTGATGATTGGGTTAACTGCCAAAAATACGCAAATTCACACGCCTGGCAGCGCTTTTCACCAAAGGTTATCCTGCAAAATACTAAAATACATACTCTTTAAGCCCTTATAACAGACTGTATCACAATCGGTTTATACATAGCGTCAGCTATATATGATAACACGCATAATCCAGCTACCAGATAGCTTCAATACAATGAAAATTCAATTTCCATTATCCACATTGCTTCTGCAGTCAACCAACCGGACTACGCTTTAGTGAATCAATTAGCTTGAGTAAATGGCACTCTGTTTGCGCTGAATATAAACAAAATCATTAGTTTAGTGGACACAATTCTAGTTAAAGAATAGATGGATTTCATCAAGTAAAACAGGCATATCAACATGCATTACGTTAAAGCTATTTATCAACTCATTATTAATCTGTTTTTACGCCAACTTTTGACAGGGCTTTTAATGCGTTCGTTCGCTCTGGCGGGGCCATTTTTTGCTTTATCGACCGTTACGTATGCTCAGTCACAGTCGATTCAGATGAATACTAACACGCGTGACCAGATTAATCAAGGGGGCCTTGACATTCCTAAAACAGGTACGTTATATGGCATTAGCGGTCCGGCTGGTAAAACCATTGGCGATCCGTATCTCGATACAACCTGGCAGGTGGGCAACGTGAAGTTTTATGGCAAAATTCTAAATACGAGCGACTCTCTTGGCGGTGTTCCGGTGCGACTTGATCTGATGAATCATGACGTAGAGATACAGGCGGGAGCCAACGATATAAGGTCGGCAAAAGCACCTAGTGTTCGATACGTTGTGGTGAATAACAAGATGGGCACAACCAATCAATTCATCAACGTACGTGAATACCGGGGCGAAGCCGATGCGTTGTCAGGTTTCTTCGAGCAGGTATCTTTGGGAAAAATGACGCTCCTTGAATACCCATCGATTTATGTAAAACGAGCCAATTTTAATGCAGCCATGAACACGGGCTCAAAAGATGATGAGCTCATCAAAAAATTCGATTGGTACGTAGCTCACGACGGGCGTGCCGCAAAATTCTCAGCGAACAAAAAGGCCATTCTGGAACTGATGGCAGACAAAAAAGACCAAATTGACGTGTTCCTGAAAACTGAAAAGCCGGATCTAAAATCCAAATCGGGTCTTACAAAAGTGTTCTCCTACTATAACAAGCTATAAACCAGGTACTTTCAAACTATTACAGAATGAATCATGAGGTCAGCAGACGTAGAACTAGGCTGCAACAATCCGGCGTTTTTCTGAGTATTGACTTAACAGCTGAAGTTACGCAACTGGGTTAACTGGACAAATTATCTTTGGTCATGCAAACCAACCTTGATCTCTACACGGACTAC
>NZ_JACXAA010000008.1 GCF_014699035.1 Spirosoma validum
AGTCCGTGTAGAGATCAAGGTTGGTTTGCATGACCAAAGATAATTTGTCCAGTTAACCCAGTTGCGTAACTTCAGCTACTAACTTATCGGTCCATTTTAGTTTTCCTTGTTCGACTAGTTTAGCGGCCATGAAACTAGTCACGGCCTTGGTATTAGAGCCTAAATGAAATTTACTAGTTGCCTTGATGGTATCCGTTCGGTCGGCTCTAATTCGTCCACCATAGCCGTACAGAATTTGAGTCGGCTTAACGATTGCGGCTACAATAGCCGGAACTTGATTGGCTTCCAGTACGCTGTCAATCGCCTGGGTGATGATAGGCGAATGAACTTGTGCACTTAGTGAAAGTGGCCATAGTACGACCAGGATAAGAAGAATTTTCATGTGTGCTCAATTATGTATTCATACAGCATAGTTCAACAACAACCGGGTAAAATTAGGAACGTAGGTAGTATGATTAAGCCTCCCAATTCAAGAAGCACATTTATAAAAACTGATTAGTCTCACTAGGGAGCGTATTTTGAGACGATTATTTGTTAATAACTGTAAACTTTGGTTAGTCGCATACGCTTTTGCAAAAGCCACTCTTGTTTTATAACACCTCTTCGAAAAATACAACGCCCGGTAGTGCAGTGAGCATGACCGGGCGTTGTATTTTTTAATCGATAGCTACTCTAAATTCCACGCTGACATTAACCGTTTTGGACGGGTGTCCAGTTAAAGATCACTATCGGGATGAAGACATTCACTCCAATAAGCAAGTATCAACCTGATCTGCTCTTTCAGGTCGGAATAGCGTACCGGTTTTTTGAAGTAACCTTGGACCGTTTCGTCGTAAGCAGTCTGAACTAAGCCCGGATCGGCCGCTGTCGAGACAAACAGGAAGGGAATAGATTTTCGTCTTAGATATTCATTTTGGTTAAGCTGCTTTCGTAGCTCGATGCCATTCATGAGCGGCAAATTGATGTCACACAAGATTAGAAACGGCTTTTGGGGGGTACTCTCTAAATACTGGAGCGCCGTTTTGCCATCCGTAAAAAAGCGTAATTCATTGGCGACTTGTAGCTCCTTGATCGCTACGCTCATTAAATGTTGGTCGTCATCATCATCTTCGATACAAACTATGGGGCCGGTAATTGACAAAAGGAAAGGATTGAAAATGAGCTTAATACAAACTCACATGAACACTACACATGAATACATATAAATGTTTCGTATGTATGAATGAGCGTTTCACCCTATACACCCAACCAGATTATTGGCAATAGCCAACGGATAGATTTAGGGGTCATAATAGCGATCATATAGCCGTTTTCTCTCCGGCTGGGCCTTTACCCAATCGGTAAACTCCCGCACGGCCTGCGTCTCCGATCTGTCCTATGACAAAGCTGCTTTGCGTTCGCTGTTCAAGAAATACACACCCACAATCAGCAAGCCAAACCCGCCCGCCGACAGGCGTATGCTACGGATAGTAGTTGACAGTACCTGAGACAAGCTGTCCAATTAAACGCCCTATTTATTGATACGTAAACTCCTACTGGTCTCATGTTGGAGCCTTTGCTGAGACGCTATTAGTGGTTAGCCAATTGAAGATATAAGAGTTTATAAACGACTCATGACTGACTCCTGGCTGGAGACGGAAAACAAGCGTATGAGAAAGACTAAACTAGTTCCCTAACTAAGTCGCATTTGTACCAACTCCACGAAGTACTGGATGCCGTATAGTAAGGCGTCATCATTAAAATCGTATCGGAGGATTTTGCTCAGTTTCTTGAGCATGTACCGAGCAGCGCAAAATTGCCCAGTACATGCTCAAGAAACTGAGCAAAATCCTCCGATACCGTAACAGCCTCCATCGCTGAGTCAATCGAACCAGTCGCAAATACTTGAGCGGCTGCCTGAAGCGCAATGGCCGTCGTGCCCGGCTCATTTCGCAGCGGAATAAATTCCCGCTCGTAGGCAACCAGAGCTTGACAATCATTGGCCAGGGCGATACCCGTGGCGATTCGCCGGAGTTCCGTTTCAATCTGTTGACTGATTGCCGGTTGGAAACTTCGCACATCGCCTTTGATGGTGACCTGATTGGGTAAAGCGTTTCGGATACCATCCGTCATAAATTCAGTTACCGACACAACGGCAATACGGGACGGATCGACTCGCCGGGCAACAATGGTTTGTAGGCTAAGCACTAAGGAACTAGCGGCGACTAAGACATCTTTACTTTTATGGGGTCGGGATGCGTGGCCACCAACCCCGGTTAATGTAATCGTGAAAATATCCTCGGCCGCCATTAGCTCGCCCGTTGTAGTGGCAAAGTGGCCAACGGGAAGGCCGGGCCAGTTGTGCAATCCATAGATTTCGTCGAACGGGCATTGTTGTAACAGACCATCGGCCAGCATCGCTAAAGCCCCTTTCCCCCATTCTTCGGCGGGCTGGAAAATAAAGTGAACGGTGCCATCGAACGCCCCATACCGGGCTAACCAATGAGCCGCGCCCAGCAGCATACTGGTGTGGCCATCATGCCCACAGGCATGCATAATTCCTTCTTGCTGGGAGCGGTAGGCAGCAGGTCCCTGTTCTGAAATGGCTAAGGCATCCATGTCCGCTCGCAGGGCCAAACTACGCGTCGCCGAGCCGCGACGAAGCGTCCCGACGACCCCTGTTTTACCAATGCCTTCTACGACAATATCCAACCCGAATTCGCGCAGCTTAGCCGCGACAAAGGCGGCCGTTTGCTTTTCGGTAAAGCCCACTTCGGGAAATTGGTGTAAGCGATGTCGCCAGCCGGTTACGGTTGGTATTAAGTCAAGTAGGCTTTGAGAAAGCATCGATGAATAGGTTTAGTGATTAGTTTACGGATTCGTTACTACCCGGTAGCAGGGGAATGCCTACCAACGCTTCGTAGCGGTCGGGATCAGTCGCCCCTTCGGTATTGATGACCATAACGCAGGAATGACTCGTTATGCCTAGGGCTTCTCTCCAGTCCTGATGCTGACAGACCTGGAGCAATCCGGCTAAGCCCGCGCCACCACTTTCTCCTGATATAATAGCCGGATCATCGTCTAATGGACGGGCTAACCGAATCATGCTGTCAATGGCCATTTCATCCCGAATGGTCAGAAACGCGTCGGTGGTGCGGAGCAGAATGCGCCAGGCGATAGCTGAAGGCTCATAGCATTCGAGCATGGCCATCACGGTAGACTCACCGGGGGGAAGGCTGACCCGCTGATCCGCCTTGGCACTTTCGAAAAGACAAGCCGCCCGTTGCGGCTCAACGATAATGATCTTAGGCCGGTCCGCCCCCCAGCAACTGGCTAGGTGACCCGCAAGGGCCGCGGCTAATCCACCAACGCCCGCTTGAATAAAAATATGCGAGGGTAGACGGGGTAACTGGCTGATCGACTCCTGCCACAAGGTCAAATAGCCCTGCATGACCAAACCGGGAACGTGTTCGTAACCTGGCCAGGAGGTATCCGAGGTAAGCAGCCATCCGTTTCGGTCGCTCACCCGGCTGGCTTCTCGCACGGCATCGTCGTAGCTTCCTGGCACTTCCACAATCTGCGCACCCAGCTCGGCCATACGCTGCCGACGGCGTTGGCTGACACCGGGATGGACAAAAATAACGGCCTTGGCGCCGACGAGTTGCGCGCCGAACGCCACTGATCGGCCATGATTACCGTCCGTAGCACACGCAAACGTGAGCCGTTGAATGACTTCCTGGTGAATCGGTTGACGCAGGGTTTCCCAGGAAACCTGTTGACCAAGCCTTTTAGCTACTTCTTCTTGGGCTAATGTAACGACGGCATAGGCTCCTCCCAAGGCTTTGAAACTTTGCAGACCCAATCGATGCGCTTCGTCTTTTACATACAGTTCGCCAATTGAAAGTGAGCTGGCTAGTGCAGAAAGTGCCTGTAATGGCGTTGGGCGATAAGCGGGCTGTGATTGCCAGAATCGTTGACTGGCCTGGGCTGACAACTCACCGAGTAACTGACTGTCGACTTCAGTCAGAGGTTGGTTAAACGTAGTACTCTCGTTGAAATGAATCATAGACATGTCAAAATGTTATGCAAAATTATTTCAATGGGAGTGTAATTTTTCGTCTAATATTGAGTCTTTATTGCAACAATATTTCACAAAGTCGCTTCCTGTTGACCATAAATAGTACGCTATGCAACTCGATCGGTTTGACCTGGCTATTCTAGGAATTCTTCAACAAAATAATATGATGTCGCAACGAGACATTGGGCACGCTGTTAATCTATCGGCGGCAGCGGTGAACCGTCGTATCAAGGCGCTGAATACATCGGGCATCATTCAAGCTAATGTGGCCGTTATTAATCCGGCCAGCGTAAATCGGGAGATCACGTTATTCGTAGAAGTGGAAATGGTTAATGAACGGAAAGAATACATTGACGAAGCGAAACGACGGTTCACCGATCTGATCGCCGTTCAACAATGCTACTATGTAACGGGCGAGGCTGATTTTGTTTTGGTCATCGTGGTATCCAGTATGATCGAATACGAGCAGATTACCCGGCAGCTGTTTTTTGACAATAGCAATGTGAAACGTTTTCGAACCTTTGTGACCATGGATCGGGTAAAGGTAGGTTTGTCAGTCTCAATACCAGAAGCCAGTCAAGCTCAATTGGTAAGCCCTCCGATCAACCGAGGGTCTAATGGTTGACTGCTTAACGAAACAAACGTGCAAATACCACCGTCAGCCGCCCTGCTGTCGGAAATCTGGCTTGATATTCGTTGGCAATGGGTTGATTATTTGGGAGCGGTGTTAATTATTTTAACGGTATTTCTGCTAGCTCTAGACCGGCAGCGAAAGCCAATCGCCCTGTAAAAGTTGTCTTTATAATCGCCCAATTAGTGAAGCGTATACATGAAAACTCCAACGTCTCATCTAGGAGCGTTTAGTGAGAATAAGTTAACAACCGTTTATTGATTTACTGTCTACTTACAATTTTCGTACTTTACTTCCAAAGTAGGAAACGCATTTTCGCCTATTACTGAAGTCGATCAAGTATCAATTTACGTATCCAATGAGCTTGCTTGAGTTGAGCTTCATAGCGTCTTACTATAGACTGATACCGATTAAAGACCACTTCGCTTTTTGTTCTAAAGGGGATTTCCTGGTGTTCACACCGGCTATTTACGTCGCTAATCATTAATTCTAGTCTAACAATACTCTGTTCGTAAAAACTCAATTTCTTTCTATACCAATGAGTGGCCTCTAAATCTAGCCGTAATCTTATTGGAAAGGACTTAGCCAAAATAGAAATCCATTCTAGTTCTAATTGCTTAAGCTCAGCTAAGAATGAAACACCATCAAATGCCTCTACCGGTAAGCTTGTTCGCTGATAATCGTCAATGAGGTCAGCGCTAATCAAAATATCCCCCTGTTTTTTAATACGATTGACGATGTCAAACCCAATTTCTAAATTTTCAAATTGAAAAATAAATTGACGTTTCTCTTGATTACTATCAATTACATTGAGCCTGAGATACATTTTAGAAAAACAGTTAGAGTGAATACATCGATTAGTCCAGTCGACAATGATCCACTACATGCATATCGGTAACCGAAAGTGGACAGATGCGGCCGAGCCGCTGGAGCGGTGAAAAAGAAAAAAATACTTTTAAGCACGTTGCAAACGCTAATAAATATGACCACTGCGGTGGGCTGCTTTTTCAGAGTTTGAGCAGCGATAACTGCTTAGTTTTTTGCCGTTCCGCTACAATTTGGTCTTGGCGACCCCAGTACTCATCAGCGGGACGTAAATTCTCGAGTGATACATGGTAGCGTTGGTGATTGTAGTAAGCTACCCACTCCGTTAGGCGTTCTCTCAATTCTTCCGGACTGTATTAGTGCTCTAATAACAGCACATTTTCATCGACCGATGCCGCGACGGCGGACCGTTAGCGCTCGATCTTATCCGCTCCGGCTACCTGGTTGCGTCATCGGATGAAAGGGAGCGCTGCGAAAATGCTCAATGCTTTCTCCTTTCAAATACTCTTTTAATTACCGAGACACGTAAGCTGAGCCATTGTCCGACAGCATACGCGGGCGCTGACCAGCAGTCAAACTACTGGCTTGTAGAGCTGCTTGGACAATGCTCTCTACGTCCGTCGCCTACATACCCGGACACAGTACCCAAGCTAGAACGTAACGAGAATAGTCATCCAGCAGGGTTGACAGATAATATCAACCCCAGTTCTTGATCTTAAAATAGCCGGGCCTCCGGTGCGGTAAAGTCGGTCTGCCAAAGTTGGTTGGGCGCGGTAGTCGGGTTATAGAACTCATCATCCGCTTCCATCAACCGATAAGCTGGAGCCGTAATTAAGCCCCGACTTTTCAAAATATGGTAAACGGTTGAATCTGAGACAAACCACCCCTCATTGTCAACAATATAACAGGCCAATTCTTAGCCAGACAGATCAGACCGTTCTAAGGCTAGCTCTACCACACAGTTTTTCTCTGCGGGTGGCATCGGACCGCCGAAGCAGTTGGTTCCAAGCACTGGTGTCGATATGCCTGATCGGCCAAGCCATCATAGCCATCCTGCAAATAACGTTTGTATCGCACCAGTGGCCCGGCACTTATAAAACGTCGACCGGTTGATGCTTAACTCCTGTAAGGTGGCTTTAACGCTCAAAGGCGACTGCTCCGCCAACGTGATAATTTATATTTTTCTCGGACTGAATCATATGATGATAGCGATTAGTCGTCGGCTTTAAGCTGCGGTGGCGGACCGCCTTTTTTAATCTACTATTATTCAGACTCAGCTTGCCCACCAGTTGCTTAAGAGTCTCATTTTCCGCTTTGATGTACTGGACTTCTGGAGCCCTAGCTTCCCGGGTGGTATCCCCAGCTAACCACCTCTTGCCAGCCTCCAAAAACTCCTTACCGCAACGGCGGTCCGTTCCAACGATAACAAATCTTGGTATTGAGCACTTCTAACCGACGGATTTCGGTTACAAACTGTTCGCCTTACAGACCTTCCAGCACGATGAGTATTTTTTCTTCCACGGTGTATTGACGTCGGGTCTGTCACGGTCTGCCGTTGCGGCTGAATGTCTTTGATGAAAAATAGAGCGGGCTTACGCTCGGTAAATGTGCAGTATTGGGAGGCTGCTCGTTTGGCTTTGGGAGTTTTGGCCGAATTGTACATAATCAAGGTGAAACAACGGTTTCTCCTTTTCAATTACTGAATCGTCCCTTCTCATTTTACTCGTTTGGTCCAATTTCATTTGACTCGCTTAGCGAATTAGCGTTTAATTATTACAACTAATTTTCACAGACTTATTCACGATCCAATACCAAATCTTTACAAATTATTCAGCCTGCTAAACACTTTCTGAAAAAGCTCATCTGACAGATTTTGTTGTCTTTGTATCACTTTTATGACATACTGTTTGTAAAGAGCCTCAAATTTGTCGCTAGAGTGTTTACAGGAATGGTGTGGATAAAGCTCTCCTTCATCATACTTTTTATTTGCCGAATCTTCAACTTTATTTTTTTTCATTATTTTATTCGATAATTAAGGTAAAATTATAGGTGATTCTTGAGGTCAAAATTGAAATAATTAATAATAAAATTGGTAGGACTATTGGAGCTAAAAAGTGGGAAAATTGTATAGTTATTATTTATGATTATAAAGCAACATTAAGGTAAGGTATGAAAATTGGTAATATAAGTGTGAAAATTGTAAATTACTCCAATTAAGCAGAGTCTTAAGTCAGATACCGTAGACTTATGCATTACTTTTATAATAGGTCACATTAAATAGTCAGTGGTATAGTATAACCCTTATGAAAACGTTTTATGAACATCTTAGATCGGCAATGTCCAGTAGAATCAATTTTATTTTTTTACTTTATAGTATCATTTTATGGTCTTGTTGCCTAGCGCAAACACCTGTATTTCATTTCTTTGATATACAGAGTGGCCTAGCTCAAAATACAGTATTATCTATTACACAGGATGCGCGAGGTTTTTTATGGTTCGGCACACCCGAAGGCCTCAGTCGCTATGATTCACGATCGTTTAAAACGTACACTAATGATCCTACTAATCCTACTAGTATTTCGTACAACAGGATAAGTTCTTCGCTTAGCGACACCCACCATACATTGTGGATTGGGACCTTTAAAGGATTAAATAAATATAAACCCGAAAGCGATTCGTTTCAGCGGTATTTTCATGATCCAGAAAACAAAAAAAGTTTAAGTAATGATCGAATATTTTGTTTATATGAAGATCGAAAAGGTACAAAATGGATTGGGACTGATAATGGATTAAATAGACTGGTTAATGATAATTTGAATAAGTTCGAGCGGTATTTGTATTCTGAAATTAAGCCCACTGCTCCTAATCAAGCTATGATACGTATCAATGGTATATGTGAGGATCAGCAAGGCAACTTGTGGTTAGCCACCAATACTGGATTGATCAGGATGACATTTACTAAAACTGGTATTGGTTATAAAACCTTCACACACCAAGCGAATAAATCCAATAGCCTGATTGAAAACTCGGTCTCTGCTGTAATCTGTGATCAACACAATAAACTGTGGATTGGTACAAAGAGTGGAAAGATAGACTCTTATGATCCCGTCAATGAATCATTTATCCATTGGCCTAATCTAACGCCTGGGCTTTCAACGTACAATGAAATTAATTGTATGCAACTGGATAAGCAGGGGCGTATATGGATTGGTACGTTACAAGGGGCTATTCGACTGAATCCTATTTCAATGGAAGTTACCGAATATCAAAATGATCCGAGAAATTCTCAGAGTTTAAGTGACAATAGTATTTTCGTAATTTTTGAAGATAACCAACAGTCAATTTGGCTTGGTACATATATATCGGGCGTTAATGTCCTTTATCCAACTTTCACTCCCTTTAAAACCATAGAGCAATCAAAGCCGGCAAGAGGAATTACCCATAGAGCTGTAAGTTCTATTCGGGAAGATCAACGTCAAAACTTTTGGATTAATATCAATAGTACAAGCCTGGATTATGTAAATCTTCAAACGGGTTTATTGGCCAATTATAGAGTTGATAATAGATTTAGAAGGTATCTGCCATCCAAGTTAATTAAAACTGTATTTGTCGACAAAAGTGGATACACCTGGGTGGGTACGCAACGTGGTGATTTAAGTCGAATATCACCCAATCACCGCCAATGGATGTTATACCCAACAAATCATCAGGATTCTGCTTCGGGTAATGAAAATACGATGCGGGCCATACTTGAGGATAGTCAACAACGATTTTGGGTGACTTTCGGTAGGGAAATTGATCTTTTTGATCAAGAGAAAGGAAGCTTACGGCGTTATCATCGATTCACTAATCAGGTAGCATTAAGTGATATCTTATTAGAAGATAGTCACAAGAATATCTGGATTGGCGGTAAAGGGGGCATGTGTTTACTTAAGGACAAAAGTACGCGTTTCTGCTGGATACCCTTTACCATAAATGTCCGTGCCGGAGACGCTCCGGAATGGGTAAATTGTATGCATGAAGATCGTTACGGAAGATTATGGCTAGGAACAAGTTATGGTGGGCTGAAGCTATATGATGCCAAGAAGAACACATTTGTTGATTACAACTTTACCAGCGACTTAAGCCGGACTAGAATAACGTCCATTGAGAGTGACGCCGCTAATTCGCTATGGCTTGGTACGTACCGGGGACTGATTCGCTTTAATGTAGGGACTAAACGCAGCCAGCAGTATACTCGTTCTGATGGTCTTGCCGGGAGCGAAATTATGCCTAATGCTAGCTACCGTGCTACTAATGGAGAATTATATTTTGGCACCAATAAAGGGTTAGTCTATTTTAACCCAGCCGATATTAAGCTTAATCAGTATCCCCCGCCTGTCGTATTTACTGGCCTGGAAGTGGCCAATAAAGCCGTTTCCATCAACGATAAAACCCATTTACTAAACCTAGATATCAGTCAGACAGACCAAATAAGGTTCAGCTATCAGCAAAATTTTTTCACGCTTACGTTTGCGGTTCTGAATTACATCAAGCCAGAAAAAAACCAGTATGCCTATAAACTGGAAGGGCTTGACCAGGAATGGCACTCTATTAAAGCACCGTCTATCACCTACAATAATCTTCCCTATGGTACCTATACCCTACTAGTAAACGGGGCCAATAATGATGGAATCTGGAATCCGAATCCAACTAAGCTTAGCTTAGTGATATTGCCTCCCTGGTGGAAAAGTTGGTGGGCTTATTCACTTTATGGGATACTGGCTGTCGTTGTTTTGTCTGTCATTCTCCGGTATTACTGGCTAAGGGGTCGGATTAAACAGGAACACCTTCTGAATCAAGCCAAGCTTGATTTCTTTACCAACATCTCTCATGAAATTCGCACAAACCTTACGTTAATCACTGGTCCTATCGATCGATTACTGAGTCTAGAAAAAGACAATCCTGAGCTCCAGAAACACTTAACATACGCTAAAAGTAACTCCGATCGCTTGTTAACCCTAGTCACCGAATTACTGGATTTCCGGAAAGCGGAAAGCAATGAATTGCAACTTTATGTTTCCCAAAACAAGGTTACTTCCTTTTTGAAAAATAGCATTACATCCTTTCAACACCTAGCCGAAAAAAGGAATGTGAATCTAATCTTTTCGGCCAAGCCTGAGCACCTAGTACTCTGGTTTGACCCCAATCAACTTGCGAAAGTTATTTACAATCTACTCTCAAACGCCTTTAAATTCATGTCTGATGGAGGGACTATTGAGATTAGCGTGAAAGAGACTGAGCATTGGGTTGCTATTACTGTGTCCGATACCGGTCGGGGAGTATCAGAGGAAACTATTAAAAAGCTATTCACAAATTATTTTCAGGGATATAATCAGGGCGAAACGAACACAGGTTATGGGATTGGACTTGCCTTATCACGCAGGATTGCCGAATTACATGGAGGTACATTGACAGTTGAGAGCCAGGAAGCTCGCAACGGGAACAATGGATTTACCTGTTTCACCCTAGCGCTTCGGAAAGGGCATCATCATTTTACCAGGGAGCAATTGGTCGATTCTATTCCGCTGCTACCAACAGCGGAATTCTCATCAGAAGTATCTGTAAAAACGCAAGAAGCCATAGAAAGAGCCGAATCTGGCCAGCACCATACTATTTTACTCGT
Organism: Spirosoma validum; assembly: GCF_014699035.1. GTDB lineage: Bacteria > Bacteroidota > Bacteroidia > Cytophagales > Spirosomataceae > Spirosoma > Spirosoma validum. The sequence goes on from NZ_JACXAA010000008.1 coordinate 11,179, forward strand.
TGATGATAATGATGAGCTACGCAGTTTCATCAGGGATGTATTAATTAATACATATCATATTATCGAAGCGATCAATGGGCAGGTAGGATGGGAAGCGGCTTGCCAGCACATACCTGACCTAGTTATCAGTGATATTATGATGGCTGACATGGATGGTCTGGCATTATTACGTAAGTTAAAAACCGATGTCCGGACAAACCATATTCCGGTTGTACTGCTTACGGCAAAAGCAGCCGTTGCTCATCAAATAGAAGGTCTAGAGACGGGTGCCGATAGTTATCTTATCAAGCCCTTGAACCTGCCTCTCTTAGAGCTTTGTTTACGGAACCACTTCACTGCGCGTGAGATCATGCGTCAAAAGTACAGCCGACTTATTACTCTCGAACCACAGCATCTAACTATCAATACTGTACAGGAAGAATTTATTGTTAAACTAGTACAGATTATAGAAGAGAATTTATTCGAAAAGGGGTTTGTCGCAGAAAAACTAGCCGCTCAAGTAAATATGAGCAAACCCGTACTCTATAAAAAGCTCAAAGCGATTACAGACATGTCGGTTAACGATTTTATCAAATCGATCCGCATGAAAAAAGCAGCAAAGTTATTACAACAAAGTAATTTAAATATTAATGAAGTCGCAATGGCCGTAGGTTTTGACGATCGACGTTACTTTAGTCGAGAGTTTAAAAAGTTTTTTGGTCTCTATCCGAGTGAGTATATGAAATAAAAATCTCTCTCCTAAACTAACATGCTTAAATTGTACATCGTCAAGTAAAATCGGAAAAAGGTGGGAGGAGACAATTTAGTAATCTCAACGGTGTCTCGGTTGTTTCACCTTAATCAGCTTATTTATTTTTTATTCAATCAAAAAATCCTGGCCGTTCTAAATCTGGGGTGTTTCGTTTGGCCGGACAGTATTTTGAGATTGTATATAGGTGACCTCGATCTTGAAAGAAGTTGGGCTTGACTGTAAGCAACAATTCCGGTAAACGTGTATTTAAGAATAGCCCTATCCAACAACTCTATGACGGATATTTTTGAACCCGTTCGGCAAGCACTTCTCTCACTCAATCCACAAATCGCCACCCAGGAGTAGAACTACTTTAAGAATGGGTTAATCCAGCATAGTCTGGCCCCCATAGCCTTTTTTATGGAAGCCGATCAGCCCAATCAACTCATCGGTTTTCTAACCAGGGGACTTGTCCGGGGCTATTATCGCAATCAGGCCGGGGAAGAAATAACAACCCGATTCTCCACAGTAAAGAATTGAGTCACCGACTACCCCTCCCTGCTGATGGGCAAACCGAGCCGCTATTCGTTTCAGTGTTTGGAACCCACCACCCTGATCACCATTTCGTATCACCACATTCAGCTGGGCAATGACCAGTTCATCGGATTCGAGCGTAATGGGCGCCTGATTGCCGAAGCGGTACTGCGCCAACAGCAGCGCCGGATTGAAAGCTTTCAGTTCGACGCCACCTGCTGCTTACTCACTGCCATATCGACCACGCTGGCAGTGCGGCTGAAGTACGTCGGCGTACCGGTGCCCGTACTTGGGGTTCTTTTAGTAACCAGACAAAGAATTACGCTAAGGAAATTCGATGTCAAATTTTACTGATTTTCAGTTTTTTACAAAAACGAAGGATTTCCGGTACAATGGAGAAGAGCTGATAAACTAATGAAATTTGAGCTTTGCCTTATATCCAAAACTTATACCAGAAATCAATGTACCTGATTTTTACGTCAAACGGGTACTGAATACAGATTTAAAACGCTTAAAGTAATTCTTTGTCCCGTTACTAAGAAAACCCCGAAAACAAATAAATTGATCGTGTTACGCCTAACTTTCGCCGTCTGTAGCCGCGCTACAGTGGCCGCTCCGGCATGGGTCCGCGTTTGCAACGATACCCCTGGAACAAACCAACCAGTCACCCCCGGACCGAAGCCCAACAACTTGCTACCCAGGCGCTGATCGTCTACGGTGCGCTTATATATTGCCTTAAGCGATCCCGGACTAATTCCCGGTAGGTGATACCGATGGGTAACTGATGCTTGGTAATTAATTCGACCGCATTAGCCTTAATGGCCGTGATGGCGCTGCATCGCACAATGAACGAGCGATTGATGCGCAAAAACTCCTCACCTAACAAGGCCTCAATGGCACTTAAGGGCTGGTGGACCCGCAGGGATTGACCCTCCAGGGTAAAATGGGTGTAATCCTTCATGCTTTCCAGGAATACAATTTCACTCAGGGGGAGACGAATTTGCTGCTTATTGACCTTTAGCCACAGCGTTGAGTCGGGCGGTGGAAGGTTCTCTACCAATGCGGTCTGATCCAGGTTGCCTGCCCCACTACCGCTGCTGATCAATTCGCTTCGGCCGTGTACTTTATGGATAGCCCGCAGAAAACGGTCAAACCGAATGGGTTTTAGCAGGTAATCCGTCACGTCATACTCAAAACCGTCCAGGGCATAATCCGGAAAGGCGGTTGTCAGGATTACCTGTGGTCGATTGGTAGGCAGACTACTGAGCAACTCAAGACCGTTCACTTCCGGCATTTCAATATCCAGAAACAGTAGGTTTGGGCGGTGCTGGCGAATCAGCGAGAGGGCATCAACGGCGTTTGAGCAACTGCTTAGCCAGCAAAGCGAATCCACCCGGCCAATAAATCGTTCGAGCAACTGGCAGGCTAGTGGCTCGTCGTCAATGACCAGGCAGGAAAGAGGAAGGGCCATGCTTAGGGATGATTAATTGAACCGTGAAACAATCAACTTGGTCAGCAATGGTTAGCACGTGGTCATTTGGATAAAGCAGTTGTAGCCTACGCCGGATATTGTCCAGACCAACCCGGTGAACATTGATTTTATGGCGGGTAGCCCGGACCGAGGGCACTGGCGGTTTATTATTACTGACCTGAAAGTGCAGTTGGTGTTCATCCATTTCCAGCCTCATTGTCACCCAGGATGAGCCGATGGTGGCCTGAATTCCGTGCTTGAAGGCATTTTCCACCAGGGTGATCAGCAAAAGCGGAGGAATGACCGATTCATAATTCTCTCCTGGCTCATCAAACTGGATGGTGGCTGGAGCCGTTACATCGTGGCGGATCTGCTCGAGTTCGATGTAGTCTTTGAGCATGGTGATCTCCTGCTGTAAAGCAATGAAGTTGGTATTACTCTCATAAAGCGTGTAGCGCATAATATCGCCAAACTTAAGTAGGATTTCGGCCGCGTAGACATCTTTAGCTTCAACCAGTGAGTAGATGTTATTGAGCGTATTGAAGAGAAAATGCGGGTTAATCTGCGAGCGTAATAAGTTCATTTCGAGTTGTAGAGCCTGTGTTTTAGTCTGGTAGGCATCCCGGACGATCTTCAGCGAAACCGCCGTCACTAGCAGACTATAAAGCCACCAGTTGGGCAGGAGAATGTCATGTCCCAGCGCAGCGGCAACCGCAGCGGCTTGTTTGAACGGAGTGTTACTCTGGTAAAGGGAGGTATGGGCAACCAGAAAGCCCCCACCCACCCCTTGGTAGAGCCAGTAAGTTCCTAGGCCAGTGAGCAGGTATAAGCCCAAAGTCTGCCCAGAAGCCGAGAGCCAACGCTGCTGTAAGAGTGTAGGGTATAAAACGCGGGTAATCCAGTAATAGGCGCCTGCCAGAAGCAGCGTATGGCCGGTGGCTAACCAGCCAGCAACCGTCCCGTTTGGGACCATACCGGCCTTTGTCCCACTGGTTTCCAGGGATAGCCAATAGAACAAAGTGATCAGGGCTAGACAGACTATCCAGGCTAATGCCTTAAGGATACGGTGGCGCGTGTTAAAATTAGGTCAATACGTGGGGAATTGATGGGTTTAGCACTTACTAAGACAGCAAAAGGTCAGGCTGGCTTCCACCGTGCTGACCGCAAACAAAGGTAACGAGCAACCAGTAGAAGTCATCGTTCAGTCGACCGATTGCATTCATCGACACTTAGCGGCTAAATGGCATCGGTTTGCCTGTATTGAACCCGGCCCACTTTATTGCTATAAAGCGGAAGCTTACTTTTAATCCAACGACCAGCCCGTGTTACTGGATTGCTCTATTTAGTCACTATGTTGCGTATTTCACCCAAGCTAGACATGCCGATGAAAAAGCTCATTTTAACACCAGACCTTCCTGATCCTGGATGATCAGCAGGGCTCTTGCTCAAGTAGTCAATGTCGACCTGTTAACTTCCTGTATCCGGAATATTTTCCACTACTACTTCATGTCGGGTAGTAACTAGTAGTTAATTAACCCTTTTCGGCGGAAAAAAAATGGTGTTTCTTATCCTTACATATTGTCTAGGCTGGATTGGAAAGAGCGTGTGTTTATACTTAATAAGTTAACCTCTAAACTAGTTTTTATGAAACGATTCTTCGCTATCGTGTGCGTATTGGTTATTAGCCTCGTCTTTTATGCTTGTAACAAGACTAATTTTTCGGAAGAAAGCATTCCGGAGAACAGATTAGCTATTAAAGAAAATAAAGTTGATGCGTTTAGTGCTCAGTATAAATCGGGATTTATGACGCTGATTTATCGGGCGAAGGAGATTAATTCCATCACGGAGTCTTCCCTGGAGTTTTTTAATGCTGAAGTGGGCAGTTCACCGCTGGCAACAATCAACTTTTCCCTGGACGTAAGTGAGACAGCCTACAAATTGCTTCAGCACGAAAAAGTAATAAATCAGGCCAAGAGCTTAGCCAAACGCTCTAAGCCGGCGGACGTCAGGACGATGTCCGAGTTATTCGAAATTTTTGGCGAAGCTATTATTGCCGATAAGTCTACCAACGGTTTTTCGCCGGTTATTCAATCGGTAGCTTTTCACAAAGCCATATTAAACTCGATGAAGCGAGCAGGAGCGACCCAGGATTGTGGCTGCACACCTCATCCGGGCTATTTCGTGGATAAAACATTTTTTCTGTGTCAGGAAGATGTTTCGATCAGCCCAGGTCTGTACGCTACTTTATTAAAAAACGGCAGCTATAAACTGAACGATAAGGAAAAAACACTTCTACGTTTCCTGGAACAAAAAGCAAACGAAAAAACGATCCCATCGAGTGAAGTTTTCGAGTTTGTGGAGCCGAAAGAATTTTTCTTACAACGGATAAATAACTCTGTATCCCGGGCAGTGTCAATGAAGCAGGCCCGGATTGAGGGAAAAGAGGCTGAAAATGGAGTGGCTAAAAGTTTAGTCCTGGATTGTCTGCGTGGCTCAGATTGGGGCTGTTGTGGCAATTACTCCGGTTGCTGTTGGTTTGCGGCCGTAGAATGTTATCTCCACGATGCAGCTTGTTCCTATTCACAATGCAAACCCAAGTGGCTCTGTGGCCCGCAGTGCAAACCCGACTGAAACTAAGTTTGCTCCGTTGTGGCCACAACGGAGCAAACTTAGTTTCATCGTAGAATCAACCGACAATGTTCATCTATTTATGAAGGTAAAGGTACTTTTTCTTGCAAGTTTATCGACTGGACTGTTTTTTCTGCTTTTCTTCCTGAATGCGTATATTTTCAGGATTGACCATGTCTTGATAAATTTTATTCAGGAAATTGCTACCCTGCCAATGTTATTAATTCAACTGGTGCTTCTCTATTTTACAGTCCGGAAAATCTTAACCCAAAGCTCAGCGGGTAGCGCATACGTAACGGGTTCATTGCTGATTTTGCTGGGTTGTATTTTGGCCACTTTTGGCTCAATAGTCTATGCTTTATGGGAAAAATAAAAAATATACCCGAAGTGAAAGCTAACATCAATACTTACTAAACAGATCGTGTCGTACAGCATGAAGTGGACGTAGATGTTTAAATCAACTCGTTAAATTACGAGCGTTTTCTTGAGACACTTGTCACTATCGATTTCTCCATAAAGATATTCGATATGCTTACCGAACGGCCTCTGGTTCTTTAGATTCAAATTTCAGATAAGTGTCAAAGAAAGGAAGCATTTCGGTGTAGATACGACCATCATAACCGCCTATCTTGTTTATATGTCCTCCTAGATATTCTTCGGCAAAGTGCTTTACCTGGTTGACTTCGAGCTTTTTACTGAACTCAAGACTGGCAATGGGTACATTCCTAGCTTCTTCGTTTCGGCCCCAATCAAGCTTTAACGCATTTAAACTTTTCAGCCCAGGCAGATGACTTTCAATCATATTGATCGGAAAGTTGGCCTCCCATTTTCGTTTTGTCTCCTCATCCACCATCATCCTGTCGCCACTATAGCTTACCGGCATTTTAGCCGAGAGGAATGTTTTTCCGGCTTCATCCGGTGAATACGCTCTGGCTAAATTGGCCATTGCTTTCATATAAAATTTTGTCCCGTCACCTCGTTTAAACAGATCATCCTGTATTTCCGCGATGCTATACTGATTTCTATAGGAATCCATCCCCTTAAAGAACGAAGCATTTAGACTAAATTCAGCAGCCCAGCCCAAATTAGCCGGACTGTGGGCATACACGGTACCAAATACCTCTGGGTATAGCATGCCTATTTTTAAAGCGCCATTGCCACCCATCGAATGACCGCTCAATCCTCGGCTGTTGCGATTGGCAATCGTTCGATAGCGTTTATCAATATACGCAACCACATCTTTCCCAATGTAATCCGACCAGTTCCCGGTAAGGGTTGAGTTGGTATAAAAACCGGCACCCAACTTAGCATCGCTGTTTGGTAGTACTAAAATCATGGGATGGATATGACCTTTTAGAATAGCCGCATCCATTAACTCATGAAGACGCCACCAGGCCATCACGATGCTGTCACCTAATACATCCATACCACCATGCAAAAAATAAATGACCGGATAACGCTGTTTGCTCTCTTCATAGCCGGGCGGCAGGTAAATGGTGATCCTGCGCATAGGATCCTCTCCGGCGTGGTTACCCTGGAGGGAAGGCGCTAAGAATTTTTCGATGATAAGTTTTCCTTTTTGCGGGTTCTGTGCCGAGAGGCGTCCCAACGAAAGAAATACGAATAGACAGAGCAGAAACGGTTTCATAGATGTAGATTTAAGATGACGGAATGATGATTTACTTTAAGGTTATGCCGCTCTAAAGACTTACCCTTTCAGCCCATATTTGGCCATGATGGGCTGCCGCTGCTCCTCGAACATGGTGATCCCATACCGAGTATATAATGTATTCATTTGGGATGTGGCCTCTTTTGAGGTCAAGGAAACACCCCGCTTCATCAGGTCAGGAATTAATCGGGCAAACATCTCTTCCAGAAAATTTTCAAAATCCTGGTTGAAAAACATATCGATATACCGAACAGGTTTATCCGTGGCATTCCAAAACGTATGGACTAGGCCATGGGGACGCAGGTGCCAGCCGCCGGCTTCGACTTCATACACCTGATCGCCAACCAATATGCTAACGGTACCTTCCTGCACAAACATCAGTTCGTCCAGGTCTTTATGAACGTGGGGGGCTGGTCCCATCAGCTTAGGACCCATAATTCCCTCCATGCAGGAGAATTGTATGTTGGTTTGGCTGCTGCGGACGGGTATTCTGAATCCGAGACCATTAGGCCCTACCTGAATGGGCACGGGGGGCGTGTAAAAAGGTTTTAAAGGGCCTCTGTCAGGAGGGGTAAGTACGGGTAGAAGGCTATGAATCAGCGAGGAGGATGGGGTGCCTAAACCAGCCAGTAGACCGGTAGCCAGGAAATGTCTGCGTTCCATAACAAGGTGATTTGTTATGCAAAAGAGACGGTCTCTCTGGATTAATTAGTGGTACAAAAACGACTTTTTACGGCTAACTTACCTGAAGGCTTTATTCGTGCAAGCCCAACAGTCGTTCGGGGGCCTGATTATCCAGTTGAAAAAAAGAGGGGGGAGTAAGTCCGGTGATGGTTTTATACTCCCGGACTAAGTGCTGATAGTCATAGTAGCCGCACTGGAGGGCGATGCTTAACCAGTCTTGCTCTGGCTGGGCATTTTTCATCATGAAGGCTTTATCAAAGCGGGCAATTCGGGCCAGTTGGGGAGCCGGTATGCCCATCCGTTCTTTAAATTTTCGCTCGAACTGCCGGGCACTTAAACAGGATTGGCTGGCCAGCCAATCCATCGAAATAGATGCGGTGTTGTGCAACAGCAGTTGAGCTACTTGATCAATACCATGCGCCTCTTTTTTGGATCGTCTGATGAGTCTGACGACAAACGATTCTACCCATTCAACCATTTCAGCATACGAGTCGGCATTTCTTAACTGTTCTGTTAGGGTCCGTATGTCTGGTGAAAAAACAGCTTCCGCATCGATATAGGTATTGGTCAGCTCGTAGGAAGGAATGCCCGTTAATCGGAATAAAACACCGGGTTGGAACTTAATATTGAGGTATAAAAACTCCCGTCCAACATATCGATTCGTCACGAAGGTATGTTGGCCATGAAGGAAGGCCACGGGTCTCTTGGTTTTAGTGATTTCTCCTGGGTATTGTACGTATTCGGGGTCACGGAGAAAAAACTCAATGGAGTCGCCGGTTTTTGGTGTATAGGCTTTGACGGGAATCAGTTCATCGGGGGGAAATACCAGATGGACGATACCGATATTCTCGATGTACTCACGCAAGCCAGGGCTGGGCAAAAAACCTTTGAGCAGCATATCCCACAACTGAGGTTCATTATATGTTAGCCAAATTACGAAACTTCAGACTAATTACCGTTTCAGAAAACACCCGCTTGATATTTCATGAAAGGTTAGACTTCCATCACGGCAATCGCGTCGATCTCAATTAATAATCCATCCAGAGCTAACGACTGCACACCCAGCCATGTGCTGGCTGGCAGGTTTTTATGCGGGAATGCATTCCTGAAGGCTTCACTGACACGATTGGCATCGGCTAATTGATAATCCTTCACATAGATTGTGAGTTTGACGACATCCTGAGTCGTTGCCCCTACGGAAACCAGCGCTTTTGCCAGGTTCTGAAAGGCTTGAGTGGCTTGGCTAAAAAGATCACACTCCCCAATAAGTCGGTTATGCTGATCCATCGCCACTTGACCAGAAAGATAAATTGTTTTAGAGGAACCGCTACTGACGGTGACAATCTGAGAGAAGGACTGTTCCCAGTTCGGCAGCTCCGGTGGGTTAAGAAAGTGCTTCTCCATAGTCATTCAATGGTGCCATCATTCATCGATTGCTCGTAAGTTACAAAATTTTACCCGTCTCAGAATACCCCCGAAATATTGACATGCCCTCGTCTCAGTTGGGAGCGTTTTGAGCGACTATTTTATTTAACGAAGCTAATCTGATAGTTTTATACGTGTCGTACCAAATCTCTAACATACGCGATACAAGTCATCCTTAAAACTTTTTCATGGAAAGGACCTTTTTTGCCACCCGGGCTACTCACCTAATGAACACGCCTAAGTCTGTTTCGTGTTTGCTGGGCTACAGCTGGGTGATGCTCACAGCCCTGATGCTGGTCAACTGTAGCGCCAGCAAAACCCCCAGCGGTCACTACCAGCAAGAGAAGTTCAACGATGTGGCATATGGCGTCCATTCCCGCCAGGTGATGGATGTGTATTTACCGGCCAATCGGACTACCCATACGGCCTTCGTTATCCTAATTCATGGGGGCGCCTGGGTAAAAGCGGGCAAAGAATACGTGCGCGATATTCAGGATACGCTCTTAAAGCATGGCATTGCCGTCGCCAGTATCAATCACCGGTACGCTAACCAAACCGATGTTCATTACCCGCAAATGCTAGAGGATGTCAACCAGGCCATGACCTATTGCAGCACCCATGCCGCCCAGTGGCATACGCGCCCGGATGGGTTTGTGCTGGTGGGTGCCAGTTCAGGTGCCCACCTGGCCCTGCTGACAGCCTACACGACGCCCAAAACTATACGGGCGGTCGTGGATTTTTCGGGGCCCACCAATTTGGCGGATACCACCCTGCTGAATTACGCCCAGAAAGTTGGATTGATCGAGGTCGTCCAGATGATGACGGGCAAATCCTATGTGAAAGGCACACTGCCTGATCCGGCCTTCGCTCAGGCAAGCCCCCTTACGCAGGTGAAGGCCATTCCGGTGCTGATGATCCACGGGACGGCAGACGTCGTTGTCCCTTACGCCCAATCCGAGGTGCTGGAGGGCAAGCTTAGCTCAATGGGCATCAAGCATAAGCTGCTGGCTATCCCGAACGCGGGCCACGACCTGAGTATGAATGACAGTAAAATCCGTGCCCTGGTGTTGAACACGGCTGTTGAGTGGGTATTGACCTACGGTCAATGATTGAATCGATCGAACTTATACTTGCTACCCTGTCTTACCTAGGAGCATTTAATAAGAATATGTAACTTTCCCTTACGAGCGTAATAAGCTGCTAGGTTTGCTCAAATCTAAACTCGATTAAATCTCCGCTTTCCCAAATGATCGCTCCGGGGCATGGCTTTCTCGTTGGTTGAATAGCGTAGGCGTCAAGTGAGTAAACTCCTTGTAATCCCGCACCAGGTGCTGATAATCGTGGTAACCCAACTCCAGGGCAATACTCAACCAGTCTTTGGTGGGCTGGGCGTTCTTCAGCTTAACACTCTGGTCGAAGCGGGCAATTCGGGCATAGAGTTTAGGGCTGATGCCCATCCGTTGGGTGAATAGATTGTAAAACTGCTTCGGACTCAGACAGGCCTGCTCGGCCAGCCAATCCAGCGATGCCCCGCCGGGACCGGGCCACGCCTGGCCGGGCCTAGCTAAACCGAATCGCGACGGATTTTGTAACAAATACTGACCCACTTTATCAATCGATTGACGATCTGTTCGAAAGGAATGAGGGAGCTGCTTGCGGATTAAATAGTAGAGAAACCGTTCCACTATATCGATCATTTCCAAGTGATCATCCGTACTACTGAGCCGCTCATTGACCAATCGAATTTCAGGCGAGAAAATCGCTTCGCCATCCTCCAAGACATTCGTCAGTTCATGAGCTGGAATGCCCGTCAATCGGCTTAATGCCCCTGGCTGAAAGACAACCTGAAAATAAACAAACTCGTTTGGGGGTTGCCGGTTGACTAAAGACGTCTGCTGGCCAACTACCACCGAACGAGTGGGCCATTTTTGGGCCGTGCCATTGGGTCGTTCCACGACGTCCCCTCCACGAGGGTAAAATCCTAGACAGTTTTCAGGCCGTGGCCAGTAGGGCTTGATGGGCACCACGACGGAAGGCGCAAAGGAAAGCCCCACAATCTGATATTGTCGAACATAGTCTTGAAGTGCTGGCGAAGGTAGCCGGTAATCAAAGATGTTCATGATCAAGCCCTATTTTAGTCAACTAGTGGGTGATGGGCGGACCAATAGTTTTCACCCCGTGGGCCAGCGATAGTTGCTGTTCCTCAGCAAAGGTGGGTGGCCGTTTGAAGGTATTCATATTCTTGAAGAAATCCTCTAGCTGCCCGGCCGGTTGTAACAGATAAATCAATTTTCCTTTTTCCGAAAGTTGCAGCCAGGTATGGGCGATATTTCGGGGCAAAAAGATGGTATCTCCCGCTTCAAGGGTCTGTCGTTGATCACCTATTTGAAACAGATATTCACCCTCGATCACGTAAAAGATTTCGTCTTGATGTAAGTGCATGTGTACGGGCGGACCAATTTTAGCCAACCCTTCGTATTCAAAAACGGCCAATTGCCCATCGGTATCTTTGGCCGAAATTTTAACCAGGTTCGGATTGACACCTTGGTAGAGGATTGGCTCATTAAAGCGATCTTTTCCGGCTTTGACCGTAAAGGGTTTCCCCAGAGCTGTTGGCGGAGATGGTTTGGTGGGCAGGCCCAGGGTGGGAGTGGCCAGAGTGGCTACTAAAAATTTTCTACGTTGCATAGCTTAGTTTCATCAAAGTGTTATGCAAACATGGATTGATTCCCAGCCTGATTGGTGGTAAAAAATGGCAATTTTTTTCAACGTCACCTTTGTCTCAGGTAGGGGGATTTAGTATGAACAGGAACTCTGACCTTTAAGGCGTTTCCGTAAGTAAATGAACGTACGTATTGTACTGCCTCTACTAGGCTTAGGTACTACTCTCCTTTAGCATAGCAGGGCTACTTTGCTTGCAACGACCAAAGAGGATAAATCGCTCTTTTAAGTGCATACATCTACTTTACCAAAAATATTAATTATTTTACAATCAGCCTACTATCGTTCTTCAAAACATTGAAAACGCCATTTATTGACATCGTAGCTGCCAGTTTAGCACTGGCAATAACCCTGCCCGGCTACCAAGAAGGGGAACAGGGGAGGGGACCAATCCCAAATGAATCAGCTTCCAGGCAGGTATCAACCGATGTCGGCTTCAGCAAAATTGGCAGATTCGATCCCTTGATGCTCAAAACGGAAATCGATAAATTCCTCAGCAACCACAACCTGGCGGGGTACGCTTACGCTATTTTCGTGGATGGCCAGTGGGTGGAAGCCGCTGGCGGGCAGGGTGGCCACATCCGCAAGGGCATCGACGCGCCTGCGGCCCCGCATTCGCCCCTGGCCCGCCAGGAAATAGCCAGTTGTTCCAAATACATCACCACGCTGGCCATGGTCCGGATGCTGGACCGGGCCGGACTACCTCTTGATACAACAATTGGGGCCTACCTGCCCGCTTATATGAACGCCATTGCTTCCGTTCGGGCCATTACATTCCGCCAATTGCTGGCTCACCACAGCGGTTTGGTGGGCGGCATGAACGACATCAATATCACCCTGGCCAAGATGCAACAGTGTGTGCAGACGAGCAACTCCGCCCAGTTCAACACCTATCAATACAACAACATGAATTTGGCCTTATGCCGGTTGCTGTTACCTTATGTGTATTGGAAGGAGGTCATGAAATTGACTCCACAGACCCTAGCTGAGTCGGAAATCAACCCGTCTTTATTGGACAACCAACTGGCCACTCTCTTTCTCTCATTTGTGCGTACCGATGTATTCAAGGCTGCCGGGCTGTCAACCTGGGAGGAATTGGGCGCTACCGACCCAGGTACTACCCGGCCGACCCTGTATTATGATACCAATCTGGAGGGAGCGGCCGGGGTAACCGTCCCTCCGTTGTCAACCATCCTAAATTTAGGCCAGGGCGGCTTCGACTTGAATGCCGTTGAGCTGGCTCAGATTGCCTCAGCCGCAAACGACAATAAAATTGTGTCGAAATCACTGATGAAAGCCATCCGAACGGGCTATAAAAACCGGCCGCTGGGCTTCAATGATTTCAGAAGTGGTGCTTATGGAAGGTACTACTTTAAATATGGCAACATCAACTGGAACGTCAACGGGCGACGGGGTGGGGTGGCTACCCTGTTAGTGGATTTCGACTGCTCCCAAGCCCATGTGCAGGTGGCTATTTTGAGTAACGACGACGAGCCAGACATAACGAACATTAACTGGCTACAGGAGGCTTTCGACAAATCCTGGTGAACACCCTCTGATCCTGAAACCAGTAGCGATACGATTCTCAGCGGGGAACCAGTTGCCTGAGGCTGGCCATCAGCTTTACCTATAAGGGTTATTAATACCAGAACTACTAAAACTGTCGATTTTGGCCAATTGAGGTGCTTTTGACTACGTCCAGCATACCGATGAATAATCCTTCGTTTCAAAAAGGATCTGATTCATGACGTCCTTCTATCTCAAGGAAGAGGCATCCGTTTATTACCCTAGTCGTTAATTAGTTGTACTAATGCTTTTGCCGATTCAGTGGTAACAGCGCCAGGATAGTTAACCAAAAATGAGCCGGTGAGAAGCCGAACGAGCTGACGTCGCAGATCGGTAAACTAACTAAAAATGACAGGAAGCCTATTTTAAGGCTGTTAGAAAAGGCCGAAACGACGCTGGATCAGCCAACAGTGGATGTTCGCGGTAGGTTGCTGCATTCGCTCTTTGGCTGAATAGGGTAATTTTTAGTATATTCATACCAGAACGGAAGGAGTCGGTAACATCCGTAGTTGAGACAGGAACTTTACATGAAGACCCATTTCTTCGTTTTCCTCCTTTTAGTCCTGCTGGTTTTCCGAAGCGGGGCACAAACGGGAGTTAATACGGTCAAACCCCTGCCACCTGAAGGGACGAATCTCCAGCAAGGCTGGCGGTTCCACTCCGGTGATGATCCTAAATGGGCTAACGCTGACTTCCCCGATCAGAGCTGGTCCATCATTCAGCTGACCCGCGATATCAACGATCCTTCCCCCCTGAATGCCGCCAGTATTGGTTGGCTGCGATTGCGATTTTCGACCGATAGTACCTGGCTGCGAGAACCCTTGGCGCTGGTCGTTCAGCAAGTGGGGGCCTCCGAAATGTATTTGAACGGCCAGCTCCTGCACCGGTGGGGCGTGGTGAGTGCTGATCCTCAGAAAGTGATCGCGTTTGACCCCTTGTGGAAACCCATACCCTTCCCGCTCCGGCAAACCGGCGAGCAGGTACTGGCCGTCCGGTTTGCCCGTCAGCCCGGTATTCACTATACAACCGTGTTTGAAAATCAGAATCCCCCCTTCTGGATTCAGCTAAAAAAGCAGCAGGCCGCCGACGCTTTTTATCAGCAGTGGCTGGTCGTTACCGAACGCCTTCATGTGTTTCTAATCAGTGCGTGTGGTATACTGGCCATCCTTCACCTGGCTTTTTATCGATTCGATCCCCGCCGAAAAGCCAACTTTTACTTCGGTATATGGGCCGTTCTGCTACTGTTGGGAAACGTTTTGCAAAGACATATGCAGGTTGCCAGCCACGAGCTAACCGAAAAATTCTATGTAGCTAATCTGTCGTTTGGCCTTTACCAGATCGCTACCCTATTGCTGTTGTCGGCGCTTTACCAATTGCTGGAACAACGCAAAGACAAATGGTATTGGGCGCTGGTCGCCTGGAGCCTTGCCGGGCTGTTGCTCAATGCCGGTATTTACGGATGGGGCTGGAAAGTCGGCGGAGTTTTGTGTGGGATCGCCTGTCAGCTAAATATGGCCCGAATTGCCTGGCTGGCGATTCGTCGACAGAAAGAGGGGGCCTGGATTATTGGCCTGGGTGCAATCAGTTACTTTCTCTTTTTTTTAGCCTTTTTTTTGCCCGGAATGTGGAGCGCCGACCTGTTAAATGTGACCATTGCCAACCGCCGGAACATTCTTTATATCTTCTCCTTGCTGAGTATACCGGTGGCCACCTCTATTTACCTGGGGCTTGATTTTGCCTTGCTCAGTCGCGCCCTTGAACAGCAGTTAGTCGAAGTCAAAGCGCTTTCCAACCAAGCCCTGATTCAGGAAAAACAGACCCTAGCCTTACAAGAGCTGGATACGCTCAAATCGCGCTTTTTCGCCAACCTCTCTCACGAATTCCGCACCCCGCTCTCGATCATCAAAGGGTCGGTGGAAAAGCTGCACCAGCAGGATGATCCGGTTTCCAGACGGCAATCCGACTACCAGCTCATCAATCGAAATGCGGGTCGGCTGTTGCAACTGATCAATCAACTGCTGGACCTCTCGCGCCTGGAAGCCGGTAAGCTGGAACTGCATCCCAAGCCCGGTGAGCTGACTCACTTTCTTCAACTAATGGCCAGTTCGTTTGCTTCGCTGTTCGAAAGCAAGGGCATCACCTACCACTACACCGTTTCGCTGCAACCCGTTTGGGTGCTGATGGACAGTGATAAACTGGAGCAAATTATTTCGAATCTCCTCACCAACGCTAGTAAATTTACGCCTACCAAGGGTCAGGTGCGGTTTTCGGCCTCGGTTGAACCAGGGCAAACCGGTACTTGCGAGCTACAACTCATCGTTCAGGACACGGGCATTGGAATCGGAGAACACCAACTTCCCCGCATCTTCGATCGCTTTTACCAGGTCGATGATTCGGCCACCCGCTCGTTTGAAGGCACGGGCATTGGGTTAGCGCTGGTGACCGAATTGGTTGATTTACACGGTGGACAAATAAACGTAGAAAGCACACTAGGCAGCGGTACAATTTTCCGGCTAAGCATATCTTTCGAAACTGTACCCGTGGTTGAACAGTCCGGGCAGGAAAGCCCCGGGCAGGAAAGCCTTGCATCGCCCCCCCTTTTATCAGAGCCTGCCGTAGTGCCTGCGTCTACGATGAACGAACCTGCTCAAACCGGCAAACGTTCGAGTCAGTTAGGGCAGCTGTTAATCGTGGAAGACCATAGAGACCTGAGACAGTTTTTGGTTGATCAATTGTCGAAAACGTATGGGGTATCGGCAGTAGAAAATGGTCTGGACGGCTACCAAACTGCCCTAAAAACGATCCCTGATCTGATTATTTCGGATGTGATGATGCCCGGCCTGGATGGGATGGCGCTCTGTGAACGACTCAAAACCGACGAGCGAACCAGTCATATTCCCATTATTCTATTGACAGCAAGAGCCGACCCTGACAGCAAAATCAAGGGCCTCGAAACGGGAGCCGATGACTATTTGTACAAGCCCTTTGGTCTGGATGAGTTACTGGTCCGGGTCCGCAACCTGCTGGACAGCCGGAAAAAGCTCCGGGAGCGGTTCAGTCGGCAGATCACGCTGCAACCCACCGAACTGGTCGTCACCTCGCTCGATGAACAGTTCCTTCAGAAAGCCCTCGCGGTCACCGAAGCCAACCTCGCTAATGTGGCCTTCGATGTAGAGAGTTTCAGCCGGGAAATGGGATTGAGCCGAACCCAACTGCACCGTAAACTGACCGCTTTAACCGAGCAGTCGCCCAACGAATTCATCCGCTCAATTCGCTTGCAACGAGCGGCCAGTCTGCTAAAGCAACAGCTGGGAAACGTAGCCGACGTGGCTTATCAGGTGGGTTTCAGCAGTCCAAACTATTTTACCAAGTGCTTCCGGGATGTATACGGCCAAACCCCGACCGAATATGCCAGCGGGGGTGTTGCCTCCGGCAAAAAACAGTAATCTATACGGTTTCATGCCATTCACTCAGCCCGGTCCAATTTTGGTCCTTGCCTAGTATAGCAAAATCAGCTCATTTTTCTACAAAATTGGTGCATGGCTCTCCTAAAGTACGTTTTGGCAAAATACTGCTAACTCACCTCAGACCTGTTAGCGTACGTTTGGGGTAGTCAAACGTCAAATCAAATGAAATCTCTGGCAACCCTGGCAGCCTTCGCGCTGCTAACTGTGCCCACGCTGGGGCAAACCCTGCCCGACCCCCACACGCCCCCCTCGGGCAAGTATAACACCACCAACTACCCCGACGACCGCAAGGCCATTAAAGCCATGCGCCTGCTTGACGGCCTGGGCAAGCACTGCCCCGACGACTATGTAACGGTGAATCCGGATGGGAAAATCGACTACGGCTTCGAGGAGTGGAAACAGGGGTTCGTCAACGCCGGAGCCTCATTTAAGTCGGTAACACCCGTGCCAGGTATGGAAATTCTGCGCATCTACGAGGGCAAAACGGCGATATTAAACGATCTGCTCAATGTGGTTTTAGACACACCCAAAGGCGATGTGAAGATTCGGGTGCAACGGGTGGAGGTGTTTGTGAAGCAGCACAGTGGCTGGTGTTTCGTGGCCGGGCAGGGAACCCGCATCCTGTTCAAAGAAGAGTTGGGAGCCTTGCAGACTCCAAGCCCAAAAAAGTAAACCCGATGTCCATACATCCCCCCCAAATCAATGGGAACTAAACTGAGGTTTGTGGTATCCTATTATCGTTCAATACGACACGGTGACACTTTTTACTATAAGGGCGAATGACTTTACGGTAAACAGTCCGGCCAAGGACATTGTAAACCTAGTCCGTGCAAAGAGGCCGGACAGACAGTCATTGCCTTATACCCATATATAGATGAAAAGAAAGGCAAAATGAACGCTCATTGCCCGGCATGCCAACCGTATGAGGCCGTCACGACTAACCTGGTGAGTAGACTACTTGACCAGTCTATACGAATAAAAACCCGCTATCATGACAAAACGTTTTGATGCCTGCTTCCTGATTTGGTTTGTGTTAGCTCTTTTCTACCAGGTAGCTATACAGGCGCAGGTACCAGTAGCCCCTAATGGAAGATTCGCTACAGTAAAGGGTCTAAAGCTTTATTATGAAGAAACCGGAAACGGAATGCCGCTTTTACTGATGAGTGGATTCGGAAGAACCGCTTCTGATTGGCAACCCTTTACGCCCCAACTTTCTAAATACTTTCGCGTAATTGCCCTTGATATACCCGGCCACGGCAGGTCGGATTATATGGACACCACAGACGTGTATTTACACAAAAAAGCAGCCGAGTATATCCTTGGACTTTTAGATTTGTTACATATCGATTCGGTTCATGTATTGGGAGCTAGTTCGGGCGGTTTTATCACCCTATACATAGCAACCCTACGCCCGCAATTAGCTAAAAAGATCGTCGTTGTAGGCGGGCAGGTTTACTATTCCACTACCACACGAAAGGTTATAACAGGATTAGGTGGACCGGAAAAAAATCCAATCCTGCCATTGGAAGCGCTGCTAAACACACACGGAAACCAAAAAGGGACATTGCTTGCCCGACAATTCTGGAATTTCAGAAACGTCTATGGCGATCCTTCTTTTACGGCGGATATATTATCAACCATAAAGGCGAAGGCGTTGATTATTCACGGCGATAATGATCCTATTGCGCCCGTGTCAAATGCGTGGGACATGTACCAAAACATTCCAAAAGCTCATTTATGGGTTGTTCCCAACGGTGGTCATGTGCCGTTTGCTGTACCAGGTAATCAAGATGAGTTTGTCCGAAGGGTTGTAGAGTTCCTCCAAGGTGACTGGGACAGGAAGTAGTATTTTTAGAGAAGAATACGTACAACTAGGCTATCACGACAAGTGTGAAGCGTATGCGTTAAGGACCGAAGGCTACTTGATGACAGGTTACTCGCATCGAAGGCAAGTCGGTTAGTGATACGACTTCATTTGAGGCTTTTTCGACTAGATTCGTGCTGGTTTATAGGCTTTTTTAACGCCCGAATTATTGATACCACCTCGTCTCAGTTGGGAGCCTTTTGTGAGAATGAACACGCTTTACTGCTCAATTCACCTCAGCCTTGCAGTTTGTATTTGTCTACAATGGCCTGCCGTTGATCATGATACCAGGTTACCCCAAATTTTTTATCCAGGGCGGCTACCCGGCTGGCAATCTCCGGGCTGCTCGGAGTCAGCTTTCGGCGGATCATATCCGGGACGATTTGATGAATGAGCTCCTCCAAATAATCCTCAAAGTTTTGATGAAAGAAATTGTCAATAAAGCGTAACGGTTTATCCGAGGCATTCCAAATCGCATGTATGATACCATGTGGGCGAAAGTTCCAGCCACCGGCTTGTACTTCATAGATTTCCTTGCCAATCAGGACCGTCGCTGTGCCCTCTAACACATACATCAGTTCGTCTAATTCTTTATGTACATGAGGGGATGGGCCCATTTGGTTGGGGGCCATGGCTACTTCCACATTGGAAAATTGATTGCCCGTCTGTTTGGCATGAATAATTGTGCGGATGTCTGAATTTCCAGGACCAGGCGTCAAAGCCGGTTTGGGCGGAATATAAAAAGGCATGGCAGGGTCTGCATACGTAGACCCAAAGGCAGGCATGTGTAGGAGCGAAAAGCCGCCAATCACTCCGGTTAGAAACTCGGTACGTTTCATAGAATCGTGTTTATTTGATAAACAATGGACAGTTGAGATACCCTGGTAGGTAGCTAGCTGGAATTGGGCTGTAGGGACTTTTATAGATAGCCCCGGTCGACGGTCACAAACATAGTCACCCGGCGTGTGTTGAATCAGCAGTTTCGCGTCAGCCTTTACACCAGGCGTATCATGCACCAATTTTGTAGAAAAATGAACGGATTTTGCTATTAACCGGGTAAGAAACCGCAGGCCGACCGGGTTGGGCAAAGAGCACTGAGGGATTACGGTTCTTTGGTGGAAACAGCACGTCGCTGGGCGTATTCGGTCGGTGTTTGCCCATAGGCATTTCGGAAGCACTTGGTAAAATAGTTTGGACTGCTGAACCCCACCTGATAGGCCACTTCGGCCACGTTCCCCTGTTGTTGGCCGAGCAGGGCAGCGGCCCGTTGCAGACGGATGGCACGGATGAATTCATTGGGTGACTGATCGGTTAGAGCCGTCAGTTTGCGGTGCAGTTGGGGTCGACTCAACCCCAATTCCCGGCTGAACAGGGCGACATCAAAGCTGGCATTAGCCAGATTGGCTTCGGTGACCGCGAGGGCTTTGCGCAGAAACTGCTCATCGAGTGAGGTGATTACAAGCTCAATGGGTTGTAAGATGAGTTGCCGACTAAACCGCTCCCGGAGCTTTTTTCGACTTTCCAGCAGGCTGCGGACCCGGACCAGTAACTCATCCAGACCAAAGGGCTTGTACAAATAGTCATCAGCTCCCGTTTCGAGGCCCTTGATTTTGCTGTCAGGGTCGGCTCTTGCTGTCAATAGAATAATGGGAATATGACTGGTTCGCTCATCGGTTTTCAGTCGCTCACAGAGATGTATACCATCCAGGCCGGGCATCATTATATCCGAGATGATCAGATCGGGGCTCGTTTTTAGCGCGGTTTGGTAGCCAGCCAGACCGTTTTCTTCCGCTGACACAACATAGGTTTTCGACAATTGATCAACCAAGAACAGTCTCAGGTCTCTATGGTCTTCCACGATCAATAGATGCCCTGAATGGCTCGACCGCTTATGGGTTTGAAGGGTTTCCGCCATGGTGTTCACAGACATAACCTCAGGCACTGAAAAGGGGCGCGCAGATCCATTAGTTTCCTGAGTAGAAACGGATCCCGTCGGAACGATTTCCAAGGGAAGCTGTAGGTGGAACCTCGTGCCGCTGCCTAACGTACTGTCTACCCGAATTTGCCCACCGTGTAGTTCAACGAGTTCAGCCACCAGCGCTAGCCCAATGCCCGTGCCTTCGTAGGATCGAGTGGCCGAGTCATCGATCTGGTAAAAGCGATCGAAGATGTGGGAAAGGTGGTCCTCGGCAATACCAATGCCCGTGTCCTCAACGATGAGTTGTAGCTCGCAAGTACCGGTTTGCAAGGGTTCAACCGAGGCTGAAAACCGCACCTGACCGCTATCCGGGGTAAATTTATTGGCGTTGACCAGGAGGTTGGAAATCATCTGCTCCAGTTTGTCGCTGTCCATTAGTACCCAAACGGGTTGCAGCGAAACGGTGTAGTGGTAGGTGATGCGCTTACTTTCGAACAGAGCCGTAAACGATGCGGCTAGTTGCTGGAGAAACCCCGTTAGCTCGCCGGGCTGCGGATGCAATTCCAGCTTACCGGCTTCCAGGCGCGAAAGATCCAACAGTTGATTGATCAGGTGTAGCAGCCGCCCGGCGCTACGGTCGATGAGCTGGTAATCGGATCGGCGTTTGCTCTCCTGCTCATCCTGTTGTTGCAGCTTTTCGATCGATCCTTTGATGATCGAGAGTGGCGTGCGGAATTCATGAGAGAGGTTGGCAAAGAAGCGTGATTTAAGGGTATCCATCTCCTGCAACGCCTGGGTTTGCCTTTCCTGAATCAACGTTTGCCGGGTGAGCGCGTTGACTTCGGTCAACTGTTGCTCAAGAGCTCGACTCAGCAAGGCAAAATCAAGCCCCAGGTAAATGGAGGTGCCCACCGGAATACTCAGCATGGCCAGACTAAAGAAGACTCTCCGGCGGGTTTCAAGGGCGAGATTAAACAAGTCGTCACTCCATACACCGGGCCATAGAAAGGCCGTAAAGAATATTACGTAACCGATCACGCCCACCCCAATGATCCAGGCTCCTTTTTTCTGTCGACGAATGGCCAGCCAGGTAATTCGGATAATAGTCAGCTGGCATAGGGTAAAAGGCAAGACCCCACCCACTAGCCAGCCCCATCCATAGAACCCGGCGCTAAGCCCTAGCCCAACGAGTTCCCAGATGACCAATCCCCAAAAAAGCTTGTCTTTGCGTTGGTCCAGCAAGTGGTAAAGTGCCAGCAGCATCAATAGGCTACCGATCTGACCGAGGCTAAACGACAGATTGGCCACATAGAATTTGTCGGCTACCCACGGGGTAGCCACCTGTAGGTTTCGCTGCAACACATTGGCTGGTATTAACAGAATGGCCCACAGGCCGAAGTAGAGGTTGGCCTTTTGGCTGGGATCGAATCGGTAAAAGGCTAGGTGAAGGATGGCCAACATGCAACACACACCGATCATGAACACATGAAAGCGTTCCACAAAGACCAGGTACTGCTGATAAAAAGCGTCGGCGGATGCCTGCGTTTTGACCTGAATCCAGAAGGCTGTATTCTGATTTTCAAACAGGGTCGTATAGTGAATGCCGGGCTGGAAGGCCAAGCGGATGGCCAGTACCTGTTCATCGGTTTTACGGAGGGGTAAGGGGATGGGTTTCCAAAGAGGATCAAACGCGATCACCTTTTTTGGATCAGCGCTCACTGCTCCCCATTGGTGCAAGAGTTGACCATTGAGATAGATTTCGGAGGCCCCGGATTGCTGAATGAGCAGGGCCAAGGGTTCCCGCAGCCAGGTACTATCCGTCGAAAATCGCAGTCGTAACCAGCCTATACTGGCGGTATTCAGGGAGGAAGGGTCGTTGATGTCGCGGGTTAGTTCGATGATTGGCCAGCTCTGATCGGAGAAGTCGGGCTTAGCCCACTGGGCATTGTCACCGGCCTGAAACCGCCAGCCTTTCTGGAGAGTAAGTCCTTCGGGTGGTAAGACTCTAACGATATCGGCTTGGTTTTGCGCCCAACTTTGGGTAATCAGCAGGCCTAGAAGGAGCAAAACGAAGCCATTAGTTTTCATGTAACGATCCTGCCAAGACTACATTTGTTACCAAAGCCTCCTGTTTTAGGATCAAGATACTAAACTTTTACGCCCTGGCAAAGAAGTCCAACTGTTCAGGACTTATCATTCCAACAAATGAAAAAGGGCAAAAGCAAGTTTACTAATTTCGGCCATCTCACCAAACGCCCCATTTAAGGAACACTCATTCTTAAACGGCTAGATTGCATATAGTGAGATGGGCAGATTAATTCCAGTAAAGCTTCACACCTATCGTAGCTACATGCAATCCTAAAATTGATACTAAGCCAGTTGCAGGTTTTTTCGAGTGTTCATAACACTGGCATTTTTCAAATGGCTATTTTCTGGCACCTTCAATTTATAGGGCCGGTTAAATGCTTCTTGGGAAACACTAAAGTAGCCAGAAAGTGTCCTGATGATCTCTTTAGACAATCCTTTCTTATAATGCAGAATATCCGAAACCAGACTTTTACTGACGCCCAAGATCTGGGTCAAATCTTTGGCTTTAAGCGACTTCTCGCTCATCAGGGCTGTGAGTAATTCAATGGGGTCTACATCCTGGAAGGAATTATGTTCGGCATCCCACTTTTCAATCAGGTAAGTGAGCAACTCAATTTCATCTTGCGTATTTTCTCCTTGATCGTCTCCAGTTACTAGTGTCTCTAAAGCAGTACAGTAGTCACTGTATTGTTTCTCAGATTTGATTACTTTATATCTAAGTGCTTCCATCTTAGTAGTGATTTACGGTATATTGTTCGTTGTGCTTACAAAGCTTATCATACTGGGCATGGGTTCCTATCCAGCAAACAAAGAGATGAACCTGGTTCTTGCCAAAGGCATATTTGCAGATCATCCTATAGTTATTACCACCAATATCAAATACGACCCGGTTGGTGCCATTGCCCAGCAAATCGGCGGCCCCAAATGTCTCTTTAATCGATTCCGGTGTCTGCCAATTGGCAAACTTGACTACGGTGAGCCAAACCTTAAACGAACTTTTACTGCGCGCATTCTTCTCGGCGTAAGCCTCAATCGTCTCCTTTCTGATCAGATGAACTTTCATAAGCTACTGTAAAGATACGAAAAAAGTTCACATTTTGTGAACTTTCAAGATGCATTCATAAGAAGCTGTCTCAAGTAGGAGCGTTTATATAATACAGTGATTTTTTAATATCTGTCTTACACAAACGATCATGCATCGCTGACCTTGACTTAGGCTAAACCCGCAAATCGGGCTTGCAGGAATGATTTATGGCGCTCCAGAAAGGCCTTCAGCGATTCGGGTTGGATGCCGTAACCGGAAGCCTGCTGGGGGTCAATTTTATAGCCTTCTACGTTCTGCCAGATATAGGGCTCGATTCCCCAGTTAAACAAACCGCTTGAAATCGCTTCCTCCTCGGTGAGACTGGTAGCTTCAAAACGTTTGCCGGTAACGGCCGAAAGCGCTTCAGCCACCTCGGCCATCGTGAGTTTATCCCCCACCAGCGACAGTTCTTTCTGGTTGAATTTCTCCGGCTGGGTAAAGGCTTCAGCGGCAAAGCGGCCAATATCCTCCCCCGTTAACCAATCGACTTTGGTGTCCGGGGCGATGGGCGTGTTCAGCTTGCCTTGGGCCATCATAGGGAACATGACGGCATCCCGGGGGGGGAGCAGATTCTCCATTAAATACGGAGGCTTCAGGATGGTCCAGTAGGGGAAGCCCGCGGCTTTCACGGCCTCGATAGCTGCGGCTTTCTCCTGCCAATACAACGGTTCCCAGCGGCCTTTGTCCCAGTCGACAAAGTGTTCTTGCTCCCCGGCCCGCGCCACCGAGGTATGCACGAACTGCTGCACGCCAGCCGCCTTGGCAGCCGAAACTAAATTGATAGCATGCCGGGTTTCCTGCCCCTTATTGCCGGGGTGGCTACCCATTTGTACGGAGAAGACCCCGGTCGCCCCTTGTGCCGCCTTGGTCAACCCTGCCAAGTCGTCGAACGTGGTTTCGACCAGCTTGATATTTTTGGCCGTTAAGGCTTGGGAGGCTTCGCTGTTCTTATCGCGCACAATGGCGCGTATGGCGACATCACCTTTCGCCAATAAGGCCTTAATGACGGCCCCACCCTGGAGGCCGGCGGCACCCGCGACCAGGATGACTGGTTTCTGAATCGGATTCATGTTCGTCGGTTAATTTTCTGTAAATTTACGCCGAGCTGGTTTACAAAAGATGCCAGTTACCTAAAGGATGCCAGATATACAACCGGACAAAGCCGCCGTTGCCCAGCAAATACGCCATCTTCAGGATACCCTCTACGTAGTCAACGGAAAGTGGAAGCTCCCCATCCTGGTCGCTGTTCACCAAGGCAACAGCCGCTTCCGCGACATCCAGCGGAGCGTGCAGGGTATCACCACCAAAGTCTTATCGATGGAACTCAAGGCCCTGGAACAGAACAAGCTGGTGGTGCGGAAGGTGTATGATACCTCGCCCCCCACCGTAGAGTACACGACTTCTTCGTATTGCGATACCTTGCAGACCATGATTCTGGAAATGATTGCCTGGGGTAAAAACCACCATGACCGGATTCGGGAAGAGTAAGGGGTTGGCATCACTGCCACCAGCACGGCGAATTTGACTTCTCTTCGAGGTGATTAATGGCAAATGCCCATAATTATATTGGTATCCACCGGCAATAATCGGTTCATTGATATTCAGTACAGTATTCCTAGCATTACGAGGTACTGGCGAAGAAACTTAAAGAGTTGGAAGCGCATAAGCTCGTTAAGCGAGCCATCGTAGGAGATTACCCCGAGAAGGTAGTGTATACGCCGACACGTTAACGCCCTTGATCTATGCCATGAAGGATTGGTGGTTTAACCACCAGAACAAAATTTTCTCCGACGAGTAAGGGTATATTATCCATCTCTTGAAACGCCCTATTTATTGATACGTAAACTCCTACTGGTCTCATGTTGGAGGGTTTGTTGAGAATAATTCAACAACGGTTTCCGGGCGGTGCGGCCTCCAGTGTTAGCCCAAAACACACCCCAATCCCGCCATTGGCACTCAGCATGACCGCACGCTCACCATTTTTGGGGAGTGCATCACTATCCTGCTTACCTTTAAGTGGGCATCTGTCCGGCTGAACCAACTTACCTCGACTTGTTTCAAGCGTTGCTCAGGGGAGCAGCGTTGACTCGTTTTCACTACCAATCAGACAATCGAATGACTTTATTTACCTCGACAAAACGAGCGGTGCCGCTCGGACTGGGCTTGGTCCTGTGGCTCTACTGTAGCAGCCTCACCCTGGCTCAGGTGATCACCACCGTGGCAGGGGGCAATGGGTATGGCGCAGCACCCACTCAGCTTAGCCTACCCTACGGGGTGTGGCTTGACGCAGCCGGCAATCTGTATGTGGGGGATTATTCCAATAACCGGGTGCAGAAATTTCCCCCCAACGCCAACTCGGCCACCCCCGGGGTGACCGTGGCCGGGGGCAATGGACAGGGCGCAGGCGCTACTCAGCTAGTTCAGCCATCGGGGATATTTGTGGATGGGGCGGGGAATCTCTACGTGGCGGATTCCTTTAATAACCGAGTGCAGAAATTTCCCCCAAACGCCAACTCAGCCACCCCCGGGGTGACCGTCGCCGGGGGCAATGGGCGGGGGGCGGCCGCTACCCAGCTTGATTATCCGCAGTGCGTGTTTGTGGACGGGGCAGGTTATCTGTTTGTGAGTGATTTCTACAACCACCGGGTGCTCAAATACCCCCCCAACTCCAACTCGGCTACCCCTGGGGTGACCGTGGCCGGGGGCAATGGACAGGGCGCAGCCCCTACCCAGCTAAACCAGCCAGTAGGGGTGTTTGTCGACGGGGCGGGCAATCTGTTGGTAAGTGATTATGTCAATAACCGGGTGCAGAAATTTCCTCCCAACTCCACCCAGGCCAGCACCGGGGTAACGGTCGCGGCCAACCAACTAAACCAGCCAGTAGGGGTGTTTGTCGACGGGGCGGGCAATCTGGCCGTCTGTTCTTTTTCCCAGGTTCTGGTTTACCCCCCCAATTCCACCTCAGCCACCGCGGGGGTGGTCGTGGCGGGGGGGAACGGACAAGCCCTGACTAGTCCAGCGGGCATCTTTGTCGATGCCCAAAGCAATTTGTTTGTCGTTGAACGCTTTAACTACCGGGTGCAAAAGTATGCCTACCCGCCCCTGATCACCAGCCAGCCCGAGGCTGGCCCGGCCGTCTGCGCAGGCTCGAGCGTGACGGCTCAGGTGGGTGCCATTTCCACCTATCCGGGTCTGAGCCTGAGCTACCGGTGGTACTCCAGCAGTGGGCCCCTGTCGGGCCAGACCAGCCCCACCCTGAGCGTCACTGGGCGTCCCGATTTGAGCTACTACGTGATGGTCACCAGTAGTAACGGACTATCCACCAGCTCCGAGGGGTTCTCCCCGCTGGTGCTCCCCCGACCCACGGTTCGGCTGGTGGCCAGTGGTCCGCTGAGCGCGGCTAACCCCAGCGTCACCCTGACCGCTTCGGGGGCGGCTACTTACCAGTTTAGTCCGGGCGCTAGCCAGGTGGGGAACGGCCCCACGGCCACGGTAACTTCACCCGGACCGTATTTAGTCATCGGTGCCGGTGCCAATGGCTGCTTCAATACAGCTTCGGTAACGGTCGACCAGCTGCTAGGTCCTGATCTGACGCCTTTGCTCTATGCCCGGCCCACCATCGTTAACGCGACCACTCCGGTCAGTGTGGTGGTGGACTTAGTAGAGCTGAACGGGGTGGCCACCAGCGGCCCCCTCAGCTTGAAGATCAGTCAGCAGGCCGGACTCAGCTTGAGCCTGCCGGCCAGTGCCACCTCAGTGGGTGGTCGTCCGGTGAGCAACAGCGCCTGGAGCCTGAGCGGTCCCTCGGGGGGCTACTACACGCTGAGCAGTCAGCAGGTGATCAGCGGGGGCGGCCTGCTGAGCGTGGGCTTGACGGGCCGCTTCAGCGGGGTGGGCAGTACGGGCAGCCTGGCCATCAGCGGTACGCTGGTGGGGGGGAGCGGGGGCGAGCAGAAGGCCACCAACAACACCGATGCGGATCGGCTGGAGTATTTTCAGCCGTAGGGATGTTACTACCGATTTCAGCGCCTAGCGAACAAAACGGCCAACCCGAGACCCAACGTGAGCCTAGTTGGTAATTAAGCTTTGGGTCTTTGTTCCCCTGATAGGCCAAAGCGCTGACCTAGTTTCTCTGTCCGCTTCAAGAGTTGAGGAGTACAAACTGGGGGTTCCTGTCTTATTAAACGCCCATTTTGAGAGGCAAAATTGGGTTGGCATAGCTAATTGACTAAACCAACTTGACTACGTTTGCTCGTTTGCAACTGCACGGCAACGGCCGACCGTCGACGACCCGGAGCCACGCCCATTAGATAAAAAAGGAGGTTAAAGAGGGGTTGGGCAGCTACTGATAAACAGCAGCATGAATGAGAATAATTGCCTCAAAACAAGTCGAATTAACAGGTGGTTAGGAGATTGCTTTCAGTGAACAATCTGTTGGCGATACTTAATCAACCTATGAGACAACAATCCATTTCGTTACTCTTCAGCGCAGCCGCTTTGCTGGGGGCACTGCCATCCAGCGCCCAGAACGATTATCAGAACACAGTCAAAGACGGCTACTCCGTCAACGTATTCAAGCCCCAGCAGGTTGATGCCACAACTGAGCGCGTAGCGCAACTGAAAGCCCCCGCCGGTTTTAGCGTCACCACGTTTGCCGAAAATACGGGTAACCCGCGCATGCTGGTAGTGGCCTCCAACGGCGACGTGTACGTGTCGGACCGCACGAAAGGAACCGTTATGCTGGTGCGTGATGCGAACAAAGACGGCAAGGCCGAACTGGTTAAAGACGTGGCTCAGAAAGCTGACCTGCACGGGCTGGCCCTGCGCGACGGTAAGCTCTACATAACCTCCATTCGGGAATTGTACGTAGCCGACATCAAACCCGATGGCTCCCTGAGCGACTTAAAAACCCTTTACAACGATCTGCCCGACGCGGGGCAACATCCGAACCGCACGATCAATTTTAGTCTTGATGGGAAGCTGTACCTGTCAGCGGGCAGCACCTGCAATGCCTGCGACGAGCGCAATAAAGAAGCGGCCACCCTGCTTCAGATCAATACCGATGGCTCGGGGCGCCGGGTATATGCCAAAGGCCTTCGCAATACCATCGGGTTTGGCTGGCACCCCGTCACAAAGGCACTGTGGGGATTCGATCACGGCATCGACTGGCTGGGGGACGAAGATCAGCGGGAAGAACTCAACGAAATTAAAGAAGGGGCCGACTACGGCTGGCCTTACGTATATGCCAATGGGAAGCTGCCTCCCCACCCGCAACCAGCCGGCGAAACGCCCAAACAGTATGCCTCAAAAACGACGAAGCCCGTTCAGTTGTACGATGCCCACGCTGCTCCTTTGGGCATGGTTTTCAATAGGGGCCGCAGTTTTCCGAACCAATACCAGAACGACGCTTTCGTGACCATGCACGGCTCCTGGAACCGGGCCAAACCGTCGGGCTACAAAGTGGTGCGAGTGCGTTTTGATGAGCAAGGCCGAGCCACGGGCATCGAAGATTTTGTGACGGGCTGGTTAGTCAACGGCAACAAGGAACAGTTTGGCCGGGTGTGTGGCATTGCGCAGCATACCGATGGGTCGTTGCTGATCACCGACGATGCCAACGGGGTAATTTACCGGGTAGCGTATTCGGGCAAGTAAGCTAAGGGGGCCGAGATAGCAGCGAAGTATCACCCGCTTCGACGCTATCTCGGCTCTACTGTCTATAATTCCGACAACAAAGTTTATTTATCTAGTAACCGTATGCCTTTAGCTATGCTCAGTGCTATTATTTTAAGATAGCCTTAGCCGGACTTCTATCTTGGATAACTCACAAATATGAGCAACCGCACTACCAGGGCAGGCCCTGCCGAGATGCTTTAACTCGTATGTCAGCTAAAATCGCCCGGCGGCCCGCTATCAATCGATGTAAGCCTCTGGGGGGCCTTTGAACTCCAAATTCAGCAGGGTGGCCTGTACCATTGAAATCAGGGAAAAGTGAGACTGGTTTTAGGTGACAGAGGAGTAGAAAACAGCCAGAAATTCATCGATTAAGAAAGATCTGCACCGCAATTACCATCCACTACCAATCAACGACTTGCTCAATCGAGTGGATTACGCTTAGCTAGTCTAAAGTCAAGAAAGCCTCTTTGTTTTGGCCCAAAATGTCCGATGGTTGGCTCGAATGAACGGCGAATATCCCCTACTTTTACGGCCTCACTCTACTAGACTATGGCTCTCACTCAACAAGTCATCTTTGTTGTACCGCCTTTTGTCCACGTGTTGGATCTGACCGGACCCGTTCAGGTCTTTTACGAAGCTGTTGAGTATGGGGCTCCGTATCAATTACGGTACTGCTCGTTCCAAAATCAGCTTACCAGCTCAGCGGGCCTGGCTTTAGGGCCTGTCCAACCTTTTACCCAGGTGATCCCTCAACCCGGCGATCTGATCGTTATCCCCGGCATGGACATGGCTTATATTCGGTCTGAAGAATTTAAAGCGGAGTACGATTTTCTAAACTGGCTCCGTGAGCAGCACCGACAGGGCGTTATTATATGCTCGGTCTGTACTGGCGCATTTTTAGTAGCCCAGACGGGCCTGCTGAATGGCCGAAAATGCACCACCCACTGGAAGCGCGTGGAAGAACTGCAAACGACCTATCCACGGGTCGTTACCCTGCACGATCAATTATTCGTCCAGGATGGTGGTCTCTATTCCAGTGCAGGGATAACAGCTGGTATTGACCTGGCGCTGGCCATTCTGGAAGAGCAGCAAGGGCCCCTGTTTGCGGCAAAGATAGCTCGCGAGTTGGTCGTGTATCTACGGCGCGGCCCCCACCATTCCCAGAAAAGCATTTACCTCGATTACCGCAATCACATGAATGTGGCCATTCATCACTTGCAGGACTGGCTGATTGCTAATCTGAAAACCAGGGTCACGTTGGAAGCACTAGCCGAAATAGCTGGAATGAGTAGTCGCAACCTAACCCGAACGTTTCGAAAAGAGACGGGTATATCCATTCATGACTATACTACGCAGCTCCTGCTAGAACGGGCTCGTACCCTACGGCACAATCCGGGAATGACGATGGAGGCCATTGCCGAACAGTGTGGCTTTCAGGATGCCCGCCAGTTGCGCCGAATCTGGCAGAAAGACGAATCCAAAAATAGCACCAACGCTTATAGCTTTACTTAACTCTACTCGAATGAACCTCATTCTTCCTGTCCGTTTTTACTTATTTGTTGCCAGTTGGCTCGTTATGGCCGTTAATTCTCTTGGGGCACAGAAATCGATGATGAAAGCAACTCTGATGGCGTACTACGGCGAACCCTGCGGCAGTGGCTACCATGTAGAGCGATACCAAAAGCCCTGCCATTGTCAACAAAGCGGTATGGCCTTTATGCAACGTAGCGCTCCCTTGATGGACACCCTGACGCAACACTCAACGCAAGCTAAAAAGCGGAATGTAGCCATTTTTATTCATAATGGCGTTGAGATTCTGGACTTTGCTGGCCCCAGTGAGGTGTTTGCTTCAACAGAGGGGTTCGCGGTTTACACTGTCTCGTTGACCAAAGAACCGGTCATCAGTCAGGGATTCATTAAAATAATCCCAACCTATAGTCTGACCGATTGCCCCAAGCCTGACATTGTGGTTCTACCGGGAGGCAAAACTGGCCCCTTCATCGAGAATAAACCACTCATTGACTGGATAAAACACACAGCTACTCAGGCCGAGGTAATGCTATCGGTTTGTACCGGTGCCGGGCTACTGGCCAAAGCAGGCCTGCTGGATGGCAAGCAGGCCACTACCTTTCATTCTTACATTGAATCCCTTCAGCGAGCCACACCCAACGCAAAGATTCTAGCCAATACTCGCTTTGTCGATAACGGACAAATTATCACAACGGCGGGCGTTTCGGCCGGTATTGATGGTGCCCTGCACGTGGTGGCCAAATTAAAAGGGCAGGCTATTGCCCACCAAACCGCTCGCTACATGGAGTATGATAAGTGGAAGCCCGAGGAAGGCCTCATCGTGAATCCATCGAATAAGGGCGCGGTAGAGAATAAATAACCATGGCTAAAGAGTATCTCAGGCGTGGATTATAATGGCTTGAAACCTTGACAGAAGGTCATTTACTATGCTCTCCCTGAGATCCGGCCGAAACTGGCCCTGAGTCACCTCATTGGCTGTCAGTTGGACATAGGCCATGAAACCGCTCGAGGTCATCTCAGGTCCCTGATGGCCTGTTGCTTTGCGCCAATCATTTTGAATGGGAGGGTAGGCAAATTCATTGTTTATTGCCAGCAGCGTTACTAAATAAAGGGGGATTCACGGTAGACATTCATTTAGCGATTGGGAATCTCTTTTTCACCTGAAAGAACCGAAAATAGGCTACAACCTGAACCTATTTTGTTTCAAGGTTGGGAGCCTTTATTGAGAAATCGCAGAAGCGGCTCAATTGCCGATAGAAATATTTTCTGTCAAACTCCATCAGTTATATACGAATGTTAATAGCCGCTTACAATAATTTTGCCTCAAGTACTAATCGCTTGACTAAATCCCGACTCCGCTTGAGGCGCATCTTGATTGTACTAGGAGCAAGGCCATGTAAGTCAGACAATTCCTGTATAGTCATGCCCGCCTCATATTTCAAACGAAGCAAGGTCTGGCTCTCGACCGAAAGTGTTTTCATAACCTGATTAACGGCCTGCAGTCGTTTCTCCTGCAATAGGGCCTCTGACTCCTCAATTTGATCGTGACCCAACTCAGTAGCTTGCCAGGAAATTGTTAGTAAGCGTTTGCCCAGACGAAGCTGGTCTATGCAGTAGTTATTGGTAATTGAATAGAGCCAGCTGGAATAGGACGAGCGGTGCTGAAACGAAGCCAAAGCCCCAAAAACTATGATAAAAATATCATGCGTATAGTCTTGAGCGATATTCTTGTCTTTGACCATCCGTAAGCAGTGTCGATATACGCTACGTTGATAGTGATTATAAAATGCTTCAAAGCTAATAATGTGTGGTTGGACTAGAAGCGGTTGTTGGGGCTTTAAAGGCATGTTTGTGTGCAAATTGACGAAAATGGTTTATAATTTAGGTGTAATGACGTTATTGCTACGAATAAGCAATTGTAGTGTTTCATCCACAGGATAGGTAATAATTTGCTCATGATCAGCGTAGTATGTAGTATCGATCAATAGTCGCCAGTATTAATACGTATTTGACTATTAGTGGATAGAGCCTAAGGAAACTACGTTCATTGGCAGTGGCATGATGGGTGATGAGGGTTGCTTGAATGCATAGGGAATGATATACCTGTTTAATCTATGCTAAAACAGATTTATTCGCCTATTTATAAAGCGAAGCCCAAAGACAGTATAGAAAACCAAGGCTGAGGTTTCGTAAAATGCCTCAGAATGCTTACGCTCATAAACGCCTGTTCTCGCATCCTGTATCCAATCAATAAGTGCAAAGCAGTAACCAGTCAAGCAAGCCAAACAGGCTACACACAAAGCGAAGAACAACAATTGGTTTTTCATGATATTTGACTTTTAAGCACTGTCAATTAATCGGGGTATTTACTTAGAGTATGAATCTATTTATACGTTTGACGCATCATAGAAAATATCTATTATACAGGGTTTAGACTTATTATAAATCATATAGGATTGGGTTAAACAAGCCTATCATTCCCAATGCATATCCTACTCGTTGAACACAATCGGTGCTTAGTTGATGAAGTGAATCCGTCAATAATTGGAGCCAATTAAGTAAGGACGCTCGTTAAGCCCACGATCGTTGAGGGTGTGAAAACGTAGCCTTATCAGGACCCCAATACATCGCTTGATGTCCATATTTAAAAGAAGCAAAGTTGGATTAGTAAAATGAGATTTACATTCACTAGTTTGATGCCTAATTGGCCCTAAATTGAGGGAAGGGGAACTAGCCTAAATTTAGGCTAGTTCCCCTTCCCTCAATTTAGGGCCAATCCAACAAGTTAGTCTTAAAAGGAGTTAGTATTGGTGGCGATATGGCTATAGTTTATATCCTTTTTTGCTATTCACGATCTTCTATGCGTATTGTTATTGTCGATGATCATAAGTTACTGACAGACGCCATCGCCTTGGCCCTGCGAGATACCTTTGACGAATCCCAGTTGCGGGTCTACAATAATCCACTCACGTTTATTGATACCA
Source organism: Spirosoma validum (assembly GCF_014699035.1). Lineage (GTDB taxonomy): Bacteria > Bacteroidota > Bacteroidia > Cytophagales > Spirosomataceae > Spirosoma > Spirosoma validum. The sequence continues at coordinate 45,215 of NZ_JACXAA010000008.1, forward strand.
TCAGTCCCGACCGATTTCCTGATGTTGTGGTTACCGATTTACTGATGCCGCAAATGAGCGGCCTAGACTTACTGCAAACCCTACGAACGATAACGGGCAACCGCATCAAAGTAATTATACTGACCTCGGTAACCGATGCCCAATCGATACGACAGGCGCTCCGAAGTGGCGCCAATGCTTATATCGCCAAAGATGCCTCGTTAAAGGAGCTACCCGAAGCGATACAGGAGGTGATGAATGGGCAGGAATTTATCAGTCCTAGCCTACAGAAAAGTCTGATCAAAAGTATAATTACCGAAGAGCAGCACGTCTTCTATTTGTCACCCCGTGAAAAAGAGGTACTCAAAAAGATATGCGCTGGGATGACCGTCAAAGAGATCGCCCATAATATGGAGCTCAGCGCTCATACCGTACAAACCTATCTGAAAAAGATCATGAAAAAATTTAAGGTGAACCGGACCGCTGATTTGATCGTGTTTGCCTTGCGACATGGGTTGTATACTCTCCCTCCAAAATGAACATCAAATCGAATCATAGTTTGCAGATCCAATTCCACACTGTCCGGTCGGTTTGGGTTTGGCTGGTTATAGTGCATATAAGTTGCTTGCCGGGCTTAGCTCAGCCAACCATCGAAACGGTTACTAAAACCAGGTATACTACGGAAAATGGGTTGCCTCAGAATAGTATTAAGGGGCTTGCTTTCGATCAGCTAGGCTACTGCTGGATCGGTACGGAAAACGGTCTAGTTAAATACGATGGGGTTCATTTTCGCCTCTATGATGCGTATGATCGACCACCTACCTCCTCCCGGGTCTCCTATATCAAGCAAAATAAACAAAAGGAAATACTGGTCGCTTTTGAAGGCGACCAGTTTTATAAAATCAGAGAGTTTACTGGATTTGGTACGCGGCCCGTATGGGTAGAGGGCGATTATGTCGTTAGTGACTATCCGGTTTTTGTGGATATAAGCAATGAGCCTGCTCGATCCTTCTTCAATCTCATTAAAAAGAAGCCGTTGTCGTTAGCTTCAGATGTTTACTTTATTCTAAATGACCATCAGTTTTATCTACTAAAACCAGACTCCCTATGGATAGGTAACTCAAACGGTGCTATAACCCGTATCGTAGACAAACGCATCGGGAAGTATCCGGTGACCGTCCTTGGTGATAAATTGACGATGATTTTGTCTAATCAAGTAGCCATTCAGTACACTAATCCGGATGGCAAGGTCCAATCACTGAGGACCCAAGGGGGCTTTTTCGATCAGCTCAACCAGGTTAATTCGCCCTGTCCACTACTGTGTACCGCTTCGGGAACCTATGCATTTTGCCAAGGCAAACTATATAAATTGACGCTGAAGAACCGAACTATTTACTCAACGCTGCTCTTAGAGGGGTTGGCGGATTTTACACCCAACAACCTATATTATGACCAACCATCGGGCACTTATTATCTTCAGAGTGCCATTGACGGCTTAGTGGTAGTCCGACCCAACCGGTTCCAGCACGTGCGTATACCGAACGGAACCTGGCGGCAAAATTCGTTTTACGGCCAAAGTACGTATGGGCCGAATCAGATTGTAGCCAACGGTGCCCTGTTTACCTTTAATCAAAAAAATAGAGCTCCTGTCATTCAGCAACTGATTTCGTCTCCCTATTCCTTTATGTCTACCTATCTTCAGCAGGACACCTATTATTATGAGATGAATTTTGGGCTGCGCAAATATAATATGGTAACCAGACAGGATAGTTTGGTCTCCTTTATGGGCGATTATATTCATTGTTTCAATCGGTCAACTTATGACTCAACCTTATACTACTCAACCAGCAACAAACTCTATTCCCTTAAACGGGATAAACCTCAGTGCGTACTGGTACTTCATGCGCAAGCAAAACGGTATATCTATGGCTTTACTTTTTTAAACGCCGATAGTGTGCTAATTGCGACCAATCGTGGGCTTTTAGGGGCCAGTTTACGGACCGGCAAAGCCAAACCCATCCTTTCCGGAATCAATGTGCGCACTATCTATGTCGACAAGGACCGGTACATCTGGCTGGGCACCTACAATAATGGCATCTATTTGCTCAAAGCAGGGCGGGCGAAACACATACCCAACGATACCAACAAACGCCTTAATGTTATCAACAGCATCTTTGAAGACCACCAGGGACGAATTTGGTTTAGTACCAACAATGGGCTTCTGAGTGCCCGACGACACTCCATTACCGACTTTTTTCATGGTTTAGGTACTATTGAACCCTATACACTTTACACGAAAAGCGACGGCTTGCTGACCAATGAATTCAACGGCGGTGCTTACCCAGATAAAGTATATTTAGCCGATGGCCGCATTTCCCTGCCCACGATAAAAGGGTTAGTCGTTTTCAATCCAGATGCATTTCCAATCGACCGGAGTGCTAAAAAGGTGTTTATTGACCAAGTGCGGGTAGATGGGAAGCTGGTAAAGGATTTAACCCAGGTAACGTTACCGCCGGATTATAACGCTATGGAGATTTCAGTCAGCACGCCGTGGTTAAACAAAGCAGAGACATTGAGCTTCGAACGGAAGGCCGTTGGCCATGACCGGCAATGGATCACTTTTTCTTACGGGGAAACGATCTATATCCGGGATTATAGCTATGGACACTATACTATGCTTATCCGTATAAAGGGATACCCTCAGTCGCAAATCGAATATACCTTTAACATAGCGCCGTATTATTATGAAACCATCTGGTTTAAACTAGGGATTGCTCTCTTTATGTTGCTTGGCGTTCTGGCAGCCTTCACCTATACCATTACCTACTACCAACGCCAGACGACCAGTTTGGATCAAAAAATTAGAGAAAGAACCCGAGCGTTGAACGAATCGCTCAGGCATCTGAATCTAACCGTCGAGCGATTACAAGTCGTCGAAGCCCGTCTACAAACTAGCCTCCTCCAAAAAGATCATATTATCAAGCTGCTGTTGCACGATATGAAGTCTCCCCTTTTCGCCCTAAAGATGGGGATTGAAGAGCTTGATGACAATTTATCCCTGCAAGTGGGTTTACCAAGTGCTATCGTACGAAAATCACATTTGCTACGGGAAGGGATCAACGAAGTATACAGTTTCTCGGTTAATTTTTTTGACTGGGTCAAGTATCAACAGGAAGGACTTAAACCGAATTACCAGCTGACCCGCCTCTCGGATGTGTTTGGTAAAATTGATGACCTGTATGGCAGTATCGCAACCAATAAAGGTATTAAATTGGTCATCGATCCTACGGAGGTTATCTGCTATACGGATGAAAACATTCTATTTACCATCTTGAGAAATCTGATTGACAATTCCATTAAATATACGGAAGCGGGGCTCATCCAGCTTTATGTGGAAGGGAACCGGAAGGATTATCTGGTGATAACAGTAGCGGATAGTGGTCCTGGCATGGCCGAACCTATTTTGGGGAAGATACAGGATGCTTTCAGCGAAGACCTACTGACTAATGATCACGCAGGCTATGGCTATAAACTGATTCTTCATCTGGTTACGCTGATTCACGGTGATCTGGAATTAGAAAATAAGGGTGGTCTCCAGGTACGAATAATCCTTAATTATGAGTAGGGACAAGTAGTGATAGTGGCACCTAGGCATGCTAGGTTTTTTCTTAAAAACGGGATAGCGCGGCTGCCGTAAAGAATTACGCTAAGGAAATTGAATGCTTATTTCTGCTGACAATCAGTAATTTACAAAAACGAACGTACATCTTAGAAAAAGATGGGTAAAATAAATGCCCCGAAGGGCATCTAAGTACAACGTACATGACAGGGGTTTCGTGAAAGGAGAGTGAATGTTGCACAACTCTGCTTGTAGTTGCTTATAGTATTATTTATCAGATGATTTATGCGGTGAAATTAATTGATTGATAAGGGTCATCTGCATCGAGACAATCTTCCAGTCATCGTTTCTCTTTTCAAAAACATCAACTCTCCATTTATAATCAGTATCGCCTTTTTTGTATTGGCGAAAGGGTACAGTATAGTCTTTGTCAGCAAAAAGGGTTTCTTCCGTGTAGACAATGACTAGAGTAGAGCTTAGAAACCGCACTTGTTTAACGTCAAATCGCAAGGAGGTTGGCTCTAAGCAGCATGGACCCAGCAACTTGAAATGGGAAAGAATTTCTTGTTTACTTTTCCAAATTTCACCGACAAAATTGATCAAGGTTCCATCATCCGTAAAATAACTGCTCAAGGCGTCCCAATCATGCTTATTCCAGGCAGTCTGTTGTTGTTGGATAATATGCCTAATGGCCATTTCATCTTTTTCATGGCTTTGGGCTAACACCGCCGTTGTCAGAAAAGTGAATACACAAACGAACAGAGTCTGTTTCATACGAGTTGTTTTTAGGACAAAACTAGCTCGGCAGGCTGCTCGCTGACTAGTACAAATACGACATTTTCACCTTAGTGAAATATGCCTTTCACGGCCAGAAAGGACTGCTTATCAAACGCATCGGAGATTTCTTTGGGATTCGCATTGGCAAATACTTTAAAATCTCGGATCAAGTGCATCTGGTCGAAATAATGGCATTCGTAGGCTACCTGTGTCCAGGTGAGTTGAGGATTCGTTTCCTTGAGCAACCACGCCTTCCCAAATCGAACCAACCGACTATAGAATTTTGGCGAAACCCCCATTCGGTCTTTAAACGCTCGTTCAAACTGGCGGTTGCTCATGCATGCCTTTTTGACAAGATAATCAATCTTGAGGGTGCCCCCGTACTTGATTAGTTCAGGGATAACGTAATCGATAGAAACAGGCTGTCTAATTTTGGAGAGTAGCGTGAACATAAATTCATCAGCCAACTTTTTCATCTCCATGAAGTCTGTGGTATTTCTTAAGGCGTCCAAAATAGAGGTAACGACGCTTCCAAACACGGCTTCACCATCATAATCTATTTGGATCATTTCCTGCATCGATTGTCGCAATAAGCGATAGAGCGTTCCGGGTTGAAGCCCGATCTTGATCATGAGGTGATTAGGCCCAATGGAGAGAATATGACGTTCGGTTTGAGGTCCACTGATAGTACAGGCATAAAGTGATCGAACTTGTTTTGTCAGGATGTCTTCTACTCTTGGTCTGTCAAAGGGATAAAATAAGATAGAATGTTCAGGTAAGGGTGGAAACGGAAAGGATAAACTAGTTTTGCCATCATCGGTCACCGCATGACCAATCATGATATTATTGACGACATGGCTAATTGCCGGATGAGGCACGAAGAATAATTGTTTATCAATCATAAAGTGATATCCTCGAATACGAATCAGTAATGATAAGTATCTGCCAGCACGACCTGCAACTTGTTGATTGAGGCACTCTCCTTTTACAATGCGAACAGTGTATTTTGTGGTGTTTTCTAGCTTGCCTAGTTGACGATATAAAAACTTATCTTATTCAGGAGGTTTATACCGCAAGCAGAGTTGAGCACCGGCAGCCTGTATAGTATATGGTTCAATTAATGTGCTTAGCCGTGTTGAATATAGGAAAGATTATGGGTACATCAGTATACAATCCATCTCGCCAAACGCCCGTTTTTCTGAGATAACCTGTTTAGGATGATATGGATGTTCTTAGAAAATGGTTGCTGTCTTAAATTGCCGTCTCATTAACCAACGACTTATTTTGTTTTATGAGATGAGTTTGTAAAACAATTGGTAAGAGGTCATAGCCAAGCAAATTTTGATGGAAAGAATTCATGTACCAAACTATCCAAGTTTATTCTAGACTCATAGGAATCATACAATTAGATATTATCCTAAATAGCTCGAGTGTGTGTTTCTATTATCTACAAAAAGTGCAAAAATAGTTTTTTGAGCTTTCGTTCACGAAAACGCTAGTTATCAAGACCTGCCCGCCTGCGTATTCCAATTTGTAAAATATGAGAGCTGATTATGCACTGACTTTTAGCTTATTTGAATGCCATTCCATTGGCGCTCAACTTTATCTGTAAATTTGCCTTCTGACATAGTCTTTACTACAACTTAAATGAAAGCAATCAATATCAATATCCATTTCTTCTCGCCGACTGAGAATAGCCAAGCTAAACCAAAAACTGAAAAAACGGCCAAGCCAACCAAAGTGGTTTTGACCGGTTATGTTTCCTCAACCGGTAAACTGGTTTTACCCGCCAAGACGGTGGCCAACTTAGGCGTTGATCTGGATAATACATCGTTTAAAGTAGGGATGCTTGAAGGGAAGCGAAAAGCCAAATCTCTTTATCTGGTACCAGCCGGTGGTGGCCAGGAATTGTTTACTTTCGAAAAAGCCGCGAAAAGCTTCACCTTAGCCTTACCGTTCATTCTAAAAAAGAGTGGGGTTGATTTCTCGAAAACGAAGTATGACTTCACCATCCATCTATTCGGCTATGAAGGCACAACCGCCTTTGAGCTAAAGTTGGCTCCCCAAGCTACTACACCCAAAGTACCTTACACGGGTAAGCCACGAGGCCGAAAGCCCAAACAGGAGAGAGTGGCCGAATAAATAGAATAGCCCTGCTAAGTCAGGGCTTTTTTGTGGGTTACCTAGTTTAGCTGGTAGTAGGTATTCCTTTTTATTTCCCCGCTGTTTGGATCGAGTCGTTGATCGTGCAACCTGCCCGAGGTAATGTTGGTGGTTTATTCCTCCATCGGCCTGCCCTTGACTAAAGCTGTCAGGTTGACAGTTTTTTCAGGTCACCGTAGCCTATTGTCATTTTTAAAGTACCTTTGCCACATGCCTTAAACGCACCTCCCTAAGTTGTGTCAAGTTGCCCCCGTTTTTATCGGTCTTCTCAATTCCTTTTCACCATTTCTATCTCGAAAGACCTCAAGAATGATTGAGGCTTCATGCTTTATTGATCTGTGAATTAGTCTGTAATAAAGGCTATTTCTTTTTTATTGAAGAACGCTTTGATTAACACAGGGTTTTTCTCTAACCGTTTGGCTTGCTCAAGAATGGCTACCGTCAACTCATCTAAACTGGTGAATACTTGATTTTTCAGACTGCCTTTAAGGTGGCTCCAGACCAACTCGACGGGGTTCAACTCAGGACTGTAAGCCGGTAAGCGTTCCAAGTGAATCCGTCCGGGACGTTCACGCAACAACACCTTAACGGGTTCGCTTCGATGGATGGCTGCTCCATCCCAAATGACCAGCAAATCCCGCTTACGATAGCGCCTACAGAGTTGACTTAAAAACCAGACAATATCCTCGCCCCTAAAGGGCTGATCTTGCCCCGCTACATAAATTCGACCGTTAGGGGCAATGGCCGCAATCAAACCGCTACGGCGGACCGTTCAGATGCTCACGACCGGCCTGCTCAATGAGTACCGGTGTTTGACCTCTTGGTGCCCAGCTATGAGCTAGTAAAGGCAATAAATAACAGGCGCATTCATCAATATAGATGATAACACGCTGCTCATCCTTGGCTTTTTTTGAGTTCAGGTAGCCGCTCAGTACGCCTGACTTGTCCTGGAAAATATTGACCATAAACAGTCAATTTATGGACAGGCTTGTTAAACTACGCATGAAGCAACCAGAAGGTGTCATGCGGCAAATTGTTGCCCAAATTCTGCTCGGTCAGCTGAACATCGACCAGGCCGCTGAACGATTAAAAGTTAATCGTCAGACGGTGCAGCGCTGGATGAAGAAAATTGAAGAGGAGGCCGAAGCCAATCAGCGCACGGCCCCAATTGACTTCGAGCAGCCACCCCCTCCACCAAAACCAACCAGGCCCGCTAAACCAAAGACAAAATCACCTGTTGATGAATTACGCGCTAAGGTTCTGACCCTGGAAGAACAACTGGAGGAAGCTAACTTCAAGGCGCTCTACTATTCAACTTTAGTTCGAATAGCGAAGCATGAGTTAGGGGTGGACATCGAAAAAAAGTCCGTTACCAAGCCATCCGGTTCATGCTGACGAATCATCCCAACATTGCGATTCGGCGGCTGGAGGATGTGCTTGGTTTTACCCGGCAGGGCTACTATCAATACTGGCAACGCCAAAATGAGCCGGTAGATGATGACTTAAATGTGTTGCGTCTGGTTAGACCCATTCGTCGCCAACATCCGCGGATTGGTGGGCGAAAGCTTTACTATTTGTTACAGAAAGAGTTCTTGGAAAGGGGAATAAAACTGGGTCGGGATGCCTTTTTTGAGTTGTTAGCCAGGCATAAGATGCTGATTAGACGGCGTCGACGAAAAGTAAAGACTACCTTTTCGGGGCATCCGTTTCGGAAATATCCAAACTTAATCAAGAACTTAGTGGTGGAAAGACCTAACCAATTGTGGGTATCGGACATCACGTACTGGTTTACTCAGGGCGGATGCTTGTATGTCTCCTTGGTAACCGATGCCTATTCCAAACGAATCATGGGCTACGCTGTAGCTCCAACGCTGGGGGCTATTCATTGCAAAACGGCTCTGGAAATGGCCCTTAAGAAGATAAAGAAGCGAACAGCCAAAGCCTTGATTCACCATTCGGATCGGGGCCTTCAGTATTGCAGCGCTATTTACATTGGGTTGCTGGACAACTATCATGTGCAGATTAGCATGACTGAGACGGGTGATCCGCTAGAGAATCCCATTGCGGAGCGGGTGAATGGTATTTTAAAGAATGAGTACCTGGCTCATCGAGCGGTGTACTCGTTAGCCCAAGCCGAGCTAGTTTTAGAGCAAGCCGTCATCTTCTACAACTATAAGCGACCGCATATGAGCTGTGATATGCTGGTACCGGACCAAGCTCACCAAGGGGAAGGGAAGCTGAAGCGACGGTGGAAGAATTATTACTCCAAAAGGCAGGTGGGGTAGTAGATGGTGAAAATAGGGTATAGATTAGTGGTCAACAAAACGATGGATAACCAATAAACGGTCAACACTTTCCAGGACGGGTCAGAAGGAAAAACGTTCACGAAAACGCTCGACTAGCTGGATTATGTGCATAAATGAACCATTTAGTTTATAGTGAACGGTTTAGTGTTATCAGTAGGTTTAATCGACTATAAAGCATAACTGAAGGCGTAGTCCTTCCACAAATCGAGCTTTCACTGCTCGGAGGAAAGTTCTCCAGATAAGTCACATGGTTTATTGAAATAAGGAAGAGAGCCAGGTCAGCGGCCCTTTTTCTCCGACACCACCCGTATTGATCAAGCTGGCCTTCTAGCCAGCTCATGGCCGCCCAAAGCTTAGCGACCACCACGGCCGTAGAACAATCTTCATAGTAAGAGGTGGCTGGCCTAAAGTGTCGCATTTACTTTGGCAATGTCGCATTTAGTGTGGAAAAGTCGCATTTACTTTGGAAACTGACAAGACAACCATTCAGCCCTGTTTTTTGCCGTTGATACCTAAATGCAAATAAAAGACAAAAGGTACCTTGCATCGCATAGTACCTTATACTACCTTTGCTTTACGAAATTCACGAAACCAGTACATACTAATGAATATTGAAAATGCTCAAGTGCAAATGCGGAAGGGTATTTTGGAATTCTGCATTCTGCACATCATATCGCGGGGCGAGGTTTATGCCTCCGATATGCTCGATGAGCTGACCTCCGCCCGTATCATGGTTGTGGAAGGTACTTTGTACCCGTTGCTAACCCGATTGAAAAACGCTGGTCTGCTCGATTATAAATGGGTTGAATCGACTTCTGGACCTCCACGTAAATATTATATTCTAACGGATTTAGGGCGGCACTCTTTGGACTCTCTGGATGAAACCTGGCAGGAACTTGCTGAATCAGTTAATGCTATCGTTACCAAGACTGGGCAACATCGTAAACCCCCCAATGGCTCGATTCCCGTTGTCGCTTTAACTGACCCTACTACACCACCCGCCAACGCTTAACCTATTCTTACCAGAAGCCATGAAAAAGACCATAAGCATTAATATCAGTGGCGTCATTTTCCATATTGAAGAGGACGGCTACGACAAACTTAGAAGTTACCTGACCACGGTTCAACAGTACTTTTCGACTTACGAAGACAGTCAGGAGATTATAACCGACATTGAAAACCGCATCGCTGAGAAGCTACTGGCTAAGCTGAAAGCGGCCGATAAACAGGCTGTGTCACTCGAAGACGTCAATGAGTTGACGACGGCTATGGGTACTGTGGCCGACTTCGAAGCTGTTGAAGAAGAAGAGGTACTCGTTACCAGCGGTGGCCGCAATTCAGCACAGGGTATCGGAACCGGACAGGGAGCAAAGAGTATGGGAGGTCGGAATCCCACCCAAAACCCCATGCCCTCTGCCCCGAACCCTCCCCTCGAACCGCGTCGACTTGTGCGTGACCTGCGCCGGAAAACGCTCGGTGGTGTGTGCGCAGGATTGGCTCACTATTTCAATATGGACGTAGTGTGGGTCCGGCTGATCTTCTTGCTCTTGTTTTTAGCCTTGCCGCCACTAGGGCAGAATGAATTTTTCGCCGGGGTGTCGGGCTTTACGTTCATTGTCTATATCGCCATGTGGGTTGCTTTGCCTGGCGTTGTGACAATCGAGGACGACAAAACCGTCAAGAAGTTTTTTCGGAATCCTGAGGATAAAGTACTCGGGGGCGTTGCGTCAGGGATAGCCGCTTACTTCGGAGTCGATACGGGCGTTATCCGGCTGTTATTTGTGTTGGGGATTGTACTGGGTGGCGTGGGTTTTCTGCTTTACATTGTTCTCTGGATGATTGCCCCACAGGCAAATACGCTTACTGAAAAGATGGAGATGCAGGGCCAGCCCATTACGCTCTCGAACATTGAAAACAGCATTAAGCAGAACCTGAATATTAACGAAACGCCAAATAGCGAGAGCACACTAACCCGAATCCTACTATTTCCTTTCCGGGCTATTGCTACAATCATTGGGGGCTTAGGTAGTGCTTTAGGACCTTTGCTGACGGGCGTTGTTGCGGTGATCCGGGTATTTGCCGGTGTGATCATGCTGGTAGTAGCCTTTGCGTTGATGATTGCCTGCATAGCCGTATTGGGCGGGGCTATTGGTATCGGAACTCATTTCGGACCGGGCAGCGATTTTGCCCCCATCGAATTTATCCGGGCTGATATAACGGTTCCGATGGTGCTGTCATCGTTTCTGGTCGGGTTCATCCCTGCTTTTGGCCTGGCAATTCTGGGCGTCATGCTCATTACAATGCGTAGTGTCCTGAGCAGCCGTACGGCCCTGACGCTGGCTGGCGTATGGCTCGTTAGTTTGGTTGTCTTTGCCGGAACCGCTACGCCTTTGATTTCCAGTTTTCAACGCCGGGGAACCGTCGAGGAGACGAAAGTACTGAACGTAGCGGCAGGTACCCCTACTTTCGCCATGAACGAAGTCGAAAATGATGACAACTGGCGTCCTTCGATCGACATGAAAGGGTATGATGGCACAACCGTCAACTTGATTCAGCATTTCCGGGCACAGGGTAGCACCCGTTCTGAAGCGCAGGCTAATGCTCGCCAAATCAAATATGCTTACGCAGTCAAAGACTCGACGGTACGCTTTGATGAAACGCTTGAATTACGGCCGAATGCTCATTTCCGGGCGCAGGATCTGGATATGGATTTGATGATTCCGTATGAGAAACCGTTCCGTATGACCCACGATTTTGCCCGGTTTGTCCGAAATGAGTTCGGTGAAAAAGAGCTTGAACGGATGGAAGCCAGTATCTGGAAATTCACGAAGACTGATGGTCTGGTTTGCATAAACTATCCACGCGAAAAGAACCGCGATTATGATGACGAGGATAACGACGTAACAGACCTTACCGACGATGTGCAGAGTGCCGTGACCAGCGAACTAGGTGATGATTTCGACCGTATTGGCGATCATACCCGTCAGTTCAATGTTACCAATTTCTCGAAAGTGGACGTTGGCGGTGCGTTTGTAGTGCGTTTCCGTAAGGGCGATACGTATAAGGTCGTAGCCGACGGGCGTGAAAAAGATCTGGACGACATCAACGTAAAAGTAGATGGTGGCACGCTGAAAGTGTCGATTGATGGCAAAGGATTATTCAACTGGGGTAACCATAAACGGGTTGGTCTAACGATCACTGTACCTCAGGCGATTGACGAACTGCAATTGTCCGGCGCATCGAAAGCTAGTTTGACAGGATTCGAAAAATATGATGACCTGACCATCGACATGAGTGGTGCTTGCCGGACGGTGTTTGAAGGGGATGTGAACAAACTGAATCTAGACCTGTCGGGGGCGTCGAATGTCGTACTACGTGGTCATGCCGATCAACTGGATGCTGATTTAGGAGGTGCCTGCAAGCTCGAAGCGACCGGCATGACAATTGATAAAGCGTCGGTGGATGCTGGAGGGGCCAGCCATGCAAATCTGGGTCAAGTTGGTACGCTTGACTCTGAAACATCAGGAGCCAGCAAGGTAACCCGTCAATAGAATAAACGGGCAAACGTGTGAAAAGGAAAAAGCTGGCTTAGACCAGCTTTTTCCTTTTCACACGTTTGCCCGTTTACCAATTTCAGCCGCTTCTTCTACTTTCGCTTCCGCCGTTGCTGCTTCTTTTTCCTGTTTCCTGTTATCACGCTCGAATACGCCAATCAGTACAATAAAGTAGGAGAGGAGCAGAGGCCCCACTACCAGACCAAGAATGCCAAAAATAGGTACGCCCAGTACAATACCTGCCAACGTAACGAGCGGGTGGATATCGCCCATGCGTTTCGCCAGCATGATACGTAGCAGATTGTCAATATTGATAATTACAATAACGCCGACCAGTAAAATACCAACTCCCTGACTAGTGTTACCCTGTGAGAGTTGAATCAGGCCAGCGGGTCCCCAGACAAGGGGTGTACCGAGTACGGGAATGAAGGCCATAAAAAACGCTACCGTTCCCCAGAAAAGCGCATCAGGCACCCCAAAAATCCATAGCGTTGCTCCTGTCAATACGCCCTGCACAAAACTTACCAGAGCTTGCCCTAATACGTTAGCATTCACGTTATTTTTGAGTGATTCGCCAAGTTCTTTCTGCGTGTCTTTTTTAAAAGGCAGGTATTTTTGCAGCCCCTTCTGAAAAGCTTCCTGGTCTACAAACATGAAATACATCGTGAAGAACATCAGACCGATGATCACGATAAAATCCAGTGCGCCACCGGCTAGAGAAGGCAGTAAACGACTCGCATAGGTACCACCCTGGCGAAGAATAGTTTGAACATTCTGCTGACTGGTGATCTTGTACCCTGTCAGATCTTCCGCTTTCTTAACCAGATTCAAAATGTCTTCCGTATGCTGACTGTAGTACTGAATCCGGTCAATAAGTAACAAACTCAGCGTCAGAAAAGGCATGATAATAACGACCAGCGAGAAAACGATCAGAAGCGACGTAACGAAAGGTCGGTTCCAGTTACGCTTGATCGCCAGCGCCGTAAACCAGGGTCTAAGAACGACGTAGAGAATGCCCGCTCCCAGAAAGGCTGAAATGTAGCCGCTGAGACCAAAAAGTATAAAACCAGCAATAATGATCAGGCTTGTAATGAGCAAAATCCGTTGTTGCTGGGGTGTGTAAATATTTGTCATAATTCAGAGTCCTTCCGCATATATTGGCGGCAGTAGATTAAAAACCTTTTAATAACCCTGAATTGTTTAAAAAAAGGAGGAGGGGAAGAAGGGGAGTAAAGGGAAGAAGAGAAGCCCTTCTACCCTTTACTCCCCTTTTCTTAACATTCTGTGGCACTCAACGCCAGTCCTGCTTCGGAAGTCTCCTTATATTTTGTCGACATGTCCCGGCCTGTTGCTTTCATAACCTTAATAACGGCGTCGAGCGAAATCTTCTGGAAGGAAGCGGCTCCTGACGTGGCCAGCAGAAAGGCGTTATACGCTTTCACCGCCCCCATGGCATTCCGTTCGATGCAGGGAATCTGGACGTAACCGCCAATTGGATCGCAGGTCATGCCAAGGTGGTGTTCGATGGCAATTTCAGCGGCTGCTTCGATCGGACCGATAGTTGCCTGATTCTGAACACAGCGGGTCAGGAAAGCAGCACCCATCGCCGAAGCTGTTCCTACTTCGCCCATGCAGCCCATCTCGGCACCGGAAATACTGGCATTGTGCTTTACTAGAAAACCGATCGCGGCTGCCGCCAGCATACCCGAACGTAGCGTAGCCCGGTCGTAGTGAAAATGGTGCTTCGCTAGATACGTCAGTCCCGGAATGACACCCGACGCGCCTGACGTTGGCGCGGTGACAACGATACCTCCGGCTGCATTCTCTTCGGAAGCGGCTAAACAATACGCATTCAGAAAAATCAGGAAACTGTCCGTGGACTGGCTCATTTCTTTGGCCTGCTGAAACAGAATCGGGGCTTTTCGGCTCAGCTTAATCGAACCAGGCAACGTTCCTTTATGCTTTAGCCCGCGACGAACCGCTTTGTGCATAAAGTCCAGAATCTGGTCGAGTCGTCCATTTACCTCCGCGCGACTACGTCCTGTCAAGGCCATTTCATTAGCCATCAACAGTTCATCTAACGTTAGGTTATGGTCAGTAAGCTGCTGCTTAAGCGCTGCCATTGTTCCGTAGGGGTAGGGTACCGTTTGCTGATCGGCATGAACTTCGGGTTCTCCTTTCCGGATGATAAATCCGCCACCAATGGAATAATATTCTTCCTCCACTAACGTAGCCTCACTCGATGTCAGTTTGAGCACCATTGTATTGGCATACGGCGAATCATAGCGTTTTCGCTCAAAATGAATCTGGTGCGAACCAACGTTAATTGTTCGATCACCCACCGGAACAGGATACGTAGTAGTTGGGTCACGTAACAGTTTCAACAACGCGTTGGGGTCAGTCGTTTCGGGTTGCCAGCCCATCAATCCGGCCACGATAGCGCGGTCGGTACCGTGACCTTTTCCCGTTGCGCTCAACGATCCATACAGGAAAATGTGAATAGCATCGGCTTGTTGTTGCTGCTCAACCGGCAAATTCGCCAACCGCTGCCGAAAATCGAAGGCCGCTTTCATCGGTCCAATAGTATGCGAACTCGACGGGCCTGGCCCAACTTTAAATAGATCAAAGACAGAAGTGGTAATAAACGAAGTATCCATGGTCGATGAAGTAGCGTAGGTTCGGTTTGTAACGTTGATTCATTGCTGTTACGTAATGTACTTAGTAACAACGAACAATAAGTCACAAACCGAAAACTATCTATCCAAAGCCCGGATCTGGTCCAGATAGTCAGTCGGCAGAAGCACGCGTTGTACTAGTGAGCGCAAGCCTAACGTATTGAGCATGCCATATAAACCAAGCGAATAGGTCAGTAGCGTTTTCTTTGGTAAATCGAGCAAACGACTTACTTGTTTTGGAACGAGCATGCCCTGAACCTGTCGAAGCAAATCGTACCGCCAATTTCCCAACTGCTCTCGATACCGCTGGAACAGCTTATCGGTAAATTCACTACGTACCAAATCCTGATTCAGATGGGCCTCACGGTCTACTTGCCAATCCGCATACGTGTTCGGAAGATCCGGTACGTGCATGCCTGCGCCAACCTCCCGAAACGTATGAAACAGTTCTTCCCGCTCCGAATTTGTAAGTGGACGATACAGCATTTCGTAGGCCCGTTCAGAATAATCAATCAGCATGTAAAGAACATCGCGGTAAGCCCAATCCGGAATTGAATACCCTCGTTTTTGTTCGACGCCTGTATGGATGGAGCCCATTCGGGCGATGGTCTGTCGGGCTTTGTCGTCCGGCTGAAAAACAATTTCCTGGGCGTACCGAACCGTTGAAAAGAGTCGGGCGATGGGATCTGCGGGTAACTTACCCGTAAAAAATAGCCAGTCTACCGCCCGGTTCAGGGCAAATTCGGCGGCTGACCCGGCAAATACTAATAATATTACGTCGGCATCGCCCCAAATTTGGCGAACGATGGAACCACGTTTCACAAAATAAGCCATTCCTTACTAGTCGTTAGTCGATAGCAGCGACAACGCTATAACGAATTCAGCCTATCGGTTCGTTTCCTGTTTCGGCTACTTTATCCTGTTGTAAGCCCAGGTGGGTTGGTAATCCATCGAGACTACTCAGATTCTTCTCCTGAATGTAGTCGAGTAAGCCATCCTGTCCTTTTTTCTCAGCCCAGGTAAAGTGAATATCGCGTTCCCCAACGTAGTTAAATAAAGGAACGCCAAAGCCGCAGGAGGTTTGCACCAATTCAATGTCGGCTACAATCAGTTGACGAGTACTTGGATAGATTTTAAAAGCAGGAGCGTACTGATGCCACTCAACTGTATCAGGCAGTACGGCACGACCTTTTCCATATAATCTGAGGATATTCGGAGCGCCTTCAAACGAGCAAAACATAAACGTAATACGTCCATTTTCGAGCGTATGCGCAGAGGTTTCGTTGCCGCTGCTAATCAGGTCCATATAAGCTACTTTTGTTTCACTTAACACCCGGAAGCAATCAAGTCCTTTGGGCGATACATTGACGTGACCATCAGCACTTAACGGCGCGGTACTGACGAAAAAAATAGATTGTTTTTCGATAAACGCCCGATGCGCCGGCTTGATGGAATCGTAAAATTTACCCACAGGTTTGTATGTATGTTGGTGATGCTGTATACATCCATGTTTTGTTGGCCACCGGGTTAATTGCGTTGAATCGCCTACGCTACTGGATTGCGAGCTGCATAAGCGATTCAACAGGCGAACTAACGAATATGCCTAACGTGGAACTCCGGCGTCTTTGAACCGGTAAATTTCCAGGTTTGGTCCCAAATCCTCAAGTGTAACCTGCATATCCTTGAGTTCTCCGTTGGCCAGATCGTATACCCAGCCATGCACCTTAATGTCCTGACTATCAAACAAACGCTTCTGGACAAATGATAGCTTCATCACGTTCATACACTGCTCCCGTACATTCAACTCGACTAGCCGCCGGTGTCTGGCTTCGGCGTCTTCAATAGAGTCAAGCTCATCGCGATATATGCGATACACGTCCTGTATGTTACGCAGCCAGGTGTTCATGTAGCCAAAATCGTCGTGGGTAGTGGATGCTTTGACGCCACCGCATCCGTAATGCCCGCAAACGATGACGTGTTTAACCTGCAAACTCTCAACCGCGTACTGTAATACGGCCAGCGAACTAATGTCGTTGTTGGGTACCAGGTTGGCAATATTGCGATGGATGAATACGTCTCCTGGCTTAGTACCCATAAAAGCGTCTGGCGATACCCGACTATCCGAACAGCCGATGTAAAGAAATTCGGGGGTCTGGTTTTTAGCCATGTCTGAGAAATAGCCAGGATCGAGTTGCAACTGCTTCTGCACCCATTCTACGTTATGACTGAACACCTTATCGTACAAACTCATAGACTCTCTTTGTTTTTAGTTTAATACTAGTATATACCAAACGATTTTCTTGAATACACTCTCCCTGCTCATATCACTTTGTGATCAGGCAAAGAAACTCACCTGGTTGAATTCACCGACTACATAAGTTCATTACTTGTTCTATTTACCATAAGTTTACGTAGCTAGGTGACCGAAAAATAGTATAAAAGCAGTTAAAGTACTTTACGGGTTTACTAAAATCTATTCTGTGACCAAACTGACAACAGGAAAGCCGTAGCCAAACCTGGTTAAAGTTGTCGAACGTCTAAGATGTTGCGTAATACCGTAAACTATCTGTTGACACATGGTGATATTAAAAGCAAATCCTTTTACCATTTTAACGCTGCCAAGCTTATTACATCCATGTTGCGCCCACTATTATCCTGACAAGCACAAAGACAGAAAAAGCCAGTTCGTTTCTGAACTGGCTTTTCTATTAACTGATTTTCAAAACTGCCATAAAAGCTGCCTGCGGAATCTCGACGTTGCCGACCTGGCGCATTCGTTTCTTTCCTTTTTTCTGTTTGTCGAGCAGTTTGCGTTTCCGGGAAATATCACCGCCGTAACACTTGGCCAATACGTCTTTTCGGAGGGCACTCAAGGTTTCTCTAGCGATAATTTTCTGGCCAATGGCCGCCTGGATCGCGATTTCAAACTGTTGCCGGGGTATTAACTCACGAAGCTTTTCACAGAGTTTTTTGCCCCACTCATACGCTTTGTCGCGGTGAACAATGGCTGAAAGAGCATCTACGGGTTCGCCGTTGAGCAGTACGTCTAACTTCACCATGTTAGACTCGCGGTTATCAATGAACTCATAATCGAGCGAGGCATAACCACGCGAAATGGTCTTGAGTTTATCGAAGAAGTCAAACACAACCTCAGCCAGCGGCATCTCGAACTGCAATTCTACACGATCCTGCGTCAGATATACCTGATTCTTAAGCAGACTCCGCTTGTCCATACAGAGACCAATGATAGCCCCTACGTAATCGGCTTTCGTTATGATCTGCGCCTTAATAAACGGCTCCTCAATCCAACTAATCGTACTCGGATCAGGCATTTCGGCCGGGGCCGATACCTGTAAATTTACTCCTTTCGTAGTCATCACTTCGAACCGCACGGAAGGCACTGTCGTGATGACAGTCATGTTGAATTCACGTTCGAGTCGCTCCTGCACAATTTCCATATGCAACATGCCGAGGAAGCCGCAACGGAAACCAAAGCCCAAAGCTGCTGACGTTTCTGGTTCCCAGATGAGAGCGGCATCGTTGAGCTGGAGTTTTTCCATCGCATCGCGCAAATCCTCAAACTCACTCGTTTCCACGGGATAAATACCCGCGAAAACCATTGGTTTTACTTCTGAAAAACCCTGAATGGCTACTTTCGACGGACGGTCGAGCTGCGTTATTGTATCGCCAACTTTGACCTCTTTGGCTACTTTAATACCCGAAATCAGATAGCCTACGTCGCCACATTCGATAACATCTTTAGGGACTTGTACCAGGCCAAGTGTTCCGACTTCATCGGCAATGTATTCCTTGCCGGTATTCATGAATTTGACCCGATCACCTTTGCGAATTCGGCCGTTCTTAACTCGGAAAATTACTTCAATACCCCGGTACGAGTTGAAATGCGAATCAAAAATAAGAGCTTGTAATTCACCGTTGGGGTCGCCTTTGGGGGCGGAAATACGTTCAACAATGGCGGCCAGAATCTCAGGAACGCCGATGCCTTCTTTACCACTAGCTGGAATGATGTCGTCGCGGTCGCACCCAAGCAGGTCCACCATTTCATCCTTTACTTCTTCAGGCATCGCACCTGGCAGATCAATCTTGTTCAGCACCGGAATAATGACTAAATCACTATTCATAGCCAGATACAGGTTCGAGATGGTCTGCGCTTCGATACCCTGTGCGGCATCGACAAGTAGTAAGGCTCCTTCACAGGCAGCAATCGAACGCGACACTTCGTAGGAAAAATCCACGTGTCCCGGCGTATCAATCAAATTGAGCGTATACGTCTCGCCTTTGTAGGTATAATTCATCTGGATGGCGTGGCTCTTAATCGTGATGCCGCGCTCACGCTCCAGGTCCATATCATCCAGCAACTGCGCCTGCATATCGCGGCTGCCAACAGTTTTGGTAAATTCTAATAATCGATCGGCCAGGGTACTTTTACCGTGATCGATGTGGGCAATGATGCAAAAATTACGAATGTGTTTCACGTTGGAATATCGGATCGTCGCTGCGACGGAGGAGTCTTACGTAATAAACGGCAAAAATACGCATAAAAAAACAAACGCCGGACTCATCAGGGAGCCGGCGTGTTCAATTACACTTCATCAACAAACTAAAAGCTGTAGGAGGGGGACTCGAACCGCCCACGGTGCAGTTAGCTACAGTACAACTCTGGTGGTCAACCCCAGTCGCCACGAGGGCGGCATTATGCTGCGTTTATCCTTTATCACCACCCCCGAGACAGGAGGGCACGTCTGCCAATTTCGACATCCTACAGTGTGAGAAAAATATCAAGAAGACCGGCGTGTGACCCCGCTCGATCAACTTGACAATACAAAGTTAACATAGCCTGACATATTATTGCAAATTTCACATAAAAAATTCTTAAAATTTACAATTCGTTCAAATTGTAACTACTTTTGTTGACACTCATCAAAAAAACTGCTGAAATGTCCGAGAAAAATTTAGAAATTGATAATACGGATCTGAAGATATTGAGTTTGCTGATGCAGGACGCCAACATGGCTTACACCGAAATTGGCAAACGCATCTTTGTTTCAGGCGGCACGGTGCATGTCCGGATGAACAAGCTAAAGCAGATGGGCATTGTATGCGGATCGCAACTGGTTATCGATCACGCTAAGCTTGGCTGGGATATCAGCGCGTTTCTGGGTATTTATCTGGACAAAAGTTCGCTTTATGAAGAAGTTTCCAAACAATTAGAAAAAATTCCTGAGGTTGTTAACGTCCATTACACGACTGGTATTTATAGCATCTTTGCCAAAATCGTTTGTCGTGATACGCAGCACCTGCGCGAAGTTCTTCATGACAAGATCCAGAAAGTGAGTGGTATTCAACGTACTGAAACCTTTATCTCACTCGAAGAAAGTATCAACCGTTCGATTCCATTTGCGGAGGGGAAGGAGCATGGGGCGGAGGGGTAAGGGTAGGGGGCGCCGGAAAGACACTGTAGGTAGAACTCTCCGCCCTTACCCCTCCGCCCCCTGCTCTTGAACCCAAAACGCCTTTTCATGCGTTATATCTCCCAATAACTCACAATTCATGCAACCTAAAATTCACGCAACAACAGTGGTCGGCATTCGCCACAACGGCCAGGTCGCACTGGCAGCCGATGGGCAGGCCACTATGGGAAATACTGTCGCAAAAAGTAATGTTCGTAAAGTCCGCGTTCTAATGGGCGGTAAAGTGCTGGCGGGATTTGCAGGCTCAACAGCTGATGCTTTCACGCTGATCGAACGGTTTGAAGAAAAATTAAATGCCTACGGGGGAAACCTCAAACGGGCCGCTATTGAATTAGCAAAAGACTGGCGTACGGATCGATACCTACGAAAACTTGAAGCCATGCTGATTGTGGCCTCCAAAGAAGATCTATTACTTGTATCAGGCACCGGCGACGTAATTGAACCCGATAATGACGTAGCTGCTATTGGCTCGGGCGGAATGTATGCCCAATCGGCAGCCCTTGCCTTGAAAAAACATGCGGCTGGACTATCTGCCGAAGAGATGGTTCGGGAAAGTCTGCACATTGCGGCTGATGTGTGTATCTATACGAACCATAATTTGGTAGTTGAAACGTTATAAAACTGAGTCATTTCTGCTTTTGGCAACCAGAGCTCTCTTCCACTTATATTTGTGGTAAGTAAGGAATTGATCCGTGTAGATTCTGAGGACCAGAGCATCCACAGAATTTACAGCATAGGATATGCCCTGACGTTATGAAAATTCGAAACCAATTTGCCTTTAGAGTAATGAGCCGACGTATTACGTTAGGGTTCATTACAGCTATGGTGCTGATTGCGTCGGGTTTTGCCATATCCTTTTATAGTTATAGCCAATACAGCAATGACATGCAGCGGGTACGGCACACGTATGAGGTGGTGGGCGCTCTCCAAAATACCTTGTCGTTAGTGAAAGATGTTGAAACCGGTTCCCGAGGTTATGTTATTACGAACGATACGACGTATCTGGAGCCCTATCGAACCGGGCTACGTCAATTGCCAAAACAGCTAAGCCAGCTTCGGGAACTTAACAACGAAACCAAAGTTCAGCAGGCAAATCAGGTTCAGCTCGAAAAGCTGATTGACGCCAAACTAGCGGTTACGAAGGCCCGGATTGGCATCAGGCTTGCTGACAAGAAAAATTTTGCGGTAAACAAGGAAAGCAAGCATCAGATGGATTTGCTCAGACGCCACGTTGCGATGATGGTGAATATGGAGCAAACACTGATGGATATCCGAAATCGTCAGGCAGAGCGCTCGTTTCGTAATACGCTACTGATCATTTTTGCACTGTCACTTCTAACGTTTCTGGTCTTAGTGATCTCCTACCGATTACTGGAACAGGAACTGCTACGTCGACAGGAGAACGAGGATCAACTGCGTGACTATGAGGTTAAATTGAAAAGCCAGATTCGGCAACTCGAAGCCTCGAATGAAGAGCTGGAGCGATTTGCTTTTGTGGCCAGCCATGATTTGCAGGAGCCGTTACGTAAAATTCAGTCCTTTGCCAACCTGATTACGGATCGCTACGGTAATCTGTTCGATGGCGACAGTATGCTGTTCATGGGGAAGATTTCGAACTCAGCCGAGCGGATGTCTAAACTCATTAAAGACTTACTGAATTTTTCCCGGATATCGAATCATCAGGAACGATTCAGGACTGTACAGTTGAGTGAGATTGTTCAGCGTATTCTGGATGATCAGGAACTACGTATTAAAGGACTGAATGTGCGCGTTGAAGTTGGTAGCTTACCCGCTGTTGAGGCCGTATCCAGCCAAATGGATCATTTGTTTAACAATTTGATTTCAAACGCACTTAAATTTATTCGTCCCGATATACGCCCTTTGTTACGCATTCAGGCCAGGCCGGTCAATGGGGGGACCTATGCTGGTTTAATTCCTGATCAACGGTATGTTGAGATCACGGTTGAAGACAATGGCATTGGGTTTGAAGAGAAATATCTAGAGCATATTTTCAAAGTTTTTCAACGATTGCATGGTAAAAGTGCCTTTGAGGGCACCGGTATCGGACTAGCCATCTGCAAACGGGTTGTTGTATATCACCACGGGTACATTACGGCTCATAGCCAACCAAATGAGGGCACTACGTTCGTGGTCGTTTTGCCCGAAAGCCAATCACTTCAAAATTATGACCGACCAACTTCAGCCGAAGCCTATTCATATCCTGCTGGTTGACGATGACGAAGACGATCGCTATCTTACGAAAGAAGCTTTCCAGCAGCATTATCCATCCAGTCGTATCTCGTTTGCGGAAGATGGAGAAGATCTGCTGGATTTTCTGAAGTATGAAGGGCGCTATACGGGTGCTGCTCATACCTTGCCTGAACTCATCTTGCTAGACCTGAATATGCCCCGTAAGGATGGTCGGGAAGCACTGCGCGAGATCAAGACCAATGAGCAGTTTCGCCACATTCCGATTGTGGTGTTAACAACGTCTGACGCGAAAGACGATATTGAAACGTCCTATTTTAACGGGGCTAATAGCTTCATTACCAAGCCGCCAACCTTCCAGCGCTTAAGTGAGGTGACTAAGGCAATTGGTCAATACTGGTTTAATGTCGTAACGGTCTGCGAGCATTCCAGCGAGGAATAACGTAGCGTGGACCGCCGGTCCGCGTAGCCGCCGGTTAATTTATAGAACCTATTATTAGCCGGCGGTTATGCGGCCCGGCGGCCCACGCTACATGTTGACCATTGCTACAAAAATCTTTTCTAACTCGTTTGTTACAATCCGGTTTTGACCGGGCGTGAATTTGTTGACCAGTACGCAGAAACTCATCCGTTCGCCGTTAGCTGTTGTGAAGTAGCCCGCGTAGGCACGAACCCCTTCGATCGATCCGCTCTTAGCCCGAACATTACCCGCTGCAGCTGTACCGCGAGCCAAACTACGTACTGTCCCCGTCTGACCAACGATTGGAATTGTCTCATAGAAGGCAGGAAACGATTTTTCGCGTCCCATCGCGCTGAGAATGCCTGTCATATTGTCAGCCGTGAGGGCACCAACGGCTGATAAGCCACTCCCGTCCCGAATCCGAAAGCCGTCCAGATTAACCCCTTTTTCTTTCCAGTAGTTAGCTAAAATTTTCAGGCTGGCGTCGGTCGACTGGACTGTTTTGTTCAAGGTCAGCGCCGTAGTACGTAGCAAGGCTTCGGCGTAAAGATTAATGCTCTGGAAATTCGTTTGTTGAATTAACTCCGTAAGCACCGGTGATTTATGCTGATTCAGCACAGTTCGCTTGCCAGACGTACTAATCGTTGTCGATAAGCCACTGCCTATTGACGTGGGAGGATTACTAATCGTTACGTTAGTCTGAACCAGTTGATTTTGCAGCGCGTAGGCCGTAAAGTAAGCCGGATCGGGTAAAGCACCTTTCACACTGAATTCATTGGCAGGTTCGCCCATCGGCACTTTTCCTGTTAGCCACTGCTGATTCTGAAAAGGCGCTCCCAAAATATTGACCTGATCGCCAGTATTGGCCGCGTCAGTTGTCACGGTATTTCGGAATATTAGATAGGGAAGGAGCGGGTCAGTACGTAGTACGCTGGCCGATGTGCCAATGGTTTTTCCGGGTCTGAAGAAAACCCGATACAGATTTTCGTTGATATTCAGCGCACTCAGACTAGCGCCGTAATAATTGCCTAAATCGCCATAGGGCCACGTAGTGGGGGTAGTCAAATCGGTGTACAAACTGGCATCACCAACGATTGTACCCTGAATGCGTCGGATACCCGCGGCTCTGACGGCTTCCGACCAGCTTTTCAGTAAGGCGGGTAAATCATAATAATTCGTAAATCGCCAGCTACCCAGTGAAGGGTCACCAGTGCCCCGAATATAAAGGTTTCCTGTTAGAGTACTATCCTTGATGGTGCCGTCGTACTCGAGTGTAGTGGTGTACGTATAATTTGAGCCAAGTACCGCCAGCGCCGTTGCGGTTGTAATCAGTTTCAGTGTTGAAGCGGAGGGCAGGCTTTGTCGAGCGTTGTAGCCGATAAGTTCTTTGCCATCGCTTACGCGCCGAACCGACAGCGCTACGGTACCAAAGCGTACAGCCGAACCAGTCTGAAATGCTTCTACTAACCTGAGTACGTGTTGAGTGGTTACTGAATCGGTAGGTCGCTGATGCTGTGAATAAGCTGGGTTCGGATTATAATAATGAACGAAACAGGTAAGCAATAGAGTTGATAAGCAAGACTGAAATAAGGGAATAAAGCGCATTTGGGAACGGTTAGGCGATTCGAAGGGTATTTCGTACTTTTGCAAACTTACACATTAACGCCGTTCGACTTGCCTTAAAATCGACCTTCAGGAATATTGAATACACGACATTGATTAGTTAAAGTTGTACGCATGAAATTATCATTTCTGGGGGCGGCCCGGCAGGTAACGGGTAGTATGTATCTGCTGGAATTGGAGGATGATTACCGCATCCTCATTGACTGTGGTTCCGATCTGGAACGGTCCGGTCCACGGGATGCCAACGGTCAGACAGCCCCCGTCGTTACTCATCCGGGATTTTTTCCGTTTGAGGCTTCAAGTATCAATTTAGTTCTGTTGACTCATGCCCACGTGGATCATTCGGGCAATCTGCCCAATCTGTTTCGCGAAGGCTATGAAGGCCAGATTCTGTGTACTGAACCCACGTTTGCCCTAACCAACGTATTACTGAAAGATGCGGCTTCGTTGAACCAGAAACGGATCAACGAACTGAATGCCAGTAAAAAACAGCGTGTAAAGGACCGGCAGTCGCAAATGCAGAAAGACTTGTTTCTGGATAAACAAGTCCGCGATGCCATGGAGAACGTAGTGCCGATTGGTTTCAACCGCAAGTTTCGGGTTACTGATGGGGTAGACGTTACGTTCATTCCAGCAGGTCACCTGCTGGGGGCAGCCCATATCGTGATTAACGTAGTGGAAAACGGTGAGCGGAAAAGCATCTGCTTTTCGGGCGACATCGGCCGCAAAAACTATCCTTTATTGGTTGATCCGGCGCCTGTACCTTCGGTGGATTATCTAATTTGTGAGAGTACCTACGGTAACCGGCTCCATGAACATACCATGTCGCCCGAAGATGCACTGGCGGATATTATTCAGCGGACGTGTATCGACATTCCCGGAAGGCTAATCATTCCCTCATTTAGTGTTGGCCGAACGCAGGCGCTGCTTTACACACTGAATCGACTCTATACCGAACGCGATTTTCCGCCGATCAAAGTGTTTTCAGATAGTCCGATGGGATACGAAAGCACGAAGATTTATATGCAGCACGTCAAGATGTTAAACGGCGAGGCTAAAGAATTCTACAAGGAAAACGAAACGCTGTTTGATTTCGAGAATTTCCAGTTTCTGGAATCATCCAAAGCCAGTAAGGCCGTGTCGAACTATGGCGAACCCTGTATTATTATTTCCTCGTCGGGCATGGTGCAGGGTGGCCGGGTTGAGTACCACGTCGCTGAGAATATCAGCAATCCATACGCAACCATTCTGATTATAGGTTACTGCGCCGAAGGAACGCTTGGCTGGCGGTTATTAAACGGGCAGCAAACCCTTAGCATCAAAGGCAAAGACCATCAGGTGCTGGCCAACATTGAAAAAATAGATGTATTTAGCGGTCATGGTGACCGAAGTGATCTGATTAATTTTGTGGGCATGCAATCGCCTGAAACGCTTAAATCGGTTTTCCTGGTACATGGCGAATACGAGAGCATGGAGTCCTTTAAGGATACGTTAGCCGAAGAAGGATACCCACAGGTAATTATTCCAAAAAAAGGCGAAAGCTTTGAACTATAAGGAGTAAAGGGAAGAAAGGGAGGAAGGGGAAGAAAGAAATAGATACTTTTCTCCCTTTCTTTCCCTTCCTCCCTTTCTTCCCTTCTTTTATGAGAACATACCTCGATTTTGAAAAACCCATTGCCGACCTTGAAGCGCGGCTGGAAGAGACCAAAAAACTAGCTCAAACCAGTAATGTTGATGTCAGCGAAGCGGTAAATGTTCTGGAACAGAGCATTGACAAACTGCGCCGGGAAATTTTTCAAAACCTCACGCGCTGGCAACGTGTCCAATTGTCGCGTCATCCCGATCGCCCCTATACGCTCGATTACATATCGCTTATGTGTAATCAGTTTGTTGAACTACATGGCGACCGCACTGTGCGTGATGACCCGGCTATGGTCGGTGGTTTCTGCGAACTAGGCCGCAACGGCGGACCGGACCAGACCGTCATGATTATTGGCCAGCAGAAGGGACGTAATACCAAGCAGCGCCAATATCGAAACTTCGGCATGCCAAATCCGGAAGGGTATCGGAAAGCGTTACGTCTGATGAAGCTGGCCGAGAAGTTCAATAAACCGATCATTACGATGATCGACACACCAGGGGCTTTCCCGGGTCTGGAAGCTGAGGAGCGCGGCCAGGGTGAGGCTATTGCCCGTAATCTCAAAGAAATGTTCATGCTGACGGTGCCTGTCATTTGCATCATCATCGGCGAGGGGGCTTCGGGTGGGGCACTGGGAATTGCCATTGGCGACAAAGTGCTGATGCTCGAAAATACCTGGTATTCCGTAATCTCGCCCGAAAACTGTTCGACAATTCTCTGGCGGAGCTGGAATTTCAAAGAACAGGCGGCTGAGGCTATGAAACTGACAGCCCGCGATATGCAACTAAATAAGCTGGTAGACGACATTGTTGAAGAACCAATCGGTGGTGCGCATAACGACCATCAGGCTATGGCTAACCATCTGAAAACCGTTATCCTCGACGCATTGGCTGAACTAAGCGCGATTGATCCGCAGGAACGTATTGAGCAACGGATTGATAAATTCTGCTCGATGGGCGTCGTTGTCGAGTAATAGGAACCATAATGGTTTTATCGCTTGAGTTCTTCCTATAAGTCTCCTTAGACTTCTTTACCGGCGAGCGTTTACCCAGTTTCTAACTGCTGTTTTTGTTGTATGATTGAAAAAAAACTGCCACAGATTTATTATGGCTTAATTACAGTTACCTTTTTTATATTACTCTATTTTTCTATAACCCTGCTGGCAAGAGGAGATGAAGGTGGAGCCTATCTGCCAACGTTCCAGCAAGCGTACGAGAAATGGCCTGCTTTGGATATGAGTCCTTACTGGGCTGTCTCGTCTTTCTATCTGTGGATTATTGATGGCATTTTATATGGCTTAGCCAGTCTAGGGCTTCTGGGTGATTACTTACTGCTAATTGGACGTGTCTTTTCTTTACTCTGCTGGCTGATTTTAGTGTGCACACACGCTACGTCGGGTAAATACAAAGCGATGGCTATTCTATTTAATCCCTACGTATTAATTTATGCCAGTCGTGCTCACCCGCTTTTGCCGGCGATTTTACTTTTTTATCTCTTCTGGATACTAATCCGTCAAAATAAAAAAATCGGGCTTCTCTTTTTATTGTTTGCTGTTAATTTTCAGGTTTTCACCGGTGGAGCGATTGGCTTGTTTATGCCTAAATTTCCGCTTGTTAGAAAAGAAGTGTTGCGCGTTATAGGTTTCGGTATCGTGGCTATTTCTGGCGTGCTGATTACCTGGTATACCTGGGGTGGTGTTTATCCTGTAAAATTTATCAATCACACGTTTTTTCAACATCAACACGTAAACGGAAAGCCGTCCTTTGGGTATCCATTTACGGTATTTATGCTGGCAGGAAGCACCATATGGTTAGCCGGAAACAGAACCATTAACGAGATTAAACAGCACCAGGCCTATTCATGGGCAGTAATTGCCTTCATGATTATTGCTGCCATTGCTCTTTACTTTATGGCAAACATTGTCGCGATTGCGCGTGAAGCCAGCCAGGTAATTCTGGGTAATCACTATCAGATCGGATGGATACTGCTATACACTTTAATTGGGTTAGGCTGGCTGCGCGTTCACCGCGACCACTATCCGCTAATTTTCGGATTACTGGGGTCGGCCATATTATTAATCACGCTTCCCTATCTTTACGAGCGGATTTCCATCTTTGCGACGATAGCTCCCTGCTTAATCTGGTGCGGTCTTTCAAAAAATGAAGATCAGCAGCATCGTCTTCTGTTACCTGTATGCTCTCTATTTGTGATGGGGGCTATTCTGTACCAGATGTATGGGTCACTTTGATTTAATTTTAGCTAACCAATGAAACTATCCATAATAGTACCTGCCTATAATGAAGAAAAAACCATTGAAAGAATATTAAAAAAATTAGTTGATATCCAATTGCCGAGTCAGGTTGAGAGGGAAATAATTGTTATTAATGATTCGTCGAAAGATAACACAGAAAGCGTCGTCACGAATTTTATTCGTTTAAACCCTTCGGCAGAAATCAAGTACGTAGCACATGCCGTCAATCAGGGGAAAGGGGCTGCTTTACATACCGGCATTCAGAAAGCAAGCGGTGATTATCTAATCGTTCAGGATGCTGATCTGGAGTATGATCCGGAAGAATTTAACATTTTATTGAAGCCTGTTCTCGATGGATTTGCTGATGTCGTATATGGCACGCGGTTCATGGGCGGGAACGCGCATCGCATCCTGTTTTTCTGGCATACGATTGGGAACAAATTCCTGACGTTCTTGAGTAATATGTTTACGAATCTGAATCTAACGGATATGGAAACATGCTACAAATTATTTCGATCCGATCTGATCAAAAACATACCTCTAAAAGAAAAACGATTCGGCTTCGAGCCGGAAGTGACGGCCAAAATTTCTAAAGTTCCGGGTATACGTATCTACGAAGTGGGCATATCTTATTATGGCCGAACTTACGAGGAGGGAAAAAAAATAAACTGGAAAGACGGTTTTAGAGCCATCTATTGCATCATTCGGTACGGTCTGCTCGGTTGATTTCGAGTGTCAATCTTAACGGGTAGTCGTACTGCTTCCGGAAGGACTCACTGCGGCTAAAGCTTTGCTTACTTTTTCGTAAAAGACAGGTACCTTTTGTCGTGGATCACCTTTGCCCAGCGTTTCAATGGGTAAATACCCCCGATAGCCAGATTCGCGCACAATTCTCATGATTCTGTTCAGATCCGTTTCTGTTTCCCGACCATCGACAAACAGGTTTTCTTTGAGCTGCCAGGTAGCTGCATACGGAGCCACGCGGGCAATCTGCCCGTAAGGGTCCCCGATTTTAAAGCTGCCAATGTCCAGATTAACGGCCAGCCATTCGGAATTAACCTGATTTATGATCTCGAGGATATCATCAGCCGTTCGGATAAAATCAGCGTGATTTTGTAGAACAATCAGTACTCCTTGCTTAGCGGCATAATCCGCACACTCGCGAAGGGCATCGACAACCCAGGCAGTAACTTCTTTGCGATTGTATCCGGCAGGCAATTCTTTTCCCGTACCAGCGAAGACACGTAGCACCGGCGCTCCTAAGCGGGCAGCCAGACCCGTCCACTGTCGGACGAGTTCGATCTCAGCTTTCCGACGGGTCAGGTCGGGTAAGGTAAAGTCATTACGTACCCCCGTCCCACTGATGTCGAGGCCCAGCCGAAAAGCTTTTCGCTTGATCTGATAAACATAGTTATCATCAGGCAACGTTGGGTACTTTGGAAAGTAATACCCTGTCGGATCAACGGCATCGAAGCCAAGTTCGGAACAAAACGTGAATACCTGTTCGAGCGTCATCTGGCCGCTCATCAGAGGCTCATTGAATGAATAGAGGTTACAGCTTAACCGGAGCGGGCCTGACTTATCGTTTCCTGCATTCGTTATTGATCGCCTATCTAACGTAGTGCCTGCGGTTGCCACGAGGGGTATACCGGCAACTGCGGATTTAAGAAAAGCTCTACGGTCTGGCTGAAGGTTTCGCATGCATATATAAAGCTATCGTAAGCGTGTTTCTACTAATTTATTGAGTAACGATTTTTTATTAACACGCTGATTGTTAATCATATAAATGTTTATAGAGACACGTGGATTTATACCTTAATAAGCAAGCTCTGATTTTTTGGATAGAAGGAACAATTCATCCGATTTAACGTGTAAAATGCTGGCACTCGATTGCGCTACTCATTTTTTATTTTGTCAGAGAATCTAATCTTATCTTTGGCTTCCAGTTTATAGATGGCCTGATCTGAACGTAGCGAATGGATTCTGTACTCAATAAAGCAACGCTGAAAAATCTCATTTTTGACCTTGGCGATGTCATCATCCCCATTGACCTGACGGCTCCCGTTCGAAACTTTGCCATGCTGGCGAACCTGCCTGAAGATGAAGTACGAGCCATCTGGAAACAACACGACATCTTTAAGCATTATGAAACTGGCCTGATTGACGACGAAGCTTTCCGGGGACACGTTCGGCGACTGCTTAAGAATGATTCATGGGCGGATGAAGTCATTGATACAGCCTGGAATACAGTCCTGCTCGATTTACCCGTCGAACGCATCGAACGTATCAAAGAGTTGAAAGCGAACCATCGTTTGTTTCTATTGAGCAACACTAGCCCCATTCACATTCGGCGGGTTAACCAGGTATTGACGAACATGAATCAGCCAACGTTAGAAAATCTCTTCGAACGGGTAATTTATTCCTACGAAGTTAAGCTGATGAAACCGTCACCAGAAATCTACCAATACGTATTAAATGAAGCTGGCCTAAACGCTAAGGAAACGGCCTTCTTCGACGATAATGCTGCGAACATTCAGGCCGCAACCGCGTTAGGCATTCAGGGCGTACATGTGCAGCCGCCAAAAACAATTGTCGATTATCTGAAAGATCTGGTGTAGTGCGGGTGGAAACCTGTACTGCCAATCATATAGCGGGTTTCCACCCGTACTACACGCATGAATCCACGTACCCGAATGTACCTCCTGCATGGAGGTCTTTTTTTGATTACCCTCATTACCACCACATTGTCTGGAGCCGAGTGGATGTTTGGTCGGTTGTTTATTCCATTTGAGGGTATGAAGCCCTTAGGCTGGGACGAATTTATCGCAGGCTTTCAGTTCTCAATACCTTTTCTGTCTATTCTGACCGTCCATGAGTTTGGCCATTATTTTACGGCCAAAGCGAACCGGGTACGCGTTACGTTGCCCTATTACATTCCGATGTGGCTGGGCATTGGACAAAGCATTGGTACGTTGGGCGCGTTTATCCGCATTCAGGATTACATCAACAGTCGCCGAAAATATTTTGACATTGGTATTGCTGGTCCGTTGGCCGGGTTTGTCCTGGCGCTGGTTGTGTTATGGTATGGGTTTACGCACCTGCCACCACCAGAGTTTATCTTTACTATCCACCCCGAATATCAGAAATGGGGCCTTGACTACGGAAAATATGCGTACCAGAACTTGCCTGAAGGGGGTGCCGTGGGCTTGGGAGACAATTTACTATTCAACTTTTTCAAAACCTACGTAGCCGACCCTGCCCGTGTGCCGCACCCCTATGAAATGATTCACTATCCATACGTATTGGCGGGGTATCTGGCCTTGTTCTTCACGTCGCTCAATCTGATTCCGATCGGGCAATTGGATGGAGGACATATTCTATATGCACTTATTGGCCGTAAGCAATTTAGCTGGGTAGCCCCAGTCTTGTTTACTGGTTTTGCCTTTTACGCCGGTCTGGGTATGTTCAAACCAACCGACTTTGCGGTGCTATCCGATGAAGCATTTTTCTCGGAGTTAGGCTCGTTTGCCTTATACGTTGTCTTTCTGTTTCTGGCTTTTTCGCGCATCAGCGAAAATCGTATGACGTCGCTGCTCATAACGCTTAGCGTTGTCGTGGGGCAACTACTACTATCATGGCTCCGGCCCGATTGGGAAGGGTATTCCGGGTTTATGATCTTTGTGTTTGTATTGGGCCGTTTCCTGGGCATTTACCATCCTGAAACAGAATTGGAAGAACCTTTAGATCTAAAGCGGCAGGTGCTGGGATGGATCGCCCTGCTTGTTTTTGTCCTTTGTTTTAGTCCGCGACCTTTCCTGATTTCATAGCCGATATATACCGTTCGATAAAGTCGAGTGTTGACGTAGACTAAATGAGGAATTTAGGTGCCAAGTCCCTAAAGAATTCCTAATAATCATTATCTTACAGTCTCATAATGACTTGCTTATTCATTCTATGGGACTTTTTTCCAGACAGCCGTCCGATGCTGATCTGATCGCGGGTATACAGACCGGTGGCACCCAGCGTCGGCTTTATGAAAATAAGTTATACGAAAAATACCAATATCTAATTACAGATGGTACGCGGAAGCATCGCCTGACTGAAGACGAATGCGCTAGTGTCTACTCCGATACCATGCTGACGGCCTTTGATAATATCACTAAAGGTCAGTTTGAAGGGCGTTCGAGCCTTAAAACGTATCTATATCAAATATTTACGAACAAATGTGTTGACGCAATTCGAAAAAAGACGACTAATCGAAGTAGCGTCCACGATGCCTTCTCGCTCGATGATTCGCTGATGCAGTTGCCCGATGAGTCCCGGTCAATAGTGCAGACGCTCATTGCCCAAAGTGACTTCGAACGGCTGCAGCTGTATTTACGTGAGTTGGGTGAGAAATGTCGCGCCATGATTTTATCCTGGGGCGAAGGCTATTCCGACGACGAGATTGCGCAGGCGATGGGCTATAATTCAGCTGCTGTTGCAAAAACCAGCCGATTACGATGCTTGGAAAAATTACGTGAACGTTTTTCGTAAACTACGATGAAAACTGATCTGGAAACGATTGAAAACTATTTAACTGGTCAACTCCCGTCCGACGAACGAGCCCAGTTTGAAGCTACGCTACGTACCGACCCCGACGTAGCGAATGCCGTGGCGTTTTACCTGATGACAAAGCAGGTCGCTCAGGATGAAGCCCGTGAGCAGCGCCGAACTGAACTGGATGCGTTACGTACGAAGAATGTACCCGTCCGTCCACTGTGGAGTGCTCCAATGCGCTGGGCCGCAGCTGCCAGTGTAATTGTCCTGCTAGGATTAGGCTGGGTTTTCTTTCGCCCAACAGACTCAACCGTTATGGCAAGCCGGCTGGCTGATGAATACGTAGCAGAACATTTTAGGCAATTACCACTGACTATGGGAGGAGGTCCCTCTGGTTCCAGTTCGGAGGATAGTGTAAAAACAGCCGTTAGCTTGTTCAACGATGGGAAGCTTGCTCAAGCAGAACTCATATTCCAGGACGTGTTGACCCGCCAGCCAAATATGGATAGTGCCTTGAAATATGCGGGGATTGTTTCCCTCCGGCAGGGAAATTACGACAAAGCCATTACGTTATTCCACCGTCTGAGCCAACAGCCCGATTTGGTGGCGAACCCCGGCACGTTCTATGAAGCGCTGGCCCATTTGAAACGCGGACAACCGTTGGATAAAAGCCAGGCTGAAAAATTGCTTGAAGAAGTGATTAACAAGAACTTGGAGGGAAAGCAAGAGGCTGAAGTTCTGCTTAATCAGTTATAAATGTTTAAGGTCCATTCACATGTCTACTGAATCCACTCCCTTACAAAGCGAACGTCCTGATTATGGCAAAAACCCTGACGACTATAATCGAGGTGAGAATCCTCCTGTTGACGACAGAAGCCGCCCGCCCCTAAATAGAATCGGCCATCGTGCTAATCCGCTACTGAACTTTTTGAATAAAAAGGTCGTCGCCGAGTTTAAGGGTCCGAAGGGCGGCTCACCTAACATGCCCCAGTATGCCATTCAGAAGCAGAAAATTGTCACAATGACAGAGAGCCTGCTAAAGCTGTTGCAGGGAGAAGATCCTGACAAAAAGCTATTAATAGGTACAGCGAAGCGTCAGGTTGAAAAGGATGAACTAGATGAACCGTTAACGTCAATAATCAGTGATCGTGCTAATCGGCGTATTATCCCGACTGACTGCCCGGATATATCTTCGGATGGCGTGGTGATGTACACAGTTTTGCTGGACTGGGCGGAAGATACCAAAGAAACGTTCCCAGATGTACTTATTAAGGATTTGGAATCGGGAGAAACAACCCGCTTTGATACGCAGACAAACAATTTTCTGGTGGTTAGTGGTATGGAAGATGATGGCGGAGACCCCCACAATCCGCCACCGGGCCCCCCAGTTACAGGATCAGGGCCGTTAAACACGCAGATAAGTGATTTCAAAGTAGCGACTGAGGACGATATCACCCATTACCAGAAGCTTAACGGACAGGATAAAGGCCCATCTGTGGCTGTGATCGATACCGGATTGAAATTTAATCTTCATGCATCCCAATGGCCTGATGGCGCTTACTCGTATCGACAGGCCAACGGGAACAAACGACAGTTTAAATTAGCTTACCAGGACCCATCCGTCAATGCATGCGAAGGTGTAACGGCGAGTAATCCGCTTGGTTACTGCGCGCTTCAATCCTATCGGGAGGATGAATCGATCACGAAAATAATGCCGCTACCACTCGGGGCTACCATGTCAGCGCTTGAACGTAATGAGCGTATACGCAAGGTGAAAGACAGTCCTTATGATGATTTTCGGCTATTCGATAGCGTGACGGAAACGACCGTCCAGGAAGCTCGGCACGGTACGTCGGTAACGGCGATAATTCAGCAGAATGGCGACGATGCCCCCGTGCTGGTAGTCAAATCGTTCGATAATATGGGTTTTGCCACCCTGTTCGACGTATTGAATGGGTTTAATTATATACTGCATCGGTGTGAAAGCGCTAACATCCGGGTGGTAAATGCCAGTTGGATTTTTGGTCGGGATGAACCCATGCTGAGGGTTAAAATTGAACAGTTGATGGAGAAAGGCGTGTTTGTTGTGGCGGCTGCGGGTAACGAGCGGCAAACCTCCGACCGAAATTTAGACATAGTAAAGGTCTATCCAGCCTGTTACAGCCAGAAATATCCAAACGTCATTACTGTTACGTCGGTCCGGAAAACGTATCTTCCTCCGAAGCTCATGTCATATCGGGGCGATTCTGTTGTTGGAAAACTGCTGGGCTTCGCCATAGGAAAGCTAGGCCTGTTTGATTTTTTAAACAAGGCTGGTAATCTGGTTGATGCTGTACTGCCAACCCGTGGTTACATAGCCGTTGAAAATTATTCGCCGAGCGATGTGAACGTGGGAGTTGTCAGTACGTTTGGCTTCTTCCCCAGTCCGTTCCGAAAGGGGAAGCCGATACGGGGTAGTTCGTATGCGTGTGCATTCATATCCGGATTTGTGATCAAACGCTTACGTACTGGTCATGATCCTTTGCCATTGCTCTCATCAATTCAACCTATGCGCAGTCGTATGATGGCGGCTCGCGAGAAATTGCTGGAGGCTATG
This sequence comes from Spirosoma validum, assembly GCF_014699035.1. Classification (GTDB taxonomy): domain Bacteria; phylum Bacteroidota; class Bacteroidia; order Cytophagales; family Spirosomataceae; genus Spirosoma; species Spirosoma validum. Next base: position 81,096 of record NZ_JACXAA010000008.1, read on the forward strand.
AGTGGAAGAGACCAGGAGAATTTAGAGCCAGATTACGTAGCGGGCGGCTATTACTTGGCTGGCCATGACGTTGACTAAAATGTATTGTTAGTCAGAGTCAAATTTAAAAGTACTTCAACCTTCTAATTGGGACAAGACCTGACAGGTTAAAGCCTCCTTCGGTAGGTTAGTATGCTTTTTGTAGTAATCAAGGAGTAGTTTCTAGGTGTTCTTCCCAACTACTATGCGTTATTACTTATTTCACAAATGCTTTATAGCCTGGATAGCGCTATTTGGGCTATCTTATCATGCGATTGCCCAATGCCCGGCCCGAACCCAATTACAGACTAGGTTGCAAAGGTTGTCGGATGCGGCCGATATAACAAAGACTGCTAAAATCGATGCTGCACAGGTCCAGGCGCAGGTTACTGTTTTGCAAAAATGGCAGCGGCAGTGGCAGCAGTGCGGCTATCCCCTTGACTCAACCTATATTAATGGTTTGCTGCAGTTGGGTCTGGTTCATTACTACCGGGGTGAATTACCGGAAGCAACCCAGACTGTGCGTCAGGCAATTCGGTTGTGCCAGACAGCACGTGCGGAAAGAAGCGTTGACCAACCCGCCAAGGCGTATTACCGATTAGGGATGTTATTGGTACATCAGAATCAGCCCGCCGTAGAGACACTTAAACAGGCGGTTCGTCTTGGGCAGGGCATCCGCTCAGCCGATCGGTGGATGGGTGGAGCCTGTTTATACTTAGCTAATGCCTATTACTCAGCAGGTGATTATCAACAAGCTCTTAGTATTGCCAAGCAGGGCGAGCAAGTGGCCAGCCATACCACTGACTGGCCACTAATAGCCAAATTATTACTGGAAAAAGCAGAGACATTAAATGTATTGGAGCAATATAGCTCCGCCCGTCAGGCTGCCGAACGCGCTATCGCCATGTCGGAGCGGGGCGACTATCAGTCTATAATGGCCAGAGCTTATAGACAAGTAGGGATTATAGCTGAAAATCAGGAGCAATTTATCGATGCGCTACGATACCGCCAGCGTGCGTTCGAGATTGCCCGAACTATTAATGATCCTACGGCTCCCGACTATGCCGTGTCAGTAGGGAATCTGTATTACCGACTCGGACAGTATGATCGGGCTGTAGTTTATTTTCAGTATGGAGTCGACAACAATACAAACAGCTACGCTAAGGCTAACTCTCTGGATAAATTAGGGGAGGTTTACCAGAAAAAGAAAGCATATGATCGGGCTTTGCGGTATTATCAACAGGGCCTAACGACGATACCCATCCACTTTGGGAATCCGGCTATCACGGGCTTGCCCAATGCCCAGACCATCCAACTAGCCGATCAGAAAGAATACTTGCTTAGAATTATCCAGAATAAAGCCGATACGTGGCTTGATTACGCCAAAGCGACTACTAATCAACAGCGTCTTCATTACGCCCTCGAAACATATAAAGTGGCCGACCGGATGATTGATTTTATGCGCTGGGAACATATTGGTCAGCAGTCGAAATTATTCTGGCGGTATAAGACCCGAAGCATCTACGAACGAGCTATTGAAACCAGTTTTTTGCTGAAAAATACAGAACAGGCGTTTCACTTCTTCGAGAAAAGCCGGGCGGCTATGCTAGGGGACAAGCTGAATGAACTGGGAGCCCGGCAACAACTATCTCCGGAACAAACTGAAGAAGAAGAGCGATTGAGGCAGAATGTAAGCAAGAGGCAGATGGATTTTGCGGCTATTATAGCCAGCCAGCCTATTAACGACGCAGCTTACAGGAAGGCACAATCGGCTTTAAACTCAGAGCAGGATGAGCTGGATCAATTTCGAAAAAAACTGGAAAAATCGAATCCCGTATACTATCAAGTTAAATACGATACAGCCGCTACGTCCTTATTCGACCTACGCCAACATCTGAAGAGACAGAACGCTTCGTTTGTTTCGTACTTCGTTGGCGACAGCACGTTGTATGTATTAGGCGTAACCGCTGATACCTCAGTCCTATATCGCCAGCCATTACGTAGCTACGGACAAAATGTGAATGCATTCATGAATCTATTATGGATGCCCGAAGCTATGAATCGCCGAGCGAATTATCAGCAATTTCTAGCATTAGGAAGTAGTTTATACAGGCAGCTATTGGCTCCTGTTAACCTCCCCACCGGACGTATTATTGTTTCGCCTGACGGTTCATTTGTGCCTTTCGAAACGCTCAGCCGAAACGCTGGTGCGCCTGATTACTTGGTAAAGGATTATGCTTTCAGCTATGTTTATTCAGTACGTTTACTGTTAAAAAAACGAGTAGATAACCGATCGGAAATACGCGTTCGTGGTCATGATTTTTTAGGGATTGCCCCTGTAAATTTTGCTGCGACGTTAAAGCAGGTCGCTTTGCCCGGTTCCGAAGAAGCTTTGGAACGTACGGCTAATGGATTTCATTCGCCAACATTATTAACACACGATAACGCTACCCGCCGGGCTTTTTTGAAAGAAGCTACCGACGCCAGTGTCATTCAGTTGTTTACCCACGCGACTGCCGATAGCTCAGGCCAGGAGCCCCAGCTCTATTTTGCTGACTCAACATTAATGCTTTCTGACCTTGGCGACGGTGATCTCTCGAACACAAGGTTAGTAGTCCTGGCGGCCTGCAAAACGGGGGTCGGTGCCAATCAGCGGGGCGAGGGCGTGTTTAGTCTGGCACGTGGATTTGCAGCTCTGGGCGTACCAAGCGTATTGACAACGCTCTGGAGCGTTCAGAATGAGGCTACCTATAAATTGACTGAACTGTTTTACAAATACATACACCAGGGGTTACCCAAAGACATTGCACTACAGCGTGCCAAACAGGAGTGGCTCAGCGAGGTCGATCAGACTAACCAATTACCAAACTTCTGGGCTGGGTTGATTATCGTAGGCGATACTGAACCGCTCCCACGTAGTAATTACAGTCTATGGATGGTATTACCACTGCTGGCGTTGGCTGGGTCTGGAGTATGGTTCTGGAGAAAACGAAAATCTAAAGGGTAAGTTTCATAGCCTCACTCAGTTTAAACACCTCTTTCAGGCATTTAGCAGTTAATTCAGCGTCTTCAAGGGCATTATGAAAGCCGTCTTCCCGAGCGAAACCGAAATAGTTTGCAATGGCGGTCAGGCTCAAGCGGTCGGGAGCTTTACGGCCGTTTGCCTTTAATACCCGGAACGTAAAGTAAGCCAGCGTGTGAAGATCAAGCAGAACGCGTGAGTACGGCCATTTCAGCTTCTCGTAACGATATGCTTCTTTCAGGAAATTGATATCGTTGATAACGCTTTGCCCGCAGATGATTACGTCGCGCAGGAACGGCGTTCGATCCAGCTGCCCTTTTGGAACGCGGAGGCCAAGCTCTTTGCAAATCCATTCTTCCAGTTCTGGCAGTACGTCATACATCATGGGCGCATCTTCCAGGTCGGCCAATGAGAGGTTATGGATTTTTTCGGACGAGGACGAAAAGGCTTCGTGATTTTCAGGATAAACGTTTGTCAGGTAGCGACCGCCCTCAACCCAGTTATCGTCAAAAAGGACAGCACCAATCTGAATAATTTCGTTGTAATCCGGTTCCGGACCGGTCATCTCAAGGTCAAGTACTAAAAATGGCATATCAAATAAAGTTTACAAAGTTATCGATTTTAGTAACTAAAAGACCGTTTAATATATATTATGGAAAACTGTAGATTAATTTTTCAAGGGTATTTTTCTTTTCTCATATTGGTAACTTTCCATGTATTTGTATAAATAACTTCTCTAGTGTTTTACTCGTTCAACCAATTTCCCAATGTCGCTGCTGACTTGCTGAATAAAGGCTAGTTGATCACCCAGCAACTGATCGTCACCAGTTAGCATTGTTACGTTTGCATCGGGTGTTACTGGTTCTATGGCGGGTTTCAGCGAATCGATACCCAGCCGGCGCAGGCTTTCAGTCAGGGTGAATAATGCACGTTTAACGGGTTTTGCCAGGGAGGCCGAGTATGTTTTTGACTCATCCGATAACTGGGCCGACGTAATGGTGGCTACATTAGCCGACAAAATGTGATTCAGCACGACAAATTCATAGATTAGCTTTTCATTACGTTGCTTATGCTTTGGTTCCGACAGCATCCGATCGAAAGCAGCCGACAGGTTGGCCGATGTAACGTAAACGTCTTTTCGAGCCAGTTTATAATCGACCAGTTTGGCTGGCCTTCCTGACAAACTGTCGAGCAACAACTGAAGGTACCGGACGTTCGCTTTCAGTACAGCCTGCATAGGCTTCTTTAACTGGTCTGACTCCCACTGCGGAAACAATACGTAACTCGCTACAAACGCAATGACACCGCCTAGTAACGTATCGAAAAATCGTTCTTCAGCCGCACCTAAATAACTGACACCTAGAAAGTTGAATAGTATTAAAATAAATGGTGTGACGCAAATAACCATCACGATGTAATTAACCCGCTGAGCGCTGTATGTGCCTAGCATGAGCAATACCATGAAACCGAACTGCACAGTTTTGTTCGGCAGGAACGTGAGAATAAGCACCCCAATGATACCACCCGCCAACGTACCGATAATCCGTTCGATGTTTCGCTGTTTGGTCAGACTGAACGCTGGTTTCAAAATAACCGAGATGGTCAGCAATACCCAGTAACTATGATGGCCGTAGGGGAGAAGTTTGGTAATGACAAACCCCAGCAACATGGCGATCGCTACCCGAACGGAATGCCGAAAAACAGACGAGTCGAGCGTCAGGTTATCCCGAAAGGATTTCAGGTCAATTTCCTGGTGCGTGACAAAACGGCCATATTCCATTTCCTCACTGTTAATCGGGCTGATAGTCGTTACCGTAAGATTTTTTTGTATCCGAGTTAGCCGCTGACTCACCCCCCGTAAACTCACCAGCACTTTTTTCAGTACCAACGTACTGCCACCCTCATCGCTCAGGGCGTCTATGTGACGTTTCAACTCCTCCAGTCCCGGATTTATGTCGATTGGTTTGTGCAGCGGAACGGGTAACTGAATCGTCAGGCCAATATGGTCAAGCTCAACGGACAGTCGGCGAATGGATCGGGAAATTTGATTGAGTATACCCGATTTGCCAAAACGTTCGCGGATGTCGGAGTAGTCATAATACATGGCGATGATCTGATCATATAGATCAACGACATCGACAAACGTTAGCAGCAACAGGCGGCCCGTTCGGGTTGATTCGGTAACAATACGCCGACTTTTGAATAAAACCTCCCGGACAGCGTCCTGTTTTTCGCTCACATCAACCTGCTGAGCAATCAGTCGACGGTAATCTGTATCTAACGGCGTCGCTACGTCGTAGAAATCAGCTTTGATGGCCATGAGCTTGGCGATCTCGTGGATGCACTGCCCTAATGCCTGCTGCGCCAGTCGGTACGGTTGCAGACGCGACACCAGTAAACTGATGGTGCTGTACCAAATACTGCCGAACAAAACCAGGACGCTCTCCCGAACCACACCCGCTGCATCCAGCGGGCGGTCGAGCATCAGGATCATAATCAATAAAGCCGCCGTTCCGACGGATGTTGCCCGATTGCCATAAATGGCGAACATGGAGAAGAAAAAACTGAATACCAGAATTTCTATGCCCAGCGTGTAGGGATTCAGACGGGCGAACCCCGTAATGAACGTGACCAGAAAGCTAATCAGCGCACTGGTTGCCATGGCGTTACGTCGATGCATAACGGGCCCGGGCGCATCGCTCAGGCTAACGTTCAGCGCCCCCAGCGACATAGCCATACCCGTCTGGAGCTGATCGAACTGAGCCAACACCAGTGAGGGTAGCAAAATAGACAGCGTTATCCGCAGCCCATCCGAAAAATACTGGCTGGACAGAAAATAACTGACTTGTCGACTTCGCTTGTTCATTGTGGACTATATTGGCTGGCGCTTGTTCTATTGCGTAACAACCGCCCCCGTTTTGCGTTCGCCGATTTGTTGTCGCCACATGGCATAATAAAGACCTTTCTGCGTCAGCAACTCGTCGTGGCTACCCGTTTCCACAACCTTGCCTTTTTCGAGAACGAAAATGGTGTTGGCGTGCATAATCGTAGAGAGCCGGTGGGCAATCAAAATGGTAATTTGCTCGTTCATCGCTGACACACTACGTACCGTATCCGTGATTTCTTCCTCTGTCAGGGAGTCAAGTGCCGACGTCGCTTCGTCGAAAATCAGCAGACGCGGGTGGCGCACCAACGCTCTGGCAATAGACAGCCGCTGTTTTTCTCCGCCCGACATTTTCAGACCACCTTCGCCAATGGGTGTGTCGAGCCCTAATTCGGACCGAGCCAGTAGATGCTCACAGGCCGCTTTGTCGAGCGCATCCAGCATTTCCGCTTCGGTGGCATCGGGTTTAACGAAAGCTAAATTCTCACGAATGGTTCCGGAGAACAGGTGCGTATCCTGCGTAACGAAACCGATTTGCCGACGCATTGGGTTAAACCGAATGTCTTTGGTGGAGATGTCATTGTAATAAATTTCACCGCCTACGGGCCGGTAAAGCCCGACTGACAGCTTGACCATCGTTGATTTCCCCGAACCCGATGGTCCAACAAAGGCGATGGTGTCGCCAAGCGTGGCTTCAAACGAAACGCCATCGATTGCATTCTGATTGGCCCCGTTATGCCGAAAAACGACTTCTTTAAACCGAATCCGTTCAATCGGACCAACTTCGATAGGGGATTCGGGATTGCGTTCGATCGGCTTTTGCATCAGTTTCTCGAAATTGGTCAACCCCGCTTCGGCTTCCCGATAAGCAAGAATAATATTGCCCAAGTCCTGCAGGGGATTAAAGATCGATACGGAGATAAACTGCATCGAAATCAACTCGCCGGTGCTCAGTACGTCGCGGAAGATCAACCACAGCAATGTAAAGAGAACCGATTGTTTCAGGATATTCAACGTAGTGCTTTGCCAGAACGATAACAAACGGACCCGCCGAACCTTAAACATTTCCAGTTCAAAAATACGACCCGTTTGTGCCTTCAGACGTCGTATTTCCGGAAACGTTAAGCCAAGGCTTTTGATCAGTTCGACGTTACGTAGCGATTCTGTAATGACACCCGACAGTAGGGCCGTCTCACGATTGATCGATCGCTGGGTGGTTTTGATCTGTTTGCTGAGTAAACCCGTTAGTCCGCCCAGCAGTAGCACACCGATTAGAAAGACCGGAACCAGCGCCCAGTGTTTTGTGATGGCGTACCATATCAAAAATCCCATCCCCACAATAGACGAGAACAGGACGTTGATGAACGAGTTGATGAATTTCTCTGTGTCGGTACGTACCTTTTGCAGGATCGACAACGTAGTACCACTGTTCTGATCGCCAAATTCCTGATAGGATAGACGTAGCGTTTGTTTCAGACCGTCGTTGAAGATGTCGGTGCCAAATTTCTGGACAACTAATCGCGTTACGTATTCCTGAAATGCTTTGGTAATATTCGAGAGAACGGCTACCCCAACCGCTATCGCTAAAAGTTTTAATACACCTCTAACTTTGTCAGTATCAGTTTTCTGTCCGGGATGTGTAGCGTATTCGTCAATAAGTTTTCCGAAGATGATCGGATCGACAAGCGCGAGAATCTGAGCAATACCAGCCAAGGCTAATGCCAGCACGGCCAGCCAACGATAAGGCTTTAAATACTGCCAGAGAACGCGCATAAACAATGGGGTTTGGGGTGAGGGGCAAAAGGTTTAGGGCGGAGAGCTTCATGGATAGCCAAAGTTGCCTTTCGCCTAAAAAACCTATGCCCCAGACCCGTTACCCTAGACATTAATACGTGTCCAGTTCCTGAATCCGGGCCAGGTGGCGACCGCCTTCAAAGGGCGTATCGAGCCAAATCTGAACCAGTTTCAAGGCTGTTTCTTCCGACATCATTCGTTCGCCAAGCGATATAACGTTAGCGTCATTATGCTGACGACACAAACGGGCCGACTCTTCATTCCAGCATAAACCAGCCCGAACTCCTCTGACGCGGTTGGCAGCTATAGCCTCACCGTTACCTGATCCCCCCAATACAACACCCCGTTCGACCTCACCAGCCGCAACTGCTTCGGCAACAGGGCGAATGAAAAGGGGATAATCAACCGATGGCGTTTCGGCATAGGTACCTTTGTCGATTACCTCGTGGCCGAGGTTGATGAGGAATTGTTTGATAGCTTCTTTGTAGCGGAAACCAGCGTGGTCGGAGCCAATAGCGATTTTCATGATAAATTAAGAGCAGATGAAAACAAGGCCCAAAAGTAGTAGAATAGCGGCCTAACATGAAACCTTACCGGAGTAAACTTGTTCGGAAAACAGACGGGCGGTAATTTGCGCCCCGTCAATACAACTGACTCATGATTCCAGCAACCAACCAGCGGCCACCTGCTACGATACTTTTTATTTTCGGCGGCAGTGGAGATCTTAATCTTCGCAAACTAACGCCCGCGCTATACAACTTATTCATTGATAAGTATTTATCTGAAAAATTCGCTGTTGTTGGTTTAGGCCGCAGCAAGTATACAGACGAATCGTTCCGGGAGCGTCTACTGGAAGGTGTTCAGTCATTTTCCCGGCGTAAAGATGATCTGGATGATACGTGGAAATCGTTTTCGCCCAGCATATCTTATTTGCAGATGGATGCTGATGATGCGGGGGCCTATCCGAAATTGTCTGATTTTGTAGCGGCAAAGAAAAAAGAGTGGGGCGAAGAGCCCAACGTCGTCTTTTATCTGGCTGTTGCGCCCCAATTGGTGCCGGATATTGCAACTAATCTAGGTAAACTACCGCTCTGTGGCGAAAAATCGCACGTCCGCATTGTGGTCGAGAAACCGTTTGGACACGATCTGAAAACGGCGCAGGAACTGAATGCCTTATTGGGCGGACTGTTTGCGGAAGAGCAGATTTATCGAATTGATCACTATTTAGGAAAAGAAACGGTACAAAATATTCTGGCGCTTCGGTTTGCCAATTCGTTGTTCGAGCCGATCTGGAACCGGCGCTACGTGGAATACGTGCAGATTACCGCTTCGGAAACGGTAGGACTCGAAGGTCGTGGCGGCTATTACGAAGGCTCGGGAGCGTTACGGGACATGATCCAGAATCACCTGCTGCAGATGCTGTGTATGGTAGCGACCGAAGCGCCCATCTCGTTCGAAGCCAACGAGGTGCGTAACAAAAAAGTAGACGTATTGAACGCCATTCGTCGGATTAGACCCGAGCAGGTGAACGATGTTGCCGTCCGTGGACAGTATGGACCTGGTGAAAAAGACGGGAAGAAGATTCCGGGCTACCGCGAAGAGGAGGGTGTAAAGCCTGATTCAGCAACGGAAACGTTTGCCGCCGTCAAGCTTTATGTCGACAACTGGCGTTGGGAGGATGTACCCTTTTATCTGCGCACGGGAAAATCACTGCCCGAAAAAGCAACCGTTATTACCGTTCAGTTCAAACCCGCGCCTTATTACGCATTTCCGGAAGAAGCCACGCAAGACTGGCACTCAAACCAGCTGACAATTGGTATTCAGCCTGATCGGGATATTCGCTTACGATTTCAGGCCAAACGTCCGGGGCAAACGCTTGCCATCGACCCGGTCGAGATGGTTTTCAGTTATAAAGACGCTTATTCCAGCCAGGAACCGGAAGCCTACGAGACCTTGCTGCTGGACGTTATGACGGGCGATGCTACGTTGTTTATGCGCGCTGATCAGGTCGAAGCCGCCTGGAAAGTAGTAACGCCGATTCTGGAAGCCTGGGAAAATCAAACTCCTGATTTTCCAAATTATGCACCTGGTTCCTGGGGTCCTGAAGCCGCCACGCAACTAATTGAAAAAGATGGATTTCACTGGACCATGAAATAAATGCGGTCCAGAGTCAACAAACGTTGATTGAGAGTAGCTAACGCAAATTGATTGCTTTCCTACCCATTGCTACGGACTAACGACTGTTGACCACTGACGTACTGAAAAATTATGACAACCCAACTTGCCGCCCTTTTTGTTGACGATCAGGCCTTGCCGTGGGAGACGGTTGCTGAAGGTGTGAAACGTAAGATTATGACGTATGATGCCAACCTGATGATGGTCAAAGTGGCGTTCGAAGCGGGTGGGATAGGCGCTGCACACAGCCACGTCCATACGCAGATGAGCTACGTAGCGAGTGGTGTCTTTTCGATAACGATTGACAACGACACACGCGTCGTTCGGGCGGGTGATGCCTATTATATTCCGCCAAATGTTCGGCACGGAGCCGTTTGTGAAGAAGTAGGCATGCTGGTAGATATTTTTACACCCATGCGCGAAGATTTTGTGTAAGAGTCTTATCTGCACTTACAGTATTACTTTAAGAAGATAGTATGCAACTCATCGTTAAGAAAAATCCAACTGAACTGGCCAAAGCTGCTGCCGATTTTATATCAAAACGAATAAAAGAGGTTTTAGAAACGAAAGATCAGTTCACGATTGCCCTATCAGGAGGAAGCACACCTAAGGCTTTACATGAATTGCTCGCTAAACCGCCTTATTCTCAACAAATCCCGTGGGCACAGCTACACATTTTTTGGGGCGATGAACGCTACGTGCTGATAGAAGATGAACAGAGCAATGCAGGTATGGCCTACGATACGTTGCTCGGTCACGTTTATACACCCGAATCCCAGATTCATATTTGGCGGACAGATCTTGAACCCGAAGCGGCCGCAGCTGACTATGATCGTGTTCTTCACACGTATTTCGGAGATACGGGGCCTACGTTTGATTTGGTGTTGCTCGGCATGGGCGATGATGGACACACACTCTCACTTTTTCCGGGGACTGAGGTTATCCACGAACAAAACGCCTGGACAAAGGCTTATTTTTTGACCAAACAGGATATGTATCGTCTAACACTGACGGCCCCTCTGGTCAACCGGTCGTCATGCATTCTGTTTCTGGTAGCTGGACCAAAGAAAGCTGAACCGCTTAAAGAAGTACTTGAAGGAGAATACAATCCGGATAAATATCCATCGCAAATCATCAAGCCAGAAAATGGAGATCTGGTTTGGTTAATAGATGAAAAAGCTGCTGCTGATTTAGAGTAAAGAGTATCTAAATTCATACTACCGCAATAAATTCATATTTTTAATATTATAAGTTAAATAACTGTATTTTAGATAAACTTTTCTACTAATATATGAGATTGGTTACTAGTTGGCTGGTGACTTTGCTCCTGCTATTGAGCTACTATACGTCAACTGGGCAATACGATTCTCTAAAGAGAAACACGCAATTTTATTCGGAAGTCGGTACGTTGATGACGACGAATCGAACGGTACCTTTCTGGCAACGCGCAAATCAATATGGTACTGTACCCTTAACAGGCTCACTAGGTACAATTCGTTTCGGTGTTTCATCGGATTACCGACCGTTACCAGCTCGTCGGATTGATTGGGGATACGGTCTGGAAGTGGTAGGTAACACAAGTCCCTGGGGGCAGCAACTGATTTTACCACAGGTTTATATAAAAGCTCGCTGGAAGAATCTGGAAGTGTATGTAGGGCGTCGTAAAACTATTGTCGGACTGGTTGATACGCTATTGACGTCTGGGTCGTATGCTATGTCGGGTAATGCGTTGCCCCTGCCTACGATTCAGCTGGGAACGCGGGGATATGTACCCATTCGCTTTACAAAGGATCTAATCAGTATAAATGCTACGTTCAATCACGCGTGGTTTGAAACCGCTAATCGGCAGGTCAGCCACACCATGCTTCATCAGGCTACGTTCTACGCTCGATTAGGCAAACCCTCGTGGCCCGTTCGCCTGTATGCAGGCCTTAATCACCAGGTGGTGTGGGGTGGTTATTCACATTCATCCAATCTCCTCCCGGGTGTATCCAACAATGGAAAATTGCCATCCAGTTTTAAGGCCTATCTATATGCAGTTGCGGCTTTGTCTGACAGTGATTTGTCTATTGATGGCAATGTGTCGTCATTCGACGAAACGAATCGAATTGGGAATCACCTTGGCTCACTAGACGTTGGGGCCGAATTCGATATAGGCAATTCTACTTTTCTAATCTACAGGCAAAATCCATATGATACGGGGGCGATCTGGTATTTAACTACGATTGCCGATGGGTTGAATGGTTTGAGTATTCGTCGTAAACAGCCAGGTGAAGGGTTCATATCCGTTGACCGTGGACTTTTTGAGTTTTTGTTTACGGCCGATCAGGGTGGAGATCAGTTTGTTCTTGAGGACCCATATCGTCGAGGCAAGGTTAATTACTTTAATAGTTCGCAATTTGTTGATGGATGGACAACCCGCGGTCAAACCATTGGCACTCCGTTTTTAACTCCTCAGGGGGAGATCTATCCATGGGCACCTTACGGCCCTATCGTTAATAACCGCGTATCGGTTCTCCACCTGGGACTGATGGGGCACGTTGGTAAAGAGGCAACCTGGCTACTGAAACTTTCGAATAGCAAGAATGTAGGTACATATGATGTTTCATTCAATAGGAAGTTAGAACAGTTCTCAGCAAGTCTGCAACTATTAACTCCCATCCGGTTGCCTGTTTTGGGTCTGGCTCAATTAAATACAACGGGCGCAATTGATCGAGGAACCCTACTACCCGACGCAACAGGGATTTATATCGGCCTGCGTAAAACGTTCTGTTCGTTTTAGCTACTACAGACTAAGACGCCACTGTACGATGCGCTTCCCTGTTACGTTGAATAATCAGCGATGGGTAAGGTTTTATAAACAAATAGCGCTATTTTTGTTGGTCAGTTTTCCCAGAAAAATACAACTGTTGATTGACTGAACGCTCAGGTTTTCTTGCTGCGCAGATAGTAAATAAATGGCTTTGCTGGCTAAATTGGTACGTAATGCAGTGTTTTCGAAACGATACTGAATTAGGTCAATTGCCGAAATAATAAAGGTTGGTTTATAAATCAGAACATACCGTCGAACGCGTAAACTACAAACCGTAGCTACAAATCGTTTATGACTAGTTTAATTCGTTTACTGCAGAAACTCGACTATATACGCCTGGTCGTAGGTATCTGTATTCTCATAGATGGCTACCCGTTGATCTTCTTTTTTAGGGATACGTTACGGTTTGCAACGGGAAGTACTGTGTTCACCGCATTAGGGTTTGCTGGAGGACTAGTGCTAATGGTGCCATTTACCGTGTTCCGTCGATTGTATCGTTTCGACGTTATAATGTTCTGGACGAGCATTGCCTTTATCGCGTTCAGTATTTTCTACATGTATGTTTATCCTCCCCTCGATAAGGTAGATTATACCAGGGAGATGATCTATTACGCATTCATTATTATATTTTTGTTTCTATTGATCAACATTCCCAATGATATTATCCCTGTCGTTGTTCCTGTGATCGTATTTTTTACCTTGGCATCAAATCTGGGGCTAGTTTATTCCTTGGTGAAAGACCCGTCCTGGGTTATTGGTCAACGAGCAACGATCGTGTTAAATGATAGTGACGATGGCTCCGGAAACCCCCACGTATTTGCACGCAACGCATTTATGGGAATTGTGGCCTGTATGATCTGGCTGGTACGTCCGCAGACTAACTTTTTGGTACGATTGCTGGCTTTGTTTTCGGGTATATTCAGTGTTGTTGTTTTGGTGCTGACGCAAACCCGTTCGTCGGTTGTGGCATTAGGACTAGCCATTATTTTATTTGTAGTCTATAATGTCCGCCCTACCCAGATTCGAACAGCTGTTCGGGGTATTTTTAAACCCGGTCCGCTTATTGTTATCGCAATCGGAATTGTCGGATTGGTTGTTTTTTTTAACAAGTACAGTGATTTATATTATATATTAGAAAGCTATGTATATGGCTTTATTGAGCGTAACCTGGAGACAGTTTATGGAGCATTAGGGCTGACATCAAAAGGGGCGGATTATAAAGCTGTTATAGATGATTCGGTGGCAAACCGGACTGGTAACTTAAATTTACTGACGAATACGCTTACCAGCCAGGCATATATGCTCATTCCCGGCTATGGCTATAAATTTTCGTACATTGATATACCTATGCTGGAAGCCTTTACAAATCAGGGTATTCTTGGTTTAATTTTATTTGGAGGAGTCACCGCAATGTCTGTGCGTCATAGCCTACGAGTTATGCGCACTGATCCGAACGATTTAAACACCTTTCTGGCTTATTTTTACGTACTTATCTTTGTCTATACCTTCACGGGAGGGCGGCCTTACGACATTACGTTCTGGTTTCCATTGGCCCTAATGACCCGGTTTATGGGGGTCGAACATTTATTCCCGTCTTACTTGTCGAAGCATCCTGTGGAGACTTCCTATCTCGTCGTTAAGGATGGGGATAGTTAGAGGATTATGACCACCCTATGCCACTACCTCAGCTTACCTTTACGCGCTTCATTGCCGCATTGATCGTTTTGATTTTTCACGGTGCTCGGAGCACTTATCCATTTACGGTTTATCCGGGTCGATATTTCATTGAATATGGTCATATTGCCGTTGTCTACTTTTTTGTTTTATCCGGCTTTATTTTAACCATTACGTACCGGTCTTCTCTTGAGCGAACCGGTGCATTAAATCGAGGCCAGTTCTGGCTGGCTCGGTTTTCCCGGATTTATCCACTTTACTGCTTCGCGTTGCTAATGACGATGTTCGTCCAGACAACGTACTATAATGTATCCGTAACACCCGCCCAATTAATAGCTAGTTTGAGTCTAATGCAGGCCTGGCTTCCGTCTCTGGTTACTACGCTTAACGGGCCGGGCTGGTCGTTATCAGTTGAAGCTTTTTTCTACGCACTTTTTCCGTTGTTGCTGCCACTACTAATGAATCTGCCTAACCGGGTGTTAGCAGGACTTTTGGTAATCTGCTGGCTTAGCGGTATTGGGTTATATCATTTGTTAGATAGTCAACCTAAACCCGTGAATTTTTCCTCCGACGAATACCATAATCTCATTTATTATTCGCCCTGGATGCACTTGGCTACGTTCGTTAATGGTTGCCTAAGTGGTTTGCTTTTCTGGCGTTACGTACGGCAACATAAGCCCTCTCCAGCCCGAAATCGGCTCGCCTGGTGCTTGTTGGTGCTGGGGTTGATTGGCCTGATCGTAATCGTTCCTCAGGATCGACTTATGATGTATGCCCAGGGAGGGATGCTAGCCCCGGTTTTTATCTTATTTATCACGGGACTAGGCTTACAAACCGATACGGTGCTAACCCGCCTTTTTTCATGGCTTCCGCTGGTATATCTGGGCGAGATCAGCTATGGACTGTATATCCTGCAAATGCCCGTAATCTGGCTGTTTAAAAAAGTTGATCCCTTGTCGCTGGGCGATACGTTCCAACGGGATATCTTCACGTTTGCTGCACTGTTTCTTGTAACAATAATCTGTTACCACCTTATTGAACGTCCTGCTCAGACGTATATTCGTACCCGCTGGCATCCCAGACTAGCGCATTCCAATTCGTAGCGAGAAAGATCGCCCGTTCTCAGAGCCTTATCTCATTTGATCCATTTATGTTGACTTCTGCAACTCCCCCAAGAAAGGTATTTGACACGATTCAGATTCTTAGAGGATTAGCGGCATTAATCGTTGTTCTATTTCACCTGTCTCTGGGAAACGAACGACGTGGACAACAACCGCTTATTGGGGGACTTTTTCAGAATGGATTTGCCGGCGTCGATTTATTTTTTGTGATCAGTGGATTTGTGATCATGCATACATCTCATCGGTATTTTGGTACACCCGACTATTTCGCTACGTATATTCGTAAGCGACTGATCCGAATTTATCCAATCTACTGGATTACATTCGTCGTTATCGTTGGTGGCCTTTTGTTAGTCGAGTTCGTCACAAAAAAATCGGTAGGTTTTCTGCCAACGTCCTGGGATTTGATCGTAAGCGCTTTTCTCCTTTTGCCCAACCATCCTAATATCAATGGTGTTACGTGGAGTTTGAGTTTTGAATTATATTATTATTTGTTATTTGGTCTGCTAATCCTCTCCCGACAATTATGGTTACTTATTGCTATTGTACTGACCCTGTCAGGAGTTGCTACGTTAAATCCAAACGTATTCACACCTTACCCGCTACTTACCTTCTTTTTTAGTCCCTACAATCTGGAATTCGCTTCAGGGGTATTAATCTGGTGGCTTATTCATCAGTATAAATTCAGTACACCGATCTGTTTTCTTCTGTTATTAATTTCGGGCGTTTGGCTATTGGTAAATAAAGGTACTTTGTTTGAAGAGCCTGCCAAGCGAACCATCCTCTACGGACTGAGTTCCTTTCTATTGGTGCTTTCTTTCACGGGATTAGAACGTAATGGCTGGTTTCAGCCTTCAGGTCTTAATCGGCTCCTGATGAAGATTGGTGACGCATCTTACCTGATCTATATCTTTCATTTCCCATTTCTTCCTTTTTACGGGCGATTACTGAACGCAGTACCTAATACGTTGGGACAGCATATAGCGGCCCTTTTGTTTACCGTTGTACTGATTGTTGTCTGCATTGATCTTCATAGTCGTTTTGAAGCGCCTTTGGTGAAAAAATTGAATTTGTTGTTTAAACCAGTTAGTCCGAAACCAGATAACGGATAGTGTATATTTGCCCTCTTTTTTCCTGTAAATGCGTATTCTGATCGTTCATAATATTCTTTGGGCACATTACAAGGCCAGTGTATTTCAGGCACTTCAGCAACTTGTTGATCAGCAGACAGACGTTACTGTAAAGGTTTTGCAAATCGCTCGCAACGAACGTTCCCGGGCTGATCTGGAAACAGCATCGGACGTAGGTACTCTGGTTTATGCCTACGACTACGATTTACTCTTTGATCGATTTCTGGAAGATATTAGTCTTCGTAGTCGGACAAGATCCCTATTACAGCGTGCCGGAGCATTTAAGCCAGACGTTATTCTATTAACGGGTTACTACGATTTTGCTCAAATTTTTCTGCTCCTATGGGCAAAAGCGAAAGGTATTCGCGTCGTCATGCAGAACGAAAGCACCTTGGCCGATCAGCGGCAGGGAGGATGGAAAGAACAATTCAAACGCCGGATATTCAGCTTATGTGATGGATTTTTCTGTTTTGGAACACAATCCGCCAATTACCTTATTCAGTTGGGCGTTCCACCCGAAAAAATTCTGCTACGTAAGAATGCCGTCGACAATGACGCGCTTCGAGTTGCCTATGAAGAGGCCCTGCCGAAGCGAGTTCAGGAGCAGCAGCGATTGAGCGTACGGCCTAATAATTTCATCTTTGTTGGTCGATTGATTACGTTTAAAAACTTACAGACTCTGCTCACGGCTTTTGCGGATGCCAATGAAAAATCGTCAAATGCACAGGAATGGGGGCTAATTTTGCTTGGGGATGGTCCGGAAAAGGTTTCCCTTCAACAACAGGCGGATGAATTAGGGTTAATCGATTCGGTTCAATTTATGTCAGGTCGCCCCTGGTTTCAGGTGCCTGATGTACTGGCGTTAGGTAATGTGCTGGTATTGCCGAGCTGGTCAGAGCCGTGGGGGTTAGTGGTCAATGAAGCCCTGGTTTGTGGTTTACCAGTCATCGTGTCTAATCGGTGCGGTTGTGTTCCCGACCTGGTTCACGATAAAGAAAACGGTTTCGTTTTCGACCCAGCTCAACCTGACCAGTTGACGGATTTACTCCTGCGATTTATGGATGACAAAGTTGATCTGGGACAACTGAGCGAATCAGCCCGGCAAAGTGTTATTCCGTATTCGCCAAAAGCAGTGGCTCTGGGAATGCTCAACGGATTTAGGAAAGTTAGTCAATCAAAGGTGACTCAAACGGCTCAAAATCAGCACTAGCGAAGCGCAACGTACTTTGGCGTTTCGTTGATTAATTCAGCTTTTAACGGATGAAGATATTTTTTTCGGCTGGTTCATTTTTTCCGGCGCAAATTGGTGGTCCTGACAATATTATGTACTGGCAGGCCAAAGCACTCACCCAACGAGGGCATCAGGTTTGGGTAACAACAACCGATGATGGCATTGGCCCTGAAATCGAAAAAGACCGTTGGCTGACAACTGATTTTGGCCGCGGAATTTACGTCAAAACGGCTATTCACTACGTACCCCTGAAATTGCTACTGGCCTCATTGATGCCACTGTGGCGGTGTGACATTGTTCATTTATCGAATTTATATTATCCATCTTCATGGTTGCTGGCTCCGCTGGCCTTGTTATTCGGTAAAAAGATTGTCTGGACGATTCACGGCGAGCTGGACCCGGATGCGATGATCTACAGTACAGGCCGTAAAAAAGCCGTCCTGAATTTTATACGGATGATGACAAAGCGAATTGTTTTTCATTCAACCTGTGATGCTGAGACGCAATACGCCAAAAATCAATTTGGCTCAGGTGTTCGTATCGTTCAACTCCCTTATTTTATGGAACTGACCCCCAGACTGACCCGAACGCCCGGCGATTACTGGCTCTACGTCGGACGAATCCATCCTAAAAAAGCGATTGAACGACTCATTGAAGCCTTGCCGCTCGTTCGGATAAAGAAACGGCTGAAAATCATCGGTGATTACCAGAATGAGTATGGCCAACAACTAATCGAATTAGCGAATCGAATAGGCTACGGCGATCAAATTGATTTTCTAGGCCACAAAAAAGGAACGGAAAAATACCAGCTGATGGCCGATAGCTATTGCATGGTGATGCCATCGCATACCGAAAATTTTGGTATTGTCGTGACTGAAGCACTCACCCAGGGCACGCCCGTGATTGCCTCGCTGGGCACGCCCTGGAAAATTTTGAGTGATCGTAAGGCTGGTTTCTGGTCGTCGAACGAAGTACAGCCGTTAGCCGAAACGCTTAACCAGATGGCCGATTTAGATTCCGCTACGTATGAGCAGTATCGGAAGAATGCGACTAAGCTGGTAGAAGAATACGATATCACGAAAAATATCCAGCAGTGGGAAGCGGTCTACCAGCAAGTACTTGATAAAAAGCTATAAATCAGTTGACTCGCTTTGTTACTACGTTCGACCAGTCAATTTGGCTGTCTGCCTGGGTTAAATCGACGAAGGGGAATTCGACAAGCAACCGTTTGAGTTTAGGTAGGCAATTTTTAAGGCCGTAATACGATTTGAACTGCCGCGCCCGACTCAGTCCGGGAATCATGGGCTGTCCGGCGTCGAAATCACGGGGGTGAAAATACGTCATCACGTAGTTAGACTGGCGTGTAAATCGTCGAATGACCTCGTAAGGAAGTAACCGAAAATAGCCCCCGCCCGAGAAAACCAGATCCTGCCCGAACATGGCTGCCGTATTCATCGGAAATTCTTTCAGCAACGTACCGCCTACATCAAGATAACCCGGCTCGAACATTCCCAACTCGGCATCGCCCCCATGTGCGCGACGGGCCGAGAATACGGAACAATCAATTT
Source organism: Spirosoma validum (assembly GCF_014699035.1). Classification (GTDB taxonomy): domain Bacteria; phylum Bacteroidota; class Bacteroidia; order Cytophagales; family Spirosomataceae; genus Spirosoma; species Spirosoma validum. The sequence continues at coordinate 100,525 of NZ_JACXAA010000008.1, forward strand.
CGATACCCTGCTCAACCAGAATTGGAAAAACCCAACGGTTAAATTCTTTGATGGAAAAACCCGGTGCCCGATAGGACCGAACTTTTTTGCCCGTCAGATCCTGCAAATGCTTGATGGAACGTATTAAATCGGTCTGGAAATCAGCAGGCGTTTGCTCATAGGCAAGTTGATGAGCGTAGGAGTGAGTCGCAATTTCATAGCCGGCGGCATCAATTCGCCGAATTACATCTGGGTGCTTATCGGCTACCCAACCGAGGCAGAAAAACGTAGCGCGGCTGTTTGTATCGGCCAGAAGCTGGAAAATACGATCCATGTTCTCGTAAATCCGCGTTTCGTATCGACTCCATTCGGCTTCGGTACGTGTCGACGCATTATCCAGAATATGAAACCACTCTTCAATATCGAATGTCAGGATGTTCATAATAAAAGGAGGAAGGGGAAGAAAGGGAGGAAAGGAAGAGAGGGGCATTTAGGAATTAGCTCCTTTTCCATTTCCTCCCTTTCTTCCCCTTCCTCCACTTTTCAATAAAACCGCTTGCCGTTGGCCAGGAAAGCTTTTACGTCGTCTCGCGTGGGAAAGGTAAAATAGGTCATTTGAGACGCATCGTTCTCGATCAATTCATACTTGCCTGAGTGAATTTTTTCTATAGATTCCAGAATGGCGTCCATGCCCATCTTCTTGGTTATGTCGATCAGTTCGGCCTGACTCATAGTGCCAATGGCCAGTTTTTTCTGTACCAGAATTGGGCCACTGTCAATCCCTTCATCAACAAAAAAGACCGATACGCCCGTGTGCGTTTCACCATTTTTTAGCACCCAGAATGAAGGCATCAAACCCCGGTATTTGGGCAGCAGCGCTGTATGCAGATTGATACACCCATACGTAGCAATGTCTAACAGTTTTCGCTTAAAAATCTGGTTGCCCGCAATTGATACCAGCAGATCCGGCTTGTACGCCCGAAGTTTATCCAGGTTTTCGTCTTTATTGATATTCCCTTCGATCTGAACCAGCGGAATGTTTCGGTCGGACAGTACCTTGCGAACATTGTTACGGCTATCTAATTTCGACGCTACGTACTTAAACCCGTAGCGCACAAAGAAAGGCAACCCAAAGATGTCATACGTTTTTTTTATCTTGTCACTGAAGCTTTCACGCTTGCCAAACGGTGATACATCAAAAACCACCGTTGCCACGACTTCAGCATAAGGGGGTAACTTTTTCAGCAGGTAGTCAATATTACGAGCCAGGTAGAATGGGTCATCCTGCGTGAGAATCACAAGACGCATAAGCAGTTATTGGATAGTTGCCCACAAAACTAACTATTCTGGCGTAAAACAGACGTGTACTATTCACAGAACTGCTATATTCTGAGGTAGGCCGTTTATCCATTACATCATGAATCGATAAAAAATAGTACAAAAACAATATGATATTCCCGTAATGTATCGTCGCAGGCTTTGTCCTATATAAAAAAAGTTATAATATTGCATTGTTTATCAGCTGGCAGTCACTGGGTAAATTCATCGTCTTTTGCTGGAAAAGAATAGGAATAACCCAATTAGTTTACAACGTATTATCGAACGCATGACTGATGTCTCCGTCATCATTCTGACACATAACGAGGAAAAACACATTACTCGCTGTTTGCAGAGTTTACTGCCGTTTACGGATAAAATATTTATCGTCGATTCGTTCTCAACAGATCGAACCGTTGAGATTGCCCGTTCGCTGGGGGCCGTTGTCGTTCAGAATGCGTGGGTTAATTATGCTACGCAGTTCAACTACGGGATTGAACATACGCCTTTCACAACAACCTGGTTGATGCGGATGGATGCCGACGAATACGTAATGCCCGAATTAGCGGACGAGATAAACCGCCGACTCATGGGTTTACCTATTTCGGTAGGGGGCGTGTATGTGAAACGTCGGGTATTTTTCCTGAATCGCTGGATGCGGCATGGCGGTTTTTATCCAATATGGCTGTTACGATTGTGGCGCCGGGGGGATGGATTCTGTGAGCAAGTGTGGCATGACGAACACATCAAGCTTACGAAGGGTGAATCGATTCAGTTTGATCATGACATTGTTGATCACAATCTTAATAACCTAACCTGGTGGACGCAGAAGCATAATCATTATACAATTTTGGAAATGATTAATCTGCTGAACTACCGTTACCAATTCGATCAGGCCGAGAAAGTACAACCCAAACTCTTCGGAACGCAGGATCAGCGGATTCGGTATCTGAAAGAAAAATACGCGTCGTTACCCTTATTTACTCGCCCGATTCTCTATTTTATTTATCGATATTTTGTTCGACTAGGCTTTCTGGACGGGCGCGCTGGCTTCGTGTGGTGTTTTTTACAGGCACTGTGGTATCGTTTTCTGGTTGACGCTAAACTAATGGAGGTTAGGATTCGGGTTGGTCAGGACAAAGACGCAATTATTGATTATTTCCGAACGGAATATGGCAAAGACCTTAGAGCAATCCGACCGCAACAGGTTAGTCAATCCTGAATCGGTGACACCTCTGCACGAACAGGCACCGCTCAATACAGAACCCAGCGCATCAATGAGCCAGCCAAATGGAAAAACCGATCTGTCGCAGTTCAATAACAGTTGGTACAATCCCGGTCCACGATGGAAAGTCTTGCTGTGGTTTCTGGTAAATGCGTTTTTTCTCAATACGTATTTACCCATCCCAGTCAGTCTTAAAGTAGCTGTCTTACGGCTGTTTGGCGCGAAAATCGGGGAAAACGTGATGATCAAACCTGCTGTAAACATCAAATTTCCCTGGTTACTTCGGGTGGGAAACTACGTCTGGATTGGAGAGCAGGTCTGGATCGATAACTTTAGCGAAATTGTGATTGGGGATCATGCCTGCCTATCGCAGGGAGCTATGCTTCTGACGGGTAACCATAATTACAGTTTGCCAACTTTTGACCTGATGCCTAGCCCCATTACGTTAGCGGAAGGTGTCTGGATAGGCGCTAAGTCAGTTGTATGTCCGGGCGTTCGTTGTGAGTCCCATGCTGTGCTGGCCGTTAACTCGGTTGCCACACGTTCTTTGGAAGCATACGGTATTTATCAGGGAAATCCGGCCGTTTGGGTCCGACAACGAAAAATTAAAGCGTGAAAGTATCCATCATAACGGTTGTCTACAACGGGGCGGAATTTGTTCGGGATTGTATCGAATCGATTCTCAATCAGACCTATCCGGACATTGAGTACATAGTTGTCGACGGAAAATCGACCGATGGTACAGTCGATATTGTGCAGTCGTACGGTAAGCGAATAGCTCAGTTTGTGTCAGAACCCGATAAAGGTTTATACGACGCGATGAACAAAGGTATTCGTCTGGCAACAGGCGAAGTGATCGGACTGCTTAACGCCGACGATTTTTACCGGCACAACCGGGTAATCGAAAACATGGTTGCTACGCTGAAACGAACGGATAGCGACGCGGCTTACGGCGATATGATTTATGTTGATCGGACTAACGTTCAAAAAATAAAAAGGTACTGGCGTTCAGGTTGGTATACCGAAAATGCGTTCCTTTGGGGATGGATGCCCGGCCACTTGTCGTTCTTTGCAAAACGATCGATGTATGAGCAGTATGGGCTGTTTCGGCTTGATCTGAAGAGCGCAGCCGACTATGAATTGATGCTACGTTTCATTCATAAAAATAAGGTCAAACTGGCTTATATGGATGAAGTGACGATTGTCATGCGTATGGGTGGAGTTAGTAACAGCAGTGTGAAAAACCGCCTGGAAGCTAATCAGTCAGATCGGATAGCCTGGCAACTGAACGGGTTAAAGCCTTACTTTTTTACCTTTTGGTTGAAGCCACTACGGAAAATAAGCCAATACGTCACCAAGCCACCAAAACGACCAGATTGATAACAATCAAGCCGTTAAATCAAATAAGTTTGCATTTTTTGACAAACCGTTCATTTTTATAGACCTTATCGGCTTCAATTCGTAGAGCCATATCTTCAAGTAAACCCACACATTATGAATATAGACTTATTTATAGCTTATCTGCAACATAAATGCGGTGACGACCTGTTCATGCTGGGTTTATACCAGTGTGTACTGGCTTTTTTAGTCGCCTGTTTTGTTTCAGTAGTTGCTATTCCTGTCGTTATTAAAATTTCCGAATTAAAATCGCTGATGGAGAAACCCGGCGAGCGTCGGTCGCATACGACACCAACGCCAACATTCGGAGGTATTGCCATATTTGCGGCCATCCTGATTGCGTATTTTTTGTGGCCGAGCATTGACCAGACAGATATCTATCGTACGAACCTTTCCATTGTCGGAATGACCATCCTATTCTTCGTTGGTATTAAAGACGATCTGGTTGGCATCGACCCAACGAAAAAGATTTTGTTTCAGGTATTGGCCTCGATCATCCTGATTTTCTTTGGCGAACTCCGTGTAGATTATTTATACGGAATAATGGGGTTCCATCACATTACCGAAGTCGTTAGTATTCTACTTACCTGCTTCATTTTCATTGCCCTGACTAATGCGATCAACCTTATCGACGGTATTGACGGGTTAGCCGGGGGAATTGCGACGATCGCCAGTGGTACGTTTGGCGGTTGGTTTCTACTGACAAACCATTTTACCATGGCTTGTCTGGCGTTTACGCTATCGGGCGCGCTGATTGGCTTTTTACGGTTTAACTTTTCGAAAACCAGTAAAATATTCATGGGTAATACTGGTTCGCTGATTATTGGCTTTATGCTGGCATTCTTCGCTGTGCGATTCGTGAACCTTAATGCGTCGTATCGCTATGAACCAACAGCGTTTTTCAATGCGCCAATCGTTGCTATCGTGATTCTGATTGTTCCGATCTTCGATACATTACGGGTATTCTTGGTACGTATTCTGGCCGGTCGTTCGCCTTTCTCGGCAGACCGAAACCATATGCACCATATTCTGCTGGATAACGGTCTATCGCACATAGGTGCTACAGCTGTGCTTTGTGGGGCGTCGTTGGTCAATACGATCATGTTTTTCCTGTTACACCGGAACATAACCAATACAGCATCCCTGATCATTTTAGGTTGTCTATTCGGACTATACATGTTTATCAGCTTCACGCTCAAGATGCGCGTCATGTACATGTCGACTCACCCACGCCTTCGTAAATCGATGCTGCACCGGGAGTGGAAGAACAGCGTAGCCGGTCGGCGCCGTATCGTCGATTATCTATAACATAATAATTACTATGCAAAAAGCCCTCCGGAAATTTCCGGAGGGCTTTTTGCATTTAGGTGACCCCGAAGCGATTCGAACGCTTGACCGTCTGCTTAGCTTACCAACTACAGTTTTCGCTGCTATACGTACTACTGACGCACATTTGTGGTCTGGACTATGTCTTCACCCTATTCGCCACTCGGCGTACGTAGGTGGTTGCCGTTTAGTCTCTACACCTTCCCCATACAAGTAGAGGCTTGGCTCGGCGTTGTCATTAACCTAAGTCATCAAGATGAAGATTTGCACTAAATGTAAAATTCAGAAATCCATTGACAATTTCTATAAGTCCAAGACTCATAGTCAAGGGGTAATGTGTTATTGTAAAGCCTGTTTCAATCGAAAGGCTGTTCGCCGATGGATTGAGTGTAAACGACAGGCGATTTACTACAAAGGTAGCCAATGCGCAGATTGTGGTTTACATCTTTCAAATACTCATTACTCCGTTTTTGAATTTCATCACTTAGAGCCATCCGAAAAAGATCATGATTGGACCAAACTTCGTCTAAAATCATGGTCAGCTATCCAAACGGAACTAAATAAATGTATTTTACTTTGTGCTAATTGTCATCGAGTACGACATTCAAGATTAGAAGAGTTCGCCGAATTTGACAACATCCCATAAGCAGTTTCCTTACTTATGGCTCCTAACAATAAAGGCAGATGCTCTATCCAACTGAGCTACAGGGCCAACTTAGCTAACCCATTTGTAATTATGAAAATTACACAGGATCAATAAGTGCGTCAAAAATACGCAGATTGTGGGTATTCTGCAAAAAAAAGGACTATTTCCCCATCCACTGTTTGAAATCACTAACCCGTTCACGGCTGACGAGAGCCTCTTTGTCGAAAACGGGCCGAAGGCTGAGGGCCAGTCGGTTACCGAAATAAGGTTGCATCTGCTCCACGGCCTGGTGGGTAACTAAGACGCCCCGATTAATGCGAAAAAAACGATTCGGATCGAGTGCGTCGGCCAGTTCATCGAGCGTGTAATCAACCAGGAATTTCTGACCTGAATGCATGGCAAAGAAACTGTATCGCTCATCTGTGTAAAAATAAGCAATGTCGCCGACCTCAACCGAGAGCATACGCTGTCCCTGACGTACCAGAAACCGCTGGCGATAATTACGTGGAGTCTGTCCCTGAAGCTGTTGCAGGAGCTTTTCAATTTTGAACTCCGGTGCTTCTACCGACTGCCCACGCAGGTCTTCGTATTTTTGAAGGCTACGCTGTAAATCCTCACGCTGAACGGGCTTAAGCAGGTAATCGATGCTATTGACCTTGAAAGCCTGTAAGGCATACTCGTCGTAGGACGTAGTGAAAATCACCGTACTACGTACTGGAGTCCGCTCGAAGATTTCGAAACTCTGTCCATCGGCCAGTTCAATGTCTAAAAAAATCAGGTCTGGATCGGGTTGACCTGCGGACCGACGGCCTTCCAGCCAAGCCACAGTATCTTCAATACTGGCGGTAACGCCCAGAATAGTGAGCGTGGGCGATACTTCGTGCAATAACTTCTGAAGTTTGCGTACAGCTAATTCTTCATCTTCAACAATCAGGGCGTTCATGCGGTGATCAAGGCAGTTTGGAGTAACGGTAATATAACAGTAAACGAATCGGGTCCGGGTTTGATCACGGGTTCGATTTGACTAAGTAATTGATATTTAGACCGAATGTTCGACAGGCCAACCTGCGTTGACTCGATTTTAGCCAGCTCAGATCGGGCCGTTTTCTTCTGGAGGTTATTGCTGACTAACAAGCGGCCATCCGACGTAGTTAAAATTTCTATGCGTAACGGTCGGCTGGCCAGAATAACATTGTGCTTCACGGCGTTTTCGACCAGCAACTGTAGCGTGAGGGGCGGCAGGCGGTGTTGCCGAAAATAATTATCGACTTGGATATTGAGGTGTAAACCAGCTCCGTGTCGGGTTTTGAGCAAGTGATAATACGAATTGATAAAGGCTAATTCTTCGTCTAGTGTAGTTAACTCGTCGTTTTCATCTCCAGACGAATCCTCGCTTGAGGAGCGGTTCGTCTGAAGCATATATCGGTAAACGCGAGCCATCTGATCCACAAACTGCTCCGCTCGCTTCGGTTCGTCGGCGATCAATGACGAGAGGGAATTTAGGCTGTTAAACAGAAAATGCGGATTAACCTGGCTTTTGAGACCTTGCAGTTTACCCTGCAGCGTTTCTTTTTTAAGTTTCTCCTTATTCACCTGGTGCTTCTGCCAACGGCTTAGTGAGTAAGAGGTTTCGTTAACACCTACCAGCAATAAAATGGCTATCAAATTAAAACCACATACAATCACTAAAGAATCAGACGTGAGCTGATAACCAAAGGGGCGGAAACGAATAAAAAGCCAGGTATATATGGTTAAGAAAAAACCTGAGATGCCAATAAAAACCAGCGCCATCATGCCTGCGCGTACTACCGTTTGACGTAGTTCGGGATATTTTCTTACAACTGCATCGGCTGCCCAGTCATGCGGTATGAAGGCGATTGTCGTCAATACACAAATAAAGGCAGTTGCCTTTACGAGTACGTGCCAGCTGTGCAGGTAATCATGTCCAAAGACCAGATAACTCAGGATCGGCGTAAACCAGGGTATCAACAGAACGTACGACCACGCTCCACGCCTTGAAAGACGCAGTGAACGGCAAATGCGGTCGAGTATAGGTCTGTTCATGGTTCGTTTACTAGTAGACTCTGGGGCTGCTCATGAGGATAAAGATAGAGGGTAATCCTACAAAATCAGTTGTGCGTATTGAATCAATTGTCTAAACCGAATCGTGAAAAGGAGAAAAGTAAGAGTTAACTGTATCGGGTTATCGATCATGTTCAGCTACGTTTATACGATTAGTAACGGAAGAGCAACCTTGAAGTAATCGTCGGTTGTTTCGACAACAACAGCTTCTGAACTCAGTAGTTCATACCGGGCCACGAGGCTAACCAGCCCAGCCCGGATGGCTTCTAACCGGATGGTTCGTTGCTGACGGTTGTTAATCACCTGAAGCCAGCCATCGGGGGTAACGTCAATACATATCACCAACGGCTTACCCGTCGACATGGTATTATGCTTAACCGCGTTATCGACCAGGGTTAATAAGCTGAGTGGCAATACACTACGTGTCAGGAGCATGCTACTCACATACGAAGGATGGTCAATACGCAGACTGGTTTGGTACCGTACCTGCAACAGGTCAGCATAAAGACTAATGAATTCTAACTCGGCCTGCAACGTAACGCATGCACTTTGGTCATTCGATCGACCGCTTTGCAGCATATACCGGTAAACGCGGGCCATTTTATCGACAAATTCCTCGGCTTGTTTAGGTTCTTCGCCGATAAGTACCGAAACGGAATTGAGCGCATTAAACAGGAAGTGCGGATTCAATTGCCCTTTTAACGTATCATACTGACTTTGGAGCGCCTGACGTTGCAGGTGTTCATCTTCCTGAAGTTCAAGTTTCCACTGCGAGTACGTATAAAACAAGCCTAGAGCGACGCATAAAAACGCATCGGAAAGCAGCCCAACTATCCAAACTGGCCGTACTGCCAGCCAGGTAAACGGTACGCTTGTTAGTGTACTATACGCACAGACATAAACAATGGATAGTCCTATCGTGAGAGCGCCAATGAACGTTAGCATGACCAGCGTACGAGGTACGGTCTGCTGCATACCCGGATAATGCCGAATCGACCAACGTACTGTTAACGTGATCAGAACAACAGAGAACCAGTAAAGACTGAATGCTAACGCGGTCCCGATGACAAACGTGAATGGATTCCTGAAATACGCTGAACCGATGAAGTAATAGTTAGCCAGCAGAAACAGCGGAGGCATTAGCCGTACGTGCCAGCGCCACTCGCGCTCGCAAAAAAAACGAGGACGGTAGCTATCGACTCTGCTTGGGGGAGACCAGTTGGTAAGAAGCGGCATCATGGATCAGACAGCAAAAATGCCCATGTCCGTATCAATTTTCAGACCGTTAGTGTATCGATTGTATGAAATGCTGTATGAATTGAGAAAAATAGCGTATGAATTGTAAAAAAAAAGTTGAACAGGTTCCGTTCGATAAATATGACACGTAGTGAATGTCCCTGATAGTGTCTCAGTTTGACATTTACTTTTCACTTGTAACCTCAACCCCGTATCGTATTGCCGCTTCAAGTATATCCATGTGTATATCGTTTAGCGTTTTGAACTTAATGCAATAGCCGCTCACGCTTGCCTTGCCGAGTTTTTCTCCATAGGTCTGGGCTAAGTGTTTCTTATCGTCAATACCAAGGATATAGACTGAGATTCCGGTTGAGTTCGCACTGATACCTATCTGATAAAACTCTCTGGTTTTTCCATCAGCATAGTGTATGGTGTGAATTCCATAGCCTACAGCAGGATTAGAAACAGTTTTATTTTCACTGTTTTTTCCATCCAGAAACCATACTTTACAGGCTGGTATTACGTGCAGAATAAGGTGGTGCAACGCTTGCATGTCGCTGCGTTTTGGTTCAGGCTGGCTAGTAATATACGCTTCGATTTGCTCTTGTATGTTCATGTGATTCAGCTAGTTATAGATTGCTAGTTTACCTTTTCAGGGTTGGGTTTATTTTTAGTCATACACTAACGTCAAACTGAGACACGATCATGTCCTTGATTGGACTGGAAGTCAGCAGATTTCCCGCATTTCGCTAAAACTGGTTAAATTTAGCCGCTTAAATTAGCCCCAATTAGTTTGGGAATTATTACGCATGGTTCAAGCCCTCTACCAACTAGTAGCCAGGAATTTCTCGAAATGGGAATTGAGGTATCATGCACTGTTTATTCCGGTCCTGATTCCTATTTGCAATTACTATTTAATTGGACTGGATTATTTTACAGATCTGGGTCTGTTTATCGGAGGGACGGTGTTACTGATCATTTTATATGTTCTGACGACCTGGCTGATAGCGAAAGCGGTTCGTTGGGCAATCAGTTATTACCCTGCCGTAGAACAGTCTACGCAGCGTACACTGACGTTGCTGGTTGTGCTGAGCACGTTATCTGCCGGAGCTGTTTTATTTGATGTGTTTGTGTACAGCCTGATTCCTGCGTTTGGAACCAAGTTTACCTGGGTACGTATCCGCCCGATTCTGATACTGACTCTGCTATTTGATTTTGCATTCTGTACCGTACTGAGTCTGTCCTACGCTTACCAACAGTGGCACAACGATCAGACTGCGAACGAACATTTACGAGCGGCTACGTATCAGCATCAGCTCGACGCGCTAAAAATGCAGATCAATCCGCACTTTCTGTTCAATAGTTTAACCTCGCTTTCGTCGCTCATTGGTGAAAATAAACAGCTGGCGAGCCAGTTTGTTGACGAACTTTCGAAGGTATATCGGTATCTCCTGCAGGCAAATACCCATGAGCTGGTTAGTCTGCAAACAGAGGTGAATTTTATGACCAGCTATAGCAGTCTGCTACAAACCCGCTACGGCTCAAGTTTGTCCATCACACAGAACGTCGACCCAGCGTATCTGGAGGGTAGCTTGCCTACATTAAGTTTACAGACACTCATCGATAACGCCATGAAACACAACGTAATGTCGCCGGGAAAACCATTGATGATCAGCATTCGGACAACGTCAGATGGCGCGGTACTGGTGGAAAATAATCTACAGCGTAAAGTGGTTAAGGTTGAAACGATGCAGGCCAATCTGGAGAATCTGACCGCCAAATACCGACGGCTGAGTAACGCTGAGGTTCAGGTGGAAGAAACGGACACGCATTTCAAGGTTTTGCTGCCGTTGCTAAGTAATCAACGGGTAGGAGAGGGCTGATTTTCCGTGAACGAATGTATATTAACCGGCGAGTGGTAGGTCTTTTGTTGCCGGTTGTGGTTTCACGACTCCCGCATCGCTTTACTCAAAACAGCGCCTGAAACAGGCATTTGGAAACATTCAGATAGGACCGTAACGAATACTGTGTGCAACTTGCGCTCCCTATTTACACATTCGTTGACCAGTCTATTATGAAGCAGATGGCTACTGACCTATACCGGCGATTGCCGCGCATTCGGCCTCAGACTCAGTGGCACTTTCTGCTGTTGTTTCCGTGGTTTATTCCGCTACTGACGTATTGGGTCATTGGCTCCCGTTACTGGACAGAACCCTGGATTTTTATAACCGCTACGATCCTCAACCTGTCGATTGCCGGATGCTGTCTGGTTACGTTAGATCTGGTAACCCAGCATGTCATTAGCCGCTATCCCAATTTGGGGCAGACCTGGCAACGAGTCTGGCGGTTAATTGTCGTGTTCATGGTGATAACGCCCTGTTTCGTCTTTGGTACAATAACCGCCTACAGTTACTTCCATTTATTTGGCTACGTATATGATCCTGAAACGTTGTCAATTGGACGTATCGCTCTCGTTAATTTAATTGCTAACCTGTTATCCGTAGGGATTGACGAGAGTACATACTCTCTGAAAAAATGGCGTGAGAATAAACTGGAGAAGGAGCAGCTAGAAAAAATTAATATACAGAGCCAGTTGGAAAGCCTAAAGAACCAGGTTAATCCACACTTTCTGTTCAATAGTCTTAATTCACTCTCGTCGCTGATTGACGAGGAACCCGAAAAAGCCGAACAGTTTGTCGACGAGATGGCTAAAGTATATCGATACTTGCTTCAAACCAATGAGGACGTATTGACAACGCTGGACACAGAACTAGGTTTCATTCAGTCGTATTATCACTTACTCAAAACCCGCTATGGTGCTGGAATTCAACTGACGGTAGATATTGTTTCTCAGGCGCGTACGTATCAATTGCCTCCACTTACTTTGCAGATGCTTGTCGAGAATGCGGTTAAACACAACGTCATTCACGCCAGTAAGCCTTTACTGATTGAAATTCGGACGACCGACGACGGCCAATTGCTGGTACGTAACAATCGGCAGCGACGAACCAGCGGTCGGATTGCGTCTAACCAGGTTGGCTTATCGAACATTTCGGCCAAGTATCGCCTGCTAGCCCAAACTGATCCTGTCGTTTTAGCCGACGATGATTATTTTACGGTTATGTTGCCGCTGTTAAAACCAGCCCACGCCTGATACGGCGCCAGTTTGATTAGTAACGCGGTTTGTATATCTATCATCCAATGAAAAAACCCATGTCGATGATTGTACAGGAAATCCATAAGGAGTTCCGTGTGCAACCGTCGACATGGGTTTATTTATTGGCTAATAGATGCCGGTTGTTATCCCTGAATGGGCCGATCTAACGTATTAGTCTCATCTTTAGACTCGGTTCCTACCTTAGCACCGTATCCGGCAGCCGCTACGCCAATCAATAAGCCAAAGAAACCGAAAATAGCGGCTTTCGATGCAGCCGAAGCCGTCGCGTCTGCTGCCTGCCGGGCTTTCACTTCAGCTTCTTTCTTCGTCTGTTCAAACTTAGCCGCTGCCTGTTTGTAGGTGCTGATCCAGTTGTCTACGATTTGTTCAGATTCGGCCCGGCTTTTACCAGTTCGTTTCATAACCACATTCACCGCATCTTCCCGATCCACACTGTTGACCGTAGCCTGACCCTGTTTAAACAACCGATCGAATAGACCACCCGCAATATCGTCCGAAGACTGAGGGTCGACAGCGGCCCGACTGGCGGCTGCTTTTGTCTGCTGACCAGCCTGATCGGCCTTACGTTCCAGGGTATTTGGATTTAGGTTTTCATTACCTGTCTGCCGTAACAGTTTGTTCGCTTCCTGCTTCAAATCGTTCAGATCCAGGTTTTGTAAATCAATCCCATTCTCTTTCAACTGGCCCTGTACCGCATTACCAATGCCGGGTGCGGCTGCCGCGACAGCAGACCCAGCGGTGCTAACCAGGCTACCCACTAGTCGTCCCGCCCCACCTATAAGACTGCCAAGGGTCGTCGTCAAAAAATAAATCGTTATTAAAGTAGCCAGACACCAGGTGAGTATCCCGTGAATGATACCATCGAACAGGCGGGGCGCGCTAGCTAGCCGACCAGCAATCCAGCCGCCTATAAATAAGGAAAACAGGCTGCTGACGATGTACCACACAGCACTTCCCGTACCTAGTCCAGCGGTCGGATTTCGTTCCGTTACCGGGTCAATAGTGCTTAAACCAATACCAACTCCTAATAAGGTCAGTAACATCTGGCTCACAATGGCCACCAGCACCCCAGCCAGGATGGCACTCCAGGAAATCCGTTTCATAAAATTGTTGCGGCCGTAAGCCGACTCAGTCGAGTAAGAAAGTGTACGTTCCATTTTAATTGATAATAACTTAGAGAATTAGCGAAAGAAGTAAAAAGGCCCTAATCCTTTCGGGCGTTGAAAGCGAATCTCGTCCGCTATGCGTTGAGGGATTCGCTTTTGTATTTTATGACATGTTGAGTAAACCAGAAGAAGCCACGAGTTCGTCAACTAGCCTTGAAGGTGTCGCGGAGTTTATCAACACCTGACTTTGCGTTATCCGCTAGTTGATCCGCTTTGTTATCTGCTTTATTGGCGTAGCCATCAAACTCATCCTGTGCTTTATCGGCCAGTTGACTCACGTTGGTTTTGATGTTGTCGATAGTTTGTCCAGCCTGTACTTTGGTTTTATCCCATTGGTCTTGAACGTTCTTGGTCTGGTCGCTCAGGGCACCCGCAATCTGTTTACGTAGTTTTTTACCTGATCGAGGTGCCAACAAAAGGCCAGCTACCAGGCCAGCAACTAGTCCTGTTAATAGACCTGACCGATAAGCCGGATCCGTGAGGTAATCCTGGGGATACTTTCTTTTTTCAAAAAGCATGGTTTTGATATGATTAATTTTAAATGTAATGAACAGTCAAAATCATGCTTAAAAAGCGTGCCAGGAAATCGGTTAGCGGTTAATGGATTAAAAATAAGTACTTTTCGTAAAGAATATTACTTATGTATGTAAAAAAATGTAGGTATTTTTACTCAATATTGGGAAATACTACCCCATCTCTACGGGAAAGAGGGAACTACTCATGTTTGAGTAGCACTTAGCAAAAAGCGTATATACTGTTTTGGCTCCCGCTTGATTAGACGGACTTTATAAAGCGACAGTATTGTAAGTTACCTGTGTTCCCTCTCGTTTTGTTGAGGTCTAGGCGGTCCCGCTAAAACTAACCAATCTCATAAACGGTATTTTTATTACCTAAATGGACGTTAGCGTTAAAGTAACGTTTTCAGGTGATGCTCTAAATGCACTACGTAATCTTCGATAAGCCAGCCCAGTGTATAAGCCGCCGAGTTGGACGTAGTGAGTTGGACTGGGTGGGCTAGCGTCTCTGCCGAAAGGAATTCGACTACGTAGACAATCTGTGTATTCAGGCTTTGCCAAAGGGTTATTAAGTGCTCGATTGGTAAATCCTGATAATGATTGACAATAACTAATTGATTCTGACTATAGGACTGAATCGGATACGGTCCATCAGCGAACTGCGCATCCGTAAATCGTTTTAGGTTATTAATTGCTGAATCAATCAAATGGCCTAAAATTTCTTTCCGTGACCATTTTTCAGGCACCTTTTGTGCCAATTCCGTTACAGATCGCGTAGCCAGGCGCGCAGGAACCTCGGCAATATGAGTACGTAGTCGATGAAGGGCATCCATGGTTTAAACGTGTCTTTATGTAAAATGAAAAAGCGGCTTGAGGCCGCTTTAATTAAATCATACTTAGATACCTCGGGAACTGATCTTTCCAGACTGGCCAGTCGTGATTACCCCAGGGCGTTACGTCCAGTCGATGTCGGATACCTTTATTTCCCAAAATACCCGACATCTTGAAATTAGCGTCTTTACAGAAATCATATTCCGACGTACCCAGAACGATATTCATGTGATAGAATTCGTCATTCTGCGCATTGGGCATAAAATCGGGTGGATTATTAAAATATACGTTATCGTCATAATATCCACTCAGAAACGACCGGATGTTGAAAGCCGCGCCCATTGACAGCAAATGACCTACCTGCTCAGGATGTCGAAACGCGAAGTTCAGGGCATGGTACCCGCCAAACGAAGCGCCTGAAACGCCGATCTTTTTGACATTACACTCACGCTGAATGCCCGGTACTAGTTCCTCATGCAGAAAACGATCATACAATACGTGGTTCCAGATACGGGTTCCGGGATGTAGATGTTTGGCGTACCAACTGTCGCGGTCGATGCTGTCAATACAATATAATTTGATTTTACCCGTCTCGACAAACCAGCGGACGGTTTCGATCAGGCCGAAGTCTTTGTACTCGTAATAATGTCCCATTGAGGTCGGAAATAGCAATACCGGGTACCCCCAGTTGCCATAAACCAGCATCTCAATATCGCGACCGAGATGGTGCGAATACCATTTTCTATAATCTTCCTGCACAGTAGTGTTGGGTTGATGAGCACGTTGAAATTTCGGATGAAAATAGATGAAATAGCTGGGAACGGCAATGTCAATCGGCAGTTACTTATGAAAAATCCCTATTTTGCAACTTGATGACTACCGTACTTTTGACATTTCTTGCGCTTATGGCTGATCCTTTACTGGCCTCAATTCATGCTGAACCGCCTACCGTAACGGTCAGGCGGGATGACTCGTTATACTCGGTTCCCCTTAAACGTACTGTTCACCTGGATATCGTTTTCCCACCTGCTTATGACGAGTATCCTCAGAAACGTACCGGCGGGGAGCCGCTGCCGGTCCTGTATCTGAACGACGGTCAGGATTTACCCCGCCTGCGTATGACGGACGTATTGGATTCACTTTATCAGAAAAAAGCCATTCGTCCCTTCATACTGGTGGCTATTCACGCGGGCGACCGAATTCAGGAATATGGAACGGCTGCGCAGGCCGACTATATGCACCGGGGCAGCAAAGCTGGTTTGTATACCGACTTTGTTCTGACCGAACTATTGCCTTATATCAAAAAGCATTATCGGGTTAGTGGCGATCCGGCGAAGTCAGTTTTTGCCGGTTTCTCGCTTGGGGGCCTATCTGCGTTCGATCTTGTATTTCATCATCCAGACCGCTTTAGTAGGGCAGGCGTTTTTTCGGGCTCGTTCTGGTGGCGTAGCAAAAGTTCCGAAGAAGGTTACCGCGACGAAACGGATCGAATCATGCATGATCTGGTCCGTAAAGGCGTATACACCCCCAGTCTGAAATTCTGGTTTGAAACCGGCACCGACGACGAAACCAGTGACCGGAACAACAACGGCGTAATTGACTCGATTGACGATACGCTCGACCTGATCAGCGAACTGGTCAAAAAAGGCTACAACCGTGAGCGCGACATTCGCTACGTAGAGGTTCAGGGCGGCCAGCACAATCAGCAAACCTGGAGCCAAATCATGCCCGATTTTTTAAAGTGGGCGTTCCCCGAGTAAACTACCCACTCTGATTCGACACCCCACGCTAATCCCTTTATTTTCAAGGGGAGGGATTAGCGTGAGGTAACGTTATGCTCAGAAAAAATCACTGATTGCGGTTTTGATTTGGTTGGTTGATACGATAAACGGTTTTTTAGTGATCGTAATCGAAACAGGTGTTTGCTGCGTTGAGTCAGGACTCATCACCTGATACGTTCCTTCGACTGCACCAATACCAGTTTTTATCCGAAACGTTCCTGTGCTTGTATCGCCCAAAAACTGACCACCTTTTTCGGTAATGGCTGAACTGGCTTTAGTCGTAAACTGACTGGCCGTTCCGGGAAAATCAATTGTGAATGTGCTCATGGTTTCTCCAGAGTTTCGATGGTATAATGAATATGAAGCGTGGTAATGCTACGTTGAAAGTAACCGTTTGCTAAATCCATATTGGTTTACTACGTAATAAGACGCATCTTTTACTGAAGGTTTTCGGAAACCGACTAAAATTTTACGCTTCGAGAAGTTCGAAAAAACAGAGCGCTTCTATAGCAAATCTCACTACGTAATGAAGCAACTGATTCTAATCAAAATCATTGGTGTTTTAGCCATTTTCATGGCCTGTCGAAGTAGTGAACCAACGTATCGAAGTACGTCAAGTGCCCGCAAACTGGTATGGGCCGATGAGTTTGATAAAACGGGTTTGCCCGACTCGACCAGATGGAAATACGAAACAGGCGGCAACGGCTGGGGTAATAACGAACTCCAGTTTTATACTGCCCGACGTAGTGAAAATGCCCGCGTTGAAAATGGCAAATTGATTATTGAAGCTCGTAAAGAAGCGTTTCAGGGGCATAATTACACTTCTGCGCGACTCGTTACGCAGGGTAAACAGACTTGGAAATACGGACGTATCGAAGTGCTGGCCAGGCTACCCAAAGGCGTTGGTACGTGGCCCGCTATCTGGATGCTGGGCAACAACATTTCTACCGCCGACTGGCCTTTGTGTGGCGAAATCGACGTTATGGAACATGTTGGATATGACGAAGGCGTGATTCACGGCACCGTCCATACTGAAGCGTACAACCACGGTAAGCACACAGAAAAAGGCGATACATTACGCGTCAACAACGTAACGTCGGCTTTCCATCTCTATGCCATCGAATGGACCGCCAGTCAGATCGATTTTTTGGTCGATAACCAGAAATATTACAGCGTTAAGAAAGCCGATTTGGGTGAGAACGTAACGCAGTGGCCCTTCGATCAGCCGTTTTACTTACTTCTAAACGTAGCCGTGGGAGGAAACTGGGGCGGTAAGAAAGGTGTCGACGAACGCATCTGGCCCCAACGCATGGAAGTTGATTATGTACGGGTGTATCAGTAGGAGAGGAGGTGGCCGGAAAGAGGAATGAGGCATCCCCCTTTTATGGGATGTTGTGAGATAAGAGCGGTTAGTACTTTTGGTGACAAACAGCTTAGTTATGAATGAATTAGTGAAAAAAGGAAATTATGCTTTGTTTCTTGCTGATTTAGACGACGTTAAGGTGCTGTATAGCCAGGGAAAAATTAAAGCGTCTAATAACAATAAATTTGCAGAACTGCTTGGTGTATCACCAACGCCTGCCTCTTCACCTGGGTGGGCATGGGTTTTTGACGATCGTACCGATGTAATTGACTCACTTGGCAAAGCTGATCAGCGCCTGTTTCTTCGTCTGTTTAGGATCATAAGTTTAAGTAACAACTTAGCTGATTTATTACCAAACTTAAATCCTAATCGTGTTCAACTAGGCCTATCCGGTAATGGTAATGAAAACTGGTTAAGGTACTTATTTACAAATCTGCATACTTCACAGACTCTGCGTATACTAAAGCAGCTGATGCCTAATGTCTTGAAAATTAGGCCTGGACTAGTGCCTCGTCTCATTAATGACACCGGTTTTTACTATATAGATTCCACGTTAATCCAGATACAACGAAAGCAGCGATTAGTTCATCTTGCGAGAACGGACTTCAGTGTCCAGGAGTTAAAACAAGTCGCTCAGGACCAACAGCTCAGAGATGGTATATTCACCCTATTAGATTATCTGCCGGAGAAGTACATCAATTCACATGGCCAAAATTCAGTTAAGCTCGCTCGTTCGGTAGCAAGCTTAGGGACTAAATCGACTATTCCTTTCGAGTTTGTTTCGTTAAATTATCCAACGCGTGAAGACATAGCGAATCAGAGAAATGTATCGAATGTCCGACTTTATATGGCCTTTAGTAGCCCTACTGTATTAAGCTTGTCCGAAGGAGACGTATTATTTGTTACTCATTCGTTTCTTGAAACAATTGGGCTTCCAACTTATCCCGTTCTGTGTGACCAAAGTGTCTATTGCATTTCCCAATGGTTAGAGTTGAGGGGAGTAACTATTTTGTTTTCAGCTGGTGGGAATAAAAATTCACGCCAGAATTTGAAGACTATTTTTGGGTCAGGAGGCTGGCCAGGCATTGTTGTGGGAGGGGTGGATGCAAATGGGCAATTCGTGCAGAGTAATTATGGCCCACAGGTTACCTGTTATGCTCGCCCCAGCAGTAGTATGCCTGATTTTGATGAGTCATCTGGAGCAACATCATTTGTTGCTGGATTGGTGGTTCGGGCTCAGACTTATGCCAAAAAACGAGGCAGATTTTTAACCCCGGCTGAAGTCAGAAGCCTTCTTGGAAGTTGTGGGCCAATAAAATCCGTTGAAATGGCCGGTCCTATCTGTTTACCCGAGTGGGAAAACCTAGCCATTGCCATTAATACGCTCATACCATAGTGTTGTCTGGAATAGCAGGCAATCTATTCCGGCTACAGTTTTTTACTTACTCACCATTTATCCCTTAATTCATTATGCTACCGCAAACTAACACAACGCCGTTACGGGATGCCTTCGATTTCTTCACAAATTATCAGGGTAAGCCGAATCAGAATGAAAAATACCAGACTAAGCTGGCTGACCTTACCCGGGGCCCAGGCCGTTGGTCTGAATTTCAAAACTTTCTTCATTATTTCTTAGCCTATTATCGAGCCGAAAAAGGGGTTACTGCCTGTAGCCAGCTACCCGATGTGCTGAACTTGAGCGTTCAGAAAAAGGCTTTGCTACGCACACTTGACTATTTCGAACGAGGCAAATGCCTAAACATTAAAATTTGCTTTGGTCTGGATGAATGTATGATCCCTCAACTGATTGTTTCAGGATCATTTTATTATTCAAACAAAGCTTTATCCATAAGTTTAGTGGATAATCCGTACAAAAAGGAGGTCAGCGGTGGCAATGGGAGTAAAAAGAAAATAGGCCATTACGTATTGAATTTTGGAAGACAACTCTCACTAAAGGTGGCTCGTGACTTATTAAAACGCTTCGAAGCTGCTGTTACGTCTGGTTTAGACGCTTCTAATGCCGATCTACGTGGGTATAGTCTTGATATAAAGACATTTAAATTACTACTGACTGATTCTCAATATTTGGGTAAAGCCAAGGATATAGTGATTCGAATGGGGATGAATAACGACGGACTTGATGATTCTATACCCAGTCATTCAGGGCGTGTGCGTATTATGTTGCTCGAATTTGCTGATGCTAAGAACAGCGCGGGTAAATCGTTTTATATGTGCGCCGGGTCAGTTAAAGATGACTCCGACCCTACCGAGTGCCCTCCTCGACAACCGTGTAATGCTACAATTGACTAATAAAGAGTGTGTCTCTGTATGATATTTTAGACTGGCTCTGGTACGGCTTTATGATCGTGATCGTCTGGCCTATTCTCACTGGCCTAATTGTCTGGCGGCAGTTAGATCGCCGGGAACGGAGCCTCATTGCATTTTTGCTAAGTTTACTGACGGGAGAAATCATAGCAACTATTCTTCGATTTAGCATGATGCGTAATCACTTTATGCATTACGTAGCGACTCTAGCAGTACTGGGTCTTATTCTTTTTTTTTATGCCAACTCTGGCCGGAGTCGTTGGATCGTTACATCTATAGTAGTAGCTATAACTGTGTCAATACCCATTGAAGTGTTCGTCTGGACGGGCTTCAACCAGATTAATACGGTTACTGAAACATTAGCCTGGCTTCTATTGACAAGTCTGGCTTTTATCAATCTAAAGCATTTGTTGGATTCGTCGGCGGAAGTTTCGTTACGGAAAAATCCATTTGTGTATTATCATACTGGTTTTTTTATTCTCGGTTTCTTTAGAGCCGGAAAATCGTGTTTTGTGAGATATTTTATTGAGACCTCGCTTGATTTGTATTTCTTCATGGACACGCTCGTTGTCATTATGGGCGCGGTAGCCTATAGTTTATTTGCTCTGGGGATTCTATACAGGCAACGACTTTCGGTATCTTCTAACGCTGTGGTATGAATTTACGTTGTTGGATGCTATTCGGAATGCTTGCGGATTTGATCTGTAGTTCTGGTCTGGCCCAGCCTGTTCGAATCAGTCATGTTGAGCCAGTCAGGCGTCCATATGCCAGTGCTGTTTCCTTCTCCTATCGACAAGGAGATTCTGTAGTGCATCTGAGCTATTTTAATAATAACCTCATTATCTATCTGGCATCTGAAGACCACAATCCAGAATATAGATACAAAGTCAGTAGTCTTTTGCCGCAGTACGTGAATACGCGAGATACATTTGTTGTATTACCTAACTTGCCCAATGGGGAGCTGTTATTCGAAGTACAGAACATCCATCAAAGTAACTTTCCCCCCGCTCATCTGAAAATTATTGTTGAATCACCGCTCTGGTTACGCTGGTGGTTTTTGCCCATGATGTTCCTGTATGGGTTATTGTTTGTCAGTGCTTTTCTTTACCTCTTCTATCGCTACCGTCTTCGTCAGTTCATGCGTCTGCAACGGGTACGCGACCGTATCGCTCGTGATCTGCACGACGATATGGGTAGCTATCTTAGTAGCATCAGTATCATGAGTCAGACAGCCCGCCGATCGGCTATGAAAGACCCGGCTAAAACCCAGGCTACGCTCGAACGTATTGGCCAAACGGCCCGGCAGGTGATGGACTCGATGGGTGATATTGTCTGGAGTATCAACCCTACGCATGATTCGATGGAGCAGGTCGTTGCCCGCATGACGGACGTAGCATCGAGCCTGTTTGCCTGGAGCGCCGATCAGGCTGTACACGTAGCGTTGGATATGGACGTAGCGGCTGAGGTGCGCCAGCTAAGTTTATCGGCCGAAAACCGGCGTGACTTTTTTTTGATCTATAAAGAAGCCGTTACCAACGTAGCGAAATATGCAAAAGCTAGTCACGTACGCGTTTCACTACGTCGGGAAGGAGCAAATCTGGTGCTGGTGGTTCAGGATGACGGGCAGGGGTTTAATACGCAAAGTCCGGTGCGGCAGAATCCATCAGGCGGTAACGGACTACGGAATATGCAAACGCGGGCAGCCCTGCTCAACGGTACGTTAACCGTTGAGTCAACCATCGGGCAGGGAGCGAATGTTACGTTACGTTTCCCGGTGTAAATTCTGTGCCATACCATCCCCCAAATATGGGATAGCCGGTGGTCAGTCTTTGTGTGTACCTTTACAAAGAGCGAAAGAGCGCCCTAACGGAAGCTGAAAAACGCACGGTAATCGTTCACTCATTCACTCCGCTCCGGCGGTTCGATTTTGCTGTTCCCATGCCAATACGTGTTCTGATTTATGAAGACAATGCGCCCCTGCGTGAAGCGCTCAGTACGTTGGTCGATGATGCCGATGAGTGTACGGTGGTAGGTGCCTTTGGTGACTGTTTGCACGCAAACGGTCAGACGTATCAACTACAGCCCGATGTCGTACTGATGGATATTGATTTGCCCGGTCGGGATGGGATTCAGGCCGTAACGAGTCTGCATCGGGAGTTTCCGACGGTAGAGGTTATTATGTTGACCGTTTTCGATGACGACGATCGCGTATTTCGCGCGCTTTGTGCCGGTGCATCGGGGTATCTGCTCAAACAAACTTCTCCCGATCAGATCATTGAGGCTATTCAATCCGTTTATGCCGGGGGAGCGCCCATGTCGCCAAGCATTGCCCGTAAGGTAATTCAGACGTTTCCCTCCCGATCTACGCAGTCGGCTAATCTTGACCAGCTTACCAGTCGCGAAAGTCAGGTGTTACATTATCTGGCGCAGGGCATGAGCTACAAACTCGTAGCCGCCGAACTGGGTGTTGGAATCGAAACTGTCCGAACCCATATCAAACGGATTTACGAAAAATTGCAGGTCCATTCCGTGGTCGAAGCCGTGTCAAAATACCGAACGTAGCGTACCTTACGACATTGCCGAGAGCGTAGTGGTTTGTTGAGCGGAAGGTGTGCTACGTTCCGATTCCGGTAGAGTTGGGCAGTTCACCCGGATAACTGTGCCCGCTCCCGGATTCGATTCAATAGAAAGTATGGCGCCGATTTGATTGGCCCGCGCCTGGATGCTACGTAGTCCCAAACCACTGAAATCAGTGGTCTGGTCGAAACCCATGCCATCATCACGAATGCTGAACAACACCGTCGGGGGCGTCGCCTGTAGCATGAGCCAAACGTTTTGCGCCTGCGCGTGGCGTAAGCAGTTAATCAGGCATTCTTTGGCAATCATGTGTAATTCACGCCGTTGTTTCTGGCTAAGACCATGTACCGCGTCTGTTTCGGCCAGATCAATATGTAGTCGCGTGGGCGTATCCGCAAACAGATTATAAGCCGTTTCACGGATACGCAGCCCCACGTGCTGAAGCGAATCGCTGGACGAATTGAGGCTCCAGACAATTTCCCGCATACTTTCCATAATCTGCCGGGCCGTTTGGCCAATAGTGCTGAGTCGCTGTTTGGCTCGTTCATCCGATATGTAACGGGCCGTCGTCTGGCTTAAGATGCTAATGCTACTGAGTTGAGAGCCGATTTCGTCGTGCAGGTCGCGGGCAATTTCGTCGCGAAGGGTATTGAGCTTCACCTGCTTCTGTTCATTATGCTGCAACTGTTCGATCAACTGTGCCTGAATGCTTACTTTTTCCTGCCGGATTAGCTCATGGCGCTGAGCAATACCCAACGCAAACATCAGGATTTCCAGCACGTAACCCGTCGCAAAAATGGCGACTTCTGTATCATAGACCGTTGGTAAGTACCCAAAAAAACTACGATTAATGATGGAACCTAATCCGCTGATGAAAAAGAACAAAATACCCCAGAACAGGAATTTAGTGACAGCATCATAGAAACGCCAGAGCGTATAGAGAGTGAAAAAGCCGAATAATAGTAAACATACGTCAACCGCCCGATGTACCTGTTGCCAGACCGGTACGGTGAATTTATCGACAGTGATAAAAACATCGCCAAGGCCCAGCAGAATAAAGACGCTGATCATGGCTGCATACAGATGGTCAAGTTTGGGGGAGCGTGCTCGTAACTGGACGTATTCCCGTAGAAAGAGCCCATACGCGGCCAGCGACCAGAGCATAAACGTAAGCGAAAAGCGACTCACAAAACCCACCGAACGTAGCAGCGGCCATCCATCCATAACGTGCAGATAGTCGTCGTGTATGACGCTACGCAGAATAACCAGCAGCACAAAAAGAGCGTAGTAGAGCAGAACGCGTTCCCGCAAAATAATGTATTGGGTGCCTGTATACAGGAACATAATCAGCAGACAGCCCACGAAAATCATCCCTAACATTCGAACAGGCAGATGAGCGGCAAGCTGACGATCCAGAAATTGCTGGTAACCTGCCCGACTGAACAGGCGCGGATAAAGCAGGGCCGTGTTCGCAAACATTTTATTGCGGTAAACAGCTTGTAGATGAACGGTTTGTGCAGGAGGGAGCTGGAAGAGCACTCCGTTTCGGTGCTGAAAGCCAAATTCCGGGTACTGATCAAGCTGAAGCAGATGAGCCGGATAGAGCCATCCAGATCGGCCTAGTAGGGTACGTTTCAAGCCATTGATGCGATAAACGTCTATTTCGTCTACTTCCTGAAACAGAATGACATCAACTTCTGTATTCGTCGGATTAAGCAGCGTATACGTAGCAGAGGTAGGTGCATACTGAACACAAGTTGTTAATGGTAAGTCAGCGCGGCCGTTGTCGAACGGGTACGTAAATGTTTGCGCCAGACTCGAAAAGCCAGTAATCAGAAAAAGTAGCGAAAGAAGCCCTAAGCGAACACATCTATGGCGAGTCATCGTATCGAGTGGGTGTGAATGGTAGCTAAACGAGCAACCTGTAAGCTAGTCGATATTTTACGGAAAAATAGTAACAAAACCCGTGTTTGCCCGCTGGCTTTTAGCAAAAGGTAATTCGTTACGTTCTGCCAGTGAACGCAAATATCGTTTGGTGGATGCAGGCAGCATTGTAAGAATGCGACATGACTACGTCATCAGCCTGGCCAATTTGATTACAGAGTAGCCTTTTGCGTACTTTCTTCTTCCCGGAATGTCCCACTGGGGAACCATATATCCCCCTTTTATGGGATTTTACAGCGTGTGCCATCCTGCGAATTTTGAGGCAGTCATTTACATCTGGGACTAATCGCTAAAACACCATTTTCTCATGAACACAAGGTTAATCGCTATCCGCACCATTGCCTTTATGATGTTTATCATACTACTGACAGTGGGTTGTAAGAAAAAAGAAGAGGAGGTCGATCCTTACGCCTTTCTGAAAGGAACCTGGCAATACGCAAACGGTGCCGAATGTGTATTTGACGCCACGACGAAAACCGCAAAAGGTACCAAAGTTCCCACCAACAATACGATCCACAAATTTGTGGTGGGTGAAGAGTATTGGCGCAACGTAACCTCGACCGGAGCCGATGCCTGGAGCTATGAGCAGATCGTTCGGTTTCCGGATGGTAAGACGGTTGAATACCGCAAAAGCACGATGACCAGAAAAGATGCTAATACGTTGTCGATGGAGACCCCCGGCCTGAGCGATTCGGGGATGAAACGAGTACAATAGAGCCGCCTGACAGGCTATATACCTGTTTGGGGGATGGTTTCTCCGGTTTTGCCTGCTGGCCTTTGAATTAATAAATAGCTGTTCACATCGATTATGAAATCATTAGTTATCCTTCTGACGGTCTGCGCAATAGCCGTGCCGTCATCGGCTCAGGTGTTGCCCCACCGAATGCGTGTTGGTCTTTCAGTAGATCTGTTGGGCGCTACGTTGGGTATTGGTACTCAGGTGCATGGGTCACTACGTATCTCCGACGATTATCGGGCTTTCGATGACAAACATACGTACATCAATCTGGGCATTGGAGTAGGGGGCGGTTTTACGGGCGGTGCCGGCATGGTCGGTCAGACCGTACCGCATTACGTGACGTATGGTATAGGCCGGGGAAGGGCTATGGTTGAATTTGGGTATGCTGGCGTCTGGATGGAAAAGCAAACGATGGAAACGGTGATGACGTCGGGGGGTACTTTTCGGGATCGACAAACGAAATGGGTTTACGGTGCGGCACCCTTGATCGGTTATCGGTATACAGCCTATAGTGGCTTTCTGTTTCGTGCTAACCTAACGATGGTTCTGCCCGGCGTATCGGTCGGCTGGATTTTTTGAGGAATGTATTGATAGTGCTATTCACACTTTTTCTTACGCGTTATCCATGAAAACACAACTCACACTCCTTTTTTTATTGGTGGTCAACGTAACGATTTATGCACAAACACGCCCCAAAACACGTAGTGTTGCTGCGAAGCCCGTTCCCCAAAAATTAGCAGAACCGGCTGCCGAGCGTATAGCGGCACGAACACGTGCCAAACTTGATTCGATTCAGAAAGTACAGGCGTTGGCCAGAGAAATGGCCCGGCAATTATTTGTAGAGGATTCTTTGCAACGGGCCAGGCAACTGGCAACTCAACAAGCCGAAGCCAGATCCAAACCAGCACACAGCGTATCAACGAACCAGGCAATGGTTAGCCGCCCAACTGCCCGACCTGCTACAAGGAGCCCGTTGCAGGGTTCAGCGAGCCACGAGGTTGCCCGGCGAGGCATTTTGTTTGGAGTACGGGGAAGTTTGCTCCTGAACAAACCGACTATTTCGGCGGATGTTGATGATCCCGGTGAGCCATCGTACTATCTGGCTCCTGGCGCGGCACTGCTCGTTTCTATTCCGTTTGGCGATAGCCCGCTATCGCTTCAACTGGAGCCCGGTTATGCCGAGCGCGGGGGGCTATTTACGGCAAAGGGGCTTATGAACAATGGGGTAGATCGCTACGAAGATAAAACGACCTATAAACTGCAATCCCTGGAGCTGCCCGTGTTATTGCGGATAGAACCTATCGTTGGCCCTATAAACATAATTGTTACGGCGGGAGTAGACGTGCGCTATCTACTGGGTGGAACGTCTGCGTATAAGGGTGCTGAGTACAACATACGAACAGGAACACTGGTACGTTCGAAGGCAGACAGCGAGTCGATTCAGGTAGATAAATTAAATCGCCTGGATGTGGGCCTGGTAGGTGGTCTTGGGGTCGTATTGCCTACGTCTTTCGGGTACGTATTTATTGATGGTCGTTATCATCATGGGTTAATGAATCTGGCTAAAGAGCAGAAGTCGGCTTTTTATCAGCGCGGTTTAAGCGCGAATGTGGGTATACTTGTTTCGCTTCATCGATGATGGTCAAAAAAACATGCTGGTCTTCCCTATCACCCTTTTATGGGATTTTGAGAGAGTAAATAGCTACCGAGCTTTGAGTCAGCTAAATAACTAATCGGCGGAATAGACCGCTTCTATCCATGAAACCATTTTTCGTTCTTACGCTCGCACTGCTTCTGGGTAGTCAAATGCTTCAGGCACAAACTACGCGCAGATCAACAACAGCTACTGCCGCCCGGCGTATAGAGCCAACCACCGAACAGACAGCCGCCAGAGCACGGACCAGGCAGGATTCCATTCAGAAAGTGCAGGCGCTGGCCAGGGAAATGGCCCGGCAGATGATGGCCGAAGATTCGGTTCGGCGGGCCAGACTTGCCGGAGTCGAAGCCGCTAAAACCGCTGCCGAACAGCCAGTAGCAAAAAAGTCCACACAGCCCGAAACAACCCGACAGACGATTGCATCAGCAGAACCGGTTCGCACTCAGTCGGTATCAACGGCACCCAAAGGAGTAATCTCGATTGGCCCATCGGTCCAGTTTAACAGTGAATTGGAAACTACACTGATTGGAGGTTCTGTGGGCCTGGGCTATGCCGTTGGTCGAAAAGTAGGGGTTCTGGTAGCGGCTGACTACCATACCGGAAATCATACGGCTGTTTTTTCGACCATTGGCACAACCCTGACGGAAAGTTATACGACATCGTCCATTACGTTACGTCCTGAATTTCGATTTTATCCCAGACGCTCGTTCGAAGGGTTTTTTATTGGCTTGAACGGTACGTTGATGAGCTATAAGGCGGGTGGCTTTAAGAGCAATAAGCTGATCGTAAACAGCGAAACCGCTGGTGGTGGTGGGCTTGTGATGGGTGTAAACATAGCAACGCCGTCGCGACTGAATTTCGAGTTTGGAATTGCCGGAGCAATCATCACCGGGGCCAACGACGAAGTAATTGTCGGCTCGGGAGCACTACGTATCGGGTACGTTTTTTAAATAATTTACTCGGCGTATATACATAATCGTTAGTTTGATTTTCCATATAAATCAGTAAAATCATGAAACTACTACGTAACCACACCTTGCTTTTGATTAGTACGTTATTGTTGGGATTGACTGCCTGCAAAGGCCCACAGGGGGACCCTGGCCCCAAAGGCGACACGGGCGCAACGGGGCAAACCGGCGCGGCCGGACAGACCGGAGCCACTGGTGCGACCGGAACGGCCAATGTGATTTATAGTGATTGGATTAATGCTGATTGGAGCTTATATGATAGGCCTCAATTGAAACAGATGAAAATTATAGTACCTGCAATCAACTCAACATCTATAGCAAAGGATGCGGTATTGATGTATTGTAAGCAATTCGGGACAAGTTCTGTTTATCCTCTGCCTTCTTTCGGCCGCTGGGGTAACGTCTGGTATTCATTTGAGATCGCTAATTTCACTTTTAACGGACTGATTGTGGAAGTGAAGTCAACCGACGGACATGTGTTGGACGAATATGAGACGACTGCGTTACGGGGCAACAGGTTTCGCTACGTTATTATACCGGGTAGCATTAGGGCTGGCCGCAAAGCCGCTGTCGACTACAGCAATTACGAGGAAGTTAAAAAAGCCTACAACCTGCCTGATTGAGTACCCCCTGATCTGAACAGTTAATTTCATACCAACCATGACACTCCGTTTTCTTATAATTGTCGGCCTTATGGGGCTGACCCTAGCGAGCTGTAGCCGTTCGGTTACCTCTACCGGCAGCAGTGCTCCCGCACGAACTTATGCTATGCTACCCTTCGATGTGCAGATTGAGAAAAACCTGCAACTCAAAAAAACAACGGCTGATAGGCTACGTGTGCAGGAAGAGCGCGAAGCCTATCAGTACCAGAGTGGCGTGTTTCAGTACCTGATGGATCGAAAAAAAGATTTTGCCGTCAATTTTCAGGACATCGACGATACCAACACACTGCTCAAACGTAAAGGCATTACGTATCAGACACTACGTAGCATGACCAAAACCGAGATGTGTCAGGCGCTGGGCGTAGATGGGGTCATTAGCGGCCGGTTTCAGCGCAGAGAAAACCTCGATCGCACAGCCTCACGCGTGCTGGATCTGGTGAGTCGGCAAACGGAAAATTTTGCCCTGAGTCCTAAACAAGGCGAAGCCAACCTGAGCCTGACGCTCTACGATGTTGCCGAGAAACGCGTGGTCTGGACGTATCAGAACGACGACTGGAACAGCAGCTATCGTAGCCCCGAAGAAATGGCGCAGGGGCTGATGGCACGTGCCGCGAAGAAATTTCCGTATCGGCGATAGTAACCAAACAGATTCATTATGAAAACCCAATTGACTATACGGCACATCGTTTTCTCGCTGCTGGTATTGGCAGAATTGATGAGTGGTTGTAAAAAAGAATCGGCTCCACCCGTTACGCCCGCTACGTTAACGATTCGAAATGTGAGTCCGTCGAGCGGGCGGGGCGGAACGGTGCTGACGCTGACTGGCGAAAATTTCGACCCAGCTAACTTTTCAGCAACGGTCAATGGCAAAGCGGCAACCGTTGTGCGGGGGTCTGTTACAACGACAACTGCACAGGTTGAAGTACCAGCCAACTGCGGAACGGGTCCGGTTGACGTAATTACGGGGGGTAAAAGTGGGCGTGCTCCTAATGAATTCGAGTACCTTTTTAACCGGTTTACCGAAATGGTCTATTACATTCAGGATGGCCGGCTATGGAGTATGGATATTTTCCAGGGGCGAAAACGGGGTGCTATGGCTTCTTCGGTACTACGGTATGATAATGCCGAAATGCTCTTGCTGGGACGACCCGTAACAGGAACGGACTACCATCGGATGATTATTTTCGAGAATAACGGCACAGGGGGAGGGGGGTACAGCGATCTGCGCGATGGGGGGGGCATTGATGGCTTTGTGAGCGGAACGTATGGTTCTGGACGGACCGGTGGATGGCTGGGTGTTCAGTCGGCAACGGCCAGCAAAGTCCGGCCAGGATCACTATACTTTCTCTGGAACAAGCGCGATGTGTATGATGGCTCTTTTCTGGGCTTAAACGGCACTTTTTTGCAGTCCGACCAGCTACGTACGCGTTACGGCAACGATATGGCCTTTGTCTGTGAGGCTGGTGGGGTATTGTACGTGCTCCAGACTAATGGCACAGTGCTTTCCAATCGAATCACTACAGCTACGGGGGCTATTCAGCCTCAAAGTGCGGGTAATGTGTTGTCCGTAAACTTCGGAGGCTTTAAAGCGGTAACCGATCTCAATAACGCGTTACTTTTCATTGCCAACGATGGCCTCTTGTATCGTTACGCCCTTGCCGCGAATACGTTAACGAAACTCCCTCCAACACAGGGAAAATGGAACAATGTCAAGGCCATGACAGGTGTTGGCGATTATCTGATGGTTGTCGATGGCGAACAACTTTACCGGGTTGACCCTCAAACCGGAAGCTCCGAAGCGGTTGGCAGTGAACGGCTTCTGATACGTACCAACAATTTTGCCGGATATCATAACTAACGCCTTCACAGTATGAAAATTAATAAACTCCATTGGCTTGCTCTCCTGGTAATCGGGATTGGTACACAGGGCTGCAAAAAAATGAACGAAGAACTCTTCCCGCTGGCGGGTACCTGGAAACCGGCCGCCGAACGGACTACCCGCATCCAATACGTGTCGGGTGGGCAAACCTACGACAAGGCCTATACTAAAACCGTTACGCCTTCCACTACGTTGCTGGTTTTCGGGAAAGACGGTACGTTCACAGAAGGAAGCTCAAATGGAACCTACGCGCTTGAAACCATCAACGGCGAACAACGGGTAGCCTTAACGTCGGCATCGGGCAACAGCCAATCGTTTGCCTACGAATTGAATGGCAATGTGCTGAACATGAACCTGGTATCCGTCTACGAAAAAATGTCGGCCACTGATCGGCTGACTGTTGGGAAGGCTATGGGAGCGGGTTTGTCGTCAGCCGCCTTTCCGGGCCTTAGTTCGGCCACCAGCGTAAAAGACATTCGCGTTACGTTTAAATACACACGGCAATGAAACGAAAAATTGTTCTATTCACCGTATCCATACTATTGCTTAGGTTAACCGGGTGCAAAAAAAACGAAACGGCAGTAACGCCTGATGATCCACTTCCGCAATTTAGTAGGCAAACGGCCTCTAAGATCAATGAGATTAGTTATGAATCGGCGAAAGTAACTATCGCGGTTTCAGGCACAGGTACCAGTCCACTAAAAAGCTTCGGATTGGTTTATTTCGAAACAGAAACGCAGCCCAAAATTAGTGCCGGTAGTCGAGAAGAGTATACCGTTCCTGTAGGGAGTGTGAATCCAAAACATCACTCACGTTCGTAATGAATGGTCTGAAGCCAAACACTACGTACTATGTTCGTCCCTTTGCCACGAATGGCAATGGAACGGCCTATGGAGATGCGTTCGTGGTTACAACGAAACTGGTAACCTATAAGATAAAGGTCTATCTGGCCAAATAAGAGTTATAAAAATCACCACACTTAAACAACCAACTCCAATGGCAGCTTTATTGATCGACGACTTCAATACCGCAATGACCCGAACGACATTGGGAGTTCACACAGAGCAAACGCGGTATCAGTCTGTGAATCCACAGATGGCAAGAATGATACGTTTCGCCGTTACGGATGACCCGCATAATCAGCAGGGATCGGTGGAGGTACGTAACGGGCTTCTGATTGTCAGTGCTGGCTACGACAGTATGGACGGATTGACGTTACAGTATGGGGGAGGAATTGATCAACAAAATGGGCAACTCGCACTCAAACCGCTGCATCTTGATTTTACGAAATTTAAAAACCTGCTTATCTCCTTTAACGGAAGCACGCAAAATCTGAATATCAACGTAGTGATTTTCTCGAACAGCGGCCGAACCAGTTGGTCTGACAATACAGAATCTGTAGTCTGCAAAACGGAGGGCAATCGAAATCCAAAGCAACTGGTTGTTCCGACAGCTTCATTTGTCGATAATTTGGCTACCCATACTTCCTACAAGGCCAGCGACATTCATGTTATACACATCGGTATCCAGAATCTGGGCTTTATTGGCGGGCACGATTACGCGATTACAAAAATTGAGCTTCTCTAACGGTGTTCTATACTCTTAAGGAACCATGCCCACATCACGTGTCATTACCGCCATGCTGGTTATCGCTATGACTGCCTGCACACCCGATACGCCTGATGTATCAACCTCAGCCCCTGTCAATTGTGATGGAGCCGGTGGCGAAGTTATGCACTACGATACAGATGGAGCCGGGGTTTGGTTGCCGGGAGCCTTTACCCCAAATTCAGATTCTGTGAATGATACGTATGCGGCTAGAGCCAATTCAATCGAGCAGTTTTTCATCACGATTCGACAAGGCAACCGGGTTGTTTTTCAGTCGGCTGACTACACGAAGTCGTGGGATGGTAGCATTGCAGGAAAACCAGCTCCTGAAGCGAACTACGCAGTAAGCGTGGAGGGGCGTTTTACGCAGAGTCGGCCCTTTTCACTGCAAACCCACCTTAATTTGATACGTACCTGCCTAAATAAAGATGGAACGAGCTGTACATCAGGTGATCAGTTTACGGATCGAGGCTTCATTACAGGTAGCATCAGTGGCGATCCGCTTTTGAATTGTCCATGATACGTATCGGTCATCGACTCGGTTGTGTAAGTCGGTAAGAAATGACCGTTCGCTCAAAAGGCCGCCTGCTTGTGTTTGCTCTAATTGAGTTATGGCGACTAACTGATTGGTGCAAGGATGCACTATCATTTGTCAAATTAATTCACACGAAATCTGTACTATCATGTTCCAAACCTCCATTCCTCAACTCCTACGCACGCTGCTGCTGGCTTTTAGCATTACGTTGTTTTTTGTAGCCTGTAAATCTGGTGAGTCCGGTGAATCCGGTGAACCCGGCCCACAGGGTCAAGCCGGTCCGGCAGGCCCAACAGGTGCAACGGGCCCAGCAGGACCACAGGGACCGGCTGGGCAAAATGGAAATGCCAATGTGATTCAGATAAGTTACGGCGCAAAAAGCTGGGCCAATACGGTAGACGCGTCGGTTGAGTTAAACCTAACGGGCGTAAACGCTGATTTTGTTAGCAAGAGCGCTTATTTTACTTACGTCACTACGGGTACTCTGTGGTATTCTATTCCTGGAGGAGTAAGTTCTTATGGCGAATTCAGAACATACATATCGCCGGCTGCTACGTCTACGCTGTTTATTAAACGATTGACCACCGGAACAGTCTTAAGTGCCACGGCTGTTCGGGTAGTACTGATTCCAGCCAATGACCTCCGCAATGGCCGGAAGGCCGCCGTCGATTACACCAACTACGAAGAAGTAAAGCAATATTATAACCTGCCCAACTGACGTAGTAATCGCTTTACACTTGATTTCTCCATTGAGCCGTTGTCTGATCAGACAACGGCTTTCTTCGTAAGGTTTGGTTTTCACTTACCTATTGCTGAAAACGGGAATTGAAACAACGGTCAACGTAGCATCGTGTTACTTTCCACATTGGTTTTTTCGACTAACTCAGTACTACGTCCTTCCTCAAACCATGAAATTATCTCACTTTGCCTATAACAAACTGCTGGCTGTAGGTAGCTTCTTTGCCTGGTTTACGTTGCTCACGGTTGGCATCACAATCAACTCAGGAATCTATCTGGGCAGAATGACCAGAGACTGTGGATCACTGCAGGATTTTCTGATTGTCATGCTTGCTTACACGCCTACCAACGTAGCCCTCCTGGTCGTACTGGCTGGCTTGTCGGGTGGACTGACCAGCAACCTGGCCGCTGATAACTATTTTCGGTATATCGACCGCACAAAACTAGACCCTACCTCGCCCGATTTTCAGCGCTTACTTTACATGACCGAAAGCCCGATTGTGTCGGCACTGAGGGGATTTCTGGTGTATATGATTTTTATTGTTGGCGCTAATTTGTCGATTACTTCAGAGGGCGATACGGTAACCACTATTTTTAATATGGCACAGAAAATAGATGATAGGGCAGCCCCCGCTTTGTATTATCGGTTTTCGCTAACCATATCACTATTGGCGTTCCTGGTCGGTTTCGACCCGTCGAGACTCGGCAACTGGATTAACTCGGTGCCTGTTGTTGGTAGTAAACCGGGCGCGAGTATGCCAAAGTCTTAATGCCTGCTGCGCTGATTCTTTGTCTGCTAGGTAATTGACATGAGCAGTTTTTGTGTAGTTTGAGGAGCTAATCAACCTCAATACGACCATGAATCGGCTTCTACTCACTGTATTCGTTTGGATTTCGGCATTAACAACCTACGCCCAGCCCATATTCTCTGTTACGTTCCCATCTACGCAGTCAGCAAAACCGCTCGACGGACGTGTCTTGCTCATTCTGGCAAAGACGAATAAAGTTGAGCCACGTCAGCAGGTGAGCGATGCAGTAGAAACCGCTCAATTGTTTGGAATCGACGTTGATGGACTCAAACCAGGGCAGTCAGCTACGGTCGATGCCCGTGCGTTCGGTTATCCCAAGCGTAGTTTAAAAGACCTTGCACCCGGCGACTACTACGTTCAGGCCGTTCTGCATAAATACGAAACCTTTAAACGCAGCGACGGCCATACGGTGAAGCTACCGATGGATCGGGGAGAGGGACAGAAATGGCAGACTGCGCCGGGTAATTTGTTGAGTAAACCGCAGAAAATCACGCTACGTAGTGGTGCAAAGCAAACGTTTGCCGTTGTGATGGATCAGGTGAACCCACCGATTCCAGAGCCGAAAGACACGAAGTTTATCAAGCATATCAAAATTCAGAGCGAACGACTGACCAAATTCTGGGGACGGCCCATGTACCTCGGTGCCCACGTATTGATTCCCGCCGGATTTGATGAACACCCCGAAGCCCGTTACCCGCTATGCATTTATCATGGACACTTTCCCGACGATTTCGCTGGTTTCAGAGAAACACCTCCACCCGCCAACATGGATACGACCGATTACATTGAGCGGTTTCATATTCATGGGTATAAGAAAATCGTAGCCCAGGAAGCCTATGATTTCTACAAAAAATGGACAAGCAAAGATTTTCCCCGAATGCTGATCATCGAGATTCAGCATGCAAATCCGTATTACGATGATTCCTATGCGGTCAATTCTGAAAATCTGGGTCCCTACGGCGATGCCATTATGTACGAACTCCTGCCCGAAATTGAAAAGCGATTCCGCGGAATTGGGCAGGGTTGGGCGCGTTTTGCGTATGGTGGCTCAACAGGCGGTTGGGAGTCACTGGCTGTGCAGGTTTTTTATCCCGACGAGTTCAATGGTTGTTTTGCGGCATGTCCTGATCCCATTACGTTTGACGCCTACACCAATTTCAACCTGTACAAAGACAAAAATGCGTACTATGCCGAAGGACCGTTTCGCCGAACGCCCCGACCCGGCCAACGGAATTATCTCGGGCAGGTGAAATGCACGACCGAAGAATCGAACCATCGCGAATTGGCTTTAGGAACACACTCGCGCTCCGGCGATCAGTTCGATATTTGGGAAGCCGTGTATTCACCTGTCGGTAAAGATGGCTATCCAAAACGAATCTGGAATAAGCTTACCGGTGAGATTGACAGCACGGTTGCTACGTACTGGCGGGAACACTACGATCTGATGCACATTCTCCGGCGCGACTGGAAAACCCTCGGACCGAAGGTGACCGGCAAAATCCATATCTACTGTGGCGATATGGATAACTACTACCTCAACAATGCGGTCTATCTGATGGAAGATTTTCTGAAGAGTGTAAAGAATCCATCGGCTGGTAGCGAAGTGGCTTACGGTGACCGTGCCGAACATTGCTGGAACGGTGACCCAACGCAACCGAACTACATCAGCCGCCTGCGATACAACACGATGTACGTCGATAAAATCCTGAAACGTATTGAAGCGAATCATCCGCCGGGCGCTGATCTGAAAAGCTGGCGATATTGATTGGATGAATACGTAATTATTGTGACGCGGCCCGGCTGCGTTACAATAATTTATTATTTTGAACCCGTCAAAGCCACCTTCACGCCGAGTCCGATCAGAACGAAGCCGCAGGCTTTATTGATGGAAGAAGAAAGTTTGACACTACGTTTCAGTTTCGCCGAAATAGCCGACGCAAAACTGACCAGAATCAGACACCAGATACTTCCGGTAATGGTGAACGTAACGCCAAGTGTGAGAAATGACAAAAACGTATTGGTTGATGCCGGATTAATAAACTGCGGCAGAAAGGCCAGGAAAAACAAGGCCATTTTTGGATTCAGTATGTTCGTGATGACGCCATCCAGGTACACTTTTGACAAGCTGAGCGACTTTCGTTGAGTCGGATCGTCCGTTGCAAATGAGCGCCTGTTTCGCAACATTCTATAACCGATGTACAGTAAATAAGCTGCCCCTGCGTAGCGGATAATAGCAAAAAGCAGGTCTGATTTTGCTACAATAATGGAAAGACCGAGGGCGGCCATCGTCGTATGAATCAGAATACCTGTAGCGATCCCAAGTACCGACATGATGCCCGCTGTTTTACCCTGACTGATACTCCGGCTCAAAACGAAAATGGTATCGTTTCCAGGTGTTACGTTCAGCAAAATGGCTGATAAGACGTAGGTTTCAAAGTTGATAATGCCGGTCATTGAGATTGGGCGATTTCTCAGGTTGGTAGTCAAATATAAGCTGACTTTGAGCGATTAGCGTGGGTAATAACCCTATTCCGGTTAAATTGAAGGGTGTACACGATTATTTGGCAGTATTTTATTGAAATAAGGTCTTTTTGGTAACAAGCCCTCCAAATTGTAGTTGATGCAGTATGCAAGCCACAACCCTAACTTCGCCCCGAACGAAGGTAGATTCGTTCGAATCGCCTGACTTTTACTGCATTGACGATCTGTTGACGTCCGAACACAAGCTGGTTCGGTCGGCTGTGCGCAACTTTGTAAAACGTGAGATTACGCCCATTGTGGAAGACTGCGCCCAGCGCGGGGAATTTCCCATGCATCTTGTTCAGAAATTCGGGCAGATCGGGGTATTTGGGGCAACGATTCCGCCTGAATACGGTGGGGGAGGCCTTGACCAGATTTCCTATGGGTTGATGACGCAAGAAATCGAGCGGGGTGACTCGGGGATGCGTTCATGCGTATCCGTTCAGAGCTCGCTGGTGATGTACCCGATCTTTACATTTGGTACGGATAAGCAGCGAAAAAAATACCTGCCACGGCTGGCGAAAGGTGAACTGATCGGGTGCTTCGGATTAACGGAAGCTAACCACGGATCGGACCCAGGTAGCATGGAAACCAACTTTATCGAACGTAGCGATTACTACCTGCTGAACGGGTCGAAGCTCTGGATCACCAACGCACCCATTGCCGATATTGCCATTGTCTGGGCCAGAAACGATCAGGGAAAAATTCGAGGACTGATTGTTGAACGGGGCATGGACGGTTTCACAACGAATGAAATAAAAAACAAATGGTCACTGCGGGCCAGTAGCACGGGCGAACTGATTTTTCAGGATGTACAAGTACCGAAAGAAAACCTGCTTCCCGAAGCGTATGGACTAAAAAGCGCATTGAAATGTCTGGAACAGGCTCGCTATGGGATTTGTTGGGGTGCTCTGGGCGCGGCTATGGAATGCTACGAAGTGGCCCGGCGGTACGCGCTCGAACGGATTCAATTCAACAAACCGATTGCGAGCTTCCAGCTGATTCAGAAAAAACTGGCCGAAATGCTTACGGGTATTACGCAGGCGCAACTACTTTGCTGGCGACTCGGGATGCTCAAAAATGAAGACAAAGCGACCGTCGCACAGATTTCGCTGGCCAAACGTAACAATGTTGAGATGGCGCAGCGAGTTGCCTCGGATGCCCGTCAGATTCTTGGCGCTATGGGCATTTCTGGCGAATACCCGATCATGCGGCATCTCATGAACCTGGAATCGGTCAGTACGTACGAAGGTACACACGACATTCAACTCCTGATTCTGGGTGCTGAAATCACAGGCATTCCGGCGTTTAAATGATTGAATGATCGAGTTGTTGAATGAGTGAATTCGCTACACATTCTAGTTTTTATTCACTCATTCAACAACTCGATCATTCAATCATTGGATTTATACGTAACAAAATCGATGCCAATGCCGTTGGGATCGAGAATCGCGAAATGACGGTCGCCCCAGGGTTCATCCCGTAGATTGATGGCAATGGGGACGTCTAGTTGTTGTAGACGATCATGTTCTTCGTCAACATTTGGTAATTCGATTGTCAGGAAAAGGCCTTTTCCATCAAATTCAGGCTGGAAAAGCGGCTGCTGCGACGGGTGATTGGGTAACAAAAAAGCCAATTCTGCCTGCTGATTGGGCGTGTGCAGCAGGAGATAAAAATCGTTTTCGAACGTAACGCCGAAATTCAATACGTTGCAGTAAAAGGCTTTCGTTTCAGCCAGTTTAGTCGTGATAATTCCTGCGTTTAGTTTCATATCCGTAAAGGTTTGTTGAGGTAAATGAAAATCTTTAGCGTTCAGCAATTTCCTTTATCTGCTCCAGGAGCGT
The DNA here is from genome assembly GCF_014699035.1 of Spirosoma validum. Lineage (GTDB taxonomy): Bacteria > Bacteroidota > Bacteroidia > Cytophagales > Spirosomataceae > Spirosoma > Spirosoma validum. The sequence continues at coordinate 139,373 of NZ_JACXAA010000008.1, forward strand.
ACCGGTAGTGTTTCTGGAATGATTATATCCTTCTTCTGTCGCAAAACCTTCCTGCGTCCAGGTGAACGTAGTGCGGTTGTCGTCCTGTCTGACTAAGGTATACGTGATAATCGAGTAGTTTTCGGGTTTGTCTTCAGCCCCCGAGAAGCCACTCCAGTAACTATAGCTTAGGCGTTCTTCTGGTACACTTTCCAGAATAATGCCTTTATCCCGATACGATTGATCCTGGTATTCTCCCTGAAAGATGATCTCACTGCCAACGAGCCAGTCTGTCACAGTTTCGGTTCCGTACAGATACTCCTTAATCAATTCGGGGTCAGTCATGACAGTCCAGACTTTTGATGGACTGGCATTGATGTCGATGGATTGAGAAACAATCAGGTCACGTCGCATACATGTTGGGTTAGTTGCGTTGCAAAGATTGTCTGGTTTACTGACAACGGTATGTCAGTAGGTAAATGACCACTACGTCTCGTTAACCATTGGATGAACGGCATAATGCGACTGGATTTCGTCGACCAGGGCATGCATCATCGTATGAAGTTGAGCGGGCTGTTCGATTGTGACCGCATTGCCATACATCAGCAGCCAGCGGGCTAAGCCTTCCAGATAAGGCGTCTGAAAACGCATACGTACCTGTTCGCCAAGATCATGTTCCTCCTGAAAACCATAGGCATATCGCTGTTCATGCATAAATCGGGTGACAGATTTTGGAAACAAAATGATGGCTTCAACCATTGGCATGTCGACGCCCATACGGTCAAGATATTCCTGCAGGGACAGCCGCTCCCGACGGGCAAAGCGCTCACCCGTATCGGTAAGGTGCCGAATACGATCGACCCGAAAGTCGCGGTAGTCCTGACGGGTATGACAGAAAGCAATCAGATGCCAGGCCATGCGATAATGATATAACCCAACAGGCTCTACCTCGCGTTGCGTTTCGGCATCGTTATACTGCGAATGATACTGAAGCTGGAGTACGTGGTTCTGGGCGATAGCGCGCTGAATGTGGGTCAATAGCTCCCCAGAATAAGGCTGCCGCCAGGTAGATTTCGCTACGTTGATGTGTGCATCGAGATCATCCAGGTGCTCCTGATCCGATCGCTTCATGACGGCTTTTATTTTGAACAAGGCCGACTCAAATTCAGTACGCACGGACTCATCGGCCCATTGTTCGATAAGTTTGCCACCCATCAGAAGTGCGCTGGCTTCGGCGCTGGTGAACATAACAGGCGGCAAATGATAATCCGTCAGAAAATAACCGATGCCGGCTTCGGCACCAATCGGTACGCCTGCTTCTTCCAGGGATCGGACATCACGATAAACGGTCCGCAGACTGATGCCGAAGCGATCAGCTAACTCCTGAGCCCGAACAACGCGTTTTGTTTGCAGATGAATCAGGATGGCAGTAAGGCGATCAAGACGATTCATAGGATGGGGTAGGTGTAAAGTCAGTTGCAAATTAAGAGGGTTCGGCTGAACAAGTTGCTGCTTTTTTTCGTACCATCTTTAACGCTATACTAACGAAATTATGAACGCAACGGAAGTCCGCAACAATACCCACCGGCATCGTTTTGAATTAGAAACCGATGGTAAACTGTCGATCGTCGTCTATGAGAACGTCGATGATGAAACGCTCGCACTGGTCCATACCGAAGTAGACCCCAGTCTGGAAGGGCATGGGATTGGCTCGAAGCTGGTCGAAGGAGCATTACAGTATATTGAGGAGAATAACCTTAAAATCGTCCCTCTTTGCCCGTTTGTTGAAACGTATCTAAAACGCCACCCGGAGTGGAATCGGGTTGTATCAACGACCTATAAAACCAGCGATTTCTGAAGACCCCAATGAACCGTTTTTTGCTTGCTCTGGCTCTGTTGACGCTTATTCGCGTCGATACATTTGGTCAATTGGCGAATTATCGTGTGTTTTTTGGTGTCACAACGCGTAAGCCTCAGCAGGTGGTGCTACGTCGGTGGCAGCAAAACACGCAAACTCGCTACCTGGTCCTTAATCCACAAACACTCGAAACGTCGGTTATGCCGCTTTTAGCAGATGGTGTTAAGGTATTACCCTGGAACAGCGTATTGAAACAGGTTAGTCCGACACCGTATGGCCGAGCCATGCATGCTGAGCAGCAGCGCGATAGTAATTTGCAGGATGCGGGTATTGAACGAACGGACACAACCGAGCGCGGCTTCAGTCTGACCGTCGATCTTTGTCCGTCGACAAAACCGTTGACGCGTTCGGTCTTTGAGCAATTGATCCGTGCCTTTGAGCCAGAAGAAAAACCAATTCCTGTAACCATTACCATTACGGGACTCTGGATGGAAAGCCACCCGCAGGATCTGGATTATCTGAAAAGCCTAGTCAGTCGGGGAGAGCTGGCTATTACGTGGGTGAATCACTCATACCATCATCGATACAATCCTCAACTGCCACTGCCCGCCAATTTTCTGCTCGAAGCGAATACGAACCTAAGTGATGAAGTACTCCTGAACGAACAGGCTATGCTGCAACGTGGCCTGACACCGTCTATTTTCTTTCGCTTTCCAGGTCTGGTTTCCGATAAAGCTGTATTCGACAGGATTCTGGCGTTTGGCTTGCTACCCATTGGGAGCGATGCCTGGCTAGCCAAAAATCAGCCACCTAAACAAGGAAGCCTGGTGTTGATTCATGCCAATGGCAACGAACCATTGGGCATTACGGATTTTATTAACCTGATACGGCAGAAATCGCCAGCCATCGAAAACAAAACCTGGCTTCTTTACGACCTCCCCACCAGTCTGGCGAAAGAGAAGTAAGTGCCTTGAGTAAAACATCGCCACGGTTTGCGTAGCCTCCTGACTAGGCCAAACTGTCGACCAGGTTATTTACTTTTCCCTTTTCTCCAGGTCTTCGATTTTTTGGCGGAGTTGGCGCACTTCGTCAATCAGTGTTTTCATGTTGTTATCCGTCTGCTGCTGATCATCTTCCACGAAAAAATTAGCCACGTAACCTGTAAACGTACCGAATAAACCGACCCCCGCTACCATCAGAACTGCTGCAATGAGTCGCCCGAACGTAGTAACCGGAAATTTGTCGCCGTAGCCAACAGTTGTGATCGTTACAAACGCCCACCACAGCGCATCGGAGGGGGTTTTGATATTCGCTTCGGGAACCCGTTCGACGTAGAGAATGGCAATGGCGCCAAAAATCATCAGCAGAACAGAGCTGAGTAAGACAACCGCCAACGTACCATTAGCCCGATCGCGGAAGAGGTAGTTCAGAAAATCGCGAATGGAACGAAACGAACGGACCATGCGCAGAATACGGAATACACGGACTAATTGCCCTAGTCGGAACCAGTCTAAAGCCGGAATGCTGGCGATTAGGTCAATCCAGCCCCAGCGCAGAAATTCCCATTTGTCAGGCGCCCGGTACAGGCGTAGAAAGAAATCATACAAAAAATAAAGGCAGATGCCCGTGTCAATCTGGTCGAGGATTTCCCGCCCTTGCTTATCAATCGGAATCAGTTCCCGGACCAGCAACGCGATGACCACATAAATCGACAACACCAGCATGATGACCTGATGAAGCGTTAGTTTTGTCGTCACAGGCTTTTTGAGGGTATTCATGATTTTGGCGGCTTGGGTGGGTGAACGGGCGAAATGCGGTCGCCTTTCTTTACCCAACGCCAGACATCGGTAAGCAGCGCCGGGTAAAATGTGATGCCGATGCTATAATAGCTCCCGTTGAAATTCTGGTCGATAGCCGTCTGGAATACGGCCACCCGATAACCGATTTGCGCACTTAAACCCACCCATCGTGTTGCCTTCCATTGACCGTATACACCCACCTGCGCGGGCACCAGAAAATTTCGTCGGGTTCGATCAACCGGCATGTTCTGACGAAGGTTCGTAGGAAGGGCATAGGCAATACCGCCACCAAGCTCGACTGGCACACTAACCATCCATTTTTTATTGTTCGTCATGTTCCACCAATACATGACGCTCAGATACCACATGTCGGTTCGGGTATAGTAATCCAGATTGATACGCCGGGCCGCGTCACGTCGCCAATCAATTAGCCTCAGGTACGTAGCGTAATTAATCCAGTAATAACCCAGAGTCAGTTGATGGCGTTTAACGCCAAACTCAATACCAGCGTTCACTCCCCAGACGTTAACGTGCTGACTTTCAAGGAATGAGTCCCGAAAATCGAGGTTGAAGGCTGGCCTGATTCTGGGACGTACCGGGTGCAGCGTATCAGCCGACGTAAGCGAATCAAGTCGGGGTGCTAAAAGTGAAAAGGCGAGTAGGCAAGCGGCAATCATGATGCTTCACTAACCAAAAAAAACGGTTTGGGTTTACGTAGTGATCAAAACTCAACGTGCGTACGTAAGGCGAACAAATTTACGGAGCCGCGATCTCCGTTGTAGCCCGGATGCTGAACCAGTTGATAATCTAACGTTAAGTAAAGCGTGTGCGCCAGCCGGGCTTTGTAAAAGATTTCGAGACTGTGTTCGGGTTTGTAGTTCGGCAAACGTCCGTCGCCCAGCATAAAACCCGATCCGCCCGCGTTCAGAAAAGCGGCATGATCGGCCGAAATTCCGTTCTGCGCTACGGCAATACCCGCAACATCATTTTCACGCTGCCAGCGCGTGCCGCCAATATACGCACCCAGTGTGAAACTTCGGTCGATTTCGGTAAATGCCCAGGTCGCCGTTCGGCCGTTGTTCCAGCTCGCCCGGGCAAAAAGTCCACCGATAGCACCAAGGGGCTGCTCAGCATTTAAACCAAATCCGTATTTAACCCCACCGTAATCCGTTCCGGTAAGAATATACGCGGGCTCAGTTGGATAAGTACCTGCCTGTAGCAATTGCGTGGCCGACGCGTAGGTTGGCGCTTTTGTTACGTTGCGGAACGCCAGCAAACGCACGGTGCCTGCCCGACGTAACAGCCTGAACGCATGTTCGAACTCAAGGGTCAGTGCGTTATTTTTAGCGATAGTCCAGTCCAGTACGTTGCCGTTTGCAACAGTGGGCATGAGGGAAGCCGCAGCCCGAACCGCATAGGTTGGGCGGATGTACTCGACCGCCAGTCCCCAGGTGTAACCACGCGTATTGGCCGGGTAATCCCATGCGCCCATGTTCATGAGCGACCAGTTAAGAAACTGGCTTCGTGGGTCGTGGGCATACGAATTGTTATCAAACATGTCGGCAATGGAAAATTTGCCGGCCGTAATGACCATGCGGGAAGCGGGGATCGATTCTTCAACCTGATTAGCCTCTGATTCAGCGTCTTTCGAATCGCTTCGGCCAATCGGAATAATCTGCTCGATGTAAAACCGGGCTATGTACAGAGCTGGTCGGGCGCTACCAATCCGGAAGGTTTCACCGTTCGGGAAACCGGCAATCCCTACGGCGGGTACATACAGGCTTTCATCATTGGGCGACTGACTATCCCGATGGCCAACCCCACGTCCACCAGCCAGTTCAGGGTTTACGTACACTGCGGCACCGCGCCACAAACGGCGTCCCAGAAAAAGGGTTGTCGTAACCGAAAGGGCTGTATCGGGTTGTTCGCTCAGTGTATTATGGCCGTCGTAACCTGCACCGTTGAAACGAGTGTGCCCCTGCGCGATGGTGGTAAACTGAAAATGAAGACTCCAGTTTTTTAGCGAATCGAGATAATTGTTGTTATTATCTTGCTGAGCCTGAACGGTTTCGGGTAGTAGGGGTAAAATCAGGCAAAACCAACGTAGCAGAGTTCGGTCGTGTAGCATAAATACGTTACTCGAAAAAATGAACAAGTGTTTGTTCACAACCCCGATTTAAGAAGATAGCCTACGCCCGTAGCGGTATGGATGAGTTTGTGCTCAAATTCCCGATCTATTTTCTTGCGGAGAAAATTAATGTAGACCTCTACTTTATTGGTGTTACAGATCGCATCGTTATCCCACACTTTCGCCAGAATCTGCGATTTCGAGACAACCCGCCCCGCATTCTCAACCAAAAACGTCAGGAGCTGAAATTCGCGGGCGGTCAGGCTAATCCGTTTGCTGGCGCGGTAGGCAACTTTTTCGGCAATGTTCAGCTCCAGATTATCGATGCTTAGAATAGTAGGTGAGTTGAAACCGCCTGTTCGGCGTCGGTGCAGCGCGTAAATACGAGCAAGTAATTCGTCGGGATCGCACGACCTGACGACGTAATCATCGGCTCCGGCATATAGACCCTTGACTATGTGGGCGGAGTCCTTCCGGGTCGAGATGAGCATAACCGGCGTTGAGTCGTTTTCCTGGCGCAGTCGTCGGATTACGTCAAACCCGTCCATACGGGGCAGTTTTGTATCCAGTAAAATCAGATCAAATCGACCGTGTAAAGCGATGGCAAGACCCGTATAGCCATCGGTGGCTACTTTAATAATGTACTGACGCTCAACCAGAAGTTGATGCAATGCATCGAGGTATACAGGATCGCTTTGAATCAATAGAATTTTCATACGCCGATAACGATCGGTTTAGTTTTGGCCGCTAAAGTGTCGCGTCAACTTTAAAAGCGATTTAAAGACGAATTAAATCTCATTTAAAAAGGAGCTTTAGCCACTAAGTATTTCTACCCGGATTGGCAGGGAACAGAGGTGAACGGCACAATCAGTCTTTTTAAGGAAGAATTAATAACCCTTTAATAGCACCTTAACGGCCACGTGGCTACTTGCCGCCACAATAAGCCGGATTCTAGTTTATTCTGTGTTTCAATTATGTCTCGTCCACGAATAGTTTCCCTTTTTAGTGTCGGTCTTCTGTTGAGCTGGCTAAGTATTTTTTCACCTCTTTCCGCGCAAACACCGGCCCAGGTCAATACAACCCCTATTGATACCGTTCGGCAGAGCCTGCCCCAACTCGAACAGCAGTTTCTGGAACGTAATTTTCAATTGTTGGCGCAACGGTACCAGGTCGATATTGCTGATGCCGCTATCACACAGGCTGGTCTGCGTCCGAACCCAAATTTGTGGTTTCAGGGAAACTTATATAATCCCAACACACAAAAATTTTTGCAATACGGGGCTCCCTCACAGGCCGATAAAGATGCCGGTACCTACAACAGTGGTTACTATGCGGTGCAACTGCAGCAGGTAATTCTACTGGCAGGCAAACGCAGCAAACTGGTAGCTCTTGCCGAAAGTAACCGCTCGCTGGCGAAACTGGCTTTCCGTGATATCATGCGTACGCTTCACTATCAACTTTATACGACCTACGCCAATCTCTATTACGATTTACAGGTAGTTCGCCTGTTCGATGACGAACTAGCGCGGCAACAACGCTTGCTCGAATCGTATCGGATTGCGCTTCGGACAGGGGGCGTAGCGCCGTATGAAGTAACCCGGCTTGAGGTAGCCATTCGGGACCTTCAGGCCAACAGCGCGAATTATCATACGCAGATTGCCGATGAGCAGGCAACCCTGCGGGTGCTGCTACGTCAGCCCAACAAAACGTTCATTCTGCCCACCGAACTTCCTGCGCTGCAAACGAATCTCCCTGCACTGGCTACGGCACTCGACTCGGCCCAGACCAATCGACCCGACATTGGCCTGTCGCAGGAACAGATCAATAATGCGCAACGTAGTCTGGCGCTGGAAAAAGCTCGCCGGACCCCCGATTTGACAACGGGTGTATTTTTTGAGAAATATGGAAACGCGTATAACAATTTTGTGGGCTTTCAGGCCTCTATGGATTTGCCCATCCGAAACCGAAACCAGGGAGCCATCCGGTCAGCCGAAACGACGCTCAAAAGCGTAACGAGTGGCCTGGAAAATCAGCAGACCATTGTGCAGAGTGACGTACTGAATGCCTACGATAAGCTAAACACGTATTATGATCAGTTAAATGCCCGGCCCGAGGGCTATCTGGATCGAATTCAGAATATTTCCGTCGAAGCAACCAAAGCTTACAATGCCCGCACGATTGGTTTGCTGGATTATCTGGACAAAATCCGGACCTATCAACAGGCGCAGCTGAATAACATTAACCTGCTCAATAATCTTTATAATACCCAGCAATTGCTGAATTACACAACCAACACCCGTTTCTTTTAACTTCATGAAAAAGGTAATGTTCATCGTGGCCACGGCAGTGGTCCTGGGAGCCTGTGGCCGTAAAAATCCGGAGACGGAGAAAGTGCCAACTTCAACCGCTGATTCAACAAGCAGCTATTTGACCGATTCAGTACGTCGGATGAACCCCGAAGCCGAATTGACGTTGAACGGCACCGTTACGTTTGACCAGGACAACGTTGTGCGGGTGTTTCCGCTGGTGAGTGGTAACGTTCAGAAAACAACGGCTTCGCTGGGCGCTTACGTCCAGAAAGGACAGGATCTGGCGCTGATCCGCTCAGGCGATATTTCAACCTATACGAATGACTACCAGGCGGATAAGTCGGACCTGGAAGTAGCGGAACAGCAATTAAAAAACGTATCCGCGCAGTATAAGTCGGGGTTTGCATCGGAAACGGATTTCCTAACGGCTAAAAATAACGTTAAAAAAGCGCAGGATGAATTGAGCAAGTCATCGAATATTCTACGGGTATACGGCGGCAGCACGGCCGGAACGGGTCAGCCTTCTTTTGCGGTAAAAGCACCGATTGCAGGTTACATTGTTGAGAAAAACGTGAATACCGGTCAGGATTTGCGATCCGACAACCAGAATCCGCTCTATACCATTTCGAGTCTTCAGCAAATCTGGGTGATGGCAAACGTGTATGAACAGGACATTCCCGAAATTAAACAGGGGCAATCGGTTGATATTCAGGTTCTGGCCTATCCTGACAAAACCTTCAAAGGGGTCATTAGTAATGTCAGCAGTGTGCTGGATGAGCAGGCACGGGTCCTGAAAGTACGTATTGTTCTGGACAACAAAGATGGGTTGCTGAAGCCTGATATGTTCGCCACGATTCATGTCCATCTGCCTCATACGGGCGAGTCCGGGGGCGGTGAAGCGCTGGCTGTTTCGCAGAAAGCCGTTGTCTTCGACCGTGATCATTACTACGTCATTGTGCAGACAGGAAAAGACAAATACGAAGTCCGGGAAGTGAAAGTACTGCGCAATACGACTCGCTACGCCTTTATCGAAGGGGGTAACCTCAAACCCGGCGATACCATCGTGACGGAAGGTAGCTTGTTGTTATACAATGATTTAACGGACTAAATCAATGATTGAATGATTGGGTGCCTTAATGGTTGAATACGCTTCTTTGCCAAACCATTCACTCATTCGATCATTTCCTCATTCTACATTACTCTTCCCATGAACAAGTTCATTCGCAGTATAATCACCTTCGCGCTGACGAACCGGTTTGCTGTTTTTTTCGGTATCGCGATTATTATTGTCGGTGGGGTAGTCGCTTTTCTCAACACGCCCGTCGAAACCTTCCCCGACGTAACAAATACGAACGTTATTGTCATCACGCAGTGGCCGGGTCGCTCGGCGGAAGAAGTTGAGCGGTTCGTTACGTTGCCGCTCGAAACCGAACTAAACTCCGTACCGCGTAAAAGTACCCTTCGGTCGGTATCGCTGTTTGGGTTGTCGGTCGTTACGATGATCTTCGAGGATGGCGTCGACAATTTTACAGCCCAAACCAACGTAGCGAACCGGATTGCCGCCGTCGATCTGCCCGATGGCGTATCCGCCGAAGTCGAGCCACCGTACGGACCAACGGGTGAGATTTACCGCTTTACGCTGGAGAGCAAGACAAAGGACGTAACGGAACTCAAAACTCTTCAGGACTGGGTTATCGAGCGTCAGATCAAAAGTGTACCGGGGATTGCCGACGTCGTGAGCTTCGGGGGTAAAGTAAAAACGATCGAGGTTGATCTGAACCCGACATTGCTGGCTAACTATGGATTCACGGCCATCGATGTCGATCAGGCAATTCAATCGAGTAACATCAACGTTGGGGGCGATGTCATCAAACAGGGGAACCAGTCGCTGGTCGTGCGGGGTATTGGCTTACTGACCAAACCTGAGGACGTAGCGGGGATCATCATCGACAACGTCAATGGCGTACCGATCAAAGTCCGGGACGTCGCCACGGTGAAGGAAGGCTTTCAACCCCGGCTGGGCATTGTCGGTCGCGACAAACAGGACGACGTCGTGGAGTGTATCGTGGTGATGCGCAAGGGCGAAAACCCAAACGATGTGATTCCGGCACTGAAGGACAAGATTAATGAACTGAATACGAAAATCTTGCCTAAAGACGTCAAAATCAAGACGTTCTATGACCGCACTACCCTTAACAATTACACCTTACATACGGTTGGCGAGAACGTATTGACGGGTATTTTCTTAGTAACGCTCATCCTGTTAATCTTCCTGGCTGACTGGCGTACTACCCTCACCGTCGCCATTGTCATTCCGTTGGCGTTGTTGTTTGCCTTCATCTGTCTGCGGGCCAAAGGCATGACCGCTAACCTGCTCAGTATCGGTGCGTTAGACTTCGGAATTATTATTGACGGCGCCGTCGTGATGGTTGAAGGGTTGTTTGTGATGCTGGCCCATCGGGCCGAGAAGATGGGCATGATGAAATTCAACCGACGCGCTAAACTAAGCTGGATTGTTCAGAATGCGACGGAACTGGGCAAATCGATTTTTACCTCGAAAATTATCATCATCACGGCTTTGCTCCCGATTTTCACGTTCCAGAAAGTTGAAGGTAAACTGTTCAGTCCGCTGGCTTGGACCATTGGGTTTGCGTTAACAGGTTCGCTGATTGTGAGTCTTACACTCATTCCGTTGTTGTGCAGCCTGCTGTTGAACAAGAACGTCCGCGAACGGCATAATCCCGTGGTTAGTGGGCTGGAGCGGGCTTACGTACCGGCGCTTAACTGGGCTATTCGCAAACCTGCTTCCATTATTGCTATTGCGTTGGGCGCACTGGGCTTCTCGCTTTACCTGTTCCTGTTTCACATTGGCTCGGAGTTCCTGCCGCAGTTGAATGAGGGCTCAATTTACGTGCGGGCGAGTTTACCTTATTCTGTCGCGCTGGACGAAAGCTATGCCTACACCCGCAAATTCCGGGCGATTTTTGAAGAGTTTCCCGAAGTTCGGGGTGTTATTTCGCAGACGGGTCGCCCAAACGACGGCACCGATCCAACGGGCTTCTTCAACAATGAGTTTTTCGTTGACCTGTACCCAAAAGAAGAATGGAAGCGTGACATTACGAAAGATGAGCTTGTCGCGCAGATGCAGAAAAAACTGGCTCGGTTCCGGGGTGTTTCTTTCAACTTCTCGCAGCCCATCTCCGACAACGTAGAAGAGGCCGTATCGGGGGTGAAAGGCTCCATGGCCATAAAAATCATCGGTCAGGATTTGAACGTACTGGATAAAGAAGCGACAAAAGTTTTCAACGTCATGAAAACTGTACCGGGTGTAAGCGATCTGGGTGTGTTCCGCAACCTGGGCCAGCCGGAATTTCGAATCATGCTCGATCCGCAAAAACTAGCGCTGTATAACGTACCCACCGACGTAGCTCAATCGGTCATTGAAACAGCCATTGGCGGTAAAACCGTAACCCAGTACTACGAAGGCGAACGACACTTCGATATTAAAGTGCGTTACGATGAAAAATTTCGGTATTCACCCGAACTGATTGAAAACCTGCTGGTTCCCACACGGTCAGGCAGCAAAATCCCGCTTAAAGAACTGGCTGATATCGGTACGCGTTCGGGGCCCGCGTTCGTTTACCGTGAAAACAATGCCCGATTTATTGCCATTAAGTTCTCCGTACGTAACCGCGATCTGGGCAGCACCATTGCTGACGCGCAGAAACAGGTAGGGGCGAAGGTTAAATTGCCCGAAGGATTTCAGATGCGCTGGGCGGGTGAGTTTGAGAACCAGACGCGGGCGGAGCGCCAACTGGCGATTGTAGTACCGATCAGCATCACGATCATATTCCTGATTCTGCTGTTCACGTTTGGCAGTGCGCTGGATGCTACGTTGATTATCCTGAACGTACCGTTTGCGCTGATCGGTGGCATGCTGGCGCTCTGGCTGACCGGCATTAACTTCAGCATTTCGGCGGGGGTAGGATTTATCTGTCTGTTTGGCGTATCGGTGCAGGACGGCGTTATTCTGATTAACCGGTTTAAAGAAAACCTGCATAATAAACTGCCAATCAGCGAAGCCATTCGCGAAGGGGCCCTGACGCGGGTACGACCGGTAGTTATGACGGCCCTCATGGCCTCCCTTGGTTTATTACCCGCTGCGCTTTCGACGGGGATTGGCTCTGAAACCCAGAAACCGCTGGCCACGGTCATGATCGGTGGCCTGATGACCTGTACGGTTCTGTCGCTGCTGATTCTGCCCGTTACGTATGAACTGATTCACAGCCGCCGGGCGCGGAAAGAGTTGGCCCGGCACGAGTCGAAAGCGGTTGAGATGCCGCATCATCCGCAATAAAACCGAAGAGGGGGCAGGTTTGAGAGCCTACCCCCTCTTCGGTTTTATTGCTTTATCCATTCCTTAAAACTAGCTGGACGTTGTTTCAAATAACTGTAATAAACACCCAGCAACGTATTGAGAAATACTCCGCTTAGTAAAATAGAGGTTTTACCCTTTAGGGTTGGCGAACCGAGCGTGATCACGCTCGTTATTCCCCAGACAATGACCATGCTGATAACGATTAGCACCTGTTTAATTCGTAGCATATTCTCCTGATAGATTACGCGTGCTCAGGTACGGTCGCCTGATTTTTGCGAAGTTGCTTCGTCGTTTTCCGGGACCCATCATGACTCCAGCCCGGCGGACCAAAAATATAGCCTAAGGCAGTACGTAGTGATTTGGCCCGGCGAATGTCCTGACTAATAGCCGTCCATTCGTGAAAGGCGATACGTACTGGATTATGGGAATTGATGTTGGTCGTCAGACCGTAAGTCGGTCGATTCCGTTCCGGCTCGAAGGTGCCGAACAGGCGATCCCAGATGATGAGAATGCCCGCGTGGTTTTTATCCAGATAATCCAGATCAGAACCATGATGGACGCGATGATGAGAGGGCGTATTGAAAATAAACTCGATCGGCGCGGGAAGTTTATTAATGAGTTCCGTGTGAATCCAGAACTGATAGAGTAAGCTGATGGCTTGCATGGTCATTACCGCTACGGGCGAAAAGCCGATCAGGGGTAACCAGACCCAGAAAATAAAAGCGCCGGAGATATTCCCCGTCCAGGTTTGACGTAGCGCCGTACCCAGATTGTATTTCATGGAGGAATGGTGCACGACGTGAGAAGCCCAGAAATACCGGCTGCTGTGACTAATTCGGTGAAACCAGTAGTAACTGAAATCGTCGGCGAAAAATAAAAGTAGCCACGCCCACCATTGGGTCATATCAATGGTAAACAGACGAAATTGGTAGACGAACGAATAAGCGCCAAAAACAATGACTTTTCCCACCAAACCAATAATAACATTGCCAATTCCCATGGATAGGCTACTGACCGTGTCTTTGGCATCGTAATAATCTTTCTGCTGTTTTGCCGTGATGATGACTTCGGTTACCAGCAGAATGATAAAACCGGGAATAGCGTATTGAATCAGATCTCTCATATTATTTCTGATTTTTATGCAAGTTAACGCCTAATTTACGGCCAATCAAAAGTCAAAGATCATTATCACCGTTGGATGAAATGATTAAAAACGTTTTAATACATTTGTCGGGAATTTTACTGTCAATTCGTTAATAATATGCTAACATCACTACGTTCCTTACTAGTCCTTTTACTTTTGGCAGGTAGCATTTTTTCCTGCATGGACCATCAATCCCGCCCAATATCTCCCTTAAAAGTGCGGTTGAAAACAACGGATAATGTTAATTTCGGAGGCTTCCCATTTAAAACAGAGTACAACTATGATGCAAACAACCGAGTAACGTCTTTTACTACGTCGATAGGGTCTAAAGGCGTGTATCAGTATGATGAACAGAACCGTTATAAACTGTTTGACTATTACCCGAATGCCTCAGACCAGACAGTCGCCGAAGAAACCTATTTTGTTTATAACACAAGCGACAACAATTTTCAGGCAAATACGGGTGTTCTTCGAAATGGCTTTTTTGAAGGTGTCCGGGAGTCGCGTAACTACATACTTAATGCCAATAAGCGGGTCTTACAATTTACGGGTTTTGCCAACATGATATATAATGGAGAAGTTTACGACTACACAGGGGATAACATAACTAGCGTGGGTTTTGTATCAACTCGTGTCGTTGAAAAATATAACTATGAATATGATGATAAACCCAATACGTATTATGGGCTAATTGCACCAGACATTAGTGGGCTACGACGGTTTAGCAGAAACAACGTAACGAAAATTATTAGGGATAATGATAAGGTAGTCATTGCTGAATATACATACGAATATAACGCTCAAGGTCTACCCACGAAAATGAAGGAGAAGAATGGTCCTGGCCAGGTGATCTATACCTACGAGTCGTATTAGTTGCCGAAAAAAGACTAAAAAAGAAGGCCCAGATGAATTCATCTGGGCCTTCTTTTTTAGAATAAAACAGCTTACCGGTTCATTGAGATCAGGAACTCTTCGTTGTTACGAGTGCCTTTCATGCGATCAAGCAGGAAATCCATTGTTTCCATGGGATTCATGTCGGCCATATGCTTCCGCAGAATCCAGACGCGCTGTAAGGTCTCTTTGTCTAGTAATAAATCTTCGCGACGTGTTCCTGATGCCATTACGTCAATGGCTGGATACACCCGCTTGTTGGCTAACTTTCGATCAAGTTGGAGTTCCATGTTACCAGTGCCTTTGAATTCTTCAAAGATCACCTCATCCATTTTTGAGCCAGTGTCAATCAGGGCGGTAGCAATGATCGTCAGCGAACCGCCATTCTCTACGTTTCGGGCCGCGCCGAAGAATCGTTTCGGCCGATGCAGTGCGTTGGCATCTACACCACCCGACAGGATTTTACCGGACGAAGGCACGACCGTATTGTAGGCCCGCGCCAGACGTGTAATGGAATCCAGCAAAATCACTACGTCATGACCACACTCTACCATTCGTTTCGCTTTTTCAAGTACCATGCTCGACACTTTCACGTGACGGTCGGCCTGCTCATCAAACGTTGAGGAGATCACTTCCGCATTTACGCTACGTGCCATGTCGGTTACTTCTTCCGGACGTTCGTCAATGAGCAACACGATTAGATAAACCTCTGGATGGTTCTTCGTAATAGCATTAGCGATTTCCTTCAACAAAACCGTTTTACCCGTTTTAGGCTGGGCAACAATCATACCGCGTTGCCCTTTACCGATAGGAGCAAACAAATCCAGAACACGCGACGAATAATTTTCGGGACGGTTGCTAAGGTGAAGTTGCTCTTCAGGGAATAACGGGGTTAAATATTCGAATGGAATCCGGTCGCGGATTTCTTCCGTTGTTTTTCCGTTTACGGTTGAAACACGTAACAGGGCAAAGTATTTTTCGCCTTCTTTCGGTGGTCGGATGGCTCCACGTACCGTGTCACCCGTTTTAAGACCAAACAGCTTGATTTGTGAAGGCGATACGTAGATATCATCCGGGCTAGCCAGGTAATTGTAATCCGCTGAGCGAAGGAAACCATAGCCCCCATCCTGCATAATTTCCAGAACGCCCTCATTGTCGATGATGCCATCAAACTCACGAATGTGCTGATTATACTGACGACGGATGCGATTCTGATACTCCTGCGCTTCGCGTGCAGGCTGTTGAAGCTGTGGCTGCGATGATTGTCCTGTTTCAGGCTGCGGCTGTTGCTCCGTTTGGGCTTCATTGGGAGCGGCTGGCGTTTCAACCGCTGCATCGGTAGCCGACGCGGCAGGCTGTTCGGCCGTCGTTTGCATGTTAGCCGCATTATCGTCAGAAACAACCGTTGGGGTCAGAAACTCTTCGTCGGGCTGACCACCATAATTGATTGCTAGTTCATCGGTGACAACACGCTGTGTACGTGGACGTTGATCGCGTCGTTGGAGATTATCCCGTTGATTGCCGAAACCGGCGCCATTGTCGCGGGTAGTACGCTCACGGGATACGTCGTTCCGATCTCGGTTTGTGTCGAAACGTGGCCGTGAATCACGTGCCCCCTGTTGATTTCCCTCAGGACGTGGACTACGAGACTGATTTTGATCTGGGCGCACGTTGCGGTCGTTACGCGGATTTCCGGACCGTATGTTCCGGTCCGCTGGATTCACACTGCCATTACCATTGTATCGTTCACGACTGTTGTCATTCCGATCCCGAATGGGTTGGCTTCCGTCAGCTGCACTTTCGCGATTCTCATCGGAAGACTGGGCTGGCGCAGGAGTTGCGTCGGCAACAGGTGTTTCAAGCGATTGGTTTTCAGTGGCTTGGGTTTCAACGGGCGTAATCGACTCTACTACGTTCGCTGGGATTTCGGCAACAGAACTGTCAACTACAGGAACAGGAGCGCTCTCACGACGGGCGCGTTGGCGAACCGGGACGCTACGTTCAGACACTACGGTCGTGGGATCAGCCGTCTCTGTAGCTGTTTCTGGTTGGGAAACTGAGGCCGCTTTTGGCTGACGGCTACGCTTTGGCGTTTTTTCAGCAGATGCCGTTTCATCGGTTCCTTCCGGCCCCGGTCGTTCGGATTGCTGTTTTATTATTTCGTAAACCAGTTTTTCTTTCGTGAATTTACTAATGTTACGAATGCCGAATTGTTCGGCAATAGGGTGAAGCTCCGAGAGAAGCTTCATATCTAATTCTTCTTTTTTAAACATACAGGTCAGGTTAGTAATAAACCTTAAAATGACCGCTTGGGCGGTAAGGATGGAAGTTGGGGATCGTTGAAATAAGAAACGGCTGTATTGGCAGGCGGATAAGCAAACCGAAGTAAGCCAGATTGTGGGGCGGCTACTGATTGATAAATCAAATTAACCTTAACAGATTGTATAAAATTACGAGACGAAACTACTAGCAAAAGTATGAACTGGGATGATAGACCTATTCCAAACAGATCTGTCTGGTGGGGCCAGACGCGGTGGTTATCAAAACGCTTGGAAACGGACAGTTTGCCATTGCGACGGTCTGCCGTAGCTTTGGGCTGCTTTGCTGGAAATACTACCTACCACCGGATTGATGGTACAAATGTAATACGCTGATCCGGCTTTGTCAAGATAACATATTTCCGGGCGAAAGGTTTCCGGGTTTTCTATAAAATTGTTGGTAGAGCTGGTTCGTGTAAAAATGGGTCAGGAATTGTTTGCCGTTAAAAATCCTTAAAACGCCAGAGAATACCAAATATTGCTCATTAAATCGACGTTGACTGCTCGTAATACATAATGATCGATACGTATCATACACAAAATAAGGGGAAGCGAAATCTGGTTATAGACTGGGGTAATTCAAGTCTGAAAACAGCCTGGTTCGATGATGATTCATTAGTGCAAACAGGCCGTTACAGTACGTGGGAGGATTTGTTAAACGCCCTGGATAAACAGACAGTAGGTCATGTTCTGGTATCGTCCACAAGCCGACCTGCCGATGAAATTCGCGCTCAACTGATGCCTATAACGACTAATTTTTTAGTCTTGGACAGTCAAACGTTTGTGCCCATACGCAACGCTTACGACACCCCTACAACCCTTGGAGCCGATCGATTGGCCGCGGCAGTAGGAGCAACGGCATTGTTTCCGGGTCAGCCTTGTCTTGTGCTTGATCTGGGTACGTGTTTGACTGCGGATTTTGTTGATCAACAGGCTGTGTTTCAGGGCGGACTAATTTCGCCAGGAGTACGGATGCGTTTTCGGTCTATGCACGAACAAACAGCGCGACTGCCTTTGGTTGAAACACCAGTTGAGTGGCCTGTCTTGCAGACAAAGAATACGCGGCAGGCGATGCAGAGTGGTGTGCTAAATGGATTACTGTTTGAGATGAATGGTATTATCGAGACGTATCGCCAGGAATACCCTAATATTGTTGTGCTGGCTTGCGGTGGCGATATGCCTGCCTTTGAAAGTCGTTTGAAACCCCCGATATTTGCAGTGCCCGAATTGGTGCTGATTGGATTGAATCGAATTTTACGCTATAATGTTGATAATTTACAAGCGAATACGCCAGACATTACTACCTAGTTTGCTGGCTGTTGCCGTGACATCGCCGGTAATACTGGCGCAGGGATTAGGGAACTCACCCTATTCAGCTCTGGGTATTGGAGAGTTATATAGCTCAGGTAACGTAACAAATATGGGAATGGGCGGTGTTGGTATCAGCAATGCCAGTTCATTCTATCTGAATTTACAAAACCCTGCTTTACTGGCTCGTCGGACACGCTTCACTGTTTTTGAGGTAGGCCTGATTGGCGAAACAAAAAGTCTTAGTCAATACGTAAGTAACAGCTTGCAGAGCCAGCGAGCCACAGCTGGTAATCTAGGCTATTTGGCACTGGCATTTCCCGCCAATTCGCGATGGAATATAGCCGTAGGTCTGAAACCATATACTTACGTTAATTACAGCACGCAGCAAAGAACAGCTATACCCGGAGAAACGTATACGGCTGAATACAATTATACAGGGAGTGGAGGCTTGAATAAAGCGACGTTTTCCAATGGAGTCCGTATCACAAAAAATATATATGCTGGTGTAGAAGCGTCCTTTCTGTTTGGAAACATTACGTATTCATCTGATTCAAAAGTTAATACGGATGTTACACAGACAGATGTAAGTGTTACGCACCTGAATCGGGTGAACTATAGCGACGTTGTCTGGAAGTTAGGAGCAGCCTGGCGTCCGAAGCTGAGTGACAACTGGACGCTGAATCTCGGCGCAACCTACGATCCGCAAACGCGTGTTAAAGCTACTCAGACCGATATTTACCAGAAGAACTACATTGGGGCAATAGCCGATACACTACGTCTTAATTCGGATAGCCGGGCAACTTTCCCGCACCAGATGAACTTTGGTATTAGTCTGGAAAAGAATAATACGCTCCTGGTTGGGGTGGATGTTGGGTTTCAGCAGTGGAGCCAGTTTCGTACGCCTGACAATAGATCGGGTAACCTGATGGATGGGATGAACATTGCCGCGGGGGTAGAATACACGCCTAAAGCTAATTCGAACCGCTATCGGGATCTGATTACATATCGATTAGGCTTTCAATACAATCGCCTTCCTTATTCAGTTAATGGCCAGCAAATCAATGACATCAATGGTAGTCTAGGACTATCGCTACCACTAGGCTCTTATTTGGTTAATCATGTGTCTTTAGCTATTGTTGGTGGTCAACGGGGCGTATTGACAGGCACGCAAATTCGGGAACAATATGTTCGATTGGCCCTGGGTTTCTCGTTGAACGACTGGTGGTTCCGCAAGCAGGTCATTGACTAAATTTAATGAAGAATGAAGAATGATGAATTGGCAGAAAAGTGGAGAAAGAGGAATAACTCATTCACGAGTTGGCTACTTTGCACAGCACGGCATTCATTACTCATCATTCTCAATGCTTCATTTCTGTTTGTCGCCTGCGAACAACCAAAGCAGGTTAAGAAGGTAATTCCCTACAGCGGCCCTATTGAAGAGATCAATGATGTAAAATTGCTGTATAGCGAGGCTGCTCTATTGAAGGTAAGACTAACGACGCCTAAACAGTTACGTTATCTTAACGATAATCGACGCTATCCGAAGCCTGTTAACATCGTTTTTTATGGCCCTGCCGGAGAGGAAGTGACAACGCTACGTTCTGACTCAGGCCGTTATGATAAGGCAAAAGATATATACGTTGTAACGGGTAACGTAGTAGTTATTAATAAGCAGAAGCAGGAAAAGCTACTTACTCCTGAACTGACCTGGAATCCAGTTACCAAAAAGGTTTATACGGAAAAACGAGTGACTGTACTCAGCCAGTTAACCGGTGAAAAACTGTACGGAATTGGTTTAGACGCTAATCAGGATTTTTCCAAATATGCTATCCGTAAAGTGACCGGTGTTTTCAATGTACAGGGAGGTATTTAGTGAGCTGCTGATCACCACATCCAGTACGTACCAACTGACAGCTCATTTTTTACATTTCTCCAGAATCGGCGTTATCTGCTTTACCCCCGTCACTTTCGTTTCGTTACTCCACTCGTTGTAGATGTACGTAACTAATTCCGCCACTTCAAGATCGCTGAGTTGCGGTTGAGGAGGCATAGGCCGGTTATAGGGTTTGCCATTCACGACAATAGGTCCCTGCTGCCCATACCGAATCAAACAGATCACTGCGTTTTTGTCCGCTAAAAAATCAGATTTCGCTATGGGAGGGTACAGGGCGGCCAGTCCTTCGCCTTTGTTCTGGTGACAGTTAGCACAGTTGTTTTTATATACCAGAATACCTTCGGTGATATAGCGCTGTCGTTTTATTTCTTCTTCACTCTGACAGGCTGAAAAAGCAGATACTATAGCCAGAACTGTTACTAAACCAGCGAATCGCATCATGATTTATATTCAGCCAGCAGCCGGTCAATATCCTTCATTAGTTGGTCAACACCGGCTTCGGTCGTTCCGTCATAAATGCCCCGAATATGCTTTGCTTTATCGACCAGAATAAACGCCCCACTATGAACCGCCCCACCCGGTGCTGACGGATCAGACTGGGCGGTTACCAGATAACTATCCTGCGCAATATCGTAGATTTTTTCGCGATCACCGGTGACGAATAGCCATTGCCGACCCGTTACGCCAAGATTGTCAGCAAATTCCTTCAATACAGAGACCGAATCGTGGTCAGGATCGATGGTGTGCGAAAGCAGCATTACGTCGGGCTTATCCTTAAATTTTTCATAAACCCGCTTCAACTGCACCTTCATCTTGGGACATATCGTTGGGCAACTCGTGAAAAAGAAATCCGCTACGTAGATTTTATTGTCAAGCGTTCTGGCTGTTACAGTATCACCATATTGGCTGACAAAGCGAAAGTCTGGAATGGATTGGTAAACTGAATCCGTTACCGATTTGCCATTCACCATTTTTGTAACGGCTTCACGCTGTCCCAGAATGGGAAGTTTTTCATTCGTCGGACCACAGCCCCATGAAATCGCTACTAAACCGACTAATAAAAGGGAAGGCTTATTTTTTGCCCAGAAATTGAGTGGCTTGCTCAATACTGGCATTAACTTTTGTCTGAACATCCGTAATTTGATCTTTTTGGGCACCTAAATACTTTAGAGCCTCATCTGACGATAATTTGGCAAGCGTATCTCCATTATAACGGCTCATCCAGTTCATCATCAAACTGTCAGCAACTTTTAAATTGCGACTTAAACGCATAGCCTGATCTCGATCTTCATCGATTCGAAGGGTGCCAGAAGCGGTTCCAGTTGCTTTAATGCTATCCAGTGAAGCGATATGTAATTTTAACTGTTTTTGAAGTTTAAGCATATTCCCCATTTTGGGCATAACCTCATCGTGAATGGCAAATACTTCATTTTCGGTATCTTTTACTTCATCGCCCTTAGAACTACAGGACCAGCAGCTACTAGTAAACAATAAACCAACAATCATAATCGTAAATTTGTGCATACAGTAAGGGGAAAGAGTAGTATTAAACAATCAGGAGCCTAAGCTCTATAAGAGCTGTGTAACGGACTTTAACTATAACGTCAGACATCACTTTATAGTTACTGCACGTTGTTTTATGATTTCGCGAGCGTTTTTGAGCGCACTAGCGGACGGATTGTTACCGCCAATCATCTGGGCAATCTCATTGATGCGCTCGTCGAGGGAAAGCTTTTTGATACGACTAACAGTTTTGTCGGCCGAATGGTCTTTGTAGACAAAATAATGCGCCGTGCCCTGGCCGGCTATCTGATGCAAATGAGTAATGGCGATAATTTGGTGATTATGTGCCATGTCGCGCATCATATTGCCCATCTTAATCGCAATTTCGCCCGAAACGCCCGTATCAATTTCATCGAATACAATGGTTGGGAGCGATCGTTTGCTGGCCAGAATGTATTTGATGGCCATCATTAATCGAGAGAACTCACCACCCGATGCTACGTTCTTCAATTGTTGAGGCTTAATTCCCTTATTGGCGCTGAACAGAAACGAAATCATATCGACACCTGTTGGCGTGGGTTTCGTTTTTTCAGATGCTATTTTCAACGATGCATTGGGCATACCCAGATCGTGTAACAGGCTACCAATTTCTGACTCAATGGCTGCGAGCACAGCTTGCCGGGACTCCGACAGCACTTCGGCGCTAGTCTGGAGTTGCGTACGGGCCGCTTCGGTCTGGGCTTTTGCGTCCGCCAGCGCGTCGTCCAGATTAAGCACTTTGCTTACCTTCTGACTCAGCTCGTTACGTAAATCGATGAGACCTGCTACGTTTTTAGCCTGGTGTTTAGTCTGGAGTTGATAAAGCAGATTTAACCGTTCACGAATGGATTCAGCACGGGTGTCGTCTATCTCGACACGGTCCTGTTCGGTGCTGATCTCATCCGCCAAATCGCGCAACTCGATCAAACTACTCTGAGCCCGCTGTTGCAATTGCTCATATTGGTCGGATAACTTGCTGATATAAGCCAGGTTACTGACAGTACCCTTGAGAAAGTCAATAACGGACTGTTCCGTATTGTCTAAATACTCATAGGCTAGTTGCAGACGCTCTTTAATTTCTTCCGCGTTTTCGAGAATGTTGATCTCCTGCTCAAGCGATTCCTGCTCATCGGGCTGAAGTTGTGCTTTGACAAGTTCTTCGTACAGAAAATTATTGTAATCGAATTCTTTTCGCATCGACGCGGCCTCAACCTGAAGCTGATCGTAATGCAATTTTTTGGTTCGATACGTCTGGTAATCAGCTCGGTAGGCACGTAGCAAATTGTCGTTCTGCGCATACGTATCAACGATCTCCAATTGATATTCGTTAGAGCCAAGCAACACGGAGTCATGCTGTGAATGGATATCCATCAACTGACTCGTTACCCGTCGAAGCGTTTCCAGATTGACGGGCGTATCGTTAACGAACGCCCTTGATTTTCCGCTAACGCCAATTTCCCGACGGACGATGCAGGTTGAGGAATAGTCTAATTCTTCATCCTCAAAAATCTGCTCAATAATATACCCTGATACGCCAAACGTACCTTCGATAATGCACTTCTGCTCAGGATTATAGAGCACGCGGGTATCTGCCCGGTTGCCAAGTAGCAACCCAATGGCTCCCAACATAATTGACTTGCCTGCTCCCGTTTCACCCGTAATGATATTCAGTTCACGATCCGGTGTAAGTTCGAGTTCGTCAATCAGTGCGTAATTTTTTATGAGTAAATGCGATAACAAAATCAGTGCGTAATTAACGGGTGTGAGCCATCAGCCGGTAGTCAATAAAGATCAGTAAATACGACGATGTATTATGATTAATACGATTGACTGACAACTACAGACTGGCGGCTAGCTACTGTCCTTCGGTGATTAATTTTCGGTAACTTTCGGTTTTAGCCGGATCTAAATAAGCCAGTAAATCAAAGGCCTGTTTACGTTCTGCCGGTGTGCCTTCATACAAAATGTTGTACAGCTCCTGCGATTTTGCATCGAAAAATGAGTTGATCAATACCGAGTTTGGTAACTGTAAGCCGATTGTACGAATTGTACTCAGCAGGGCTAACGTTTGTTTCCGCACCTGCACCGGATTAACCGCAAAAGCATCCAACCCCAACCGATGGTACGTGTACAACCCATCACGAAAGGGAAGCAACTGCTGGTTTTGCAAATTCTCGATTAGCCAGAAGCGATTACGTCGATCCCCACCCGTTTGCCAGGCAGCATTGGGTGAGCCTTGTTGCGCTAAATTCGTAATAGCATAGGCCCGCTGGATAAACAGATTCCCGCCCTGCTTACTGAACGTATCATAGTCGACAGCCAGAATCACGTTCGCGTAAAACGCCAGTAAGGACGTAAGATCGTCGGAGAATTGATTGTCGCGGAAATAAACGGGAGTTGTCGGTAGATAAACGAAGTTAAAGGATCGATCTACATAGCTAAAAATAGTCGTCTCGTAGTTCGTACCATAAACGGGGCGCGTCACAATAATCTGCGCGGTTGCCTCAAAAACCCCCTGCGTTAGGGACTTCACCAGATTAATATTCAGGGAGCAATTAATTCGTTCTGAAACGGCAAACTGATCGTTACTCCAGCGCCGGTTGTTCATAAATTCGGTGATAATTCCCTTTAGCTGACCTACGTAAGAGAAATCAGTTTTTTGTTGCGCAAAGAGCTGATCGGAATTGACCGTCACCTGACAATTCAGTTCCTGCGCCTGTGCGGAACTGAATAAACAGCATAGTACAGCTAAGACATATATTGCTTTCATTCGTGCTGATTCCGGGAGTCTGTGGGTTAGTTACTATGCATTGGGTTCCATCGCGTTGACTGACGACTTTTGGAATCTAAAAATTAACCGAAGTTAGTTTATGTCAGTCCCATCATTATGCCTTAACGATATTCCGGGACTGGAGTGTATTCGCAATCAAATTTACTAAATCCTGCGCTACTTCCTCTTTCGATTTGAGTGCAAATTCGTGGGTTTGTTCATCTTTATCAATAACCGTAATCTTGTTGGTATCGTGCCCGAAACCAGCACCCGCATCACGTAGTGAATTTAACACGATCCAGTCTAAATTTTTTCTATGCAGCTTTTTGAGAGCATTCTCGCGCTCGTTATCTGTTTCGAGGGCAAAGCCCATGAGTAGCTGTTCCGGGCCTTTCTGATTGCCTAACGTAGCAGCAATGTCAGTGGTTTTTGTCAGCTCAAGCGAAAAGACCGTTTCATTCTTTTTTATTTTCCGATCGGCGGGATGGGCAGGCGTGTAATCAGCAACGGCCGCATTTAGCACGACTACGTCGGCATCCGCAAAAAAGCCTTGCGTAGCCTCGAACATGTCCTGAGCTGATCGCACGTCGATACGTCGAATACTAGGATCGGGGATAGGTAGAGCCGTTGGACCACTTACCAACGTAACGTGAGCCCCTATTTTCGCAAAGGCGTTGGCGATGGCGTATCCCATTTTGCCGGTCGAGTGATTACTAATATAACGGACAGGGTCAATTGGCTCCTGCGTTGGCCCAGCCGTAATGAGAATCTGCTTTCCCGCAAGAACGTTTATGCCCTCGCTCTGAGCCGTATCCGCTCCAAAATAATTAGTGAGCACAGTTACGATCGTTTCCGGTTCGGCCAACCGTCCTTCGCCTACCAGACCACTGGCTAGTTCGCCATGTTCAGCCTGAATCAGATGATTACCAAAGGATTCGAGCCGACGTAAGTTGTCAACAGTAGTGGGATGATGATACATGTCGACGTCCATAGCGGGTGCGAAAAACACCGGACAGCGGGCCGACAAATAAACGGCTGATAGAAGGTCGTCGCATAAACCCGTAGCAAAGCGGGCCAAAGTACGTGCTGATGCGGGAGCCACTACAAGAGCATCGGCCCATAGACCTAACTCGACGTGATTGTTCCAGCTACCCGTTTCACTCGCAACAAACGTTGATAAGACAGGCCGCTTTGACAACGTTGCCAGTGTCAGCGGAGTAATAAAAGCCTGGGCCGACTCCGTCATAATCACCTGTACGTCAGCGCCAGCCTTAACCAGCAACCGTACCAACAGCGCCGATTTGTAGGCAGAAATACTACCTGTCACACCCAGAATAATTCGTTTGCCTGCTACTGACATGTGATTCAGCGGTCGTTAGGTATCAGCTTAAGGACTTATTAAAACGTCATGACCGCACGGTAATGAATATCGTGCGGTCATGAAATAAATAAAATGGCATGCATTACTGCTGAACGTCCTCGTCATTATAGCGCCAGTAAACTTTACCATCCAGAAACTCATCGGTTGCAATGGAGGTAGGTTTCGGCATGCGCTCGTAAAATTTCGAGATTTCGATCTGTTCACGGTTTTCGAAGACTTCCTCGAGATTATCAACCGCTGAAACGAACTCTGACAGTTTGTTGCTGAGTTCCTCTTTGTTTTTCGTAGCGATCTGACGGGCACGTTTCGAAATGATTGAAACTGATTCGTACAGATTTCCCGTTTGAGCCGCAATTTTATCGTTGTTGCGGGTAATGATAGATTGATTCGTTGCCATAATTTAGTCGATAGTCATCAACCGATGGTTAATTATCAATAGGCGTTGTTAAGTATCTATTGACGAACAATTATCGGATTTTATTGATTTGATGCCGTCACTTTCGCAGGGGCATTCTTAAGTTTTTCTTTTTCCTTTTCGCGCTCTTTCTCTAATGTATCCAGGCGCTCGACTTCCTTAACACTTGTGTCGTACATTTTTTCGGCCTGCTTCAGAAACCGGCTGTTAGGGTATTTGTCGACAAATGCCTGATGATAACTGATCGCTTCCTGATAACGTTCCTTCTGTTTGGTCTCCAGGCTATTCTGCGCCAAGCTGAATTCAGCGTCAACCTTCAGAAAAGCCAGTTCTTCGTTGTACTCCGAATCAGGAAAATCTTTCTGAAAATTGTTGATCGAAATGACAGCTGATTTGTAAGAAGCAATATTAAAGCCGCTGGTTTTGTAATACAACCGGGCTTTCTCATAGGCTTTCCGTTCCAGCTTGCCACGCAAGTCCAGAATTAGCTTCGTGGCTTCGTCTTTATACTTACTGTCAGGATACGTATTAACAAAATCCTGTAGCGCTGAGGTTGCGGTTAGCGTGTTCGACTGATCCAGATTGAACGCAGGGGTGTCTTTGTACAGCGAATACGCGTACATATACATAGACTCCTCTACGTATTCAGAGCGGGCAAAAGTCTCGTAAAATTTCTTGAACAACGTACTACTAAGCAGATACTGTTGTTGTTGATACTGGGTGTAGGCGTAGTAAAACTGGGCCATTTCTGATTCTGTACTACCCTTAAGTACTGGAATCAGTTCTTCAAATAATAAACCAGCTTTGTACCATTCTCCCTTTTTGTAGTACTCAACGGCTCCTTTGTATTTTTCGTCATCAGTTCCACTTTTTTGCAGCTTTGAGAATGGACTGCAAGCTCCCAGCAGAAACGCTACACAAATCCCCAGTAGAACCTTAACAATGTGACGGTGTTGCATAAGTTTGCAAAGATACAAAAAAAATATAGGCTACACCGTTTAAACGACGATGTAGCCTATCATAGTACCAAAAATAATGAAGGATAGGTCCTGTTTATACAATTTTAACAAACAGGATATAATCTACTGGTGGCGAACGAGTAACCGTTTGGTTGCTACCTTATCACCATCCAGAGTAAGCTGATACAGATAATAGCCTGTGTCGAGGTTACGGGTTGCAATTCGAACCTTACGCTCGTTCCGATCGAGTTCATGGGAGGTTATTGGCGTACCTAATACGTTCAGTAGCGTTAATTTAGCTTCTCTAACTGACCCATTAAACTGATAATCTAATTCAGCCACTTCGTCAGCAGGGTTTGGATAGGCGTTAGACACCCACAATTTGTCACTGCTGTATAGGCTTTCTTCCTTAGTTTTAGTTTCCTGAATCACTGCTGGCCGTAAATCACTGGTAGCCGTGGATACGCTTTCGGTTGTCGCCGTCTTGGTTGTTGCTTTAGACGCTGATTTGGTCATTAGCAACGACCGATAATGCGCATTGATCGCTGTGTTTTTGTTCAGGGATATAGCCCGGTCGAGTCCTGACAAGCCCGGATTGGGTGTCATTTCAAATCGTTGAGAAGGCAAGGCTGGCGTAGTCGTCTTTCGGGTTGAAGCGGTTCGCCCCAGCTCGAGTCGGCTCCCCTTTCTGGCATCAGAATCTCGCTGGGCGACCTGCGCCCGGAGCGGGATTGTTGCCATTAGCAAGCCCGACACTACACCAATAAGTATAAATTGTTTCATAGAAGTCTACTACAGGTACACAGATATTCACCACAAACCTATCTAACTTAAAAGACAATGTCAACGGGCTGTTGTCTAAAAAATTGTTAAAACGGTCAATTAATATCTCTTTGAACGAGTTTCTTAGCCAATGGTTTAATTGTCGTCTTCTTTTTTTGTATTTTTTTAGCAACTGGTTGCTCTGCCGGGGGAATTTCCATCCATAGTACTTGCCCTTTCGTAGGCTTTTCCGATTCCCTCCAGCGAAAACCGTCCAACTGCTGTACGTCTTCCGTAATTTCTTTGGGTGGAATAAGTTGTGAATCCGGATGGCCATAAAAACGAATCCGCCCAACTTTATTATCGGCAAACTCGATATTCATTTTACTGGATTCAACATGGTTCAACCCGATCATCCTGTTTTTTTCGTCAAGGGCATAATAAAGACTTTGTCCATTGCCATCCACAATCACCCGGTCCAGCACAGTTTGTTCCTGAACACCAGCAGTTGTCGACGCAGGTGATGTGCTGTTTTTTACCATTACGCGTTGAGCGGGGGAATTCGTTGCAACGGTTGACACATTACGTTGGACGCTGGCCATAGCCGCCGATTGATTAACTGGAGCTCCGGTCACAGCGGGCGTGAGCGTATCGGAATGGACCCGTTTCGTAACGAAATAAGCCGTAATCGTCCGGCCTTTTACCTGATTGTAATTTTGAAGGGTATCGAGCGAAATAATGAACGACTTAGTTTTCATAAACATCGTATTGATCCGATTATTCTTGAGCAGTACGCGCATCGAATCGGCTTCCATCTGATATTTATTCTGACTCCAGACAATCGGTTTTTTGTAAAAATAAATCGTAGAATCGGCGGTACTATAAATGAGCGAATCACACTTGCTTTGCAAATCTGATTTGTACAGAAATACATTTTTTTGCCCCAACAGTCGACGTGTATTTGTGACTTTGTTATCGAACGAGAACAACGTATCGGCCCGTAGATAAAGCGTATCATTTGTGGTTTCGTTGGCAAGACTTTTGGCTACGGCATGACCAGTTACCCGCGAGATACCCGCTTTACCGTTGTACCGAACGTGATCGCCAAGAATAACGGCTTTACGGTCTTTGGCAACCATGATTACGTTACCTTTTGCAATACCCAGCTCCGATACGTTATCATAATAAAGCGAGTCACCGGTTAGGCGGTATTTAGGGGTTTCGACCGTAGCCCGCCGTTGAAAATTCGATATGCCCGTTACGGTATTATACTGCCCTTCAACGGCCGTTAAAACACCCTCTTTATTTTTGATTTTCGTTGGACCCTGGAACGTAGCGATTCGGGTAAGCGAATTGTACAGAAGAGAGTCGGCCGTGATCGTACCTTTCGGGTTGACCAGAACTACATCCCGGTAGAAGGTAAATAATTTTGTTCGGGTATCGTAGTAGCCTTCACGGCTGGTCAATACGTTCTCTTTATCGACAATACGACCCGGTACCGGATAGTGGGCAATGCCCGAGAGCATATCATAATCAAGCTGGGCGGTTGTTAAGGTCATTTTCCGGTCACGCATGACGACGTGGCTACGCATGTTGGCCTGGCGGGTATTGCCATAGTAAAGCATGCTATCGCCCTGAACCGTAATCGTGTCGCCCTGTACCAATCTAACATTCCCATAAGCCTCGATAACATTCGTTGTTACGTTCTGGATAGCGAGATTGCAATACATCAACACGCCTTTATGCCGTAGCCTGACGTTATTGTGTAACTTTCGCACAGCCTGACCAGGGATGTTGAGAACCACCAGGCTATCGGCATGGAATAACTCTACTTTATCATTCGCACCACTAGCCGCAGGGGGGCGACTGGCTGGCGGTGCGCCAACCTGAGCCAGGGCATCAGTGGTTAGAAATAGCAAGCCGAACCCAACGAACGCGACAAAGAAGCGGGTAAGTGAACGAATCATATTGACAAAACTACGGTCTTAGAACCGTGTACCGGATGTTAGAACGGGATTTTTTAGGATTTATTAACGATAATCAACTGTTCGGTCCAGCCGACAAGGTGCTGCTGGCGGTTAGTGGCGGGCTAGATTCCATTGTCATGGCGGAGCTGTTTTACAAAATTAGTCAGCCATTTGCTATTGCTCATGTTAACTTCGGTTTGCGCGGTACTGAGTCCGATGCCGATGCGTTTTTTGTACAAAACAAAGCTGAGCAGTACGGGGTTCCGTTTCACCTGACCCGCTTCGATACGGCTGCTGTGGCTAATGAACGTAGTATATCCATTCAAATGGCCGCTCGTGAACTTCGCTACGCCTGGTTTCAGCAGCTTCTTCAGGAACATCAATACGGTTGCGTCGCAACAGCCCATCACCAGAATGATGTACTTGAAACAATACTGCTTAACCTAACTCGCGGCACAGGTATTGCGGGTTTACGGGGTATCGCCGTTAAGCAGAATCAGGTTGTTCGGCCGTTGCTATTTGCTACGCGTGACCAACTAGCAGCGTATGCCGAAACGCAAAGATTGACGTACCGCGAGGACAGTTCCAATGCTGAAGATAAATACGCCCGCAATAGAATCCGGCATCACGTAGTACCTGTACTCACGGAGGTGAATCCGGGGCTATGGCAGACATTACCACGTACCACTGAGCGCTTACGGGCCAGCGAAACACTGGTACAGGCTGAACTAACCCGCTCCTGGCAAGCTATCCACGAGCAGTATGGGGAGAAAATACTTTTGCCTATTAGCAAGTTGTTGACACTGGCAGAACGGGCGTTTTGCTTATCGGAGTGGTTAAGGCCAATGGGTTTTACGGTCGATCAGACAGAGCAGATGAGTAATGTACTTAGTCAACCCGTTGGGCAAGTGTTTTTGTCGGCAACGTATCGGGTAACGCATGAACGTAATGGGCTCATGCTGGAGCCATTGCGTTTAGTACCTGATTATGAACTTAAATTAACCGAATGGCCAGCCGAACCTATTGCCGTGGCAGGGCAATTCACACTGGCTGTCGAATTCATCGATAAACCTACCGACTTTCAGCCAGTTACAAAGTCAAACGTAGCGGTTCTGGACGCGGAGAAACTGACGTTCCCAATCACAATTCGTCCCTGGCGGCAGGGCGACCGTTTTCGACCACTGGGGTTAAGTGGGCACAAACTGGTCAGTGATTTATTAAACGATCTTAAACTAAGTCGTTCTGAACGGGAGAAAACGGCAGTTCTGTTGTCAGGAGATTCAATTGCCTGGGTGATTGGGCGTCGAATTGATCACCGCTTCCGAATAACGCAGGCAACCAGACGAATTTGTCAGCTTACGTTTCTGAATTGATACTGAACAGTATACACAAACAGCCTGATAGATTAGCAGGCTGTTTGTGTGGGGAAAAACGCTTACGAATTCTTCACGTGCTTTTTATGAACCGTTTTAGTCGTCTTCGTTGCGGCCTTGGATGAAGGCATGGTTTTCTTAACGGTCGTTGTGGTTTTACTGGCTGGTTTATCCTGCGAGGGTGAATTAGCCAGCGTTACGTTGCCTGAAAGAGCGGCTATAGCGAAGATAGCCAAAATTGATTTTTTCATGGTTTTGAGAATGGTTTACTTCCTGAGCGATATTGCTCATTGAAAGAACAGCCGGTAGTATTAAAAGCTGATGAACTATAACTTAAAAGAGGCTTAAAGTGTTATTAAGCGCGCCGTGACAGACAATTGACCTATGTGTCGCATCGTGTGCTCAGCCGCGTGGACCAGTAAGCCAATTACTGTTGAGGGGAATTGTGCCCGGCCAACTCCACGCGGTTCGGTTAAGGTCCCTTCATCGGTATGACGGAGTTGGTCAAGTGCCTGGTCAACTTGTTCGCTAAAATGCTGGATTAATTCCTTCATAGACGGCGTCGGCTGGGTTGGGTTTTCTTCGGATGCCAGTGCGGTGAGCTGGTCTGAGGAGAGGGATTCTCCACGAGCATACGTAAAGGTTCGGTCCAATACGCCAGTCAGGTGTTGCAGATGGAAACCGACAGAAGCTACTGACTTACCGTTGCGATCAGTAGGTCGTTCCCAGAGTAATTCGTCCGGAAAGTCGTGTGTCAGTACGTTCAGTTCTTCGCGTGCCTGCAGGAGCGCATGAGCAACAGGCTGGAGTAGGGGAGGAATATCGGGAAGAGGACCGCGTAACCAAACTTCGCGGGTTTCGAGAGGAGGCATAGATACGTAGTGAATAGTATTGTGGGAATTAAATTACTGTTCCGCCATCTGCATAAAACAAACTCCCTGTACTGTAAGAGGAGGCATCAGACGCCAGAAACAAGGCCAGTGGACTAATTTCGTCAGTGGTGCCCATGCGCGCAATCGGAATGCGTTTGGTGAAATGATCCAGAATTTTGTCGTCCTGCCAAAGGGCCTGACTGAATTTCGTTTTGATAAGACCGGGGCAAATCGCATTGACACGGATTCCGTCGGCTCCCCATTCTTTAGCGAGCACTTTGGTGAGCATATTGAGCGATGCCTTGCTGACACTGTAAATCCCCAAGCCAGGATCAGGCGTATGACCAGCAATGCTGCTCATCATGATAATGCTTCCACCGCCCCGCTCTTTCATGCTGGAGTAGCACAATTTACTCAACTCGAAAGGAGCTTTTACGTTAGCCTGCATAATCTTATCAAAGGCCATTCCGTCGCAGTCGAGCGAAGGACCAAACACTGGATTAGAGGCTGCATTATTCACTAAAATATCAATCCCACCATAAACGGAAATCGTTTTAGCAACTAACGCTTGTAGTTGATCCATATCGCCAACATGGGCTGCAACACCCGTTGCGTTGCCACCTTGCGCCTGAATGTCCTGGGCGAGTTCATCGCAGGCATCCTGTTTTCGACTACTAACAATCACATTTGCCCCGAAGCGAGCATACAGACGAGCGATTTCCTCGCCAATGCCTTTGCTGGCGCCGGTAATGATGGCTACTTTACCGGTCAGGTCAAACAGGGCTTTTTCCGGAATTGGTTGGGCTGGCATAAAAAAGAATTTAAACACAAAAGCGCAAGACTTTGCTACGATCGCAAAAGCCGCTGCGCACGTTACGTATTCTTGGCGCCTTTGCGTTTAAAAATTAAAGATTATTTCTCGAAGAAGCAGACCGTACCGCCCACCCAGTCTTTGTTTTTATTGAAATTAACCCCAATCATTTCGCCCCGACTTAAGCGACTCAGGTTAGTCAGCAGGGTTGGTTTTGAGTCGGGCTTTGGCCAGATAAACAGCATACGAATCTCGCATTTCACTAATTCGTCGGGCGACTGAATAACCGGCTCGTATTTAACCTTACGCTGCAATAAATAACCATCGCGCTGATGAACCGGAATAGCGTCGAGATCGGCAGACGTAATGTTCAGCTTTACACCACTGCCCGCAAACGAAAACAAGGGTTTCAATACGTAGTTCTCCAGGTCGGCTGGATACTCGTTCAGGGCAGACAAATAGTAGCTGGCAGGTACGTAAGGACTTTTCAGTATAGGCAGCGTGTATTTGCTGATCCGGAAAAACCAGTTCGGATGACCTACCCAGTCAACATCCACGTCGTCGGTAAGGTGGAAGTCTGTCTTTAAAACCGGGAAGTTCTGTAAATCGTCGAAGATCAGCCGGTTATAAATTCGTTTAATACGTATCTGACGCCCATCTTTTTCATAATACAAAGCCCGTCCGTCTTTCCGGATTTTAGTCAGGCAGACTGGAGCAACGCCCGTGTATTTTTCTGTTAGTACAAAGTCGATCCGTGTTTTTTGCTTCTCCGGATAGATTTCCAGCAGAATGACTTCTTCAGGATTGCAATCGCCGACGAGCATGTCCCGTAATTTCTCCAGATAATCGGCGTTTGTGTCGACATTGAACAGATGCGAGAGAGTATCCGGAATGGGATAAGTAGCCCGAAATAGGGCTGCCAGATACGGCTGAAAGCCATACAGCGACGGAAACCCCTGTAATTCGATTAACTGAGGGGTCAGTTCACCGTCTTCGTTTTTACAGACCGCAAAATCTACCGCCAGGAATTGCGTATGTGCATCCGGTCCGTCGTACGGTTCGTTCGGAACACGCTGTCCATTCGGAATTGCATTCTCCGTCAAAACCATGAAATCTTCGCGTGTGATTACGTCAATGATGTCGTCACAGGCTTGAAGAAGCTTGTCCGTCAAGACTTTTGGCACGAAGACAGGTGTTTCGGCTACACGAAAATCTAACTGATTGGGCAGGTCACTATTAATTTTATCCAAAAAAGCCCGGTAGCGTTCCGGGCTAAAAGCTTGATTAAAAGTTTGACGAACGGGCTGGATCATAGATTTTCTTTGAAATTTCTTAACCACAAAGGCACGGAGAACACAGAGATAAATCCAGTATGCTAAGTACCTCTGTGTTCTCCGTGCCTTTGTGGTTAGTGACTAATTCTGTTCAATGAATTGTTCAGAGGGAGCTAAAGCGGAAATAGCTTGCCGCAGAAAACCGGGCAGAATAACTGATTCGGTAAGGGCTATCTTATCCGGGTCCTGCAAATACGCGACCATGTCGTTGTACTTAGCTTCGCCGAAATTCGTAACAATCTGATTCCGCTTCTCCTCTGTCATGAAGTAACGTAACATACCTTCGTTATCGGCCTCCGGGTGAAACTGTGTACCAATAATTTCCGGCGAGAATCGAATGGACATGATGGCGCGGTCGAGTGGTACGTGTGGACGGATTTTTTCCAGACCCAGGATAATGGCTCCCTGCTCATCCATACGGTCAAGATTGGGCTCCGTGATCTGATAATCCCGCGAATCTACCGCGTAGAATGGATCGGGCAATTTCTTAAGCAGAGGTTCCGAGCAACCTTCGTCTGTTTTATGGACCGGAAAAATACCGAACGAAGTCGATTTACGCTTGCTAAGCACAGCCAGATCCAGATGGCGAACTACCAGCTGAAACGAGTGGCAGATTAGAAAGACAAACTTTTTCCGATCATTACGCTGGTTCCAGGAAAAAAGCTGGTCGATCAACGCAAAGTAGGGTTGTTCCCAGGGCTCGTCTGATTCCAGTGGACTACCAGGCCCCCCCGACGAGATATAAATATCGTACTCCAAACCAGGAATTTCGTTCTTAGCCCGAACATTGAAAACATCAAATGCTAATTCAGCATGATCATTACCCTGTACGTTTCGGATCAGCTGCATAATGCAACGCATACCCTCATTGGCATGCCCATTATTCATATCCAGAACGGCAATTTTTGCTAAACTCATAGGTGTAAAGCGGCTGGAAAGCCGCATTGCTTATTATAGAAATAGCGGCTTTCCAGCCGCTTTACACACAACTACCTGATTCCCAAAGAAGTTTCCTCGACAATGTAATCAACAACGCGTTTCAGGTCATTGTGCTGCTGAAAAACAGCTAATTGACGATCGGCGCCAGTACCCATTTCGAGGATTTTCAGTACGTATTCACACTCCGCACGGCTACCCAGATCATCAACGACGTCGTCAATAAAATTGAGTAGTTCGTGAATAAGCTGGTGCGTCGGAACTTCTTCCTGCTTTCCGAAATCGATCAATTTTCCCTCAATGCCATAGCGCGCAGCCCGCCACTTATTCTCATTGATGAGAATGCGCCGATAGGGCCGAAAATTCAGATTTTGCTTGTGTAGTTTATAAATTTTAGCGACCAACGCCTGCATGATGGCGGCCAGACAAATTGTTTCATCGGCGCGCATGGGTACGTCGCAAATACGGAATTCAATGGTGTCGAAGAACGGGTGTAGCCGAATGTCCCACCAGATTTTTTTGCCGTTATCAATACAACCCGTCTTGACCAATAGCTCAATGTATTCGTCGTACTCAGCCGCCGACGAAAAGAAGTCTGGAATACCCGTACGTGGAAACTTGTCGAACACCTTAGACCGATAGGATTTAAAACCCGTGTTACGTCCCCGCCAGAAAGGGGAGTTCGTCGACAGTGCATAAATGTGCGGCAGAAAATACCGTACAGCATTCATAATCTGAACCCCTTCGTTCCGACTTTCAATCCCGACGTGAACGTGCAGACCAAAAATCAGGTTGGACCGGGCCACATCGCGTAACTCTTCAATAAGTCGGTCGTAGCGTTCATTAGGGGTTATCAGCTGATCCTGCCAGTCCGAGAAAGGGTGCGTGCCTGCTGCTGCAATTTTCAGGTTTTGATTATCTGCCAGTTCAATAATCATTTTGCGGAGATACGTTACCTCCTGACGAGCATCCTGAATATTATTGCAGATATTCGTACCGACTTCAACCACTGCCTGGTGCATTTCGGCCTTTACGCGTTCATGCAGGACAATCTGACCACCATCGACAATCTTTGACATGTGCGACCGTAACTCGCCTGAGCTAGGGTCAATCGTTTGAAATTCTTCTTCGATCCCGAGAGTAAATACTGGCATTGATGGTATGATTTAAGGTGGTCGGGCCACGCAAACGGGCCATAACTACGGGGTAAGATACAGATTTTTTATAAACCGGATGACATTGAGATGGTTTTCATCATGAACAGAGGATTTAAATGGAAAAGAAGGTATGAGAACGCAACGTGAGAAGAAACTGATTACGAAATACTGGCTCTTTGGCGGTGGTGGAGCTATGTTATTAGGTAGTGGATTAGCTGTATTATTGCATGGATCAAAGCTCAGAGAAGTTAACGCAGACTCCTGGTTCTGGGTTAGTACGGGCGGGTTTGCCCTGATCATGTCAGGTCTGGGTTTTATTGGCGATGCTAATCGATTTAGAACACTAGCAGACGTGTTGCGGGAGTTGGATACACGTAGTAAAACCTAAGTCACGAAGCCAGGAAACGTTTAGAGTAAAGCGTTAGTTTGACCGATATGGCTGAACCTCCCAAGCGAACAATTATCGAGACAGTGAAACAGTACGGAAATCGGCTGTCTCGGTTTATTCGTGGGCAAGTGAAATCAGACGAAGATGCGGAAGATATTTTACAGGATGTCTGGTATCAGCTCAGCCGGGTTGTTGATCTCGATGGCATTGAAAGCATAAGCGGCTGGCTGTTTCAGGTAGCCCGAAACCGAATAACCGATACGTATCGAAAGAAAAAAGAAGATGCGTTATCGGATACAGAGTTTGACGATGAGGATGGCAACATCAGTTTTCGGGAGATTCTGCTGGCTGATGCTGAAACCCCCGAAGATCAGTTTTTTAAGGATATATTCTGGGACGAACTAATGCGCGCGCTGAACGAACTGCCTGAAAATCAACGTATCGTGTTTGTTCAGAATGAATTGGAAGACAAAACCTTGCAGGAAATTGCTGATCAATCGGGCGAGAATCTGAAAACGATTATTTCCCGAAAACGCTACGCCGTTCAACACCTCCGAAAACGCCTGCAAACTCTATACGACGAACTCGATAAACTATAAGACAATGAGAACTCCTTACGGACGAAGACGATTCAGGTTTTTTCCGGTGCTTATTCTGCTCGCGCTGGCGTTCATTTCGTTTGTGGTATACTGGCTCTGGAACAACGTATTGGTAGCAGTTACCGGCGTCAGAGCCGTTACGTACTGGCAGGCGATTGGCTTGTTAATTTTATCGAGAATCCTGTTTGGAGGGTTCAAATTCGGTCGACCAACGGGTGGAGGGCCCTATACTGGTAGCGGACTTCACTGGCGTGAAAAATGGCGCCAGATGAGCGAAGAAGAACGTGCGAAATTTAAGAACGAATGGCGAAGGCGTGGGCGAGATGAAGACAGAGCGTAAACTTAGGAAACGATACGTATATATTGTTAAGCAAATAGTGTATACGCCCAGGATTTTTTGCCCATTCACTTATTTGTTTGAATGATTATAGACAAATTGTTTAACAAAGCTTATCAACGGTTAGTTAAAAAATAAGAAAGCAGGAAACTGCTTTTGTTGGCTACGTGTGGTGAAAGCTACAGTAGCCAAATGGTGTGGATAGAATCGGAAAGCCTGGCTGTTATGCGGCCCGGCTTTCTTGTTTGTAGACGTAATTGGTTTCCTGCTTTCTCTTTGTTCATATAAGTTAACACTAGTCTTAAAATTTTTAATGATTAGAATTGACTTACCAGCCAATTACACAACAGGTAATTGACCTAGCTACTTAATGTATTTTCGGTTTTATATATTGGGTAACTTAACTTTGTTTAATTAGACTGTAATAATTATATATAGACACTTTTTTTGTTGAAAATTGACTAAACGGTAGCTTGTATAACTAGTAGAGTAAATAGTACGCGCTAATTTTCTATGTATTTAATCAGTTGGCTACAAGGTAATTTTTGTGAGTGGGAAAAGACGTATAATCAGCTATTGTAACTTTAACGAAACTAAATAGGCTGATTAGTTGAATTATCGACTCAATTGTAGGTAGTAATGGAAATAATGAAAGGCTACTAATCAATCCACTAGTGGGTTGGCTATTTGCTATGTACTACAGAAGCTTCTAAAGGGGTGTTCAGTCGGAGCCGCGCCACGCGTATACCTGACATATTTTTGTGCCACTGAACATAATCACTTAGTGGATCGGACGTAATAACGACCGCGCCCAGATCGGAGGAAGCGTGCATCAAATGAATCCGACCATCGGGGTGACGGACCGCCAGACCGACATGTTTCATATCGAGACCAGGGCGAGAAGCCATGAGCATAATAATATCTCCTTCACGGAGCTGCGCTTCGGCCTGAGCAATGTTTTTCTTCGGGATAAACGAAAAAGACTGTTGACCCAGCGACGCTTCCGTTTGAGCAACCTGCTTATACACATCCGGATTGCTTAACTGAGGATATTTGTACGTAGCTGTGGTCATGTAAGACACCGGCTTGATGACCGACATACAGCCCGACAGCTCCTGAGTTACATCGTTTAACAGCCCTTTCCGCTCATTATCGCGGAGCCAGTCAGAAAAGTAATGCAACCGACTGGCATAGCCATTAATCTGACCGTCCCGATAGCGAAGTTTAGTCAGATACTTCCGAAATGTCTGTTCAAAAAGCGGGGAATTTTGCTTGCCCGGCACATCATGCCAGGTTAGTGAAAGCGCCAGTACCGTTTCCAGATACGTAGTGCAGTCAAATTCACGAACGCTAACGACCAACTGTTCGGTTGGATTGACATCGAGTGTATGCGGAACATAAGGACGACCCAGAAACTGCCTGCCAATAGTGACCGTAGTTTCAGCCGCTGATTTGCCTTCCACAAGCGTCAAGGCTTGTAATTGAGTAAGAATACCATCCTGCGCCTGCCCTAAAAAAGGGGTGAGCAGAAGCAGAAAAAATCCAGTAAAAAACTTTAACATAAATAGGTGGGTACATTTGAGCATAGTCTATAGACGAGACATAGCTCAAAAAGTACCCTAAATCTAGGATTTAATTTCCAGCACACGAACACTTCTTGGTGACAAAAGCAGCGGTACGCCCGCTAAGCCAACGCCATTGACTTCCGTGTTAGTTAGAAAAATATCGGTAAACCAGTACGTATTCAGAGCGTCTAGCCCCATCGCGTCAAACGCCTGACCAGGAATTCGTACAAGTGTGTCGTAGGTATGCTGACTTGAGAAGTTGCAGACAATGAGTAGTTTCTGCCGATCCGTATAGCGAAGGTAACTGTAAATCTGATGTGCGTCATAGCCTGGGCTTTGGCCATTGTCGTTGACGTACTGCAGATCGTAGAAATAACCATTTTGAATCGCGTCAGAACCCGTAATCAGGTAGTTTAGCTGCTGATAAAAGGCCCGTAGGTTCCGTTGTTCGTCGGTAAGCCTTCCGCCGTCGTAGTTTCCTTCGTTAAGCCAGCCCTGCCAGCGGGGTAAACCCCAGTAATCGAAGATAGTTGTTCGCCCATCATCACCGCTAAACCCTTCGGCACCCTCTGCCCGAACGCCTACTTCCTGCCCGAAGTAAATCAGAATAGGCCCTGTATTCATGGTAGCCGTTAGTGTCATGCCGGGTATAGCTGCCCAGGGATCATTAGCGAAAAAGCGAGAGGCAATTCGTTGTTCATCATGATTTTCCAGAAACCGAAGCATGTGTTGCGAAAAATCGCCGGATTCCTGCTGCCACACGCGCGTGAGGCTGTAGCATGAGCCATGCCCCTCCATCAATTCCCGAACCGAATCGTATAAGCCTACCTTGTCGTACAGGTAATCAAAGCCGCCTTCAAAAATAAAGGACCGATACAGCCCCGGATCGTAGATTTCAGCAATAAAAAGCAATCTGGGGTATTTTCGTTTGACCTGACTAGTAGCCCATTTCCAGAACTCGACCGGTACGTAATGGGCCATGTCGCACCGAAACCCGTCGATCCCTTTGTTGGCCCAGAACAAAAGAATATCGAGCATTTGATGCCAGGTAGCCGGAACAGGATCGAAGTGATGACTTCCGTCGAAAACATTAATGCCATAGTTTAATTTGACCGTTTCGTACCAGTCGTTGACGTCGGGCGACGACGTAACGGAGCCGCTACCCGTGACTTTAGCAGGATACTCATGCAATGCATTCGGAGCCTGTTGATTGTTGCTACGTTCCGGCGACACAAACGTTTCACCAGGCAGGTAGAAAAAATTATTGTTGGGTGAAAAACCAACGGACGTATCGTCGTTCTGACCTAAATCAATAACGCCCGCTGGTTTGGCATCGGACTTATACTGTCGAGCCACGTGATTCGGTACAAAATCGATGATTACCTTCAGTCCGTGGGCATGAGTTCGTTGCACCAGCGCGTCGAACTCCACCATGCGATTAGGAACTTCGACGGCCAGGTCGGGGTCGACGTCGTAATAATCTTTGATGGCATAGGGCGAGCCAGCTTTCCCTTTTACTACGGTTGGATCATCGGGAAGAATGCCATAGGCGGAATAATCGGTTTGGCTGGCATGTTCGATGATACCGGTAAACCAGACGTGTGATGCGCCGAATTGCCGGATGGCTTGCAGAGCTGCATTGTTGATGTCGTTGAATTTTCCGACGCCATTTTCATCGCGTGTGCCATGTGGCCGATTCGTTGTATTCTGATTACCAAACAATCGGGTGAAAATCTGGTAGATGATTAATTTGTCTACCACCGGGACAACAGAGGATGTGTACATAGAGTAGGGTTACTTCGGATTACAGCATGTGGCCGGATGTGCTTCGCAAAACTATGGCCTTTTTTTACGAAAATCGTGGGTTATTTTCGCGTTCTTGTTGCATTTTTCCCTGTTTAAGTGATAATTCAACCGATTTATTGTCGACCTATACATGAAAAGAAAATTGTTTACCCTTCTAATTATTCTGCTGACAGTTTTCCGATCAGCCTTTGCGCAACCGGCGCAGATTCAGCGCATCAACCCCACAAACTGGTGGGTAGGAATGAAGAACCCAGCGGTTCAGCTACTTGTGTATGGACCCAACGCCGGAACGCTGGCCTATACAATCAACTATCCGGGTGTGAAGCTGGTGAAGGCGCATACGGTTGAAAATCCAAATTATGTCTTTCTGGACCTAACGGTTTCCCCCACGGCCAAACCGGGTACGATCAATATCGTTGGAAAGCGTGGAAGTCAGACGCTAACGCAGCCATTCTCGCTACGAGCTCGTGAAACAGGACGAAAAGGCGGGGGCGTTACGGCGGCTGATTTTATTTACTTAGCCATTCCCGACCGGTTTACCAATGGCGATGAGAGTAACGACAAATTTTCGGATATGGCCGATCCTAACGCCGACCGCTCCAATCCATTCTATCGCCACGGGGGTGATCTGGCAGGAGCTGCGCGACGGATAAATTACCTGAAAGATCTGGGTGTCACGGCGATCTGGTTTACGCCCGTTCTTGAGAATAACCAACCGCTTACTAACGAGGGAGGATCAATGCGCTCGGCCTATCACGGATACGGATTCACCGATCATTACGCCATCGACCGACGAATTGGTAGGAATGAAGGCTATCTGGCCTTCATTAAAGCGGCTCATGCGGCTGGCCTGAAAGTAGTACAGGATGCAGTGTATAACCACGTTGGCATCAATCACTGGTTTATTAAAGACATGCCCAGCAAAGATTGGGTCCACCAATGGCCGACCTATACCAATACGTCTTACAAACAACAGCCGATTACAGACCCTCACGCGTCGGAGAGTGATCGAAAAGTCACGGTCGATGGCTGGTTTGTTCCCTTTCTGCCCGACCTGAATCAGAGTAATCCATACGTAGCTAATTTTCTGATTCAACACGCGATCTGGACGGTGGAAAACTTTGGGATCGATGCCTGGCGTGTCGATACGTATTTGTATAACGACATGCCATTCATGAATCGCTGTAATCAGGCGCTGATGGATCAGTATCCGAAGATTCTCATTTTCGGTGAGTCGTCCGTAAGCAACGTAGTGGACCAGTCTTACTATGTCCGGAACAAAATTGACTTTCCGTTTAAATCGAATCAGCCCGGTGGTCTCGACTTCGTCGTCTATAATGCCATCACGAACAATGCTCTGAAACAAAAGAACAGTGATGCGTTTCCACTCTATGAAACGCTGGCGCAGGATGCGGTTTACGTCGACCCAACCAAACTGGTTACGTTCCTGGACAATCACGATTTAGACCGTTACTTCTCGGTCATTGGGGAAGATTTCAATAAATACAAAATTGGCCTGACCTGGCTCTTGACAACGCGTGGTATTCCGTCGATGTATTACGGTACGGAGATTCTGATGAAGAATTTCAAAGACCCGTCGGATGCCGAAGTCCGTCGTGATTTTCCCGGTGGTTTTCCTGGCGATAAGGAAAATAAATTTGAGGCCGCCGGACGTAACGATCGGGAAAATGAAGCCTTTCTGTTTGTACGCAGACTGGCTACGTATCGGCGCGATAATCCAGTCATGCATACCGGGAAATTGATGCAGTTTCTGCCGCAGGAAGGTACGTATGTTTATTTCCGCTACGATACTAACAAAACGGTAATGATCGCTACCAACACCGGCGATAAGGAAATTTCGCTTGATACAGTTCGCTTTGCCGAACGGATGAAAGGCTTTACGTCCGCCAAAAATATTATGACCGACGCGACCATGAGCGACCTGAAACTTATTAAACTCCCTGCTAAAACCGCCCTGGTGCTGGAGTTACAGAAATAGACAACGTAACCGCGCTGTAAAACCTGTATTTTTGTGGTTCGACAATCTGAAACCTCATGCTTACAAAAGCGTTTTTATTTGATCTCGACGGCGTTATTGTCGATACGGCTATTTATCACTACCAGGCCTGGAAACGACTGGCGAATGAACTTGGATTTGATATTTCGGAGGAATTTAATGAGCGACTCAAGGGCGTTAGTCGTACCGAATCGCTCGATTTGATCCTGGAACACGGCGGCTTGTCATTACCTGATGAGAAAAAGAC
This sequence comes from Spirosoma validum, assembly GCF_014699035.1. Classification (GTDB taxonomy): domain Bacteria; phylum Bacteroidota; class Bacteroidia; order Cytophagales; family Spirosomataceae; genus Spirosoma; species Spirosoma validum. The sequence goes on from NZ_JACXAA010000008.1 coordinate 182,620, forward strand.
CGAACTGGCTACGCAGAAAAACGAATGGTATCTGGAACTGGTTAGTCGTATGACGTCCGACGATATTCTGCCGGGTGTGGCTACGTTCTTTGCGCAGGTACGAAAAGCCGGATTACGAACGGCCCTGGGTTCGGTCAGCAAAAACGCACCGTTGATTCTGGAACGTGTCGGCATGACTGATGCCTTCGATGCTATCATCGACGGTACGAAAATCAGTAAAGGCAAACCTGACCCAGAGGTATTTACGAAAGGAGCCGCTGAACTGGGTGTTTCTCCGTCCGAATGTGTGGTGTTCGAGGATGCCGTTGCGGGTGTTGAAGCGGGTAAACGAGGGGGTATGTTTGTCGTGGGAATCGGCTCGCCGGACGTACTGACACAAGCTGATCTGGTTGCTCCCTCGCTGGAAGCCCTGACGGTAGAAGAAGTTTTGGCAAAAAGTAACGCGTAATCGTTTTCTACAAATTCTTCTTTGGGAAGAAATCGTTGACAAAGCAGCTGTTCATAAATATGGATCGACATCAGCTTTGTCAACGATTTTTTAAGCTGCTTCAGCCAATCGTAAGGGTATGCTCGAAGGGCGTAACGCCTGTAAAATACACATGCAAACCTTCTGTACGCAGGCTGCCGAAGTGCGACGAATAAAGTTCGCCTTCCAGACCCGTTATTTTCGGACGGCCTGAAACGCCCGGTCCAAATTTTATGGAATCCTGCCCAGACCGATATTCCGCTGACCCAGTTTCTAAAGCATAATTATCAGCAGATTCATTCAGCTTCGTTACGCCGGTCAGTGTGCCGCCTTCCTTGAAGCAGAATTCAATGGTTACGTGGACACCGGCTTCGCTTTTTACCTCAAATGTCAGCTCGTTCGACCCGTTCTTTTCGGAAACGGTAATGGTTGTTTCCAGGGTTTTTACGTTGCTCTGGGGTCTATGCTCGAAATCCATTTTATTCCAGAAACGGCCGTCCGTGCTTTGCGAATGCGCATAGTCGCCATTGGCTTTTCTCAGATTGGCGGGTAAAGGCTGATAATACGGAACGTCTAGTTTCTGATGCAATACGTATTTCCCGGATGAATGCGTGATACCCTGACTATGAAAATAACCCGTACTGAAAAAATCGGTTGACAGCCGCATGTACTTCAGAATGGCCGCCCCTTTTCGGAAGCTAAAAAAATTAGGACTGGTCGATCGACCCGATGCAATGATGATGGGAAAATCAGCGCCCCCAAACAACGTAGTGGTCGTTGCGTTACGTCTAATCCGGACGAGATTCGTTTGTTTAAAGAATTCGTCAAAGTTAACCGATGGTGCTTTGGGTGTTGGAACTGGTTTTTTATAAAGTGGATCTTCCAGGTAAGAAACCAACAAATCATTAAGAATCCGGCTGGTAAAACCGGGCAGCGTTTCAATAAACCGGGCGATGGCCGCAAACTCAGGATTGGTATCGTGAATGGCCAGATACAGGTAGTCGTGGTAGAAATTCAGGATCGTAATGGGCGCAAACTGATCCTGCCTCCTCGAATCGACCGTGACCAGCTCGCCGTTCGGTTCGCAATGGTAATACACCAACTCAAGATTTTTTCGAACGGGCTCGAGCAATTTCGGCTTGGAAAGCAGACGGGCCATCGTAACCAGCGCCCGGTCGATAACCGCCGAATAATTCATGCTACGTTCGAGATAATTCCCTTCGTCATCAATAAAAACGCCTTCGGCCAGCCACTCATTAATCCGAATCACGTAGCCCGGATCGGGATATAGGGCGTTAATCTTTGCCAATGCTGCGGATACGACCCAGCGGTGATTGGGGGTATGCACGCCACCTGTTTTGAGAGATTCCCCGGCTTTTACGATAAACTCTTTAAGCCCGGCTTTTACGTCATTCAGGCCAGTGGTGGTATTTTTTTGCAGGATGGTAGCCGCTGAACAAAGCGGTTCCAGGATAAAGGCGGTGTCGGGAGGAGAAGCCAGATTGCCAAAATCGAGGGTACCATCGCTGTGCTGCGCCTTTAAAAGAAAACGGATAATTTTCGACATAAACGGCAGCAGTTCCGCTTTCTGATAATAGCGGGAAGTAGGTTCACAGAAAGCCGCTACCAGATTGGCCAGATCGTAGCCCGATCGGCGTTTCACTTCGGTGATCTCAGGTTCTAAGGCCGTCAGTAATTTGGCAACCTCTTCGTTATTAGCCGCTACTATTTTTTTATAAGAAGTGTCATCGGTAGTTTTTTCATTCCAGGCGTTTGCCAGGAACGGCGAAAACGTAGCCATTGTCGCAAGCCCTGCGTAGTGCAGGAATGCTTTCCTTGAAATGTTTTCCATGTTTTATTGAGCAGTGAAAGGCTTCATACATTTAGTAGCCACAGAGCGCTCCGTGCCGCGACGGTGGAGCGCTCTGTGGCTACTAATCAATAACCAGGATTCTGCGTCAGGGCTGGGTTTACGGTGAAGGCCGTTGTTGGGATGGGGAAAATCCGGTGATTCACATCCGCATCTGTTTTGAAACCCCAGGCTCCTTCATATTTGCCAAACCGGATCATGTCGTTCCGATGCCAGGTTTCCCAGGCAAACTCGCGGCTTCGTTCGGCATAAATACCATCCAGCGTTATACTCGATAAAGCAGTCGTCGTCGTGCGATTTGCGCGTAACTGATTCACCAGCGAAAGTGCCGTCTGTCCCTGTGTCGCCGTTCCACCCCGAAGAATGGCCTCGGCTTTCATCAGAAGAATATCGGAATACCGGAACATGGGTACGTCGTTATTCTGGTTACGCGATGTCGACGTATTATCGGGATAAAATTTAATGTTTCGATAGCCCATGTTCCAGGCAATTTCGTCGTTGCCCAGATCGAATGTCGCTACGTCCTGACGCAGAACGATCTGTGGAGTCAGGTTCACCTGGTAGGTATAGGCAGCCGCTCCGTCCGAGCCCGTATAGGTCTGGTCGTAGCCTTTTTTGGTGGTCGTTACGGTAACGGGCGTCACACCGTCATTCATGTACTGAAGTCCAGTAAGCCATTGCCCATTCCGGACGTCATTAGGATCGTTAAAATTTGCGTAAAACTCTGGGAGCGTGCTTCTGGGCGCACTGGGCGTAAAGGGAAGACTGAATTTTCTGGTTTCCGAGCGGGGAACATCATACCGCGCATGGTACATCATGCCATTCGTGCCCGACATGGCCCCGGCCGCTGGGTCGTATGGAATGGCAAAGATGAATTCTTTCATGGATGGCCCGTTGTTGGGATAAAACATCTGCAGATACGAGGATCGGGGTTCCAGTGCGTAAAAGCCCGAATTGATGACACTATCACAGGCGATTACGGCATCATTGTAGCGCTGCGTGCCCGTGTAATACTCTGCATTCAGGTACATTTTCGCCAATAGAGCAAAGGCCGTGAATTTATTCGCTCGTCCGTAAACAGCCTGCCCGGTCGTCCGACTCAGGTTCGGTAAGGCTGCTTTTACTTCATCTTCAATAAACTTGAATACCTGTGCACGCGGTACGGTAGGATGAGGTGAAAAATCGCCATAGGTCGCTATGATAGGCACATTACCGTACAAGTCCATCATCATGAAATAAGCCAGTGCCCGCACCATTCTTAATTCGGATAGATTCGTTGCCTTGGTAGCCGTCGAAGCCGGAATAGTCTGATCCAGAATGGACAACGACTGGTTTGTAACGCCAATCACAGTCGACAGCCAGCTCCAGGCGCCGTTGGTGGAGCCATGGTCCTTGGTCCAGTTATGGTAGTGGAGCATCCGATAGTTTTGGTTGTCATACCAGTTACCACCACGAGCGGGCAAGATGGCCTCGTCGGAACTCAGGGATTGCATGAACCAGTAATCCAGCGAAAAATTACCCCGAAGAGCCGCATAGGGCGGGCCGGATGCCTGAATGAACTGCGACGAATTCTGCGGAAAAATATCGGGTGTTAGTTCGGTGTTAACCGGTACGTTTATGTCGTGACAGGCTGTGGTCAGGTAAACAAACAGCGCCAGAAACGCGCTGGACGTGAATATTTTTTTCATGGGTAGTTTCGCTAAGGTTTTAGAATGACACATTGACCCCCACCAGAAGCGTCCGGGTTTTCGGATAGAAATTGTTTGCATCAACACCTGGTGCGATTCCGCCCTGGTTGATTTCAGGATCAATGCCTTTATAGCCCGTGATGACGAACGCATTGTTGACGGTGGCGTAGACTCGCAACGATTTCACATACTCGCCGGTGTTCTTAAAATTGTATCCCAACGTAGCATTGTCTAAGCGCACGTAACTCCCATCTTCAATAAACCGGCTGGAGTATTTGTACGAGTTAACGTCGGTAGCTTTTTCGTCGGCTGCGTCGACCAGAATGTTGGTAAACTGTGCCGTACTGGGCCGGAACAGATCGGCGCGGGTAGCGTTGAAGATTTTATTTCCGAATACTCCCCGGAAAAACAGATTGAAGTCGAAGTTTCTGTACCGTAGCGTGTTCGTCCAGCCGAGCAGCAGTTTCGGTTGTGGGCTACCAAGGTATTTGTAGTCGGCTCCAATAACCGGCGTTGTCGTGAGATCGCCTTTCTGGTTCACGTATTGCGAAACGCCTTTTTCATTTTTCCCGGCGTACTGAAGCGAGAAGAACTGACCCAGGGGCATCCCCGCCTTTAGGATCTGTAACGTACTGCCTGTTTGACCGTTGCCTTCGGGCTGGGTAATCCGTACCGAATCTCCCCCAACAAATAGAGGGTTTGTCAGGCTGGTAATTTTGTTGGTGTTGTGAGCCAGATTAATACCGGTTGTCCAACTGAAATTGGTGGTACGAACGGGCGTAGCGCTCAAACTAAACTCAATCCCTTTGTTATTCATGCTCCCGCCATTGGCGATAATGCTACCCACCGGCACCAGCGTCGGGTCAACCCGGTACGAGTAAATCATGCCGGTGGTATTCTTATCATACCATTCAACTGTGCCGCTGAGTTTGCCTTTCAGGATAGTAAAATCGAGGCCGATGTTTGTCGTTGCCGTTTTCTCCCACCGCAAGTCGGGGTTGGCCGCCTGCGTTGGTCCGTAAGCAGCCGTCTGAACGCCATTGTAGTAATACGTACCGAGGCTACCCGAAATGAACTGGGCTGTGTAGGCATTGAATCCTGTTGCATTACCCGTAACGCCATAGCTGGCCCGTAGCTTCAAGTCATTAAAGAGGCTTTGGTTCTGCATGAAGCTTTCCTGACTCACGCGCCAGGCAAATCCAGCTGCTGGAAAATAGCCCCACTGGTTGTTCGCGCCGAATACCGAACTACCATCGCGCCGAATCGATCCCTGAATCAGATATTTGTCTTTGTAATTGTAATTGAGTCGGGCAAAATCAGAGATCAGGCGGTTTTCCTGGTAGATACCGTCCGGACCAAAATTCACCCGGTACGATGAAATGGCATATGGATTACTCAGGGCAAAATTGTTGTAGCCGATGTTGTCGACGGGAAAGTTCGTGCTCGACGTCTGGAAGCCATCGCCCGCTATGTTTCCCTGCCACGAGTACCCGAGCACGGCATTGATCGTGTGATCGCCGAACGATTTATCCCACGTTAGAAACGTTTCCAGGACTTTACGCGTAGTCTGATACGTATTCCGCAACGCCGAGCCGTTTGTGCCGAAATTCAGCAATGAGTGTACTGCCGGTGGATCAGGATTGTTGTAAAAGTTCGCGCTGTTATACTGTGAATAATAACTGTCGTACGATTCTCCATGCAGCGACGTATTGTTTTGGTACGATAAATTCAGATCGTACGAAAGGCCGAACGGCAATTGGACGTGCGTATTGAAGGAGCCAACCAGGTTATTGTACTTCGTATTATCCTTCGCATGGTTGATCATGGCTGCCGGATTGAAATAGCCCGTATTCTGAAAGTTCTCAAAATAACTGCCATCTGGGTTGGTTACGGGCGATACTGGCAGGTGGTTGATCATCTGCAACAGTACGTTGTTCCGCAGCGGAGTGTTGTTGGCGTTGCTATTGGAGTTCGTTACGTTCAGGCTAAATCGTACTTTGTCGTTAAAGGCGTACTGATCGACGGCCAGCCGGGCAATAACCCGGTTCAGCGAGCTTCCTAGCAAAATCCCCTGCTTGTCCAGATAGTTGAGGCTGGCGCTGTACGTACTGTGTTCCGTTCCGCCACTGATCGACAGGTTGTGGTTATGCGAAACCGCCGAACTTTGCTGAACGGCATTTTGCCAGTTCGTATTAGCGCCTTTGTCATCAATGGGCGAAAACGACTGACCATTCTGCGTCAGAAAGGCTCGTAACTGGTCAGCATTCATCATCTTCAGGGTGCTGGAAACGCTTTCAATCCCGGCATAGCCACTGTAGGCGATCTGCATCTGACCGCGTTTTCCCCGCTTCGTCGTCACCATAATCACGCCATTGGCAGCCCGGTTACCGTAAATGGCCGTAGCGGCTGCATCTTTCAGTACGTCAATGGAGGCAATGTCATCGGGCGCGATAATCGAAATGTCAGCGCCGGGTACACCGTCGATCACATAAAATGGACCTTGTGAGCTGTTAATGGTCGATGCGCCCCGCAAAACCACCGCAGCAGGCGCATTTGGATCGCCATTGGCCGAGATGTTCAGACCCGGTACTTTCCCCTGCAATAACTGCCCGACATCACTGATAGCGCCCCGGTTGAGTTCTTCGGGTTTAATGGTGCTAATGGCGCTGGTGAGGTTTTTACGCGACTGGGTACCGTAACCCACCACCACGACTTCGTTCAGTGATTTCTCATCGGCCGACAATCGAACCGTGATGGCGGTCTGGTTGCCGACCCGGATTTCCTGGGGCTGATAACCGACGAAACTAAACACTAGAACCGCCGAATTATCAGGAACTGCCAGCCGAAAATTACCTTGTCCATCGGTGGTCGTTCCTTTGGCACTACCTTTTATCAGTACGTTCACGCCCGGCAGGGCTTCGCCTTTGGCATCGCGCACCGTACCTGTCACAACCTGATCGGCAACAGTCATTTCTTTCGTGTCGGGCGTATCCGCTACGTTGACAGCGATGGCTTGGTCGATGGGAGCAGACGTACCGGCTGGGTCGGTGCCGACTACACGAACGGAGGCCGTATTGTCTTTTTCTTTTCCCGCTTTGGCAGGCTGAATCAGATAGGCATTCTTCTTTACTTTTTTGTAGCGAAGACCTAGCGGCTGTAACAACTGCTTCAGTTCAGTTTCAATAGGACGAGCGAAATCCTGAGCGGTTGTTTTGTAGCCCTCCACAGTTTTATCTTCGAACAGCAGATCGACCTGGTAAGCTTTTTTTAATTGAGTAAGAGCTTCTTTGAGAGACAGGTAGGTTGCTGGAATCGGTTTCTGTAGCGGAGTAGCTCCGCTTTTCTGATAGCGTTTGGCCAGCACTTGTCCCGATGCTGGCCAGGTCTGAAAGGCCAGCAGAAGCACAAAAAAAGGAGTAACAAGTAAGGGATTTTTCATAAATAGGAAGCATTAAGAGGTATTAAAAATGTCAGGGATTTAGCGGCTTGGTGAACGTAATCTGATTGCCTTTCTGGCTGACAGCCACATCCAGCAGATCGGCAATGACCCGGCTCAATTCAGTAGCTGTTCGCGTGCTGAACGTACCCGAGACAGTGCGTTGCGCCAGCGCAGAATCGGCAACGGTAACCTGCATGCCGTAAGTCTTTTCCAGTAGCCCGGCGATTTCGCTCAAAGTAGTCTGATCAAATTCATGCTGGTGTTCCTGCCAGGCCGCGTAGGCATCCGGATGGGGTAGGTGTTTCATCGATAGAAATCCCGACGAATCCAGACTGATCAGATCGCCCGGTTTAAGGGTAATATGTCGGGCCGACCGATGAGCAGTCTGAACAATCTCTACTTTTCCGCGCTGGAGAACCACTTTGGCGCCACGAGGGCGAGAGAAAACGCTAAACACGGTACCCAGAACGATTACGTCCAGATTATGCTCCGTACTAACGACAAATTGAGCCTGGTTACTGAGGTGTTTTACCGCGAAACTGGCCTCGCCCACTAAATGTACCCGGCGCGCCTGATTACCGAATCCGAAACGGGCATATCGTATCGACGAGTTGGCATTCAGAGTGACCGTGCTTCCGTCCGGAAGATCTACCTGGCGTACTTCACCATAGCCCGTATAAACGGAACGATACTCTATATACGAACGGCCTGTGTAAAGCCCTCCCAACAGTAAAAGCCCAGCAAAAACCGCGGCCCATTGCCATACAGAGAGAAATCGGTTCGGACGATTCGGGTCAACCTGAGGATACAAAGGTGTTTGTTCCGTGATTAACCTGCTTACAGATTGCTGAAGTTTGGTTTCCACCTCAATAGCATATTGAGGATTCCGATTTTCCCATTCCTCCAGCCACGCGTAATAATGCTCCTTGTTCTCGGGGTGCTGGAGCCATTCCGCAATCATCTGACGCTGGAGAGCCGTGACCCGATTTGCAAAATGCTCAAAAATCAGTTGTTTGTTGACAAGATTGTCCATACGATAATCAACAGCTAAGTACAGCGATCCGTAACTATTTTAGCGTATCAGGTCGCCCAACAGGAATACAAGCCATATGGAAAAGAGCGCCGTTCGGAGTAGACTCAGCGCTTTCGTAATGTGCATTTCAACGGCCTTCACCGAAATAGATAGTTCATCCGCAATTTCTTTATGCTTTTTACTTTCAAAACGACTCAGTAGAAAAACCCGCTGACACTGAGGAGGCAGCCCGCTCACAACCGTCTGAACCCGGTGGTAGAGTTCCGTGTACTGCAAAATCTGCTGTGGGTCTTCTGTTTCGGCAATGTCCATCAGAAAATCCTCTGTCGGCCGCTGATGTGCAAACTCATCGCGCAAATGATTGTAAATTCGGTTGCGTAAAGCCCGAAACAGATAAGCCCGAATCGACGTAGTGATGTGTAGATGAAGCTGCCCCTTCCAAAAATTGGAAAACACCTCACTCACCAAATCTTCGGCCTGTTCTTTCGATTGAACAAAGCGGACGGCATGATTGCACAGCGGTCGGTAATAACGCCTGAAGAGTAGTTCGTAACCCTCACGGACACTGCGGTCAAATGCCTGCCGAATAAACAGCTCCGAATCGACGACTCGACTTTCGCTGTGGTCGGGATCAGTTACCTTTATTGGTTTTCCCCGCTGATCTGGATAAAGTGGTTGTAGCTGACTCATGGATCGGGCTTAATACATACGAAGACACGAAAACAAACAGATACCCTAGGTGGTAATTTGACTATTTGACGAAAAATTTTAACCGTACGGTTAACCATACGTCAAAGCCAGCTGGAATGTTGCCAGAATTTAACTGGTCAGTCAGTAATAATGTGAATACGGGACTTGATAGGACTCGTAAGGCCGTACCAACGTAGCGTCGCTAACTAAACATGCCAGAACAACTCAATGGACCGAAGGTTGAGCGTTCTGGCATGTTTAGTTAACAGGAATTCTAATCTAAGGTATACTCATCGGCACGAGTCATTAATAGGCCAGAATTTCACAGTTATATCCAAATGAATTAACAGATTCGATGATTTCGTCAGGAGAGAAATTGTCTCCTTCGACACGTAGTACTTTATCGCAATCTTCCAGGTCAAAACTTATTTTGTCTGCCTTAAAGCGGTCAAGAAGTTTTTGAATCAGCATCGTTGATATGGCTACTTCCTGAACATTTGTTTTGAAAACTTCCACCATACGCATCATGGCTTTATCCAATTGGTTTCGATCCTGTGAGGAGTCACAGGGTTTGATTTTTATCGTAATTCACGATCCAGTTTATTCCGAACTTATCGGTGAACGCGCCGAATTTAGCACCCCAGAACATATCAGCTATAGGATCAATAATTTTCCCGCCGGCTGATAACCGGGTAAAGAACGTGGTTAGTTCTTCTTCGGAACTACAATTAATGGATAACGTAATGGAATTGCCTTTGATCAGGCTGGTTCTGTTCATGTCGGAACCCATCAATACAAGATTTCCTTTCGTGAGGCTGGCGTGCAAAATTTTTTGTTGCCATTCGGCGGTCATTTGCGCGGCTACCGGCGACTCACCAACGGTTTGCAAATAGAGTTCACTGTCCAAGCATTCCTGGTAAAATGTCATAGCTTCGCGACAATTACCATCGAAAGTCAAATAAGCATTAATTTGTGTCATATTTTTAGATAAATTTAAGGTTCATTGATTTATTGTTTCGACTAAATAAGTGCTGGTTACTAAGTGATTTTTTGAGAAGATCACTGCAAAAAAAATAGTATTTATCTTCATTAAATGAATTGAGCATTAATTGTGAAAAAAAGCTATTGAAAAATTCATCTAATTAAAAATCCTTCTGACGTTTTTGTCTTTACAAATATAGTTCTATCAATTCTGTTTTATCAGGTGAGAATCCGTCAAAATAGGGGGTTGATTACGACAGCAATTTCCTTTATATTTGACCTATGAAGCATGTATCTATTCTTATACCCGAAGGCCATATTAGTCTTACGAATATCGACGGAACGTATCAGATTCTTTCTGAAGTAAATTCATTTCAGATCGCCATGGGCAAACCGCCACTTTTTGCGGTTCAACTAGTGGGACTGTCCAAGGAAGCGAGTTTACGCAATGGGTTATTCACCATTAAGCCGGACGTCTTGATTGACGAGATCGAAAAAACTGATCTGATCATTATTCCGGCCCTGTTTGGCGAACATGAGCAAAGCATGGCGCTGAATCAGGAGTTTATCCCCTGGATTATTCAACAGCGTGAAAATGGGGCAGAAATCGCTAGTTTCTGTGTCGGTGCCTTCTTTCTGGCGGCTACGGGTTTGCTGAACGGGAAACAGTGCGCAACCCATTGGCGTCTAGCTAATGAATTCAGGGCTGCGTTTCCGGATGTTAATCTGGTCGATGATAAGATTATGACGGAAGAAAACGGGCTATATACCAGTGGAGGGGCTTATTCCTATTTAAATCTTCTCCTGTATTTAGTTGAAAAATATGCGGGGCGCGATACGGCTATTTTAATTGCCAAAGCGTTCATGATTGATATTGACAAAAACAGCCAGTCTCCCTTTATTATATTCCAGGGTCAAAAGACTCATAATGATGAGCCGATTAAAAAAGCCCAGGAATTTATTGAGACCAATTTTCAGGAAAAAATAACAGTTGATCAATTGGCTGATATGCTGGCGATTGGTCGCAGAAATCTGGAACGAAGATTCAAAAAAGCGACGAGTAATACAGTTTCAGAATACATTCAGCGAGTAAAGATTGAGGCCGCAAAAAAAAGCTTCGAAACAGATCGAAAAAATATAAGCGAAGTGATGTACGATGTTGGTTATTCAGATATCAAAGCGTTCCGGACAATATTCAAAAAAATCACGGGACTTTCACCAATCGATTATAGAAATAAGTATACGAAAAAAGTAGAAAAATTAGAGGTAGCTTAAAGTCTATTGATGCACTAATAAATCTGTTGAAATTAGATCTTTGACAAAGTTCAAAATCGCTCCGCTTCGGCGCAGGGCGGCCTGTGCCGTCCGACGGCGGCCCGGTTTGTCAAAGATAGTATCTGGCTACCTGACCTGGAGTGATACGTATCACTCCTTCTTTTTTTGTTGACGGGCTTTATACTCTTGAAAACGCTTATTGTATTCATCCATCTGGTCAGGCTTGTAACGTTTCTGGTATTCGGCGGGTAAGTCGAGCCGTTCGGGAGACAGTAGGGGTGCCTGATCGACGAGCGTATTTTGCCCTTTGCCATTCTTGAGCAGCTCAAATGAATCGTATTTCTCACCCGTCACGGTATACGACTGATACGTCAATTTATCGCCGTTAATGGTGATGGTCTGATAGAGTTGTGTGTTCGATCCCGCCCGATCCATCCAGTTCTGAAGGCCAAGATCGTACATCTTCGGGCCGCTGACCGATACCACGTAAATTGGACCATCGGGATGCTTCCGACTCTTACCCAGCGGCATATTCAGTCCACGCCCATATGTATGGTCATGCCCCTGCAAGACCAGATCGACGCCGAATTTTTTATAAATCGGTTCCATGCGTTCCCGCCACTCATTGTTGTCTCGCCCTTTGGCTGTCGAGTAAATTGGATGGTGATGCGTAACGACAGTCCAGCGATTCGGGTTATTGTTTAAGGTTTGCATGAGCCAATTGGCCTGCGTTGTCATGGCCGATGAGTCAAGCAAAGCCAGTTGTGAATTCAGAGAAATAAATCGAGTGCCCTGATAATCAAAAAAGTAAGCGGTTTCTTCAAATCCCTTCGGACCGTTTTCGGGTAAAATAAAGGACGGACGCCAATGCCTTGAAACACGAGATTTGCCTTGCTCATCTTTAAAATATTCATGATTGCCGGGCGTGGCCAGCGTAGGAACCATTCCGTTGATCCAGCCACCAGCTTCAAACCATTCAGCCCATTGCCAGTCGGCATTCGACGTAGTGATCAGATCGCCTGCGTGAATCATCAGACTAACCGTTGGCAACGTGGAATAAGCGCCACGAATTGCCCGTGACCAGAGAGAGCGTATATCGTTCTGAGCGTCGCCGAAATACAGAAATGAGAATGGAGCCGAATGATCCTTCGCTGTCTTGAACTGGAACCACTCGGTCCAGTGAGTGCCATCACCAACCCGATAGCTGTATTTCGAATCTGGTTTCAGGTTTTTGAAATGAACAGAGTGATAAAGAATCGTTTTTCCGTCAAGTACGATACGTTGGGTAGTCGCCGGAACCAGCGTAGCTTTAGAAACGACATCAGGGGAAGGATCAGCTTCAGCAATGACCCCAGTTGCGTTGACGACGGTTGAATCGGTTCGCCAGTTTACGGACTGCGACGTAGCAGGATTGTCCTGCCAGCCCAGAATTACCCGATCCGGATAAACCGTGGCTGGATAGTCTTTGTGCGTTTGTGCCCAGCCTGAAGCCGTTAGTCCGACCAGAAAAAGAGCGTAAAAAAGAGGTTTCATAAAGCAACAGGGCTTTTAAAGAGTCGACTGCTAACCGCGAACTATGTAGGGTTTATGCGCGGAGTAGGCGAAGACATACAGTCTTGCGACCTTTGCGAATAAACTCAGCGCCCGTTGCGATTAATGATCAAGCGGGAAATTTTCTGCAAAGATTCTGTATCCACGGCATTTAATAAGCCAATCCTGTATTAAGAAAATTTGAATTCCTGACCCCTAACTCGCTACGTTTATTGCAAAGCCAGTCGAATGTGAGCCAGATGGTGCTGCACGTGCCAGGCCGACATAGCCAACGCCTGCGCCTGATTGATCGTGATCTGCCGAACCGGATGGTAGTACGTAATGGCCAGCATGGATTCCGTAAGCGTTTGGGCCAGATAAGCGTACCGCTGATGAACTCCCTCGAACATCATCAACGAATCCGCAACCGGGGCGTCGGTGGCGTCGGGTGTATTGGCCCAGCGGTCCATATCGACCAGCGTAACGACTTTATAATCCGGTTCTGTCAACGCTTTCTTCATCCGCAGGTAGTGCAGGAACTGCATGTCGCTAACATGATGCACTACTTGGCGAATGGTCCAGCTACCTTCCCGATACGTCCGGGTCAGATCGGCTGGTGATAAATGTTCGACCAGCTGACGGTACTGTGTCGGGCTGGTTTTGATAATGTGAATAAAGTGAGCCAGCTCGTCTGCCGAATACGTGTGCTGTAGGGCAAGCGGCCCAATCGGAAATTTACGACTGTCCATATCTACGGTCTGATAAAACTTGCCGAAAGATGAAAACTTTCAGCAAGTCCGCAAAAACTTCATTTACCAACCGGCCCGCTAATTACGCCCAGATAGCGTCCCATCCAATAGGGAAGGAGCCAGATGTCGCCCGCGCTGTGTTCCGACGTACCGTTGCCACGAGCGCGGTCCAGCGTAAACATGTTGCCGTTGTGCCGTTGAATAGGCCGTTCATTGGGTGGTAAGACTTCTTTCGTCGTTTGCTTGCGGAAGTTTTCGGGAACAAATTCGATGTCTTTGCGATGACTGTTCATGATCTGCCAGTCAATTAAATCGAGCGGATATTCCTGCAAATACCAGATGGCCTCGTTCAGATCGAAGGTTTTGGTGCCAGTCAGAGCGGTAAAAATGTTCCAGGCCCCTTCTTTTTCAGGACGTTCAACGGCCCAGTGGTCGATAATGGTCTGTTTGAATTTCGCTTTCAACGTATCGTTTAAGGCGTAGCGATACAGTCCCCAATAGCCCACAAAATACATTTCGTCATCAGAGTGATTCCAGCCGTCCGACATGTGTTTGCTATGCTCATCCGCATCATCGGGTGCCTTTCCGATCACGCTCATCGGTCGCATCAGGTTTTCCAGATAGCCATGTTTTTGCATCAGGTCAAACGCTTTGGCTCTATACTTTTCTTTTTTCGTAAAATGATAAGCCGTCTGAAGCATCGCTACGATGTTGGACGAATTCAGCTTCCGGTCACCAACGTTGATCGGAAAAGCATTGACGTACTTTGGATTCCATTTACCCCACATCGTCGGTTTCCCGTCGAAATCAATCAGATACAGATCGTGGCTAATGATGTGGCTCATGAGCGTATCGATCAACGTAATGGCCCGGCGCTGAAGGTTTTTATCGTCGACCAGTTCGGCCATAGCCCCGAACGCAAACACATGCCCGATCACTTCATCACTGCTCGTGGTCGATTTCCAGTCCCAGCCGGGTTGGGGCGAATGTTGCCAGCGATCTGCATCGTGGAGTTTTGCCATGAGGCCAGCCCGCTCGAATGACCGCGCCGGAAAGCCAGGAACGGGCGTAATGGTATAGAGCCGTTCCATCGCATCGAGCGATTCGCGGCAGTTTTGCAGAGCGTCCTTGTCTTTTGTAACGGTGTACCGGAAAATTTCGCCAGCCAGATACATCGATGTCCACAAACCGTCATTGTCCGAATCGTCCAGATAACCCGTGGCCAGATTGCCTTTTTCCATGCGTTCCAGCGACGAATTGAAGCCATTCCGAATATGCCTGGTACGCACCTGACGATCATAAAACTGCGCTTTTTCGTGCAACGTCATTGGCTTCGTTTCGAGTTTAGCAAGACCTGCTGTTGTCAGAATTAGTACGGCATTTTGAGGCCCGGCTGTAATCTGCGTCACCTGATTGCCGGGCAGCCAGCGTTCGCCGTTGTAGTAATCGAATTTGCCGTCGGAACGTAGTGAGAACGCGCCTTTTGTTGAGCCAAACCAAAGATTATCATTGACCTCCGCCACCGCCGTGATTTCCGGGCAAGGCAAATTTCGGTGTGCTGATCCAATCTGTTTTTTACCGGCCGGATCGAATTCAATATAGCCGTCGTTCGTGCCAATGATGACTTTCTGAGGTTTCGTGGTCAACGCAAACGACGTAAAATCGGCTCCGTCGAAAACTTTGTTAACCTTAAAGTCTTTAGCCGAAAGTGTAGACAACGATTTTTTGCCCAGCAGCCAGAACAGATTGGCGTCTGGCTGAAACCGAATGCCGATCAGGTCATCGTCTGGAACAGTACCTTTCCAGGCAACTTTATTGTCTTTCACTACGTGGATTGCCTTGCCGTCTGAAACCAGGAACGTACTGTTTGTGGCTCCGGCAAACAGTTTTGCCTGAGGAAGCTGGTGTTCGGCGAAGAGTTTCCCCGCCCAGGCGTTGCTCAAAATCGCCCGCTTGTCGAGATAAATAAATTGCCCATCGTAACTGTCCAGGGCCGTTACGGTCATGTCCTGCATTGGGCGATACGTTCGGTCGGAGGGGAGTGTTCCGGGCGATAGAAAATACCCATTGGCCGGACGTAAGAGCCCATTGGATGAAAGCACCTGGATGACACCGTTTCGGTCGCAGGCCAACCCGGTGAGGCTGGCATCCGGTTTGTCAAGGTAGTATTTTACGCTATAAATCTGGTCGAAAGGTTTGTCCTGATAAACTGTCTGAGCCAACGTAACATCGTTGCCAGAAAGAAACGTAACGGTTAAAAAAAGTAAGTAACGGAGTCGTTGCATAAGCATCGGTGATTCAGTTCGGGTTGAGTTTTTGTGGGTCAACAACTACGTATTGAATGGACTTGTGTTGCTCATCGGGATGGTGAGAGTACGTCATGTGCAACAAGCCATCGGTAGTTTGAATAAGTGACGGGTAAGAATATCGGCCCTGATCGACCGGGTGATCCTCAATGCGGATTTTCCAAGCCCAGGTTTTGCCTTCATCATCGGATAAGTACAGGCTAAGCCGATAGCGGCCATCATCAACGTCATTCCCCAAAAACGCCCACCGACCATCCTGAAGAACCAGTGCTTCGACACTGGCTGTATTGGGAATATCTGTTTTCGTGGTTGCCGTCCAGCTTTCGCCCTGATCTGTCGACTCGCTCACCTGGACGCGTATGGGAGCGTCTCCACTGTCGCGCATGTACGCAACCAGGTGCCCATTTTTCTTACGTACCAAAGCCGGTTGAATTGGCCCCCGACCAACGACGGGCAGACCAGGTCGCCAGCTGGTTCCGTCATCGTCAGAGATTGCCATGAGCGACAGGTTAAATCCGTCGGAATAGAGGGGCAAAACAATGCGGTTATTCCCCAGTAATAGCGGTTTGATACGTGTCATCCAGCCGATGCAGCGTTTCCCGGCGTCGCGACTTGCCTCTTTGATCAGATCGTCGTAGCGGGGTGCGTAACCGCCCCAGCCAACCGTACTTTTCGGCAGATCCTTGAATTTGACTGCGATTTCTTTCGCAAATTGCTCATCGGCTTTAAGCAGAATATTATCCTGCCAGGTCCAGACGGGTGGACCACTTTTCAGATAATCGGTAGACGTTCTGAAGCGTAGAATGGACGATTCCCACTGGTTCGCCTGAACCGCAATCCAGACCAGAAACAGTTTGCCCGTATGATTCAGGAATAGAACCGGGTTGCAGTCGGGCAGGTTGGGCGTATCGGCCATTGGGAACGGCTCACTCCAGGCTATTTCGCCTTTTTTTAACCGCGCTCCCATGATTTTGACGTCGTCGGCGGTACGTTCACCACTGCCATAGAACCAGACGGCGAGAAAATCGCCATTTGACAAACTGACCAGACTGCTTCCGTGCACGTGCTTTTCCTGCTCTGGAAAGATCAGCCCTTTCCGCACAACAGCGGGGTTCGTGGATTGAGTAAATCCCGTTGTGCCCAGGTTCAGGAGCGTCAATAGTAAACCAATGGTTTTCAACAAGGGCATATAGTCGATTTCGTTATCATATAAAAAACTCCAGCTGTACGACCCCACCGGGGTCACATATTTGTAGGTTAACCAGAATTCTACAGACATTCGACCCCGGTGAGGTCGGACCTCGCAGCCGATGCAATCGACTGTATCTGATGACATTCTGTTCACTGGTCCACCCGTTTGTCTACAGCAGTCGGTTACTATACGCCATATCAAATGCTTCGGGCTATTCAAAAGGGGGATGAATTTTAATACAGTTACCGAGCCAGGCGAGTTAAGAATCCGGGGTAGAGGTTTTAGTCCTGTTACGCTAAAATGAAATTTATCTATTTTGCGCAAATAGAGGGTAATTTTACGCAAAGTGCGAAAAGGCCAGTAGGAGTAATCTATATATTTGTTTGATAGAGAGAGTGATGTAGTTTGAAAAAATAGATAAGTGAAGTTGAGTTTAGTACAAGGAATACACGTTTTGAGTACGATCCTGAATTGTTAATACAGATATATAAAGTTCATCCGGGTTACGAGGTTTAGGGGTTGAGATAGAGTGGGGGAAGGTGGATTGGAAGACCCGTTTGTCCTGAAAGGGGCACTGAATTCGAGTGAACATACGGCTTACACAGATATCGTTTTTGTACTCACCTTTTCGTTCAACCCCTATGGCCTTTTCTCTATCTATTCTTCTCAATGACGTAATTCAGGGTGATCAAGTTGCTTTTGGTAAGCTATACCGGCATTACCGTACGCCAGCCCTTAAATTCTGCGTCTCAATCCTGAAAGACCAGGAGGAAGCCGAGAATATGGTGCATGACGTATTCATCAAAATCTGGGAAAAACGAGCGCTTATTAATCCAGAGCTCAATTTCAATTCATACTTGTTTACGTGCCTGCGTAACCTGGCGTTTGATTATCTCAAACAGCTCGACAAGAATCAACTGCTTCGGCAACGCTATCTGGAACGCATGGAACACGTGCAGCCAGATGAAACCGAAGATCCGGAAATCCAGTTCAAAGTTCTTCAGACAGCTATCAACTCCCTCTCTGAGAAACGGAAACAGATACTGCTTCTCAACGTAGAAGGCGGAAAATCGTATCAGGAAATTGCCGAGTTGCTCCGTATCTCAAAAAACACAGTCAAGAACCAGCTCGTCAAAGCCAAGCAACTCCTGCGCGAAAAAATCGATTTTGCGTTAGTGTAAAGTATGGTGTACGGAGTGATGTCGGACGTTCGCCCGCAGGCGTTCTCAAACCCGGCAGCACTCTACACAAATAATTAATACGTAGTGAATAGTCCTTTCTCTGCGCGTGCCGGTACTATAGGCGAACTGCCTAAACGATAGGGTGGGATGGCACAACAGCGCAGCAACTACTTAGTCGATCAGCTACTCAGCAACAAACTATCGCGAGCGGAGTTTGACGAATTTTTGGCGGGTCTCCACAATCCAGACGATTTACAGATTTACTCGGATGCGCTGGAAACATATTTCAACGAGCTGGTAAATGACCCCGATCCTCCACCCGACTCCGATGAAAAGACGGAGCCATTCCTGAACGAAGCGAAGACCAGGCTCTGAATTTCCTGTCCTTCACGTACTGCTTACTTCTCTATTGAATCTCTCTTAATTAGCCACGCATGAACACAATCTCTATCATTTATCAACTACGGAAGCACACGCTGGTCGTCACTTTGCTGATGGGCTTATGCGTCACGCACGTCCTGGCCAATAGGTTAGGGAACGCCAAGCCAGCCAAAACCATTACCGGAATCGTTACGTTAGCAGCAGATGGCCAGCCGATTGCGGGTGCCAACGTTCTGATCAAGGGTACACAAATGGGTAGTATTACCGATAAGCGGGGGGCCTACTCCATCTCTGTAAATGGCAACGATGCGGTATTGGTTTTCTCGTTTATCGGCCACAAAACACAGGAGATAACGGTTGGCAATCAAAGTGTCATCAATGTCGCCCTGGTCGAAAATAACGAAGTGCTGGGCGAAGTGGTCGTAACGGCGCTGGGTATCAAGCGGGAGGCTCGCTCGCTCGGATACGCGGTCGGTGAAGTGCAGGGAAAAGACCTGAGCCGGGTGGCGCAGGAGAACGTACTGAATTCGCTGGCGGGGCGCGTGCCGGGTGTTCAGATTAGTTCGACCGGACCAACGGGTTCATCCGTGAGCATGATCATTCGGGGGGCGAAGTCGCTCAATACTGATAACCAGCCGCTGTTCGTGGTCGATGGGGTTCCGATAAACAACTCATTGAATAACGTAAGCCAGATCGGTAGCGACAACCGGGTCGATTACGGCAATGCTATCTCGGATATAAACCCCGAAGACATTGAGAATATTTCGATTCTGAAAGGGCCCAGTGCCGCAGCTTTATATGGCTCACGGGCGGGGAACGGCGTCGTGCTGATTACCACGAAAAGTGGGTCTAAGTCGCAGAAAATGACCGTATCTGTTACGTCGAATACGGTTCTTGATCAGCCGTATCGATACCTGAAAATGGGCAACCAGTTTGCAACGGGGATTCTACCGTTTACGCCCGATAACAACCCCTATCCGGGCGGGGTTCTGATGATCGACGAGAGTTCGGCGGGGGGCGTTGGTCCTGAACTCGACAAAGGCTATAACGCCATTCAGTGGAACAGCCCCATTGGTCCCGATGGGAAACCGATACCGACTCCGTTGGTCTCGCATCCGAATAATGTCCGCGATTTTTTCAGAACCGGCGTTACGACCACGAATGGCGTATCGATCTCGAACAATTCGGAGAAAGTAACGTATCGGTTGTCGTATTCAAACATGAACAGCAAAGGGCTTATTCCAAACTCAGATTTATTTAAAAATACCCTGGCGATCAGTACGTCCTTACGAGTCAATGATAAACTGACGATCAGTACGAACCTGGATTTCAGTCGCAATAACTCCAACAATCGACCAGCGGGCGAGCGGGGGACAAACCCGATGCAATGGGCGTACGCGGTTGGCTCGCACATTGACATCAACGAACTGCGGGATTACTGGGTGCCGGGCAAAGAAGGCTTACAGCAGAAATCGCAGAGCATCGGCAACTACAACAACCCCTGGTTTCTGGCGTATGAGGTCAACAACAGTTTTGTGCGGGATCGGCTGTTTGGCAACCTTAAAGCCGAATGGCAGCTAACCCCCGAAATCAAACTGATGGGTCGCTACGCGCTCGATACGTATTCGGAGCAACGCGAAACGAAAATTGCGAAAAGTTACACCGGCGAACCCAATGGCGCGTATGGGCTGATCAACCTGAAACGCTACGAACGTAACGCCGACTTCCTGGCTACCTATACCAAGCGGTTCAACGCGCTGAGCGTCGTGGTATCGGCGGGCGGAAACAACCGGTACTCACAATCCTCCGACATCAGCAACAGCAGCAAGAACGGAGCTGGGCTAATTATTCCAGGACTGTATACCATCCAGAATATTGCACCGAACAATCTGCAATACAACAATTACCTGTATAAGAAAGCTATTTACAGCGTGTACGGAACAGCCAATTTTGGCTATAAGGACATGATTTATCTGGACTTGACTGCCCGAAACGACTGGTCGAGTACGCTGCCAGTGAACAATCGTTCCTATTTCTATCCGTCGGCCTCGGTGAGTTTGCTGCTCAACGAAATGGTGCATATTTCTAACAGCGTCGATCTGTTGAAACTACGGGCGGGTATAGCCCAGGTAGGGAATGATGCAAATCCATACAGCCTGTATCCGACGCTGGGCGATGCAGGGGCCTGGAATGGCGTAACGCGCCTGAACAAGCCGGGTAGTATTTTGCTGCCCGACCTGAAACCCGAAATTGCTACGTCGTATGAAGTCGGTATTGATTACAACATGTTCCGGAACCGACTCCGGTTTTCGGGCACGTACTACGTATCGGAAAATCGCAACCAGATTCTCCCGAGCCAGATTGCGCCCTCGTCCGGCTTCACGACCAAAAACATCAACGCGGGTCTGCTCGAAAGCCGGGGCGTCGAACTGTCGCTTGGCGGTACGTTGGTTGACAAAGGCGGGTTGCGCTGGGACCTGACGGGCAATTTCACAAAGAATGTAACTCGTATCAAAGAACTGGCCGAAGGTATTCCGTATTACACGCTGTGGACCGACGCCAAGGGTGGTGCCTGGACGTACGTGGGCGATAAAGTTGGCGATATTTACGATACTGAAATCATTACCGTAACCGACCCAACCTCAAAATATTACGGCTATCCGATTCTCGACAATGACGGGTCGTGGCAAAGCCGAAGCGCGACCAACGTAAAGAACAAAATCGGAAACTTCAATCCAAACTTCATTCTGGGCGCGCAAAGCTCGCTTTCGTATAAGGGCTTCACACTCAATCTCTCGCTCGACTGGCGGTCGGGTGGCGATTTTGTCTCGCAAACGTATCGCTACAGTGAATCGGATCTGCGATCGCAACGGTTCCTCGATAACCTGATCAACCCCGGTGGACGAACTGGCGATGTGCTCCGTAACTACCTGGTCGACAATGCTGATGAGTACATCAAAATTCACGGAAATTACTTCCCGATTGTGGGTGGTCCAACGGCGGCCTATGGGGGCTATCCGTTTGAATTCGGCGGAAAAACGTATGCTTACGGTGTGTTCAATCCGGGCGTTATTGCCCAGTACGACGCGCAGGGGAACATCACAGGATATACGGAAAACCTGGGCGGAACAGGTACAAAAATTATTCCTTATGGCGACAATTATCCCTGGAGTTTCACCCGGGCTGCTACGTTCGACGCGTCGTTTGTGAAGCTGCGGGAGGTATCGTTAGGTTACGATTTACCCGCTAAGTTCGTCAAGTCGATTGGCTTGCAGAACGCTACGTTCTCGGTCTACAGCCGCAACATTATTTTGTGGACAGCCGCCAAAATCAATATCGATCCAGAAATGGCATTCCAGCCCCAGGCGGGTCCGCAGGCCGGTACGCAGTTCAAGCAGGGCATCGAGCGCTATAACGTAACGCCCTGGGTTATTCCGGTTGGTTTCAGATTGGGTCTCACGTTTTGAGGCAGAGGGTGATTTGTACATAACCTTTTACCCTATGCCCAACTCCCTCTGCCCCATACTATCACGAAAATCTTTCAACTATGAACATCTTATTTAAAAAGAACACGGTCATCCTCGTTCTCTTTCTCTCACTCTTTTTTTCCTGCAAAGACCTGACGGATCTGAACGTCAACCCCAACGGCGTTCAGCCGGAAACGGTCAATCCGAACCTGATTATGCCGACGGTGCTGAGCGAGACGGCCAAGGCTTTCGTGAATCTTGGCTTTCAGGATATTGCCGGCGTGGTGCAGCATACGCAGAAAGACGCCTGGTTCAACGGACATAACGACTACGACTGGGGGGGCGATCAAAGCTGGACCAGTTACTACGATCTGTTACGTAACAACGATCTGCTCTATCAGCGGTCGGTTGCGCTGAATATGGACTACCAACAGGGCGTCGCGCTTGTCATGAAATCCATGATTTTCGGCCTGATTACCGATTTATGGGGCGATGCACCATACACGAGTGCGCTAAAAGGCGAACAGGGCGGAGTCGACTTCATTGCGCCCAAATATGACGATCAGGGGGCAATTTACTCCGGTATCCTGTCGGATCTGGACAAAGCCGCTACGTTACTTTCCAAACCGAAAAGTGCTTATTCGAGCATTGTAGAAGCCGCCGATTTATACTACGCAGGTGATCCGACAAAATGGCGGAAACTGGCCAATTCCCTGAAACTTCGCTATTTCATGCGGATATCGGCCAAGCAGCCAGACATAGCGAAAGCCGGTATCGAAAAAATCGTGGCTGATCCGACGCAATACCCGATTATCGACGACGCATCCGCCGATGCGACGATGGCGTATGTGGGTAACAATTCGGGCGATGCCTGGCCATCGAATACGGTTTTTGACATCAGCGGCAGCAATTACCGTCGGATCAAAATGAGTGCTACGTTGGTTAAGCCCATGCAGGCCACGAACGATCCGCGGTTGGCAATCTGGGCCAAGAAGGTGGAAATTCCGTTGAAGGTTGATGCTACGTTACCTGCTGGAACGGATAAAATTGTCAGCGGGGTTCGCTACTTATCGCCCGATAAAGTGGGTACGACGCAGATTGATACCGACCCGAATTACGTGGGCCTGCCGCCAAGCGTATCACAACTGCCATCAGGTTATAATTTCAATCCCACGCCGGGGCAAACGTCGGTGAATCCGCACGTATCGTACCTGAACGAAATCTATATGCAGGCTAAAGGTACACTGCTGAAAGCCAGGCTGGTATCGGCGGCTGAAGTGCAATTTATTCTGGCCGAAGCCGCACAGAAAGGCTGGGCCGCGGGCGATGCTAAAACGCGTTACGAAGCCGGGGTGAAGGCATCATTGACAGCCTGGGGATTGACCAGCAGCTACGCTACGTTCATTGCCCAGAAAGGCGTGGCTTACGACGGTACGTTGGCGCAATTGATTGGTCAGAAATGGGTTGCCAGCTGGACCAGCGCGACCGAAGCCTGGTTTGATTACCGCCGGACGGGTCTACCTGCCTTAACCGCCGGACCTGCGGCCAAACGCAAAGCGCTGCCGCTACGCTTCTACTACATGCGCGATGAGTTGAACCTAAACAAAACCAACTCGGGAGCTGCCGTTGAGAAACTGGAGACAACCGTAAATTCTCAATCAGATGGGAAGAACAGCGCTTGGTCGAAACCCTGGCTGGTTCAGGGAACAGGCAAGCCCTGGTGATTAGACAATTGTTGTTAAATTAACGGATTGACAGAAAGTAATCTATGTAAGTTGATTTACGGGTTTGACCCCGCTGGGTTCCAATGCTTATAGAGCTTGTCATTGCTATAAACATTGGAACCCAGCGGGGTCAAACGGAATGATAAGGAATGTCCGCTGGATGAAAAACCTGCTTGTGCTTCTCCTATTTTTAACAACGTTACTATCCGTTACTGCGCAGGATTTTAAAGCCGGTGCGGCTATCCGGTTGATTACACCTGATCCGTTATTGCCAGTGTCGGGTGGAATTGGTACGCCGAAAAAAGCCGTCGAGAAAAAAGGAGAGTTGTATGCCAGAGCCTGTGTTTTTGAGAAAGGCCGCATTCGCGTGGCCATCGTTAGCGTTGATAATCTGGGCTGGCCGTCAGTGTTGGGGAATAAGTCGCGGGCGCTGATCAAAGGGATTCCGCCCCAGAATATTCTGATTGGCGCTACCCATACCCACAGCGGACCCGATGCTTATGGCTTTCCGAATGAAAAAGGAGAATCCTTCGCCGATCTAGCTTACCTGGATAAATGTGTTCATGCTATTGCCGATGCTGTCAACGAAGCCGTACAACATCTGGCTCCCGCTACGTTAAAAGTGGCTGTCGGCGAGGCCAAAGGACAAATCGCGTACAACTACTATGCGCCTGACTTGTATGATCCGCGTTGTGGCGTTATTCAGGCGATAGCAGCGTCGGGGAAGCCTATCGTTACGTTAGTCAATTATGCTGTTCACCCAGAGGTGATTGGCTCGGGGCGTGGTATTCTCAGTCCCGATTTGTGCGGTCCGCTTTATGACCGGATCGAACGTAAAGTCGGTGGTATTGCTATGTTTGTCAACGGCGCGCAGGGCGGCATGGTCACAGCCGACAACCGACGGGAAAATGATAAGGAAGCTACTACCTGGGAGGAGTGTATTCGAATTGGTGAACTGCTGGCGGATGAAGCGCTACGTATCGTGAGTACAACTGAAGCGCAGGCAAATCCGTCGCTTTTCTGTATGGCTCGAAACGTTACGTTCCCGATTGAGTCGGAGGTAATGAAATACATCGTCAGGAAATCACCACTGAAGTACGACGTGGCTGCTGGTGACAAAGTAGTGGCGCAGGTGAATTTGCTTAACCTTGGCAACGCGCAGATCCTGACGATTCCGGGCGAAGCGTTGCCCAACGTTGGGTACTACGTGAAACGACACATGCATACGAACGTACCGTTTCTGTTCGGCCTGACCAACGATGCCTTTGGCTACATGCTGACGAAAGTGGATTTTAACAGCTTCAAACGGTATGAGTACATCAGCCGAACCAGCTTAGGCGAAAACACAGCCGATATTTACGTAGATGAAGCCCTAAAAATAATCGCCGATTCGCCCAAAGCGGATGGCTATAAATAACCTGGTACCACGGATGAAGTCCGTACTTACTTGTATAAACGGACTGAAGTCCGTGGTACCTAAATCGTTCAGCCAATGAAAAAACACCTTAGTAAATCCCTTGCTTTCGCCGGACTCATCACGGCCCTTTTCTCATTCGATTTGCCAAAGCCTGCTGAAGACGTAACACCATCTACGGCGCTGGACAGTTATTTGAACAATGGCGATCAGACATTTAAATGGAAAACCGAGCTTACCTATAAGTATGACGACATTGCCGTCTACGATGTCTTGCTGACGTCGCAAAAATGGCGGGAGCACACCTGGAAGCATCAACTCACGGTTCTTGTACCAAAAGAGGTCAGTTCGGATGGGGCGTTGCTGTTTATTACGGGTGGGTCTCTGGCGGATGGCGAACCAAAATGGAGCAGCCGGGAAGATGGATTCAACCGGGCCATGAGTGCAATAGCGGCAAAAAACAAAGCTATTGTGGCAGTACTTCGGCAAACGCCTAATCAGCCTTTGTATGATAATTTGAAAGAAGATGCCCTGATCTCGTACACTCTGCATCAGTTCAAAAAAGACGGCGATTATAGCTGGCCGTTGTTGTTCCCAATGGTGAAAAGTGCCGTTCGGGCGATGGACGCGGTGCAGGAAGTAGCGAAACAAAAGATTCAGAAAGACATCAATCGGTTCGTTGTTTCGGGTGCTTCCAAGCGCGGCTGGACTACCTGGCTGACCGGCGCCAGCGATAAACGGGTTGTGGCGATTGCGCCAATGGTGATCGATATTCTGAACATGCCCGTTAATCTGGACTACCAGATGAAGATCTGGAATAAATACAGTGTAGAGATCGATGACTACGTTAAGCTGGGTATTCCGCAAACGGTCCATACTAAAGAAGGAGATGCTATTACCGAAATGGTTGATCCATACTCGTACCGAAAAAAACTGACGATGCCCAAAATGCTGTTCATGGGCACGAATGATCCTTATTGGACCGTCGACGCTGTTAAACATTACATCGGGCAGATTCCGGGTGAGAACTACATTCACTACGTTCCCAACGTCGGGCATGACTTGGGCGACAAGCGGCAGGCGCTGGAAGCGCTGAATGCCTTTTTCGGAAACACTCTTGCGAAACAAGCGTACCCCGCCTGCCAATGGAACGTATCGACTACGGCAAAAGGCGTAAACCTGAACGTAAAAGCAACGTCTGACCAGCTTGAAGATGTCACGGTCTGGTCGGCCAATTCGCGGGATATGATTTTTCAGGA
This sequence comes from Spirosoma validum, assembly GCF_014699035.1. GTDB lineage: Bacteria > Bacteroidota > Bacteroidia > Cytophagales > Spirosomataceae > Spirosoma > Spirosoma validum. The sequence goes on from NZ_JACXAA010000008.1 coordinate 209,265, forward strand.
TGAAAAATGGGTGAGCAAAAGCCTGGGAATTAAAAATAAAACCAACATTTCGCTGCTTGAAACCTACCCAGCGTCGGGTTATCGGGCGTTCTACGTCGATCTGAAATATAAATCGCCAACCGGTGGTACGTATACCGAAAGCACCCGAATGTTCCTCACGGATAATGATGAGTTGTTTCTAAATTGAGTTTACCGTAAAATAAGATAGTTTCTCATTGATTTCTGGTTCGTTCTAGTTTTAAGAAGTTAAGTACGTAACGTATTCATCCTTCCTAAATCGATAATAACCATGAATGAGGAACATATTATTCTTCGCGCTCCTTCCGTCTCGACCCGCGATATATTTCTGGGTGGTGCTTCGCCAACGAGCGCGGGTACACTCGAAGCCCGGGCTGCGGGTATGACCGTTGCGGTAGAAACGATCAATCGGCGAGACTTGTCTGAGCTGGCCCGTAGTACTGACGTCGTAGCCATTGCGCCAACGATTCCAATGAAACTGGTCGAGCCGCTCGATGTACAAGCTGTGTTGCAACCAGCTGCGCCTTCTGTTGCCTGGGGTGTGCAAGCCGTCGGTGCCGATACGTCCCCGTTTACGGGCAATGGCGTTGTGGTGGCCGTACTCGATACGGGGATTGACGCGACCCATCCTGCCTTTGCGGGCGTGAATCTGATCCAGCAGGATTTTACGGGTGAAGGAAATGGCGATCAGCACGGGCACGGTACGCATTGTGCAGGCACCATTTTCGGTCGTGATGTCAACAATACCCGCATCGGTGTGGCAAGAGGTGTTCAGAAAGCGCTCATTGGTAAGGTGTTGGGTGCAAACGGTGGGTCAAGCGCCAGCATCGTCAATGCTATTCAGTGGGCTACGCAAAATGGAGCCAACGTTATCTCGATGTCATTGGGGATCGATTTTCCGGGTTTAGTGAAACAACTGCAAGCCAGCGGTTTACCGCCCGAACTGGCTACGTCTCGTGCGTTGGAAGGATATCGGTCCAATGTTCAACTATTCGAGAAAATGGCGCAGTTCATTCGCGCGGGCAGTCCGTTCTTTCAAACCACCATTCTGGTAGCGGCTGCGGGTAACGAAAGCCGACGGGATCAGCGAGCTGATTTCGAAATTGCGGTCAGTCCGCCCGCTGTTTCAGACGGGTTTGTGTCGGTCGCAGCTTTGGGGCAGAGCGGAACCAATTTCTCGATTGCCTCATTTTCCAACACGGGTGCTATTATTGCCGGTCCGGGTGTGACTATTCAGTCGGCTAAGCGGGGTGGGGGATTAGTTAGCATGAGCGGTACGAGCATGGCCACACCACACGTAGCGGGCGTAGCCGCTTTATGGGCTGAGAAGCTCCGCGGTATGGGCTCACTAACGCCAACAGCGTTAACCGCCCGCCTGATTGCCTCCGGCATTACAACGAATATGATAAGCGGTTTCGATCCATTCGACGTAGGAACGGGTATGGCGCGGGCACCGCAGTCGTAATGCATTGTCATCCAGGCGGTACGTTTCCACTCGTTAGAGCCGAGCCGGTAAAAACATTGTACATTCTTCGTTCAATTTGGGATTAATTAGTAAAGAGCTAACTTTATCCTTGCACCCGTTCATCCCAACTTATATGGTAAAGAAGCTTTTCACAATCCTGGCCTGGCCATTACTTAATGCTTGTAGCCCACCGGTGAGCATTGCTCCCGCCTTAAGCATTGCCGGCACGTATAAATTCACTCAATACAGTACAATTAGTAAATCAGACCGTGCTCCCCTTGGACTGGTTACCATTACGATGGTCGATGATCAGCATGTCGATCTGATCGCTAAGGGCACTTCTTACAAATCTAAAATTGCCTATTCCTACCGAAATGTAGCTGTCGTTAAAACCGATCGTAACTATTTGGGAGAAGATACCTTTAGTTTACGCTACAAGAAAAATCAGATCGGTATTATCAATAGCGACGAGCAAGGGCACTACGTTTCCCTAACGCCTAAGCCCTACGTAACGCTAGTGGCAGAGATACCACCAGCAGAAGATTACTAAATAAGTTATAACGATCCTGCTACTCAGCTTGTAGCACTGTATATTAAAAAAGTACACTATCTGACTACTAATCAAAATAGTCAGGTAGTGTACTTTGTCAAGAGTATTTTATAGCTGATTTCGTGTAAAGAGGCTATTCACCTATCGAAGCTGTATTGGTCTTATTAAGAGAAACAACCCTATTTTAAGAGAAAGTTGATGCCAACGCTTCCCTGCCAGCGTTGATAGGACAGCGTTTTGGTAAGTTCCGTCCAGGCTTGTTCACCAAGCCCTTCTAAACCCCAACGCCTAGCTATTCGGAAATGAAGGCCTAATCCGGCGGATGTTTGCCAGACTATACGTCGCTCGTAAGAGGTTACGGGCAAATACGAAAGGGCTGTCTCTAAGGCTTGTTCAGAGAATTTACGGGCTATTTCAATCGGTAGTTTATCCCAACACTGGCTTGCCATCGGTTGAAATCATCCGGTGGTGTCAGGTAATACCCACCATTGGAGTTGCGAGACCAGCTTCGACCAACCATCGCTTCCACAGACCACCGCTTGCCCACTCGATAATGAGCGCCTAGCCCTACCTCCGTTTGCCAGGTATATCCCGTGCCGGCAGGCGCGTCCGACTTCATCCGAAGCGTGCTTTGACCGTAGGAAGCCCCTGCATGGGCAAACATCGCTAAGCGTTTGCCCCGTAGCAAATAGTAGCGCGTCGATAGACCACCCCCCTTCAACCGATAGTCGGGCTTATCCACGGTTTGGGGGTAGACGTTACTGACCAGATAACGAGCTTCGAGCGCAACTGACCAACCGTCGGTGATAAAATAGTGAAGCTGGGGTGACACGTAGGTCGTGGTTGGATAGGTACCCCGGTAGCCCTGCCCAATACGAACCCCTACGTTGATGTGTCCTCTTCCTAACAAGTCTTGCTGATGGTCATTGGTTTGGGCTCTTGTTGCAAAGGGGAGAATCAGGCAAAGCAAGCATACATACAGTCTCATCGTACACATAGTTTAGTTGTTACGAAGAGAGGTTTGGGCTTGATATAGTTGTAAAATCTAGTTGCATTTAAGCCTTTTTAACATCCAGAAAGTGCGAAAAGGCTATTGTGCACGTAGCTACGGTTCGCCATTGCGCCAGGCTGCCGTTGCGACTCCAAAAGTCAAAATAGCTGTGAACCAACAGGGTAACTCGCTAAAGTCGTGTATGTTGATGTGACTCCTTACCGCAACCGCAAACCGTGAAGTTCTGCATAAAACCACGGGAATTCTTACGAACTATTGTATCGTTTATCACCCACCAGTTTCTATTAAAAATGCGTTTTTCAGATAAACAGAAAAGTCAGGTAGACTGCCTTTGGGACGAGGTTACGGAGCTATTTTCCCATCCATTTTTTGAACTCCGTGGCTCGTTCGCGACTCACTAGCACCTCGTGCTCAATAACGGGTTTTAGTGTTAGTTTAAGCTTGTTATTGAAATGGTTATGAATCTGCTGAACGGCGGTGATATCAATGATAAACTGACGATTGGCCCGAAAAAACTGCGCAGGATCGAGCATGGTTTCCAGCTCGTCGAGCGTGTAATCGAGCGAAAATTTCTGGTTGGTTTTGGAGCGAAACAACGTAACGCCGTCTTCAGAAAAGAAATACGCAATGTCGCTCACGTCAATTGGCATCCATTGCATCAGGTGCCGAACCAGAAACCGTTTCCGATGCTCGGCGGGCTGAAGTTGCTGGCGAAGCTGCTGGACTAACGTATCGAACACAGCCCGATCCTGAGATTGGGGAGCAGGACGGTCCATCAGGCGTTTGTGTTTGACCAGGCTGGCTTCGAGTTCATGACGCTTGATGGGCTTGAGCAGATAGTCGATGCTATTCACTTTGAAGGCTTTCAGCGCGTATTCATCATAGGAAGTCGTGAAAATGACAGGCGACTCAACCGGTGTCTGCTCAAAAATCTCAAAGCTCTGCCCATCGGCTAACTCAATGTCCATCAGGATCAGGTCGGGGTGGTTCGGGTGGCCAACCTCATGATCTTTCAAAAAACTGACGGATGCCCGTACGCTGGCGGCACTGCCTACAATCTGAACGGTTGGGTCGATGTCCTGAAGCAGTTTCGAGAGTTTGCGAACGGCTAATTCTTCATCTTCAATCAAAAGAACATTCATGGCGGTTTAACGTAATGTTTCTTTTTAGTCAGCAGGTCTTCGGTTGTAATTCGTAGTTGACGGGAATTTCCTCAAAACGTCGTTTCTACTCAACAGTTACTGAATGACAAAATAGGCCGGTTAACGACTGGCCTACAAGGCCTATCTTCCTGAAACGGTAGGAACATCCTGTGAACTGTCAATTCTGGTGCCTTAGTGGACGTGAGGAGTAACAAAGACGCCTGAAAGCTAGCTTGACGTACCGTTCATACCAGATAACATCGCAGTCTGCAAAACCCGGATTTAGTACGCTTCGGCGACGCTTTTTGCTGCTTCAACGACTTTGTGTTTGCATACGGAGCGTGGTCAGTCCCAATTTTGATTCAGTCGTAACAAAAGACTTTTCTCAAGCACAGTAATAACTCGATAGCGACTGATAGAACAACCCCTATTCCTTTCATCATGGCTTACGCAAACAAAACCATTTCGAACAACGTAACCGGTCAAACGATTCGGTTCATCAAAACGGCAAAAGACACGGACGGAGAATTGCTTGAAATGGAGTCTACCTATACCGCTCAATCGACGGAACCGGCTGAGCACTATCATCCAAAGCAGGTCGAAGATTTTACGGTTCTGTCGGGCGAGTTAACCGTTCGGATTGATGGAAAAACGAAAACGCTCCGGCCGGGCGACAAACTGCATGTTCCTCAGAATACGGTTCATTCGATGTGGAGTCAGACCGATAAAAACGTTGTCGTTAACTGGCAGGTGCGACCCGCAATGGATACTGAATACTTCTTCGAAACGGTTATGGGGCTGGCTCAGGACGGCAAAGTCAGCGCAAAGGGAATGCCGCCTATCTTACAGGTTGTGCTGATGGTTACCCGATTTTCAAAGGTGTTTCGGCTCACCAAGCCAGGCCCCGTCGTACAGAAAATTGTCTTTACGTTGCTGACTCCCTTAGCGTATCTGGCTGGTTACCGACCAACGTACCGGAAATACCTCGACTAAAATCTGCGTACTGTGGTTGACCTAACGTAATAACCGGCTAACTGCCAACGAACAGATTTGTCTCAGAACACACTCGTTCTGACCATTCTGTGTAGGTCAGTGAAAATACACTAGGTTATCTTTGTCATGCTGATGAAGGAAGCATCTAACGCATCATCACATTTAAGTAAGGAAACTTTAAGATGCTTCCTTCGTCAGCATGACAAAACCATTATCAAACAAGCTAAGTTGCTAAGGTAATTTAGTCTCCATACTTATGAGCGTTCAGGTATTTAAAAATGGTCCTTTACTACTCTTGATTAACAGGTAGTTATTGGCTGAACTTTGCGGGGTAAACAACGAACTAAACCGTTTAACCTGCATGAACTTTTCAACCAATGGGCAACGTAGCCACGCCATTGTTGGTTGCAACTACCAAGGCGGGCCAGATATCAAATAGTCCGCCATACGTCAACCGAAAAGGTATAAATCAGGACTATAATAGCCGTTTCAGACAACTAAAACTATACGTTTTCATTTGACTTTAGGAAAAGCCAAAAGGAACGTTTACGCTTGTCTATCCACGTTTTGTATTCTACCGCATCGGCCGGTTCAGCCGCTGGCCGCTTTGGAAGTTGCAATTTACATCAGTGTTTTGTGTACTTTCTTTTGCTGCCTTATTCTGATTCCACTCCGACGCTGGTATCGGATCAAGAAGCTTCAAAATAAGCATCGCGTAAGCCACCACTGCAAGGCAACGATGATCGTCTTGCCACAGAGTAATGTATAGCACCAGGAGCTACTCGCCGTAAACCGCTCACTGTTCCCAATAAATCCGCTAAAAGGTTGATAGATAGGAACCAGTTAAGGATTTGTACATATATTTTGACCGATCACAAGCAATTAATAATCCTCTTATTGTTATGAGTCTGGAAGAAAACAAACAGTTTATGACTTCCTTTATTGAAGAAGTCATCAATCAGAAAAATTTGGCGGCCGCTGATAAGATGGTAGCCGAAGATTTTATTGAACATCTGCCCTTTCCTGGACAGGGGCCTGGACGGGAAGGGTTGAAATTTGCCCTCAATTCCATGTTTATAGGGTTTCCCGACATGAAGTGGACGGTGCATGAGCAAATTGCCGAAGGGGAAAAGGTGGTTACCCGATTTAGCTGGACGGGCACTCACCAGGGGGATTTTATGGGTATCCCGGCAACCCAAAAGCGCGTTGACGTGTGGGGCGTAGTCATTGATGTGGTTAAAAATAACTTATTTTCTGAAAGTCGGATTATCATGGATACGATTGGCCTATTGCAACAATTAGGTGTGATGGGATAATCTGGGGTTTTCTTAGTAATAGGTTGCAACTACCAAAGCGGACTATTTGATATCTGACCCGCTTTGGTAGTTGCAACCTAACGGGGATAACGGTGCAACAACGGCCGGGTGGTCAACTTCTGTCGCTCAACGCGGATCCCGTGGTCGATGCAACCGGGCGCGGTTCGCGTAGTCAGCACTGGCTAACCGAACTGGGTTATGAAGCTCCACCGACGTACGACATCGTTCGTAAAAGTGAGCCGCTAACGGAGCCTAAAGGGTATAATTTTCCGTCGAGCCTGCGCCGGCATTACGAAAAATTGAAGCGCTTTCCGTTGGGCTATTTTGTTCTGGGCTATGCTATTTCCAGTTTCAATCCTATTTACGGGCAGGGCATGACATCGGCGTCAATGCAGGTTGCCGCTTTTGATAAGCTGCTGTCCAGTAGTCTGCCCGAAGCTAAACTGGCGAAGGCCTTTTTTCAACAAGTCGCTAAAATTGTAGATATCCCCTGGCAACTGGCTGTGGGTGAAGACTTTTGTTATCCTGAAACGGTTGGCCCAAAACCAGCGGGTGTTGATCGCATCAACCGATACGTTTCCCGAGTCCAACGTGCTACGCAACGGGATGAAGTGGTTTGCGCGGCTTTTCTGCGTGTGATGAGCATGCTCAAACCACCTACGTCGCTGTTTCATCCGCGTATTCTCTGGCGGGTAATGACGGCCAACTGATAGAACTGCTGCCGTCTGTCTACAACCGGCGAACGGCAGTTTATAACGTATCGATTGCCTGCGGTGGCGGAAAAATAATGACGAAATCAGGAGATAAGCACGTAACGTTTGCTTTACCTGTTATTCCTTGCTTTTCATTCTTCCGATTGTGTATGGCTAGAGTTATTCAGGTTGGTTTGGTAGGCTTTGGTTTATCAGGGCGCTATTTTCATTCACCGTTTTTATCCGTTAATCCACGATTTCATTTAAAGAAAATTGCCAGCAGTCGGCCCGAAGCTGTTCGTCAGTTCGATCCGTCGATTGACTGGGTCGCTACGGCCGATGAATTGTTCGCCGACGAATCGATTGATCTCGTTTTCATTTGTAGTCCCAACGAAACCCATGTCGACTACGCCCGAAAGGCACTCGAGCATGGGAAAAACGTGGTTGTCGAAAAACCATTCGCGTTGTCCGAACGTGAGGCAGTAGAATTACTGGAACTGGCCCAGCGAAAGGGTCTTCTGGCTACGGCTTATCAGAATCGTCGGTGGGATTCTGATTTTCTGACCATTAAACGCTTGCTGGCAGAGAGCGCTTTGGGAACATTGATTGACTATGAGTGTCGCTATGATCGCTATTCTCCCGTTCCCCCTGATTCACAAAGCTGGAAAGAGCAACCTGGCGCAGGTAGGGGAAACCTTTATAATTTAGGGCCGCACCTGCTCGATCAGGCGCTTCAGTTGTTTGGTAAGCCCGATACCGTTCAGGCCACTGTCCGCATTATTCGCCCGAATAGTCACGTGCCTGATTACTTTGACATAAAACTGGGTTATGCCGATAAAATCGTCAGGCTTGAATCCAGTTTGATGACTTATCACAATCAATTGCGTTACAGCCTTCACGGCTCAGAAGGATCGTTTATTAAAGGCGGTTTAGATGCGCAGGAAGAACGATTACGCGTAAATCAGTTACCTGACCAGGCAAATTGGGGAGCCGAACCTGAAGATCGATGGGGAACGCTTTACCGCAACGGTCAAGCAAACGTGATTGAAAGCGATCCAGGGAATTACACGCCTTTCTACGATAACCTGTACGAAGCCATTGTAAACGGTGCCGAACCCGCCGTAACACCAGCTGATATTCAGCAGCTTGCCCGCGTGATCGATTTAGCCCAGGAGAGCAGTCAGACTCAACGTACTCTAGCCTTTTCATCATGACCAATTACCGCTGGCGAATCGTCGGATTACTGTTTGTGGCGACGACTATAAACTACTTAGATCGGCAGGTTATCAGTTTGCTTAAGCCAACGTTAGAGACCGTTTTCAACTGGACCGAGACCGACTATAGTCATATCGTCATGGCGTTTCAGGGCGCCTACGCACTCAGTTACGTTGTTTTTGGTCGACTGATCGATAAAATCGGAGCTAAAGTGGGCTATGCACTGGCAGTCTGTTTGTGGACGATCGCTGCGGCTCTGCATGCGGTGGCTACCAGTACGTTCAGTTTTGGCGTATATCGTGCCTTGCTTGGTTTGGGTGAGGGCGGGAATTTTCCGGCCGCCATCAAGACCGTAGCGGAGTGGTTTCCCCGGCAGGAACGGGCGCTGGCGACGGGGATTTTCAACGCCGGAACGAACATTGGCGCTGTCGTAGCGCCCGTTATGGTGCCCTGGATATTAGGCGTATATGGCTGGCAGGTTGCTTTCCTGATAACGGGCTTGATCGGCTTTATCTGGGTTATTTTCTGGTGGGTGGGCTACGAAATACCTCAACGTCATAAACGGCTGTCGAGCCAGGAATTGGCTTACATTACTAGCGATGCGGATAATACCGGAGACGAATCTGTCCAGATGAAATGGCTTGATCTGCTGCGATTCCGGCAAACCTGGGCGTTTATTCTGGGTAAATTATTGACGGACCCCGTTTGGTGGTTCTTTCTGTTCTGGCTGCCTTCTTACTTCGCTTCTTCGTTTAACCTGGACCTGAAGAAACCGAGCCTGCCACTCATCTTTGTTTATACAGCCGCTACCATCGGCAGTGTTGGGGGCGGTTACCTGTCGGGCTATTTCCTAAGCCGGGGCTGGACCATCAATCGTTCCCGAAAAACCGCCATGTTGCTGTATGCCCTATGTATCGTACCCATTGCCTTAACGCGCTACGCGACGAATATCTGGGAAGTTGTTGGGCTATTGAGTCTGGCGGTTGCCGCTCACCAGGCCTGGAGCGCAAACCTGTTTACGCTGGTGTCGGATATGTTTCCGAAACAGGCCGTTAGTTCGATCGTTGGGCTGGGCGGTATGGCTGGTTCGGTAGGTGGGCTTCTCTTTCCGATCGTTGTGGGGTCTTTGCTGGATACGTATAAAGCTGCGGGCTCCATAACCATTGGGTATAACTATCTCTTTATCATTTGCGGAAGTGCGTACTTACTGGCCTGGTTGTGTATTCATTTATTCGCGCCCAAAATTCAGCCGATCGTCCTGAAAAACACGGTTTTGGAAATCACTACGTAGCAAAGTGAAAAAGTCCTTGCAACAGTGCCGGACACAAACACAGGTAGAGCAAAACAGCAGTCAGATACCGAAGCACTGACTGCTGTTTTTTAAGCTTACTTTCCTAAATCAATAGACGCTACGGTCTACCGTTCTGGAAGCTACCTATGAACGCCTACGTAACATTGATTAGGCCGAGTGTATTGTCAAAGATCGTTCCGGTAATCGTATAATTAGCTGTGCTGGCATTACCTTCTTCATAGATAAATCCTTGACTGGCTACGTTGTCTTTACCAGCTACTACATCAGCGTGTAACCAGACAATCGCGCCATTCGGCACACCCAGCGAACCTGGATCTGCGGTTTCAGTCTGGCCGACCGGAAAGCTGCCGCCCGCCTTGGAGGTTGCTCTCGTGCCATCTTCCCGCATATAATCAAATTCAATTTTAACGACAAATCCTCCGCCGTTATGGAGCGACATTTTTCCAATGGTTTGCATGATTGTAGGGAGTTATAGGGTGAAAAAAGAGTAGATAATTATTGTTTTACAGGGAATAGGTGATGTTTTAATCTGACTGGAATTACCAGGAAAACAATCTGCCACTTTTGTTGACAATTGTGTGCCCAAACGACTCAACGTCAACGGAATAGTCGAGCTCTTCCTGACTGAAATTAGCGGTTAATGTTACCGTCGCTTTGGCGATGCCGACTGATCCACCCAACGTAACGGAAGGATTGGATGGGTTAAGAACTGCCTGGCCAATCGACACGCCTAGTAACGAAGCTCCAACGGCAATCTGAGGAACGCTAAGGTCCAGATTCCAGGTGATAGTCAGAGGGCCGAAGGAAATAGAACTACTGGTAACACTTCCTAATTGAGCAGCTTCAGCGGCTGTAAGTTGATAGGCTTCCATCGAATGAATTGTTTAAAAGATATCTGCTGAATTGGTGCAGCAGACCAACACCAGTTTTGGTAAAAAGAGGAAGTCTAATTGGGGTAATGGATCACTTCGTCCACGGCTATAATCGTCCTGGTGCACATCGGATGACTGGTAACCGTCGGCTTCTGCTATCTCATTTACCTATCGAGAATAAACAGGAATTAAACGCTTTAAACTGTAGCCTTTGCTGATACGTGATGGAATGGATCTGATTATGAAATAAGATGCAACTCCCGGGTATGGCTTCAGTCAATGTGTTTATTCACTACGTAGTCTGCGACCGATTAGTAAGACAAAATTCATAGATGGACGACGAATGAAACAGACTAGAAACACCTGTTCTTGAAAATACGTGTTTACAGGGGAGGGTAGTGTAAACAGGTAAGTAGAATCGGTAAACTACAGGAGGATACCGTATAATAAATATTGTAAGCATATTAGATTATAATATATGCACAGACCAACTAACTTCTGAACGAGTTACAATTAGTTTAAAATAATACACACTTTTGTGTCGGATTGCTTAAGCCGTTTTTTGTAAGACCGGAACGATTCCGGAAGTCTGTAAAAAATATGCAAAGCAGGCCAATAAATATCCTCTTATCTCCCAAACTACTATAAACATGGCACAAACAAGTGGTATCATTAAAGACCAGGATTTTTTAAACTGGACAAACGCCTGGAGTGAAAGTGAATTCAGCAAGTCAGGTTTTGCTCACCTGTTCGCACAAAAACAGGAGGGCGTCCAGTTCAGTGACGAAAGTATGTTTGATATCGTATCAACTATAGGATTGGATACGATTCAGGTACGCTTTGGTCTCAATTCTGATGATAAAGAGAATCAGTTTCAGGTTTTCATGTATGGAATAGATGGCCTGGGCACAAGAGTTACACCGTACTATGGTTCCAGTCCCATAGTGTCCTCTGGAGAACTTGGCGATACCCCTCATGAAGTACCTGATGTGGTAGCTCAACAATGGATGGACCTCTGGAAGAAGGCGCTTCAGGAAGACTCTGTTAATGCCTCAAGTTTCAAGACAAATTACGGTTACCTGAGGGGCTATGGTTACGCCATGAGATCCGTAGTCGATACGCTTTTTCCTGGGCCAGATGTTAAAGCCAATATAATCAATGTTTTCTTTGGATTACATCAATATCTAGGGCGAGCAGCTGATCCTGAAAATCCTACATTTACATTTGGCTTGATTCTTCATAGTCAAATCGTTAAGCCCGGCGATAATCAAAAGGTGCTTGGGAATGACAACGACGAGAGCGTTTACTATGACTTAAGTACTCCTTGTCCACCTACGTGTTAGCGTTTACTCTCTGTTGACAGACAACAATGGTGTATACGCTTGAGCAGATTATTGTTTTTCTGGCTTCACTACCGGCTGTACTTGCGGCAACGTTTGTTGGAGCAGTACGGTTCAGGTACGTTACGCCTGCACTTCGTACGCTCTGCCTCTTAATTTCCTTTGCATTTCTCACCGAAATTGTATCGCGAGCCATGTGGTTGACTAAAACGTCCAATCTATTTCTGTGGCCAGTTTATACATCGGTTGAATTTGGCTTACTTATATGGATGTACAGCCTGAATTTAGGAAGCGCTGTACTGGTGCAGTTTCGGATTTGGCTAATCGTTGCTTTTGTCAGTACTGTGGTCGGTCTGGAGTTTTTCAGTCCGACCCATTTGCTGATTAGCAATGCGGCAAGGCTAATTGAGAGTGTAGGTGTTATCATACTCACATTGGTTTTTTTTTACAGAACCTTTCAAGAGTTGATCGTACGGCGTCTCGAGCGGGAACCTATGTTTTGGGTATCGAGCGGGTTACTATTGTTTTTCTCTGGTAATCTCTTCGTTTTCATTTTTGCCAATTTCGTTCTCAATTATTCCCAGAAACTGAATTATCAACTATGGATCGTTCATGCCGTGCTTAACGCATTTTTATATAGTGCCTATACCTACGCGTTATGGATAAGCCCGAAGAAGTAGAGTTTGCCAAGTTGCTATTCGGAGGAATCGCGGCTATGATTCTGCTGGCTCTGGCGATTGTTCTGTTTGCGATTATCTACCAGCGCAAACTGTATGCGCAGCAAGCTCAACTTCATCAGCTCGAACTGAGCCGTCAGAAGGAGATAACCGAGTCGGTGGTTCGCTCGCAGGAGCGGGAGCGCGAACGTATTGCCCGCGATTTGCACGACGAAGTAGGAGCCTCGTTATCGACCGCTAAATTGTTTGTTAACCAGATTCAGCACGAAACGGCCGTCGACGATATAAAAGAACTGGCGCAACAAGCGGGGGGTATTCTGGGCGATATGGTGCAGGATGTTCGGCAGATTGCCCAGAACTTATCGCCTGTAATTCTGGATAATGTAGGCTTATCGGACGCCGTTAAACTGATCATGAACCGGCTACAATTATCCGGATTGCAAGTCAGCAGTCAAATTGAACCGGTCGATAAAGAACTGGATAAAGAAAAACAGTTAGCCTTGTATCGCATTGTTCAGGAAGTTGTCGGGAACATTGTAAAACATGCCGGGGCAACCCATGTCGCTTTGACTCTTGCCTGTCAGGACAATACGATCCGGCTGCAAATTGACGACGACGGACGCGGGTTTCTGTATCCCCAACCCGATTTGTCAGCCAGATCCGGTATGGGCATGGGTAGTATACGGGCGCGGGCTGGCTTATTGAATGCACAACTTCATATTACGTCGGCGGTAGGAAAAGGGACCCGGATAGAACTGAACATCCCGGTGCTGCCGCCATCTGTTTCGTAATCCTCATTTGTCAGACACTCAACCATGAATCTAACGAAAATTGCTATTGTCGATGATCACAAACTATTTCGTCAGGGTCTGACCCAGATTTTAAGTCGATCCAGTGATTACGAAGTCGTGCTGGAAGCTGCTTCAGGCAGAGAGCTACTGGAAAAAATCGATACCCATATGCCGGATGTGGTCTTGCTGGATCTCTATATGGATGACATGGATGGAAAAGAAGTTAGTAAGATTCTGCTGGAAAAGTATGAACAGCTAAAGATTATTATCCTGTCCATGACGTATTCACCTGAGCTGATTTTTCAGATGACGAAACTGGGAGTGCACGGTTATTTACCTAAGGATATTGATCAGACACTGCTCCGTGATGCGATCAATCAGGTAAGAACGAAAGGGTATTATATTAACGATGAAATTGCAAAGGCTCTGAGACAAGGTGTGCAGACCGGCGACAAAAAATTCACGAAAAACAAAGTCTCCCTTACGTCTATCAACGTCGATTTGACTGAGCGGGAGATGGACGTACTGAAACTGATTTGTCAGGGGTTAAATACCGGTCAGATAGCCGATAAGCTGTTCATTAGTTATCGAACCGTAGAAGGACATCGAAAAAACCTACTGGAAAAAACCGGCGCAAATAATTCCGTGAGCTTAGCGCTTTTTGCGGTCAAACATCATTTGCTGACACCGGTCGAATAAGGATCAAAGATTTACCTCATTCAGTACTGAACCAACCCCTTACAATCGGTACAATTCGTTCCGCATTTCATACACTTTATGCTTTGTATTCTACTGTTGGGCCAAAATCATGTTTTTGAATCGTAGCTGACATGACAATTTTGTTACGTCAACTCACAAAAACAAAGCCCTTAACGACATCATTCAGGGTTTTGATTCGCTCAAATAGAAATCAAGAAACAGACATAAATAGGTTTAAGAAGTAAGGGTTAGGTTACAGAGCCTGGATACGTATCCGGGCTATTGTTTTTTTTACACTCCATACTAACCACGAAGCCGCAGCTACTCTTTATAACTAGTGCCTCACTGAAATTTCGGTAAGCTCGAACGGCAGGGGCGAAACGTTTGCCGTTTCGAGGAAGGGAGACGTAAGGAAATAGCCACTTACATAAACAGATAAGCTATCTTTTTGGAATGATTGAGGTAGGTTACAGGGACCCAGAGGAACAGGATTGTATCCGGTGGCAGGAAGTAGCTGATAATTTCCTGGTTGATTGCCAACCGTCAAAATAATGGCTGGAATAGCCTTATGTAATCCGTTTCGACGTCGCATATCGGGATCGGAATACGTACAGGGCGTGACGACTACGCTTACCCGGTCGTTATGGCAACTGAGTAGTGTGATCAACAGAAAAAATAAAGGTAAAGCAGGTCTCATCTCGCATGTTTAGGATAGGACTCCACTTCGTTCCTATTCGTTGTAATAGAGTCAGCCTCAGCCGCGAACTTACAACTTACTGACTTCGATAGGGGTATGAATCGAAACCTACTTACCGGGGCGTAGCGAAATCCGTAACCCAGTAATAATGGTATTTGCCACTGGTGGTGTAGGCAAGACCAATACCGATTTCCTTGACGGAGCCATCCATCAGGTTTTTACAATGACCGGGCGATTTTATCCAGCCATCGACCACCTCACGAGCCGTCATCTGGCCCGCGGCAATGTTTTCTTCAACCAATGACCATCGATAGCCCTCCCGGTTGATCCGGTCCCAGGAATTGGCAACGTCGCGTTTCGGCTGCGTATGGCTTAGTTTTTGGACAGAAGCCATCCAGTTGGCATGTTGTTGAGCCGCTGCCGTCAGCTTTTCGTTGTAAGCCAACGGGGCTACCGCCGGGTATCTTTTATTGCCGCATTGGCAGGATTTTGACCGGGCCTGGTTGATATACGTAAATACATCCTGGAGTACTTTTTCGGGCGAAGTAGTCTGAGCCGCCGAGGGCAACACCACGCTGGACAGGGTAACCAGCAGCGCAAAGCAAAACGTCTTTTTCATCGATAACTTTCTTGATTAACTAACGAATGCGACCTGTCTTTATCGTATATCGCTGGACTTCCTGTTCTGACTAAAACGCACGGCTTATGACTTTTGCTTTTCAGGATGCTGCGCTCAAAACAAGGGCGAAGGGGCTGATACTTGATCAGTTTACTGGTTTGAGAAAAAGGTACCACGGGTTTTAACCCGTTCGGGAATTGTCCCAAAAACGGGTTAAAACCCGTGATACCGGTAATGAAAATTAAATTAGTGTAGTACCGGTATCAATCTGGACGCTCGTTTTTCGATCGGACTCACGGGCTGTCTGTTACCTGATGCAGCCTGTCAAATTTAATTTGATCATTTGCCACAACACTCAGGGCCAGTGCGTAAAGACGAATAAAAAAGCTGGAGAAGAAACGCTACGGGATGCTATGAAAAAACAGCTACTTCTGGTTTGGTTTATTGTCATATATAGTTCACTCAGTTACGGTCAGCAGGTCGATTGCAGTAATCTTGGTTTTGAGGAAGGAACAACCCGGGGCTGGATTTTGACCAGCGGTACGGTTGCCGCCGTCAATCAGGTAGTAGCTTATCAGGCCGAGACAGTAGGGACGGTTGAAAATGGCCACTACGTTACGTCGCTGAGTGATGGGAACGATCCAAAAATCACGGGCGATAAAATTCCAATGGTGGCACCCGGCAGTACGCATTCCATTCGGATTGGCAACACAACCCGTGGTTCGCGCTTCGACCGGATCAAAACAACCTATCTCGTTACGCCCGATAATACGTTGTTTCAGTACAAGTTCGCTGTCATTCTGGAAAATCCCGCTCACCAGGATTACCAGCAACCCGCCT
This sequence comes from Spirosoma validum, assembly GCF_014699035.1. Taxonomy (GTDB): domain Bacteria; phylum Bacteroidota; class Bacteroidia; order Cytophagales; family Spirosomataceae; genus Spirosoma; species Spirosoma validum. Next base: position 225,515 of record NZ_JACXAA010000008.1, read on the forward strand.
TCAGTGTTCAGATTACCAACTCAACTGGCCAGACCATCTCGTGCAGTTATTACAACGTTACGTCGTCGGGCTCGATTCAGGGGTTCAAAAATCAGGGCGATATTCGCTATCGGGACTGGACGACAGGGGCCGTTGATCTGCGGAATTACGTTGGGCAGACAATTACGATTGAAGTAACCGCTCATGGCTGCACCGAAAGACGCCACTTCGGCTATGCTTATTTCGACGCGCAGTGTCTGAAGGCCGAAATCACGAAAGATATGTATTGCGCCGATGGCGATCAGCCCATGACATTACGTGCCCCCGACGGCTTTGCGGCTTATGTATGGAATACGGGCGCTACGACGCAGACCGTTCAGATTAAACCCGTTCGGGGAGCTAAGTATTGGGTGAAAGTGAAACCGTTTTCGAGCCTGAATGAGACCTGCGAACTGCAACTCGATCATGTTGTTGATTTCGAAGCTCCCCGCGCCCCAACGGTACAAACCGCTTCGATCTGTGAAGGTGATGCCTACGTGGTTGGCGACTCCTCATACCGTCGGGCCGGTACGTATCAGACGCGAATCAGCCGGGGTACGGGACGTTGCGACAGCCTGGTTCAAACGACGCTGACCGTTCGACCGCTCGCCCGAAGTGTACAAAGCCTCACGTTCTGCGAAGGGGAAAGCTTAACGGTTGGTGATACCGTTTTCCGAACGAGTGGCACCTATGTGCAGCGATTACACCGAAATGCACCGCTGTGCGACAGTCTCGTTGCGACGCAGGTAATACTCCGGCGATTCGACCTGGCAGTTAACCGGGACGTATTGATCAGTCCAACTGATAGTGTGCAACTCATAGCCACTGTGCAACCCGGTGGAAATTATCAGTTTCGCTGGTCGCCAGCCGAAGGATTGTCGTGCCCCACCTGCGCCGTTACGTGGGCTAAACCGTTCAATACAACCCGTTATACCGTGTCGGTAAAAAATCTGGATGAAGGATGCCAGAAAGAGGTTTCGGTTACGGTATCTGTAGGAGCCTGTACGGTGTATGCACCCGATGCGTTTTCGCCCAACAACGACGGCGTCAACGATGTTTTTTACATTATAGGGAGCGCCTGCACGCAACGAATTGCCGAGTTGACTATCTACGACCGGTGGGGCGAAATTATTTTCCGGAAAGAAAATTTTGCGCCGTCCGACCCCGCATCGGGCTGGAATGGTATGTATCAGGGTATTCTGGCGGGAAGTGGTACGTATGCCTATACGCTGCTGGTCGATTACATTGATGGAATGAGCAATCGTTCTAAAGGAACTGTCATGCTGGTTCGGTAATAGCAAGAGCAAGTTGTGGTGTCGGTTACGAATAACCAACCCGTGAGGTTTCTCAAAACCTTTTGTTTCGTTTGGTTTTAAGAAACTTCACGGGTCAGCTGTAAGCCTCTGACCTCACGCTGCATCGTTTATACGTAGCTCTGGGCCGAACCTTCTCATACATATGTAAAAGGATTGCCTGACGGAATGTAGGAAACCTTGATGCCGGGAATTTTAGGTTGCAGCCAGGAAACCAGCCATTCCATCCCAGCCGCTTCACTCATGATGTGTCCCAGAATGACCAGCGAGAGTTTTTGCCCTTGTCGACGGGCGTCCCGAACGTATTCCGGCGTTTCCCACTCGCTGGATTCGCCACACAAAACGACATCGGGTTTGGTACGTTCGATGGCCGCAATCTGATTCCGTCCACCCGATGCACCGACCAGCAATAATACGCGCTGGCACGATTGCGTCATATCGCCAACCACCCGTACTTGTTTAATGCCCAATTTGTCTTTAGCATGGGTAATGATCTGACTCAGTGGAGTCGCCGGTAAGGTAATAATCGAAGGAGTTTTCTCATCAGCCTGCTTTGTCCAATCCAGCGCTTTTAAAACGCCTGCGTAGATGCCGTCGGGGCGGTGCGAATGCCAGTAATCATGAAAGCGCCAGACCGCAATACCGTGTTTGGTTAACAGCTCGTGTTTGTGACGAAAGACTGCATCGTCTTTCAGCCAATCGGTTTCGTCGGCGTGATTGTAGAACGTTGGTTCGTGAACGATAATGAAGTTCGCTCCGGCAGCCGCGGCTTTTTCAATGACCTCTGTCGTGGCGAACATGGTCGAAACAATCCCGGTCACTTTCTGCGACGAAGTGCCTGATTTTAACGTATCGACAGTTTTGGCGAACGGCGCGCCCGGTATGGTTTTCAGGATCAGATCCATCACCTGACCGACGGTCATGGGTTGCTGGCCTGACAAAAGCGATTCCGCATGGGTCAGGCCAGGCGTGATCATCACCATCGACGTACCTACGGCTTTGGTCAGGGTCGTAACGAATGTTCGTCGGCTGGTGTTTTCGTGTATGTTCATGGTTTCGGATTTATGCTGATTGATACGTTGGTAAAATACTTGCGAGTTAAGTTACAGAATTACCCAGGTCAAAGCCTACTTTTGCCACAAACCCATTCGCTTATGAAGTATTTTCTGGTGGCCAGTATGCTCCTTCTGTGGGGGTGCGGTACGTCGACAAAAACGGACAGGCAGCCTGAATCCGGAACACTGGAGTCGAATTTCAAACTGCCTTATCAGCTTAGCGCTCCTACGGAGACCTACAAGTTACCGAAGGAATTGAAGGAAATATCGGGCCTGAGTTACTACAAAGATGATAAACTTCTCTGTGTGCAGGACGAAGAAGCCGTGGCGTATGTATTCGATACGAAGAAAAAAGAAGTCACTGAGAATTTTGGGTTCGGAGGTTACGGTGATTTTGAAGGGATCGAGTACGTCAATGGGGAGATTTTTGCGCTCGAAAGTAACGGCAATCTGTTTCGGTTCAAGCCAGAATCGACGCAGATTGGTCGGACTAAAACCGATTTGCCCAAGCATACTGAAGTGGAAGGACTAGGCTATGACCCGAAAACAAAACGACTGCTGATTGCCGTTAAAAATGGAAACGAAGCCAGCGATAAAGCCGTTTATTCCTTTGATTTACGCTATAAAGTCGTTTTCAAAGACATGAGCTTAAACGACGAGCAACTCAAAGCCGCTGGTGTCGATCCGAAAACCTATAAACCCTCTGGCATTGCCGTACATCCCCTAACGGGCGAATGGTACATACTGACGTCCGCTGGTAAACGGTTGCTTATCACCAGCCGAAAAGCTAAAATCATCTATTCCGAACCGCTCGATCCGAACCTATTCACCCAGCCTGAAGGTATTTGCTTTGCCCCCAACGGCGATCTGTTCATCGCCAGCGAAGGCAATAAGAAAAAAGGGTATATCCTGAAGTTTCCGTACCGAAAATAATCACTCCTCTTTTGTCTATTAACAGATCGCTTCCAGCAGGGCATTTTCTATCTCAAACAGTTTCATTGAAAATCAGTGCCAACGGATCACTGCTGAAAATAATCAACCTTGTCGGCGTCGATGTTGTTGGTCGGCTTGCTGTCGACACTATTACTGCCAAGTACTGTGGCGCTTATGGTTAATGCGCCGGTTGTAGCCCCTGGGCTGAGTGATCCACTTAAACCAAGACTTAGTTTGTCTCCAGGCTCAATTCGCTGGGTGGTGGTTAGTACGTAGTAACTGGCATCTGAGGAAACAAAACTCCAGACTCCATTCTGCACAGATCGTCCTCCTAAGCTTGTCAGGCCAGTATCGAAGTTAAGTCCCACACGGGAGTCTTTAGTGATTTTGACCGTAACAAGGCCGCTGGTTGGCCGCGAATTAAGTTCTACCAGGTCCAGCACAACCGAAATGGATGAGTTACCATAACTTGGGGAGGGCCGTACATACATAATTGGTGTTAAATCGGGTTCGATTGGTAACGTCTGGAAGGTATTCAATGAACTGGAGAAGTCGGATGTCTCGGTGGCAGAACATAACGTACGGACTTGCCATTCGTAGATCGTGTTACTGGTTAATCCCGTTAGCGTAAGGGGGCTTCCAATAGTTGCAGCCGGCAGGTTATTTACTACCGTCCAGTTGGTAGTGCCCCAAATTCGGTAACGAACCTGGTAGCTCGTCTCGGTGTTGGCAGCCCAATAACTCCAGGACAATTGGGCCGAACTGGTTGTGACATTCGTTACCTGGAAACTAGAAGGTGGAGCGCATGAGAAAGTAGTAAATGTATATAAAGATGAAAAATCAGAAGTGGCTCCGCCGTTATCGCACACCGTTCTAACCTGCCATTCATAGGTCGAACTACCGGTTAAGGCCGTGATATTGACCGACGTACTGGTCAAGTGATTAACGTTGATCCAGTCATTTGTTCCGGTCGTCCGATAGCGGAGGTCATAGCTTGTATTCAATCCGACTTGTTCCCAACTGAGAACAGCCGAGGTAACCATGGGTGATACAGACTGATTGTAGGGTACCTGAAGTTGACATTGAATACCCGTCCTAAAACGAACAGGACCTGAATACGTATCATTCCCGGCTGCCCGAACCTGCCACTCATATTCTGTATCCATACTGAGCTGATTAAGCAAGTAAAACGGCTCAGTAGGAGTATTGTCCGACGTCCAGTTCGCTACGCCCACCGGACGCCATTGCAACTGATACTGTGCGCCTTCACCCAAGCTATTCCAAACCAGTTGGGCGCTGGTTTGCGTAATGTCGGTTGTGATGAGCCCAGTTACCGGAGGAACGGGCAACGTCAGGACCGAGGTAATGGAACTAATGCTTCCCGTTGTGCTATTAGACGGACGAATTCGATAGTAATACTGGGTTTGGGCAGTAACCTTCGTATCGACAAATCTTGTTTCATTGGTAGCCGTTCCCCCGATGGGAACAAAATCGGTGGTGGGTGAGGTAGACCGTTCGATAAAATAGCCCATTTCATTGTCGGCGTTATCCTGCCAGGTGATCACAACCGCGACGCCGGTGCTGGTCGCCGTCAAATTACTGGCAGGCACTACGTTAGTCGCTGGAAAATCGAGCGTGTAGGCGGTATGACTTTGCCGAAGCGCCAGGGCTGCCTGCATGCGCTCGGCTTGTCCCTGCGTGAAATCATGGGTACACGTCATGGAAACGTAATACGACATCGCATTGGTGGTCATTGGATCAAAAAGATCCCCATTGGCATCGCGGGCTGTACTGGTCGGATTATACCGGGGACAACCATTAACGTAGCTGACGCTTATTCCGGCCATACCATACGGGTCGGCCGGAGTGTCACAGATCAGGTCACCGGCGATCTCGCAATTGGCCCCCGGCCCTCGCGTGACTAATTCATCGGTTATGACAGTCCCATTAGAGGGTCCGAGTGTATGGAACAGGCCAAAGTTGTGCCCCAACTCGTGGGGGATCGTGTAATTGCCAACAATGGTATCGCTGGCACTCTGCGCATAGGTTTGAATAAACGATCGGGTCGACTGCAGGTTGTTTGCCGGATAATAGGCGTAGCCGCCATATCCCCCCTGTATATTATTAACGTAATACTGGTTCATGGCCTGGTGACTGTCGTGGCTATCCACTAAAGGTCCTTCTCCAAATGGGAAGCTGTTATACAATCCGTCATCATCTACATAATCGGGGGTAGTACCAGCAAAATAAAACTGAATACCTATGTTGTTCAGCAGATAATATCGATTCGTAGCGGCCAGTACCTGATTGATGCTGGTCAATGTGTAGCCGTCTGTGCCGTTACTCCGGCGAATGATATGGGGACGAATCGGCACATACGTAATCGTTGTAAAAGCGGTCTGGGTGGCCATCTTTCTTTTTAGAGCCAGAATCGCCTGTTGCTTAAGCGCGTTGGCCTGTGCGGACGTCAGGTCCTTTATGCCGCAAAAGGGTTGATCGGGTCTGAAAGATTGTTGACCCTTTACCAGCAGGTAGTTACTCAGCAGAATAGCGAGGGTATAAAAAATCTTGTTCATTTTGGTGAATAGAAAATGTGAATCCAGTAGCGTATACTCATCAAAGCGTGAAGTCGTTTATTCGGCTTATTTTATTGCCGATAGAATTGACGTTTAAAAGAAGTTGTGGCTGAACGCATTCATCACGGGTCGGGAGATACAGGTAGTGTTTAAGCGTAAAAAGCAACAGGGTAATGAAATAAAAAAACCTGGCTTATTGAGCCAGGTTCCTAAGATAAAGTATCAAGTGAGGGTTTATGCAGATTTAAATTGCATTGTCTCAAAAGTGAAAGGAATAGTCCCCAATCTCATAAAAACGGGTTCCAAGATGACAAAAATGAATAAGAACTGGAGCGCTGAAGAATAGGTTTTGAAAAAGAAATAAGACCTCGAAGCAGTCTTATTTCTTAAATGCCAGTGCTTTCACAGGTTGAATCCGGCTAATGATGATTGTAGGAATCCAAAGAACCAACGCGATGATGAGCACCGTCGCTGCGTTCAGAATGAGAATCGTTGGCCAATCCCAGGTAATGGGCACGTAGTTCATGAAGTAGTTTTTAGGGTCGAGTGGAATCAGCTTGAACTTATCTTGAATGAAGCACACCCCTAAGCCCACTACGTTGCCAATGAGCAAGCCCCAGCCAACCATGTTCAACCCAACTACGACGAACAGACGTTGAATAAGCGGATTCGGACTGCCGATGGCTTTCAGTAAACCGATCATAGGCGTCCGTTCGATGATCAGCACCAGTAGCACGGAAACCATATTAAACGAGGCCACAAAACCAATCAGGCTGAGCAGAATCACCATGTTCCGATCAAGCAGCACCATCCAGTCGAACAGGGGTCGGTATTGATCGGTTACGCGGGTCAGCCGCATATCGGGCGACATGACATCGAACACCTTGTCTGCCGTTGTTTCAACCTTATTGAAATCTTTTACGAAAATTTCGTAGGTACCAACCGAATCGATACCCCAACGGTTCAGCCGCTGTATCAGGCGAATATCACCCAGGGCAATGGTCTTATCCACTTCTTCAAGTCCCGTATCGTAAATACCCACTACGGTCATTTTTCGGGCACGGGGTGGATTGCCCAGAAAATAAAGTGGGATGCTTTCGCCCACTTTTACCTTCAATTGATTCGCCATGTACTGACTCAGCAGCAGTTGGGTTGACCCATTCCCCGTATCGGCTCCTACGGTGGGCACCGTTCCAGCTACGAGCGATTCGCGTAGTAAATTCCAGTTATAATCCCGGCCAACGCCTTTTAGAATAACCCCCGTCAGTTCCTCATCGGTTTTCAGAATACCGGCCTTCAGCGCGACAGCCTGGATGTGTTGCACGCCCGGAATTCGAGTGCTATCGCGATAGAGAGCGGTGTTGAGCGGCAGCGTCGTTTCTTCGTAGGAAGCATTGTTACTGAACTTACTGACCTGTAAGTGCGCTCCGAACAAGAATATCTTCTGCTGAATGGTGTTCTTAAAGCCAAACAGCACCGCAAAGGCAACAATCAGAATAGCGAGCCCAAGGGCGATGCTGATAACGCCAATACGGGTAACAGTGGCCGAGAAACTACCATTAGGCGCATGGCGTACTTTGCGGGCCAGAAAAACAGGAACGTTCAAGATCGTATTCAGTTAGCCTTTTGCAGAAGGCAGTAACGCAAGTTAGGTAACTAACTAGGGTCGCAAGCTAGTAGTTTGAACAAATTAATTCAGTGACGTAGCAAAGATAGCCGGTTGATCAGTGGTTTTCGTATGCAGGACGATTTATGCTCTAGTAACGCTTTTGTTGAGATATATACTATCGGTCCTAGTCATTCACTTGCAAGGAATTATAGAAAATTGATACTGAATAAGTTGATAAATATACACTGGTAGTAGAAATGAATAATATTCAAATAAAGTCAGTTTACTTGGTAAAAGACCAATTATCCTTCTTCAAGCCCTATTCCATAGCTTACTTTTTACGAATAATGACACTATTTTAACATTAATTAGTTTTTAATGTTAATGCATTTTATATTTGATTAATAGGATAAAATTGGTATCAATAAGTGACTGTTTATTGCTACTAGTTATGATATTTTAGGGCTGCCTATGTAAAAAAATAACCTTAGTACGTACGAAAAAGGTCAACGATGGTACCAGCATCGTTGACCCGAAAATTCCCGATCTGCATTGCACCCTTTTGGGGTGTCAGGAACGCTTTTGTCTTTTTTTATTCAAACAAAAACATCCAAAGTTATGGAAAAATCAGTACCTGATGGGCTGGCGTGTACGATTATCAGAAATCTGGTAATTCCCCTCACGCTCAGTGCAAAACTTGCCGGTGCTATGGCCCTGTCGCCACCTGCCGGAAACACGATTGCCCGAGTGGCAATCGCTACATTAAACGTAGCCGACGTCTCTGTGCAGGGCACTGTATCTGACGAGAAAGGAGAAACGTTGCCCGGCGTTAACGTCGTGATCAAAGGGTCATCGCGTGGGGTCGTTACCGATGCGCAGGGACGCTTTACGATTACCGTACCCAATGAGGGAACCGTATTGGTTTTTTCGTTTGTCGGGTATAAAAGCCAGGAAATAACGGTTACCAACACGACGAAGCTGACTGTCAAGTTAATTGCCGAAGATCAGTCGCTGGACGAAGTGGTGGTGGTGGGTTATGGAACCCAGTCGCGCGGAACTGTAACGGGATCGGTTGCGTCGGTAAAATCCGATGATATTCTTCGTACCCCTGCCGTTACAACCTCCAGCGCGCTCGTGGGACGGGTAGCCGGAATTACAGCCCGCCAAACCGATGCCCGACCCGGTGGTGGAACGAACATTCAGATTCGGAATATGGGAACGCCCCTGTACGTCATTGATGGCATCGTAGCCGATCTGGGACAGTTCAACAACCTGGGTATTAACGACATTGAGAATATCTCGATTCTGAAAGACGGTTCGGCCGCGATTTACGGACTTCGGGCCGCGAACGGGGTTGTGCTCGTGACGACCAAACGGGGGAAAGCTGGTCAGAAACCTGCCATCAATTTGTCGGGGTACTATGGCTTACAGAATTTTACGCGCTATCCTCGTCCGGCCAACGCGTATCAGCACGTCCGGGCGTTGGCTGAATCGGATCAGAACCGGGGTATCCAGACAACCATCACGCCCGACGAACTGGCGAAATGGCAGGCCAACACCGAGAAAGGGTATCAGAGCTTCGACTATTACGATATGGTTATGCGCCCCAACGTACCACAGGCGTATGTGAACGGCAGCGTGTCGGGCGGGTCAGATAACGTAACGTATTACGTATCGGCGAGTCATCTGAATCAGGATGCGCTGATCAAGGATTATAATTTCAAACGAAGTAATTTTCAGGCGAACGTAGAAGCCGGACTGAGCAAAAAACTTCGGATTGGTACCCAGATCAGCGGACGTATTGAAGACCGTTTTCAGACGGGCGTACCGGGCCTTGATGATTACTTCAATCCGTTTCTGAGTATCTTCTCCATGTGGCCTATAGAGCGGCCTTATGCGAACGACAATCCGAACTATATCAACCAGACGCACAACGTAAATGTCAATCCCGCTACGTATAAAAAGGAAATAACAGGTACGATCAGTGAGCTCTGGCGGGCCGTTAAAGCCAACTTCACGGCGCAGTATGATTTTGATTTTGGCCTGAGCGTGAAAGGTACGTACTCGTATAACTTCACCAACTTCGATTTCGATGGATTCGAGTATACGTACGATGCTTACACCTACGACGCGAAAACCGATACCTACAACGTAGTGCCGGGCGGTGGTAATCAGAACCCCTGGCGCGAACGGCGCAAACGGAACGTAGCGGATCGCTTCATGCAGGTACAGTTGAACTACAACAAGCAGTTTGGTGATCACGGCATATCGGCCGTTGGTGCCTACGAACGCTACGATACCGATAATAAGTACCTGGTCGTTCATACCGTTCCGCCTAATAACTACATTCCGATCATGTCGTTCGCCAACCAGGATCTACTGATCGATGAATGGAACGTAACGGCGCGGGCGGGCTACATTGGCCGGGTTAATTACAACTACAAACAACGCTATCTGGTCGAAGCACTGGGTCGCTACGATGGGTCGTTCCTGTTCGCACCAGGCCGACGTTATGGCTTTTTTCCGGGAGCGTCGCTGGGCTGGCGTATCAGCGAAGAGCCTTTCTTTAAGGGAAGTGCGGGTAAGGTAGTCTCGGAACTGAAACTACGGGCCAGCTATGGCCGAACAGGTAGCGATCTGATCAATGATGCCTTTATCGTTGCGCCATTCAGCTACCTGCCCGGATACAACTTCCTGCAGGGTAGCGCCATCTTCAACGGAAACTACGTCATCGGTGTACAGCCACGCGGCCTGCCTATCACTACCCTTTCGTGGGTGAATAACGTATCGACCAACGTCGGGATTGACTTCGGCTTGTTCGGTGGCAAAATCTCGGGACAGTTCGATGCATTTGAGCGGAAACGGACGGGTCTGCCAGCTGCGCAGTACGACGTATTGCTTCCCAGCGAAGTGGGCTATACGTTACCCAACGCCAACCTAAACTCCGACGCGATTCGTGGTCTGGAAGGAGCTCTTTCGTATTCGGGGAAAGCGGGTCAGTTGAATTATACGATTGGGGCTAATGCTACCCTAGCCCGACAGAAAAGCCTGGAGATTTATAAGCCCCGCTTTGGTAATTCCTGGGACGAATACCGGAACTCGGGTGTGAACCGCTGGTCGAATATCAACTGGGGGTATCAGGTGGTTGGACGATTCCAGTCGCAGCAGGAAATTGATGCCTATAATGTCGATAATGACGGACAGGGTAACCGTACTCAGCTTCCCGGCGATTTCGTCTACAAAGACGTAAATGGTGACGGTATTATCAGTGGCCTCGACGAACGACCGATTGGGTACGCAGAGGGCTCTACGCCGTATTTTAACTACGCCTTCAACGGTACGCTGGGCTACAAAGGGTTTACGCTGCAAATTGACGTAGTAGGAGCGGGCTTACAAACCTACCGCCGGGAGGTTGAGCAGCGCATTCCATTCCAGAACAACGGTACGTCACCGAACTACATTTTTGAAGATCGCTGGCACCACGCCGATCCGTTCAATGCCGACAGTCCCTGGATTCCGGGAACCTATCCGGCCGTTCGGAAGGATAGTCCCAGCCATGCCAATTACAACAAGCGGAGTGATTTCTGGGTAACGAACGTTCGTTACCTGCGGCTTCGCAACCTGGAACTGGGCTATAATCTACCAAAGCCCTTCCTGAGCAAATTTGGTGTATCGGCCATGCGCGTCTATATGAACGGTACGAACCTGGGTTCGCTCGACAACCTGAAATCCATTGGTGTAGACCCCGAAATCTCCTCGAACGGCGCGTTGGTATATCCTCCTCAACGCTTGTATAACGCAGGTTTCTCCGTCACTTTTTAACCGACAAGCAACATGATTCGTACATATAAATTGCTGACAGCGAGCCTTATGCTCTGGATGCTGTCGGCCTGTCAAAAAGATTTTCTGGAACGTCAGCCGCCCAATATAATCCTCGAAAGCCAAGTTTGGAACGACAGTAAGCTGATTACGAGCCTGCTGGCCAACTACTACGATCGGCTACCGGCTCACACGCAGATCGATATTGGATGGGCTGATTTTACAGCCTACGATGAAGCCATGTGGTCAGGCAATAATGATGGCAACAACAACCTGATTTCGTATGGCTTCGACCGGTGGCGCTTGTGGGATTACGGCCTGATTCGTGACATTAATCTCGCCATCGAAAACATCGAGAAGGTCAGCACGGGGCTCAATGCCGCTCAGAAAGCTCAATTTACCGCTGAATTCCGGTTTCTTCGGGCCTACATGTATTTCGAGCTGGTGAAGCGGATGGGGGGCGTACCGATCATTACGAAACAACTGATCTATGATTTCAGTGGTGATCCGTCGTCGCTTCAGTTTCCGCGGAATAAGGAGTCGGAAGTATACGACTTCATTGCCACGGAGTTGGATGCCATCAAAAACGACATCGGTAATTCGGGTAGCAACACCCGCGCGAATAAGTTTACCGCGATGGCGTTGAAAAGCCGGGCCATGCTGTATGCCGCTTCAATTGCCAAATACAACAACCGGCTGGGTGCACCGATTCAGACGACGGGTGGTGAGGTCGGGATTCCAGCCGCACGGGCAACGGAATATTATACCAAAGCGCTGGAAGCTGCCAAAGAAGTCATTGCCGGGCCGTATTCATTGTATCGGGCCAACCCAAATCTGGGTGAGAATTTCTTTGAAGCCGTAACCAAGAAGCTCAATAATTCGGAAGTGATTCTGGCAAAAGACTTCCTAACAGCCAAAGACAAGCGGCATTCCTTTAGTTATGACAACATTGCCCGGAATATTCGGGAAGATAACCTGTCGTCGTCCAACATTGCTCCTGCACTGAACCTGGTCGAAGATTACGAATATCTGGACGGTACGTCGGGTGAATTGAAAACCCGCACCGCCGACGATAAAGATTACGTCTATTATGATAACCTCAGCGGTCCCTTTGCTAACAAAGACGCTCGTCTGTACGGCACCGTCATCTATCCCGGAACCAGTTTTAAGGGGCAGGAAGTACAGATTCAGGCGGGCGTAGCGGTCTGGAATGCGACCAGTGCCGGTTACCAATTTATTGAAGGCAATACGTTAGGATCACTTCATACGGACGGAAAATTGCTAACGGGAAGCTCCGGACCACAGCGTTCGCAAACGGAGGTATCGAATACCGGCTTCTATCTGCGGAAATACATCGATCCAGCCCCACTGTCGAGTACGCGGGGGATTCGGAGCGATATGTGGTGGGTTCGGTTCCGGTTGGGTGAGGTGTTACTCAATGCTGCCGAAGCCGCTTTCGAACTGGGCCAGAGCGCCGATGCACTCACCTACGTGAACCGGGTTCGTGAGCGGGCGGGTTTTCCCGCCAACAGCCTGACTACGCTGACGCTGGCCAGGCTCCAGAACGAACGTCGGGTTGAGCTGGCATTCGAAGATCACCGCGTATGGGACCTGAAACGCTGGCGTATTGCGCACGAGGTCTGGAATGGCAGTTCCAGCAATCCCGACGCCATGATGTACGCGCTGTATCCGTACCGCGTGATACGTCCTGGTAGTGCCCAGGATGGCAAGTACATCTTTGTGAAGCTGGTAGCTCCCCGCTTCCGGGCGCCCCGCTTGTTTCAGTTGGGTAACTATTATTCATCCATCGACCAGGCGGTTATTAACAACAATCCCAAAATTGTTCGTAACCCCTTCCATTAATCTCCGATCATGAAAACGATAGTATTTAGCTTACTGGCCGCAACCGTTATGCTGACCAGTTGCGAAAAAGATAATTTTGCGGAGCCTACTTCAATGCTGAAAGGGCGGGTTATTTACGAAAACCAGCCAGTGGGCGTTCGCACCAACGGTGTTCAACTGGAACTTTGGCAGCCCGGTTATCAGCTCTTTACCAAAATTCCCGTACAGATTGCGCAGGACGGTTCTTTCTCGGCATCGCTCTTTAACGGAAACTACAAGCTGGTTCGACTACGGGGAAATGGTCCCTGGGTCGATAACACCGACACAATTAACGTGTCGGTACAGGGCGCGGCTACGATCGATGTACCGGTGCAGCCGTATTTCGTTATCAAGAACGAGAAAATGCAGAAAAGCGGTACCAACCTGACGGCGAGCTGTCTGGTCAGTCAGGCAACCACGGGCCGGGCCATTGAGCGGGTGACGTTCTATGTAAGCACGACCCAATACGTTGACATCAATAACAACGTAGCGAAAGTTGATAAAACAGGATCAGACTTGACTGATCTGACGAAGGAAATGGCGTTTTCGCTGGCCGTTCCTGCCTCGGTGACCTCAAAAGGTTATTGTTACGGTCGGGTCGGCGTTAAAACCGTCGGGGTTGCGGAAATGCTTTACACGCCGGTGCAGAAAATTACGCTGTAATCTCTGCAATAAGTCAGGTACCACGGACTTCAGTCCGTACAACCGCAAGTTAAGTTGTAGCGATACATTATTTAGCCTGCGGTTGTACGGACTGAAGTCCGTGGTACCTGTTCGTTTTGTTCTGGCTCGTAAAAGTGTGAGTTTTGCAGTAGGCTATCCGTTTTTCTACTATGATCATCCGCTTGAAACTCTTCGTTATCGCTTTTAGTCTCTTCATCAATACGGTTTATGCGCAAACTATTCAGACTGGTGCTGATCAGATGGCCCAATACCTGCCTGCACTACAGGGAAAACGAGTAGGTATGGTCGTCAACCATACATCCCGGGTTGGTCGTGCGCATTTGGTTGATAGCCTGATCGCGCGGGGCATTACCATCAAAACCATTTTTGCCCCCGAACACGGTTTTCGTGGACAAGCTACCGATGGGGAGCACATCAGCAGCGGTCGTGATCCACGAACGGGCATCATGATTACGTCGCTATACGGGAAAAACTACAAACCAACGCCTAAACAGATGGATTCACTGGACGTAGTAGTGTTTGATATTCAAGATGTTGGTGTTCGTTTTTATACGTATACCAGCACCATGCACTACGTTATGGAAGCCTGCGCCGAAGCCAACAAACCTATGATCGTGCTCGATCGTCCAAATCCTAACGGCCACTACGTCGATGGACCCGTATTAGACCCTAAGTTCAAATCGTTCGTTGGACTGAACCCTATTCCGGTCGTGTATGGGCTGACGATCGGTGAACTGGCGCGGATGATCAACGGCGAAGGCTGGCTATCTGGAAGCAAGAACTGCTCACTGACGGTGATCCCGCTGAAAAACTACACGCACCAAACACCCTACGTATTGCCCGTGCCGCCGTCGCCAAATCTACCCAATCAACAGGCTGTTCTGCTGTATCCGTCACTCTGTTTTTTTGAGGGAACAGTAGTCAGCGTTGGCCGGGGGACAGACAAGCAGTTTCAGGTAATTGGGTCGCCTTACACGAAATATGGTCCGTATACGTTCACGCCCGTCGATCGGCCCGGCGCGGTGAATCCACCATTGGAAGGACAACTCTGCTACGGTCTGGATCTGACTAAAGCAACAATTTCGAAACAAGGGCTAATGCTCAATTACTTTTTCGACTTTTTCAAACAAGCGTCTGATAAAAGCAAGTTCTTTTTAGCCAACAACGGCATTGACCGACTCGCGGGCACCGATCAGCTTCGACTTCAACTGCTGGCTGGCGTTCCAGAAACAAAAATTCGGGAAAGCTGGCAACCAGCGCTGGATGCGTATAAAGTGATGCGGAAGAAGTATCTGTTGTATCAATGACAGAATGAGTGCATGATCGAATAATTGAATAAATCTTGCGGCAACGATTCAGGTATTCGATCATGCACTCATTCTGTTATTATGATTTGCCGCGCGGCTAAAATGCCCTAACTTTGCATTTTAGAGACCCATTCATGGCCACCGAACAAATTCTGATTCTGGATTTTGGTTCGCAATACACCCAACTCATTGCCCGCCGGGTGCGCGAACTAAATGTTTACTGCGAAATCCATCCCTATAATCACCTGCCTGTCATTACGTCCGATGTAAAAGGCATCATTCTCTCGGGCAGTCCATCGTCCGTTCGTGACGTGGATGCGCCCGAAATCCATTTAGCGGCTTTCCGGCATAAATTGCCTATCCTGGGCGTCTGCTACGGTGCGCAATTACTGGCGCATACCAGTGGGGGCGAGGTGAAAGCATCAGCTATCCGTGAATACGGCCGGGCCAAACTTGGTACGGTCAATGCCGAAAGCCCGCTGATGAAAGGCATTGACCAGCATTCGCAGGTATGGATGTCGCACGCGGATACGATTACAGGCGTTCCCGAGAATTTCAAGATCATCGCTTCAACCGACACAGTTCGGGTAGCAGCTTTTCAGGTAGACGGCGAGCCCACCTACGGCATTCAGTTTCACCCCGAAGTAACACACTCGCTCCAGGGCAAAACCCTGCTGCACAACTTTGTGGTCGACATCTGCGGCTGTGCTCAGGATTGGACGGCTGAATCATTTGTTGAAACGACCGTTGATCAACTGAAGAAAAAAATTGGTGAGGATAAAGTCGTGCTGGGCTTATCGGGTGGGGTCGATTCGTCGGTAGCTGCCATGCTGATACACCAGGCGATTGGCAAAAATCTGTACTGCATTTTTGTCGATAACGGCGTTTTGCGGAAAGATGAGTTTTCGGGCGTACTGGAATCTTACAAAACGCTGGGTCTGAACGTAAAAGGTGTTGATGCAAAAGAGCAGTTCTATACGGCACTCGCTGGTCTGACTGATCCGGAAGCCAAACGGAAAGCGATCGGTAAAACCTTTATCGACGTATTTGATCACGAAGCGCATTTAATCGACGGTGTATCGTGGTTAGGGCAGGGGACAATTTATCCGGACGTAATCGAATCGGTATCCGTAAAAGGACCGTCGGCTACGATCAAATCACACCATAACGTAGGTGGACTTCCCGACTTCATGAAGCTGAAGATTGTGGAACCGCTCAATACGTTGTTCAAGGATGAAGTTCGGGCTGTAGGTCGTACGCTTGGCTTACCCGAAGCAATTTTAGGCCGCCATCCGTTCCCCGGTCCGGGATTAGCTATTCGGATTCTGGGTGATGTTACGCCTGAAAAAGTCGAGATTCTGCAACAGGTCGATGCGCTCTTTATTGACGGACTGAAACGCGAAGGGTTATATGATAAAGTCTGGCAGGCGGGCGCTATGCTGCTCCCCGTACAGTCCGTCGGCGTGATGGGCGATGAACGCACGTACGAACGGGTTGTGGCGTTACGTGCTGTAACGAGTGTCGATGGGATGACCGCTGACTGGGCGCATTTACCTTACGAGTTTCTAGCCAACATATCGAACGAAATCATTAACCGCGTTAAGGGCGTCAACCGGGTTGTGTACGATATATCGTCGAAACCGCCCGCTACAATTGAGTGGGAATAGACATTCGTTTTCTCAAAACAGAAAGCCGCTCCAAGTCTTGGAGCGGCTTTCTGTTTTGAGAAAACTACCAAAAGCTAGTTTAGCTTTAACGCATTCTCAGCACTATTGATGCCAGATTTAGTAGCATCGGCCATGTCATCTACTTTGTTGTTATATGCTGTTTTCGCCTGATCTTGTTTGTAACCAGCTTCGTTCTTAAACTGATCAGCTTTGTTTTCAGCCTTGTCTTTGAACTGTTCGTATTTGTTCTCAGCCTTGTCTTTAAGCTGATCGACTTTATTCTCAGCTTTGTTAGCAAACTGATCGGCTTTGGCCTGAGCGTTACCAACCAGCTTATCGACCTGCGCTTTCACCTGGTCAACGCCTTCTTCCCACTGGCTCTGTAAGTCATCGACTGTTTTCGTCAGTTTCTCACGGGTTTCTTTACCGCTACGGGGTGCTGTCAAATAACCAATCGCCAATCCTGCTAATACTCCTCTTAAAAAGCTCATCGTTTTGTTTCGTTTTTAAATTTTAACTGTGTCTGGCTATCCTTAATTAAAAAGTATGCCAGACTGAAACGTGTTATCCTTACAACCCTGATTTCTAATTATTTGTTATGAAATGATGTGTCAAGGCCGCTAATTTAAAGGAAGTCTCTGAGGATTTTATTCCACAGGATAGGGGTCATTGATAGGCACATAGTGCTGAATTTCAGGACACAAAAAAAGGCCACTATGTTGTAGCGGCCTGATAATGAAACGAGAATGATTACGATAAACTATTGGGGTACCGCTTTTCGGCGATTACTTCCCGAATGTCGTTAATGATTTTTCCGGCGAGATGATCTGCGGTTGCCAACGTATCGGATTCGGAATAGATGCGAATGATCGGCTCGGTATTTGACTTGCGCAGATGAACCCACTCCTTATCAAATTCAATCTTAACGCCATCAATCGTATTGATCGGATTGCGCGCATACTTAGCCTGAATCCGGTCCAGTACAGCATCGACGTTGATATCGGGTGTTAGCTCAATCTTATTTTTGGAAATGTAGTAGTTCGGGTAGGTCCGACGTAGCATGGAAGCCGATTTGCCGAATTTGGCCAAATGGCTCAGAAACAGGGCAATGCCGACCAGCGCGTCACGTCCGTGGTGCAGATCAGGATAGATGATGCCTCCGTTGCCCTCTCCACCGATAACGGCGTTCTGTTCTTTCATCATTTCCACTACGTTCACTTCCCCGACGGCTGAAGCAAAATGTTGACCGCCGTATTTTCGGGTTACGTCGCGCAGGGCTACGGTACTCGACATGTTCGACACCGTATTACCGGCTGGTTCGCCGGCTGCCGCTCTATTTTTTAGTACATAATCAGCGACGGAAACCAGCGTATATTCTTCGCCAAACGGAGTGCCGTCTTCGCAAATCAGCGCCAGCCGGTCCACATCGGGATCGACAACAATACCCAGATCGGCATTGCCTTTAGTCATCTCCTTGATGATATCACGCAGATTTTCCGGTAGTGGCTCGGGATTATGCGCAAAGTGGCCTGTTGGCTCACAGTGAAGTTTGGTAATCTGTTCAACGCCCAAGGCTTCCAGCAGCATCGGCACGGCCAGCCCACCGGTTGAGTTAACGGCATCGACAACTAAACGAAAATTTCGGGCAGCAATGGCATCGCGATCAACCAAAGGCAAGGCCAGAATCTGGTCGATGTGTTTTTGTAGCCAACTGGTATCGGCACGGTATTGACCTAGTTTACGAACTTCAGCAAAATCAAATGATTCGGCTTCGGCAATGGCCAGCACCTCTGCACCATCGTCCCCAGAAATGAATTCACCATTTTCATTAAGGAGTTTTAGCGCATTCCATTGAATAGGATTATGGCTGGCCGTCAGGATAATACCACCTGATGCGCCCTCGCCCGGCACAGCCAGTTCAACGGTTGGGGTTGTCGACAAGCGTAGATCGAGAACATCCAGACCGAGGCCCTGCAACGTAGCAGCTACTAGTTTTGATACCATCTCGCCCGATATTCGTCCATCGCGGCCAATGACCACCGTTTTTCGATCAGGATTGCGCTGCCGCAACCACTGCCCGAACGCGGCTGTAAACTTCACTACGTCCAAAGGCGTCAGTCCGTCTCCGCTGCGCCCGCCAATCGTTCCTCTAATCCCGGAAATAGACTTAATTAATGCCACTGTAATGGGTCAGGTAAGTATTCTTTAAGGTCCACAAAGATAGCGAGATGGGGGCAAGGGGCAAAGGACAGGAGACATATAAAAACAAGACCTTCGTAATGCCCCTGCTCATCGCTCTATGCTGCTTAGATCATACAAAGGTCAACTCCGATCGAAGTACGGAAGTGGCCCGTCCGATAAACGTACCGCTTATGGGGGCTGCCAGTTCAGGTTTAGCAGTTGATGTCAGAAAAATGTGTCGATTGACGACCAGTGACCCTTCGGTCGGATCGAAGCCTCGCCAGCCCGCACCGGGCAGGTATACCTCAACCCAGGCGTGGAGCTGGTGTTCCTGCTGCGGATTACCGAACAGATAGCCACTCACGAAACGGGCCGCGATCCCCAAACTTCGGCAGGCGGCCATAAACAGCGTAGTATAATCCCGGCAGGACCCTTTACGCATGGTTAGCGTCTGTTCAGGCGGGAAGGGAGCGCCTACCTCACGTATCTCGTACGTGAATTGACGAATCGCCAGGTTTAGATTGATCAGAAAAGCGGTGGTTTGCCCATTGGAGTTAGCCGCTATCTGACGGGCCCAGTCTTCAACGTGTTCGGATACGCCAACACGCTCTAAATAAGGCTGGAGTAAGTCCTGTTCAGCTCTCGAGTAGTGAAACGGGACCCGCTGCGTGTCAAACGGAAACAGGACAAAGTCGAATGAATTAAATTCTTCCGACTGAACGTGCATATCGACCGTAACGCTCAAATGATCGGTCGGGTGGTTAAAATAGACCACCTGCTGAACATTGCTTTCAACGTCAATATTCCGAACGATTCGAGCGGGTTTCGGGTCAATTACCAGCTCATAGTCCAGTAGTCGTTGATACGGATACGTTCGTGGATACAGGTAAAGCGTTTGCGGGCCAAGTGCGACAGGAATATCGTACGTATAGTCAGATTCGTGCCGAACGTGGAGATGCATTGGGAATGATGGGTGATGAATGATAAGTGATGAATGATACAGGCAGGATGCTCAACTTATTCATCACTCACCATTTTATAACTTAACGGAGCGGACTTTCTCGAAAATAGGGTCCATCCAGTATGATGGCAATTTTCGGACCGAATTACTGAGAAGGGCACTCCATTGGTGCGAAACCTCGTCCATATCTTCTTTCTCAAGCCGGTATTCGGTCATGTGAAAACTATCCTTTGGATAAATAACGACATCCAGTGGATAATCGACGTCGTTGGCGCTTACCCGGGTAGCATCGAAGGCCAGAAAGCCAATTTTCAGGGCGTCGGGTAGAGAGGTTTCGTAGGATAAGTTTCTAAATAATAAGGGCTTGCCATAGCCGGAATTGCCAATAATCTTAAAGGGAGAGCCCTGGTCAACTTCTACCCAGTTACCTTCTGGATAGAGCATGAAAAGTTTGTGCTCCTCATCGTCTTCCAATTGACCGCCCACAATGGCATTTAAATTGAAATTTAATCCGCTGGCAATAATCGATGCTTTGTCTTCCTGCGCTACGCGCTTCACTTGCTCCCCAAAAGCGTTGACCGCTTTATACAGTTTATTAAAGGATCGGTCACGCTCCGAAAGAACTTCTTTAAAATAGGTAATGGCCTTGTCGCGCACGGAACGCAGCCCCGAAGTCATGATAAATAACGAGTGGTTTTCGACTTCATGAACCGAAATCTTGCGATTCGATGAAACTTCAGTGCCCGAGGTCAATCGCCGGTCGGCAATGGCCACTAAACCTGATGCGACCTTAATTCCTAAACAATACGTCATTCTATACAGTGGGTAAAATCGAGCGTATTCCCTTCAGGAGTATCTAATCCAGAAGTTTTCGCTCCAGGTAGTAAAGCGGACAAATATACAGGTTACCCCTATTTGGTTCGACTTGTTAGCTGGTTTTCTCTAAAAATACTACAGGTTGGTGTTGTTTTTAACGGCTGTAGTACTTTGTTAAACGCTGCTAACCGGTTTTAGTTAGATGGCAGGATGGCTGGTAAACAATTATATACCTCATTTTGCACGTAAAACGTACAGGTTTCGGGTAACGAAATTGGAGAAGAATTTGCGTCAGTATCCCAAACGAGGGAATGCGCCTTGTTCACAATCGTAACGGCTGGTGGAAATAGCGTTTCCTGGCGAACTGAACGAACCCGGGTTGAATACGTTCCAGTGCCGACTAGTAGGCTTTGAGACGTATTACCCGTATTCCAGCTATAGTCAGAGCCGGTAGGGGGCAGGAGTTGGAGCTGGCGATTCGTTGCGCAGTCAATACGTACCAGCGGCTGCTGTTGCGCTTCGTAGGGCGTAATTTTCTTCAATATATCGTCGGTAATCGCATTGGCCCAGCGTTCGCCCGCCTTAGCCTGCCCTAACGGTGAGTAATGAGCCCCATCGGGTCGGTCGGCCACAGACGAGATGCTGTCAAGGTCGGGGCCGAGAAAGGTCTGATAACCTGGCCGGTTGATGGTTTGCAACTGAGCCAAGCGAACGTTCTCGAAAGGTTTCCCAGTAAATGAAGAAAGCGCAATGATCCACGCCAGATCAGGTTTGTTAAACTCCTGACGAGCTTTGTCGATAACCCCGTAATGGTGTTTTAGGATCAGGTCGGCTGGGTTTTCCCGATCATTTTCGCCGTGGTTCAATAGTATGGCCCGGATGCCGGTCGACGGTACGTACAGATTCATCAGATTACGCAGGTTGACATACGGCATTCGCTGTTCATACCGAACAAAACTGTGCGTGAACGGAATGTCGTAAGCGGCTTTGTAGTTGTGTTCCATGTTGGTGCCGCCAAAACCGGCATTGTAGATCAGCACCGGTACGTTAATACGTTGCACCAGTACGTCGCCCATATGTCCCCAGAACCACGCCATTTTAGCGAAGGGAGCCATCCCGTTAAACGTCTGCAACTGACTGAATACCAAACCGGGCAAATAGCGTGTGTCGGCTGTGTTCAGATACTGCTGAAAGTCGGGACTGGTCTGGTCAAGGGCAACGACCGTCACCCGATCGTCGGTCGCACCGGGCATCGAAGGGCAGAGATTGACGCCGTTAACCGTGCAGCCGGAACCCTGCGCGTTCGAATGACCAACAATCGCAAACACTTCACCGACGCCAAACCGATCGACGGAGTCTGTGACTACCACCTTTCCATTACGTAGACCACGAACCTCCACCCGATACCAGCCGCCCCGAACGCTGAGGTTACCGTTAAACTGACCCTTTATGGGTTTTTCCTGAAGAATTGCCCAGTCCGTGGAAACGCCCTGTCCAGTTGCGCGAGCTACCACGCGCGCTTCAACCACATCGAGCGGTTGCGCGTAGCTGCCCGCGATCTGCACGGTTGCTGTGTTGGCATTCGAGCGCTGGATGACCATCCGGTTGACTGGATACGTAACATCAATCTGAGCGATCGCCTGAAGGTTGCATAAATAGACTAAGAGAGATGTGACTAAACTCGTTACGTTCTTTTGGCTAAATTCAAGCATAGTATATAATGGAAACCTATCAGTTATCATTAACGCTTCGCGAAGCCTGATGGATTTATAGAAGAACGATTAATCGGAGTCCGATTGAGATAGAGCGGCATACGCTTTGGACCAATTATACCGCAGAATGGCTATTTTTCGGCCAAAATGGTTTGTTTTTGAGAATCGTTTGTGTTACTTTGGCAACCAGAAGATAGTCAACCCCTCTGCCCATTCTGCAATGAACTTTGACGACGAAGACGACGACGACAGCTTTATGGACTGGGACGGTTTCGATGAGGACTATGATCCTGAAGAAGCGCGTGCTGAGATGGAGGCTGAAAACCGGCGTATCAAGAACCTGCCCATTCTGCGGAAAGCAAATGAGCTCATGGAACTGACGCAGGCCATTGTCGAGACCATCAATAAAGAAGACGACGTGCTGATGATGCACGAGCAGATGCTGGCTAATGCCATGATGCTGGCGCCGAAAATTGTTGGTGCAGAAGGAGGAGATCTCTATACGCTACGGATGGAAAATGCGGTCATTATCAAAATGCACGCCCGCGAGCTTTTAGCCCAAACGTCGTATTGTAAAGCCGAAAAATTGGCTACGCCCGCTTATCTGAACGTATTACGCGACGAAATCGAACAGTTCAGGCTACTCTTCGTGGAGTGGGTAAATGGATTCGATAAAGACAATGACGCTCCAGACGACTGGGGATTGTTTTATTAGCGAGCCCCAGAACCCTTGTACACTGCCTCAATTCTTAGTAACCTGTAGTAGCTCGTAACACGCTGTTATCGAGTGTACATCGCTCCCTTGGCAATCGTCGATTCGTACTCGTAATTGATCGTCTCCAGGAATTTACCCGTCACCCAGCCGATATTGGCATTTCGAATAAAGACGAACCGTTTTGGGCTTGAACCGGCATTGTAAGCGCTCATGACCGCGTCGAGCCACAGAGCTCCCGCAATGAGTTGCTTTTCCGAGAGCTGACTCTGAACCGTACTCACATCCTTCTCAGCCTGCTTCCGTGTTTCTGCATTCGCAATTGATCTCAGGTCGGGCTGGGTCAAGGCTTTGTAGTCATTAAGCGCCAGTTGCTTAAACCGCTCTACATCAGCTTCCAGAATTGGTACCGCCGTAACGCCCGCTTTCTCTGGGTACAGATAGCTTACTAATGCCTGAGCAATATCGCCACCAACACCAATCGTTCGACGTTGCTTTAGTCCTGGATCTCTTAAGCGAGGTGCCAAAGTCGAGTCGGCAATCGCTTTAACAACTCGCTGAGCTTCCCGTTTAAACGCGTCGGTATTCAGGGATCGTTTAGCTTCGATACGTTCGACCAATGTGGTAAGGCCAATGGGTATTGTGAGTTCGTGAAACGATTTATCGGCATGGGTGAAATTCCGACGGCTGGCATCCTGATCAAAATAACCGCCTGTTGTGCTATTGTTCCCCAGATTCAGCGACGACGTAGTGGGCCAGACTTTACGGGGAATAGCCCCGATGGTAAAAAGCTGAGCCTCCCGGGTAGAGTTGAGTGTCGCATCGATTTTCAGGTTGGTACTGGGCAATACCCGCGTCAACTGTTCGTAGAACGCCTGCCGATTCTGGGGAGTTCTGGCTAGTTCTTTGTCTAGATCACTACTGAAAACGATGAATGTTCGTTCAGCCGGAATGTTATACCGCTTAATGGAGTCTAAGCCGATTCGTAGCGCATCCTGCCCACCTTTAGCCGATTTCGATGCGTCGGCAAGAAGGCCACTATTGGGGATATCAAAGACGGTTTTGATGTCTTTTTCGTAAAAGTCGGTTTCATAGCTGGTTTTGAAAATAGCCACTTTTACACCAGCTGTACCGATCTGAATGCCTGCGTAAACATTCTTACTGGAAATATCGCGGATGATTTCATTGACGGCCCAGCCACTGGCTACGTATTTGAGCTTCGTGTACTGCGTTCGGGCTTGTTCCAGATAACGCAGGGCTGTGGTCGAATCGCGAAGATCTTTGTAAGAAAGCCCCAGTAGTTCATTCGTGACAGCTTCCCAATACAGGTTTTTGTTCTGAACGGCAGGCATGGCCCGCTGCAACAGATTAATCGATTCCTGTGATTTATCGACTTCGCGTAACGTATTGGCCAGTTTAATGTAGCGAATGGCTTGGGTAAGGCTAGCAGCATTTTGAGCCAGCACTGGCGATAACAACAGGCTTAGCCACACCGTTAGTGCACAGATACGTTTCATAGTAGTAAAGTTTGCAAGACCAACCAAGATATACGGATAGGCTGACGTAACGGATTTGTTACCCTAACAAAAAACGCTACGTACTGGAAATCGTGAATTAAGCCCGGTAAATATGCCTGTTTGTTTGATAGGGTTATGTTCCTGAAAGGTGGTATCTTGCCAAACAAAATTCAGACAGTTGCATGCGCTACGTTATTCATGCCTATGACCACACGGATGCCGACGCGCTTGACCGGCGTATGCGTGTACGGTCTGCCCACCTCGACTATGTTCGTCAGTTAAAAAGTATTGGTCAATTCATACTGGGCGGGGCCTTACTGGACCCAGATGGCAACATGATCGGCTCGATGCTTTTGCTCGATCTGGAAACAGAGGAGCAGTTAGCCGCTTATCTACAGGCTGATCCTTATATTGTCCAGGGCGTTTGGGATAGGGTTGATGTAAAACCGTTTCGTCAGGCGGATGTCTGAAACAAGCTGGTTGGTGAATTCGCTGAGTAATCACAACGCTGATTCGGGTAGACGGCTACTTATACTTATTGACTAAAGATACCTTTGATACACGCTGCAATTTTTGATATGGATGGGCTGCTGGTGGACTCTGAACCTCACTGGCGGGCAATGGAACGAGACGTATTTGCCACCGTTGGCCTTTATCTGACCGATGACCAATGTAAATTAACAACAGGTTTGCCCATTCTGGACGTAGTGCGCTACTGGTTTGTCCGGGAGCCCTGGACCCCGGAGGCCGCAGCAGGTCGCACCCATGAAGATCTTGCCGACGCCATTACGGAAGGCGTTCACGAGCGAATTGCGAACCTTGCCGAGCCCATGCCGGGTGCGTTATCGACTTTAAACTTTTTTGTGAATCGGGGGATTCCAACCGCCATTGCGTCGGCCTCGCCGATGAGTTTGATCGAGGTAGTTGTAACACGACTAGGCATTCGTGATGCGCTGACACTCTGGCATTCGGCTACCTTGGAGGCACGTAATAAGCCAGCACCGGATGTTTATTTAGGGACGGCCCGTAAACTGAACGTGCAGCCTGCCGATTGTCTGGCGTTTGAGGATTCGGGCAACGGTCTGAAATCGGCTTATGCCGCTGGTATGCGAACCATAGCCGTTCCGGGTGCTTTTGAATACGACGACTCTAAATTTTCCATTGCCACTATTAAATTGCCGGCGTTAACGGAGTTTTCGCTGGCTACGTTCGACAGTATACAGTTGAAAGAATACTATTCCTAACCTCATAATTGTGCGTTGCACGTTTTATTAACCATGCGTATTTATCAACTCGATGCGTTTACGGATCGGCTGTTTGCTGGAAATCCGGCGGCTGTTATTCCGTTAACAGAATGGTTGCCGGACGAACAAATGCAGCTGATCGCATCTGAAAACAACCTTGCTGAAACGGCTTTTTACGTCAAAACCGACGGTGACGCCAATTATCACATTCGCTGGTTTACGCCCACTATGGAGGTGGATCTGTGTGGCCATGCTACGTTGGCAACTGCCTACGTCGTGTTTTTTCTGGAAGATAAAGTTGCCGATGATACGTCGGTCGATCAGATTTTTTTCGACTCCCGTAGTGGCCAGTTGAAGGTCTGTCGGGATGATAACGGTTGGCTAACACTCGACTTCCCCGCTGACGTTGTGCAAAAGCCTAATTTACAACCTCCCGCTCTACTTACCAGTGTACGGGAGAAACCTATAGCCATATTCAAGGGCAAAACCGACTACATGCTGGTTTATGAAAATCAGGCGCAGATCGAAGCGCTAACCCCTGATTTTCGGGAAATGAATACGGTTCCCGCTCGGGGAGTAATCGTAACGGCACCTGGTGATACTGAATCGGGCGTTGACTTTGTATCCAGATTCTTTGGGCCGCAGGCAGGCATTGACGAAGACCCGGTTACGGGATCGGCGCACACGACGCTGGTGCCGTATTGGGCCGAGAAACTGGGCAAGAACGAGCTGACAGCCAAGCAACTATCGAAACGGGGCGGGTATCTCCGATGTAAACTTAACGACGATGGCACAAAGCCTGCCCGGGTCGATATTTCAGGTCAGGTGCAGTTGTATCTGACGGGTGAAATCAATCCGTAGCGTACTTATGTAGAAGTTTTAAGGAAATGAGACGAATGCCATAGCTCCAGTTATAGCATTCGTCGTTTTAAACAGGAACCTTATCGACAGCCGAAGGTCAGGCTGCCCCAGTAGCTATGCCAATCGGCCGCGTTGGTATCTTTCTCCGGGATCATATGGACTAGACTGACCATGTTACTGCCTGCCCGAAGTCGAAACTGAATAAGACCCTGTACGTTGGAGTGATGCTTTTCTTCATTCAGTCGATTCGCGGCATCCCGGTTCCAGTAACGTACCAAAGCACCCGACAAGGGTTTATCTTCGAATAGAATGCGGAATTCTGCTATCTGTCCGGGATGCTGATTATATGGATTTTGGGTTGGAATAATTTCGAGCGTCATACCCGTGTTTTTAACAAACGTATTGTCGGTAATCGGCGTGCCGACCTGCACCAGCGTTTTCACACACCGCTCATAAAGTTCGCGGCTAGGCTTGTCCGTTTCGCCCTGCTGCTTACGAGCCGCTATTACGTTGTCGAGACCATCTTCTTCCAGATACAGCAGGAAGCTGTCAGCCTTCATCGCCAAAAACTTTGGGGTATTGGCGAAACTGAATAAGTGCGTGCCGGGGGGTGTTAGTGACACCGCTACGTCGCCGTATGTGTCGGCCGTTATCGTAGGCGTGAGGTCTGTCATACCACGAGCCGTGTGGTGGCGATATTGACTGATACGGTTCTTTTTTCCCTCCGAACGCTCGCCCACAAAACCTTCACCAACTAATACCTGTAGATTGATTTTTTCACCAACGCTGGCAAAAAAACGGCTTGGCTGCAGCCAGAATTCATGCCCAAAAGCCAAACCGGCACAAACAGTGATGAGTAGGCCGACAAGCAGTAAGAATTTTTTCATCTATTTTAATTTGTAATCAATCTAAACAAGCGTACCTTTGCTGCGTAAAGTACAGGAAATTAATGACAGCCGAGTTCATCACATCTGAATATACTGCTTTACTGGACGATTCTAAGCAAATTGTCCAGTCCAACGCGTTTATGGGACACGAGTGTGTCCTGAAAAAGTGCTGTAAGAAGTACAAAAAGGGGAAGCGCTGCAAGAAGTGCCCCGATTGATCTTCATTATCCCTTAGGTCAGTCCTTATTTCCCTACTTTCGCTAGCTGGAAGTACGTTACATTCTGGCACTAACCTCGCCCAGGAGACTCTCTTGACGCCATTACCTGAGCTACTCACGGACGTCGTTCCGAAGCAATCTCATCCTGAATCTCTAAATAGATACCTGTAATCGTTGGTGTCAAAGGCTCATTCTGAATCTGCACTTCGGAATATGGACTACTACTACTTTTTAGAAGAAATTGTAGTCAGGAACCCATCGTTTGGCTTTGTTGTCATAAGTGTAGATGCACCTTTATCTGCACATACCGTTCTGCAAGCAGGCCTGTCACTACTGCGACTTTCATTTTAGCACGAGTCTCAGCCAGAAATCGGCTTTAGTCGATGCACTCTGCACCGAAATAGGCCTACAAAAAAATTACCTGCCTAATCAGCCATTAGAAACCATTTATTTTGGGGGAGGAACACCTTCATTGCTGACTGAGAGCGAATTAGAGCAATTGCTTGCGACGATTCACGCCCAGTTTACGGTTTCATCTACAGCCGAAATTACCCTCGAAGCCAATCCTGACGATCTGTCGGCCGAAAAGCTCCAAATGCTACGTCGCTACGTTAACCGCCTGAGTATTGGCATCCAAACGTTCGATGAGGCTACATTACGTTGGATGAACCGCGCCCACACGGCTACCGAAGCCGAAGCCTGCGTTGGGCTGGCTCGAGAAGCTGGTTTGGAGAATATGAGCGTGGATTTGATTTATGGCATTCCCAACCGCGACTCGCTACGTTGGCAGGCAGATTTACAGAACGTTCTCTCGCTCAACGTACCACACATCTCTGCCTATGCTCTTACGATCGAACCCGACACAGCTTTCGGACGGTGGCAGAAAAAAGGCAAATTTCCGCCCGCCGATGAAGCCCTGGCAGCCGAGCAATTTGAAGAACTGACGAAAGCGCTGACCGAGGCAGGTTATGAGCATTACGAAATCTCGAATTTTGCCCGACCAGCGCATTACGCCCGGCACAACACGGCCTATTGGCAACGCCGTGCCTATCTCGGGATCGGTCCAAGTGCGCACTCGTATAATGGCCATTCGCGACAATACAATATTGCGAACAATGCTCGTTATATCGCTGATATTCAACAAGGGAAATTACCTGCTACGGTAGAAGAACTGACGACCGCCGATCAGGTAAACGAATACCTGCTAACGGGGTTACGTACCCAATGGGGCTGTTCACTTGCTGAATTGAATACGCTGCTTGGAAAAGACTTTGCGCAGGCGCAGGAGCAAGATCTCAAAGCGATGTACGCATCGGGTTGGCTCATAAACGATGGCGATCAATTATGGTTATCGCAAGCGGGTAAACTTTTCGCCGATCGGGTGGCCGCTACGTTGTTTGTAGAAGAGTAGTACCGTAAATAGTTCGCTGCAATGCAAAGACGCCTGTGTGGTGGAAATCTGTACGTTACAACCTTCATTGCTTAAATCAGAATTTGTAAGCGGTTTTCCTGCCGCTTTACGCTTATTTTCGCGGAATACTTCTGCTTTTATGAGTTCGCAACGCCCTGGCAATACGTTTCGCAATATGTCTCAGCAACCCCGTCCAAAGGCCTCTAACGCATCGACACCGCGGGACTCGAAAACCGAACGTACCGCCGGGCAGTCCCGGTCGTCGCGCGGAACGGGAGCGCAAAAGTACGCTGGATCATCAGCCTGGGATCGGACGCGCCGGTTCATGCGCGAGCGGCCCATGCTGGAACGTGTCTATCGGATTTGTCTGAAGGCGTTTTTATGGCTTTTCTTTGGGTCGATTGGATACGTTATTGTCTTGAAATACGTACCGGTCTGGGTGACACCCTTGGTTGTTTCGCGCTGGATCGACACGATTGGAACAAACGAAAGTAGCCATGTTTATAAAAAATGGCGGTCGTATGATGTTATCAGTAAAGAGGCTGCACTAGCGGTCGTAGCGTCAGAAGATCAGGCTTTCCCGACGCACTGGGGGTTCGATTTCAATGAGATTCAGGACGCAATCAAAGAAAATGAGAAACGGGAACGACCACGCGGAGCCAGTACGATTTCGCAGCAGGTGGCCAAAAACGTGTTTCTCTGGAACGGTCGCAGTTACGTTCGTAAGGGATTGGAAGTGTATTTCACTGTCCTGATTGAGTTAGTGTGGGGCAAAAAGCGCATTCTGGAAGTCTACCTGAACGTAGCGGAAACCGGTCCTATGACCTTTGGTATGGAGGCCGCATCACAACGGTATTACGGCCACTCGGCCGAAACACTTTCCCGTAATGAAGCTGCCCGAATGGCGGCCGTGTTGCCGAATCCCCGCTTGTTTTCAATCAGCAATCCATCAAATTACATTCAGCGCCGGACACGCCAAATTGCCCGGCAAATGCGCTATCTGGGCGGGCAGAGATACATTCGCAATTTGTAAAGCCTTACTAATGAACACACTCGTTGCTTTAATCAATAAAGCTGACCTAGTGAACCACGGTCGATTTATAGATGATTAGCAAACATATTGGTTTGACTTTGTATCATACTCAGCTGGTTAATAAAATGAAAGAGTTTATTGTAAGAAAACAGGTCCGTATCAAAGCAGAACCTTCGGAAGTTTGGAATGCATTGACCAATCCAGAAAAAACGAAGAAGTATTTTTTCAACTGCGAAGTTTACTCAGATTGGGAAGTGGGCAGCACGATATTGTTTACAGGAACAGTCTTTCTGATCAGGAAAATCGAAATGAAGGGTATCATCCTGAAGATCGAGCCCAATAAGCTTCTGCAATATTCTCTGACGAACGAAGACGATAAGGACGATTCCAATTTTTCAACCGTCACGGACGAACTGTCTTATAAAAATGGCGAAACGATTCTATCCATTACCGACAATGTAGGCCAGGGCGAAGGTGCCGAAGATCGCTATAAACGGTCGGAAGAAGGTTGGGATAAGATACTGGAAGGACTGAAAGAAGTTGTGGAAGAAGATAAGTGAAAAGGGGTGATGATTCGAAACCGTCACCGTCCTAAAAAACCTTCCAGCGAGACGGGTTCGTTATTCAGGATGAAGAAATAAACTAATCCGGCTAATACTAAATAGCTGACAGCCAGCCACTTTTTCTTCTGGGCAAACTCTGTCGGATGATGATAGTAATCGTAAATCATTGATGCCGATAAGCCCATAACCATCAGGAAGAACGAGAATATCCCAAAATCTGTTCGGTATATACGTACTGACTCCATAAAGCGCGCGCCCGACACAATGTAGAGCAGCCAGGCAGCGAAACCTGCCCGATACAGGTACACGCTCAGCCGCCGGTCGTTTTTAAGATCGAAGAGGTCGTCAGTGAATTTTTCGGACATGATTTATTTACTTTGAGTTGGTGAAACTAATTATTTTACCTGATAAACGCAAAAAACACAATGCTTGATTCACAACCAGTTGACGTAGCGGAGGAATTTAATACGATGCGAATCGAACTTGCGCGCGTTGATGATGCCTTTCATTTCGAAGCCATTGGCACCTCGGGCGTAGCGCAACATATGGATGCGGCCACTGACATTGGTGGCCATAACGCTGGAGCCCGCCCAATGGAAATGCTGCTGATGGGTCTGGCAGGTTGCACGGCCATCGATATCATTCTGATCTTGCAGAAACAGAAGCAGGTGATCGACGATTTTCGGCTGAAAGTTGACGGTCTCCGCGTAAAAGGGGCTACGCCCGCGCCCTTCAAAAAAATTCATATTACGTACCTTCTGAAAGGACAGATCAACCCGGATAAACTACAGCGGGCGATTGATCTTTCAATGGATAAATATTGCTCTGCAACGGCCCAGCTACGTCCATCGGCTGAGATTACGTCTTCGTTTGAGTTAAATCTATAAGCTGGGTCGCCGTCGCGAATTCAAAAACCGCGACGGCGGCTCGGCTTATAGGGTGATGAATACCTATGCCTCACTTCTTCACCGGAAGTGGGGCTATTTTTTGTGTTCAGGTTTGTCATATCCCTCGCGTCTTCCGACTTTTGTTTATGCAACAGTATCACGACTTACTCCGCCACATTCTTCAGAACGGCACACGCAAAACTGATCGTACCGGTACCGGCACCATTAGTGTATTTGGCTATCAGATGCGTTTCGATTTACAGGAAGGATTTCCGCTACTGACGACCAAAAAAGTACATACGAAGTCGATTATTCACGAATTACTGTGGTTTATCAAAGGCGACACGAATATCAAATACCTGAAGGACAACGGTGTAAGTATCTGGGATGAATGGGCCGATGAGAACGGTGATCTGGGTCCTGTGTATGGCAGGCAGTGGCGCAGTTGGGCCGCCCCCGACGGTCGGGTGATCGATCAACTGAGCGACGTATTACGCCAGCTTAAAAATTCACCGGATTCTCGCCGGATGATTATTTCGGCCTGGAACCCGGCTGATGTGCCCAGTATGGCGTTGCCGCCCTGCCATTTGTTGATGCAGTTTTACGTAGCAGACGGGAAGCTTTCCTGCCAGCTTTACCAACGTAGTGCCGACGTATTTCTGGGCGTGCCTTTCAACATTGCCAGCTACGCCCTGTTAACAATGATGATTGCGCAGGAATGTGGTTATACGGCGCACGAATTTATCTGGACGGGCGGTGATACGCATCTGTATCTGAACCACTTGGAGCAGGTTAAAACGCAACTGTCCCGCGAGCCACGTCCGTTACCAACCATGCGTCTGAATCCGAACGTAACGTCGGTTTTTGATTTTACCTACGGCGATTTTACCCTCGAAAATTACAACCCGTATCCAGCCATTAAAGCGCCGGTGGCCGTTTAAATAACGATAATGGAGTATTACAAGCAAGTCTTTGATCAGCCTGACAACGTAGTGGATCGTTGGGTTGGTCAGGAGTTTGAACAATGCCTGTTTAGAAAGCTGGATTTATCCCGCGTTGCGTTCACCGACTCGAACTTCATCAATTGCCGGTTTGAAGACTGTACACTAACGAGAGCGGAGTTGAAAAACACGAAGCTTTACGACGTCAGCTTTCTTAACTGCAAACTGGCGCATGTAGATTTTGGCCTTTGCAATGCGTTTGGGTTTCACGTCGATTTCCAGGAATGTCAACTCGATTACACTGTTTTTCTGAATCGGAAACTGAAAAAGGCTCGTTTTATAGAGTGCTCACTGAAAGAAGCGCATTTCGTAAAATGCGAGCTGACGGGGAGTGTGTTTAAAGACTGTAACCTTGAATTCGCCAGGTTTGAGGACAACAATCTGACGCAGGTCGATTTCTCCAGTTCGTACAATCTGGAGCTTGATCCGGATGATAATAAAGTGAAAAAAGCCCGGTTATCGCTGCATAACTTACCCGGGCTTTTGACAAAATATGATCTGGTAATCAGTAAATAAGACGTAGCGGTTTTCGAAACCTATTTCTCAGGCCCGCTGACTAAGCAACTTCTGGTATTCTTCTTCGATCATAGACCGTTCGTTACCGCCCCGGTAAACGTGGAAGTAATGCGACGCCAGCCCAATTCCCCAGCCAAGCATCGGGAAAATCGGCCAGGGGAAAATCCAGTGTCTATAACCGTCTGAATTGAATGCAAAAGTGGTAAAGGCCCAGATTAGCCATAATCCAGAATTGACAAGTAAATAACTCTGTAGATGCATCCGAAAGCCGACGCGGGCTTTGGCTTGTTTCCATAAATAAGCGTCGCGTTCAGGGGTGTTTTGTGTCGGTTCCATAGAAAGTTAATGAGCGTTTTAGGATTAATTCGGTCGATTAAGCCGCCGATGAAGTAAAGGTAGTTTACCCGGCTATCGAAGTTCTCTAAAATCTGACCGATTCCCTAACTTGCGGAGTAAATGACCATTTTCCGATGACCAATTCCGAAATCGTTGACCTGCTCGAACTAACCGGCCGGTTGATGGAACTTCACGACCGGGACGCATTTAAGACCCGATCGTTCCAGACAGCCGCCTTTAATTTAGATAAATCCACCGCCGACCTCGCCAATTTACCGGTTGAGGAACTGGTGAAATTACCAGGCATTGGAAAATCCGTCGCTCAGAAAATTCGGGAGATCGCCGAGACGGGCCGTTTGACCGATCTCGATGAATTGCTTGCGCAAACACCCGAAGGTGTCCTGGATATGTTTCGCATCAAAGGATTGGGCGTCAAGAAAGTGCGTACCCTCTGGCACGAACTGGGCATCGATAATCTCCGCGATTTACAACAGGCAGGCGAAAATGGTGAAATTGCCAAAATCAAAGGATTTGGGGCCAGTACGCAGGAGAAGATTCTGGCAGCTCTGGAATTTTTACAGGAGCAACAGGGTAAAGTCAGAATGGATAAAGCGGCTCTGATAGCCAATCTGTTACGTGATGAACTAACGAAACATTTCGATCGGGTTGAAATCAGCGGGCAAGTTCGCCGAAAAGCACAGGAAGTCGATACGGTGCAATTGCTGATACAAACCAGCGATCCTGTATCAGCTATGCTAACGCTTAGCCAATTGCCTAACCTGACGCAAAACGAACTTGACTCGTCGCCATTTGTCTGGCGGGGTAAACTCAACGGCTTTGATGTGCTGGTCGAGTTGCTGCTGTATCCCGCCGAACAGATTGACCGTCAGTTATTTATTCAAACGGCCGGTGAACCGCATCTTCAGCAGGTCGGAGTAGGGGGCGTAACGTTACTGCAGGTGGCTTATGCCTCGCCTGACGTAACAGAGCCCGCTATCTACGAGCGAGCGGGTTTACCGTATATCGTGCCTGAAATGCGGGAGGATGACTTTGCTTTTCGCTGGGCCAGTCGCCATCAGAACGATGAACTCGTTACGTGGGACGACCTGCGCGGTACGCTTCACAATCATAGCACCTGGTCGGATGGTAAGCAGTCGATAGCCGCTATGGCTGCTTATTGTCGTGAGCTGGGTCTAACCTATTTTGGTATTGCTGATCACTCGAAAACCGCTACGTATGCCCACGGCCTGAGTGTTGAACAGATTCAGGTCCAGCAGGCTGAAGTTGATCAGCTTAACCAGAGTTTCGGTACGGACTTTCGCATTTTCAAAGGGATTGAATCCGATATTTTGGGTGATGGTTCGCTGGATTACGACGACGCTACGTTAGCTACGTTCGATTATGTAGTGGCTTCGGTGCATCAAACTCTGACCATGTCGCTCGAAAAAGCGACGACGCGGTTATTGCGGGCCATCGAAAACCCGTACACGACCATTCTTGGGCACCCAACAGGTCGGTTATTACTCGCTCGTGAAGGCTATCCCATCGACCACCGCGCCATCATCGATGCCTGCGCCGAGCACAACGTAGTGATTGAAATCAACGCCAGTCCTTACCGGCTCGACATCGACTGGCGCTGGATCGATTACGCGATCCAACAAGGCGTCATGCTAAGCATCAACCCCGACGCACACGATCTGGCTGGTTTATTGGACATGCATTACGGCGTCGCCATCGGGCGTAAAGGCGGTCTAACCAAAGCCATGACGTTTAATACGTTAACACTGGAAGAGATGAACGAATATCTGCAACAAAGGCGGGCACAGATAGGTAAGTAGAGGACAACAATAAAAAAACGACGTAACTATGAGAATTTTTCTCATAGTTACGTCGTTTTTCAGTTAAGACGTAGATTTTATAATCTTTTACGTTTTGAATCTTATGCTTATTGAATTCAGCGTCGGCAATTTTCTTTCCATCAAAGACCGACAAACTCTTCGTTTGGATGCCTCGTCAATTACAGAACACCGTGACCAGTTGATTGATGCCGGACGCTACAAGCTGCTACGTAGTGCTGTTATTTATGGAGCCAACGCAAGTGGTAAGTCAAATATTCTGAGAGCCATTGAAACGTTAAATCGCATTGTAGTTACTTCAGCAGCAAGTTCCTCTACAACTGAAATTGAGGTCGAACCATTTCTACTTAGTACTGAAACCGAAGGAAAACCGAGTGCTTTTGAAATACTGTTTTTGCTTGACGGAATTCGATATCGCTATGGTTTTGAGATTGATAGAAAAGCAGTAAAAGCGGAATGGCTGTTTATGGCCCGTAAAGAAAAAGAAAAGCCGCTTTTTCTTCGGGAGGCAAATGGGATTGAAGTGTTTAAAGATTTTAAAGAGGGCAACGGGTTAGAAGAAAGAACCCGTGATAATGCATTATTTCTGGCTATTTGCGACCAATTTAATGGTGTGATAGCGAAGCGAGTAATAGCTTGGTTCAATAAATGGTTACCCATATCTGGTTTAGGCCACGACAGGTACAGAAAATTTCTATTTAATTTATTAGATGAACCAGTAGCGAGAGAAGATTTAGTTGGTTTGGTAAAGCAGCTTAATTTAGGATTTTCCAATATTCTGCTTCAAAAAGAAAAGATAGACATCGACAATGAATTCTTGTCAAGATTTTCGGAGGAAAATAAACATAAGTTTTTTGATTTAGTCGAAGGGGAGCTTACTTCAGGTATAAAGACGATTCATAAGAAATATAATTTTGATTATGAACCTGTTGAGAATGTAATCTTTGATTTGGGTATGCATGAATCTGCAGGCACTAACAAATTTTTCGACTTATTAGCTCCTATTTATTTAATCTTAACCAAGGGCGGAATTTTAATAGTTGATGAACTTGATGCTAAACTACATCCATTGATGACGCAAGCTATTATTCGACTGTTTAACAATCCTGAACTAAATCCTAATAACGCTCAATTAATTTTTGCTACACACGATACGAATCTATTATCTGCAAAACTGTTTCGGCGCGACCAGATTTACTTTACTGAAAAAGACCGGTACGGTGCGACCAGTTTGTACTCGTTAGTTGAATATCAAGAAGAAGACGGAACGAAAGTACGTAAAGACCGGTCCTTTGAGGAGGATTACATTCGGGGACGTTACGGCGCTATCCCCTTCATTGGCGATCTATCGAAAATGGCATCTTGATGGCTCGGAAAGCGAAAATTGATAATTCCAAACTGAAACGGTTTGCTCGCAAAGAGACGAGCCGTAAACAGGATTTTCGAGCTAAACGACGTTTTTTTCTAATTGTGTGCGAGGGTGCTAAAACGGAGCCTAACTACTTCCGAGGCCTTGAAAAGAATTTGCCGCCAGGCGTTGTCAATACAATTGAATTAGCCATTGAAGGCGAAGGTCACAACACGTTAACCGTCATACAGGATGCAATCAATGCCAAAAAACGACTGGAGAATCAGGGAAGGATAATAGACGAAGTTTGGACTGTATTCGACCGGGATAGTTTCCCTGATCAAAATTTTAATAACGCGATTTTTAAAGGGCAAGCTCTCGGCGTTCATTGCGCCTGGACAAACGAAGCTTTTGAATTATGGTATCTACTTCACTTCCAGTTCTTCCAAAATGGAATGTCTCGTACTGATTATAAAGCAGTTATTGAGCGAGAACTGTCACAAAGAATAGGACAGCCTTATAATTACGAGAAGAACAACAAGGATATGTTTACGCTTCTTCAGAAGTACGGCGATATAAAGCAAGCTATGGCACGAGCTAAAAATCTGGAAGCTGTCTTTGCTGGACGAACCGATTATGCGAATCACAACCCGTGTACGAAAGTATATGAGCTACTAGAGAAATTAGGCTTTTAACAGTAAAGCACCTTCAACAGCATCAAGCACAGATAGGTAAGTAGATTCTCAACTATAAATTAATTGTCAGTTAAGAATCTGGAAAAATAGGGTAAATCAGGCGGATTAACCCTTTAGCTTATTGACAGGTAGCTCCGTTAAGTAAGAGCGGCTTCCGCAGTTTCTTAATCCGGCTATATGCGCCTTATCGGCTTACTGTGGCTATCGTTTTTTCTACTCAACGGAACGATGGCCCAACAACGAACAACCTCAAACGGACCGTCGCCAACATTTTCGGCGACGGGTTATGTGCGGGATGCCAAAACGGGTAAACCGATTCAGAGCGTCAATATCGTTGTGTTGAATGTATCGAAAGGCTACGTAACGGCAAAAGATGGGTTTTACATCGTTCAGCTTCCTCCTGGTAAATATATTTTGCGTTTCTCGCACGTAGGCTACCGGCCCCGCCAGGATACAATCTCACTGCAACAAACGCTCTTCCGTGAAATTACGATGGAAGATGATGCGAAGGATCTGGAGGAGGTAGTCGTCACGAGCGAGACGCCCGACCGTAACGTACGAAAGGTTGAAATCGGCGTGTCGCAATTGACGATACGTAGCATCCGGCGGATTCCGCCGTTAATGGGCGAAGTCGACATTGTTCGGAGTTTGCTGCTGCTTCCAGGCGTGACGACGGTAGGAGAGGGGGCACCCGGATTTAACGTTCGGGGCGGCAGTGCTGATCAGAACCTGATCCTGTTCGATGATGCGCCCGTATTCAATTCGAGTCACCTGATGGGTTTTTTCTCGGTGTTCAATCCCGACGTTGTACGCGACGTAACGCTGAACCGGGGGGGCATAGCGGCTGCATATGGCGGGCGGGCGTCTTCGGTGCTGGATGTGAAAATTAAGGAGCCTGATGCCGAAAAATGGGGTATCAATGGTGGAATTGGGCTGATTTCGAGCCGGTTGGGTGTAGAAGGGCCAATCATTAAAAATAAACTTTCGTTTCTGGCGGCAGCACGGGCGTCGTTCAGTGATTTTCTGTTCAAACTGGCTCCTCCGAACCTGATTGGCACGAAAGCCAATTTCTACGACGTAACGACCAAACTTAAATATCAACCCAGCGAGAAACACACGATCACCCTGACGGGCTATCTGAGTAAAGATGTTTTCAAACTGGCGTCCGATTCGCTGTCAGGGCAGGAGATCAATGCCTCGTCGACGGAATTCAATTACCAGACGATGAATGCGGTTCTCCGCTGGAATTACTTCATGAGCAAGCAGGTGAATCTGGCTACGTCAGTTATTCTGAGTCGTTACCGGGCCGATCTGTCTTCTGCTGACTCGGCCAATGCTTTTCAGCTTGAATCAGGAATATTGCATCGACAAGTCAAATCCGATTTGACCTACACGCCAAACGAAAATCATCAATGGCAGGCAGGAGTAAGCGCCATC
The DNA here is from genome assembly GCF_014699035.1 of Spirosoma validum. Lineage (GTDB taxonomy): Bacteria > Bacteroidota > Bacteroidia > Cytophagales > Spirosomataceae > Spirosoma > Spirosoma validum. The sequence goes on from NZ_JACXAA010000008.1 coordinate 264,569, forward strand.
GATTATCTGGTTCAACCTAACACTAGAACGCCCGGTCTGTTCTCCAACGTACTGCCAATTGACCTTGCCCGCGAACGAGCCTATGAACTGGCAGCCTACATCCAGGACGAGTGGAATCTCAATGCCGACGTTTCGGTAATTGCCGGACTACGCTATTCAGCGCTATTGAATCGGGGGCCAGCCACAGTACGAACGTATCAGGAAAACGGACCCCGGCAGGACGAAACCGTTACGTCGGTGCAGAACTACGAAGCCAGTAAAACGTACCACTCGGCGGGTGGGTTGGAACCCCGACTGGCCGTACGCTGGTCAGTCGGCGAGGGAAAGGCCATTAAGGTAGGTTACAGCCGACTGCGTCAGTACATTCAGCAGGTGACGAACACAACAGCTGCGTTACCGACCTCGCGCTGGCACCTAAGTGATACGCATACGAAACCAACGATTGCTGATCAATGGTCCTTAGGGTACTTCCATAATACGTCTGACAATGCCATCGAAGCCTCGGGGGAGGTGTATTACAAAACCCTGATGAATGCCATTGATTATAGGGATGGGGCTGAGCTGCAACTGACGCAAGCAGTTGAAACGCAGATCGTACAGGGCCATGGCCGGGCGTACGGAGTTGAAGGTTTGCTACGTAAAAACAAGGGTCGCTGGACGGGTTTCATGAGCTATACCTACGCCCGTACGTTCCTGACCATGAACAGCCCCTACATCAGTGAGCAGGTAAACAACGGAAATCCATATCCGGCTAATTACGATAAACCGCATACTCTGAACGTACTGGCGACCCATCGACCTACAACCTGGTTCAGTATGTCACTGAATTTTACCTATAGCACAGGCCGCCCAACGACACAGCCATCCGCCATTGCCAGAGTAGCGGGTGTACTTGTACCGATTTACCTGGATCGGAATCAGCAGCGGGTGCCTGCTTATCATCGGCTCGATTTTTCGATGACATTTGAGCAAAATCCACTCAAGAAAAAACGGAACCAAAGCAGCTGGGTTTTCTCCATTTATAATGTTTATGCCCACAAAAACGCCTATTCAGTCTTTTATAAATTGAGTCCGGCTTCGTCCGCGGATGCGTATAAACTGTCCATTTTTGGAACGGCCTTTCCGTCGCTCACCTACAATTTTAAATTCTAATGAAACTACGGGGTTTAGTGTACGCGCATTTTTTGCTGGCTGGCCTGCTCGCGGTTTCGTGCGTGACAGAGTTTCAGCCGGATTCGGTTAGTATTCCTCCCTCGCTCATTGTTGAGGGTGAAATCACTGACCAGCCAGGGCCTTACAGAATTCGGTTAACCCGCACGGCCGACTATTCATATAAAAGCCTGAACCTGCTCGAAACAGGAGCCACGATCACTATTTCCGATAATTTGGGTAACCAGGAAATCCTGCAGGAAAATACAGGCGTGTATTCAACTAAGGCAACGGGATTACAGGGCGTGGCCGGTAGGACCTACAAAGTGAGCATAAAAACTAAAGATGGAAAAGTTTATGAATCAACGCCGGAGTTATTAAAAGCGGCCCCACCTATTCAGAAACTTTACTACAAATACACGGTCGAACCGACCGGTATTCTGTTTTCCCGCCGACAGGGTTGGGATGTATACCTGGATACAAAAGATCCCGAACCGTTGGACAATTACTACCGCTGGAACTGGACACATTATGAGCCACTTGAGGCTTGTTATAAAGCAGAAATACCGGGTGGCGGTGGGGTATACACGGGCCTGGTTTGCTGTGAGCCCTGTTGGGACATCACGCGTTGTTATAATTGCATCAATGTCAATTCGGACGCGAACACGAATGGTCAGGTCATTAGTGGCCAGTTCATTATGCGCGTACCGTATAAATCGACCGGGCGTTATTACCTCGAAGTACAGCAGCAGGCCATTAGCGAGGGGGCTTATACATTCTGGAAAAGTGTTCGCCAGTTGGTAAGCAATACGGGTGGGCTATTCGATGCGGCACCGTCTTTGGTACAAGGTAATATGCGGTGTATAAGCGATCCAGCAACAAGAGCTTACGGCTTTTTTGGCGCAACGGGTGTGTCTGAGCAATACATCTACGTAGACCGTAGTACCGGTCAGGGTACGCCCGACCTCGATCAAGAGATAATAATTCCGCAGCCTTCGGCCTGTTATCCCTGCGAGAACAGTATCTACCGAACGTCTACCAAACCCCGCTGGTGGACGTATTGAATTCGATGCGATCAGTAAAGTAAAACCAGGAGCTATTTATTCTTTTAGAGAAACGGCAACTAAATGACCATAGGATCAATAGAATCCAAATAAATACTTGAATTTGCTCATAGTTCGCCTGATTACGTAGTTTTGCAAAAATGATTGGGATATGGCTCCGCCGGTAAAAATATTGGTTCTTCAGTTTGCTTCTATTGGCAACGTCGTGTTGACAACGCCCGTTGTTCGCTGTCTGAAGAAGCAACTGCCGAATGTCGAGGTGCATTACTGTACCAAAGATGCCTATCGGTCAATCATTGCCTATAATCCCCACATCGCCAAATCGCATTATCTTACCGGCAGTGTCTATACACTTATTCGCCAGCTTCGTGCAGAACGCTTTGACTACGTAATCGATCTGCAAAATAACGTAGCAACAAATGTGATTAAGCTGGCCCTGGGCGCTCGGTCGTATAGTATCGAGCGGCAGTCGGTACGTCAATGGCTCTATGTCCGCTGGAAGGTGAATGCGTTGCCCGATCAGCACATTGTTGACCGCTATATGGCTACGGTGCAGTCGTTAGGCGTTGAGAACGATGGGCGCGGACTGGATTATTTTATTCCGTATAAAGACGAAGTTGAACTCGACTGGCTGCCCCTCACACACCAGCCTAACTTTGTGGCTTATGCCATTGGTGGGCAAAGCCTGACCCGGCGTTTACCCGTTCGGCGCATGATTGAATTGTGCCGCAAGATCAATTATCCGATCGTACTCCTGGGTGATAAGGCTGATCGGAAGGCGGGCGAGGAAATCGTGCGGGCGATTGGCGGGAAACAGATTTACAATGCTTGTGGCCATTTCAACCTCAATCAGTCGGCGTCGTTGCTACAACGGGCGCGGGTCGTGTTCAGTCACGATACGGGGCTGATGCATATTGCGGCCGCGTTTGGCAAGAAAGTCTACTCAATCTGGGGCAGCACTACTCCGCAATTCGGATTTTACCCGTATAAAACGCCACACACCCGGCTCGAAAACTCGGGTTTAGGTTGCCGCCCCTGCTCAGCGACGGGCCCCGATAACTGCCCCATGAAGCACTTTAAGTGCATGAACAACCTCTCCTTCGACTTCGACGTAAAAGAATTGCGCACGCGGAAAAAGAATTTCGAATAAACCGAGATTCACCGTAATAATTGTCGGATACGGTCGGCCACAGCCTCTACCGAGATGTCATATAGGCAAGCCAGATCGCCCCGCCAGCAGGGTTTGTTGCCAAAAACGGAACAGGGGCGGCAGGTCAATACGTCGGTTGAGATTTGCAGGATAGCTTCATCGCCCTGCCCCCACGGACCAAAACCGGCGTCAGGATGGGTAGCTCCCCAGATTGACAGGACTGGTACACCACTCAACGCGGCCAGGTGCATATTGCCCGAGTCCATGCAGAGCATACCCTTCAGTCGGCGAATGAGCGCTAATTCAGTGGCTAAAGAAAGCTGACCCGCTACTAAAACAACTTGCGGAAAACGTTGACGTAACGTTTCGAGTTGTCTAATTTCCTCAGAACCACCACCGAATAAGAAAATGGTGACTGGCTGATTAGCGTAGAGTTTTTCCAGTAAGGGTGCAAACCGCTCGAAGGGCCACATCTTTTGTTGGTGCTGAGCAAAGGGCGCGATACCCAGCCAGGGGGCGTTAGGAGCAATGGGTTGGTGGGCGAGAAACGTAGTAAGTTCCGCTTCAGCAGACGTAACGGGCGGAAACTGAAAGGATCGGGACGGCTCAAGCGTAAACCCGGCCTGGTCGAAGGCTCGGGCGTAGCGCTCCACACTATGCGCCAGTCGTCGGCGAACCTTATTTTCCTTGCGTGTCAGCGCTTTTTTCTCGGCCCGTCCTTTATCGATCGTAACCGACGAAACACCTACCAGCCGAAACAAACTTTTCAGAACCGCTGACCGCAAGTTTTGATGGGCATCAACCACTACCCGGAACGGCCCCAGTTGACGAAGCTCACTGAACAGACGTACTAAGCCATTGAAACCCTTATGTCGCCCCTCGAAGTCGGCACCAACAACACGGACATTTGGAAACTGCTCAAAAAAAACGGCGAATTTCTGACGGGTTACCAACGTAACGCTCACCTCCGGATAACGCACCGTGAACGCCTGCACGACGGGTGCCAGCAGGGCCACGTCGCCCATGGCCGAAAAACGGAGAAGGAGCAGCTGCTTCATTCGCTAGTAGTCATTGGTGGTTAGAGATTGTCAGTTGATTTTTCTATGACGTTACAACCAATGACCAATAAGAGTTAATGACCACTAAATAACTATTTCCCCGACTCTCCATAAAGTACCGGGTTCAGTGTAGGGTCGTTGTACATTTTCATCTGCCGATACACTTTCATAAACCGGTTGCCAGTCTGGATATCTTCGATCAGCTCGTTAAAGCAGCGGGCTAAATCGGTCTCCTGTTCGAGTAATACGTCCAGTTTCTGCCGCGCTTTCTGCCGGTGCTCATCCGAAACCGATTCCCGATCAACCTGCTCCCGGAAGTGATAGATCTTGAGCTGTAAAATCGACATTCGGTCGAGCAGCCAAGCCGGCGTTTCGGAGTTCATGCGTGCCCCGTCTTTTGGCGTAATAGCTTGAAAAAGGTCTGAAAACCAACTGTCTATCAGCTCGACCGTATCTGTCCGATCCTGGTTCGACTGGTCGATCCGGCGCTTAATCGCTACCAGCTCGTCGGGCCGGATGGTTGGGCTACGAATGATGTCTTCCAGATGCCATTGGACCGTATCGATCCAGTTTTTCTGGTACAACAGAAAACCAATGTCGTTCGAAGAATACGGGTTTTGACTGGGGGCGTCGACGTGATCGGTCAGATGGTAATGCTGAATACTCTGACGGAAAATGTCGTTGGCAAGTAAGGCGTTCATAGGCAGTTAATCGACTGCAAAGATACGGGTTTTCGCGGGTGTCAGGAAGAGAGCGCGTAACAGAGACTATGAAAACCCGGCTGGCGAAAGTGGGGGTTTTTTATTATAATGCGATTTATGCGTCCATTCTAATTGTATTTATATGGAATTATATTATTCATTTTCAGTACTGATCGTTCTTACTGCTGTATTCGCCTATGTCAACGAGCGCTTCTTAAAATTGCCATCTACCATTGGTATTATGCTGATGGCCATGCTGGTTTCTATTGCATTGGTTGTTACGGGTAATCTATTTCCGAACCAGTTCGATTTCGACGGGTTTTCGCGGTTCATTGCCAACCTTGATTTTACGGAAATATTGATGGGCGCGATGCTTAATTTCCTGTTGTTTGCCGGAGCCATTCATGTGCGTCTGAAAGATTTGCGGGAGCAACGGGCTCCAATTATTGTTTTCTCAACGATCAGCGTCATGATTTCCACTTTCATTGTCGGCTTTCTGATCTATTATCTTCTGCCCCTCTTCCGATTGAATGTTCCCTTAATCCAATGCCTTGTTTTTGGCGCATTGATCTCGCCAACGGACCCGATTGCTGTGTTGGGTATTCTGAAAAAAGCGGGTGTCCGTAAATCGTTAGAAACGAAAGTGGCGGGTGAATCACTGTTCAACGATGGGGTAGCCGTCGTCGTTTTTGCCGTTCTGCTTCAATTGGCACAGGGCTCGGATGTCGACGTATCGTTTAGCAACATATCCTGGCTACTCATCAAAGAAGCGGTCGGTGGGTTTGGCATGGGTGTTCTGATCGGGTTTATTGGCTCACGGGCGATGCAACGTATCGACAATCCCAACGTATCGGCGCTGATTACGCTGGCCATCGTAATGGGGGGCTATCTGATTGCCCGAGCTGCGCATATCTCGGGACCGCTAACGATGGTAGCGGCCGGGCTGGTAGTGGGAAACGTTGGGAAAGCCAGCCGGATTTCGGAGACGACTCAGGATTATTTAGACAAGTTCTGGGAGTTAATTGACGAGATCATGAACGCTATCCTGTTCCTGATTATGGGGTTTGAGCTCTTGCTGATTCCGCACATCATGGACTACTGGGCCCTGGGTCTGATTAGCATTGGTCTGGTGCTTTTTGCCCGATTCATTTCAATCTGGGTACCAACGCTGATCATACCCTTCAAAGCCAGATTTGACAAGCGAACCATCACCATTTTGGTATGGGGTGGTTTGCGGGGGGGCGTTTCTGTTGCCTTAGCGCTCTCTATTGACGAGCACCTGAACAAAAACCTGTTTCTGGCCATGACGTATTTCATTGTGGTGTTTTCGATTCTGGTCCAGGGCCTTACCGTTAGTAAGCTTACCAAGAATCAGAAACCGTCAGAGCTGGTTGAGGCTGACGACTTGGATTAGTATGACACGCCTTAGCTGATATTCGCTGATACGTTTATTCGGTGACAAACCAGGTTTTTTGATGAAACAACGTATTTTTCTTGGGGAGAAATACTTAATTTGGGGCAGCAAAATTTTAGCCTATGGGTTTGGTGGATCATATTGGCCATACACCCTATTTACACTCCGCAAAGTGCTGCCCCATCTGAAAACCAAGTCCCCATTGGCTTATTAGCTGGTTTGCCTGATTTATGCATCGGTACTAGGTGTTGTGTCTGATTTTTGTGTCTGCGTATTCATAGTGCGTATTTTTTTTACTCTTTTTTACCTTAATTCTATTTACCAATGACCAATTTTTACGCTTTTTTTTCGTCTTCGCTCCGCTTCATCTTGCTGGGGTTATGGCCGTTATTGACTGGTTTGCCGATCAATAGTCAGGCCCAGAATAAAGCAGATCAGTCTATTTACGGACAGTATATTGTGGTCTACAAAAAGGATGCATCCGTGCTGGGAGAAGTTAAATCAATCCAAACTTACCAGCAGCGACAGCAGGTAATGCAGCAAGTAGCCGCTGCTACTTTACTTCGTAACGGGCTCGCCGGCAAGCCCGTGCTTCATGTCTACGATAAGGCTTTACTGGGTTTTGCGGTTAGTAGCCTGACCCCAGCCGAGGTTAGACAGCTTCGTCAGGACGATCAGGTAGCTTACATTGTTGCTGACCAGCCCGTTTTTCTCGACAACCACGGTGCTCCTTCGATGCTGGCCAGCAGTTGCAATGGCCCTAGCATTACGCTTAACGGGGTAACCAATTACAATGTAGGGCTGGCCTCTTTCGGATCGGCTACTATTGTCACCGGCCAGGTAGTACTAGTGAACGATGGCATATCGCCCACAACGGATGGCTGTAGTGCCATCCAGAACAATATTTCGGGTAAGATTGCTCTAATCGACCGCGGTACCTGCGGATTTAGTGAGAAAGCCTATTCGGCTCAACAGGCGGGGGCTATTGGCGTTATTATTGCGAACAATGTGGCTGGTACTGCGCCTAGTATGAGTGGCAGCACTAATGCTAATCTGGTAACCATCCCGGTCATGTCGCTTTCTTTGCCGGACGGAAATGCGTTAAAAACGGCGTTGACCACTGGTACCGTAACGGCGACCCTTGACAAAATACTCCCTACCGCCAGTTCCCAATGTAAGCCCTGGGGCATTAGCCGGGTTGGCGGAGGCCTGTCAGGCGTGGGGAAGCGAGCCTGGATCATCGACACAGGTATTGACTTTACACACCCCGATCTGAACGTAAACACGGCTTTATCGGCCTATTTTATTGGAACCAGTCCGGTGGATGGGAACGGCCATGGTACGCACGTAGCGGGCACGATAGCGGCTAAAGACAACGGGATCGGGGTAATTGGCGTAGCAGCCGGGGCCGAGGTAGTAGCCGTACGGGTTTTTCCGGATCAGGGGGGATCAACTACGTCGGTTATAATAGCTGGGATCAACTACGTCACGGCCCATGCCGCCAGCGGTGACGTGGTGAACATGAGCCTGGGGGGCGACCCTGATCCGGCCAAGGAAGAGGCCGTTCTGGCTCTGTCGGGGGTTTGTAACGTTGTGCTTTCAGCAGGGAACGATGCTAAGAATGCCAACTTTTCCAGCCCCGCCCGGGTCAATGGACCCAACATCTTCACCGTGTCAGCCATGGATATCAACGGTCAACTGGCCAGCTTCTCCAACTTTGGTAACGGGGCTGTCAACGGCCCTGTTGATTATAGCGCGCCTGGAGTGAATGTGGCCTCCTGTTGGCTCAACGGCGGCTACGCCTATCTAAATGGCACTTCCATGGCGGCTCCCCATGTAGCGGGCCTGTTGTTGCTGGGCCGAATTTGTGCGACCTCAAAAGTTACGGGCGACCCGGATGGTAATCCCGATCTCATCGCTACTCTCTACAATCCGGCCAGTGATATCGATAACGACCGTGACGGGGTAACCGCCTGTGGGGGTGACTGTGACGACAATGACCCAGCGGTTCATCCGGGGGCAGTCGAGATTTGTGATGGCAAAGACAATAACTGCAATGGGCAAATTGATGAAGGAAACGTCTGTTGCCCAGCTGGTAACGCGGGTAAACTGTACGTAAACGCCAGCGCTACGGGGGCCAATAATGGTCTTTCCTGGGCGAATGCTTTTACCTCGCTACAGGCCGCCATTACCTCAGCCAAACGCTGTAGCCAGATCACACAGATATGGGTAGCCAAAGGAACCTATTACCCGACTGTCGATGCTTTGGGCAATGCCTCTCCACTCGATGTACGTACCAAAGCATTTAGTTTGAAAAATGGCCTGGCCATCTACGGGGGATTTGTTGGGAATGAGGCCCCGAACTACAACGTATCGCAGCGCAATCTGGTTGCTAATCAGACGACTCTCAGCGGTAATATTCAGCAGGACAATGTGGCCACCAACAACGCGTACAATGTTATTCTGAACATGCCGGTTTTTGGTGATTCTTTGAATAATACGGCTGTACTAGATGGTTTTACCGTTCGGGGTGGATACGGCAACCTGCTGGTTAGTAACTATCTTTCCTTTCCGGCGGCCTATGGGGGTGGCATGTTCAATTATACCTCAGCCCCTACCATCAGAAATAATCAATTTGTCGAGAACGTTGCGTATGTCGGCGGGGGGGTAGCAAATATATTATCAGACCCCATTGTAACGAACTGTTCCTTTATGGGTAATGGCGGTACTATTTGTAGTAGCGGAGGTGGAATAGACAACACGTCGTCATCGCCGGTGCTGATCAACTGCTCGTTTTCTGGCAACCGGGCGACTTCTGCAGGCGGTATGTACATCAGTGACGGACCGTCGACCATTATTAGAAATGTCATCTTCTGGGGAAATAGTACAGAGTTGGATGGTGATCTGGCCAATGCGACCATCAATTACAGCATCATTCAGGGAGGCTGGTCGGGCGCAGGCACGGGAAATCTGAGCCTCGATCCTAAATTCGTTAGTCAGCCAGCCGTCGGCCAATCTACGGGAAACCTCGCCCTTACAGCTTCTTCACCGGCTATTAACGGCGGTAGCCCTTCCACAACGTCGGCAACTGTTGGTATCACCGATTTGGCGAGTAATCCCCGGTTTTATAACAATGGCCAGATCGACATAGGAGCGTACGAATATCAGGGTATTTCGACGATACCTGATCTGACGATTACGACCTACGCCCGACCCACCACCCTGTACGGTACGAACAATATCAGTGTGGTAGTGGACGTGGTCGAACTAGTAGGAACGCCTACCAGCGGCACTGTGGTCGTTCGATTAACCAAAGATTCCAGAGTTAGGCTGGACTTCCCATCCACCGCCACTACCGTCAATAACCGGTCAGTGCAGAATAGTGTCTGGAGTTTTGATGGTACATCAAATGCCAGCTATTACATTCTGACTACGACAGCGGGTATTCCCGCTGGTGATAAGCTTTCGTTCGGCTTTACGGGAGTGTTAACGCCTGGAGCAACGACGGGAATCGTAACGCTGAGTTCGGTAATCGTTGGAGGTAGTGGGCAGGAAATTCGTCTCACCAATAATTCCGACGCCGATAAGCTCGATTACTTTCAGCAGTGAGGTAAATAAACAGGTTCAGTATTAAGCTATATAGAATCACCTGAATGCAGTTGCTATCTCTGCGCTGCATTCAGGTGATTCCAGTATAAGCGATAATCAGGTTCGATGGCAACTTATCGGACTGTCTCCCATACCTGAAAAGCCTCTCCTGCGCCAAATTTAGACCGCTCAACTGGAAGTTCCATGAAGGCGTCGGCGGCTAATAAGTTGGCAAAATCGGCGGAGCCGGAACCGGGTAGTGGATGAGCCAGGATTCGGCCGTCGGGTTCTGACGTAAGTCGAACAGGCAGAAAATACGTAACGGTGGGTTTGAACGTAGCATCTTCGGCCAATTGTGCATAACGTGTTGGGAGGGAAGTCAGCCCAAGCGACGCGCGCAGATAAGGCAATACGTAGCGATACGCACATAACACCGTCGAAACCGGGTTTCCGGGAAGACCAAAAACTGTTTTATTGGTAGCCGTACCGAACCAAAGGGGTTTGCCCGGCCGTTGCTCGATTTTATGGAAATGTTTCTGAACGCCTAACTGCGCCAGAACATCTGGGACAAAGTCTGCCTTGCCAGCGGATACGCCACCGCTCAGAATCAATACGTCGTTTTCGGAAAGTAGTGTTGCCAGACGATCCTTAAGAATCGCTTCGTTATCAACGATATGGTGCAACGTAGCCTGAATACCCAGCGATTTCAGCGCAGCTCGCAACATGTACGTATTGGAGCGCCGGATCTGGTAGGGCAGGGGTGCATCACCAACGTCAACTAATTCATCGCCGGTTGAAATGAGCGCTACATGGGGTAGCGTTGTTACGGTCAACTGGGTTTGCCCGACCGATGCCGCAACGGCCAATTCCGAGGGACCGAGACGCGTACCGACTGGTAGTAATTCGTCTCCTGCCCGACGATCTGTAGCGCGGGGGTGAAGATGCTGGCCTTTTTCTATATCGCCAATCGTGATCGTTGCTTGCCCCGCCGAAATATTGACGTCTTCATAGCGAATAACCGTATCAACGCCTACCGGTAACATCGCGCCGGTCATTACTTCCAGGCACGTATTGGCCTCACTTAGCGTCTGCTGCGGCTGACCGGCGAATTGCGTACCAACTATACGGAACTCACGCTGCCCCGCCTGGTAATCTGCGAAGCGAATGGCAATTCCATCCATCGCTACCCGATCGAATGGCGGAAAATCACGGTCAGCATAAACGGCGTTACGTAGTACGCGACCGTCAGCGTCTGCGAGCGAAACGATTTCAGTGGGTAATGTCAGCCGATGTTGTTGAGTAAGGGCAAAAGCTTCGAAAACGGAAAGCATGGGAAGAGTGATGATTTGTGTAGTAATATTCGGCATTTATTACTGGATTCGCCAGCCTATCCCTAATTCATTAATGAGTGGCTTTTTTTCTTATATTTGTTAATCACAATTAACAATAATTAAGTCATGGCTACAGAGATTGTCAGTAATTATAAAAATTTAGTTGCTCAAATCGGTATGCTTATTGACATCGCTGGCTACCGAAATGATTACGTAGCTAAAAAAATAGGCCTATCCTCTGCCAGCTTTGCTACGAAGAAAAAACGGCAAAGTTTCTCCGTTGACGAAGTTGAAAAAATAATACAAATTATTGAAAATGAGGATGTAGATGACTACCTAATGGTGAAAATCATGGAGTCTCGAAAAGACGAGCCAACCCTTTCCTTGGCAGAGTTTAAGACTCAGATGGGATGGAAATAACCGTACGTAAATCGTTCATCAAGGAACTGAAAAAACTGCCATCTAAAATTCAGCAATCTGTTAGAACTATTTTAGAAGAATTAGAAGAGGCTACCGATCTGGAAAATTCTGGCGTAGACTATAAATATATGGAAGGTCAGAAACAAGGTCAGAATTATTATCGCATTCGGGTTGGTAGTTGGCGGATGGGTGGTGAGTACACGCCACCAGTCAACGAGCAAACGGCTGCTTCTGTTATCATCACGATTTTGAGCAGAGGAGACATTTACAAGAAATTTCCCCCAAAATAGGCTTTTCTTCGACTAAAAATATGACAGTCGAGTGCCAGACTGTACACTATTCTCTCAATTATGAACTCATTTTCTCATCTCAACGCCGAAGAAAATCCCGCCATGGTGGACGTAGGTGCTAAAACCGTTACGCGCCGGACAGCCCGCGCCCGGAGCGTAGTGGCACTGAATTCCGAAATCATGCAACACCTGAATGGTACGGATATTACCACTAAAAAAGGTCCTGTCTTTCAGACCGCGATCATTGCCGGAACAATGGCGGCCAAACGTACCGACGACCTGATTCCACTTTGCCATTCACTGGGTTTGGATAATTGCCAGATAACCATTACGACTGAGGGGAACGATGCCATCGTAGATTGTCTGGTAGCTACCGAAGGAAAAACGGGAGTCGAAATGGAGGCCTTGGTTGGCGCATCGGTAGCCGCTTTGACGATCTACGACATGTGCAAAGCCTTCTCGCACGACATCGTTATTAAAGAAACCAAGCTCATGGAAAAAACGGGCGGCAAACGCGATTTTCGACGTGACTAAACTAAACGGACTCATCCTGACGGGCGGACGTAGTATGCGCATGGGGCAGGATAAATCGCAACTGGTTTATCACGAAAAGCCTCAGCGTGAACACCTGACCGACTTACTTAAGCCGTATTGCAGCGTTGTATATTGGTCGGTGAACGTAGCGCAGGCACATGAGCTAGCCGATTCCGAACAGCTACGTATCGTCGACGCCTTTGATCTACCCGGTCCATTGAATGGCATCCTCTCGGCGTTAACATACGATCCGGAAGCCGCCTGGTTCGTCGTCGCCTGCGACATGCCGTTGTTAACCGTTCTATCGCTCGATGCGCTTGTGAAGGGACGTAACGAAGCAAAAATGGCGACGGTGTTTTATGATTCGGATGGGCAGTTGCCGGAACCACTTCTGGGAATCTACGAACCTGCCTTCGGCCCAGTTATACAACAAGCCGTTAAAAATGGCGTTTACTCTCCTCGTCAGCTTCTCCAGCAAAACGATAGTCAATTATTGACTGCACCCGATTTGCGCGAACTGACAAACATCAACGACCCGTCGGCAAGAGCAAAACTGGATTCGTGAACATCAGGATAAAATGAGGGTTCATACGTAAAACGAATTCCTATGAATCCACTACGTCATCTGCTGTTGGGCGCTGGATCTTTTTTGCTCGGAAATATAGCCTCGGCGCAACGTGTGACTCCTTCCCCTGAACTCCGGGCGTTCAGCGAACAACGAATTAAACACCAGAAAACACTTGGGCTGACACTTGGCAGTTTTGCGCTGGCTAACATCGCCGTTGGTGCGATAGCTGCCGGGCAAACCTCAGGCGAGACGAAGTATTTTCACAAAATGAACGTCTACTGGAACCTGGTCAATCTGGGTATTGCCGGATTCGGTCTACTGGGATCTCGTAAAGGGAGCGCTGATTCAGAAACGCTGGCCGATGCAATCCGGAAACATGAGAACATGAAGCAGATTTTGCTTATCAACACAGGTTTGGACGTAGCCTACGTAGTGGGTGGTGCTTATTTGCGTGAGCGTGCCCGGTCTGGATTGGCCCAGCCTGGATTGGCCCGGCCTGGATTGGCGAATTCGCAGCCCGACAAGTCCGACCAATTAAACGGCTATGGCAAATCGATTATGGTACAGGGTGGTTTTTTGCTGGCCTTTGATCTGGTCAACTATTTCATTTTCAAAAAGCGGGGTGATAAACAAGAGCGTCTATTGCTCTCATCTGGGCTCAGCGGTGTGGGTGTTGCCTTCGCTATTCGATAGGCTACCGGACTGTTCAGGGCTGTTTGGAAAGTTAAGCTTTACATGAACTAATCAGAATTTTGCGCCGTTCTGCGATAATTTACTAATCGCACTGGACTGAGTGCAACGTAGCGATGCAACCTCATTTACAACCGTTTCGGACATTCATTACAAAAGCCATTGAGTCGATTCAGCAGGACCCCGATGCTGTCGGTTTGGCGGCAGGCGGCTCCTGGGCATCAGGCGACGTAGACGCATATTCGGACCTTGACTTGGTGCTGGTGACGAATCAAAAAATAGCACCTGAGCTGGAAAATATGCAGGTATACGCAGCAAAATTAGGGTCTTTGCTGGCGTCTTTTCAGGGCGATCATGTGGGCGAGCCCCGGTTGCTGATTGCGCTTTATGAATCATCACTGCTGCATGTGGATATCAAGTTCTTAACGCCCGGTGAATTTCATGATCGGGTTGAAGATCCGATTGTTCTCTGGGAGCGTGAGGAAATTTTGACGAACATTATTCAGCAATCGACGGCGCAATATCCACCCTTTGACTTCCAATATACCGAAGATCGTTTTTGGATTTGGGCACATTATGCCGCCCTGAAGATTGGTCGCGGGGAATATTTTGAAGCGATTGATTTTCTGGCTTTTGTGCGTAATGCGGTGATCGGGCCGATGCTGCACCTCAAAAATTCGAGTCTACCGCGCGGAGTTCGTCGGGCGGAAACGACGTTTGGCGTAACGGAACTCGCCCGACTTCGAAAGACCGTGGCCATGCCCGACCGCGATGTATTGGTGAGTAGTTTATGGGAGGTCATGTACCTTTACGAATCGTTGCGGGATGCACTGGCTCCGGAAACATTCCAGAAAAACACAGCTGCGCAATTAGCCGTTACACGATACGTGGCTGCTCTTTGAGACTTGACATACGCTTAAAACCAGCGACTTCGTTTCGCTAATACATAATGGCAAACCAGGATGAATATTTTTTGCGCGAGGCTATCCAATTGGCTCGCGAAGGCATGACAACCGGACAGGGTGGGCCATTTGGTTCGGTTGTTGTTCGTAATGGGGAAATCATAGGGCGCGGGTGCAATCAGGTCACGTCAACTAATGACCCAACGGCCCATGCGGAGGTCGTTGCCATTCGTGATGCTTGTCGAAATCTCGGTACGTTTCAACTGGAAGGCTGTACGCTTTATGCTTCCTGCGAGCCTTGCCCCATGTGTTTAGGCGCCATTTACTGGGCGCGACCCAGCCGGATTGTGTACGGAGCGTTTCACTCCGATGCCGCCGGAGCGGGTTTCGACGATCAGTTTATTTATGAAGAATTAGACAAAACGCGCGAACAGCGCCATATTCCGATGCACCAACTCCTGCGTGACGAAGCCGATAAGGTTTTTCAGGAATGGATAGCATTGGAAAAGCGAATTCCATATTGATATAGAGACGCAAGGTATTACATCTCTTGTGCATCCGCCGAAACCATCCGGATATGAAACGCGAGGGGTTGCGTCTCTACAAAAAGCTGTACTTTTGCAAAAAATAGGTTCGCTTGAAAAATCACATTGCCGAAGCGACCTTCTAAACTGATTTTGATATGCCAGGAATGGAATTTTTTGGAGCGGCCGAGCGCAAGGAAATCAACGATGTGCTTGAGACCGGCATCCTGTTTCGGTATAATCACGAAGCACAACGTAACAATATCTACAAAGCTCGCGAGTTCGAAGCTGAGGTCGCTAAAGTTGTTGGTGCCAAATACGCGCATGCTGTGTCGAGCGGATCGACCGCCGTTTTGTGCGCTTTAGCTGCTGCCGGGATCGGCGCGGGCGATGAGGTCATTGTGCCGCCTTTCACGTACATCGCTACAGTCGAAGCCGTACTGATGATTGGTGCTCTACCCGTTTTCGCTGATATTGACGATACGCTTTGTCTGAGCGCTGAAGGCATTCGCAAGGTCATTACGCCCAAAACCAAAGCCATTTGCCTGGTGCATATGTGTGGTCAAATGGCTGACATGGATGCGATTATGACTATTGTGAATGAGCATAATTTAGTCTTGGTGGAAGATGCTGGCCAGGCGATGGGCGCATCGTACAAAGGAACGTCAACAGGATTATGGGGTAAGACCGGCGCATACTCGTTCGATTTTTTCAAGATCGCAACGGCGGGCGAAGGTGGTATCATGGTTACGAATGACGAAACTGCGTATAAACACGCTGATTCGTATTCCGATCATGGGCACGACCACGTTGGCTCAAACCGGGGCATGGAACAACACCCGATTCTAGGCTTCAACTACCGGATCAGTGAACTTCATGCCGCGGTTGGCCTAGTGCAAACACGCCGGGTACCCGAGATTATCAAGAACAACAATGCGCACAAAACTCGGCTGATGTCGGCACTGGCGAACGTACCAGGTCTGTCATTTGCGCGAATTCCGGACGCGGACGGGGATTCCGCTACATTCCTGAATCTGCTACTAGCCGATACGGATTCTGCACAACGTACCGTCGCTGAACTGAACGCTGCGGGCGTGGGCGGGTTCAACTACTGGTTCACGAATATGTATCATTTCATCAACCAGTGGGATCACATCAAGCAAATGCGGACGGCTTCGGCGCTGGCCATACAAAAATTCGGTGTTCCACAGGACTATTCGACTCTCGATATTCCTAATGCACAAGCGACTATCGGTCGATTGATTTCGTTTGGTATTCGGGCGTCATGGTCAACGGAAGAAGTAGATAAACTAGCTTCTAACATCGAAGCGGCTGTTCGGAAAGCCACCCTGGTTGAAGCATAATTTCTCCGCCTTTATGGCTTAACAACAAAATGGTAGCTGCACAGACACAAACCACGCATAAAAACTTCAAGGGGATCGAGAAAACGGTTTTCGGTCGCGGATGCTTCTCTCAACTCGACGAAATTCTAGCCCCAAAACGAGCAGACAACGAAGGATATTTTGTCTTTCTGGTCGATAACTATTTCAAAGGTAAACCCCTCGAAGGTCGCGTTCCAGTTCATCCCGAAGATGTAACGTATTACATCAGCGTTGAAGAACACGAGCCAACCACCGATCAGATCGATCAACTTCGCGACGAAATTCTGGCGAAGAAAGGCCTGCCGTCGGGGATCGTCGGTATTGGTGGCGGCAGTATCATGGATATTGCGAAAGCACTGTCGCTAATGCTGACCAACGAAGGCTCATCGACGCTCTACCAGGGCTTGAACCTGATCAAAAAACCGGGTATTTATCACGTTGGCGTACCTACCATTTCCGGTACTGGAGCCGAAGTTTCGATGACCGCCGTACTGACTGGCCCCGTTAAAAAACTGGGTCTTAAATGTGAATGGACGGTGTTCAATCAGGTTGTTCTTGATCCTGAACTGATTGCCAGTGTACCGCGTAACTGGTGGTTCTATACCGGCATGGATACGTACATTCATTGCATTGAGTCGGAGAATGGCCGGATGAACAACGCGTATTCGCATGCTTACGCTGAGCAGGCCATGAAGCTCTGCCGCGAAGTATACCTGGGCGAAAACTCTGGCCAGACGCCTGAAAATGATGATAAACTGATGGTCGCTTCGCTGATGGGTGGGCTTAGTCTGACGTACTCCGAAGTAGGCGTTTGTCACGCGTTGAGCTACGGTCTGTCGAAGATTCTGGGAACGCGGCACTGTTACGCCAACTGCCTGATCATGAATCATCTGGAGGATTATTATCCGCAGGGTGTAGCTGAGTTCAAAGAAATGGTCGCGTATCACCAGATCGATTTACCGCAAGGTTTATCGAAAGACTGGAGTGACGATATCCTTACACAGATGGCGCACGTATCATACAATCTGCCGCATATGTGGCTACACGCTATTGGCGACAACTGGCAGGAGGTCATCACAATTGATCTGCTAAAAGATCTGTTTCGACGTTTGTAGTAAACTTTTGCCGATAGCTGATGAAGAACCTACTTAGAATTGCCTTCATTATCCTTACCGTATCGGTGAACATCGGATGCGACCAGGTGTCGAAAACTATCGTTAGAGAAAAGATGGGCTATGGCGGAAGCATCCAGCTTTTGAACAGCCATCTGACTATTACAAAGGTCGAAAATACAGGCGCTTTCTTAAGTTTGGGCGATTCATGGCCACCACTGCTTAAAAGTATACTGTTACTTGCTTTGCCCGTACTTGCTATCATTTTAGGATTTGCCTATTTGCTGTTCAAATTCAATACGCCCCGCCTATTTGTCATTGGTGCGTGTTTTATCATTGGTGGCGGCATTGGTAATATTATCGACCGGATGGCATACGGCTCGGTAACTGATTTCCTGCACATCAGTTTCGGTATTCTTCAAACCGGCATCTTCAATATGGCTGATGTATCAGTCATGGTTGGTGCCGGCCTTATTTTGCTTAATTCCTTTCTGAAACCTCAGGGGGATGACAGTCAACTTATTTAAAAACGACAAATCAATGTCTCAAAAAATCGTTCGCGTTGGCGACATCGAATGCGGATCGGATGAGTTATTTCTTATCAGCGGTCCGTGTGTTATTGAAGACGAAAAAATCATGATGACAGTGGCTGAGCAACTCCGTGAAATTCAGGAGCGGGTCGGCATTAAAATCATCTATAAATCATCGTTTCAGAAGGACAACCGCTCCAGCCTGAACTATTACAACGGTCCTGGCCTGGAAAAAGGGATGCAGATTCTGGCGAAAGTAAAAGAGCAATTTGGCTTCCCACTTCTGACCGACGTACACTATCCAGACCAGTGCGCACCCGCTGCAGAAGTCGTCGACGTACTGCAAATTCCGGCCTATCTGTGTATGCAAACGATGCTGGTTACAGCGGCTGCTAAAACAGGTCGAGTCGTGAACATCAAGCACGGGCAGTTTCTGGCGCCGGAAAATATGAAGCATCCGGTCAAGAAAGTCGAAGATTCGGGTAGCGATCAGATCATCCTGACCGAACGGGGATACACTTTTGGCTACAACGACTTAGTGGTTGATCCGCGTAGTTTCTATCACATGGCACGTACCAATTATCCGGTTGTGTTCGACGTAACGCATGCCATTCGTAAGTATGGTATCCCATCCGCCGACGCAAAAGGTGGTGCGCGCGAATACCTGCCGGTTCTGGCCCGTGCGGGCGTAGCAGCGGGTGTGGATGGTTTATTCGTAGAAACGCACACTTGTCCGTCTGAAGCGCTTTGCGATGCCGCCAGTCAACTAGATATTCGCTATCTGGAAGAATTCCTGAAGCCGCTGCTTGAACTGCACGCTGTGGAAGTAAAATACCGGAACACTCTGCCAGAGCTAGCGTAGTGAAAGAGAATGTAAAATGATTGTCGTGATGTCGGGTTTGAGAACCCGACATTTTTTCGCATTAGTAACAGTGTCAGGTTCAAAAACCCGACATCACGAAATGACTGAAATCGAACAAACCTTCACCGCGCTCGGTGGTCAATTTATCACACCCGTTGCTACGTTAACGGAAAAGCTTAAATCCATACGGGCTATTGTGTTCGATTGGGATGGCGTATTTAACGATGGTGTCAAAACCGGCTCGGGCAGTAGTTCGTTCAGTGAAGTGGATTCGATGGGTACGAATCTACTCCGTTTCGGGTTCTGGTTGCATCACAACCAGCAATTGCCCGTTGTCGCCATCGTAACGGGCGTAACGAACGTACTGGCCGACGGACTTGTGCAAAGGGAGCATTTTCATGCTTGCTACTCACAGGCGAAACATAAAGTAGAGGTACTGGCGCATTTTCTGGATGAGCATAAATTGCAGCCGCAGGAAGTCGCATTTTTCTTTGATGATGCGCTCGATTTGTCCGTAGCTGAAATAGCCGGTGTCCGGGTCATGATACGTCGAAATGCCAATCCACTCTTTACCAACTACGTTATCCAAAATGGGCTGGCTGATTACATAACAGGTAACCAGAGCGGCCAGTTTGCTGTACGGGAAGGTTGCGAACTTATATTAGGCCTACTCGGCCAATTTGATACGGTCATGGCTGAACGGTTGCGCTACCGCCCCGTCTACGATCAATATTACCAACAGCGGCAAGCCATCGAACCAACGTACTGGACCGTTGGTGCTGCTGGTCCAGAACCCAAATCACAGATACTTCCCGTATGATCATTGGTATTATTCCTGCCCGTTACGGGTCAACTCGTTTTCCTGGCAAACCGTTAGCGGACATTGGTGGCAAATCCATGATTCAGCGGGTACTGGAACAAGCCAGTCAAGCCAAATTATTAGCGAAAGTCGTAGTCGCAACCGATGACGATCGTATTGCCGAAGCTGTACATCGACTAGGGTATGAAGCCGTCATGACCCGTGTCGATCATCCTAGCGGTACTGATCGTTGCTGGGAGGCTTATAATTTACTAGTAGAGTCAGGTACTCTAGCTGCCGATACGTCGAATTACGTGATCAATATTCAGGGCGATGAGCCTTTTATCGATCCGGCACAGATTGATGAATTAGCTACCATTCTGGATGGAACAGTTGAACTGGCTACGCAAATGGCATCAGTTGATTCAGCGGAGATTCTACATGACCTGAAGGAAGCCAAAATCATCATTAATGCGCAGAACGAAGCACTTTACTTCAGTCGCGCGGCCATTCCCTATTTATGGGGTATAGAACCCGATCAGTGGCACGAACACCACGAATACCATCGCCATGTTGGATTATACGCCTACCGTGCCGACATACTGGAAGCGATTACTCAACTACCCCCATCTCCACTCGAGCAGGCCGAATCGTTAGAGCAATTACGCTGGCTGGAAGCAGGCTATCGGATTAAGTTGATTGAAACAAGCTATCAGACCCCGACCGTCGATAGCCCGGCTGATATTGAGAAAATTTTACGAGATGTGCTGTAACTGGATGCTGGTTGTTTTAGGCTGCATCCAGATTTGATACTGAATCCGAGCCCAAACCAGTAAGCAGGGAACGGCTTTAATATTATAGGGCTGGAAGAAATACTTTTGAACGGCGGGCGGGAAAATGTCGGTGGGCGATAGCGAGGTAAAGACAATGACCAGTGCTAATAAGATCCTGTCCAGAGCCGTCGGCGAATCGAGTGTTACCCACCATAAAGCCACGCCCGTTACGGCCATGACGTAGGTTGGTGATTCGGCCATTTTGTTGAACACGATCATGAACAGGAGAAAGTAAGCGATCATACGCCGTTGGAATAGCCAATCTTTCCAGAGCGTAAACCGCAGGAAAGGCAGCAGAAACAACGTAGCACCAATGGTTTCAATGATTCGATAATTCGCATCGGTTTTAGTCATGCCGAACCAGGCTTCAGCAATCCCCATGACCGATACCTGTAACCCTAATTTACTGTCAACTACAACCCGGAACCACTCCTTGTATTCGGCCATCAGATTATTGAATGGGATCAGCGTTAGGGGGGCAAACGCAAATAAAACGGTCCAGGTAATCATTGCCAGGATGAACTGCGGCTTTTTGGGATAGAAAAGAAAGAAACCAGCGGCCGCTGCACCGTAGAATTTAATGAAGCCGCACAACATAAAGAAGGAAGCCGCCTGCCAGACTCGTTCGTTACGTAAGTGATACAATCCCAGCAATATAGCACCCACGATGAGGTTGTTACTTTGCAGATTTTGTGCCGTAATAAGCGCTTCCAGAATGATAATCAGCAGAGCCTTGCGCCGTTGCTGATCTGCATCTTTTTCGTCGGACAGGTAAAACCAAACGCCCGCCAGTAAGACGAACGTATTGAGTAGATTCCAGAGAATAACGCCAAACCAGACGGGCATATAATAGAAAGGCCCCATCAGCCAGGCAAACGTTGGACTGTATTTGTAGTCGTCGAAGTACAGTTCAGGATGCAGTCCGTAGATGCTCTTGTTCAGAAGCAAGTTGTGAAACGGTTTGGCAAACATCAGGTAGTTGTTGTAGTTGCCAAAACCAAGTAATAAATTCTGAACCGCTGCCAGGCAGAAAAGAAAAATATACAGCCCCATCAGGCGGGGTAAAGTAAAAAATTGAAAAACGCGTTGCAACGTAGTGAGTCGTCTAAAAGCGTACAAAATTAAGCAGGATTGATCGACTTGCCCCTATATCTTTGCCCAACTATGTCATCTCATCATGTTATCCGCGATAAACAGGAGCCTGCACTGCTCATTGCTAATGGAGAAGCCTGTCAACCCGAGCTTCTGGGGCAGTTGCTGGAATGGAGTCCGACGGTCGTCGTGCTGGATAGTGCCATTTGGCGAGTGCTTGAATTAGGTATAAAAGTGGACGTGTTGCTCGGTGATTTCGATCGAAACCTGGACCTTGACGCCATTCGGGCACAGCAATATCCGCTGGACGTTGTGCATACTCCCGACCAGAACAAAACGGATCTCGATAAAGGAATTGAATTCCTGATTGAACGGGGTTTTCCGGCAGTGAACATTGTTTGGGCAACAGGCCGCCGGGCTGATCACAGTCTTACGAACATGACCAACATCGTTCGCTATAAAGACAAGATTCGGATTGTGATGATTGACGACCATTCCAAAATTTTTCCGCTGGTTGGTCGATTCGAGAAATGGTATGAAGCCGGAACACCGATCTCGCTGATTCCGGTTGGAACCGTAACTGGTTTTAGGTCGGAAGGATTAAAATATAACCTGCAGGATGCTACGTTAAAACTGGGTTATTTTACTAGTAGTAGTAATGAAGCAGCCACAGATGGGTTCGTACGTATCGAAGCCCAAACGGGCGATTTACTCATTATGGAATGCTGGGATTAACGTCGGTTTGCGTTAAATAATTTGTTAATTGTAGGAGGGTATCTGAGGAAAAAAGTGACAGCTTAAGTCACTTTTCGGGTGGCGAATTGACGAATAGTACGTCATAGGTAAACGAGTCCGAATCGTTTATGCTATGAGCGAATACACGTTGAACCAACTGACAACTTACCAGTTAGCTGAACTTGCGCTGAAGTCAGCTACGTTTTTAGCCGTTGTTACCCGATCGACAGCTAAAATGGAGCTTTATTACCTCAATGGGCACTTCATTGAGATAAATTACTGCCTAAACACACCCACTAAGCAGTCTGGCCAATGGCGACTTTATTCCGCTAATCACTTTCCCGACGACCCATCCAGTGCTAAGTATCTAACAATCTATCTAAAGCAGATTGAGTTAGTTATTGACCGAATCTAAAGTTGCGCAATAGGGGATTACGATTTTTACTTGACGGGGTTGCCGCAGTTAATGCGTTTCCAGCACTGCTTCGCTTTCTTCTGCCTCCATTAAACCGTTGGCGTTTATAGCCGTCAGGCGCACGGGTAAGGTTTCGTTTATGAGCAGCGGATCATATTGCGCGACAACACGAACATAGTTTTCAGTAAAGCCCTGCATACGTCCGGTCCGACGCTCGGCGTTCTCTACGTCTTCCTCAAAGAGCACTGTAGCTGTTCGGCCAACCTGCGAATCGTAGAAGGCACGACGTTTTTTGTCCGATAAGATGTGCAGCATTTTTGAGCGTTCAGCCCGGGTATGACCCGGCACAGTGGGTTTTATGGCCAAAGCCGTTGTGTTCGGGCGCTCGGAATATGTGAATACGTGTAGATACGAAATCGGCAGTTCGTTCAGGAATTGGTACGTTTCTTTAAACAACTCGCCCGTTTCTCCGGGATGGCCAACTATTACATCGACACCAATGCAGGCGTGGGGCATTAACTCCTTTATTTTCTGAACGCGATCAACATACAGTTCGCGCTTGTAGCGACGGCGCATCAGACCCAGTACGCGATTACTCCCTGATTGCAAAGGCACGTGAAAATGGGGAACAAACCGTTTCGACTGTGCTACGAAAGCGATAATCTCGTCGGTCAGGAGATTAGGTTCGATGCTTGAAATACGGAACCGCTCAATACCCTCGACCTCGTCCAGGGCACGTATCAGATCAAAAAAAGTAGCCTCCCGCTGGTCCGCCAGTCCGGGCCCACTACTCAAACCAAAGTCGCCAATATTTACGCCCGTCAGGACAATCTCTTTTACGCCACGTTCAGCGATTTCCTGAGCGGCTCGCACTACGTTCGCAACGGTATCGGAACGACTCTTTCCGCGCGCTAGTGGAATGGTGCAGTAAGCGCAGGGGTAATCGCAGCCATCCTGCACTTTCAGAAACGTACGGGTACGGTCGTTAAGCGAGTAGGAGGCATGATACTCGATAGCTTCTTCAATGGGTGAGTTGAATACCTGAGCCGGTTGACCAGTCGGTACTTTCTCGAACGTAGCCATAAGCTCATGCAACCGAAATTTTTCGGAAGCTCCCAGAACCGCATCAACACCCGGAATCTCGGCAATCTCTTTCGGCTTCAGCTGCGCGTAACAACCCAGAATCGCTACATAGCCATCGGGGTTAATTTTCTGAGCTTCGCGAACGATTTTTCGACATTTTTTATCGGCATTGTCTGTGACGGAACAAGTATTGATAACAAAGATGTCGGGGTTTTGATTGAACTCCACGCGCTCGTAGCCGTGCTGTTCCATCAGACGGGCGAGGGTTGAGGTTTCGGAGAAGTTTAGCTTGCAGCCAAGCGTATAAAAGGCAACTTTTTTCACAGCACGTAATGTATCCCGCAAAGTTACAAAAAAACGGCGGAGATGAGCGGTCCGACGTTTCGGTCCGTTACGTTAGGTAGAAGGTCGGTAGGTTTAGCTGATTAACCTCTTTATTTGGCATGAAAAACCTTTTGTTGATCTGTCTGATTAGTAGTACGATCACGCTACGTGCTGATGAAATATATGCCCAACAAACACCCGTTAGTGAAACCGTTACGTATGGTCCTGATTCGCAACGGCAAGCGGGTGTACCAAAAGGAGAAGTGACAAAGTACGTCTGGAAAAGTAAGGTGTTCCCGAATACAATTCGTGAGTACTACGTCTATGTACCTGCTCAATATAATGCGCAGAATCCGGCTGCGCTAATGGTCTTTCAGGATGGACATACGTATGTGAAAGAAGACGGAGATTTTCGGGTACCGATTGTGTTCGATAACCTGATTCATCAAAAAGCCATGCCCGTTACAATCGGTTTGTTTATTAATCCTGGTCAGCATGGTGAAGAACTGCCGAAGGAACCATTTCGGGCAGATAATCGCAGTTTCGAATATGACACACTTACCGATCAATACGCTCGTTTACTCCTAGATGAGCTAATTCCGGAAATAAGCAAAAAGTACAACCTATCGAATTCGTCAACGATGCGGGCGGTTTGTGGCCTTTCGTCGGGAGGGATTTGTGCGTTTACGGTAGCCTGGCAAAAACCGGATCAATTTCATAAAGTACTGAGTCACATTGGTAGTTTCACGAATATCAAAGGTGGCTATGTTTATCCGTCGCTGATTCGCAAGGCGCCGAAACGTAATATCAAAGTGTTTCTGCAGGATGGAAGCAGCGATCTTGACAATCAACACGGCAACTGGTGGCTGGCTAATCAGGAAATGGAGGCCGCTCTCAAATATAGCAAATACGATTACAAGTTTGTTGGCGGTACGGGAGGGCATACCGGGAAACATGGCGGCTCTATCTTACCCGAATCGCTACGTTGGTTATGGTCTGATGTTGTTAATAAATAGTGAAGTCAACTCGCTGAATACGTATTTTTGCTCTATATGCATTTATTCTATCAGCCCGGCGTGGATTCGGTGGGGTCAGTTGCTTTTCTAAGAGAAGATGATTCGCGCCATGCTATCAAAACGTTACGTCTGGGAATTGGAGACAAAATAGACGTTACGGACGGGCACGGAAACCGTTATTTAGCCGTTATTACGTCGGCCGATGCCCGGCGTTGTCAGTTTCGGATAATGGACACGCAAACGACGCCCCCGCGCCCGTTTTCTGTCCGAATTTGCGTAGCACCAACCAAAAATCTGGATCGTATTGAATGGTTTGTGGAAAAGGCTGTTGAGGTTGGCATCGAGCGAATTAGTTTCTTTTTCGGGCAACATTCCGAGCGTCGGGTACTCAAACTTGAACGTTTAGAGAAAATAGCAGTGGCAGCCATGAAGCAGTCGCTTCAGTCGTACCTACCCCAATTGGACGAAGCTGTGCCGTTTAGCGAATTAATAAAAACAGTAGATGAGGAGCAACGGTTTATAGCGCACTTGCCCAGCATGGATTTGCCTGATGATAATTCTCCGGTTAACTTAGCAAAAGTGGCGACTCCAACGGGGCAATACGTTGTTTTGATCGGACCAGAAGGTGATTTTGCCGAAAAAGAAATTCAGCAGGCGATTGCGGCTGGTTTTCAGATGGTAACGCTCGGTACGAATCGCTTACGTACCGAAACGGCTGCGCTAACGGCCTGCCAGTTATTAAACTTCCTGAACGTATGAAAAAACTATTGATTGCAGTATTCATTATCCACGCCACAGTATCTCTTGCTCAAGGTCCATACGCGTATAAAATTGCCAAGCTAAAATACAATGGTGGGGGCGACTGGTATGCCAACAAAACCTCCGTGTCCAACCTGATTAAGTTTGCCAACGCTAACCTGCGGATGAACATCTTCCCGGAAGAAGATATTGTAGAGCCAGGTAGTCCGGATATTTTTGGGTATCCGTTTATTCACATGACAGGTCATGGCAACGTAACGTTCAGCGATGCCGAAGTTCAGAATTTACGTCGCTATCTGTTGTCAGGCGGATTTCTGCATATCGACGACAATTATGGTCTGGACAAATTTATCCGGCGTGAGATGAAGAAAGTGTTTCCGGAACTATCGTTTGTAGAGTTACCGTTTACGCACCCGGTCTATCAGCAGAAGTTTAAATTTCCCAATGGTCTACCCAAAGTTCACGAGCATGACGGGAAATCTCCGCAAGGATTTGGACTAATTTATCAGGGACGATTGGTCTGTTTTTACAGCTATGAATGTGATTTAGGAAATGGCTGGGAAGACCAAAGCGTTTACAATGATCCGGAACCTGTGCGGCAGCAGGCGTTGCGTATGGGTGCTAATTTACTTCAGTATGCCACAACGGTAATTAACTAAAGTATTATTTGGGGAAACAGACCTAAATTCACTTTAATTTCGTTAGTTTTGTAGTACTATTCTTAGTCACTGTCGCGTTCACCTTCTTAATTAAAAATACTGTGATTTTTGTCTTGGCTGCGTTTATTGGGCACTGGTATCTGTCTTTGTTCTGCCAAACGTTCTTTTTACACCGTTATTCAGCCCACAAAATGTTCTCGATGAGCAAATTTTGGGAGCGGTTTTTTTATGCCCTAACGTACGTATCGCAAGGTTCATCGTATCTGAGCCCACGGGCATACGCTGTGTTACACCGGATGCACCACGCCTTTAGCGATACAGAAAGAGATCCTCATTCGCCCCATCATACGAAGAACATTTTTACGATGATGTGGAAGACTAAAGATATTTATAATGCTGTACTGCATCGTAAGCAGGCTATTGAAAAGCAGTTCGACCGGAATTATCCAGAATGGAATTTTATCGAAAAAATTGGCGATTCCTGGTTTTCCCGCGCTGGCTGGATGGTGCTTTACAGTGTATTCTACGTCTTTGCGTTCCTCTACCTGGATATGCACTGGGCATTCTTCTTCCTGTTACCCGTTCATTTTGTGATGGGACCGGTACACGGCGCTATCATCAACTGGAGTGGACACAAATATGGTTACTCGAACTTTGATAACCAGGATCAGTCGAAAAATTCGTTGATTTTGGATGTGGTCATGATGGGTGAATTGTTCCAGAACAATCACCACAAACGTCCAAATGCAGCCAACTTTGGTGCCAAGTGGTTCGAATTCGATCCAACGTATCCGGTTATCGGCCTATTGCACAAACTGCATATCGTCCGTTTACGACCGTCGGCTGAAGCGAAGAAGGCTCAGAATGAAGTCGGTCATGATCGGCGCGTTGAAATCAGAGATGAAGTAGACGCTTAGAATACACTATCTCTCACAAAGAAAAAGCCCCGAACGATAAGTTCGGGGCTTTTTCTTTGCAAGTAACCTGGACCGCTGGTCCGGGGGGTTACAGCAAAATTGTCGCTACGTCCTGCCAGGATTTGACGCGTTTAAATTGCTGATCTTCCCGATTGTGCAACGCATCGAAGAGTAACCCTTCTCCCTGGAAAGTGCGCAGGTTACGGGGCAAATCGTCAATCAGATAGGCTGTGCTCAATACGCTCTTGTCGCCCAGGAAAATATAGTTACGCCAGGGAATAGCCGGAAAATGTTCTTGTAACCAATCCCATTTCTCCCGTAATGAATTCGGAAATTCTTGCGCTGCCGAAGCGATAAAAACGTCATACTTTTTCATCAGGTCAGCAATGACGTCCTGAGCACCTTCCATCACGTCAATATCGCGAAAGAAGCCGGGTTCGTGTACTCGCTCCGAAATGGCTTTGTATTCGCGTTCATCAAACAGCTCGTGAAATGATTTTTCTTTTAACTCGTCAAACGTATATCGAGGCATTTCGCCTTCCAGATAGAGTTTGATAAACTTGGCATGGGTGTCGGCCATGACATCATCCATGTCAATTGCAATTCGTTGTTTCATAAGTTGGAACCGGGATTTAGCTGTAGTCTGGACCGCTGGTCCGTGTATAAAAGAACCAGCTCTAATTTAGCCTTCGGCTACTCGGACCAGCGGTCCAGGCTACAGTTAAATTCCGCCAGGCCGCCGGAGCGGTCAGATTTTTAAGGTTGTATCAAATTTTTCTAGATAATCGGCGACGCGCCGTACGAACTGCCCGCCCAGAGAACCATCGACAACGCGGTGATCGTAGGAGTGGGATAGGAACATCAATTGGCGGATACCAATAAAATCGCCCTGCGGTGTTTCAATGACGGCTGGTTTTTTGACGATAGCGCCAAACGCCATAATCGCTACCTGCGGCTGAACAATAATGGGCGTGCCCATCAGATTACCAAACATGCCAATGTTGGAGATGGTATACGTACCGCCCGCCAGATCGTCGGCAGTAAGTTTGTTTTCGCGGGCACGTCTGCTCAGGTCATTCACTTTATTGGTAAGGCCAATAAGATTGTACTGATCCGCATTGTGAATGACCGGCACGATTAAATTCCCACTGGGTAAAGCTACAGCCATCCCAATATTGATCGACTTTTTGACCAGAATTGTATCACCTTCCACCGATATGTTGATCATTGGAAAGTCTTTAATCGCCTTTACGACTGCTTCGATCATAATGGGCGTGAACGTCAGATTTTCGCCGGTTTGTTTCTTGAACTGGTCTTTACTCTGCGTACGCCATTGTGCAACCGGCGTCATATCGGCTTCAACGAACGAGCTGACGTGCGGAGAAATCTGCTTTGATTCTACCATCCGTTGCGCGATCATCTTCCGCATCCGATCCATCTGAATAATATCCGCCTGGCCGTTGACGGACGTGGCAGGGGGCAGAGGGCGTGGGGCAGAGGACAAAGGGTTCGGGGTTTGAGGCACTGAATTTTCTACCTCATGCCGTATGCCCCCTGCCTCCTGCGATTTTCCCTCCGCGCGATCCAGTACGTAAGCAAGAATATCTTTCTTCGTGACGCGATTCTCTGCTCCTGATCCGGAAATTCGGTCGAGTTCTTCACGGGAGACGTTTTCCTCTTTAGCAATATTCAGGACTAGCGGGGAATAGAACCGGTGTTCGGAGACCGGTACATCACTTGCCAAGGACGTAGCGGAGGTCGCCACTGCTTTCTCCGTTGGGGCTGGTCGAGTGCTCATTGCCAGAATGCTGGCTTCCAGTTCGTGAGCGGCCTGGGATGTAGTTGGTTCAGGAACGTCTGCATTGACCGAATCGACCGTAACGTTCGCTACGTCGCCAATACCTTTGGGAGTCTGATCGGCTTCCTCTGCTACGTGTTCAGCAGGCTTGGATGGTTCAGGATTCGTCTCTTTATCGACAGCCGCTTTTGTTTCGATACGGGCAATGGGGGCGCCAACTGCCACTACGTCGCCATCCTTTACCAAAACCTCCCTGAGTACACCACTAACGGGAGCAGGCACTTCAGTATCTACTTTGTCCGTAGCTACCTCCAATACGGACTCGTCAGCTTCAATACGATCGCCGGGCTGCTTAAGCCACGTAATGACCGTACATTCCATTATACTTTCGCCCATTTTGGGCATAACCATGTCAATGAGAGCCATGTTTTTAGTAGTGAAGAGTGAAGAATGAAGAGTGAAGAATAGAGTAATTGATACTCTTCATTTTTCACTCTTCATTCTTCACTAATAAAATCTCTTCCCGCAGCATATTCAGCAAATACGTTGTGGTCAGTTGAATGTTCTGGTCGCGGTATTGGCCGAGCTTGAGTAGGCGCGTCACGGTACGTTGGTCCGTAGCGCAGGCAATCCAGATGGTACCAACGGGTTTGTCAGGTGTGCCACCGTCGGGACCAGCAATGCCGCTGGTGGCAATACCAACGTTTGTTCCCAGTGCTTTACGGACACCCTCTGCCATCTGACGGATGGTTTCTTCACTAACCGCTCCTACTTGTTCCAGCGTTTCGGGCTGAACACCGAGTTGGGCTACTTTAACTGCGTTACTGTAGCTGACAATACTTCCCCAGAAATAAGCTGACGAACCCGGCACCTTGGTAATCTGAGCGGATACGTACCCGCCCGTGCAGCTTTCAGCAATGCCCAGTGTTAGCTTCTTCTCCTTTAATAACTTGCCAACAACGGTTTCAAGTTCATCATCGTCGAAGCCAAATACATTTTTCTCGATCATGGGCATAACAAGCTGAACCTGTTCCGCCAGTTCACGGTCAATCTGGTCGAGGTCAGTTCCCGTATCGGTCAAGCGTAGTCGCACTCCACCAAAACTAGGCAAATAAGCTAGTTTAATGTGCTCAGGCAGAGCATCTTCCCAGGCTTCGATACGTTCCGCCAGAAACGATTCGCCAATGCCGACTGTCCGAATCATTTTATGCTTAATAATCGGCGTCAGAAAGTGCTGAGTCAATTTCGGCAGAATCCGGTTCGTCATCAAATGCTTCATCTCGAACGGAACGCCGGGTAATGATACGTACACCCGACCTTCATACTCGAACCACATACCTGGTGCCGTTCCCCAGTCGTTCTGCATGTAAACAGCGTTGGCAGGTAAATCGGCCTGAGCTCGGTTCAGATCGGTCATTTCGCGACCGCGCTTCTCGAAGAAACTCGTTACTAACGCCAGCGCTGTTTCGTTACGTACCATGCCGACTCCGAAATACGTGCATAACGTTTTCTTGGTGATGTCGTCTTTCGTGGGACCAAGTCCTCCCGTTATGATGATGACGTCAGCCCGCTGGTGCGCTTCGTGCAAAACCTGAAGAATAACGTCGGCCTGATCGCCTACGGATGATTTACGAACGGTACGGATGCCAATATTGGTTAGTTCGGTGCCAATCCACTGCGTATTGGTGTCGGTAATTTGTCCGAACAAAATTTCGTCGCCGATCGTGATTACTTCGGCACGGATGGTATTAATCATGTTGATGGAAAACGGCTTATGAGCAGGGTGGTAAGTCTACTTAGCAGCCTGTAGAAATAATTAGTTATTATTCATTTGACATTACCCGCTCTTTGCTGTCAAAAGTACAAAAAAACGATTTAGCGCCATTAACCGTTATAAAATGGCAATCTGATTAACACCATGATGAATCAACATGTTTTTACCGCCGGTTTGCTGGCTCTAACAATCAGTACCACTAGTTTCGCTCAGGATTCGACTCGTCAGAAATCATCAAGTGGTGGTATTTTTGGAAAAATCCTGGATGCTGTGACGCAGCCTGCTGCTGGTACGTCGGGTAGTCTGACGAGTACGGATATTGCAACCGGCTTGAAAGAAGCGTTACGTATCGGTGTAAATAATGGGGCCACACAGGCATCGGCGTTGGATGGGTATTTTAAAAATCCATTATTGAAAATTGCTTTCCCGCCCGAAGCACAAAATGTAGCGATGAAGCTTCGGCAATTGGGTTTTACCAAGCAGGTTGATCAATTCGAATTATCACTCAATCGGGCTGCTGAGGATGCTGCCAAGAAAGCGGCACCTGTTTTTGTCAAAGCGATTACGTCAATGAGTATTCAGGATGCGGTAGGAATCCTGCGAGGGCAGAATGATGCGGCAACACAGTATCTCCGTCGAACGTCCGGTCAGCAGCTGGTTACGGAGTTTACACCCATTATCGATAGTACGTTGAGGAAAAATAACGCGACAAAATATTACACCGACCTGGTAAATATTTATAACAAGGTGCCGTTTGTGCAGAAGAAGGTAAATCCTAATCTAACTGAGTACGCGACTGGCAAAGCCGTTGACGGGTTGTTTGTTTTAGTCGCTCAGGAAGAACAGAAAATCCGCGAAAATCCAGCCGCACGGGTTACGGATCTGCTGAAACGGGTGTTTTCGAAACAGTAGCCGAATAGAACCCATACGCTTAACGCCCCAAGGCTTCATGCTTTCGGGGCGTTTTTTTATTCTTCCATGTACGAGTCATTGTTGATGTACTCCAATTTATGATTCCAGACCAGGGCAATCTGGGTTGCACGTTGACGTACTTGTTCTGCGTTTTCACCGATAAAATTCTCTGCGATTGTTTGCGAAAATAACTGAAGCCAGCGCTCAAAGTGATCGATGGTGAGCGTATGTTTCTGATTGACGATCAGATGTGGACGAAACGGATGACCATCGTAAGCGTTGTTCCCGAGGATGATGGATTCCCAGAACGCGTACATTTTGGGCAGGTGTTTCGACCAGTCGACCTGTGCTACGTCTGTAAACACAGGGCCAATGAATGAATCAGCCTGAACTTTCTCGTAAAATGAATCGACCAAAAGTCGGACAGCTTCGGGCGAATCCAGTGTTCTTTTTTGCATAACCTCTCAAACTTGAGTACGTAGCTGATATTTCTTTCCGGACTACGTGGTGAATGTTTTTTCGTACTCATCAGCTTTAAAGCCTAACGCGATAAGCTGCCCATTTGATTCAATC
Source organism: Spirosoma validum (assembly GCF_014699035.1). Classification (GTDB taxonomy): domain Bacteria; phylum Bacteroidota; class Bacteroidia; order Cytophagales; family Spirosomataceae; genus Spirosoma; species Spirosoma validum. Next base: position 297,527 of record NZ_JACXAA010000008.1, read on the forward strand.
AGCGGCCTTCGAATAACCGACGGTTTGGCGATCATCAGCGCGATGGCTCCTTCCATATCCGCTGGTTTGTCAGCATCGGAAAGTTTCTTCCAGGTTGTTCCGGCGCGATTGACCAGTTCCTCCCAGGGCTTCTGCGTAAGCCAGTGTTCTATTCTGTTTCGGTCGATACCTTGTTTCTTATAATCATGAAATTGATAGTCGACTCCGTGCCCGGCGAGCCAGACGCGCGCTTTCTTGACGGTATCACAATTTGGAATGGCGTATAAGGTATACATGAGGCTAAGCTTCTTTTGCGCTAAAATTACCGGATTTTAGGTTTTTTAGGCTAGTATATGCCATTGTTCGGCACGTTCATTTGCTACGTAGCGTTCGGATTGCCATACATTTCCCGTCGATGTTCTGTAAATTTGTGGCTATGAAAAAATCAGATATTCACTTTTCGGTCGAGTTAGATAACCAGAATGTTCCCGAAAAAATATATTGGGAAGCTACAGATAACCCCAACGAAGGCTTAAGCGACACCAGAGCCATCGCCATTTCCCTATGGGATCATTACCACAATAGTACCCTCAAAATTGACCTCTGGACAAAAGATATGGAAGTGGTCGATATGAAACGTTTCCTGATCGAAATGATGAGCGGCATTGCCGATACAGCCGTAAACGCAACGGGTGATCAGCGCATGGCTACCGACATCGAAAATACGTGCCGCGTGTTGAGCAAACGACTCGAAGAAGAAATTAAGCAGCAGGAAAAACAGCCGTAATTTATAGTAGAGTAGACCTGTCGGGCGTTAGTAGGTTGGCACTTATTTACCTGATGCGACCCCATTTTTTATGAAAAATATTCTTCTGCTAGTTCTGGTAGCGACCAGTGCGCTTGCTCAAAAAGCTGGCATTCAGTTTCGTCAGGCCCCAATAGAAACGGTGTTTCAGGAAGCTCGGCGAGCTGGTAAACCCATTTTTGTTGAGATTTACTCACCAACCTGTCACGTTTGCGAAAGTTTTATTCCAACGCTGGCCGACAGTCGGGTTGGGAAATTCTACAATGCAAAGTTCATCAGCACGAAATTAGATATTGGGCAACCTGCCACGAGAAATTTTTTAGACAGTCGTCGGTTGCTGGTGCCCTCGTTGCCCATGTTCCTTTATTTCGACCCGCAGCAGAATCTGGTTCACTTTGCGTTGAGCAATAATTCGACGGATGAAGTGATCCGACACGGCACCAATGCGCTGGAACCGCAGGCACGTAGCCAGACGATGAAATCGCGGTATCAGCAGGGGGAACGGTCGCCCAATTTCCTGATCGATTACGCGATGTATAGCCGGATCACGAGAGATACGACGGCCAACATTGCGGCTATGAACGACTATGCCAAAAAGACGTCACCTGCTACGTATACCAACCAAACAAATTGGCTGGCCATGCAAAAACTTATACTGGATTCTGAGAATCCCATGTTTCAGTATATGCTGAGTCATCTGGACGCTTATCGTAAACCATATGGGGCTGAACAAACGCAAAAGGTTGCCGAAAATATCCTGATGTCGTCTTTGTTCAGCGGCCGGGGTGAGCAGTTTCCTATTGCCAAAATTTTGCAGATCCGGCAAGACCTGACCAAAATCGGCATTGATGCAAAGGTCGCGGCCAACCGAACCTTGCTGCCGGAAGTGAAAGCCTATTTCCGGGCTCATCAGACTGCCAAAGCGGTTGAGCGTATGGACAATCAGGTCAATTCCAACCAGATGTCGGTTCTGGAATACCTCTATATTTCCCGGCTCTTTAACCGAAACAGCCCCGATGCAGTAGCTGCCCCAACCGTAACGAAATGGGTCAATAAAGCACTGGCGCTGAAACCGGGACCGAAAGAGCAGGCTGACCTGTATTACGAATTAGCTGAAGCTTACCGGCAGGGCGGTAAAAATGGGGATGCGCAGAAGGCGGCTCAGAAATCGATGGAACTGGCGCAGTCCAGTCGGTTGGATACGCGCCGGAACGTTGAACAGATGGGGAAACTGAAATAAAGATTTTGCGAGAATAGCGTGCTCATAATTCTGTGAGCACGCTATTTTTTTGACAGGCATTTTAGCCGGCACATTGGTTACAGGATAACGTAGCAGCTTTATTTATGACACTAGTTTTACGTGCTATTTTCCATTGGGTTTTATTGATTATCACGACTCAATCCATTTTGTTGGCTCAGTCTGGTTCACTGCGTCTGCATGTTGAGGAGGCTGATAAGCGTGGGGTTTTCGGCGCTACATTACAACTGACCGATCGAGCCGATACAACCCGCAAGCTGTATGCCATCAGCGACACGGCGGGTAACGCGTTCTTTCGTCTGGCAACCAATCGAACGTATCGGCTCTTGGTTACGTCGGTTGGCTATAAACCGGTTCGGAAAGAAATCGCGAGTCAACAAATGCAGAATGTACTTACCGTGGTGATGACGCCCGACAATGTGCAGCTTCAGTCTGTATACGTAACGGCGGCTAAGCCACTGGTTAGGCAGGAAGATGATAAGACCATTGTTGACCCTGAGCCGATCGCTGCGACCAGCACGAGCGCCTACGAACTGCTGGAAAAAACGCCCGGCCTCTTTCTTGACCCGGACGGAAATGTGTATCTGAGCAGTACAACCCCGGCTACGATCTACATCAATGGTCGGGAACAGAAAATGAGTGCGTCCGACATCGCGTCTATTCTGAAAAGTTTGCCGCCCAATAGTATTGCCCGAATGGAAATTCTGCGGACGCCGTCGGCTCGTTATGATGCAAGCAGTAGTGGCGGTATTGTGAATATCATCCTGAAAAAAGGGGTTAGTCTCGGCTTAACGGGTTCGGTCAATGCGGGGTTTAATCAGGGTCGGTTTGGAAATCAGTACGTTGGACTCAATCTGAACAATACCCAAGGCCGACGTTCATCTTATCTGAATTTGAATTACACGCATCGTAATTCGTACGAACAGATTCAAACGAATCGAACGTTTTCACCGGATTCCATACTGCGGCAGGATGCCTACACGACATTTCCGGCCCATGTTTTTTACGCAGGGTATGGACTTGGTTTCGAAACGTCCCGGAAATGGGATTTGAATCTGGATGGGCGGTTTTCCTGGAATGAATCAGCCTCATCGGCAAGCAATAGTAATCAGATTAGCCAGGTCAGTACTGGTCGCCTGGTGTCTGATAACCTAAATCAGATTGATGGTACTAATCGACTAGTGTCGATCACCCAGGGAGCAACGGCTAAATACAAACTTGACACCCTCGGTTCTGAATGGATAACTGACCTTTCCTATACGTTCATGGGTAACCGGGGTACGCAGGATTTTTCGACGCAATACATCCAGCCCGAGCGGAACCGGACCGCTGGCGATGGCAATTTTGATTCGCAACGCCATCTGGTAGCGATTCAGACCGATTTAAAATACAAACTGACGAAAACCATTACGTTCGAAACCGGTGCGAAACTTACCTGGCAGCAGTTCAACAGTCGTCAGGATTATTTCAACCAACGTACGAATCAGCGGATAATCGATGTCGGGCGAACGAACTCATTTGAGTACCGCGAAAATATCAATTCCGCCTATGCACAGATGTCCAAGACATTTGGTCCATTCCTGTTAAAAGGGGGATTACGGCTGGAAAATACCAACATGAATGGGCATCAACGAATACCGACCGATACGACGTTTAAAATCAACCGAACCGACCTGTTTCCATATGTTTTCCTGAGTCGGAAAGTGGCGAAAATTGCAGGCTATGAGTTACGTAGTTATCTGGTATACCGGCGTTCTATTACAAGACCGGCTTATGATTACCTGAATCCGGCGGCCCGTTACGTTGATCAGTATCTGTATGAGCGTGGTAATCCGGCATTACGTCCTCAGTTCACCGAAAATTACGAAGTAAATATCAGCATGGAGGATCGCCCGCTGTTTGCGATTGGCCGGAATAATACGCGCGATATTTTTACGAACGTCGTTTATCAGGACCCCGCCAGACCAAGTGTTGCCTACCGTACGTACGACAATCTTGGTATCAACCGGGAAACGTATTTTCGGATACTAGCTGGTATTCCGCCGATCAACCGATATTTCTTTGTTGTCGGAGCACAATACAATTACAATGAATATTCGGGTATGTATGAAAACAAGCCACTGAATTTTGAGCGGGGAAGCTGGTCATTTTTTACGTATCACTCCCTGAAAATTGATAATCGCTCGACGCTGACAGTCAATGGTTTCATTCGAACCCGTGGCCAGCTTCAATTCTATGAACTAAGTAATTTTGGAGGAATGAATATAGGGCTGAATCGAAAGTTTATGAAGGATAAACTCATGATCACGCTGGCTGCCAACGACCTATTCTTTACCAACTACTATCAGTTTGTTCTTCAGCAGGGTTCTGTCTCGGCGGACGGATTACGACGTAACGACACCCGACGAGTGGGCTTAACGCTACGTTATAATTTCGGGGTACGTAAGAAAGAAGAGCGGACGAATCCGTTTACTATCGAACCACCCGTACAGAATTGATTTTACGAAGGGTTCAACAACTTTGTTGATCAGAAAACCTGAACGAAGGTATTATTCGCGTTGGTAGACTGGCCGGGTGAACGGCGGCTGACGAAGAAGATTAAACGAGTTTTCGTCGCCTAGTGATACTGCCCGGCGAAGATCATTTTCTGCCTGGGGCAACTGCCGAAATTGAATCCGGGCTAAAGCCCGCCAGCGATACGCATCCGGTTTTTCGTCCCGGAAGTGCCAGACGGCTTTATCGAACTCCCGGAACGCCTGTTGGAATTCGTCTGTTTTGTAATAAGCAATCCCCCGATCTAAATAACAGTCAGCGAGTGTATTATCCAGATTGATGGCCTGGGTTAGGTCGTATATGGCTGAATAGTAATTTTCCTGAATGAGTTGACATTTACCTCGGTAGGCGTAAGCGATTGCTGATTTAGGGTGTTGTCGAACAGCCTCGTCGAACAAGGAATAAGCCTCGTCTATTCGTCGGTTATCGACTAATTCGATGCCTGTACGAAAACGTTTCCGATCTTTGTCGGCCAGCGTATCGTGGTCCATCAGGAAATAGCGAATTGTCAAATAAAGCGTAAACAGCAGACCTAGCCCTACAACTTCCATATCTCTGTCTGGTTTTTCTTAATCCTGCGAATTTACTTTTTTTATACCTACTAAGGCAAGCAAGTAACTCAGTTTAGTTGTGCCTGCACAGCCTTAGGCAAGCTTTTTTTGACCAACTCGTATGAATGGTCGATCCATTCCTGAAGGTCAGCTGTGCGCACACGACCATCAACCGTGATGGTATTCCAATGCGTCTTATTCATGTGATAGCCTGGCGCAACAGCGCTGTGCTCGTCCCGCAATTGCACGGCTCGTTCGGGATCGCACTTAAGATTAATAGTGGTTGGCTGGCTTTCTGTAGCCAATAAGGCAAACATTTTTCCTCCAACTTTAAACACCAACGCATCTCCCCCGAATGGAAACGATTCCGTGACCCCCGGTTTGGCAATGCAATACTCACGTAACGATTCGGTATTCATCGGACACAGTGACGAACAGTATACACAATGATCGCAAATAAAAACATGACAATCGAAATCCGATTGATTCCATGCATCATTCGAAGATTTACACTGGTTGGGTGATTGGGATCAGGTTTACGAAATACCCGAAAGAAATAAGAAAAAACAGGGCCAATTTTGAAATAATCAATGAATCTGTTCACGAGAAAATTGATGTATGATGAAAACCGGATAAAGCCAGCAGTAGATAATCTGCTTATTTACCTAACAAATAGGGGAGCCAAAACATTACGGCTTTTCGCTATTATTCACAACTAATTACGCATGCTCCAACGTCGGCTCAATCCAGCGGTTATCTTCACGGATAAGCTCGATTAACTCATCGACAGCACGGTCGGCCGGGACCGATTTTTTAATCACTTGCTGACCCCGGTAAAGCGCAATCTTGTCGCGACCAATGCCTACGTATCCGTAATCCGCATCAGCCATTTCACCGGGCCCGTTGACGATACAGCCCATAATTCCGATTTTAACGCCTTTAAGATGGTCGGTACGTTGCCGGATATGCGCCGTTGTTTCCTGTAAATCGAACAGCGTCCGACCACAGGACGGACAGGAAATGTATTCCGTTTTGGTGATCCGGGTACGGGCCGCCTGCAAAATCCCGAAGGATAGGCTGTTGAGCGCTTTGAGCTGTCCAGCCTGTGGCGTCGAGTTGGATAGCATAATGCCATCACCCAGGCCGTCAATCAATAAACCACCTACATCAGTTGCCGCATAAAGTGGTACGTTCTCATCCAGTACGTCTGAGTAATTACGTTGTATGACAACGGGCGTACGAATTTCCTGATTGATCAATTCAACAAATAACCGACGCAGCTCAGGCATGGCATGAGCATTGTTAGTCTGAATGATCAACACAACCGTTGTGTCGATACGTAGTGCGGCCACTAATTCAGCTGATAATTCTGACAGCGACAGTTGCACAAAATTTAGGCGGCTATGCAACAGCTCTGGGACCGATTGAGCTGTCAAATAAGCACCGGCACTGAGTATCGGGAACGTATTAGTCTGATCGGAACTAGATTGCCAGACTGTATAATCCAGAATCTGTTTTAAGCCATTCGGTAACATAAATTGTGCTGGATGCGAACCTGTGTAGACGTAATCAGCACCCAGGTCGTTCATGCGCCATTTGTCGGGCTCTGGCAAATAAAAATGACCGATTGGCTTTAGGTTATCATGTTCCTGAACGGGTACCTGACTAAAATCAGCAATGACGCGCGGTACGTTCTGTCCCCCGAAATTGGCGACTTCATGGGTTGACCGGCGGGTGTACTGAAATGGATTGATGGGATACGTAGTGATTGCCGGAATCGCTATACTTTCTGATGCCCGGTGGGTATATCGGTTAATAAGAGCCTGGGCAACCGGCGCTTCGCGTTCGGGCTCTTCGGTAAGTGACACACGAACGGTATCGCCAATGCCATCTTCGAGCAACGTACCGATGCCCAGCGCCGATTTGATACGTCCGTCTTCGGCTTCGCCCGCTTCTGTTACGCCCAGGTGCAGCGGATAAGGCTTTAGTCCCTCCTCATCCAAGCGTTGTACCAGTAACCGATACGCCTGTACCATTACTTGTGGATTACTCGACTTCATCGACAACGTAATGTTGTAATAATTCTCGTCCTCGCAGATCCGTAAGAATTCCAGCGCCGACTCGACCATACCCACCGGCGTATCGCCGTACCGACTCAGAATCCGGTCAGAGAGAGAGCCATGGTTGGTTCCGATGCGCATAGCCGTACCGTATTCTTTACAGATGCGTACCAGCGGCAAAAATTTCGCCCGAATCCGCTCCAGTTCAGAAGCATAGGCTGCATCGGTATAATCAATGAATTCAAAACGTTTGCGGTCGGCGTAGTTGCCGGGGTTGATCCGTACTTTCTCCACTACCCGGGCGGCTAATTCAGCTGCGTTGGGTGTAAAGTGAATATCGGCTACCAACGGTGTCGTGTAACCACGCGCCCGAAGTTCTTTGCGGATGTTTTCCAGATTCTGGGCTTCTTTCACGCTCGGTGCCGTAATGCGCACATACTCGCATCCGGCCTCGATCATCCGTATACTTTGCTCCACGGAACCAAGCGTGTCCATCGTATCCACCGTGGTCATCGACTGCACCCGAATCGGATAATCTGAACCCATCGGTACGTCGCCAATATTGACCGTGATGGTTTTTCGGCGAATGTATTCAGTTAACGATGGTGTATAGAGAATAGAGGAATCAGTTTGCTTAACTGACTGAGGAGGAGTAAGCAGCGAATCGAACATACGAGTATCGGCGTAAGGCCGTTTGACCAGACAAAGGTACGGAAAAAGCAGTTTCCCGGTTTCCTGTTGGCTATGGGAACAACGTAGCGTAGATGGAAAGTGTTCGCGTGCCCGATCTTAATCCTCTAGCCTGTATAGCCTGTAATACGATATAGTGCTCATGGGAGAACGTAGCCGTTAACTTCACGTTATGTATTCAGAATTTTGGCTGTATTATCTTTAGTTAACGCATTATCGTGTTGAATAGATTGCCGGGGCATACGATCAGGAAAAACAAAAAAAACAGTCTGTCGTTCAATAAGCGTACTACTAGACGAACAACCCATACGTTTGGGGCAATAGCAACAACGGGTATTACAACCTGTTAATCAATTTAAAAACAGCATGAAGACCACGTTATTAAGCGTATTTGCATTTATTACAGTACTAACAACTGCTGTTTATGGGCAGGACAGTACAACCACAAAGACGAAGGAAAAACGTCAGCAAGAATGGGCTGAACGAAAAGCTCGCGTGAAAGAAGATCTGAACGAAACAGGTCAGGTGATTAAGCAAAAAGCGAAAGTCGCCAATGAAGCTGTTGGGAGGGGAGCTCAGAAAGTAGGGGAGACGGTAAATAAAGGATTAGATAAAGCCGAAAATGCGATTGTCACAGAAGCCGATAAGCTAAAAGCCAAACGGGATTCTTCAAAAGCCGAAAAAGCCCGCCGGGATACGTTGTAATTACGACGATAGTACGCTGAGTTAAACCCCTGTGTATTTACTCAGAAACTTTGCGCTGGGTTTAAATGGGTGTGGCATATTACTCCAGTTTCGCACCGACTTTTGGGTATTTGCCACGCCAGTGTTTCCATCGCTTGTGCGACCAGAGCCAGTCAGACGGGTTGTTGCGTATCGTGGTTTCGATCATGTCGCGATAACGTTCCATAATTGTACCCAGCGGCAAATCAGTATAGGGAGGTTCGGCAACGGTGCGGATCGTAATCTCATAATAGCCCCGGCGCACCCGTACCGTGTCTAAATAAAACACGGGAAAATTTCGACTGCGTGCCAGTCGTTCGGCGCCTGGATAAAACGGTGAATCGCGGTGCAGAAAATCCGTCCAGTAAGCTTGTTCCGGCACATCAGGAACCTGGTCAGACATCAAGCCAATCATTCTTGGAATGTCTTTGCGTGCTACCATCTGGCGAGGTAGCGTATTCATGGCCGTTGGTATAGCACCGAAACTGGACCGAACGTCGCGCATCAATCTGTCGAAAAATTCATTGGTTAGTGGTTTATAAATACTGTCGACAGGTACTCCATTAAGTACTAAAGATCCTGGAAGCCATTCCCAGTTACCCTGGTGAGAGGTCATGCCAATAATCGTCTGGCCAGCCTGAATGTTAGACCGAATCAAGTCCAGATTTACAAACCTGACCCGTTTCTGTATTTCCTCAGGAGACAGGGCGGGCAGTTTGATGATCTCAACAAATAAATCGGCCAGATTTCGATAAAAATTTCTCGTAATGCGATGACGCTCAGCGAGTGACTTCTCTGGGAATGATAGCCGAAGATTTTCATCAATTACTTGCCGACGATAACGGATTACATAGAGTAGCAGGAAATACAGGACATTGGAAATACCATATAATATACTAAGCGGTAAACGCGATAAAAAGCGAAAAAATGTCATTTGTTGAGCGTAGACCAACTAGGAAGAAAACCATTGTTTAGTCTTAAAATTAAAAATTTACAAAATTCGTTGTCGGTATTGTTTTTTTGCTTTATTTGTAAACGGATACGTTTGTTTTATTGGAAAAGTACCAGCTAACGCCAAATCCGGCCGAGTCTCATCCGACGCGCTTACTCATTGAGCTACATTATCTGCCTTGTTTAGATTATCTATCAGGTATGATGCAGTTCGGAGATGTTCGACTAGAGGCTCATGAGCATTACCAGAAGCAAAGTTACAGAAATCGTTGCTACGTTCTGACGGCAAACAAAGTGGATGTTCTTACGGTACCGGTACAAAAGGGAACCCATCACTTGCCAATCCGTGATCTTCGGATCGATAACGGTCAGCACTGGCAACTTCACCATTGGCGATGTTTACAGGCTGCTTACGGAAAGGCACCATTTTTTGAATACTACGCTCCTGACTTTGAATGGGTCTACCGTAAAAACTGGACGTATTTGTTTGATTTGAATTATGAACTGCTGACAATTTGTCTGAAATTAATGCAGGTACGCATAGCCTTAGACCTGACAGATTGGTATGATAAAACCGCACCAATCGGTCTATTTGACGCCCGGTCGAAGGTAAATCCGCGAAATGGATCAGAATCGTATGTATTCCATCAGCCGGTTGCCTATTCGCAAAATTTTGGCCAGAAGTTTGTACCAAATCTAAGTGTAATAGACCTGTTGTTCTGCCAGGGACCGGCCGCTACGGACGTGTTGAAGGCTGGCCTTCGGGAGTGAACAAATCCTTTAAACTCTTCGTTAGGCCAGTAAGAAGCTTACCTAAGGAGACCCTAAAACGAATGGAAGCAAAATTCTCAAATCGCGTTAAGGAAGTTATCACGCTGAGTCGGGAAGAAGCCTTGCGCTTAGGACACGATTATATCGGCACAGAGCATCTGCTGCTCGGTATGATTCGTGAGGGAGAGGGTGTGGCCGTCGGATTGCTGAAAAAACTTGGCATTTCGCTCGACGAACTCCGGGTTACGATTGAACAGGCTACGAAAGGAACAGCCACCAACAACGTGAAGAACTTAGCCAATATTCCACTGACCCGTCAGTCGGAGAAGACGCTGAAGATCACGTATCTGGAGGCTAAGATTTTCAAAAGTCCGCTGATTGGCACGGAACACCTTCTACTATCGATTCTGCGTGATGAAGACAATGTCGCCACGCAGATTCTCAATAAGTTTAATGTTAATTACGAAGTCATTAAGGAGATGTTGGAATACCAATCTTCAGGAAGCCGTCCGGTGATGGGCCCTGAAACCGACGACGACGACAATGACCGTGGGATGTTTGGTGGCAGTAGCTCCAGTTCAGGCAAAGATCCCAAAGGCACCGAGAAGTCCAGAACACCTGTACTGGATAATTTCGGTCGCGATCTAACTAAACTCGCTGAAGTTGGCAAACTCGACCCCATCGTCGGTCGTGAAAAAGAAATTGAACGCGTTGCTCAGATCCTGAGCCGCCGGAAGAAAAACAACCCGATTCTGATTGGTGAGCCGGGCGTTGGTAAAACAGCGATTGCTGAAGGACTGGCGCTACGTATTGTTCAGAAGAAAGTATCGCGGGTGTTGTTCGGCAAACGTGTGGTTACCCTCGACCTTGCGTCGCTCGTGGCTGGTACAAAATACCGGGGCCAGTTTGAAGAGCGCATGAAAGCCGTAATGAATGAACTGGAAAAATCGCCTGAGGTGATTCTGTTCATTGATGAGCTTCATACCATAGTGGGTGCAGGTGGCGCTTCTGGATCGCTTGACGCATCGAACATGTTCAAACCAGCACTGGCTCGGGGCGACATTCAATGCATCGGTGCCACAACGCTGGACGAATACCGTCAGTACATCGAGAAAGATGGCGCTCTGGCCCGTCGTTTCCAGATGGTTATGGTAGACGCTACGTCGATCGACGAAACCATCGAAATCCTGAATAACATCAAGGATAAATACGAGGATCACCACCACGTTAATTACACGAAAGAAGCGATTGAGGCTGCCGTGAAATTGTCAGAGCGTTATATTTCTGACCGGTTTCTGCCCGATAAAGCCATCGACGTAATGGATGAAGTGGGGGCTCGCGTACACATCTCGAACATCACGGTTCCTGAAGATATTCTGAAGCTTGAAGAGCAGATCGAGAACATCAAGAAGGAGAAAAATCAGGTTGTTAAGAGCCAGAAGTACGAAGAAGCTGCTCAACTTCGCGATAAGGAAAAACGTCTGATCGATCAGCTCGATCGCGCTAAACAGGCGTGGGAGGAAGATACCAAGAAACGTCGCTATACAGTGAACGAAGAAAGCGTTGCTGAAGTCGTAGCCATGATGACGGGTATTCCGGTCACGAGTGTATCGAACGACGAAGGCAAGAAACTGGTCAACATGGGCGAAGAACTGAAAGGCCGGGTTATTGGTCAGCAGTCGGCCATTGACAAGTTGGTGAAAGCCATTCAACGGACGCGCGTTGGTCTGAAAGATCCGAAAAAACCGATTGGTTCGTTTATTTTCCTTGGCCCAACGGGCGTCGGAAAAACCGAATTAGCTAAAGTACTCGCTACGTATCTGTTCGATAAAGATGATGCGCTGGTACGTATCGATATGTCGGAATACATGGAGAAATTCAGCGTTAGCCGTCTGGTTGGCGCCCCTCCGGGCTACGTTGGTTACGAAGAAGGTGGTCAGTTGACCGAGAAAATTCGCCGGAAGCCATATAGCGTTGTATTACTTGACGAAATCGAAAAAGCGCACCCGGATGTGTTCAACATCCTGCTGCAAGTGCTTGACGATGGTATCCTGACGGATGGCCTTGGTCGTCGGGTCGATTTCCGCAACACGATCATCATCATGACTTCGAACATCGGGGTTCGTGATCTGAAAGATTTCGGAGCGGGTATCGGTTTCTCGACGCGGAAGTCGGCTGAAACACAGGATGAGTTAATGAAGAGCACGATTCAGAGTGCGCTTCGTAAAGCCTTCTCGCCGGAATTCCTGAACCGTCTGGACGATGTGATTGTGTTTAACTCACTACAACGTGAAGACATTCACAAAATCATTGACCTGATGTTGGGTAAACTGCTCGGTCGTGTTACGAACCTTGGTTATACGGTTGAGCTAACGGAGAAAGCAAAAGACTTCCTGTCTGAGAAAGGGTATGATCCGCAGTATGGCGCTCGTCCGTTGAGTCGCGCCATCCAGCGTTACCTCGAAGATCCCGTTGCTGAAGAAATTCTGAAGGGAGAATTGAAAGAAGGTGATGTAATTCTGGCCGACTACAGTGGCGAGGGTGAAACCCTGACTATAACTGTCAAAAAACAGGAAGAAGTAATCGAATAAATAATCATAATTTTCTTAGTAGAAAGCCGCCTGACTTTAATGTTGGGCGGCTTTTTTGGTAGACAGGTTTGGATTCACAAATGCCAGGTTCCTTCTGCGATCAGTTGAGTTCTGCCGCCGACATTTAGTACGTAATGATTATTCGTTAACTCACCATCCAGATAGATGTACGATTTTCTGTTTATCTGAAAACCCTGTTCAACTACAGCTTTAATTATCGGCTGATCGTAGTTTAGCAGATAAGCTAACAAACAGCCATTAGCACTGCCTGTAGCGGCATCTTCCACTACTTTGTTGTTTTCGATCAAGATCATTCGGGCATTGTAATCATTCGCACGATCGTACGTCTCTCTGGTAAAGAAAAAGAGCGACGTCGAATGACCGGTTGGGCTATTGGTGCGGTACTTATTCTTTGAAATCAGAAAGTTTTTGAAGGGTTGATACGAAAGCTCAACCCTGTTAATAGCGTCTAAGCTATTGAGTGGAATGATTATATAGGGTAGCCCCGTGCTAATTTCCTGAATGGGTAACGTAGCGTCAAGATCATCAGGATTAGTACCTAGTGATTCTGCTACTTCTTTTTTGTCGAACGTTTCGCGAATTTCTGGTTGTGTCTGCCGCATGTAGAACAGGCTTTCATCGATGTTCTGGGGATCTAAAATCGAAATAGTTATGTCGCTATGGGTAAGTTCAAGTGTTAAGTTTTCTGGAGCCTGAGGCAGAAGGAATTTAGAGATTACGTAGCTCGTACCAAGTGAAGGATGACCCGCAAAAGGTACCTCATGTTCTGGGGTAAATATTTGAACCACAAATCGCTGGTTGTTTTTATTCGCTTTGATAAAGGTTGTTTCAGCAAAGTTTATTTCCCGGGCAATACGTTGCATTTTCTCGTCTGAAAGGCGATTGTCTAAATCCAGAAAAACAGCCAGTTGATTTCCTTCATATTTCGCATTGGCAAAAACGTCTACGATGTAATAGTTGATGGTTTTCATGAACGGACTGGATAATGGGCAAAATGAAAAGGTCGTAAAGGTAAGCTTACCTTTACGACCTTTTCAACGAGTGATTCTAACTATAAAAACAGATTAAATACTTTTCTGCTTCACCTGATCGATCAGGTATTCTGATGTTCGCATAGAAGCCGCCAGAATGGTCCAGGTAACGTTTTTATCACCCTGAGAGACGAACGGAGCTGCATCGACCACGAACAGGTTTTTTACATCATGGGCCTGCTGATATTTATTTAGGGCCGACGTGCGTGGGTCATTTCCCATCCGAACGGTACCAACTTCATGAATAATTCGACCGGGGGCCGCTAAACCGTACCCATGAGCCGTGTCAGGACCAGGTTTAGAACCAAGCGGGATGCCACCCATGGCATGAATAATTTCTTCGAAGGTGTCCTGCATGTGCTTAGCCTGTTTCACCTCGTAGTCCGACCATTTGTAATGGAAACGTAGCACCGGAATACCGTATTTATCTACCTTGTCCGGATCGATCTCGCAGTAATTGCTTTCGAGTGGCACCGGTTCGCCCCGACCAGACATACTGATGTAAGCCCCATAGAACCGTCGATAATCATCTTTCAGACTCGCACCGTAGCCGCCACCGGGTTTCTTCGTACCATCACGGCCCGGAATCGTACCGTTCAGTGCTTCAATGCCTCCGCCATAACCATAGCCGGGCATTCCCATTCCGCCACCGTATTCGATGTGGTAACCACGCGGGAAATCTAATTTTTTGTTATCCAGCCACCAGGGCGTGAAAACGTGCATCCCACCGACACCATCTTCATTGTACCGCTTACGATCCATTAACGCTGGAACGAATCCTGATCGGCTGGCTCCGGTTGAGTCGTTCAGGTATTTGCCGATAACCCCACTGGCATTGGCGAGTCCATTCGGAAAACGAGCTGATTTTGAGTTGAGCAGCAGACGGGCTGATTCACACGTACTGGCTGCAACCATGACGGCCTTCGCACGAACTGTAATTTCCTGCAACGTACGGGTATCTACGTAGCTTACGCCCGTAGCCAAGCCTGTTTGCGGATCGGTCGTGACTTCGCGGGCCATCGCTCCGTTGATCAGCGTTACATTGCCTGTTTTAACGGCCGGAATACAGAGTACCGACGATGCTGAAAAGTCGGCATAAGCCTGACAACCCCGATTACACTGGTGACAATAAAAACAGGAGCCCCGTTCGTTATTGATCGGCTTCGTTAAAATACTTAGCCGGGATGGAATAACGGGAATCCCGATGCTACGTGCCCCTTTCCGAATCATAAGTTCATGCAAACGAGGCTTCGGCGGAGGCAGAAAAATACCATCTGGTTCATTCGGGAAGTTCTCTACAGACCCAAAAACGCCGATGAGCCGATCTACACGGTCGTAGAAAGGTTTCATATCGTCATAAGTGATAGGCCAGTCGTCGCCAACACCGCTTAATGAACGGCGTCGGAAATCGTCAGGACCGAAACGCATGGAGATTCGTCCCCAGTGGTTGGTACGTCCGCCCAACATTCGTGATCGAAACCAATCAAATTCAGTACCGGGCTTAGACGAATACGGCTCCCCTTCGATATCCCAACCACCCCAGGCGGCATCGAAATCACCACCCGAACGTGCGGCCGTGCTGGCTCCGCGCCGGGGAGATTCCCAAGGCCATTTTAATTGGGTAATATACTTTGGATCAGCAGGGTCATAATACCCGCCGGCTTCGAGCAGAACGACTTTGGCGCCCGCTTTGGCTAACATATAAGCAGCCATCCCGCCCCCCGCGCCAGAACCAACAATGGCTACGTCATAGGTGATCGGCGCTTTTTTGATTTGTGGAATATCCATCTTATACGCAAAGAATTAGGTTAGTCAATGAATACGGAAATGATGTCGATACGTTGCCAAGAATGATACGTAATGGCTGACTTTTTTATAAGCCCGACACTAGCTGGGTTTACTGCCTGATAAACAAAGAATCACAAGGTCAGTCGCTGTTTATCGGCCAGTAGCACTGTGCTCAATTTTTGGTAAGGCAGCCGTTGGGGTGAAACCTTGTTGTCAATCGACAGAACGGCGGCTGTTGCGGCCGATTGCCCTAGGATCATAAAGACGGGTTCCATGCGGATTGAGCCATAGGCGATGTGTGAACTCGATAAGCAGACGGGCACCAGCAAGTTATTACACTCATTTTCTTTGGGCAGAATTGATCCGTATGCAATCGAGTAGGGTTTGTCGGGATGGACACCAATGTCGCCTTCGTTCTGTACAAATCCATCCGCTTTCACGTACCGTTGCGCGTTATGCGCGTCCAGCGCATACGAACCCATGCCAATGGGCTGCGGAACAGTCGTTTTGCCGAGGGCATCCGCTTCTTTCATAACGAACATACCCAGCATGCGCCGGGCCTCACGGATGTAAAGCTGGTGTGGCCAGTGCCCATTGTCAGTGAACTCATCTTTGGCCAGCCCCCATTGCTGCATTTGCTCGTGAACGTCCGCCGGAACGCGTGAATCGTTCGCCAGGAAATACATCAGACCTTTCTGATATAACTCGTGCTCTTTAATGATCTGCTTGCGCCGTTGGTACGTAGCGTCGGGGTAATCGTAGTTTTTACCAAGATAATCGGTGCTGAAAGGGCCGTGATTATTCGTGTCGGTTTTCCGGTTCGGAATTGCGTCGTATTTATCAAATGTTTCGCGCCAACCGCTCGCAAAGACTCGTGCCAGAAGTTCGTAACGGGCCGGGTCATAACCGTCAGGTTTAGGGAATGCAACACGGTTATCGGGGTGATTGCTCAGGCACATACGGAAGCAATACGCCTGTATTTTATTATCACCCGTCCCATTTTCCCCGAGCTTAGTGGTTGATACCTCAGGCAACAAACCGCTTTTAGGATCACCTGGAGTTTTGTAAGGACTAATGTTCGTTTTGAAATAATGCCCGTGCTGGAAAACGCCCGCCTGTACGCCGTTCCATTTTTCGTTATACACACTGTTGGCTTCGCGTCCGACATGATACTTAACACCCGCGGCTGCCATCAGATCACCTTCATACGTAGCGTCTATGAACATTTTGCCCTCGTATACCTGACCGCTCAGCGTACGAAACGAACGGATACTTCCCGACTGTTTCTGAATACCTTTCGCCGATCGGTCGAGCCATTCATTTCGGTAAATTGTCAATTTATAATCACCGACGAAATCTTCGAAAACCTGCTCAGCGGCATGCGGTTCAAAAATCCACATCGTTCGGTTCGTGCCGTCGATAGCTGGAGTGCCTTGCCCTTTGTTACCATACTCTTCCTGCTTTTGCCATTTCCAGGCCTCTTTTGTCTGGTAATGCCGATACAGTCGCTGGTAGAACTCGCGCGAAAGCCCACCGATCACTTCTTTATTACCTGTATCGGTAAAGCCCAATCCGCCTGCTGATAAGCCACCCAAATGCGTATCGGGCGAAACGATGATAACGGATTTCCCCATCTTTTTCACCTGAACGGCCGCAATTACCGCTGACGAGTTACCACCGTAAACAATAACGTCAGCCCGGCGAGTTGAGGATTGTTGGGCTACAGTTACCGGAGCGAATACCAGCAAAAAAAACAGAGCGGATACACCAGAAAAGAATGATACTTTAGAAAAAGTTAAGTGTTTGTTTGGGCAAATGAAGAGAGAGACTGTTTTCATAGAGTTCCGGTTCGAATCGCGGGATTGAGACTAAGGTATGCAATTCTGTAAAGAACCGATCGTATGCCAGTTACTTAAATTTGCTGGAAAAAAGCCCTGAATTCACTAGTTTGGGCTGTTCGTGACCGTTTAAAGGCTTATCGCATTGCCTGAACGCACTCCGCTACTTTGTCGGTATTGATTACATCGATTCCCAACTTTTTGAGCTGTTTCCAGCCCGTTGGATTATCAGGAATAGCCCAGAAACGGATGGGTTTGCTGTCGCTGTGAGCACGTTTGATAACGCGTTTCAGCTTATCGCGGTCCAAATCCGATAGCTCGCTTGTGCCATCCCATTGCGAATACGAACGAAAATTGTCGCTGATAAGCGCTACGCGCTGAAGTGTTTCCTGATCATATACTTCGCTGGGACGCCCATCGAATTGAAGCAGCGGATAATCGAGGAACGTATCAACTTTAGGCCGGTTACCGCTGATAATGACCTGCACGGCTTTTGTATTGGCAGCTCGGTTGAAATAAGGCAGGTTTTCCTGTAGCAATGTCAGCAATTTCGGCAGTACGTCCGCTGGGCTATCTTTTACATCAATCACCAAACCGAAGGTATAGTCCCGATCAGAACTTGGCTTGTCTTTATATTGCTGGAATAATTTAACGATGGGCTTTAGATACAATGAATCAAGCGTGGGGGCGTTAGCCTTTGGTTTCTCATGTGACACAACCAGTTTACCGTCCTGCAGCCAAACATCGGCCTCAATGAAGTCAGCACGTTGTTCATACGCATCCGCGAAAGGACGAGGTTTCTCGTAATCGTTATGCGCGTGGATCTTTTGAGCAAAGCTGGCTGATGTAGACAAAGTCAATATCACCAGGAGTATAGAAAGCAGGATACGTAGCATGATGGGGTCAGGTCAGTCGTGTCGAAGGATAGCATTCGTGGGCATTACGTTGCTAGTCGTTCGGCAAACTGAGATTAAGGGTGATAGGACAATTTTACGACAAATAAACAGGGCTCTACTGGCAATAGCAAACAAACTCTACGACCGGGGCCTTGTCCGAATTTAAACGCCATTGAGCAAACGGAAATACGTTCGTCTCTATCCGTCTGACCGAAAACATTACCGGTTGCTGCGTTCTTCATCTATAAGGAATTTTCTTGCCATTTGCCCCTAAAATGCTATTTTTGACAACATTTAATGTACAGTGAATTCGGTACAATGAGTAATTATGCTTCATTACGTTCATTATACATTAGTCGTTTTACATTATCCATTAAAAATGAGTTTACTGACAGGAAAAGTTGCTTTGATTACAGGCGCATCGCGCGGAATAGGGCGAGCCATGGCCCAGAAGTTTGCCCAGGAAGGGGCCGCCGTTGCCTTTACGTATTTATCAAGTGTCGAAAAAGGACAGGCTTTGGAGGAAGAACTTCGGGCATTCGGTGGGCAGGTAAAAGGCTATCGCTCCGATGCTTCTAATCACCAGGCTGCCGACGAATTGGTTACGCAGGTACTGGCCGACTTTGGCAAACTTGATATTCTCATCAATAATGCAGGAATTACCAAAGATGGTTTGTTAATGCGCATGTCGGAAGAACAATGGGATACCGTTATAAACGTTAATTTAAAGTCGGTGTTCAATCTCACGAAAGCGGCCATCAAACCAATGATGAAAGCCAAAGCGGGGTCGATCATTAACCTGACGTCGGTTGTCGGAATTCGGGGTAACGCAGGTCAGGCCAACTATGCAGCCTCAAAGGCTGGTATCATTGGTTTTACCAAGTCGGTTGCATTGGAAGTAGGGTCACGAAGTATCCGGTCCAACGCCATTGCACCGGGCTTTATTGAAACTGAAATGACCGGCGAAATAAATGAAAAGGCACTTGATGAGTGGAAGCAACAGATTCCGATGAAGCGCGGAGGGCAACCTGATGAGGTTGCTGATTGCGCGGTTTTCTTAGCTTCCGACCTCTCCCGTTACATCACTGGCCAAGTGTTACAAGTAGATGGGGGAATGTTAACTTAATTATAAATGATGAATGATGAGTTGTGAATGGAAAATAGCTGCATCAACGGATCATTCATCACTCATCATTCATCATTGACAACGTGCGCTCTGACGTTATTTTTCAATCCTCGCCCTGGTGGATTTTAGTGTGCCTGCTCGTTGGGGCAGTGTATGCCTTTGCTATGTATCAGCCGTTACCTCGCCTGACAGGGGGGGCAATGGTTGGAGGCTTCGATAAACGAACAACGTACGGATTGGCTGCTCTTCGCTTTGTGGTGGTCAGTTTCTTATGTTTTCTTTTATTGAACCCCCTGATTCGTAGTTTACGGACACTGACCGAAAAGCCTAAAGTGGTTCTGGCCATTGATAATTCTGAATCCGTGGCCGCAGCGGGTCGTCCTGCCCTCAACCAGACGCTAACGGCCTTACAAACGCTTCGCCAACAACTGATCGACAAGGGTTTAGACGTTTCGGTTCGTTCGCTGGGTGATAGCGTTACCGACAATGATCTGACGCAGATCCCTTTCACCCGACGCTCGACGGATTTGTCGGGACTGTTGTCGGGCATCCGCTCGGACTACGAAGGGCGTAACCTAAGCGACGTAGTGCTGATCTCGGATGGAATATTCAATCAGGGTTTGTCGCCTACGTTTGGGCAGTATCCATTTGCTGTACAGACCGTTGGACTAGGTGACACGATTCCGAAAAAAGACATTCAACTCAAAGGCATTATTGCCAACCGGATTGCTTACCTCGGCAACCAGTTTCCGGTTCAGGCTGAAATCATTAGCAGTGGCTTCCAGGGACGTAGCGCGACCGTAGTTCTACGGCAGAACGGAAAAGAACTGGGGCGTCAGTCGGTTAATTTTGGTAAAAATGATACGTTCAATCAGCTGACTTTCCAGACAACAGCTACGCAGAAGGGTGTTCAGCACTACGTTGTTGAAATAGTACCGCAACCGGGTGAGTTCAGCACGCGTAATAACCGTCAGGATGTGTATCTGGATGTGATTGACGGTAAAGAGAAAATCCTGATGCTGGCGCTGGCTCCCCATCCGGACGTGAAGGCAATCCGGAATATTCTGGAAAAGAACCAGAATTACGAGCTCGATATTCGGATTTTGACAGGAACTCCTGCCGAAGCCACCCCACCCGCCGACAAGACCTACGACTTGATTATTCTGCATCAGATTCCCGATAATGGTGGCGTGGGGAATGCACTGGTCCAGAGATATCTGGCCAAGAATACACCCGTGCTGTTTGTGTTGGGGAATCAATCGGCCCTGGGTCCATTCAATACGTCGAATGCAGTGATGCAGGTAGCGGCTCAGGCAAACCAGAGCGATAAAGTAACGGGCAATTTTAACTCTGAATTCAAGCAACTCAATTTTGATCCGGCACGACTTGAAATCCTGTCGAAATTCCCGCCGATGTCAGTGCCGTACGGGGAATTCAGATTACAGCCTGGCACTGAGGTGGTTTTATGGCAACAGGTTGGTAGTGTTCGCACGGCTAAGCCATTGCTGGCATTGAACGTAGCGAGCGGTACGGCCTCCCGGTCGCGTAAAACGGCCGTGCTGGCTGGTGAAGGACTTTGGGCCTGGCGACTCGAAGAATATGCGTTAACCGACAAGCAGGATGTGGTCGATGAGTTGATTCAAAAAGTTATTCAACTGATTTCGGTCAAAGAAGATCGACGTAAACTCCGAGTTTACCCGATACGTAACGAGTTTGTGTCGGGGGAGAAGGTTATTTTTGAGACAGAGCTGTATAATGATATTTATGAGCGACTGTTTGATAAACCCGTTCGGCTCGAAATAAGTGACGAAAAAGGATTGATTCGTTCGTTTAGCTACACACCCACAGCAGCCAATAGTCGTTTTGAAATTAGCCGCTTGCCCGAAGGAGCATATCGGTTTAAGGCAAGCGTGACTGTAAATAACCGTTCGGAGCAATCATCCGGGCAGTTTGTTGTCCGCGATTTACAGCTCGAAGCACTGAATACAACCGCTGACCATGGTATGCTTCGGCAACTCGCTCAGCAAACCGGCGGACAGTATTATACGGCCAGTCGCATCAACAGCCTGGTCCAAAACCTGACAAGTCGCCCCCATCCAGCTCGCCTGACCAGCACCGAAGAGATGAATGAGCTAATCAACTGGAGATGGTTGTTCTTCGTCGTGCTGATCTTAGCCTCAGTCGAGTGGGGGCTGCGAAAGTTTTATGGGGGATACTAAGCGTTAATTGGGTGTTTCAAAACTCGTTAAACTATTTCATCCAAAACAGATGTTTTCTGCCTGTAAGCAGAGACTTAAATTTGGTATGTTCGTCTAAAACCTAATGACTATCATGAAAACGCCACCCCAACCCATGACAGCCCGCGAAAAAATTCGCAAGCTTGTTGACGTAAAAGCACAGGTGCAACGGGAAGCGCGGGAACGATACCAGAACGATCCTGAGTATCGGGCTGTATTTGAGCGATTAGAGAAAAAAAATGCCGAAAGACGCGCCAGTAAATAAATACGAGTTTGCTGGTGGACAACAGAATTCTTATTCTTTTTCAACGTACGATAGAGTCCGATATGAAATTAAGTTCGTTCCATCGGCTTACCTGTTTGTCGATTACGTAGACCATCATGTCGATGCCTATGAAATGGTCATTGCTGTAGCCGATAATCCGAACGGTAAACGTATTCCCGCTGACCGGCTTACAGAACCCACTATCCGCGCTATTTTCTACGACTTTTTTCGTTCAAAGGAACACGTAATCATTTATATCTGCGATAGCTCCGACGGCCGACAGGAAGTCCGCTTTCGAAAATTCACGAGCTGGTATTATAAGAACATCGCCGTTGATCTGTTCAAAATGGATGCCCCCTTCCCGACGGTGACCGGTTTACGCTCTTATTCGGTATTTTAAGTAAGAAGAATCCTTATTTCAGCCAGTTTGTTGAGCTGTTTAAACGTTTGGTAGAGGCTGACAAATAAACGCTACGCTGCTTAATCAGAAGCTAAATACACTAAATTCTCATCAGGTATTTACTCCCCCGCTACGTCCTTCTCTGCTCGAATTGCATTGTATACGAACCGAACTTCGCTGTACGTTACGCTGCTGCCTAAGCCCTGCATTACTTCTCCCATAGTCGTGGGACGATACGTTTCCATATACGCTTGAATGGCTGCTAATTTGTCTACTGGTAACACATCCTCGATTGCCAGTTGACCAGCCGCTATACTCCTGGCAAGATGCCCTTCAATTGTCGAAATGGCTAACCCGCGTTCGGTGGAAATTTCAGTAATGGTTTTGCCGGAGCGGAAAAGGGTTAACGTAGCAGCATCGGAATCGCCTTTGGTGGCCTTCGGCTTCTTTTCTTTAGGCGAAGCTGAACGTGCGGTTCGCTCGGTATAATCGCGAATGACAGCTAATACGTCGTTACCGATCTGTTTTACTTTAGTTTTGCCAAATCCTTTGATAGCGAGAAGCTCGTCTTTGGTTGTCGGACGAAGGCGGGCCAACTCTACGATAGTTTTCTGGGGAAGTACCATATAGCCCGACGTATCGTGTTCGCCAGCCATGTCGTTTCGCCACTTCACCAACGCACCATATAAGCCCCCTTTTCCTGTATCATCAGCGCTTGCCGGGCGTTCGGTTTTCTTTCGATTTGGCTGGAAGTCCAGCTCGGCGCGGTTACGGGCCTGTAGGTAAGCCAGGGCGTCGAAGCCATCCCGACAGCTCTCAAAACTGCGTAGTTTACTGAACAGCTCTTTCTCTAGTTCGTCTGTGGCTTCCTGAATCGCTTCGCGCACTTGTTTATTGTCACAATCGGTTGGGCATTGGCGTAGTAACAAAAGCAACTCGTTACCGAGCACTGTCTGGAAATACGTAGCCGCTTTCTGGATTCGCTCCTGTAACAATTTGTTGCGTTCGGGAAGCTCCTCGCTGGTAAAGTAAGCCGGAAGTTGCTGCTGAAAACGCTCGGTAATGTCACGAACTTTTGTCCGTAGCAGTTCCGTCAGTTGCGTAATGATGGTGCTGCATTCGGCGTCCAGACTGCTGCCATGTTCGTTAACAATTCGGCGGCAGCGATAGAGTAAGGAGTTCGCTCGTTCGAACGAAAACAACTCCTGAAGTAGACTTTGTTGATTCGTTCGTTTGGCGTCGTGCAGATGCTCTTCGGTTGGTGTCTGCTGCTGAACCTGTTCATGGAAATCCTCTATTTCCGATTCCGTTTTGATACTACGCGACGGAATAGGGGCACGTAGTACCAGTCCATCGAGGGTTTTACAGCGACTGAGTGCTACGTATACCTGTCCGTGTGCGAAAGCGGCCGACGCGTCGATAATAGCCTTCTCGAACGTAAGACCCTGACTTTTATGAATCGTAATGGCCCAGGCGAGTTTCAACGGAAACTGCGTGAAGGTGCCAACAGCTTCGCTCTTAATTTCTTTTGTCGTCGGGTCGATGCTGTAGCGAACGTTTGTCCAGGCCGCTGGGTACACAGCAATTTCTTCGTCCTCCTGCTGACTCGTTACGTAGATGACATCATCGTCCATATCAGTTATCCGCCCGATTTTGCCGTTGTAATAGAGTTTATCACGGGAAATATCATTCTTAACGAACATCACCTGCGCCCCAACTTTCAGATCAAGACTAACTTCAGTCGGATAAGCGTGGGTTGGAAAATCGCCTTCAACAGTGGCTTCGAAGGTGTGCAGTTTCGTTTTAAGATTCTTAAGCTTGGTACTGTTGATTTGCTGAGCCGTTGTATTGTGCGTCGAGAGTGTAATATAGCCTTCCGTATCGTCGGGAGCGAAATCAGGAACGTAGCGTTGATTCAAATCCGCCAGTTGCGCTGACGTGACTGTTTTTTCACGGATGCTGTTTAGCAGACTAATGAATCGTTCGTCGGATTGCCGGTATATGTGCGTTAGCTCAATCGATACGTACGGAGTCTGACGCAACGCCCGACTACCGAAAAAATAGCCGGTTTCGTAATACGGTCTGAGCAATTCCCATTCGTCATCTTTAATGACCGGAGGCAGTTGCTGCATATCGCCGATGAGTAACAACTGAACACCTCCAAACGGCTGTGAACTGGAACGATACCGGCGAAGAATTTCATCGATGCCATCCAGTACGTCGGCTCGTACCATACTGATTTCGTCGATAACCAGCAGATCGAGGGTACGTAGCAGATTGATTTTATCACGATTGAATTTTCGGCCCTCGCGCTGGGTCGACCCCGGTACTAATGGGCCAAATGGAAGCTGAAATAGTGAATGAATCGTTACCCCACCCGCATTAATAGCTGCTACGCCCGTTGGGGCGACAACCGCAAGCCGCTTGGCGCTAAGTTGCTTGATCTGATGAAGAAAAGTTGTTTTTCCGGTTCCGGCTTTCCCGGTTAAAAAAATATTCCGGTTCGTATGGAGGACGAAATTGTGGGCAAGATCAAGTTTCTCGTTTACGGAAATAGCCATAAAAACACAGCAGTCTGAATCCGGCAAATGTACTCATTTATGGGATGAGCTTTTACTTGCCAAACGATTAGGTAAATGATTTTAAATCTAAAGGGAGGGTTTTTTGCTTATATCCGTTATACTTTTGACGAGGAATAACCGACGGGGTTAGATCGAAGTAAATAGTGACTATCGGCTAACTGAATTGGTGAACCATAACGATTGATTTGTATGAATATTGGTGATAAAGTCCGGCTATTGCGGGCGAAAGAGCAGGGAGTTGTGTCGCGGTTTCTGCCCGACGGTATGATTGAAATTGAGATTGAAGATGGCTTTCGAATACCGGTTGTCCGTTCAGAACTGGTGCTGGTCTCACCGCTGGAAGCTGAACGATTGCTGAAAACCAGTACCTATGCTCCCCAGAAAACGGTGACACCATCGGCACCAGCAATTCTGTCGAATCAGGGCGTCTATCTGGCGTTCGTACCTGTCAACGACCGTGAATATACCCTCCATTTAATTAACAATACCGACTGGGAAGTTCCTTACGTATTGGGTGAAGAATCGGCGGCCGTTGGGGGAGGAGTGCAGTTTCGAGGTCTGCATAGTGGCGTTCTGAAAGCCAAATCGCAGCAGAAAATGAACGATCTCTATACCCACGCTAAATTCGAAGAATGGCCAACGTTTGTTGTACAGGGATTATGGTTTCGGGCCGGAAAAGCGTCGTTACGGGCTCCATTAGTGAAGCGTTTTAAAGCCCGGGCTGCTACGTTCTTCAAGAATAAAACAACGGTGCCGGTTTTGCTGCAACCTGGGTTTCTAACGCAGCTGGATGCCGAAAATCAGGAGCTTTCACAACAAGATCCAGCCCCTGCCCGACCCAACCAGCCTAAGCCAACAACGATTCGGCCGGAGGACCTGAAAGCCGAAATGCTCAAACCTAAATCAGATACGAGCGCGGTTTCGGTGGAACGTCCGTCGTCGGTTGTCGATTTACATACGGAAGCGTTGTTGCCCAAAGGGCAGGAGGGACGTGGCCCGGCTGATTTGCTGAAACTTCAACTCGATACGTTCGAGAAAGCGCTGGAAAACGCCATTGCCAGTGGTATGAGCGACATTACGTTTATTCATGGTGTCGGGAGCGGTTCCCTGCGAACAGAATTGCACAAACGCTTAGGCAAGCATCCAAACGTTAAATTCTTTGAAGACGCTCAGAAACAGAAGTTTGGCTATGGTGCCACGAAGGTTACGATTAAGTAATAGTTTTTTGCCACAACGATACGCAGAGATGACACGGACATACACCAAGAAATCTCTGGGTATATCCAGGCGTCTTTGTGTATCTCTGTGTCTTAGCTTTTTTATTCTATCTTGTCAACCATCCGGTAGCCGCCTGAATCCGAAAGCCCCGAAAGAAGCCTATAACACCACCGAAATGGAAGTCCGTAACGAGCGTTTTTTGTCTACTGTTCACGTACCGGTTTCAATCGCCATGGCCGATGTCGAACGGCAAATCAATGGGCAGGTTAATGGACTTATTTATGAGGATAATAGCCTGGACGATAATAACCACGATCAGTTCATGGTGAAAGTCTGGAAGCGGGGCACAATTATCGTCAATGCACAGGACAGCCTGTTTCATTTTATTGTTCCGTTACGTATCTGGGCCAAGGCGGGCGTATCGGTACTGGGATTTACGCAATACAGGGAAACGGAATTCGAAATTGATTTACGGTTCAAAACAAAGTTTGATCTTGAGCGCGACTGGTCGGTTCATACCCAAACGCAGGCGGATGGCTACGGCTGGGTACGTCGTCCGACGGTAAGCGTTATTGGCGTAAATATTCCGATTACGAACATCGTTGGACGATTAATCGACAAAAATCTGGGTACGATTACCAAATCTCTCGACCAGCAGATTCACCGGAATATAGACTTACGAACCCCTGTGCTGAAAGCCTGGAATACGTTGCGTGAACCGTATCTTCTTTCCGAAAAATACCGAACGTATCTACAAGTGGTGCCCAAACGAATCTTGATCACGCCACTACGTTTCGAGAACCGGGTTATCCGTGCAACCATTGGTATTGAAGGCTTTACATTGACAACGACTGGGGCAAAACCCGATGTGCGTCCGGCCGTATCGTTGCCCGACTTAACGGTGGTTCCGCATGTGAAGGACGATTTTCAGATTGGCTTATTGAGCGAAGCCAGTTATGAAGAAGCCGCTAAACTGGTTGCAGAGGAGTTTGTCGGAAAGTCGTTTTCGTTCAGCGATAATCGCTACAACATTACCATCACCAGCATGGATATGTATGGTCAGAATGAAAACCTGATTATCAAAGCTGGACTCAAAGGGACCATCAACGGAGATATTTACATGAAAGGTCGTCCGTACTACGATGCCCACGATCAGACAATTTCGCTGAAAGATCTTCAGTATGATCTGGATACAAAAAACGTTCTGGCTAAATCGGCGAATTGGTTATTGAAAGGAACCTTTGCCCGAACGCTGGAAAAGCAGCTCACCATTCCGGTCGGTTCTCAGATCGCCGACATGCAAAAGCTGCTACAGGAGCGACTCAAAAATAACCAGTTAGCCAAAGGTGTCGTGATTAACGGCCATATCGACGAAATCAGGCCTGATCAGGTTTACTTAACTCCAACTGCGTTACTGGCTGTTGTGAACGCACGCGGTCGGATTGATGTGAAAGTAGAAGGCTTATAAACGACTATTGCTGATAAACTACGTATCTTTGTCCTGAGCCGAAGCGGTACGAGTCGTCTTATCGCGCCAGGTTAACCTGGTGAGGAAAGTCCGGGCAGCGTAGGGCACCCTACTTCCTAACGGGAAGGCAGATAACGGGCGACGGTTATCTGACAGCCAGTGTCACAGAAAATAAACCGCTCTGAGCAATCCGAGTAAGGGTGAAATGGTAGTGTAAGAGACTACCGCTTGCCAGGCGACTGGCGGGGCAGGATAAACCTTAGGGGCTGAAAGACCAAATAAGCGCTGAATGCGGGGCGGCTCGTCTCCGTTCCGAAGTAATTCGGACGTCAGCGCGGGTAGGTCGAACGAGGTGATCGGTGACGATCATCCCAGATAAATGATAAGACGCCGGACCGTAAGGCCCGGCGACAGAACCCGGCTTATAGACTCGTACCGTGTCGGCTTTTGGGCTATATGCCTAAATCAATGTACATGGAATAGCCTTCGCTATCAAGAACAAATAGTTTGCTTTTTTTGCAGTAGGCTACCTTCGCATCGCTGTACCAGACGTGCGTGCCGTTGGGATTCTTCAGATACATACGTACGTCACCTGTTTTATTACTGGTAACAAAAACAATGGCGTCGCGTTCGAGATCCAGAAATTGAACTTTTGAAAAGGTAGCATAGGCCAGCGCTTTATCGGGCACAGTAATGTTCCACTCAATCGCCTGGGCTTTTATGGCATTGTCTATCGCCTTAAACGTAGTAGCCGTCTCCTTTGAAATCGTTGTGTTATACTTGCTATCCAGATGTGGGAGTATGGTTATAGTAGCAGATAACGGCTTCGTTTTTACATCTTTGAAAGTAAGGCCAAACTGTACGCCACAGGTAAGCTTAAGCTCAGGAAAGTCGAATGGACCCCGACTCGCTGTCAAAGAGATTGTAGCTGCCTCATCGATAGCCTCACTCATTTTACCGACTTTGATCTCGCCGGTCTTTACTACTGTTGACATGATTGTGTAAGTTTTTGAAGGTTTGACGGATTCGTAGGACTGTCCCAATCAATAAGTTTTGACTAGAGCACCTATTCATAACCATTTGTCGTTATTTCTCAACCTATGGAAACAACCTTGTAAAATTTTTTGTACCTTTGCGGCCACGTTTTACAGGGGAGATGCGTCTCCCATCAAAACCAAGCAAGCACAAATGGCTGTTAAAATTCGTTTAGCGCGTCGCGGACGCAAGAAAATGGCGATGTATGACATCGTAGTGGCAGAATCAACATCGCCACGTGATGGCCGGTTTATCGAAAAAATCGGTTCGTACAACCCCAACACCGACCCTTCGACGGTCGTATTAAAGTCAGAACGGGCTATCCACTGGCTTATGGTAGGTGCTCAGCCGACCGATACCGCACGTTCGGTATTGTCGCATGAAGGCCTGATGTATCGCAAACACCTACAGGTAGGTGTCAACAAAGGAGCTATCTCTCAAGAGCAGGCTGACGAGAAATTCTCGACCTGGCAAGAAGATAAGTCGAATCGCAAAGCGAATGCTGCCGATACCAAAACTCAAACCAAGGAGCAAGCTCGTGCGGCTCGTCTGGAAGCGGAGAAAAAGGTTAACGATGCGCGTGCTGAAGCGATCGCCAAGAAAAACAAAGTTGAAGAGCCCGTAGCAGAGGTTGCTGAAGTAGAAACTCCAGCGGCCGAAGAAGCACCGGAAGTAGAAGCGGCTGCACCAGCAACGGAGGAACCAACTGCAGAAGCAACTCCAGCTCCGGAAGAAAAACCGGCTGCGGAATAGTTTCTATTCAGAATTTGTTAGTGAAGAGCCTGTTCTTTCCTGGACAGGCTCTTTTTATGAGTAACGCGGGTGGGAACCCGCATTCCAGGCGGCTTTCAACCGCGTTCCGTATGACTAAAGACGATTGTTATCAGGTAGGCCATATCACCAAAACCCACGGCGTAAGCGGTGAACTGGTCCTTTTTTTAGATGTTGACAACCCATCCGAATATGCCGACCTGGAGTCAGTGTTATTGGAGGTAAAAGGCGAGTTAATCCCGTACTTTATCGAGTCCATCGCTATCGTAAAGGGGAGCCGGGCAATTATTGCTTTCGAGGATATTGACACCATTGAGCAGGCTGAACGGCTAATCAACTGTGGCGCTTTTTTACCCCTGGAGGAATTAGAGCCCATTACGGACGAAACCCGATTCTACTTCCAC
Source organism: Spirosoma validum (assembly GCF_014699035.1). Taxonomy (GTDB): domain Bacteria; phylum Bacteroidota; class Bacteroidia; order Cytophagales; family Spirosomataceae; genus Spirosoma; species Spirosoma validum. Next base: position 327,539 of record NZ_JACXAA010000008.1, read on the forward strand.
GAAATTGTAGGTTATCAAGTTGTTGACGCGAATGAAGGCGAATTAGGGATCGTACGAGGTGTTTACGCTATGAACGCACAAGATCTGATCGCAATGGATTATCAGGGCAAAGAGGTTTTGATACCAATCAACAGCGACATTGTCAGGACTATAGACCGCGCTACTCAGAAATTGAACGTAGCACTACCCGACGGACTTTTGGCCATTTACATGGAAGACGACAGTAAGCAGAAGCCGGAGATAGACGGCGATACAGCTGAACTCAGCCCGGACGATACCGATGAGGATTGACATTATCACCTGTTTACCAAAGCTTCTGGATAGCTTTTTTGCGCATTCCATACTTCAACGGGCGCAACAGGGCGGTTACGTAGAGCTCATTGTGCATGACCTGCGCGACTTTACGCTCGACAAGCATCGGCGGGTGGACGATTATGCGTTCGGTGGGGGAGCGGGTATGGTGATGCAGATTGAACCGATCGCCCGTTGTATTCGGTCCTTGCAAGCCGAGCGTACGTACGATGAGATAATTTATATGACGCCCGATGGCGAACGGCTTAATCAGAAAACGACTAACTTACTATCGTTACGTCAGAATCTGATTATTCTCTGCGGTCATTACAAAGGGGTAGACGAGCGCGTTCGGGAACTGTTTATTACGAAAGAGATCAGTATTGGCGACTACGTACTAAGTGGCGGGGAACTGGCTGCCTGCGTACTTTCGGATGCAATTATTCGCCTGTTGCCGGGTGTGTTGAATGATGAAACCTCTGCTTTGACGGATTCTTTTCAGGACAATTTACTGGCTCCTCCCGTTTACACACGTCCGGCTGAGTATGAAGGCCATCGCGTACCCGATATTCTTTTATCAGGCCATGAAGCCAAAATAGACGATTGGCGATATGAACAGGCAATGGCCCGTACGAAGGCAAGACGTCCTGATTTATTAGAACCGTAGCCTATACGGTTTTTGAACCGAGTAGCTAATTTGGGGTTATATACCTATGCAAATTTTAGTCGTAGGAGCAACAGGTGGAACCGGGCAACAAGCCGTTGAACAGGCTCTTCAACGCGGACATTACGTGACGGCTTTCGTCCGTGATCCGGCGAAATTGACCATTCAACACCCAAATTTGACCGTTGAGATTGGTGATGTACTCAAACCAGAGACAATATTGCCCGCTGTTCGGCGCCAGGACGCTGTTTTCTGCGCGCTTGGTAGTAAACCTGGTCAGAAAGACGAAGCAGTGGCCAGAGGCACCATCAATCTGATGGATGCTATGAAACTATCGGGCGTTCGTCGATTGCTGGTTGTTTCATCGCTGGGCGTAGGGACGAGTTATGAAGAAGCACCGCTGCCTAGTAAACTTATCATTAAAACGCTCTTAAGCGGAGCAATTGATGAAAAAGAAAAACAGGAACAGGCTGTTCGGGAAAGTAATCTGGACTGGATTATTGCCCGACCCACTCGCCTGACTGATGGGCCTGCTACGGGAAAATATCGACTTGGCGAACATCTTCCTTTTTCTACCTTTTCTATGCCAAGCATCAGCCGTGCCGACGTAGCCGCTTTTCTGCTCGATCAACTCGAAAGCGATACGTATCTGCATAAATCCGTAACGATAACGGGTAAATAAGCCGTGTTACCACGGTGGTGTCAGGTTCGAAAACCTGACACCACCGTGGTAACACGGCTTATTTACCGGGCTGTGAGCTAACAATTTTGCAATCGCAGCGTTTGGTTTCAGCGGGCAACGTAACGGGTTTATCGAACTGACTATTCGGGAGTAATGTGCGGGAAAATGTCGTGTACTTTTCTTTTAACATAGTCCCGTTGTCATCAAACGCCCTGACCTGTACGGATATATCGCTGTGCGAACGGGAGGATAAATTCCTCACTTCCACATTGACTGTTGACGTGACCAGGACATTAGCCAGGTCTGAACAATCTACGGCCAGGTCGATGGTTTGGGGGGTAAACGATGTATTGTTTTGTCGGGAGACAACGTAGAGTACAATACCGCCCACAATAACAATGAGCAAAATTAGTCTTATGAGCGCTTTCATACGTAACGACTTTACTGCGAAGTTTCCAATGCTTTTTGTGCTTCCCGCTCCAGACGTTTGCGTTCACGTCGTTCCTGCCGAAGTTGTTTGCGTGTCTTGACGGTATCGGTCGGAGCAACTTCAGCGGGCGATGGGTTTGATGGATCGGGCTGCACGGTCTGGTCACCATCGGTACGTTTATCGTCGCTTTTCTTGCCTTTAAACAGTCGGCGAAAGAAACCACCAATACCCGTTCCTTCTTCTTCATTGTCAATTTCTTCACCATTGGGATCGGGTAAAAACAGACTATCCGATTGGAAGGAAGAATCCACGGGAGCGACTTCGCGACGAAGTCCTTCCCGCAAGCGAACGTCATAGAAGCCGTATGCACCGGAATCAGGGGTTGTCAGACCACGGCGCGCCATAATACGGCCAATTAATTTAAAATATCCTCTTACGTTTCGAATCTGAAGGTAGCCACCCGGCACAAACCAGTTCAACGCTGCTTTCGGGCGAGGTACGACGAAGGCTAGAAAGATGCTCTCACCCAGACTCAAATCGGACGGGCTTTTAGCAAAATAATAACGGGCAGCTTCACCGATGCCGTAAATGTTACGTCCCCACTCGATGATATTCAGGTACACTTCATACATCCGGGCTTTTGGAACGATGTGCTCATTTTCGATCAGCCAGACAATCAGGATCTCTTCTACTTTTCGGGAGAGCGTCTTGTTCCGGTTCAAGAAAACGTTTTTAACCAGCTGCATCGAAATCGTACTGGCACCACGTTTAAAGGATTTCTCCTTAAAATTCGTGGCAATTGATACCCGAAAGGCTTTTTCGTTAAACCCTTTGTGTGTGAAGAAGTTATAATCTTCCGACGTTAGGAGGGCGTTACGTAAATCGGGTGAAATCTGCTCCAGGGGAGTGTAGTCTGGATTGGCAGGGCCAACAACAATATCCCGTACAGGCTTTCCTTTTTCGTAAGGCGTATACACAAACGGGTGGTTGATCTCGCCCAAATCCGTCGGCCCCATTTTTAGTATCTTAAAGCCTTCAGATGTCAGGCCCGAGTTGAATTTGACCGAGTCGGGAATAGACGTATCGAGTTGAAACGCCATGTCGTATTTAAGCTTACCCGCTACCTGCATCCCTTCCAATGACTCGAATAAGCCCTGCGGGAATGAGTTGAACAACGCCTGAGCATCCAGCGCATCGGTATGCAACTGAGCTTCGTATATTTTCGTGGGCTTGAGGGTGTACTTCACAAACGGCCGTGCGCTGACCTGCCCCAGATGAAGGGTTGATGAACTATCGACCCCAACGTAATTTTCTCCAACAAACAGATTCGCATCGATGGCGGCCCGGCTGACCACTACGTCAGTACGGGCAACGGCAGGATGATTGATCCGTAGGTTTCGGACAGAACCAGCACCTTCCAGCCGGAATTCACCCCCCGAGCGATCAACATCCCGGAGTTCAGCTCGCAACGTATCGGCCTGTAATTTAAGCTTGTATTTCTTTTCGATGTAAGGCAACTCAATCGGTTTTGGACGTCCATCCTGGCCCTCCGCATACAGCGCCAGATTGTATTCGCGGTCGGCGGGGTCGGCTGTACCCGTTACGTGCCAGGTTGCCTGATTGCTATTGAGTTTGATTGTCGACGTAACGTCTTCGTCTTTAATTACCGCCGTTTGTGTCAGCAGGCTGAGGCTGTCTTTATCATCCATTGCCCGAAATTCCAGATTACTGATATTCAGATCGTCAGGAATTTTGGAAAGGATGTTATCAATCAGGTTCTCCGCTACGTCAGACAAGTCAGTACGTTGGGTTGTCTCGACAGGCCGGTCGGCAACGGCTGTTGAATCCCGTTTCCGATGGAGCAAAAAGTCAATGTTCGAGAGTGAATCGCGTTTAACAACCTGAATCAATCCATTCTCAAGCGTCATACCCGACAGCCCGATTTTACCCGCCAGCAGCGGCCAGAACCGCACTGCTACTTCGACCCGCTGAATTCGCGCCAGACTATCACGTTCTTCGGGAACGACCGATATATCCGTAAAAGCAAGCGAACTGAGGCCAGTAAATTTAGCCGATCCGATTCGAACGTCGAGGTGGTAGTCGCGTTTGGCCTTACGAATGGCTTTGGCGAGCGACGTCTTTAGGAGTGCTTCACGTTTGGAATAAGCAATACCAGCTCCGACACAGGCTACTAAAAAAATGCTTAAAAACACCCAACCTGCAATGCGGATGGCTTTCTGTTGACGATACGTCATGTTTAGTTACTATTCGCGATGCGCAAAGATACAGTTTTTGGGCGAAGGGGGTAAACGTAGAGGTGGGTGTGGAGATATACTTATTTTCCGCAAATCATGCCTGCAATCATGCAGTTGATACGGTCCATATCCCAATTCGTTAACGAGTGGGTTGAAATCGGGCATGATCAGCTACCATTTTTGTGCTGTTATCAAAACGAACTAATCCACACCATGTTACAATCTTTCCGGCCTTTTGCCATTGCTACGTTACTTTCGATAAGTGGTTTACTTACCACCACTGCCTGTAAACAAGAGCCTCCTGAGCCTAAGCAACCCGACTCGGGCGGATCAAACGGCCAATCCGGCTACGTGATTGGTAAAATCACTGATCCGCAGGGGAATACCCTGTCGCGGGCTACCGTTTACATCGACAATACTGTATTGAAAGGCCGGGGAGCGGAAGCCAATAGCAGCGCCGATGGAAATTATAAAATTCAGTTGGTCAAGGGCTTAGGCCAATGGATAGCCAAAGGGTATGTTCTCAAGCAATACAATAACCGGGTCTATAAAATCCAGCTTGAGCCGGAGAATCCAGACAGCTTTTCGGAAGAGGAAAATCCAGTACGTAATTTTCAGTGGAAGCTAACCGGCCATATCCCTGATCTAAGTCTGAACCTGTATTACGGGGGTTATGTCGAATTATACCGCGATTTGAATGCCGATGGCCTGTATGATACCGAAAATGTTGAACTGACATTCAAGCCAGTAGGTACGTTGATTGATGGATCGACGGGAAAAACGCTAAAATTAAAGGGTGGCGAAAAGTCGCTTGATAGTGATTTTATTATGGACATTCCAATTGGCCGCTACACCATTTCTGCGATTTACAAACCTACGGGCCAGGCACTACGTGTGCGAAACGCGCTGGCCAATGATGACAGCTATAACTACGCCAATTCGGTAACAGTTGATTTTAGCGGAACCGAAGTGCCCACTCGAGCTAACAGCATGGCCATCGGCATCACAAATCGGTAGGGTGGCATAGGGGTAAGGGCATGGGGCAGAGGGGTAGATTTTCACGTTTACCCTCTGCCCCATGCCCTTACCCCTATGCTCAAAAGTCTAAGTGGCAATTCGTCCAGCCGTCGTCGAAACGGGTTCCGAATTGGCGATAGAAGCCAATGGCGGGTTCGTTCCAGTCCAGAACCTGCCACATCATGCCTGTACAATTGGTTTCGTGCGCCATGTCGACGGTAGCGTCAAAGAGTAATTTGCCGATGCCGTAGCCACGAAAAGCTTCGGTTACGATGATATCTTCCAGATACAGGCGCTTGCCTTTCCAGGTCGAATACCGAAAAAAGTATAAAGCCATACCAACAATGTTCTTGGTATCGGAATCTTCGGCCATAATCATGCCGAAGAGTGGGTTGGGACCGAAGCCATCCAGAGCCATTTGTTCGACTGAGTTAGTGACCTGATCGGCAGCTCGTTCATAAACGGCCAGCTCCATAACTAACTCGAATGCTTCAGGTATATCTTCAAGAGTGCCAGGACGAATTGATATCATTTTTAGCGGAGAATGGTGAACAGATACGTATGAATAGTCTAAGAAAAAGACGTGGGTAAAGTTAATACAAGCTCATCAATTGTTTGTAGCCACTAGCTTCTGCCATTTCTCCAGAGCCGCCCGAAAATCATCCGGCAGTTCAGAATCGAATTGAAGCCATTTCTGGGTGCGTGGGTGCGTGAAGCCCAACGATTTAGCGTGTAGAGCCTGCCGGGGTAACAGTTTGAACGCGTTTTCGACGAAAGCTTTGAAGCTGCCAACCGGATTTCCGCGCAGAATCCGGTCGCCCCCATACATCGCATCGTTGAATAACGGATGCCCAATGTGCTTCATGTGCGCCCGAATCTGATGTGTACGACCGGTTTCCAGATTGCATTGCACGAGCGCTACGTACCGCAGTTCTTCCAGGGTTTTGTAATGCGTAACGGCCCATTTCCCTTTTGCTTCGTCTTCATAAATCGTCTGTACTTTTCGGTCACGTACCGACCGGCCAATATAACCGGTAATCGTGCCTTCGGATGGATTTGGTATGCCCCAGACGAGGGCGTTGTACGTTCGCTCGATGCTGTGCTCGAAGAATTGCCGCGCCAGGTGCGTCATGGCGTATTCGGTCTTGGCAATCACCATCAGGCCCGACGTATCTTTATCGATTCGGTGTACCAGGCCGGGTCGAATGCTGCCATTACGTGAGGTAGGTAAATGCTGAAAATGATAAACCAACGCATTAACTAACGTACCGTCCCAGTTGCCGTGAGCCGGGTGAACTACCATACCCGCGGGCTTATTCAGAACCAGCAGTTCATCGTCCTCGAAGACAATATTGAGTGGAATATTTTCAGGCTGAATATCCGTATCTCGGGGCGGATGCGGCAGCGAAATCGTAATGACATCCAGTGGCTTGATCTTGTAGCTGGCCTTCGTTGGTTTGTCATTCACATGAACTGACGTTACGTCGATAGCCGCCTGAATTTTAGTACGGGTAGCGTTGGGCAGCCGATCCATCAGAAACCGATCGATCCGTAGCAGACTTTGGCCTTTGTCGACCACAATGCGGTGGTGTTCGTATAATTCCTCCTCTTCCGAAAATTCTTCGACCGCTTCTGTCATACTACTATCTCAAAAAGTTTAGCGAATTTACGGGACGATGACTGATTTTAGTGAACAAATGCATACGTTTCCCGCCAATTCGCCCCTGCAATTGCTTGAGAATCCGTTTCCTGAGTTAGTAAATATCCGGTTATTTCTGAAGCGCGATGATCTGCTTCATCCGCTGGTATCGGGCAATAAGTGTCGTAAACTCAAGTACAATCTCCTCGCGGCTCGTGAACAGAAATTTACTACGTTGTTAACCTTCGGAGGTGCCTATTCCAATCACTTATATGCTACGGCTGCAGCCGGACAGGAATTTGGCTTCCGAACCATCGGCGTCGTTCGGGGCGAGGAACTGGCGAAGGTGGTACGTAACAAAACGTTACTGGCCTGTGAAGCCTACGGAATGCAGCTGCATTTTATCAGTCGAACCGAGTATCGACGCAAAGACGAACCGGATTTTCTGGCTGATCTGTTGCATCAATTTGGCCCCTGTTACGTACTGCCTGAAGGTGGAACCAACGCGCTGGCCATTCGAGGTACAGCGGAGATTCTTCCTGAAATTATTGATCAATTAGGCGATAAACCCGACTACGTTTGCTGTCCGGTTGGTACGGGCGGTACGTTAGCCGGTTTAGCGCAATCGACCGCAGATGGGATGAATGTATTGGGTTTTCTATCGTTGAATGCTACTGAATTTCACCTTCCCATCAGCGGTAATGACATAGCCCGTTGTCAGTTAGAAACGGCTTATTCGTTTGGTGGCTATGCGAAAACTACGCCCGAATTACTACGGTTCATTCAGTCGTTTGACCGTAAGACGGGTGTGTTGTTGGAGCAGGTGTATACGGGTAAGATGCTGTATGGTATTTATGATCTCGCCTTGAAAGGGTATTTTAAGACTGGCGCTACTGTGGTGGCGGTGCACACCGGGGGCTTACAGGGACGTAGTGAGGCATTGAATCTACAATCAAAGTCATGATTTATAGCCTCATAGCCTAGATGCTGTGCCGGATGGCGAACTGAATCAGATCGGTGACTTTGTTAATTCCCAGCTTAAAATGAATGTTTTTACGGTGAGTCTTCACGGTTTCGATGCTTAAATGGATCCGTCCGGCAATTTGCTCGTTGCTCAACCCTTCCCGAATCAGGGCGATGATTTCAACTTCCCGAAATGTCAGGTTAAGTCGGCGGGCGAAGTCGTCGCCGAACGGGTCGTTAGCGAGTGAAACTGGATCAGTAAGCGACGAATCGAAGTACGTATGTCCCGCTAGAACCGTTCGAATCGTTCGTAACAGATCGATACTACTGGCATCTTTGAGCAGATAGCCGTGCAAACCGGCTCGTCGAGCTTCGTCTAAAAGTTTAGGTTGATTATACATCGTCAGCATGAGTACCCGCACGCCAGGATAATTGCCAACAATGGTTTTTCCAAGGTCAATGCCATTTGTGCCTTGCAGATTTACATCCAGCAGGACCATATGGGGACTAGTAAGGTGGATCGTTGGTATGACCTCGCTTGCCTGAAAGACCTGCCCGCAGACCACTAGGTCGGGTTGTTCATTTAAGAGACTTTTCAGGCCATCATTAAAAAGCCGGTGGTCATCAATCAGGAGGAGCCGACTGGGTAATTCGGGGAGCATAAACCGACGTTGAGTACGGAATATTCAGAACGACGAGTGTACCCGCTTCACTTACGTCCCGCCACAGCGTCGCTCCGATATATTCAGCCCTTAAATTAGTATTTTTCAAACCAATTCCGGTATGTCCATATTCTGAAGAAGCCGACTGACTCCCCAGACCATCATCTTCAACGGTGATTGTCAACCGATCATCGTAGTAAAGAAGCTGAACAGCCGCTTGGTTGGCTTGGGCGTGCTTACTAATATTCTGAAGTAATTCCGAAACGATACGATACGCGTTTAGCTCAGTTTCTAAGGGGAGTTTTTGTTCAGGGCCGGACGTAATGAAGCTAAAGCGCGTTGGCTGCGCGGGCTGGCTCTGTACAAGTTGCCGAATCGTGTGGAGCAGACCGATGCGGGAAAATTCGGGGGGCATCAGGTTGTGTGCAATCCGCCGGAGATCATCGCTGCTTTTCTGAATCAGCGGTTGAAGTGCATCGAACGCCTGGGCGGCCTCTGGTTCGTGCAGATGCAGGCGAATGTCGTCTAAACGCCGTCGAAGCGTAGCGAGCGTACCACCCAGGTCGTCATGCAGATCGGCGGCCAGACGTCGGCGTTCAGCTTCCTGGGTATGGATGATCCGCGCATCCACTTCTTTCCGCTCTTCGGCCAGCCGCAGATCGGCTTCTGCTTTTCGTTTCCGTAGTCGGACCAGAAAAAGGAGTAGTATCAACACGCCCAGCAGCAGCAGCGACGAACTGGTACTGAATAGAATGAAGTTTTGCTGAAATCGGTTTTCCTGTTTCAAGGCCTGTTGCTCAAATGCCTGTTGTTGAAACCGTTGAGCTGTCTGCTGACGGTTCAGGAGGGTTTTTGCCCGTTCATTGTCGAGCAAACGTTGTTGTTCACTCAATCGGGTTTTTCGGGCGAAGGCGTCTGCTTCAGCACTGGCCCGCACCCGGTCCAGTTCGGCTTGTTTTTGCAGGGTCAATAGCCGTTGAGCCTGTAACTGTTGCTGCTGTTGGCTCTGCAAGGCCAAGCGATCATATTCGGCCTGCTTTTCAATAGATACTAATTCCAGACTGTGCTGACTCTCGGCTATGGAGTCACGAACGACGATGTATTTTTTATAATGCAAGGCCAGATTTTTCCAGTCCTTCTGATGCTCGGCAACCTGATAAAGGGCCATGTAAGCTTGTTCACGAATAAACTTATTGGGTTGTGGTAGTCCGAGTACCTGTTGAGCATAGTGGACCGCCTGTTCATCCTGTCCTAAACCCGCATAGACGCAGGCCAGTGTACCCCAGCTATGCGATTCGGCTGGCGTTTTGATGTGGTCCCAGATCGCTTCTGCTTTTTTAGCGTAGTGAAGGGCCTGCTCATACCGCTTGTATTTCAGGTAGAGTTCGCCCAGATCATCGTAAACAAATGCCCGACTCGACTCAGACGCATAGTCTCCCAAAAGCTTCTCCGCTGCTACGTAGTGTTTCTCGCTCTCAACGAAATTGTCCTGTTGTTTATATACGGCTCCTATATGCTGTTCAATCGCTCCGCGAAGCGCAGTTATACCGTTCGCTCCGACATTTGGTAAGCCATGCAGCAGTAATTGATGCGCCTGATCGAGGTAATGGAGCGCATTGGTGTAATCTTTTGTGATGCTGTATAAATCACCCAGGTTCATGTTTATCCGATACCGTAAACCATCATACAGATTAGTCTTCGGGAGTAGGGAAAGCATCTCAAAATTAAGTCGAAGCGCCTGTGGCGTATTCAAAGCGCCATTGCGATAGTATTCTTCCTGAAGAAGCTTGCCATTCACGATAAAATAAATGTTTCGGCTTTGGCGCGCCTGATTAATTAACTCATTGCTAAAATGTAACGTACTGTCCCGGCGGCTATACCACCATTTATACAGCCCGCCCAGATAATAAAGTGCCTGAAAGCGAAGGGTGTCATGCTGAACCGTATGGGGCATTTTTGACAGGGCGTGATACTGCCGTTTCGCCAATTGCGCCAGACTATCCATGTAAGCCCCATCGGCCCGTCGATTAATGGATAGTTTAGGAAGCGGCTGAAATTGCGCCTGACTGCTGAATGGCCACCAGCCCAGCGCTACCAGAGGCAGTAGAAATCGTATCAATCTCACAAAATTCGGACAGTCTTAAGGTGGATATTGACAAAGTACGCTGATTTGTCCAGTCTAAAAAATACCCTTTTCGCGGTATGGCGTTGGGTCTTCAGATCACCCAACTTTGTTGCGTTATCCGCTCATCCACACCTTTCTCAACCATGAACCTACACCGATTTGCCTGGCGGCTCTTCGCTACTCGTTGCCGCCCTCGCCATGGTCCGGTCTTCACATACCGTCGTATAGCCAGCTGACCCTGAAAGAACGTAGCCAACGATCCTCTGCGCTTCTTATCCACCTGAGAGAATATGGGAAAATCCCCTGTTGAGGTGGGCAAATATCCCATTGCCTCCGGATGTAAGGCAGCCGAAGTTTGCCACGTAATGCAGGAGCACTAGGCTTCTAACCTTACTTCTTATTTAATTTCTCTTTTTTCTATTTCTCTGTTAACTAAGTAAAAACTATGAAACCACGTTTCTCATCTCTTTTTCAGATTACCCTGGGATTATTCACACTATTACTCACACTGGTTATTTCGTGTAAAGGGCCCGACGGACCGCAGGGACCAGCTGGACCTACGGGAGCAACCGGGGCTACCGGAGCCGCTGGAACAGCGGGCGCTACTGGCCCAGCCGGGGCTAGTGGCGTAGCAGGAGCCACGGGGGCGCAGGGACCAATGGGAAATGCCAACATTGTTTATAGCGAATGGAAACCCGTTGATGTCAGCACAAACTTTTACGCTTACCCCGACAATTCGTCTGTTTACCTCGGCAATGACACTAAAACCGACAATGCCCTGCTTACCCAGGACGCTATCGACAAAGGCATTATTTATATATACTACAAAACCGGACAGAAGACATTCGATCCCGCTACGGGCGAAATGAAATTAGCTGAACGAATTCTCACTACGAATGGATTCGGCTGGCTCAAAATTCCGGGTCGGACTACGAACAAAGACGAGGACTACATAAATTATTACATAGGCAATGAACTCATTAGTGCAAACTATCTGAAATTCAGTGCTTTCATCTATACGAATCAGAATGGTACCATTGTGCCCGACCTGGCGGGGAAAACGGCACAGTTTTACCGGGATATGATTAAAACCATGCCTCAGTATCGAATCATTGTCGCCTATGGGAGCGTAAAAGGAAGCCGTACCGGAGCCGTTGATTTCACCGATTACGCATCGGTCAAACAGACGTTCAATCTGCCGGATTAATTCAGTAGGTCGTCTTCCTCTCCAAAACCATTGTTGCACTGGGTTCTGGGGAAGGCCACTGCTTTATTCACACGTCTACTCTTTTTCGATTCACTCTTATATCGGTAAACTTATGAAAACGCGTTTTGCGTATTTTGGTCAGCCTGGGCTTGGCTTAATGGCTCTTTTGCTAATGCTGGTTATTTCGTGTAAAGGGCCCGAAGGGCCACAAGGCCCCGTTGGCCCCGCCGGAGCAACCGGGGCTGTCGGAGCCACGGGAGCAGCAGGAACCACCGGCCCCGCTGGCGTCAGTGGCGTAGCGGGAGCCACAGGGGCTCAAGGGGCTGCGGGCAATCCCAATGTTGTTTATAGCGACTGGAAACCCGTTGATGTAAGCGGGACTTTTTTCCTGTTTACGGATGGTACGGTTTACCTCGGCAATGATAACAAAACCGACAATGCTTATCTTACGCAGGAGGCCATTGATAAAGGTCTTATCTACATCTATTACAAACTTGGCCAGAAAACATTCGATGCGGCCACGGGCGAAACAAAGCTAGTGGAGCGGGTAGTGGCCGATAGTGGTTTTGGTTACGTTAAAATTCCAGGCCGCACCACCAGCAAGGACGAAGATTTTACGAGCTATTACGTAGCCAATCAACTCTTTGGGGTGAATTTTCTAAGGATTAGTACGAATTTAATGACAACCCGGAGCAACGTAGCGATCCCTGAACTGACAGGCAAAAGCGCTCAGTTTTACCGCGACATGGTTAAAACACTGCCACAATATCGGATCGTTGTTGCTTACGGAAGTACGAAAGGAGGCCGTTCCGGAGCTGTCGATTTTAAGAATTACGCGTCGGTCAAACAGGCTTATAATCTGCAAGATTGAGTTTAGCCGCTTTTTAAATCGGGTGTATGATCAGCTATAGGTCATACACCCGATTTATGGTTTATCGGTAGCTCTATTTTAGGTGAGAATAATACCATAATTTGCCTGTCGTTAGGTATGTTAACTATGGAAACAATTTTCACTACAGAACGCGTCAGACCACTGCTGGCCAAGGTTCGCGACTTTGTTCAGTCAGAACTCATTCCACTCGAAGACGGCTTTTCTCATAACAAACTTGGTACGCTGATTCCAATTCTTGACCAGAAACGAAAACTGGTTAAAGCTGCCGGGTTGTGGGGGCTGCATCTTTCCAAAGAGGAGGGCCGTGACGACGGACCGGGGCACGGTTTGACACTCTGCGAGTTTGGGCAGATAAGCGAGGTCCTGGCGCACGCTCCGTTTTTCGGTCACTACGTATTTGGCTGTCAGGCACCCGACATTGGTAATACAGAGTTGCTTCACAAATTCGCATCGCCCGAACTGAAAGAACGGTATTTGAAACCGCTGATGGCGGGTGAAATTCGCTCCTGCTTTTCTATGACCGAACCTGACTTCGCCGGATCAAACCCAACGCGTATGGCTACCCTTGCCGTGCGAAATGGCGATGAATACATCATTAACGGGCGTAAATGGTTCACGTCTTCCGCCGATGGGGCCGCGTTTGCGGTGGTAATGGCGGTTACGAATCCTGAAGCAGCGCCCCACGAACGAGCCAGTATGATCATCGTTCCGACCGATACACCAGGCTTTACTATCGAACGTAACATCCCTGTTTTTGGCGAAGCAGGCGAAGGCTGGTTCAGTCATGCTGAAGTGACCTATACGGATTGCCGTGTACCCGTTTCGAACCTGATTGGTGGAGAGGGGATGGGGTTTCGGCTCGCGCAGGAACGACTTGGACCCGGTCGCGTTCACCATTGCATGCGCTGGATTGGTAATGCCGAAAAAGCATTGGATTTGCTTTGTAAACGAGCGGCTACGCGTGAGATTGAAGAGGGTGTTATGCTGGGCGAGAAGCAATTTATTCAGGATTTCATTGCCGAAAGCCGCGCTGAGATCGATGCGTCCCGACTCTACGTACTGAACACGGCTCACATGATTGATACTGTTGGGGTGAGTAATGTACGCGACGCTGTTTCTGCCATCAAATTCTACGTAGCGAATGCGTTTCTACGCGTACTTGACCGGGCCATTCAGGTGCATGGTGCGCTGGGTGTTACGGATGATACGGTCCTGTCGGCGATGTATCGGCACGAGCGGGGCGCCCGTATCTGGGATGGCGCTGATGAAGTTCACAAACAAAATTTAGCTATCAGTATTCTCAAAAAATATGGCCTGGACATTAAGCAGAAAGCGCGCGAACTGCGACAGTTCCGCCAGATGATGAGTAATCAGGTAGTATGAAGTAACACAAGAGCCCGAACGTTCAAAACGTTCGGGCTCTTGTGTTATGCTCCGCGTAGGCTTTACTACGTCAAATTACTATTCACTTTTTGTGTTTGATTCGACCGCGCTTTTGGGTAATGTACTTTCGTAAAGCGCGTTGAAGATCAGCTTATACGTACCTCTGGGTTGTCCGCGGAACTGGGGGCTAAAGCCAAACATAACGATGTTACCTTTGCCCTGGTGTACGCGGACGACAGCCGGTTTTCCGGCAATGTATTTGTCTTCATTCAACGCCCAGCCACTCATAAGCAGCTCTTTTTTGGCGTAGCTGGCAACCACCTCGACAGTAGGATTAGGTGCCATTTTGGTGTCTTCTCGTCCACCTTCGCCTTCCCGCGATTGACGGATAACGTCAAACGCCCGACTGTTCGAGAAAGCAGCCGCTACCTCGGGCTGCATGCCATACGCCAGCGAATGTTTCGTATTAATAACCGTGCGGATCAGTGAGCCGGGAATGTAAAACTGCTGGCTCGACAAACCTTCCGTAGCATTTTTAACAGGTAAGCCAAACAACTCAATCGCGAAATCGCTGGCACCGTCGAAGGCAACCAACGTGCCGCCATTCGTTACGTACTGTTGCAACGCCATCGTACCGCCTAGACCCAAACCGCCTACGTAAGGAACAGGCATGGTATTCGGTGCATGGCCGTTCAGAATCCGTTTCGACTCCTGATCAGGAATGATGATCGCGCTATAGGTTGAGAGGTCTTTCTTCGCAATGTCGGCATCGTGTAACGTATCGACGGGGAAACTGTATTGTTCCATCAGCCAGCGCGTCCAGCCTTCGTCCATGTTGGCTACCCAGGATTTATAGAGGCCAATTTTGGGCAGTTTCAGGGGTTTGCTCGTTGTTGCTGGTTTGCTGGCAACTGCCGTAAAGCTTACGCCTAATTCTTTCGCCAGCGCCTGAATACGTGCATCGGTTGACGCGCCTTTTTCGATCAGGAAACTACCTGATTCGGAGGGCATGAACGAAACGATTTCGCCGTCTTTCAATAACCGGTTAACGGCTTTTACGCTGGCATTCTGGTTGCGCGAAAGGGCGTAGCCATACCCGGCACCTGACGCAACCTGACCCGCCACGAAAGGCGCGAATCCTTTTACCAATTCGGCATCCGCTTTAAACGTAGCACTGGTTTTGGCGACCGTTACGCCCATTTGCATTGGTAACGTCCATCCGGCCAGATCGTAGGGAGGAATCGGCGGGCCACCGGGATACAGGCGCTGATTGGGGTGAACCTGCTTTTCCATTAAATCCACTACGTAGGGGCTAAATGCCTGAGCGCCGTAAATGATGTACGAACCCGCTGGATACGTAGTGTTATTCGCCTGAAATGGCTGCGTAGCCCGGTGAATTTCGACTCCGCTCTGGCGGAACATATTTACCAGATTGACCGCTTCGCTTTTGTCCCACTGCTCGGTTGGGATGATGTAGGCATACGGTCTGC
Organism: Spirosoma validum; assembly: GCF_014699035.1. GTDB lineage: Bacteria > Bacteroidota > Bacteroidia > Cytophagales > Spirosomataceae > Spirosoma > Spirosoma validum. The sequence continues at coordinate 343,239 of NZ_JACXAA010000008.1, forward strand.
TTTTTCCGGCCGATTCAATCGCATCGCGACCCATTACGTAGATGTTGTACAGGAATTCTTCGCGTTTGTCGGCTGCCAGGACCAATGTCGCCATCGAGGCTTCTTCCATGTAATTGACAGCATCACGGAAGCGCGACTGACCACCTTTCCAGGGATCGGCGTAAAAAATATCCGTACCCGTCGTTAAAGCCGTTACGCCCACACCCACGGTTTTGGGTAACGAATCGGGGGGGTAAAAACGTGGCGATGGCGTAGCGTGAGCCGTTTCGGTCAGAATGCCAATCTGGTTATGGTAATACGGCACGGTCCGCATACCGCCATTCCACCACATGCTAAAGCGCAACTGCGAAACAACTCCCGGCATTTTTTTCATAGCAAACCTACTGGCCATAGCCGTACCAACCATATTGACACCAGCCGTTACGCCAGGGTGAATCTGTGGATTGACGGGATTGGCGAAGGGCGGAATGAAAATACGGGTCCAGGCTGGAGAAGTCTGGTGGTGATTGTAGACGATTTGCGGGTACCACTGATTGTATAAAACCTCCGAGACAGCCTTTGTCTCGGGCATGTTGTTCGTGAACCAGTCGCGGTTGTTGTCGTGACCAACGTAGTGATGATACAGCCAGGGTGGTTGGGTGGTTTCGAAAGGCGTACCGAGGTTGGCTTTGTACCAGTCAGCTACGATATCCAAACCATCGGGATTCATTTCGACCATCAGCAGAGCCACCACCTGATCTCGGATTTTCTTCATTTCCGGTGATTCTTCGGTGGCCATCCGGTAAGCCAGTTCAGGCAGCATCTGCGCCGAGGCTACTTCAGAAGCGTGCATACCTGCATCGATCCAGATAATCGCTTTACCAGACGCGGCCAGACTACGGGCCATTTTATCGTCGATTTTAGCGCGGGAAAGCTGTTCGCTGATGTTACGCCATTTATCGAGCTGCTTCATGTTGGCTTCACTGGATACCATCATGAGGTACATCGGCTTACCCAGCACGGATTTACCGATAGTCACCATCTGCACCCGATTACTGGCCTTGTCCAGACGCTGGTAGTAGTCCATCAGCATTTTGTAATTCGCCAGTTTGTAGTCGGCGCCCGGTTCAAAACCAAATACGTCGGCCGGTTTCGGCACCTGCGCAATCGCGAGTACGCCAGCCAGCAGAACCGCCAACAGTAAGAGTCCTACCCGATAAAGGGTAATTTTTTGAATAGATAGCTTCATAGTAGAGAGGTAGATTATATTGATGAGTCAGTAGAATAAACTTTCTTTTCTTGGAGTCAGATACTTCTTTGACACCACATCAACAATGCAATCAGTTTGCCATGCCGGCTTCAGCCAGTAAGACGAGTAAAATACGCTGCATACCCAGAACACCTTTGTCGTTCAGCCACCATTCTTTCAGCGAATGCGCTCCTCCACCCGTACCGCCACTACCGATGGTAACCGCTGGAATTCCTTTAGCAATGGGCGTATTGGCATTCGTAGAGCCTACCCGTAATTTAGGTTCGGCCTGGAAGTATTTAGACGCTGCCATGGCCCGCTGTACCAGCGGAATAGTGGGTTCTATACGACCCGATGGACGATCACCAACCAGTTTCACCTCAACCGTAAGGTCGGGACCACTCCGTTTCATGGCGTTTTCTTCTTTAAGCGCCCGTTGAACGGCGGCTTGCAGAAGCTTATCAACACCCGCCAGTTTTTCTTTGCTTTCCGACCGCATGTCGACTTCCATCCATGACTCGTACGGAATGGCATTCACTGACGTACCACCGCCAATCACGCTGACACTGTAGGTCGTTTTGACGCCTTCCCGCGTGAATTTGTCGGCATCGGTAGTGAAATAATAAACCGCTTTGCCTAACGCTCCGTGCGGATTGACAATACCGAAGGCCCCGTATGAGTGTCCACCCGGACCTTTATACGTAATGCGGTAGCGATGTGAGCCCAAGCCCCGGTGCGTAATGCTTTCGATACCGTGTCCGTCGACAGCGATGTATGAATCTACTTTAGGGCCACCCTGACGTAGTAAATGCTTAACGCCCCGCAGATCGCCCAGGCCTTCTTCGCCCACGGCACCCACAAACAGTACGTCGGCATCGGTTTCGATTTTGGCTTTTTCCATTCCTTTCAGAACAGCCAGAACAGCCGCTAAGCCGCGAGTATCATCGCCAACGCCGGGCGCATAAAGCGTATCACCTTTCGCCTTTATTTTTACGTCCGTTCCTGCCGGGAAAACCGTATCCAGATGCGCTTCGACGACCACTGTTTTCTTGCCGGATTTTCCTTTGCGTTTGGCGATTACGTTATTGACTTCATCGATCCAGACTGAATCTGCCCCTGCTTCTTTCATCATAGCCGCATACTTTTTAGAGCGTTCGGCTTCTTTGAAAGGGGGAGATGGAATTTCGGTTAACGTAATAAGATCCTGCTTGGTCTGGGGTTCCAGCTCCGTAAAGATTTTAAAAGCCGATTGTACCGCTGGCCGTTTCGCTAACGTACTGACTTCGGTTTCGTACTTCTTGTCGATCGGAACGACCTTTTTCGATTCTTCGTCGTCCTCTTCTTCCTGAGCAAACAGGCATGGGGCTGTGCTTACCAGCAATACGGAAGCAATGAACGATAATTTGAAAAGTTGATGCATGGTTAAGAAAAATGAGGTTGAGCAAAGTCTGGAGACTACCACACCGGTGGATCAGCCGAACAAAAAAAAGCCCCTCTCTTTTTCAGGGAGAGGGGCTGGTATGCATTAATCTTCGCTTACAACATCGTTGCCTTGCGAGCCGCTCTTACCTGTGTTATAGAGCTGATTGAAGAGGAACTTAAAGGTCCCCTGCGCCTGCGCCCGGAACGTAATTTCGGGTCCGAACGCGTAGAACTTACCGGAACCAACGGGGGCCATGAACGCAGCAACACCATCCTGCAAATACGATTGTCCCCAGGCCCAGCCACTACGTAGTGGTTTGTTCGTGTCGAACCAGGCGAGTGGTACTACGGTGCCTTTGGCAATCGCTTCGGGAGCCAGTTTGAAGACCGGGCTTGCGTCGAAATAAACGTCTGTCTGTTGGCCAAGACCCCAGGTTGCGTGCTGCGTAGAATCCAGGCTCACGCGCAAGACACTGCCAGGGATATAATATTTCTCACCAGGTAACGGTCTTTCAGTTCCCGTATTTGTCATTTCTGTCAGAGCATTCTTAACGGGTAAACCCAGGTGATACGCCAGATTTGTGCTGGTTCCGATCGTTACGACCGTTCCACCGGCTTCCATGAACGTTTTCAACTGCGGGATCGACTTGGCTGCGGTAATTTTGCCCAATCGTGACTTGTATTCGGCAGGCGTCGTTTCTTCTTTCGGTTCGCGTTCGAGGGCGCTGAAAATATCCTCTTCTCTGCCGCCAACGGCTGGGATCGCGCGGGTTACAAACACGATCACATCGTATTTCTTCCGCAAGTCACCGGCATCAATATCGCCAGGATAAATAACCTTCATTGGGAAGTGATACTGTTCCATCAACCAACGTACCCAGCCCGATGGCATCGAACCACCGTACGTGTCCCACAGCGCAATTTTCATTGGCGACACTTTGATCATGGATGCGGTGGGCTTCTTCGAAATCCCCGTTACTTCCAGGCCAAGGTCTTTCGCTGATTTGTCGAGCAGAGATTTCGCTTTTGCCGAAGCAGGAACGAAGAATGCACCTGATTCAACCGTCGATTTACCACCCGTTCCATTCGGTAAACGGAATACGTCAACACCTGATGCCAACAAATCGTTGACCGCAATAAATGAGTTATTAGCTTTGGCGCTCAATACGTAGCCAGCGCTCGGAGCACCATTAACATGACCCTCAGGAGACTGAAGTTCACCGTACGGCAGTTTCTTGAACGGACCATCGAAATTGTCTAAAATACGATCAAATTTCACATTCATCAGATAGGCCAGTGTCCAGCCAGCAGCATCGTAAGGACGTACGGGTGGGCCACCTGGATACTGGAAATCGTTCGGGTGATCCTGTGGTTCAAACATATCCAGCACGTGCGGACGGAATGCCTGATCGGTTTTCACGACGTAGGAACCGGCTGGATATTTTTTGCCTGCCACCGTGAAGTCGGCCGTAGCCTGCTGAATCTGAATACCCGTCCGGACCAGCGCATTGATAAACTTAGCGGCCGTCGCAAAATCAGGTTGGTTTGCCGGAATGATGAACCCACGCGGATCACGTAGCGTCGGCGCTTTCATGATCGTGTCGTAATATTTGGTTGGTATGCCACCTCCCCGCGGAACAAAGCCATATTGAGCCAAAGCGGCATTCGTGGGTACCGCAGGCTTTTTAGGGTCCGTCTGGAACGTATGCGTAATTGCGTCGATCTTCTTCGGCGACAGACCCCAGGTGTCTTTGCTGCCGCGTTCGATGGAGTTTTTACCCATCCGGTAGATATTGAACAGCACTTCATCGCGGTAACGGGCTGCATACCCCATTACGGCGTAGTTCAGCGAGACCGAATAATCAATGGATTGCTTGAAATGCCACTTTTGCGGTAGCACCGGGAAAGGCGTGTTGCCGTTCGGGATCAAATACTTTGCCACAACGGGAATATCTTCGGGAGTTGGACCACCGATGATTTCCGTCAGCAGACCAATCATGTTGTGGAAGTGCGTCGTAGTACGTAGTCCGCCGTTATACCAGGTCGAGAAAACCGAGCCACCCAGCCGGGTAAAACCGGGTTTGTTTTCCGAATTCAGTCGGTTGATCATGGCTGCACCGAGGGCATCGATACCCGTAATCATCAGTGGATCGAATACGTAGTTAAACGGATCGCGGTAAGGAGGACCCGCCAGTACCGATCCGGCCGGACCGCGCTGGTGGTGATTGTACATGATCTGCGGAATCCACTCAACAAACAACTGACGACCAATATTCTGGGTTTCCTTCATGTTCATGATGAAGAAGTCGCGGTTGTTGTCGTGACCAATGTATTTCTGATACAAACGAGGCAGGTTATCCAGTACCCGCTTTTCCGCTTTTGGCTCACGCATGTACCAGTTCGTGACAAGCTCTTGTCCGTCGGGGTTGGCGTGCGTCATCAGCAGGATATCATCATTTAGAATACGCATCGTTTCGGGATCTTTGCGGCTCACCAATTGCCAGATCGTTTCAATGAGTTGGTGCGTACCTACCGTCTCGCTTGCGTGCAGACCACCATCAATCCAGACAATGGCTTTGCCTTCATTGGCTAAAGCGTGGGCCTGTTCGTCGGATAGGTTTTCGGCGCGGGCGAGCTTCTGCGAAATCTCTTTGTAGCGATCTAACTTTTTTAAGTTCTCGGGCGACGAAATGATCAGCATCAACTGATGACGGCCTTCTTCGGTCATGCCAATGTCAACCAGTTTAACCCGATCGGAGGCAGCGGCAATTTTTCGGAAATACGCTTCGGTTTGCGTATACGTAGCGAGTTGATAATCATCGCCGATGTTGAAGCCAAAATGCTCTTTGGGCGAGGGGATGGCCGGGGTCGCGCTCGACTGAGCCAGAGCGGTGCTCAGACCGACCATCAGCAGAACAAGGAGCGAGTAAGGAGAATAACGCATTGTTGAGAGTTAATTGGGGTTTGTTTTTACGATTGATTATTGTGGCTTTGTTGTGGTATTAAGTGGTGTCGGGTTCTCAAACCCGACACCACAGTGACTCGTACATTATTTTCTTCGGAAGCGAACACCAACCCGGCAATCGCCAACTTCGCCCCGTGCTTCGTCGCATACGTTCTCCTGAAAGCCTTCGATTCGGCGGCCGTCTTTCAGGTTGAGTATAAATTTAAACAGGAAATAATCATTCTGAACGACCGTGCTGAGATTCGTGCCCGTAAAAGCGGCTAACTGAGCGGCCGTTACGGTAAAGGTCTTCGGGAATTCCGTTACGGTTGAATATAATTTATCGGACGCTCCAACCCGGCTGGGCAGCGGAAACTGGGTGACGCTCGGATATACCCCACCCGGCTGTGAAAGCACGATTGGATAGGCCGGATTACCGGAAGTGGGCGCTTTCACAAAGCCCAGATACACATCAATCGACTGAACTTCTGCCTTTCCGAAACCTTCCCATTTCAATACGTATTCAAACTCCTGACTCCCCAGGTTAGTGGCTCCTAAATCGAAAAATGACGTATTGGAGGTAGACACTGTCGGCAATGCCGATTTGGCCGTGTTGACCGCTACCAGCGGAACCGCCGTATAGGTCCAGTTCTCCCAAACGTAATTCTCTGTTTTGCAGGCATCAAGCGCAACCAGTAGCAGAAGAGAAAAATATAGCGTGATTTTTTTCATGACTTTCTATAGTGTTTCAAGTTCCGGTGTCAATTATTTATCCCAGAAAACGGGTGTTGTCTGCTGGGCGGTTTGTAATTGATCGGCTTTGTCCGATACGCTACCGTTGGTCGACAGCTCCGTTACGGAATAGGATAGACGTAGTGGAAAGGTATTCAGCGGAGCGATCGGTGCTGCCAGTGTAGGCAAACCCGTCCGGCGGTAGTCGTTGTACGACTCGATACCGTTGCCAAACTGAGCAATGTATTTCTGCGTCATTACAGCATTCAGTTTACCAGCAGCATCAGCGGCATCGTACTGCGCGGTCCGGTTAGCCACAAAGGCGGTCACCGTAGCCGTTGCCAGTGTTGGCGCTGAGTTGCCCGAACTTGTCGAAATGGTATTGACGCTGTTCAGGTGAGCCGTTATACCGTCCTGAAATAATTGTTTGGCGTCACCGGTTGTGCCGAGTGTCAGAGCCGATTCGGCCAGGATGAATTTGACCATGGCGTTCGTGATGAACGGAAACACACCCGCCCCCGAGCCATCGGTATTCGTCACCACTTTAGGCGTCGACGTAGCGCCCGAATTCGAGATGAATATGTTAGCCGCGGTTAGGTTATTGATGGGGGAGGCATCGTACAAACCACCCGCCGGATAAACACCAAACGTAGCTTTCAGGGCATTGTCGTTCGGGGAAGCCGTCGCATCACCGGTATAGCGGCCAAAATAGCCGTTTCCAGTGGGCGTGAAACCAACGGTATAGTTCGACGTTTGTCGGTAGAAGAAATACCGCATCCGGGGATCGTCGGTGCTGAATAACCGCTCGATGAAGTTCTGGCTCATGTAATAACTCTTGCTGGCCTGATATTCGGTACGGTGCCAGGGATGGCGGTTAGCCGGTGTTTCGGTTGTGCCGAAGCGGAACGCAAAATCCTGCGCATTGGTGGTGATGATCGGAGCATTGGCGCTTAATAAAGCCGCAATACCTGCCTTTGCTTTGTCGGGCTGAACGAGCCGAATCTGATTGAAGAGCTTCAATTTCAGCGAGTTTCCCATGCGAATCCAGGCTGCTTTATCACCTTTATAAATGATGTCGGCGGTGGTTGGCTGGATGGCGAAATTGCCTTTGTTGGCATCGGCCAGAGCCTCGTCGATCAACGTAAACAATTTATCGTAGATAGTGGCTCCGCTTTCAAAGACCGGATCAGAAACGGTTAGTCCTTTCGAGGCATCGGCGTAGGGAATGTCACCCCACAGATCGACCATGACACTGTAGATATACGCCTTCTCTAGTTTGGCAATCGCCGTGTAGTCCCACCGCTGTAAACGCGTGCCTTCCCGAATCACGATTTCGATGTCGTTGAGCACCTGCGTATATAAAGCATTCCAGGATTGCTGATAATCTGTACCGTCCTGAAAATTGCGGCTGGTATTGCTCGTATACAATTGCTGGGTCAGAATGGATGCACCAACATTCACGTCCCGCAGACTACCCGTCATCGATATTTGAGTTGCTGGTAGCAACAGTTCCAGTACGGGCGTAGTGGGGTTGTTTGGGTCGGCATTGATATCGACGAAATCTTTGCAGGCCCCTGCCAGGAATAGCAGCCCCAGCATCGAAGCCGTTCGTATGTTTTTGATGAATTGCATAAGTTGAAAATGAATATGATGTTTCAGATTCTTAGAAACTAAACCGAAGATTGACACCCAGACGACGCGTGGTTGGAATACCGATGAAATCGAAGCCCTGTGAATTACCCGTGCCTGTCGAGCTAACCTCTGGATCAAAATTCAGATACTTTGGAAAGTTGGGAGCCAGATACCAGAGGTTACGGCCACTGATCGATAGAAAAGCCGCGCCAAAGGGTGTCTTTTTGAGCCAGTTCTTCGGGAACTGATACCCAAGCGACACTTCGCGAAGCCGGAAAACGGTTGCATCGAATACGTTTACCTCAGCGGCACCACCCGGACCGAAACCACCCGTGAAATAGTAGTCGGCCACGCCAACACCAATGTTGTTCGGGATTTTCCTGCCTTCCCCGTCCAGCAGCGGTTTCAACGTATTCACATCACCCAGAACCCCTGGACCTATGATAATGGCTTCCCGCTCTTCGGTGTCTTTCGTTACGCCCCGGCTCAGCAGTTCATAAGCCGTGAACGAATACATATCACCCCCTTTCTTCCAGTCGAATAAGGCGCTGAGCGTAATACCTTTGAACGTAAAGTTATTGGTAACACCCAAAATGAAGTCAGGATTGGGATTGCCGATAGGGCTTACTTTTCCACTCAAAATGGGTTTGCCTGTGTTTGGGTTAACTAACGTATTGCCCTCATCATCTTTAGCGTAGGTCGATCCGCGAATCTGTCCATACGGCTGACCGGCAATGTGTACGCTGCCTAAATCCGAGAAACCACCGTAAGGAAGCTCTTTCAGATTGCCAATGTCGAGCACGATGTTTCGGTTAAGCGTAAAGGCTGATGAAATATCCCAGCGGAAACCATTCGCCAGTTTTATAGGATTTACGTTCAGGCCGATTTCAATCCCTTCATTGGAAGACCGGCCCAGGTTAATCACCTTCTGTGTGTATCCGGTAGACGGAGCGGCATTAACGGTAAAAATCTGTGACGTACTGATCTTCTTGTAGTACGTAACATCCAGGCCAATACGGTTATTGAAAAACTGTAATTCGGTGCCTAATTCAAGTTCCGTAATAAACTCCGGCTTCAACTCTGAGTTGGCCAGCAGATCCGATTCTGTTAATGTACTCTGCCCGCTGAACGGCGAAGCAATGGCTCCTGTCGTTGAGCCAGCGCCTAATACGGGATTAGCGATATAAACCGTTTGGGTTTGATACGGTGTCGCTTCGTTGCCTACCCGTGTGTAACCAGCCCGGAATTTACCGAACGACAACACATTCTTAGGGATGTTAAACGCTTCCGTAAAAATCAGCGATGCACTGGCACCTCCGTACAAATAACTCCGGTTGCTGACGGGTAGGGTAGATGATACGTCGTTGCGGGCAACGATATTCAGGAACGCCCAGTTTTTGTAATCCAGCGAAATATCGGTGAAGAACGCAAAGTACCGTTGCTTGAAGTTGTTCCGGTTGTTCGGTAGTACGCGGGGAATCGTTACGCTGGTATTGTTCAGGGAGTTGATGCCCCGGAAAATGATCCCGTCGCCAAAAACAACCTGCCGTTCGGTCAGCCGCTGGTTAACATTGTTCCCCAGAATCACTTTCAGCCCGAAATTCTCGCTGAGCGGCTTTGTTGCCGTTACAAGCAACGTATTGTCTAGTTCCTGCCGGTAAATGTTGTCGTTCGTAATGTTGCCGTTCGGGAAATAGTCGCCACCTTTTCCATTCACAACCACGCGTCGGTCAGTGTAGGCGTTGAATCCAATGGTGTTCTGGACATTCAGCCAGGGCAGTGGGTCGAAACCAAGAACGGCATTCCCATAATACCGGTCTACCTTGCTGGTAGTAGGACTGTTCACAACCGACCAGTATGGGTTATCGGTACCTACCCGGTCGTATACGTTATTGCCGTTAAGTGGGTTCGTATTTGGGAAACCCGTTAAATCGAAGCTGGTGGGCACGAACATCAGGATGTCCAAAATGGAACTACCACTACCGTTAGCCGCCGTCAGCTGAGGAGAGACCTGCTCAGTGTTGACATAATTAAGCGCGCCACTGACATAGAATTTGTTGTCTAATTGCGCGTTGCCACCAATGTTTATACCCGTACGGGTAATCTTGTTTTCAGGAACCACGCCCTGATTACCGGTGCGTGACAGCCCAACGGTAAGGCTACCTTTCTCGCCACCTGTCGATACAGAAAGAGCGTTTTCAAAGACGTTGCCCTTACGAAAGAAATTTTTGGCGTTATACTGCGAATACGATTGGTACGGTACCTGAATTGGTGTCACGCCATCGGCCTCATAAAACTGTGGGAACACGGACGAGGGATACCGGTTGTTGGTCGTGAGCGGATGCGGAATGGTTGCCCGCGTAGGAATCAGGCTGGTATAGCCCGCATAAGGAGGACCCCACGAACCGAATACCCCACTCCGATAATCGAAGTTAGTTCCCTGACCGTACTTGGTTTGGTACTCCGGCAAACCCGCTACGGTTTCTGTCGCGTACCCCATGTTATAGGTTATTTCCAGTCCTTTCCGACTCTGGCTTTTACCGGCTTTGGTCGTTACGATGATAGCGCCGTTGGCGGCCCGTGAACCGTAAAGTGCCGCTGCCGCTGCACCTTTCAATACGGTCATTGTCAGAATATTATTCGGATCAAGGTCAAAGGCACGGTTCGTAATGGTCGAGCCGCCGACGGTGCCATCCGTACTGCCAAAACTGGAGTTATCGAACGGTACCCCATCGACCACAAACAGGGGCTGGTTGTTGTTTCCCAGCGATGAGTTTCCCCGAATTGTGATATTTGTCGCGCCACCCGCAGCTCCCCCAGAGCCCTGAATATTTACCCCGGCTACTTTACCGGTCAGGGCGCGAAGTGGGTCTGGTTCTGACCGTTGTGCCAGCTTGGTAGCGTCTAATGTACTGACGGAATAACCCAGTGCATTCTTATCGCGCTTGATACCCGCGGCCGTCACGACAACTTCACTAAGCTGCTTGGTATCCGCTACCAGCACAACATCGATAACTTGCTTTGATCCAACTGTAACTTCCTGTCCCTGAAAGCCAACCGCCGAAAAAACAAGCGTAGCATTTTGGTTAGGAACGTTTAGTTGATACGTTCCCTGAGCGTCAGATACGGTTCCTAGCGTAGCGCCTTTTACCGTTACGGTTGTGCCTGGTAGAGGCTCCTTGCCAGCGGCATCAGTAATTTTTCCCTGGACAGTGCGCTGCTGGGCGAATGAGAGAAGCGGTAAAAACAGGAGAAGAGCAAATAGCCGTTCTTTCATAGAGTTTTGAGTAGAGATTGAAATAGAAGAATCTTGAATAATTTAAAATACAATTATAATTTAAAAAATTTTATAAATAACAGTTTAGGCAAAATTATATATTATAAAAAGGTTTTAATAAAATATAATATTCTTTAAATTATATAAAATAAAGTGTAATTATTTTTATAATATTTTGTAGCCATTTGGGACTAGTAAAACATGAGCTGAATAGGTAGACTCATATAGTTAGACTTAGGCGCTTAATTGGTATTTAGATGGTAAAAAATTGTCCTTGATTGTGTGAAAGCTGTTTTCACACAATCAAGGACAATTTTTTAATTTTCAGATGGAAGAAAGACAAGAGATGGTATACTCAAGTCGAAATCCCGGAAAGAGTTATACAGGGTGTTAGCCGGAAAAATTTCTGTTTTTCAGTAACAGATCCAGCCGACGAATCGACTGCACCATCGACCGAACGGTATGGTAGTTGATTTTCCAGGAATGGCTCATGTGCGTCCAAATCGGAACGCCCTGACGAGTCATTAGCGGCCACCACTCGCCCACAGCATGGTTCACCATTTTGTCCAGCACAAAACGGTGAACATTACTATACGCTTTCCAGTACGTCTCATCGCTAAACAATTGGTAAGCATCCAGGAGTCCAATGAGCACTTCAGCCTGTTGCCAGAATTCTTTTTCACGGTCATAGACCTGACCACTATGCGATCCTTCAACGAAAACTCCGCCAAATTCCCAGTCTATTCCGTGATCGACGGCATGACTAAATGACTTTATAAGTTGATCTCGATACGTTTCCGGGAGTGTTCCGAGAATAGCCAGGGCATGAAGCAGGAGCCAGGCAAATTCAACATTATGGCCATAACTGGTATTGTCTTCGGCAGCTCGTTTCACGCCATCTTCGGTGAAGCGGTCCCACCCCCAGATCACGTCAAATTTAATCTGTGGAGCCACCTGCCAATCAGCCCAGAATTGGGGTACACCCGTACCATAAGTTGGATGCATAATTTTGCCGACTAACAGATCAATGACTTCCTGTAGCTTCCGGTGATGAATTGGCTGTTGAGTACATTCATACAACGTAGTGAAAGCTTCCATTAAGTGCATGTGGGCGTCGAGGGTTTTGCGATCACCCCCGGCTGGGCCGGGTCCTTTGAGCGTCCAGTCGCGGTGGAACATTTCAAAGTATCCTCCATAACACGTATCGGCTGCGTATTTCTGCAATAGATCAAATACCTTTTGGGCATATTCAACGCCACGAGGATCACCCGTTGCTAATGTATATTCGCTCAGGCAATAAATCGCGAAACTTTGCCCGTATACAATTTTCTGGTTGTTTAACACCTCACCTTTTCGGTTAGTCATCCAGTAAAAACCTCCCTGCTCCTCATCCCACATTCGGCTTAGTAGATAGTCTACACCATGTTTGGCTAGTTCCGCCAGCTTTCCATTGCCGTAACCGGCCCGATGCGCTGAAGAGTACGTATAGATTGACCGGGTTTGTGCGATGAGCGATTTCTCGTCTTCGCCAGAGTCATTTCCAAACTGGTCGAAGTGTGTAATGAAACCACCGTTTACGTAGTCAGCGGCTCGTGACGTCCAGAAAGGAAGCAACTCATTGGTAAGATGATCGTACAGTTCCTGACGATGTTGTTGAAGAGTTTCGTTAGTCATGGACAGCATAAGTGTGATGCAGAGCAAGGATTTCGGATAAGCTGGCGGTGCCGGTCTGGGCCAGTTTTTGAACGGTTACGGCAGCGGCAAGGTTGGCGACAACTAAGGCCTGCTTCGGTGTGGCACCCGATCCCAGACAAGCCGCCCAGGTCGCCACAACCGTATCGCCCGCGCCAACGGTATCAAGCTCGCCCTGTAAAGCCAATCCATCGATCGTCTGGATGCCGTGTTGATCAATATAGAGTATACCGGCCTGACCGCGGGTGATTAGAAGCGGCCCACCGCTACGTTGCCGGAACGCATTACCCTGGCTGACGCACCAGTCAAGATCGGGGTGATCGGGATGTTCGATACGTAGAAAACTGGCTAGTTCAGCGGTATTTACTTTGAGGATAGATTCCCGAACATGCATGCCCACATCGCGCATGTCGGCCACGAAGCAAACATTTGGAAAACGGGAAATGAGGTTATTGAGGCTAGTGACGCGTTTTTCAGAAAGGAGGGGATGAGCAAACTGTTGATTAATAATTAATACGTCGAGATCAGGTAGTGACTTCTCTAAGTCAGCTACCAGTTCGGTAAATCGCTGGTCAGACAACGTATTGGCGGTTCCAAAATCGATTCGGTTTGCTTCCAGACCCGCCCGGTTCGGTTTGGTATATACGCAGGTATCCCAGTCTTCAGCAATTACGTGCAGCTGTTGGGTATTCACTTTCAACGTAGCAAATAGATGTTGCATTTCCCGCCCGAACAGGTCATTACCGACACAGCCGATTACCTGAATATGCGAAACGCCTAAGGCTGCCAGATTCTGCACGACATTCCCCGCGGCACCCAGCGACGCGCGGGGATGGCTTCCCCAGAATACATCCTGTCCCGTTTCCAGGGAATGTTCGCCTGTTTCGGTTTGAATAGTATAATAAAGATCAACAGCAAAGTCGCCGATCACACCGACTCTCAACTGGGCGAACCGTTGAAAAAGAGCCTTGATTTCGGTGGTGTCCATTAGGGCAGTATACGATTTATTAGTAGGTTGGGCGAATAAGTAAGCTAGTAAAGTCGGTAAGCAGGCGTTGGCTACTCAATTCATTACGTAGGTTTATTGCTCAACTCAAAACAGATACCTTATGCTGGCCCCTGATGCGCCACAGCCTATCCGTGCTGGTGAAGAATTTGATCTGGGTCGCCTGAATGAGTACCTCCGTGAACATGCGCCTGAAATCGGTACTGTTCTGGAAGTCCAGCAATTTCCGGGCGGTTTTTCGAATCTGACGTACTGGCTCAAAACGACTAACCAGGAATACGTATTACGTCGGCCACCGGTTGGAGCGAATATCAAAGGGGGGCACGATATGGGGCGCGAGTTCAACGTGCTTTCGCTGTTGAAAGGCCATTACGCGAAAATTCCGGAACCCGTTATGTATTGCGAGACTTCTGACGTACTAGGTGCTCCTTTTTACGTAATGAAGCGCGTGCCGGGCATCATTCTACGGGCCTCGATGGCACCTAAGATCAATTTTGCTCCCGAACGGATGCGCCGGTTATCTAAAGCGCTGATCGATAATTTAGTAACGATACATAAGGTAAACATTGAGGGAAGCGGCTTGGCTCAGTTGGGTAAACCCGAAGGATACGTTCAGCGGCAGGTAGAAGGTTGGATTAAACGTTACCGAGCGGCTGAAACGGACAAACTAGTAGCAATGGATTACATCGGCGACTGGCTGCAACATAACTATCCTACTGAACAAGCCCCGGCGTTTCTGCACAATGATTACAAGTACGATAACGTGTTGCTGGCTCCTGATAAAACTTCAGGAGAGCCGACGCCAGTCATTACCGGTGTGCTCGATTGGGAAATGGCAACCGTAGGCGATCCATTAATGGATCTGGGCGCTACGTTGGCGTATTGGTCAGAAGCGAGTGACAGTCCTGCCTATCGAAACTTCAATTTAACCTGGCTCCCCGGTAATCTGACGCGCCGTGAGGTTGTGAGTCGATACGCTGTTCAAAGCGGGCGTAATCTTTCACAGATTTTGTTCTACTACGTATTTGGTCTTTATAAAAACGCTGTGATTGCTCAACAAATCTATGCCCGCTGGAAACAAGGCTACAGCCGGGACCCTCGTTTTGGTCATCTGCTCCCGATGATAATTGAGGTGGCTAATAAAGCAGTTGATTCAATAAATAGAGACGAATTTTAATGCAGATTATGTTCGACGCGGATTGAAGTAGGTTTTAAGGTACAAATGAACAGCTTGGAATTGCCCAGATGATTTATACGGGCAATTCCAAGCTGTTCATTTATACTGATCCGCCGATTGATTTGTACTTACTTTTTTAGTCAAAAATATACCCAGTAGAAGCTTCACCATAACACGAAAATTGAGAGAATTCACTGGATAGTCCACCAGTCAATAAGCGTGAAGCACAGATTTCAACCTATTAGAGCAAATAGTGATTCATGATTTGTACACTACCATTCTTCATATAACTCTTCAGCCTTCCTTTGTTAATAATCAAAATGCTGATTTCTACTTGATAACGCGTTGGTAGTCTGAATGTTAATGTTATGAATTTTGTTGTCGATTCCTGCAAAATAGGCTAGCTATAGAAAGCAAATAGCGATCAAATAGTATTGTTCCTAAGATTGGAATAATATAAATTACATAATGTTAATATGTTAATAATTTTTGAATTGATATATGAAAATGGTACGAATAATAAATTTTACTTGATCAAAGTATATTTATGCTACCTTTGAGAGAATTAGAGTAACAAAAGTGACACCATACAATTAAAGTGTGTTCATAAATTCAGCTTTTGATTTACAGTAATATTTATTTAAGGGTGTAATATTCTTCATTGTAGTATTTCGAAGGATATTGTGCAGGTGAAAGCATTAATTTTTATCGATTGAGTACTAGTAATTAATCTTAAAGCGAATCCTTTCTTTTCATTTTAAATACTGGTTGGATTATTCAAATTAAGTTCACTTTAAATTCTCAGCTGTATGAGACAATTGTCTATTAATCTATTGACCAGGAATTTTCTAGCTCTATTTTCCTGGTGTCTTGTTTTTGCACTGGTGTTAGGATCTACTGCTACATGGGCTCAGCAGACCCAATTGGTTTGTAATACATATACGCCCCTCGTCAGTACTACCGCTATTAGCGCTGCTACACCTTCTAGCTTTGCTAGTTTGTCCGTTACCTCCGAAAGATTTGCTGGTTTTGATTTATTCACTAACAAAAACAATCTTATCGACAATAGCCTGGATAATTCTGCCAACTATACTTTTGTAGCCGCTGGCTCTGCATACATAGAAGTAAAAGACCTTGGTGCAACAGGAGCTAATGTTTATCCAGCTGGTAGCTTTGCAGGCTTTGCAATTAACGATAATACCCTTCTATCTGCTTTTGGTACCGTAACGATTACGACTTATAACAGTCTTTCGGGAACAGCAGCAATTGAAACAAGGACTAGTAGCTCGCTGATTTCTACAGGTATTGTAAGTGGTGTTGCCAGAGCTGGATTCATAACGTCAAAACCTTTTGACCGGATTCGGATTGATTTTTCTGCTTTAGGGGCAGGAACAATCAGGGTATATTACGCAGTCGTTGAGAAGTTTTGTGCTGGTAACCCATTAGTATGCAATACGAGAACACCGATGGTGGGGTCAACCTATCCTGTTTCTGGTACAACGAATATAGGAATTCCGGCTGCTATTGAGACTACTCATACCGGAGTTAGCGGGGTCAGTACGTACACTGTTGTGAACGGCGATAACGTAACTGATTCAGATCTGACTAATTATGCGTCTATTCGGTCACCGCTGGCTGTTAATGTAAGTGGGTTCAGCAGTGTTTCATTAGCAATAAAAGATCAGTCGACTACGGATTACCCGGCCGGTACGTTTGCGGGTTTTGACATACAAAACTCGGAAGTAGTTGGCGTGTCTCTCCTAAGTTCAACAACCATTAAAACGTATTTAAACGGAGTGGTTAGTGAAACGGTATCCGGCGCTTCATCGCTGGCATCGGTTCCACTTTTAACGGCTACAGGGCGTCAAACGGTTGGGTTTGTAACGAGTCAGCCTTTTGACGAAATTCAGATTGTTTTCAGTTTTCCCGCAACTGTGAATGCTGGTGAGACAAGAATTTACAGTGCTGTTCTTAAAAGCCTGTGTGCCGGTCCTACTATTGCCTGTAGCACAAGCGCAGTGACCCCGTTAACCAATACCAGTTTTCCAGTGTATATAAACAATAGTCGTACAGGTACTGGATCTTCGTTGGCGTGCGTGGGCTGTGCTATTAATAATGCAGATAATGTTATCGACGGCTCCAGTGCGGCTCCTGCTACTATTTCTTTAGGAGCAGCCGTATCTGCTACAGCCCGACTGTCGGTCGCCAACCCTATTGATACATACCCTGCCGAATCATACATCGGGTTTGATATTGAAAGCAGTACATTAGTAGGAGTAAGTCTGTTAGGCCGTACCCGAATTACCTTATATAATAATGGAACCGCTGTGCAGACTGGAAGTGGTGCTTCTTTACTGGCAGGAGCCACGTTACTGTCGGGTAGCCGTCAGACAGTGGGAACTATCGCTCAGGTACCATTTGATGAGGCTGTAATTGAATTTGAGCAGTTGGTCAGCGCTAATCCCTTAGGTACAGTCAACATCTATCGGGCAGTGATTCAGAAAGCCTGCGTAACGCCAGTAACGTGTAATCAGACCAGGTTCCTGAACAGGCCTGAATTCTCTTCGTTTATCGAAGGAACCAGAACGGGCTTCTTTGGAACTGTATCTGCTGATTTGGCGGGTAGCTCGATCCAGGACCCAGGTAACGTAATTTCGGCCAGTACAACTGATTTTGCCCGTATCAGAAACGTATTAGGTGTTGGCGTAACGGCTTCCATCTCCGTAGCTGACCCCGCTGATGTTTATCCCGCTGGTACGTTTGCCGGATACACGATTAGCAAAGCAAACTTGCCTGTGTCGGCAAGTTTGTTCTCGAACCTTACCGTGAATACGTATCTAAATGGCGTACTTCAGGAAAGTAGCGCAACAGTTGGTAATCTAATCGATCTGTCGGTCTTCTTACAGATTTTTGGCGGAGTACCCAGTGGCACACTTTCTAATGTAGGCTTTGTCGCATCGAAACCATTTGATGAAATTCAGCTTGAAGTAGGCTCATTTGCCAGCGCGCTAAATTTTGTAGACGTATATGGAGCCTTTATTGATACGCGTTATTCTGTAAACGCAGGCGGTCTGGTTTGTAACCTCAACCCAGATTTCAACGTAACAGCAAAGAATGCGCCTGTATCGGGTAATGTGAGTACGAACGACAAAACACCGGCTGGAACGACTTATGGCACACCAGTAGCTAGTGCTAATAACCCAGCAGGAGCAACCATCACGATGACTACGAGTGGGGCTTATAGTTTCACGGCCACGAATCCTGGTACGTATACACTCACAGTACCGGTTTGTTCTACAGGTCAAACAAGCTGCCCATTAGTACCATTGATTATTACGGTACTGGATCAGTTTGCTACGGCGAATCCTCCGGTTGCTAATCCGGATTACGCTAGTGTACAGAGTTCAACCGCTACTGCAGCTAGTGTGACCATAAACGTGGTTGCTAACGACGGTGCAAGTAATACGGGCGGCACATTAAACATACCTACTATCGTAACAAATCCTGCTCATGGTTCGGTATCGGTAAATGGAAGCGGCAATCTTGTATACACACCAGCCACAAATTTTATCGGTGACGATGTCCTAACGTATCAAGTGTGTGAAACGCCCGGCGGACAATGTGCGCTGGCTCAGGTGACAGTACACGTACTAGCGCCAGGAGGCAGTACCGTTAGCGTCGATGATGATTACGCCAAAACAAATCCTCAACAGTCGGTTAGTGGTAATGTGTTAACGAATGACGTTGGGACAGGTCTTACGGTTTCAAACCCGGTTACATCCATCACTTCATCGGGTACGCTGGTCCTCACAACAACAGGTAGCTATACCTTTACACCAGCATATGGATCGACGGGACCTGTCAGCTTTACCTACACAGCATGTGACAACTCGACGACAGCTGTTTGTGGAACCGCTACGTTACACATATTGGTAAATCCTATTCCTGATTTGTCACCTATTACGTATGCGCGTCCTACGTCGGTTTATAATAACTCTGATATAACCGTTGTCGTTGATGTGTTGGAACTGAACTTAGTTGCAACTAGTGGGCAGATCACAGTTCGGGTAACTAAGGACCCAAAGGCTAGTCTGACCTTCTCGCCAACGGCGACCAATGTGGGCAACCGATCAGTTCAAAATAGTGCCTGGACGTTTGATAACTCGAATGGCAACTATTATATTCTAAGAACGAATCAGCCAGTAGCTCCCGGAGACAGACTTTCGTTTGGGTTTACAGGTACGTTGGCGCCAGGAGCAACAACAGGTGTAGTGACGGTTAGCTCTGTTATTACTGGGATTGCAGGCGAGGTAAAAGCCAACAATAACATCGACGCCGACAAAATAGATTACTTTCAGCAATAGAATTTGTTTTTACAACAAGAGGCTTACAAAACAAGCCTCTTGTTGTAAAAAACTACATCTCTGTCTGTAAATCGACTGTACGTTTCGTATGAAGGTTTGCTATATGATTTTAATTTCATTAATATTGCTTTTGTAAAATCATCTCTTCTGAAGACAAAAGGTTGACTAACAGTGTTTTAATGTAGGTTGTGTACATTCATTTCCCAACCAGATATAGGAATTGTTGACATAGTAGAGTCCACTTAAGTGCTAAGAGGCTTCTCATCCAAGAAAAAAAATAGTGACGTAAAGTAAATCTGATTAAAATTTAATTGACTTATTGCTTTTATTTAATATTTTTGGGACCAGGAATGGATTATACAACAGCACTAATAGTATTAACTTAAAGACATTTGACAAAATCTAAACCCTAAGGTGTGTTTTGTCGTTCTTACAGAAAAGTCTTTAGTTACTTTATTAATGCGACTGTGATACTTCTAGTAAGAACAAGCGTCAAAGCAATATTCGAAGTTATAAAATAAATTTTCCAACAAATCAATTCCATTAATCAACCAGGCGGGGGCTGAATAGCCAAAACGCTAAAAACCTGAAAATTATGATTAAGATTAAATTTACTCTGCTTTGGGTATTCACAGTGCTAGTAAGTCTGACGAGTTTCGGTCAGAGCGGGGCGGACCCGGCAGTAACGAGCCGAAACTTGGAGCCAGCTCCTCTTGCCAATGTGGGCTCCCCATTTAACATGACCTTCACCATCGGTAACAATGGAACAGTACCGATCAGTGGCAATGGCTTTGCCAATCAAATGCAGTGGTCTATTTGCTTAGGTAAATGTGCTCCTAATAATGCTAATCCGCTTGCAGCGCTATCGGGCGACCTACTTAATTATTTCAATGTTTCTTTTACCCCACCAGCGAGCACAACAAACCAACAGGGGGGCTGCTTCGAGGCCACCCAAAAGCCTGGTGTAGCAATACCAGAAGTGTCTGTTTATAATGTCGTTATCGCTGCTGTAGTTACTAGAGCATCTACTACCACTACCGTTAACGATATTGGTGCTTCCTGCAACATTGCTCCTAATGGAACGGCTAATCCACAGCCCACGGATAATGACTTTGCCTCTATCTATACACACACCAATACCTTAGCTATGCCTGTTGCGCTTGTAGACTTTAGTGCTCAAGCACAAGAAAATCGTACAGTGCTGGTCAATTGGAAAACTTCCTGGGAGAAGGCTAACAAAGGATACATTGTTGAACGTAGCAAAGACCTGAAAAGCTTTGAAGCTGTTGGCGAAGTAAACGATGTGGCAGGTACCAGCAACAGCATTAGTTCGTATCGTTTTGTCGATAACGCGCCTTATCGGGGAACAAGCTACTACCGGTTACGTCAAGTTGATTTAGATGGCACGAGCCAAACTTTCGATGCTAAATCAGTAGTTATTGATGGGAAATATGGTGTATATCCGAACCCAGTAGTTGGCCAGCAGTTTACGTTAGAACTAGATGAGCCCACTCAAGCTGTGTTGCATTTATATAACGCCAGTGGTAGCGAATTGGGAATAAATAAGTTGGATCCTACGGAAGTGAGCACCAAGGTTTCGCCTTCTTCGAAACTATCTACTGGGGTATATATCCTGACGGTTGAAGAGCGGGGCATAACACGTAAACACCGCTTAGTAGTCCAATAATTCTGATTTTCTTGTAGGTGGCCTAAGGGCGAACCAATTACGAACCTCAAAAAGAAATAAGCAAATGATTAAGAACGTGCAAAACAAAAAACATAATTCTGCGAAGAAGGCTTACCAAAAACCGCAATTAAAAACGCTGGGTAGCGTGCGGCAACTGACCCTAAAACTAGGTTCGCTTACTGATAGCGGACAAGCGGGTCAGTTCGTGTAGGAATCTTGCTTATTAGTAAGTCATTCGTTGAAGTCCGATATGCCATATGGTATATCGGACTTTTTATTTAAAGAAAAGAAAGGGCTATTCAAGTGTAGATTGTAGCTAGTATACAAAGACGAAATTAAGTTGAGCAAACAATAATAATCTACTGACGCACAGATGCTCGGCGAAGCCGATCGTTTATAGCCCAGCCTAATCCTTCGTTGGGTAGTGGTTCAGTGTAAATAACATCAATGGGTAAGGCGTCTAAAGTTCTAAGGTGAACAAAGAGGTTTTTGGCAGCCTCGTTCAAGTTACCGGTGGGAGAGAGGGTACGCTGGTACTCGGTTCGTATTCCACTAAACAGTTCTCGGAATACCAATGCTCCAGCTCGCATGTTAGGCTTGGGAGACTCGCCAGGTGGTAAAAGAATGAGCGGTTTGCGAGGGGCATAATGGCTGCTTAGCATACCAGGCGCTTTCGGATTAGATGTTGAATGCGTTCGAACCGAAACGGAGCCAATCACTTCTTCAATATGATCCAAGGTCATTCCTCCCAGCCGAAAAACGATAGGTTTATCGTTTTCGAACCCAATGATGGTCGATTCAAGACCGATAGTAGATGAGCCACCATCTAAAATATACGGCACTAGATTACCCAATTGGTCAGCTACATGCTGGGCCGTCGTTGGACTAATGTAGCCAAACGGATTGGCGCTCGGCGCTGCTAACGGGAAATCAAGCGAACGTAGTAAATCAAGGGTGAGCGGATGATTCGGTATACGAACTGCAACAGTTGGTAGCCCAGCTGTAACAAGGTCAGAAATAAGATCGCGTTTAGGGAGTAGTATCGTCAAAGGACCTGGCCAGAAGGTTTTAGCTAGTAGCAAGGCTGGGCCGGGTATAAATGTTACGAACTGATCAAGTTTTTCAAGAGAATCAGTATGAACGATAAGTGGATCAAATGATGGTCGATTCTTTACTTGGAAAATTTTCAACACAGCATCAGGATTGAGAGCGTTGCCTGCTAACCCGTAAACTGTTTCAGTCGGAATACCAACAACATTTCCTGCATCTAAAAATTCTTTTGCCCTCTGCCTGTCTGTACCAATTTGTGCCATAACGCAAAGATAGTAAGGAAGCAGAAAAGGATAAGGGAGACAAGAATGTGCCAAACTGTACATCTTATCTCCCTTATCCTTTTTTATAGTCTGCTAATGATGTCCGCCTGGACCATGAACGTGTCCGTGAGCTAA
Organism: Spirosoma validum; assembly: GCF_014699035.1. GTDB lineage: Bacteria > Bacteroidota > Bacteroidia > Cytophagales > Spirosomataceae > Spirosoma > Spirosoma validum. The sequence goes on from NZ_JACXAA010000008.1 coordinate 365,848, forward strand.
TTCGTCAGGAGTGGCCTCACGAACGTCAATAACCTCTACGTCGAAATGTAAGTCCTGATCTGCCAATGGATGATTAGCATCAACAGTGACGGTCTGCGGTCCAACCTTCGTAACGGTAACTACCTGGCCATCGTTTGTTTCAAACTGCATACCAACATCTATTTTCTGACCTCCGAAAGCACGTAGCGGTACTTCTTCCACAAGTTTCGGATTATGTTTGCCATATCCTTTTTCTGGAGTAACGTCCAATTTGAGTTTATCGCCTGTTGTACGACCTTCGAGACCCTCTTCCATACCTGGAATAAGGTTCTGGGCACCATGAAGATAGTATAGGGGCGTTTTCCCTTCACTGGAATCCAGTACGTTACCCTGGCTATCGCGCAGCGTATAATGGATCGCTGCTACTTTGTGTTTTGTAATATTCATAATTCGTTTTCTCTAACTCGCCTTACCATTTTTTTAGTACAACCTCTAAATGTGTGAAGTGACTTTTATTTTCGACATAATTTATCCGAAATGAGTTTCATCACTCGCCCAAATCTGTACCAAAAAAGAAGCCAATTCAGACCAGATCTTTTTCGTAGAAAATCTTCGCTTCGTTCGTCTTACTGACGAAAACGTATTAATCACTCCTGTAATCAGTCAAATACTATGAACAAATTCATGCTTATTTCTTGCTTGACTTATTCCCAGGAAATGGGTTATTGGGAGTGTTCGCCTAAAGCGATGCAAGCTTAAATTTAGAAATGGAATAATTGGATAAGTGCTCTTCTTGTTTGAGAGAAGGTACGCCATCAACGACTGAAAAAGAATTACTGCAACTGAAGCTGAATCGTTTATAAATAGAGTCTCCGTTGGAAATGGCTATCTTTGTTTCATGAATGAGCGGTTCAAATATTGGCTTAAACGTGTCGGATGGCTAGGTTTTCTATTTTTTCTGGTCAAAGGGCTCCTTTGGCTTCTGATTCCCTACCTAATCGCCAGAGGTTTTTTAGCCAAATAATAGCTCATTAGCGTTGAGACACTGCTAGGACTAAGCTCTGCAAGTCCTGATTAATGGAACGTATCGACGATTGAAGTTGATTGAGCATATCTGCCCGGTTATGCAAATCATCGGCCTGATAGTTGCCGGTTTCGCCAAAATACAATTGCAGCCTATCCTCCGACGCTTCATTGAGAACATAGTTTTTCCAGCGCTGACGTGTATTGTAGCTAATTGAATATTGGTCGTCGTTGCTGAAAAGTTTCTCATTTAATACGTACCAGATCATCGGCGGATAAATCGAAGACTGCTTATGTTGGTACCAGATATCCGTCAGCAGGTTACGAGGATGGCTGAACTGAACAACACGATCAGACGAAAAAGCGGCCAGACCGCCCAAACCAGCACTGACAACGCCACCTCCAATACCAACCACTTTAATTGCATTATCAGCATGAACGAGGGACGTAACAACAGTTGTAACTGCCCCGATAACGACGGAAAGAATGGTTAGTCGCCGGATACGTCGGGTATCGCGTTGGTCCAGATACGTTGCTATCTGATCTGCCTGTTCAGCTTCGCAATCCAGCTCGGCGGCAAAACCCGAAATCTGGGTGGAGACAAGCAAAAGTCGGTTGAGAATCTGTTGCCGTTTACTGATCATTTCCAAACGAGCATTGAGTTGATTACTCGTCTCAAGGGCAATCAATTCACGTAGTAAGGGTAAAATGCCAGCGGCATTTGCCAGCAACAGATCATGTTGAGAGTAACGGCGGGTTAAACTCGTATCTGTTTTTAATAGGCTTCCAATATTCGGTCTTGGCAGATACGTTGAATCGTAGTTATATTGAATAGGCGGCTCGCAATACGTATCAGTCACTCTGACTAACGGTTTTTGCCGAAGCGAGTGGCAAGCAGTCAAGAACGTAACAAGGCAAACAAACCGAAGAGCAGAGTTTGGTACTAATTTCATTTTATAGCCGGTCATGATTTCCGTCTCATAAAATTACCAGAAGGCAACCGGTTGGAACTACAAATCAGTGATTTTTAACGTAACAAATTGCTTTGTGTTGAACAATGCAGGCTATTTACGGTTAGAGAAACTAATAAGATTGACCTAAAACCAATAAGGAAAACGTTATGGAAAATCAGGAAAAAGAAGATATTATCCGGGCTAAACAAGCCATTTCTCCGGCTGGACTGGCTGATCAGTCAGCAGAAGGAACTAGTGGGCCGGGTAGTCAGATTGACCCCGAAGATTTAGCGCCTGATGCCTTAGAAGATGAATACATGGATGGTGATAAACCAGGAGCTAACGTGCGCATGAAACACCCCAACCGAAACCCGAATCCCAAACCGGATATCGATAAACCAGCATACAGTTAAACATAAAACGAGCAGCTCAAGTTGAGCTGCTCGTTTTATGTTTAACTAGTTGTAAAGCATCACAACGACATCCAGCCAGAAACTTTAATCGCGAAGGGAGTAACCGGTATACCCGTCCGTCCGACATTATCGCGATACGTAAGCCGATGAATTGCATCGACACGTAGCACTTTGAAAATATTGTTGATACCGTAGCCTACTTCAAGATAAGGCGTTTGTTTAAGGGAGCTGAATCCTTCAACGGCCTGGCCTGCTGCATTGGTGGCCGGAATCATGGCTAAGTTGTCTGCCGTGACACTGCCAACTAAAACTTTGGCTGTAATGAGTTCCCGCCATTTGAGCTGGCGAAGTAATGGAATTCTATTAAAAAGTAGACCACCAAAGTTATGCTCAAACTGCACCGATGCCCAGCGGTCATTGATAAATTCAAAATAATTCATCAGGTTATACGCATTTCCAACGTAGAAGGACGATTCGTTCCCCAATGGACTATACAGAAGCGGGTAGGGGACTGTAGCAGGAATAATACCCGCACCGATCGAGTAATACGTACGCCCTAAGACACCTACCCGAAATGAATGATTCATTCCCAAAGCGATGCGTTGATAAGCAAAGTCGCCACCCATTACGTTCCGAAGTCCCAGCGTGTATCGTAACGTATAGATTGGCTTTCGCACGGCACCCGCACTAACACGTACATTGTCGTTCTGGAGAAGTACTTCGTCAGGAGCAAAGCGCGTTTCTGAAATCAGTTCCGTTGTCGTATACGTACTCCGAACCCGCTGGTCATCATCTTTGGCCTGTGGCTGGAAAGCAAAAGGAAACAGAGGTTCGAAACTGCGGTTGCGCAGAGCTAGTGTTTGGGTAAAACCCCGTCCCATTTCGCGCCGAATGTAGAATAAATTCTCGTCCTGGAAATAAGGTCGTCGGATCGTGCCGAAGCGAGAATAGGCTGCAAACAGAGAATTGTTTCCGATGTTATCGCCTGAAACACCGATACGTTCCAGATCATACGTATGCCGGAAGCCAACCACAGTCCAGGGTTTTCGACTTAGAATGTATTCGATACTTGCGTTGTATTTAAACTGCTGGTCCTGTGTGCCGTAGGCCAGATAGCCACTCAACAGCCATTTGCGACTAAAGCCTGTATTTGTTCGCAAACCGAGCCGGAAGCGTTGTCCTTCAACATTATTACTGGCATACGAATACAGCAGCGGACCAAGTTCAATATTGAGTTTGCCCAGTGGCTTATAACCAAGCACACCAAGTTTAATTATTTCACCCGCTACCTTCATGAATGGCACGTTGCGTACCGAATCAACGACATTGAGCGCACGCAGCTCATTGGGTGATAGTGCATCAGGCCGAACATGTTGCCAAAAATTTGGATCGGCTTCGCGAAAATCGTCGGCTAATTCGATAGATGGATTGTAAAAGCCAACTTCTTTGGGCTCATTTTCTGTGATGTTTTGAGCCGTAGTAAGGAAACGGATGACAGCACCCGGCGAGCGTGGAGTCGGTTGCTCTGTATCAATGGTTAACTGAGTCTGAGTTGGAAAACGCAGACCAGAAGGTAACGTTTCCCAATCCTGCTCGACCCGTAGTTCATCCACAAAATTTATATTCGCCTGTTTGCCCACCCGTGCGTCGATTTTACTTAGCGACATCGAGAGCGTATCAATCCATACGGTTCCGGTAAATGCCAGATCCGTAACGCGTTTGGGAGTAAATTCAATTTCGTAGCAGGTTGATTGGCCAAGGGCAATCGTATCCTTCATACGGAACGTGTAAATGGTTTCCCATTGCTTGCCGATGGGTGATGCGATGTCTTTCCGGAAAACGTAAAGCGAATTGCGGTAGAAATTGTACTGCTGAAACGATGCGCCAGTCAGTTGGGAAATCAGTCCGCCATCGCTTACGCCTACGCCCGTTACCCGCGATTTCTGAACGTATTCTTTTATTTTATCTGGATTGCTACGAGCGTAAAAATTGGAGAACGTTTCTGAGACGAAGACTGGAATAGCGGGCTTCCCGTTCGCGTCAGTAATGGCTGGAAGCCTACCTAACAACCGGTTGATCGGACCGGGCTTTTTACCATTTTTTCGCTGCTGGGCAAAATTATTAATGTATCCCTCGATTTTAGTATAACTATCGTACTGATAACCCAGCAATTGAACGGGGTTGAACTGATCCCGTCGTCGAACAACTTCGCGTATGACGCGGTAAGCCGGATCGCCCCCTTTTGCATAAACTTTTACTTCCTGCAATTTGGTTGCTGCGGCCTGTAACTGCGCGTCAATTACTTGCTTAGGTTGCTCTAAAATTGGATAAGAACGTGTACGATATCCTAGACTCAGGATTAGTAGTGAATCAGATAGTTGCTTGATTTGTAGCGAATAACGCCCGTTGACATCTGACGTCGTTCCTGTAGTCTGCCCTTTTACAGCAACGCTAACGAACGGAATTCCTTCCCCCGTAGCAGCGTCCGTTACCTGGCCCGAAATTGTATAGAAACTCTGCGCCACGGCCGGAATAAAACAGGCATATAGTAGCAGATTACCTATAACTGTATTTCGTAAAAAATGCTTCATTCAGTCAATAATGGCATGTGGTATGGTGGACTAACTCTAAAATAGTCAATAGAGTTTACTACTTCGGGAGAATTGAAAAAAAGTCCAACTATTTAGTCGGTAAATACTCAAATGAAGGAAATAGGCTTAGGAAAATAATATTGAAATCTAGAAAGAGTTGCCTCTGACAAGTAGTACGTCCGCTAGATTAATTTCGTTGCGGCTATGGAAGACAATATACCTGTAAATAGCTTATATATAGTCAATAAACTGCCAGTCTAATTAAAGTAAATAGTTGATTATCTGTTCGTTATTTTAATGCAATAGCACGTTTAGAACCCTGAAAAGCCTTCTTGTTAAAATTTCAGAAATGTATTCTCCGGGCTAGTGAATGTATCCGCGCCGACAAGACCACCGACAACATTGATAGATGTCAAAATAGTGCGAATTGACTTCTGGCTGCCATTACGAAATAGTACGTATCGCCGATAACCAAGTTGGGTTCAGCGATAACAAAAACGAAGCGAAACGTAATGATTTACTGAACCGAAGGAAAAGCTCGTTGAGCGGCCACAATCTGCCACTTTTTATTTTGCTCTTTCAGTACGTGGGTATAAACAGATGGTGTCGTAACGGTCGAATTGGTAAATGTGCCCCGTACAATAATTAAATGATCATCGAGGGCTTCAGCGTTATCAACCTTAGTTTTTATCACTTCAGGCGCTGTCCGTTTTAAGATATTTTGCTGTAAATCCGAACCGCGCAGAATCGTTCCGGCCTCGGTCGTAACCGCCGTTTTTACCGGCATAATGGCGGCCAATGCTGCCGTGTCACCTTTCGTATAAGCGTTCGCGTAAGCCGTTTCGACCGAGTTGGCAATCGAGTCGACGGTCGACTGTGGCATTGATTCCGGGCGGGGTTTGTCGCCACGCATCAGGTTTTTGCCTGCATTAGCTAATTTATCGAACACCGGTACGTCGAACCCAATACCAGCTGCAAATACAATGGCTACGATGGCTGGCGCCACAAATTCTTTTTGAATACCACCCGTTCGGCGATTTTTGGTATACCCTTTCAGCGATGACCAGTTATTGACAATATGGAAGATAGCTGCTGTGACAAATAGAATGCCGAACCAGGCGTGGGTATGATCGACGATATGAGAGCCCTGACCAAAATAAATTAAGAGACCTGTTACGGCCAGGACAAGAAAGATGACGGCAACAAAAAGACTAACTAAGTTTTTGGATTTCATGCAATTCGCCGATTATTATCCGAAGAGGCTAAAATACGGTAGAAATTAATTTAGAATAGAATAAAAAAGAGGAGTTTTCACTTTATACTAGCCTTTCCGACTAGAGGAGTATAAAAACAAAGAATCCCTCCGGTAGCTACTGGAGGGATTTCTCGCACCCTAATCTTAAAATCCAATTAAGCTACTGTCTTGAGCGGCCACCACCCGAACGGCCACCGCGTCCGCCACCCGATGGTGATGATTGTTGTTGCTGACCGCCGTTGTTATTATCGTTACCGCTATCGTCTCCTTTTAGATCATCATCGACTGATTTTCCGCGTTTCTGCGGCTGATCAAAGCTCATTTTACCCAGTTTGTAACTGAACGTCAGTCGAACACCAGCGTTGTAGAAACTGGTCTGGCTGTTCTGCGTCAGGATAGGAGAAGCCAACTCTGCCCGCTGAGTGAAGGGGTGGTTGAGGAAGTTCTCGCCAGCAAGCCCTAAACTGGCTTTTTTGTTGTTAAACTCTTTCCGAACACCAAAGCTGTAGAAATACATGCTGCTCTGATAGCCCTGCAACTGAACCTGGTTACCCCGAGCTCCGCCGAAGAGTTGAAAACCCCAGCCGTTGCTGAGCGACAAGCTGCTTTGAATACGACCACCAATGACCCAGCCTGAATTAGAAGCCGAGTAGATCGGGTTCGCATTGTTATTCGTCAGATTAACGTGGTAAAAATCAATGCCACCGCCCAGCTGTAACTTGGAAAACAACGTACCGTTCCCGAACAGGTTAACCCCCACGGCGTCCTGGTGACCAACGTTCAGATACGTAGTACGAATGACCTGCTGTAACGTTGAGCTGGTCACATCGCCAAACGATTGCAGTGATACGTCACGCACGGCTGTGATTTCATTATTGGTACGGCGAGCAAATAAGGAGGCATTCAAATACAAACCTTTGATGTTGCCACTGGTACTGAACTCGACATTGTCCGTTAGTTCAGGCGATAGGTAGGGGTTACCAATGGTGATGTTGGTTGGGTTAGCTGTATTAACGTTTGGATTCAGGAACTGAATACCGGGACGCTGAATCCGACGGTTATAAGCCAGCTTAACAATACGTCCTCCTTTCAGGCTTTTCGAAATATTAATGCTTGGTACGAGATTGCCGTAGTCAGGAATCTGGGAAGCCTGTCCGGCTGATTCGTTGCTGAATTTGGCATCAATAAAGGTGTATTCGTACCGGGCGCCTGCTTTAATGGTATACTTGCTTTTGGTTGTTAGCGTGTATGATAGATACGTACCGGCAATATTTTGATCATAGAACAACGTATTGCCAAGTCGGCTCGGATCAATCTGGTAACCACCTTCGGCACCGGTAGCTAAATAATACTGATATTCACTATTCACTTGCCGGAAAATACCCTTTGCCCCAAATTCAATCAGTTGGTTGGTTTTGATGGGTTTTTGATAGTCGATCTGAATCGTTGATTGCTGATTGTAGCTGAGGTTGTCGTTTTTCTGGCGAGACGTAATGGTTTGAAAATCAGCGTTACTTAAGATGTCAGCCACGAAATTGTTGGTCCGGTTGTTACGGCTGTAAAGAGCCATTATACTCAGTTCCTGCTGCGGCTTATACGTCTTCGTATATGTTACGTTCGCATCAATCGTTCCCGACAGATCTTTGGTATCTACGTTCCGGTTGGTAATGTTTGGGAAAAAACTGGTAGGCGTCGTTGTTTGCGTATACAGGTTGTTTTGCTGCTGAAGACCGTTGCGAGCGCCATATCGGATACTAGCCGTCAACGAGGTATTCTTATCGATGTCGTAATCCCAGCCTAATTGATAGTTGCCGAATATTCGCTGACTCAATGTACTGGCAGATTGAATGGTACGCGTACTGGCCGAATACGTATTGGTTGTGGCATCATAGGTGCGGGTCGTCTGATCATTCATAAACGAACCTTTCACGTTATATTCTGCCCGACCGAAACCGCCAAGTGAAAAGCCCATTTTGCCAGTCCGATAATTACCGTTTAGTCCAAGGTTGCTACCCCGGTTGCCCACGCCCCCGTTTACGTCGAGGGTCATGCCTTGTAAGGTTGTTTTCTTAGTTACGATGTTGATAATCCCGGCAGAACCTTCGGCATCATACTTGGCTGATGGGCTGGTGATTACCTCCACCGTTTTGATCATATCAGCCGGAATTTGCTTCAGCGCGTCGGCTACACTGCTGGCGACAATTGTGCTGGGTTTGTTGTTGATCAAAACTGTTACGTTGCTGCTACCCCGTAGGCTAACGTTCCCGTCAAGGTCTACAGAAAGCATGGGGACCTTCCGCATGATATCGGTTGCATCGCCCCCTTTAGCCGCAATGTCTTTATCGGCGTTATATACCAGCCGATCCACTTTCTCTTCGATCATGGCGGCCTGGCCCACTACGTTCACTTCTTTCAGCGTACGAACATCAGCGGATAGTTTAACCGTACCCAAGTTGATATTACTGCCCCGATCGACGGTAATCACGCTGCTACGTTTGTCTTTGTAGCCAATGAACGTATACAGAATCCGGTATTTTCCTGGCGCCAGTTTGTTGATGGTAAACTTACCATTGGCGTCGGCTGTCGTACCATTAATAGGTTTGTTAGTGGCTATACTCAGTACGGCAATCGTAGCGAACTCAACGGGTTTGTTACTGGCTGAGTCGATCAGGATACCGCTGACCTTGGCATTTCCCTGAGGAAGAGGTTCCGATTCGGATGGCGTAGCACCCGGCTGAGGTTGTACACTAACTGCCGCCGGTTCATTGATCTGGGTTTGTCCACCCGGTGCTGTGAAATTGGTTGGGGCCGTATTGTCTGGCGTCTTACCAAATGGGTCCGGTAACGTAGAAGGGGGAGGAGTTGCAGCGGGGCTCGGGGTTGTTGTTGAGCTGCCTGGCACAGTTGGCGTAGCCGGAACCTGGGCCTGAGCAACAGTCGAACTAACGACGAGTATAGAAAGTAACAACGATTTCATGATAGTCCAAATTAGTGTTCAAAGGTGCAATGGCATCGCTAAACCGGAAAAACTATCTGGTCGAATGCCCGTTTTTGGTTGCTGAATACAGAAAATAGGGTTGGGAAGAAGCGGGGTTTAACAGACATTGTTTTGATAGATTGGGCTTCCTCTGATCGGTAAACAATACATTTACGCACAATAAAAAGCCCTCGGCTGGGATAGGGACCTTGTTGGTAAACCAGTACCTTTGTCCGTAATACATACCATGCAATGCGCTGTATCAAAGTTTTATGACGCGTTTTCTTATTTTTTTGGCTTTTTTCTGCCCTGTTTTCTTTCTGTTTGCCTACAATTCCGGCTATGGTTACGACGCCTACGAATACTTAATCATTGCCCGATCACTCGACCGTGGCCACGAGTTGTACGATTTCATTCCGACGAAATCATACTTGCTTTATTCCTCAACAAACGTATTGCTGGATTTACTCGGTGGGTATAATCATGTCAGCGTTTCGGCATTGATCACGCTGCTGGCTGGTGGGGTATTGGTATCAACCTACTGTGCTGGTAGATTGTTTAGCGAACGAGCAGCCCTGATAGCCGTTGCTCTGAACGCGGTTTGCTGTTGCTTCATGGAAATGAATTTCCTGGAGCCTGAAAGCTGGATTGCCATCTTTGGCCTGAATGCCTTTACGCTGGTCGTTGCCCGGCTGAACGGACCGTGGTGTCGCTGGTTGGGAGCAGGGATTCTACTCGGTCTGGCTATGTGTTTTAAAAGCGTAGCGGCCTTCTACGTAGCAGGTTTTGGCGCTTTTATTGGGCTATTGTGGCTGACAGGACGGCTAACCTTCTGGCCAATGGTTGTTCGGGGAATGCTGGTGTTATTGGGTTTTGCGATTCCGCTGCTGCTGTCAGCCGCCTATTTTTATGCAACCGATCGGTTAGATCAACACCTTGAATGGACGTACATTTATCCATTTGGCGGATACCCATCGCACACGCTTTTTCTCACCAAGTTTCTGATAAAACTGGGGTGGTTGTTGCTACTATTACTCGTCTCATTTGTGCTGGTCGTTCAGCGGCCTTATCGAGACATTTATTTGCGCACACCGGCCCTCTGGCTAGCGCTGATTCTGGCGGCATTTGCCAGTATTGCCATGCTAAAAACCCAGGCTAGTCATTATTTCTTTCCGGCTGCGGTTTTCCTGTCGCTTCATCTCGGATTTTTAGCTGATCAATGGCTGAAAAACCAGCTTCCTGAACGGCAGGGCATACCGCGTCGACTGGTGATGGGTGGGGTATTGGCTGGTCTATTAATGGTTGTCAGTTTGCTCTTGTACCGTCCGAATGCCGCTAAGCGACTCGTTAGCGTGGCTAACTATGAGGGCGAAAAGGGAGCTGGTGATTTTATCCGTCGATTGGCCGGACCAAATGGCAAGGTATTGCTCATCGATAATGCCATGATGTTGTATTATCTGTCGGATCGGGAGCCAAACGTGCCATTCATTCATACGGAAATGCAGACCACTCATTACGTGAAATCGCACCCCGATACGTATGGGAAAGCACTCGCCGATACCAACCTGAAGCTGGTCATCTTTGGAAACCGATCCAATATTATTGATGATAGCACGACTGTAAAACAACCCGCCAATGCGTACGCGCTTCAACAACTGCGAACTGGACTGAAGCAACATTTTGTTCCTGTAACAGATTCAGGATTTGGCATGACCTATTGGGTCCGCAAGTAAACTGTATCGTCGTTGGCACCTTTTCGCTTATCTTTGTTTATATGTTACTATCCGTTTTAATTCCCGCCTACAACGAAATTAAGTCTATTGATACGTTACTTGAGAAAGTCCAGGCTGTTCCGCTAACCAAAGAAATCATTATTGTTGACGATGGCTCTACCGATGGTACCCGCGAAAAGCTGGCTACGTATCAATCTGTGCCAAATATTAAGGTATACTATCACGAGCATAATCAGGGCAAAGGCGCTGCTATTCGTACGGCTATCCAACACATGACCGGCGATATTGCCATTGTGCAGGATGCTGACTTAGAATATGAGCCGCAGGATTATCTGGCTTTAGTGCAACCGATTGTCGAAGGAAAAGAAAAAGTCGTCTATGGCTCCCGGTTCCTGAAATCCGAGAATCGACATTCATACATGAGTTTTTACATTGGGGGACAGGTGGTTACGTTGCTGACGAATATCCTGTATAATCAACGACTTACGGACGAACCTACCTGCTACAAAGTATTTGATACGAATTTTTTGCGCTCAATCCCTCTTGAGTGTACCCGGTTTGAATTCTGTCCGGAAGTGACGGCCAAAGTGGCTAAACAGGGAATTCGTATTAAGGAATTACCGATCAGCTATTATCCTCGCTCAATTTCAGAAGGTAAAAAAATATCCTGGTTTGATGGCATGGAAGCCATCTGGGTGCTGTTTAAATACCGGGTCTTTAAATAAAAGACGATAAGAACACATTGAAGGGTAGTAACCACAGAGTCACGGAAATCACAAAGCACTTATTAATTCTGTGATCTCTGTGACTCTGTGGTTATTGCTTTTTTAGCCAACTATTCCCGTTCTTTCACTACGCTCAGGAACGACTTGGGTACGGGAGCGTCAAAACGCATGTGTTCACCCGTAATGGGGTGCTCGAAAGCCAGCACCTGCGCGTGCAAACCTAGCCGACCGATTGGGTCCGTTTGTGCACCATATTTAGTGTCGCCGACAATGGGATGGTGAATGTCCTGCATGTGGACCCGGATCTGATTTTTGCGTCCCGTTTCCAATTCCAATTCTAAGAGTGCGTAACCGTTGGCTGCTTTGACTACCGCATAGTTTGTAATGGAAAATTGCCCATTGTCGGGGCTCTGACTTGAATACACGATCAGGGCTTTGCTTTCCCGCAGATAGGATGAAACGACCCCTCGTTTTGGCTCCGGTACGCCTTCGACCAACGCTACGTATGTCCGCTGCTTCGTCGTGGCATTCCAGGATTCCTGCATTAGTTGCTGTACTTTCTCGCTCCTGGCGAACATCATAACGCCCGATGTTTCGCGATCGAGCCGATGAATGATAAATATTTTATTATTAGGGTTTTCTTTCTTGACGTAGTCGCTCAGAATACCGTAGGCCGTACGGTCGCGCTCTTTGTTGGTAGCCATTGACAGCAAACCCGCCTGTTTATTGATAACAATCAAACTGGAGTCTTCGTACAGAATTGTTAAACCGCGATACTGGCTGGTTTCAGGAGCGCGATTGGCTGCTACGGTAACAACCTGCCCAGGACGTAGTGGATGATTGAACTGCGTATAGACTTTGCCGTCGATCAGAACCTGTTTGTTACGTAACAGCGATTTGATGTTGTTCCGGTTTTTATGCGGTAACTGTGCAAGCAAAAACGTCATCAGTTCGGCGGGTTCCGAAACGGTAAGTTGAGTAGCGCTACGTTGACCGCGTGGGCGGGGCTGGTTGGGTGTCTCCATCGTGCAAAGGTACGTATTGTTTCAGACACCGGACGGAGATCTGTATGCAACGCGTAAGAAGACGGATGATTTCTAGACTTAATCGTGCCTGATAATAAGTGTGTTGATTAAAGCTGAAAAGGCACCAGGTACCTGGTGCTGCCAACTGACTTGGTTAACTAACGGACGTTTTACTCTTGTCTGATGGATTTACTAATGATCCAGTGACCGCTGCGATAGACCGGTCTACCTGTTGATGGGGAGCTACTTGACACGGTGCAGACACTTCTTGAAGTTTGTTTTACCAGTAGAACTGTATAAATAATTCTTAAACGGTGTTTAACGGCTCATCAATCCTAAGCAGAGAAAGGTTAAACCAAGAAGAGATGCTCCACCGCAAGTAAGGAGATAGGCTTTATATAACTGGCTCTGATTTATCGGGTGAAACAAAGATTCCAGTTGCAAAAGCCCATAAGAAACCAGTGCAAAGATTCCAGTAATGGCCACCACCATACCACCAAAATCATCTTTATTCAACAGTTGATCTGAACTGGCTGTATGAATGACTACTACAGCAGGTATTTTTCTCCAAAGCAAATCCACTGCGCATAAGGGTAAGCTTAAGATAAAATAAGGAACATATTTTTTCATACTCCACTCTGTTATAGAAGGTTCTTACTCCAACGAGGTAGATAGATATACCAAGAAATGCCTTTTATGGTTAAATCAAATAGTACACCACTTTGAGGATGTGTGGTTTAACTTTGGGTGCGCACACTATACTTAACCTTCCAACGGACTGCCTATTTTCACTGCAATATGGTCCATAAAGAGAAGCTTCGATACGTAGATCGTAGTGCGTATTTATAACCTGAAAGGAGAAATTATTATTTCCCTAACCATTCTTTAAACTCGGTCATTCGGTCGCCACTGACGAATACTTCCTGGCGAGATTTGGGAACCAGATCCAGTTTGAGTTTGCCTGCCGAAAAAGCGTGGATGGTCTGGATGGCGGGTAACGAGACCAGAAACTGACGACTGATGCGGAAAAACTGGCGGGGATTCAGTAATTGCGTCAGCTTGTCCAGACTATAATCGACGGGGAGCGTCAGGCCGTCTTTTGTCACTAAAAAGACAACTTTCTCTTCCAGGTAAAAATAAGCAATCTCGCCTGTTTCGATGCTTCGGATTTTAGTGCCTACCGTGATCATAAACCGCTCTTTATAATCGGTCTGCTTTGATCGGCCGATCAGGTTTAGCAGGGTTTCCAGGTCCGGAGCGGCTGGCGGAGTTTGACCAAACTGTTTTTTCAGCGCCTTGAATTTTTCAATAGCTGCTACTAGCTCGTCGTAGTTAATGGGTTTAAGCAGATAGTCGATGCTATTGACCTTAAAGGCCTGAATCATATACTCATCGTAAGCCGTGGTGAAAATGACCGGCGTGGTTAGCTGTGCCTGTTCAAAAATCCGAAAACCCAGATCATCTTCCAGGTGAATGTCCATAAACACCAGGTCGATGGGTGAGGAGGGCATCGTACGATCGTACTCGCTGAACCAGGCTACTGCTTCGGCCACCGATGGAATCCGGGCCAATACGTTAATGGCTGGATCGTATTTATTGAGCATACTTTCGAGTCGTTTGCCCGTCAGGTTCTCATCTTCAATGATTACTACGTTCATGCGTGTGGGTAAAGGTTACGTTCGTTTAGTAGAAACTGGCAAAGGCACCGTAATGCCCGTGATGGCTCAAACTAATGGGTTTATGTATCGTCTTTCCGGAAAGATCGCTACCCGTCAGCGTAGGTGTACCCGTTTTATCCTTTCGAATATGAATATTGCTTCCAGCGTTGGGAAAGAGCGTTACGTAATGCTGGTTGATTTTTTCTCGAATTCTCGTGTGTTGATGTTGGTAATTCGTGCGATCGAACGTAACGATTTCGTGCGTAAAAACTTGGTCAGGATTCTCGGGAAACGCAACGCTGGCTACGTAATGCGTCGTAATTATTGACTTCGTTGCATACGTTTTCTGGTAAAAAACGCTCCCTTCAGCCATGTTGGTCTGGATGTTAGCATAATGACAGGCCAGTTTCTGAGGAGCGAAAAAGCGTTGTCCAGTTTCGCGCACGATTACTTTGTAGGCACTCTCTTTCATGCTCCAGAGCAACCAGACCAGTACGTCAGGATTGCTGGATGATTGAATGAGCTGTTGCTCTGAATCGGTAAAAACTTTCGCCAGGAACCCTTTGCGTCGCCAGTTGCTTTCCCGACAGGCCTGCGCCAGATCGACAATGTCGTTGCCAATCATTTCTCGGCCAGCTTTTGGGTGATGATGTCAACGGCTGAGCCAACGGTTAACATCCGTTCCATCGATGCATTGTCGATCTCGATGTCGAACGCTTCTTCGACGTCCAGCGCAATGTCGACCAGGTTGGCTGAATTGATTTTTAAATCGTTGATGAAGTCGGTTTTTTCGGTGACGTTTGCAAAAGCCTGTTCATCCTGAACATACGGTTTCACAATCGTTTTCAGCGTCGCTATCAATTCATCTTTCGTCTGCATAAGTCGTGTTAGGGTTGAAACTTCGTTAAAATTACACACGCATTGACATCCCCAAACCCAAAATTAGCTTTTGCAACTACGTTTATGTCTTTACGGATACGTTGCTGTGGAATTTTCTCCGGAGCAATCATCGCCGTGATGTCCGGATGTAGGTCTTCAGCATTAATGGATGGGTAGATAAATCCTTGGTGTAGTTCCAGAACAGCCGCAACGGATTCGATACTTCCAGCCGCGCTCAGGCAATGTCCAACCATTGATTTCAGTGAATTGATGTAAGGGAAATCAGCACCGCTACGTTGCAGGGCATTAACCCAGCCTCTGACTTCATCGGGATCTTTCATTGTAGCTGTCAAGTGGCCATCAATCACGTCAATATCGCTCACTTGAATGCCGGCTTGTTCTACCGCTTTTTGAATGCATCGTTGAACGGCCATCGAATTGGGGGCTGTCATAGACCCACCGTTACGTTGCCCGCCGGAGTTAACATGCCCACCTAATACTTCTGCATAAATCGTCGCGTTACGTTCCAGCGCACTTTCCAGCGATTCGAGCACTAAAGCACCAGCCCCGCTTCCGGGAACAAAACCACTGGCCGTCGCACTCAGTGGGCGGGACGCCCGCTTGGGCGACTGATTATATTTGTAAGGCAATACGCGCATGGCATCGAAGCCGCCCCAGATATACGGACCATGATCGCTGCAACTACCCGCCAGCATTCGTTTGGCCGATCCCGTGACAATCCGATCATAGGCCATCAGTAGGGCTTCGGTACCGGTAGCGCAGGCCGACGAGTTCGCCGTGAGCTGATTGCCACAGCCCAGCATACCGCCCAGGTAGGCGCTCACACCACTGGTCATTGTCTGGATAACAACCGTACTGCCTAAGCGTCTGACCTGTCCCTGGTCAACTTTATAGATGGCTTCCCGAAACTTATCGACGCCCAGCATTCCCGTTCCAAACACGATACCACTATCCCAATCCGGTTCTTCGCCCGCGACGGAAAGGCCCGCGTTTTGCCAGGCTTCTATACCCGCGACAACACCGTAAACCACGCCACTGCTATTCAGTTGGTGCAGTTGCAGATCGCTGAAATACTGATGCTTGATTTCTTCGGTGATGGGAGGGATGCCGCCAATCTGGCAGGAGAATTTCAAATCAGCTAAGTCCGGCTGAAATGTAATGCCACTACGTCCTTCCTGAATAGCTTTTGAGAACTCGGAAGTACCGATGGCATTTGGCGCTACGACGCCCAGGCCAGTAATAACCACGCGCTTACGCATTCGTTTTCGCGTTCATCATTCCTGAAATGGTACCCCGGCAAACCAGCGCCCCCTGACTATTCAGCATCTCTACGTTACATTTTAGTTTATGAAACCGAAAATACACTTTCGTGGATCGGACTGTAACAGTTTCGCCCGGAAAAACAGGTAGATAAAAATCAATTTGCGTTGAGGTCATGGCGATGCCAATATCGTTTGTCAGTGAATCGCCCAGCAAAAAAATCCCCAGGCAGACAACGCCAATCTGAGCCATTACTTCGGTGAGAATGACGCCCGGTGTTACGGGGTTTCCGGCAAAATGCCCTTCATAAAAATACGAATTTTTGGGGAACATGTAGCTGCCTTCAACGCCATTTTCGTTAAGGCTCTGTAACTTATCCACAAACAGAAACGGCTTGCGGTAGGGAAGCTTTTCGAGGATATGGTCAACGTTCGACACGTAGTTATTGTAGATGTTCTCCACCATTTACCGGAATCACTGCGCCATTAATCCAGGCGGCTTCGTCTTTACAGAGCAAATATGCCACATTCGCTACGTCCTCGGGCGTTGTCAATCGGGAGAATGGATTCCGCTGCTGGCTGTGTGTGATTAATTCATCAGAACCGGGAATCATTCGTAAGGACGCTGTATCGGTCACGCCCGCCATGATGCAATTGGCCCGAATGCCAAACGGTGCTAACTCCAGCGCCATACTCCGGGAGATGGATTCTAAAGCTGCCTTAGCGGCCGAAACAGCTGCGTAATTTTTCCAGGCCTTAGTGCTGCCTTCGCTGGTAAAACTAATGACCCGGGCGTCGGCAGCAAACAACGATGCAGTCAGTACGTCCTTTGTCCAGTCGTATAAGCTGATGGCCATAGCCTCAATCGTTAACTCAAAATCGTCATGCCTGAGATACGGTTGGTCGGTTGCGGTCATTGGTTTTAAATTGCCTTTGGCAATGCTATGAACGAGTGTTCGTACGCGACCTGTTTTACCTAATTGCTGCTGAAGATCAGCGATAACGTACTGACGTTTGTCGGGATTCGTAGCATCAATATTATACTGCTTCAGCATGACCCCTTGGTTTTCAATAGCGCTAAACGCCGTTTCGGCTTCAGGAAGGTCAGTTTTTCGGGTGCGGTGGACAATGCAGATATTCATCCCATGCTGAGCCAGTTTTTTTGCCGTAGCCAAACCTAATCCGCTGCTTCCGCCCAGGATAATGGCCCAATAGTGTTTGTCTGTAAAGTCGCTTACCACTGCAATAAAACGCGCTGAGCTGAAAATCCGGGACCGAAACTTAGCATGAGTCCGTACGAATCTTTTTCGGGCTTTTTCTCCATAAAGCGTTCTAGTACGTAGAGAACCGTAGCGCTTGACATGTTCCCGTAGAGCCGCAATACTTCTTTTGTATCGTCGATATTCTTACCCAGTCTCCCAAAAAGATCCTGTATGACTTCCACAATTTTTCGCCCACCCGGATGAAAAATGAGATGGGAAATGTCTTCGATTTTTAGGCGATTTTTTTCCAGAAAAGGATGAATGATAGCCGGAAAATGAGTGGCAATGGTGTCGGTTACGTCTTTGTCCAAAATCATTTGTAATCCGCTATTTGCCAGGCTAAAGCCCATCATGTGAATGGCGTCATAAAAATGATACATTTCTTCGGCGACAACTTCCGGGCCTTCATCATCGTCGTTCGAAGATAACAGCACGCAAGCTGCACCATCGCCAAAAATAGCCGCACTCACGACGTTTGCCATCGAAAAATCATCTAGTTGGAACGTAGCGGTTGGCGATTCAACGGCGATCAGAGCCGCTCGTTTTCCTGGGTTCGCTTTTAAAAAATTCTTAGCATAGATGATCCCGGAAACGCCTGCCACACAACCCATTTCGGTTACAGGTAAACGGACTATATCCTGTCGCATCTGCAACTTGTTGATCAAGTAAGCATCCAGCGATGGAATCATGATACCCGTGCAACTAACCGTGATCAGAAAATCAATATCCGTCGGTTTCCAGTCTACTTTGGCTAACGCGTTGGTAAAGGCAGTTTCACCTAATTTGATTGTTTCCCGGATAAAAATGGCATTTTTTTCGGCAAACGAAGTCGGGGTAAACACCTCCGTCGGCGACATGATCGAATAGCGTTTGTCGACAGCTGCATTCTCGAAAATCTTCCGCACTTTTCGCTGAAACCGATCTTCCTGTCCGTCTAGCCATGTATCCAGAAAAGGTATAATTTCATTCGTTTCTCGCCAGTAAGGGGGTAATGCTTTTGCCGCAGCTGTTATTTTTACACACATAAGTTTTTGATAATCCATTGATAGCGAAAAGCCCACCGCCAGTTAATCTGGTACGTCTTAAACTGTAATTGTTGGGAAAAGGATACGAGCTCATGCTTTTTGAAACCGCGTAAAATGGAAATCAAACCATCCTCCCGCGACAACTTATTTAGCCGAAAGACAAAGCAGATGAGTTGAAACAGCCGGTACGCTAAAGCACTACGTTGCAGGTCATTGATAACAATACCTACTTTCGCTTTGTTGGCGAACAGGCTCATCAGCTGACGGATTTCCGGATCGGTAAAATGATGGAGTGTTAAGGTACACAATGCAATGTCGTATTCCAGAGCCGCAAAATCTTCATCAAAGACATTCACCACGGCATACGATATGCCTGGATACGCTCTGGAAATGGCTTCGGCATGATTGACAGTATATGGATTGGCGTCTACACCTAAAATCCGAAAGTGCAGCCCATGGCGTTGACCGAGTTCGGCAACGGCCCGGCACATGTCGCCATTGCCACAACCTACGTCAATGATCGAAACCGGTTTTTCTTTCGGCCAGTCGGTCAGCAATTCGTTTATGCCATTAAGTGTGACGTTGTTGCCGCCTAACCAGCGATTAATCAAAGCAATTTTATCTAAAGCATCCCGTAACTCTTCGCCTTTTAACGAAAAATTATCCAGCTCTTCTTCTTTCGATGTACGGTGCTTTGTATTTAAAAACATGAGTTAAACGATACGTAATTCCTATGCGTGAGACTCAACTCACCGCGTGGTTAACAACTAAAGGCTTGCCATGAGTTTGTTTAATGAGTACGGGTAAAGCTCCCGGAACGAATCGTAAGCTGTTAATCAGAACCGAAGCTATTGTCGGGCTTTGTAAGAGCGACTGAATAAACCGGCCCATAGCCAGGCGTTTTTTAAACTGAGCATTCCAGGCAATGGTATAAGCGTTTTCCAGTTGAGACCGGCTTTTCGGTTCACTCTGAAAAAAGCCTATGATCAGCTCCGACGCTAGTTTTGCGCTGTGAATCGCCATGGCCATTCCGTTTCCGCAAAGCGGATGAATAACCCCCGCCGTATCACCACACATCAGGATGTGTTGCTCAACGGGTCGCTTTTGCGCAAACGAAATCTGACTAATGGTCAAGGGCTTATCGAACAGGGGAATGGCTTTCGTAAAAAAATCCTTCAAAAAAGGATTCTGGCTCATGATCTGCTCCTGAAACGTTACTACGTTCTTATGCTTTTTAAAACTCTCATAGCTGGCTAAATAACAAGCATTCACTACGTTGTTTTCAACCTGGCACAAGCCGCAATAACCACCCTCGAAATTGTGCAGCGACACTAAATCATCGGGAAAGCTGGCCTGGTAATGCGCTTTGACACCAATCCAGGGCGATTCTTTCGCAAAAAAATCACGGTGAAGTTGTTTATCCAGAACGGAACGTTTACCATAAGCGCCAATAACGAATGGGGCTGTATATATTTTCTCTTCAGCTGTCTTAACGATGAAAGCGTCGTTCTGAAATTGCGTATCAATGACCTGATCCTGACAGAAATGAACGCCTGCCAAAAGAGCTCTCTGGTATAGAAGCTCATCGAACGTATAGCGGCTTAAACCAAACCCACCCAGGGGCAATTCACTCTCGATGGTTTTTCCAGAAACGGTGCTGAATAAAAAACGATGAATACGCGAAGGGTTCAATGCATCAACGTCAATGCCCAACTGCTGTAAATACGGAAGCACTTCGTTGGACACGTATTCACCACAGACTTTATGATGCGGGTACGTGTGTTTCTCGATGATCGTTACCCGTAAGTTATGTTGAGCCAGATGTATTCCTGCTGTTAATCCTGCTAATCCGCCACCAATGATAAGTATGTCAGTATCACAAATCATTCGGGCTTTTTATCGGATTTGGGAAGGTTGATTACTACGTTGGTCGGGTACAATTAATCTGTGATTAATCATTCTGGTACAACACACGTATCAGGCAACATGTTTCAAGGTGGCGGGTTTTAGGGAAAGGAAATGAAATATGCCGGTTAGAAACGGGATCGGGTGGTGGTGGTGGTTCGCGTGGTGTCAGGTTTTCGAACCTGACACCACGCGAACCACCACCACCACCC
>NZ_JACXAA010000009.1 GCF_014699035.1 Spirosoma validum
GTGGTGTCAGGTTCGAAAACCTGACACCACGCGAACCACCACCACCACCCGATCCACTCATTGTTGACTACTAGCTCTCAGCGACGCGGCCTTCTGATCGCATGACGGGCGCTGTTATGCGTTCTGCCTGCATGAGCAGAGGGACTTTCACAATAAAGTTGCCATCGCTTTCTCCCACCCAAACAGGCTGATCGGTAAGCAGCGCATACCGGGTAATGATGTTTTGTAACCCTACGCCTGTTGAGCCCTCCACCTGCGGACGCGGGTGAAGGTTATTCTGAACAACCAGGCATTCGTCTTCCAGATAAATATAGACCTGTAGAGGGTCGCGGGCCGACATACGGTTGTGTTTTACCACATTTTCGACCAGCAATTGTAACGTCAGCGGAGCAATACTGTAATGGATCTGGTCGGCTTCCGGTACGTCGATGAAGATGTCGAATTTGTCCTCAAACCGAATATTGAGCAGAAATCGATAAGCCTGAATGAATTCCAGTTCGGTCTTGAGTAAAACGCGTTCGTTATCTTTCTGTTCCAGAATATACCGATACGCCCGCGATAACTGATCAATAAATTTCTCGGACAACTCGGAATCGATATGGACCAGCGACGATAAAATGCTAAGGCTATTGAACAGAAAATGTGGGTTGACCTGACTCTTTAGAGCCGCAAACTGCGCCTGGATATTCTCTTTTTCCAGCCGTTCTGCCCGTAATTGCACATCCTCCAGCCGACGATAAGCGCGTCGGTTCGCTGATAAATAAAAGGCCGATAGCATGGCCATTACCGTCAGCGCGTTGTTGGTACGTCGGCGTCGTTCGCGGATACGTTGCCGTTCTTCAGGTGAGCGCGATGGTAGCGTTTGTGTTTGTGGCTTTTGTTGCCGGGGTTCGGGCTCATGATAAAAACCGAAACGCTGTTCGATTACGTCATCCAGTCCATGCCATAAAACAGCAAACGCACTGTTGAACGATACGGCCAGAGCGCTGGCAATGACCAGCGTAGCAATCTGGGCCGGAATTTTAAATTCGATCAGGAAGCCTTCGCCAAAGCGATGGAAAAAATGCTGCTGAAGCCATTCTGTTACGGTAATCCAGGCGTAAAAAAACAGAACGGTGATGATGGTTTCAAGCACCCAGAAGGGCATTTGCCGCACTGAGAAGAACCAACTCAGCGTTGCTCCGTTGGCATACAATCGAATGGGCCAGTAAACAACGAACACGCTCAGAGCAAGTTGCCATTTTTGCGAATTCGTCAGACGGTAAGACATAGCACGGTTGGTTTATAAACAAAGCTAGGTATTCTAATAAATCGGCAAAAAAGAAACCGGCGGAATGCCGGTTTCGAGAGCGCGAATGACGCGATTCTGTTTATGAACGGAAAGCCATTTGATCGTCTGCAACGAATCGGCTAACTCATTTCAGGACCTGGATCACGGCTTCGGGTTTAACATCGGGTGAACCCGTGCCCGGATAGGGCCGAATTTCGCTCAGTACGACGCGGTAGGTAGTGCCACTCAACTGAACGGCGGTTGTGTCTTTGTCTTTAAGGCCTTTTCCGCACTCACCCAGGCATAAGTCTCCTGTCTGCTGTTCATTATCGTTGGCCAAAATAAACCCGACTTTGGCGCTGCCATACCGAATGCAGAGGGCGTTGGCTGGGCACCGACTGTCCTGAATACTGGTTACCTGTACCGCTACGTCCTGCCCGATCCGGGTTGATTGATTGGCTGTCAGGACGACAGGTGTATTACTCTGCGGTTCTGCTGTATGGTTGTTCGACTGACATCCGACGGCCAAACAACTGCCAATCAACAGGGCTGTTACCATCAATTTGATCGTTTGCATTGTGTTAAAAAAGGTTGTTCTGAGTTTAATGACCCTATGCTCCCGTAGAGGGTTGGAAAAAGAAGAAATTCAATATTACTAGCGCTTTGATGCGCTAAACGATTTCGTCTCTGGGTAAACCTAAAAAAAGGGATCGAATTCGTCACATAGGTTTATTTTGCCTTTTCGGTGGATGATTCACGAGAAAGCCGTCGCAGGAATAGAGCGTATTTTGAGAATGCATTATGCGACGATGTAGGGTCATTTACCTCGTTAGACTATGATGCCAACCTGGTAAATGACTCTACACCATCGCTCTTTACTGCTGAAAATACTCGATCTTGTCGGCATCAGCGTTGTTGGTGGTGCGGGCTTCGGTCATGCCGCTGGGTAGCACAATAACACTCAGGTTGATGACACCCGTGGTGGCCCCTGGACGCAATACCCCTGTCAGGCCAACCGAGAGTTTATCCCCAGCCCCGATCACTTGACTCGTCGTCAGCACATAGTAGTTGGGGGCCGAATCGCTAAACGTCCAGCCGTCGTTTTTCACCCCTTGCCCCCCGACGGAGGTTGCACTCTGGGGCAAGCTCAGGGTAACTTTAGCGTCTTTAGTCAGCTTGAGCGTCAGGCTGCCGCTGGTGGACACGCCGTTTAGCTCTATCACATCCACCACCAAGGTGATATCGGTGGTGCCGTAGGCCGTCGTGGGGCGGGCGTAGAGCAGGGGCGAGAGGTCGGGTCGGGTGGGGGCGGGCTGACTGACCGTCAGGATGTAGGGCGCACTCGCTCCCGAACAACCAGCGGCATCAGTCGCCTTGACGGTGAAGGTGAAGCTACCCAACTGAGTCGGTGTGCCGCTCAGCGTACCCGTGCTGGCTAGGTTCAGCCCCGTCGGCAGGATACCGCTGGCTAGACTGTAGCTATACGGGCTGGTGCCACCCGACGCGGTGAAGGCCTGACTGAAGGACGCGTTGCTGGTAACCGTGGTGGTGACCGGGTTACTGACTGTCACTACGGCCATGTTGCTGGTGACGGTAGTACTAGTGGTGCTCACACAGCCACTGGCCGAGGCTACCGTCACCGAATACGTACCTGGACTGCTGACCGCCAGCATATTGGTCGCGCCCGGCGTGCCGAGTACGTCGTTGCCACTGACAAAGGTGTATGAACTGCCGCCACCCGCCGTCAGCGTCACGCTGGGCTGGGCACAGCTCAGCGGCCCATTACTGACAAGGCTGGCCACCGTCAGGGGGTTCACCGTCAGAGTCGTTACGCTGGTTGTGGACAGCCCCCTGTTGGAACGCACCGTCAGGGTAAAGGTTTGCGGGCCCGTACCGCTGGCGGTGACTGACTCACTGACCAGAGACTGAAAGGGCGTACCGCTCAGTGAAGTGCCGAGGCCGTTGGTGAGCGTGTAGTTGTAGTAGCCCGTGGTGTTGCCCACCGTCGCGGTGAACGTAACGGGACTACCGACGCAGACCACTCCTGGACTGGCCGCAAAGCCGGTAAGGGTCGGGATGGGGCCGGCATCAAATACAGTCAGGGTGTAGTCGTAGAGCGCACTTACCCCCGAACAACCAGCGGCATCCGTAACCCTGATGATGAGGGAGAAACCACCCACCTGAGTCGGTGTACCCGAGAGCACGCCCGTGGTGGCCAGATTCAGACCGGCGGGCAGATCACCCCTGGCCAGACTGTAGCTGTAGGGGCTGGTGCCCCCCGAAGCGGTGAAGCCCTGACTGAAGGCCACGCCCACCGGCGCGGTGCTCACGCTGGGGATGATGACGGTAAGCCCCGGGGCAGTCTGGACCTCGTAGGCACCCATATCGATACGCCCCCCGCTGGGGAAGACACGGGCGTTACCGGCCAGGTCGGCAGCGGGGCTGGGCGGCATTCCGCCGTTTGCCGAGGTGTAGGCTGCGTTATCGCCCGCGTTGAGGGCCGGGCTACAGCCGTTAAGCCGCGTATCGGTGGTGCTCACAAACGGCGACGTGGTGGTCGTCAGGTTGCCCGTCCCGGCATTGTAGCCCGTCACCGACGACTCGAACAAGCTGTAGCTGGTGGTGATCGAAGACCCGGGCCCGTTGGCGAAGGTGCCCGCCCCGCCGTTACCCCACACCACACAGTTGGTCAGCACGGGGCGGCTGCTGCCCTGAAAACCGACGCTGCTTATTGCTCCGCCGGAGCCCGCCGAGTTGGCCTGAAACGAACAGTTGGTCAGTCTGGGGTTACTGTTACCCCCAATACTCCCATCGTTGTAGATGGCCCCGCCCTGACCGGCGGCATTGTTATTCTGGAAGCCGCAGTTGATTAGGATGGGGTTACTGTTGCCGTTGGTGTAACCGGCGTTGTAGAGCGCCCCGCCCCCATTGGCGGCCCTGTTGTTCAGAAACAGACAGGTACGAATCAGGGGGCTACAGGTGTTGCCCGTTCCATTGCCGTTGTTGATCATGCCCCCACCCGCATCGTCGGGCGAGCTGCTGCCATTGGCGTTTCCACCGGTGATAAAGAAGCCATCGAGGATCGCCGAGTTGGTCAGTCCCGCCGGGTTGTTGACGACATGATAACTGTTGTCGGCGGTGTTGCCGACAGTGCCAATGTCGCCACTGAGCACGGTGGTGAAGCTGGCGGGGCTACGTTCGCTGGGACTAGTGGGGTTGCCACTAGCCGCAAAGCCGCCATAGATGGTCACCCCGTTCTTCATCGAAAAGCTGATGGTGCGATCTGTGGTTGAGGTGGGCCTGTAGGTGCCCTGGGCTACCCAGACCTGCTGAGTCCCGACCAGGTTGATCTGGGTTTGCAGATCCCCACTGGCATCGGCCCAACTGTCGCCCGAGCCCGATGCCCCCGCCCGGACATAGCGGATGGGACTAGCGGTGGCGACCGTCAGCACATAGGGCGCACTTACCCCCGAACAGCCCGCAGCATCAGTCGCCTTGACGGTGAGGGTGAAGCTGCCCGCCTGGATAGGCGTACCCGACAGAACACCCATGGTGGACAAACTCAGACCCGGGGGAAGGCTGCCGCTGGCCAGACTGTAGCTGTAGGGGCTAGTGCCACCCGAGCCGACAAAGGACTGGCTAAAGGATTGACCCGACGTGCCGCTTATTGACGCCGGATTGTTAACGGTGAACGTAGCGGCACGACTCTCGACGGTGGTGCTGGCGGTGGCCGTACAGCCATTGGCATTGGTGACGATTACCGAGTAGTTCCCTGCCTGCGATACGGTCTGCTGGTTGCTAAGGCCCGTCGAACTGAGCCCGGGCCCGGAAAAGGCATACGTGAACGCTTCCCCGGTAGTGCCGCCCCCGGCCGTCAGCGTCACGCTGGTAATGGCGCAGCCCAGCGCTCCACTGCTGGCAAGTGTTGCGCTGGGTAGGGCGTTGAGCGACAGACTGGTAGTGGCCGAGGTACGCAGGCCGTTGCTCTCTACGGTGAGCGTGAAGGACTGCACACCTGTGCCGGTGGCCGTCACAGTCTGACGAAAAGCCGTAGTTGTTCCCGTACCGCTGGTGGGGGCACTCTTGTCAGTAGCCAGCGTATAGCTGTAGGTATCAGTTATGTTACCCAGGCTTGCCGTGAGGGTAACGGGACTGCCCAAACAGACAAGGTTTGGGCTGGCCGTAAGCCCGGTAATGGACGGGGAGAGCAGGGACCGGTTAAGTCGCACACTCACCGTATTGTTAATATAACTAGCGACCAGCAGGTCCAGATCGCTATCCCCATCCACATCTCCCAAGGCCACACTAATGGCGTAAGCGCCTATGGTAGGGTCAGGGTTGGTGGCGGGGGGCGTAAAGTTGCCGGTGCCATCGTTGAGCCGCACACTCACCGGACTGTAGGAATTAGCGACCAGCAGGTCCAGGTCCCCATCCCCATCCACATCGCCCAGCGCTACACTACCGGGAGAATCTCCCACGACAGGTTCAGGATTAATGGCGGGGGCGGTGAATGTGCCCACCCCATTGTTGAGCCGCACACTCACCGTATTACTGTTTTTATTATTGGTGACCAGGTCCAGATCGCTGTCGCCATCCAGATCGCCCAGGGCTATGCTGGTGGGAAAAATACCTACGTTCGAATCAGGGTTCGTAGCGGGGGCAGTGAAGGTGCCGGCCCCATTGTTGAGCCGCACACTGACTGTTCCCCCCGTACTGGTAATACTGCCGATGACCAGATCCAGATACCCATCCCCGTTCACGTCCCCCAGCGCCACACTCTGGGGATACCCCTCAAAGCTAAAATCCGCGTTGGCGGCTGCGAAGTTGCCCGACCCATTGTTGAACCGTACACTCACCCGATTGCCGTTGAAACTAGCGGGATCAGCTTTGAAAACAATGGTGATCAAGTCCAGATCTCCATCTCCATCCACATCCCCCAGGGCTACGTCACTAGGATTAGACCCGGCTACAGTCCCTACGGCGGGGTTAGGGTTGGTAGCATGGGGCGTGAAGTTGCCAGCCCCATTGTTAAGCCGCACACTCACCGTATTGTCATCGAAATTAGCGGTGACCAGGTCCAGGTCTCCATCCCCATCCACATCCCCCAGTGCTACGTCGGAGGGCTTATTCCCCACGGTGGGGTCAGGGTTTGTGGCCGGGGCGGTGAAATAACCGGCCCCATTGTTGAGCCGCACACTCACCGTATTGTTACCAAAATTAGCGGTGACCATATCTATATTCTCATCCCCATCTACATCCCCCATCGCCACACTGAAGGGAGAATCTCCCACCGTGGGGTCAGGGCTGGTCGCCGGGGGAGGGGTACTGAAATTACCCCGGCCACTGCCGCCTACCCCCGTAGTGAACTGGAAGACCTGCCCCCGGCTCAGCTTGCCACCCGTAGTGCTCTGGATGGCCGTCGTGCTGGTGACGAACACCGTCTCCCCGGGCTTGAAGTCGGTAGCTGGGTTGACCAGAAGCGTGCTGCCGCTCACGCTGGTGCTGCCCCCCCGCCCGTTGATCAGCAGGCCTCCCCGCTGGGCGCTGAACACCCGCAGGCCACTCAGACTGGCGGGGCTGGCGCTGATGGGCTGGTCAAAAGTCAGGGCTACGTCGGTGGTCCGGGGCGCCGAGTGAGCGTTACGGGCGGGAGCCCGGTTGGTGATGGTCAGGCTCTGGGCCTGGGTCAGCAGGCTGGCGCTGATTAGCAGCAGCAAAAGCATGCTGAAAGGCAGCAGTCTCAACCGGGAAAAGGAACAGAAAAAATGTCTCATAAGGTGGTCCATTGGCTGGTAAGAAAAAAATAGCCCCGTACATTGTGGCCGGGGCATCGCGCGCCAGGAGATAGAAAAAAGCGGGCCGAACAACCACCGGGCCAGGGAGCTTCCGGGGTACTCAATGCCTGGGCAAATTTAGTCCAATGCCCGTAGACGGATGTGCAGATTTCGCCCAAAAAGGTGCACATTTCGCTCAACCCGTTGGAGAATAGGGGTGAAAAGGGAAAAAGCAGTCCATGAGCTGATTGGGCTGCTATGAACCGGCGTTGCTGAGAAGCATCTCTGAAGGGTCTCGAGGATGTTCGCCATGGGGGCGTGCTGGTGGAAGCGATTAGTGAGCCAGGGCTTATTGCGAGACGGTCAATAGCTTAATAGGCACCGCAGTCTAATGGCAAAGTAAACTCTCCACGCTGCCACGCCATTTACTCTTGACTTTCCCAACTTGGCTTGAGCGAATATTCCGTTTCTTTAATCGCCCGT
Source organism: Spirosoma validum (assembly GCF_014699035.1). GTDB lineage: Bacteria > Bacteroidota > Bacteroidia > Cytophagales > Spirosomataceae > Spirosoma > Spirosoma validum. Next base: position 7,528 of record NZ_JACXAA010000009.1, read on the forward strand.
TTCAAGCGATGGTTCCACCGATTGCGCCAATTCGAGCTACGTGCAAGCTCAAATTGTCATCTCACTAACCAAAATCAAAATCTCACATCAGAGCTGAGTTTGTGAGACTGGTTTTTCTTCCAAATGACGAATTTGGTCCCTTTTTTTTAGATTTACCCGTCTCCGCAAAGAAAGTTATTTGGATTCACTAACGGAGGAAGGTATACCCACTTTCTCGTACAGTTTAGCCAGCCGATGTGCATGTTCGTCGTAAGCGCTTTCAAACAGTGTTACAGCACGCTCAGAGCCTACTACGTTAGCAGCTGACAAAACGTTGGGTGGCTGCCCGGCTTCGGTGAGCAGCCGGGCCACTTCAGCTTTAATGCAGTTGACAACAATGGCTCCCCCGACAGTTGAGCCTGGGGCTACGGGCGTATCCAGACCCGGAACGGTGATCATGGCATCGCCAACCGGAGCGCCCGTATCCAATACTAAATCGGCAAAGTCGCTTAGTTTTTTACCATCCGGGCGTTTGCTGGTACTCTTTTCGGCATGTTTTGTAGTGATAAGCGCAACGACCTTCAGACCATGTTGCTGACAGATTTCGGCCATTTCTATAGGCACTACGTTGCTACCACTGGAAGAAATAATCAGGGCTGAGTCCTGCTCCGATAAGTCATAATTACGTAAAATTCTTGCGGCCAGCCCTGGTACGTTTTCCAGAAACATCGCCTGACGCTGCCCGTTGGCGCCTACAACTAGGTTATGAAACGAGAGCGATAACTCGACAATCGGATTAAAACCCGGAAATGAACCGTAGCGTGGCCACATCTCCTCGACCATAATGCGACTGTGTCCACTGCCGAAGAGGTGCACCATCCGCCCGGCTAGAATCGTTTGGCTGAACCATTGAGCGGCCTGTTGAATAGCGGCTTCCTGCTGCTCGATGGTTGATAAAATGGCTTGGGTACGTTGAAGGTATTGACTCGTTAAGCTCATGTTGGTTTAGGGATTAGTCGTTCCAGAAGGCGGCTGCACCGATAGCCCCGGCCCAGTCTTCAAAATGCGCTTTGCAGATGGTCGTTTTTTTGCCGCTTGGCCGCCATTCAACTACGTCCATGAAGGTCTGGAGCGGGCCGAATAACGCGTCATCGGCTTGCGTAATCCCTCCACCCAACACAATCAACTCGGGCGAAAAGGCATTGGCAATGGATGCCAGTGCGACGGACAGTCGACGAATTGACGTTAGCCAAACCAGGGTTGCAAGCGGTTCGCTCTGTCGGTAACCATCGACGAGTTCGTAAGTAGTTTTGTAGCGGCCATATGATCGTCGGCTCACGGTTACGTTGCCAATGGCATCTTCCAGACTACCGGGCATGGCCGTTACGTCAGTCTGTTCGTTATCGGCATCTACGGAGATATGACCCAGATGACCCGCCATCTGGAAAAAGCCCTGATAGAGTTGTCCATTAACTAACAGACCGCCCCCTACACCCGTACCCAGCGTGAGCATGGCTACGTTGCTGGCTGTTTTTGCCGCGCCAAATTGGGCTTCGGCCATCAGAGCGGCATGAGCGTCGTTCAATACCCGGACGGGTTCATCCAGGAATTCCGTCCAAATGAAACCTTCCAGTCCCTGCAAACGGCCCGGCATACACGCAATGGCTGAGTTATCTGTCGTCGGCAGGCCCGGTGCGGCCAGACCCACTCCTCGAATTGGTCTGACGGTCGTTGTCTTCAGGTAGTGTACGGTTTGTGCTACTACAGATTTCCAGTTGCTGTTCTCTCCGTCGTTCGTTGGTGTAATTCGTTTATGAAGAATTTTACCCGTACGCATATCAAGCAGGACACCTTTAATACGGGTACCACCCAGGTCAATGCCAATCGCCAGATTCGCGTCGTTTGTTACGTTACTCAATGTATGGGTGTCGAGAATATAGGCTGCGAAAATAAGCGAAAGACAAGACGTATTGCAATGTCGAACTAAAAGCGATCACAAATACAGGGCTAATGAAACATAGGGGCCGTTCCAACCCTACTGTTAGAGAAGGGATTATACATGTGAATCAAACAACGAATAAGCCTATGAAAATCCCTAACGTGGTAACTATCGTGGCTCTGACAGCGTCGGTTGGTCTCGATGCTTGCCGGGAAGAAACTGTGCGTACCGCCATCTACAGTTCAGTGAATATCAGCGTCCTGGGCGATTCACTAACTGATTATTATACGATTCGTGTTCCTAACTCGGATACAATTCACTATGGGAATGCGCGCCGGGATAACACAACCAGTTATGTTGTTCTGGACGACTCCTATCAGTCTGCACTAGCCAATTCACAGGATAGATTCAGATTTGTTGGCGAGATTAATAACGCAGTGGTTGTCGATGAAGAATACGTCATAAAAGCCGACGAATGCCATATCAGTAAGGTGAGTGGGAAAGAGGAAGTTCAACTGTAAGAATAAATCGAAACAGTATCTTTCAATTTATTCCTAGTCAGAAATCCGTAAGGAATCTGCTTCTGCTAGTCATAGCCAGCGGGAAAGGTGTTTCCGAATAATCAATTTATTTAACATAGGGTTTGAAACGTGATGGTTGTAGGTTAGCTTAGATCATCCTCCCTATGTTCGGCTATGAAATTAATTGCACTTCCTGTGCTGTCTGTGCTTGCACTTAGCGTGCTCTATGCACTCAGCAGACTCTCTTTTTCCCGGAAATGCCCTCGTTGTGGCGAAGCTCATCCCGATCGAGTTCCCAGAGGCTGGCTTCTCAAAGTACTATCTTTTGTGATACCCCTGAAAGCGTACCATTGCCGTCGCTGTTTTAAACGCTTTGTGTTGATCGGTTCTGCTGGACAAACAATTTAAGATTCGCATCAGCCCCCGCTCGGTACTACGTTTCAATCCATCGAGTTCTGTTGGGAGCTCGACGGCATGGTTTCAATCCATCTTTTCGTGGAAGTCCGTTACGTAGCTACCTATTCAGGGCTATTTTGTTAGCAATGAGAATGGTTTCAATCCATCTTTTCGTGGAAGTCCGTTACGTAGAGCTGTTCCGGGAATCCGAACAAGCCGAATACACTAAGTTTCAATCCATCTTTTCGTGGAAGTCCGTTACGTAGTTTGAAACGCTCAGCGCCGAACATCAGGCTTTATTGACTCGATCACGTTTCAATCCATCTTTTCGTGGAAGTCCGTTACGTAGTCGTCGGGGCGCGTAAATGTTTGACTGTGAGTAGGTTGTTGGTAGATTAGCTGTTCTCCTTTTTTGTGAAAACAGTGGATTAAAGAACGTTTTTTTGCGAATTTAAACAATCTTTCCGGAAGCATAAACGTCAGTCAATCAGGTAATTATGTGCCGTTTTGGACAGTACTAAAATAAATCAGGACCCGGAGCATCGCTGGATCTTTCACCCGCAGGTTCTGTATAGGCAAGATAAACAATAAATACTACCTGGCCGCTTTTCGGAGTGGACTTTTTAAATGATTAACGAAGTCAATTCAACCGGTATTTACACTGGAATCGACTGTGGATATCGGAACAGATTCGTTGGGTCATACTTCCGTTTTATGGCCTGAAGCTGCGGTAAGTTTTTGCCATAATACGCCTGAAGATACCCGCGCTGACTTGGGTCAATGAAGTTTTGATAACAATAAGGCGTTGTATACTGCTCCATCTGGTCGTGGAACTGAGCAAGCCATTGTTCATTCTGGGCAATTACAGCGCTGCCATCAGATGGGTTCCATTCCAGTTCAATACTGGAGAGCATGGAATAACCCCGGTGAACAAAAGCCATGTCGGTCGATGTCTTCGCGTCGATCTTGCCACCCAGCAGAAAATATTTCCAGGTTGCCGCCCGGCTGGTTCCGGGCCAGGCTCTTAGACTTGAAAGAATAAATTGAATGGCGTCGTTCGGTAGTTGACCTTTCACAAATCGGGAGCGTTCGTGTGAATATTCGGGTTTGCCTTCATCGGATATTATTCCTTGACCGTCCCAGTACTTTTCTTCACGTATCGTTGTCTCGGTGGGCTGTTGAACAGTGAAAATCGGCGTCAGCAGGGCAACTAATTCAGCGACTGATCCAGCAAGCTGACCGAGAATTGACAAGGTAAGCACCGTATCTCCGAGTTTTTTCTCCGCAACGATACTTACTTTTATCCCGAGCGAATCAGGAGCAGACTGTGTCAATAATTGGATCGCGGCAAATGTTTCCGCAATCCGCTCAGTCCACTTTATGTCGAATACAGTAATCCGCCCAACGGGAAACGTCTCGAACGTAAACGAGGTGTGGATACCAAAGTTCCCTCCGCCAGCACCCCGACAGGCCCAAAACAAATCGGCATTCTCGTTTTCATTGCAGGTTAAGATGCGTCCATCCGCGAGAACGATGCGTGTTTCCCGAAGCCAGTCGCAGGTGTATCCGTGCGAGCGCATGTCGAAGCCTATGCCACCCCCCAGCACGAGCCCGGCTACTCCTACTTCCAGACATCGGCCGTGCGTAATGGCACGTCCCAGATCCTTACAACCCTCGAAGATGTGCTTATTGCGCGCCCCTCCGCCTACCGTCAGCAGTCCGGTCGATGGGTCGAGCGAAAAGGCAGTCATGGCTGATACGTCGATCATGAGCCCGGTTGTTGTCGAGTAGCCCCCGTATGAGTGTCCACCACTCCGTGCAACCAATGGAATTTTATGTTCCTGTGCCCATTGAATACACGTTTGCACATCGGCTTCACTACGACATTGCGCAATGCCCTGCGGTAGCGTTGTCGCATATTGTAACGCCCAGGGAGCGGCTCGTTCGCTAAACGTACCAGCACCCGGCAGGAGTAAACTTCCCTGAAGACGTGCGGCTAGCTGAGACCAGACAGGTGCTACGTGATCCTGTAGGTTGGTGCAGCTGGATAACCATTGAAGCGACGGAAAACTTAAGCCAAGAGTCAGTGCGGCACCAGTTCGCAGGAAATTCCTGCGCGATGTTCGCATGGCCTGACTGCCGGAGGAATCGTTACCAGAAGTAGAGGATTGGGTCATTGATTATTGATTCGTCGTGATGCTCCCATAGAGCAGGACTGTCATCTGAGAATACGCCATAGACGCGCCTAAACGCCACAGGCTGCTATTTGGTGAATTCACGGATCAAATTCTGATCACTGGCAAGATGCTTTGTCGTGAGCGTGATCGTATTACCGCTAACACTGCCTATGGTTGGGCTATCTGTGCTGCTGCCGTCTTTCAGTTGATAGTCGCTACCGACCTGCACAACCTTGCTCTGAAAGGTAATTTTATCGTTATAGCTTCCCTTCGACGTTATTACCTGAGTCGCTACGGAAAGAGATGCCATCGTGTTGTCAACGGCGGTTAGGGTAACCGATCCTGTACCATTGACAGCCTCTCCGGTGTCTTTATTCGTCATTTTGGTCAGGGTGTACGTCCCGACGAGTTTGCTGGTGACGTTTGGTTCGGGCGCGGGTCCTGATTCAGATTGGGAACACGACAAGACCACAAGCGAGGAAAGAACGATCAGAGAAGACAATACGTATCGCATAAAATAAGGGTAAACCATTGAAGAACAGGCAGATATAGCGAGGGGGGAATGGTTTCGAAGAAGGGCTAAGGGCAATTCTATTTCGTGTAATCGATCCAGTGGGTTTTGCCTTTTTTGCTTTCAAATTCTTTCATGGCTTCAATCACTTTCATACTTTCAGTTTGTCTTATTTTCTTATCCACAATAAGGTAAACGCCCCAACTGCTCGATTTGCTTGTGTCCTTTACCGATCGAATCAGATAGCCATTACCCGCGTCGCTGAAAACACACGTATCTCTACTCAATCGCTCCTCTTTCTCGCCGGTCGAAACAAGCGTGAAACTGCGAATCTTATCAACCCGGGCCGTTGTCTTACTAAGGGCTGTGAGCGTCATTGATCCTGCCCCGGTGATTTCTGGGACTTGACCCAGCGGTGTAATCAGGCTCAGTTTGTATGTACCCGCAAGCCCGCTGGTCAGGTCAGGTTCAGGCGTTGGGGTAGGCGTGGGAGTCGGGGTAGGCGCAGGGCTCGGAGATGGGGTAATGTTGTCAGAATCCGATTCAGATCCAGAACAGGCGACGAATAACAGACACGCCAGTGCAACTGGAAAGTAACGCGAGTAACTCATGAGAATAAAAAGAAAAAGTGTAAGAGGATTATAGATAGGGTTGAACAGGCGTTGGAACCTGATCCGGCAATGGCTACGCAGTATTCAGAGCCTTCTGTTACCAGGACCCTGGCACGTCGACGTATCGCTGATGGATGGACGTAGTAGAGTACATATATCCCAGCTTTCTGACGACGGTATAAATAGATACCTTGTATAAACGGCTCGTTTATACTGGGCAAGTAAATTGGTAAATGTCAAGTGATTAAATTCAGGAACAGTGGAGCCGTAACCAGTCCTATGGCTGCCATGATTATCCGAATGCATAGAATGAATAGAAAACAGATGACTTATTACAGATTCCGGCGATGGAACGGTGCTCTTTTGTTTGTCAAATGTATATGGTCAATTGGTCAGCAAAGCCACCCAAATGGGTAGTTTTAAGTATAAAAAAGCAGACTACCCGTTTGGGTAGTCTGCTTTTAAACGTAGTGGAGGCTATTTTTTAACGTTCACGAGGAATTCCTTGCGATCTTTCACTTCCAGCAGCAGATAGATATTTTTGATGTGGTACTTCACCGTATTTTCTGAGATAAATAATTTGTCCGCTATCAGTTTATTTGACATCCCCGCTGCCATACATTCCAGGACTTCCCGCTGTCGTTCGGAAAGCTCAGCAGAATATTCCTTTTCCAGCGTGGTCCGACCGGACAACGTTGTTTTGGTTTGCGCCAGATAGGCTTCCAGTTCGGATTTTATCCGGCGGGATTCAGCTTCCATCCGGCGCTGCTGCCGACGGTAAGCCAATAACCAGCCCAGTAATGTAAGGGCAATTAGGAAGACGGCAACCAGAACGACGGTAAGGTAACTTTTACTGGCCTGTTCGTCATGCAACTCACGATCTTTGCCCGCTAATAGAATCGTTTCTTTTTGGTTATGCAACGAGGCAATCCTCTCTTCCCGGGCATAGATCTCGTTTAACGTATCTAGTTTTTTTTTAATCAGCGCAATCTGAGTAAGGTCATTTCGGCCTTCGTAAATGTGCAACAGTTCTTCGTAGGCATACAGATCGTATTTGATGATATGACATGAATCAGCATACGTCGTTGACTTTTTTAATGCATCCGTCAGCAGATCGAGCCGGTTCATGGCGTTGTAGAGCTGCATTTTCTTGACAAAGATCATGGGCAAATGACAGGGCGCCGATGCCCGCATCCAGCTGATGGCTTTATTGTAGGTCGCTTCTGCCTGTTTGTACTGCTTATTTAGGAACAGCAGATAGCCCTGCTGCATAACCAGCTTCGATTGGTTTTCCAGACTGATGTGCTTGAATCCTGATTTCTCGAGGAGTGCCATTAGGCGACTGGCCTTTTTGTACTCATGCGTATCAAAGTAAACGAAAGCCTCTTCAGAACGAATCGAGGCAATGTACTGGTCCTTTCTGGGAGATTCGTTGGCGAACGTTCTGGCCGTCTCCAGAAATTTTAGTGTCGATTGGTAGTCGAACACACGCTTGTAGGTATAGGAAAGAAGAATCGCGGCCTGGTACTTGTCGTCCGTACTAAATGTCTTGCTTTGTAAAACAGGCAGCAATAACGCCTGCGACTCATTGTATTTTAACGCATTATTGAGTTGGTAAACTTTTTGTTCCAGTTGCTGAAAGGAGTCAGCCTGGCTGTATACCCCCGTTGTTGACGTCAGAACCAGAAAAAAAAATAAGAAACGTACTCTATAAAATACCCGCATACACCATCAAGTTACATTCGTAAAGGTAAGCTCTTTGTATAAGTTTACGAATGCTTTAATTATATTGATAATAGTATTAATTAAAAGTATTATTATAAATAATAAATCCGATATTTCTTTATTCTTTAAAGAAAAAATTAACTATTCGGTATGTGTATACCGTACTATGAGAAGTAAGAAACTGATGCCTGATCGGTTGTAAAGCATGACCGATTATTGGTACGTTATTTTTCAGATAACAATTCTTTATGGTCGGATACCAACTCCAAACTGGCGACTTCCTGCGATTGTTATTGACTACGAGCTGGGGTGGATCGGCGGAATCGGCGATCTATGCGATTCATAACGGGGGTAGATAAAATTCCATGTACAAATACCGATAGAAGTACCGTCCAGCCAGTCAGCGACCAGATTCGTTCCGGATTCATGAAAGAAGCTTCCTGTAACGCAAACGCAATATAGAACAGCGAGCCAATTCCCCGAATACCAAAGCTGGCAATGGTCCAGCGTTTCAGACCATGTACGCCCGTACCTGCCAATGTTAGCCAGCCAATTAACGGGCGGATCGCAAAAACCAGCAGCAAACCCAGGATCGCATCAACCAGAGTTAGGGAATGTAGTAGGCCGCTTCCAATGGCACCCCCAAACAGGATCAGTAATAAAGCAACCAGCAGCCGCTCGATCTGATCCGAAAAGGCGTGCATGTACGTGTGGTATTCGTGTGTGCGTTCCCGATTCCGTACGGTAATGGCTGCGACAAAAACAGCCAGAAAACCGTAGCCGTGAATGAGTTCAGTGATTCCGTAGCTGATTAACGTAATGGCCAGAGCTACAAATCCGTAAGCGGTTGTTTTAATGCTAATTCGTTGAGGTAGTTCAAAAATCATGTACGACAATAACCGGCCTGTCAGCCAGCCTGCCAGAACGCCCACACCTACCCGATAAAGCAGATCATACAGAACCCAGTGCGTCAGTGATTCATTAAGGGGAATGGTGGGATGGGCTATGGCAATCGCTAAATATACAAAGGGAAAAGCCATGCCGTCGTTCAGTCCCGCTTCGGCCGTTAGCGCAAAACGTACTACGTCTTCCTGACCTTCATTAGGATCGCCAACCTGCACATCGCCCGCCAGTACCGGATCAGTTGGGGCAAGACTAGCTGCTAAAAGGAGAGCCGTAGCGGCATTCCAGTCCCCCAAACCCCAGGCGAGCAAGGCAAACAGAATGATCGTTACGACCATCGTCAGCCAGATCAGTCGGATCGGTAGCCGCCAGCCGCGCCAGTTGAACCGCCGATCTATTTTCAAGCCTGTACCCGTCAACGCAATTGTCACGCAAAGCTCCGTCAGGTGAGTGGTCAGTTGAGGGTGATCTAAAGGGAGCGGGTCCGGTAGCGAAAGCGGTAATTGATACAGTAGCCAGCCGCCCAGAACAAATAAAATTGGGTACGAAACGGCGTAATCTTTCAGCAACGACGGCAACCAGGCCACGGCCAGTATCGCCAACGCTACAATGATCAGCCACAGATTATACGATTCCATAGTGTATGTGTCGATAGTCAGTAGTCATTATTTGTCATGGATGGTCATTCATTGTTTGTAGAACCGATAACCAAATGACCATCCATGACAACTGAACGACCAGTTAGTGTAAGGGGCGTCCTTTCACCATACCACCTTTGGCATCATCGATACCGTGGTTAATGATAAACGCGTGATTGTCAATACGGTCAATTCGATCTTTTAGGCGGGTTAATTCCAAACGAGTGACAACCGTGTAGAGTACGTTCGTATCCTGTTTCCGATGACCGCGTTTGCCATATCCTTTTTCTCCTTTCAGTACCGTAACACCCCGGCCCATTTCTTCCGTAATCATCAGACGGATCGCTTCGTGATGATCGGATACGATAATGATCGACGTGTATTCCTCAATCCCGTGAATCAGAAAGTCGACGGTTTTAGACGCGGCCAGATACGTCAGCATGGCATATAACGCCGTTTCCACATTCAGCAATAGGGCTGCGGAGCCGAAAACCAGTACGTTGATGAGCATGATGACGTCACCAACCGTCAGCGGAGAACGACGGCTTAGCCAGATGGCCAGCACTTCCGTACCATCCAGCACACCGCCCCCCCGAATGGCCAGTCCAATTCCGGCACCCAGAAAGAAACCGCCGAACACTGAAATCAGGAGTTTGTCCTGTGTGACAAGCGGATACGGCACCAATACCAGGCAGATAGCCAGTAAAGCAATGGCCACGATCGTTCGGATGGCAAAACCTTTGGAGATCTGGCGATAACCCATCCAGATGAAGGGAATGTTCACCAAAATGACCAGAATCGACAATTCAACGCCTGTAGTAATTTCCAGCAGCAGCGAAATGCCCATGGCACCGCCATCCAGAAAATTATTGGGTAATAGAAATCCTTTCAGTCCCATGCCGGCGCACAGGACGCCTGCGCATAAGAAGCTCAGGTCTTTTAACCAGTGTAGCCTGGTTTGCGGAGAATTAAGCGTAAGTTGAGAGATCATAACAAAGGGAGTTAATCCGTTCTCGGATGTGAGCCAGGTGATACGGCTACATCCGAAAATCAGTCTTTTTGTTTGCAGTAGAATAGTAAATCAGGCACCGACAAACAGCGCTTGATTATTCCTGACCAGACGGGACAATCTCTGAAACTTACAGGTTGATTGTCAGACGCGATACCGTTTTAAGGTCAGTAGAAGAGCAGGTAACAAAACCAGATTGGTAAGGCACGCCATAAGAACCGTAGTGGCAACCAGTACACCCAACGCAGCCGTACCCCCAAAACTCGAAGCCGCAAAAACGACGAATCCACCGGCCAGAATCAAGGCCGTATAGATCAGGCTGATTCCGGTTTCGTGGATGGCCTTCGTTATGGCCACAGGAGGTTCAGCACCAAGCTGAAGTTGCCGTCGATAGCTGGTCAGGAAATACACCGTACCGTCAGATGATAAACCGAATGCAATGCTGAAAATCAGGATCGTTGACGGCTTGAAGGCAATGCCGGTAAACCCCATGATCCCCGCTGTTACCACCAGTGGAATCAGACAGGGCAGCTTGGACAGCAGAATGATCGGAATTGACCGGAACAGGATCATGCCCACCAGCGCAATCAGGAGAATGGCAATCAACAGGCTTTCGTACAAATTACCCAGCAGATAATCATTGCTTTGCAGGAAGACCAGACTATGTCCTGTCAAGCTCACTTTGTAGGGCGTACCTGCGAACAATGAATCCAGCCTGGGCCGTAGCTTCCCCATCACTGTCTGCAACTTAATGGAACCAATATCAGCCATCTGGTAGCTCACCCGCGTAACCTGCCGGTTCGAATCCAGAAACGAGTTAACCATCGGGGTTTTACTGCCACCCAAGGGCGCATCGCCCGCCAGTTTCTTTAGCTCCATGGCGGGCGGCAGGACGTAGTATTTCGGATCACCACCCCGGTACATCTGGTACGCAAAACGTATCGCATCGACCAGTGAACTGGGTTTTGAAAACTCCGGATACTGCGCCATAATCCGTTCCATCGCCCGCACTTTGTAAAGGGCCCGACCAGCCTCTGAAAATACGCCATTCGGTTGTCCTGTATCGATCATTACTTCCAGAGGAAGCGCGCCTTTGAACTCCTTTTCGATAAACTTCAGATCTGTGTAGACCGGGTCGTTTTTCGGCAAATCGTCTACTACGTACCCTTCAACCCGAATCAGAAATAAACCAATTGAGCTGATCACCGTAATGACGGCAACGGTTCCATAAATCAAACCCCGACGGTTGTGTACCAGATAATCGACCCGATTGAGCAGACCACGCCATTTACCCCCCTGAAGCGTTTGCAGACGAGCCGCTTTGGGAACGGGTAAGTAGCTCAACAGAATCGGTACCATCAACAGGCAGATCACATAAACGAGCATGACGCTGATTGCCGCAACGACACCGAATTCGACCAGTAACCGGCTGTTGGTGAAATAAAAAACGCCGAAACCAATGGCTGTCGTTATGTTCGCCAGTCCCGCCGATACGCCGATCTGCTCGATAGTCGTCTCAAGTGCCTGTTGTTTGTTGCCATGACTGGCCAGTTCTTCGTGGTATTTGTTGACCAGAAAGACGCAGTTAGGTACGCCAATGACGATCAGCAACGGCGGAATCAGGCCCGTCAGCAACGTGATTTCATAACCGAAAAGGGAAAGCGTTCCGAGTGCGCACGCTACGCCCATGGCAACCACCAGCATTGAAATCCAGACGATTCGGCCGGAGCGGAACAGAAGCGATACGATTAAGGCCGTGGCCGCAGCAGCCAGACCCATGAATAACTTCATTTCGCCCGACACCTTTCTCATGACCTCCGTCCGGATCGACGGCATGCCTGAATAATGGAGTTCGATCCCGTTTTTCTGCGCGAATTGCTGCCCGTAACTTCGGATTTTATTGACCCAGAGTTGCCGTTCTTTCGAATTGAGCTTCTTCTCATCGAAGGAAATGGCCATAAGTGTCGATCTTGACGCAGGATTGAAGAGCAATCCTTCATAGAACGGCAATGACAGCACCTTTTGCTTCAGACTATCGACTTCGGCCTGGGTGGTCGGACGCTTCGTGATCAGTGGCTTGATTGACCAGGATGCATCCTGCCGTTCGAGGGTAAAAAGGCGGGTAGTCGATAGTACCTGTTTCACACCAGCCACTTTACCGACCTGCTCAGTCATGTCGTACCAATCCTGATAAACGGGTAGGTCGAACCAGCGATCATTTTGCCAGCCGATCACCATCAGCGTACCATCGGCACCAAATTGCGTTCTAAACCGATCGTATTGAATTTGCGTCGAATCCGATGCGGGCAACACGCGGGCAACCGTGTAGGATAACTGAATTTTGGTGCCGAAATAGGCCATTACACCGGTTAGCAGGACTAAGAATCCTAACCAGAAAAGTCGATAAGAAAGAATAGCGCGGGCTATTGTAGACCACATACGGAAAGAAGTTAAATACAGAAATTGTTTTGCCAGATCAGACTGATTGCTCCGGCTAACAATGGTTAATAGGCTGGCTCAGCAGAACAACGAAATGGAGCGGATTAACAGATACATCTGGCCCAGAGACGTTTCAGTGGAGATCGTTTACAGTCAAAACGTACCGTCAGGGGGCGTTGATGGCAATCTGATGCTCGAAGATCAGGTGAAGGATCTCAAAAATGAAATGAGATTGCTGTACAGACGTAGTGGTGTACAGACGCCAGATTTTGGGAAGAGCGTAGCGACTAAATGGGAGAAAACCTGTGGAAGTCGTGAAGACAAATCCCGGAGAAGGATAGACCAGAGCCGCGTGGGTATGGACAGAATCCGTCGGTAACGAATCCATCTCATCCGTTTCCTGAAAGAACGACGTAGAGTAAAGAAACGTTTGGCGCTCAGCTACGGATTTTATTACGGTGGTCCGACCCTGAAGAGACACCAGCAGCCAGATGGCCAATAAGCTACTTAGCCATGATGATTCCCGCCGTATGTATGGACTGACATTTCCCATAATAACCGGTAAAGTACGTTTATTTTCCCGGCTTTTGTGCTGTCGGATTCGTAAATCTGATCGGTTAAAACTCGAAACCGTAACCTGGCTATTCTTGGAAATAGTCAATTCGCAGACTGGGCTATGATAACAACATCCTGTGAAGATGACTGATTGGGACTGGTTGAGGAATCAGCAAGTGGTATCAATACTCCTCCACCTACTGTCCGTTCGGAGAAGAACCCTGTGAATTGCCCTACCCGGCCTTCATAGATAGTAGGAGGAGAGGTCTTTAGCGAAAATTGGTAATCATAGTTGGTTAATTTGACAAAAACCTCCTTGCTGAAAGTAGATTGTCGACCATTTCGCCGGTAAGAGGTTTTGATGACTGATTGGTCCGACTCTATAGCCTCAATCGCTGTAGTGAAGTTGTCAACACCAATCTTGTTGATTCCAGGCTTAAAATCTGTAGAGCCTGACACTAAGGAGAAGAGTGTATCACCCGATACGACGTATGCCGTAACCAGATACCATCCCGAAGCTCCGGCTGATACACCCGTAAGCCGTTCGTCGGGCTGACAGCTTAGTAAGCCAACGAAAGCGAAAAACAGAAGTAGCTTATGGACAGATATAAAGTTTATATCTTCAAAAGTCTTTTTAAAAAGATGGGGCCAACGTAACGATAACTGCAAAGCAAGACTCGTCGGATTAAAAATAGGCAAATTTCAGTAGCCCGAATTCATCTGGACTTCGTATTAGAAAAAGACACTCTGCATTTCTGAACGTAATGAACAAAGCAATATCGGTTGATCAATTAGCTATACACGGTGGCGACCCGACGGTTAAACGAACCTTTCCCTGGCCGATTTTTGACGATCAGGACGTACAGGCTGTCGCCGACGTAGTGCGGAGCGGCCAGTGGGGAAATCCCGATTGTGGGGATGCGGTTGCGACTTTTGAGCAACAGTTTGCCGACTATTGCGGTAGCAAATACGCCGTTAGCTGCGTCAATGGTTCAGTTTCACTACGTTTAGCGTTGATTGCCTGTGGAGTACGTCCGGGAGATGAAGTGATTGTACCACCGTATACATTCATTGCTACGGCCTCGGTCGTGCTGGAAGTGAATTGCGTCCCCGTCTTTGTGGATATTGATCCGGATACGTATAACATCGACCCTCAGAAAATTGAAGCGGCCATTACGGAACGAACCCGCGCTATCATTCCGGTTCATTTTGCCGGATTATCTTGTGACATGAACGCGATTTTAGCCATTGCCCAAAAACATAATATGCGCGTCATTGAAGATGCGGCTCACGCACATGGTGCTGAGTATAAAGGCAAAAAGCTGGGTTCCATTGGCGATGCGGGAAGTTTCAGTTTTCAATCGTCCAAAAACCTGACGAGTGGCGAAGGTGGAATTGTGGTTACCAACAATGAATCTCTTTATCAGATGATGAATTCGCTACGGAACGTGGGCCGATTGCCGGATGGCCAATGGTACGACCATTTCAATCCCGGCTGTAATTACCGGGTTACGCAATTGCAAGCCGTCTTACTCTCCGAACAACTGAAACGACTCGACGAGCAAACGCGGATACGTAACGAAAACGGTCTTTACCTCGATCAGTTGCTTGCTGATATAGAAGGCGTTACGTCGTTAAGTAGGGGAGACGTAGCGCTACGTCATTGTTATCACCTTTATATTGTCAAGTACGATAAAACCAAATTTGGGTATATTCCGAAGAAAGAATTCGTGTCTATGCTGGCAGCGGAAGGCGTTCCGTGTTCGGCGGGTTATCCGCATCCGCTTTATAAGCAACCCCTTTTTCAGCAAAAAAACTGGCAATGTTACGCTATTCCCGATTCTGTAGCTTACACGCAAGTAAACTGCCCTGAAGCCGAACGCGCCTGTGCCGACGAAGCTGTCTGGATTTTTCAGCAAGCCATGCTCGGCACACGTAATGACATGGAATCGTTTGCCGAAGCGATCCGCAAGATTAGGAGAGCAATGTTGAATGTTGTGGAGTCGGGTTCTTAAACCCGACTTTTCAGGTTCGCAAATACGTCGGGTTTAAGAACCCGACCTCACGACGATCATTTCCCCGCCAAGTACCGGTGTCGATATTCCAGAGGAGTGCACCCCTTGATCTGCTTGAACTGGCGGGCGATATTTTTAGTATCGCTGAGACCCAGATCCATCGCGATTTCAAAAACAGTCAGATCCGTTTCCAGTAATTTTTTCGAGAATTTTTCCATCCGCAGGTTCTGGATGTATTTGTAGATCGGGTAACCAATGACCTGTTGAAACCGCATTTCCAGTGATCGTCTCGATAAGGGAACCTGCCTGACAACCTCATCGACCTGAAGATTCTTGTCGATGTTCTGGTGAATGTATTTCAACGAGGAGGCAATGTATTCGTCGTGCGTGGCATAGATATCGGTCGACTGGCGGGTGATGACCTGCATTGGCTCGACGATTATGTCATAGAACGTATCGATGTCCTTACGAATCAGATGATCTAGTAATTGAGCCGCATCGTAGCCTCCTTTTTCGGCGTCCTGCATGATACTGGACAGCGGTGGGTCCGACAGTTCGCAGAGCATTTCGTCGTTATCGACGCCCAACACAGCCACTTCCTCCGGAATGCGAATGCCCGAATGCCGACAGGCCTCCGTGATATGCTGGCCCATCCGATCGTCGCAGGTCAGAATGGCAATGGGTTTGGGCAACGACGACAGCCACTTGCTCAGCGAACTGGGTTTGTAATACCACAGATCGCTCGAACTGTATTCTTCATGTTCAAAATAATGCACGGTATAGCCCGATCGTGAAACGCGCTCGTCAAATCCTTCGGCTCGCTCCCGTGACCAGACGATGTGTTTAAAGCCATAAAATGCGAATTGCCGAAACCCTTTTTTTAGAAAGTAATCGGCCGCCATCGCCCCGGTTGCTACGTGGGCACCCGTAATGTTCGGAATCTCCGTGAACCGTTCTTTAAAGTCCTGTGCAATGACCGGAATCCCCGCCCGAACGATTTTCTCGACACTACTATCGTTATACAACTGCCCGATAATCCCATCGGCTTCCCAATCGCGGGCCCAGTTCAAAATACCATCAACACCCAGCGTTTCGCGGTGAAAAAGCGGCATCTGGCAAAACACCCAGGGGCCGTGCTCGCGGGCATATTTAGTGATGCCTTTCAACAGACTCCGGCTGTAGTCTTCCGCAAAGTCGATAAGCAGGATGATTTTGTGCATAGATCTGCCGGTCCGCCGGTGCGGTTCTAGTTACAAGACAGGCTGGGCTTTTGTGCTCTTCCGCTTAATCGTTGCATTATTGACCAATGGTTTTGCCCAGAGACCGATACTGAAAATATAGCCTAACGTAATGAGCATGACCAGCATTGCCAGACGTAGTCCGACGAGTTCAGCGATGCCGCCAATGACAAGCGGCACCAACGCACCACCGACAATGCCCGTACACAAAATACCGGAAAAGGTGCCATGATGCTGCGGTACTGAATTGAGCCCCAGCGAAAAAATAATCGACCACATCACCGACGCAAAGAAACCCGTTCCCGGTAGCGCATACAGCGCCCATGCTTTCGGCCCGAACAGACCCAGCAGCAGACAACTAATGGCTCCGATAGTAAACAGCATCAACACCCGGCGACTATCGGCGATTTTCAGGAGTACTAATCCGAGTACGCACCCGATGGTCATCAATCCCCAGAAATAAGCCACTACGGTCGCGCCGGTCGTAGCTGGATCAACGCCGTGGTATAGTTGCAGAAATTTAGACATCCAGTTTGCAATTCCCTGCTCCGTACCGACATACGCGAAAATTCCGGCGAAGAAGAGCAAAACAGTTTTGTTCCGTAGTAAGTCCGTAAACGCACTGCCAACTTCTATCTTTTCCTCTTCTTTGAAGGTAACAACCGGGAATCTGATTACGGCAACGACAACGATCATCAGGAGTGTTGTCAAGGCAAAGACCCAGTACAGAGAAACCCATTCAAAATGGAGCGGTACCACCTGGTTGAGCAGATCAATTAGAAAAGACGTATCGTTTGTGTGGACAGTCTGAACAAAGTGGCTGTACAATAGCGGGCTAAAAAAGGAAGCTGCCCCCGAAAACAGCTGAGCCAGTACCGAATTGAACGCAAAATGTTCTTCACCACCCGCCACTCGTAACAATGGATTGATGGCTACCTGCAACATGGCCATGCCTACGCCAATTGAAAATAAGGATACGAGTGCGACAGAAAACGTGGGCAGTAAAGCGAAGAGTAGCGAACCCAGAAAGGCCAGCACGAAGGCGCTGATGAGCACCAGTTTTTCCCGGTATTTTTCGACCAGAAGCCCCGAGGGTATGGAAGCGCTGTAGGCCACAAAAAAAGCAAATGGGAGAAAGCCCGCCAGTCCAATACTTAACCTGAAACTGTCGACCAGATCGGGAATGATTGGCCCCAGAATGTTGGTCAAGAACGAAATGACGAAGAAAATGAGCATGATAAGCCCGACAATCAGTACATTACGTTTCATAGATGGTTTGTTTTATTGTCCATCTTTGACAAAGTTCTAAACTTTGTCAAAGGTCTGAAATCCCATTGCTTTCTTGGTATGATAATAGCGGCCGACCGTATGGTTCCGGTGGGAGTCATACGGTCGGCCTATTGTATCTGCTTGTACAATCAAAAGAACTTGCTTAATGACGTTCTGTACCGCGTTACCGACCTTAAACTTACACCAACTGCCGTACCAGCGCAGCCGCACCCAGCAACGCAATGTTCTCGTTTTGTGATTGGAAAATCTTCAAGCGACGTAACGTAACGGGATAGGCAAAATCAGCCATACTTTCCAGCATCGAAGCTTTGAAAAACGGATAGGCTTTGGCAATGGACCCACCCAGCACAATCACCTCGGGATCATACGTGTATAGTACAGCTTTAACCGCATTGCCAAAATGTTTACCAAATTCAGACCAGAGAGCCAGCGCCTGCTTACCCCCCAAACGAGCTGCCTGGTGCGTATCCAGAGCGGTCGTTCCATGAATAGCTTCGAAAAAATGCGTGGAGGCATAGGATTCAATGTTCTTGTCGAGGTAAGGCAATAAGCCAATTTCCCCGGCTCCGCAATTGCTGCCTACGTATAGTTGATTGTCGATAATGACGCCGGAACCAAGGCCCGTGCCGATAGCCATGCCAACGACTGAGCTGTAGCCTTTCGCCATGCCAAACCGGTGTTCGCCGAGAGCAAAACAATTAACATCGTTATTGATAAAAACGGGCAGGTTAAATTCATTTTCCAGAATATCCCGCAAGGCAACTTCCTCCCAGGACGAAATATTCGCTACGTTATAAACAATGCCCCCTTCGATATCGACCACCGACGGTACGCCGATACCAATGCCACTAACGGCGTAATTGGTTAGGGGTTTGATTAACGCAATCAGTTGCGATAACGTAGCGGGAAGTGATTCTTTTTGTTGTAAGGCTCGGTTGATCTGATGGGTAATGATGTCATGCTCCACCAGGCCAACCCGCACATTTGTACCTCCTAAATCAACCCCGATTGTCATGGTAAAAGCCGTTTGTATGAATAGTTTCTACTACATCGAACATCGTTATACTCTTTCTTTTTCATTGTAACTAAAGTCATTTGGTTTCAAATTCAGCTCCCGAATTTCCTTTACCCACTCTAATTTTAAGTAGGGTAATGTTGCCTGAATGGAATCATAGCGTCTGAAGTGCTTCTTCCCGGTTGCAAATAGCTTAGCGACCATTTCACTGTCAATCTTATCTTCTTCTCTGGGATAGAAAATATCAGACAACATAACATTCCACATACCATAATCCGATAATAGCGCCAATGACGCTGGGCACTCAAATTCTATTGTCTGTATGCCTTCTTCCAGGTCCCTATCGCTCAGTAAACATCTGGCATCGACTAACGTTGGTACCTGTTCATATTTAGTACACGAGTGCCAGGCCCATATAGGTGAATATTGATTACAATCTATAGTATTGTTCGCCATTTGTTTTACCATCCATCGGTAAGCTCGGATGAAATAACCTGTTTCTAAATACCTGTCCCAATTTGCCTGAAGTATTCCTTTGCTTTTTAGCTCATGTATTGATTGGACAGACTGAAATGTCCAAAGCCTGTATGTCTTTTCCGGCTTTACCATTGTTAGCGATACGTCTCGATTCACAACTGATTGTCTTTTTTTAATGTGTTATAGACTTAGTCGCAAAAGCATTGGAAGTGGCGAACGCTCATCTTAAATCATTAAGGGGCAATGGTAATTGATCGACTCGACCGACCCGATGCATCGAAACTCTTCAATTTTACCATTCCCGTTACCCTAACGGGTTTTTGATAGTGCGTCGATTGGGCCGTCGGTTCGGAACCATTGGTCGTATAACGGATCACTAAACCCGGTAACGCTACGTTAGCTTTTAGGGTATCGTTTCTGACTACTGCACCCGGACAGGGTATCCGGTAGTTATAGCCGCCGTTTAGTTTGGCCAGCCGGGGCAACTCCTTCTGCGCTAATGTATTGGCAAATATGTTCCAGCCCTGACGCATCGATTTTTCACGTACTGATTTACTTTCGATGGTCTCCCACGGACGCTCGGCTGCCCAGGCACTTTCGGCAAAGCCCAGCAGTTTCGGTAGAATGTCGTATTCGGCCATGTCGCGACCTTTCACGGTTTCGCTCCAGAGTTGCGATTCAATACCCCGAATGTTTTTGCGGGCTTCGGGCTTCATCTTTTCCAGTCCCGAGAAATTCAGCGGTTTGCCCATGGCCGTTTTGAATGTCGTTTTGAACATATCGAACGGCGCAAACGCCCAGTTATGCCACGTATCGACGTAGCCCGCCCAGTACAGACCCGGCTCCAGGGGATCATTGGTATAGGCCATGTCGAAGTAGAAATTCGATACGTTACACAACACCACCGGATACCCCGCATTAGCCAACCGGTTGCCCAGATCAAGATCGAACAGATTATTCCAGACATACGGCACGACGTTACGGCCCACAAACTCGGGATTCGGCAGGTATTTGCCGTCGGCTGTTTTGTTCAGGGCTACTTCTTCCCAGCCGTGTACTTCCAGTTTTCGCTTTGCCAGCCGTGGCAGAAGTTTCCGGAAAAAATAGGTCTGTAAATTTTTCGGGTCTTTAATCGTCGGATTCTGGGCAATCAGCTTTGCCGCTTCCGGCGATTTTGTCCAGACACCTTCCGGTACTTCGTCACCACCCGCGTGCATGACGTCCATCGGCACGCCCGCTTCTTTATACATTTTCGTGATCTCGTCCACGACCTTTTCGTAGAAATGATACGTTGATTCGCGACCCACACTCACTACGTTATCGGTATAGCCTTGCGCCGATTCATAAACCGATTTATCGTTGGGATCGATCAGCTGGTATTCGTTGGCTTCCTGCTCTTTCCCTTCGTTCATCAGCCGCTGGTAACGCGCTTCCATGGCTTTAATGGCGGCCCGGGCGTGACCCGGAAAATTCAGTTCGGGAATTACTTTGATGTGACGTTCCTTCGCATATTTCAGAATCTCGATGAAATCCGCTTTTGTGTAAAATCCGCTGCCGTATTTGCCTTCGTCATACGCCTTTGGGCCTGATCCATACGCCGGGTGCATCACAGGCGTATTCTTTCCCGAGGTGTGTTCCCGTTGAGCGCCAACCTTTGTCAACTCGGGCAGACCGTCGATTTCGAGCCGCCAGCCTTCATCTTCGGTCGTATAGAATAGAAAATGATTGATTTTGTAAAACGCCAGCAGATCCAGAATTCGTAGGATCGTTTCCTTCGTCTGGAAGTTTCGGCTCACATCAAAATGCATACTGCGGAACGGGAAGCGGGGCGCATCGTCAATCTGCGTGTAATTAAGCGAAATATCAGCTGAGGGATTCAGATAGGATTGAACCGGAATCAAGGCCAGCAGACTTTGTATGCCGTAAAACACACCAGCCAAATCGCTCCCGATAATACTAATTCCCTTGTCATCGATACGTAGCTGATACGCTTCTTTTGTTACGCTATTCGTGTTTACATTGCCTATTTTCAGCGAAATACCCTTCGTCGTCGAAGCGCCATTGGTAATTGAAAAATCTTTGCCAGTCAGGGATTTGAGCTTCTGAGTCAGAAAACGGGCTTCGCTTTCGAGCGCCTTGTCGGCATAGATTGCCAGCGATGAGTTCAATGTCAGGGTTCCTTTGCCCGTAGTAATCTTGGCAGGAGAGGGGATAATTTTCAGAAGTTGATCGGATGGAACCAGCGAAACGGCCAAGTTGTCCTGATACGTGTTTTCGGGGGTTGGTAGTGGCATCAAATCGGATTTGCCCCGTAACAGCTGTTCCTTTTTTGTAAACGGCCGGACGGTATAGTCGGCAATCTGAACAATATTTTCTTCTTTGCCAGCCTTGTCGTAGTAAACAATATACAGTCCCATAGGCGCATCGGTAACCTTGTTCACGGCCTCGGTTCCTTCGTAATCAATTGTAGTCGTCTGACCTGCCGGAAGCTGGAAACCTTTGTTGGGCGTCAGCTTATACCAGTCGCCATTGATGTGCTGAACCATGGCTGGCTGGGATGTTGCAGACGGTAGAATTGGCCGGGGCGACATATTGAAAAACAGTGCCCAGTTGGCATCGGTCAGCGTTTCGTTACTATTGTTTTTGAGCGTAAACTGGGCTTTAAACCCATTCGGCTTATCGGTGAAGTTGGTGAGTAATTCCCACGACACAGCAATCTGCAGCGAGTCGGCCGTGGCTTTCTCGCTGGTACGCTGGCAACTGGTTAGAAAAAAGAAAGAGAGAACGCCGAAAAAAGCATAAAGGCCAATACGCATAAACGGGTAAGATTTGGGGCTTTGCGGGTAACGGCCATAATACGTTCATCACTACGAATAACAACCGGATGGCAATGAATTACTTCTACGTGACTACGTATTAATAGCCCTTATAGTACGCAAATCAGTACTAAAAATACCATCGGCTTATACGTTTTTAATGACGATTTCACCCAACCGACTTATTTCGTTGGATGCGCTACGTGGATTCACTATCGCAGCGATGATCGTGGCTAATTTTCCTGGTAGCGAGAAGTTTGTCTATTTTACGTTACGTCATAGCCAGTGGAATGCGCTATCTTTTACGGATTTGATCGCGCCGATTTTCCTCTTCGTCGTTGGCGTTTCCATCGCCCTGGCTTATACCAAATACGTAACGCAGCACCGACCGAAAGGCGGATTGTACCGGAAGATTGTGATTCGGTCACTGAAAATTTTTGCTGTGGGCATGTTCCTGAATCTGATGCCTGATTTCGATATGACAACGATTCGCTGGACGGGCACGCTGCACCGTATCGCTATCGTTTTTCTGGTTTGTAGCGTCCTGTTTCTCAATACAACCTGGAGGCAACAGGTCTGGATTGGGCTCGTTACGTTGATCGCCTACTGGCTGGCTATGACGCTGATCCCAACACCGGACGAAGGAAAAGTTATACTGGAACCCGGTCGGAATCTGGCGGCCTGGCTCGATCGGAAATACCTTCCCGGACGGATGTG
The DNA here is from genome assembly GCF_014699035.1 of Spirosoma validum. Lineage (GTDB taxonomy): Bacteria > Bacteroidota > Bacteroidia > Cytophagales > Spirosomataceae > Spirosoma > Spirosoma validum. The sequence continues at coordinate 30,499 of NZ_JACXAA010000009.1, forward strand.
GCAGGGAACCTGGGACCCTGAGGGAATTCTCAGTACGTTCCCCTCCGTCGTAACGGGCATGACGGGCATGCTGGCTGGCCGGTGGCTGCTCAGTTCCGCCAGTTCGCTCGAAAAAATTGCCTGGTTGATGACAATTGGATTGTTTTCGGCGATAGCGGGCTATTTCTGGGGACTGACCTTTCCGGTCAATGAAAATCTCTGGACTAGTTCGTTCGTGCTCGTTACGTCGGGTTTTGCGTCGATGCTGCTGGGGGCGCTTTATTTTCTGGTCGACATCGAGGGGCATACCGACGGCATTAAACCCGGCATTATTTTCGGCGCCAATGCCATTACGGTCTACGTACTGGCCGATCTTTTCGCGCTCTTCTTCTATCGGATGAAAGTTGGGAGTCTTACGCTAAATGAATTGGTCGTGCATAGTCTTAGCTCCTTTGGTCTACAACCCGAACTGGCCAGTTTATTGTACGCGCTCTTCTTCGTTTGTATCAATTTTATTCCGGCTTACCTTCTGTATCGGAACAAGGTATTCGTTAAGCTGTAGTGGCGCTGTGGTGTCGGGTTTGAGAACCCGACACGGCGAGATTCCCCTAACCCGCGGACCGTATAAAAACGAACTTTTATCTAACTGGGTCGGGTTTGAGAATCCGATGCCACAAAAACACATAACCCGTTTTCGCAGAAGCTTTGAATATCTCATCGCATCAAACAGTTCTGCCTTTCCATCGTTGGTAAATAAAGAGACGTAGTTTAGTTACTGGCTGGTGGAGAAAGGATACGTTACAAATAAAGATGGAAAAACGGAGAGTTGGAATTATAGTAGCGGTGGTGTTGAGCCTGGGTATCCTGGTTTATTTTGGTTGGCAGTACGTTACCGATAAAGCGGCTCGACAAAAGCAGGAACAGGCAGATAAGGCAGCTCGACAGGCTGAACTTGCGGCCCGAAAAGCGGCCGAAAAAGAGGCACGTTTAGCGCTGGCAAAAGCGATTCAGACGTTACACCGGGCTAATCAATACGCTGACTCTGTTGGTGTTGATACCAGTCGCTACGTAGTACGAGCCAGTGCTAGCAAAGGTCAGGTTGATACGTTACTGACGCGGGTACTGACGGAAATTCGTTACGGTAAAAAACCATCAGATCTCGCGTTTAGTGGTCTGAAAGACAAACTTGATTCAGCCTGGATACACAACCCGGAAGCGGCTATTGAACCCGAATCGCTAGCTAAATTGTCGGCATTTGGTCCGTATACCAAGCTGGTTGGTTACTACAATCAGATTCGGAAAGAGTCTGGTAAAAATTCAGCTACCAGTGATTCGCTGCGTCTTATTCGGCATACGCTTAATTTTTACCGATACATCAATCGCTTTAATCCCGAGCAGTTTGTGCTGGTCAATATTCCGGCGGGTGAACTCAACGTGTTTGATAAAACGGGTCAACGTCTGTTGCCCATGCAGGTGATTGCGGGTAAGCCCGATCGGCAAACTCCCCTCATGACGACTTACATTCAAAACATTGTGATGTATCCGCAGTGGAACGTACCGCGAAACATTGCGCTGGAAGAAATGCTGCCCCGCATGAAACGAAATCTGGCGTACCTGACCAGCCAGAATCTTGAATTGATTGATGATAAGGGCCACGAGGTCAATCCCGAAAAGGTGAATTGGAAAACGATTTCCGAGACTAATTTTCCGTATCGTGTTCGGCAGGCGTCGGGTTGCGACAACTCGCTGGGGTTATTGAAATTTAATCTGGCGAATCCGTTGGCAATTTATTTGCACGATACTAACAGCCGCGATCTATTCACCAAAACTACCGACCGCTGGCGGAGTCATGGGTGCGTGCGGGTGCAAAAGCCTGTTGAGCTGGCGAATCTGGTACTGGGCGAAGAAGCGTTCGACGACAAGTTTATGAAAGAATGTCTGTTGCATCAGAAACCCCAGACGCTCCCCATTCCGAAACGGTTTCCTGTATTTATTACCTATAACGTTGCTGACATTGATGAAAGTGGAAAACTACGTTTCTACAAAGACGTTTATGCTACTCCTACCGGTAATTAGTGCTTTCCCCGAAAATCAGTCAGTTTCTTCCTTGGTGCTGTCGGGTTCTTAAACCCGACTCAGTAAGGTTTCTCAAAACCTTGCGGTTGAGGACGAACTCGGGTTTGAGAACCCTCGCTGGGTCAGTTTTAAGAAACTGACCCCACTGTATGTTGATTACAACGACTTTTCCCTGTTTGAAATCGGTTACTTTGTCGTCAAATGCCGGTTTTAATTGATTTTGTCTGATTTTGGGATTTAATTTGACGAAAATTACTCTTGGTGATTTTCTGAACGGTGAAGAAGGTCGTTTCATTTGGATTGTTTCTGTTGTTGCTTGCTCATGTGCTGGCCCACGTTATTACGGGGGTAAGCGCGTGGTGGCAGGATGAGCATGACCTGTCGAAACGATTGCTGGTGTATCGCTCTGTCGATAGCATTGTCGAATTTCAGATTCCACTGGTCAACAAAACAGACGGCCAGAATATTGCGCACACCACGGCAGACGGGTTCAGCCATCGGGGGCATTATTACAATGTCATTAGTCTGGATGTCCGGGGCGATACGCTCTACATTGCCGGACTGGAATCGGCTAATCATTCGTTCTGGCAGGAAGATTTACTTTCATTTCTAAATGATCACGTTGCCACCAATCCCGACGCCGGACGAAAAGCCAGCCAGATACTGAAATTTCTGCTGAAAGAATATTCCGCCAGTCCAGCCATTTCCCTGAACTTCCCGATTGGCTTCTGGCGTGAAACAGTACGGGTACCTGATGCCCCGTTTACGTTCCTGACTCGCTCAGAACCCATGTATTCCCCCCCTCCGGAGCAAACGGCTTAACAGTCGGTTCAGATCACTATCAGCCATTGAATGTGGCTGTATGCGTGCCGTATCTGGCAACGAATAGCTCATGCATGTAGGTTTTAACGGATTCGTTCGTGGCTCAGCCGTAACGATTGTTCGGGCTACTACGGACTATATCGCGTATTCTCATGCGCTGAGTTAGTGATCTGGCAAACGACCACGCTTGTCTTTTTTCTCAATGTACACCGTGTTGGTTGACTCAGCTTAGTCTGTCTGCGTCAATCCTAAAGCTGATGCATGCAATCTGCTGGATGCGCGTGCTTCGTTCAGATGTACTTTATAAATCCATTTCATGAAAACTATTTACATACACATACTTTTTGTGGTGTTCTTGTCGGCTGTCTTTTCGTCGACTGCCTGGGCACAAAAAACACAACTCACCGGAACGATAACCGATACTGAAACGGGCAAACCACTGGCTGGCGCTACCGTAATACTTAAAGGTGGTAAGCAGGGAACCGTTACGGATAACCAGGGCCGGTTTAGCCTGTCGGTGTCTGATGCATCGCCTAAAGCAATTACTGTATCGATGATTGGTTATGATCGCCAGGAGGTGAAACTTTCTGATAACCAGGGATTAGCTATTCAATTGCGTTCGTCTTCCGAACAACTCGATCAGGTTGTTGTGGCGGCTTCACGGGTCGAGGAAAGTATACTACGTTCGCCGGTGAGTATCGAAAAACTCGATGCCCGGGCTGTTCGGCAAACACCGTCGGCTAACTATTTCGAAGCGCTTAACAACCTGAAGGGTGTAGACATGGTGACCAGCGGACTGACGTATCGCCAGATCAATACGCGGGGCTTTAACTCAACGGGCAACAGCCGGTTTCTCCAATTGGTCGATGGTGTCGATAACCAGTCGCCGGGATTGGGTTTTTCGGTCGGGAATTTATTGGGCGTATCGGATTTGGATGTAGAGTCTGCCGAGTTAATTCCGGGGGCGGCCTCGGCGCTTTATGGCCCGGTTGCCTTTAACGGCCTGCTCTACACGAAAACCAAAAGCCCGTTCGATTATCAGGGATTAAGTGTACAGCAACGTACCGGCGTTAACCACGTGGCTGATCCAACGGGTGATGGTGCCAAGCTCTTCTCCGAAACATCGGTGCGTTACGCCAAAGCCTTTAGCAACCGGCTGGCGTTTAAGCTGAATGCTTCGTATCTGAAAGGGCGCGACTGGTACGCTGCCGATTACACGGATATTGACCCCAATACGAATCCAGAACAACGTGGTGCCAATAACCCTGGCCGGAATGCCCTGAATATTTACGGAGATGAAGTTGCGCAAACCCTAACAGGAATTGGCCGAGTGTCGCGAACGGGTTATGCGGAGAAGGACTTGACCAATTATGACGTATACAGCCTGAAGTTAAACGGCGCCCTTCATTACCGGATTACCAATTCGATCGAAGCGATTTACGCGATTAATGTTAGTCAGGGAACGGCGAATTATACCGGTAGCAGTCGGTTTATGCTGAACGATTTCCGATTGACACAGCACCGGCTCGAACTGCGCGGCAAAAACTTTTTCGTTCGGGCCTATTCAACTGCCGAAAACTCGAATAACTCGTACAACACCCGGTCCCTTGGGCAACTCATTAACCGGACCTGGGTGCGTGATTTGAGTGGAAACGTAGTGACGCCAGATAAAGCCGACGCTACGTGGTTTGAACGCTACGGTGCCGCATTTAGTGGGAGTATCCAGGGCGTAGCGGGGCAAAACAATGATGCCGCTCGTGCCTTTGCCGATCAGGGGCGTTACGTACCGGGTTCCGCTGAATTTGACCAGGAGAAAGATCGGTACATTCACATTGCGGGCTTGCAGGGCGCGGGCGTGCTGAGTCAGAGTAAGTTCTATCATGTAGAGGGGCTGTACGATTTTTCGTCTCATCTCCCGGCCATAAGCCTTCAGGCGGGGGGAAACGTACGCTATTACGCGATGGAAACGAACGGTACGTTGTTCGAGGATAAAGTCAACAAAGTGCGAGTGTCGGAATTTGGCGCGTTTGTTCAGGCGTCGAAAACGCTGCTGTCGGATAAACTGAAAATTATGCTGTCGGGGCGCTACGATAAGAATCAGAACTTCGCTGGCAATTTCACCCCCCGAGCTTCGGCCGTATTCTCGCCAAACGATGCGCATCATTTTCGGGCCAGTTACCAGACTGGTTTTCGTAATCCTACCGTTCCCGATCAGTTCATTAAGTTGAACGTAGGACCCATTATTATCCTGGGCGGAGCACCAGCCAATTCGGCGGGATTGAATGCTTATGAGAATTCCTTTACGTCGGCTTCGGTTGGTGCCTTCGGCGCAGCCTTTGGGCAGGATCTGGCAGCAGGAACACCGTTTCCACAGGCGGTAGCGAAGAATAAAGACAAACTCGTCAAATCGAACGTACCGTATATCCGGCCTGAGCAATTGCAGTCGTTCGAGATTGGCTATAAAGGTTTATTAACGCCAAGATTTCTGGTCGATCTGAGTTATTATCACGGTCAGTACCGCAACTTCCTGATCAATCAGGTAGTCATTAGTCCAAAGAGTGATGTGTTGCTTGCTGATGGAAGTGTCAACCCTGCTGCCGCAGCCGACGTGTTGACGGCTGCCAATCGACAGGCTTTCCAACTGTATACCAATGCGGCTGACCGCGTATCGACGGATGGTGCCAGTGCTGGTCTGACCGCTACGCTGAATCGGGATTATCTGCTGAATGCCAATGCGACCTGGGCGCAATTCAATATTCTGGATGCGAACCCAAACAACATTCCAGCCTTTAATACGCCCCGTTTTAAAACCAACGTAGTACTGAGCAATGACCGAATAACTGATCGGGTTGGGTTCAGTATTGCCTGGCATTGGCAGGAAGCGTTCGACTGGTACGGTACGTTCACCGAGAATCGTCCCGGTCGTATTCCGTCCTATTCACTGCTCGACGCGCAGGTTAGTTACCGGGTTCCCTCGCTGAAAACGACACTCAAATTGGGGGCTAGTAACCTGGCGAACAACTACGTCGTGCAGGCGTATGGCTCGTCGGCCGTTGGTGGGCTGTACTACCTGACGTTGACGTTTGATGAACTAATGCGCTAGGTAGCAAGCAAATGATTTTCTGTTAACCAATTCAAAACTATGAATCAGGTACTTATGTCTCCTATTCCAGAAACAACTGATCGGGCGGACTGGCGTTCGTTTAGTCTTTGTTTCGCGTGTTACGTGCTGGGCGGTACTGTATCAACGTTGCTGTCGGTGTTTTTGCCGGTCATTTTACCCGATCTGGGCGCTGAGGGTTCGTCGGGTGCAGTGCTGAATGCGGCTTTTCTGTATGGATGGGTTGGGGGAGGGCTCGGGTTTGGTCTGATTGCCGACCGGGTTGGGCGGGTGCGGGCGCTGACGTTGGCTACGGCATTGGTCGGCTTCTTTACGTTGCTCAGTGTCTGGTCTACGAGTTGGCCCATGCTGGCCGGTTTTCGCTTTATGGCCGGCATGGGCGTTGGCGGAGTGCTGGTCGTTACAACAATTTACTTGTCGGAGATCTGGCCCGAACGCGGACGACCTGTTGTGCTGGGTTTGCTGGCAATGTCGTTTCCGGTGGGCATTGTACTGGCTGGTAGCCTGAATTTACTCGTCGCACAGTGGCGTCAGGCCTTTTGGTTGGGAACGATACCGCTCGTGTTAGCGCTTTTAGTCGTCAATTGGTTACCCGAATCGACCCGTTGGCAAACCATCCGGCAAACAACATCGACTCGTGACCAGTCGCTTTGGCAACCCCAGTACCGAGTTAATGTAGTTCAGGGATCAATCATTTTCAGTGCGGTATTGATTGGGTTATGGGCCGTTTTTTCGTGGACACCTTCCTGGGTGCAGACGCTCTTTACCAGCGACGTCGACGCTCGTCAGGCGCGGGGTTTAACCATGATGCTGTTTGGTATGGGCGGTATTCTGGGCGGGGCTTTGTCGGGCTTCCTGGTAAATCGGTTTGGTATGCGAACGACACTGTTAGCTACGTTTGCTTCGTGCTTGCTGGCCTGCTGGCTTTTATTTGGCACGAATCGGGTGTTTTCGCCCATAATTTATGCTGAAACGGCTTTGCTCTCGCTCTGCTTTGGCGTTAGTCAGGGGACCTTATCCAGTTTTATTCCCCTGTTGTTTCCGATTGCCATCCGGGCTACAGCTTCGGGGTTTTGCTTTAACATCGGGCGAATCCTGACCGCAACGGGTGTGTTTTTCGTCGGCTCACTGGTCACTGTATTTGGCGGCCTTGATAAGGCGCTGATTTTTTTCTCGCTGACGTTTGCCCTGGCTTTCATTGCTACGTGGTTTAGCCGTCAGGCAACTTCATCAAATTAATTTCATCGTTAAGATTTACTGCAAATGCCTCATATCCAATTAACCGAAGGTGTTCCCGGAATTCGAAGCCTCGTGATATACCGTCCTGATACAGGTAAGCCGCTTTATGAACTGGCGCAGGTGTTGCTACGTGGCGAATCGCCCCTGAGTCAGGCGGAACGCGAATTGATTGCCACCTACGTATCGGCACAGAATAACTGCAACTTCTGTACGCAAAGCCACGCGGCTGCAGCTCGGGCGCTATTTGGTCCTGACCGCGATGTGGTTGATTTTACGCTGAGCGAATACGAAACGGCGCCGATTTCGGAGAAACTAAAAGCTTTGCTTGCCATTGCGGGTCATGTTCAGGCAGACGCTCGTACAGTCAGTGAGGCCGATGTGGCCCGCGCCCGTGAACACGGAGCCACCGACCGCGACATTCACGACACGGTTTTGATTGCCGCTACGTTCTGCATGTTCAATCGCTACGTCGATGGACTGGCTACGTTGTCGCCTAACGATCCGGCTGTTTATGAGCCAATGGGTGAGCGGCTGGCTCAACAGGGTTATGCGTTGCCAGCAAGCAACCCTACCTGACGATTCTAAAACAAAACCGGCCGGTTCAGGAGCGAATCGGCCGGTGAAAAACTTTCATAATAGGTTGGTTTATATTCCCCACCTGTTTTACGGGTGGGGATATATTGAACACGAAACAAATCAAACAATGGCACATATCCAATTACCCGAAGGATTACCCGGTATCCGGGGACCAATGGCTTTTAGCCCGGAAACGACGAAGCCACTTAATCTGCTTGTCGATCAACTTCTTTGGTCGGCAGACAACACCCTGAGTCAGGGTGAACGCGAACTGATTGCGACCTATGTATCGTCGGAAAACGATTGTCAGTATTGTCAGACAATTCATGGCGCGATTGCCAGCCAATGGCTTGGCGATACCGACTGGAGTCTTGTTCAACAAGTAAAACAAAATCCGGAAACGGCACCGATTTCGGAGAAAATGAAGGCGCTACTGGCCATTGCCGGGAGCGTTCAGAAGGGCGGGAAGCACGTAACGCCAGAACAGATTGAACGCGCCAAAAGTGTAGGTGCGACAGACAAAGAAATTCACGATACGGTTCTGATCGCTGCGGCTTTCTGTATGTTCAACCGCTACGTCGATGGGTTAGCTACGTGGATGCCGGACGATCCGTCATTTTTCCGGCAACGGGCTGTGCTCGTCTGCGAAAACGGGTATTCAGCTGCCAATCCAAAACCCGTTTGAGAGCCGTAAGTTAATTGATCAGACAGTTAAACAAGACTACCAGGATGTCTGATGAATAGAGTTTTTTCTTCGAAATAATTACTCATCTAACTGGAAATATATAGCTGGTTCAGCACATTTAGAACGAATATTTTGTTTAACTAATATAGCAGTATGGTTAAACAAAAGATTTTGTTTTAGGTAACCCTGATCTGTTAAGATTGAATATTCAAACCAGTTGAGTCATGCCGAAAGTAGTCGAAGGAACCCTGTTTTATACGATTCCAGAAGCCGCTCTGGAATTACACATTACCGTTGGGAAATTGAAAGGCTACTTAGATCAAAGTAGATTGGTTAGCGAACGGATTGGTAGATCGGAATTGATCCGGGAGCAGATTTTGAGAGCCTATCTGGCCAAACGGGAGCAGTAAGTGCGATGAATAAGGAAGTACTAAAAAGCTCTGGTTATAGTCTTCACAACTGACTATAACCAGAGCTTTTTAGTTATAAAAGTCGATCAGGCGTTGGCCTTCAAATGATCGTACCCTTGTTTGAGTCGGTTATATCCGTGGGTTGTGATGCGCTCGCCCAGATAGGTGTAGAACGCTGGATCGGTCGGCGTCACGCTCGCCAGTCCATCAACGTATTTGTTGTACAGACAGAATAGAGCGGCAATTAGCACCGTATCATGAATCTCCCGATCCGTAGCGCCAGCAGATTTAGCCCGGTCAATGGCCTCCGGTGTTACGTCCCGTCCGCTTCTCTGCACCAGGGCTGCTACGTTCAGCAACGCTTTCATCTTGTCAGAGACGGGGGCAGTTTCGAAGTCCTGTTTGACGAGTTCGCAGGTTTCGGATTCACCTAACAAGATATTGGCTGCGGCTGTGTGCGCGGTCATACAGAACCGGCATTCGTTCCGATGTGATACTAACGTAGCGATCAATTCGCGCTCACCCTCGGTTAGGGTCGATTCACCCCGGAGGAGAAGTTGAGTTAGCTCCCGAATGGGCTGCGCTGAATCCTGCCGGTATTCGAGCAGGCCGGTTATACCCGGTAAATGGGCTTCAAGTGGAATATGAGGCATAGGAAAAGGAGTGTTGTATGCGGTCAGACTGGCGTACCAGTGGGTACTTGCGCTAATGGGCTAGAATCGCGGATTCCCACCCACACTACTTTGCAACGATGCTATCTCTGTTTGCTCCGCCAAATACGCTGACTTGGCTAAATAATCCGTATTCGGCGAATACACGAACAGGCAGGAGCCGCCTTTCACCGCCTGGATGATGCCTTTTGAATCGGCATAAGGAACGGCTGGGCAACCCTGGCTACGGCCTAAGCGTCCCGTTTTGCGAATGAAATCTTCACAGACGTAATCCGCTCCGTGCAGCACAATATTTCGGTTATAAACATTGTCGTTGAAGCCTTTTTCCAGCCCTTTCAATTGCAACGACAGGCCGTGTTTGCCCATGTACGTGTTGAGCGTCTGGTAAAAACCAAGACTGCTCTGGAACGAGGATTGCTTATTGGAGAACCGTTCGGCAACCAGATCGCCGGAGTTCTGCCCGTGAGCAACATACGTATTGAAAAGTAGTTTTTTCTTGATCAGGTCAACCACATACATCCGTTTATGGGTAGAAGGCTGGCTAAGATCAACAATCGTTAGCGTAGACTTGTCCGGGCTCACTCGTTGCCAACCCCGTAGCGCATACTCAAAAACAGACTTCTGCAAGCCGGTCTGACTTAGCTGTAGCTGATCGTACACGTCGAGATAAGGAATGAACTTTTCGTGTTTGGGCGCCGGAACTGGCTTGACGACGGTAACGTTACGGTTGGATTTGTATCCGGTACTGACGAAATAAATAAGGGCAACAGCAACCAGAAGCAAAAAAACATTCTTCATACTTGGACAAGCAGGCGTTTGTGGAAGTTAATGAGGATGTATAGTAGCAAACAGCCGGTTCGGCGTTTTAATTCGGTGAAGATAGTATTTTTTCGCTAAATCATATCATATGACTCCCTACGAACAAGCCGTAAAAACAGAACTTACCCGCTGGCAGCAGGCCATGCAAAAGCCGCCTTCCACCTTTGGGCGACTCTCTACGGCCGTGCAGCGTCGGATCAATCGAATCATTCCACAAAAAGTACATGCTGTTGTTACCGCTACGATCAAGCAAATGACCCGGGCCGTTCTATTCGGTGCTGAGTTTCTGTCCCGCCAGCCGGTGGAAGGCAAAACGCTCATTCAGCGCGATGCCGATGTGGCTCGCCGGATTGAGTTCTACAAAAAAACGAGCGCGGCCGAAGGGGGCGTAACGGGTGCCGGTGGGTTTCTGATGAGTCTGGCCGATTTTCCAATCCTGCTCGCGCTGAAGATGAAAATGCTGTTCGAGATTGCCAGTCTGTACGGTTTTCCGGTGAATGATTATCGCGAACGGGTGTATATTCTCTATGTTTTTCAACTGGCCTTTTCGAGTCAGGAGCGTCGGCAGGAGGTATATCAATACGTAGCGAACTGGCCTGAGCATAGTCGCCAGCTACCCGATGATATTCACAAGTTCGACTGGCTTACCTTTCAGCAGGAATACCGCGATTACATCGATCTGGCCAAAATGGCGCAACTGATTCCGGGCATTGGAGCCGTGGTTGGCGTTGTGGTCAATTATAGGCTCATCAATCAGCTCGGACGTACCGCTATGAATGCGTACCGAATGCGTTTGCTGGCGGAGGATAACGCGTTACGTATCGAATAGGCGATTCGCCCGTTAATAAACCTAGTTTTTAACTCGTTTATAGGTTTCGATAATGATGTGGTCAATGCCTAGTTTCTCCACTTTTTCGATACCTTTTTGAACTAACGTGTCCCCGGAGATTTTAATTATAAACTTGAATTTGTTGCCTTCCCAATTCTTGTCGCTAAAGTAATCCAGATGTTCCGTATAGGTACTGTCAGCTAAGGTGTATGTGCCACCGCCCGCCGTAAACGCGTTCGACGAATCTTTGGGCGTATTTACTTTATGATTTAAGAATGCGAAATGCGTTGGGTTAATAATCTTGATCATTTTATGGGTCGGATCGAACGTAGAAAAGGTTGAATCCTTTTCTGTGGTTGTCGCCGAAACCAACTCCCAGGTGCCAATAATAGGCGTATCGGATTCGGCTTGTTTTGTTTTGCAGCTTGACAGGATGGAAACCATCGCTAGTAAAGTAAGTACACGGTTAAGCTTCATGGATCAAATGGTTTTACTCGGAAACTAAAGAAGTATGGCTTGGCAACCTACTTAAACGAACCAACGTAGCAAGCAATTGATCAAACTACGGCAAGCAGACTGCCGAATAGAATCGCTTCGATTACCCTTTGTACGAGCCCTCGAAATGGCAGGTCCGGTATAGATAGCAACAGAGCGCCTGCTAGTACACTGCCAGCCGCTACACTAAAAGGGTCATACCCGAACAGCGTGAACGTAGTGCTGAATTGACCCAGAAAATAAGCGCCACCAATGTACTCGACGGCCCCACCCAAATTGTGAATCTGCTGTCGACCACTTCCCGACAAAGGTGAGCCCGTGTCACAGGGAAAGAATGCAGCCACTACGTACCCAGTCCCAACACAAACGGCCAGGCCGGCTACAGCGTTCTCATCCGTTAATGCGGCTACTACCCATAACAGGACGCCCACGAATAGAAACAATCCATAGTTGACGGGGCGCGTTATAGGGCTGCCAATTTCACCCAGTTCGCTGATTGTTCGGTTTAAATGGTTATAGCCGGGCTTACGCCATCCAAAATAGATAATGCCTGTCAGCAATGCCAACGTACTAATGAGCGTGAGAACGTAGGTCATTTTTGCGGCTAACTGAACATAACAATCATATTGGAAAGGGCAGCTGGAGAATGCAGAGAAGCGGTTTGTTCTAACGTCATGGCTGCGGTGTCTGACGCTCTTGCACGCATCTGTTGTTCGTACTGAGCGATTGCTGTCTGGACATCCGGAAATTCGTCACTTGTAAGACATGTACTTAATTCCAGAGCATCCAGCATAGCCATATTGACGCCTTCACCCGCATACGGAGGCATCAGGTGCGCGGCATCACCCAGCATCGTTACATTCGGTAACGCATCCCAGGTTTGGTCCAGCGGCATACAATATTGCGGTCGGGGCACAAAGTTAGAGTCGGCGTTTTCAATTAATTCCAGCCAGGCAGAATCCCAGCCAGCAAATTCCTGTTTAAACCACGCCAGTACCTGAGGCTTGTCCGAAAAATTGATCCCGCTCGTACGAATCCAACCCTCATCGGTCTTACAGCCGGTGTAGAAAACCAAACTGCCATCGCCTTTCGAGCTGACAATTATCGTTTTTTCGTCGCCCATCGCGAATATCTTTCCGCCGTTTAACAGCCTGTGTATGTTGGGTGCCGTTATTTCTGAATTATAGATGGTTCCTTCAACAATCGTAACGCCCGCATAAAAGGGCTTGATGGACGTAATGAACGGACGTATTTTGGAGTTAGCCCCATCGGCGGCAATGACGATATCTGCAAAAGCAGACGTATCGTTTTGAAACTCAAGCTTCCAGCCGTTGTTAACCGGTACTAATGACGTCAAATAGCGGTTCCAGACAACCGTATCGGGCTGTAATGATTCCAGCAAAATTCTCCGTAGCGGACCGCGATCAATTTCCGGACGGAATATCTCATCCGTTTCGTTTGCCTCGTCGTCCCATAAAATAGTCATGTTTTTGTCAACGATACGTACCTTCTCCGCTCCCGGACGAAAGTTGGCGTTAAACGCAGCCATCAACCCTGCTTCCTGAAGCGCTTTCAAGCCTGATTCTTCGTGCAAATCCAACGTAGCACCCTGTACCCTGATATCTTTGTTCAAGTCTCGTTCATAGACGTTTACATCGGCACCGCTTTGTTGCAGCAGTCGGGCAAGCGTCAACCCGCCGGGACCTCCGCCCACTATAGCTATCTTTTTATGATCAATTACCATGTCTAAAAATGTAGTTTAGTATGGCGCAAAACTACTTTGTCGACAAGGTGGAAAATTGTATAAATCGGTCGTTTTCGTTGCGGGTTAGTTCTTTGGGCGTAACACCAGAATATTTTTTCACGTCTTTGATGAAATGGGCCTGGTCGGTAAAATTTTGATCCGGGAAAAGTTTTCCTTCCCGGATTTGGTCGAAAGAAGCTCTGTAGCGCAGAATACCACAGTACGTTTTCAGCGAAACGCCAAACCAGTGCTGAAAATACCGATTGATCTGGCGGCTGCTCCAATGAACGCTATCCGAAAGTTCATGAACGGGAAGAGCGCCCTGCGACGAATAGATCAATTCCATTAATTTTTGTTTTCGTTCATTAACCTTCCCCTTCAATAAACTCATCATTTTCGCCGACACTTTATCACAGAACGTACTAAAATCGGTCAGATTGTCGGGGGTAATGTTCCAAAAGCCAGTCGGTAAATAGCTTACTTTATTCGCGAGTGGGGCAATGGTAAAATCAAGCAGGTATTCGAGAGCGAGTAACTTGAAACTGATCGCGAAAATGACCGATTGAGGAGAAATAGCGCTTTGCGAAGGCTCGTTAGCCAACCCGGAAACCGTTACGTGGAAAGGTTCGATTGCTGAGCAGGAAAAGAAAATATCAAATCGGCCGTCGGGTAAAACGACTACGTCTTTTTCTTCATCCGTGTGATTCACAAGCATCCAGAAACTTTCTACAAAGTCAGAAAGTGCCGGGTCTGGTTGCGCGAGTTTGTACTCAATATCGGCTATAGCCATTTCTACATGGATGGATTAATCGAACCCAGAGCGGTCCGGAGGTTTAAAGGCATATTACACTTGCTGATCTAATCCATTCCGTGGAGTCAGGTTCTAAACCTGACTCGGTGAGGTTTCTCAAAACCGAACCACTGTGAATCGCTCGGTTTTGAGAAACCTCGCGGGGCAGGTGTAGAACCTGCCCTCACTAATGTACTAAACTCCGTGTACTCTGTGCCGCAACGGCGAACCGCTCTGTGGTTAAATAACTTTTTACAAACTACTGTTTGTTCTGGCGTTGCTCTTTTTTGTACGGCTCGTACCCTAGAAACGCCACTGTCGACGGAGTAAATCCCATAAACTGCTTTGTGATCTCGCCAATCAAGCTCAATCCGTTGAACGAATTGGTAAAATACACAACGGCATTCTGAGTTTTGCGGTTGCCCACTACGTAGCATCGGTACGTTTCGTTATCGCCCCAGTGCCAGAAATAATCGCCGGTTGACTGATGTTCCAGACCAAAACCTAATCCCCAGCTCAGCGTTGGCGAAAGCGCATCGGCGGCACCGAATTTTTGGGGTAATTTACCCTGCGGTGACAACATCTGATCGACGGTGCCCGCTTTTAAACCGGTTGGGGTTAAAATAGCCAGCAGAAATTTAGCGTAATCATCGGCGGTCGTTTGTAGGGAATAAGCGGTATTAGCCTGATTGGATTTGTAATGATCCTGGGATTTGCTCTCTTTATCATGAGCAAACGCAAAATTGCTGTCGAAAGCGGGGTTCCAGACGTAGCTGCTGCGGGTCATCTTTAACGGGGTAAATACGCGCTCTGTCATCAGCTCGTTAAGCGCTTTGCCCGTGATTTTTTCAATCACTTTTTGCAGATAAACAAAACCTTCGCCGGAATAACCGAAGCGTTCATTGGGCGTAAACGACATGGCCAGCTCGGACGATCGTCGGTTTTTGCGCCAGTTTGGAAATCCTGACCGGTGACCCAGGACCATTCGGGTCGTGATTTTCTTGTACCGTTCATCCGATGCTACGTCCGGATAGAGAAGGTATTGATACAGTGGTTTATCCAGATCAAGTTTGCCTTCTTCCACTAACCGGAGCACGGCATACGCAAAAACGGGCTTACTGAGCGAAGCCGCATCGAAGACCGTAGCCGACGTAACGCGCTGGGTCGAATCGGCTTTGGTCAGTCCGTAACCCTGACTGTAGTAGGGTTTATTTTGTCGAATGATGGCTATGGAAAGGCCCGGTACGTGAGCGCCTTCCAGTAGCGACGTAATAAATTGATCAATCTGGCGGGGCGATATAGCTGCTGGCTTCGGTTGACTTAAAGCTATTGTTAGGGGTAAGCCGATCAGAATGAGCGATAAGGTTCGGGTTCGACAAATGCGGAGAAGTGGGTTCATTGCGTAAAAGAAGGTGGCTATGCGTAGCAAAGATGCCGATAAATAGAACGCTGGTGCACGCAAATAGCCAGTACTTCCTGATCACCGTTAAGCCATTATAACCGAAGCCGAGGATCTGCCATGCTGGTGTTGCGACGGCGTCTGTCCCGTGAATTTCTTAAACGCAATGGAAAAGTGTTGGGAGTGTTCGTAGCCTAACCGATCCGCCACTTCATCGACGCTGAGCGCGTGGTGACGTAACAGCTGACCGGCATAGTCCATGCGCAGTTTACGCAGGTAATTGAACACGGTCGTATCGAACAACTGCTTAAAGCCTTTCTTTACTTTAAACTCATTCAGCGCGCAGAAACGGCTCAATTGAGCCAAAGAATGGTCTTCCAGGAAATTTACTTCGAGGTACGCTTTAAGCTGATACAGCTTTTCGACTTCCTGAACCGGGATATCCTCCGTACAAACAGCAGGCTTCCGAAACTGATCGATCTGCAAGGCTATTAACTCCAGCACGCGCGACTGAATCAGCAGGTTGCGCATAGGACCTACAGCCCGGCAATTGTGAATATCATCGATCAGACAAAGCATTTGTGGCGTAATGGTCTGCGTTCCGCATACGCCGGAGAACGGGCGTTCATGTTCCAGATCGTTCAGAATGGCTTCGCTCCACGTATCAGAATGACCGATTGACGAAGCGAAAAAATCTTTCTTTAAGTCAATCAGGAGCATCGAAAGGGTCTGGCCGCCTTTGATGTGATTGACGTGACCTGATTCGGGCGAGTGAATGAGGTTATGTGTTCGGCTACGCATGGGTAGCTCATGAGAAAGCCCTTTAAACCGGGAGTGGATTGCGCCTTCCAAGACAAAATTGATGCTGATCGAGTCGGCCGGGGTTGGATCAAAAAGCGTAAAATCAGCACCTGTCTGCCAGTGCATGTTCATCACCTGCAGATGCGGGAACGTCGTGTTTTTTACGTGTACCTGTCCGGCTTCAGGATGCCGAAAGTAAATGCCCTCGTCCTGTGTTATGGGCTGACCCATCATCAGAGCGGGGTCGAAAATGGAACTGGCCTGAAGCACAGGATTAGTCATTGGAAGGGTGCCGACACGTAGTGAGGTTGCTACGGAATATGCTTTGCTAAATTAATTGAACAGTCAGTCAATCGGGAACGGGCGTGTCACGAACTGAGAGGCCCATCGTATAAACTGGGCATTGCCATACCTGAACTGTTGTCCCCTATTTGTCCTATCCTCGAGCTGAGACAGCAGGTTATGTTTCCACCTTCATCAAATGTAGTCGGGCGGGTTCGGTTCAATGATACGTAACAAAGTGTCCCACTATCATAATCCATTGCGCGTAGGTGGTTATCCGTTGCACGTAGGCAGCAACGGCCCTCAGTAGCTGAATTTTGTCCCATCAAACGCTACTGACGGCGCTGATTTAGAACCACACCCCCAATGAATACAATTTACGACACAAGCCGACCTGCTGAACATGCGCCAGCTTCCATGCGGTTCAACCATTTTCTGATGACCGGTCTAGGCGAACCGCATCCCTGGAGCGCTAACCACACACCCGTACTGACTGCCAGCGCGGCCGATCTGCTTTTCGGTATGGGGATGACATGTATCGAGATTACGTTCGACGGCCACACCCGGACGTATACGGATTTAGGTGTCTGTCGGTTTACCGAGGGCGGCACGACACAGCTTTGGTATCTTGATGCGGGGCTCGGAAACGGCGATTACCTGTCCATCGGCCTTTTGGGCAACGGTTCTGGAAGCTATTCGTTTGGCACCGACTTGTCTGAACGTACGGGCATCAGCATCGTAACGTACGGAATAGGGCAATCCATTTATTCCTCCTACTACGCCCATTCTCCAAAGACGGATAAGCCATGCCTGACACAGGGACGAGTCGATGTTGAGCTACCTGATTGCAGTCGACTGGCTCGGTTGACATTTTCAGGTACTGTACTCCCGATGGATCGAACAGATGGATTAGGCCAGGCTGTACCCATCAGTGGTCGTCTGTGTCTGGCCTGCTAAACCAAGTTTTAAATCAGAATATCCTCATTTCTTTCGCTTCGGCAAGAGCAACTAATTTAATCAATCACATTCTTTTCAAATTCAAACCATACCATGCAATTCGCTAAACAAGTTTCGCACACGATATGTAGCGCCTTTCCGTCGACGCATTCGACCGTTTTTGTCCGTCATTTTCAGCTTCGCAACCTAGCCATTCTCTTTATGTTGACCAGCTTATTTCTGACCAGTTGTAAGCATGGCTAACCTGAACCTCAGCCAACCCTGGTCGCCAATGCGGGTGCAGACCAAACCGTTCAGGTTGGCCAGCTCGTGACGCTCGATGGTACAGCTTCCCGAGATCCACAAGGTCTACCATTAACGTATCAATGGACAATTATTCGCAAACCCGCCACGAGTGTCAACGCTACGTTGGCAGGACCCACGACGGCAAAACCAACGTTTATGCCCGACGAAGTTGGCGAGTATGAACTAACCATGACTGCCTCGAATGGAAAAGATACCCGGTCCGACAACGTACTGGTTACGGCCTCAGCAGCGCAGCCCATGACGATCAACGCCGACATTACGGTACAGACCATTCTCGACGATCGGATCGCCAACCCCAATTTGCCTGATTATATCGTAACCAAAAGTATTGCGGTGAAGCATGAACTGACTATCCGTCCGGGCGTGGTTATCGCCTTTGAGCGCGACGTCCGGTTCGACATCAATGCAAACGGGGGTATTTTGATCGCCAAAGGGACGGCGGATAAAAAAATACGTTTTGTTGGCGTAAACCCGACGAAAGGCTACTGGGCCGGTATCATGGTCTACTCGGGCAGCAACGCGAACGTACTGGAACAGGTTGAGGTGTTACAGGCCGGTAGTCGCACATTGCTGGATAACAAAAAGGCGGGAATCACGCTGTTCAAAGAAAGCCAGATTGTGCTGAAAAACTCGTTGATTGCTCAGAATGATGGCTATGGTCTGTTTGCAAATGAAGAGGCCATTTTACGGGAATTTACCGCCAATACATTCAGTGCGAACACCGAAGCGGGTATTCTTCTCGTGACCGATAACGTAGCAAAACTGGATGCAGCTTCTGTCTTTACCAACGGAAACGGACGTAACGTTATCGAAATCAACGGCGATTACATTGGCGAAAATGGACAGAGCGCTGAGATTATTTGGGGTGGCTTTACTGATAAAACACCGTACCGTTTACTAAACGACGTAGCGGTTCGGTCAGGCTGGAAACTGAATCCTGGCGTGACGGTTGAGGCCGGGCGTGACATATCGATCCACATTAATGAATCGGGCTATTTGACTGCTAAAGGGACGGATACGCAGAAAGTACGCTTCACTGGAGCCGGTACTACGGCGGCTTACTGGAAAGGTATTCTCTGTCTGTCGGCCAGTGCCAAAAATACCATCGAGAATGCTGAAATCCTGAATGCGGGAAGCAGTTCACTGGCGGCTGGAAATCGCGCCAATCTATTACTCTACGGGGATAGCGTGCTGATGTCGGTTCGTAAAACGCGCATCGGCGGGAGCGGAGGGTACGGAATCTACGTTGCCTCCGGCGCTAACCTGAACGACGACGCAACCAACAGCAATACGTTCGATGGCAATGCGCAGGCAAACGTCGAACACGAAAATTAGTAATGTCAGAATCAAACTGGTTGATCGACGCGCCTTCGGCTCATGAGCCGAAGGCGCATTTTGCTGATTATACGTTCAGAATGTGTAGGCCAGTTGGGTTTGCAGACTGAGCTCAAAGGAAGGATCATGGGTTCGTGATCCGCCCAATTGCCCGAAATTGTAAGTCCAGACGGGCTGCGCCATGAACGTATACTGATCTGTTAGTTTATAGCGAATACCGGCTCCCAGTAATAGGTGAAAAACCGGACTGGCGTTGAGCGGAACAAGCCGTAGATTTTGGGTAGACTCGCCAGCTCGTGTGACCAGTACGCGCGACGTCAACGGGAAATCGGTGAGTAAGCCAAACGAAAAATAGGGCGATAGCCGCTGCTGGTTAGCGTAATAGTTGAGTAGCAACGGGACACGGAAAACGCGCTTACGGAGGGTTACGCTACCTTCGCCCGCTAAGGGTTGCCGACTCTGGCGGATGGCAACCTGCTGAAACCAGATACCCGACGAAACCGACCAGCCGGGTGCGTAGGTATACAGAACCGATAGGCCAACAGAGGGACCGAATGCCCAACGACTCCCATTTACATAAACAGGTTCCACCACCTGTCCATCGCTTTCCGGGTAGAAATAGCGGTTGCCGTAATTCGTGTGAGCGAGCGTTGGCGAAAGGGTAACCGAAACCGACAGATTCCGCTGTCCACAAACCTGAGTAGCCGAAAGAATCACGAAAGAAAAAAGGAGAACCAGATTCCTGTTCATAACGAAACCCTCTGTTTCAAGCTGGCAAGATACGTGTCCAATCGAATAGTCGGTTAACTTAGCCCGAAAATTACCGCCTGTATCCTTCATGCTCTTTTTAGCGCTTAGTATTCTGCTTTCGGTACTGCTGCTGTTGAATTTTCGTGTCTTTCCGCGCTACGAAATCAATACGTTCCAGGCCATTGTATTCAATTATCCCGTGTGTTTTCTGACGGGTTTGTTTCTTTTACCAGCCGGTCAGTCGTTCACGATCGATTTCTCGCAAACCTGGACCTGGCTGGCATTCGGACTGGGCGTAGGGTTCATATTGACGTTTTTGCTGTCGGGGGCATCTACGCAACGCATGGGGATTACCGCTACATCGCTGGCCAATAACCTGTCATTAGTAATTCCGGTTTGTTTCAGTTTGTTCATCTTCCGTACGGGCGGCAAGGTGTTCGATACGTTGAATTACCTGGGTCTCGTGCTGGCGGTTATTGCCGTGGGGTTAAGTACATACAAGAACGAACCGGCTGAATCTGCCTCATCCGCCAGGCCGACGACCCGTCGCCTGGGCGCTAACGTACTGTTACCAATCGGTGTTTTCCTGTTTTACGGAGCAACAAACACCATGATCAATTACATGAACCTGCATTACATTCCATCGGCCGATAAAACCATTCAGGTAACGCTGACCATGGTAATCGGTGCTATCGTGGCTGGATTGGTGATGCTGGTTATACGATTGGTTCAGAATAAAGAGACCTTCCAGCCCCGAAGCCTGATTGGGGCCGTTACGTTGGGCATTCCTAATTTTCTAAGTTTCTATACGTTAGTGATGGCGCTGTCGGCTTTTGAGGGAAATGGCGCGTTTGTTTATCCACTCTACAACATTGGCGTTATTCTGCTGGCCGCGTTGCTGGCCGCTCTGTTTTTTCGGGAGCAGCTCTCGACGGCCAATAAAATCGGACTGGGATTAGCCGTGCTGGCTATCGGCCTGATTTCATGGCAGGAACTGGCAGCCATTGCGTAACACGTACCACTAACGTAACAGTAGGGGACAACTGACAGTCTGCTTTTCACACCAAATAGTAGCTCTATGCGTAACGTAGTAATCATTTTTCTGTTACTGAGCGGACTGACGATGTCGTTTATGAATCATCGGTCCGTTCCCACTCAACAGCAAGCAAGCAGACCTAATATTCTCTGGATTACCTGCGAAGATATGTCGCCCCGTTTGGCCTGTTACGGGGATAAAGAAGTGAAAACACCGAACCTCGACCAGTTGGCGGCTGAGGGCGTTCGCTACTCGCACGTATACAGCACAGCAGGCGTGTGTGCGCCCAGCCGGTCAGCCATTATCACAGGTATGTATCAGACGTCCATCGGTACGCAGCACATGCGCACGGTGCAGCTCACGCCCGAAGCCAGCCAGTATTTTGGTATGAAAGGCTATTCGGCCGTCCTGCCGGAAGCGGTACGTTGTTTCCCCGAGTACCTGAGAAAAGCGGGGTATTACTGCACTAACAATGATAAACAGGATTATCAGTTCCTACCACCCGTTACGGTCTGGGACGAAAGCAGCAAAAAAGCACACTGGCGCAACCGGCCAGGCGACAAGCCGTTTTTCTCGGTGTTCAACCTGATGATCACGCACGAATCACAGCTCTGGTCACGAAATAACGAATCCTTGCTGGTACGTCCTGAAGACGTAGACGTTCCCGCTTACTACCCCGATACCAAAACCGTTCGTCACGATATTGCCCGGCACCTCTCGAACGTAATGCGTATGGATTCCATCGTCGGAACGATCATCAGGCAACTGAAAGACGATGGCCTCTACGATAACACGATCATTTTTTTCTATTCGGACCACGGCGATGGGCTACCGTTCGTAAAGCGGGAACTCTACGATCGGGGGTTACGGGTACCAATGATTATCCGGATGCCGGAGAAATTCCGGGTGAAGGGTAGCAAACCGGCCGGAAGTATCGACGATCAGCTGATTAGTTTTGTCGATTTAGCGCCCACCATGCTTTCGCTGGCCAATCTACCTCTGCCAACGTATTTACAGGGACAGGCGTTTCTGGGAGAGAAGAAAGCAGCTGCACCCCGAAAATACATTTTTGCCGGTCGGGATCGAATGGACATGCCGGTCGATCGGGTACGGGCCGTTAGTGATGGCCGGTACAAATACTGCCGGAATTTTATGCCCGAAAAGCCTTTTTACCAGGATGTTGACTACCGACTCAGCATCCCGATGATGAAGGAAATGCTGCAACTGCGGGACGAAGGGAAACTGAATGCCACGCAGATGATGTGGTTCCGGAAAACGAAGCCTGTCGAGGAACTGTACGATACGCAGACCGACCCGAATGAGTTTACCAATTTAATCGATAAACCAGCCTACAAGGCCAAGCTTACAGAGTTGCGAGGACAAATGGACGCCTGGCTTAAAAAAGTTGGCGACCGATCTGCTGTTCCAGAAAAAGAGATGATCAAACAGATGTGGAATGGCGCTTCGGAACCGCCCCGAACGGCTCAACCCGAAATAGTCATGGCGGGGAATGCGGCTACCATTCGTTGCGCTACGCCGGGCGCGTCGGTCGGTTATGTGTTGAAACAGGGCGCTGATCAGCAGAACGTTTGGCAAGTGTATGGTGGAGAAAAACTAACGCTTCAGACGGGTGATTCACTACGTGTTGTTGCGCAACGGATTGGGTACTTACCTAGTGCAGCCGTCAAATTGAGAAAATAAAGTACCTTGATCCTCCTAAACTCTACTGATTTTTATGACTGGAACATGTATTGGTAGTTCCCTGATTAGTTTACTCACACTCGCTGGTTTACTGATCACTACGGCGGGGTGCTCATCTAAAAAACAGGAAGCGTCAGCGCCGGACCGACCTAATGTAATCTTCATTTTTTCGGACGATCACACGCACCAGACGATCAGTGCCTACGGTAGTACACTGGCTAAAACTCCCAACATCGACCGTATTGCGAATGAAGGCGCCATTCTGCACGCAAACGTAGTGACCAACTCCATTTGTGGGCCCAGCCGCGCTACGTTGCTGACCGGGAAATACAGTCACCTAAACGGTTATAAACTCAACGAGAAAGTATTTGACGTCAACCAACCGGTTTTTACAGAAGAGTTACAGAAAAATGGCTACCAGACAGCCTGGATCGGGAAGATGCACCTCGGCGCTTTGCCGCATGGGTTCGATTATCTGAACGTACTGCCGGGGCACGGCCATTATTACAATTCAGACTTCGTTAATTCAAAAGGGGATACGGTACGTCAACCCGGTTATGTAACGAATGTCATTACAAAGCTTTCGCTGGACTGGCTTAATCAGCGCGATGCTGCGAAACCGTTTTTTCTGGTCGTGGGTCATAAAGCGACCCACCGCGAATGGCTGCCTGATTTGCCCGATCTTGGCGCCTATGACAACGTAACGTTCCCGCTGCCACCAACCTTTTATGACGACTACAAAGGCCGTATAGCCGCTCACGATCAGGACATGACCATCGACAAAACCATGCGCCTGAAGGAGGATTTAAAAGTACACGCCGACTATGATAAAAAAGGTCCCTTCAATGGATATAGCCGCTTCACACCTGAGCAAAAAAAGCCCTTCTACGACTATTACGAGAACAAAGTCAGTAAGGAGTTCGACGCCAAAAAGCTCACCGGGAAAGCCCTGGTTGAGTGGAAATACCAGCGGTATCTGAAGGATTATTTATCCGTAGCGAATTCGCTGGATCGGAACATTGGGGAATTGCTCGATTACCTGGACAAAACCGGTTTGGCTAAAAATACGGTGATCGTTTATGCCTCGGATCAGGGCTTTTACATGGGTGAACACGGTTGGTTCGACAAACGGTTTATTTACGAAGAATCGCTGAAAACGCCTTTTGTGATCCGCTATCCAGGTGTAATCAAGCCCCATACCCAGATCAATAAACTAGTCTCCAACATCGACTGGGCACCTACGATCCTGAATCTGACCGGAACGGCCATTCCGAAAGACGTTCAGGGCGAATCGTTCCTGCCGTTGCTGAAAGGCGAAAAAGTGCCCTGGCGGAAAGAAGCGTATTACCATTACTACGAATTTCCGCAGCCGCACCACGTTTACCCGCATTTTGGCCTGCGTACTGAGCAATACACGCTGGTTCGATTCTACGGCCCGAAAGATTTCTGGGAATTATACGATCTCAAAAAAGATCCGCACCAACTGCAAAATTTGTACGGTCAGAAAGGTTATGAAGCCATAACAAATGATCTGAAAATGAGGCTCAGGCAACAAATGGAAAAGTATAAAGACGACGAAGCGCTTAAGCTGTTAGCCAGTAAACCATAATCGTTTGTTTGCGCTTAATCACGCGGCCATTGACTCAAAGGCTGCAGGTTTGGAGTCGACTTTGATGCCGATGAGGCCGGAATGAGCAACACCGATAACGCTGTTTTGGTATTGGCCGGGATTTTTACCTCGAAGCCAACCCGCGTTGTTCCTGGATTTTCTGCATCGTAGTCGTGTGGCGGATCAGTCGACCAGGTTTGAAGTTCAATCTGGGCCGGCTCTTCCACCTGTAAAATTAATTTCTTACCGTCTTTTGTCAGTTCGGCTTTGTTCTTACTAATCAGCTTTACCGTAGCTGGGGTAAGCATTGTCCAGCGGACCGTTGTTTCAGTCGCAGGAGTCTCCAGCTCATCCCGAATGGCAACAAACGATTGGTTCAGAATGGCAACGCCCCGGTTCGCCTTTGTCAGGACATTTTGGTAGAGGTCCGTTAAGTCAGTTGTCGCATTCATGAACGCTGGCGAGCTGGAGTGGCTGGTAATGGTTGCCTTGCCATTTACCCGTTGCAGTTCATCATTGACCGTCAGTGTGTTATGAACGAAGTTGTTGTAGCGAAAAATCTGCCAGCGTTGCGAGTCCTGTTTGCTATTCCACAAATCCACCTTTTTCGATTCCAGCGATTCGTAATTCTGCATGCCAAAATCCATTGCCCATCGTACACTATCGGCTTCCATGACGAACGAGCCAACGTCCATGTGGGCATGATTCACAGAGGGACTTCCCGCTTTCAGACCAACGAAAATCGCAGCCGGATCAGACCAGGACGTACGCATCAGCGCTACGGGGTTGCGTCCTTCGCCAACCCATACCGTTGATTTAGGGGCGCTGATTTGACTCATGCGAATCCCATTGCTCCAGAGCATAACGGCCGGAAGCAGACGGTCTTTAACATGACGTTTTGGATCGTGATTCATGAGCTGGCTACGTTCTACCCATAGCAGCGAAGGGTCTTTGGATTTTTGGGCGAACCAGAACATGGCGGGTTGCAATTCTCCACTCAGGCCCGAATCGGAATAGTTAAAGGCGCTGCCCGATGGGCCCGTCATATTCTCTAAATAACCAGCCGTTTTCAGGAAACCGGGACGTTGCGAAAGACCAAAATCGGTTCCGAACAAGATGTCGAGGGCGCTGATGAGCATGACGTTAAAGCTGGTGCCGTAACCCCAATAGCTGTACCCTTCAGGATAGGCACCACTCGGGCTATAATCGCCCATCGGCAAAACGACTGAGTCAATTGCCCGGTTGATGACCTGCTTCGCCAGTTCGGGTTGATCCTCGTAAATGGCCATAGCGCCATAGGTCATGCCCGCGTTGCACACCTGATTCCAGTTGTGGGTTGCTTTCAGCCAGCTATTGTATTTGGTGTCGAGTGATGGCTCAATACCTTTCGTTCGAATGGCTGTTTTTATAGTTGATCGGGATGACTCACTTAAGTTGGGATAAAGCCAGTCGTAACCGATCGAGACCGCCATGGTCATTTCCGCTACGTCCAGAAAATGCGTCGGGTTCCAGTCGCTGAAGTTGCTGACGGCCAGCAGTTCTTTTTCGCCCCGTTGCAGGTACTTGTCCTGCCTGGTCATTCGCCAGGCATACGACAGAAAAAATAACCGACGTAGCGCTTCCCGTGAGGTGCTCAGCAATCGTCTTCCGATTTGAATTCGTTCCAGTGGTGCTACGGCCAGCAAGGCATCACATTCAGTGAGAATGGCCTGGTGCATTTGCGCCCAGGTTTTATCTGAATCGATGGTACGTTGAATACCTTTCTCTCCGTCTTTCAGAAGCAGGATGCGTGGGTGGTCGGCAAATTTGGTTTGATTGCCAATGTGATCCGTCTGCGCGAAAACGGATAAATGGATGAATAGAAAAAAGACGAAATAGTATACCTGATTCGAGTGCATACGGGTAGGAAGGAGCTGATAACGTTTAACGAAATAAGTCGCAGACGATGTTAAGCTACCCATGTACCCCCGAGCGAAAGCCATTTTAAGCGAATTGATGCCTTTTTAAGGCCAGGTTTTATAATTATTGGTAGTAAAAACAGGCTTTAAGCCGCTTTTAATGT
This sequence comes from Spirosoma validum, assembly GCF_014699035.1. Taxonomy (GTDB): domain Bacteria; phylum Bacteroidota; class Bacteroidia; order Cytophagales; family Spirosomataceae; genus Spirosoma; species Spirosoma validum. The sequence goes on from NZ_JACXAA010000009.1 coordinate 56,993, forward strand.
CACGTGCGCCAAAAGGGTAATCCGTTAACGTGCAAGTAGCTACATAAGGTAAAACAAGCCTTTTACTGTTAAACCAATTACTTAATGAAAAAAAATCTACTGTTCCAGATAGGATCTACGTATGCCTGGCGAATGGCCTGTCTGCAAGCAGGGTTGTTGATGACCTGCGGAACCGAAATTGTGAAAGCGGCTGGCCCTGATTTGTTGGTAAAAGTTAGCAATCACATCAAAGCCGATCAACCTGTTTCCGGAAAAATAACGGATGAAAAAGGCGACGGTTTACCGGGCGTGAGTGTCGTCGTTAAAGGCACTACGCGCGGTACCTCCACGGACGCCAACGGACAATTCAAGATGAATGTGCCAGATGGCAAAGCCGTACTGATTGTCAGTTTTGTAGGCTACGTCCGGCAGGAAATCGAGGTTAATAATCGGTCGGTGATTAATGTTCAGTTACAGAATGACGATAAAGCCCTGGAAGAGGTTGTTGTCGTTGGGTATGGAACGCAGAAGAAAGTAAACTTGACGGGGGCCGTTTCGACAGTCGACTCGAAGGCGCTGGAATACCGACCCAGTGCTACGTTGGCGAACGCGCTTCAGGGTGTTACACCGGGGCTGACAATTACACGGCAGAGTGGTCAGCCGGGTAGTCAGGGGATTAGTCTCCAGATACGTGGGGTTACATCGGCCAATGGTAACGTCAATCCCCTGGTGATGCTCGATGGGGTAAGCGTACCCATTGCAACCATGCAAACGCTTAACCCGAATGATATTGAGAGTATCAGTGTGCTGAAAGATGCCGCTGCTGCGGCTATTTACGGTGCGCAGGCTGCAGGTGGGGTTGTACTTATTACGACCAAAAAAGGCAAAGCCGGTAAGGTTACATTCGATTATCTCGCGCAATACGGTGTCGACTGGGCTATTAATGTGCCGGGTCGTATGAGCCTGATTGATGAAGCATTGTTTTCAAATCTGGCCCGTAAAAACTCAGGTAGTGCTCCTGAATACACAGATGAAGAATTGCAGCGTATTCGGGATGGGATTCCCTACGTAGTCAATCCAGCGGACACCGGTACGTATCTATACTACAACCAGCAGTCACTATCCGATCAGTTGCTCCGCAAATACACGACGATGAAGACGCACAACTTCACGGCTCGGGGCGGCTCCGATAAGGTAAACTTTCTGCTATCGGCGGGTTATTATGAAAAACAGGGCGTATTTAAAGTCGGCCCTGACAATGCGAAACGCTATAACCTGCGGCTAAATCTGGGGGCTCAGCTAACCAAACACCTTTCGCTCGATACCCGATTGTCCTATACCCTCGAACGTATCCAGCAATCATCGGCTGGCGTCGATGGGGAGGGGTTGCTGTATCAGGTTTATCGGTTGCGAACGCGAACGCCCTTCTTCACCCCGGAAGGACGCTATAACGGCGCAGGCTCGGCCGCTACCGCGTATGGTATCCTTGAATCGGGCGGCTACAATGATCAGAACAAGCGGCAGTTTGACGGTGTGGTTAACCTCCAGGCGGCCAATTTTGTGAAAGGACTAACCTTACGGGCCGTTGCCGGAGTGCAGTATCGGCCCGCCAACCGGGAACTATTCGCCCGCACCGTACCGCTCTGGGGAAAATCCCGAATTTTAAGTTATGCCAACAATCCGAACTCGTTCCAGGTCACGAATGAACTGGTTCGGAATACTAACCTGCAGTTTCTGGCAACGTATGACCTCAAGGTGGGCGATAAACACAATTTTACGGTGTTGGGTGGGTATCAGTGGGAAGACTACCGGGAAGAAGGGGTAACGACAACGTCCTCTAATCTGGTTAGCAATGACCTGCCAACGCTGAACCTCGGCGACGATAGAACTAAGAGCAACAGCGAATACGTAGGAGCGCGGGCTTTCCAGTCCATATTTAGTCGTTTCAACTATAATTACGATGGTAAATACCTGTTCGAAGCCACTATCCGGCAGGATGAAAGCTCCAAACTGGCATCCGGTTTACGAACGAAGATATTCCCGTCGGTATCGGCAGGCTGGAACATGCAGCGCGAAGAATGGTTTGGACGGGCATTGCCGTTATTTACGGAGTTTAAAGTCCGTGGATCGTGGGGACGTCTGGGGGGCGCCCTGGGCGACAATATTGGGAACTATGATTATCTGAGTCAGTTGAGTCGAGGTTCCGCCCTGGTGCTGGGCGATGCGCGAACATCGTATATCTACCAGAACTCGATTCCATCGGCAGCGCTGTCCTGGGAAACGATTGAAACCAGCGACATAGGTATTGACCTCGGTTTCTTCCAGAACAAGCTTCAATTTACGGGTGATTATTACGTAAAATATAACCGTAATATGTTGACGCCTATGCAGTTGCCGGGTACGATTGGTATCGGTACGCCAAGGCAGAACAATGGTGAACTGAAATCCTGGGGCTGGGAAACAGAAGTCCGGTATCGTGGTCAGGTCGGCAAAGACTTTACGTATTCCGTCTCCGCTAACTTATCGGATAATAACAACAAACTGCTGAGTTACTCAGGACGTACAGTTATTGGAACGGGGACGAATGGTTTGGTCGAAGGATTCCCCTTGAATACGATCTGGGGTTATCAGACGGCGGGGTATTTCCAGACCGCCGATGAGGTTAAGAACTGGGCATTTCAGGACAATCGCTCGGGTGCAGGCGACGTAAAATACATTGATCAGAACGGCGACGGACGGATCACGGTTGGGAAAGGTTCGGCGGCCGATTATGGCGATCTGGCTTTACTCGGCACCACTAACCCCCGTTACCAGTATGGATTCACGTTAAGCGCTCAATGGAAAGGATTCGATCTGACAATTTTCATGCAGGGCGTTGGCAAACGTAGTTACCGGGCCAACTCCGAATCCATTGCACCATTGCTTGTTACGTGGAAGCAGGCGCTGGCCATTCACAGCGATTACTGGACGCCCGAAAATCCGAACGCTCTTTATCCACGTCCCTATGTAGGCGCTACGCATAATTACCTGGCGTCGGACAAGTGGACGCTCGATGCCAGTTACCTCCGTATGAAGAACCTGCAATTTGGCTACACGCTGCCCACTACGTTGACGCAGAAAGCCCATATCAATCAGGCTCGATTCTTCTTCTCCGGTCAGGATTTATTCACCATCTCTGGCCTGAAAGCCTTCCAGGGCTATTATGATCCTGAGACACGCGATGGGGTACAGAACGACTATCCGTTTTTTGCTACAGCCTCTATGGGCCTGAATATCTCCTTTTAATTGATTGTCACTTGCAGAACGAACTTACAAAGTCAATGAAAAAAATACTTAAATACACGGCTATTTCATTGGGCATGCTGGCAGGTTTACCAGCTTGTGAAGTGGAAAGGCTGCCTGAAACAGCCATCAGCGACCAGACCTTCTGGCGTTCAGAAGGCGATCTAAAAGCCGCTTCCAATTACTTATACACGTATTTACCAACCTTTGGTACACTTACTCCGCAAGGCTATAGCTCCACCTACAACGTTACGTATGCTAGTGAAGACGTCTGGTCGGATGATGCCTTTGGGCTGGCTTCCAGCAATATAAGTGATGGTTCGCGCCTGGCACCGGCTACCGATGCTAATTATACGGCCAACTATCTACTAATCCGGGCGGCCAACAATATCATTGAAAAAGCACCCCGTGCAGCGGCCAGTACAGCTCAAACGATCATTGATCGCTATGTTGCTGAAGCCAGATTTTTTCGTGCCTGGGGATATTACAACCTGGTGCAACGATATGGTGACGTACCGCTTATCCTGAAAACGCTGGATGAAACGTCTGCCGACTTAAATGCACCAGCTAGTCCGCGCGCTGCCATTTTTGATCAGATTTATCAGGATCTGGATTTTGCCGCTCAGAAGCTGCCAACACCAACTACGTTGGGAACTGCCGATTACGGTCGCATCAGCAATACGGCCGCCCTGTCGTTCAAAGCGCGGGTGGCCTTATTCGAAGGAACGCGCTCAAAATATCATAGTTACGGTGAGCCAACGAAACACCTGAAAGTATCTGTTGATGCCGCTAAAGCCGTGATTGATAGTAAACAGCACGATCTTTACGCGGGGTCTTACTTTGATATATGGCAACTGGCCGGTGAGGGACGCCAGAACCGGGAAAATATCATTGTCAGACAATACGGCGTATCATTAACCGAACGGGTTGTAACACACAGCTACTACCGGGGAACCCTGGAAAATGGGAATATGAATCCAACCAAGAGTCTGGCTGATTCGTACCTCTATAAAGATGGCTTGCCGATCAACAAATCGCCTTTGTATAAAGCCCCCGTTGTGTCGACTGATGTATTTGTTGACCGTGATACACGAATGAGCGATACGTTTATGAAGAAGGGCGATCCGATGATGACCACGAAGCCCATCTTTGATATTGCTCCGCTGGTTTTCAATAAAACTGGTTTTATGTTCCGTAAAACGTCGAATGTTGATGACTGGAATACGCAGGCATCTACGATCGACCGGCCGATCCTACGCTATGCGGAAGTACTCGTTACGTATGCAGAAGCGCTGTATGAACTGAATGGCTCGATCAGCGATGCCGATCTGGACTTGACGGTGAATCGCCTGCGCCAACGTGGGGGCGTGGCAAAGCTGACGAATACGTTTGCCACAGCCAACGGGTTGAACATGCGTGATGAAATTCGCCGGGAACGTCGGGTTGAGCTAGCGCAGGAAGGCTTCCGGTACTGGGACCTGATTCGCTGGAAAACAGCCGAAGTGGAATTGCCCAAACCTATCCTGGGAAATTATTTCTTCAAAGCAGAATTCGGAACAGTAGCGGCAGTACGGCTAACGGCAGATAACTATATTCTGGTACAGGAAGCTAGTTTCCGCAAGTTTGATCCGGCCCGGGATTATCTGTGGCCATTGCCTATCAATGAAATTGCGCTGAACCCATTGCTAGTGCAGAACAAGGGTTGGTAACGTAGCCAGCTATGTAGTACGTAATAACGCGGGGGCAGCCTGACTTTTGGTAATCAGAAAGTTGGGCTGACCCCGCGTTACTATTGATACAGTTAGAATCGCCTTGCATACAGCTTTCCCGCCAGAATTTCGTATCTTTGCGGTTTAATTCTGAACAGAAAATCAAGCTATGGTATCGGTACAAAACGTCTCACTTCGCTATGGTAAGCGGGTGCTTTTCGACGACGTAACTATAAAATTTACGGCTGGCAACTGCTACGGCGTTATCGGTGCCAACGGCGCGGGCAAGTCGACTTTTCTTAAGATCTTATCGGGTGAGATTGAGCCACAAACGGGCTCCGTCAGTATGACGCCCGGCGAGCGGATGTCGGTACTGAACCAGAATCAGTCAGCCTATGATACCTATCCCGTACTGCAAACGGTTATTATGGGCAATAAACGCCTGTATGACATTATGCAGGAAAAGGACGAGCTCTATGCCAAAACGGACTTTACGGATGCTGACGGGGAAAAAGCCGCTGAACTCGAATCTGAATTTGCGGAAATGAACGGCTGGGATGCCGAGTCCGATGCTGCTACGTTGTTGTCCGGGTTAGGGATCAAAGAAGACCTGCATTACTCGCTGATGGGCGATCTGAACGGTTCCGAAAAAGTGCGGGTGCTGTTGGCGCAGGCGCTTTTTGGCAACCCCGACGTCCTGCTGCTCGATGAACCGACGAACAACCTTGATGTCGAGTCGGTGAGCTGGCTCGAAAACTTCCTGGCTAATTTCAGTAATACGGTCATTGTGGTTTCCCACGACCGGCACTTTCTGGATCAGGTCTGTACGCAGATCGTTGATGTGGATTTCAGTAAGGTTAAGCTCTTTGCCGGAAATTATTCATTCTGGTATGAATCGAGCCAGTTAGCGCTGAAACAACGGCAGGACCAGAACAAGAAAACCGAAGACAAGCGGAAAGAACTCGAAGAGTTTATCCGGCGTTTTTCGGCCAACGCATCGAAGTCGAAACAGGCGACCAGCCGGGCTAAGTTGCTCGAAAAACTGACGATTGACGATATTCAGCCCTCGTCGCGCAAATACCCATACGTTAACTTCAAACCCGAACGCGAACCTGGCGATCAGATCCTGGCGGTCGAGAATCTGACGTATACGGCGGAAGACGGAACGAAACTGTTTGAAAACCTCTCGTTTACGGTAAATAAACAGGACAAGATTTTCCTGTATAGCCGGGATGGTCTGGCTGTTTCAGCGCTCCTGGACATTCTGGCGGGAGAGCGCAAAGCCGATTCAGGTACGTTCAAATGGGGCATTACCATCACTATGTCGTACTTCCCGACGGATGCCGAAAAGGAAAAGTTCTTCCAGACCGACCTGAATCTGGTGGACTGGCTGCGGCAGTATTCGGTTGAAAAAGACGAAAGCTTTATTCGCGGCTTCCTGGGTCGGATGTTATTCTCTGGTGAAGAATCACTCAAGAAAGCCACCGTGTTGAGTGGGGGAGAGAAAGTCCGGTGTATGTTGTCGAAGATGATGCTCTCGGGTGCTAACGTACTGATGCTGGACGAACCGACCAACCACCTCGACCTCGAATCCATCGAGTCGTTGAACAACGGTCTGATTGATTTCAAAGGCCCGATTCTTTTTACCTCACATGACCATCAGTTTGTGCAAACAGTTGCCAACCGCGTCATCGAAATTACCCCAGCGGGTATTCTCGACAAGCTGATGACCTACGACGAATACCTTACCGACGCCCGTGTAAAAACGCAGCGAGAAGAGTTATACGAAGCCGTAGCGTAACAAAACAACGAGTCGATACGAAAGGGTGCGCAGCTAGTCTGTGTGCCCTTTCGTCTTTTTAGATGGTGCGTCGCAGAATTGTCTGTCTGAATAGATGGCCTGCATCGACGGTGAACTCAGATTGGTAAATAAAGACTGAATGTAGCTCCCTGATCGGGCTGACTTTGTGCCATGACAAACCCCCGGTGATTCTCGACAACCTTTCGGACAATTGCTAAACCGATACCGGTTCCCGGGTATTGACCCCGGCCGTGTAATCGCTGGAACGTACCGAAAATACGTTCCGCCTGGTGGGCATCGAACCCGATTCCATTATCGATTACCTGGATTAAACAAAACTGCTCACTGCCGTTTGGTATCTGGAAGCTTTCGGGTAATTCTGATCGGGTTACGTTCTGGCGGCTAAAGTGAATAACGGGCAGCTCGCCAGCTTTCATGAACTTGATCGAATTTGTCAATAAGTTCTGAAATACCTGTGCTAACTGACTGGCATCACCAGGAATCTGGCCTAAGGGAGAGACGTGTATCGTCGCTCCCGTCTCCTGAATAATCAGCTCCAGAACGCCTAATACGTCACTAACGATCCGATCTAAATTTTGTAATTGAAAGGCTTCCGTTGGGATCGTCAGACGTGAATAGGTTAGCAGATCCCGGATAAGGGCTGACATTCGGACAGCAGCGGATTCCATCCGGTTAACAAAATCAATACCCTCCTGGCCCAGTTCTGTTTCATAACTGGCTTTCAATAAATTACTAAACTGCTGAATCTTACGGAGCGGCTCCTGCAGATCATGGCTGGCTACGTACGCGAACTGCTGTAGGTTATCATTGGATCGGTTCAGCGCATAGTTACTTGTTTCCAATGCGGAATTCAGTTGAACCAACCGGTCGTTATTCGACCTCAATAACTGCTGAGTTTCTTTCTGCGCTGTCAGGTCGGTTAAGATAATACTTAGGCAATGGCCTTCGTCGAGCGCCAGGGGAGTGGCCGAAAGCAGGCAGGCGACCTGTCCACCGTCCTGGGTCAAGGTCATTTCGCTCTTACTGGATGAACGCCAGCTCTCCTGGAAAAAAGTCGCGTAGCGTTCCTGACAGTTGGAGGTAATAAATGTACTGAACGCTGTACCGATCACTTTTGCCAAGGGTAGACCTACGATAGACGCAAACATCGAATTGCCGTATAAAACAAGCCCTTGTTCATTGAGCGTTACGGCGCCTTCGTGCATGGTTTCAATGAAAACACGGTACGTCTGGTCCGCCGTTTTCAGCGTATAGAGCTCATGGCCATCCTCTCCATGAACAACCAGTGCATCAACCTGACCCGTCCGAATGGCATGGATAGTTTCGGTAGCTTCCTCTAACTGGATACGCAACTGCTCATTTTCGGCTACTAGTTGCTCGTATGTTTTCGTCGGGCTCATCAACCTATAATCCTAATCCAGTAAGTACGTGCTGGGTATCCGACATGTCACCAATCAATCGACGCCTGGGTAAGGGTGAGTACTTGATAAGCATTGGTAACGCAATGATTTGTTCCTGTTCGGCAATTTGTTTTTGTTGGTGCACATCAACGATTTCCAGCGAGTAACGATCTGCCAAGTAGGTGTCGCAGATCTGTTTTATATTCGTGATGGCCCGAATCGAATTGCTCGAGGCACCCGTGACAAATAGACGTAGTATATACGGCTCTTCATCGCCATCCAGATTCAAATCACCTATCGTAGATGGCTCTATCATCTTATTTTTTCGTCGAACGAATATCTAATCCTACTAACACTTTTTCTTCATTCGACAGATCCCCGATAATTTTACGAATGGGTTCCGGGACTTTTTTTACCAGTGTCGGTACCGCCAGAATCTGGTCGCCAGCGGCTAGTTGTGGTTTGGTTAACAAATCAATTACTTCTATAACGTAACGATCCTTCAAGTGTTCTTCGCAATACCGCTTTAAATTGGCCAGGGCCGTAACGGACTTGGCTGTTTTTCCGGCAATATATAGCCGTAACTCCCAAATGTCTTTTTCTTCATTCATCACTGCATGCATCAAGGGGGTGAGCTACTTATTGATCATTATGCCGATTCCGGATGATCTGCTCCCGGTTCCGTTCCATAATCGCCTGGCGCAGTTCTTCATCAACAAACGCTTTATTTAATTCTTCCTGCACCGACTCGAACTCTTCCCGCAGACTGGCAATTTTAGATTCCAGCACCAGCCGTTTTCGCTCGACCTCCCGATCTTTACGCGTAACAGCATGATCACGTAAGGCTACACCGGTTGCCTCCTGCAACTGCTGGGCTTCCCGAGCTGATCCGATCAATACGCCCTCGGCGCCTAAATAGACGTCAACCAGTTCCAGGCCTTCGTTCGTGATGACAAACTCCCGGACCTGATTCGAATGCTTCATGCCCCGCGATTTCATGATATACATTCCCCGGTTACGTTCGCCATTGGACTCAATATCCCGCACTAACAGCCAGGCATCTACCAACGATGAGACGCCTTCGTCGGTTTGCTCGCCGACAACTGTGTTCATTGACAAAGCCGTAAACACAACCGTAATCTGCTCGGCTTGCAGAAAGTCAATCAGGCGCATCAGCATCGAGCGAACCTCACTGATTGAGCCAACCGTGATCAGGTTTGTGATCGGGTCGACAACAACGACCTGCGGCTTAAATTCCCGAATGAGCTTATGAATGGTGACCAGGTGCATTTCCAATCCATTGAGCGTTGGTCGGGAAGCATGAAACTGGAGCAACCCTGCATCAATATGTACCTGAAGATCAAAACCAATCGACCGCATATTCCGGACAATCTGATTCGGAGATTCTTCAAACGCAAAGTAGATACAGCGTTCGCCACGTTGACAGGTTGCCTGGGCAAAACTGCCCGCAATGCTGGTTTTGCCGGTTCCGGCCGTTCCGGATACCAGAATGCTGCTGCCTCTATAAAAGCCTTTTCCTTCCAGCATTTTATCCAGCGACGGAATGCCTGATGAGATCCGTTCAGTCGTAACCGCATGATCGAGTGTCAGCGACGTAACGGGGAGAACGGAAAGCCCGTCTTCATCAATCAGGAATGGATATTCGTTGGTGCCGTGGGCTGACCCCCGGTATTTGACGATCCGTAATAATCGGGTTGAAATCTGATTGTTTATTCGGTGATCCAGCAGAATGACGCAGTCTGATACGTATTCCTCAAGACCATTCCGGGTTAATGTACCTTCTCCCTTTTCGCCGGTAATGATGGTCGTTACTCCTTTTTCTTTCAGCCAGTTAAAAAGCCGCCTGATTTCACTACGGAGGATACCCTCGTTGTTGAGGTTCGCGAATAGGTTTTCGATCGTGTCCAACACCACTCGTTTCGCCCCGATGCTGTCGATTGCATACCCCAATCGAATAAAAAGTCCTTCCAGATCGTACTCGCCGGTTTCTTCGATTTCGTTGCGGTCAATATGGACGTAATCGAGTTTGATACGTTCATCTTTCTGAAGCTGATCCAGGTCAAACCCGAGTGACGCTACGTTGGCTGCCAGTTCTTCTGTTTTTTCTTCAAAGGCCATAAACACCCCCGGCTCATTGAACTCGATAGCCCCCCGGACAATAAACTCAATAGAAAACAAGGTTTTTCCGCAGCCTGTGCCCCCACATATTAGGGTCGGGCGACCTTTAGGTAAGCCACCGCCAGTTATCTCATCTAAGCCAGGAATACCGGTGGGAGATTTAAGTAATGAAGGAAGAGAAGATTTGATTTGCTTTGAGGAGTTTAAACTCATTTACAGTCAGAATTTTCAAAACTAGTCTATAAAGACAAGCAGGCAGCTAGTTTAAATTACCTTATTAAGTTTATTCAAACAGCTATTTAGTAGTCAAATGTACAGAGAAGGGTTAAATATACGAATAAGTTTATGAGTGCTTACGTGCGTACTTAATTCAATCCCCGTTGTCCTTAAAATTAGCCGCTTGTCTTATTGTCTGTATATTTTAATACAAACTTCTCTCCGTATTGCAGACCTAATCAACTTTCAATAGTTATGGATATACATTCACTACGTTGTTATTTAGTATGCAGTTATTCGACCTCATTGTTATTGGTACCGGATCGGCCGGAAAAACGGTCGCTGAAAAGGGTCGTGAGGCTGGAAAGTCTGTGGCCATCATTGATAAATTACCCTTCGGGGGTACGTGCTCACAACGCGGCTGCGACCCTAAAAAAGTGCTGGTAGGAGCCGCTGAACTTGTTGCCCGGTCGGAACAGATGCTTGGAAAAGGAATCAACGCCAAAGCGAGCATCAATTGGGCTGATCTGATGCGGTTTAAGAAAACATTTACGGACCCAATACCGGAAAACACGGAAGAAAAATTTGCGGGTCAGGGCATGACTATGTTTCACGGTGCCGCTACGTTTCTGTCGCCAAATTCCATCCGGGTTGGCGATGACGAGCTGCAGGCAGCGTATATTGTTATTGCTACGGGGCAACGCCCGCAACCGCTGAACATTCCGGGCGAGAACTTGCTGACCGACAGCACGGGCTTTCTGGAGTTGCCCGAACTCCCTCATGAAATTATCATGATTGGAGGTGGATATATTGCTTTTGAGTTTGCCCACATTGCTGCCCGCGCAGGATCGAAAGTAACGATTCTTCATCAGGGCAAACGTCCGCTGGAGGGCTTTGATGCCGATCTGGTTGATCTATTGGTGAAAGCCATGCGGGCTATCGGTATTTTTATTGTGCTTGAAGCAAAAGTAACGGCTGTGGAAGATGAACCCGGTACGTTAGCCGTTCAATATGAGCGCGATGGAGCAAGCCATACAGCAACGGCAAATCTGGTTGTTCATGCCGCTGGTCGGGTAGCTGACGTAGCGGAGCTTGCCCTGGAAAAGGGAAATGTTGATATGGGGAAGAAGGGTGTGACGGTTAATGAATTTCTGCAAAGTGTATCAAATCCGATGGTATATGCGTGTGGCGATGTAGCCGACAAAGGCTTACCGCTTACTCCGCTGGCATCCTATGATGGACGCATCGTCGCAGAAAACATTCTGAAAGGCAATCGGCGAACTTTTTCAAATGATCCAATTCCAACAGCGGTATTTACGGTGCCACCTCTGGCCTCTATTGGCTTAAACGAAGAGCAGGCTCGTGAACAGGGACGTAACGTACACGTAACCTTTCAGGAAACGGCCGACTGGTACGTTAGCCGACGGATCAATGAGCCATTTACGGGATTTAAAACCATTGTTGACAAAGAAACGGATCAGATTTTAGGAGCGCACCTATTAGGTTCGGGTTTTGACGAAGTGATTAATTTGTTCACACTGGCTATGAAACACGGTATTACCGCTAAAGAGCTGGGAGATACGTTGTTTGCCTATCCGACCCACGCATCTGACCTAAAGTCGATGTTGACCGATTGAGTCGAATAAAAAACCGCTATCAGAGATCTGGCTCCGATAGCGGTAAAGACATATTCAACTACGAAAAAAGTAATTACTGTTTAAGCGGGTACTCGATAAAGTTGATGCAAAATGCAACATAGAGTTAAGAAGCGGCTTAAGGATTTATTAGAATTGTCTTAGAAAAAACCCAGGGTGTACTAAGCGCGTTTACCTGTTCTGCAACTATTGAAAGCTTACGTAGCGCAAAAACATAATGCGTCAGTTGTCGTCAAATTTGATTTGCGTTAACGTAGCAAGCCCGGAATATCAACCAGCCAGGCAATCAGGAGAGTTAGCAAGAAAAACGCACTCATCAACAAAACAAGCCAATCGGGTTTGGGCGGTTCATCATCGAATGAGTCCGTCATTTTATTTCGTTTCGGATTCAGACCGACGCGAATCGGTGGTAGAGACGAGGAATAAAAGTTGAGCGATTTCTCGTTGGTCATAGCAATGGAATTGGAACACAGAAATCCGTTACGGTATAATCAAAGGTGACATACCCAACTTAGGATTCACTGAAAAATTCCTTAGAATCTGCTTAGATTAATAATGTCAACGGGGTATCTCGATCTGAAAAACCGTAGGGCTACCATCCTTTGAACGAACGTCGATACGTCCTCTGTGCAACCGGATGATGCGTTCAACCAGCGATAAGCCTACGCCGTAGCCGCGTACATCGGCCGTTTGGCGACTTCGGAAAAAAGGTTCAAAAATATACGGCAGGTCTGTAAGTGGAATCGGTTTTCCGTTGTTCTCAACGCTGATTTTCAGCCTATCCCGATCAAACGTAACGTGTACCAAAGCCTGGCCATCATCAGAGAATTTGCAGGCATTTTCCGTCAGGTTTTTCAAGGCTGTTGTCAACAGTGTTTTGTTTCCCCGAACAGTCAACTGGTCAGGATCGTCGGGTAGGGGACCGAAGCCTACCACTACCTGGTATCGTGAGTTGATCCCGTTGACATTGTCGCGAATATCCCAGACAAGTTCGTCCATGCGAACAACGTCCGTAAGCAACCCGACAGCATCGTCCTGACTTACCTGCGAAAGTTGTAATAACTCGTGAGTAAGATTTGATAGATCCCGCACATCATCCAATACCGAACGAATCGTTTGTCGGTAGGCTTCGGGCTCTCGCTGATTCAGAAGGCTGACTTCGAGCTGCGAACTGATCTGGGTAAGTGGGTTTTTCAATTCGTGCGATACGTTGGCTACAAACATGCGCTGTAACCGAAACGATTCGGCAATACGGTCCAGTAAGCGATTGATCGTTACGGATAATCGGCGAATCTCGTCGTCGTCTCTGTCAATGAGTAATCGTTCATCCCGATTATGCGGGAATATATTACTGACGGTTCGGTCGATCTGCTGCATCGGACGTAGCGCGTCACCGGCAAAGAACCAGCCAGAAAACGCCGTGATCCCCGCAATCAGGCAAAACAAGCCCATCAACGACCATAATAGGTTACGTAAAAACTCATCGCCATAAACGTTCACGGCACTGGCTACTACGACATACTGGCCTGATGCGGTCATGAACCGAATACCCGTTACGTAGTAGCTACCCTGCTGAAAATCTTTTCGTTTGTTTTTCCGAATGCTTGCCAATACGGACTTGGGTATCGTTAAGAGCAACGTATCGTTCGAAGTGAAAATGGCAGAATCCCGATTGTCGAACGCCATAATTTTCTGGTTCGGTAACTGGTCTTTCCGAATACGACCCAGTTGCCGGATAAGCTGTGCATCCAGCCGATGCCGAATCAACATCTCACCCGCTGTATTCGCCTTCCGGTCAAGCCGCCGGTAAAAGTCTAACGAAATAAAATACCAGCAGAAGGCATAGATGCTCACAAAGGCCAGCAGCAAAATGCTGGAAACCAAGCCTGTGAAACGTAACGTCAGCCGATTGCGAATGGTCATGGCGAAGTATGGCATGGGGCAAAGGGGGGTGGGCAGAGGGCATGGACCATAGTTTTAACCCTCTGCCCAACCCCCTTTGCCCCATGCCCTTTATTCCTCTTTAAAAATATAGCCCATGCCGAAGTGGGTATGAATCAGTTTTTTTGGGAAACCTCGGTCCATTTTTTTGCGGAGATAGTTGATGTACACTTCCACTACGTTCGTGTTTGTGTCGAAATTCTGATCCCATACATGCTCGGCAATGGCGGGTTTCGACAAAACTCGACCCTGGTTGCGCATCAGAAACTCTAGCAGCGCAAACTCGCGGGCAGTCAGGTCAATCGGCTGGCCATCGCGCGTAACGGTTTTGGCATCCAGATTCATCTCAACTCCTCCATATCGTAACATCTGAAACGTCATAGCTACCTGCGTACCTCGTTTCGTCAGCGCCCGTACCCGAGCCAGCAGTTCAGAAAATTGGAATGGTTTCGTCAGATACTGGTCGGCACCGGAGTCGAAACCTGAAATTTTATCGTCTACTTCGCCCATCGCTGTCAGTAACAAAATAGGCGTTGTCAATCCCTCCGAACGTAATTGTCGACAAAGTTCAAACCCATTCAGCCCCGGTATGATTACGTCGGTGATGATGGCCGCGTAGTTGTTCTTCAGGGCCAGCCGTCTGGCAATCAGTCCGTCGTAGGCAATGTCTACCTCAAACTGACTTTCTTCCAGACCCTGCTGGATAGCTTGCAGCGTTTTGGGTTCATCTTCAACGACCAGGAGTTTCATGGTAAGGCGTACGTATTGTGTGTAGAATGCAATGAGTAAATCAAGGTAATAACACCATAAAGTAGTTCTGGTTATCAACTCGTTTGTATGCGACGTGAATTTCGGTATCTAATGAAATTCTAAGGTTTCGTTAAGTTCTTCCTTATTACTCGACCCTACTTTGCCGGAAATGAGCATGTTGGTAAATGCTTCCGTTAATAACTGACTTGAGTCGATGATACGTAACAGGATCACCGGCTGTGG
The DNA here is from genome assembly GCF_014699035.1 of Spirosoma validum. GTDB lineage: Bacteria > Bacteroidota > Bacteroidia > Cytophagales > Spirosomataceae > Spirosoma > Spirosoma validum. The sequence goes on from NZ_JACXAA010000009.1 coordinate 72,129, forward strand.
TCATAAACCAGCAAATCCATGGCTGTTTTCTTCATTGCGACCATCGTTATTAGTATAGTAGGGGGTATGAGTTATTTTACGAGCGCCTGGTTTGGATGCCAATCATCTGGCACCGGCCTGTTACCTCCTCATTACAGGAAATTGATGGATCGGTTCGAAAAGAAAAAAGAAATTGAGCGGCTTAATTCATCAGCTAAACCGCGAATCAAGTCCTACTCCGACGAAACCGTAAAGTAAAGTTGACCACAGAGTCATAAAGAACACTTTTGGTTAAGGCGTTATTTTCAGTGAGGTCAGGTTCTTAAACCTGACCTCACGAGTGTAACAGACTCCGTGTTCGCTGTTCTACTAAACTAAATAGCCTGGGTAGCTTCATCGATACGTTGCAAAAGTATCTCTACGTCCTGCTGTCGCGCCAGTCGGTAGCGGGCAAAGGACATCCCGGCGCCAACTTTCAAAGTATAAGCCCAGTTGGGCAACTGGCGAAACATATCTTCGTCGGTAGTATCATCGCCAATACTGACAATAAAATCATAGGCCGCCTGTTCATAGAGTTTTTGGGCGATGGTGCCCTTGCTATGGTGTGCCGTTTTAACTTCGATTACTTTACTGCCCTGAATAACAGTTAGTTTGGTTGATGTGGGCGTGCTACGTAAGCGAGTCGCCAACTCAACCGCTTTGCCTTCGATGTCGTCGTTCTGGACCATACGGTAATGCCAGGCAATGGCGGTTTCTTTTTCTTCAACAAATGAGCAGGTGTGAGCGTCACTGTATTCATTCATCGTTGCCCGAATCGGCTCAACCCAGCTTTGATCCTCCAGATCAAGTTGCTGCCAGTCCTGATCGGCTTTCTTACTAAAAGCACCATGTTCGGCAACCAGCGTAACAGGTAAATCCGTAAATGTACTGGACAGAAAAGCCCGGTCCCGTCCGCTGATAATAACCAGATCGCTGTTTTGGGCTAACCGGCGCAAAACAGGTCGTAAGGTTGTTGACAGATAGGCCTGAGCGGGATCGTCGACGAGTGGAGACAACGTACCGTCAAAATCAAGCAGCAACAGCCGGCGGGTAGCGTTTGAATAAGCTTCGATAAAAGACTCAACGGGTAAGCTTGTTTCCAGCACTGGCTTCTCTGACTGTTGGCCAAAAGCAGCCAGAAAATTATGACTCCACCGAAATACGTTATGATTCTGTATGTGCTGACGCATCGGTTTCAGGCGTCGTGCCTGTTCGTCGGGAGCCATTTCCAGAGCCTCTTTTATCGCCGATGCGACTTCCTGCGTATCCGTTGGATTAATAATTAGCGCATCCGCTAATTCCTGAGCCGCTCCCGCCAGTTCGCTCAAAATTAGTACGCCCTGATTGTCCCGGCGGCTGGCGATAAACTCTTTACAGACCAGATTCATCCCGTCGCGAATGGGGGTGATGAGTGCTACGTCGCAGCCTGTGTAAAAGGCTAGCAACTCGGTAAAGGTCAGTGATAAGTAAGAATAGATGACAGGCGTCCAGCCGACTGTACCAAATAAGCCATTGATACGTCCGACGGTTTCTTCAATTTCTCGTTTAATCTCCTGATAGTGACTGATTTTATCACGAGAAGGTACTACCGTCATAACAAACGTAACCCTGCCGTGCCAGTTAGCGTTCTGGGTCAGGAATCGCTCGTATCCCTGAAGTCGATACGTAATTCCTTTGGCGTAGTCTAATCGGTCAACTGAAAAAATAATCTTATTCTGCCGCAGAAGTTGCTGATTCTGTTTTCGGATTTTTGCAACAGCCTTACTTTGGCTGGCTTCATCAAACTTTGTGAAATCAATACTGATCGGGAAGTCACCAACTAAAACCGAGCGATTATCCAGTACGACTCGCTGATTAATGATCGGCAGTCCTAATACGTCAGATACGTTCTGGAGAAAATGCTGTACGTAGTCAGCCGTATGAAAACCAACGACGTCCGAGCCTAGAATGCCATCGAGTAAGGCCTGCCGCCAGACCCGTGGCAGCAGTTTGAAAATCTCATACGTTGGAAAGGGAATGTGAAAGAAGTAGCCGATGGTGGCATCCGGTATATCGTTTCGAACCAGGCCGGGTAGTAACATCAACTGCGAATCATGAATCCAGACCAGATCGCCAGGCTCCATAATTGACGTAACTTCTTCCAGAAAGTGGGTATTTACCTGCTGATAGGCATCGAAGTAACTTTCCTGGAACGTAGCGTATGAGGGAAAATAGTGGAAGAGCGGCCAGATTAAATCGTTGCAAAAGCCTTCATAAAATGCTTGATGCACGTCATCATCCACGAAAACCGGATGCGCTACAAAGTGCTCGTTCTCAAAGGCCGACTGGTGAATGTCTTTCAGATTGTTGTCGCAATGACCAATCCAGTGAATCTTGGGAGCATTGCCATCGGAAGCTTTCCCCATTTGCTCCGCCATTGACAGAACAGCTGACACAAGTCCGCCTGAGTTCTGAAAAAGAGTAATTCCCTCTTGTGTTTTTTTGATACTGAATGGTAATCGATAGGCTACAATAATTAGTCGTTTAAACGTTCCGTCAAGATTGCTCATGTAGTTTTTGTGCTCTGCAGAGCCTGGTACTACCACAAAAGACGAGCCATTGGCTTAAAATGGCCTTAAGCAATTCTTAGAAAGTTCTTAGAAACGAGTCTGCAGGAACCGGAGACTCGTGCACAATCGGTTACGTATTAACCAATAGTAATTCGATACAAATGCCCAGCATTATCACATCACCCTACAAACCCTACTTTCAAATGTGAACCGTCGCAATACGGTTTATTGCTGCTGGCACCGCACCGGCAAAAAGCCGTGACTTTGTTTTTCTGAGTCTCATGTCCCTCGGCATCTTTCACGCGGAGGTTGCCATACACCAATAGCGGACCGTTAGGAACAGGTTCAACCAGACTTTCTGCCTGAACAGTTTCCGGTTGCTGAGGTTCTTCGTTTCGAAAATAGCTTAATGCACCCGATGGGCAACGATCTACCTGTTCGGCGATACGTTGGGTAGAAGCTCCCGCCATATTCACCCACGGACGCTTCTTTGGATTGAATACCTCAATCAACTGCGTCCAGCAGACTTTCGAATGAACGCAGACGTTCGGTTTCCAGACTACCGTAATTTCGCCGTTCGTGTAGGTTTTGGTAATGTCTGGTGCTGGATTTTGTGCCCCTTCGCTCATAAGCAATTATAAGTCTTTTTTGCGATTGCACCGGGCCTAAACCCAGTGCAATCTAGAATTTTACTTACCCCACTCAGACGGATTTTGTCGCCAGGCAGCGAGCGAGTCGAGCGCTTCAGCGGGAATATAATTAAGTGTCTGAGCTTCGGTTAACAACGTATCGTAATTGCTGAGACAAACCAGTGGAACGTTCTTAGCTGCAAAATTTTGGTCGGCTAGTGGAAACCCATACGTGAAAATAGCGGCCATGCCTACTACCTCAGCTCCAGCCGCACGTAATGCATCGACCACTTTGAGCGAACTTCCACCCGTAGAAATCAAATCTTCAATGACAACGACGCGTTGCCGACCCGTCGGACCGTCCACTGCCAGATGGCCTTCAATCTGCTTGCCCATACCGTGAGCTTTGGGTTCAGGACGAACGTAGCAGTAGGGGAGGCTTAAGGCATCAGCCACCAAAGCGCCCTGTGGGATACCCGCCGTAGCCACGCCCGCAATCACTTCGACGGACGGAAATTGCTGCTGAATCGCATCGGCCAGCGCGTTTTTGATAAAGCTACGAACCTCGGGGTGAGCTAACGTAACGCGGTTATCGCAATAGATAGGGGACTTCCAACCGGAACTCCAGGTAAACGGCTCACTAGGGCGGAGCCGGACAGCCTGCACAGCCAGCAGATGCCGCGCTACGGTTTGTTGAACAGATAAAGAATCCACAGAGATATGAAAAGTGATGCCCCAAAAATAAGCAGCTATCCCTACTTCACCGAAAATTTATAGACTGTTGTGCTTTTATACGTATCGCCCGGACGTAATACCGTAGTTGGGAAATCGGGTTTGTTCGGCGAATCCGGGAAATGTTGTGTTTCGAGGCAAAGCCCAAAGCGACTTGTATAGGGCACACCACCAATGCCGGTTAACTTACCATTCAGGTTATTGGCGGTGTAAAGCTGTACAGCGGGTTCAGTCGTGTACATTTCCATAAACCGGCCACTAGCTGACTCGTAAACGGTAGCACCTAACTTCAGGGATTTAGATTTGTCTGTAAATACCCAGCAATGATCATACCCTTTGCCATACTTGATCTGCGTATCGTTGGGATCATTGATGTGGGCACTAACAAGCGTTGGTTTTAAGAAATCAAAAGGGGTTCCGGCTACTGGTTTTAACTCACCTGTCGGGATTTGCTTCTCATCCGTGGGCAGGAATTTGTCGGCTTTAATCATCACCTCGTGGTCCAGAATGTCCCGTTTCAGGCCGCTGAGATTAAAATAAGCGTGGTTGGTCAGATTAATAACCGTAGCCTTATCCGTAGTGGCTTTGTAGTCGATACGTAGCGCGTTGTCTTTTTGAAGCGTATACCGAACCTCTACGTTTAGATTACCAGGGAAACCTTCCTCTCCATCTTTAGACAGGTAAGTTAAAATCAAGACTGGCTCTTTCCCGTCATTGGTCGTAGCCTTCCAGATTTGTTTGTCGAAACCTTTAGGGCCGCCGTGGAGGGTGTTTCCGTTATTATTCGCCGGTAAGGTGTATTCCTGCCCGTCAAGTGTAAATTTCGCGTTTCCGATACGATTGCCAAATCGCCCGATAATGGGTCCCAGGCTGGGAGTGCCTTTGGCATAATCGCTGAAAGACGGTAAACCGAGTATTACATCTTCCTGCTTGCCAGCCTTATTGGGAGCGGTCAATGAGACGATGTAGCCCCCATAATTGGTGATTTTTGCCACCATACCATTGGCATTTTGAAGCGTAAACAAATCGGCTTCACGGCCGTCGGGAAACGTACCAAACAACGTTTTTGTAATTCCAGCTTTAGATTCTGATACGTTCAGGTTTGAGTCAGGCTTTGAGGTCATACTGCTTAAGAGTAGTAAGGGTAGGGCAAACAGCGTAATTTTCATGAAAAGTCAGTTAGTAACGACGGCAGCTGACTTTATTCTCTGTTAAGGTGCACTTTCACAGTGTCAATCCGGCTACCGTCCATGGAGACGATTGTAAAGGTAAAGGGAGAAAGTTCGATAATCTCACCAACCTGAGGTACATCTTCATTCGTTGCCAATATCAAACCGCCAAGCGTATCATACCGGGCTGACGGCTGATCGCCTATGGGGATGTTCCATCCGTAGGTTTTGTTGAGGTCCTCGATTTCGTGTCGGCCACTCAGCAGCCAGGTACGTTCATCGAGCTGCTGCTCAACCCAGTCTTCGTTGGTATCATACTCGTCCTGAATTTCCCCAAAAATCTGTTCAACCATATCTTCTACGCTCACAATGCCGGCCGTACCTCCAAATTCATCGACCACCAGCGCCAGGCTCTTCCGTTCAGACAGGAAACGTAACAGTAGATCCTGTGCGGGCATTGTTTCCGGGACGACGATAATTGGCGTAATGATTTCCTCAACCGTTGCTGGTTTCTTAAACAGCGCCAATGCATGACAGTAGCCGATAACATCGTCAATCGTGTCGCGATAGACAACAATTTTAGAATGTCCGCTATCCTGAAACGCCTGTCTTAATTCCTCAACCGTATCGTCGACAGCGATGGCTGCAATTTCGGTTCGGGGTACCAGGCAGTCGCGAACTCTTACATCACGGAACTCGATTGCGTTGTTGAAAATCTGCGTATCTACGTCAACGGTTTCTTCCGTATCCGTCTTCTGATTATTTAAATGCTGAAGGTATTGGTTTAAATCCGTGATACCGAACACCGGCCGAATCTCAGGATTTTTCTTTCCAAATACGTATCGAATAAAGAAACGCGCTGTTCCCACCAACAACCGAACAACGGGAGCAATGGCTTTGTAAATAACCCATAAAGGCACAGCCAGATTCTCCAGAAACCGGTCGGGATGAATCAAAGCAAGGCTTTTGGGAATGTAGTCGGCTAATGGTAAAAAAATGACCGTTAGAATCAACGTTTCGATAGCAATCGACACCGCTTCATGCGTTACCCACGTAGCAGGCAAGATAGTGGCTAAGAGCGGATTTAGAACCGTTACGCCCAACACAGCATAGAGCACCAGAAAGAGCGTATTGCCCGTTAGCGTTGTGCCGACAAACAAAATCGGGTTTTTTATGAAGCCCGACACCAATTTTTCCCCCAAAGGCCCCTGTTTACTATGAAGTTCAAAATACAGCCGGTTAACCGATACGTATGCCATCTCAACCGCCGAAAAAAAACCAGCAAGCACCAGAGCAAGTAAAGCACCGAATAAAAGGACGTAAGGTTCCATAGTTAATGAAGACTAAAGCATGAAGAGCATAGAATTAGTTCTATGCTCTTCATGCTTCATTTCTTTTTCTTCTTTCGGTCTTCTACCATTTGTTTAATGGTAGGCGAAACGGCTTTCTCCCGTTCGAGCCGTTTGTTCTTAAAATATTGAAAGGCCAGTAAAAATCCTAAACACAGCATCAAGAGCCAATAACTATCGGCAAACGTCGTGCGTTGGTACTCGGCAATCCAAAGAATCAGAAAGCCAGCCGCGGCTGAAAGAAGCAGAATGTCAGAAAGCTTTAATTTCATTACGTAGCCACTGTGGCCTAAATTTCTTTTACGCCCATTTTTCTGAACTCCCGGTACCGACGTATCGAAGCAATCAGGAAGCCCAGTACAACGATTAACGTTCCAATCCAGAGAATGTTAATAAGCGGCTTTTCAAATGCTTTCATTACGATGTAATCGCGTTGGGTACGATTAACGGCGAACGTAAATTTACCGCTGCGTGGGTCGATTTCGTTCAACTGAATACGAACTCCCAGTTCATCACTCATTTCGGCAGGGTGGGCTACCATGCGATTTTTAATCACAAATGCCGGGCTGAGAATATGTTCCCCGTTTTTGTCGAGTACGCGTACTTTTGCTCGCACAGCTGCATCCGAAGGACCGATTTCCATACCTTCGACTTCATTAGCCCGCACAACATCATCCAGAATGGCTACGAAATCATTCAGGAAGAAGGTGTCTTTTACAGCTACACTATAAGTTTCTGTCTTTTCCCACTTGTTTTCAGCAGTCGGGTCCGGAACCGAATTCACGTACGTATAAATGTCACGGTCGACTTTGTGGCGCGTATCCGGCGATGCCAGCAGCCCCATTCGTTCGTTAACCTGTGCACGGGGGTAGAGACTAAAGACTTTTCCGCTAGGCTCCCGGTACTCAACTTCGTAATACGTGTTTTCGGGATACAGGGCTAACGTATCGCCTTTCTTGTGATAAACTTTCCCGTTCTGCTCGATGTCGCGCATGGCGATGCCGTGGAAATCGCCTTCAATAACCGTAACATCCTTACGCGGAATGTAGCCGGGTACGTCACGCGCTTCAATACGTTGCCCACGATACGTGAGTTGATACTGACCCATTCGCTCGGGCTGATTCAGCCAGAGCAGCGTGTTTTCCTTATTTTCTTTGTTGTCGTTTTTGGTGAACTCATCCTGCTTCGAGATGAGCAGCCCACTATTATTCATCGAGATTACCTTCGAGAAACCCGCTGAATACAGAATACCTACCAGCATCAGTGCTATACCCATATGGGCAATGGCACCACCTGACAGTCGGTAATTTCCCCGGATAATACCCAGCAGAATCGTTCCGTTGGTCATCAGGGCAAAGATCGAAGCGACGAGCAATACCATGTAGACCGGATTCTTGATTTCACCAAAGGCGATCAACCCCGCACTGATGAGCAATGTCAGAATGCCAGGCGTAATGAGTGCATCCCATTTTTTGTTCTCCACCTTGCGCCACCACATATACTGGCCGACACCCGTCAGCAGAGCAATTGCCACAAAAAACCAAACCTGAAATTTATTGTAGTGGGCAATCTGGTCGGCAGGGAGGGCAAGGTTGGATATCTTACCAAACGATTCCAGAATCTTGTTATAAACCGGAATCGACGTAGTGGCAATAACCTGAAAAGCCGCCAGACAAAGCACCGTAGCCCCAATGAACAGCCAGAATTCTTTGGTATAAACTGATGCTTCCTGCTCATCACTCGGAATATATTTCCACTTGCTGACCGTTAATGCCACAGCCATTGCGACGAAGGCAAGCAGGTAAATCAGTAGCTGTCCGGATAAGCCTAAATCTGTAAATGAGTGAACCGATGCATTACCTAAAATGCCGCTACGTGTCAGAAAGGTGGCATATAAAATCAACAGGAACGTACTGATGGTCAGAATAACCGCTGTTTTCAGTCCGGTCGAACTACGTTTGGCGATTAGCATGGTATGCAAAGCAGCCACCATAACAAGCCAGGGCACATAAACGGCATTTTCGACAGGGTCCCAGTTCCAGTAACCACCGAAATTGAGGGTTTCGTAGGCCCAATAGCCACCCATCATGATACCAACGCCAAGGACCATAGCTCCAACGAGTGTCCAGGGTAGCGCCGGACGAATCCATTCGAGGGGTTGGTTACGCCATAAACCCGCAATGCAATAGGCGAACGGAACTAAGGTTAATGCAAAACCCAGAAACAGCGTTGGCGGGTGAATAACCATCCAATAGTTCTGAAGCAGCGGATTCAGGCCATTTCCATCTTTAGGAATGAAGTTAGGGTCCATCGTGAAGACCGGCGCATCCGGGATGGCTTCCTTCAGCGTGAGGAATGGTGATGAGCCTATTTTGAAGGTATCCCCCAAAATAATCCCCAAAATCATCGAAGCCAGAAAGGCCTGAACCAACGCGAAAACAGCCATCATCGGGGCCTCCCAGCGACTCCCGCTCGTACGTATCAAAATGAGTCCAAGCAAAGCGTCCCAGAATAACCAGAGCAAAAACGAGCCTTCCTGACCTTCCCAGAAGCACGAAATCATGTATTGAACCGGCAACGCCAGTGACGAATGACTCCAGGCGTAGTGGTACTCGAAGTAGTGGTTGTAGATGATGTAATACAGACTTGAGCCGATACCAACCACAGCCGCTGCGTGTATGTAGAATGACCAGCGGGCCAACAGCCGCCAATCATCCCTGGCAGGGGGCACAGAAGTTTGGGTGACAGGCTTCGCTTTCTTTCGGGCTACTTTGCCACCAAAACTTGATTCACCAGCGTAAGCCAATTGGGGTTCTTCAACGGATTCAACCTCTACAGCTGTCTTTCGACCAAGTGCTGACAGGAAATAACCCACCGTTGCGACTAAAGCCGTAACGAATGACAGGATAACGAAAAAATGGCCGAGTTGCCCGACGGTTGTGTGTATCATGAATTGAATTTCTGAATGACTGAATCCAATCATTCAATCATTTTATAACTGTGCTGTTTTCGCTTCGTGTTCAGTGGTTTCCAGTTTGCCATCCTGGTATTTCGACGGGCATTTCAGCAGGATCTTATTGCACTGAAAATGATCGCCCTGAATGCTCCCGATAATGACAACTTGTTCTGAGCGTTCGAAATCCTGTGGTTTGGGACTGTTATAAACGACCTTTTGCGCGTGATTATCGTTGTCTACGAGCGTAAATTCGAAGTGGTTGGGGTCAATGGCCGGATTATAGAGCATATCGACAATCTGCCCCTGCTCGTTCTTTTTAACTTTGCCAACAACGTGGATCATTTTATCGTCGCCATCCTGAGCAAGTGCGGTAGCCTGTTTAAACGTAACGTATGAACTGGCGTCGCCTGCAGTTGAAACGATTATACCGATGGCTACGGCGATGACGACAATACCTAAAATATGAGAGAGTTTCATGTCCTTAGACGTGGGAAGTTGATGAAGAATAAAGATTACCGGTCGATGTCCTGGGTCTTTGGTCTTACCTCTTTCTTCTGGTTTTTAATTTCTTTTTCCAGTTTACCGATTTGACTGTCCAGCCGTACGAGATAAAGAATGATGCCTGCGAAGACAGCTGCGATAACGGCCACTACAACCCAGATTTTGCCATCGGCCCGAAGCCGGTCAGCCATTTCAACCCCTTGCGCGACAGGCTGTTGAGCCATAAGATTCTGGCTAAGAAGGATCAAGGCTGCTAATGGAAATTTACGAAGCAATGACAGGTACATGTTAGTGGTCGGTATTCTAAAATTTAACGCAAAAATAGTACAATTCATTCCGCACGTAGCGCATGAGTTTAATCATCCAAAGCCATTTTCACCCGGCGCATACGCACCCCTAGCTCCGTGATCCAAACGCCCAGCAGCGTAAAGCCGATAATGGCCGGATAAAATACCATACGCATATTACTATCCATGTCGTATTTGCCAAAAGCAGGGTTTCCTCCATTACCGGGATGTAACGAATCCGTTAGGCGTGGAACAATGAAAATGAGCGGAACAAATACGGCAAAAGCAAAAATGTTATACACCGCTGAAATCCGGGCGCGACGTTGTTCGTCATCAAACGAGCCGCGCAGAATCAGATAGGCGAGGTACATCAGCATACCGACCGCTACGCAGTTCAGCTTAGGATCGTTCGGCCAGGGCTCACCCCAGGTGAAGTTGGCCCACAACGATCCCGTTGCACATCCCAGAAGCCCAAACAGAATAGCGGTATTGGCAAATTCAACCGCCACCAGATCATCACCGAGCCGACCGTTACGTAGGTAGCGAATGGAGTAAACGGCTGATGTTAACAGCAGGGTAATCATCGCGAACCAGAGCGGAACGTGAAAATACACGTTCCGAATGCTCTCATTCAGGATAGGTTGACGAGGTACTACGCCCAACAAGCCTTTTAGCACTACGTAACTTAGAATCAGAACCGCAAGGGCCTTCCACCAATTTTTGTTCATAAACGTAGCCTGGACGGCCACGTCCGGGTATTTACTAATTTATTATACCCGGACGTGGCCGTCCAGGCTACAGCATCTAACTCCGCCATAAAAACGGAAATAATAACCACGATAAGGTTAGTACAATGGCATCAACAGCCAGTACAATGATAATCTCGTTCCAACTGACGCTACGATCGAGACCGTCTAATGCGTTTTTTGAAATTTTCAGCACCATCAGCAGTAGAGGTAGAATAATCGGAAAACTCAACACCGCCATCAACGTCGCCGGATTCTCAGCTTTACTGGCAATGCCCGACACGAGCGTTAGGGAAGCCGCAAATCCAATCGCGCCTAATAACAACGTCAATATGTATAAAGGCACATCGTTGACCGGGTTACCCAATACAAACGCGTAAATGCTAAAACCCAATAGCGCTAACACGATCATAAGCGCCATGTTGTACAGAATCTTCGACAGAATGATCTGTTGTGGGCTGGCCAGCGTATAATAGTACAATTGTCGTCCGGCGCGTTCCTGCACAAAGCTTTTGGCAATGGCGTTGATCGCCGTGAACAGGAGAATAATCCAGAACAGTGTATTCCAGACAATCGGCGTAAGCTGCCCGCGTCGAGCGTTAAAACTCAGGTAACACACGAATACGGCTCCAACGATGTATAACAGCATGCCATTAAGCGCATAACGTTGTCGCCACTCCAGCAGAAATTCCTTCCGCATTAGGGCACTCAACTGTTGTACAGACTTTGTCATGCTCGTTCGTTCAATTATGCAAATTTACGTCACAACCCCGAAAGCAGGAAGGTTAACTACAGAAAAGAACGTAACGATTTATTGATCGTATTTCGTCTTAATTTTGGCAGTTGTATGCCGTATACTGAACTCATCACCCTTTGCGGATTTTCCTTTCTGGCTGGTTTTATCGATGCAATTATCGGCGGTGGAGGATTGATTCAAACGCCTGCCATATTGTTTACTCTACCACAATATCCGATTCCGACGCTGATCGGTACGACCAAAATTCCGTCGTTGTTTGGGAGTTTGATGGGAGCGTTTCAGTATAGTCGGCGGGTGGCCGTATTAGGGCGGTTTATCGCTCCAATGATGGGAATCGCCTTTTGCGCATCGTGGCTCGGTGCATTGACACTTACACTTGTGCCGAATAGTTTCATGAGACCTCTTGCGCTGACCATTCTGGTTTCGGTATTTATCTACACACTTCTCAAAAAAGATTTCGGACAGGGGACGCCACGGGCCGTAACCGAACGGCAGCAACGGCAACGCATGTGGCTTATGGGCGTTGTCATTGGCTTCTATGATGGTTTCTTTGGGCCAGGAACGGGTAGTTTTTTGGTACTAGGCTTTATTGCTCTTGTTGGTTTCGACTTTTTGAAAGCCAGTGCCCACGCTAAACTGGTCAATGCATCTACCAATTTGGCCTGCACGCTTTTTTTCGCGAGCAAAGGCTATATACTGTATACGGTTGCGATACCGATGGCTGTAGCAAACCTGTCAGGGGCTTTTCTAGGAGCACGCTTAGCCATTTTAAAAGGTAATCAGTTTATCCGTGTTTTCTTCCTGCTGGTCATTGCTGCCACGATTCTGCGCTTTGCCTGGGATTTAACCAGATAGATTTGCATCAGCGAACTTTCGGTCGTAATCTTGCATTAATTAAATTGAATCTAAATAAGCTTAGTAAAGACGTTTGACCAAATCCCAAGCGTTCATCAAATCATGAGCAAACGTAGCGTAGCCGACCTGAAAATTGGCGAACAAGCCACCATCCAGTCATTCAGCGATCAGTTAATGTCACTGAAACTGCTCGAAATGGGGTGCCTGCCCGGTGCGCAAATTTGTTTAACCGCTAAGGCTCCCCTTGGCGATCCGATTTGTCTGAAGGTAGCCGGATATTGCCTGGCCATGCGTAAATCCGAAGCCGCTACGATCCTTATAAATAGTTAGAAATGAAGCGTGTAGAGTGAGGAATAGCTTGCGCTAGTTTTTTGTCCTTCACTTTGCATTCTTCATTCTTCATTACGTTGTGTTGAAATCATCTCCCACTATTGCGCTCGTAGGCAACCCGAATGCCGGTAAATCGTCGTTGTTCAACGAGTTGACGGGATTGCGTCAGAAAACCGGCAATTTCCCGGGCGTTACGGTCGATAAGAAATCGGGCCCCTGGTCTATTGATAGTCAGACGATAGCTACTGTTGTTGATCTTCCCGGTATTTATTCGATCTACCCCAAGTCCTTAGATGAGCAGATTGTTACCGATATTCTGGCTAATCCCGCCCATCCTGATTATCCCGACGTAGCGGTGGTTGTCGTCGATGCGTCGAACCTGCATCGGAATCTTCTTCTCTTTACCCAAATTGCGGATCTAGGTGTTCCGGTTGTATTGGCATTGAACATGCTGGACGTAGCGCACGAAGAAGGAAAAGACGTTAACGCTGTTCGATTGGCCATGCTTCTGAACGTACCCGTAGTACGTATCAATGCACGCAAAGGAGACGGACTTGACCATCTCAAAAAAGCAGTTATTGATCAAATTGAGAAGCCGAGCGTTTCGGGTAAGTTGTTCTTTGATCCGGCTCTGGAGGTGGCCGATCTGATTACAGAGACCAAAACCCAGTACCAGCTCGACAATAATTACCTGGCATTGCAGTACGTTATTCAGCACGATGGATTCACGTTCCTGAATCGCCAGCAACAAGTTGGCCTGGATGCGATTATTGATAAACATCACTTCAGCGAACCGACGTTTCAGGCGGGCGAAACCATTTCGCGCTATAAACACATTGGAACAATCGTCGATGCGGTTGTAACGGACCGGCGCCCATCGGGTCAAACAACCTGGAGCCAGAAACTTGACCGAGTCTTACTCCATCCGGTTTGGGGTTACGCTATTTTTCTATTTGTCCTGTTGCTGATTTTTCAGGCCATTTTTGCCTGGGCACAGCCGTTTATGGATGGCATCGATTCGGGCGTAGCCTGGCTTAATGGTCAACTAAAAGAGAGTTTACCCGCCGGACCACTTACTGATTTGCTTACCGATGGAATTCTGGCAGGCATTGGCGGTATCCTGGTGTTCATTCCACAGATCGCCTTTTTGTTTCTATTGGTTTCTTTGCTCGAAGAATCTGGATATATGTCACGCGTGATGGTGATTATGGATCGGATCATGCGGAAATTCGGTCTGAACGGACGTAGTGTGGTGCCGCTCATTTCGGGCGTAGCCTGTGCCGTGCCCGCCATTATGGCAACTCGTAGCATCGGTACCCGGCGCGATCGGCTCATTACCATTCTGGTGACGCCACTAATGAGTTGCTCGGCTCGCCTGCCGATCTACACAATCCTGATTGCTCTGGTCGTACCGAGTCAGCGTGTCCTGGGCTTTTTCAATCTGCAGGGATTGGCGCTGATGGTTCTGTATTTATTGGGCTTAATTAGTGCGCTGCTAGCCGCTTACGTACTGAAACTGTTTCTCCACTCGAAGGAACGTAGCTTCTTTATCATGGAGTTGCCGACGTTTAAACTCCCCCGTTGGAATCATGTCGGACTGACCGTTTGGGAAAGTGTTCGGGCCTTTGTGTGGGAAGCCGGCCGTGTGATTCTGGCTATTTCGATTGTGCTCTGGGTGCTGGCCAGCTACGGCCCCGGCGATGCGATGGATCAGGCAGAAACCCGTGTTCGCCAGCAAAACGCTACGTTGCCAGCCCAGGATTTGCAAAATCGTATCGCATCCGAACGGCTTGAATCATCGTACGCTGGTCAGTTTGGACACTTCATTGAGCCGGTTATTCGACCACTCGGCTATGACTGGAAAATTGGGATTGCCCTATTAAGTTCGTTTGCCGCCCGTGAAGTATTTGTCGGGACTATGTCTACTATTTATAGCATTGGCGACGGCGCTGATGATGAAGGCGTAACAATCCGTGACCGGCTTCGGCAGGAACGTAATCCCAACACAGGTGGACCGATGTACACTCCCGCTTTAGCCTGGTCGTTGCTGATCTTCTACGTATTCGCGATGATGTGCATGAGCACCCTGGCCGCTACACAACGGGAAACCAAAAGCTGGAAATGGCCCGCTCTGCAGTTAGTGTATATGATGGGATTGGCTTACGTAGCAGCTTTTGCTACGTATCAGTTTCTGAAATAACGTCTACTACCAGAGTAGTCCCTTTGAGACGAACGGGTAAATGTGGTAGAGAATGTAGAAAAACAAGGCTACTGTTAAGCTACCTAAAGCAGTCGTATAATCAAAAGAACTTCCGGTTTTCCGAGACTGGCGATCATTCCGCCAGTCTCGCTGCGCTGTCTGTTTCATGGTTTGGTGGACGTGTATAGTTTCTGGTGTGGTAGAGGAGTCATTACGGATGCAAAATTGGGGCATTACTCTTGATCGAAATAGCGCAAAAACCCGGAATTTCTACAATACGTATAACTACGTGCTCACACCCACAAGGCTGATCGTTTTATATGCCTTATGACACCATTCCGACAGGAAGTAACAACTTAAATTGCCCTTTTTATCGTAGACCGCTACGTCCAGCGGAGTGCGTCGATCACATCCGAAGCAATCATTCCAATTGGCCCTCGCTCTTCGGCAACCCGATCACCCGCAAGTCCATGCGCGAACACGCCCAGAACAGCCGCTTCCACCGGATCGTAACCCTGTGCCAGCAAGGCAGTGAGGATACCGGTGAGTACATCGCCTGTGCCACCGGTACTCAGGCCGGGGTTACCCGTTGAATTAAAATGGATATCGCCCTCGGGTGTGGCTATGGCTGAATAAGCGCCTTTTAAGACAACCACTACGTTATACGTCTTGACAAATTCCCGTAGTAGTTCCAGCTTTTGATAATCGTCGTCCCACTTTTTTGTAAGCCGCTCAAACTCTTTTGGATGGGGTGTCAAAATGCTGTTTTTGGGAAGTTTACTTAATAATTCCCGGTTTTCAGAGAGTAAGTTCAGGGCATCGGCATCGACCACAATCGGTTTCTTGAGCGTCGGTAATAACGTTTTCAGCATCGCTAACGTTTCGGGCGCTTTGCCAATGCCGGGACCTATTCCGATGCTTGAATACTCAGAAGGGGGCGGACCTTCGATTTCACTTGAACCCGTCAGTACGTTCTGATGACCGTCAGGCAGACACATCGCTTCGGGTACAGACGTTTGAATAATTCCATAACCGCATCGGGGAACCTGCACTGTCAATAAGCCCACCCCAGAACGCAGACAGGCTCGCGCTGAGAGCACCGCTGCACCCATTTTGCCATGACTACCCACTAACAATAGCGCATGCCCGAACGTACCTTTATTGGAATAACGCTCCCGTTTACGAAGCAGCAACCGGGCTTCCTGAGGTTGCGTATAATAGTAAGGGGTTGGCGCCAGATCAATGTAACGTTTATATAACCGAATATCGACCGTATGCCATTCGCCAACGTAGCGTCCATTTTTTGGCAGAACAAACGCCAGTTTCGGTAATTGGAACGTAACGGTATAATCGGGTTCTATAATTACATCAGTCGGCGCATTGGCCTGATCAGTATATAAACCGCTGGCAATATCAACGGCTACGACTGTCGCCGGCGCGCGGTTGATGGCTCCAATAACTTCCTTTACAATACCTTCGGTCGGGCGCGAAAGACCCGTCCCCAGAATTGCGTCGATGATGACTTCATTGTGTCGTATGGCCGGAATGTCCCGCGAAAATTCGATGTACCGTATGTTTTCGGTTACGAGCTTTAGCCGTCGATGATTATGCATACAGTCGTCCGATTCGCGGGGAGCGTACCGTACTACGTTCACCTCAATAGGATAATTACGCTCCAGAAGCAACCGGGCAATCGCCATGCCATCGCCCCCGTTATTGCCTAAGCCGCAGAAGATTTTAGTCGATGTCGTATCCGGAAACCGATCCACAAACCAGTCGACGAAGGCGAGGGCAGCCCGCTCCATGAGATTGATTGGGGCAATGGGTTCATGGCGAATAGTAGCTTCATCAAGGGCACGGATTTGATCGACATTCAGAATTTTCATTGTTCAGGCTTCAGATACGTAATGTAATTTTACAAAAGTATTTTCTCCTACCGAGAAAAATGCTATCTTTGCGGCTCATTTCGCAAATACTTATTCTGGCGATTTATATACAGTCATGAGCGAGTTAATCAAATTAGTGGAGGCAGACAACGCGCAGCGTCGCACCGAGTTGCCCACATTCCGGGCGGGCGATACGGTGAACGTACACGTCAAAATCCGCGAAGGAAATAAGGAACGTATTCAGGTATTTACGGGAACGGTTATTCAACGCCGGAACCCAAGCAGCGGTGGCGAAACATTCACCGTTCGCAAAGTATCAAACGGCGTTGGTG
This sequence comes from Spirosoma validum, assembly GCF_014699035.1. Taxonomy (GTDB): domain Bacteria; phylum Bacteroidota; class Bacteroidia; order Cytophagales; family Spirosomataceae; genus Spirosoma; species Spirosoma validum. Next base: position 89,425 of record NZ_JACXAA010000009.1, read on the forward strand.
TAGAACGGATTTTCCCGGTTCTGTCGCCAAACATCGACAAGATTGAAGTGGTACGTTTAGGTAAAGTTCGCCGGGCACGGTTGTTCTACCTACGTGGTCGTCAAGGCAAGGCTGCTCGTGTTAAAGAGCGTAAAGCAAAAAGCCCGGTAGCAGCTTAATTGCTTCTTCAATCCGTATGATTTTCAAGAAAGCTGCCCATCAAGGCGGCTTTTTTAGTAAAAAGAAAAAAGGGAGGAAAGGAGAAGGGTTTCGGTCTGCAATTTCCTTTTCTCCCTTTTTCCTCGCTTTTTATTTCTATGACTATCAACTTTTTTAAATACCAGGGAACCGGCAATGATTTTGTCATTATTGACGATCGTAGTGAGAGATTTCCAGCTTCTGATCAGGCATTAATTGAACGACTATGCCATCGCCGGTTTGGTATTGGTGCGGACGGTCTCATTTTGCTACGTAGTGATCCAGACTACGATTTCAGGATGGTTTATTTCAACGCCGACGGTGCTGAAGGAAGTATGTGTGGCAACGGCGGTCGGTGCATCGTACGATTTGCGCATGATTTAGGCTTGTTCGAAACGAAAACTCGTTTTATAGCAGTTGATGGCGAACATCTTGCGGAAGTACTCGATGATGAAATATCGCTGAAAATGAGCAATGTTTCCGGAATAGAAGATCGTGCTGGAATAACGTTCTTGAATACGGGTTCTCCACACGTCGTTCGGTCGGTAGATGATCTGGAATCGCTCGATGTTGTCAGTGAAGGGCGTGCATTACGGTATGATTCAGCGTTTCAGCCGGGCGGAACAAACGTCAATTTTGCGCAGCCTATTAACGATCATACGCTGTTTGTCAGAACGTACGAACGTGGAGTTGAAGACGAAACGTATTCCTGTGGTACGGGGGTAACGGCGGTAGCCCTGGTAGCGCATCAACAATTGAATATGTCCGCTCCAGTAGCTATTCAAACAATTGGTGGTAACCTGCGCGTGTCATTCAACGCCAAGGCCGATGGGCAATACGATTCAATCTACTTAATAGGCCCTGCCAAACGAGTTTTTACCGGAACGATAACTGTTTAACCTTCTCTCAAGTTACATAGTGCGATAACATTATAATCTGAAGTTTCGCAACAACGAATGATTCTCTATAAGAATAAAGGTATTCTCCCTTCCATTTGGCATTTTCATACAGGTCCTACAGCTAAATCGCTTATGCGCCGGCTCGGAGTTGTAGCTATTTACGTAGTTGTAGTCACAATAGGTGAGATGTTTTATACAGACCTGCGCTTTAAGGATACGCCAGCTTCATTTCTGGGAGCAATGGGTATTTTGCTAAGCTTGTTGTTGATTTTCCGGACTAATACGGCCTATGACCGCTTTTATGAAGGTCGTCAGGCTTGGGGAACTCTGGTTAATAATTGTCGAAATCTGGCTATTTATTTCAATGCGGTTTTACCCCAGGGTGATATGGAGAGCCGGGCATTTTTTGCCAAATCTATTTCTAATTTTCCCTTTGCGCTCAAAAACCATTTGCGCGATCAATCCGGAATAAACGAACTGGAAATGGTTGAGGAAGGTGAACGTCGCGACTTAAGAAATTTCGATCATAAACCAGCTGGTGTATCCAACCAACTCTGGGTAAAAACCGAAATCCTGTATCGGGAAGGGCATATTTCCGAATCACAACACATCAACCTGAATCAGTATCTGACGGCGCTGATGGATGTGTGTGGTATTTGTGAACGGATCAAAAGTACGCCCATCCCATTCTCGTACATGCTGTTTATCAAGTTGTTCATCATGCTGTACGTTTCTCTGCTGCCGTTTACGATTATTGCCGCATTTGGCTACCTGACGATTCCGGCGGTAATTCTGACGTCGTATGTGCTCGTCGGGTTGGAAATGATTGGCGAGGAAATCGAGGAGCCTTTTGGTCTGGAACGTAACGATCTGCCGTTGAACCAACTCAGTCAGCTGATTCGGGTGAACGTTCACGATATTCTGCAAATCCAGTTGCCACACATTGAAAAACAGGCAGCCAAACCGGGTTTCACGATTGTTACGTAGTTAATCTTCGGCTTCGATAATACCCCCGTGAAGGTGGTAAATAGTTTTTTCCTGAAACTCCGGCTGACGTAGTAAATCTTTGGCTGCGACCCGACTACGAACGCCATTCGTACAGATAACGATCAATGTGTTGTAGGGAAGAAGTTCGCCTTTTCGGGCGCGGATATCAGGTAACGGAAGGTTGAGTCCGCCAATGTTAAACTCGTCGAATTCCCACTCATCCCGTACGTCTATAACGGCCGTGTTAGGTTGTTGACGTAACGTATCAAGTTCTGGAAGGAAAATATCTGTGTACGATTGCGTAGGCATATACATCCATAACAACTGATTTCCTGAGCCTGTTCGTCTGTCAGGCCGGTATCAGCGGGGCTTGATCTCCAACACCTCTATTTCTGACATTTCCCGTCGACTTCCCCATCCACATTGAAGAAACACCTGATTACCGGTTTCAACGAAACGAATCGTAACGGGTCGTCCAGCCTGATCTGGATTGAAAGGCGTTTCTTTCAACGCTTTCTGTACGAGCGGTAATGTCGATGGACTTGGTTTATACTCCGTCGGCTTGGCAAAGGCGCTATCGGTTTGAAGGCTAATTACTTCTTCACAACCATCGGCTGCCAGGTTACTCGGAAAGATATAAGCAGCTTCGGTACGTTCTGGCCCAGCCTGGACAACAGAGTCTTTCTTGCAACCCAGGGTGAGCGCTAACCAGGTAAGTAGGATTAGGCGTATCATTGTTTTTGTCGTCTATAATGCTAACGTTTTCAGTAAGCTGGTCAGCATACTATGATCTGCAGAATGCTAAATTCTATTCGGTATTCTAAATAGATTAAACTGATTAACAACTGGTTTGGTTGCTGATTCTCGGGTATTGGGTAATGTCGTTCTGGTAAGGTCGAATTTTAGCCCCTAGAGCTAAATTATATACGTTGCACCCGTCGATAAAATGGCTGGAGTCATAACAAAAGCCAACATCGATTTCCCAGGTTCCAGCGAGTTAGAGGACGATCACAGTAGTTAAATAATGTTTAAATCTGTCAATCTGTCAGCTACAAACGTACTGGAACAGGATTTGCGTCTGGTCGATGTAATAATCAATTATTTGACAACGTATAACCCTACTATGGAAGCCGTACAGAACGAAAAAGGGCAGATTTCAATCCATACCGAGAATATATTCCCAATTATCAAGAAATTTCTTTACTCCGACCATGAGATCTTCCTGCGCGAGCTGGTTTCCAATGCCGTCGATGCTACGCAGAAATTACGTCAGCTATCCTCCTTTGGTGAGTTTGGTGGTGAGTTAGGCGATCTGAAAGTAACTGTTTCGCTGGATGAAGAAGCCAAAACCATTACGGTTAGCGATAACGGCATCGGCATGACCGCCGATGAGATCAAGAAATACATTAATCAGATTGCTTTTTCGGGCGCTTCTGATTTTCTGGAAAAATACAAAGACAAAACTGACGACAAAGGTCAGATTATCGGACACTTTGGCTTAGGTTTCTACTCGGCTTTTATGGTGGCTGAGAAAGTTGAGATCGTTACGAAATCCTATCGTGATGGTGCCGAAGCGGCTCGCTGGATTTGTGATGGTTCGACCGAATTCGAACTGACTCCCGCCGAACGTGCGGAACGTGGAACGGATATTATTCTGCACATCGCTCCCGATTCGGAAGAGTTTCTGAATAAAGGCCGGTTGCAGGGAATTCTGGATAAATACGCTCGATTCCTGCCTGTGCCGGTTGAGTTCGATGGAAAAGTGGTGAACAACACGACGCCAATCTGGACGAAAGCTCCTTCGGAACTGACCGACGAAGATTATAAGACCTTCTACCGCGAGTTGTATCCGATGAGCGAAGAACCTTTGTTCTGGATTCATCTGAACGTCGATTATCCATTCAACTTAACGGGGATTCTGTATTTTCCACGTGTCAAGAATGAACTTCGGTTCCAGCGCGAGAAAATTCAACTCTACAGCCGCCAGGTGTTCATCACCGATGAAGTAAAGGACGTAGTGCCCGACTTCCTGATGATGCTGCACGGCGTAATCGACTCGCCCGATATTCCGCTGAACGTATCGCGGAGCTTCCTGCAAGCCGACGCTAACGTTAAGAAAATCAATGGGTATATCACCCGGAAAGTCGCGGATAAACTTAATGATCTGTTCAACGCCGACCGGAAAGCGTTCGAAGAGAAATTCGACGACATCGGTCTGTTCATTAAACATGGTATTCTGAGCGACGACAAGTTCTGGGAGAAAGCCAAAAACTTCGTACTGCTTAAAAACACCGAAGGTCAGTATGCTACGCTGGATGAGTACCGCGAAAAAGTCCAGGCCAATCAGACCGACAAAAATGAATCGCTCGTGCTCCTTTATACGACTGATTCGAAACAGCAACATGCTTACATTGAGTCGGCAACCCGACGCGGATACGATGTGCTGTTGATGGACAATGTTATTGATTCTCATTTCATCAATGCGCTTGAGCAAAAGCTGGACAAAGTGAGTTTCCAGCGTGTGGATGCTGATACGCTCGAAAAGCTGATCGATAAAGGTCTGAACAATGAAAGCGTATTGTCGGAAGATGATAAAACGAAACTGAAGGAGCTATTCGATCAGGTGCTGAATAATAAAATGCTGAACGTAAGCATCGAAGCTCAGCCTACCGACGAATTGCCTGTAACGATTACGTTGCCCGAGTTTATGCGTCGGATGAAAGACATGTCAGCCTTGTCTGGCGAACAGTCATTCTACGGAAACATGCCGGTTATGCACAACGTAGTGGTTAATGCAAACCATCCGTTGGTCAGTAAAATTTTGGCAGAAACGGACGCCGATACGCAAAAAGCGCTGGTTAAACAGGTGTACGATCTGGCGTTACTTTCGCAAAACATGCTTACTGGTGCTGATCTGACGGCTTTCGTAAAACGTACTGTTGCTACGTTGTAACAATATAATTTATTCCATAAATCAAACGGGCGGCCCAACTGGGTCGCCCGTTTGATTTATGCGGAAAGCCGTCAGGATCGGCCATTACTGCTACGGGGAATTTTGCTGATCGGATTACCTGCCTGTTTAGGGACGCGGGTAAACCAGACTTTCCGTCGGGTAATCAACCGTCCGATAATAAAGAGTAATACCAACCCAATGATCACAATGGAAATCAGCGGTACCAAAATGGTGAACAGCGACAGCCCAACTGACGCAATGTTTTCGCCCGTCGCCACCACTGGATTCGCGATACCGCCTGTTGTGGCAGTAGAGCCTAATCGAAGTAGACTCGTCCCTGCCTGAATAATGCCCGCCGAACCACCGCCAAGTATCAACCCTAATCCCCACTGAAATACCGGTATGTCGACGTGTAGAAACGACGTACTAACCAGCGTTCCGGCAATAACAGAGGCCGGTGTTGCCAGAGTGTCTAAAAAATTGTCGAGCCAGGGTATATAGTAAGAACCAATTTCAAAAACTGTGGCGACGGATAAGCCAATCAGCGCTGGCCAGTCGCTAAACCACTCAAAACCAGCTACCGTGCTGATGAAGCCAAGCTTAGTGGCTACACTGGCAATTAATAGCGGCACAAATATCCTGAAACCGCAACAGGCGGCCAGACCAACGCCAATGCAGGCGCTTATAATCCATTCGATGGACATAGTGATGTATAGGTTGTCGTTCGTTGTTAAAGACGATTCTTCTATAAATGTCTTAACCGCCTATGAAGACAAACTACAAACCTCCAACTTGGTTTGGCAAACTATGGATTACGAAGCAGTCTTAACTAAAAAACTGCGGGTTAAAATTCATTAGGTAGGCTTCATCGGTAGCACGCGTCAACGCTGTATACAGCCAGCGCACAAATTCATCATTAACCTGTCCGTCAGGCAAAAAGCCCTGGTCGATGAATACGGCGCTCCATTGGCCCCCCTGTGCCTTATGACACGTGAGGGCATAGGCAAACTTCACTTGTAGCGCGTTCAGGTAGGGATCACGTCGGAGAGCTTCAGTTCTTTCTTTCTTGCTTTTGATGTAAAAGTAATCCTTCATGACGCTTTCATAAAGCATCTTATACTGGTCTGAAGTCAGCGAGGGTACGGGCGAATACAACGTATCGAGCATGATTTTTGCGTCGAAGTCGGGTTGTTCTTCATAATCCACTAGCCGTAACGTAACGGTGGCGAATCGAAACCCATGCATTTCTTCTTTATTTCGGATTTTTTGCACTTCGGCAAACTCACCGTTCGCTAGAAAACCTGCCGGGGAATCTTCGTCGAGGACCGTGTAATTATTTCGGGCAATCATCAGCATATCGCCTGCGTCGAGTTCTTCTTCGCATTGGTCGATCATTCGCCGAACAAACTGATTGTACTGAACTGCCGTTTTGTTCGAGCGGCAAATGATAGCGGTGTTCTGCCGTCCATATTTATCATAAGCGTACCGGATGCCATCCTCAAGTTTAGTCAGTGGCATTTTATAAATATCACTGAATGAACGAACATTCAACCGAATCTCTGGCGTCTCGGCCGACGATACGGAAGGCTTATCGCTCAGTAACGCATCGAAGCCGACCGCTTTGGGGGTGGGAGTAACCTCGCCCAGCAACGTACGTAAACCAGTCGCATTGTAGAGAATCCCCGATTCTTCCTCCTGTCGCATTACCTCCGTCAACTCCTGCTCATACACCGTCATATCGAAGGAGCTGGCCAGAAATCCCCGATCCAGCGCCGGACTTAGATCGCGACCGACGGGTGGTAACTGGGCAGTGTCGCCCACAAGCATCAGCTTGTTGCCGGCATTCTCAAATACATACTCAATCAAATCGGTCAGCAAGCCCTTACCTCCGAAATCCGCTTCGTCGGAAATCATCGAAGCCTCATCGACAATGAAGAGTGTATCTTCATGGTAGTTTTTCTGGCGCTGAAAAGCTAAAGTGCCTGAACCTGGATCGGCCACCTGGCGGTAAATTTTCCGGTGAATCGTCTGGGCCGGTTTTTTTGCGTAATTCGTCATCACTTTAGCCGCCCGACCCGTAGGCGCGAGTAATATGGACTTATACCCAAAACGGGGCAATACTTTTATCAACGTACCGACCAGGGTAGTTTTACCCGTTCCGGCATAACCACGTAGTAAAAAACAGTCGCGATAGTGTTCATAATCTTCAGGGGTGATGAACGCGCCAATCTTTTCGAAGAACTGAACCTGACCATCGGTAGGCTTAAAAGGGAAACGTTTGGCCAGCAAATGGGCGGCCGTTTGAGTCTCGTTCATATGGTTTAAAGTTACGAAAAAAGAGCGAGATGAAAAAGAAGCAGGTAGGGCGAAAGGGTAGGTAATTTTTACTATTTTTCCAGCTATCATCACTTCCAGCTTTCTTCCCTTCGCCTTTTTTGTTATATTGACCCCGCTACTAAACTCCTTCTCCCTCATGAACATACGCCAGATTCTCCAAGGCAAAAAAGTTAACGCCCTATATTCCGTCTCATCGGATCAAACCGTCCTGCAAGCGCTTAAGCTGATGGCTGAGAAGAATATAGGCGCCGTGCTGGTTATCGACAAAGGCGCGCTTACCGGGATTTTTTCCGAGCGTGATTATGCCCGTAAGGTTATCCTGAAGGATCGCCATTCCGATGATACCCGCGTAGCCGACGTAATGACGTCCAGCGTTATCACTATCGGGCCGGACCAAAGCATAGACGAGTGCATGGTGACTATGTCGGATAAGCACATACGCCATCTGCCCGTTATGGATAAAGAGGAACTAATCGGAATTATATCGATTAATGACGTCGTGAGCGCCATCATCCGCGATCAAAAAACACGTATCGACTCGCTGGAAAGCTATATTTCAGGCAGCCCGTATTGAATAATATGGAGTAGTTCACATTCATCATTAAAGACTTACCTTTGCGTCCCTTAAAACATACTTACGCTGTGACGCACGTAGTGGAAATCGATAAGCCCCGGGAAGAGGTACTTAAATTGTATGGCAACCGACTTCGGATACGGGTTTGCGGGCTATATTGTGAGGGTAATCGTTTGCTGATGGTCAGACATCGGGGAATCAACGCATCGGGTACGTTCTGGTGCCCACCGGGTGGTGGCGCACAGTTTAATGAAACGGCTCCTGATGCGCTGACTCGTGAGTTTCTGGAGGAAACGGGTCTGGAGATCGAGATTGGCGATATGTTGTTCGTTAATGAATTCAGACAGCCGCCCCTCCACGCGATGGAATTATTTTTTACCGTACGCGTAAAGGGCGGTTCATTACGACTGGGAATTGATCCTGAAATGAGCCTTGCCGGGCAAATTATTCAGGAGGTTCGGCTAATGACATTTGAGGAAATCAAAGGTTATCCACCCGATGAAGTACATGCCCTGTTTCAACATTGCAATTCGCTCGACGACATATTTCGCCTGAGGGGGTACCTTCGTTAAACGTATTGGCAAGCACAGCTGGCAATGATTTTATCCGTCACAGCTGTATGAGTTTTCGTTAGAAGTAGTTAATTTATTTTTACGCTTACTTTTAGTTCTCCGAAGTTGTGCAAACCACTGTGACCCTCGCGCCTACTGTAACCATACGTTCAGATTCGTTTAACCCTGCGCATACTGACAAGTTGGTGCTATGCCTGGAAGTAGGCCGCGACCGGTTTCGGTTATTAGTCCAGGATGCACAGGGCCGGGCTTTGTATCTTGAGGACTATGCATTTCCGTCGCTGTTAGCGAATCAACCACTAACGGGTCTGTTGCCGAATTTTTTTCGTGACAATCCGGTGCTGTCTGCCGGACCATGGCAGGAGATACGTATCGGCGTAAATTCGCCAACCTTCACGCTGGTTCCAAAATCGCTTTTTCGCAAAGAATACGCGGGCAGTTATTTAGCACTCATGCGCGGCAGTACATTATCGGCTCATGAGTTTGCGCAGGCTTATACGCACGAGAATGAAGGGTTTCTTTCTGTTTTTAATCTGGAGCATCCACTGGCTGATTATTTCTCGGAAGTATATCCACTTCAGCCGTTGACCTATGTGCATCAGATCAGCGCCTTACTTATGGCTACCGCCGATCTGGACCGTCATATGTTAACTCCCGATAATGTCTATCTTTACTTTGAGGACGAATTTGTGACGATTATATACCGGAAGGGACATCAATTGCAGTATTGTAATCGATTTGGGTATAAGAATGTACAGGACCTGACGTATTACGTGTTGTACATGCTCGATGAGCAGCGTTTAAGTCCTGATAAGACTACACTTTCTTTGTATGGTGAAATCACTCCATTTGCAGATGCTTACACCGAATTAAGTCGTTTTTTACCTTATTTAGCCTTTGGTCAGTCACCCTCCGGCCTTACGCTGGCTAATGAATTTAGCGACTTACCCAATCATCGGTATCTAAGTTTGTACGGATTAGGTTTAATGAGTGAATGAGTAAATGAGCGAAAGAGTGAGAGCGTAAGTAGCTTTGAACACTCAACTGCTCTCTCACGCTCTCACTCTTTCGCTTTTTATGACAAAAATTGCTCTTTTTCCTGGCTCGTTTGATCCCTTTACCAAAGGGCATGAAGATATCGTATTACGTGGTTTACGGCTGTTCGATGAAGTGGTGATTGGAATCGGACGGAATGCGCACAAGTCACGTTATTTTCCGTTGGAGCAGATGACTAAATCAATTGAAGAAGCCTTTGTCCAGTATCCTTCTGTACGTGTAATCAGCTACGACGGCCTGACTGCTAACGTAGCGCGGGATATCGGCGCGAAGTTTCTGTTGCGTGGCCTTCGTAATACCACCGATTTTGAATACGAAAACGGGATTTCGCAAGTCAATAGGTACATCTATGAAGAAGTCGAAACCGTATTTCTGATTACGTCTCCTCACCTTGCCCCAATCAGTTCAAGTATCATTCGTGATCTGCACCGCTACGGGCAGCACGTCGATGAATTTTTGCCTTACAAATTAAGAAGCCAATCCGTTAGTGAATCAGCTGGTACCGACGGGAAGGCCTTATTAACGGAGTAATTCACTAACCAACTAGTACGTTGACTTAGTCATTGAATCAATAACGTAGCGAATTGAGCTGAATGAATTGGTAAGCGCTAACTGAGTTTCCCGGTGGTTAAGCCAGGCAAGCTTTTCAATGTCTTCGTCGACCTGAGGAGCCATACGACTATCATCTAACACGCTCATTTGGTACCATTTGGTCCGTTTCAGAATACGGTTTCCGTTTAGGTTGTATGTATGCCAGGTAGTGCAGATGCGTTCGCCAACCGATACCCGGACACCGGTTTCTTCTTGTACTTCCCGAGCAGCTCCCTGTTTTGATGATTCGCCATCGTCTAACTTACCCTTGGGCAAATCCCAGACACCGCGCCGAAACATGAGTAGCAGTTTATTGCTTTTGATCACGACACCCCCAGCCGCTTTGATAACCTTAAACGGTTTTTTGATTGCTTCTTCGCAAGCTTCTTTATTCTGACAGCCCAGCGTAATGGATAATAACTGACTGGCATCGGCTTTCTGAAGCAACGTCAACAATCGACTAATGGTCGCAGGGGTTGCGTTAAGGATCAACAGATGGCCATGTAGAGCCGTTTCTTTTAACGTATCCAGCCGCGCATCCACGATCAGGTCATAATCTGGCACTGGATTAACGGACGTTTTAAGCAACGTAGGGTCTGTTAGTTGAGCAGCGGCTTTAGGGCCAACGAGCCGAATTGGCCGGTCGTTAATGAAAACAATCATCGGAAGTAGAAGTTCGAGGGGCAAAAGTAACAAAACCGGCGGTCTATCGCATCGTTGAACGTGTTGCAAACAGATTCAGTTTCTATATTTTTGCATCAGGCCAACCAACCTCCTTTGTGGAACTCCTTATTATTTTATTGCTGACGCTTGTGAACGGAGTATTCTCCATGTCAGAAATCGCCTTAGTTTCCTCCCGAAGATCCCGATTAGAATCAGCTGCCAAGAACGGTGATCGACGGGCGCAGGTAGCCCTGGACTTATCGAACTCACCCAATCGGTTCCTATCGACGGTTCAAATCGGTATTACGTTGATTGGGATCTTGCTTGGTATTTTTTCAGGCGATAAACTGACCGACGACGTTCAGAATTTCGTTGCCCAGATTGACTTGTTACGGCCTTATGCCCATACAGTCGCCGTGGTACTGGTATTGCTGTTGCTGACGTACATGTCGCTTGTTTTTGGCGAGCTGGTGCCGAAGCGTATTGGCCTGTCAAATCCCGAAGGAATTGCGAAAACGGTGGCCGGGCCAATGATTTTTCTTTCGAAATTGACCTCGCCTTTCATTACGTTGCTGACCTTATCAAGTGATTTGCTGCTTAAACTTCTGAATATCAAGCCAAACGAAAGTGCTGTAACGGAAGAAGAAATTAAGAGTTTGATTCAGGAAGGTACGACGGGCGGAGCAATTGAGGAAATTGAGCAGGAAATCGTTCAGAACGTATTTCAGCTTGGCGACCGCAAAATTACCTCGCTGATGACGAATCGGCAGGAAATCATTTACCTCGACCTGGAAGACGATCCTGTCGAAAATAAAGCCCGGATTCTGGAACACAAACATTCGGTTTATCCGCTTTGTAATGGGGGAGTCGATGAAGTGGTTGGGCTGATTTATACAAAAGACTTTTTGGGAAGAGATCTTGATACTGAACTACTCCAGTTAAACAATCTCAAGCGCGATGCCCTCTTTATACCCGAAAACAATAAAGCCTATCAGGTACTGGAGCGTTTCCGGGAGCGGAGGCAGTACGTTGGCGTCATTGTGGATGAATATGGTGGTGTATTGGGTGTTATTACGTTGAACGACATCCTGGACGTACTGGTCGGCGACATCAACGACGATATTCATTCCGATTATGAAATTCGCGTGCGCGATGATGATACTTTCCTGATTGATGCCCAATTACCGTTCGAGGATTTTCTATCCTATTTTACCATCACAATTAATGCGCAGACCCGTCGTGAATTAACCGGTTTCGATACGCTTGGCGGTTTTGCCCTTCACATACTGAAAGACATTCCTAAAACCGGCGAAATCTTCGTCTGGCATGGCTACCAATTTGAGATCATTGATATGGACAAGAGTCGAATCGATAAGATTCTGGTCAAAAGGTTGAGAGAAGACTAGGGGCGCCGAAAGTTGCTAAGTGTCAGGGATATAATCGCTTTTTCGGACAACGTTTCATCGCTAACTAGGCTGTTGTTTTTAAAAACGACTTGTGTATCATTCTTAAGCAGAAGAACGTCCTTTTCGATACGTCCGTCGATAGAAAATGAACTGCCAATGCCTAGAAAACCCCCGTCGTCGGTATCAATCAAGACCGCTGCACAGTGACACTGTACCGACCGGTCGTCGGGATTCAGGGTGGCTGTAATGATGAGGTCGACACGAACGCCATCGCCTACTTCTTTCGTTTTCCAGGTATGCTCTGCGCGAAGTACGGTATTGAGCTGACTGGCTGGCGCATAAGGGCTATCGGTGAGATCCTTCTGTAACCCAAACGACCAGTGATTCGTAAACGATTTACTAACTGTTCTACCCAGGAAGCCCCTGTCTATAATCGTAACCTCAACATGAACACCAATAATCCGCCACAAGTCAGGAGGGGGAGTAAGGTTTAATTCAATGGAACTGCGGCCTCCTGGCTCGATCGTAAAATACACCGGGCCTTCGGTCTGGTAAGTTTCCTGGCGGCCGGTTTCAGGATCGGGCAGCACCATAAACGCTTCGGCAACGTGTTTCCCTTCCGTTAACAGAACATGATCTCGTGGTTCAAGAGTCAGGGTACTGGTTGCGGCCACGCAGCCGAGGTCGAATTTGACCGTAGCGCCTGCTACGGGCCGTCCTTCCAGTAGCACGGTAAAAAAGACTGTACCTTTTGCTAAAGGTGCGAGTACTTTACGTCTAAGTGGTACCGATTCCCACTTGGAAGTATCCAGGATGAGCAGGCCTGAGTCTCCGTAGAGATACGTAGCCTGTGGCAGGTCGCTGTGTGCACCGGCTGGTAAAGACTGCAAATCCCAGAAGCGGAGTATATCGTCGGGGCTAACGCTTTCGCCTGGGCCAGGATCGTGCCAGTGTTCGGTCAGGTTCTCGCACTCGTCAAAGGCAAAGGCATTGGCGATCTGATTGCTTACGTGTCGGGCGGTATCGTTTCTTATTCCCCGGAGTGGTGGAAAAAGCAAATAAACCGTCTCTGGTATTTTGTCGTTGAAGGTGTCATGAATTTTTTTGGATAGTTTACGAGTCAGGGTATTGGCCGCATTAAGGCGTTCTTCTTTCTGGTAAAGGTATTGTCCATTCTGGCGTCCATATTCAAGCCCGATAGCAGGATTTCCACCGGCCGGAACGCCGTCTTCCAGCAGAATGGGCTGGGTGCCGGATGGACGGTTCTGGTTGACCAATTGAACGGCTGTCCAGATAAAACTGGAACACATGGCGGCTATTGTGCCGGCAGCCCATCGCGCTCCGGCGCCTAATGATCCCCAGCGGGTATCACTGCCGGGTGGGGCTACAAAACTTGGGTCAAGGCCGATATCGCCCTTGCTATAGCCATAAAAGCGATAATGCGCATCTATTTTTTTTGCTGCGTCGGCTACGGCTTCCAATACCGGACGTACCACCGACATTAGTGATTCCTGCGGTCGAATGATGAGGGGTGGAAACTCCATCCATGTTCTCACGGGTGTCTCCTTGTAGGTAGGTTTCGCCTGTAAGTGTTGCATCGTTTCACCCCGGTCCACTTCCGGATCATTGAACTGCAGCCTGCGCAGCCGTTCGACTCGTGGCAGTTGGTAAAGAACAAAAGGCTGGCCGGGGTTTTCAGGGTCTTCCAGGTCCTGATCGGGATAGATACTGTTATAAGCCCAACGCGGGTTTCGTGTATTTCTGCCCGTCTGATATACTTCTTCAACGGTCTGCGTGATGGTACCGGGCCAGCCATACCGTAGCAGATCGGGGCGTATGCCATTCAGTGGAATCGGCTGTGGTCCACCCAGAACGCCCGGTGGTAAGGGCAGTGCATTCGTGTACAGCCGCTCATCCTCGTACCGCTCCTGCGAACTGGTACAATGGCGAATGGTAAAACCATTGTCGATAAAAATACCCATATGGTCGTAAGCCTGAGTGGGCGACATAACATCCACAATGGCACTGATGGTACCCTTCCCATCGCCGGGCGACAGGGCCAGATCGCCTTTCCGGGCATCACGCACCTGAATGGGCAAACGCATATACCGGTAAATTCGGATAACGTACAGGATTCGTCGTCGGTTTCATCGCAGTGGCCCGGCGGGCAGTACTCATTTAGGTAAGGTTCGTCGTAGGTCAGGCCAATATCGACAAACAAAAAACCTTTTCCATCCACCGGTGAGCCGGTTGTAACGCTGATATCCAACACATAACTAGTCACTTCGGGGCGTGTCACGAACGTAGCAGCAGTTACCCGGTCGATACGTGTTGACTCGTAAGCCCGCGCAAACGGTACGGCCGCAGGGGAAGGTGGATATGGGAAGGTAAGGCTAGTGGTCAGTAGCCGGCTTTCGTTCACAAAAGGACCCGAATCCGTTGTTAATCCGGCGGGTAAAGGTGCCTGAGCAAAGGCCAGCAGCCCAAAGTCAAATACGGCAATCGGCCAGTGATTGATGGTGTACACCTCCACCGGGTATTCGATAACCAGTAAGCTCAGGGGCCAGATAACCGACTGACCTGTAAGACTGTCGTCGCACCAGGTGCCTATTACCCGAACCTGTTTACCAACAGCCGATTGGAATTTGATAAGCAAATCAAAGGAAGAAATAACGGTTGGATCGACATTGACCGAGCAACGAACTGTGCCGAAAGGATTAGCTACGTTAGCCTGGTTTTTTAGGAAATTCGTATCGTCGGGTTTTACCTCCACCGCCAATGTCTGCACAAAGGCGGGTATTTGGGAGGGGTTTGTTAGATCATACAGGGAAGGCGAGTAGAGAGCGGTGAGTTTGCTCGTCATCTCTACCGAATTCTGGCGGATGGTTAGCATGGTATGTGGATGTTTGGGTTTAGATTATAGCCAGCCAAATCGTTCAAGGAGCCGATCTTTCTGCCCCCGTGATACCGGAATACTCTGTTGATTCACCATAATTAAATAATTGCCTTCGCCCCTGACGAATTTTTTGATATGGTTGAGGTTGATGAAAAACTGCCGGTGTATCCGCTGAAAGTCCCGATCTTCGAGTAATTCCTGGATGTCACGCAGGGGCTTGGTCACTAAATAATGCTGTCCGTCTATTAGATAGAATTTGGTGTAATTATCGTCCGATTCGCAGTAGATAATGTCCTTCAGATCAACGAACGTAACGCCATTCTGGTAAGGCAGGGCAATTTTATCGGGCAGTTGCTTTGTCGTACCGTGCAACTGTTGTTTGAGGTGGTCTACTTGCTCAGGGGTGGTCTTTTTCTGCTTTTCGACCCGGTTAACAGCCTGGATCAATTCCTGTGTATCAATTGGCTTTAATAAATAATCTACCGCACTGTAGCGGAAGGCTTTTAATGCAAACTTGTCGTATGCGGTAACAAAGACCAGCGAAAAAGAAACGCCACTCACAGCTTCCAGAACCTGAAAACCGTTCATCTGGGGCATTTCGATATCTAAAAACACCACGTCAGGCTGATAATCCAGGATAGCCTGTACGCCTTTGTGACTATTCGTACAGGAGGCTACTAGTTCCACTTGCGGGCAGTGTTGCGAAAGCCTTAGGGCTAACAAACCCACGGCATTAGGCTCATCGTCAATGATAATAGCACGTATCATGTTTTCAGAGGTGGATGGGTTTAAGTTGGAATATTAACAATGACGCTGGTTCCTTTCGAATTGCCCTGATTATCAATAAGATCAATTACGTTAATCTGGGTTTGGGTATGATATAACTGGTTGATCAAGGCAATGCGGTCGGCCGTCAGTTTCAGACCGAAGGATTTCTTTCGGGTGGCCGATTTGCTTTTGAACTCAGCCGCCTGTTTGCGCCCCACCCCATCGTCGGTTATCTCGACGTGCAGCAGGTTTTCCTGCGGTTGTTGCACGACGATACGAACCGTGCCGCCTTCATCTTTGTGCATCAGCCCGTGCCAGATGGCATTTTCCACAAAGGGCTGTAACAGCAGGGGGGGCAACTGTATCGACTCAGGATCAATCTCTTTATCGATCTGAATCTGATAGTGGAGTTTATTAGGAAAGCGCATAGCTTCCATCTCGATGTAGAGCCGCAGGGTTTCTAACTCGTTAGCCAGCGTAACGCGCTCGGATTTGGAATTTTCCAGCACCAGCCGAATGAGTCGGGAAAATTTGGTGAGGTAATCGGAGGCTTTTTCAGGATTGTTTTGCGCGGTGAAGAACTGGATGGAGTTGAGGCAATTAAAGATAAAGTGGGGATTCATTTGAGCCCGCAGGGCAGCCATCTCGGTTTCAGCAATCTTCTGATTGAAATCATTGATGATTCGTTGTAATCGTTCTTCTTCAAGAAGCTGATTCTGGGTCTGAATTGTTGTGATGCGCGTGGCCAGATCCTGCTCTAGTTGTCGGGTATAATTTTGCTGCAATTGCTGATTTTCTAACTGGATCAGGCGTGTTCGC
Organism: Spirosoma validum; assembly: GCF_014699035.1. GTDB lineage: Bacteria > Bacteroidota > Bacteroidia > Cytophagales > Spirosomataceae > Spirosoma > Spirosoma validum. The sequence goes on from NZ_JACXAA010000009.1 coordinate 106,123, forward strand.
TGACTTAGAGCCAGTGAGAAGCAGGTAAGCTCAAAAACAACACCTATGGAAAAGACAACAACTGGGTCGAAATAGAAGGATTCAAACCGATTGACATTGAACTGATCAAGTACAGCCGCCACCACGCCCATCAGGAGACCACCCATTGAGCCGATTATCAATAATCGCGTTTGTGGGATACCCGATTTCACGATCCGGATGAACAGTAGTAAAATCAAGACATAAATAATGAACGTGAATCCATCAGCGTAGTCAACGACGGAGCCCAGCTTTTTATAATTGGATACGGCCCATATCGAATAGGCAAACCCAGCGGCCAGCAGCCATCTGATACACCTGATTAGAAATACTAAATTCGGCTGGTGACGGGTGATCTCAAGGAAGGAATTGATAAACAGCAGATAAGATGAAAAAACCAGAAACTGCGCTGAGCTAGTCCAGGGCTTGTGACCCAGATTCAGTATATCCAGTTTGAATATGAAATTAAGGGCTGCCAGAAACATCAGGAAATTAGACCACAGATAAAACGCCCAGTTCCGGTACGTAACGTCCTGACTGTAGATGCTCTGAACAAACGAGAACAAACCTAAAAACAGGCAAAGGCCCATTAGCATACAGATGTACCCGAAATGCAGCAGACTACCTTCCTGTATCCGGAACGTATCGACCAGCTTATCCAGCGAAAAGGAACTGTTCGGCTGTATTGTATAAAACAAACCAGTAGCGGCATCTGGGCGTTGCCAGCGTTCCACCTGCCTGATAAAGGCCGTAGCGACTGTCGGGCAGCGCAGAGCAAGTGACACAATATGAACGTAGTGCATAAGAACGGGTGTGTGCATCGAACCTACAACTTAAATCCGGCCTTCTCAATACGTTACCTGCCAATTGCCGTCTGGACGGGGTGAACGGCAGGTTTTAGCGGGTTACTGATTGATCCGTAATCAGGATCGGCTCGACTACTGAATTTTGTATACAGGTTTGCATAAGTGTATAATTTACTTGTCACATGTCTTTGGTAAGCTGTATAGCTACCGTTTCCTCATCTACCCGGAAAACTGGTTCACTCACCCTGAAAAGTCTGCCGCTCACCCGGACTCACTGGCATTGACGTAACTGATCCCCGCAACTTAGAGGCCATAGTTGCAATCAGCTACTGATCAGTTGCTTACTCACACCATTTTTATACTATACAGGCCATGAAACGACTTCTGCTTTTACTAAGTTTTAGCCCCTTTTTCATTAGCAGGGCTCCCTCCAACGGAACCTTTGTAAACCCTCGACGTAGCGCCCACGGCAATAATTGGCCTGTCGACGCTTCAGGGGGAGAGCCTGCCATTTGATCGCAAAAAAGTCTCGGAAAGCAGCGTACAGCTTTTCCCAAAACCGTCCTGACTCCGGAATTTACCTGATAACGGTAAATGGCATCACCCGGAGATGGGTCGTGCAGTAACGCCAACGGACCTCAGCTCTTAGGCAACGAATTTTCAAATCTATTTACCCCATTTTTCAAACCAAACAAACCAATGAAAACTCCATTTCCATTTCTATCCACCCTGTTTTGCCTGATGCTGTTGTGGGTTGTCTCTTGCAAGAAAGAAGACCCAGTCGTGCCGCCTGGGGGCACGACTGGTCCTGGCTCAACTACCGGCACCACAACCACCAAAAGCTCGGCTAAAGCCATCACGGCCTTTTCCTTCAACAGCCTCAGCCCCGCTGTAACGGGCACGATTGACGCGACGGCCAAAACTATTTCGGCCACCGTTGCATCGGGTACGGACGTAACGAAATTGGTGCCTACCATTACTGTATCGGATAAAGCGACGGTTTCACCTGTGTCGGGTGTGACGCAGGATTTCTCCAAAGCGGTGACCTATACCGTTACAGCCGAGGATGGCAGCACTCAAGCGTATACGGTGAGTGTGATGAAGGAGAGTACGAATACTGCTTCCACCGCAAATGACGTACTATTCATATGCGGCACCGACGACAAAAAGCTGTACGCTATTGATGCAAGTACAGGTACAAAAAAGTGGGAGTATCTAACGGATGGGGTAGTTTACTCTTCCCCGATTTACGCCGATGGGGTTGTATTCTTTGGGGGTGGTGATAAAAAACTCCTTGCTATTGATGCCAGTACAGGCGCTAAAAAGTGGGAGTTTTCCGGGCCTAATGGATTTACGGGCTCTGCCCCAACTTATTCTGATAAGATAATTTATATTCCTGACTCCTTTAACAGATTGTACGCAATTGATGCGACTACGGGCACAAAAAAATGGGAATTTTCGGGAGCCGACATATTAACGAATGCTGTAGTTGAGAATGGGACAGTATATGCTTCCGCAAGAAACAGAAGATACGTATATGCAATTGATGCCGCTACCGGAGCTAAGAAGTGGGAAGCCACAACTGGAGGCTCTTACTCGGTAGGAGAATATTCTGTTGCCGTTATGAGCGGATTAGTCTACACCGTTACAACAAACGGCAAACAACTTCAAGCTTTGGATGCTGCGACCGGGGCAAAAAAATGGGATTTTACGATTGATGGAAATACAACTTCTTCTTCGCCAACTGTATCGAATGGGGTCGTGTATATAACCGATTGGACCCAGAGTCTTTACGCGATAGATGCTACAACTGGAACTAAAAAGTGGAAATATACGGCCAATGAATTATCCTATGATCCTGCCGGACCCGTTGTTCAGAATGGAGTTGTCTATGTGGGTTTGTCAGTAGCGGTTGATGCAGCTACCGGACAGAAAAAATGGAATAACTCTGTTGGTACGAAGTATGACGTTTCTTCAGTTTTAGCAAATGGAGTCCTATTTGGCGGAAGTATTTCAACAAAGACGTTATACGCTGTCGATGCCGCTACCGGAGCTAAGAAATGGGAGTTTTTGGTAGGCAGTAATCTGTCAAGTTCGGCTTGCGTTGTCGATAAAAATGGTAAAGTATACTACGGTGGCAGCAGCGGTATGGTGCAGTAAAATCAATAAAAAGGCCTCGCCGAAAACCTTTAAGGGAGTAGGCATTATTTTTCTATCTATACTATAAAGAAAACGTTAGCAATGATTGTCCTTGCCGGAACCCTGGCTCGGGGAGGATACAAAAAAGAAGAAACGCCACCAACCCCCACTTTATCGTGGGAAAAGTTTCCCAAAGGGTTGTTAAAGCAAATTTCCGTCGGTAAAAGTGGCCTGATTTGGGGTATTGGCACCAATAACCATGTTTTTCGGCTGAATAGCGCGGGTACAGACTGGGACGAGCCCACATCTACGGCTTTATTGACTCAGGTATCGGTAGCCTCCGACGGCACAGCCTGGGGGGTAAATAGTGATGGGTAACCCCATTGTGGGCAAACGGCCTAGGTAGCCGTCAATGGAGTCGATAGGCAACAACCGAAACCCGAACCATCCGGCTGGGGCAGTCAGCGGGTGTGTATTTGCTACGGGCCAGTACCTCTACGCAAAGCTGGACGGTGCGGATGGTGAAGCAGTAGAACAGAAGTTAGGCTCGACTGCTAAGTCTGTAGTGACAAACGAGCTGATTTGGTTGGTAGTATAGTTCACCGGCTGGTACATGGTTATTGGTCGGTGACTTGTGCGTTTGGCCTGGCATAGATTATTTCTCAAACAGCCGGGCCGTTGTGTGAGTTATAAAACAGAAACAGACTCATCAACAGCTATGCGCTACTTCACGCCCGATCCCAGTGATCTGTCCGGCAACGACTCCCGTCACGTACCAACCGGTATGGAAAATGATCCCAATGCCGACGAAGAAGTAATTAAACAGGATGCCAACGAACAGTATCCTGAACCTGTCAAAGAAGAGAAGGAAGCAAAACTTGCGCCCGATAAACTGGCCGATTCAATTGCCTATGCGCTTGACGGCAGTGGTCCCGGACTAACGAATGCTAAGCCAAACGTATCAGGGCATGACGTAATTACAGAAGGTACATCTGGGGCCGGGTCTGAAGAAGAAGAACGGATTTTCGGAAAGTAAACGGCTGTTTACACAACTTCTTTATACTGCATCCGATACAGGTTCGCATAGAAGCCTTCCTGCTGAAGCAATTCTTCGTGATTTCCCTGCTCCACGATACGTCCTTTATCGACCACGATAATGTTGTTGGCTTTCTGAATGGTCGAGAGACGGTGAGCGATCACGATGGCAGTACGTCCTTTCATGAGCTTGCTGATGGCATCCTGAATCATCTCTTCGGTTTCGGTATCGACAGAAGACGTAGCTTCGTCAAGTACGATAATTTTAGGGTCCTGCACCATCGCCCGTACAAACGAAATTAACTGCCTCTGACCAACCGATAGAGTAGAGCCACGTTCCATTACGTTGTATTCATAGCCACCCGGCAATCGCTCAATGAACTCGTGGACGCCAACCAATTTGGCGGCTTCAACAATCTTTTCGCGACTTATTGTCTTGTCGCCGAGTGTAATGTTATTCTCGATGGTGTCGGAGAACAGGAAAACGTCCTGCAAAACAACACCAATATTCCGGCGCAGGTGACCGAGTTCGTAGTCATGCACATCGACCTTATCTATGTTGATCTCGCCTTTATTGATGTCGTAGAATCGGCTCAGCAGGTTGATGATGGACGACTTTCCTGCACCCGTTGCCCCCACAAACGCTACCGTTTCGCCCGCCTTTGCCCGAAACGAAATGTCACGTAGCACCCAGTCTTCATCGTTGTAGGCAAACCAGACATCCTTAAATTCAACCTCGCCCCGAATAGTTTTTGGTGCGTAACTGCCGTTGTTGACGGTGAACTCGTCGCTGTCTAAAAGTTTCAGAATACGATCGGTGCTGACAATGCCCATCTGCAACGTATTGAAACGGTCGGCCAGCATTCGAATCGGCCGGAAAAACAGGTTGATGAACATCACGAACGCTGTGATTGTCCCGAACGTAACGTCTGAGCTAATGATCTGCTGGGCACCGTACCAAACGACCAGCCCAACGGCAACGGCCGAAATAATATCGGCCACGGGGTAATAGACCGAATAATACCAGATTGAGCGAATATTGGCAGCGCGGTGTTCATCATTGATCATTCGGAACTTCTCGGCCTCGATTTTTTCGCTGCCAAAAATCTGCACGATGTTCATGCCGGTGATGTGCTCCTGAACGAACGAGTTCAGGTTAGCCACCGCCGTACGCACCTCGTTAAACGACTTCTTGATCTTTTCTTTAAAAATATACGTACTGATTAGCATTAGCGGAATCGTCGACAGACTGATGGCCGCCAGTCGCCAGTCAGTGTAGAACATCACGCCAATGATTAGTACTAACTGCAATATATCGCCTGCAATAGCTGCCATCCCTTCGCTAAACACATCGGCCAGCGTTTCGACATCCGAAATTGAGCGCGTTACCAGCCGGCCAATCGGCGTGTTGTCGAAGAACTTGAGTCGTAGATGCAGAATTTTTTGGTATAACTGCACCCGAATATCACGAATAACGTACTGACCCAGCCAGCCTGACAGATACGTATTCAAAAACTGGACAATGGCCTGTACCACCAGAACACCAATCATTAGGATCAGCATGAGCGTCAGACGCTGATAGTCGCCCAGGGCGATCACGTTATCGATGGTGTACCGAATGAGTAGGGGAGTTAGGGGAGCCAGGCAGGCGGCTACCAGAATAATACCAACCAGCAAATAAAAACGGGCTTGGTACGGCTTTATGAATGAGTATAACCGTCGTAGAATGTCCAGATCAAATATTCGACCGGCGGCCGGCGCTCCGGCACTTTTCTGTTCTTCGTTCACAGACAATGGAAATGGCGAGTTCAGAAACGTAACAGCATTTTCAAATCGAACGTTTCAGCCAGATTGCGATTTGCCGACTATTGCCGGAATCAGTAAAAATCAGGTACGATCGCTTTGTTGAAAAGAACCTGCGAAAAAAGAAACTATGAAACGGCGGACATTTACCCGACTTGTCACCGCATTACCCATCAGTTGGGAAGCTCTCAATGAAAAAGAAAACATTACGTCTGTTAAAGACATCTCAACAAACGTTACGGCTACCGATGATCGGGCGTATTGGTTGCAAACCTTGTTAAAAATTGCCGATCCAGTGTTGAATGCGCTGGCTCAAAATCGACTGAAAGCCACGATGCCCATTGAGTCGGCACCAGGCCAGCAGGAAAGCCGAATTGCGGTTTCTCATCTCGAAGCCCTCGGTCGAACCATGGCGGGGCTGGCTCCCTGGCTTGAGCTGGATGCCGATGACTCGCCGGAAGGTCGCTTGCGGCAGCGCTATCTGGACCTCGCTCACAAAGCCATTGCGAATGGCATTAACCCGCAATCGCCCGATTATCTGAATTTTACGAACGGGGGACAGCCGTTAGTCGATGCGGCTTTTCTGGCGCATGGATTGGTCCGTTCGCCTAAATTATGGAGCGCGCTACGTCCTGATGAGCAGGCTAACGTAATAAAAGCGTTACAGGCGAGTCGAGTCATCAAACCAGGATATAATAACTGGTTACTGTTTACGGCAATGGTCGAAGCGGCTTTACTCAAATACACGGGTTTGGGCGATGAAGTCCGGATGGATTACGCGATTCGGCAGCATCAGGCTTGGTACAAAGGGGATGGTGCTTATGGCGACGGGGCTGATTTTCACTGGGATTATTACAACAGCTATGTCATCCAACCGATGATGCTGGACGTTGTGCAGGTATTGGTTGATGCGAAGAAAGCCGACAAAGCCTTGTATGAATCGTTGCTGGTACGGGCGCAGCGGTACGCGATAATTCAGGAACGTCTAATCGCTCCTGATGGCTCCTTTGCCGCTTTCGGGCGATCATTGGCGTATCGGTGTGGTGCGTTTCAACTACTATCGCAAATCGCACTACAGAAAAATTTGCCGCCAGAGCTATCTCCCGGTCAGGTGCGCTCGGCACTGACAGCTGTAATTCACCGGACAATGGATGTTTCCGGTACGTTCGATGCGAAAGGCTGGTTGCAAATTGGTCTGTGTGGCCACCAACCGGCCATCGGCGAAACCTATATCTCAACGGGAAGTTTATACTTATGCTCCGTAGCGTTTTTGCCGCTGGGCTTACCCGCTTCTGATACGTTCTGGACCTCCCCATCTACTGACTGGACAGCTAAAAAAATCTGGTCGGGACAGGATGTAAAAACGGATCACGCCATCAAAGGGTAAAAGTGACTATCTTGGTTTAACTTTAGATAAACGAATACAGTTTATCCGGGGCACATATTGCCTACAGTCATGAAAAAGCTCGCGTTCCTTATCCTTGTTGTTTTAGGCGGCTGCTCGCCTAAAACGGTTGCGACCTTAACGACTCAGCCTAATCGCGTTTTGTATACCAGTGCTGATATCAACCAGGCTAATACAGTAGACTCGGTTACCAGAATAAGACCAGGTAGACATTTGCTAGCCGGGAACATGAAGCTGACACTACGTAATGGTGAACATAAAACAATTCCTAAAAGGATATCTGGGGATATTCCAATGAGAAGAGAAATGTGTGGCGACGCTTCAGAAATGTGTATTATTGGGTTCTTCAGGTTAACGACGTAGTTGAGTATGAAATAATTGCAACTCGACATATTGGGAGTACTCTTGTCAATGAACCGGTCAGGATGTACAGTAAAACACTGGATAGTAAGATTGTGAGTAGCCGTAAGCGAGCCTCACAAACGGGTAATGAAGAAAACTAAAAATGTGGCTGAGGTGTAAAATTAGAGCGTAGAGATGACCGCACGGGCGGCCCCGATCTTGTTTGGAAAGATCGGGGCCGCCCGTGCGGTCATCTCTACGCTCATCTGATTCAACGATATTTTCTACTGCCTCATAGGATTAGTTAGCCTCAAAAAAGCAGTAAATACAGATTCTAATGCCGCTTGTCGCACGTATCAACCGAACCATCGGGCTGCATCCATACGAGCCGATTATAGTATTGATTTCCTTTACAACGAAACTTCCCGTAACAACGGCCTGATACTGAGCAGAAATTTGCCGTAACCGGCGGGTCGTATCCAGATTCACAATTTCGGATACGGGTGTTGGATTCATTGTAAAACCTGTGGTAAACGTTTCCGGCAATACAATCAAATCCGTTGGTTCTGTGAGGTCAGCCAGTTTTTCTTCCAGTATGGTACGGTTGGCCACCGGGTTTTCCCAATGCAACGACGTTTGAACAAGCGTGATTTTCAGAGAATCTATGATACGCAGCGACAGATACAATACCCGTCAAAGGTACGGATTGCCCTGTTGCTCCGGTTGTTTTTCAGCCGAAGAGCTTGTGGATCACTAGGCTGCCTGTATGCTTTCGTTGATGAGGATTTCGTTCCAATTCACAATATCCGACTGAACATCCGTATGGATTTTCTGCATGGTTTGGTTGAAAACATTCTGTAAGACAGGCATTTGTCGATGCAGATAATCCGCAAAAACCGTATCCGAAAAGGTATGCACATTTCCGATAATCAGATTCTCATTAAATCCATACGCTACCGGAATGATGCGGCCCCGTTCGTCTACCACAATTGTATCCAGTATATCTGAAAGTCGGGGATTTTCGGGCGGGCCTGCCGCAAACGCATTCACCACCTCTGGAAAGGTCCGTATGTATTCCCGATGAAGCAAATCCAGCTGTACCAGCATACGGTTAGCATATTTTGACTTGATGTAATGACTCAGAATAAAAATCTGATGCGCTAGCGTATCATCAATCACGTGGTTTTGTAACTGTTCGCCTGCCCGTCCGGCCATCTCCAGCGGATGCAGTTGCAATAACTGAGCTCCTTGTTCGTACGCAAAATCGGCCAGCCAGATCAGCGATGCCCAGCTTTCGGGCGTCACCGTATGGATAAATCCAAAGGGTTTGTTATGCTGTTTCAGCACCTGAACACCTTCGAACATCTTATCAAATGCTCCCGGCTGGCCCCGTATGAAATCGTGCAGATACGGAGGACCGTCGATGCTCACGGCTACCAGATCCGTATGCTCCAAAATCCGGTGGGCACGGTCGGTTTTCAGCAACATGCCATTGGTTGCAATGCCCGTATTGAAGCCTTCCGATTGGGCCAGGGTCAGTACTTCTTCCAGATGAGCATACATAAACGGTTCCCCGCCTGATACGGAAATGGTATTGAATCCTTCGCGACGGGCATACACTAGAAAACGGCTCAGAGCGGCCGGATCGAGCATTTCTTTCAGGTGCGGAGACGAGGAAGAATAACAGTGCAGACAGGTCAGATTGCATTTCCGGGTCGGATGAATTTGAATGGTTCTGAATCGGCCCGGATGATTCGGGGCCGATTCAGAACAACGGATGCGTTCCGTCGTTTCCATTGCTTACAGGCCTAACGTCGCCTTAAATTGGAATACATCAGGACCAATGATGCCTATTGGAAAAACCTCGAAGGTTTTAAGGGTAGGCACTTTCAACAGGTCTTTGATACGAGTAAATGCCTCCGGATTAATGGTGCCGCGAATCAGGATGGAATCAAACGCAAGTTTGCCCATGGGAAAGGCTCCATTTACGTCGTATCCCATTTTACGGAATTCCATGATTGAACTGGAAGCCGAACGTAAAAACTCTTTGTCGAATTGGGCGTGTGAAAGCCGTTTGAGGAGAGCGGTCTCAAAACTTTTTACATCTTCCATGTAAAGAATGATTAAGAGGTAATCCCTGAGAGCGACGGCAGGGGGTCCGTAGGAAACAACCAGGCGATGATTGTTTCTGTAGGATTAGTCGAAGAAAAATTTTAGCAGGAAACAGAATATAGAGACAAGAGTCAAGAAACAGGAGAAAGAGTGTTATTGGTTAGTTATGGGTTGTGGGAAACGAGAATTAAGTGGTCAAGTATAAGTAATCGTATAGTTGATTTTTATTTGACTAATGATGTTAATCACCTATTTTTCAGCGTATTGGTACTGTCATAATCTTCGATTTTGAGCCATAAATGTTTGATGTGATACCAGAGCGTTTCAATTAGATTGAGTTCAGAAGCGTAGGGAGGCAAAAATTGAAACTATAAATTTTTCGCTTTCCACGCCTTCATTTTTGCTTTGATATCGGCTGATTTGTGGAATGAAGCGTTATCGATACCACTATTGTTTGCCTGGATGGCGGATAAGTTCCATACAGCTCTGCTATCGTATTACTGTCTTTGCCTGCATGACTCTATAAAAGGGCTTGACTTCGTTGGCGAATCCAATGACAGGCTGAGTTGCGAACCCTATCTTCTAAGGCTGACTGTTCTGTATCGCTTAGGCTTAAACAGGACTTTCGCTCTCGTACCACAAAGGTTATACTGACCGTTGTTATGCTCTAAAAGTTTTACTCTACCACTTAACATATGTTTTGATTGTGTTTTGGTTATATAACAAGCGATAGTTGAGACTCAGTTAACAAAAAAGCCGGAAACAGTTACGTTTCCGGCTTTTTTTAGGTAGGACCGAAACAGGGTTTGCCCTGCCTAACTGACCGTTCCGCCGTTCCAGACGGATTCGCCCGGCGTGATGAGCGATAATTTCCCGTCGCGGTCTTCGGCCATCAAGATCATTCCCTGTGATTCTAGCCCCATCATCTTGCGGGGAGCCAGATTTGCCAGAAACGTAACTTGCTTACCGATGACCTCTTCCGGCGTAAAATGCTTGGCAATACCGCTCAGAATTTGCCGTCCGCCCAGACCATCGTCAACTTTTAATTTCAGCAGTTTATCGCTTTTCGGTACGCGCTCGGCTTCGGTGATCGTGCCAATGCGTATATCCATTTTGGCAAAATCATCGTACGTAATTTCACTACGTAATTCCGGCACAGTCTTGGTTTCTAATTCATTCATGCGTTTGGCATTCAGTAATTTCTGAATCTGTTTATTGATTTCGTCGTCTTCAATTTTGGCAAACATCAAGTCGGATGGGCCGGCGGGCGCCTGTCCCAAGGCGTGGCCTTCAATTAGTAAGTCAGCCCGGCCCGCATTCGTCCAGTTGAAATGCTCGGTGATGGCCAGTTGAGTCCGCAACTTCTCCGCCGTGAACGGCAAAAATGGCTCACAAACGATACTCAGGTTTGCCGTGATTTGCAGGGCGATGTTCAGAATCGTATGGGCTCGCTGCGGGTCGGTTTTAATGGCTTTCCACGGCTCGGTTTCGGCCAGGTATTTATTGCCAAGTCGCGCCAGATCCATCAGGTGACCCAGTGCTTCCCGGAATTTATAGTTTCCGATAGATTGTCCGATTCGGTCGGGGAATTGCGCCAACTCGTCCAGTATCTGATGATCATATTCAGTAAGTTCGCGACGTAAGGGCACGTGTCCATCGGCCATCTTGTGCGTCAGCACAACCGCCCGGTTCACGAAATTGCCCAGAATACCAACCAATTCAGAGTTGTTACGTGCCTGGAAATCCTTCCATGTAAACTCACTGTCTTTGGTCTCGGGCGCGTTGGCCGCCAGAACGTAACGGAGTACATCCTGCTTACCCGGCAACTCGTCCAGATACTCATGCAGCCAGACGGCCCAGTTGCGCGACGTACTGATTTTGTCACCTTCGAGGTTCATGAATTCGTTGGCCGGTACGTTGTCCGCCAGAATATAGCTACCCTCGGCCATCAGCATCGCCGGGAAGATGATGCAGTGGAAAACGATATTGTCCTTGCCAATGAAGTGTACCAGCTTGGTATGCTCATCGCGCCAGTACAACTCCCAGTCGCGGCCCTGTTCAGCGGCCCATTCTTTGGTCATGGAGATATAGCCAATCGGCGCATCGAACCAAACATAAAGAACTTTACCGTCGGCATTGGGTAACGGTACTTTGATGCCCCAGTCCAGGTCGCGTGTCATCGCGCGGGGACGTAGTCCTTCCTTCAACCACGACTGACACTGTCCAAATACGTTCGTTTTCCATTCGGTATGGCTGTTAACGTACTTCTCGATATCGGGCTGCATCCGATCCAGTGGCAAAAACCAGTTTTTGGTCGAGCGCATAACGGGCTTCGAGCCAGACAAAGTAGAGTGCGGCTCAATCAGTTCAGTTGGGCTGAGCGCCGTGCCACAGCGTTCGCACTGATCGCCATATGCGTTCGGGTTACCACAGACCGGGCACGTACCGACAATATAGCGGTCTGCCAGAAATTGTCCGGCAACTTCGTCGTAGTATTGCTCGGTGACTTCCTCATCGAAATCGCCTTTATCGTAAAGCTTTGTAAAAAACTCCTGCGAAGTTTCGTGGTGAATCGGATTCGAGGTGCGCGAGTAAATATCAAAGGAGATGCCAAAATCCTGAAACGCCTGCTTGATCTGGACGTAATATTTGTCGACGACCTCTTTGGGTGTGATTCCTTCTTTTTTGGCTTTAATGGTGATTGGTACGCCGTGTTCATCGGTACCGCTGATAAAGGCGACGTCTTTGCCCGTTGAGCGCAGGTAGCGTACGTAAATGTCGGCGGGTAGGTAACAACCAGCAATATGGCCGATGTGTATCGGTCCGTTGGCGTAGATGAGAGCCGCCGTAACGGTATAGCGTTGGGGATTTTCGAGAGACATAATCCGGTAATTGGTGCGCAAAATTAGCAATTCAGGCCCGAACGTTGTTATGTTTACAAAAAGACTACAGCCGGTCTGCTATGGAGAACAACACGTCGAATACGAATAATTTCCTCAACTGGGTCGAAATCAAAAACTTCAATTGACATCATCACTACGTAATCCGGTTTTCATTACTGGCGCAACCGGTTTTATTGGCTCACACATCGCCCGGCGGTATCTGGCGGATGGTCATCCGGTTTCAGTTTTGTACCGACCTCAAAGTGGTTACGGGATGCTGGACGATATAGCAGAACAGATCATTTGGCATGAAGGCGATGTCCTGGATATTCCTTCTCTAGAAGTAGCGATACAGCCAGTTGCTGACGTTATTCACGCAGCGGCTATTGTTTCGTTTGTGCCGAAAGACCGCGACAGGATGGAGCGTATCAATGTAGAGGGTACGGCTAACGTAGTGAATGTTTGCCTGAAAGCTGGTGTTCGAAAACTCGGTTACGTTAGCTCTGTAGCGGCTATTGGTCGTCCGACAGCAAAGGGTGAAAATACCAATGAGCCAATACGTATCAACGAAACCCTGAAGTGGGAAGAGTCGCCCAATAACTCAGCGTATGCCAAAAGTAAGTATCGGGCGGAACTGGAAGTCTGGCGGGGCGTGGCCGAAGGTTTAAATGCCGTTATGGTCAACCCGTCAATTGTTCTGGGAACGGGCGACTGGAGCCGGAGTAGCTTACAACTGATTAAGTACGTACACGACGAGCGACCGTTTTATCCCGCCGGTTTAGTCAATTACGTCGATGTTCTCGACGTTACGGATGCGCTTGTCCGGCTGATGCAGTCCGACGTAACGGCTGAACGCTTCATCCTGAGCGGGGGCACCATTCCGTACCAATCCTTGTTAGAACAGATAGCAGCGGTATTGGATAAGCGTCCGCCAACCATGCGTATACCACCTGTACTAACAAAGTTGCTTTGGCCATTAGAAGCTGTGCGAGCGTGGTTGATGGGCAAAGCACCGTTGATTACCCGCGAAACGGCCCGGTCGTCAAGTTCGTTATATGCCTACGATGGGCGGAAAATTGAGCAGCTACTTGATTTCCAATACCGACCGCTGAGCGAAACCCTCCGGGGTGTGGCAGACGCCTTTAGAGACCGTTTAGCCAAATTGTAAATTTTTAAGAATGGGGTTGGAGTTTAGCTTTTTTGGATTTATATTGAAGTGCCAAAGGATAAATCGCGCCATTGGCGCGGCCCCTATCCGCCAAACATTTTTCAGGCAATAGTATGGAGCAAGAGTTCGAAGAACGAGAAGGCGATATTAAAGAATCAATCCGGCGTTTCGAGCAGATGCTGGACCAGCAGCAAAGCCAGTTTTTCGACCTGGATGTCTACGAGCAAATGGTTGAGCACTACCTCAACCAGGGTGATTTAGACAAGGCGTTTAAAGCCGCCGAATCCGGTTTGGAAAACTTTCCCTACGCGCTGGAGTTAATGCTCGATAAAGCCCAGATTCTGGCTAATTTTCAACGGTTCGACGAATCGCTGGAGTTACTGGAACGGGCTTCATTGTTTAATCCTGGTGACCTCGACGTACCGTTTATGCAGGGCTCCGTCCTGAACATGGCCGGGCGCTATGAAGAGTCGATCCAGGTACTGGAAGAACTCCTTGACCGCGCTGAAGATAAGGATGATATTCTGTTTCAACTGGGGCAGAGTTATCAGAGCTGGGGCAAATATGCCGAGGCCATTACGCAGTATAAGAAGTCGATAGCGCTGAATATTAACAACGAAAACGCCCTGTATGAATTAGCATTTTGCTTAGACGTAACGGGCGAGTTGGAAAATAGCCTGACGTATTACCAGCAACTGATTGACGCTGACCCGTATTCGTATAATGCCTGGTATAACATCGGTATTGCCTACAGTAAATTAGCGCGGTACGAAGAAGCCGCTGAAGCCTACGATTATGCGGTCATTATCAAGGAAGATTTTGCTTCCGCGCATTTCAATCTGGGCAATACGTACATGAACCTGGGGCTGTTTGAGAAGGCTGAAGCCTGCTATCGGCAAACACTAAAATACGAAGAGGCTACGGCCGATACGTACTGTCATCTCGGTGCCAGTTTAGAAAAGCAGGATCGCCTACCCGAAGCAATTAAAGAATACCGCGAGGCTATCAAGTTAGACTCCATGTGGGACGAAGCCTGGTATGGTATCGGCGTTTGCCTGAGCGAATCCGGCAAGTGGTATGAAGCGCTGCCGTTTTTGCAAAAAGCGGTTAAGCTGAACGATCAGAATGGTGAATATTACCTGGCTATAGCCGAAACCGAATATAAAATCGGGAACGTATTGTCGAGTATTGAAGCGTTCGAGAAAGCGGCTGAGGTCGATGCTGAAAACCCGGATGTTTATTTAACCTGGTCGCTGGTGCCGTTTGATCAGGGAGATTTTTTGCGGGCCAATGACATCATCCAGGCAGGAGTAAATGATATGCCGCAGGAGGCTGATTTATACTATCGATCTGCTGTTTATCTGATTCATGCCGGCCATTACCGTGAAGCCCTGATTCAACTGGAAGCAGCTCTTACCCTTGATTATGATGCCCATGTTCAACTGTTTGAGTTCTTCCCGGAACTGGAAAAACAGAAGGCCCTGTACAAGATTATTCAGCAATACAAAAAAGAGAAAGAATAAGCAGATACGTTTATCGCTATACAAAAAAAGCTCGCTATACGTAGCGAGCTTTTTTTGTATAGCGATTATTATTCATTGAGCCGGGCAACAGCCTTAACAATTTCACTTTGGTTCAGATAAGTGTCGGATGTTTGTTTGCCTGATCGCTCCCGGTAAGCATAAAACCATCTGTTGAATTTCTGTAGCGATGTAAATTTACGAACCGTTCCATCTTCATCCAGGACGAACATGCGACGGCCGGTTTTGCCGCGATCTTCATCAACGGCAAATTTACGGTCCAGCACCATTGGTGAGCCATCGGTCAACTGACGTAACAGCCGGTTGCCCAGCCGGACAAAGACTGTGGAGTCGCTGCGGTACGTGACTAAGGTGTCGGAGCCCGCCAGAACAAGGCGTTTAATCATTGACAGAGCAATTCGCTGTTTGGCGGCCTGGCTGGAAGCACGATACACAAAAATCTTTCTTCCGTTGTACTGAAAACGTCCTTTCAGCAAGCGCCCGTCAGTTAATAAAGCCGTGCCATCACGGTATTTGTAATCAATACTGGGAGCCGTATCTATGGGTAAAAAAATGATACTTTGGGTCGTGCGGGTAATGCCTTGAGACCAGGCAAGCGTAGTAATATACAGCAGAGCGAAACTGATAACGATGACACGTTTCATAGCAGTAAAGTTTTCATAACTGTTAATTGTTACGTTAAGTTAAATTGATTTATTGATATAGTAAAACAGTATTATTCTTTTATTTAATACTATTAATGATAGCGTTCAGGATGTAATGTTGTTTTGTCGAAAGACTGTCGATTCGTTACTCTTCTGGCCCCGAATCTAGTCCTGCTTTGGATTTTCGACCATTCTCCAGATAGACGTATAAATGCAGAGCGTGATTGAAACGAAACAAACGTACCAGATCCGCTTCAGTCCGTTGTACGGTAAACTGATTCATATAGCCGAGCTCGATTCGCATATGCTTCTGGATTTTACGGCCCAGCGCTACGTAAGTTCGATTCTGATCAAAACGTACGCCCGATTTTGACAAAACCAGCATGGGTTCAATGCTGAGGTGAGAATACCAGCGGTTGTCTTCTTTATTCCGTTTGAAAACGGGATTGATCCAGCGCGCCATTCCCCGCAGTCGGACGTTGAAACGATCGGCCAATACTTGTTGCGATTCGCCATCGGATAAGAATACATAGGCATTGGCGAGTGTATCGGTGAGTGATGCCCAGCGAAGTTCCGTGCGGAAACGCTGAATAAGTTCTCCATCGCCAATGGGTTTGGTGATCTGAAGCTGCGGAATAACGCGGATTTCCTGAAAGAACGTAGTGGGTTGATACTCATTCACACGGCCCCAGTTCCACCAGAAGCCAACGGGTGAGAGCGATAGCCGGACGGGTTCTGAAAGCTGATAACTGATCCAGGGGCGAAATACCTGAAGGAGTGGGTGGCGAAACGCATTCAGATCGCGCCCATTGTTGTCGTCGGCCTGCCTGCGGTATTGATGGTCAAGTTGAAAACTCCATTTGCCACCCGTCTTATAAACCAGATTTATCTCCGACCAAAAAACGGTTCGATTTAGTACCTGGTCCCGATACGTCTGAGCATGAACCGATACGGTAACCAACAGAAAGAAGACAAGCAAAGAACGATTCACGATACGTACTGGGAAGTTACACCAAACGCTAACCGATGCGAATCTGGGAATGTTTAATCCCTTTTTAATCTAGAAGTCATTTGTGACAGCTACAAATCTCCATTACGTTACTGCGCTTTTTGGTCAGCCAGTTTCTGTTTGAGGTCAAAGGTTTGGCCAGCAAAGACAATCAGAATGTTATTTTCATCAAACGCGCGCTTGACGGCAATGATCGCTTCACTCAAAGCGGTCTGGGGATTTGTCACCGTTGGATTGATCCAGAACCAGATGACAAACTGAATATTAGCGTCTGCGAAGTTTCGATAATGTAAATCGACGGGGAGGTTCTGTACCACAAACGGTAACTGGGAAACAGCTGTTGTAGCCACACGTTGGGCCGTTGCCAGATCGTCTATGTACGACACACCGGCAGCTACTTCGATCCGTCGATGGCCAATGCGGGAAAAATTTTTGATTGGTTTCTGAAAGACGTCCTTGCTCGGAATCTCGACGGTTTGCCCCTGCCCGTTATCAATGACAATTGAACGTAGCTTAATATCCAGTACTTTACCCGTGTAGCCGTTGGTCTCCACGATGTCACCAACCTGAATAGGCTGAGCCAGCGCAAGCATAGTGCCCGAAATAAAATTGGCCGTCAAGTCCTGAAAGGCGAAGCCAATGGCCAGCGCAATGACACCCGCGCCCGCCAGCAGTGAAGTCACAGTCTTGTCCAGACCTAACACCCCCAATGCGACAAACAAGCCAACGGCCACAACAAAAACGCGAACCACGGCCCCCGTCAGGTTAACGAGCGATACGTTAGTGCTGACCCGAGCCAGTCCACGAATTACCCAGCGGCTGAGCCAGCGCGATAAAAAAGTGAAAATAACCAGCAGTAGAATCGCGACGGCCAGCTTTGGTAAATAGCGGATGGCGGTGCGAGTCCAGGTTGTTAACTCGGCGTAGATCAGTCCGGCAGCCTGCGAAAAATCCATTGTAGAGAGAAGAAGTACTGCTACGAGAACGACTCAGATTTGAATAGTGTTTCATCAGTAACGGCATTCGCCGTACCTTTGCAGGATAGACAAATCTGAATTGCGATGACACCAGCCGCTGCCGTTTACTTAGATAATGCCGCTACGACCCGACTCGATTCTGAAGTTTTAGACGCTATGTTGCCGCTTATGACGGAGCAGTTCGGTAACCCATCGTCTATACACAGTCATGGCCGAACGGTTCGTACAGCGATCGAGAAAGCCCGCAAAACGGTGGCATCGTTACTCAACACCTCGCCCGCCGAAATTTTCTTTACGTCAGGCGGTACCGAAGCCGATAATACGGCCATTCGGAGTAGTATTGAAACCTACCGTCTGACGCACGCCATTACGTCCCCTTTGGAACATCATGCCGTTTTACACACGCTTCAACACCTCGAACAACAGGGTACCATTCGGCTAAGTATGGTCAACATTGATCCCAAAGGACACATTGATCTGACGCATCTGGAAGAACTGCTACGCCAAAACCCACGAACACTGGTCTCGCTTATGCATGGGAACAACGAGATCGGTAATTTGCTGAATCTGAACCGGGTAGGGGAGCTATGTCGGGAATACGACGCTATTTTTCATTCCGATACGGTACAAACGATGGGTCATTTTCGGCACGATCTGCAACAACTGCCGGTCGACTTTATCGTGGGCGCTGGTCACAAATTCCACGGACCTAAAGGAGTCGGTTTCCTGTATGTCAATGCTGAACGCGTAAAAATTCATCCGTTCGTGTATGGGGGAGCGCAGGAGCGTAACATGCGGGGCGGTACCGAAAATGTGTATGGTATTGTCGGTTTAGCGAAAGCGCTGGAAATTGCGTACCGCGATATGGATGATCACAAACACCACATTACGTCGCTGAAACGCCGGATGATTGAGCGGCTCCGTGATAAAATGCCCGACGTCCAGTTCAACGGTAATTCGGCAGATGTTGGAAACAGTTTGTACACCGTATTGAACGTCAGTCTGCCAGCGTCGGACTTGAGCGATATGCTGTTGTTCAGTCTGGACATCGCCCGGATTTCGGCCTCGGGTGGGTCTGCCTGTTCGAGCGGATCAAGTGTTGGTTCACACGTATTGGCCGCTTTGCCGGAAGTAGACCCTGAGCGTGGTTACGTTCGGTTCTCGTTCGGAAAATACAACACAACTGAGGAGATTGACTACGCCGTCGATACGTTAGTGGGCTTATATCAGAAGGAATTAGTGAAATAGACTTGGTCTGATACGTAGTGAAATCACTTCACGACGCGACATGTTTATTATGAATAGCTATTGATTGTCAATTAGTTGTCCATCTCGCAGTCAAACGACTGATAACAGCTAAATGACAATCAATGAACTCGAATAACGACGTCTTTATGCTTGCTCTAATGTAGCGATGTCGATTTTACTCATTTTCAACATGGCTTGCATGACTCGCTTTGCCTTCTCCGGGTCTTTATCTTGCAACAATTTGGTTAATGCCGAGGGGACAATTTGCCAGGATACACCAAACTTATCTTTCAACCAGCCACACGGGCCAGGTTCGCCACCTTCAGAAAGCTTCTCCCAAAAATAATCGACTTCTTCCTGGTTCTGACAGTCGACAGAGAGCGAGATACCTTCGGAAAACGTAAAATGCGGTCCACCATTTAAAGCTGTAAATTTCTGACCGTCAAGATCAAACGTAACGGTCATTGCCATTCCAGCAGGCATATTCCCTCCTTTTGCGTACCGGGAAACGTTGACGATTTTTGAGTTTTTGAAGACAGAGGTGTACAAATTAGCAGCCTCTTCAGCCTGATCGTTAAATGTCAGGAATGTGGTAATTTTTTGCATATTGTTTACTGGTATTGGTTATTAATCAGTTAAATGTAAGCTAATTTTTAGCTGCGTGGGGAGGGTGAAAACGACAAAAACAGGGGTGATTCCGACACAGCAGCGATACGGAGTCAATTATGAACGTAGTAGTTTTTTGGCAGCTTACCTCCGTTGATATGTCAAGCTGGTAACCCCATTTTTGTGAGCTTTACTACTCATTAGATGCAAGCTTACCTTCGCGGATTCATCAGAAAACAGTTTGTCGCCTTGAACCGCAATGACCGGATGAATCACGAGTCGTAACTCATCGAAAAGGCCATTCTCTAAAAATAGCTGCCAGGTTTTCAGACCGCTTTCAATGGGAATCGTTTTGCCGTCACTGTTTTTGAGTTTCTCTATTTCCTGCCCGAAAGATCCCCAGTCTTTACTCGTCAACTGTTCAGAATTGGCCCAGATCAGGTCGACTGGTGATTAGGATATGACAATTTTCCGGATTTCGTTTATCTTTTTGGCAAACGAGTGCTCAAGAGCCGAATGGGATGACTTTTCCGCATTTTGCCAGTAATCGGCCATGGAAGGATACGTATTACTTCCCATCAAACTGGCATCGTACTGATCATAAGCGGCCAGCGATTCTTCCAGGATCTCGTCGCTGAATGACATCCATTTATCCGGGTCCGACACGATACCATCGAGCGACATGTTCATGTACAGGCTAATTTTTCTCATTGGTACGTTGTTTATACGGTTATGTGCGATGTACCTTTCTCTGACAAAAATGGTATAAAGCGTTCTAACTAAAGGGGGGTAAGGCCGACAATAGAAGGAGGGAAATGCGACAGTAATGTTCTTTTGTTTTGGCTAGATCAGACAAACTTTTACATAAAAAAAGGGTCTGAAGTGAATTCTTCAGACCCTTTACTAATCAGACTCGTTTTAGGGTTATTTCTCCACCAAACTGGGACTCATCCACCGTTGTGCTACGTTCAGCGTATACGTCAAAAACGCCCGTGTTGTTCGTTCATAAATTTCATGGCCGGCAAAATGGCCGTTTTCGTCCAGGTTTTTGTCGGTTTCGTGTGATTCATACAACTTTGGCGATACGATAGAGTAGCTATTTGTGAAGCTAATCAGTTTGTTCACTACCGTTGTCATATCCAACGCGGGCTGACGACCCCCGCGTCCGTTGGAAATACCAACCATCGCGAAGACTTTATTGTCGAACAAATGCTTAAACGCAGGGCCTCCCAACTGATGAACAACATTCGTGGCTTGTGGAGGAGCTGTCCAGTTGTATTCAGGCATAGCAAAAATGACCAGATCGGCGGCTTCCCAGGCACTGATCAGCTCCTGTTGAAACGACGTCAATGTATCTTTTTTTACAGATCCCTGACCAACAAACGGTATATCGTAATCCTCAAACGTAACGATCGTAACCTCATGTTGACCCTCTTCGGCCAGTACGTGCCGGAGGTAATTGACAAAACGCAGCGAGTTGCTGTTTTTGCGTGATGAGGTGGAAACGAGGGCAATTTTCATTAATGTGATTGTCAAATACAGTTAGAAAACCACACCGTTTACCCTTTAGTTTCAAGAGTAAAGCAGAGTCAACTGCAACGTTTATGGATTTGTAAGGGTCTTTGCATCCTAGTAGCAGGCTAATTCAACGCGACTGGCTTATGAAAACATTACTTGCCCTACTGTTTCTCTCGGGCTGTGCATATGCGCAATCCCCAGCTCAACTGATTCGTCGTGATTCAATACCGGAGGTATTCCCGCCAGATCACATGCCCAATTCTCGCCCGAACAATTCGTTTTATCGGTATCATTCGGACCCCAAGAACGTGATGCGGGCTACGCTGGACAATATGCCGATCAAAGTGCCTGATACGTCCGTTACGTATATAATGGAGCAGAAGTACCTTCGCCACCGCCAGCCTGCTGAACCACCGACTCAATTTCTGAAGCCAATGCCCCGTATTGTCCCCAAACGGTTTCGATAACTGACAACTAATTTTATTAACCACAGAGCCACAAAGTACACGGAGCTTTCGCAAAATTTAAACTCCATTACTTTGTGGCTCTGTGGTTAACCGCTGATTTATCGTAAGGCTTGGGCTAAATCGGCGATTAAGTCTTCGGCGTGTTCCAGGCCAATAGAAACACGTAGCAGATTTTTCGGAGTTGCCGACGTTAATCCCTCTACGCTGGCCCGATGTTCAATCAGGCTTTCAACCCCACCAAGACTTGTCGCCCGGGCGAACAGTTTCAATTTACCGATAAATTGAAGCGCTTTTTCCTGTCCACCCTTCACCTGTACCGATAACATGGCGCCCGGTCCGTTCATCTGTTGATGAATAATAGCTCGGTCGGGGTGGTTGGCTAAGCCCGGATAATGTATTTTCTCAACGGCTGGATGGTCGTCTAAAAAATCAGCAACCGCCTGAGCCGTTGCACTCTGCGCCCGCACACGTACGCCCAATGTTTTAATCCCACGACTCACTAACCAGCAGTCAAAGGGCGATGGGACTGCTCCGGACAATCCCTGTAACATGCGTACACGCTGCGTAAACTCATTATCCCGCTTGAAAATCAAAGCTCCCCCCAATACGTCACTGTGGCCGCTAAGGTACTTCGTGGTTGAGTGCATTACCACGTCGCAGTTCAGGTCGAGCGGGCGTTGCAGGACGGGCGTTGCCCATGTATTATCGCAGACACAAATCGCCCCGACCTCGTGCGCTAATCGACTGACAGACAATAGGTCGGTAATATCCAGCATCGGATTAGACGGTGTTTCGCACCACACAACGCGGGTATTTTCGTGGATCGACGCTTTCACTGCATCCAGATCGTTCATGTGTACACGCGTATACGTAAGTCCCCAGGGGTGAAATACTTGTTCGAGCAACGCCGGTGTGCCGTAATACGCATCAGTCGAGAGCAACACATGATCACCCGGACGTAACGCCTGAAACAACGTCATGGTAGCTGCCTGTCCCGACCCAAACGCCATACCGACGGTGCCCCCTTCAAGCATAGCCAATGCTTTTTCCAGTGCTTCGCGCGTGGGATTGTTCGGACGGGCATAGGTATAGTTGGCGGGCAGCTCATTCGCTTCGTTACGAGCAAACGTCGTTGACAGGTGAATGGGTGCAACAACATCCCCTGTGTCAGGGTCAGGATGGTGCGTAGCGCGGAGGGCGAGCGTATCGAAATGCATGACGAGTATAAAACGAGAGTCGGATGGTTGTGAATGCAACAGTTGGAGCGGAAAGAAAGTTGACTCGGTGCCACCCGATCAGGAAAATGAGTTCGGTAATTTTTTTGACCATCATGCCTGACCAATACATAGAGTCTGTTACATTTAGGCTATTGTATGCAAGCATACTATTGTTATGGAACAAACGTATCAGGCTTTAGCCTTCGAACAGATCAACGGCGTTATGACCGTTACGTTACTCGGACCTGGGAAAGGCAACGCAATGGGGCCGGAGTTTTGGGAGGAGTTACCCAACGCAATGGATGAGATCAACCGGATGCATGACATTCGCTGTATCGTCTTTCGAGGGCGTGGTGATCATTTCAGTTATGGACTCAACATACCGCAAATGATGCCTCTGTTAGGCAAGATGACGACCGGTACTGTACTGGCGCATCAACGGATGGACCTGATGGCACAGATTCGGCAAATGCAGTTGGGATTTCAAAAAATGCACGAATCGCCAAAACCAGTCATTGCTGCTGTACATGGCTGGTGTATTGGTGGCGGAGTAAATATGATCGCTGCTGCCGATATCCGGCTCTGTTCCCGTGACGCCAAATTCAGCTTACGCGAAGCCAAGCTTGCCATCACGCCCGACATTGGAGGATTACAGTTTCTTCCAGCCATTATTGGTCAGGGTTTCACCCGAGAAATGGCGTTTACAGGCGCTGACTATGATACTGCCTTTGCGGAACGTATCGGGCTGGTCAATCATGTATACGATACGCCCGATCAGTTATTCGAAGCGGCTGCTACGTTGGCCCGACAAATTGCCGATAATCCCGCCACGGCAGTTCAGGGCGCTAAACGGGTGCTGAATTATAGCCTGAATAAATCCATTGAAGACGGTCTTCAATACGTAGCGGTCTGGAATTCGAGCCAACTCCAGTCCGACGATTTCTCCGAAGCCATGCAGGCCACGATGGAGAAGCGACAAGCTGAGTTTAATAAAAAATCAAATCGAGGTTATTAACCCCATAACTCATTCGATTATTCACTCATTATGACCACAGGTATGTTGCGCGATGATGCGCTGAAAGGAAAAACGATTATTGTAACGGGGGGCGGTACAGGTCTCGGAAAATCCATTAGCCGATATCTGCTTCAGTTGGGAGCTAACGTAACGATCTGCAGTCGTCGGCAGTCAGTTATTGACGAAACGGCTCAGGAACTGATGCAGGAAACGGGCGGGAAGGTACTGGCTGTTCAATGCGATGTACGTAATCCATCGGAGATTGAAAACGTCATTGCCCAAACGATTGAGAAATTTGGCAAAGTTGACGGCCTACTCAATAACTCAGCCGGAAACTTCATTAGTCCAACCGAGCGACTTTCGTATAAAGCCTTTGATACAATTGTTGATATCGTCCTGCGCGGTACGTATTACTTTACCCTGGCGATTGGTAAATACTGGATTGATAACAAAATTCCGGGAGTCGTGCTGAACATTTCGACGACTTATGCGACAACGGGTTCGGGCTACGTAGTACCGTCGGCAGTAGCAAAAGGCGGAGCCCTGATCATGACTAAATCGCTGGCGGGTGAGTGGGGTAAATACGGTATCCGTCTCAACGCCATTGCACCCGGTCCGTTTCCGACCAAAGGGGCTTGGGATCGACTCTTTCCCGAACCGTTGATGAAGATGATGGACCCCGTCAGCCGCATTCCACTCAAACGGGTTGGCGAACATGGCGAGCTGGCCAATCTCGCGGCCTTTTTGCTGTCTGACTATTCGGGCTTTATCACTGGCGAAACCATCACCATCGACGGGGGCGAAGTACTGATGGCGGGCGAGTTCAGTCACCTGGAAAACGTTACGTCGGAGCAGTGGGACGACATTGAACAATCGATCAAACAAGCGAATCGGGCAAGTAAAAAGGAGTGAAGAATGAAGCGTGTAGAGTAAAGAACAAAAGTCATTTTACAGGTTTATTCTTCACTCTACGCTCTTCATTCTTCACTTTTTTCGGCACCTTTGTCCCTCAAAAAATGTTCTATTTACGTATCAAAACTTATAAAAATGCCCAACTGGTTTCTCGGAAAAATCCGCTATCAACAGCCCGTTGACGACTCGAATGTCGGCAGCCGAAATGAGGAGTTTATCAAGCAAAAAACTGTAACGGAAGCGTATTTGGTGGATGCCGTTAGCTACACCGATGCAGAGACTCGGCTTTATCAGGAGATTGCAGCGAACACGCCTGACTTCGAGATCACGAACATTTCGCGTATGAAACTGGCCGATGTCTTCCACAACGAAGAAGGGGGCGAAACCTGGTTTAAGGTCAAGGCGATGTTTATTACCGACGACGAAAAAACGGGAAAACAGAAGAAAACACCGAGCGTCATGCTGGTGAATGCCGAAACTCCCAAGCAAGCGTACGAACGGGTGGAAGTGAGCCTGAAAACGGCACTCGATCCATTCGAAATTACGGATGTCAATACAACGAAAATTCTGGACATCTTTCCCTATACAGAAGAGGCTGCCCGTAACTTACGACCGCTCAGCGAATTGGTGAGTCCGGAGCCGGAAACAGTTTAGAAATTAAATTAGCCCCTAAATCCCCCGAAGGATACTTGGCTTAGACATAAACAAAGTCTCCTCCAGGGGATTTAGGGGCTAAGCTTATTGCAAAATGGCCTTTTAGTTTTACAGAATTCTGGCCGATTACTCAAACTAGTTGCATTGAATCGCTACAAATGCAGATATTTGTCCCATTATGAAACGCACTCTGTTCCGATTGTTCAACATCTTAATGGCCTGTGTCGTGCTGCTGAGCAGTACCGGCTTTGGTCTGGTTGAACATACGTGCCAGATGCGGGGGCATAAAAAAACGATGCTTGTCGCGTTCAGCGACGTTAAGTCACAGAGTTGCGCTACGGATGAGCAGCCTATGCCATCAAAGCAAACGGTGATTAAAAAAACTGAATGCTGTCAGGACGATCAGCGTTATGAGAATGTTGATATTTCGTCGTCGATAAGCCAGTTTGTTGCCAAGCTGGTTAAGAACATCACGGAAGCCGTTGTCGCTGGTTTCGTGTCTGTACTTTCGTGGCTTTTCGAACTGGTTTTTACTCAGAAATCGGCATCGGTTTCGGCCTTTCCGTCTCCTCCTTCGCTTTCCGGGCGCGATATTCTGACGCTCGTTCAACGTCTGCTTATTTGATACGTTGTTTGATGATGCAAACCGGTGTCGCTACGATATCGGCTTGGTGTACCTATTCATCAAACCAACAAACTCATGCGATTTCTTTCATTGTGGATTGCGCTGGCAGTTGTTGCGACTGCTCAGGCTCAGTCCGATTCAACAAAAACAATACATCCATTAACGGATTCGTCTGCTGCTCAATCGGTTATTCGGGGTAGTGTTAGCGAGGTCGTCAATGGAAAACCCGTTCCACTGGTTGGCGCCACACTTCTGTGGTTGGGAACCTCCGCCGGAACGGTGACCGCTGCCGACGGGAAATTTCAACTACCGGTTCATTCGAGAACAAACCGACTCGTGGCGAGCTACGTAGGCTACCAGCCTGACACACTTGCCATTACTAATCCAGCCGCCAGTGTACTAATTAAGCTACGTAGCGAACGGACCTTACAGGAGGTAACCATATCGGGAGCACCCGGCCAAATTGATCAGGTCAATCCGATTCATACCGAATTCATCACACAACGGACGCTGGCGAAAGCGGCCTGTTGCAACCTCTCCGAGAGTTTCGAGACCAATGCGTCGGTAAGCGTATCGTATAGTGATGCCGTTACGGGAGCCAGGCAGATCCAGTTTCTGGGGTTGGGCGGTCAGTACGTTCAAACCAATGTCGAGAATATTCCGACGGTACGTGGACTCGCTACGACGTTCGGCCTGAATTACATTCCTGGAACCTGGATTACGAGCATTGATATTGGCAAAGGTGCTGGTTCAGTCGTAAACGGCTATGAGTCGATGAGTGGGCAAATGAATATTGAACTTCAAAAGCCCGACGACGTGAACAAGTTGTTTATCAACGGGTATGTAAACAGTTTCGGACGGATTGAAGGGAATGCCAACTGGTCGAAAGCGCTGAACAAAAAGTGGAGCGTAGGCCTGTTAGGGCATGCCAGCACGCTACGTACCGAACTGGATCAGAATAAGGATGGATTTCGGGATTTACCCTTATATACGCAAGTGAACGCCATCAATCGGTATAAGTACAGCAATGAACGATTCATGGCGCAGTTTGGCGTAAAGGCACTTTACGAAGATCGCGACGGCGGTCAATTAGCGCGCTTTGGTTCATCGCGGTATAGTTTTGGCAACACGACCAAACGCCTGGAATTCTTCTCGAAAATGGCGAAGTTGTACCCCGAAAAACCCTACAACGGACTGGGTCTGATTCTGAATGGCGTTCATCACGAACAGAACGCTAATTTTGGGTATCGACCGTATGTGGGTCAACAGCGAACACTCTACGCAAACCTGATTTATCAGTCGATTATCGGAAATACAAATCATGCATACAAAACCGGTCTCAGTTATCTACTGGATGATTATCGCGAGCAATTAGGGTATATACTGACCAATCGGACGGAATCAGTACCGGGTGTTTTCGCCGAATACACCTATACGTATCCTGAAAAACTGACGCTGGTACTGGGCGGACGGTTCGATTATCACAATCTGTTTGGCGCCCAATGGACACCCCGAGCTCACCTCAAATATACCCTTAGTCAGAACGTAACGTTGCGGGCGTCGGCTGGACGAGGATTCCGAGTGCCGAATCTATTTGCCGAAAACTTCGGGTATTTGGTTAGCTCACGAGCCGTCTTTAACGATGCCCAACTACGTCCTGAAATCTCGTGGAATTATGGAGTAAGCCTGACGAATGAGTTTGCGCTGTTTGGGCAGAAAGCGTCGTTCGTGCTGGATTATTACCGTACGGATTTTCGGGAGCAGTTGATGGTCGATCTGGAACATCCCCGCGAGCTGCACTTCCATAATCTCTATGGCAAATCGTTCGCGAATAGTTTTCAGGCTGAGTTGAATTACCAACCCATGAAACGACTGGACGTAAAGCTGGCGTACCGACTCTTCGACGTTCGGCAGAGCATGAGCGTGCCCTCGGGTGATACGTTGCTGTTACCGCGCATGATGATTCCTCGCGATCGGGTGCTGCTGAACGTAGCCTATGCGCTCCCATTCGACAAGTGGAAATTTGATGCGACCATCCAGTGGAACGGTTCCCGGCGGATTCCCTATCTACGCGAAGGAGCCGATTATGAGCAACCACCCTACGTACCAATCGTGTATTCCCCCGGTTTCGTTAACCTCAACGCGCAGGTTAGCCGGGCGTTTCGAAGTGGCTGGGAGATCTACCTGGGTGGTGAAAACCTGACGGGCTTCCGCCAGAGTAATCCGATTTTCGCGGCATCGAACCCATTCGGGCCTGACTTCGATGCCGGTACACAGGCGTGGGGGCCGATTACGGGCCGAATGGTATACGCAGGTTTTCGCTTTAAACCACAACTTTAACGCCGTTCCGACTACTATGACACTGATTATCCGAAATATGGTGTGCGACCGCTGCAAGCGGGTCGTGCGCGAAGAGCTTGAAAAACTGGGTCTGGTGGTAAATCGGGTTGAGCTGGGCGAAGTTGACGTTGCGGATCTGCCAGCAAACTTAACGCTTGACGAAGTGCGTCTGGCCATGCAGAACAACGGATTTGATTTAGTCGACGATAAAAAACAGTCGTTGGTGGAACACATGAAAGTGTTGCTGATCAATGAAGTTCAGCACCTGAAAGGCGAACGACTGGCCACCGAGAACTATTCGACCTTTCTGGAGCGAAAGCTAGGCTATGAATATTCGTATCTGAGTGGTCTGTTTTCTGCCCACGAAGGACAGACGCTTGAAAAGTACATCATCGCGCTTAAAATTGAGAAAGTGAAAGAATGGCTACGGTACGACGAACTAACCCTGAGCGAAATCGCATGGCGCTTGAATTATAGTAGTGTTCAGCACCTCTCGAACCAGTTTCGGCAGGTGACTGATATGACACCGGGGCAGTTTAAAAAGTCGGCTGTGGCAGGACGACGTAGCCTGGACAGGATTTAATGGTGAACGAGTAAATGATAGAATGAGCGAATACCATCCGTTAGGAGATGATGTGCCAGCCATTCACTCATTCACCATTAAATCTCATCCATAATTATGTAAAAACTCTATCGACTAGACGAAGTTATTTTGATAGATCAACGGTGGTCTGCTAAACTGAAAACCGATAGTTATGGAAACGACACAACACAACCACACACATGTCGACACTTGTTTTGAGTGCGCTGAAGCCTGCGAACGTTGCGTGACAGCCTGTCTGGAAATGCACGACAGCGATAGCAAAGGACACGACATGACCGCCTGTATCAAACTTTGCCGCGACTGCGCCGATTTCTGCACCATGTGTGGTCGGCTGGATGCTCGTGGGTCAGATTTTTCGCGCGATTTTATGGCGCTCTGCGCTGACGTATGTGAAGCCTGCGCTGAAGAATGCGAGAAACATGCTGACCACGTAGCACACTGTAAGGCCTGCGCCGAAGCCTGTCGGAAGTGCGCCGAAGAGTGCCGGTCAATGTCGGCCAGCGCATAATACCTCGCCATTGGTGGTCATTCTGTCGCCAAACACGATACATGACGATGCTTGACCACCAATGCTAATTAACGGAAACAACCTGATGAACAGATTTTTAGTAAGTACGCTACTTTGTGTGAATGGACTAGCCTATGGTCAGCACCAGCATCAGGAAGGTATGAAAATGCCCTCCGATACGGTAAAGAAAGCAAGCCCTGCCAAACCGATGGATCATTCGATGCATCAGGGAATGGAGAAGCACAGCCTGATGGGCGACGGAGCCATGATGAATTACGGCTTTACGATGGATACCACTATGGGAATGACGCATTCGCTTTCGCGCAATCTATCCATGAACCGCAACGGCTCGGGTACGTCGTGGCACCCGGACAATACACCCATGTACGCTTACATGAGTATACCATCGGGAAGCAAATGGAGCTACATGCTGCATTATGCTGTTTATCTGCGCTATACCAGTCAGAATGCAAATAACGCCGATAAGCGCGGACATGCCCAGCAATTTGGTGCACCGAACTGGGTTATGGGGATGGCGCAACGTAACATTGGGCAGCGCGGACTGCTTCAGGTGCGGGCTATGCTTTCGCTCGATCCGCTGACAGTGGGCAATGGTGGTTATCCGTTATTGTTCCAGACGGGTGAAAGCTATCAGGGCCAGCCGCTCGTTGATAAACAGCACCCGCATGACCTGGTTTCCGAACTGTCCGTAAGTTATAGCCACGCAATCAGCAAAGACATCGACCTGTACGGATACGTCGGCTACCCCGGCGAACCAGCCCTTGGACCGCCCGCTTTCATGCACCGAATTTCGGCGTTTGGTATTCCCGAAGCACCGCTGGGTCACCATTGGCAGGATGCTACGCATATTCTGTTTGGGGTAGCAACCGCCGGATTCCGGTATAAATGGGCGAAACTAGAGGCCTCCTCATTCACGGGCCGCGAACCAAACGAGAAGCGGTATGATTTCGACAAACCCCGATTTGATAGCTATTCCTATAGAGTATCCGTCAATCCGTCGCCGTCACTGGCTTTGCAGTTCTCGCAGGGATTTATTCACAGCCCCGAAGATTTGCATCCTGAAGAGAATGTAACGCGGACCACTGCTTCTGTTCTGCACAGTAAGGGCTTGAGTCCAGGGCGTTACATAACGTCGGCCTTTGTTTGGGGACGTAACAGTCACGACGGAGAAGGCGAGAATTCTTTCCTGGCCGAAAGTAGTTTGCAGTGGGAGAAAATTGCTTTTTATGGTCGGTACGAGAATGTCAGTAAGTCGTTAGAAGAATTGAGTATCAGGATACTTGATCCAATTGGTCAAACCAGCTTCTCGGTACATAGTCTTACGCTCGGTACGAACTACCGAATTGCTCAGATGCACAACACCGACTTGGTCTTAGGTGCTCAGGTGACCAGCAGCATGCCCGACAAATTTTTACAATACTACTACGGCACAATGCCTGTTTCAGGCGAAATTTATTTGCGTATTTCTCCCAGTCTGATGACCATGCGAAACATGAATCATTCGGGTCATGGCCAGACAAAAGGAATGCGTCACTAATAAGCCCATTCAGGCACCTTCTGAATAAAAAATTCGTTATCAATTCACCATAAACCAATTACCGTTATGCTACGTAACCTATTCTTGACCGCTCTAACCTCATTAGTACTACTGGGCAGCTCATTTGCTACTGCATCCGCCAGCGACGACAAGGAGAAAGAAGTTAAATTGAAAACGTCGGCCATTTGTGGTATGTGTAAAGCACGTATCGAACGAAATCTGGCGTTCGAAAAGGGCGTTAAAGAAGCCGATTTAGACGTAAAAACGAAAGTCGTAACGATCAAATACAACCCGGCCAAAACGGACGTAGCAAAGCTGAAAGCAAACATCAGCAAAACGGGTTACGACGCTGAAGACGTACCCGCCGATGAAGTTGGCTACAACAAACTACCAAGCTGCTGCAAGAAAGGTGGCGGTATGGATCATCAATAAAATCAATTTTTTGGTAAACAGAACAGCCCGGAATCATCTGATCTCGGGCTGTTCTGTTTGTAGCTGTGTTGAGTAGTTGATTCTGATGATTCGCTTCCCATTATCTGATGCCTGTTCGATGGTAATGGTATCAATCAGAATTTCTTTTTTACTCAGCAAGCTCTTTACGAATTTTACGTCGGTTGTGGACTTACCGTTGAGTACATAAGTAACGGTTTTGGGTGGATAATTGAACAGATTAACGGGATGTTGCCTGCTACTACGTTCTACTGTACCCTGTTCAGCTACGTAATCGATTATTTCTGAATCAATTGGCTTGATTTGTTGATACGTCGGAAAGGGATCGGTCGTGCGTTTCGACTGGCCAAATGAGCCAAGTGAACGTAAACCAAACAGGATCACTACCAAGAGTAACTTCATAAAGCCTGGGCATTTTTTGATAGTAGATCCAACAGAATCCGCTGGCGTTGTAAATTCCTGGTTAAATTGTATAAATGACTTATTTGATTAGAAAGTATATTGGCAGGATTTTAAGCTAGTTTCTAAACGGTTTTATAAAGCCATTCGATGGAGAACTCACTCTGGGTTCTCGTTTTGTTAACTAGTCCAATCTGTTTCCTCTTTTTGTCGGCTTTACCGAATAGCGTGAAAACTGTACGTCTTTTCATTGGCCTACTCTTGCTTGGGCTGTGTAATCTGGTTAGAGCTCAGCCGTATGTGGCCTGGGTAAAACACTATGGTCCAGAGAACGGGCTGGCCCACCGGGAGGTCAATGCGATCATCCAGGATCGGCAGGGATTTATGTGGTTTGGGACCAAGTTTGGCCTCAGCCGATTCGATGGCAAGACATTCACTACGTTCACGAAGGAACACAACGGCCTGGATTTCGATGACATTCATTCCATTGCCCTGGATGCAACGGGAAATTTATGGCTCATGGGACCTAACGGCCAGTCTCAAGTTACAATCTTTAATCCATTAACAAATAAGGCTACATCCCTCGATAAAACATTTGCCGGGCAACTGCCTTCAACGCCGTTGAACGATCTGTGGAGCCTGGTAAGCAGTAATAACGGTACTATTTTCCTGACTAATTACCACACGGCTACGTTGGTTTCGTATCATCCAACGTCGGGTCTGCATACGATTACTTTACCACAGTTTAAAACACTGGGCATTTTTCAGGCTACCGCTCACAATACCGTTTGGGCCATTGCAGACGAACACCAACTTGTTGAATTAACAACCGATGGCCGGGTTTTGCATCAGTTTTCACATGGACAAGATATCGTCAATTGGTGTTTTGGGCAGCGCAATGCGGGGATTGAATTTTTCTACACGGTTTATAATCCGGCAAAAGGTGGGAAACATACGTTTTATAGTGTCGATGAATCGGGTCATCGGCGGGAATGGCCCTCGGCTCTGCTGCAATCGATGAAACGATATATGGGGCCGGTCTGCTATCCCGTTGACCGGTCTGGTTTGCTCTGGGATGGAATCAGTTTGCGGGATTCGACCAATCGAACCCTTCTGAGTATTGCGAACCAGACCGCTGGTGAAACCATTGAGAACCGCTACTTTTATCGCGACCCGAACGGGCAGTTTTGGTTAGGCACCAGTTTTGGCGTCTATCAGGTCAACTTAACCCAAAACCATTTTCACCGGTTAATTTATCAGGAGAACAACAAAGGCGATCAGGTATCCGCTATTCGGGGTATTGCTGTTCTGGGCGATCAGGTCTTTGCCAACCTCGAGAAATTTGGCCTTTATTCGGTTCCGCGGCAAGGTGGATTACTCAAAAAGTTGTACACGAATAGTGTCTTTGCGTACGGGTTGGCGCAGGATGGACAAGGCAAGTTTTATGCGGGTAATGGGAATCAGCTAATCCATTATGATCCGTCGGCAGTTGACTTTACCGCGATAAAACTACCCAACGCTTCTACGATCTGGGCGCTTCATCCTGTTGGCCCTGATCGGTGGCTGATCGGGACCCAAACGGGGCTTATGTGGGCTGATACCAGAACCCGGGTGGTCAAGCCCTTTACAAACTATAATGAGTTCACTGAACTCGCCCAGTCACACATACTGCACATTGCTCCCGACCGACAGGGCTCATTCTGGATTTGTGCGACGACCGGATTGTACATGGCTGACCCGACAAAGGGGGTTATCGCTCGCTATTGGAGTGGTGGTCAGGGTACTTTTCATCTGCCTGCTGATAGCTACCAGCATCTTTATCAGGATACGGCCGGAACCTACTGGCTAGCCACAGCCAATGCGGGGCTGATCCGCTGGGACAAACAGTACGGCCAATACCGGCAATTCCGACGTAGCGAAGGCTTAGCCAATGACAACATCTACGCCGTCTACCCTGATCGACGGGGCAAACTCTGGCTCAGCAGCGATTACGGGATAATGCGCTTCGATCCGGTTCACTTGACTACCCGGACGTATTTTGTGCAGGATGGCATTACCCACAACGAGTTCAACCGCATTGCTCATTTCCAGGACACAGCTGGGCGGATCTATTTCGGAGGGTTGAACGGAATTACCTGGTTTGATCCCCGGGATTTTGAAACGGAAAAGCCTCCGGTTTCCCTCCAGATGCGCCTGATTTCATTCCGTCAGTCCGACAGATCAAGTAATCAGCTCATCGATAAAACGACAGAACTTGCTCAGACCCATCAAATCGTTATTCGCCCCGGCGACCAGACGGCGGTGCTGGAGTTTGCCTTATTGAACTTTGCCGATGCCGAGAAGAATGTTTATGCTTACCAGTTTGAAGGCCTGGACAACGCCTGGACGCGGCAAACCGAGTCGTCGTTACGGTTGGGTAATCTGCCCTACGGTACGTATCAGTTACTGATTAAAGGGCAGGCTGCCAACGGGCGATGGTCGGCCAATACGTTGACGATTCAGGTGGATGTGCAACGACCGTTTTACCTACAGGCCTGGTTTATACTATTGGTAGTTTTGGCACTGATCGCCGGTATCTGGGGATGGCTGAGGTGGCGTACCTGGAACCACCAACAGGAGCAAAACCGGTTACAGGCCGAAATCAAACAGGCTACTGCCCGTATTGAACAGGATAAAGAGGTTATTGAACAACAAGCGTATGCCCTTCATCAGCTCAATGAAACCAAGTCGCGCTTTTTTGCTAACATTTCGCACGAGTTTCGCACACCACTAACCGTTATACTGGGTATGGCAACTGAGGTCAAACAGAAAGTCACGGGTGAGCAGGAGCGTAGCGTACGGCGGGCGAGTGATCTAATCGAGCGCAACGGGAACAATCTGCTGCGGCTGATCAATCAGATTCTCGATCTCTCGAAACTCGAAGCGGGGGAAATGTATTTGCAGCCCATCCAGGCCGATCTGATTCGTTTCACGCGCTACGTCGCCGAGTCGTTCCACACGATGGCGGCACTCAAGGACATCCAACTCCATTTCCAGACCGACAACAAGATACTGGAAACTGATTTCGACCGGGATAAACTGCAGGATATTCTGTCTAATCTATTAACCAACGCCATTAAATTTACCCCGTCGGGCGGATACGTTTATCTGCAGGTAATTACGCAAAAGAATGAGGATTCACTCGCTAGTCAGGGATATTACGAAGCCGTTGTACCAATACGGCAGCCGGATGAGTCCTGGTTTTCTATTCGTGTACGCAATACCGGACCTGGAATCGAGCCAGGTGAATTGCCGCTGATCTTCGACCGCTTCTTTCAGCGGTCCGCCGATGCGGTAGCAAATCAGCCAGTTTCTGAAACCGGAGGAACCGGTATTGGCCTCTCACTCGTGCGGGAGTTGATGATGCTGATGCAAGGTGGCCTGGCGGTTCGAAGTCAGCCCGGTCAGGGAGCGGAGTTTGTCATTCGTTTACGCCAGACACGTCTGGCTACGCCGGTTTCTGAACTCGTTGAAGACCCGGTTGTTATTCATTCTGACCGAATGGAGGCCATTGAGCCGATCACCGATTTAGCCGAAGAAAAACCGCTTCTCCTGTTGATAGAAGATAATGAAGACGTAGCCACGTACATCATAACCTGTATTCAAGACGATTACCGGATCATCCGTGCTGACAACGGACAGACCGGTATTGATTTGGCTTATGAAAACGTACCCGATCTGATTCTGAGCGATGTGATGATGCCCCAGAAAGACGGGTTTCACGTATGCGACGAGTTGAAAAACGATCAGCGCACGAGCCACATTCCCATTGTATTACTCACGGCCCGAGCCGCCGTGAGCGACCGGATTAGCGGTCTCCGGCGTGGTGCCGATGCGTATCTGACCAAGCCGTTTCAGCGGGAAGAATTGCAGTTGGTATTAACGAACCTGCTCCAGGCCCGGCATCGGTTGCAGCTCTATTACAGTCAACTGGCGCTCCAGCTAACGCCCACCAGCCCTTCAGCGGGTGAGACAGATGATTCGCTGGAAGACCAATTTTTGCTCCTGCTCCGCTCGACGCTGGAAACCGAGTTGGCGAATGCCGATTTATCGATTGACGAACTTTGTCAGCGGCTAGGCATGAGCCGCACGACACTCCACCGGAAGCTGGTAGCCCTGACGGCTATGTCTATTACCCAGTACATACGAGTCTTTCGGTTGGGTAAAGCCCAGAACTTACTGACCACTACGAATCTGAACATTTCTGAAGTTGCTTACTCGGTCGGCTTCGACGATCCCAAGTATTTCAGCCGGGTGTTTTCGGAAGAATTTGGCGTTTCGCCCGTTAATTTTCGTCGTTCGGCTCAATTAAAACAATAGTCCACCTTTTCGACACAATTCTCCACCTAATTCCACAGCTCTTCCTATAGATTTGCAAAGCCGTGTTTAGCCCTCTTTTTGTTCGCAATCAATCGGAGGTGTGATCGGTTTTTAACCAGTTGAAAACTGGTCAATCAAAATTTTAGCGATATGTTTCCCGTATATAAAGAGCAGATTACCATTGGCGGTTTACAGTTGAATTTCTTAGTGGATGGCCAGGATACCGAGGGTAGTCTGGTTATGTTTGAAATGTTTGTACCGCCTAATGCTAAAGTACCAGCTCCCCACTTTCACGTAGAAGTCGATGAAACGCTCTATGTCCTGGAAGGAAAGTTGACTATGCTGTACAATACAGAAACCCGCCAGTTAAATCCGGGTGATACGTTATTTATTAAGCGCGGCCTTATTCATGGATTTACCAATGAGCATACCCAAACTGCGCGCGTTCTTTGTGCGTTGTCTCCGGCCAGCATCGGTCCAGCTTACTTTCGCGAACTGGCAGTCGTGATTAATGCTGGTGGCCCGCCTGATCGGCATCAGATTTTGTCCATCATGAAACAGTATGGTCTGGAGCCAATACAAGCTAACTGATCAATCCAGTTAATGGGATGAATACCCATTGATTGTAGAGAGCTATAACAGAATCGGGTTATACGACCCTGATTGTTTGTCAGCTATTTCGACCTATCAAAAGCAATTAACAATTTCATTACCATGAGTCTGGAAGAAAACAAACAGTTTATGAATTCCTTTATTGAAGAAGTCATAAACAAGAAAAATTTGGCGGCAGCGGACAAGCTGGTAGCCGAAGATTTTATTGAACATCTGCCCTTTCCTGGTCAGGGGCCTGGACGGGAAGGGTTGAAATTTGCCCTCAATTCCATGTTTATCGGATTTCCCGACATGAACTGGACGGTGCACGAGCAAATTGCCGAAGGGGAAAGGGTGGTTACCCGATTTAGCTGGACGGGTACCCACCAAGGAGATTTTATGGGTATACCGGCCACGAATAAACGAGTTGACGTGTGGGGCGTAGTGATCGATGTGGTTAGAGACAACTTATTTTCTGAAAGCCGGATTATCATGGACACAATTGGCCTTTTGCAACAAGTAGGCGTGATGGCTTAGACGTATAAATACTGCGGGTGAAAGCAATACAGCCAGCAGACTGTTAAATTTAGTTTTCAACAGCCTGCTGGCCCATTGTTAGTCTTGTATTAGTTCGATTCAAGCGTACTTTTATGCCTATCCATTTGGTGGGAGCGGTCCTTTAGCGTGATGGGTTAGCTAACTTAGCAAAACCTAGTATCGCATAGCCTTAACAGCACAGGCGGTATGGTAGTGATTCGAGCAGAAAAATAGTAATACCGTTCCAGGTTAACTTTACCTTCTCTGTTACCTGACTAAAATTCATTTTAATGTCCGAAAGATTTCCGGACAAGACATCGTTGTTTTAGGCGTCTATAGGCTGTCAAACAGTACCAACTTCTAGCTATTCTACCCTACTACTCCGAAAGTGTTTACGCACCCCAAACCTCAGTTAACCTACCTTACTAAATCCTTTCAGCGGGAAGAGTGAAGGTGGTTCTTCGTGATTTGCTTCAGTCAAGACGGAATCCACAGATTCATTATAGCCAGCTTTCCCTTCAAATAAATCGATCCGAGCTGTGAATCGCTGGAAGATCAGTTTCTGCACAGATTAAGGCTGGTACTGGAGCCGCAATTAAACAACGCCCATTTCTCCATTAACGAAATTTGTCAGCAGATGGGCATGAGCCGGACTACGCTTTATCGAAAAATGATGGCCCTTACGGGCTTATCGATTACTCACTACGTTCGGTCGCTCCGATTGGAGAAAGCCAGAGGGTTGCTTCTATCGACACGGTTCAACATTTCCGAAGTTGCCAATTGGGTAGGCTTTAAGGACCCCAGGTATTTTAGCCGGGTTTTTGCGGACGAATTTGGTATTTCGCCCACTAATTTCCGCCTGTTGGCCCAGACGGAACAATAGTCCACCTTTTCGGCACAATTCTCCACCTCATTTGGTAGCCCTTCCTGTAGACTTGCAGAGTTATTTGACACCAGAAAATAGGTCTGCAACGAACGTAGTGGCTGGAAGCTATACTGGCAAAGCAAGCTTTCGCAAGGCCTATTTTTAGTGACTATGACCAGGCAAGATCGAATACTAGACTTTCTTATTAAAGCTTGTCGGTTGATGTGTACAGGAAAAAGGACAGTTTAACCTTCATACCTTATGATAAAACGAAGCGTATACGTGGCTTGAAAAGAGGGTTAGTTTGGCGGCTATGCTCTATCCAGTTCCATACCTTTCAGGATCATCTCCAGCGCCCAGCTCAACAGCTTATTGGATTCTTCGTTCGTCAATCCATTTACGTCTTTGTTGGCAATCATCGGTTCGATTCCCGACAAGGCTGAGATGATCTGTTTAAGCCGGTCATAGTTTTGGACGCCAATCCGTTGTGTATGAGGTTGCATTACGGCTTCCAGGACAGCCGGTCGTCTGGCTCCTCTGAGCTGCGCTGACTGTCCCTTTTTTACGGATTCGTTTAATACCACACTCAGATACTTCCTGAAAGCCAGCTCATGAATCTCCGCATGCTTATTAAAATAGTCCTGCACATAAAGAAGAGACTCAGACAGAGTCATACCCTTTATGTCTGCTAAAAAATCATCCGGTTGCTTGACCCGGAACGCCAGCGCTGCTTCGGCACACAGCAAATCGATGGTGGAATAATAGCGGTAAATCGTTGCCCTGGATATACCCATCGCCTGAGCGACATCTTCCAGCGAAAACAGGGCCTTTGTTTCCAGGAGTTTCTGGGCTGTATCCAGAATCTTGTGGCGCGTTTCGAGCTTCTGGTTGATCCGGCCGGTCGTCAATTGTTCATTTTTCATGAGACAAATATCTCATAAAATTTGCAAAGTCCATAATTGTCCATTTACATTTGTGAGACAGTTGTCTTATAAACTTCGTATCAATCATGAATAAAGAATTACTATGCCTTGGGCACAAAATCAGTGTACATCAGCCATTGGGCAATTTTGATCTGGTGGAAGGGACAACCCCGCCCAACGTGCCCGGCCCGCCACCGCATTACCATACCGGCTATAATGAGCTTTTCCTGGTGCTGGAGGGGAAAATGGAATTCATGAAGGATGGTAAGCTGACCACCGTTGAAACGGGTGAATCCATCGATCTACCGCCCAATACGTTGCACACGTTTAAGAATGCGGGTGATACGCCTTGTCGGTGGCTGAATATTCATAGTCCCAAAGGGTTTCTGTCATTTTTCGAAGAATTCGGTATAAACGCCCAGGAGGGAAATGCCTTTGAAAAATCAGTTGACAGCGCGGTCATTAATAAGGTGATCCAAAAAGCTACCAGCTACGATATGCATATTGTCATGCCGTAGCTGTTCATTCCTTCCTCCACCAAAGACATATTTTCTCCTAAAGCCTCTGTATTATCTGCGATCAGATTAGTGCGCTTTCTGATAGGTTACCTGGGCGGCAGGCTTCGAAGAACTTATCTCTGTTACGTTAATTCGACAATGAAACTTTCCTCTTTTACTATTCAAGTTTTTGCCTTACCGCTGGTCGGCTTTACGCTGCAAGCCTGCCTACTCAGGGACCACCTGACACCGCTTGAGCCCCGAACTCAACTCCAGCAACTCGCCGATAGCGTTTATCGGCAGATGAAAGCGGAATGGGGCGTCGACAAAGGGGGCGTTTTAATCCGGGTGGCCAATCCAGCCGGTTCGTATCTGGTTTCCAGCAACATCGACCCCGCCGTGCAGGAGAATTCTCATTTTCGCATCGCCAGTATAACCAAGACCTTCACGGCGGCTTCCATCATGCGCCTGTATCAGGAAGGTCTTATTTCGCTCGATGTGCCGATTTCGACGTATCTGCCCGATTCGCCGGACTTCGATGTACCCTACAAAAACCAGATTACCATCCGGCAATTGCTCCAGCATCGGGGGGGTGTCTTTGACGTAACGAATCAGGATATTCCGACAACCGTTAATCAACCTTACGCGGGTAAGCGCTACTTCAGTTACGTTATGGAAGACCTCAACCAGCCCACCCATACCTTTACCCTCAATGAAATGATCGGCGTGGCTGCTCGCAACAAATTGTCCAATTCCGCTCCGGGTGTTGAGTTTCACTACTCCAATACAGGTTACCATTTGATGGCAAAAATTGTTGAGCAGATTTCGAAGATGTCCTATAGTGAGTACATCACCAAGACCTTCTTTCAACCGTTAGGCCTCACCAACACCTACAGCGTCTATCTGGGAACAGACACACGAATGAAAGAACCCTATCTTAAATCCTATCTCTATGTACCTGGTCAGAAGGCTCAGGAAACCTCGTATGATAATATGTCGGTCCTGGTATCTGATGGAAACGTGGTTTCAACACCAGCCGACATATCAACCTGGATCGAAAAGCTGCTGACCGGTCAGGCGGGTATTTCGCTGGAGAATATAGCCAAAATGAAAGAAATGCAAGTGGCGGATGCCGATCACGGGGTGTACGGATTAGGCCTTACGTATAATGAGGGTATTGGCTTTGGTCATGATGGGGCTCATCTAAGCTACATCTCTACACTGCGCTACAACCCGGTAACCAAAACGACCGTTCTGGCGGTGGCTACTATTTTCAAAATCAATACTACCCCGGAATCATCCAGAGAGGACTTTTTGAAATTGGCTTTTGGTATGCAAAAAACAGCTCTGGCGGCTAGCCAGCTTATAAACCGTTAATGCGTGCTGAGCCTATAACCTGCTGTTGCACTGTTTATTATACACCATATACTTCAATTATACTGTGAAAACCTTCTCTTTTACCCAACAAAATAGGGTGATTGCTCAATCGCTGCGTTCGACCCTTGTCAACAGCAGCCAACTCCTAAGACGGGCTGGCCTGATCGGATCACTAACCCCTTTTCTGTTCGGCTGCTCGTCCGTGATCCACGATCATCCTCCACTACTGGGCTCTCAGTTAACGGTGCAGCAAGCCGTTGACAAAATTCGTCTAGGTCTGGAAGACAGTCTGCGTCACCCGGTACCTTCACTGAATGTGCTGATTCAGACGCCCAACACCAGAGTGTTTGCCTCGTCGGTGCCCGGCGGTCAATCGCCTGTTCGCGAAACAGACCATTTCCGGTTCGCCAGCATCACCAAGCATTTCACGGCCACCGCCATGCTGAACATGCACGAAGACGGATGGGTCAATTATAAAGCGAAAATCACCGACCTGATTCCGGGTACGCAAACGCCATATGTGCCCAACACATCGGACTGGGATTTCCCATATAAAAATCAGATTACTATTGAGCAACTTCTGCAACATCGGGCGGGCGTTTTTGACGTGGATAATGATTCGGTGCCAGGCTACAACAGACAATCCTATACCGAGTATACCCAACTGGCTGATCCGACTCACCAGTTCACCACGGAGGAAATGGTACGTCAGCTGATCGTTCATAAACTTTCCTATTTCGCACCCGGCACCGCCTATCATTACAGCAACACAGGCTATTCCATACTGGGCAAGATTATCGCGCGGGTATATTCGATCAAAAGTGGTAGCGAAAAAACCTACCAGGACTACATGCGGGACTATATCGTCGGGGCCACGGCCACGGTGCCGCTGCTTAGCATTCATTTTCCCGGTCGAGCCGATGATACCGTCTTACCGATCCCTCGGGTAGAAGGGCTTGAATTGCTGCCGGGTAACGTACAGAAACGATACGGTGATTACAACATGAGTGCGCAGGTTGGCGAAGGCAACGGCTACGGGACCATGGCTGATCTGCACACCTACATCCGCTCGCTGATGAAAGGCCAGAATGTGTTGATGCCCGAAACGGTAAAGCGCATGCAGCTGGACGATTTAGGCGGCTCCTTCCGGGCCAATCTGGGGTATGAAAAAAATGGCGCGCGTATCGGCAACATCGCCGTGATTGCCTATGATCCGCTGACGGATGTGTCGGTGGTGGCGTATCTACCCTTATGGGATTTAACTGAAGGAAAAGACGGTGAGATTTCATTTGGCAAATGCATCAATGCGCTCTACGACGCAGCTTATGCCGCCCGATCCGCTCTGGGCTATCCCGGCAAACCCTAA
The DNA here is from genome assembly GCF_014699035.1 of Spirosoma validum. GTDB lineage: Bacteria > Bacteroidota > Bacteroidia > Cytophagales > Spirosomataceae > Spirosoma > Spirosoma validum. The sequence goes on from NZ_JACXAA010000009.1 coordinate 148,640, forward strand.
CGAAGAACGAATCATCCGCCAGGCATCACCTAACCAATCCGGTAAAATTTCACACCGGATTGACGCCTTCGTTTTGTCGATCACAGACGATGCTCCCCATAATCAAGAGGACGTAGCGTGAAACGGATACGAGCCTTGCCAGACGAATTTACTTTTTAACAACCTACATCGAACAACGATTACCATGCAATCACAAAACACACTAAACAAACTAAGCCGACGAAACTGGCTACGCAATGCCGCCATTGGGGCGACCGGTGCCGTTATGATGCCCTCGCTGTTGACCAGCTGTACTGACCATGTGTTTCCAGAGCCAGGTGGTGGCCTGGGGAGCGCAACCCCCCTAACAGAAGCGGAGCTGAGAAGTGCGGCACAAAATTTACTGCATATGGATGCCTGGTTATCGGATGTATACAGCGAAACGGGTAAATATGAAGAAATTGTATTTCACCTGTTAAACTCAGGCCAAAAGCCAACGCAATGGAAAGACTTCATCATAAACATCTTAACGGCCATAGCGCTTGGGATGTTCGAAGCAGCGGGAGCAATAACTGGTACTAAATTCCTTCTTGTTGGTCCTGAACTTGCCATTGTGTCTGCGATCGTCAGGCAGTTTACGTCATTTGATAGACCATCAAATTTAGAAGCTCAATTTGCTGAATTTGAGTTAGGGCACCTCGCCATGCAAATAGCTATTTCGGATAAGTTGCTTACACTGGCAGACGAAACAGACAATTACAAGAACTTGCGGGACGCGTGGCCCGGGGATCTTGAGTTTAATGGCCAAAAATACACCCTCAAGCATTTGGCGGATTCAGCATTCCCATCCGAAAAGCAGGGTACTGATTACGTAGCGCTACGGACCGCTGCATACAATCAATTCAGAAAACATATCTGGAATGTGATGATAATGAAAGCTGGCAACATAAATTACTATCACTGGGGGAATGTAACACCTTATGATTTAGGACAGCAGGGCGGTTGTGTTCATAGTTGGGCAATGAATAGATTTTATAGTGATCAGCCGTACGCAGGTGGGTATCTACGAGGCTATTATCGTGAAGGCTTCTTTGAAGGCTATTCTATGGAATACTGGCTGATTGATTTCGATGGTAAATATCTTTCGGAGGATGCGGCAAAAGAATTATTTACAGACTATACCCCAGGTCAATTTATCAACCCGGACCCGAATGATAAAACAAAACCATTGACGGGTTTATTCCCTCGCGACTACGTTTTTAAACAATTCAATACAACCAAAACGCAATTTTTTGGATACTTCGATTTGGCAAAACCAGAGGTAGCACAATGCATGGGAAGCCTTGCTTTTGATGAGTCAACCTATAACTATGATTACACAGGTGGGAATTTCCCTATGTTAATTAAAAAATAATACCAGCCAGAGATGTCAAAGCTCCATTACGTTCACTGCATGGTAACGGCGCTTCGACATCTCTGGCTGGTGCAGTCAGTGGCCAATTATAGGAGGTCAGGTTGGGCTTCAACCAGGATAGGTAGTTGACCGTGCCCATCACAGGCTCAGCATTCAACTTATTAGCTAATACGGTTTGTTTAAACGACTCTCCCGGACCAGCGGCTACCAGTCGATGGTCCGGAACGGCAGCAAACCTGCCGGGGTGAATTCATGAATAGGCCGTTTGGCTCGGAGCGCTTACTTGTCCATCCGTTGTCGCTTAGGGAAATGCCTGAATCAGGGGCGCGTGAGCTATTTCGGGTCCCTTTCCATCTTATCTCTCAACTCATCAGTCGATGTCTCAACTTAGTAGTACCAAAGCTGAAATGTTAATCATCCGCTCGCTTGGGCTAGGGTTGATGCTGGGACTTTTACTCAGTAGTCTGGCCCTGGCTCAGAAGAGCACCGTTGTAGCCGGTGGTAACGGTACGGGTGCGGCCGCCAATCAATTGAATTTTCCACTTGGTGTGGTGGTGGATGGGGCGGGCAATATCTATGTGGCCGATTACCAAAACTTCCGCGTCCAGAAATTTCCCCCCAACTCGACCTCGGCCACGGAGGGCATCACCGTTGTTGACGCCCATGGTTATGCTCTAATTGCCCCGTCTTCTTTGGCGATAGATGGGGCGGGCAATATCTATGTGCTTGAGGAAGGATTACAACGCGTCGTGAAATTCCCCCCTAATTTTACCTCGGCCACGGAGGGCACCATCGTTGCCGGCGGCCTTGGAGACCACCCCTTATATGACGGTCCATTTAATCAGCCAAATGGTGTGGTAGTGGATGGGGCGGGCAATATCTATGTGACCGACTCAGGAAACGCGCGCATCCGGAAATTTCCCCCCAACTCGACCTCGGCCACGGAGGGCATCACCGTTGCTGGCGGCAATGGGCAAGGCTCGGCTGCTAATCAATTCAATACTCCCTTCGGTAAGGTGGCCGTGGATGACATGGGTAATTTCTATGTAGCTGATTATTTTAATGACCGCGTCCTGAAGTTTCCCCCTAATTCGACCTCGGCCACCATGGGCATCACCGTTGTTGACGCCAATCAGGTAATTGGTCCCTGTGATTTGGAAATGGATCGGGCAGGCAATCTCTATGTGGCTGACCAGGGACACTACCGGGTTCTGAAATTTCCCCCCAACTCGACCTCGGCCACGGAGGGCATCACTGTTGCTGGCGGCAATGGGCTGGCGGACCTGGTACCCGGGGGCATGTATATCGATGACTCAGGCAATCTCTTTGTGACTGACCCGCAACACGATCTCGTCAGGAAGTATAGTTACCCGGCGGTGATCCTCAGCCAGCCCGCGGCCGGCACAGGAGTCTGCCCCGGCGCAACGGTCACGGCCCAGGTTAGCGCTACCGCTACCAATCCGTCCTTAACCTATCAGTGGTATACCTCCGGTGGAAATCCACTCAGCGGCCAAACCAGCCCTACCCTTACCTTAACGAATGTACAGATAAGCGATAAAAACAGCTATTATGTGACCATCACCACGGCTGATGGAGTAAGCGTTAACTCCACGGATTTCAATCTTGACGTGTTGGCCCTACCGATGGCGAGTTTAGCAGCCAGTGGCAGTTTAAGCCCCGCCACGCCCAGCGTCACCCTGACAGCCTCAGGGGGCGGCTCCTATGAATTCGGACCAGGGGCTACCCAGCTTGGGAATGGCCCCACTGCTACCGTTATCGCATCGGGCCTGTATTACGTCAAGGTGACGGGTACCAACGGGTGCTCGGCGGTGGCCTCCACCAGCGTTAGTCAGTTAACGACACCCGACCTGATTCCGCTGCTCTACGCCCGACCCACGGCCCTTTACGGTACCACGCCCGTCACGGTAGTGGTAGACGTAGTAGAGGTAGCCGGGATTGCCAGCTCGGGACCGATTATAGTGAAAATTACCCAGGATACCCGGCTTTCACTGGCGCTGCCCGTTGGGGCCACTAGCGTGGGTAACCGGTCGGTCGACAACCGTATCTGGCAACTGAGTGGGCCAGCGGGGGGCTACTACACGCTGACCACGAGTGAGGTTGTTCCGGCGGGGGGACGGCTGAGCGTAGGACTGATGGGCGATTTAAGTCCTGGAGGCACTACCGGGGGGCTGACGGTGAGCGGGACGCTATCGGGTGGGGGCGATCAGCAGCTACTTAACAACGTCGATGCCGACCGGCTGGAATACTTCCAGTAGTAAGTATTGAAAGGGCCTTAAAAAGCCATTGACCGACGCTTAATCGGCTGATAACGGCCTGTATGGTCGTTAACTCGAATAAGGAGCCCTATAGTCAACAGCTCTGACGGATTGGCCGTAATGGTTTTATACTATTTTAATCACACCCAAAGCGCCAGCATACATCAGATTTCACAACAGAATCAATCAATAAACTATATCCTCAAATGGATTTTTTACGGAAGCACTGGTTTGATGTAGGCGCTGGCCTTGGCTTACTCATTGGTCTTTGGGTCTATAAAGAGTTTGATCACCTGACGACGTATCAAGTTATTATGTGGCTTAGTTTACTGAGTCTGTTTGCGCATCAATTGGAGGAGTATCGATTAGTAGGCACGTTTCCGGGGATGGTCAACAAAATCATGTATCAAAGCTCAATGCCAGATCGCTATCCGTTGAATACCAATACCTCCCTGTATGTGAATGTACTCATTGGGTGGGGATCGTATTTCCTGGCGGCCTGGTTGGCCGAAAAAGCGATCTGGTTAGGGATTGCCACGATCTTAGTCTCCCTGGGTAATACAGTGGCTCATACGTTCATCTTCAATGGTAAAGGCAGAACGTTTTATAATGCGGGCATGGCCACGAGCTGGTTGTTGTTTGTACCCGTCAGTTATTATTTTTTTACGATCATTAACCAGCATCACTTGGTTACCTTAACCGATTATCTGATCGGTATCCCCCTGGGTTTGTTTTTAAATGTGGTCGGCATCGTGAAACTCATCGATTGGCTTAAAGACCCTGGTACGCCCTATATTTTCCCCCAACGCTGTTTATTGCCAGCTGATCGAAAAGTGATATGACCAGGTGAATCATGCTTCCTGGAAGTCTGGCGGCTAAGGACTACCAAAGCGGCTGCAAAGGACAGTTTTAACACACCCATGTTGATTACCAATGCTTGTGGCCTAGAGGACGTAGCGTCACATGCCTGGGTAGTCTTGTGTCTGGCAACTTGACCTATTTTTTTATGACTATGAACAGGCAAACGGTTTCACCCACCATGTTTATCATCATTACGCCCCTCTTCATCTGGTTAAGCCATTATGTAGCAGTTTTTCCGCATGAATACGCGCACTCAATAACCGCCTGGTCACTAGGAGAAATGGAAAATCCATTCGCCCTGGATTATGGTGGAACCAGTTGGAAAAACCTGTTACTGCTTTGGAACATTGATGAGAATGTAAACTACAGCCGAATGTTCGCCCAGGGGCATGACGTTCAGGCTGCCTTATGTGCATTTGCTGGCCCTGGCATTGGGACGGTACTAATGTTTGTGCTGGGCAGTTTACTCTTAAAAGACCCTCTGGTAATACAACGCCCCTTTTTGTATTATTTTGTTTTTTGGTTCCACCTGATGAATCTGGGCAATTTATATGATTACGTTCCCATTCGTACGTTTACCCCTGGAGGTGATATTGGCAATATGGTTCGTGGATTGCATATTTCGCCCTGGTGGGTGTTTGTTCTGGCAGGCTATCCGGTGGCATATTTGATGTGGCAATTTTTTACCCGAACTATGATTTCTATGTATACTACCCTGAATATTGTCAACCTACCCCTACAAGCTGGCATCATGATCATCTGTGTTTTGCTTTTGTTTGGCTGGTTTGGTGGCATACTAGGGGTAATTTATTCCGACAACCCTTTGGAAAATGGTGAGATAACATACTTTTTAAAGCTTACTTCGTTCGTGGCCATTCCTGGATTAATACGTCTTCTTTGGCCAACTCGTAAATGGATTCAAGAGTCGCTGGAACCGCTTCCGTATCAACCGCAAGCGACGCTATTATAAATCCCTTTCAGTAGTTAGCGTACAACTCTTATAAACAACAAAGAACCCGACATCTGGTAGTGTCGGGTTCTTTGTTGTAGACGACAATGAATAATATTACTGAAAGGCCGCTTTGAGACGGGTTGCCGCCAAAGCCTGTGCCTGCTGTGCTTCCGGAACGATCGAATACATACCGAAGAACTCGTGCGTTACGCCTTTGTAAAGCTCATACCGGACGTCTTTGTTACCTACCTGAATCAGCTTATCCCGCAAGTCCATACCGTCGGTTTGCAGTGGGTCGATTTCTGCACCGATAATGGTTACCGGAGGCAGGTTGCTCAGGTTTGCTACGTCAACCAGCGAAATTAAGGGGCTATCACCGTCAGCATCTGAATTGAAGTAGTTTTTTGTGAAAAACATCACCCCGGGCCGGCTCAGCGGTTTCGCATTGGCATAAGCATTGTATGAATACGTATACAGATTGTTATTAGCTACGGGGAACACCGATAAAATGTGAAGCGGTTTGTTCGTCAGGTTACTATCGCGGGCCATAATACTGACATTGACGGCCATATTACCACCGGCACTCTCACCCGCAACGGCTATTTTACCATTTCCGTTGAATTGAGACAGGTTATTCGAGATCCATTTGTAGGAAGCAAACGCATCCCTGTGTGCTGTTGGAAACTTATTCTCAGGAGCCAGTCGATAATCGACGGATATAACGACAGCCCCAGTTTCTTCGGCCAGCGCCAGCGTTGAATATTCATAGACGTCCGCACTGGCAATTACCCAACCGCCCCCGTGGAAATACACAATGACAGGGAATGGACCCGAGCCACTTTTAGGGGTATACACTTTAGCCCGTAATGGAACACCACCGTAGCCGGGTACTGTCCGCTCGGTAATTGTTACGTTGGCTGTTGGCCGGGAGATGCCTCTTTCGTCGAGCAATGCATTCACCGCATCCTTGAACGAAGGGGTCTTACGGGCCTGGTCAGGCGTAACGTTCTCGATGGGTACGGGTGCCAGCTGACCCAGTTTGTTAATCACCGCCAGCATCTGAGGGGTGATCGTAGGGCCCCAGCTGGGCTTAGGTCCATTGTCCTGAATGACTTGTCCGGGTTGTGGAGCTAAGTGATCCTGGCAAGAAGGTAGGGCCAAACCTAGTACTATAAGTAACAGTAGTCCAAGTCGAACAGGATTGGAAATGGATTTTGCTTTTTGTCCAAAAGCCGCTAAGGATAATGGACGGAAATCTTGTTTTGGGTGAACGTTTTTCATATAACAATTGAGTTTTTTGAGATAACTACTTATCTACGTAAGTATGGTTTTCATAGATTTATTAAGTGGCCTACTTGTGAGGGAATGGTCCGCTTGTTGAAAAAAAACAGATTGTTAATCTTGATAGACAACTTCTCTCGTTTTTTGTTGTTGCTTGTATGAACTTCGAGAACGCACGCACATTTGCTCAGAAACTTGATCAGGAAGACCCGTTACGGCATTTCCGTGACCGATTTCACATCCCCCAACGTAATGGCAAGCCTTTAACGTACCTCTGCGGTAATTCATTGGGGCTGCAACCCAAAGCAGCACGGGCGGCCCTGGACCAGGAGCTGACTACGTGGCAAAATCTGGGGGTAGAAGGCTGGTTTGATCGGACAGACGATCCGCAGCCAGAAAGTGGAGGTCAACCCTGGCTTGGTTATCACAATACGTGTAAAGACGCTTTGTCGCAACTGGTAGGAGGGGAGCCGTCGGAAGTCTGCCCGATGAATGCGCTGACGGTCAATTTGCATCTGTTACTGGCTTCTTTTTATCGGCCTACTGAAAAAAAGTACAAAATTCTAACCATCAAAGGCGATTTTCCGTCGGATCAGTACGCGCTGGAAACGCACGTGAAGCATCATGGTTTGAAGCCTGCCGATACGTTGATTGAAATTGCCCCACATACTGGCGACAGCGAATCCACGCCGGGCCTGATTCACACAACGGATATTCAGAAAGCGATTGCCGAACATGCCGATTCGCTGGCCGTGATCTGGCTGAGTGGACTGAACTACTACACGGGGCAGGTCTACAACATGGCCTCCATTGCCGAAACGGCCCAGCGACATTGTATTCCGGTCGGCTTTGATCTGGCCCATGCCATTGGCAACGTACCGTTACGTCTGCACGACTGGGGCGTCGATTTTGCTACGTGGTGTTCGTATAAATACCTTAACGGTGGTCCCGGCGCTGTGTCAGGCGTGTTTGTCCATCAAAAACACTATGACCAGAATTTGCCTCGTCTGGCCGGATGGTGGGGCTATCGGGAAGATAGGCGGTTTGAGATGACTCCCGGTTTTCTGCCCGAGCCCGGTGCTGATGGCTGGCAGGTCAGTACGCCAAATATTCTGGCTCTGGCGTTGCACCGAGCCGCTATTACCATTACCGCCGAAGCGGGTATGCCTGCTTTACGACAGAAAAGTGAGCGCCTTACCGGGTTTCTGGAATACGTACTGACCCCGTTCGATGACATTCAGATCCTCACGCCCGACGATCCAAACCAGCGCGGTTGCCAATTGTCGTTACTGGTTCGCAAGAAGGGTAAGGAATTATTTAGCTATCTAATCGAACAGGGCGTCATTGGCGACTGGCGCGAACCCGACTGCATTCGACTGGCCCCAACGCCTTTATACAATACGTTCGAGGAAGTTTGGCAGGTCGGAAATGTAGTGAACGCATTTTATAACCGATCGGAAGTCGGCTGATTAAACGCTACGTTCCGTTTCAGACCTTCCAGCTTTGTTCGCTTTACGGCGGACCGGCGAAAAATTTCCCGAAAAACATCTTCGGTAATCTCCTCCCAATCGCCTTTTGTAAAGGTTGCTAAATCCGGATGAGGATCGAAGGCAGGGGTTTGATGCGGTCGGGCGAAGCGGTTCCAGGGACAAACATCCTGACAAATATCGCAGCCGAATATCCAGTTATCAAACTTGCCCTGAACGTCCTCCGGAATCGCTTCTTTTAATTCAATCGTGAAGTACGAAATGCACTTGCTTCCATCCACTACGTAAGGCCCGACAATGGCGTCGGTGGGGCAAGCGTCGATGCAACGGGTGCAGGTGCCGCAATAATCGGTGATGGGGCCGTCAGGTTCCAGCTCAAGATCAAGAATGAGCTCGCCGATGAAAAAGAACGAGCCAATCTCGCGGTTGATTAGGTTCGTGTGCTTACCTACCCAACCCAGTCCCGCACGTTTAGCCCAGGCTTTATCCATAACCGGTGCTGAATCGACAAACGCCCGCCCACCTACTTCGCCAACTTCCTGATGGATGTAGGACAGCAGGTCTTTGAGTTTGTCTTTGATGACGAAGTGATAATCGGTTCCGTACGCGTATTTCGACAGTTTATAATCGTCGTCGGCTTCGGGAAGCTTTTGCTCGGGGTAATAATTCAGGAGTACCGTTATCACCGACTTTGCATCATCGACCAGCAGCCGAGGGTCGAGTCGCTTATCGAAGTGATTGGCCATATAATTCATCTGACCATGCATGCCGTTCTTCAGCCAGGTTTCCAGCCGAGGGGCCTCCTCTTCCAGAAAATCCGCTTTCGCTACGCCACAGAAATCAAATCCCAATTCCTTCGCTTTGGTCTTGACGAGCTGCGTATAGTGTTGAGCGGGTGCGTGCATAGAGAATTTACTGTAACGTGGGTGGTCGACCATCCGAGTTACAGAACGATTTTGTGATCTTTTTAAATCCTATAAATCTTTCAAATCACGTAAATCCTGGTTAGGGTATCAGTTAGATATAAGCTAACAAATGTGCCAACTTGTCAGGAAATGCGGTTTTGGCCGCGCTTTTGTCCATCTTTGTCTATGAATTTCTGGAAGCGAAATAGAAACTCAGTAATGGAAAATAAAGACACTTTAGACGAGCAGGCGTCTGCCAATACCCAACAACCTGACAACCTGACCACCGAACCGTCGGACCGCGATGAGGCCGTAACGATCAACGGCGGGGAGCCCGAAGACACTACAGAAGGAAATTCTGCAGAAGGTTTCGTGGCAGAGACCGGATCGCCGGACCGCAACAAGATCGGCAGTGAATTAGCTGAACTGAAAGATAAATATCTCCGTTTATACGCTGATTTTGAAAATTTTCGCCGACGTACAGCGAAAGAAAAACTCGATTTGATCAGCAATGCGAACGAAGGCGTATTGCAGGCATTGATCCCTGTTGTCGACGATTTCGAGCGGGCTATGCAGTCCATTGATAAAACAGACGACGTAGCAGCTGTAAAAGAAGGCGTTTCGCTGATTTACAACAAGCTTTTCAAGACGTTGGAAAGCAAAGGGCTGAAGCCAATGGCGTCGAAGGGTGAGCCATTTAACGCCGACCTGCACGAGTCCGTTACGCAGTTCCCTGCTCCAAGCGACGATCTGAAAGGCAAAGTCATCGACGAAATCGAGAAAGGATACTATTTGAATGACAAAGTCATTCGGTTTGCAAAAGTTATAGTAGGAAGCTAAAGCAGTAAAGCGTGTAGAATGAAACGTGAAGAATAATTGACGATCGTCGACTGTATTCTTCACCGCTCCGGCGGCCTGGTTTTCATTCTACACGCTTTACTAAGAAGATATGGCCACGAAGCGCGATTATTACGAAATTTTGGGCGTTGACAAGAACGTCTCATCGGAGGATTTGAAGAAAGCTTATCGGAAGATGGCGATCAAGTTCCACCCCGATAAAAACCCCGATGACCCCACTGCCGAAGAGAAATTCAAGGAAGCGGCTGAGGCTTATGACGTCCTGAATGACCCGCAGAAGAAAGCCCGCTATGATCAGTTTGGTCATGCTGGTATGAGCGGGGCAGCCGGTGGTTACGGAGCTGGTGGGCCATCGATGGAAGATATTTTTAGTCAGTTTGGCGACGTTTTTGGCGACGATTCACCGTTCGGCAGCTTCTTCCGGGGCGCTCAGGGTGGCGGTGGCCGTCAGCGTGTTCGGCGTGGTTCTGATCTGCGGATCAAACTGAAACTGAATTTGCAGGAAGTCGCCAACGGTGTTGAGAAAAAAATCAAGGTAAAGCGGCACGTAACGTGCACGACCTGTGGCGGTAACGGTTCCAAAAATGGAACGGCTGTACAAACCTGCTCAACCTGTCAGGGAACGGGACAAACCCGCAAAGTGGTGAACACGATGCTTGGTCAGATGGTATCGACCAGCACCTGTCCCACCTGTAATGGCGAAGGAAAGATTGTAACTGACCGTTGCGACGCTTGTTTTGGTGAAGGCCGCGTATTGCAGGAGGATGTTATCCCAATCAAAATTCCGGCTGGCGTAGCAGAAGGCATTCAGTTGTCGGTTGGTAGCAAAGGAAACGTACCCCCACGCGGTGGTGTTGCAGGCGATTTGCTTATCGTGATTGAAGAAGAGGAAGATGCCGACCTTAAACGCGATGGCAATAACGTAGTGTTTGACTTGTACGTTAGCTTTATCGACGCAGCCATTGGCACTAGTGTTGAAGTGCCCACCATTGACGGCAAAGCCCGTATCACGCTCGATCCGGGTACGCAAAGTGGAAAAATGCTACGACTTAAAGGAAAGGGCATTAAGGAATTAAACGGCTATGGTCGGGGTGACGAAATTGTTCACGTTAACGTCTGGACACCCAAGACGCTTTCAGCTGAAGAGCGTTCGATGCTGGAGAAGTTACGCAACTCGCCCAACTTCCAGCCTAAGCCCAACAAAAACGAGAAAGGCTTCTTCGACAAAATGAAGGATTTCTTTCACGGATAAGTAAGCCTCTGTTTAACAGAAAAGCTATTAATCTGTTTTCTAATGCTACGGCCCGGCGCTTGTCGGGCCGTCTTGCTTGATGGACTGTTCTGGATAGAGTACAATTTTATTATCTATAAATAGCTGCTAAATAGTCGTAGGGAGCGAATTAATAGACGTAGCGTATTGTTTTTATTATAGAAAATCAGCTAGAAGCCTTCCCTGTTTTCTGCCCAATATGTTCGAAATTTTTGTCGGCGATGTAGTTTACTATACCACAACCGATTATACGTTAGCGAAGGATAAGATTAAGTCGATTGTCAGTACGAAGGAGAAGGGAAAAGCAAAGCATATCTATACCCTTTATAATGGTCTTAATAAACTGGAAGGCGAGTTATTCTTAAGCCTGAAGCGTGCGAAAGATCATTTTGAGCGGTGTAAAATTCAGGTTGCTATACCCAAGGGTTTAGAAACCGAATAGCCACCCGCCCCGCCTGTGCCCGCAGCGTGGGGCTTATCTTTTCGATACGATCACTAAATCTATGTGTTTTCGATTACAGCAAAGCATGAACTACGGATTTGAACATGACCCAGTGGGACGATCGGATGCTGATGTCAAACGCTTATAGAGAGGCAAGACGTAAGCTAATCGTAGCTGATTTGAGCTCTCTTACCAACCTTCCCTCAATCCTGGCTCTTATTTGGAAATAGATTTTACTTTCCCTCAATTTTGTCCGCAAGTGAACAGGATTTGTCCAGTTACGGACAATGGTATTAACTGGCACGTGGTACAAGTGGTTGATAATCAGTGGATAATTTGATTGGCACAGACTTTGGATTAAGTAGGTCAACCAAGTAAGCAACAAATTTCAACCACTAAACACTACACAATCATGTTACCACTAATGAGCAAAGTAGCTGCCTCGATCCTGTTAAGCGCTTCTACACTGATTAACCCAATTAACCCAACCAATCCAAAAGGATTGTCTTTTGATGCCAGCGCGTATGTTACTGTCAACAATCAAGTCCGGCTGGCTGTCGAGAAGACGTCCGACGTACCGGTTGTTGTTTTGTTGCGTAACAAAGATAATCAAGTCCTGTTCCATCAAAACATTTCCCGAAAAGACGCCAAGTATGCGGTGAAACTGGATGTTAGCGAACTGGCAAATGGGGAATACGAACTGGAAGTGAAGTCGAGTGAAGGCAGTATCCGCAAGCAGTTAAACCTGTCTAATCAAGCTGTCGTGCAACCCCGACGTACGATCACGCTCCAATAGCCGCAGGTAATGAATACCTGCCAACGAAGCAAAAACAACACTACTGAACACAAACAGCCCCGATACAAATCGGGGCTGTTTGTGTATCTAAACCTCAGCTATTTAGAGGATCCAATGTTAGTTAAGCTCCACTATGGCTTTGATAACCCCATTGGCGGGGTCGAGCCAGCTTGCAAACGTATCGCGCACCTGCCCGAACGCAACACGATGGGTGATGTAGGTTGTTGGGTCAACCAGCCCTTGTTTCATACTTGAAATCACATGCTCGAAATCCTGGCGGGTCGCGTTCCGGCTACTCATGAGCGTACCCTCGCGCTTGTGAAATTCAGGATGACTGACGCAGACGTCGCCTTTCTGAAGACCAACCAGTACGTAGCGGGCACCGTGCGCCATGAACTGAAAGCTGCTGTTAATGGCTTTCTGACTTCCCGTCGCGTCGATCACGACCGTGGGCATGTCGCCGTTGGTAATCGTCCGAAGTTGCTCCGCTACGTCGGGAGAAAGGGCATTGACCGTATACGGAACCTTCAATTTATCCTGACAGAAAGCCAGCCGGGACTCGTTGATGTCCATCGCAATGACGTTGCCGCCAGCAATGCGGGCAAACTCCATAATACCCAGACCAATCGGCCCCGCGCCAACGACTAGCACAAATTCGCCGGGTTGAACGGCGGCCCTTCGCACACCGTGGGCGCCAATGGCCAGTGGTTCTACCAGCGCCAGCGCATCAACGCCAAGGCCGTCTCCATGCACCAGCGAGTAGGAAGGAACCGATAGATATTCAACCATACCGCCGTCGATGTGTACGCCACTGACCTGTAGGTGCGCACAGCAGTTTGGTTTGCCCGACCGGCAGGCAATACATGTACCACAGTTGAAGTAAGGGATGAACGTAACAATTTCACCCGGCGAAAAGTCAGGGGCTCCGTCGGCTTCCACTAGTTCGCCAGCCAGTTCATGACCCAGAATCCGGGGATAGTTAAAGAAGGGTTGGGTACCTTCGAACGCATGCAGGTCCGTTCCACAGATACCGATCCGTTTAATTTTAATAATAGCCCGACCAGGAGCGGGTGTTGGTTTAACGCCTTGCTGATAATCGAATTGGCCGGGCGTCGTACAGACTAAGGTGTTCATGGCATAAAATTTAAAAAACTTACCGAAAGACTCCGAGCCGCTTAGGTACCACAGGTTTTAACCCGTTTTTGAATTAGCTCTAGAAACGGATTAAAACCTGTGGTACCTGATAAGCCGCCCAGATAAAACTTTCGGTAAGTTTAAGAAATACTACCAACCTATTCACTATTCATTAGTTCAATGGATCAAAAGCGCCACCCCAGGTCGTGTTCTGAATCAGTTTGGGATTGTTATCAATGGCCTGTTGAGGAATGGCAAAAAAGTAATACTCTGGCTTCCAATTGATGGAATACTTTGTATCCAACTGCTTGAACGTAACCGTAAAGTAATCCGTATAGGCTTTATCCAGACTAACGTTATCGCGGGTCGTTGCGAAATCAGCCGGTACGCCCGTTGTTTTCAGGTTGATCGTTACGCCCGTCCGTTTGGTGCCGTTCAGCGTTTTTTCGATTAGCTTCCAGCGACGCAGATCCCAGAACCGTTTCCCTTCAAACGCAAATTCGATTTGACGCTCATACAGGATTGCACTAAACAGTTCGGCACGGGTCATGTTGGCTTTCAGCCCATACATATTGTCCGTTCCCGCTTCAATACCAGCCCGTTTACGGACAGCTTTCAGCTGCGTATACGCTTCATCCAACTTGTTAACCCCTACGGCGCTTTCGGCCAGGTTTAACAGCACTTCGGCAAAGCGAATCTCGATCCAGTCGGTACCTGAATACTGTACTTCGCTGATTGCCGGTGCTGGATTAACGGCTTTACGGGCATAAAAACCCGTATTGGTGGCTTTAGGCTCTACGGTTTTGCCGCCCGCAAAATACGTCCACAACTTATAAGTGTTATTGCCATTCATTGGCCAGGTTGCTCCATTGTAGGCAATGGTTTTATCGAAGCGGGGATCACGGTTTTTGTAGAACGACTGATCAGTATACGTGTATTTAGTCGATTCGCCGGGCTTCTTGCCGTCCAGCATCGGGAACGCTTTCACCATTTCCCACGAGGGTTGGTTGGAGCCTCCGCTTGTGCCCGTATACGATGGACGAGTGGCGTTGTCGTAGCCATTGTTTTTCCGGGCCTGATCGGCCGACGATGTGTTATAGCCTGTTATGAGTACAGCTTCCGGGTTATTGACTTCCTGGAACCACAACTGATCGAACGAACTGTTCAGACCATACCCATTGGCTGTCAGCAGATCATACGCCTGTTTGTTGGCATCGTACGACGCCTGCCATTTAGTTACATCGTCCGTGGGGTTGAACTGCGGACTGGCAGCCGTGAGCAGAACACGACCTTTAAAGGCGGCTGCTGAACCTTTTGTGATACGTCCCCAGTCGTTTGTCGAAGCCCATTTGCCGGGCACCGAAGCGATGGTCGAATCCAGATCTTTCACAATCAGGGCGAAACTTTCGGAGGTGGTATTACGAGGCAAAAATGCCTGGTCACGGGCTTCAACGCCCACCGCTGCCAGCGGTGTCAGCACCATCGGAACCCCGCCATACAGACGTACCAGATCGAAATAGCGCCAGGCCCGGAAAAACTGCGCCTGCGCCCGGAGCTTGTTTTTCGTAAGCCGAGGCAGGGACCCTCCGTTAACATCACTCAGGAACATGTTGATGACGCGAATCTTACCGTAGTTGTTGGCGGCATCAAGCTTCGTACCGAAATCGCCCACCTCGTTAACCAGCAGCGTTCCTTCCAGCAGTTTGCTTTCGCCGTACGATTCGTCCGTCAGGCTGGTAACGCTCGGCGTGCCTGGTCCTAAGGTTGGAATACCGGCGGGCAGATTCTGGTCGTAGATATAATCGAGGTTCATCTGCGTAAGCGTCGAATCATTGAAGATCAGCGCCCCGCTGGTTGAACTTAGATCGGTTTTGTCGAGAACCTTCATACAACCCGTCAACGCAAGCGACGAACAGAAGGCAGCCAAAAATTTATGGGATAGTTTCATTGGATCGGTTGGAGGTTTATAAACCAAGGTTTAAGCCCAGAGAGAAGGAACGTAGTACCGGATAAGCATCGTAAGTGCCTGAATACGATTTGTAATCGTACGGGTTATAGAGGTTAAGCGGGTTCGTAGCGACCATATACACCCGAACATTGCTCATGCCCAGTTTGCTGGTTAAACGGGATGGAAGGCCGTACGAAAGATTGACGTTGCGTACGGAAACCTGGGTTGAGCTTCTGAACCAGTAGTCAGAGCTAACCGTGTACGTATCCTTGTAATAAGGGCTCGGATACGTAGCATTTGGGTTTTCTGGTGTCCAGTGATCAGCCCAGAAGGCGGGGCGATTCGACGTGGCCGTAGCTTGTGAACGCGCCGTTCCTTCTACGGCATCCTGTCCGCCGAACGAACCACTGATAACAGCCGCCAGTGAGAAATTCTTGTAAGTCGTGCTGAAGTTGAAGCCGAACCCGTAGTGGTTACTGGCTTTGCGAGTCAGGAACTGCATGTCGGCATCGGTGATTTTGCCGTCCGGTGCGGTGTACTGACCCGTTGCATCTTTAGGTCCCCGAATGTCTTCGTAATAAAGCATACCGGGTTTCGGTGCCGCGCCGAAGAGGGTATAGCCCGGATTCTTTTCCAGATAGCTGTCTACGTCCTGCTGCGTCCGGAACATGCCCAGGTATTTGTAGCCCTGGAAGCCCATATCCGACGAGTTGCCAAGCGGATCTTCGTACGTACCCATCTTACCTCGTTCAACATCAACCTTAATTTGCTTATTGTCGCTCCAGGTCAGGAACGTATTGACTTTATACGACCAGTCGCTGGTGATCTTGTCGCTCCAGCCGAACGAAAGTTCTGTTCCGAAGCCGTCGACAGTCGCGTAGTTTTCGGATGGCAACGTAGCACCAACGATCAGCGGAACCGATGAAGTCAGGGCGGTCAACATGTTATAGCGATGATCGTAGAATGCATCTACCGTAACCGACAGGCGGTTTTTCAGGAACTGTGCATCCAGGCCGATGTTGTATTTCGTGTTGTTGTCCCAGCGAGCTCCCCGGTTGGCCATTGCGTTGTTGGGCGTTACCACCAGCGGCCGGTTTGCGTTACCACCAAACACGGCGCCTTTGCCAGTCTGGATTGAATAACTGGTCAGCCAGTTATACGCCTTTGTCGCGTCGCCACCCATAAACCCTAACGAACCGCGCAGCTTCAGAAAGTCGACCCAGCGAACGCTGTTGCGGAAGAAAGGCTCTTCGGAAATCACCCAGCCTGCCGAGAACGACGGGAACAGACCCCAGCGATATTCCGGCGCAAACTTGGTCGACGCGTCGTACCGAACAGCCGTTTCGAACAAGTATTTGTTAGCGTAGTTGTAGTTGATCCGTCCGGCATACGACAGAAAACCCGCTTCCGTTTCCGTTTCGGAGGCCGACTGCGTACCCGTAGCGTAGCGCATGTTATCCAGACCGCCAATGATTACACCTTCGGCCATAGCCGCTACCTGATCGGAATGGACTTCGGCCTGCTCGAAGAAAGCAATGGCTGATACCTGGTGCTTGCCAAACTGATTGTCGTAGTTCAGATAGCCGTTAAACTGATACGTATCGGTATACATTGGGTTGATCCGTACCCGGTCGCCATTGTTCAGCGGAACAATTTTCAGAACATCACCCCCGTAAATGTGTTTGTGGTCGCCCAGCATCGAGAAGCTATACGTATTATACCATGTACCGTATTGTTTCCCGAACGTGTTGTCGAACGTGCGGCTGTAAAGAACGCGGGCTTTCAGACCTTTGATAAACGGAATCGAATAATCCAGATTGGCCGTTACGTTCAGACCACTGCCGCGAGTCTGGGTGTAGTTGTTGGAGTTCTGAATCTCGAAGAAATGGAACGCATTAAAGTCATTCGTACCACCAGTTGCCAGCAGAACCGGAAGGCCGTTGACGTAAGGCGGATTAAACTGGGACGTATACAGCAAACTTTTCATGTCGTTCTCGGCGTTTTCGCCACCCTGTTTCAGGTAATACATCTTCTTGTTGGAGATGTCGCCACTCAATGACAATGCTGCTTTCAGGTTTTTGGTTACCTGCATGTCGGTGCTGGCCCGAAACGTCCATTTGCTCGAATTGATGTTGTCGAAGTTAGCGTCCTGCGCATTGTACGACGCCCCTGCGAAATAGGTAGCCCTGTCGTTGCCACCACTCACGTTTAAGGCATGACGCACAACGGACGAAGGCTTCCAGGCCTGCCGCAGCCAGTCAGTATTGTTGTTTTTGAAATAGGCCAGCTCGTCAGGCGAATAAATAACCGGATCGGTGAGTGGTTTACCGGCTGCAATGTTCATGTCATTCAGATACGTAGCCTGCTCATAGCCGTTCATCATTTTCGGCAACGTAGCATCCGAAATACCGGTTGATCCGCTATAGCTGAATTTAGGCGTACCCGCTTTTCCGCGTTTGGTCGAAACCACCACAACGCCCTGGTTTGACCGGGCTCCGTAAATAGCAGCGGCCGCATCTTTCAGCACCGAAATCGCATCCACCTCCGATACGTCCAGCGCGTTGAAATCATCTTCCGACCGCACTACGTTGTCGATTACGTAGAGGGGACGTAACGTACCGCCATCTTTGGCCAGTACGACCGGGTTCCGAATGGTGATCTGCGCATTTTCGCCGGGGCGGCTCGTACCACCCGAAACGCCTACGCCCGGCATTTGCCCCACCAGGGCCGCCGATAGACTATTGACGGGTAAGTCCTGGACGGCTTTCATATCAACCGTAGCAACCGCACCCGTGAGGCTGGCCTTCTTCTGAACGCCATATCCTACAACCACTACCTCACTTAATGCAGCCGCATCTTCTTCCATCTGGACGACCAGAGACGTACGGCCATTTACTGGAATCTCCTGCGTTTTGAAGCCGATGTAGCTGAAAATCAATGTCTCATTGCCTTTGGGTAAATTAAGTCGAAACGTACCTTGGATATCCGTAACCGTTCCGGTTTTGGTGCCTTTAATTAAGACGTTCACGCCCGGTACGACCTGACCCTTGTCATCCTTAACCGTTCCGGAAATATTTTCCAAGGGCGCTTTCTGCGGAGCAGTGGCTGTGGAGAAGCGGGTTTCCTTTTCGGCGTAACAGACCTCCTCCGCAAGCCCGCTTAGAATCAGCGCGCAGACCAGCTTTATCGTTCTGGTGAGAAGTTTTTGTGTTTGTAAAGTCGTTATCATGCGTGTGTGATTAAGGCAATGGTTGATTTATAAGAGTTAATTCGTTCAGTAGCTGTCAAGACTATTTACCGGATTTTGTAGCCTCTTTTTCTTTGGCGATCCGTTCTTCCCGTTCTTTACTCGCCTTTTTCATATCGATACCAGCGGCAGAGAGGTAGTTATTGATACGGCCTTTGTACTTGCCGAACATTGCGTGCTTTTTCTCCGACGATCCCTCATCCATTGCCCGTTCGCGCGCTTCCGTTAAATAGGTTAGTATTTGTTGTTTCTGTTCACTGGTTAAATCGGGTAGCATGGCCTGATACCCTTTATACGTAATGGGCAATACGCCATAGGTCATGCCATCTTTTACCTGTTCAATCTGCTGCGGATTTAAGTCGCGGGCGAGCGTAGTCAGGTACGCTTTATGTAAGGTTGTCAGCTTCTCGTCAGCCTCCTTAGTAATAGTCTCTTTTTGGGCGGCATCCGTCAGATTTACCAGCGCTTCTTTCCGACTGTCGTGAATGGTGTTTAACCCCCGATATTGTTGCGCAATAGCCTCCTGAACCCGTGCTGATGCCTTCGAATCGGTGATGCCTAACGTAGCGACAATCTTAGCTGACCGCTCGTTGACGACCCGCGTGTATGTCGCTTCTTTGCTTTCCGTGGCCTGATTCTGACCCAGCACCTGGGCCATGCTGATGAAGGCGATAAGGCTGCTCAGCAGGAGTTTTTTTAGGGGTATGTTCATCCGTAATTCGATAAGAGTAAAAGGGTGTCTCCTGCTGGCTGATCGTCTGAGCCGAATTGTTGAAAAAGTCCTGTTAAACGGGCGTTAAAAGAAGACGAATTTGAGAATTAACAATACTTTTCTACAATGCAGTACAAAAATATAGTACATTTTATGGGCTTAACTGCATTTTTTTGTCAATTTATTGTAGGAAATTATCATAGAATAAATAGGAATTATTTACGTTGAATCGGTTAAGTTTGTATAAATATTGCCAGAGCGCTTTGGGCTATACGGAGATGATAGAAATGAAGGAGAAAAAACCCCCTTCACGTTATCTGGAGGCCATGATACGGACTGGTGAAAAAAATAGGACAGAGTTCAGGCTATAATACGACTCACCAACATGAAGCCCTTATTTCGAAAAGTGACCGCTAAACTGGAAACATCGTTTACGGTTCGCCACGATGTCTTACCCCATTTCAAGAACATTTGGCACTACCATCCTGAGCTGGAGTTGCATTATACGCTGAAGGGCGAAGGGGTTCGATTTATTGGGGATAAAATCAGCAACTTCTCGCCCGGCGAGATTGTGTTCGTAGGTGAGAATCTACCGCATACCTGGCGGAGTAATGAAGAGTATTTTTACAATGACCCTGATCTAAACATTGAGGTCATTGTCATCCAGTTTTTGCCGGATTGTTTAGGCGAAGATCTGTTAAAACTACCGGAAGCGTATCTGATTCCCAAACTGTTTGAAAAAGCAAAAAGCGGGATGGTAATCAACGGTAAGGCCAATGCGAAACTGGCTGAGCTGATGCATCGAGCTGTCCACGCGACGAACCTTGACCGGATCATTATTCTGCTGTCGATTCTGAAAACGCTGGCGGAAACGGAAGAGTATGAACCCATTGTTAACGGACGGGCTGTATTCTATCAGTCGAATGAAACGGATTCGTTACGGCTGAATACGGTATGCAGCTACACATTAACGAATTACAAAAAAGACATTACGCTGGAAGAGATTTCAGCCATCAGTAACCTGAGTGTTACGTCATTCTGTCGTTATTTTAAATTGATGACGAATAAAACGTACTACGATTTTCTGATCGAGATACGGATTAGTCATGCCTGCCGGGCGTTGATCGAAGACAAAATACCGACGGAAGTCATCTGCTTCGATTGCGGTTTCAATAACGTATCAAATTTCTATCGCCATTTTAAAAAAGTGACTGGCCTGACGCCCCTGGAATACAAACGCCAGTATCTGAATAAATCGAAATCACTTCAGGCCAAAGCCGTTCCAGCCTAAGCCATCAGATCGAATTAGATTTAATCAGTAGTCAACCGGTACGACCCCGGTGGGGTCACACAGGGATTATCCGGGACAAATTCGCTCAGTTACTTACACTTTCCGGCTAGTTAATTGAAACCGACTAGCCCGTCTCGGTCCAGAGCCAGTATAAATAGTATGGACTGGACAGAACTACGCTGTCACAGACCCATCTTACTCAACTGCTGGAAGTTGAATTCCATTGAATATGGCTATTCTAAAAGCGATTCAAACTCTCGTCTTCAATAAAAAATTTCTTTTCATTTTCTCAGTAACGACGTTCCTGCTTTTTGCGGGTTATCAGTCAGGTAGAGACGATGACCGGACATGGGCTATTTACAAAGCAGATGCCAACAGCTCCAGCTACTCTCCGCTGGATCAGATCAATACCGCAAACGTCAGCCAATTGAGACCTGCCTGGACGTTTACCATAAACGATACGAAGCCGGGTTCCCGGCCGGGTAGTAGTGAATGCAATCCGATCATTGTTGATGGAGTACTGTACGCTACGTCGGCGAAACATTGGGCATATGCGATCAATGCCGAAACGGGTCAGCAACTCTGGTCATTTGATCCGTTCGATGGTGCAGAAGGAGGTGGGGTTAGCCGGGGCGTTACGTATTGGGAAAAGGGCAGGGACAAGCGAATCCTGTTTACGGGTGGCGATCAGCTCTTTGCGCTCGATGCCCATACCGGCAAGCCTATTGCTACGTTCGGAAAAAAAGGAAAAGTTAGCCTGAACGTTGGCCTGCGCGATGCGCCAGAAACCATTTCGGTGATTCCGACCTCACCGGGAATCGTCTATAACGATTTGCTGATTATGGGTGCTGAGGTGTCGGAGCTGTATGGTGCGCAACCCGGTTATATTCGGGCGTATGATTGTAGAACCGGTAAGTTGGTTTGGACGTTTCACACCATTCCACTGCCCGGCGAACCCGGCTACGAAAACTGGCCGAAAGATGCCTATAAATATGCCGGTGGCGTAAACGATTGGGCGGGCATGAGCCTCGACATTCGGCGGGGCATTGTTTTTCTGGCGCTCGGCTCGCCAACCTACGATTTTTATGGAGCCGACCGGAAGGGAAAAAACCTCTATGGCAATAGCGTTGTAGCGTTGAATGCTGCGACCGGAAAATACATCTGGCATTATCAGATCGTCCACCACGATCTGTGGGATTATGATTTGCCAGCACCACCGAACCTGGTTACAGTACGTCGGGATGGTAAAGTTATTGACGCCATAGCGCAGATCACCAAACACGGATTTGTTTTTGTTTTCAACCGCGACACCGGTGAACCGCTATTTCCGATAGAGGAACGTAACGTACCGGTATCTCATCTTCCCGGCGAGGAAGCCTGGCCAACACAGCCGTTTCCGCTGAAACCTAAACCCTTCGCCCGGCAATGGATGACCGAAAAAGACTTGACAAATTATTCAGCTGCGGGCCATGATTCAATCACCAAAAAATTCCGGTCGATGCGGTACGAAGGACTGTTTACGCCACCTGATTTGAAAGGAACACTGATGCTGCCGGGTACGCGGGGTGGCGCTGAATGGGGTGGTGCGGCCTATGATCCGGCAACAACTGTTTTGTACATCAAGTCCAATGATTCACCGGAAATTCAAACTATTAAAAAAGTGGATCAGGAGCAGGAAGCGAAGGATATGACGGTTTTCGATCAGGGGAAGTCGCTCTATATGACGTATTGTGTGGCCTGTCATGGTCGGGATAAAAACGGTGATGAACCTAATTATCCGTCGTTGATTGGGTTGAAAAACCGAATGACCCGGGAAGTCGCATTGGATAAAATACGCAAAGGCGGGGGAAAAATGCCCGCCTTTGCCAGTGTCATCAACGGGAAAGAAAAAGGGATACTTGCATTTCTGTATGAAAAGGAACAGAATTCGAGTAAAGTCACCAAGTTTGAAACGGGGAAAACCCAGGCCGGTGCTGAGAAATACCTAAACGTAACGGCCTACGGCAATTTTCGGGACCCAAACGGCAATCCGGCGCTACGTCCACCCTGGGGGACGCTAAATGCGCTAAATCTGTCGACAGGTGAATATGACTGGCAGATTCCCTTAGGCAACGATGAAAAACGCCAGGAACAGGGGATGCCTGAAACCGGTCAGGAAGGATCGGCCGGACCGATCGTCACGGCGGGTGGTTTGGTTTTCATCAGCGGTACCAACGACAAAAAACTGCGAGCTTTCGACAAAGTAACCGGCAAGCTACTCTGGCAAACGACGCTACCCGGTGTTGCCAATGCTACCGCCAGTACGTATCAGGTGAAGGGCAGGCAATACGTAGCGCTGTCAGTAGGCGGTACAAAAGAAAACCCTTCGGGATCGATCATGGCGTTTACCGTAAGGTAGCGCGGCCTTTAGTCCGCATAGCCGTAGGCTAAATTGTAAACGAGAGTATTAGCCTACGGCTATGCGGACTAAAGGCCGCGCTACCTCAAAAATCCGTCAAAACTTCTTAACCGTAACAGGAACCAGCTTTTCACTACGTATCACTTCTTTTCCATTTGAGAATACCCGAAAGCCTTTGCCCTTGTTGTAATGCGTTCCGGTTTTGTCGTATAGAATGGTGAGGGTCTTTCCGTGATACAATACATTATCGAGGCAAAACCAGTCCCATTTGTTGTCGGGGATGAGTGGATGAATTTCCAGTAGGTTATCCGCGCGGGGTTTTAGGCCAACCAGGTCGCTGATGATCAGATCGGCGAAACCGGAGTGGTTGTAAAATTTGCTACGTGGATTGTCACCTTTCAGCCATTCGCCCGTCTTTTCGTCCTGATATTCACCCAGGTAGAGTTTGCCGTTCATGGTGTGCGACGTAGCGTATTTCAGCAACTCGTTGTAAAACACCGACTTTGTCATCTGTCCCTGGTTTTTGTAATCCGTGAGCAGGTTCGATAACCCTTTCAGCGTTTGTGTTGTAGCGAACGGCCAGATGGGGCCATCCCATTCGCAGCCATGTCCGGAACCGTGCGTCCGGAAACCCGGATGTCTACGTTCGGCTGTCGTGAGACCCCAGGGAGCGTCAAAGCCAGTTGTGTCGATTAGCTGGTCCCACTGCGTCGCGTACTCCGGCTTATCGTCGGGGAGGTTGAAATACCAGGGAATGAAACCGATGGCTTCGCGGGCGTTGGCAAACGTACCGTTCGGATGTTTTACTTCAAAAAAGTGAGCGTCCTTATTCCACAAACTGTCCAGCGTCAGCTTTTTCAGCTCGGTCGCCTGCTGCTCATATCGACGTTGCAACGTATCGTTTTTCACCAGAGCCGCCATATCCGCTAACGCCTTCGCATTGCCGTACATATAACCATTGATCGACGGACGACGATTCTTATCTTTCCGAGATCCGCTGATGGATTCCTCCATGGCATCTTTCACATCGAATTGCCAGAACAGACCGCTTGGTAACTGCTTCTCCTGTTGCCATTTCCGGTAGTCAGCATCTAACGCCAGCAGATTTTTCTGAATAAACGGTTTGTCCAAATTGACGAGATACCGGCTGTAAACCGCATCATCGACCCAACTGCTGAAGGCATGAAAGCGGGGAGCTGTGTGCCTGGGATCGACGTAGAGCCAGAACGAAATGTAGTCATCAACGTACTGTGGATTCCGTAACCAGCGCCCTTCGTAAATGTGATGTCCAAGTGCGCTGCTGATGGCGTTGTATTTTCCGGCGTGGTTGACTTTCGTAATGAATTCGGTAAAAACGAAGCCTTCGGGCGTCTCTTTCAGATGCTTCCGAAAGGCCCACCAGCGATAGTAATAAATTTCCTGAAGCGTAGAATCGGGGCAATCGAAGAGTGGAATATTTTTGGCTAACCAGTCAAACGATTGCTCATTCGGTACGTAGTTTTTTACCGCTTCTTCCTGATCAATCACGTTAAAATAGGTAACGTAACGTTTGAGTTTGTCCGTTGATAAGACATTCGCTGATTGAGCCAGACAAAGGGTTGACTGGAGAAAACAAACCAATAAGAAATATTTTTTCAGCATCGATATTCAAAGCGAATAGAACGCAGATTATTCTGATAGTTATGATTAAAAATGATCTTACAAAGCAAAATAATCTGCGTTCTATTTTTAAGAACTATTATCACAAAGCTACTCTCTAAATTTGACGGTGATCTCTACTATTTTCTCCTTTAATTATACCATGTTAGCCTGCCCCGGGTTTACTCTGTTTTCCTCCCTAAAGCGCCTGTTTAGCTGGATTTTATATATTATCATTCTAATTTTCAGTAGAATAGATAACGGACTGGCCCAACAAAATACAATCGATCAATACAACGTAGTGTGGAATAACCAGAGCAAAAATTCATCAGAATCGATGCCGTGCGGTGGGGGCGATGTTGGGTTGAATGTCTGGGTGGAGAATGGTGATTTGCTGTTTTACGTAGCGAAAAGCGGCACGTTCGATCACAACAATACGGTCTTAAAACTAGGGCGTGTCCGGCTTAAACTGTCGCCAAATCCGTTCGCAGAGGGCGCTACGTTCCAGCAGGAACTGGTGCTCAATAAAGGACAAGTGGAAATCAAGGGCGCTACGTCTGGACTGTCGGCAAACGTAACGATTTGGGTAGACGTATTCCGGCCGGTTGTTCATGTTGACGTGTCGAGCAATAAGCCTATCAGAGCGGAAGCGGCTTTTGAAAGCTGGCGCTACGTCGACCACGTAACGAAGGGCAAAGAAAACAATGCGAACTCCTACAAGTTCGCACCACAGGGCGAAGTCAGGACGCTGAAAGATTCGATCCGATTTGCGGGTGATGACGTCATCTTTTACCATAGAAACGGTACTGAACGCTCGGCTTTCGACGTAACGGTCCAGCAACAGGGGCTGGATAGTATTAAAAATCAGTTGTTTAATCCTATCGCTAATCGAACGTTTGGGGGAAGCCTGTCGGGAAGAGGTTTTAAACCGGCTGGTACGTATCGGGGCAAATACCTGGACACAGAATTTCAGGGCTGGAAATTGGTCAGTGCGTCCGCTTTCCGAACTCATGCGCTTGTTTTGACTTTGCATACTGATCAATCGGAACGTATTGACGACTGGAAGCAAGAACTGGAAAATCTAAGGAAAGAAGCCGTTACGCAGGCCAAAACAGCGCAGATGAAAACGCAAGCCTGGTGGAATGAATTCTGGACAAAAAGCTTCATCTACATTACGTCTCCTGTTAGCTCACCCGAATGGCAGGTCGCCCGGAATTACCAGTTATTCCGATACATGCTCGGGTGTAACGCTTTGGGCAAATACCCGACCAAGTTCAACGGTGGGTTGTTTACGTATGATCCGTCACTGACCGACTCGACTATGCGGTTTACCCCCGACTTTCGCAACTGGGGCGGTGGTATCCATACGGCGCAGAACCAGCGGCTGGTGTATTGGCCGATGCTAAAAAGTGGCGATTGGCAACTGATGAAACCCCAGTTTGATTTTTACCGGAACATTCTGAAAAACGCCGAGTTACGAACCGCATTCTACTGGAAGCACAAAGGCGCCAGTTTCACGGAACAGATCGAGAACTTCGGTTTACCCAACTCCGCTGAGTACACCTGGAAACGTCCGGCCGATTACGACAAGGGTATGGAATACAACGCCTGGCTGGAATACGAGTGGGATACTGTGCTGGAATTCTGCCTGATGATGCTGGAAACCGAACGGTATGTTGGGCAGAATATTTCTGAGTATGTTCCGCTCATCGAAAGTTGCCTTACGTTTTTCGATGAACATTATCAATACTTGGCCAGAAGGCGCGGCAGTAAATCGCTCGATGGGGATAAAAAGTTGATTTTGTATCCGGGTTCAGCGGCTGAAACGTATAAGATGGCCTACAATTCTTCCTCTACCGTTTCGGCGCTTCGTACCGTGTTGACACGTTTGCTGGAGCTGCCTGATACGTATCTAACAGCCGGGAAACGGGAAGCCTGGAAAGCCATGCTGGAGCGAATTCCGCCGATCAATTATCGATCATTCGATGGTCACCCAACAATTGCGCCCGCCAAACTTTGGGAACGTATCAACAATACCGAATCGCCACAACTGTATCCGGTGTTTCCGTGGGGCATTTATGGCATCGGCAAACCGGGGTTAGATACGGCTGTCAATACGTATCGGTATGACAAAGACGTTCTGAGATTTCGTAGTCACGTTGGCTGGAAGCAGGATAACATTTTCGCAGCTCGCCTGGGTCTGACTGATGAAGCCGCTCGCCTGACGCTGCTCAAACTGGGTAACTCACCTCGTCGGTTTCCTGCGTTCTGGGGGCCGGGTTTCGACTGGACGCCCGATCATAACTGGGGTGGCTCGGGCATGATTGGTATACAGGAAATGCTGATGCAGGTCGACGGTAAAAAAATCTTTCTGTTTCCCGCCTGGCCCAAAACCTGGGATGTGCATGTCAAATTACACGCGCCCTATAACACGACCGTTGAAGCAGTTCTGAAGAACGGTAAGCTGGAATCACTTAATATAATACCTGAATCCCGTCGGGTGGATGTGGAGAATTTGTTGAGATAATAGGAAAATCAATTACGTTATGATGACTTAAATTTTATTTATCATTAAGTCGAACCCTTCAGCTATAAATGGAATAATTTATTTGTTTTTTAGAGACGTTATTTGAGCTTTCTAAATTAAGAATAGACTTACTGGTTGTTTAATCATTCCATCAATAAAAGGCATCTCTGATCTCCTGTTAAGTAAGCTTGACACTCCTTTTGTCGATGGAATGACAGAAAAATACCTACTTTTTCAATGTAATAGAAAAGTTAAAACAGCTTCGCCAAAACAGCACCCCACTCCAAAATAATTTTTATCAAACCATCATGGAAATAACCAGATTTCGGGTTGAAGCCCTAAGTATTTATCAGTTGCTATACTGAAAAATCTTAACTATCTATTTTATAAAAAGTGTAGATAAGTCTATAAATTATGAAAAATAATAATTTAAAACCTCTCTTACTCTGATTAATTTATACGAAATCCCTCTTAAAATTGATTTATTAGCAGGTATCGACTATCATTTTCTTTTTTTAGCAATTAGACTTACTATATTTGTGCGCAATCGTTATACCAACAGTAAAATATACCATCGAATGAAAGCAAAGCAAATTCGGTTCTTCTCACCCGACGAGAACAGCGAAGCTACAAAAAAAGCAAAGAAAAGCGCCGTTAAGTCTACACCGGTTACTGGCTATATTTCCGCAACGGGCAAGCTGGTATTTCCAGACAAAGCTGTTACCGAGTTGGGTTTTGATCCGGAAACTAATCAATTTAAAGTTGGTACGCAGGAAGGTAAACGCAAAATAAAGTCGCTTTATCTGGTTCCTGGTATAGAAGGAGAGGGAGAAACATTTGAATTAGCGAAAGGAGCTAAGAGTTATGGTATTTCATTACCTTATATCCTGCAAAAAGGAGGAATCGACTACGCTAATACAAAACATACGTTTACCGTTAAGCCCTTTGATTATGACAATGATGTAACGGGCTATGAGCTGAAACTAAGTAACGAAAAACCAAAAGCTGAATATACAGGTAAGCCACGCGGCCGTAAACGCCAGAGTTCTACTTCTGAAGAAGGTGGATTATAAAAGTATAGGTTAATTCAGTTGTCTACTGAACTTCATTTCTATTAATAAAAAGCGGATAGTTCATCCGCTTTTTTGTTTTAGGTTTATCGACTAAATTAGTTATGTTCATGATATTTTTTACAACTGGATTGGGTCATGCTTACGAAATACGACACTAGTTCGTTAGAAAAATAATAGTCATTTTATTTAATAACATCATATTTGTGGGTGAATTATATTGGTAAAAACTGTAGAAATCATCATTGCTGCCTGTTAATAAAATTCTTTTGCATTACGTAATCGAATGATGGACATTACGTTAACGGTTTTGTACTGACTAATTAATTTCTCTGATAGACTGAACAGCCTGTTTTTTGCCCTGATAGATAATTTGTTGTATCCTTTTCAACAACCTGTTAGCTGTATGGTTTCCTGATTATGACCCGAAATCAACTCGATGACCTTCTTGAGCAGGGGGAGCATGCCCGTTTAGAATTTAAACGATCTATTTCGTCGGCGCAGCGGATTGCCCGCACATTAGCTGCTTTTGCCAACACATCAGGCGGTACGTTGCTCATCGGTATTTCCGATGACGGTAAAATTGTCGGTGCGCCATCGGAGTTTCGTGAGGTGAGCAAAGTTGAGGAGGCAACCGACCGATGCATTGAACCAGCGCTGACTGTTAGCTATGAGACGCTTTCGCCTGATGGTCGGATCGTGCTGGTCGTTACGGTTTCGGAAAGTGAAGAGAAACCGCACTACGTAATAAACGACGCGGGCAAACGGACGATTTACGTTCGGGCTAAAGACAAATCAGTGCCGACCAATAAGTTGATTATCACACCTGATCTGGCGAATGCCGACTTAATTAAATCGCCGATGACCAGGACGTTGATTCAGTATCTGCGCAAGAATGACCACATCACGGCCGATCGCTTCGCCAAACTCATCAATATTTCTGATTATCGGGCGGGCAAACTCCTGCGGCAATTGGCCGAACAGGGTTTGTTACTTCTCATTGATAAATCCCGCCCCGTACGATACGCGCTAAAACTGGTTGAATAGTTGCTCGGGTAAATAGTCGGTAAGTCGGTCAGTCTTTGCGAACTTTGTGGTTATGATATCAGAACAGTCTGTTACAAAGGAAACGATCACCCGTTTTTTTATGGATCTGCAGGATCGCATCTGTCAGGCACTGGAAGAGGCTGATGGGGCGGGGCAGATAAGTAACACACGCTTTCGGGAGGATAGCTGGGAGCGACCAGGTGGAGGTGGGGGACGATCTCGCACATTGACCGATGGAAATGTTATTGAAAAAGGTGGCGTCGGTTTTTCCGCCGTGTATGGCGAGGCTACCGAAGCCACGTTACGTACCTTACAGCTTACGGAACCCGCCGAGTTTTATGCAACGGGTGTTTCGATTGTGCTGCATCCGCGTAATCCGATGGTGCCGATTATTCACATGAATGTTCGGTATTTTGAGATGAGCACCGGTCACAGCTGGTTTGGGGGAGGCATCGACCTAACGCCCCATTACGTTGTGGAAGAAGACGCCCGCTGGTTCCATCACTACCTTAAATCCGTCTGTGATCGGCACGATCCAGCTTATTATCCCAAGTTTAAGCCCTGGGCCGACGACTATTTTTATATTCCGCACCGGCAGGAAACGCGGGGTATCGGCGGGATTTTCTTCGACTACCTTAAACCAACGGATGCTTCTCACAAAGCTGATCTGTTTGCGTTTGTGCAAGATGTAGGCAATGCTTTCGCGCCAATTTATACCCATTTTATGCACCAAAATCGTGATCTACCGTTCGGGGAACCTGAAAAAAACTGGCAGTTGCTGCGACGTGGCCGTTACGTCGAATTTAATCTGGTCTGGGACCGGGGTACTAAGTTTGGTCTCGAAACCAACGGACGCACGGAGTCCATTCTGATGAGTATGCCCCCGCAAGCGAACTGGACGTATGACTTTCATCCCGAACCAAACAGTCGCGAAGAGCAAACATTGCACCTATTACGGAAAGGTGTGGAGTGGACCGACTAATTATACCGACTTGTAATTCTGTACCTGCAACGGTATAGCCGACCGCTGCGTATAGAGGAAAAAATGGCTTTATTATAGATTAAAAAAATGCCAGTTCTTTTGGAGCTGGCATTTTTATGTCGGCCCGGTGCTCGTTACGCTTTGGCACCTGTTTCCTCACCACTGTGCATCTTGGTGAGCTTCGTTGCGTCGAAATCCTCTACCGTAGGTTTATCTTCACTACTGGTTTCGCAGGTAACCGTACGCCCATCGTCGCTAACGGATTTAACGGTCATCGGTGCGCTGCCTTCCAGTAAAGTAACCTGATCGCCGGGCTGGAATTGTGTGGGTGTATCGTCCATTATCGTAAGGTTTAGCTGAGTTTTAGAATAATGCTGTTAGGTGAATTCGTGCCTGTCAACTGAGACATTACCGTAACTAAGATCAGGGGTTAGTGGTTTTAGAGAATTCATTTCCGGACAGTTTCCGGCCTTCAGCGATTAGTCCAGCATACGTAACATGAGTCGCTTTCTACTGTCGCAGCCAGGTTGTCATGGCCGGAAAACCGCCCTCGGCTGTTGCTTCCTTTGTCATACCCATCCATACCAGCAGTGGTAAGCCGATGTAAATTTTATCGGCGAACGTATCGAGTAGCCACTGGCTCTGGCCTTTATAACCATCCGGATGAAAGACAATCTCCGGAGGAATACCGATGTGCTGACAGGCTGCGTAAGTCCATAGCAATACAGCTAGTTCATCCCCCTGTTTTTCGGGGTGACCGGCTGTAATGTCGTTCTCGAGTAGATACCGCTCGGCAGCGGGTGTTACGGCAATATGGCCTGCCTCATGGAGAATGTCGCCGGGATAAAGCAACTGGCCAGGATCGACGGCAAGGGTGCCACGATCGATCAGGATACCGGGCAAAAACGTTGATTGTGCGATTGGCCTGTTAACGACCTTAATCCCGATCTCAGCCAGAAAATCGTAAATCCTGTCAAGTATGTTATCGGGTACGTTCATGGACTAATGAGATTGTATTTGTTCGCTTAGCGTTGAGCTGATGATATAACGTCATGACTGGCTGGAGATAAGCTTCTGTGGATTCCTGAGGCACTATCTCGCTAAATGGCTGGTTGGGGTATTTTGAATGATACTGGCTTCGTTCAAGCATCTGATCCATCTCTTCCGGACTGACATCGATTTGCAACGTATTGATCAACTCATGTAATATAGCACTTCCGTCGGCCTGATAGTTGAGAAGATGTAGGTTGGTATCGGTGTCGACGATGGTTAGCATCGTCTGGAAATATCGTTCCAGCACGGCAGCTGTGTATTCATCCATCGACCGTACGTCTTCCCGATTGAAGCCAAAGAGTTCGGGCTCAATAAGTCCCGGAACGGCCTGCATACCCCGGCGCTTCTGATGCGAACGGATTACAGCATCGGGCGAGCGATAGAGTAGAACAAACGGTACGTCCGGGTAAAGCTGGCGGAGGGTTTTGTAGAAAAACAGATTCCAGCTATCCAGCTTGACAAACAATCGGTTTTCTTCGCCACTACGTTTAGCACCCAGCAGATGAATGATGGCTTTTAGTGCAGCCTTACGTTCTTCTTCGGACACGCCGAGTGAAGGCGTCGTGTCGGGTAGACGTAGTACTTCATCGATGAGTGGCATTTCTGAAAGCATGATGTGTCGCTCAGAGATGGCCAGCAGTTGCGAAAGTAACGTAGAGCCGCAACGGGATACGTGAAAAATAAACGCACTTGGCGGAACGCTTAAGCAAGTCTGGGCAGCATCGAGCAACCCGGACAACGTACTGACCGATTGCCAGCGTGTTGAGTTGTATGGATACTGTTTGCAGTGTGCTACGGTCTCGTCAAAAAACGGCTCAGTGAACCGATGATCGCCAACGTGCAGCCACCGGAACAGGAGCTGTTCGTCTGTACCTGTCAACCGGTACGGAATCCAGTTTCTCAACGGTTGATGATGCGTGTTGCTGTTCACCCGATATAAGCGCATGAAACGATTTAAGCGTCCTGTTTGGTGGCCAGCTGATCGATTAACTGACGAGCCGTCTCGCTGTTGTGCCGGGCCAGTTCGGCCATAATCTGCTGTTTCAGCTGCTGGGACGGTTCGCGTTTCTGCCGTTCCTCATTGAAGTCATAGCCCGCTTGTCTGAAGAGGTCATCGGACCAGGCGTTCCGTCGGCAATCGAGCACCAGATGGACTCGTTCGATAAGCCCTTCATTCCGTACGCTATGGGGCAAATCAAAGTTAGCGTACCAGCATTCACCGACCGCCATGGGCAATACCTGACCATCGACCCGGAAAGCTACTTTTTCGCCTGTCTCGATGGGAATATGTACCCGAAAAAAGCCGTATTCGTAACCGGCCTGCGGATCCCGATGCTCGTTAATGATGCTGCCGGGCGATAGCGCCAGCAATCGAACGGATTCCTGCTGACACTGAAATTGGTCCATAATCGACTGGAAATACGGGCAATTTTCCAATAATGGTGTGTTCTGATAAGATACATCCGGCTGGGAGCGAATGTCGGTTTCGCTTCCCGAAACGGAACGTAGCGCAATGCTGCTCCAGTGACCTGAATAATCGGCCTGATTAAAGTGTTTGGGCCATGTAATCGTTCGGCACGTGGCTAAATCGGTTGCCAGACGTAGTGGATCAAACGTGAACGGCAGTTGAAAAAAACGATTTCTAGAGGAAGGGGTCTGGTTACTCATTGTGTATCTTTCCGGCAATATTACCAATTTATTGTATGCTATTCATTCAGGTTACGGGCTTGTCGGGGGCTGGTAAAACAACCCTGTCGAATCGGGTACAGAAACGACTGGAGCAATTGGGTTATCCGGTCGAGGTACTGGATGGCGATGAATGCCGCCGACATCTTTGGCCCGAGCTAACGTATTCCGAAGCGGATCGACAGGAAAACATCCGGCGGTTAGGCTATCTGGGACGAATATTCACCCGACGGGGCATCATCGTACTGCTGGCGGCTATCAATCCATACGAACGCATTCGGGCGGAACTAAACCAACAAAATCAACCCGCCAAAACCGTTTTCATCGACTGCGATCTGCAAACCCTCATCCACCGAGATACAAAAGGCTTATACACGAAAGCCTTACTGCCCGATACTCATCCGAATAAACTACATGACTTCACGGGTATCAACGCACCTTATGAAACCCCCGTAAGTCCTGACCTGACAATTCATACCGGCCAGCAAGCAGAAGCTGATTGTGAAGAGCAACTGTTTCAGTTCATTCTGGCTTTCCTGAGAGAATCGGTGTCGAAAAAGCAGTCGCTGGAGAAAAGTAATCTGACAGAACCCGTGTAAATCGTGGTTGACTAAGTATGACCTCTGCGGGGTCAGATATGTATAGAAGCAATTAACCGCTATACACATCTGACCCCGCAGGGGTCGTACCGAAATCGTAGACTACTTAATGAAATTAACGATAGTCAGGCTCGGCTTGGAAACAGGTTGAGTTAGGGTCGAGCGTAGTCTTCAGCTTACCGCGTTGGTGTATCGGCCGAATGTATCGATTGAACGAAGTCAAATAGGCCCTTTTACCGCTCTTACTTCGCTGAAATCGGCTGAGCGTTTTCGGCTAGTTCAATGTCCTTGACTACGGCCGGACGCAGTTTTGCCCAGTGAAAACGGAGCTTATTGTTCTCTTCCCAGGTGTGTCCCTTCTGTTCGGCGAGATGCACCAGCGGCATGTCGTTATACAGCGGCCGAGTAATGGCAACAACGTCATCCCAATAGCGTAGTGCTGCTTTCAGATGCTGGATGGCTTCCTGTTTCTGAGGCTCCTGACCCGTTGTTCGGTACGTTTGCAAGGCCACCGCACCCTGTAACTTCTCGGCCAGATGCAGACCCAGATTCGCCCAGACTTTCACGTCGGCCACTTCATACAGCAATGATCGATTGGCCGACGTATTGATAGACCGAACCAGTTGAAGGGCTTTCTGACAGTCGGTTTCCAGCATCTTCGCCAACACAGGTGGGGTTATTTTTTCCTTGCCGAATGAACCACTAGCCGTAATCGTTTTGACGTAATCATTGACTGATACGTAGTTTGGATCAAGAGTGGGTTGCGTGGTGAGTTGGTTGACAGAAATGTACGAAACATTCTTGTTGGCATCGAACCCCATCATGCCTTCGCTGTACAACGAAAAATCCCAGGTGAAGTCAAATGCCGAAGCCAGCCGCAGGGGCGTAGACGATGCCAGTGAATACGCTTCCAGCAATCGACTGGCCGACGAACCGTACCGCCGAACGAACTCAGCGCTAAATACTGCATCCGGCGTGGTCGGATTGTAAAGCAATCGACCCCATAACTTGTAAAACAGCCACTGTCGTTCAAAGGCATATCGCCAATCGACGGGGGAACCGGGTGTGGTGAAATAATCTTTAGCGGGTATGTACGTTTCCGAACCCAGAAAATAACCACCAACGTACGACTGATTATTGGCGGCTACGTGTGCCCGAACAAAGTCGGGTACGCCCCAGCGCAGGCAGAAGAAATCTTCATTGCGGACCGTCCAGGTAATTTTATACGTTGTCGGATCGGGTTTGAAATACGTATCGAACAGCTTTCCGCCGTGTACTTTCACGAGCGTTGGTGTGGAGTGTGCGTGCGACCAGTTGTATTTTAAATCCGCCCAGATCGGCCCCTCGATAAACGGCAGCGCGGCTTCACTCTCAATGGATTTGCGGGTTAATTTTTCGGTGTCGATGCTGGTAACGCCCAACGAACCCGTCGTACTGGAAAAGGGAATCCGATGCACGAGTTTGGTTTTTCGTCCAGCTAGTCGCATCCCGTCGATGATCGTTGCCTTCATCCAGTTTTCGCGTTGCTGCGGGGTCATGCCGCCCATCGCTTCGCCCAGCGTCAGGCCAAATCCGGTCAATTCGGGGTACTCCTGAAGCACCTGCGTCACGCACTCGCGTGTGTAGCGTTTGACAATCTCGGACGTATCGCCGTCGATAAAATGGTGATGATCCAAGTTGTTCAGTTTCGGATTCACGTTATACGCTTTCGAGAATTCCGGACTGGTGAAAATATTAAACGGAATCAGATACGTATCAATGGCCCGTTCGTTTGCCATCCGAAAAATTGCCCGGAACAGGCTCTGCCACTCCGCCAGTTGCTGATCATTGAAAGGCGTAGCGGCCGGAAAGTTGGTGGGTCGGATCATAAACGTATACGGGTGCAGATTCCACAGACTCAGCGCATTGAAACGATTCGCTACCATCATATCCAGAAACGCTTTCCAGTAGAGCGTATCCCGGCAGGTGTCGTAGTGCAGATCAAGCGCATCACTGTGGCGATACGTATCCCAGGGCAGATCAAATTTAATGGCGCGGAAGGGGAGGTGCGGCTGTTCCCGACGGGATTTTAGCTGGGCGAGAGCAACGCCATTCTGGATGTCCTCGACTACCGACAGGCTACCGTAAATTAGTCCGCGCCCATCGCCCCCCGTAATCGTAATCTGCTTATTCTGTTTGTCAACGGCATACGCTTCGGGGCCTAACTGGCTATTCGGCTGTTCCAGTCGTATGGTATAGTCAACGGACTGGCTTTTGCTCCTCAGTACGTATCGTTTAGCTGTAAGCGCACTGGCAAGCTGTTGGGCTGCGTAAGCGCTTTGTCGAGAGGGTTGGGTTTGCTGAATAAATACGCTCTGGGCCAGGCTGTCGACTGTCAATCCAACTACGAGGAAGAGCAAAAGCAGGGGCTTATTTTTCATCGAATCTCTCAGTTCTATTTCGATTGATGGCCTTTCGCGTACTGAGCGATGTCGATAAACGGCGCTATCCAGATGTCGGCTATGTTTTGTTTCAGATAACGTAACAGCTTATTGTGCTCAGCCAGCGCTACGTTCAGCGAATGCCCACCGCCGACGCCGTGAAAAAGAAAGACGAGTACGGAGTTTGTCTCCCGCGCCTTCTTGACTAATTCGATCAATTGATCCCCCGACTGTCCGTTTATGGCGTAGGAACCGATGTCGGCGAAGTTGATTTCGGTAATCCGCTTCATTTCGCTCGTCGTTCCCCGGGCGGCTACAAAATCGCTCGCAACGGTTTGGTAATAGTCAACACCACCGATTTTCGTATCGCCACAAGGATAAGCGAACGTTCGCAAACCTTTGCCATCAAGCGTCTTAAGCAACGTATTGGTCATTTTGATCTCGTCCGTCATGCGCTGAACGGAATACTTGCTAAGGTCATAAACCGGGTTTACCCACTCCCGGCCGGGTCGGTCGCCCGCACACGGATGGAACAGGGTGTGGTTCGCTAATTCATGACCGTTGGCACTGATGGCTTTCCACCGATTCAGGTTGTTGATAAAACCGGGAAAATAACCCGACAAATAGAACGTACCCTTCAAGCCCAGCGAATCCAGAACAGGTACTACGTTGTCCAGATGTACCTGTAAGGCGTCGTCATACGTTAGCGCGACGGCACATTTCTTTCCGTTCCAGACGGCTGAACTTTGGGCAAACGCCAGACTATGAGATACTAACAAGCAAGCAGCGACAATAAATTTCTGGACAATCGCTTTCATAAATACGCTCCGGATAATACGTTGTTTCAAGGCAGTATGGGTTCGTGATGCACTTTCCTGACTAAGCAGATTTTATGCGATTACCTACTAGTCTCAGCGAGTAATTTAATGAATTAGGTGCCTGTAATTGCCCTCCTCACTTGATGTGCCAAGTGGCATTTACCGTCATTTCTGGGCCGGTCATCGTTAACGAAAAGGCAACAATTAACTGATTTAGCGGGTTAGATTAAAAATAGATTAAAAAATTTAACGTCAAATTCTCTATGCAGCACTTAGTTAATTCAATCAAAATTGACCTGCAAACCATTGGGTTTAGTGA
This sequence comes from Spirosoma validum, assembly GCF_014699035.1. GTDB lineage: Bacteria > Bacteroidota > Bacteroidia > Cytophagales > Spirosomataceae > Spirosoma > Spirosoma validum. The sequence goes on from NZ_JACXAA010000009.1 coordinate 186,050, forward strand.
AACGCCTGAACTCGTAGAGCAGGTTAAAAACGAACTAAATCGGGTATTACGCTTTCGGAAAGATGTCGTAGCCGCTGATTTTTATTTCAGTGAAGACGGTACCAATCCCGAAACCAATAAAATGGTGCGCTGGCGGCTGGGCGTACCGGGAAACGATCTTTTTGCCGAAGCTCGTTCGGCATCCTGGGCGAGCAGCTTGCGCAACGCTGGCGAAAAATTACGTCGGCAATTCGTTGACTAACGGGATTTGCTACCGATAAGTCTGGCTTCTGACCCATTCTACAGAGCCTCTACAGGTTACTTCTTATGCCAGGCAAATCGGGTGTTCTTTATCTTTTTACCAAATCAACTGAACGTGACTCTTTTTTGATAATAATCAATTTAACGAACTAGCCCAAAAGCGGGCCAACCTGTGTGTATCAATCTATACGCCTACCGACCGTCAGTCTACGGATGGGTACAAGGCCAATAAAATCAATTTCAGAAATGCCCTAACCGAAGCCCGTACACAGCTCACCGATCAGTATGGCCTGTCGGCCGATGCAGCTGAGGCATTTCTGGCGGAAGGCTTTCGATTGCTTGACGACCAGAATTTCTGGAAGAATTCATCCGATATGCTGGCTTACTTCATCTTCGATGGCGAAGGAGAAGCCACTAAATTGCCGCTCCCGGTCGAATCACCTGTTTGTTGGGTAGGTACGCAACCTTACCTGTTGCCGCTCATTCCGGAGCTGAACGACGATGGTCATTTTTACCTGCTGGCCCTGAACCTGAAAGAGGTCGCCCTGTTTGAGGTTACGCGCTCAACGATTCAGGTAATTGAATTGCCGGACGATGCCGCTATATCCTACACCGAGGAGATTGAAGACGCCGACAATCAGAAAGCCTTACAGCACCGAAGCGGTGTAGGCGAAGCCGGGGCAATGTTCCATGGGCAGGGAAGTGGTTCGGATGAACAGCGTAAAGTAGCGATTCTACACTACTTCCACCGCCTGAGCGCGGATGTTGAGGCCTTACTGAATCGAAATCCTTTACCGCTGTTGCTGGCGGGAGTCGAGTACGTCATTCCGATTTACAAAGAAGCCAGTACGTATGCCTATATCGCAGAGCCCTATCTGACGGGCAGCTATTCGTCTGGCGACATGCTTACACTTTCGGCAGAAGCCTGGGAGGTCATGGAACCTTATTTTATGCAGAAGCGGCTGGAACGTAAAGAAGAATATGGTCTTTTTTCGGCCAGAGGGCAGGGAAGCAGCGATACCGAAACCGTTATCCTGACGGCGTTAAGTGGCGGAGTCGATACGTTGTTCGTGCAGCCGGGCGAGGACCTATGGGGTACGTATGACGCTGATGCCTTTGCCCTGAACATGGACGAGTCACCGACTCCCGACAATTACTCGCTTATCAACGAGGCCGCCAGAAAGACCATCGAGTATGGTGGTAAAGTATATCTGGTGGACGATGAAACGATGCCAGCCACTCAAGCTACCGTTGCCGCTATTTTCCGGTATCCGCTCACTGAAGTGGCCGAAGCGGATATATCGGCTACGAACTAAGCGTCTTTTTGTCGTACCCGCAATCCAGTCAGGGAGTTACTGGATTGCGGGTACGGTTAATTAAGTTTATCCGGACAGTTTTTTTAGCTTAACGACGGTATCGTGGCCGTAGAATTGGAAAACAGTCTCCGTTTACGATCAACCGAACACACTCAGGTGCTTCTGAAAAATGGCGTCGTACTTGGCTGCGACCGGTTGATTGGCCCGTTTGCAGGCCTCGACAATCGTTTGTAATATGTACAAATCCGTGTTGGGATTGCTAAACTGCCCCTGTTGGCTTTTCGCATAAGTCAGGTTTTGGTCGGCGCGGGTCGCCATTGTGTCGGCTATGGTAAGCGCTTTCTTTGTATCGTTCAGCGCGAACAGCAGTGATACGTAGTTGGATGAGATCTGGTCGTACGGAAGGCTCTTGTCAGGCATGACTTTCAGCGAATAATCGAGTACCTCACGGGCTTTGGCGGTTTTCTCCTCCCGGATTAATTGATCAGCCAAACGCAGAAACGCCAGCCGGGCCGAGATAACGGGTGGACCTTTGTACGTATCGTCATAATATACATCCGGATTGTCGAACTCGCGCCATTGGGTTTTGTGCATCAGGGTATCGTACATAATCTCCGAATTCACGTATCCGTCGGTGGCACCTGGTACGGCTACCGGCATCAACCGGTACGCATACCCCTCCAGTTGCATGTAATTCTTCAGGTTCAGGTAATGCTCCGTGGCTAACGTACTGGAAAAATAAAGCGGGCGCTTCCAATTGTTGGTGGCAATCATGTCGAGCATAATCAGATCGGGCTTGAACAGATCTTTCTTGCCGAGGGTCCATTGCAAGGTATCTTTCACGAAGGGACGTAGCGGAGCCGGAACAAACCTGGCCTGATCGATGGCGTGCTTATCAATGGGCAGGAACAACACCGACGAAGGCAGAATATTGGTCATCTCGCCCGTGGTTAGCGGGACCTGAATGGCTGGATTGTTGTTCTTAACCAGCCCAATGTACTGTTTCAGATCGATCCCGTTTTTCACGCCTTCCACCTCGTAAAAGGGAATAATGTCGTTCTTACCTTTATTGAACTGATCGAACTCCAGCGACATCGGCACCGCATCCGACTCATACGTCTTTCGCTTCATCTGCTGAATGTACCACTCCGTACCGAGGAGACTCAGGTTACAGACCCGTACATCACGCCGGAAGCCTTCCACCTCCTGCACGTACCAGAGCGGAAACGTATCATTGTCGCCTTCGGTAAACAGGATGGCATTTTTAGCGCATGAATTGAGCATATTCTTGGCGAAATCGACCGAGTGAAACCGGTGATTCCGGTTATGGTTGTCCCAGCTTTTCACGCACATCAGGGCGGGTACCAGCAAACACATACCCAGCACGAACTCGTTGCGGAACGTAGCGGATTTAAATCTGGTCAGAAACGATCGCAGGAAATCGGCTACGGCCATGACGCCCAAACCCAGCCAGATCGCAAAGAAATAGAATGAGCCGACGTAGATGTAATCGCGTTCGCGCGGTTCGGAAGGAGGGGAGTTGAGGAAGATTTGTAACGCAATCCCCGTCAGCAGAAACAACATCCCGACGACCAGAAAATCGTGCCGACGGCGTTTGTACTGGAATACGATTCCGAACAGGGCCAGCGCAAAAGGCAGCATGTAAAAGTTGTCGCGGGCTTTGTTGGCTTTCAGTAGATCCGGTACGTTTTGATTCGACGACCACGGCAGTAGATAACCCGCGCCCTCTTCGTCACTTTCGCGTCCGGCAAAATTCCACATCAGGTGGCGCCACCACATGTGGCTTAACTGATACGTAAACAGAAATTTCAGATTGTCGCCCATCGTCGGTTTCTGACCTTCTGCCAGTCCAAGCATCTGCCGGTACAGTTGGGGATGATTGAGCCGACTGCTGTAAACGCGGGGAAACAGCATTTCATCGCCGGGCGCGTAAATGTATTCGGGGTAATAGTCGAGGATGACGTATTTATCCTTGTCGCGTTTCCAGATCGGTGCCCCCCGTTTCTGATCAATAGGATGAGACGTAAATACCGGGCCATACAGCAAGGAGCGACTTTCGTACTGTTCACGGGCCTGATACGCGCGAAACGTATTGACGTCGCTGGGGTCGTTTTCATTGATGGGTGGATTGAAACCCGCCCGCACCATCACCTGCATATAGGAAGCATAGCCGATCAGTAAAAACGCCCCCGCGAGCAGCGACGTATTCATGACGACCCGCTGCCGACGTATCGACCAGTAGATGCCATATGCCAGAGCACCCACCAAAACTATGGCAAAGAAAATGGTGCCGGAGTTGAAAGGAAACCCCAACGTATTGACAAAGAACCGCTCAATGGCAAAGGCTAGCGTAGGCAAACCGGGAATCGATGCGTTGATAATTCCCAGAATAACCAACCCGATACCCATCGCCAGAACACCACCCCAGAACGTTGGTTTGGGGAATTTATGGAAGTAATAGATGAGCGCCAGTGCCGGAATGATCACCAGATTCAGCAGGTGAACGCCAATGGATAGGCCGATCAGATACGCAACAAAAATAAGCCATCGGTTCGCGGCTGCTTCGTCTTCAATCCGTTCCCATTTGAAAGCCGCCCATACCACAATCGCCGTAAAGAATGACGACATGCCGTACACTTCGGCTTCCACGGCTGAGAACCAGAACGTATCGGAGAAGGTATACGCCAGGGCACCAACGGCGCTGGTGCCCACGATCAGCCAGGCGTCCGTTGCGGTGTAGTCGCTCTCTTCTTTTGATAGCAGTTTCTGTGCCAGCAGACTGATGGTCCAGAACAGAAACAGAATAGTGAAAGCGCTGGCCAGCACCGAACCCATGTTGATCCAGTACGCAACGCGCGTCAAATCGCCCAGCGACAGCATGGAGAAAATCCGGCCAATCAATAAAAACAACGGGGCTCCGGGTGGGTGCGGAATCTGTAGTTTGAAGGACGAAGCGATGAATTCACCACAGTCCCAGAAGCTGGCCGTGCGTTCAACGGTCAACGTATACGTAACGAGCGCAATGGCGAATACAAGCCAGCCCGCGAGCCGATTCAGGCGTTTGAAGGAAAGCATACGATTGTAGATTTTAGCGATATACAGTTTGTGTAAGAACGCGTCAAAACTACGTAGCGCAGCTGCTTGCCCAGGTTAGGCTATGTGTTAAGATTTGTTAAGCAACAGGCTGTTTTATAGATATTTAACATTTACCGGTAAGGCTGGTCTTTGACTAGCCGAATGTTATTGAGTTCAGCCAGTATCATTGTGCTATCAGTGGGAATCGTACCCCGGCTAATCCAGTTTGTAACGACCTGCGTTGAGACGTTATATTTCTCGGCATACCGCTTAATTGTGAGCCACTGAGCTGTGTCAACCACAAATCCATTTTGGGTCAGTAACGTTAAACTCTCGTCACCTTGCCGGCGAAACTCATTAAGAAGTTCTTCGTTACGTTGACGCCATGCCCGAAGAATCTGGTCTTTCTGTATGTCGTTGGCCCCGGCTAAAGCTTCATCGCGTAGAAGGGCGGCCTTATCAATTTCTGTATTGCTCGTCATCGCTGCAATCGCCTGCAGGACAGGTATAATGCTCATTTTAGTTTCCATTGTCTGATTGTCTAGGATAGCCTGCTTAGTTATTCGTCATCTGGCTCCTGACCACGAAGCCATTCCAGAATTTTCAACTCTTTGCTTAGTTCGTCTAACCACTGATCTAAATCATCCTCAAAGAATTCATGATTATGGTTCGCGATTCTACTTCTGGCCCATTGTGCGCGGCTTTCGTGCAGCGCAATCATTTTCTGTAATTCTTTTCGATTCATTAACCAATGGCTAAGATATGGGTCGTTTCGCAACGAAACAATTTAAAGGCAAATGTATACGATTGCATTTAAATTGTATAGAAAATCTGGTGCCCATAAGCACTGCAACTAATCATTTCTCTTTACGATACAGCACCCAGATATCTTCAATGGTATTTACTTTTTTTGAATGTAAAAACTCATTGACAGTCCACAACGTAGCAGAGGAATAGAACTGAGGCTTAAAGCCCAGACTGTCTAATAGCGGTAGATTATCTTTGGCGTCGTTATACGTAGTAGCCAGCCAGGCATTTTTGGGGAAATACCGGGTCGAATCAGCGTTATGAATTTTAGTGAGATCGATAGCTGGAGCATTTCTGCGGTAAAACGTTAGTGGAAGACCGCTTTGCGTTTCAAACGGTGTACGGGACAAACAATAAATCGTCGACGGTGATTGCTGAAAGGTATTGGTCAGCTTTCGGGAAAACTCAACGGTTTGCGAATACGGATTAAAGGGGAGTAAAACCAGCACGATTACGGTGAGTAACAGACTGAAATAAAGAATTCCGTTCAGAAAATTGCGAATACCTTTTTTCGCCTGTCGATAATAAATAAGGAATGCGGGTAAGCCCCAGCCTGCTAGAATCGGTAAGACATTCAACACCGGAAACATAAACCGCTCTTCTTTATGCCCGACAAGGCAGTGGCCAATAATAAAAAACACGACGGCAAATACCAGTGGCTGTTTGTATTGGTTGAGAGCCCCTTTTAGGCTGTAATAAAAAAGAAAAAGGCTAAGAGGGGGCGTTCCAATGACCAGGGCTAGCAGAAGCACATAGTTCATAAAACTGGAGGTGCCAAATTCCGCTGCTTTGCCTTCAGTAATGTTGACCCGGTAATAATCGTATGGGGTAAAAACCAACTGGTGGTAAAAATGGAAATCCAAAAATAAATTGAGTCCCATGCCCATGAAAAAGCCAACCGCCAAAGGAAAAAGCGTATTGTATTTACGGTCAATAAAGAGCAGCCATAAGCCGAAACCAACCAGGCCAAAGGCTATTTGGAAGCGGAAATAAAAGGCCAGGCTAAATAGAAAACCGGTTAATGCAACATACAGAAACTTTTCTTTTTTCAGCTCGTACAGCCAGATAGCACCAAAAAAAACGATTGACGAGGCTATTTCAGAACTGAATAACGTCCGTACGTAAGGCAGTGTCCAGGAAAAATTAATGAGTAGTAGTACTAAAAACAGCAGTCGTTTATCGGTTTTAAAATAGTAAATGCCAAGTGCGTTGAATAAGGTAAATCCCAGCAGCCCGAAGAGTAAGCGAAGAACGATTAATTGAGTATAAGCATCATCCACATGGCAGAAGCGACACACCTCAGTAAATGCCGAAAATAAATAGACCTGTAACGTAGGCCGAATGTGGCTGTTTAATTCCCAGACATGCGTGGCTCCAGAAGGTTCTCCCAGTTGCCAGGAAGAAAACTCAATTAACTGAAAGTGCTGGTCGGGATGTAAGAAGCCTACCTGGGTGATGCAAAAAACAAGCTGAACAAGTAAGGCAACTAGCAGCAGCCATCGTAATCGTGAATCCAGTTCTATGTTGAGCATACCTAACCTACGAGCTTAAGGCCGTATTTTGCGTCAAATATACCCCTGGACGAAGTTACTTGTTAAGGCACGAATTAGTTAGTGAGATTAGGCGGCTCGCCTGGACATGAAAAACCCTGCCGAATAAGGGCAGGGTTTTTTATATAACGATCCCTATTTTATAAATCATACGGTCTTTCTTACTTCCTGATTATCGCGGGTGTTTTTCTGAACAGCGATGGCGCCGAATAAAGCTAAGAGAAACGCGAACGCGTAAAATCCTTTTTCACTGGGCAATAGGGTTGCGTTCCAGAGGCCAATGGTTAATAACGTAATGGATAAGATGGTGGAGAACCAGCTAATGCCGTAATAAATGTCCGTTACGGGCAAACCCTCTAGCCGGTCTCTGACACTTTTCTGGACCGATACCACGGCGAAGAGACCGAACATGAGGACGGTAAAATAAAATCCTTTTTCATTTAAAAGCATGCCGGAGCGCCAAAGCCCGATTAGATACCCGAACATGCCTGTTCCGAGGGCGAACCAGGAAGCGCCGACAAAGGCAGCTGATGTTTTTTGATTCATTGGTGTAGTTGCTGTTTATGGTGTAGGTATTACGTAGCAAAACTAGTAGTGCACGGCCTTCTTTTTTTGTCGGAACTTCTAACGGGTTCCTTTGAGGGTATAGTTGGTTCGTTTGCCGCCTTACCTGGTCGTGCTGGTAACTTTATGGACTAGTGAAACGTCCGATAGAACGTAACAAAACTTACTGATTGCTGGCCATGAAATCGACTCGAGTTAACGAAACCATGCCTCCGATTCCTCAACCGGCTGACAAACTACTGGCTGAACTGGAAGCGGGGCTTAAGGCTATAGCTCCGGACTGGATTGACGGAATATACGTAACGGGGTCCATTGCTTTGGATGATTTTCATCCGCATAAAAGCGACATCGATTTTGTAGTCCTCTGCAAAGAGTTTCCGACCAATGAGATGATTGCACAGATAGACAAGCTCCACCGTACCATTCAGCAACAGCACGGCAAACCGTTGTTCAATGGCGCTTATCTGACAGCCGAGAATTTGCAGGCCAGTCGTTTGCCGACGGGCGAAGTGCTCAATTTACTGGAGGGAAACCTTAAGCGTGGTCCATTCGAAATGGGGCCAATTGCCTTGTATGAATTAAAGACAACGGCCCGTACCGTACTGGGCCTACCAACGAATGAGCTGGCGATTGACATGCCCCTGCAACAGGTAAAAGATTTCATGCATGAGAACATCAATTCGTATTGGCAGCGATGGATCGATAAACACGCTTCCTGCACGAATCGCCGGGCGTTACTGATCCTGATTCCGCTCTTGACGGAATGGGCCGTTCTGGGCGTAGCGCGGCAGTTCTACACCTTGCAAACGGGGGAAATTGCCTCGAAAACGAAAGCCGGTGCATTCTGTTTAGACGTAGTACCTCCTCGCTATCAGGACATTATTCAGCAGGCGATTCACATCCGAAACAGTAGTCCAAACTCAGTTTATCCTGTCCTAAAACGTACATATTACGTATCACCATCGTTGACGCGAGCGGCCTTAACCATCGATTGTGTGAACTATATCATCGAACTTTTCAACAACGTGTATGCTGACCAGCAAAAGCAGCGTACCGGTGAGGGACTTTCGGATAAGCGATAGAGGATCTCAGTTGCCAGACAAACTATAGTGCGTTTGATAAAGCAATCCTTTCCTAACCTACGGGTAGTTACTTGTGAACAATAGAACTATACCAATATAATAATACATTTTAATAACTTTACGTAGGTACTCTTGTTATTCAGATGTTCTAAAACCGCTACGTTATGAAGGCTTCCATCGTTTCTGCGTACAGCTTACTGGCAGGGCTACTCGCTGTTAACGCTTGCCAGACCCGCGAAACGGACCTTTGTTCTTTGCCTCATCAGGTTACAGTAAACTCCAATTGTTACACGGGCAATGGCTCACAATTGACGGCTGATGAGTACGGGAAAACGCCCCTAAGTTTTGAGTGGACGATCTACGCACTGAAAGACACCTCAAAAATCCTTAGATGGCAATCATTCTGATTTGACAATCAGAATGATTGCCTCAACTAAATTTACTGTACCGGATAGTTTTTAGTCGCTACTTATCAACGGTTAATTGTCGACGTGGCGGCTGACTGTCAGGGCGAAATCAAGCATTCCATACACTATGGGTTTATCAAAAAAACATCCACGACGACGAATTGCGTTTCGTGGCAACCCCAAAATCAGTAATCGGTAGGTAAACACTATCCATTTGGTTAGTAGCCCAATCGTTCCTGAAATGTCAACCTCACTGGACACACCCCTAATCTTTATTGACGGCAAAATGGACTTAGAAGACGAAATAGCGATCCACCAGTTCGCGCATGGAGTTTATTCCGAGGGTGATCTATTGAGCCGCTTCACTCAAGTAGACGAGAATAAAAAAAGGACGCGATTTATGGAGCTGGACGGGCTGGTATGGCAACTGAAACCCATAGACGCCGATCTGGATCAGGTGATTGCGAACAGTTTATTGACTGATACCGATATTTCTGAGGAAGTTTTGAAAGCTTACCGGTCGAAGCTGGGTTCACGACGGATCACGCGTTTAATCGAGGGCAAGTTCAATCAGAGCTATACGTTGCTGCTGAATCTGTTCAAAACGGCCTACCAACGGCGCTTTACGTTGGGTAATCCGGCGAACTGGCGATACTGGGATTTATCGAACCCTGACGTCGTACAGGACATACGCACCAGACAGCAGGCATTGATTAACGAGGTCTATGCAGCCCCCAGCTTTCGGAGTGAATTTACCAGCATCGCCAAACTGTGGCATGAACACGGTACGTCGTTACAGACCAGGCAAAAGAAACCTGACCCAGCGCCTGAGCGCCAGACCCATTTTCATTTTCTGAGTTATGATGAGATGATTTCGGAATCAATCAAAGTCGTTAATGACAAGACTATCCACGGGATTAGAGTACTGCTTCATTCGATGGAAAAAGCGCTCGCGGTACGTTACGGGTTAGCGTCCGACGATGCAAAACGCGTTGCGCTGGCCGTTATAGAACGCCATCTACGGGATACGTACAACGTAGGTCTTTTTTGGGGAGTAGAGTGGTAAGCCTCTGACTCAGGCAACGTCGATTTTAATCTTCCCCCGGATCACATCGCTCAGGAAGCTACTTACTTGAGTACCCAGGCTTTTTAGTTGTGCAAATAGGTCAGTATGGCGCATAGCTTTAGCGTTGTATAAGTGAGTTTATGGTAAACGTAACGGATTTTTCGTTTCGGGAAAATAGAAGCTGGTTATAGCGTATGTCGAGCGCAAGGCTTCGTTTCCAGCGAACCCAATTCCGTTTCCAGCCTGGCGCCTGCTTAAGCTCTGCCGCAAACGCTAGAACCACCTGCCGTTTGAGTTTGTAGTAGACAGAAGGTCGTCTTGAGTTGTAGATTAGTCCCGCTTTCATACGAATACTCGTTTCTACGTTCAGAAGAAATATAGTTAACTGTCGAAAGATCAGAACTATCTGCTTCTTAAACAAGACTTTCGTTACGTTCAGACAGATCTGGCAAAAATGAAGAGTTATTTTGGGAATGACAGATTAATCAATTGTCAGTAACGTAACAGGAATTTATGATTGGCCATGGTATTATTTAATAAAGTGCCGTAGGTACGTAATGTTTGTAGCAAAAGTAGTCGTGGGCAGAACTAGCGTGCCGTAGGTACGCAACCACCGCTATTTGAAGCAGACGTACACTACGCTACGTACTAGCGTATATATGTGAGATAATTTTCTGTAAACTTTGCAACAGCCAACCGTTGCCCCCGATCAATCTGGTTAAGTACAAAACAGAGGTGTAAATTGGGGGTGATTTTTTTGTGAGGCAAATCAGACAACAACAGCCATGCGTTTAGAGAACGAAATAACGCTGTATCAATTTGCGCAGGGCGTTCGGCCGATTGCCGATCTACAGGATCGCTTTCGCCAGCTCGATTCGGGAAAACAACGGAAACGGTTTGTTCACTTTTATTGTCGGGTACGTGAGTATGAATTTGAGGAAGCCGATATTGAACAGGCGCTGGCCGATTGCGGGTTAGATACGTCGGATGCGCTCTACGAGTATCTGAACCTCCATCAGTTAGCGACTGGCTCAACGAATGTGGTGTGCATACCTTATACGGCCAATCCGCCGGGCGGCTCGCTCGACAAAGCGTACACGGTGCTCCTGCATCTATACAAAACGGGCTACTATCGGCGCTTTGTGTTTGAAAAAACTGACCCGGCCGATTGGACGTATCAGGATTTATCGGACCATGCGTTCGTCCGGGAGTTGCTGACAAGCCATCAGGCGTTGGTGGAGAAAATTTATGCAAACCCCAGCTTCCGGAGCGAATTTGCCAGTCTGGCCAAGCTATGGTATGCGGAGCATCTGTTAGCAGAAGAAGCGGACCATTGGGAACAGGAACCGCCGGAAACCCAGACCAACTTTGATTTTGTTACGTATGATGAACTGGTAACCGAGAAGGCGTTGGCTACGAACAAAAGCTGGGATGCAATCGGTCTGCTGGTCAATTCCGTAGCAAAGGGTTTATCCGTTCAGTACGGATTAGACCTTGACAAAGCCAGAAACGTAATGTTCGCCGTTATTGATAAACATGCGCAGGAAACGTACCACACTGAGCTTTTTGAGTAACTGACAATGAAGCGAATACTGACATACCTACTCGCGGGTGGATTCCTGCTCGCAGCCGCCCTGATGATCTACATCTATCAGGAATACATGGGCGAAGACACAGACCCAACAACCGAAAATCAGTCCAGCCCAATCATCAATAAAAAGCTGAACGCCATCGTACTACGTATCGCACCAGCTAAGGCAGGTGATGAACCAAAAATTGACGTAACGTATACCGATCTAGATACCAAAGAAACGACTACTTTTCCAATCGATAACCAGTATGGACAAAGCATCCACATCGGCGATACGTTAACCAAAGAGAAAGGCGAAAAAATCATGCTGATTTACCAGAAAGCAGGCAAGATAGAGACAGTTCCGGTTGACTAATTGGCTATCGTGTAATTTCAATTATCAATGAATCAACCGAAAGATATACATTAAATTATACGAAGAATCGTTTGAGTTTTTTATAAAAAAAAGTTGGAATTTCTCTTGAAAATGAATAAGAGATTATTTTCTTATAAGTTTTTTATCCCTTATTTCAAATGCGGTTCTACCTCCTTCTAAGGTTAATAATTTATCTCTATGAATTAAATTTTCAATTGATATAGAAGTAATAGAGGTCGTATTATCTTCTAAAACTTCAAGAATATGAATCAGTTCAGCATCTCCGTTTACAACAAAGTTTGCGTTGTGGGTTGCGAAAATAATTTGCCGTTCATGTTTACGCTTTTTAATTAAATTGACAAGATATTCAGCCACCAATTTACTATCAAGGTGAGCTTCTGGCTCATCAATTAACAGAGGTTTGTTGCCGAACATTAAAAGAGCGACGATAACAGCTGTACATCGTTGACCAAAAGAGCAGTTTTCTAATTCTTTCCCACCATAGTATCCAATAATTTTTTTGTGTTGCTTTACATCAGAATATACTCTTTTAATTAATAATTTATATATTTCAAAATTTTCTTTCTTTTCAAACAAAGCTTTCAATAAAGTTTTTGCATTTATTGAAGTACCTTTTTCTTCTAAGGCGCTCATGTAATCTTCATAATTATCCACATCTAAAGGATCTATACATAATAAGTATTCTCTTACGGCATCAGTTTTTGTAGAATGTTGACTTGGTTTATAATCTTTGAAGTGAAGCTCAAACTCGTCCAAGAGATAATTTCTTGCTTGTTCTTCATCAAACTCATAGGTAAATTTTATATCAGCAACATTAGAATCAGAACTTTTTAATTGTTCGTTCATAGGATTCAATGAATTAATAATTTTTTCTTCAAAAATCTTTCTCTTTTCAAATCCATAACTTGATAAATTCTCCTTAAACTCGCTAATACGCACTGCTGTTTCTTTGCCGCTTTTTATTAAATTTTTTATTTTAGCTTCGATAACTGGTAGATTAGTAACAGATCTTTCATAATCGCTTATATCAGCTTCAGAAACGCCCTGAAGCTTTAAATAAGAGTCTAATTCTTTCTTTTTACTTAATAACTGTCGATTTAAAACTTCTTCATTAGATAAATCTGAATCAAATTTTATTTCTTCATTTAATAGATATTCTACTCCGATTAATATTCTTGCAGTCTCAGTGTCGTATTGATTGATGATGTTATTGTTAACTGAAAACCTATTTATTGAATCTTTTAAAAATAAAACAAGTTTCGTATATTTATCTCTGCTATTTAGGATGTTCTGAATCTGTTCCGAGTATTCACGGATCTCTTGTGTAATATTTTTATAATCAGGGCTATCATAAGAACTTATAATTCTTTTACAATCTTCGTGTTCCTTGCGAAGTTTATTAAGATCTTGTAATTGCGAAAATCTTAAGTTAATATCATGTATCTGTTGATCGATTCTTTTATAGAAGACAGCGAAATCATTTTCTAAAACTTCAAATTCATTGTAGTCTGAAATCTGAATTAATCTACTATATATTGCTTCTGTTAAATCATTACTTTCCGCAAAGCTTTCAATCTGATTTTGACTTACAAACTCTATATCATTGCTGCTCGTATCAATACTGACATATTTATCTAATTCAATTTGTTTGTTATCCTGTAGCAGTACACTATTTTCGATAAACGGAGAGTTGGAACCTAGTTTGGCAGCTATAAGACTAAGTATAGTGCTTTTACCAGTTCCTCGACCACCAATTAAACAGGTAAAATATGGGCTAAAAGCGATATCAGTATTATTTCTAAAGCAGAATAGACTTTCTTTACCTTTAATTTTTATACCTTTTTTTGCTATTTTAGTATTATTAGGAAAATTCAGTTTTAAGCTGTTAATCTTACGAACTGGACTAACTGGTTTATAATTTGAAATAGAAAGTCTAGAATCCGATTCAAAACATATTTGCTTTAAACCTTCAAATGTGCAGTCTGCCTTTATCCAAGAGAAACAATTGCCAATCCTATCTTTTATAGGTAAATTATTTGAGTCTAAACTATTTGAGAATGCATGTGCATCACTACAGTCTAATAGTGGAGGAATATTGCTATAAAGTAATTGTTCACATAGTCTTTCCCTACTTTTTTCATAAGCTTTTTCATCTATCGAGGAAGTAAATAGAAAATCGCTTCTTTTTATTATTTCTAACTTCTCTGCCGCTGATCCGTCCCATTTCAGAGTTTCCCACTCCGTTTTACCAACTGCAATAAAGTATTCTAATTCGCTTTCTTCAAGTATTCTACAAATTTCCCTGAAATCAAAGTTAATATTATTAAACCCTTGTTTCAAAGGTGACAAATTATTTTGTTTGATAGACGGTGTTTTATTAATTATAAACTGGCCAAAGTTTGTAATAGTTGTTTCACTCAAGCCAGTTCTTTTGAAACCGTCAAATTCAAAAGGTAATAAATTGAGAAACTGGGTCTCAATAGAATCTGTGTCCTTATTATTAAAAATAATGTGAACATTGACTCTCTTCCAAGGATCTCCACTGTTCAAATTAGCAAAAGATCTTATTCTGAGTTCTATTACAGGGAGTAACACCCTTCCTGGAAGTATTCCATTATTGTGTTGTAAATCTAGTAGCTTTTTATATCCATTAATTGTAAAATAGTCGTTGATTCCTAAGACCTTAAAGCTAGAATCTAATGCTTCAAGGTCTTTGACAAATTTACTCCAAGAACTGTCGTTATCTCCTCCATAATGCTGCTCAATTGATAATGGTGTATGAATATGTAAATCCCATTTATTCCACTCAGAACCTTTATATAGATCAAACATTATCGAAAATAGGTGACAACCAATGTATTAAATATTTTACAAGACGCGTATGATTCAAATAAAACAAACTTTTTATATATTTGATTATCAGCCATATAGCACTGGCGTTCAAACGCATTAACTTTCAAATTTATTATAATTTATTTAAAAATTTAAATAAATCATTCCATTCATATACAGATTTATTTATCGGCTTCTTATGTTATTTTAGCTTGACTATTTATGTCTCAATAGTGATATATTAAACATTTCAGAACTATTAGAGACCTTATATACACAAATGAAGGTCGCATTATTTGGGAATTGATGGCTGTGTTTATCAATATAACGGCAACCTGTCTAATTAGATAATTCATCAGTCAAGATGAGAGGACTATACTATTACGAGAATATGCCAGCCCCCACCCCTTTATTGATTTCTTCAGATTTAACGTAGTAATTTAAATTTTTTTGGGCTAAGCAATTGGATAGTGTATGCTTTCATAATTCTGAAGAAGTAGAGCAAGAGCTTCTAATTCATCGGATTCGGGCGAGTTGTCTTCTAAATCCATCTGTATGAGTGTATGGACGCGCTCCAGGGCACTATCGTACTCGACCTCAGTTTCAATAGTTTTTAGCATGTCTGATTAGAATCGATTCACGCTTTTTACCAATTCCCGATAGTTGTCGGGCTTATATAGCGTAATGCCAGATACTCGTTCAAAGTGCTTTGGATTCAGTGTAAAAACTGGTACGTCGAAGACTAAAGCTGTAGCAATGGTATAGGAATCACCAACGCCTGTATCGGGCCATCGGCGGGCAATCTTTATGGCTTCTTCGCTTACACCGTCGCTGTTGAGAATAGTGGTGTTATCTAAACGTCGGCGATAACGTTCGTATTCAGTTCGGCTAATCGGATTGGACAGCAACCCTCGCTGAATAAGCAACCAGTGTTGTAATTCGATATAAACTGCTGTACTGATGGTATCCTGGTAGTGCCACGTAACGAATTCATAAGCTTCTACAAAGGGAGATTTATTCAGGAAAACACGGCTCATCAGACCTGTATCGCAAAGTAATGTTGGCTTGCCGGGAATCATTCAGGAATAGGCGTTGGCTTTAAGTGTTTGTGTTTGCCCAATTCTCGGGCAATAGCCAATGCCGGGTTTTCTTTAGGTCGCTTTCCTGATGGAATAATGCCCTCAATGATCTTCCCGGAAGCATTGATTAGTTGCACTTTAAGCGGTTTGTTCCCCTTGAGCCTTGATTTAGTCGTTGCCATCGTGGTAACTGATTAGGAGCGTATTCGTAAAGATAACAATAGGACGTAGCAATTAATCACTTTGTCACCCTACAAACACTACAAACGAAAAATCCCGCCGGGATGGGCGGGATTTTGCAGAGAGAGAGGGATTCGAACCCCCGGACCTGTTACAGTCAGTGGTTTTCAAGACCACCGCAATCGACCACTCTGCCATCTCTCTTTCTGGGTGCAAATATACGAGCGTTTTGAGATTTGTCAACGGGTGTCGGGGCAATTTGGGTCAAAAACTGTAGTTTTGCCAATATTCAATGAGCGAATGCGTGAAGGAAAGAAGGCCTGACTAGGTGACGTAACTGATAGTCAGGCATTCCATCATTCACTCATTCACAATTAGATAACATGGACGCTACCGAATCTCTTCCTACTGTTGAAACCGCCCGCAAGCTGGGCCTGCTCCCCGACGAATTTGACAAGATTAATCAGATTTTGGGCCGTCAGCCGAATTTCACCGAATTGAGTATCTTCTCGGTGATGTGGTCGGAACACTGTTCGTATAAAAATTCCATCGTCTGGCTCAAAACCCTCCCCCGCGATTCGGACCGGATGCTCGCCAAAGCCGGGGAAGAAAACGCCGGTCTGGTCGACATTGGCGACGGGCTGGCCTGTTCGTTCAAGATCGAGTCGCACAACCACCCGTCGGCGCTGGAACCGTACCAGGGTGCCGCAACGGGCGTCGGTGGGATCAACCGCGATATTTTCACGATGGGTGCCCGTCCCATTGCCCAGCTGAACTCGCTCCGTTTCGGTGATCTGAGCCTGGCAAAAACCAAGCGGTTGTTACGGGGTGTCGTGAAAGGCATCGGCGATTACGGCAACGCGTTCGGCATCCCGACCGTGGGTGGTGAGATTTATTTCGATGAATGCTACAACACCAACCCGCTCGTGAATGCATTTTCGGCGGGTATTGTCGAAGTCGGCAACGTAGCGAAAGCAACCTCGTATGGTGTGGGCAATCCGGTGTTTATAGTCGGGTCGGCAACGGGGAAAGATGGGATTCACGGCGCTACGTTCGCGTCGGAAGATATTTCGGCCGCTTCGACGGATAAACTGCCTGCCGTACAGGTCGGTGATCCGTTCATGGAGAAACTGCTGCTCGAAGCCACGCTCGAAATCATTGCCACGGGCTACGTGATCGGTATTCAGGACATGGGCGCAGCGGGCATCATCTGCTCGACTTCGGAAATGAGTGCGAAAGGCGAACACGGCATGATCATCGACCTCGACAAAGTACCAACGCGCCAGGCCAACATGGCGCCGTTCGAGATTCTGCTGTCGGAGTCGCAGGAACGGATGCTGGTCGTGATCGAGAAAGGAAAGGAAGACGTCATTCAGGGCATTTTCGATAAGTGGGATCTGAACTGCGCGCAGATCGGCGAAGTGACCGATACTCAACGGCTGCATTTCTACCGTTACGGCGAACTCGTTGCCGACGTACCGGCTTATGATCTGGTGCTGGGTGGCGGTGCGCCCCAGTACCAGCGCGAATACAAAGAACCCGCTTACATTCAGGAATTTGCCAAATTCAAGATTGACGATGTTGACGACATTGAGTTTGACGAGATCAAAAAAATAGCCGAACACCTGCTGTCGCACCCGAACATCTGTTCGCGCAAGTGGGTCTACGAACAATATGACTCGATGGTCGGGACCGCCAACCGCAGCACCAATGCCCCTTCCGATGCGGCCGTAGTACGTGTGAAAGGTCCCGGCATTCCCGCTACGGAAAAATCCATCGTCATCACCGTTGATTGCAACAGCCGCTACGTTAACGCCAATCCGCGTATGGGTGCGATGATTGCCGTGGCCGAAGCCTGCCGTAACATCGTTTGCTCGGGTGGCGAACCGCTGGCCGTAACCAACAACCTGAACTTCGGCAATCCATACGTACCGGAAGTGTACTGGCAGTTTGTGGAAGCGGTGCAGGGCATGGGCGAAGCTTGCCGCCGGTTCAGTACGCCCGTAACAGGTGGTAACGTCAGTTTCTACAACCAAAGCTCCGACGACGGTCCCGTGTTCCCAACGCCTACCATCGGGATGCTGGGTTTGATGGAACGCCCGGATCACCAGACAACGCTCAACTTCAAGAACGAAGGCGACATGATTTATCTGGTCGGCCCGTCGGAGGATGATATTGCTTCGTCGGAATACTTGTATTCGTATAAAGGTATCAAAGCGTCAGGCGCACCGAGCTTCGATTTTGAGACGGAATGGCGTGTGCAGGAAGGCATTCGAACGATGATCCGCAACGGCTGGCTTCAGTCGGCGCACGACGTATCAGATGGTGGCCTGTTCACTACGTTAGCCGAATCAGCCATGGCGGGCAATAAAGGCTTTGCCATTCACGCCGATACCCGTTGGCGGACCGATGCGTTTCTGTTCGGCGAGAGCCAGAGCCGGGTTGTAGTCTCCATTTCGCCGGAGCAGCAACAGCACGTAGTAGGTTATCTGAGCGATAGTGTCCTGCCTTTCGTTCTACTTGGGACCGTAACGGCCAGCGAATTCATCGTTGATGAAACGTCCGTTATGACCGTCTCTGATGCGAAGAAGCTATACGACAACGCACTAGGCGAGATCATGAAGTAATCAACAGGTAATTTATGTGCTGATTTGGCCCCGCTGGGATCTGATGGGTATAGCCAGTTGATTTCCCTATAACTATCAGATCCCAGCGGGGTCAAATAAATAGCGTTATTCAGGCCTTTATAAATAATCTCACTTATGCTGGCTGACCCGAAGAAACAATCGCGCCAATACACAATAGAAGAATATCTGGCTTTAGAAGAGAAGAGTGAGATTCGCCATGAGTTTTATAATGGCGAAATCTACGCAATGGCTGGCGGGACGCTCAATCACAATTTGCTGATTGATAGCGTTAAGGATATCCTTAAAGCACAATTAAAAGGCAAAGGCTGCCGTGTACTTTCCGAGAATATGAAAGTGGAAGTTATACAGGGGATTTATTTGCCTTATCCTGATTTGGTTCTTACCTGTCATCCTTTTGATCTGAGAGGAGATAACGTAATCATACGTCAGCCACGTCTACTAGTTGAAGTACTATCCAAATCGACGGCACTTCACGACCGGGGTTTTAAGTGGCAGCGTTCTCGTAAAATGCCGTCGCTCTGGTATTACATGCTCGTTGATCAATATTCGACAACTGTCGAGCTTTTCAGTCGAATTGACGAAACGGACGAGTGGATCAACACGATTTACGAGAATCGGGAAGATGTGATCGTATTGCCTCGACTGAACGCAGAGCTACGTATCGGGGCTATTTACGACGGCATCGATTTAATTCCTGAAACCGACGAAATTCCTGCTGATGAGCAGCCTTGATAACAGACCATAACGTATTACAAATGCCTCAAGACTTAGCCGCCCTTACCCGCGAAATCTGTACCATTGCTACCGATGCCGGAGCGTTTCTGCTTCAGGAACGACGCCAGTTTCAGCGTGAATCCATTGAATACAAAGGCTTGAACAACCTGGTTTCCTACGTCGACAAAGAAACCGAAAAGCAGTTGGTCGAACGGCTGAATAAACTGCTGCCCGAAGCCGGTTTTATTACCGAAGAAGGCACAACCGGACTGGAAGCTGACAAAACTGCTCTTAACTGGGTAATTGACCCACTGGACGGTACGGCTAATTTCATTCATAATCTGCCCGTCTTTTCAGTCAGCATCGGTTTAGCGGAAGGGAAAACGCCCATTGCTGGCGTGGTTTATGATCCGAGCCGTGATGAATGCTTTTCGGCCTGGCAGGGTGGGGGAGCGTATTGCAACGGAAGCCGGATTTCGGTGTCGCCTGCTACACAGTTGGGCGAAAGTCTGATTGCGACGGGTTTTCCGTACTATCAATTCGATCAGATGCAAAAGTACCTGCACATTCTGGAGTCACTGATGCAGCAAACGCACGGCCTGCGCCGGATGGGATCAGCGGCTATCGACCTGTCGTACGTAGCGTGCGGTCGGTTCGAGGCTTTTTACGAATACAACCTCAACTCCTGGGATATGGCCGCTGGCGTATTGCTCGTGCGCGAAGCGGGCGGAATCGTCACCGACTTCGACGGTGGCGACGAATTTCTATTTCGGGGCGACGTAGTAGCCGCCTGCGGTATTCACCCTGAACTGATTCGGGTAATTCACGAATATTGGCGTTAAGCAATTGTATATCACTATACCAATTGTCATATTACAGCTACAGGTTGCTACTTAAATAGGTCTTGTTCCCATTTTTATTGATATAGTATTTGCCACCTCGTGCACCAGCGTGTATCGCTTCACCATTGGGACCATGTTGCGACTTATCAATTGGGGTCTTATAATCGGCAGGTGTAGCCTTTTCTAATTTAGGAGTAGCTTTGGGTTGGATACCCTGAGCTATTTTTTGGTCGGTCCGGGCACTGTTGCCAGTCACTATCCTTGACGTATCATTACCCGTTACTTTAGCCGTTCTTTTGTCTGCTTTAGCCGCGCGGGCTTTGGCCAGCCGATCATTCACCGACATCTTCTGAGTGGGCTCAGTCGCCTGGGCCAGCGTGCTTCCTGAGATCAATAAACTGAGTACCAGACTCCGTATCATTCCTGTCTTCTTCATGAGCACTGTAAAGGTTATAAACTGACGTAGTCAGTAGTACGTATCAACTGTATGTAGCTTCTTTTGGTAAGGTAGTAACCAGGCAATTAATCGGAGTGTTTGTCATGATTCTCTATTGTTCGTATTAAGGTTTCGTTACGGATAAAAACGAGATTAATTACAATCGTTCAGCGTAGTCACTGGTTTTGATTCCACACTTCCCGGTGAGTTCCCACTTTCGGGCAACAAATACCCCATATCCATTTACGGGATTCCTGACCAACAAAGAGCAATAGTGCCTTTTGAGCATTTGGTCTATCTATTTAATCTATTTTCCTTGACTGGCATGATTCTGCCTCCTGTAAGTCTGTCATTCTTTTAGCAGTAGGTAGATGAATCCCATAGATGAATTTGGTCAATTGACTGATAGTCCGTTTTCTGTGACAGCCGACCCCGCATCATCCGGGACGATACGTATTCCTCTGATTGAAGAGCAGCTTCAGGTGGGTACGCAGACGGTTGAAACGGGTCGCGTAACACTAACCAAAACAGTGCACGAAACTGATGAGGTCGTAACTGTGCCACTGCAACAGGAGGAGTATGCTGTGGAACGGATTGCGCTCAATCAGTACGTCAACGAACTGCCAATAACCCGCCAGGAAGGAGATACCACTATTTACCCTGTTGTTAAAGAAGTCCTGGTGGTTCAGAAACGATTGCTGCTCGTCGAAGAAATTCGGGTTACCCGGCAGCAAACTCAAACAGAAGAGACCCAAACGGTCCGGTTACGCCGGGAAGACATCACCGTTGAGCGGACTCCTCTCCATCCCGAACGTCCGGTCTGATCAACAGACCTTCGTTAATAGATAAATTTTTTAGTCTCAACACAAAACCCAGTAAAGCCCTACAACTCATGGCAAACACAGTAATCGGCATTTTCGATAATGCCTCAGAAGCACAGCATGCCGTCGATCAGTTAATCAGCAATGGTTTCGATCGCTCAAATGTAGACATCTCTACAAATACCAGTACCGATGCCGATAGTTCAGATACAATCATCCAGGATCGGCACGTTAATACGTCCGGTACGCGGACCGAAGAGGTTATCGATGATACCAAAGACGTTGGTAGCGGTATCGGCAATTTCTTTAGTTCCCTGTTTGGAAGTGACGACGACGACGATGCAAAGAAGTATTCAAGCGTGGGTAGCCGGAGTTCGATCGTGACGGTTCATACCGAAACGGACGACGAAGCCGAGCAGGCTGCCGACATTCTGGATGAGGCTGGTGCGGTCGATGTTGACGAACGGGCAGCAACCTACGACAGTCTGACAACGGCCCCCAGCGCGTCAATGGGAGCGGCTTTTATCGATACACCAACAACTGGCAGCGATTTAAGTAGAGTTACCGATGGCGACCAGACGGTTAAAGTAATTGAAGAAAATCTGGAAGTTGGCAAGCGCACAGTCGAAACCGGTGGCGTTCGTCTACGTAGCCGCATCGTGGCCAAGCCAGTAGAAGAAAGTGTCCGGTTACGGGAAGAACGGGTAACCGTCAACCGCACCCCCGTAAACCGCCCGGCTACGGCGGCTGATCTGAACGCCTTTCAGGATGGTCAGATCGAAATGACTGAATACGCTGAAGTACCAGTCGTATCGAAAACGGCGAACGTCGTGGAAGAAATTTCAGTGGGCAAAGCCGCTACCGAGCGTGAGGAAGTGATTCGCGATACGGTTCGTAAAACGGAAGTCGATGTAGAAAACCTGGGTACTACTGATCAGACGATTCGCCCTGCTGGTAGCAATCTGGATACCGACGAAGAGGTTACGTACTCGACTAAATAGTCAGTCAAAGTACTGTAGAATAAAAACGCTAATCCTTAGAGAAATTTAGGAATTAGATCTAGATAAGCCTGTTCACCAACGTAGTAACTCAACCTAAGTTACTACGTTGGTGAACAGGCTTATCTGTAAAAAATGATTCAGGAAATCTGGTCGTACTACGTTCCTTTCGCCGTTTCGGCTACCATATAATCCACTACATCGTCAAAGTTGCCTTTTCGTTTATATTCGGCTAGCTGTCGAGCGGAACCCGTGCCACCCTTCAGTACGGCTTCGACAATTTCAGAAAGTTCATCCCATTCGTTATACTCTTCCAGGGCCGGACGTACGTAGCGGAGAAAATTCCTGATCAGTTTAGGAGCCGCAACCGCGCGTCCTGCCAGGAGGTCAATGAGCGTATCTCCCAGTCCAAAACGAGCCGCCTGCCACTTAGCGGCCTGCAGGATTTCGGACCGGACGGGCTGGATGGCGACATTCGCTTCTGTTTCCAGGGCGCATGTTCTGGCTAAAGCCCGCGCCAGCCCCGCGATCATGACGGCCTCGTCAATGGTCAGACACACATCCGTAACCCGGAACTCCAGCGTTTCGTAATGCGTGGAAGGGCGAGCATCCCAATAGATTTTAGTAGCGTCTTCGACGATGCCCACCGCGGTTAAGTCTTCAACCAGTCGATCATAATCCGCCCGCGATTCGAAGACCTGCGGAATACCCGCCGTGGGCCAGCGTCCCCAGATTTCAGTGCGGAAACTGGCATAACCCGTATCATCGCCCAACCAGAACGGCGAATTACTGGCCAGCGCCAGCAGGGTAGACAGCCAGGGACGGGCACGATTCATCACCTGAATGGCCAGTTCCTGGTCAGGAATACCAACGTGGACATGACAACCAAAGATGAGTTGTTCCCGGGTGAGTTGCTGAAAATCGGATTGTAAACTCCGATAGCGCTCTTTGGGAGTCAGTTTCTGCTCCTGCCAGTGCGAGAAGGGGTGAGTGCCGGCCGCTACAATACGACTGTTGGCTTTTTGGGCGGACGCGATTACCTCACCTCGTAGCCGCTGAAGCTCCTGCCGCACCTGCTCCATGCTTTGACACACGGACGTGCCAATTTCAATCTGAGCCAGATAAAGTTCCTGGCTCACCTGATCGCCAAGGGTAGCCTGGGCTTTGGTCAGAATCGACTTAGCGCGCGAGTGTAGCTGACGGGTTTCCGGATGGATGATCTGGTACTCTTCTTCAACGCCAATAGTAAATGCTTCTTTGGGGAGGGCCATGTGTGCGAATTTTGCGTAGTACCGTCGGATGTTGGACTGTCTATATACTAAACCAATAAGTGAGCCACTTTGAATCAGAATCGTACGAATTTTCCTTGCTGGACTATGAACTAAAAAGAAACTGGACGATTTAGTGAGAGCATTAAAGCTGGATATTTGTCGTGAGAGGCTGGTGCCGCCAATCCGCAAAAGGCCCGGCCGGATAAACTAGTATGCAAGAGTTAGACACCCTCCGCTACCCCATTGGTGATTTTTTTTACGGACAGACGTACTCCGCCGACGAGACAAAACGACACATCGCCGTCATTGATGAATTCCCCGTTACGTTAACCGAACTCGTAGGCAAATGGGGCGACGATCGGCTCGACACGCCCTACCGGCCCGGCGGCTGGACGATTCGTCAGTTGGTGCATCACGTAGCGGATAGCCATATCAACGCCTACGTCCGTACGAAACTAGCGTTAACGGAAGATAACCCAACCATCAAACCGTACGAAGAAGGGGAGTGGGCCAAATTACCTGACTCTAAACTTGATATCGCTCCGTCGCTGGTCATTCTGCGTAACCTCCATCAACGCTGGGTAATCGTGCTTAAGGCCTTAACGGAAGAGGATCTCCGGCGAACCTGTTACCATCCTGGCTCTCAACGTACGTTCGAGCTTTCGGAGCTGGTTGCGCATTATGCCTGGCATTGTGAACACCATTACCAGCACGCTTTCCGATTGGCCGAACGGAACAGTTGGATGTAAAAAAACGTATTATAGTTGCAGAGGGTGAAGAGTCGGTAACCAATCACTGGCTTTTTTGAGTCTACATTCTCCACTTGACATTATGCAGGAGGTTATCATTTTTCTGGTTTTTGCCGCTGCGCTGGCGTATCTGAGCGTTCGGGTTTATCGCAGTTTTTTTGCAAAAAAACAGGCCGGATGTGGCAAAGGATGTGGCTGTGAAACCGATAAAAACATGAGGACAATGACCACCGCAAAGTGAATATAGAGGCCGTTAGCTAACATTTTTTAATCCGATGAGTTTTGTTGTAGCAATGAATGCGCAACGGACCATCGGATTTTTGATTTTACTCGCTCTCATCATCGGTTGTAAGCGAGTACGACCGAATGCGCCCACTACGGAAGATTTTGAGCCGGCCATGGCTGAACCCGTCTCATACATGGCAGGCGCCATTACGTTCAATATCCGTGATCTGGAAAAAAAAATCAACAAAGGCATAGCCACGACGCTCGTTACGGAAGAAACCTTTGAAGGTAAAAAGGGAGAGGCTTGGCGTCTTCGGGTGGAGCGAACCGGGCCTGTTCAGATTCACTACGCTAAGCGACGGGTGTACTTTTCGGCTCCCCTACAGGTCTGGTACACGAATCCGATTGGCTTACGAAGAAGTGAAAAACGTAAAAGTCATCCCCTCTGTGCGCTGGCCGTTAATTTCACGAGTCCTGTAGCCGTTGGACCAAATTGGCATCTACTAACCAGGGCAAAGTTTGAAGACTATCAGTGGACGCAAAAACCGACTCTGCGCGTTCTTGGTATTAAAATTGGTATCAAGAACATCGCTGAAACTATACTTGACAAGAGAAAAGCCGATATAGAGCAGGCCATCGATGCCGCTGTGTATAAGGGACTCCGGCTTGATCGGGAAGTGGGTAAGATTTGGACCGATATGCAGGAGCCTCTACGTATCAGTAAAGTACCTGATAATATATGGCTGTTACCCAAACCATTTAGTATTGCCGCAGCTCCGGTATACGGAAATGAGCGTCAGATTACCGTGCCTATCCAGGTTGCTTTCCGGGTCAAGACCCGCATAGGTCCACGACCCGTAATTGATACGCTGGAGCGGTTACCCAGGCTCTTACGGCGAAAAGTGTTACCCGATTCGGCGCGATTGTCGGTGCTGGCTTTTATCCCTTATTCGGACATAAATAAAGTACTGGAAAAAGCGCTGGAAAAGAATAAACTCGACCTGGTTGGTGGCCGGGTCAAGATCAAAAGTGCGACGGTTTCGGGAAACGGGCGAAAGCTGATTATGAAAACGGATGTTAGTGGTGCCGTCAATGGAACGTTGTATTTTCATGGAAATCCGACCTACGATACGCTCACGAATTCGCTACGCATGAAAGACATCGATTTCGACGTAGACACAAAAGAGAAACTGTTTTCTACCGCTGACTGGCTCCTTCACGATCATTTTCGCGATACCCTTCAAGCGGTTACGGTGGTGCCACTCCGTCAGCCGATCTCAACAATTCCCGAAAAAATAGAAACGGCCTTTTCACGCGGGAAAGCCGGCCGTAAAACGAATCTCGACATCGACTCATTTCAACTGGTTCCCCGACGAATCATCATCCGGCCCGACGGCGTTCAGGTCCTGATTCGGGTTGAATCGAAAGTAGCCGTAAAGGTAAAACGGTTGTAGGCGTGAACTATCATTTCAAAGAGTGACAGCCCATTTCTGTAATAGAAAATCACCGTAAAAGTCTGGAATAGGACTGTTGTAAATTGCTGCCGCTACGTAGTCGAGATCGTAATCTACTTTGACGATTTCGGGTAGAATGCCAGCCTCGCTGATCGTTAGCAGGCAATAGGTGGCCTTACGGTCAGTCTCCTTACTTCGCCCAACCGAGCCACAGTTGACGAGCAGCACGTCCGAATGCTTACTATAAGACTGATGAGTATGTCCCATCAGGAGAGCATCTGGCTTCTTATCGCCCAGCATAGCCAGTAAAGCGTCTGTTGGGTAGGATTCGTGGATGTACTCATCATTGTGCCTGGGGCTGGCATGCACTAACAAAATTCTCTTCAGGCTTTCACCCAGCTTAAAGACTAGCTCGATCTGGAAGGGTAACTGCGCTAACCACTGCTTATTGTCATAGGTTATAACCCGTTTAGAATAGTCGATGGCCAGCATTCTGTTTTCTGTCTCAATTTTGTCGTGATGGGGCAGCGGGGTGATGGGGGAATCGAAGGCAATACGTTCATCATGGTTACCCAGCAGGCAGGGAATCTTTTTGTCTCTAAATAACTCAATCACCTCATTGCCCCAGGGAGCAAAATCGACCAGGTCCCCAAGGCAATAATACTGGTTGATGCCACGCGTTTCAAGATCGGTTAATACCGCTCTGAGAGCGGGCAGGTTCGCATGAACATCGCTAAAAACGGCTATTCTGATCATAGTTTATTCACTGGATCATTCAGAAATTCTGGCCAAATCACGCCAATTTTCAGCCATAGAACGCAGATCTTTATGATTTAACAAGAAACCTATTTAAACTACCTTAGACGCTGTTTGAGTTAGCCAATTCACCGATTTAGGCTACGTCTTTGTGGGGTCAGATTTGAGAATCTGACCCTAATGAGGTTTCTTAAAACCGAACGATCCATACAATTCGGTTTTGAGAAACCTCATTAGGCAGGTTTAAGAACCTGCCTCCACTCATTCAAACAAATCATAGTTATCATAAAGATCTACGTTTTATAGCCTATCGGTTCCTATAGCGGCTTCCAGCGCCACAAATAGCGACAGGCTTCGGTTCGGTGCGGGCGCCAGGAATCCGCAATCTCATGCAGGACTTTGTAAAGGGCTTTGCCAGTCAGGCCCTCGGTTTGTTCCGGATAAGCACGGATCATTCGCTGCCGAATCACCAGATCATCGATCGGAAATACGTCGGGACGATTTAACACAAACATAAGCAGCATCTCGACTGTCCAGCGCCCAACGCCTTTTATGGGCGTCAGATACCGTACAATCTCCTCGTCGGTCATGACGTCCAGATGAGCCCGATCCATTGGATGAATGAGCGAAAACTCAGCTACACTTTGCAGGTACTTAATTTTCTGTGCCGACAATCCTGCGCTACGTAGTTCGTCAGTGGTTTTAAGCACCAGTTCGTTCGCGTGAGGGTAGTTGTCCGGGAAGAGCGCCCGGAAGCGGGCAAAAATAGCGTTGGCGGCCTTAGTAGAAATTTGTTGAGCAACAATGCTTTCGAGCAGAGCCAAATAAACGTCGTCGGCGTAATCCGTAAAGATTTTAGGAGCGGGCGTTTCCGCAATCAGACGAGCCATGGTCGGGTCCTGAGCGATATGGGCCAGTGCGAACTCATTCATACTACGTAATGTCGGAGCCGGTTTAATACGTTGGCTTTAGCTGGCAAGTTAACCTATAAATGAACCACAGAGCGTACCGCAACGGCAGCACGCTCTGTGGTTCATTTATTTTCTTAGGTCAGCGGCCTCCCAACGGGATCAAATAACCAACAGACAGCATCGCATTTTGGGGATTGAGTTTAACGCCATTTTCAGCACTCGAGAATAAATAAGCGTATCGGGCTTCTACCTGAACGGCACCCGGTCCGGCCTGCAGGGCGATACCCCCTCCACCCGAAATCCCGAAAGACATACGACCCGAACCGGTCATATCGATCGTTTGTGAACCAGATTGACCACTGAATTGAAACGATTCCGTCCCACCCATCGTGTAGCTGGCCACTGGCCCCGCATTAACAAAGTATCGAAGCGAAGGCTGACCAAACGAGGCTTTAAACAGAATAGGCACTTCAATAAAATTGTATTTCAATTGCCAGAACTCGGAGCCTGCTGTCATTTTAATGCCATACTGTGTGTAAAGAATTTCAGGCTGCACCGAAAAGTTAGGGCCACCAAAGTTGAAGATTACGCCACCGTGAAAACCGATTGGGCGGGCCGCTTTAACGCCTTCCCCAAAGCTGGCCGGGTCAAAGCCACCGATTGTCGATGAGTTAGCGCCCAGTCGGAAACCGATTCGAAAACCACCCTTGTCAACACGCGCCGGGGCTGCATACCGAGTCGGGCGAGTGGTTGGGGTTGCCTGAGCTCCAGGCGTTACGTACGCAGTGGCCTGGGGTTCCTGACCCGGCTGTTGTTGCGGAGCTGGGGCCGCCGGTGCTGGTTGTGGTGCGGTATATTGGGCAACGGGTGCTGGTTTCCTTGCGGGTGTGCTGGCAGTACGGGTAGCCTCTGAACGATTGGCGGACGTTGGTTTGCGGGCGGCTGGTCGGGACTGGGCCAGCAGACCTTGAGAAACGAGAGATAAGGTAAGTAATGAGAGGAGGACCTTCATGGTGCAAATAGTTTTTGTTGTTTGTTGCATCAAAATTGGTGGGTCATCTCCTCTTGTCCAGCGCCGGCTTGTGTGAAGTGACAATTCAACTGCTTGAAATGAGAAAAGGCCGCCTTAGAGCGACCTTTCCTAAATCGGGAACAAGCCGTTTTGGGGAACGACTGTTCGTCAAACGACTGAATTGTACGTGGACAAACGATGATTACACCACCGTAATCAATGGGCCATCATCCTGAGGTTTAAGCCAGCCCAGGCGTTGAAAAGGACAGCCCTGATCCTGTAGAATTTGCTCAACCTCCCCAGTGCTATCCGGAGAAACAGCCACCAATAAACCGCCACTCGTCTGTGGATCAGCCAGAATGTATTTCTGTTTGTCGGTTAACGCTCCTACTTTATGGCCATAGCTGGCCCAGTTGCGTTGCGTTCCCCCCGGAAAACACTGCTGATCAAGATAATAATCTAACCCAGCTATGACCGGTACGTTCTCAAATTCGACTACCGCTGATAAACCGCTCCCTTCGCACATTTCGGAAAGATGACCAAGCAAACCAAAACCTGTTACGTCCGTCATTGCTTTAACCCCGTCCAGTTGCCCAAACACTTCACCCAGCTTGTTCAAGGTGACCATGCTTTTTAGGGCAATAGCCGCATCGTCCTCTAACAACACGCCCCTTTTTTGCGCCGTGGACAGAATACCTACACCCAGCGCTTTCGTTAAATACAACCGGCAACCAGCGGTAGCCGTGGAATTTTGTTTGAGTTGATGAATGTTGACTAACCCGTTGACGGCCAGTCCAAAAACCGGTTCCGGGCAGTCGATGCTGTGTCCACCCGCCAGCGCAATGCCCGCTTCTGCGCAGATGGCTCTTGATCCTTCGAGTACCTTCTGGGCTACGTTGGGCGGTAGCTTATCGATGGGCCAGCCCAGGATGGCTATAGCCAGAACGGGTTTTCCACCCATGGCATAAACATCGCTAATGGCATTGGCCGAAGCAATACGTCCGAAATCATACGCGTCATCCACGATGGGCATGAAAAAATCGGTCGTCGAAATCAGCGCGGTGCCATTGCCCAGATCCAGAACCGCAGCGTCGTCCCGTTTGTCATTGCCGACCAGCAGACGTGGGTCAGTTTGTGCCGCGATCGGACTGTGAAGAATTTTATCCAGAATAGCCGGGCTAATTTTGCAGCCACAGCCCGCACCGTGTGAGTACTGTGTCAGTTTAACGGGTGTATCGATCATCTTAGACTGCCTGTTCAGGCATGGGAAGGGAAGAACTAAAGTTTAGTAACTGACTGGCATTACCAACCACATCATCGCTCGTCATCGTTATGGGAAACACCCGGTCTTCTTTTCGCCGGGCTAAAGCGGTACGGTACGTTTTATCATAATACACCAGCACCAGCCGGATGAAATCGGCCATGCGGTTTTCGCGAATGGCCGCTACGGCCTGTTTGGTTTGCAGAGGACCGAGTCGTTTGTGAATGCGTTCGGTACAGGAAACCAGAAACTCTTCGTCCAGCGTTCCATATTCCTCAACCAGTGCGTTGATACGTTGCTCCAGATCAACTTGCATGTCGATTAGAACGGCTTCCTGCATCTGGCGCCAGAACGGGTTTGGCATGATGAGTTTGCCAATTTTCAGGCTTTCATCCTCTACCCATAGTGTACGGTGCCTGTCCAGATTTTTTAACTGGTTGGCCAAATTGTTTTCAAACTGCTCCTGAGTGGGTTGCACGAGTTTGTTCATGGTTCCGTAAGCCGATCCCTGGTGGTGGGCAAGGTCTTCCAGATCGATCACCTGCTCCTCCAAACCCTTGAGTTGGTGGAGAATTTTGGTTTTCCCCGAACCCGTCATGCCGCCGAGTAGCCAAAGCGGATACCTCGCTTCGAACTGATCCAGCACCCATCTTCGGTAACGCTTGTAGCCGCCTTCGATCAGATAAACCTCAAACCCATACAGATCCAGCGCCCAGGCCATGGCACCGCTTCGCATACCGCCCCGCCAGCAATGCACCCCGATTTTTTTATCCGGCGCCATCACCAGCGCCTGTTTGATAAAGCCCGACCATTTCGAGCCAGTCAGATCGAAACCCAATAAAATAGCTTCTTCACGACCAATCTTTTTGTACGTAGTGCCCACCTGAACGCGCTCCTCATTGCTGAACAAAGGCAGGTTGAACGCGCCCGGTATGTGCCCCTGCTCAAATTCAGCGGGTGTTCGTACGTCTGCCAGCGCCACCGTATTCGTGAGCTGTAGAAAATCGCTTATGGATATGGGTTTAATCATGCGGCTGTCAGGCAAAGGGCGAAACATGGGTATCGTTGCAACCCGCTAACTACTCTAAAGTGTATGTCTGGAAAATAGGTTTCTCTTATCGGTTGAAAAGCCGGAAAAGCTTCGCGGTTACTGAACGAACGCGTATCTTTCCGAACCATACACTTTATGTTAAAACGCTGGACATGGCTACCCTACTGAATCGTAAATGGATAAAAATTGCTCTCCCCGGCTTGCTGGTAGCTGCTACGTGTTGCCAGGCGCAAAACGTAAATCCCGTAAAAGCCATTTTCCCGACAGATACGCGCTTTGTTGCAAACGTAGCGTATGCGGGTGATACGTTGAAAAAGCATCTGTTGGATATTTATCTGCCCGCTAAAGCTGGGACTAACCCGCCGTTGGTGGTTTGGGTACATGGGGGAGGCTGGATGATGAACGACAAGTATGCCGATATGGGCTACATGAAAAATACCGTCCGGTCGATTCTTGAAAAAGGATATGCCTTTGCCTCGATCGATTATCGGCACAGCACTACGGCTCCGTTTCCGGCGTTGATTCAGGATTGCAACCAGGCACTTGAATTTCTGTATCAGAATGCGGCAAAGTATGGTTACGACCGAAATCGAATTGCCCTGATGGGTTTTTCGGCAGGTGGACATCTGGCATCGTTGATGGCCTTATCGAATAACAATTCGGTAACCGATTTTTACGTCAACCACAAGAAACCATCGTTCCATATTAAAACCGTTGTTGACTTCTACGGACCGGCCGATTTACTGGCGATGATACGTCGGGATGCCCCGCTGTCTGATACGTCAGTCGCCAGTCCCGAAAAGTATTTACTGGGCGCATCACCCGTACTCCGGCCTGATCTGGCGAAAATTGCCAGCCCTGTTACGTACATCGATAAAAACGATCCGCCGTTTCTGATCATTCAGGGCGAGAAAGACGAGTCAGTACCAGCGGCTCAATCGGTCATGTTAAGCGCCTGGCTTACGCGGGCTCAGGTCAAAAACAAACTGATCGTGGTGCCGGGCGCTCCACATTACGGGACTATGTTCGACAGCGATTTCAACCAGAAAGCCATTTTCGACTGGCTCGATACGTATCTGAAATGAGTAGGATATACGTAGTGAGTAACACCAGACACGAATCGAGTACGACCCCGCTGGGGTCACGGGTTTATAGAGATAACAATTGGCTATGAACATGTGACCCCAGCGGGGTCGTACGCCATTGACCTCTGCATGATTATTTAAGAAAAGCGTTATGAAACGTAACGTCCGTCGGGATAAAACTCGTCGGAAACCCTTCACCGAGACTTATCGCGTGATATCCTCATAATCTGGTACACTATATACCAATCACACAAACGATTCATACGCTGGTGAGTTAATTCTATAAAGAAAGCAAACTCATCTTATGGAATACGTACGATTCGGGAATACGGGTATGGTGGTCTCTAAAATTTGTCTGGGTTGCATGACGTATGGCAAACCAACCGACCGATGGCCCTGGGCGCTGAATGAAGAGCAAAGCCGTCCCTTTATTCAGAAAGCCCTTGAACTAGGTATTAACTTTTTCGATACGGCTGATGTCTACACGGCGGGGGCCAGTGAGGAAGTCGTTGGCCGGGCGCTACGTGATTTTACTTCGCGTGATGAGGTGGTCTTAGCCACAAAAGTATTCAATCCGATGGGTCCCGGCCCGAACGACAAAGGCTTGTCTCGCAAGCACATCATGAGCGCTATCGATGCGAGCCTGAAGCGGTTGGGAACAGATTACGTCGATCTCTATCAGATTCACCGCTGGGATTACGATACACCCATTGAGGAAACGATGGAGGCTCTGCATGACGTAGTGAAAGCCGGGAAAGCTCGCTACATTGGCGCATCGTCTATGTATTCGTGGCAGTTTGCCCAGGCCCAATACACGGCTGACCTGAACGGCTGGACGCGCTTCGTGTCGATGCAGCCGCAGTATAATCTGGTGTATCGCGAAGAAGAACGCGAGATGTTGCCCTTCTGTCATGACCAGAACATTGCCGTTATTCCCTGGTCGCCCCTAGCGCGGGGATTGTTGACGGGCAAACGAAGTAAGGAACGTAACGAAACCGAACGGGCCAAAACTGATGCGTTCGGCAAATCATTATACACCCGCGACGACGATTTCGCCATCGCCGACCGCGTGACGCAACTGGCCGAAACGCGCGGTGTTCCGGCTGCACAGATTGCCTTAGCCTGGATGTTGGCGAAGCCAATTATTACATCGCCCATTATTGGTGCCAGTAAGCCGGGTCATCTGGAAGATGCCGTTGGTGCGCTTTCTGTTACGTTGTCGGACGACGAAATCAACCAGTTGGAAGAGCTTTATCAGCCGCATCCGGTGCTGGGATTTTCGTAGTGGCGTTTACTTTAGGTAGCGTGGGTCTTTAGCCTGCGTAGCCGTAGGCTAACTTGTAGCTGAAAAACAGTAATTATATGATTAGCCTACGGCTACGCGGGCTAAAGACCCACGCTACGTACAGCTTTAACCTAAAACTCCGGGCTGCTCCGTAGATAACCTTTTCCTTCAACACGCATTTATCAAGATACTACGTCAACGCTAACTCAACTCATTTAATGAAAGACCATGAAAACAACGATGGCAGTTTAGAAAATCCGGGATCGTCCCGACGGGGTTTTCTAAAACAATCATCGGCTTTGGCCGCGCTGGCTATGACACCACCGGCCGCGCTGACCGCGGTTGAAAAAGGACTGGACGAAAAACTGGCGACGGCCTTCGAGCAGATTCCGCTGAAGGTTGAAATCAACGGGATGATGCAGCAACTGAAAATCGAGCCGCGCGTTACGTTGCTGGATTTGCTACGTGAACAATTAAACCTGACCGGCACCAAAAAAGGCTGTGATTATGGTCAGTGTGGTGCCTGCACGGTACACGTCGATGGGCAACGGGTGAATGCCTGCCTGACGCTGGCGATGACTACTGACGGCTGCAAAGTAACGACCATCGAAGGACTCGCCGAAGGTGGGCCGACCGGCAAGTTACACCCCATGCAGGACGCCTTTATTAAGCACGACGGTTTTCAGTGCGGGTATTGCACGCCCGGCCAGATCATGTCGGCGGTGGCGTGTATTCGCGAAGGTCATGCCAACAGCCCCGATGAAATTCGGGAGTACATGAGCGGTAATATCTGCCGCTGTGGCGCGTATTCGAACATTGTGGATGCAATTGTGGACGTAAAACAATCGGGAGCCAGAGTATGAACCAGTTTCAATACGTGCGGGTCACGAACCCCAAGGCGGCCATTGCTGCCATCACGAAAGACAATACCACGATGTTTCTGGCCGGTGGCACGAACCTGATCGACCTGATGAAACGGGGCGTTACAGCACCCGAAAAACTCGTCGACATCACCCGAATTCCGCTCAACACCATTGAGAAAACGGCAACTGGACTACGTATCGGCGCGTTAGCCAAAAATACGGCGGTGGCGGAACATGAACTGGTCATGAAGAATTTTCCATTGCTGTCGATGGCGCTGAACGCAGGGGCATCACCCCAGCTACGGAACATGGCAACCGTGGGCGGAAACATGATGCAGCGGACTCGATGTTCGTATTTTTACGATACAGCCATGCCCTGCAACAAACGCGAACCGGGAACGGGCTGCGGAGCCATCGGCGGCTATAACCGGATGCACGCCATTCTGGGTGCCAGTAATAAGTGCATCGCTGTACATCCGAGCGATATGTGCATTGCGTTGGTTGCCCTCGACGCAACCGTGAACGTAGCAGGGCCAAAGGGTGAACGTAGCATCCCGTTCGGCGAATTTCACCGCCTTCCCGGCGATACGCCCCAGAAAGACAATACGTTACAACCCGGCGAATTGATCATGTCGGTCGATTTGCCGATGAACGGATTTGCGGGAAATTCGCATTATCTGAAAGTTCGTGACCGGGCGTCGTATGCGTTCGCGCTGATATCGGTTGGGGCGGCCCTGAAGATGAGTGGAAACACTATTCAGGACGTACGACTGGCAATGGGGGGCGTAGCACACAAACCCTGGCGGCTAACCGAAGCCGAAAAATTTCTGAAGGGTAAACCGGCTACCGAAGCGACGTTTAAGCAGGCGGCTCAGATCGCCATGAAAAGTGCCAAAGGCTACGGTGAAAACGATTTTAAGCTGACCATGGCACCAAACTCAATTGTTGAAGCCCTGAAAACAGCGACCAAAACCGCCTGATCCCGACTATGACGAAAGACACGAAAAACCCACCCATCGACCGGGTTGATGGACGGATGAAAGTGACCGGCGGGGCCAAATACTTCGCGGAGTTTGAGATGCCTAACACAGCGTACTGCGTGATCGTAGGCAGCGAAATCGCCAAAGGAACCATTGCCAGTCTCGATACTAAAAAAGCGGCTGGCGCACCGGGTGTGCTGGGCGTCTTCACGCATCAGAATGTGCCGCCGATTCCGGGCTGGGATGCACCCGTACAGGGGAATGGCAATGGGCCTCCACCGGGACCACCGTCGGGTGGCGAGAAATACCGGATCCTGCACATGAACAAGATTCTGTTCTACGGACAGCCGATTGCGATGGTGGTGGCCGATACGTTCGAACGTGCCACGTACGCGGCTTCGCTCGTGAAGGCAACGTATAACAAACAGGCGCATCAGACTGATCTTGAGAAAAATCTGGAGAAAGGCGTCACACCGAAAGGCCCCCGGTTTGCCGATTATTCACGGGGGAATGCCGATGCCTATAAATCAGCGCCGGTAACACTGGAAGCCAACTATACGATCCCCATCGAAGTGCACCACCCAATGGAATTGCACGGGGTACTGGCGGGCTGGACTGGCGATGATCAGGTGATGGTGTATGCCAAAACGCAGGGCGTGAAAGGTACTCAGAAGGCGGTGGCGGAGGCCTTCAAGATTGATCAGAAGAACGTTCACGTCCATACCGAGTTTATGGGCGGGGGCTTCGGCATGGGGCTACGGACCTGGCCGCAGGAGATTGCAGTCGTGGCCATCGCCAGAAAAATAGGGCGTCCAGTGAAGTTGATGATTACGCGCAATCAGATGTTTTCACTGGTGGGCTACCGGCCGAAGGCCGTGCAAACCATTAACATGGGCGCTGATGCCAATGGAAAACTGGTTGGGCTTTCGCATGACGCCACGGCCGAAACCGCTACGTACGAGGACTTTACCGAAGGCACGGTGAGCATGACCAAATTCATGTACGACTGCCCGAACGTAAGTACCAAATACAAAATCGTGCCGCTTGATCGGGGCGTACCCATCTGGATGCGCGGACCGGGCGAAGCCACAGGAGCCTTCGCGCTGGAATCAGCGATGGACGAAATGGCGCATAAGCTCAAACTCGATCCCATCGAATTCCGGCTACGGAACTATACCGAAACCGACCCCGAACACAACCGGCCTTATTCCGATAAGAACCTAAAGGAAGCGTACCAGAAAGGAGCCGACGCCATTGGCTGGAAGGAGCGCAAAGCTGAACCGGGCAGTAACCGCGATGGCGATTGGCTGATCGGCTACGGCATGAGTTCCGGTACGTTCAACGCCAGCAAGGGCGGGGCAATCGCACGGGCCGTACTGAATGCCGATGGTACGTTGCTGTTGCAATGCTCGGTGACCGATATTGGGCCCGGTACGGGCACCGCCATGACCATGATTGCGCATAACGTGCTGGGTGTGCCGGTCGAGAAGATAAAAGTAGAATACGGCGATTCCGCGTTGCCCAACTCGCCCCAGCAGGGTGGTTCAACCATCACCTCAACGGTTGGTTCTGCGATTCACCAAGTGTGTACGTCTGTGAAAAAAGCCCTGACGGACATGGCGACGCAAGCCGGAACACCGCTGGCCGGACTTAAACCCGGCGACCTAACCGTTGCCGACGGTTTTGTATCGGTCGATGCCGACAGCAGCAAGAAAGTAGCGATTGGTGATCTGCTGAAAAAGGCGAATCTGACAACGCTCGACAAAACCGAAGAGTCGAAGGGAAGTGAAAAGCCCGACCAGCAGAAATACTCGATGTATTCGTTCTCGGTGCATTTCGTTCAGGTGCGGGTTAACCCGGCTACGGGCGTAGTACGTGTCTCGAAAGCAGTCAGCGTGGCGGATTCCGGACGTATCATCAGCCCGAAAACGGCCGCCAGTCAGATGATTGGCGGGGTAGCGGGCGGCATCGGTATGGCCCTGACCGAAGAAGCCGTCATTGACCATCGCTTTGGTCGTTTCGTCAACAACAACCTAGCCGACTACCACGTATCGGTCAGCGCCGACGTACCGCATACCGAGACGATTGTCATCGACAAACCCGACCCCTACATCAACCCGATGGGGGCTAAAGGCATGGGCGAAATTGCCCTGATCGGTTTTGCGGCCGCCGTGGCCAACGCGGTCTTTAACGCCACTGGTCAGCGTATCCGCGATCTGCCCATCACGCCCGATAAACTCCTACGGACCGCTTAATCAATTGAGTGAACTGAATCATCCGCTACGTTTATCTTTACGAAGATAGGCGTAGCGGATTTTTTATGATAGAAAAGATTGTGCTCTAAAAAATACGTCTATGTAGGAGTAGTATCAATTCTTGTTCACCTAGTATGGAAACAGTTATAGGTATAGGTTTTTACATCCCTTCTAATGAAAATGATTATATATCATTTGACAGCAGAGGGTCACTATCAGACGCTGACATAGTAGTTTTTAACCCCGATTTCCAAAATACCGAATATAGGTATGATCATGAAAATAGTTCATTCCAGGGTAAAAGACTTTATGGTACAGACTCATCCTTCGAAATAAAGGAACATTCAAATCATTGGCAAAATGAAATTTTGAATGCCTTAAAGTCAGGAAAAACAATTTTTATAACACTGACTGAAAAAGTTGATTTCTTTGTACATACAGGACAAAAAAATACAAGCGGAACTGGGCGTAACCAGAAAGTGACAGATATCGTAGATTCATATCACAATTACAAGTTTCTTCCTAGTCTTGGATTTAATATTGTAGCTTCAACAGGAAGTAAAATTTTTATATATTCTAATCTTGTTAGAAATCTTTATGAATGCTGTAAAGACTATTTTGAATTCCAAGCTTATATAAATTCTAAAGAAGAAATTAAATACACTTTATTTAGTACGAAAAGCAAAGATAAAATTTTAGGGCTTTCAACTGAAATTACAAATGGTCATTTGATTTTTATCCCAGCAATAAATCTACCTGACTCATTTAGTAAAGAAGATAATGAATGGACGGATGAAGCGTATATTTGGGGGAAAAGATTCAAGCAGGTTCTGTCGGAAATAAGTAAATCACTAAAAACGACAAAAGAGAGAACTCCTCAACCAGAATGGTCTCATAATGAGGATTTTAATCTTTTGGGATCTATAAGCACAAAACAATTAATTATTGAAAGCCGGGAAAGACTTCTTGAGCTAGAAAATAATATCTCAGATCTTGAACAGGTCTTAAAGGAGCAAGAAAGCTTAAAGGATTTACTTTTTGAAACTGGTAAGGCTTTAGAACATGCTGTAATTAAGGCATTGAAAATTCTAGGTTATTTTGCTGAAGGTTATAACGACGGAAGACTGGAACTAGATCAAATAATTATTTCACCCGAAGGGGAAAGATTTATTGGAGAGTGCGAAGGTAAGGATAATAAAGACGTGGATGTGTCAAAGTTTAGACAATTACTAGACTCTTTAAATGAGGATTTTGATAGAGAAGAAGTTAGCGAAAAAGCTGATGGAATATTATTTGGTAATCCGCAGAGGTTAATAAAACCATCTGATAGAACATTAGACTTCACAGATAAATGCAAACGAGGAGCTGAACGAGAAAAAATCGCCTTAATTAAAACATATGACTTATTTATTGTTTCAAGGTATGTGTTAGAAACAAATGATGAAGCTTTTAAACTAGAATGTAGATTAGCAATTAAAGATCAACTTGGTAAAGTTGTAAAATTTCCCAAGATTGAAGATGTAGAACGGTCGCTAACAGCAATATTGCAATAGGTTAGCAGGTGAAAAAGCAATCAACTGTAAACAATGGTCGATAACGATTACGAGTTGAGGGTATACTGAGCACTCAATAACGCTTACTACTAGCCTATTTTATTTTGCTTATCTTACCAAAAATTTTCTGAGCCAAGAAAGGAACTTTGCTAGTGCATTTTCACGCAGATTCTAACCAAACGGAAAGAACACCATTAGGCTAGTATCATTTGTATCCAAACAAAGTAATTTGATCAGAAATGGCTATGTTGAGCATATGACAACGTATCAGGTTGATATATTAAACCCCAAAGCCACTAAGCTCCTTCAAGACCTTGCTGATCTTGATTTAATTGCTATCAAACACACTTCAGAGGATAAGTTTCTGAAAGTCATCGAACGATTGCGGGCAAAAGCTGTGGCTAATCCTCCAGCTTCGGAAGACATCACAAAAGAAGTAGAGGTCGTACGAGCAGCGCGTTATGCCAGAACCAGAGGATAAGGTTTTTATAGACATTTGCCGCTATTAGCAAAACCCAAACGCATAACCCAATTTTATAGATGCAGCTCTGGCTCATTTTGCTTGGCTAACTAACGGATCACCCCAGTTGGCGAAAGAACTTCATTGGTGCATTCGAGCGCAGACCGTAGTCAACACTAGCAGTTGCATCAGGCAGGGAGTGTATACACTCAGACGTATTGGATAAAGCTAGATCTGCTCCGGTTGTACTACCTGAAAGATGGGCGGGAGGTGGCAGATTTCTTCCAAATACAGCTTCTCAATAACAGAACAAGCCTCAGCTCGGGTGATCAACGAACGGTGAGTACGTGATTCAATTTGTTAAAGCCCGTTTGATCTTCCCAGAGACTTTCATTCGCGAGCCGAATGCTGTAAGCAGGATTATTTGCGAGTGAGCTATAGCCATCAGGAAGTTGTAAAAGTAGCTCGTACTGTCCCGCTGCTACGTTATCCGGAAGCTTAACCGAATGGCGGAGCTGATGGGAGCCAGGCAGTAACTGCCGCACATCCTTTGTTAATGAAATTGGATGAATGGCGCCCGTTTTTGTGTTCCGCAGAATGAGTTGGAGCGGCCTTGGATTGTATGGAGAAGCATAGCCAACATTAGCAAGAGCCAACGTAACGTCTAGTGGCTTCCCCGTTTTGGCAGATGCCGGAAACGTAGCCTTTCGAAGCACAAACCGATACCCGAGTCGGCGACGAATATTGTCCATACAGCCATTGGTTTGCCAGTCATTATTGACATCATTGTTGTAGCTGGTGTTTAAGTAACTGTAGTGCATCAACGCCATTTCCTGCTCGGCACGACCAAGAGGAGCGCAGTCGTTTTGTGGGCTAAAGGCATCATCGCAGGTTTCGCCACCCACGGCCGTATACCGGCTATCCTGCGCCATGTACCGACGTAGCACATCCGTAGCGGGCCCGCGTTTGGTCGAGGAATTGCCAACGTCGTAAAATGTTCCGTAATCGTCGGGGCTAGCCAGAAAACAATCGTTGTGAAAGCCAATGCGCGCTACCGGATTTCCACTAAATCCGGCGCTGACAGGCATTGCTGCCGAGGTGACCGGCGCTTTGGGTCCATACACAAACCGTTGCTTGATCTGAGGGGTGCGAACCTGCACCATACGGTCGGCGGGTAAGGCCTGTAGGAGAGCCGTCAGTACGTCATTCCGATCCTGCCAACTGCTGTCAGGAATAACACCCAGCCCATTGGTGGAGGCATCGCCGAAATAATCAGTAAAGTAGTTTTCGCCCCAGATGCCAATGAAACCCATTTGAAAAACGGCAATGACATCGGCATTTTCGTGTAATAACGGGCTTAGCTGACTAATGTGTTTTAAGACAATCGCTTTGGGCGCATCGCCATAAGGCGGACATATTTTGTATTGGTCGGGACAGTCGCCGTTTGTTGCCTTCTCGGTATAGGCAAAGCGAAGAATAAGTTTGATGCCAGCAGTCCGGGCAATGGCAAAATCAGCCCGTACTTTTTCCAGAAAGTCTTCACTGAGCGCGCTATCTTTAAATGTTTCCAGCCGGTAACTCCGATACACCAGCGAGCAATATATGGAATAGGTAGCCTTCGAAACGCGCTGGGTCTGGGTGCGGTAGGTGGCCAGCGTAGCGGCATTAAGTGGTACAAACCGGGCCGATGAAGTAGAGATGGGAATATAAAATCCCCGTTCGGGATTGGGAAAATCTTCCTGGCTTTCCCGGTACGTTACGTGGCGATCCTGTGCCTGTAAGCTCGTCGATACAAATAAACAGCAACAGGCAATTAACGTCAGCAGGTAGAAACGATAGTTCATAGCTGCAAATTAACCGTTACCAGCTTACAGAACCGTTAAAATTTCACCTAAATGAAGGCCTGCGTACAATGGAAGCTAAAAGACAACTAAATTGTCGGAGGAGAAATCGATAAATACGTCTCTCTCAGTTGAGAATACAACCTTGATTTACCAAAAGCCTTTCCATGCAATCACGAAAACAGTTTTTGAAAAGCGTATGTACCCTAGCGGTTGGTGCTTCCTGGCTACCCGTAAATAGGCTCGCTGACCTAGCCATAACAGCCCCGAAGAAGTCCATCTATTTCGATTTTCATTGCCATCCGGGATGGTCTATGACGGAACGCAACTTTGCGAATAACCCGGAAACCATGTTGACCCAAACGGTTAGCGACATGAAGGAAGGCCAGTTGACGGGTGGTTTTCTCGCGTTGGTGGCCGATGCTCCGCTTATTAAACCGGGCCCCAAAGGCATAATCATCACCCGAAAATTTTCGCCGGGCGACGGATGGGTTGAATACAAACGGCAGCTCCAACGGCTCAAAGAAGTTTTCAGTGCAGAATCCATCCCGTTTTCGACAGACCTGAGCAGCCTGAATACCGGGCAGAGCGGTCCTTTTGGTTACCTCGCGGTGGAAGGTGGCGATTTTCTGGATGATCAACTCCACCGGCTCGACGAAGCTTATCAGGACGGCGTTCGATCCGTTCAACTGGTACATTACGCCCCCAATAACCTCGGCGATCTTCAAACGGCTGACACTACGTTCAACGGGCTATCGTCGTTTGGTAAAGACGTCGTGAAAAAGATGAATGAACTGGGCATGGCGATCGACGTAGCACACGCTTCTTTTCAAACCGCCAAAGCCGTAGCCAGTCTCACGAAAGCACCCATTATTTTATCGCATAGTGTTTTGCAGATGGAGGCCGATCGTCCTATTGCCGTCCGGGCGATTTCGAAAGAGCACGCAAAAGTAGTGGCTGAAACGGGTGGAGTGATTGGTGCCTGGCCTTCAGGATTTAATAAAAGCTTTGATGAATACGTCGATAACATAAAGCGCCTGGTGGACGTAGTGGGCATTGATCATGTCGGGATCGGTACGGATATGAGCGCCAACTTCAAACCAGTTATGACCAGCTACACCCAGTTTCCGCAAGTAGCCGAAGCCCTTAAATCGAAGGGTCTTTCCAGCGACGAAGTCGACAAGATTATGGGCGGAAACGCCAAAACGGTGTTAGATAAGATAGCAAAGTCAAGGGCAAAAGGATGAACGCTACGTTTCTCCGTTTCGATAGAAGAGAAGCGAATGGTTGGCGCTCAGAACGCTCCACAATCTGTTGTTGAGTGCCAATCGTATATAGGAAAAAGTGATAATGACTAATGATGAACGAGCGAATCGAACTGATTAAAAATGGAATTGAGCCGTTGCGGGAGGAGATTATAAACCACAAGGTTTATGCCGCGATTCAGACTGTTGAGGATGTACGGGTATTTATGCAGTACCATGTGTTTGCCGTTTGGGATTTTATGTCGTTACTCAAGGCCCTGCAAACGAATCTGACCTGCACATCGGTCCCCTGGTTCCCGGTAGGATCAGCGGAGACCCGCTATTTGATCAATGAAATTGTGGCCGGGGAAGAATCGGATGTGGATAAGGGGGGTGTCCGGAAAAGCCACTTTGAGCTATATCTGGATGCGATGCAGCAATGTGGAGCCGATACGTTACCCATTGACACCTTTATTGCCGAATTAAAAGAAACCGGCGATTTCGATCGGGCATTTACGCGGTCGGGAACGCCGAAGGCCGCCGAACACTTTGTTCGTTTCACGTTTGACGTTATTGCGAGAAACCGGGCGCATCTGCAATCGGCGGTGTTTACGTTCGGACGGGAAGATCTGATTCCCGGCATGTTCATGTCCATCATCGACGACCTGCACACCAAATTTCCGGATAGCCTGTCAATCTTCAAGTACTACCTCGAACGCCACATTGAAGTAGACGGCGATCACCATAGCAACCTCGCGCTACAAATGAC
This sequence comes from Spirosoma validum, assembly GCF_014699035.1. Taxonomy (GTDB): domain Bacteria; phylum Bacteroidota; class Bacteroidia; order Cytophagales; family Spirosomataceae; genus Spirosoma; species Spirosoma validum. The sequence continues at coordinate 229,720 of NZ_JACXAA010000009.1, forward strand.
GGCGAACCTGTGTGGCGACAACGAACAATACTGGCAGGAAGCTGAACAGGCGATTCGTCAGGCCCTGCAAAAGCGCATTGATCTCTGGGATGGTGTCTATAACGAGCTAACGGAGAAGCGATTAAATCAGGCATCAGAAGAAATGGTTAATGCGGTTTAGCGTTTAGACTGCCCGTAAACGGTTGAAAACCGCTTAATCAATCGAGTAGACTGAATCATCCGCTACGCTTATCCTTACGAAGGTAGACGTAGCGTTTTTTTGTACTAAATGCAAGGAAGCACCATTTGCCAAAAGTTGAATATTTTTGAAAAAATAACATGTATTTAGGATATGACAGCAAAGGAAGCCTTAAGTTATTATGCAGAACTCGCTTTAACTTTTGATAAGAAATTAGACCGTTCGAAGTATGTTTATACGATCCATGATAATGAGAAATTTAGAGAAGCCTTTATGGATAATCCACCTCAACTTCAGAAAGTTTACTGGCAAGAGATTCTACAGAGGGCTCATTGGGCTGGATTGTCCTCTCTACTAAGAAACCTGAAATGGATTGATGGAGTTAATACGTCAATTAAAGAGAATAATTTCCTTTCATTTACAGCGAACTTAAGGTGTTTGATAGAAAGCTGTGGTGATAATTTTCTCTCGTTACGGCCAGTAGCCACAACATTGGCGGATAATCATCATAATATTAGCAATTGTCTTAGCGGGCAAATGAAAGAGAAAACTCTTTTTGTTTCTAAAGAATTAGAAGAGATTTTGATTCATTTTGCTTACGCAAGAAAAATAAGTAAAGAGGAAAAAGAAATCTCAGGGAAATTTCCAAAATATCAAAATGCGAAACCGGCAGCCGAATATTTAAAACAATTAGACAATAAAGTGGATAATGGTCCGATTAGTGAGCTTTATTCCTTTTTATGTCAGTTTTCTCACCCTGCAGCACTTTCAATCCATTATTTGTTTGAGCAAACAGATATGGATGATTCATATGAATTTACATATTTAGATAACCCAGATGTAAAATATATTAATATGATTTTAGAATCTTATAATGACGAAATTATGAACTCTATCATGTTTGGATTCAATACAAGTCTTTTGACACTTAAAACCTTAAATCTGTTTGATTACGTATTGACAAAGACACCGATAGTGGACATGATTGATTTAAGCGAGTTAAAAACATGGAAGACTATAACTGACAAATTTAAAATGAAGACCAAATGATGAAAATAAAAGAGAAAGATAGTTTTTAATTAAGAATAGGATAGAATACATTAACATGATTAGAGGAGTTTTATAACGGAATAGATATGCTATGTATCAACTCTATAGTACCGAAATTAAACTTTATCTAAATGACAACCTAACCCCTAAACCACATTCATTCAACCACTACTCCCAAAGCCCATGTCTGGTATCGATAGAAAAACCTTTTTGAAAGAAATGTCCCTGCTGGCGGGTGCTACGCTTGTTTCGGGAACGAGCTGGGCTTCTGAATCGGTGGGAGATAAATCAGCCATCAAGCTGGGGTTTGTTACGTATCTATGGGGGAAAGACTGGGACTTGTCAACGCTGATCAAAAACTGTGCGGATGCGCGAATCCTGGGCGTAGAGTTGCGTGTAGAACACGCCCACGGCGTAATGCCCGAACTGAACGCAGCCCAACGGCAGGACGTCAAAAAGAGATTTGCCGACAGTCCGGTTAAGCTCGTTGGATTGGGCACAAATCAGCAGTTCGATTACGTAGATCAGGCGCAAGTAAAAGCCTCCATCGAACGGGCCAAAGAGTTCATCCGGTTGAGCGCGGACGTGGGCGGAACGGGTGTAAAAGTGAAACCCAACGCCCTGCATAAAGAGGTGCCTGTCGAGAAAACAATCACCCAAATCGGCGAATCCCTGAACGAGCTGGCTCGCTACGGTGCTGAGTTGGGGCAGCAAATCCGGCTGGAAGTACACGGCGAAGAAACACAGGAATTACCCATGACCAAACGGATTATGGACGTAGCGAACCATCCAAATGCCACCATCTGCTGGAATTGCAACCCGCAGGATCTGAACGGCAAAGGCTTCGAATCCAACTTCAACCTGGTCAAAGATCGATTCGGCGCTACGTGCCATGTCCGCGAACTGGACCGGACCGATTATCCCTATCAGTCGCTGCTGAATAATCTGGTCAAAATGAATTACAACGGTTGGGTACTCCTCGAATGCCATACCAATCCGACCGATAAACTGAAGTCGATGAAGGAACAGCGGACGGTGTTCGATCAGATGATTGCCAAAGCGTAAAAGCTATCGGTGATACGCTTGATAACGATTACGTGCCGCTTAGTCAATTGACTCTTGGTGAGGTGTTTATTTTCTTTCGCTGCGTTTATCTTTACGAAGGTAGGTGCCGCGAATTTTTTATGGCGATGCGTTCCGCAAAACCTTGTCTGCAATGTTACGTCGGGTTTGCCATTTATGACAGGCAGGGTGCCTTTACGATTGACATACTACGTCCACTCTTAATCATCCTTTATGCACAAGTCTTTCCATTGGGTCATTTTACTCGGCGTTCAGTTTGCCCTTGCCAGTTGTTCCGACAATGCCGGAAACAGTTCTGAATCGTCAACGTCTTTGAGCGGGAATTTTCAGGAAGGTAATGACTATCTACTTTTCGAACGGGTTCGGATGATCGATAAGGTGGGTTTTACGCAACCGGCCGAAGCCTATAGTCTTTTGCTTCCCAAGGGTTGGACGCACGAAGGAGCGGTGAGCTGGAACAATCCGGGTTCGTCGTGCGAGGGCACGTTTAGCTGGATGAAAGCCCGGTCGGCCGATGGAAAATACAAGCTGGAAACGTATCCCGATCTGATCTATATCTGGAATTCGAATCCGCAATTGATGCAATTCTACCAGACCAATGGGTTTTCGTCGCCCAATTGTGCGCTGAAAGAACCCCTGGATGCTGAACAATATGTAAAACAGGTGTTTGCTCCACAGGAGTTAGGCAATCCGGAAATTGTCAGGGTGGACGAAAACCCGTTGGTGGTGGAGCAGATGCAGCAATCGAACGAGAAATCGATGAGCGAGCTACGGCAATACGGGGCTGGCGATATGCAGTTTCGGCAAACCGCCATCAACGCCCAGGTTCGCTGGCCCGACGGCACTAATGGCTTCATCGTGTTGGGGACAAACGTACTGGAAACGAATGTGCCGAACACCTACAACGGTACGTCTGATAAAATGTATACCACACAGATAACGAAACGTATCGTGTTCAGATATCCCGAAAACGACAAGGAACAGGCTGAACATCAGTTTAGTGTGATAATGAGTAGCATCCGAACGAATCCTTCCTGGAGCGATGCCGTAAATAAATTCTGGAAAGACGCCCGGCAGCGAAAACAGGTAGCTCACATTGGTCGGATACGACTGATGGACGAGCAGACACGGGCCATGGGCGAGGCCGCGATACGTAAGGGGAATGACCGATTACAGGCGATGAATTCGGAGATGAGGAGTTGGGAAGCGCACCAAAATTCGCAGGATCGCATGCACACGAATTTTATCAAAACCATTCGCGAGGTTGAAAATTACCAGGACGCAACCGGGAAAGTCGAGTTGACATCAGGCTACAATCATGCCTGGAGTCGAAGCGATGGTAGTAGTTTCATCATGAGCAATAATCCTAATTTTGATCCGTCTGCTGTTTTTCAGGATCAGCAGTGGAAAGAAATGAAAAAAGTAGATTGATTTTTTCGCCAATGAACATTGAAACTCACCAGCTAAGTGATGTAAGAGTTGCCGAGGTAATTTCAGATGCCATTGTCATCAAAACGGCGGAAGATGGCCTGGATTTATTAGGTAATTTGTATTACCAGGACTTCGACAGTATCATCCTTCACGAGAAAAATATTATGCCTGATTTCTTTGATCTGAAGACCGGAATAGCGGGTGAAATCCTTCAGAAGTTTTCAAATTATCGGGTTCGTCTGGCGATCATTGGTGATTTCGGACAGTACACGAGTAAAAGCATTCGAGAGTTTATGGTTGAAAGTAACAAAGCTGGACACATCAACTTTGTGAATTCAACAACGGAAGCCCTGAGTAAACTTTCAAATCGGTAAGAGTTGGTCAAATTCAGCCTGTTGGTTCCTACCCAAGAGATTCGACAAAGTTCTAAACCGCTTCGGCGCCCCGATTTGTCGAAGCTCTCAGCCAATTCATTTTGGCTACAACATCCGGCAATTTGGCTACAGTTCAGGTTTAGCCAGTCAATACCTTTGTGATCATACAATTGAAACAGCGATTATGATTCACTCGAAAGGTTATGCTGCCCAAAGTGCTGAAACCGATTTAGCACCCTGGAATTTTGAACGACGGGATATTGGTCCGCACGACGTATTGATTGACATTGCTTATTGTGGGGTTTGCCACACCGATATTCACCTGACACGTAACGAATGGTTTCCCGGCCTGTTTCCGATGGTGCCCGGTCATGAAATTGTCGGAATCATTGCGCAAATCGGTAGTCACGTAACGAAATTCAACATCGGTGACCGGGCCGCCGTAGGTGTCATGGTCGACTCGTGCCGGGAATGCGAAGACTGCAAAAACGGTCAGGAACAATTTTGCAACGTAAGCCCGGTTGTGACCTATAACAATCGGGATCATTACGGTATGCCTGCCTATGGTGGTTATGCCAACAACATCGTCCTGAATGAAGATTTTGCGCACCATGTTTCCGAAAAACTAGACTTCGCTGCGGTGGCACCACTGCTCTGTGCGGGTATCACGACGTATTCGCCATTACGTAGGTGGAAAGTGGGAGAGGGGCATAAATTGGCGGTCGTTGGTCTGGGTGGCTTAGGTCACATGGCCGTGAAATTTGGCGTAGCATTTGGTGCTGAGGTAACCGTGCTGAGCACATCGCCGAATAAGGAGGAGGCCGCTAAAAAGCTGGGAGCGCATCATTTTGTGGTCACGAAAGATGAGGAGCAGATGAAGTCGGCGCTACGTTCGTTTCACTTTATTATCGATACAGTGGCTGCCAATCATGATCTTAATTCGTACCTCGCTCTTTTAAAAACCAATGGCGTTTATATCAACGTCGGTATGCCTGCTGAACCCTGGCAACTTTCGTCCTTTACGCTGGCTACGGGTAATAAAGTCGTGTCGGGTTCGGGAGCAGGCGGCTTGCCGGAAACCCAGGAAATGCTGGATTTCTGCGCGGAACACAACATCGTGTCTGATATTGAGCTGATTAACATTAAAGACATTCACACGTCGTTCGACAGGATGTTGAAAGGGGATGTGTTGTATCGTTTTGTGATTGACATGGCAACGTTGTAGTTTCTGTCATGCTGACGAAGGAAGCATCTTCGCTAGTAGCAATCAGTTAAGATACAGAAGATGCTTCCTTCGTCAGCATGACAGAAAATAATTAGGACGTATGAACAAAGAAACAAAGCCACCGTACATCTTCCATTCTGTTGCTGAGTTACACAAAGCACTGGGCTTGCCCAAGCCGCTGCATCCATTGGTAAGCCTGAGTAATTATCAGGATATGACGGCGGACACGACGGAGTTGCAAAAGGGATTAGTGACGAATATGTACAAGATTTCGTACAAGAAACATTATACCGGTAGGGCAAGATATGGCCAGAACTATTACGATTTCAATGAGGGCGGACTCTGCTTCGTTTCACCAAATCAGCTGATTTCAGAAGCCGAACCGCGCGGTGATTACGACGGCTTTACGCTCATGATTCACCCTGATTTTCTTCGTCCGTATCCGCTGGGAAAAACCATCAAAAACTATGGCTTCTTTTCCTATTCCAGCAACGAAGCGCTGCATCTTTCGGAGAAGGAGAGAGAGACGATCATGGGCGTGTTCAGGAGCATCGGCGAAGAGCTGTTATTGCCTATTGATCAGTACAGTCAGGATGTGATTGTCTCGCAAATTGAATTATTGCTCAACTACAGTAACCGGTTTTATAACCGCCAGTTCATTACCCGCAAAGCCGCGAACCACGACCTACTCACAAAACTGGAAGCCTTACTCGCCGACTATTTCGACAACCAGAAAACACTGACAGAGGGTTTGCCAACGGTGCAACACATTTCCGATCAGTTGAACGTATCACCCCGTTATTTGAGTGATATGCTACGTTCGCTGACGGGACAAAATACTCAGCAACATATCCATAACAAGCTGATTGAAAAGGCAAAAGAGTTATTGAGCACCCACGGCCTGACCACTGCCGAAGTCGCTTACCAACTTGGCTTCGAGCACCCGCAATCGTTCAACAAAATCTTCAAGCGTAAGACGAACGTATCACCGATTGAGTTTCGGCAGGCGTTTAATTGAAGGATTTTAGCTAATTGAGTAGTATAGGCTACTGTACCTGCTAGCTGTCAGGTAGTTTCAAAAGCCAGTAGCTCAGCATAGGGATCGGTGCCAAGTCCGAGTAATTTGCCAAAGGCGGGCTCGGTCTTATAGCCTTGTCGTTTTAGCGCAATGATTTCCTGTCGAAAGGCTTCTCCGCGTTCGGTAAGCAATTTGTGTTCGATGAGCATATGCCGGTAGCCCATCTGTTGTCGGGTGGGAATGTTCTGACCAAAGATTTCAAGCTCAAAGTCATCGATCCTGAACGTAGCTACTACAACGTCGTAATCCGGCGTAGAAGATTCTCGAATACTAAATCCTTTTTCTTGCTTGAAATTCTCTGCTACGGCGGTATAAAACTGCTGTCGATCAGTCCAGTAACAGATAATGTCGAGGTCACTGGTGTCAATATCGATGTTGATGGGAATAGTCCCTACCAATAGTGGCGCAAAGGGTTCGAGCTTTTCCAGAATATGATTTTCGGTCAACAGCCGATACGCTTTCTGTTGCCTGGGATTGCCATCGCTCAGATAGGCGATCGTTTCGAAATTCGTACGCATAAAAACTCATTCTGTAAGAGAATCTTATGTAGTCCAATAAACTTATAGGGGTTGAATGTGGCTACGGATGTATTCCTTAATTTAGCACGCAAACTAAACCAATTTATGTCCTATTGCCGCGCCATCGATTCCATGCCCGAAGAGCGTAAAGCCCTACACAAAGCGTATCACGATCAGCTGTATGGCTTTCCTATTCATGACGACAACGAGCTGTTTTGCCGACTGGTTCTGGAAATCAACCAGGCCGGCCTGAGCTGGGAAACCATCCTGAAAAAAGAAGCTACGTTCCGAAAAGCCTACGATAATTTTGACCTGGAAACCGTAGCCGCCTACACCGACGCTGACCGGGAGCGGCTCATGGCAGATCCGGGAATTATTCGTAACCGACTGAAAATTAACGCTGCCATCGAAAATGCGAAAACGATCCTTCGCTTACAGGAAGAACATGGCTCGTTTGAAAAATGGCTGGAACTACACCATCCCAAAACAAAGGCCGAGTGGGTGAAGCTGTTCAAAAAAACGTTTCGCTTCACGGGTGGTGAAATTGTCAACGAGTTTCTGATGAGTATTGGGTATCTGCCCGGTGCTCACTCCGCCGACTGCGCGATCTATTCGAACGTATTGGAGCATAAACCAAAATGGCTGAATGAACGCGTAACGGGCGTCGGGCAGGTTTAAGAACCTACCTCATCAAATCAAGGTCTATCTGTGTTTGTTGCTTATTGCTCTGTCGAATTTGTAGGTCTGTAGGAAAAAATATTGTTTTAACGGGTTATTTTTGGGAGATTAACCCTGGATAAATTCAGAAAGTAAACCTTGCCCTATACTATGAAAAACCAACCAACACGCCGTCAGTTCCTGGGAGCCTCAGCAGCACTCGTTTCAGGAGCGGTTATGGGTAGCCACAAACTTTTCGGTGTACCTGCTCTGATCCGGTCGCTGGGAGATAAGCCAAATTCACTGATCGACGGCGTACAGATTGGCGCCATTACGTATTCGTTTCGGGATATGCCCGATCAAAGTGCCGAAGCAACCCTGCAATACGTATTGGACAGTGGCATCAGCGCTGTTGAGTTGATGGGTGGGCCTGCCGAGTCGTTTGCGGGTGCTCCTAAAAATACGGTTGATATGAAGACTATTTTTCCGCTGATGCGGAAACGACGCGAGAAGCAGGAATTAACTGAAGACGAGAAGAAACAACTGGCTGATGCGGATGCCCAGACAAAAGCGTATCGGGAAGAAGTAGCGAAATGGCGACTTTCGGCACCCATGGCGAAGTTTGAACAGGTGCGTAAGATGTTCAACCAGGCAGGTGTAAAAATTTACGGATTCAAGCCCGATGCATTTGGCATACAAAATTCGGATGCTGAGATTGACTATGGCATGCGGGCGGCCAAACTGGTGGGCGCCAATCAGGTCACGCTCGAACATCCATCCAACGATGCTCATACGCTCAAATTGGGTAAAATGGCCGAAAAACATGGGATAAAAGTAGCATATCACGGCCATGAACAGCAAACGCCTAAGTTCTGGGATACTGCTCTGTCTCAATCACCCGCCAATGCGATCAACTTCGATTTAGGACACTACGTAGCTGCAGGTAATCCCGACCCGCTGGTATTTATCAAGCAGAAGCACGATCGTATTGCCAGCATGCATATCAAAGACCGCCAAACGGCCGACCACGGCAAAGGCAACTTGCCCTGGGGCCAGGGCGATACACCCTTACTTCAGGTATTAAAGTTGATGCGGGAGCAGAAGTACACCTTTCCAGCTACGGTGGAGTTGGAGTACCAGATACCAGCTGGATCAAATGCGGTAGCTGAAGTGAAAAAATGTGTGGCTTTCTGCCGGAACGCCCTGAGTTAGACGCTATTCAGTTAGCCTACGACTGGCCGGTCAGGTAATTCTGTGCTCCTTCAACAGAGTTATCTGACTGGCTGGTGCAAGTAAACGGTATGGTTCGGTCTGCTTGTCGTACGTTCTCATTTTAGGTCGCCCTAACAACGGTCAGAAATACTGTTAAATATTTGTTATTAGTAGTATAAAAAAGCGTACGATTACTTAACTGGGTAGAGAGTGATTAAACGAACGAGCAGACTGATTTTTGTAAGAAAATAGATCAACCAATCGAACGGACGTAGGAAAACCCGGTTATGAGCGAAACATCTACCACCTATTCCGATACAGATACGTTTGGCCCAACCAGCGCCGTCAACGACGAAAAAGCATTTGCTGAACTTTACGATTGTTATTTTCGGCTTTTGTTCAATTACACGTTCAGCAAGGTAAATGATCGGTTTGCCGCGCAGGAGATTGTGCAGGAGTTGTTCATCAGTATCTGGAAGCAACGGCATACAAACGCCATCCAGGTAAGTCGCGCTTATTTATTCGCCAGCGCTAAAAACCTCATCATTTCGCATTATCGTAAAGAATACACTCGCCAGCACTATTATGGGCAATGGGAAACGCAGCGTGAGCAATTCACGGAGTCTACGGATCAGCCACTTCTCACATCTGATTTACAGCAGCGTTACGAGCAAGGCCTTCAATTGCTACCTCCCAAATGCAAGGAAGTCTTTGTCTCAAGCCGTAAAGGTCACTCAAACCGGGAAATTGCCCAACAGTTAACGATTTCGGAAAAGACAGTTGAACAGCATATTACCAAGGCCTTGCGGCTATTGAAAGACTACCTTAGAGAGCACTACGCCTATGCGCTCGTGTATCTGTTCACCTTTTTTGATTGAACATACGCTGTTCAAGACTGGCACGGGTGTAGGATAGGGAAAATGGGTGAGCACAACGGGTTCAACGAAAAGACACGTTACGGGCAGCGTGATGAGTGCCGGTACCACGACCTGCCGTTGCCCTTATCGCCGGAAAGGGCTTTATTCTCCAGCGGCTTGCTCCGATGCATCCAGGCGGGCCATTTTCAGATCCAACCGCCGTTCAGCCGTCCGAAGCACGTCATCACTAAAGCGATTGTCTCGGGCCAGCTCGACCAGCAAGGCCTGCTGATAGTTGCCCAGCGCTCGCTCTGCCGCCAGCATCTGGCCCACTACGGATTGCTCGTCATCTGGCTTGGAACCTGATTCCGCTTCCTGTAGTGTAGCGCCGAGTTCGTTGACTACAAGTTGATACCGCCGGGCCAGGGTTTGTTTCAAGTGACCCGGTAAGGGCATCGGAAAGTCATTCTCTAGGTAGCCCAGCGCCCGGCTGGCCAGTAGGAACTCAAGCGCCTGATCTTCCCGCGCCTGATCGTTCTGGGGTTTCACGCCCAGCAGCCGGATCAGCAGGGGTAAGCTCAGCCCCTGTAGCACCAGCGTAGCCAGGATCACCACGAAGGCTAGAAAGAGAATTAGGTTACGTTGCGGGAACAACTGACCACCTTCCAGCGAGAGCGGCAGTGCCAGCGCCGTTGCCAGCGAAATAACCCCCCGCGTTCCGGTCCAGGCCACAATCAACACATTTCGCCAGTCAACCTGGTTTGAATGCTCGTCGTTGACAGAACCGGTAATGGTGGTCCGCTTGGACCAGCCCAGCAGATGCGGATAGTATGAACTAAAAAATACCCAAAGGATTCGAATGAGTATCGTAACGGCACTCACCACTACGCTATACAGCGCCAGTTCTCCCGTCGTGTACCCGCCAAGATCTGCCACGATGGCCGGCAACTGCAAACCAATTAGAATAAATACAACCCCCTCGAGTAAAAAAATGGCGGTGTCCCAGACGGCTCGGGATTCCAGCCGGGCCTGGGGCGAAAACACCTCCGGGGTGCGACGGGTGATCAGAAGCCCGGCGCTGACGACGGCCAATATACCCGATGCATGAACGTGTTCGGCGGCCAAGTAGGCCAGGTACGGAGCCAATAAGGTCAGGCTGGTTTGGATCGTCGCGCTGGTTATGCGCTGGAGCGCTACCGTCATCAACCAACCCAGTCCGCCACCGATCAGCAGCCCCCCTCCGGCCACAACCAAAAATTGCAGACTGGCCTCCCAGAGCACGAAGCTACCGGTCATGACGGCGGCTACGGCGTAACGGTATGCCACCAGGGCGGAGGCATCATTAAGCAGACTTTCTCCTTCCAGAATGGCAATCACCCGTTTGTTAAGTCCCAGCCCTTTAATAATACTGTTGGCAGCCACAGCGTCCGGGGGCGAGACGATGGCCCCCAGCACGAAGGCCAGTGGCCAGCTAAAGCCTGGAATTACGTAGTGTGCCGCTACAGCAACGGCCATTGTGGTGAAAAACACCAGCGTTACGGCCAAGGTAGTGATGGGCCGAATGGAGCGGGTAAACTCCTGCCAAGCCGTTTTGGAGGCCGCGTCGTAAAGCAGCGGAGGCAGAAAAATGATTAGTGCTACATCAGGATCTAAAGCCAGATTGGGCAAGAAGGGCACAAACCCGATCAACAGGCCCGTTCCCACCAGCAGAATCGGGTAGGGCAGCTTGATTTTATCGGCGATGGCCGACAAGCCAATCAGGATGGCGAGGATTAAGATGACGGTTTCAAAGTTTGCCATACGAGCTGGGTTCAACAGGGAGATCAGAAGCCGGGTAAGCTGTCCTTATTCTGTAACAGATTTTTTCCATTTATAGCCACAACAAGCCGATATTCTTATGTTGGGTTGATAGTCGCTGGTTGATTGACAAGAGGATGTTGGTTTAAGAAGGTGCTTAAATTAGTGCTCTGTGGTACGTCGGTGGGGAAAGCGGCCAATATCTTTTGTGCGTATACGGCTTATTTACTCATCGATCCGAACCTAACCGGCTACTATTGGCTTATACTCACATCAGTATCCACTGAGTCCCTTCTCCGACCTCGAATCTACTACGTTGTCGGTCTAGCTGCTCGCAAAGCCCCGCTTCAATGAGACAGCAACCCAACACCTCCATCGAACAGTTCACCATTGGCTATAAAGCCTTGCTGGATACCGAATGGATCGATGATCCTGCCAATCCAATCGATCACATCAAGGGCTTTATTGGCCAGGGCGAAACCATTTGGTTGCATCCAGACCATAGCGGGATCGGTCCGGTCTGGCAACAGGCACGTTTAGTGGACAAGACCCTGCGGTTCGTGCATTTACATGATTTTAAGAAAATAGCCTAAAGTCAGCTATTGTATGTAAGACTACGGTCACAACGGGAAAATGAGGAATGGATTTAGCCTCGATTTGATCAAGCGTTTTGTCCTGTCTACCCAGTCGGCGGCTAACCCACCGATGTGGAAGCATCGGTAAGCCCTGGTATAAAGACAAGGAGCTACAGGTTGGTTGTTTATTCGTTCTGACGAAGTTTTTCAATCGTCCTTTGTGACTTTCCAGGTAAGCCAGTAACCCTCTAAACGGGCGTTGCTATGACTACTCCAGTAAAGGCTTTTTTAGTCATTAGTGCGGCAATCAAAACATATTGTCGCCAAACGGCTGATTACCGGGATCCGGTTACACGGGCCTTGGTCATTCCTAGCGAAGATTAGTCAAGATGGTTGAGCGTATTCCGGCCGTAAAACTTCCCGAAGCATACAGATCAGGACTGCTGAAGTTACTACCTGTCGAGCCATCCGTTTTGGAAAACCATAAATGAATCTAAAATTGATTCAGGGGCAATGCCATTGTGCCTGGATAATTTCCCCAGACCCAACGGCATCTTTCCTAGACTACCTATTCCTGAAAATCGGCACTGAGCGTCAAGTCTTTCCAGGCGCTGAAATTCGCTTTCATCGAGTCGGCTTTCTCCATTGCCAGTTTATAGGCCATCTCTCCTAACAACAGGCGTAACGGAGGAGAAGCGGTTTCGACGGCTTGAATGATGGCTTCACACCCCCGGACGGGATCTCCTTTTTGATGACCACTGCCTTCCAGGCTGGCGGCCATTCGGGCACCCACACTCTCTTTATAATCGTCCAGTTGCACTTCCGTGCGAGCGGTAGAACGTCCGGCCCAGTCGGTACGGAAAGGCCCTGGCTCTACCAGCAATACGGTAATACCCAGAGGACCTACTTCTTTGGAAAGCGATTCCGACAAGCCTTCCACGGCAAATTTGGTGGCGTGGTAATAGCCCGTAGCGGTAAAACCAACTAAACCCCCAATGGACGAAAAATTGATGATATGTCCACTACGTTGCTGACGCATTACGGGCAATACCGCCTGAATCATATGGACCAGACCGAAAAAATTAGTGTCAAACTGGGCTCTGATTTTCTCCTCTTCCCCCTCTTCAATGCTGGTAAAGTAGCCATAACCTGCATTGTTGACGAGTACATCGATCCTGCCAAAGGTTTCCTGCGCTTTAGCTATGGCCGTAGCCACCTATTCTTTCCTGGTTACATCGAGAGGCAAGACAAGAGCCGAGTTGGCATAACCTTCCGCCAGATCGTTCACCTGGTCAATCTGCCTGGCGGTAATGACGGCCTTCCAACCTCTGGCCAGGATTAATTTGGCTAATTCTCGTCCGAAGCCAGTCGAACACCCGGTGATAAACCAAACGGGAACTGTTTTATTTTCCATACGTACTTGCCTGATTTTCTAAGACTTTTTTACCCTTACTTAGCCTATAATTCCATTGACGGACGCATAGACAGATGGGACGTTACTAATTTGTTTTGCGTAGCCTGCGAACGAGCTGGCTACCAGGATAACGCGTAATAGGAAGTTAAGTTAGTATAGGCTGCTTAGTTGGTTTATAGTTATGAGAAAAAGAGATTGGTCTGAAGGGCCAGTTCGTCTTAGGAGCCTAGTGGCATCCCTTTGTTACTGCTGGAAGTAATCGATCTTGTCAGCATCCACATTGTTGTTCAGCTTTTGTTCGCCACCACTCCCCGCCAGCAACGTACCACTCACGCTCAAACCACCCGTACTGGCTCCGGAACGGAAGCTTCCCAGCAAGCCTACGCTTAACCGGTTACCTGCTGCGACGGATTGGTTGGTGGAGAGAACGTAATACCCGCCCGCTGGACCGCTTAACTGCCAGACATCGTTATTGACCTGCCGACCGCCAAGACTCGTAGCGCTGGTGGGCAGGCTCAGCAGCAGGTTGCTGTCCTGAGTAATCTTCAGCGTAATTAATCCGCTGCTGGCCACGCCATTTGTTTCTATCACATCGACGACCACACTGATGTCTGAAGGACCATACACAGCGGTTGGCCGCGCGTAAAGCACTGGAGTCAGGTCCGGGGTCGCTATTGGGTTTGGTCCACCCAGGCCACCTCCACCGAACAGTCTGGCTACCACCGTTTCGGCCTGATAGTTGTCATTACCCAGGGACGTGTATTTCCAGGTAGTAACGGATGCATTACTACCCGGTTTATAAATGAATGCGCCATCAGCATCGTACGTAGCGGCCAGTGGAACGTTATGTTGACCACTACTGGGGTTTACATTAGCTGCTGACACGTTATTCATATGAAACGCATACAACTGGTTGGCTGTCAGGTCTGGTGTAAGCAGGGCATTGATGGCCTCGACATCGGCTTGCTGACAATAGAATGATACGTTGACCGGACTGGCAGGCTCCGTTGTCGGCCTCAGGGTGAAATGGCGATTCATGGTCACCCACCCTCCCGGCGTAGAGACGTAGTTAGCCGGCGAATTCACGGCGATCCGGGTAGCTCCCACCCCCAAAACGTTCAATTCAAAGGTGCCATCGCCCACGGTCCCAATAGTCTGTCCATTTTTCTGAATGGACAGCAGCTTGTTGAGACTAGCATCGGTGTAGTGCGTTTTATTGTCTGCTTTATCGGTACACTCACAAGTGGCCGCTCTACTGACGGTGGTCGAAGCGGGGATCGCAAAACTATCCGCATCTTTCACAATCGTGAACTGGTCAACCACCATTCCGTTAGCACCCGCAATCATCTTCGCCGTTAATATACCCCCTTCGATTTCCAGATACATTGACCCGCCCGACGTTTCATCATACGCCGAGGCCATCTGCGCCAATGGCCACGCGGCCTGTCGCCCGCCCGATGCGCCACCGTGTCCATTGACGACATAAACCGTTCCTTCGTTACCGCTCGATTGACGGCTTTTGAAGTAGTAGCAGGAATTGGCTGATCCATCAAAGCGTCCTGACGAGTTAGCGTTGCTTCCCGCTTCGGGGTTGTGAACAGCCGGGTTGTAGCTTGTACTGGCACCATAATTCCCTTTCTGGAGCCGGGTGCGCTCATAAACGTGACTGTGGCCATTCATGACGAGATCTACTTTGTACTGCTCCAGTATCGGCAACAGATTCTCCCGCACGTCGGTCAACTGACTATCTGTGTCCGAATTGTGTGTGCCCCGGGTGTACGGAGGATGATGCCAGAACGCGATAATCCATTTGATATGCGGATTGGCCTGGGCAGCCGCTAAGTCCTGTTTCAGCCAACTAATCTGCGGCTTATTCTCCACGAATCGTTCGGTTGACATCGCATCTTCATAGCGGTCTGAATCCAGGCTGACAAAATGAATCTGTCCATAATTAAACGAATAGTAGGACTCGGTTCCTGATGGTACGCCCCCCGCTTCACCCTGGGTTGGATTCGTGACGATGTCATAATAGGGAATAGCCAGGTTACGGCGTAAGCCGGTATTGCCATTCCCATAATCGTGATTCCCCGGCGTTGCAAAAATCGGCGATTGCTTCATGATTTTCTCGTAGCCATACGACCAGGGAGCTGTTACCGGATCTCGATTGAAAACGTTGGTTTGATATTGGCCGTCGGTACCTTCACCGTACGCATTGTCGCCCAACCAGAGAAACAGATCGACATAAGGATCACCCTGGCTGGCGAGGTAGTTTTTCATCTGGTTCTTAACACTAGTCTGTCGCGTTGAACCGATGCCGAAATCACCCAGTGACCAGATACGCACCTTTTTGCTCGTCCCTTCCGGGGGAAATGTGTAAAAATAGTTCGTAGAGCCCCCTTCCAGCACCTGAACAGACGTACCAATCGAGTAGAAATATTGAGTCTGAGGGTTCAGACCGGTTAGCCGAACTTCATGGTCAATTGTAGGCGTTAACTCACTGACCATACCGGTTAATGCATCGGCCGACGTACCGTACCGTACGACACCCTGTGAGGGCACATCCGTTCGCCAGCGTAGAGTCATCGCTGTTGAACTGGCATTCTGCAAATAGGGTCCTCGGAGCAAAATCGGATCGGGAGGAGCGTTTCCGATAGGTGTACCGACAGGACTGGCCGACACATGCTCGGTCTTTCTACCCGTTATCGCCACCGGGGAGGAGACGGCCCCGGTAGCCGTTGCCGTACCACTTAGTAGGCGGGTCGTTCTATAACCGGAGAAGTCCGACGAGACATCAGGGGCAGAGAAGGTACTTTTTTTTCTGTTTATCTCAAGGCGGATTTGCGTACCACCCTCGTCAGCAGCAGGAAGATTGATGATGCTACAACCAGCCCAGGCGACATCCCCTGCCAGTAGTGAAGCCCGTGCCTTTGCTGTTGATCCTGTCCAGATAGTCAGCAGCAGAAACCAGTAACGTAGTCCTCGTATACGGGAGGAAACGGTGTAGTTTCGATCAGGGGTGCTTAGGGACACATGCCCGTTAGTACGTATGGGTAATAGCATAAGCCTGCTGGTAAGTTGTTGACAACCACAAAATCATTCGATTGCCTTTATCTATTCGGGGGCATTCGTGAGCCGTTTTGAAGAACATGATTCTGGTCGTGGGTTGGAAAAGGGGTGGAGCGGAACGATTCAACGTAACACTTAAAACGAGATACGGTACCTTACAAAGCTTTCATGAAGGCAACCAATGCCTTCTTTTCGCCAGGCGTTAGATTCAGCTTGTTGGCTGGTAATGTCTGATTAGAAATAGCAAACCCCAGTCCCCTGCCTCCCCCTTTGTCATAAAATTCTACGACCTGTTCCAGAGTCTGGTAAACGCCGTTATGCATGTACGGGGCTGTATGAACCGCGTGACGAACGGTCGGGATTTTGAAAGCTCGCTGATGAATAGCAAGTTTTGTGCTGAGGTAACGCCCTGAATCGCTGTCCACTTGCCGTTCGCTGGCCGTGGCCGGAGCCCCAATTACTTCACTTTCTGTTTTCTGGTAGGCGGGTGGAATTGATCCATTGAATAAAGGAAAATAATGACAGGTACCGCAATTAGCTTTTCCCATGAACAGGTTAAACCCCCGTTTTTCATTGGTCGTCAGGTGAGCGGGTAATCCCCGTAGGTAACGATCCACACGAGAGTCAAGCGCAGTCAGGCTGCGAACGTAATTAGCCAGAGCATTCGTGATGTTGTACGCCGTAATACCGTCTGTGTAAGCCTCTTTAAAGCAGATTGGATACGTATCATGGCTGTTTAACTGCTCAACTGCCCGTGCTAGTGAACCACCCATTTCTGTTTTGTTCTGAAGAACATCGCGAATCTGATCTTCCAGGCCAAACGCGCGCAAATCCATAAACTGGGCAGTCTGCAGGGCCGCATTGAGTAGTGTGGGCGTGTTGCGATGAATCCGTTCATGGCCGTCGAGAGCCAGGCTGGTCGTTTCTCCATCCGTAAAGGCGCGATCAGGACGATGGCAAGTGGCACAGGTTCGCTGACCATTGCCCGATAGTATGGGTTCGTAAAACAATTGGCGTCCTAATGCCACCCGGGCGGCTGTTGACCGACTAGCCTCAGTATTCGTAAAAAAACCAGGATCAAAGGCATCGGGCTCGGAGAGCGTAGTCGTCGAAGCCGATAAAAGCCGGGTACGGTCGACCGGAATTGAAATTATGAGAACCTGCTGGGCTTTGGTAAGCAGGCGAGTAAATTTATAAGCATGGTTTCGAATAAAATGAAGTCGATCGAAATCATCGAAACTACGGCAGGTGCGCAGGGCACTAATGGCCTCTTGCAGCGCTTGCTGAAGTTGATTGGTCAGGCCTGGATCAGCTTGTTGAAGCCGTGGACGATAGTGCGCCAGGGACTTCTCCAGCGAGGATAGCACAATAGCTGCTTCGGGTAAGGCCCGGCGCGAAATGGGGGTGTCGAAACCGCTGATACCTAGTGCAATAAGGCGAAATACTTCTAGCCGCATCGCGTCAAAAACCTGCTCATCACTAAGGGGGCTATATTGGGCCAACCGGCTTAGTTTGCCTATGGTTTGGCGGAGCTGACTGACTTGCCCGAGCAAGTCAGCATTTTGGGTTGAATCATAGGCGATCAGCTTTTCTTCAAGTAGCTGCAAGCCACTAGGTTCCCTTTGCAGGCCAACGCCATCGTCTAATTCGCCTTCTACCACTGCAGGACCATTGATTGCCTTGGCAAGGAGGGGATAATAATATTCGGTGAGGTATTCAATACGTTTGTACTGGTCTCGGGTTTTGCCCAATGCGAGCTGAAGGATGGACGCAGACTGACGCGCTTTTATCGCTGTTTCCAGTCGACTCGCCACGGAATCCAAGTCGATAATATCACGAAGAAATTGTTCCTGAGTGCGTTGGGCAGGGGTAATCAAGGGGGCTGCTTTTTTGAAACTGCTCATTAGAAGCAGCTGTAAACCAGAGGCCAGCATCAATGCTAACCAATACCTTGAAGCCGTTGCTTTCATGGCAGAATGATTGGTCTAAACGTAAATCAGATACTGCTTAATCAAGTGAAGGGCAACCTGTTTCCTACTTGTTGGTCTATTCACAGAGAAAAGTTTTTACGAAGCGGTTTATACTTAAGGGAAATCCCCAGAGGGATGCATCTAAAAAAGCGTACCAAATTCGTCATGGGGTGAGCAGTAGAAATTGATACCCGTTTGCGATAACTTTATTCGATTCTCGTTTCGTTTAAGTAGCTGGTACATTGCGAAAAGGTACAAGTTTATAAATATCCATATGGTTGATCTTCAGGACTCTATCTCCTATTTTGACTTGTCTAGAAAAAGAAAAATATGCTGTCAAAACATTGCTATTTACGAAAGCTTCGGCGCCCAATTCGTTGATAACCCGGTGATTAGCCTTCTGAGAGATACCGCTTGTCAGCGAACCGCCGATGCGGCTCAATGATGCCTAGGTGGCCACCATAGCAGTCATAGGGATCTTTCGGTTGGATTTTTGTCCTTTCAGGAAACGAAACGCTTTCAACTTGATTGACCATTTTCTTTATGTCTATCCAAAGCCTACGCATTTTATATTACATTGTATCCACTTCGACAAGCGTCGACTAACTCCTCCTAAATCTATGAAGTACGTTATCTATTGGTTAGTTGTCCTCTTAAAGCTTTTGGGCTACGTGGCTATCCCTGTCATTGTGATACTAGGCATTCGGGCTATCATTAAGAATACGCATAAGGGTGGCTAAGCTAACCAGATCCTGATGTGCCATTAAAGCCGTAATTGCTTCACTGGCCAGGCCATCATGGGCTTTTGGTACTAATACGATGCAACAAGCGAGCAGGCCTATAGGCCTGAAGTATGATTTAGATTTATTTCTTTAGTTAAACTTTATTTATAACTAAAAAAGCAGATTATAAAAATAGTACTTTACTGTTTCTTAAATTATAAAATGACTTATCTATTCATAAATGATTGTACTTTTCTTAGTAACCGTTCATAAAAAGCAACTATTACGTGAACACATTCAGTGTATAAATTAGATAATTGGTTAGCCGACTTAACTAGTTATTGGTGGGATTTATTGGCTCGTACCAGCGTTCATTTTATATTTTTTTTTGATTCGGGTAAGGGTTGTCCTTCTGACGCGCGACTTAGGAAATGTACTACGTCCTAAGCTATGAAGCCGCCATCACCTATCTCACCTGATTTACTGGACAAATACCTGCGGAACGAATGCAACGATCAGGAAAAGGAACAGGTAGAAGCCTGGTATGCGACGCTACGTAATAAAACGGATTACATCGATTCACTGCCTGAACAGGAACAACAGCAGCTACAGAATGAAACGTTTTTCAACATTCAGAGCCAACTGGAGGTCGACAAAAAGCATGTAGTCAGCGCTTTTTCGTTGAACTGGGCCTGGGCCGCCGGGATTGCCGCATCGATCGGGTTACTACTGGGCATCTACATTACGTATCGGGAGGCAGATTATCAATTGCTTTCCAGCTTACAAACATCATCGGTTTTTACGAGAAGCAAAGAGAAAGAGAGGATTGCTACGATCCAGTTTGTTAATCACGAATTGCGTCCTGTTGTGCGTCGTCTTCCAGATAGCAGTTCGGTTTTAATGCGGACTGGAGCCTCCATTACGTATCCCCAAAAATTTGATCCCGACAAACGGTTGGCCACATTCTCTGGGGAAGGCTTTTTTGATGTTCGAAAAGATAAATCGCGCCCGTTCTTTATTCAGAGTGGAGAAGTAAAGATCAAAGTATTAGGGACCAGTTTTAACGTAAAAGCCGTGGCGGCCCGTAAGGTTTTTCAGATTTCTGTCGTCACGGGACGCGTGCAGGTTAGTGCGCCTGATCGTCAGCAGAATGAACAGCAGGTCATTCTCAAACCCCAGCAACAAGCCTTTTTTGAAACCGATTCAAAGCGGTTGATTGCTTCGCTCATGCCCGTTCAGAGCCGGAAGGAAATCTATGAGCCGACTACAATTGTGTTTAGCGAAACGCCCCTGGATCAGGTTGTTGAAAAACTTCAGAAACGGTTCAATATTCAGATTCGCCTGGCAACGCCCAAACTCGCTTCCTGCCGGGTCAGTGCCGACTTTGAACAGCAGTCGTTACCCTTCATCATGGAAATGCTCTGTACCGCGCTGGACGCTACGTACACGATGTCCGATAAAACAGTCGTGATTGATGGTCAGCCCTGCGACTAATCGTCAGGTACGTAGGTTGACCAATACCGTATTCCGCTTACGAATGACTAAAATCTAACCAACTAATAATCCATGAATCAACACTACCCAATTGCTCCATGAATCTAAAAAACCGGGAGTGTACCACCACCCCCGGCTCACGCTTGCCATCCCGTTTCTACTTCGTACCACCGAACCAACGGGATGATTTATCGAATAGCAATCAAACTATCAGACAATCAAAACTATGCAGAATTTTATCCTTAACAAGTCCGTTGACTGGCGAAAAATTATGCGATTCGGATTATTTCAAAGCTTACTGGCTGTCTTACTGGTCAGTATGGCCGATGCCAGAGAAATTTCGGCGCAATCCATCCTGAGTAAGGATATAACCCTTCAGCTCAATAACGTAACGCTGAAAGAAGCCCTGGACCGTATTCAGGAAAAAGCAAATACCCGATTTGTTTATAGCAGCCGGATCTCGCTCAGCGACCAGGTAACCATTGATGAGCGAAACCAGAAACTGTCTAAAGTTCTGGATCAACTGCTTGTGCCACGCGGTATTACGTATAAGCTGATCAACGAACAGATTGTATTGGCGCGGGAAAAAACGACGAGGCCAACGAGCTTTCTGGAGGAGCTTAAGTCCAGACCAGTTGTAAACCTAGTAGCTGCCGATATTCGACTGAAAGGCACCGTTACAGCAGCCGATGGTCAGGGTGCCTTAGCCGGGGTTAGTGTCGTTTTGAAAGGTACGTCGCGCGGAACGACCACCGATGCGAATGGCGGGTACGAGTTTACGGTGCCGGGTCCCTCCGCTGTTCTGGTATTCAGTTTTGTTGGGTACGTATCGCAGGAAGTTACCGTCGGGAATCGGTCAACAATTAGTATTGCGCTGGTGGCAGACAATAAAACGCTGGAGGAGTTAGTCGTGGTCGGATATGGCACGCAGAAGAAAGTGAACCTGACGGGTGCTGTATCGCAGGTGCAGGCCAAAGAGCTTGAAAACCGGCCCCTGAACAACATGTCCCAGATTTTGCAGGGCATGGTGCCTAACCTGAACATTACGTTCAGCACCGGGCAGCCGGGGCAGGGCGGCAACCTGAACGTTCGGGGCGAAACCTCGATCAATGGGGGTGGTCCGCTGGTGCTCATCGACGGCATTCCGGGCGACATTAACCGGATCAACCCGAATGATGTAGAATCGGTTTCGGTGTTGAAAGATGCGGCCGCTTCGGCCATTTATGGTGCACGGGGTGCCTTTGGTGTCATTCTGGTCACGACCAAAACGGCGAAGAACGGCAAAACGACCATCGACTACAGCAACAATTTCGGCTGGTCGGCACCCACGGTGAGCACGAAATTCATGACTAATGGATACGAGCAGACCATGCTAAATGACGAAGCGTTTATCCGGGCCACCGGCAATAGCTACACGCGTTATTCGCAGGAAGATTACAGAGAACTGGAAGCCCGCCGGTACGATAAAGTAGAAGATCCGGCTCGCCCCTGGACCGTCGTCAAAAATGTAGGCGGGAAAGATATCTACAATTATTACGGAAATTACGACTGGTGGAATACGCTCTTTAACATGACCGAGCCCTCCCGGCAGCACAACCTGAATCTGTCGGGCGGAACCGATAAAATCAATTACTTTCTGTCGGGATCAGTGTTTGAGAAAGACGGGATTATGCGGATCAATACCGATAAGTTTACCTCCTACACGCTACGTAGCAAAATCAACGCGCAGCTAACCCCCTGGCTGAAGGTCAGCAATAACACCCAGTACTTCGATTCGAAATACAGATATCCGGGTCTGGAAGGCGGAGCCAATGCCAACTTTGTAGGGATCACGGTACACGCCTTACCGGCTTATGCTCCCCTCAATCCCGATGGTACCGCTACGTATAACACCTTGAAAAACAATTACTCCATCGGCGATGGCTTGTTTGCGAACTTGCTGAAAGGCGTGGCGGGGGGTGAAAAAAAGGTGCATGAATTAACCACGATTAACTCGGTCACTATCGACTTTACCAAAAACTGGAATCTGGTCGGTAATTACTCCTACTCGTTCTACATCGCCGACGACTGGTATCGGTCGGCCGTAGCGCAGTATTCGATCCAGCCCGGTATTCTGACCACGGTACCCAACTACAATACCGACCAGTACAGACAGACCATGTGGTTTGACCCAGCAACGGCAGCTAACCTCTATTCGTCGTACAATCACACGTTTGGCAAGCACTATTTTGCAGCTACGGCGGGCCTGAACCACGAGACCCGGAAACACCAGCGGCTGTTCGGTGCCCGGAAGAACCTGCTCTCTGAAAGCCTGAATGACCTAAATCTGGGTACCGGTGAGCAGTTATCCGGTGGGGATGCGTTTCAGTATGCGCTGTTCGGTGCGTTCTTCCGCATGAATTATGACTTCGTCGGTAAATATCTGTTCGAAGTCAATGGCCGTTACGACGGAACTTCGCGGTTTGGCGTTGGCAAGCGGTACGGCTTCTTCCCATCTGTATCGGCAGGGTGGCGAATTAGCGAAGAGAAATTCTTTGAGTCGGCCCGTAACGTAGTGAATAACCTGAAAATCAGAGCCTCGTACGGTACGTTGGGCAATCAGCTTCCTCCGGGCTCTAACGCGGTTCCGTACAATACAACCTCGTCGAACTATTACCCCTACGTTCCCATCATGCCGACGGCCCAGTCAACCTGGATCGCCAACGGACAGAAGCTTTTTTACGTGAATAGCCCAAACCCGATTTCGGAAAGCCTGACCTGGGAAAAAGCCACGACAACCAATCTGGGCGTGGACGCTACGTTGCTGAAAAACCGGCTAAATATGTCCTTCGACGCGTATGTCCGCAATACAACCGATATGCTGGTGCCGGGTAAAGTGCTACCGTCGGTATACGGAGCCAGCGTACCAACCGAAAACGCAGGCGATTTGCAGACGAAAGGATTTGAATTAGCTCTCTCCTGGCGCGATCAGGTCAAAGTAGGGGGTAAAGCGTTGTCGTACAACGTATCGTTCATGCTGTCCGATTCCAAATCCACCATCACCAAGTATGATAACCCTAATAATATTTTGTCGAGCCGCTACGTAGGACAGGTTATTGGCGATATCTGGGGCTATTCAATGGATGGGTATTTTAAAACCACTGATGAGGCCCAGGCTTACAAAGTGGACCAGTCACTCATCAATAAACGACGGCTGAGCGCACCCGGCGAGTGGAGTAAACTACAGGCAGGCGACATTAAGTTCAACGACCTGGATGGCAACGGAAAAATTGATCAGGGCGCCAATACGCTGGCTAACCACGGCGATATGATTATCGTTGGGAACGACCGGGCACGCTACCGATACGGCATGAATCTGGGCGCTTCCTGGAATGGCTTCGACGTATCGGTGCTGGCGCAGGGCATTGTCCGGAAAAACTGGTATCCGGGTAACAACGCCGATAAATTCTGGGGACCTTATTCACGTCCGTATTATTCGTTCATTCCCGAGAATTTCACGGACGATATCTGGACGCCTGAGAATCCTGATGCTTATTTCCCCTTACTGAGAGGCTATACGGCGCTGGATGATGGCAATGATCTGCGAACACCCAAC
The DNA here is from genome assembly GCF_014699035.1 of Spirosoma validum. Taxonomy (GTDB): domain Bacteria; phylum Bacteroidota; class Bacteroidia; order Cytophagales; family Spirosomataceae; genus Spirosoma; species Spirosoma validum. Next base: position 254,016 of record NZ_JACXAA010000009.1, read on the forward strand.
GACCGTTACGTTCAAAATGTGGGTTATCTCCGGTTGAAGAACGTAGTGATTGGTTATACGATCCCCGAAAGTATCACGAAAAAGATTCGTCTCTCCAGAGCTCGGATCTACTTCAGTGGCGAAAACCTGTTAACCTTCACGCCGTTACGCTCCAAATACATCGATCCTGAGCAGCTCGACGGCGATGGCACCAACGGCCGGACGTATCCGCTCTCGAAAACCATTTCGGCAGGTTTAAACCTCACGTTCTAATTCGATTTCAATTCATAAATCCGATGAAAAAACTAATCAGTATCATAGCCATTGCCGTGGGACTGGCCTCGTGTGATCTGAATCGATTGCCTGAGGACGCCATCTCGCCTGAAACGTTCTTTAAGACCGAAAATGACCTTTTACTGTACACCAACTCATTCTACAATGCCCTCCCGTCAGCGGAAGATGTATATAACGAGGACGTGGACAACGTAGCAAAAAACACCCTCCGTGACGAGTTGCAGGGAACGCGCATCGTCCCAACCAGTGGCGGAGGATGGAGTTGGGGTTCGTTACGTAATATCAACTATTTCCTGGCCAACTCGGAAAAATGCCCGGATAAAAAAGCCGTCGTCAAATACAATGGGCTGGCTCGTTTTTTTCGGGCTTACTTCTACTTCGGCATGGTCAAACGCTTTGGCGATGTTCCCTGGTATAACAGCACGGTTGAAGTAACGGATGAAGCCTTGCTGACCAAAGCGCGCGACCCTCGGGCGATGGTCATGGATTCGGTCATGGCCGATCTGAATTACGCGATCAATACGCTCGATGCTTCTCGTCAGCTCAACACCATTACCAAATGGACGGCCTTGGCGCTGAAATCCAGAGTCGGTTTATACGAGGGTACGTTCCGTAAATACCATCCGGAATTTAGCCTGCCCGACGCCAACAAATACCTGGATGCCAGTATCGACGCATCGGATAACCTGATGAAGAACAGTGGCTATACCATTTATAAAGCCACGCCCGCTACGGCCTACATGAAGCTGTTTTCGTCGGATAACGCCATTCCCGACGAGGTGATTCTGGCGCGGGATTTCAGCGATGAATTGCAGGTGTATCACAATCTGAATTATTACACCATGACCGCATCGTACGGAAAGCCCGGTCTTGAAAAGAAACTGGTCAACAGCTATCTGATGGCCGACGGAACACGGTTTACGGACATTAAAGGCTACGAAACGATGCAGTTTGCGGATGAAGTACAAAACCGTGATCCTCGCCTGTCGCAAACCATTCGAACACCGGGCTATACCCGCATTGGCGAAACGGCTCCTTTAGTGCCAGAGTTTGGGGCTACCGTTACCGGTTATCAGTTGATTAAATTTGTTTCGGCCCCGAAATGGGATACGTTTACGAAAGACATTACCGACATGCCCATTTTCCGGTATGCGGAAGTGCTGATGAACTTCGCTGAGGCAAAAGCCGAGCGCGGTACGTTAACCCAGGATGACCTGGATCGATCGACGAAGCTAACCCGCGACCGGGTCGGTATGCCCAATATCAATCTGGCGGCTGCCAATGCCAAACCCGATCCGTATCAGGCCCAGCAATACACGCAACTGAGCGGCAGCAATACGGGCGTTATCCTGGAAATCCGGCGGGAACGACGTATCGAATTGGTCATGGAAAACTTTTTCCGCTGGGATGACATCATCCGATGGAAGGAAGGTCAACTGCTGACGAAAGTATTCAAAGGCATGTATTTTCCCGGCCCCGGTAGCTACGACCTAGATAAAAATGGAAAAGTCGACTTAGTCATTTACGAAGGGACAAAGCCAACCGTAGCGGGTGCGCAGGTGCTTAAGTTAGGTAGCGAAATCCTGCTCGAAAATGGGAATAAAGGCGGCAACATTGTGGTCAATGGACACATCAACAAGAAGTTCAACGAAGCCCGCGATTACCTGTATCCCATCCCAACGCAGGAACGGCTGTTAAATACCAAACTGACGCAAAATCCGAACTGGGAGTAAGGCGTTTATCCCTAAACGTCCTTTAGGGCAATTCTTTTACGTTCTGATCCCTACGGGATCAGGCTAACCTAAAATATAAGAATCTAAGTAGGCTAGCTAAAATACATTAGGTTATTTTTTGTCATGCTGACTAAGGAAGCATCTTCGGAGGCCGGGTAAAAGGCTGCACCCGAAGATGCTTCCTTAGTCAGCATGACAAAAACGCCATTTCAAAATAATCTAAACTATTTGTGCTTTAGTACTTGACAACCGGCCCCTAAATTCCTTCTAGGGGCGGTCCGACGGGTCGATAAACACAACGGTAATCAACGATCTTAATCCTTTAATTCCGAAAACTCTATTCCTAAACCCTTATATTCTCTATGCTTTCTGACAGACGATCGTTTCTTGAAAAAATGTCGCAGATCGGGGCACTAAGTCTGCTTCCCGCTTCGTCAACCCTGGCCGAGAACGTATCGGCTAACGTAGTGGAGGAGAAAAACCATTTCGTTGCTGGTCCATATCTGCAAAACATAGGCACCGACGAAATCACCATCATGTGGATTACCCACAAAAACTGTTTCAGCTGGGTAGAATACGGTGCCGGAACGTATACCAGCAAACGGGAATTCGGGTATACGAACGGGTTGATCGAAGCCAATAATCGAGTTAATAAAATTATACTGACTGGGCTTAAACCGGGTACGGAGCATAAGTACAAAATCGTTTCGACCGAAATCCTGGGCTATAAAGGATCGAAAGTTGAGTTTGGCGAAACGATCAGCAGTCCGATGTATGGTTTCAAAACACCGGCGGAGAACGAAGACGAATTCAAACTAGTCATCTTCAACGACATTCACGACCGGCCGCAGATTATTCCCCAATTACTGTATCGCCACGGCTACACGGGCAACAAACGGGATTATGATTTTGTCGTTTTCAACGGCGATTGCTTCGACTGGGTTACGTCGGAGACGCAGATGGTCGATCACCTGATCAAACCGGCGGTCGATATTTTTGCGGCCGAAATGCCGTTCATTCTGACGCAGGGAAATCATGAATGCCGGGGCAATTTCTCCCGGGAGATTCCGAACTATTACGCCTACCCCGATGACAAATACTACTACGCGTTCACGCGTGGACCGGTGCGTTTCGTTGTTCTGGATTCGGGCGAGGACAAAGCCGATGATAGTGTTGAATACGGCGGTTTATCGGCCTTTGACCGCTATCGGGAAATTCAGAAAAAGTGGCTCGAAAAAGAAATTGAAAGTCCTGATTTCAAAAAAGCTCCGTTTCGAATTGTACTGATCCATATTTCCCCTTATCACTCAGGCGATTGGCACGGTACGCTGCATTGCCGTGAAGTGTTCGGGCCGTTGCTCAATAAAGCAAAAATCGATCTTCAGATTTCAGGTCATACCCATCGCTATGCTACCCACGACGCCGACGCTACGCATAACTACCCCATCGTGATTGGTGGAGGGCCGCTGGAAGGACAGCGAACGCTGATCAAACTGCACGCAACTCAAAAAGAGCTTAATCTGAAAATGATTCGCGACGATGGGGAAGTAGTCGGCAAATATACCATCCCGAAAAAGGCCCGGACGTAACGTATCACTTTTACCGAAACTCAGCGACATTCAACATCGTTTTTACCCCAACTTCATGAAAAAACTGTTCGCATTCCTTTTACTTTTTAGTTCAATTACGGCTTCTGCCAGTGAAGGCACCGACGAGTTGCCCGGCTCACCTGCGAAGAAAGTAAAATCGCTAAAAGTGATGACCTACAACATTCATCACTGCAACCCACCATCAGAAGGAACAAAAATCGACGTAGCGGCCATTGCTCAGGTTATCTCGAAAGAAAAACCGGATTTGGTAGCGTTACAGGAAGTTGATGTCAACACAGAACGCTCAGGAAAGGGGTTGAATCAGGCTAAGGAATTGGCTCGCTTAACCAATATGCATTTCTTTTTTTCGAAAGCCATCGACCATCAGGGGGGCGATTATGGCGTGGCTGTTTTGTCGAGATTTCCCATTCTTGACTCAACGCGATTTATTCTCCCCATTGATCCGGCCATTGGTGGAGAGACAAGAACCATAGCGGCTATCACGGTGGACGTAGCCCAAGGCCAAAAGATCCTCTTTGCCAGCACCCATCTGGATCTGAAAGAACCAAACCGGCTTAGTCAGGCCGAGTTAATCGTTAAGCAGTTTGCTTCATCTGGGCTGCCTATGATTCTGGGCGGAGATTTTAACGCACTCTCCGATAGCAAGGTGATTCAGTTTCTGGACCAGACTTTTGTGCGCAGTTGCCAAACCTGTGCACCAACCATTCCGGTCAAGAACCCGAACCGAGCGATCGATTTTATCATGTATAAGCCAGATAGTACGTTCAAAAGTAAATCAACCCGCGTAATTGATGAACAATACGCGTCTGACCACCTGCCCGTTGTGGCAGAGCTAGATATAAACTGATAAATAGTATAGCGGATAGTGAGAAAAGCTCTCGAACATAGTCACGCGCTACGTTCGAGAGCTTTTTTGTTAGTGCGTGGTTAAACCTCTGTGATTTGGTAGGTAACGCCCATAGTGGTAGGCAACAGACAGAATGGGGAAGTTAACAAAAACGCCCCTCACAAGCTGTGAGGGGCGTTTCGTGCGAGGTTTTTATTATCTTGTGATCCGGCTGGGATTCGAACCCAGGACCCATACATTAAAAGTGTATTGCTCTACCAGCTGAGCTACCAGATCTTTTCCCTTTTCGATTAGACCAATCGTCGTCGTTTGGGAATGCAAAAGTAGGCGTTTCCTTTTCTAAACGCAAGAGGAGCCTAAAAAAAAGTTAATTGCTGGGTCAATTTTATGGCTTCTACAGCTTCTCGAACGTCGTGTACCCGTAGGATAGACGCCCCCTTTTGAAGGGCCACTGTGTTTAAAACGGTGGTGCCATTTAGGGCTTCATCGGCGCTGACATTCAGGGTTTTCCAGATGGTTGTTTTCCGGGATAAACCGACCAGTAAAGGCTCGTCAAATACATGTAGCGCACTTAGCTGACTCAGTAAAAAAAAATTTTGCGCTGGCGTCTTTGCAAAGCCAAATCCGGGGTCTAGAATGACGTCTTTTACGCCCATCGACCGTAGTTCGACTAACCGTAAACCTAGTTCATCAATAACTTCGGTCACTAAATTCTGGTACGTGGCCAGCGATTGCATGGTTTGAGGTGTACCGCGCAGGTGCATCAGTACGTAGGGAACACCTAAGTCGGCGATGGTTTCGAACATGGTAGGGTCGAGTGTACCACCTGCTACGTCGTTGATGAGCGCAGCCCCCGCTTCGACAGCCTGACGTCCGACTGATGCCCGGAACGTATCGATTGAAATCAGTGCGCTGGGAAAGCTGTCGATAATTGCTTCAATGGCGGGCAGGACCCGGTCTGCTTCTTCAGCAGGACTCACTTCAGGAGCTCCGGGGCGGGTTGAGTAGCCACCGATATCCAGGAACGTAGCGCCGTCGGCCAGCATTTTTTCAGCGATCTCAACGGTTCTATCGGACGAGACCCGGCTATTCTTGAAAAAAGAATCGGGCGTTACGTTCAGGATGCCCATAACGACGGGTGTTGTCAAATCGACCAGCCGCCCCCGGCAGTTCAGCGTTTTTTTCGTAACTTTCGGCATAAAAAAAGTCGATAATTCATAGTCGTTCGTAGCAGAGGTTTGTTCCCTGATGTACTGTCGACTTCTGATTGTCGGCTAGCGACTATGAATAATACCGAAACCGAATATCGGCAGGTTATCCAACGCTGCAAAGATTTATTCCTGAAAAAAAATAAGGATTATGGTACGGCCTGGCGCATTCTGCGGTTACCCAGTATTACTGACCAGATTTACATCAAAGCCCAGCGCATCCGAACGTTGCAGGAAACAGGCGTCAGTCGCGTAGGTGAAGGAATTGAGCCAGAATTCGTCGGAATCATCAATTACTGCGTCATGGCGCTGATTCAGTTGGAGTTAGATAATGATTCTAACGAAGGACCGCCCCGGATCGACATTCCAGCCGACGAACTCGAGCAGCTCTACGACGACCAGGTTGGCCGGGTTATTGACCTGCTCTTTGCCAAAAATCACGATTACGGCGAAGCCTGGCGCGAAATGCGGGTAAGCTCAATGACGGATATCATTCTGATGAAATTACTCCGCACGAAACAGATCGAAGACAACCGGGGTACTACGTTAGTTTCGGAAGGAGTGGAGGCCAATTATATGGATATGATCAATTACGCCGTTTTTTGTTTAATTAAAATGAGTAGCGCGGATGTCGTGTCCGCTTAACGATATTTCCTCTTCAGCGGATAAGCCATCCGCGTTACGTCGATGAACCCAACTGCCACTCAGCCCAAAGTCAAAACCGGTACGCCACCGATGCTGATTGCCGCCCGTATCGCCCGTATATTGGTCGGCATCGTTTTTATTTTCTCGGGTCTGATCAAACTTAATGATCCTGTTGGCACGCAGATTAAGTTTGAAGAGTACTTTGAGGTCTTCGCGCAGGATGTTCCGTTGCTGCACGATTTTTTCATGGCGTTGGTGCCCTTTACGTTAGTGATGTCGGTGCTGTTCTGCGCTGCCGAAGTTATTCTGGGGGTAGCTCTGCTTGTATCTTATAAGCCAAAAGTTACGGTCTGGCTGTTATTTTTCCTGATTGTCTTCTTTACATTTTTAACCTTCTATTCGGCTTACTTCGATCGCGTAACGGACTGTGGTTGCTTTGGGGATGCCATCAAACTTAAACCCTGGACGTCGTTCGGTAAGGACGTTATTCTGACGATTCTGATTCTATTCATTATGGGGCATCGCAATCGCCTGCGCGCCCGCAATACGGGTTGGATCGTGTCCTTAACCATTCTGCTGACACTTGGTCTGGGTATTTATGCCGTTCAGTTTCTGCCTCCCCTCGATCTGTTGCCGTATGCAGTTGGGAAAAGTATTCCGGTTCAACTGAAGCCTTCAGAACCGTTACGGTATAAATACATTATGGAAAAAGACGGTAAGACAACGGAGTTCGAGCAGTATCCGTCAGACCAAAGCTATAAGTTCAAGGAAATGGTTCTGGTTAATGAAAGCGCCAAGCCGAAGATTACGGATTACCGAATCTGGAACGATGAAACGGATTTCACGCAGGAAACCTTTACCGGCAACAAGCTTTTCATTATCGTTAAAAATACCAAAGACATTGACGCGGGCAGCCTGCCTGCCATTCGGTCGCTGGTAGAAGGCTTGCAGGGTTCAACCGTTTCGCCCTATATCCTGACCTCCGTTAGCGATGGTGAGATTAAAGCCTTCCGTAAGGAATTTCAACTGGAGAACGTACCGTACTATAAAGCCGATGCGACCGTGCTGAAAACCATCATGCGTTCCAATCCTGGTACGTGGCTGATGCACGATGGCGTCGTGCGCGGCAAATGGCATTATAACAGTACACCCAATGCGGCAGACGTAGTTAAACTGGTGAATGAGTGAATAAGCGGATGAGTAAATAGTTGCCATAAGCTGTTATTTACTCATTTGCTCATTCACTCCGGTCCGGCGTTCCGGTTCACTCATTGCGAATGAAAAACATTTTCCTGATCGGTATGCCTTCGTCTGGCAAGAGTACGCTGGGTAAAGGCATAGCCGATGCGTTACATTATCGTTTTATCGACACCGATAAGCTTATTGTTCGCGAAGAGGGGCGTTCCATTGCCGATATCTTTGCTCAGTCAGGTGAAGCTTATTTTCGCGAAGCGGAACGGCGGGTGCTACGTACGATCCAACCAGGCGGTAGTTACGTTGTCTCGACGGGAGGGGGAATGCCCTGTTTCCACGAGAACATGGCTTACATAAATGCCACCGGTGTATCTGTGTTTCTGGACGTACCGGTTGACGTACTTACCCGGCGTATTCTGGCGCATGCACACGAAGATCGGCCACTGAATAATCCCAGTGATCCTGAGCTGCTGACTGTTTTACAAAAGCGGTACGAGACCCGATTCCCTGTCTATTCAAAGGCCAACATCATTGTTTCAGGAGAAACAACGAAAGATGACATACTGAGCCGATTAGGAGCGTGGTTATAAACAAAACGGACCGTCTCAGGACGGTCCGTTTTGTTTATACTACAGATTTCAGGTTAGAAGAAAACACCTACCGATAGGGTCACATTGGTGCTGCGATTATCAATCGCAACAGTCGGCGAATTGGCGTCGGAGTTCAGTTGATAAGCCGAATATCCCGATTTGTAAGTGAGGTATGAGCCCGATAGGTCGGCGAAGAAACGGGTGTTCCGTATACCAGCCCCAGCCGTCAATAACAGCTTTGACCGATCAGCTCTCGCTACCCGATCCAGATCAACTTTGTAGGCGCTGGGCAAATAGCCAACGCCCGCCCGCAAGCGGAGTAAGCCCGCCCGTATTTCAGCGCCCGCCCGAACATTCACTACGTTCTGGTAGGCGAGTTGAACTTCTTGTTTGACGTCATTTTTAAAATCGGTGTTGTCCTGCTGTGCCGAAAAATAGGATGTCCGTACGCGCATACCCTGATAATTGACGTATTCGGCCGTTGCGGTGATGAAGCCAAGCTTACCCTTGTTAAGGAAATACGTAAGACCACCCGATGCCCGTAAGGGTGTCTGTAGCGTATACTCAAAGTTATCGTAGGGGGTAACGACGTCTATACTACCCGGTTGCACAGGAATACCCGGATCTTTGGCCACTGCCGACAGCGACTGGCTAAAGACTTCTCTGGCGCTGCTGAGCGTAGGCGATATAATGTTGGCACCTAGCTGGACATCTGGAGTCAGTTTGTAAAGCAAACCAAGCGATGCGCTGAAACCGTTACCATTCACCTCAAATCGGTTCGTTTGACCATAGTTGACAAACGACTGACCATTAACCGGCGTTTCCAGGAATACAAACTCCGACGAATACCGCAAATGAGTCAGCGCAATAGAGCCACCAATGTACAGTTTATCATCTAAGTTTCCGGCATAAGCCAGCGTCCATTGCGAATGAGTACCCGAGCGGCTCAGAGTCGATCGTTGATCTTTCGGCGTACTGGCATCCGCACGCGTATAAGGCGGTCCTGAGTAGTTGGTTGCTGCATTCGTGGTAGGATCAATGAGAAATAATCCATAAGCAGCCGCTTCCTTAAAATCTGCCCGGCGCTCATTAGGTCTATAAGCATCGCTTAATGCCTGTTCACTATAGCCAGCGCTATTTGCTCCATTTACATAGGTTTGCAGAAGAGAAGAATTTTGGTTGTTGTTCCGCCCGTATGCATCGGAATAATCGAAGAAGTTGGCTGACTGCGAATAGGAAATACCCCAGGCCGATCGGTGTAAACGTCGGTTGCGATTGTCACCACCCGCGAAGATGGCGCTGAACTGACCGATACTGACTTTCCCCATACTTCCAGCCGTTTGTTGACCCAGAAATGTACTCTGGTTGTTGGAAGACGTAAAGGATGGGCTGATGCTCAGCTCCGAACGATTGTAGAAGGCAAGGCCGGCGGCATTCCCAAACAGGTTACTGGCGTCGCCCCCTAAGGCCGTATGATTACCGCCGATACCCCGGAAACGGGCTGTGCCATTCTGACTGAAATCAGAAAAGCGAAAGGCATCGTCTGCGTAATCGTAGGCTGTCCCCTGGCCAAACGCCAACGGAGATAGCAACACCAGCGATGCCGAAAAAATGAATAGTTTATTCATGGCTTTAAAGCGATTGGTGGACCATGTTACGTTGATGGTATTTAGAGTTGATAAACGTACAAACGTTTAATAGGTGTATATAAAAAATTGACGTAACACACTCACGAATACAAAACGAAAATCCCCGCCAATTGTCCTAATTAGCGGGGATTTTTTAATAACAATTTTAAAAATACTTAGCGTGGGCCACGGCCGCCACCACCTGAGTAGCCACCACCACCTCCGCCACCCCCACTAGGGGCGCTGTAGCTCGGTGCGCTATAGCTACGGCTTGGTGCACTATAGCTAGGCTGTGATTGCTGGAAGCTCGGCTGGTTGTAGTTACCCCGGCTTTGGCTTTGATACGAAGGCTGCTGGTAACTTGGCTGCGATTGCTGATAGCCACGGGTACTGTTGCCACTGTTGGAAGGCGTATAATTACCCCGACTGCTCTGACGCGGACGAGCGTAATACTCGCTGTTGGAATTACTGTTATACGACGGAGCTGAATTACCTGCTGAACTGCTGTTCACCCGGTTGCCGTTGTCATAATAATAATTGCCCCGGCTACTATTCGTTGGGCGTGAGTAATACCCGTTGTTCGAAGCCGTCCCCGAGTTCGTAGCGCCACTACGTCCACTGCCGGAGTTGTACGCCCGAGGTGAGTTATCAAAACCTGACGAGTACCGACCTGCAGTACGTCCACCACTAGAGGAGTATGACCGATTCCGATACGGATCAGCGCCCGTTACGTAGTTGTTATTGATGATAACCGGGCTCCCGTAATAGCCGCCGTATCCGTAGTTCCCACCATAGAATGGCGAATAGAACGGACTGTAGCCGCCGAAACCACCAAACCCTCCAAAACCGCCATAAGCATATGAGCTGTAGAATGGATCATACCCATAGCCGAACGGCGAATAACCAAAGGAACTGCCGTAGAAAGGCGAATAAAATGGACTTCCGAAACCAAAACTGTTGAAACCACCATAGCCCAAAGCACCTATGCCTAAACCAAGGCCAAGGCCGTTATTGAAGCCCATGTTGTTAAAGCCCCAGCGGTTCCAGCTGTAAGCCGACGTCATAGCGGAATTGTAGCCGTTTGCAAATCCAGACGTGTAAGCATTTGTGCCATCGTCGCTCCAGCCCGGATCGGGTGAAAGACCACGGTTTAGCTTACGGGTGCTCAACTCCGAGTAATACTCATCTGTATTGGCGTTGTAGCCCTGCTGCTCGTCGTTATAATCGGGGTTCGCGTTACGTAACGACCGTTGTTGGCGGTCTATGCGTTGTTGCTGACGGTTGGATTGATAATCGCTGTACCCGTCCGATTGACGGTTGCTGGCATATACTTCCGTGTTACCGGAACTGCCGTACAGGTCATCCACTTCACCAGCATTCTGAGCAGTCTGACGGCTGGAGGTACAGCTCCAGAAACCCATCAGCGCCACCAGAGTCAGGCAAGAATATAGGCGTTGCTTTTTCATTTGGCCAGGGAATTAATTGTAGTAAACACGCATAATGAACGTCCTTTCAATCTATAACACAGGATTGAGTGGTTTGATTACAAAAATAGAGTAAAAACCTATCTTTGCAAGTCCTATATGTATTAGATTCCCATTTATTCAATAAGGTTTAATCCGTTTTTAAAAAAAGTTAAATATGGTCCAGAATTGTCAGGCGTTGTCTATGATAAATCGGATGACGTAAAGACTGAGCAGGGTTCCTGAAAAGCATACCTGACTGGCCTTTACTTGTCTGAAAATCATTAACCAAGCCTGATTACGTCTGACCTGTGTACGCATGGCAAAAGCAATTCCGTCCCGTAGTGAAAACTACTCCGAGTGGTATAACGAGTTAATTAAAAAAGCCGATCTGGCCGAAAATTCAGCCGTCCGTGGCTGTATGGTAATCAAACCCTATGGTTTTTCGATCTGGGAAAAAATGCAGCGGGCTCTGGACGATATGTTCAAGGAAACGGGCCATTCCAATGCTTATTTTCCGCTGTTTATTCCGAAGTCATTTTTAAGCAAAGAAGCGTCGCACGTGGAAGGATTTGCCAAAGAATGCGCCGTGGTTACCCATTACCGGCTTAAAAACGCTGAAGATGGTTCGGGGGTTATTGTCGATCCGGAAGCGAAGCTGGAAGAAGAGCTGATCGTTCGCCCTACGTCAGAAACGGTCATCTGGAGTACGTATAAAAACTGGATTCAGTCGTACCGCGATCTGCCGCTGTTGATTAATCAGTGGGCTAACGTAGTGCGCTGGGAAATGCGGACACGAATATTTCTCCGCACGACCGAGTTCCTTTGGCAGGAAGGCCATACGGCTCACGCTACGTCTGAGGAAGCACAGGCTGAAACGCAGCAGATGCTCGATATTTATGCACAGTTTGCCGAAGAGTGGATGGCCGTACCGGTGATCAAAGGCGCTAAAACAGCTAACGAGCGTTTCGCGGGAGCCGAAGATACGCTTTGCATCGAAGCTATGATGCAGGATGGCAAAGCCTTGCAAGCGGGTACGTCGCACTTCCTGGGGCAGAACTTTGCGAAAGCCTTTGATGTGCAGTTTCTGACAAAACAAAATCAGTTGGACTACGTGTGGGGAACCTCGTGGGGCGTATCAACGCGCTTAATGGGGGCACTCATCATGGCCCACTCCGACGACGATGGATTGGTTTTACCACCAAAGCTGGCACCCATTCAAGTCGTTATCGTGCCGATTTACCGTACCGAAGAACAATTGGAAGCACTTTCTGCGAAGATTAAACCGTTGGTTCAGGAGCTAAAAAAAGCGGGTATTTCGGTGAAATACGACGATTCTGACGCTAATAAACCGGGCTGGAAATTTGCCGAATACGAACTGCGTGGTGTACCGGTTCGGCTGGCTATGGGCGGACGGGATCTGGAAAATGGTACGGTCGAAATTGCCCGGCGCGATCTGAAAACCAAAGAAACCGTACCCTTCGATGGATTGACCGAACGGATCAAAACGTTGCTTGACGACATTCAGCAGACGATCTATAACAAAGCGATGTCGTTCCGGAAAGAGAATACGTTCAACGTTGATACGTTCGAGCAGTTTCAGGAACAGATTGAAAAAGGCGGGTTTCTATTAGCACACTGGGACGGCACCAGCGAGACCGAAGAGGCCATTAAAGAAGCAACCAAAGCAACCATCCGCTGCATTCCGTTCGATCAGGAAGTAGAAGAAGGCGTCGATGTGTACTCCGGCAAACCGTCGAAAGGGCGAGTTGTGTTTGCGCGGGCTTACTAAGAAAGACACAAAAGTAAGTGGTCCGGTATTGTCAGGCGATTGTTAACCAATTACCTGACAATATCGGACCACTTTTGGTTTATCTCTTACCGCGTTGACATCTCCTGTTTATGATTTTGTTGCAGATACCAACTGACACTTGCATACGTAACGGCGCTTATGCCAATCAGCCAGACAGCTCCAGTCAGACTGAAGTATGACCAGGTCTTGCGGCTCATCAGGTCCATCATGGCCATGAGCATCATGCATAAACCAAGCGCCATAATAAAGGCGTTACGTAGTGCTGTGTTGTAAGCCCGGCGTAGGTCGTAAGCACCGTAGGCCTTGTTCCGAAATTCAAACACAATGTCATCCAGACTGGCCTGTCGGAGTTGTTCATCTGTCATGGCTAGCTCCGTCTGATACGTAGTGTGCAACTGCCGGACAGCTTCTACGTTGACCTGTTCCAGTACGATATTCATGGCGGCTTCGAACATAAACCCAGTCCACATGCGATATTCTATCTCGCAGGCAAGATGATCGAGCAATTCGTCAACCAATACGTCGGTTGAGCCTATATGAATCAAGTGATTATGCAGTTTAGCTACTTGTTGTGGGCTAAGTTTTTTCATTGCTCTATCTGCGTTTATCGGTTCATTCAAAAACGTTACATCTTAAGGAGCTGTTACTAAACGGCTTGGTAATTGGAGTAAACTGCGCATCATGTTCATAAAGCGCTCAAAGTCAGAAACTTTCTGAACAGCCACTTCGCTGCCCTGGGGGGTAAGGGTATAATATTTGCGTAACCGGCCCTCCACTTCTTCCGTCTCGGTGGTCAGTAAGCCTTCCTGTTCTAATTTATGCAGCACCGGATACAAGGCGCCAAAAGACAACGTAATCTCACCCTTTGTTCGCTCTTTAACGGCTTGTGTAATTTCATAGCCATACATTCGCCGACTGCCCGATGGCTGTTGAGGGCCCGGCTCGGCCAGCAACTTCAGTACAATCGTTTTTAACGTACCCCGTATAAATTCATTGCCGGATGATTCCATACTATAGAAAAGAAAATAGGTTGAAATTTTTACTATAAATATATGTAAGTTCCCGATATATACATTCGAATTTTCTGGACAAGCGCGTATTGATTCAAGCAAGTGCTAAATTGGGTCTACCTGACTGGAGCGTGAACTTTTGGTTAAATTATGAGTTGGTAAAAATTATCGTACAGCCTGAACCTTACCGGAACTTCCGGTACATTTACGGCTGAGTATTTAATAAAACAACTCGTATTATGGCACAGGCAAAATCTGGCGATACCGTTCAGGTACATTACACCGGCACTTTAACTGATGGAACAATCTTTGACTCATCGGAAGGCCGCACTCCGCTGGAATTTACGGTTGGCAGTGGGCAGGTCATCAAAGGCTTTGATGAAGGCGTAGCTGGTATGAACCAGGGCGAAAAGAAAACCATCAATATTCCGGTAGAAGATGCTTATGGCCCGGCTAATGAAGAGATGATTTTTACACTGAATCGTTCAGATATACCGGATGATATTCCACTCGAAGTCGGCATGACACTCAACATGCATGAAGATGGAAACCCCCGGCCAATTCCAGTTATCGTACGGGATCTTACCGATACGAACGTTACCCTCGACGCCAACCACCCACTAGCTGGTCAGGACTTAACCTTCGAGGTTGAGTTAGTTGGGGTAAAATCGCCATCAGGATTGATTCTTTGAGTAAAGGTTCGGGGCAGGGGGCGCTTCATATATTTTCATACCCTGAACTCTCTGCACCGAACCCTTTGCTGGTTAACTTCAACAATTCGCCTAACTCCCGCAGGGCGGTTTGAATGCCGCGCAGATTAGTACGCGCTACGTATGATGCCAGAGCAACGGTGATAGCTCCGATGTTAAGGACAACGGTTGTATCGGTCATGCGCTGTATACCCACATTAGCCTCATCGGTTGCCTGCTGAATAATGATCGCCATTTCACCCGCATTCTTAAAGGCAGGACGTACTGACCGCGTTTGAATATCCTGAACCCGATTGAGCAGACTATTCTGATAAGCATTAAGGTCTAACTGCTGTTCGTGCGTAAGTTCCGACCAGTACAGTGCCTGAAACTTGTTCAGAGCGCGAGCCATGTTGTTATAACTGTTCGCAATCCCATTGATTTGTTCAGGGGTGAAGTCTTCCATAGGTTTGGTTGACCCAGATCGGTCGAAGATGTTACGATGTAGATACGTGTTAAAAATTGGTAATGTTGCCATTATGAGCCTGTTTGCGACAATGGCTCTACGCTGATTATAGACATCAGTTCGATTTATTCTTCTTATAGTTATATTGTTTATGACCACTTGTGGTCAATAGCGTCACGCCTTGCACTATGTTAGCATTGAGTCATGATAGTTTATAACTAAACAACTTTCGCGCGGAAGATAAGTGGCTGACAAATAAAATCGGCTAATTATTGACCGAACGGTCACAAAGCCAAAACCGCAGGGGCGTCATTAGAGTTGAACGGGTATGAATCTAAGTTCGCTCAACGTTGGGTACGCCTGTATTAACCTAAGTCTTCAGGCAGATAAAATCACGACCAACCGGAGAATGATCCGTAAGACATTTACCGAAAGAGGAATTGCGTATGCCTCGGAACTGGCGTTGAAAAACGTACAGGATCTATTGAAAATCGTAGACTGGAATCTCGAAAATGGCTTTTACCTGTTTCGGATTTCGTCGGAGTTATTCCCCTGGGCATCGGAGTATAAAATTGCTGATTTACCCGACTTTGCTGACATTCGCGAAACACTGGAGGCAATCGGTAGTCGACCCGTACGCTTAACGATTCATCCCGGCCCGTTCAATCATCTCGCGGGGCAGGGGAAGGTTCTGGACAATACGCTCGTCGATCTCGAATATCAGTCTGAATTGTTTGATTTGATGGGATTGAAGCCATCCCATTGGAATAAGATCAATATTCATGTGGGGGGTACGTATGGTGATAAAACGGCAACGCTGGCGCGCTTCTGCCAAAATTTTAACCTCCTCTCCGAAAACCTGCGGGCTCGCCTGACGGTCGAAAATGATGATCGGCAGAGCCTATATACTGTAGTAGATCTGGTGTCAGTTTACGAACGTACCGGAATTCCTATCGTCTTCGATTATTTTCACCACCACCTCAACCCCGGCCTGCAAACTGAGGAGGAGGCTTTCCTGACGGCCTATAATACCTGGGACGTCAGACCTGTTTTTCACTTTTCCGATTCGCGGAGAGAGCACGAAGATCCCAAAGCCCGGCGCGAAGCGCATGCTGACTGGCTTTACTCACCAGTCAATACGTATGGCAAAGAGGTAGACATCGTCTTTGAGTGCAAGATGAAGGAGAAAGCTATCTTAAAGCTGAGAAGCAATGCGTTATCTGAAAATTAATCATAGACTACTGTAACATTAATATCCGGGAGGCACTAAGATTCGCTTCCGAATTATTAACCAAAAAGACTGGGATCGATCTCTTCTGACATCTAGTTATATATACTATAGATTATTGAAATTCATTTGTTGTAGAGCGCATCAAGTATAATGACCTGCTTACTTAAGAGCTACTGAAGATACATTCAGACAATTCAAATTTCGGTAGTGCTACTGGCCCTGTTGAGTAAATCCATAACATGTGGAAAGTGCTTGGAATCATCGATTCTCCAACTGATTAACTGAGTCGAAAGATGTGAGACGACTGCAATGCCGCTGAAAATAGGCTAAGTAGTGAAGAGCTTCCTGCTCGCTTAAATGCACACCATCAGTGGTATGATACGCCCCGCAATCCGGCTGAACGATGTAGTTGTACCGATTAGGTGGGAAGGTCTTGTGCATATATTCTCGTAGACTAATTGATACCGGTAAATTACAAAGCTTTTTATGAACCGGCATTTCAAAAAAGACGACCTGCGCTCCCCTTTCCTCGAATTCCTTAACAAACGCATGAAGTCGGACCATTGAATTGTTAAGGGCCTGATTGGTTGGAGGTGTTGAGTAGAGTAAAACCTGGTTTGCCAGTAGTTTATCGAACAACGCCGGATCAACAGCGGCCGGTGCCGTTACGGTTTTTTTATTCCCTCTCTTTAGCTTCTGCAACCCTTCATAGCTTTCCTTTATCAGAATGGCAAGAGGCTGTTTGCCCTCACGCAGTGCCAGAATGTGTTTTTTTGCCTGGAATAAAAATGGGTTGGTCAGTTGCGCTGTAAACACTTCGTCTTCGCTACGAAGCAGTATGTTCGTCTCAATATAAATTGTATCTAATTTATAATCGGTGGATTGCAGCATTCGCATGCCGTCGAACGCACTGAGCCCTACAAAACTTAAATTGCACAGTTCGGGTATATCCAGCCGAGCTGAAAGCGAGGAGCCTACCACAACATTCCGACAGGAGTCAGCTGTATATAAAAAATTTTGCGCTTTAACCAGATTCGTCTGCCATTGATTAAGGGATATTCTAAGGCTGGGCTGAACGACTTGAATGGAAATGCAATAGAGACTGACTAGTACAAAAAATAAAAATAGCGCTTTGGCAATCATCACCGAAGGATTTTAAAACTGAAAGTAAATAAAGTCGCCCGAGTTGCCCGAGTTAAGCGCTATGAAAAAGAGCATAACCGCATAATAAACGTAACTTGGAAAAACCACCTGAACTCTTTGTTGGCTATACTTAAACAAATAATGGGCATGATATAGGACGACAGGTGATGAATACAGTAGAATCTGAAAAATCTGTAGAAAATCAGGCGCCATTGTTTTATTTTTCGCGATACTACTAAAATAGCCCATGACGTGGGAAAAGTTGGGCAGCTTGAACAGTAGCCACGCCAGACTGACGAATCCAAACACCAACGCTCCTGACGCAAAGCGAAACATTGCTCGGTTGGGAAGCGCAAAGCGGGGGCTTAAAAAGCGTTCAACAGCTAAAGCCAAACCGTGGGCAAGTCCCCAGATCGCATAACTCCAGGCGGCTCCGTGCCAGAGACCGCCGAGAAACATGGTGATCAGTAAATTCAAATACGTACGCAGTTCCCCCTTTCGATTGCCGCCGAGGGGTATGTATAAATACTCCATCAAAAACGTAGATAACGAAATGTGCCACCGTTTCCAAAAATCCTTAAATGAGGTAGCAATGTAAGGGAAATTAAAGTTTGGATTAAACTCGTAACCAAATAACGAAGCTAGGCCGATGGCGATCAGGGAGTATCCGGCGAAATCGGCAAAGATTTGACAGGAATATCCAAACAACATGACCAGCAGATTAACCGACGAATAAGATTGAAAGTACGGGTAGGCAATCCAAAATGTAAAATCCTTTAGATTATCGGCCACAACCATTTTTAGGAAATAGCCAGTAACTAATAGTCGAAAACACCGCTGGACGTTAATCTGCCCGAGTGTTTTAACATGAATCTGTGGTAGGAAATCATGCGCCTTCAAAATTGGGCCAGCGATCAGGTGAGGAAAAAACGAAATAAACAGCAGCGTTCGCTTGCAGTGGTCAAGAACTGACGGACTTACCAGGTGCTTTCGTTCGTCAACGTTTCCTCGGTACACGTCAACCAGCAGGCTAATACCCTCGAAGGTAAAAAACGAAATGCCAATTGGCAGGGGAACAGATAATAAAAACGATTCGGTTGTGGCTGGTCTGATAAAAAACGAGCCAATTAGCTGACCATATTTAAAGAATGCGAGCAGTCCCAGGTTAACAACCACGCCGACGGTGGCAATCCTTTTCTGATGCACAAGATTGCTATGAACAACTAAATAGCTGGCTATCGAGTTGATAAAGGCAGAAAATAACAACAACAATAACAGTTCCGGTTGATTATAAGCATAAAAAATTAAACTGGAAATGATAAGTATAGGTACTTGGTAGTTGACTGCTATAGGTAGATAGTAAAGCGAGAACGTTATTGCGAATAAGACTAAAAAGGCAAAGCTTGTAAATAGCATAGTTAGTAAAGGACGTAATTTGGCGTGTTTTATTGATATCAATTATTGCTTAGCGCTTATATCGCCGTATCGAGTATTTCCTGGTCCATTTCTCCATTCTCTCTTTCGGGTTCCAGTACGGATATTTAACCTCTATTTCGATATAAATTTGGTCTGGGTTCTGCTCTTTAACATGCAATATGATCATCATATGCTGCCCCCCTGTTTATTAGTAAATTTTAAATTTTATGTCACGAGCTATGCATTTTAGGATACAATCGCAAGGTAAAAAATACCAAAATAATACTAAAATAAATTTTAACTTTTATTTACTCTTATAGATAAATAGGAGTAAGAGACGTAGAGAAAACACACTGATTATGACCTGAGTCGATGAGTAATTTATTCTACCCAAGGGTAAGATGAAAGAACTGGCTGTTTCAAGACATCGGCTCAACCATGTTGCTGTGTAATCATTAGCTCTAAAATTCTTTATTTACGGAAAAATGGCCTCCGTTTTGAGTATACCTGCCAATCGATTAAAAGAAACCACCTGCTCGTATCGTTTAAGGAGGTGGTAATCTTCACTAATTAGTTCATACATGGCAAATCAGAACGCAGGGTGGCTCGGTAAATTAGGAAATCTACTCGTGCCGTCCAGCCAGACTCAGACTACTCAGGTAGCCGCGGTGAGCAACAAACGAATCTTAGACGAGCTTGTAGCCTCTTTTGACGAATCCATACGCCGGGAATCCGTGGGATCAAGCATGCTGTTCAATGCGCATTTTCTGATTATTCTGCATCCCGATACGTATGAAGAACGCCAGAATGCGTTTCCGGTCATCGTCGATGAAGCCGTGAAGTCCTTTAAAGCGATTATCGAATCGCAGAAAGGACAGTATGAGCGCGTGGCACCGGTAGCTTCGAGCTGGTTCTTTAAGTTCGGGGGCGGTAGAGAATTCGGTGGCGAACCCGTTACCCCATCCGATGTCCACGTGGTAGGTGCCCTAACCGGAATTTTACCGGGCAATGCACAA
Source organism: Spirosoma validum (assembly GCF_014699035.1). GTDB lineage: Bacteria > Bacteroidota > Bacteroidia > Cytophagales > Spirosomataceae > Spirosoma > Spirosoma validum. Next base: position 273,991 of record NZ_JACXAA010000009.1, read on the forward strand.
GCTAAATCACCGGATAAACTGAACGTAACACGTCGGGTCAAGCAAACCAACCGATACGAAAAAGTAGACGTTGACATGCATACCTTTCAGCATATCGACTTTCGCGAACCCGGTGCCTTTGTTGTGAAATTTAATTTCGACTCATCGACGACACCCACTCAATCATCGGTTGTGGGAACCGCCACGCGGAAAGCGACGGTATTGCCCCGAAGTATTGGCGCCGGACTGGCCCAGATTGATTATTATATAGCGGAGCTGAACAAAGAAAATTCGTACCTGATGCGCGACCGGGAAATTGTGGTGGCCCGGAAGGAACCCGACAATCAACATTTCCCAAACTACCTCCTGCTCGAATCGGCTTACGTATCGAACCCGCACGCCCGAATCCGCTACGATGAGGCTACCAGTTCGTTTCAGCTGGCCTCATTTAGTCGAAATGAAACCCGGGTAAATGAACAGCTTATTCCCCGGAGTGAACCCGCCAGTCCGCAATGGTACGCGCTGCCGGATAAGGCTCAGATTCTGCTTAATAGCATGGTTACGTTACACTTTCAACGCAATACGTAATGATTGATGCGCTACTAGTTGTGCTGTTACTTGTATTTGTGCTCTTTCTGGTACTGAGACATTTTCAGGATTTACCACGTTAAGTAATGCGGCCGGGCTGGCGTACCAGTAGGAACCCGCAATCTTATTGTAAAACTGGCGGGTTCCCACCCGCGTTACGAAATGAATTCGTTATTAATTACCGGTCAGACGGACGTAGGCCAACGCCGAAAAGATAACCAGGACACCTTTATCTGCTCGATGATCTGGGCAGAGTCCGGCGCGTTGCTGGCGGTTATCGATGGAGTAGGAGGCTATGCGGGGGGCGAACAGGCAGCAGCTATTGCGAAAGAGTCCATTGAGCAGTACATGACCACGCCCAACGGTGACCCGCTATCGATGCTGCGCGAAGCCGTGGTGTTTGCCAACAATCAAATCAACAAGCAACGCCAGCAGGATCACCAACTGGCGCATATGTGTTGCGTACTAACCGCTGCCGTGGTCGATCACCGGTCGGGTAAACTGTACTTTGTGCATGTGGGTGATACGCGTCTGTACCGCTATCGGCAGGGAATGCTCGAAAAATTGACCCACGATCACTCGCTGGTGGGCGTTCGGGAGGATGCCAACGAACTGACCGAAGCCGAAGCCATGCATCACCCGCGCCGGAACGAGATTCTGAGGGAAGTTGGCTTAACGGCCCATCGGGTCGATGATCCTGACTTTCTGGAGTCGGGCGAAACGGATTTTCTGCCGGGCGATCAACTGCTATTGTGCAGCGATGGGTTGACGGATATGATTACGCAGGCCCAGATCAGGGCCGTTCTGGATCAAATGATTACCCTCGAACAGCAAACGGCGGAATTGATTCGGGTCGCCAATGAACAGGGCGGCAACGATAACATTACGGTCGTACTGGCCAAAAATAACCTACCGTTAGATGAGCGTTCGGCTGGGTCTGCCAAAGCCGATCGTACATCGGTTCCGAAACAGGCACCCTTGGTAACTTCGCCCATTGCGCCCGTTACGTCTTCGGAGAAAAACCAACCTGTCAACCAGAGTAGGGTTGGGTTGTGGACTACGTTAGGCTTTTTGTTAGGTGCGCTGGTTGCCGGGATTGTATGGTACCAATTTCAGCCATCCCGTCAGTCCAGTACGCTCGTAGTTGCTGAATCACATACTTCTGATAATCAAGAGAATGTGTTATTGGTGGACGAAAAAGCTGCCCGTCTGGATTCGATGGTGCAGGTAGCGTATCGAAGCAAAGACCATCGACTGATTCTGCCGGCTGATACGTTTCATCTCGATAAACCACTAGTACTAACCGATTCGCTGCAAAGTATCGTGGGCGGAAATCGATTAACCGTCTTGATGCCGACTGATACATCACGGGTGCCGGTGGCGTTACGTATCACCCGGGCGGGGGCTGTGCGTGTAGAAAATATCGTGATCAGCGGGTTCAGGACGGGCATCGAGACGACCCGTGATGCGAAGTTGCAGCTCGCTAACGTATCGTTTCGGAATGTGGGGTTGCCCATTAGCGCGGTTGTTCGGCAGGATACATTCCGGAATGCCGTTGTGATGGTTTCAGTACAAAATCAGCCTGATTCAACCAAAACGTTACGTCCCTGATGGCCACGATTCGATTTGATACGCGTTTTCCCGGCTACGAAGTACTGAGCGAATTGGGACGTAGCAACGCCCGGATTCTCAAGGCACGGCATCTGGCCACGGGCGATCTGGTAGCCATCAAGCATTTCGCGCTCAACACCGATGCCGAAACGCTACGTCGTTTTCAGCGGGAATCGGCTATCATGACGAGCATCGCCCATCCGAATATTGTGAAGATTCGGGAGGTTCAGCTGGAAGCCGAACTGCCCTATATTGTGATGGAGCTGATTGAAGGCGGTAATCTGAGACAGCTTATCGCCGGACAGGATTGTGTGGATGTGCCAATCATCATTCGGCTTGGTCTGCAAATGGCCAGTGCGTTCAAAGCCATTCATCCGCAGGGCATCGTTCACCGCGATATTAAGCCGGAGAATATCCTATATCGGCCATTACCGAGCGGAGAGTTACACTTTCTCTTAACCGATTTTGGCGTGGCCCGCCTGCATGAGCAATCGAACACACTGACGGGGCAGTCGCTGATGACGTATGAATACGCATCGCCCGAACAGTTCAACGATCCGAAGGGTGTGAGTGCGGCAACCGATTATTACTCCCTGGGCGTGGTTTTGTACGAGTGTCTGCACGGATGCGTACCGTTTGCGCTGGATGATCAGTCGGGGATCGTCACTTTTATGAACCGGGTGCTGGCCGAAGCGCCACCTGCGCTAACCATCACCGATGATCAGCCGCTCAATCCATTCCGGGATTTGCTTATCGGGTTGTTACAGAAAAAAGCAGGTGACCGTCTGAGCGACCCCGACGAGCTGACGTGGCTATTGAAACAAGCTGAGCTGAACTACTTACAGGCCAGTCGGACAACCCATACGCAACCCGTAAATACACGATCAACCCAGGCGGCAACCATTCGTGAGCCGGAAAAAAACGAAACGAACGTAGCAAAAGGTAATCCAGCAGAAATGGAGCCTGTTCGCCCAAAGGAGCCTCGTAAATCGACAGTAGGTGGACTAAAGTGGGTGGCTCTTATTCTTATCTTGGTGCTTGGCGGAGCAGGTCTGTATTATATGGTTAACGGATCGAAATCTGGAGGAGCTATGACGCTTTCCGAAACGCTTCCTGACTTACCGGGAACCGCTCCAGATACGTCTGAACGACCTGATTTGCAAGCGGAAGTTGCCTTACGTCAGCGGGAAGTGGAGGAAGCCATGCGTCAGGAGCAACGTAAGCAGGAAGCTTTGGCGGCTGGTAAAGCCCTGAGCGTGAGAGCTACCGATTTTCGGGTTGGTATATTCGGGGGAATTAAAAAGCTACAACTTCAGCTGAATAACCCAAGTTCGGTTACGTTTCCCGCGGTTGCCGTTCAGGTCAGCTATTACAAAGACAAAGGGGGGCTTTACAAGACCGAGAAAGTTTTTTTTATGAACGTAGCGCCAAATTCATCGCCTGTTCGGCAGGCTCCCGACAGTGATCGGGGAACACGGATCAATTGCAAAATACTAAAATATGATTTTCCAAAAGACGTAGATTCTCTGATGAAAGCTGAACCAACCGACTCGTTAAATTAATTGACTAATGCCAACCGTAAGCGTCAATACGCATTTTCCGGGTTACGAAATTATCGGCGAACTGGGCCGCTCGAACGCCCGTGTTCTGAAAGCGCGTCACCTGGACACAGGCGATTTAGTGGCGATCAAACACTTTGCGCTCAACACCGATGCTGAAACGCTACGTCGCTTCCGGCTCGAATCACAACTGATGACCGATATCCGGCATCCGAACGTCGTGCGCGTTCGGGAAGTGCAGCTCGACATGTCCATGCCGTTTATCGTTATGGAATGGATCGAGGGGGGAAACCTGCGTTCGCTTCTTTCGGAACAGGGCTATCTGGACGTACCGACCACGATTCGGTTGGGTCAGCAAATGGCCGAAGCGTTCAAGGCGATTCATCCGCGCGGGATTATTCATCGCGACATTAAGCCGGAGAATATTCTTTTCCGACCGCTGCCCAGTGGTGAACTCCATTTTCTGCTGACGGATTTTGGGGTGGCCCGCCTGCGCGAACAGTCGCAAACGATGACGGGTCAGTCATTGATGACCTACGAATATGCCTCGCCCGAACAATTCGACAATCCTCGTGGGGTTGATGTGGCAACGGATTATTATTCGCTGGGTGTCGTGTTGTATGAATGCCTGTCTGGACGGGTACCGTTCTCCATGACGGACAATGCCGGAATCGCTACGTTTATGGGGCAGGTATTACGAACACCCCCTCCTGATTTGGTGCTGCCATCAGGTCAGCAGGTGCCGCCCAGCCTGCATACGCTCCTGGACTGGACATTAGCCAAAAACCCAGCCGAACGACTAAGTGACGTAAACGAACTGGTATTACTGCTTGGGCATGCCACGATCGAGCAGCTACAGGCGGGCCGGTCTTCGGATCGTCAGGTACCTGTTTCATCGCGTACGATGGCCGCGCCTGTACCAGAACCGACCGAGCCTATATCGTCAACCTATGAAGAAGAACCCCCCCGCAAGATAAACGGATGGGGAATTGGACTGGGGCTTTTGATCGCGGTACTGTTCATCGGACTAGCCATCGTCTTCGTCAATCAGCGAAAATCGACCAGAACCGGGACGAAGATTATGCCGGATTCGACCGTAATGAAGAGCGATTCGTCGGAGGCTGACGTAACGGCAGAGGATACCGCAACGACCTCATCGGACTACCCAATCGAAACCGTAACCGATTCAACCACAATTCCGGAAAGTAATACCGCGCCAACGAGTGAGCCCAGCCCAACGACCATTTCACCAATAGTTACTGACTCATCGAGTGTAGTAGTTGATTCAACGAAGACACCTAATTGACGACTTAGTAAGCTATATAAGCGGCCTGCCCAGACCCCTAAATCCCCTGAAGGGGACTTTATCAGTGAGGGGATTTGGCTGCATCAACATTATTACATGAAAATAACCTCCGTTCTGTTAGGACGTTTGTATTTACTAGGTGCATCAGTTATACTACTGCTGCTTTTTACGCGGTTGTACCTGAACCTGTTTTCCGGCCTCAGTCAGGCTAAAGAAGCGCTTGCCAGCGGTCAGGCATTGACGCTTGAAGCAGGACTTAAGTCGACACCCATTCAGCGGCTGCTGAACAGCGGCAATTATTACAGCGATCGTAAAGACATCACGTTGGTGGCTGATTCGTTAGCGGCTAAACTCCGGCAAAATGGCGCGCTCGATAATCTGGGTGCTATCAACAAGCGTCAGTTTTCGGTACTAGCCCCCGTGTCGTGGCGGAGCCGGATTGGCGGAGCTGATTTTCAGAGTCGGTTGCAAATATCTCGTCAGCAAATGGGGTTTGACTCGGTGCTGTACGTTCGCGAGCTGAACAATCCCAAAACGTACCCGGCCACCGTTAGCGCGGGAAGCGGAGCCGTAACAATTTCGGGGCAGGTTGCGCGGGAGGACCGACCGATGGCGAACGTACTGGTGCAGCTTAAACGGCACCCCGCTACCGCTCAGCCCGATACGTTACCGGACCGATTCACGTACGCTCGCACAGACGCTGATGGTCGGTTTTCTTTTACGGGCTTGTCGGATGGGTCGGGCTACAGTGTCGTACCGCTGAAACCCGGCTTCGAGTTCGGGAGCCGTAAGGGAACGAGTCGGCTCACCAGCGATCAGACGTACACGTTTACCGCCCGTCCGCATCACCTGCGGCTTATTGGCTCGGTGGTATACGGGCAACTCAAGACGGATCACGCGTTTGCGGTACGTACACCGACAACATTCTCGGCACAGTTCTGGGCAATCGTCGGGCTGTTCCTGCTGGTGTTCTGGATGGTACAGGGCTTCTGGTCACTCCGGCGTTTCCAGCCCGATCCGTTGCTGTTACCCGTACTGATGTTGCTGACGGGTATCTCCGTACTGACACTGCTGGCCATTCAGGACCCGTTGCAGGATACGCTCTATGCCTGGCAAACGCTGCAAGGTGTTGCGTCTGGCCTGGTCGGTATGACGATCTTATCGCAACTGAACATCGGTCGCTTCTACGCTGACTGGCGATACGACTGGCTATTTACGTTACGGAGCCGGGCTACCGTTCGGCTGTCTGGCTGGACGTGGCTGGTGCTGGCGGTCGGTCTCGCTACGTTGACGTTGCTCATCGGTTCGGGACCGGAAGGCAGTGGCGTTCGCGTGAACCTGTCGGTGCTGGGAATTACGTTTCAGCCCAGCGAGATTACGAAATACCTGCTGCTGTTTTTTTTCGCGGGTTTCTTTGCGGCTAATGAGCAACAGATTCGGCAACTGCCCGATTTGCGCTGGCGGTTTGCCGTGAGCGTTGGCGCCTTGGCCGGAGCGGGACTGCTCATGCTGCTTTACCTGCTGCTGGGCGATATGGGACCAGCGCTGGTCGTCTGCTTTACGTTCCTGTTGTTCTACAGCATCGCTCGGGGAAACCTGCCGCTGACATTGGCAACGGGTTTTGGCTATGGCGTGGCACTCTGGCTGTTGCCCGGCTGGATCGCTACGTTGCTGAGTCTGGTAATGCTGATCGGGTACATGTATTGGCGGGGCGAAGCTCGTTCGAAGACGGGGCTTGGTTGGGCTGCTTTACTAACCGAAGCACCGGTGTTACTGCTTCTGGTAATGGCCATGTTCGCGTTTGGTGATCAACTGCCGTTCGTTGGCAGCCGCCTGGCCGATCGGAAAGCGATGTGGCTTAATCCCTGGAATAACGATGTGTATGGGGGAGATCATTTGGCGCATAGCTTCTGGACGCTGGCGTCAGGTGGCTGGACGGGGCAGGGATTAGGGAAAGGGTTTGCGAACGCCATGCCAGCCGCTCACACCGATATGATTCTGCCGAGTGTAGGCGAAGAATTAGGTGGGTTAGGCGTAGTGGCCGTATTCCTGCTTATGGGTATCCTCTTGCATCGGACTTTCCTCCACGCCCGGCGCGCTGGTCAGCCATTCAGCTTTTTCTTGGTGGCGGGTATTGCCATTGCAACGGGGGTTCAGTTTCTGATTATTGCCAGCGGCTCGATTGGTCTTTTGCCACTGACGGGTATCAGCGTACCATTCCTGAGTTATGGTAAGATTTCGCTGATCATCAATTTACTGGCAATGGGGGTTGTGTTCAGCGTGGCCCATCGACCGGGGCAGGTGGAGCAACGACAATACTTAGAGAAGAATTACGACGTAGTATTGATGGCCGGTATCGCCGGGTTTCTGATTGGTGTACTGATCCTGATCGGTCGCTTACTGCCAATTATCGGCTGGAAGGGGAATGACTACATTGTCCGGCCCGCCCGCGTCGTGACACGGAACGGTGACCCTGTTTACAGCTACAACCCCCGGATCGAGCGACTGACCCGAGTACTGGCTTCCGGTACGATTTACGACCGAAATGGCCTGGTGCTGGCAACCAGTTCGCCGGACGTAGTGACGCAACAGTTGCCCAGACTGAGGAAAAGCGGTCTGACGACGGATCAGGTCGAAACGCTTACCCAAAAGCGATTGCAGCGGTATTATCCGTTTGCTGAACAGCTGTTTTTTTGGGTCGGCGATTTGAACACGCAACTCTTCTGGGGCCAGAGCAACGGTTATTATGCCGAGGCTACTCACTTCAGCGAGCTGCGTGGGTTCAATAGTCGTCCGCGCAAAACGAATCTGGTGGCGACGGAGTATCGGGCCGATCGCTTTAGCCCATCGGTTCAACAAGAGCGAACGATAACGGCTTACGACTATAGTGAACTGGCGCCAGCTTTACGGGCCGGAATCGACAGCCGCGAAGTTGCCCGACGCAAAGCGCAGAACCGCGATTTGCATCTGAGCGTGAATGCCGAACTACAGGTCGCTTTACAAAAAGCGCTGGCTCAATCCGACTACAACGACAAGCGCCTTTCCGTGGTTGTGCTGGATGCCGGTTCGGGCGACGTAGTGGCGTCGGCGATGCACCCACTGCCCAATCTGAAAACCCCCGAAATCATGCTGCTGCCGGATCGGGACCGGCTGGCGCTGCCTTATCTGGTAACCGAACGCGATCTGGGCATGACTTATCCAACAGCCCCCGGCTCAACGGCCAAAATCCTGACCGCAACGGCTGCGTTTAATAAACTGGGTCCATCGGCATCCTCGGTACGGTATCCAATCTCCTGTCAGGAAATCATCCGCCGGGGAAAGAATGAGTCGGAGCCCTGTGGCGAATCGGTGGATATGCGGAAGGCGATTGTTCGGTCGAGCAACGTGTACTTTATTCGAACGGCCAACGATAATGCGCTGGATAATGAGCTGGCCGATCTGTACTTAGCCACGGGTATGAACGTTGATCTGATTGGAGGCTACTCTTTTTCAGATACGCATACCGACGCCGAACGCGTTCAGATTCGGAAACACTGGCGCGACTCATCGTTTGTCGTACGCCGGAAACTTTACCAGAGTGATCGCTACCCAAGACGGTACCGGTCTGAGTTTTCGGGCTTGGCCTGGGGACAGGGACAGTTGACATCGACGCCCGCATCACTGGCCCGGATGGCGGGCGCCATTGCCAATAAAGGCATACTGCAACCGTCGCGCTACGTAGTGGATCGAGCCGGAAAACCACAACCCGTAGCCGCGGGAAAAGCCATCGCTCGAAGGCCCGAGTATGCGGAGCAACTGGAAGCGTTTATGATTGAACAGTCGAATCCGTCGGCGGGACGTAGTAAGATCAGCGTCGTGCGGGTGGCTGGTAAAACGGGTACGCCTGAACGGATTGTACAGGGGGTGCAGCAAAACGATGGTTGGTACGTATTTTTCGCCCCGACCCCCGACGGTCGATCCCATACGGTTGTGGCAGTACGAATTGAATTAGGCGAATCTTCGGCCGACGCTGTTAACTTAGCGAATACCGTTGTCGCCCCAATTTTAAACCAGCGCCATTATTTGGGCAGCTTTTGACAATATAGCGTAGCCGCAGGCTAAAAAATTATGAACTACTAATTAGCCTCTAATTACGCGGACCAATGTTCCACGCTACGAAAACTAATTTACCATGAGCCTAGTAGAAAAGATAAAAAACTTGTTCGGGTTTATGCCAGCGGACCAGCAGCCATCTTCGGAGTCTAAACCAGATCCGTCACCACGTAGCGAACCCGTTATCACGACGCCAACACCAGCTCCGTCTGGCCCTCCGCCAGCGGCTCAGCGACGGGAGCAGGTCATGCGGTTTATCGTCAGTAAACTTCGGGCCTATCAAAATGAGCCAGAAACGGCTCCCGTGGGACTTCGCTTAGGCGTATTATGTGCTAACTCAGAGGAGGAAGAACTATACCGGGTCGCTTTATGGGCCAATCAGCCGGAGAGATTTCAGCATGAGCTAAACCGACAACTCGCTGATAACTACATTACTCTCCCCAAAAACTGGCAATTCGAGTACACTCTTTCTGCGGATGAATTGCCGGACAGTACGTATCGGGAGGGAAACCTAAGCCTGGTTGTAATCGATAAATCCAAACCCGATGGTACACTGTTGTTGGGTAAGATCGTTACGCTGGTGGGCCAGACGGAGCAAGCGGAGTACGTACTCAATCCGGCACAAAAAGCTACATTCGCCATTGGACGGGGACATACGACCCAGACAACCTCGGGTCGGGTTCGGACCAATGATATTGTCATTCTCAATGACGATGACCCCGGTTTCGATTCCCAAAAAGGGGAAGGCAACGCAGCCGTAAGTCGGGCACATGCAACCATACGGTATGATGTGGGGCAGAAGCGTTACGTCCTGCTTGTCGATGCGGGCGGACTGCCTGCCAGCGGCAACAAAACCAAAATTATGCATCCGGATAATAGCGTAGAACGAGCCGATATTGCGGGTATGGTCTACCCACTTCAGGATGGCGACCAGATTGAGATGGGCGGTGAGGTTATGTTGCTGTTTACGTTGTTATAACGTGAAGTATGGTTGAAGGATTCTTCGACGTCAGAATCAAAATCAGCTTCGTCGGCTTTTAGCGATGGCTTCCGTTAAGCCCCGCATGTAGCCGAGGGCATACAGGGTCCCGATGACGCTATAGCCTGGGTATTGATTGCTGTCGCCAGCCATCGTCGGTACGTGATCCGGCCGGATGGGACCCCGAAAGCCAATGTCGTAATACGCTTTCATGGCTTTGTACATATCAATAATACCCTCGTCGTGGAAGGTTTCTTCAAACGAAAACTTACCACCCCGCACGTTTCGGAAATGCACGAAATGAATTTTGTTACGTTTGCCGAAATAGTCAATTAACGTTGGGATATCATCGCCCATCAGCGCAAAATTGCCCTGGCACATCGTAATGCCATTGTTCGGACTTGGGTACAGCTCCAGCAATCGTTTGAAGCTATCCACCGTATTCATGATGCGGGAAATCCCCCGAATGCTGTCTACCTGCGGATCATCGGGGTGCATCGCCAGTTTGATACCGGCTCTCTCGGCTTCCGGCACAACAGCTTTCAGGAAGTACTCCAGATTTTTCCATAAAGTTTCCTTCGATACGTCGCCGTATTGGGTTGGTGGAAGGTTTTTGACGGCTTCATAGTCGAACGCTGTCACCAGAGCGCCACCCCGTCCCGGCCGGTCGTTCTGGGTCCGGTACCAGCCGATGACGGGCATCCAGTTGTAACAAATGGTGTCGATACCGACTCTGGCCAGACTTTTCATCAACGTAATAAAATTGGCGATTTCTTCATCGCGGCCAGACAGGCCCAGCTTGGTTTTTTCTCCCAGCGCCGGTGGTCCTTCAATGACCCGGAGTGTTAGCCCTACTTTCTTCCAGGCTTCACTGACGGCGGCTACAGCCTCATACTCCCAGGGCTTTATGTCCTTTAGACCTACCATGCCGGGGTTGATACCGCCCACCGCTCCCAGTACGTCCATTTGCCTGGTAAGGGCAATTTTCTGTTCATTCATTCCGCTGAAGTAAGCTTCGCAGAATTGCATGCCCGCATCTTTGCTAAGCTCGACCGGATTTACAAGTTGGCCTTCTAAAAGAACGTTACGTTGTAAATCGAGTGGATCGACTTTGTTGGGAAGAGTGCTTCCGACTGCAAGGGCGGCTAGCGAAGCACTTTTTGTCAGGAAACGACGGCGTGTATTTTTCACAGTTTTTCAGATCAGGGAGAGTTGGGTAAGTTTGTTTATAATGATTTTTAATGGTGGGATTGTTTAAACTTTCTAATTCTGCCAGCACCATTTTCTAAAAGTTTAAACAGCCTCAATGACTTAATCCGAACGTTCGTTTTTCAAATCTAACTTAGTGGAAAGAATAGTTTATAAATAAGCCTTATGAAAATCACAGTAAAAGAACTTCGTCTTATCCTCACTGTCGACAACCTGGACGAACTTATTCATTTTTACCGGGATACGGTTGGCCTGGAAACCTCGAAAGAGTGGCACGAAGAAACGGGTAACGGCATCATTCTGGATGCGGGCCGGGCATCGCTCGAACTGATCGACTCGAAACATGCAGCGCGGATTGATCAGATTGAGGTTGGCGAACGAGTATCGGGGCCTGTTCGGTTAGCGCTACGGGTAACAGAACGTATTCCCGAAGCTACCGAAACGCTGATTGAATGGGGTGCTACGTCAGTTGCACCACCAACAACCGCACCGTGGAGCGACGTAGCCCGAGTCCAGGCCCCCGACGGAATGCAAATCACATTGTTTGCTACGTCTACATTAGAAGACAAATGAAGGTTGGGCTACAGGTTTGTGGCGTATAGCAATGGTGCTGTTGGCGTTATACGGGTAGCTCAACGGAAGTCGTTTGGGTCAATTCGCTGGATTCGAGGGGTTTTGCATGTCGGGTGAGCAGGTGAATGATCAGCCAGGCGATCAGGTACGTGAAGCCGCAAATGGTAAACAGTACGTTGTAGCCCCCGGCCAGATTACCAGCCGCTTTGTATTCATCAAGCAAACTGCCGACCAGCATCGGAAATAGAATACCACCTACCGCTCCCGCCGTTCCCCCAATGCCCACGACGGAACTGACGGCCTGTTTCGGAAACATATCGGACGCCAACGTAAAGACGTTCGTCGCCCAGGCCTGGTGCAAGGCAACCGCCAGACTGATTAGTCCAACCGCTACCCAGCGATCGGTTGCAAATTGAGTTAGAATAACTGACAGCTCCAGCGTACCCAATACGAGCAGAACCGTTTTGCGGGCTTTGATCGTAGGCCAGCCTCGTTTGATCAGATTGGACGATAAATAGCCTCCGCCAATACTACCAATCGTTGTGGCCGTATAAATCAACATCAGCTCCAGGCTCGGCTTTTTTAAATCCAGATTGAACGTAGATGAGAAATAGGAGGGAAGCCAGAACAGAAAGAACCAGTAAATCGGATCGATCAATCCTTTACCCGTGATGTAGGCCCAGGTTTGCGGGAAAGTAAAAAGCTTCAACCAGCTAACGGAATTTTTATCGTCCGTTGCGCTGGTGACAACCTCCTGACCGCTGATGATGTAGTCACGTTCTTCGACGGTCAGTCGCGATTGTCTGGCCGGAACTTCGTAAAAGAGTAGCCACAGAATGAGCCAGATAAATCCCAGAGCGCCGGTAATCCAGAATACTTCGTGCCAGCCATACCGATTCAGAATCCAGGGAACAACCAGTACCGCCACCACAACACCAATACTGGTGCCCGCGTTGAACAGACCGGTTGCCAGACCCCGTTCTTTTTTCGGGAACCATTCGGCCACGGCTTTTACGGCAGCCGGATAATTTCCGGCCTCACCAATGCCTAAACCGATACGAGCCAGGCTAAAGCCCGTGACGCTGCGGGCCACGGCGTGAAGCATGCCGGCTGCGCTCCAGATAATGATCGTTAAGGAGTAACCAGCTTTGGTACCGATCTTATCTATGACCCAGCCAAATCCTAAAAGGCCCACTGCATAGGCTGCCTGAAACGCCATAACAATGTGCGCGAAATCGGTTTCACTCCAGCTAAATTCCTTTTCCAAAATCGGTTTTAATAAACCAATAATCTGGCGGTCGAGGTAATTGATCGTGGTGGCTGCAAACAAAAGAAAGACAATAAACCAGCGATAATTTTTTAGTCGAAAATTGAACATGATTAGGGTTGAGAATATCGGAGGTTCGTGATATTTTATTCTTTTTTTGTCATGCTGATGAAGGAAACATGACAAAAAAACTCATGCAAATTTTATTTCTTTGACAAACTGCTCAAAATGGCTTTTCAAGCCGGACCAGTTTTTCTGCTGAATCAGCGATTTGTCAAACAAATGACTGCCAATGCCCACACCGTCGGCTCCTGCTTTGAAATACGTTTCCATGTTGCTTATGCTGATGCCGCCCGTTGGTAAAAGTTTCAACTGATTTAACGGTGCTTTTACGTCTTTAATGTAGTCGGGCCCGAGGGACGTAGCCGGATAAACTTTGACCATAGCGGCTCCTAATTTCCAGGCATTATAAATCTCGGTTGGTGTAAAAGCGCCGGGGAAAATAGGTACGTTACGTTTTACGCAGGTCTTAACTACTTTTTTATTCAGAATAGGCGTAACAATGAACTGTGCACCAGCCGCTAAGGCCTTCTCCAGATCGTCTTCTGTGCAAACCGTTCCTGCTCCAATATTCAGCCCGTTACGTTCCTGCTCGACGGCGTATTGAATCATTGCTTCTGCACCAAGCGTATTCATCGTGATTTCGATGGTCGTCAATCCCGCTTCCCGGTAGACCGGTAAAATCTGTCGGACCTCATCAAACGACAAGCCGCGAATAATACCGACGATGGGTGATTTGGAAAATAATTCCCAGGAAAACGAAGTAGACATTTTACTGTTCATTTAGGTAATAAAATTAACTGGCTCTGCATGATTTTTACTTGTCCGGCGATGGTTGCTTTGTCAAGCAGATCGGTAGAAATTGTCGTTGACCGTTCGGATAAATTCAATTCATTCATCGCCAATTTATAAAGCTCATATAAGTTGGTGGCGCTGCATACCATTAGTCGCCAATTTTTCTTGTCGACCAACGATTTTAATTCGCTACCGATTAACAGGCCACTTAAATAAAATGCATTTTCCCGCTTGGAGAATTTATGGAATAATTGATTCGTCCGAACCCGGAATAAACTGTTCAAAATAGACGTAGCATTAGCCTCATGAACCCCCGACCTGAAAGCGTTCAATTCGTTTTCAGAAAAGTTGTTTGATCGGGGAGGATCTACAGAATCTTTCAGAATACTGTAATGCGACATAAGATTGAAAACTTCGCCCGTCATGAACGTCTGGAAGTCGATCAATTGGCCATTCTGGATGTAAACGTGTTTTGAATGCGTACCGGGGAACAGGATGATGGTGTCGTTGACCGGATAATGGTCAGAATCCAATAAAGCCAGCAGGCCAATCAATTGCGTTTCTTCACCCCGCATGACGTCATGCTCACTACAGACGCCCCCGATGAGAAGAATATCATGCGGAAAATCAGCCTGACTATCCAGTCGTTTCACGCTGGCCTGACTACCATCGGCCGGGAAAGGCAACGTAGCGTAAGGTACTTCGTCCATGCCAATTGACGAGGACGCCATGCCGGAAATAACAATAGGAACGTTACGTAGGTTGACGGTTACTTTTTGAGCTAATACACTGATCTGGGTCTTCAGCTGTTGTCGAAAAAACTCTTCTCTGGAGATGCCTCGTGATTCACCATTCTTTTTCCAGGATGTAAACGTATTCGCTACGCCTTCCTGCGAAGTAATTTCGTCTACGAGCTGCTGATCCTGGCTGTTGATCAGGCGGAGCCGGAATGAGGACGTACCCCAATCGCAACCCAACAAATAGTTTTTCATTGCTGCTCTTGTTTTATCGTACGACTTAGGGTAACGCAAATGCAACATACGAACCGCCCGGTTTTAAGCCATAACGGGTGCCACCGGCTGCAATAACGACGTATTGCCTGCCATTCGCCATATACGTGATGGGCGTTGCAAAACCACCGGCTGGTAGTTTGGATTCCCACACGACTTTGCCGGTTTTACGGTCATACGCGAAGAGTTTTTCGTCATACGTAGCCGCAATGAAGATAAGGCCACCAGCCGTAACGATCGGACCACCGTGATTCTCGGTTCCCGTTTTTGGTACGCCCTGCTTGGCCAGATCGGGATATTCACCGAGCGGAACCTGCCAGAGGTATTCGCCGGTATTCAGGTTGATGGCACTCAGGTTTCCCCAGGGCGGTTTAATCGCCGGATAATTATCCTGGTCCCGAAATTGCGTATTACCGTTATTCAGATAAGGTGGCATGTAAGGAAAATCGGCTCCTTCGGTAACTGGCGCTGTAACGACCGAGCTATGAATATCTGTTGAGGCAACAGCAGGCGCAGCGGGCTTTACATCGAGTTTTAGTAAAAAATTGATGATAGCGTCTCGATCTTCTTTCGATAGGTGGCCAAACGAAGGCATACGGCCCCGCCCGGTTGACAGAATCGTACTGATCTGCTCCCGGTTCAGTCGTTTATCGACTTCGCTCAAATCAGGGTAGGCCTGGGCAGCGCTCGCTTTGGCTTCGTTGCTGCCTTTGCCGCTCAGCCCGTGACAGACCGAACAGTTCGTGTTGAACAGGTACGTGCCCCGGGTCATCGCTACGTTCTTGCCCTGCGCCCGAACATCCCGCATCTTCAGCCACCAAAGCATGGTATTGCCGTTTTGATACATAATACCGTCCGGATCGGCCGCGCTGCCACCCCATTCAGCTCCGCCACCAAAGCCATAAAACAACGTACCTTCTTCACTAGGCGGCATGTACTTGCTACCGTGCCGGCTGTTTTTGTATCGGTCCAGTACGTAGGCGTGGGCTTCGGGCGTACGCGTCGTAATCTCCGCTTCCGTTAATTCCTGCCGGACAAAAGGGGCGGGTTTTGTTGGAACGGGTTGCGTCGGCCACGGTTTTTCGCCCGGCAACGCGGGTGAGGTAGGAACGGGAACTTCGTTCACCGGAAACAAGGGTTTGCCTGTATCCCGATCAAACACGAAGATGTACCCATCTTTAGTCGCCTGCGCTACGGCATCGACCATCTTCCCGTTGTGTTTGACAGTTATAAGCGTGGGCGGGCAGGGGAGGTCGCGGTCCCACAAATCGTGGTGTACGGTCTGAAAATGCCACACGCGCTTGCCCGTTTCGGCATTGATAGCGATTACACAATTGGCAAACAGGTTCTGGCCCGGCCGGTCACCCCCGTAGAAATCAACCGAAGGTGATCCCGTTCCGGCGTAAACGACCCCCCGTTTCTCGTCGATGACCATCCCTGCCCAACAATTGGCCCCTCCCAGTTTTTTGTACGAATCTTTCGCCCAGGTTTCGTAACCGAACTCACCGGGCAACGGAATCGTATGAAATACCCAGGCCAGCTTGCCGGTGCGGACATTGAACGCCCGAATGTAGCCCGGAGGAGCATCGCCCCCTTCATTCACGGCGGAGCCCGTAATCAGTAGATCTTTATAAATAACACCGGGGGTTGTGACCCGAATCGATAGGTTCGCTACGTCGTGTCCGAGCGTTTCTTTATCGCCCAGTCCTTCGTGCAAATCCACTTCGCCATTCTGGCCAAAGCTCTCGATGGATTTACCTGTTGTGGCATTAATGGCGTATAAAGACGAGCCAACTGTATACAGGATGCGTTTGTCCTGGCCGCCGTCGCGGGCACCATCTTCCCAGTAAACAACACCACGTAGCGGATGAAACCGGGGGCGCTTTTCGGGATTGGCGAACGGATCGAACTGCCAGATTTGCTTACCCGTTGCCGCATCAGCTGCAAACAACTTCATACGGGGAGACGTACCGTACAATACCCCGTTAACCACGATGGGTTGGCATTGGATGTCCATACCTCGCTGATTGGGATCTTTATTGTCGCCGGTCTCATAAGTCCAGGCTAGTTGCAGATTCTTTACGTTCTGAGTATTGATTTGGGTCAGCGGTGAGTACCGGTTACCGGCGTTATTGCCGCCGTAGGTAGGCCAGTCATCACTCGGGAGTTGCGAATTGACGGTGGAATTTGACCAGTTTGCAGACAGGAAGCCTCCCAGAACCAGAATTCCGAAGAAGAATTTTAGTGCGAAATTCATTGGAAAGTTGAGTCAGTTATAGGTTAAGGAGATGGGTAAAGTTGTTACTTCGTTTTTTCGTAGAATTCATACGCTATTTTCCATTTTACTTCCTGACCGGGGGACGCTATCAGGTGAATGTATGGCTCCGGGCAGGACGTAGTGGCGCAGGCCCAGTACACCAATTTTTGAAGCGGTTGATCGCTGGTTATATGCACACCCGCGCCGGTTTTCTGATTTTCGATACGTATATCGTAATCGGTAGCGGTTGGACCAAAACCTTGTAAGCCCGCACTGTAAACGTTCTCCTTTTTCTCTAATTCCCGCGAATAAACCAGCCGGTTTCCCTGCGCCAGAATCGTACTGCCAAATCCTTTTCCCTCGGCTTTTACGTCGAACGGGAATTGGACAGTGACCGTCGGACCAGTGGGTTGCTTGTCGATGATGAAGAAATTATGGTTATAGACACTGGTTTCAATGGGGAGCTTACCCGTGTTTTTTAGACTATGTTCGAGCACCAGTTCCGATTTGCCTTTCGTCAACCGTACTGTTTTTCGATAGACGTACCCATAACCGGTAGCGTTATCGGATAACTCATGGGTAAAATCGATATAATCGTTGTGTTCTTTTAGTTGCCATTTGCCAGGGTCTGCTACGTCATAATACTTTGCGAATGCATACGGTTTATCCTCTGATTTACGTAATGTGCCTACGCCGATTTTAACAAACGTACTGCCGGGTTTAGCATCAGCATAGCCAAGAGGAGTAAATTCTTCAACAGGCCCACTAATGGCATCGTGCAACTTCGGGTCATAGTTGTCAAACCACGGTTCAATAAATGTATGGCCTTTATAGTCCAGATTCTTAAACGCGCCAGCCCAATCGAACCGCGTTCCCCGATAATACCCTTTGTCGGCATCAGGTAAGTACAGCGTGGTTTGGATTTGTCCGTTGGTTAAATTGACCTGTGGCAATTCGGCTAAGGGAAATGTAGGGCTGAACAAACCGCCAAATGCACAGATAGATAGAAGTATTTTTTTCAAGGTTGCAGGAACAGTTTGGGTATCGCGGACTTGATTCCGCATAGTCGTAGACCAAAATTTAGGTAAAAGAAATAGTCTGCGGCTATGCGGAATCAAGTCCGCGATACCAATTAATTCAAATTCGGATTGATCGAGGTATCCGTGTAGGGGAGCGTAAACCAATAGTTTGCTTTGGTGATCGCTTTGATGGGTTGTAGATCGTCGGGGCTTTTGGCAGCATTGGCCGCTTCGACGCGCTCCAGACGGACCAGATCGAACCAGCGGGTGCGCTCGCAGGCAAACTCCCAGGCGCGTTCCTGAACGACTTCATCCGCAAATTGAGTCGCAGTCAGGCCATCGGCCGGGGACAGTGCTTTTGTGCCCGATGCCCGGCCCCGTAACCGTACGGCGTTCAGCGCATCGTAGGCCACCTGATCCGGACCACCCGTGCCGCGTGCTTTGGCTTCCGCATAAATCGTCAGGACGTGTGGATACCGCATCATCACCGAAGGCAGCGAAATACTTGACGTCAGGATGTTGCCTTTGATGTACCATTTCTGGTAATAAGGGTGTTTCGTGAGGCTGTTTTGCCAGGCTACTTTCTCACCGCTGGGCTTAATGAATTCGGTACGAAACGTAGCGGACTTGCGCGGACCTTCAGGAAAATCGCGGAAAAAGTTCAGTTCGGCGAACATGTCGTCCCAGCCGTTCTCTTCGCCGGGCATGGTCGTGTTGCCATACGTAGCGTTGGCCGTGCCACTACCGCCCGTGAAGCCGTTGATCTGGAAAACTGATTCCGAAAGGATAGCCACCGCCGGATCGTTGGCAAACACTTCAGCAAAAGTTGGCAATAGTGCAAACCCATACGTAGCGCGGTTGTCGATCACTTCTTTCGCTTTGGCGGCTGCCAGATCGTATTTGTCGGTTTGTTTCAGTGGCCAGCCCGCCATGGTCAGGTATACATCGGCCAGGAATGCCTTCGCCGACCCGGCATTGGGTCGCCCCGGATCACGGCGGCCGTTGGGCAGCATGGTTTCGGCTTTCTTCAGATCATCGACGATCAGAGCATACACCTCCGCTGGCGTCGATTTCTTTACCGTCAGCAGATCGGCCGAGTACTCACCGACCGTAATCAGCGGAATGTTGCCATAGAACCGGGTCAGCCAGTAGTACGAGAACGCGCGAATGAAATACGCTTCACCGGCAATATTCGTGATCGTAGCCTGAGTTCCCGCCGTTTTCGTATAATTATTGATTACGTTGTTAGCGCCCTGAATGGCTTTGTAGCAGCCATTATACACCGCACCGGACCGCTGATTGGTCGTTGTTACGTTAAACTGGTCGAATTCGCGCCAGTCGGCTTTATTGCTGGCCGGGTGCGTCGTTACGTCGTCGCTGCCGAGGGTAGCTGCATTGGCCGATGGGTGTAAAAAGCCCCACGTCCATTGGTTGCCCAGACCCCGGTAAGCCCCTGTCAGGGCCGATTCGAGACCGGCCTGGGTGGAGAGCACGTTGCCGCCATAGAGTAGACCGGTCGTGTCTTCTTCAAGGTAACCTTTGCAACCCGCCGTGAACAGGGCTGCTATAGATAGAACAAGTAATTTTTTCATGGAATAGTAAATGAGTTTAGAAGCCAAGATTGATACCGAGGGTGTATTGTTTAGCGTTCGGATACGAACCGTAGTCGATGCCAATGGCGGTATCGGTGCCGGAACTGGAACGGGAAGATTCAGGGTCTGGACCGGAATACTTCGTGAAGGTCAACAGATTGGTGGCGCTGAAGAACACGCGGACGTTGGCTTTGTTCTTGAACACGTTGTTCGGTAGGGAATAGGCCAGACTTACGTTTTTCAACCGAACAAAACTTCCGTTTTCCAGAAACCGGCTCGACTGGGTGAACGGCTGATAGGTTTTGGTGAACGCCGGAACGTCGGAGGTTTCATTGCCCGGTCGGTAATAATCCCGGATTTCGGTCAGCAAGAATTGCCGCGCATCACCTGAACCTGACATGGCGGCTGCCCGAGTGTAGTTGAGCTTGTCGACGCCAAAGACACCGTTGAAGAACAGATTCAGCGTCAGTCCTTTATAGGTGAATGTGTTGTTCCAGCCACCCGTCAGTTTGGGGAAGGCACGGCCAATGATCTGGAAATCGTCAGTATTGATGGAGTTGCTGTTGTTGATATCCTCATAGTGCGGGTCGCCCGGCACGCGGCCCTGCAGAGCGGCCTGATCGGCCTCGTTCGGCTTCCAGGTCCCCAGGTATCTTAAACCCCAGTAAGCGCCCAGCGGCTGACCCGGCACGAGCATAAACTCGTTGGTAGGTGACATGCCGCCCCCCACTCTTGTATCGACTCCCAGGCGAGGCAGATCCCCCAGACTAAGGACTTTATTGGCTAACGTAGCGAAATTGAAGTTGCTTTCCCAGCGGAAACCTCCTTTGTCGATAGCCGTACCACCAATCGAAAATTCAAACCCTTTGTTTTCAACTTCCCCAATGTTGCGAACCTGTATACCGCCACCCGCATAACTGGGTATGGCTGCGTTCAGAAGCAGGTCGAAGGTGGTCTTGTGGAAATAGTCGACTTCGGTGTGTAAACGTCCGTTGAAGAATTCCATTTCGAGTCCCACATCGGTCTGGCGGGTCGTCTCCCATTTCAGGTTGATGTTTCCGGGGTTGCCCAGGATAACCCCTGCCGTAGCCGCCGAATTGTTGAAGGCCGACTGGATGTTGTTATACGTTGTTAACGTAGCGTAGGAGCCGATCGCCTGGCTACCGGTCAGGCCCCAGCTTCCCCGTAGTTTCAGGTTGCTGAAAACGTTCAGGTTCTTGATGAACGCTTCTTCCGACAGACGCCAGCCAAGGGCCAATGACGGGAACACGCTGTATTTGTTGTCAGGCCCGAACTTCGACGACCCATCCCGTCGAACGGCGGCTGTTACCAGGTATCGGTCTTTATACCCGTAGTTGATACGGCCCAATAGCGAAAAAAGCGTCGATTTGCCGTACCCGGATGCTACGTTTGCCGCCGTGTTGTTTCCAATATTATCATAACCGAGCTGTGGGAAGCGCAGGCCCGATGCGGTGGCCGTAAAATTACGATCGGTAAACTGTTGCGTTTCCAGTACGGCGACGGCATTGATCGAGTGATCGCCCAGTTTTACGTCATACGTCAGGTTGTTGGTGTTCTGTAGGGTCACCTGTTCGGCCGAATACCGGCTGGCACTGGGAATACCGTTCGAGATACGCGGTCCCGACAGATTCAGATTCTGTGCGTTTAGGTAGTTTACGGCGTACTGCAGATCGATCGAAAGCCCTTTGATGGGGAGTTTATAGTTGACGCCCGCGTTGAGGTTCAGGCTCGAGCGTCGGGTGTCGATGGATTGGTCGTAGAGAATATCCAGCGGATTGCGGAACACAGAGCCGATTGGATCATTGAACGTTGGCAGGCCGTCGCTCCCATAGGCGGGTGTGGTGGGTGCCCAGGCCAGCGCCTGCACGATAGGTCCCCCGTCGAGGGTATTGTGATTCTCAGTGCGCGTACCCCACAGATTGACCCGGAACGATAATTTGTCATTGATCTGCGTGTTGATGTTGGTCCGAAGAATATATCGTTTGAAATCTGAGTTGTTGACAATACCATTCTGATTCAGGTAGTTACCCGAAACTAGAAAAGTTGTCTTGTCACTTCCACCCGATACCGTAATCTGGTGCTGCTGACCCGTACCGTTCCGGAAAACGAGGTTCTGCCAGTCGGTACCGCCGTTTCGTTTGTAGTCGTCAATCTGTGCTGCCGTGAAAGGTAAGCCGGAACCCGTTGCCGTAGCGCGGGCATTCACGATCTCGGCAAATTCGCCAGCTGGAAGTATGTCATAACGCTTAATGACTTCCGACGTACTGAACTGACCTTCGTAGTTGACCTTAAAGCCACGTGACCCTTTTTTTGTGGTAATGATGATGACGCCGTTCGCACCCCGGCTTCCGTATATCGATGTCGCTGAGGCATCTTTCAGTACCTGAAGGGTTTCAATGTCGCTGGGGTTGACGAAATTAAAATCAGCTCCAACATATCCATCGACGATGTAAAGAGGGTTGTTACTACCTAAGATGGAGTTGGCACCCCGAATCCGAATCTTGGCATCGCCACCCGGTGCGCCATTGGTCTGGTTGACCTGCACACCCGCTACCCGGCCCTGCAACACCTGATCCAGACGCGTAATGGGTTGCTGCGCGAACTCTTTCGTCGAAATGGCGCTCAAGGCCCCCGTTACGTCGCTTTTGCGCTGCGTACCGTATCCAACCACCACGACTTCATTCAGTGTTTTCAAATCTTCAGCCAATTGGACGTTAATGATGGAGCGTCCATTGATTGGGATAGTCTGACCAACGTACCCGATGTTCGAAAATACCAACGACGCATTGCTGGCTGCATTTATAGCGAAATTGCCAGCTGCATCGCTGGAGGTACCTGTCGTCGTACCACTGACCTGAACGTTGACACCAGGTAACCCCTGATTGTCTGGACCGGTAATTTTGCCGGTCACTCTGGCATTCTGGGCGAAGACATAGCTTTGCCCCAGAAGCAGCAGTAAAACGAAGAGTTTTACAGTTTTTTTCATGTTTACAGGTTTATTAAGGAAAAAAGGAAATTTGATTGTTTACTCTTCTAGGGTATCTACGGGCTTCAGCCCGTATTGTGACCAGGATGACTCACGGGCTGAAGCCCGTAGATACCTTTGCTACCAGTCGACTACGGAGCCGTCGAGGGCGTTATAAGACTCTGGGTTTTTCCAGTCGTGTCCGATTTTGTCTTTCATCAGTGCATCGTCCAGCTCAACGCCAAGACCCGGTCCTGACGGAATCATCACCGTACCATCTTTTTGCAGTTTAAACGGATTCTTCAAATAGCCTTCGCCCAGCGTGACTTGCTCTTGAACAAGGAAATTGGGAACACTGGCCGCCAGATGCAGGCCCACCGCCAGGGAGATTGGACCCATTGGATTGTGTGGTGCAATAGGAACGTAATACGCTTCGGCCATGCCCGCGATGATACGTCCCTCCGTGATGCCTCCTGCATGGCAAAGGTCGGGCTGAACAATACTAACGGCTCGTTTTTCCAGCAGTTCGCGAAAGCCCCATTTCGTGAAAATTCGCTCACCAGCGGCAATGGGCAAATGCGTACCGCGAGCAATGTCGGCCAGTACGTCCACATTTTGTGCCTGAACCGGCTCCTCAACAAACATCGGCTTGAAAGGCTCTAACTCCTTGATCAGCAGCTTTGATGTTTGGGGTGGAACACTTCCGTGGAAGTCAATCGCAATGTCCATATCATCGCCCCCGGCTTCACGCAGCGACGCGAAATTGTCGATGGCGTACTTGATAAATTTTGGATTCTCGACAATATTGGCCGGGTTCTTCTTCGCTACGCCCGTCTTGATTACGGTGTAACCTTCGGCCTTCCGTTTCTTCATATCCTCAGCATTGCTGGCTCTGCCGTAGACACGAACGCGGTCGCGGGTAGGGCCGCCGAAAAGTTCATAAACCGGTACGTTGAGCAGTTTGCCTTTAATGTCCCAAAGCGCATGATCGATGCCACTCAGAGCACTGGTCAGAATGGGACCTCCCCGATAAAAGGCATGCCGGTAAATCGCCTGCCAGTGATGAACGACTGCCCGTGGATCTTTGCCGATCAGATAAGGCTCTACTTCCTTAATCGCTGTCTGAATCGTCAGCGCGCGACCTTCGAGCAGTGGTTCGCCCAGGCCGTAAACGCCCACATCCGTGTGAATCTTCAGGAAAATCCAGCGCGGTTTAACCAGAAAGGTTTCCAGCTTCGTGATTTTTACTTTGCTGTAATCCCGAAACTGTCCGGGATTGGAAGCGTACGACGTTTCGGGCAGAATCATCGAACCCATGCCAGCGACACCTAGAACGGACTGTATGGCACTACGTCGGGACATGCCCGGTTTGTCTGTAGATTTCATCAGAGTTTGGTAGTAATGTTTTCGTTTAATCGATTAAGCTGTTGGAGAGAAAATAACGTAGTAGATATGTATCTCGTAAAGTCAGGTTTAGGAACCTGACTTCACCGCTGATTCCATACTTATGGCCGGATGAGGGTGCCATCCATCTTGCGGACCTGCCAGTTGGACTTGGTGCTGATGGGATATTTGGCCGCTTCCTTCTCGTTGATGTCTACACCAATGCCCGGTACCTCGTTGACCGACATGTAGCCCTTGTCCATCGTTGGGCAACCACTGAAGACCTCCTTCATCTTGTCCGAAAACGACACCGCTTCCTGAATGCCGAAATTCCACACCGCCAGATCGATGTGGGCATGCGCTGCGTGACCCACCGGCGAGACGTCCCCCGGTCCGTGCCAGGCCGTCCGTACGTTGAACCACTCCCCCAACCGGGCTACCTTCATGGCCGGGGTGATGCCCCCAATCTGCGAGACGTGTATCCGAATGAAGTCGAACCACTGGTTGACCATCGGCTCCTTGAACTCGTTGACGTTGTTGAACAGTTCGCCCATGGCAATCGGCACCGAGGTGACCTGACGAAGCTGGGCAAACCACTTCATGTTCTCGGGCGAGAAGGGATCTTCGATGAAGAAGGGCCGGTACTCTTCCACCTTCTTGATCATGTTGATGGCTTCGATGGGCTGCACCCGCTCGTGAATGTCGTGCAGTAATTCAACCTCGTCTCCGCACTGTTTACGTACTACCTCGAACATCTTAGGCACCGATTTCAGATACAACTGCACGTTCATGTAGTTATCGGTTTCCCCCCCGAATCCGGCTACTTTGAAGTCGGGTTTATCAGACGTAGCGCCAACGGCTCCGTAACCGCCCTGTTGAATGCGGATGTGTTTGAAGCCCTGCTCCATGAACTTCTTGACGCTGTCGGCAGCGGCTTCGGGGGTGTTGCCCCCGGCGTGGGTATAGCAGGGGATGGCGAACCGGACTTTGCCGCCCAGCAGTTGGTAGACGGGCATCTTGGCTCGTTTGCCTTTAATATCCCACAGGGCCTGATCCAGGCCGGAGAGGGCGTTGTTGAGCACGGGTCCGTTGCGCCAGTAGGAGCTGACGTAAGCACCCTGCCAAATGTCTTCGATATTGTCGACGTCCTTGCCGACACAAAATTCATTAAGATAGGTATTGATGGCCACCACGACGACGGCCGCCCGCTGGGTGAACGTAGCGCAGCCGAGTCCGTAGAGTCCGGGTTCCGTGGTTTCGACTTTGACGACAATCAGGTTAGATCCCTGAGGAGCGGTGGCAATGGCTTTAACGGATTTGATTTTGACGGGAGGAGCCCCAACGGCATATTGCGGCTTGCCCTGTTGCTCCCGGGCTTCAGCGGTAGACATGCCCCCGAAGAGGCCCAGCAGTCCAGCCGATGAGCCGAAACCCAGCATTTTTAAGGTATCACGGCGGTTTTGATCAGGTTTATTCATGAGAGAATTGGTAAGGGGTTGAGCGATTGTAATTGATTTGTTTTGTCATGGCTCAGGCCGGGTGGCCGGAGCCATGACAAAAAGAAAAATGGGAATTCTACTGCTTGTCCCACCACACCCGCGTATCGAGCGTGTTGGGGCCCTGACGGGTAATGGCTTCGTTCAACTTGCCCGAATTGACGACGATCTCGCTGTCGGGGTAGGGCAGACGCCGGATGAAATCACCTTTCACTTCGGAGCCAGGATAGGGATTTTTCTTGAGTGCCGGGAAACCACTGCGACGGAAGTTAGCCCACGCTTCGGTTCCATCCAGGAAACTGGCAACCCAGTATTGCGTATTGATCAGATCCAGCTCTTTACCTGCCGTTAGTGGATGCGCGTCCAGATAAGTTTTGATAGAGGCTTCCGGTATGGTTGAGCCGTAGGACGCCATCTGCTCCAGATTCGCCCGAATGCCCTTTGCAAAATAGTCAGCAGCCGTGCCCGTTACCCATCCCCGAAAAGCCGCTTCCGCCAGCAGAAGTTGTGTCTGGGCATACGTAACGTGGAATTCGGGGGCATCGAGTTTCAGTACGGTATTGAGATTGACCTGGGTATAATCCCAAAGGCTCACTACGTTGTTGGCTGCAAACGTAGAGGAAATCGATACGTCGTTGTAGCCCATTGGCATACCAATTTGCACCGCTGGATCAGACGACGCCCGTGACGCTGCCTGTTCCGATCCACTTTTAGCCCCTACGTAACGGACTGAGAAAATAGGCAGGCGTGGATCGCTGTTGGCTTTCAGGTAGTCGACAAAAGGAGCGGCCAGGTAGAAATTGGTTTTTTCGCGGGCCTGCAAGTGGTTGCCGATGTAATTGTTGTAAAGCGAGGTGTGACGCAGAATGGAATTGTCGGCATTTGATTGGAAAACACCACCGGCTACCGCTTTTTTAACGTACGTCTGAGCAGTGGTCGGGTCAACTTTGGTCAGGCGCATGGCCGCCCGTAGCATGAATGAGTAGCCCAGCTTTTTCCAGTTCGCTACGTTGCCCCCGTACAGAATATCAGTCGTGATGGCGGTCTGGGTAGTGGTCAGAGCGGCCGATGCTTCGTCGAGTTCCTTCAGGATATCCTTGTAAATATCCTGTTGCGCATCGTATTTGGGGTTGATGATTTCCGTGGTGTATCCCTGCCCGGCTTCGAAATACGGTACGTCGCCGTACGTATCGGTCAGAATCATGAAGACGTAGGCTTTCCAGATGCGGGCGGCCTGGTACGTGTTGATTTGCAGTGGATCGGATTTGGTCTGATCGAGTACGGCCACCAACTGCTTCACGACGTTCCGGTAAAAATTCTGCCAGACTAAGGGCGTATTGCTGTTATTCACCTGATCGTAATTAGCACCCGACAGTGAACTGCCGTACGGCGTAATAATCTGCTGAACGATGCCGAAATTATAACACAGCATGCCCAGCGTGCCGAATCCGTCGAGGTAGTTGGTGTTGATGATCGCCTTGTTCATGACCAGCGGAGCGGCCAGTGACGTCGGGTCAACTCTGTTGGTATTAATCTCCGTAAAGCCCTGATCGCAGCCCGTGAGCAGACTGAACGGCAGGAGCAGAGCGAGGGTATATTTTAGGTATGTTTTCATGGATTTAGAACGGGGTCGTGTTTAGAACCGAACATTGAGGTTAAAGCCCATCATACGCGTTGGCGGTAAACCCGGCCAGAAATCGAGCCCGACGGAGTTGTCCGACGAAACGTTGGCTTCTTCCGGGTCCATATTCTCGGTCCATTTCTTGATAATCAGTACGTTGTTGGCCACAGCATTCAGTCTCAGCCCTTTGATGAAGAAGTTTTGCGGGAGAATCTTGCTGAAGTCGTAGCCAAGCGTGATTTGCCGCAGTTTCCAGAATCCGGCATTGTTGACAAAATCTTCGTGAATGCCCAGCGGGTTAAGCGACTCGTAGAAGGGTTGTACAGCCGCCCTGGTCTGGTTGATTTCGCCGTTGGGATTCACGCCGTCACCAATCACGTAGCCCACATCCCGGCCTGGCAACGTCCGTTTCGATAGACCGTGGCGCAGATAGTTGATGTTGCGTCCAGAAATCAGTTTGCCACCCAGTTTGAAATCGATCAGGACCGAGAGCGCAAGACCTTTATAGGTAAAGGTGTTTGTTATTCCGCCAAAGTAGTTGGGTAACGCACTGCCTACGTTGACCAGCGTATTGTTTCGGAGTGGCATGCCACTGTTCTGGTCAAAAACTTTGCGGCCCTGGGCATCGCGCAGGTAAAAGAATGTGTATAACTGGCCGAGTGGTTTGCCTACTACCTGATTTAGCACCCGGCCGCTACCTCCGCTTACGGTAATGACCGTATCGTTAGGCGATAAACCGAGTTGCAGCACTTTCGACGTGTTATATGATACGTTGGCATTAAAATCCCAGCGGAACGAAGACGTAACAACAGGCGAGAAGTTTAAGGCCATTTCGAGCCCCTGGTTCATGCTCCGACCTACGTTGATCAGCTTATTGGTGTATGAGGAAGCATCCGAAATCTGGGCAGACAGAATCTGGTCGTTGGTGATTTTACGGTAATACGTGAAGTCGAAGCCAACTTTGTTATTGAACAGCTTCAGTTCCAGACCCACTTCGGCTTCCTGAATACGTAGCGGGCGCAGGTCTTTGTTCGGAACGACCGACGTATTGATGCCCCCAACAGGCACGGACTGCCCCGATGGGTTCGGAAATGGGTTGTTATCGACCTGGAAATACAGCGCATTCGAATAGGGGCTTACGTTGTCGGAGCCGACCTGCGCATAAGCCGCCCGGAGTTTCCCAAAGGATAGCCATTCAGGCAGGTTTTCAAATGCCTGCGAGAAAACGAAGCTACCCGTGACGGAGGGGTACAGAATGCTGCGATTTAACGGAGACAGGGTCGAAAACCAGTCGTTCCGGGCCGTGGCAGTCAAAAACAGGTAATCATTGTAGGAGAGGGTGGCGCTGCCATACAACGAATTGATTTTCCGTTCTGAAAGACCATAAATCGGGTTTTTAACCCGTCCGTTCGCGACGGTATATAGACCCGGTTGCACGAAATCCTGTACCGTTACGCTGTTGTAGTCGAGTCGATTATAACGCGTGTTACCACCCAGCGTTATGTCGACGCCAATCTTACCGAAGGTTCGGTTACCAGCCAGAATAAAGTCGATGTTTCGTTCTGTATTCTGGCGAACATCCTGCGTGTACGAGCCGTTGACATAGCCCGTGGGTGCTTTCGCGATGGGTGCATACCCGTTCGGAATGTTGTAGTCCTGATTCCGAACGTAGTAATCCTGCGCGATACGTGCCTGCAGGTAGAGCCAGTCGGTGAACTGATACTTCAACGCTACGTTACCAAAAATCCGGTCGCGAACGATGTTTTCGAAGTGATAATTCATCGAATAATACGGATTGTTGCGAACCAGAAAACGCGCGAACGAAAACTCATCGCCGTTGGGTAGGGTCTGATTGTCCCGCAGCGCCTGGAACGGCATGGAATTGGCCAGGGTGAAAATGACCGTTGAGACCGAAAAATCCTGCGCGTTCAGCTGGGGCGGGTTGACGTTATTCTCTTTCGAATAGTTGATGTTCCCCAGTGCCGTAAGCCGACTGCTGATATTCTGGCTGAAACCTAAGTTGATCACCTTCCGATTGAAAGTGTTGTTTTCCATAATGCCTTTGTTATCGGTGTTGCTCAGCGACAGGCTAAAGCCACCATTTTGCCCATTATTGGCTACGGTTACCGTGTTGGTGAAGTTGGTTCCCGTGCGATAGAACTGCTTCACCCGATTGTAGACCGGTTCGTAGGGATACGTCTTATTATCAAACAGGATCTGGGTCATGCCTGGCTGAAATTTCTCGCCAAAACTCCATACCCCTGAAGTGGGGGGAGTAGACGAATTAGGTCGTTTGCCCCCCTCGCCCTGGCCGTATTCGTACTGAAAATCCGTGAAATCGAGGGCCGTTTCGGTCGTAAAATTGGTGTTATACGTAACGCCAAGTCCTTTACCGACGCCCCGGCTTTTGGTGGTAATCATCACAACGCCGTCTTTCGCGCGCGAGCCGTAGAGCGCGGCCGCCGTACCGCCTTTCAGTACAGTCATGGTTTCGATGTCGTCGGGGTTGATGGATGATAGTCCGTCGCCCCCATCGGAACTGTTAACCGGCAGGCCCGTAGTTGAACGGGAGCCGTAGTCGCCCCCGAGCGAATAGTTCGAGTTGTCAATGGGTACCCCGTTCACCACAATCAGCGGGTTGTTCTGACCACTGAACGACGATTGACCTCGAATCCGGATTTTTGACGTACCAGCGGGACCCGAACTCATGCCGGTAATGTTCACGCCGGCCATTTTCCCTTGCAGGCCGTTCATGAAATTGTTGGTACGGTTTACGTTAATCTGTTCGGCATTGACCGTTGCCGTTGCATACCCCAGCGTTTTGGCTTCCCGTTTGATACCCAGCGCCGTAACGACAACCTCGTCAATTGCTTTAGCATCTTCGGCCAACTTTACATTGACGATAGCGCGATTATTAACCGGCACCGTCTGACTTACATAGCTGATGTACGAAAAGATCAGTGAAGCCGTAGCAGGTGCATTAATGGAGTAGTTGCCTTCAGCATCAGTGGCCGTACCAACTGACGTGCCACCCACCACTACGTTCACCCCCGGTAGTCCCTGATCATTTGTGCCAGTCACCTTACCGGTTACTTTGTTGTTCTGCGCAAACGCTATGCTGCTAAACAGAACTGTGTAAAACAGACTGAGTATTAGAGCTTTTTTCATGGAAAGAACGGATTAAGGGTTTAAGGAAAAAAGGTAATATGCTCTTTGTATAGTAATGAATAATATAGGTATAGTTTAATTTTAAAGAGATTGTAAAAACAGCCTGCCAACCAGTTCTGGGACTGGGTTTAAAAACTATTGGCGTATCATTAATGAATCAGTCGGGTAGAATTGAGCGGAACAGTATGACCCCCGCCGGGGTCAGATATGTATACAGCTAGCATTTGCTATAAACATATGACCCCGCCGGGGTCATACCATTCGCCTGATTCTGACCGCAGCACTAGCCACCTACCAATTATGAATCGACCCGTCCGGCGCTTTCAGAATCGGATGCGGGAACTTCGTGTTCTCTTTCACTTCGAAGAGGAACGTCGCTTTTTTCGGATCGAACTTCACCCCAAGTCCCGGTTCCGGGTTCAGGTATAATTTGCCGTTTTTGAAGTTGACGAAATCTTCATTGAAATAAGCCGGTCGTTCGGGTTCACCGCCACCCAATTCCATCAGGCAGCGCATTGGACTGCTGGAACCTAATACGTGTACCAGTGTAGCGGTCGCCAATGGACCCGTAAAGTGCGGGATCATACCGACGTAATGCGTCTCACACATGGAGGCCAGTTTCTTGAACTCGGAGATACCACCCGTGTTTGGCAACGTAAAGCGCGTATAGTCAATCAGATGCTGCTCGATGAACGTGTTGCTATCCCAGCGATCGCCGAACTGCTCGCCAACGGCAATCGGTACGTTGGTCATCTGACGTACTGTTTTGTAGACATCCGGATTTTCGGAACGAACAATGTCCTCAACGAAATACGGCTCCATATTTTCAAGAGCCTTGCAGATTTTGATGCCCTCCGTCGTATCGAAACGGGTGTGTAGATCAAGGGCCCATTTCCCGCCACCCCCTACAGCCGCGTCAATCCGTTTGCAGAACTCAATGGTTTTCTTCGCATTGTCGTAAAAGTCGAACGGCTGATCGCCATTGCCGCCAGTTGGGCCAATTCGATACGCACGTAAACCCGCTTCAATACAATCCCTGGCGCGTTCTTCTTCTGTTTTCGCTTTGGAAGCCCGGAAACCCGTTGCGTAACATTCAACGTAATCGCGTGTAGCACCACCCAATAATTCATAGACGGGAACTCCCAAAGCTTTGCCTTTCAGATCCCAAAGCGCCATATCCAAAGCGCCCTGTGCGTGTAGCTTTTCGCGACCTGGCGGGTAAAACATGCCCCGATACAGATTTTGCCAGATGTGTTCAATACGGAACGGATTTTCGCCAATTATCATCTGCGCCAACTGCTCGACCATATCTTTCGAACCCCCTTCGCCAATGCCGATGATGCCCCCGTCGGTTTCAATCTCAACGATACCCCGCGCCTGATTAAACAATGGCTTGTTGTAGCCAGGTGCTGCGTAATACCTGATTTTAGTGATTTTTAGTTTCGGTGGAGCTGCCAGAGCCTGGACTAAAGGAAGACCTGCTAAAACAGCCGATGAACCGACGAAGGCAGATTTAAGGAAATGTCTACGTTGCATAAGGGTAAAAGATAGGAATAGTTGCTTAATCGTTTAAGCAGATTAATAAATCAAAGTCTATTCTGGAAATTTAGTTTTTGACGACGCTCTAACAATTAATTCGGCTTTCATAAGTATTTGGGCTGGTCCTTTCTGATGGTCTTTTATTTTGTTCACTAATAAACCAACGGCGGTTTGACCCAATAACCCGATCGGTTGTTTCAAATAGGTAATCGGGCAATAGTATAAATCAAATACTTCTGCCTGCCCGAAGCTGACAATGGCCAGATCATCCGGAACGCGCAGCCGTAATTCGTTAAAATATTTCAATCCATTGATTGCCAGGCCATACGTAGCGAAAATTAAGGCATCGATTGGCGGCTTCATTGCCATTAATTCATCAATAGTTGCTCTGACTTCTGATTCGATGTAGCTGAATCGCACTTTTTTTAGCCA
The DNA here is from genome assembly GCF_014699035.1 of Spirosoma validum. GTDB lineage: Bacteria > Bacteroidota > Bacteroidia > Cytophagales > Spirosomataceae > Spirosoma > Spirosoma validum. The sequence continues at coordinate 306,512 of NZ_JACXAA010000009.1, forward strand.
GGCCTTTTGAAACGGTATCTTGTTGTCTTTCAGTGCATCCTGATAACCGCGTATACGCTCCTGCATATGAAATAACTGCGATTTATAAGCAATCATGCCGATGCGCTTATAGCCGCTGCTAACCAAGTGATTTCCTGCGTCATAGGCTGCTTGATAATGATCGGTTGAAACAAAATCGGTCTGTATATCCGGAAAATACCGGTCCAGTAGAACGAATGGTATACCTTTCGCTTTCAGATCCTGAACTTGTTCAGCCGAATCCTCGGAGGAAACAATAATAAATCCATCGACCTGTCTGTTTATCAGTACGTTCAATAAATCCCGCGACTTATCGGGGTTCTCGTCGGAACTGCCGATAATGACGGTATATCCGTTCTTTTTTGCTTCATCTTCAACCACCCGGGCAATGTTTGCGAAGAAGGGATTGGAAATATCGGCGATAATCAGCCCAATCGTATGTGTTTTTCCACTTCGTAAACTTTTCGCCAGATGGTTGGGCTGATAGTGGAGTTCCTTCGCAATCTCTTTGATCTTGGCGGCAATCTCCTGTCCAACCCGACTTTCTTTCTCTTTACCATTCAGCACATAAGATACCAGGGCTGTGGAGACGCCTGCTTTCTGCGCTATATCCTTTAATGAAGTTTTTTTAGCACTCATCTACTAAATATTGCGCCCAAATCTATGCTTAATCCTTTAAACAAAAAAATGTTATCCTGTCTTTTTTGCTGATTTTTTAACAAATAATTCTATTTTCTTTGGCGTCAGTAAGCCTTTCATTAGACGATAATCCAGATGAGAGACGATTTCCTCAACCGGTGCACCCCGTTTACATCTGGCTCTTGTCTATGCTACGGCATCCCAAAGAATTTATAAAGCAAAAAGGCCAGTGTTTCCGGCCTTTTGTACTAAAAAGTGTCCTCATTGCATAGCTGTCGACTAATTAACTAAGCTGCGTATCGGAAAAATGGACCATTGCCTTATTCAGAAAATGGGCATAGTCTGGATTTGCCTGGCCGTTCTGGCTGGTAAATCGCGGATCATCGATATACAGTTTGGCCAGCCCTTTGTAGGCTTCAGCCATGTTTTTCGACTGGCAGACCGACTCACCCCAGAAACCCCGGATATTCTGGTAATGCCGGGCGATTTGCTGTTGTACAATAGCACTGGCCGGGTCCAGATTCACCATACCGGCTAAGGTCTGCGCAATGTCTTGTTGGTCAGCTTTTAACTGCTCAAAGCCCGCTTTATCCAACTGACGTAGTTTCTGTTCACTGTCTTCTACGGTTTTTGCGCCGTATTTGTCTATAGCCTCCTGCCGGTACTCCTGACCTTTCGGGAAGCCCTCATATAATTCTTCGTTCGTTAACATAACTCGGTCTCCTTTTAAAGTTGAAATCGTTTTGTCAATCGTTTTTAGCAACGTAGCGAGTCGATCCTGCCGAGCCTCAAGTGCTTGCTTATGACTCTCCAGCGCCGTTAACAGGTTAAAATTGGGGTCTTCCAGAATATGGAAAATCTCTTCGAGTGAGAAATCCAGCTCTTTGTAGAAGAGAATCTGCTGCAGACGGATTAACTCATTCTGACCATACAATCGATACCTGGCCTCGGTACGGACAGATGGTTTGAGTAACCCCAGGCGATCATAATGATGTAGTGTGCGCACACTGACACCCGCTAGTTTCGCCAGATTTTTGACAGAATACGGTCGCATAGTTATACGTATCGGATTGACGGAAGCAAATGTAGGCTATGACGTAAGGGGAGAGTCAAGAAAAAGTTGAGCTTTTTTCATTTGAAGGTCAAGGGAATCCACGGCTCAGATTTAAAACAGTTTATTCATCGAAATCGACGGTTGCTCCGCTAACTGTACAAATCAACTAGGTGTAAACACGTGCTTTTTTCGAACAGGTGTTTACACGCTGGTCTCTCACGTGCCACCAAGTGAATTTTGGCAAGCCGAAGGAAGGCGTTTTAGTGTAATCGACTTTGTTAGTTAATTCACTGATCAGCAATACGTTTTCTGATAGCCAGCTTCCGATTGAGTCGATTCCACTGAGTCGGTCCGACCGTAATATTTCTTATTACCGACCTCTTAACCGCCCGGCACTTGGGCCCTGTGTACCATGAACACTTTTACTCAATATCCGTTAATGAAACCTGACTTTCGCAACACCCTTTCACGCCCTACTTTACCCACTAGTACACTCAGGATATACATGCGTGAAATCGGCAAATTCGATTTTCCCGTATCAGACCTGATGTATTTGCAGGCTTCCGGTAACTACAGCTGGCTTTATTGGAAGGATGGACAACGCATGCTGATGCCCCGTACCTTAAAATATTATATGGATCGACTACCGCATGAATGGTTTATCAGACTGCACCGCAATTGCGTCGTCAATCTACATTACATAGAACGAATGGAGCGAATCAGTCAGGAGACCGGTGGTCTAATGTACTTACATTCAGGCCTGGTTTTGCCGGTGTCGCGTCGCCGATGGTTTGCTATCAGGCGATTGTTACCCCACCTCAATTAATACGTTCGGCGTTAATGTGCTGAGTAGTCAGTTTTTTTTCACCCAAAATCCCTCTGCGTGAAGGGAAAGGTTCGTTATTAGGCAGATTGTCAACTGGAATGGGACTACGCCTAGATTAGTTATTGGTCGGTCTGACTTAGAAGCTGTATACTAAATTTCGTTTGTATCGAAATGCCTCTGAACCGTTTGACGAAGGGTTCAGAGGCATTTCGATATGATAACAGCTATTGCCATTTTTTCGGTATTTAGTCGTTTGTCAGCTAATGGCAATGGATAGGCTTGAGAACGTTACCGGGAACGATTGCGTAAAAAAAGGTCAATACTCTCTTGAATGAGTGCTGATTTTAGGAGCAATTTAGAGGTGAAATCGTGGGTGGTTCGGGTTAAAATCGAAACGCTGGTAACATCTTTCCCTTTTCGTATTCAATGAAAATACTTTCAGGATTAACTATAATGGTCATTTCGATGGCCTTTCGGTTAGATTTTTATCAATCCCCTAATCGAGTTAGGAGTGCTGTTACGTCGCGGGTTGCACATGGGCGCGATCTGCCGGAGGTGAAATTGCCGACTTTCCGAAAGGATACGCTTATCATCACCAAATTTGGCGCCGTTGCCGATGGCCTGACACTCAATACGTCGGCAATAACGAAAGCGATTGACCAATGCAGTCAGAAGGGTGGGGGCGTCGTTCTGGTTCCAGCAGGATTATGGGTAACCGGACCTATTTCACTAAAAAATAACGTTAATCTGCATCTGGCTAAAGGGGCGTTGCTTCAGTTTACGGACCAACGTGAGGCTTACCCGTTGGTGAGCACCACCTGGGAAGGGGAGGATGCCATCCGAAATCAGGCCCCTGTTTCGGGAACCGACCTGGAAAATATTGCCATTACGGGCGACGGTATCCTGGATGGAGCCGGTGACACCTGGCGCATGGTCAAAAAAAGTAAGATGACGGACGATCAGTGGAAGAAACTGGTGGCTTCGGGGGGCGTATTAAATGACAAAAAAGACATCTGGTATCCGTCGGCACAGTCGCTGAAGGGCGCCAGTGGAGTGACCAAAGCGGGACAGCCACTCAGCTACTACCAGGGGATAAAAGATTTCCTGCGGCCAAATATGCTGAGCTTAACCCGTTGCAAAAAGATTTTGCTCGAAGGCGTTACGTTCCAGAACTCACCTGCCTGGTGTCTGCATCCCCTTTTATGCGAGAACATTACGTTACGTAAGGTTACGGCCAAAAATCCCTGGTATGCACAGAACGGCGATGGACTGGATTTGGAATCATGCCGGAATGGGCTGGTGGAAGACTGTACGTTCGATGTGGGCGACGATGGCATCTGCATCAAATCCGGACGCGACGAGCAGGGACGCAAGCGGGGGGTACCGACTGAAAATATCATCGTTCGTGGTTGTCGCGTGTATCACGCGCACGGCGGGTTCGTTATCGGTAGTGAGATGTCGGGTGGTGTTCGGAATCTATACGTATCGAACTGCACGTTCATGGGTACCGACGTTGGCCTTCGGTTCAAAACGGCACGTGGTCGTGGCGGAATCGTGGAAAACATTTTCATCGATGGCATCGACATGACCGATATTGCGGGCGAAGCGATTCTGTTCGACATGTATTACGCTGCGAAAGATCCGGTGCCCCAACACGGTGAATCGAATGAACTGCCTGCTATTCCGGCCCAACCACTTACCGAAGCAACGCCCCAGTTCCGGTCGTTTCAGGTACGTAATGTGCGGTGCAAAGGTGCTGAGACGGCCATCTTAATCCGTGGACTGCCCGAAATGGCCGTAAAAGATATTCTGATTGAAAATGCGGTGTTGCAGAGCCGGAAAGGATTGGTCTGCATTGAAGCGGAGCGTATAAATCTGAAAAATGTTGCTTTGCTTACCAGTGCCAAAACCGTGATGCAGTTTCAGAACAGCCAGAATGTAACGCTCGACAAGATTCGCTACACCAATGATGCCGATTTGTTAATGCATATCACCGGCGACCGTTCGCGGACGATCAATCTCTTGAATACCGATACGTCCCATGCGAAAAAAACGGTTGTGGCGGATGCGAACGTTCAGGCCAATGCACTGACGATCAAGTAAAAGGTACCACGGGTTTTAACCCGTTCAGGGATTGACCAAAAACGGGTTAAAACCCGTGGTACCGATAACGAACCTACGTTTACTCACTTTCTCATGAAGAAGTTATTTTTTTTCTGCCTGCTTGCATTACCATCCTGTCTACAGGCGCAGTCTACGCCCTGGTCGCAGAAGATGACGGCCACGATCATGGCGACTTATCCGGATTCGATCATGTACAAAGGCGGGCGTGTTGCTCACTGGGATTACGAAATGGGATTGGTGCTACACGCCATTACGCAGGTGTGGTATCGTACCGGCGATGCCCGCTATTTCAACTACGTCAAAAAACAGATGGACCGATACGTGAACGACGATGGCACGATCCGGACCTACGATCTGAGCAAGTTCAATATTGATTTTGTTACGCCCGGCCGGTCGTTGCTGATGCTGTATGAGCAGACGCTACCGAATAAAGAAAAGTACCGGAAAGCCGCTGACCTGCTCCGAAAACAACTGGCCGAACAACCTCGAACGAAAGAAGGTGGTTTCTGGCACAAACAAATTTATCCGAATCAGATGTGGCTCGATGGGCTGTACATGGCCGAACCCTTCTATGCGGAATACACCAAACTGTTTGACCAGGACGGGAAAGATTTCGAGGACATTATCAACCAGTTTGTCTGGATGGAAAAGAATTCCCGTGACGCCAAAACGGGACTGCTCTACCACGGTTGGGATGAGAGCCGCCAGCAGAAATGGGCTGATCCCAAATCGGGAAAATCACCGAATTTCTGGAGTCGGGCAATGGGTTGGTATGCGATGGCGCTGGTCGACGTACTGGATTACGTTCCGGCTACGCACCCACGCCGGAGCGAGTTGGTAACGATCCTGCAACGGTTTATGCCTGCCGTCGTGAAATATCAGGACCCGGCGTCTGGCTGCTGGTATCAGATAACCGACCGCATGGGCGATAAAGGTAACTACCTCGAAGCGTCGGGAACAGGCATGTTTGTATATGCGCTGGCAAAGGGCGTTCGGCTGGGCTATTTACCCCAGTCCATGCTACCCGTTGCGAAAAAAGGCTTCGACGGTATGCTGAAAAACTTTATCACGACCGACAATGATAAACTGGCTCACTTAGAAAAAACCGTATTAGTCGGTGGACTGGGCGGCAATCCTTACCGCGATGGCAGCTATGAATACTACCTAAGCGAAAAAATTCGTCAGGACGATTTGAAAGGAGTTGGTCCGTTCATCATGGCCAGTGTTGAAATAGAAATTGCTGGAGAACCTAAGGTTGGCAAAGGACGTACCGTAGCGGTCGATACTTACTTCAACCACGAATTTCGGAAAGATCAAAACCGTACCGACCGTACCGACGGACCGGGCCAGCAGGAACCGTTTCATTATACGTGGGAAGATCGTCAGCATTCAGGTTTCTGGTTGTGGGGCACTACGTTCCGCGACCTCGGTGCCAAAATCGCTACGGTGCCCACCGCACCAACGGCGGCTTCGCTCAAAAACGTCAATGTCTACATCATCGTTGATCCCGATACGCCTAAGGAAACGGCCAAACCAAACTACATTAGCCCGGCCGATACCAAAGCGATCAGCGATTGGGTAAAAGCCGGGGGCGTTTTGGTACTCATGGCCAACGATACGTCCAATTGCGAACATACGCACCTGAATCAACTGGCGGCTCAGTTTGGTATGCAGTTTCTGCCGAAAAATGTCAACATGGTGAAGAACGATCAGTTTGAACAGGGACGGGTCGACATCCCGGCGAACAACGCTATTTTCCCATCGACAAGAACGGTTTACATCAAAGAACTTTCACCGATTGCCATAAAGTCACCTGCAAAAGCCGCTGTAACCAAAGAAAATGACGTCATTATCGCCACAGCCAAAGTGGGAAAAGGGACAGTTTTTGCCGTTGGCGATCCGTGGCTCTACAATGAATATACCGATGGGCGGAAAATACCCGCTACGTATCAAAATTTCCAGGCGGGTAAAGATTTGGCTACCTGGCTCCTAAAGCAGACAACGCCGTAAGGGGAGGGGATATAAGCATAAGCGGCTAGGATTCATCCGGCCCAACTAGTAGATTGGTAGAGTCAATGCATGTAGGACCCTGAAGTTCGCGAGAATTGGAGAATAGTTTGTGAGACGTTCAATCGAAGCTGGTTAGAATAGAATGCCACGAGTATACATACAATATTTTTACTGTAAAAGCACTTGTATAGCCACTTCAACAATTGATACAGAGTAGACTAAGTAACAAGTTGGACTTATGTAATAAACTAAACTTAGCGTATTATGAATAGTCAAAGATTGATACTCGTTTTCGCTTTCTTAGGCTGGGGTTTCTCTTCAATCCGGGCTCAGTCTTCCGTCCAAAACTCCGCCACGGTCCATTTTTATCAGGGGAAAGTGTTTGGTCTTTTTTCGGCTAAATACCGCATTTATGCCGATGGAAAGTTGTTGTGCAAACTGGGCCGGAATAGCCACTGTCAGGTGGTTTTACCGGCAGGTACTACCACCTTTACAAGTCGTCCACCTTTGCTGTCTTTAGGAGCCCAACCGAGTTTAACTTTACAGCTACAAGCGGGCCAGCAGTACTATGTGCAGGGTGATGCCAAGTTCGAATTATTTCCCCCGAATGACCCTCTGATTCTAACTCAGGTCGTACCAAATTCGGAGAAGTTGGATCAAATCAATCATGCTAAAGCAGAGGAATCATTACTGACATCGACAAACTAGTTACAGGTTTGTACAATTGCTTACATCAAAGCCGTATCTGTAAGGTACGGCTTTGCTATTTATCTGAAAAAGTACATATGGTCAGCGTCAACCGAAAGATACCCTGTCTTCCCTACTTCAGGCTTAGGAGCCTGACTCCATAAAACGAGCTATTACTGGCTACGTAGCTATTTTTCTATTCGTGAAATACTTAGGGGGTTCTGGTTGAACAAATTAGTTCGATTGCAGGCTTTTTGGACGATTTAGCCAATAATTGATCAATAGAGTAGCGACCGCTGTCAGTGAACAGTAAGGCCAGGCTCATATGAGGATCAGCAGAATCATAGCCACATCGAGCATACGGATTTCACGTAGCGTTGATACGTTGATGTAGAATTCCTGTTCACGCTGACGATCAACTGCCTTGCCAATGGTCGGTTGCTAGTTATTAATGACCTGTTCATCATAATAATGTTCAAAAGCGCGCAGAAATTGCCCTTGCCGCACGAGCTGATTAAGTTGATTGATGTTTCGCGGTATTGTATCCACCCGTAAATCCGGTCGGAGAGTGGCAAGTAGTCGACGCTGAAAAACTTGTTTTATGACCTAACGCATCGCTGAATTCCTTCGTCTCTGATCTTAACTGACCACCATGATCAAATGGACTCTTTTTTTACTGCTGGTAGCATCGTCCTGCGCGTATTCGCAGACCCGTATTTTTCTTTCCCCAACCGGAAATGACGCCCAAGCTGGTACGTTGACCGCACCGATCGCTACGCTCGAAAAAGCGCTGGAGAAGGCAAAAGCGGCTCCGCAAAATGAAGTGGAGGTTTTATTACGTAAGGGCGTTTACTACTTACCTCAAACGTTACGTATAAATCCCCAGCGCATCGGTAAAAAGAAACTATTGATCAGTGCCTACAATGGCGAATCAGTAGAACTAAATGGTGGTCGGAGGCTTCAACTGAACTGGCAAAAAACAGGTGAACGAATCTGGACGGCTCACCTAACGGGCGAATCGTTTGAGCAACTGTTCATCAACGGCAAAAAGCAGGTGCTGGCCCGGTACCCAAATTATGATTCTACCGCTCATGTGTTCAACGGAACAGCCGCCGATGCTACCAGTGATGAGCGCGTCGGTCGGTGGAGAAATCCGGCGGGTGGCTACATCCATGCACTGCATGCGCACGAGTGGGGCGGTTTCCATTACCGAATTACGGGCAAAAACGACGGTAAGCTGACGTATGAGGGAGGCTGGCAAAATAATCGTCCGATGGGTATGCACCCGAAAGAGCGCTTTGTTGAGAATATTATCGAGGAGCTGGATGCGCCCGGCGAATGGTTTTTCGATAAAATTACCCAAACGCTTTCGTTCATGCCCCCCGCCGGTGTCGATCTGGCAACGGCCGTTGTGGAGGTGTCGCGGCTAAAATCGTTGATCGAGTTAACAGGGAAACCAGAAGCTCCGCTTCGGCAGGTTCAGATTCGGGGTATCCGGCTGGCTAATGCTGAACGTACATTTATGGAACCCTATGAACCGCTGCTACGTAGCGACTGGATGCTGTATCGCGGAGCCGCCGTTTATCTGGAAAATACTGAAAATTGCCGCATTGAGGATTGCGAACTAACCAACCTGGGTGGTAATGCCTTACTGGTCAGTCGGTATAATCGGATTGTATCGGTGAAAGGATGTCATATCCACCACGTCGGGGCTACGGCTATTGGTTTTGTGGGCGATACCTCAGCGGTACGTTCACCCGAGTTTCGGTATGAATGGTTTGTGCCCTACGCGCAACTAGATCTAAAGCCGGGACCCAAAAACAATCGGTACCCTGCCCAATGCATAGCCGAAGATAATCTCGTTCACAACATTGGCGAGATTGAGAAACAGGCAACCGGTGTGGAGTTGTCGATGGCTTCCGACATTACGGTACGCCACAATACGATTTACCACGTACCACGGGCGGGTATTAACATTGGCGATGGCACCTGGGGTGGACATCTGCTGGAATTCAACGACGTGTTTGAGACCGTACTGGAAACGGGTGATCACGGTTCATTCAATTCCTGGGGACGCGATCGGTTCTGGCATTCTAATCGGAAAACGATGGATAGTTTAGTGGCCGCTCATCCGGAGTTGATCAAGCTGGATGCGCTGAAACCGGTTATTATTCGGAACAATCGGTTTCGCTGCGATCATGGCTGGGATATCGATCTGGACGATGGCAGCAGTAATTATCTCATTTATAATAACGTACTGCTGAATGGCGGACTGAAATTTCGGGAAGGATTCTATCGCACCGCCGAAAACAATGTTATCGTAAACAACTCGTTTCATCCACACGTCTGGTTCAAAAACAGTGGCGATGTCTTTCGGAGAAACATTGTTATGCGCCCATATTTCCCGATTCAGATTAATTATTGGGGGAAAGAGCTGGACAACAATCTATTTCCTGATCAGGACGCTTTACACAAAGCTCAGCAGAATCATACGGATGAGCATAGTCGATTTGGCGATCCGCACTTTCTCAATCCCGAACACGGCGATTACCGGGTAAGCAAAGACAGTCCGGCGTTGGCGGTAGGCTTTCAAAATTTCTCTATGCATCAGTTTGGCGTGCAGAAACCTGCTTTACGCGCGCTGGCCCGTTCGCCCAAACTACCTGCATTGCTCAACGCCCAACAGGAAAAGAACGTAACGGAAATGACCTGGCTGGGCGTAACGATACGTAACGTTCAGGGACTGGGCGACCGGTCGGCGTTTGGCTTGCCGGATGAAAACGGAATCGTTGTGCTAATGGTACCGAAAGAAAACCGGTTGGCGGCAGCGGGTCTGCAAAAAGGCGATGTAATCCGAACCGCTAATGGTACCGACGTAGCAACAATCAGGCAACTGGTGGATCTCCAGCAACAACTGCATTTCATGAAAACACTGCCGATTCGGGTGATGCGGAATCAGCAGACTATAGACCTGAATCTGCCCATGCGCTAAGCTTTTCAAGTGGTCATTTGTTTCTGATTCGACTAAGAAATTCAGACCAAAACTCCGGGCCAGGGTTCTTTGGTCTTATCGTCAATCAGGTCTATTATTCCGACTGCGTTAGTCTTCGGTTGAAGAGGCCCGGCAGGCAATCGCCTGTGCTCGACAGTTTTACGCTCTTACAAAAACGTATCTTGAAAGATTCATTGAAGATCAGTCTTCAGAAATAGCCTGATTGCTACTGCGTAGACGTGCGCACGTGCAGGCGGGTTGGAATTCGGACTGTGCCGGGCTTGGGCTTTTTCGGCTTGTCTTCAATCAGGTCAATCAATTGCTCGGCGGCTGTCTGACCAATCTCCAGAGCGGGCTGCTCGACGGTACTCATGGGCGGAGCCAGTAAATCGGCCACGGGGGTATTCGTAAAACCAATGAGCGAAACCGTTTCCGGGATCGCTACGTTCCGTTTTTTCAAAGCGGCCAGACACCCAAGGGCCAACCGGTCACTGGCGGCAAAAAATGCGTCGGGCTTCTGGCTCAGCAGGTCATCGATAATGGGTTCGACTTCATACTGTCCAAAACCGGCGTACTGCACTAAGCTTTCTACATAAGGGATACCATACTGTTCCAGAGCGGCCCGGTAACCGGCCAGCCGTTCCTGCGTAATAGAAATGTACGGCGGAATCGTTACGTGGGCAATACGTCGTCGGCCCGTCTGGATCAGGTGTTCAGTAGCCGCAAAAGCGCCCGCAAAATTATCGGCCGTTACGCAGGGTAAGTCAAGTTCGGCGGAAACGCGGTCAAACAGAACAATGGGTAACTTTTTTTCCTGCAAGGTTCGCAGATGTGATACGTCTGACGTACTGCTGGAAAGTGAAATCAGCAATCCATCGGCCTTCCGGGTTACGGCCTGCTGCACCGTCAGGAGTTCGCGCTCGAACGATTCATGACTTTGAAAAATAATAACGTTATAGCCCCGGTTATAGGCAATGGCCTCAATGCCGTTGATGACCTGCGAGAAGAAGTTGTTGGCAATCTGGGGAACAATTACGCCGATGACCCGACTCCGATTTTCTTTCAGACTAAGGGCAATCGGGTTGGGACGGTAATCGAGTCGCTCGGCATATTCAATCACTAAGCGCTTGGTTTCAGGATTGATCTCGTAGCTATCCCGCAACGCCCGTGAGACAGTGGATGTTGACAGATTTAAGGCACGGGCAATATCTTTTATTGTGATTGTGTCCAAAGGGGTATATTGGTAAAGTACAAAAGTTCTTCAAGCGTGTCAGGCTGTACGAATATAAGGTGGGATAAGAGGCAAAATACTCATTATACAGCTAGCAGATAGGATAATTAAAATCCGGCAACGTTCCCGATAACGTTTGCGTGAATAAATATCACTAAACGCTTTATTATAAAAATTAGCCTATTTAATCTTACCAGAGCAAGTTACTGATCAAGTCTGTAAGAACGTCAGATGGCTTCTGCGAAAAAGACAATTTCACTCGTAAACATCTACCGAACATAGGTCGGCTCAAGCTGAGTTTGCGCCTGTATCGATAAGCCAATACTAATTAACGTATGACTTCTTTATCTGTTCAATCGCTGCCGCTGATCCAACCACAAGTCGACGTCAGTCTACCAGCTGATTCACTACAACACCTGCCTGAGCGCGTACTTCAGTTCGGAACCGGTGTTTTACTACGTGGCCTGCCCGACTACCTGATCGACAAAGCGAACCGTCAGGGGATCTTCAACGGTCGGATCGTCATCGTGAAATCGACGGATGGGGGCGATATGAGTGCGTTTAGCCGTCAGGATAACCTCTACACGCTCTGCATTCGGGGGGTAGAGAATCAGCAGCTTGTTGAACAGAACGTCGTATGTTCGGCCATCAGCCGGGTTTTGTCGGCCAAGCAACAGTGGGACGACGTACTACAGGTAGCCACGAGTCCCGATCTGCAAATCGTTATTTCGAACACCACTGAAGTTGGGATTCAACTGGTGCAGGACGATGTTCGTCAATCTCCACCCGAATCATTTCCGGGTAAATTACTGGCGGTGTTGTACGCCCGTTATCAGGCGTTCAATGGCGATCCTGCGAAGGGATTAGTCATCGTACCGACCGAACTTATTCCGGAGAACGGCACCAAACTTGAAGCCATTTTACTCGAACTGGCCCATCGGAATGAATTTGAAAGTGGCTTCATCGACTGGCTCGAAACGGCCAATACCTGTTGTAACTCCCTGGTCGACCGGATTGTACCAGGCCGGCCTGATCCCGCCATTCAACACGCGCTGACCGAGCAACTTGGTTACGAAGATGACCTGTTGACGATTTCGGAAGTCTACCGGCTGTGGGCTATCGAAGGCGATGAGCACGTACGGCAGATTCTGTCATTCCATCAGGCCGACGAGAACGTAATCATTCGGCCCAACATCGATCAGTTTCGCGAATTGAAACTGCGCCTGCTTAACGGGACTCACACGCTGAGTTGCGGCCTGGCCTATTTGAGCGGATTCGATACGGTACGGGAAGCGATGGAAGATGATCGGCTGGCCGCTTTCATTAGCAGCGTGATGCTGGGCGAACTACTACCGGGAATTCCGTATGCTGTGGATGAAAAAATAGCGCAACGCTTTGGCTTTCAGGTACTGGACCGCTTTCGGAACCCGTTCATCGAACACCGCTGGCTGGCCATTACAATGCAGTATTCGGCGAAAATGCAGATGCGGAACGTAGCGACACTGCTTCATTATTATCAAAAACTAAACGTTACGCCCCGCTATATTTCGCTTGGCTTTGCAGCATACCTGCTGTTCATGCGGGCAACTACGCAACAGGATGAGGTCTGGTATGGTGAACGTAACGGCGAAACGTACCCGATTTATGACGGGCAGGCAGGTTATTTCGCCGATCTGTGGGCACGCCTGACACCCCAGGAGCTAAGCCAAACGGTACTTCAGAACACAACCCTTTGGGGACAGGATTTAAGTCAACTACCGGGCTTTGCGGAGTCGGTTACTACGTATCTAACGCAAATGATCGAAAATGGGGTACTGGCTACCGTGTGCACACAGTTCGATCATTATGAAGCCGTAACAAAATGAGACAGAACGTATTAAAGATACATCCCGATGATTCCGTATTCGTCGCGCTAACCGATCTGGAACCGGGTGATCAGGCATTCTGGGAAGGGTCAACGCTGACCGTAACGGAAGCTGTTCCCGCAAAACATAAAGTGGCCATCCGGAATTTCGCCGTTGGTGATCCAATTACCATGTATGGCGTATTGGTCGGTAAGGCAAAACAGGCGATTCCGATGGGTGGTCGGCTAACTACATTCAACGTGCAGCATGCAACCAACAGCTACGATCTGGATGGCTCCTCGTACCAATGGACTCCCCCGGCGGTTGATTGCTGGCAGAACCAGACGTTTATGGGCTACCAGCGTTCGGATGGACGCGTTGGAACGGCCAATTACTGGCTCGTGGTGCCACTCGTCTTCTGTGAAAACCGTAATATTCAGGTGCTGGAAGAAGCGTTGATAAACGACCTGGGTTACGCCCGTCGGCATACGTATCAGCACCAGACACAGGAATTGATGCAACTGGTACAGGCTGGACGTACTGTTGAAGAAGTCTTACAGGCTGATCTTGATCAGTCGGCACAATCATTCGGTAACCTGGATCGAAAGACGCTACGTCTCTTTCCAAACGTCGATGGCGTGAAATTTCTGGCGCACGAAGGCGGCTGCGGAGGTACCCGACAGGACGCGCAGGCGCTTTGCGGACTACTGGCGGGCTACATCACCCACCCGAACGTAGCGGGCGCTACGGTACTGAGTCTGGGTTGTCAGAACGCGCAGGTGAGTATGTTGCAGGACGAAATCCGCAAGCGGAATCCAAACTTCGACAAACCCCTGTTTGTGCTCGAACAACAGACCATCGGCACGGAAGAGTCGCTGATCAGTCAGGCGTTGCGGCAAACGTTCGCCGGACTGATGCAGGCCAATGCCTGTGTCCGGCAGCCTGCTCCTCTCAGCAAGTTGACGATCGGGTTAGAGTGTGGCGGTTCGGATGGATTCTCAGGGATTTCGGCCAACCCAGCCGTTGGGCAAGCGTCGGATTTAATAGTAGCGTTGGGCGGCACCGTTATTCTGTCGGAATTTCCCGAACTCTGTGGGGTAGAGCAGGAGCTTTGCGACCGTAGCGTTGATGCCGAAACAGCCAGCCGGTTCCGGGAGCTGATGAATACATACGCCCAACGGGCGAAGGAAGCTGGTTCTGGTTTCGACATGAATCCTTCGCCGGGTAACATCCGCGATGGACTCATCACCGACGCCATGAAATCGGCAGGTGCGTCAAAAAAAGGCGGTTCCTCGCCTGTCGTTGCCGTTCTGGATTACCCCGAGCTGGTGACGAAACCTGGATTAAATCTGCTTTGCACGCCAGGTAACGACGTTGAATCGACAACGGCGGAGGTTGCTTCAGGCGCTACAGTAGTGTTATTCACGACGGGACTCGGTACACCAACTGGCAATCCCATCGCCCCCGTCGTTAAAATTTCCAGCAACACAGCTTTGGCGAACCGAATGCCCGACATCATCGACGTAAACACGGGTACGGTCATCGACGGAGAAGAAACCATCCAGCAAGCGGGCGAACGACTGCTCGAACAGATCATCCGCGTAGCGAGTGGCGAGGTGGAAGTAGCCGCCGTCCGTCACGGACAAGACGATTTCATTCCCTGGAAACGGGGCGTTTCTCTTTAATATTTAATAATAGAATGAGCGCCAGCCATTAACTCATTAATTCCATGAAAAAACCCTTCCTGAACGACGACTTTCTTTTGCAAACCGAATCGGCACAGCAACTCTACCATGAGTTTGCGAAACCCATGCCGATCATTGACTATCACTGTCATCTGCCTCCCGATCAGATTGCGGAAGACAAAACTTTTGACAATCTGACGCAGATCTGGCTCTACGGCGATCACTACAAGTGGCGGGCCATGCGAACCAACGGCGTCGATGAAAGTTACTGTACCGGAAATCAGACAGATTTTGCCAAATTTCAGAAATGGGCCGAAACGGTGCCGTATACCGTTCGCAACCCGCTTTATCACTGGACTCATCTGGAATTGCAGCGCTATTTCGGAATTACTGAAGTGCTCAACGGGAAGAGTGCCCGACGCATTTATGACGCCTGCACGGAACAACTGCAATCGCCGGATTTTTCGGTTCGGAATCTGCTTCGGCGCATGAACGTAGAGACGGTTTGTACGACAGATGACCCGGTCGATTCATTGGAACACCATCAAAAACTGGCAGATTCCGGTTTTGAGATTAGCGTACTGCCCGCTTTTCGTCCCGATAAAGCGATGGCCGTCGAAGATCCCGCTGCGTTCAATCAGTACGTAGCACGGCTCGAAGCCGCCAGTAACGTATCGATTTCTAACTTCGATGATTTTCTGGATGCGTTACGTCAGCGGCATGATTATTTTGCCGCTATGGGCTGCAAACTTTCCGATCACGGCCTGGAGCAGATTTACGCTGAAGATTACCGGGACGCCGATGTTAAGGCCATTTTTGATAAAATTCGGCCGGGCCAACGTTTGTCTGGTCATTCGCTGACTGGGGCGGAAATCCTTACGTTCAAATCGGCGATGCTGGTCTATCTGGCCGAAATGGATTGGGAAAAAGGATGGACGCAGCAGTTTCACCTTGGCGCGTTACGGAATAACAATTCGCGGATGCTACGTCAACTCGGTCCCGACACGGGTTGGGATAGCATCGGCGACTTCTCGCAGGCACGTGCACTGGCCCGCTTCCTCGATCGACTCGACACGAAGGATAAGCTGGCGAAAACCATTTTATACAATCTGAATCCGGCTGATAACGAATTGATGGCAACCATGATCGGGAACTTCAACGACGGATCGGTGGCTGGAAAAATCCAATTCGGCTCAGGCTGGTGGTTTTTGGATCAGAAAGAGGGTATGGAACGGCAAATTAATGCGCTGTCCAATATGGGTTTACTGAGCCGCTTCGTCGGCATGCTGACCGATTCACGTTCGTTTATGAGTTACCCGCGTCATGAGTATTTTCGTCGGATTCTGTGTAACTTGTTCGGAAACGACATCGAAAACGGTGAGCTCCCCGACGATATGGATTGGATGGGGCAGGTGGTTAAGAATGTCTGCTACGGCAACGCTAAAACGTATTTTGGCTTCAGTAGTAAGCCCCTGGAATTGACTGTTTAACTTCTATTATCGTGGTGTCGGGTTTGAGAACCCGACACCACAAATACTATTTAGTGATGAATAAAGTCTGCTGCTTCGGCGAATTATTATTACGGTTTTCACCAGTTGCCGATGGGGGGTGGATTCGACAGGCAACCATGCCTGTGTTTGTGGGTGGAGCCGAACTGAACGTAGCAACCGCTTTAGCCAATTGGGGCGTTCCGGTTAAATACAGCACGATTCTCCCCGAAAATTCGCTGGCCGACGATATTCTTGGATACGTTGCTGACAAAGGCATTGATCCATCGGGAATTGTCCGGTTTGGGCAACGTATCGGTACGTATTATTTACCGCAGGGAACGGATCTGAAAAACGCTGGCGTCATTTATGATCGGGCTCATTCGGCTTTCTCCGAACTAACCGTCGGAACCGTTGACTGGGATGTTATTTTAGAGAATACGAGCTGGCTACATGTCAGCGCAATTAGTCCGGCTTTGAGTGCGAACGTAGCGGGCGCCTGCCAGGAGTTGCTGGAGGCCGCTTCGGCAAAAGGCATTACGGTGTCGATGGATCTGAATCACCGGGCGCGGCTTTGGCAGTACGGTATGAAGCCTGCTGATGTGATGCCCGCTTTGGTTAAACACTGCGACGTAGTGATGGGGAATATCTGGGCCGCCAATGCTTTACTGGGTATTCCGGTCGATGAACATATCCACGCCAAAGGGCAGCCGGCGGATTATCTGCATCATGCACTGGCTACATCGGAGGCTATTCAGGAGCGGTTTCCCCGCTGTAAGGTTGTGGCGAATACGTTTCGGTTCGACGCACCACCAACGGGACTTCGGTATTATACGACACTGTATATCGATGGTCAGCAATACGTTTCGTCTGAATTAGTTACGGAATCGGTCGTTGATCGGGTGGGTAGTGGCGATTGTTTTATGGGGGGACTGATTTATGGTCTTTATAATCAGCATGCCCCACAGGGGATTGTCGATTTCGCGGCTGCTGCTGCGTTCGGCAAATTGCAGGAATTGGGTGACGCCACTGGGCAATCTGTCGCGGAAATAACCGGACGTTTGCACACAAGAAGCCAACCAACACCAACACGAGTAGATTCTATGGATTCTGTTGATTCTTACGATTCAGTGTAGCATCTTCATTTACGCTATCGAATCAATCGAATTTGTTTAACCGAACACTTATGGCCTTATTTTCATCCGAACAAATCCTTGACTTAGTCACGAATCACCCAATTGTACCGGTGTTTTATCATCCCGACGCCGAGCAAGCGCAAGCCATTGTGCAGGCGTGTTACGACGGAGGGTTGCGTGTTTTTGAATTCACGAACCGGGGTGCTCAGGCACTGTCCGTTTTTACCAAACTGGTGACCCATGTGCGGGAAAATTGCCCCGAGATGGCTATCGGTATCGGTACGATCCTGACACCCGAAGATGCGGAGAAATTTCTGGACGCGGGCGCCGACTTCGTTGTACAACCTGTAACGACAGTTGCGGTTGGTGACGTTTGCAAGAAGCGGAATGTTCCCTGGATGCCCGCTGGTTCTACCCTGAACGAAATCTATCAGGCAACGCAACTGGGCGCTGATCTGGTAAAAGTGTTTCCAGGGAACGTAGTGGGACCCGATTTCATTAAGGCCATCAAAGGGCCTATTCCAACCTTGAAGCTCATGGTAACGGGGGGCGTTGAACCGACTATCGACAGTTTATCGTCCTGGTTCCGGGCGGGCGTAACGGCGGTGGGTATCGGGTCGCAGCTGTTTTCCGGTCAAAGTGCTGATCCGGCCGTTTTGCGTGAACGGGTAGCGGCACTGGTTCAGATGGTGACACCTTTTATTCCGCAACCCGCATGAGTAAATCCATTGGAAGCTACCGCTGGACTATCGTCGCGTTACTCTTCTTCGCCACGACCATCAACTACCTTGATCGACAGGTGGTCGGTTTGTTGAAGCCTACACTCGAAAAAGAGTTCAACTGGTCGGAGTTAGACTATAGCCGTATCGTCCAGGTGTTCTCGGCAGCCTATGCGATTGGTCTGCTGATTTTCGGTCGGTTCATTGACCGGATCGGCACCAAGATGGGGTATACCATCGCCATTATCTTCTGGAGTATAGCGGCTATGGGTCACGCATTGGCTACCAGTACGTTAGGCTTCATTTTCGCCCGGATCGGTTTAGGGTTGGGCGAGGCTGGTAACTTTCCGGCGGCTATTAAAACCGTTGCCGAATGGTTTCCGAAGAGAGAACGGGCTCTGGCCACAGGCATTTTCAACTCCGGTGCCAACATCGGGGCCGTCGTAGCGCCGATATTAGTTCCCTGGATTCTAGGCGCTTATGGCTGGGAAATGGCCTTTATCGTAACCGGCGCTGTTGGGTTTATCTGGCTAATTTTCTGGTATGTAGGTTATGAAATTCCGTCGAAGCAGGCTAAACTGTCCAAAGCGGAGTTCGACTACATTCATAGCGATAACGAAACGACCAATGACGAAGTCGCCGACCATGGCAAGCCGGTTTCCTGGGGACAATTGCTGAGCAAACGCCAGACCTGGGCGTTTGTATTCGGGAAAATGCTGACCGATCCAATCTGGTGGTTTTTCCTGTTCTGGTTGCAGGATTACTTCTCCACTACGTTTAATCTCGATACCAAAAAGCCGAATCTGTATCTGGCGGTTCTCTATACATTGGTTAGTATCGGTAGCATTGGTGGAGGCTATCTATCGTCGGCGCTGATCAGCCGGGGCTGGACTGTCTGGCGAGCTCGCAAAACATCCATGCTTATTTTTGCGCTGCTGGTAATTCCAGTCATTGCGGTCCGTTTTGGACCGGGTATCTGGACCGCCGTCGCGTTGATTGGTCTGGCGGGCGCGGCTCACCAGGCCTGGAGCGCTAACATTTTCACTACCGCTTCCGATATGTTTCCTAAGCGGGCCGTTAGCTCAGTTGTTGGGATTGGGAGTATGGCAGGTTCCGTCGGGGGGATCATTTTTCCCGAGATTGTCGGTCGGATTCTGGACAGTTACAAAAAAGTGGGGGACATTCAAGGTGGCTACGGCATCATTTTTCTGATGTGTGGTTCAGCTTATTTACTGGCCTGGGTAGTCATGCATCTGCTCACACCAACCATGCAACCCGTTCATCTCGAAACGCCCGAATCGGAACCGGTCGCATGAGTTCAATTTCATAGTAAGGTAGCACGGGTTTCAACCCGTTTTTTCTAAGCGCCCAAAAACGGGTTAAAACCCGTGCTACTTTTAATTTATACACTATCAATGCAAGTCAACCTACTTAAAAATCTATTAAATCTGTAAACTATCTATTCAAGTAAACTCCCTCAAGTACGATGAACGTCGAACAAATGGAAATCACGGCCTCACATCCTTTAGCCTTACCCGTTGGCGTAACGCTCGACCGGTACATCATGCACCGGCAAACGGCTTTCCCGTATGCAACGGGTGAACTGTCGCAGTTGCTGCGGGATATTGCACTAGCCGGAAAAATCATTCACCGTGAAGTAAACCGGGCTGGCCTGATTGACCTGACCGGTGGTATGGGCGTTCAGAACGTACAGGGCGAAAGTCAGCAGAAGCTGGATATGATTGCCAATATTCGCTTTTGCCGGGCCCTGAAAAATGGGGGAGAAGCTTGCGCCATTATTTCAGAAGAAGACGAAGACATTATTTTTACGGGGAATAATAACGGTAAATACGTGGTCGCTATCGACCCGCTGGATGGTTCATCGAATATCGACGTCAACGTATCGATTGGAACGATCTTTTCTATTTACCGGCGCATTACGCCCATTGGCTCCGAGCCTACACTGGCTGATTTTTTACAGGGCGGTCGTCGTCAGGTGGCGGCTGGCTATATTTTATATGGCTCTTCGACTATTCTGGTTTACACAACGGGTCATAGCGCCAATGGCTTTACGTACGATGCGTCGCTGGGTGAATACATCCTGTCGCACCCGGATATTCATAGCCCAGTCAATGGCCAGATTTACTCCTGCAACGATGGGAATGTAGATAGCTACGAAGATGGTGTTCAAAAATACCTGACAGATTGCCGAACGAAACAGTATACAGCACGATATATCGGTTCGCTGGTGGCCGATTTCCACCGGAATCTGCTGAAAGGAGGCATTTACCTGTATCCTCCAACCAAGAAAAATCCGGATGGGAAACTCCGGTTACTCTATGAAGCTTTCCCATTAGCGTTTCTGGCTGAGAAGGCTGGTTGTCTGGCTTCTTCGGGTCATCAGTCAATTTTAGATATTAAACCAACCAGCCTACACCAGCGGACGCCCCTATACATTGGCGCGCCCAACATGGTGGAGAACTTGATCGGAATGCTAACGTAGCGGCTACTATGTGTAAACAATTTGGGTGTTGGCAGGGCAAGTGGCGTCAGGTTCGAACCTGACGCCACTTGCCCTGCCAACACCCAAATTGT